>NZ_LMAS01000003.1:1099-390364 GCF_001509555.1 Bacillus sp. FJAT-29937 | reverse complement strand
GAATTAATATCAAAAAATAGAGAAAGGAGAATTTGAGTTCACTCAAATTCTCCTTTCTCACTATTTGAAGCTAGTTATGTCCCAGCCTCTTTTTTAAAAATTGATTCTCTAAGCTAAGCTTTATTTAACAGCAGCCAGAGAAGAAAAAGAACCCGAAGAAAACTAGGAATAAGACTAGAATAACAATAGCTAGCGCTAACCAGAATCCCCCGCCGCCATAGTACGGGACAGGAGGAGGATAAGCAAATGTGTACGGATACCCATATGGCATTTTGATTCTGCCTCCCTTTTTACCTTCTATTTTCAAAGTATGATTTACATGAAATATGCGTGTAGGCAATAGTATATTCAAGGAAAATATAGGTTAAAAATAATACCCCTGAGCTGAAGGCTGCGGGAAAGACTTAGCAAATTTGCATAAACGGGACGAATCCTTTGCTTCTCTAATATAATATCCGTTAATATTGGAAGGGATTTATCTATTCTCTTATTATTTTGCAGTTGGAGTGAAAGACATGACCATTTCGATAAAAATAAAAAAACATTTAACATTTTTGGCACTTGCTATTGCGTTAGTTGTATCTGGCTGTTCAGCTAATGAACAGGACCAGCCATTAAAAAAGGAAGAGCCTGTTAAACCTGGCATCTTCAAGCTAAAAAAAGCAGCTCCACAGCGTTTAAAGCAGATTTATGGGTTAGGGTATCCGGGCAATGATACAGGACTTTATATTGCCTCTCAAGATGGTTTAAAAGTGTTTTCTAATGGCGGATGGCTAGAAGGAACTTCCCAAAAACATGAATATATGGGATTCCAGGCAACAATGGATGGATTTATGGTGAGCGGTCACCCTGAAAAAGGATCTGATCTGAATAACCCCCTTGGTTTAGTGTGCAGCCAAGATAAAGGAGCAACTCTAGAAAAGCTTGCCTTTTACGGTGAGAGTAATTTTTATTTTCTTTCTGTCAGCTATAACGGAAAGGTTATTTATATCATTAATCAGGAAAAAAATTCACAAATAGAGCCTGGGGTATTTAAATCTGAAAATAATGGGAAAACGTGGGAGCAAGTTCAGCTAAATGGACTAGAAGGGGACACCCTTGGAATGATTGCTGCCCATCCAACGAATAACAGCTTAATGGCGATGTCAACGAAAAGCGGAATATTTTTTTCTAATGATCAAGGGAAAAATATGAATAAAGTGACTGATCCTATCATGTCGACTGCCTTAGCCTTTTCAGAAGACAACCTATATTATTCATCTGTTGAAAATAATAAAGTCCTTTTTTATAAAATGAACATCCATACATTGGAATCTGAGCAGATCAGTATCCCGTTTTTAAGCTATGATAACCCGATTACGTTTATTTCGGTTAATCAAAAGGATCAAAACACTCTTTCATTTGCCACTTATTTAAATGATGTTTATGAAACGGCTGATGGCGGTCAGAATTGGAAATTAGTTTTAAAGAACGGCAGAATTGAATAGAACGAATAAAGCACAATCCAAAAGGCTATGGATTGTGCTTTACCATATTTATTGGCTATTTTTTCGCTTTTCCTTTTCCTTCTCTGCGCGATAAAATTCATGAAACATTTTCATTAAAGCTCTTTTTTCAATTCTGGACACATAGCTTCTGGAAATGCCAAGCTCTTTAGCTATTTCTCTTTGGGTTTTTTCTTTTTGCAGATCTAGACCGAAGCGGCCAACTATTACTTCCTTTTCTCTATCATCCAATACCCCTATATATTCCTTTACCTTCTCAAGCTCCATATTTAACTGAATTGTATTTATGACATCCTCGGAATCAGATTTCAGTACATCAATCAATGATATCTCATTTCCTTCTTTATCTTGCCCGATGGGATCATGGAGAGAGACATCCTTTTTTGTCTTTTTTAAAGCACGTAAATGCATTAAGATTTCATTCTCAATACATCGGGCCGCATAGGTGGCCAGCTTCGTGCCTTTCCCCTCTGAATAGCTTTCAATCGCTTTAATTAACCCGATCGTACCAATAGAGATTAAATCCTCGGAATCTTCCCCCGTATTTTCGAATTTTTTGACAATATGAGCTACGAGCCTTAAATTATGCTCGATCAGCATGTTTCGAGCATGTGTGTCGCCAGCAGCCATCAACCGCAAATACTTTTTTTCATCAGCAGCCGATAGCGGTTGAGGAAAAGCGTTATTTTTCACATATGAAACGAGAAACACAATCTCTTTCACTAAATAGCCAAGCGCTGTTAATATTCCAGACATTATTTCCACCCCCGCTTTCAAACACTTTAGCCTTAACTAATTCCTATGTGCAAAAAGAGTTGTTTTTGTCTGTCCACTTCATTTATTTTACTCGGAAATATTTCCCACAGCTTTTTCGAAGTTCTCATTCTATTTAAGACGTAATTCTTATCATTAGCCCGATTTTTTCCTTGCCTATTTACACCTAATACAGCAAAAACAGGCGTTTTCAATAGTACATTGTCCTCCCATGATACATATATATGCAGTGAATAAGCTTATAAATCCTAAGGAGGAGTAGCAATGAGTAAGGACATGATGGGGTCTTTAGTAAATAAAGTCATTAAGATAAACAGAGGGGGACCAGAAACAGGTTCTGGAACTCTACTTGACGTTAAAGATGACTACCTAATTTTATTAAGTGAAAAGGATGGAGTTGTATACTTCAAGAATCAGCACATTAAAAGTTTAACCGAAAGCCCAAAGAAAGGACAAAATGGCAACGGTCAAAACTACACTTACGCTCAAATTAACGCATTAGATTATATAGCTCCAGATACTTTTGAAGAGCTATTAGAAGACTTGAGGTATGAATGGGTAACCATTAATCGTGGAGGTCCAGAAAAAGTAGAGGGCATTCTTCATGATTCAAACGGAGAATTTGTCGCTCTTTTCTGTAATGAAGAACTTCTCCGTATATCTATGTATCATATTCGAAGCCTTAGTTACGGTGTAAATGTTGAAGAAGTAGAAGAGGAAAATGTTGAAAGCTAAATAAATGCACTTGCATTCAATGGCTTGAAAGCATCAATAAAAATAAATTAAAAGGAGCTCAAACAAATGGAATTCGGTCAGCATTTAACTTCATTAGTTGGAAAAGACATTAATATCTTGTTAAGCGATGGTAATTCAATCGAAGGAGTATTAGCGGCAATAAAATGTGATTATTTTGTAGTCGAAACTGATAAAAATATTGTTTACCACAATATTAAAAATATGAAGGGATTTACAAGGAGTACGAAAAAATCAAAGAACTCAAAAAACCAAAAGAACAAGAAATTAAAAACAGAAGTTGTAACAGATTATTCGTCTGAAGGAATGACATTAAGAGATGTTCTCGAAAATCACCATTCGAAATGGGTTTCCATTGATACCGATGGCAATCAAAACAGCAAGCAAGGGTATACTGGCTTCCTTGCTGAAATTGGGGATGACTATATCATTCTAGTCGGAAAAGACGCACAGGTTTATTTAAATATTTCTCATATAAACACAATTGTTAAAGCTAACGAGTCTAATATGCAATCCGATGACAGCAGCCAAAATCAAAATTCTAATGACACCTATGATAGTGGAATGAGTGTTACACAATTCGAATCCATCTTTGGCGGATCACGCAGTTAAGGATGAAAAGGCTAATTCATTATTCCTGCTATGAAAAAGAAAGGAGGGATAATACTTGAAAAATATTTTAAAGAAATTAGTAGGTGAAAAAATCAAATTACAGCTTCCTGGAAAAAAAGTCATTGCAGGAATGGTAATCGAGATTGGGAGCGATGTATTGGTTTTGTTCGATGGGAAGGATTACCTATACCTTCCCATCGTTCATATTCAAAATATTACGAAATTGGAGCCTAAAGAAGATGATATTACGCCTCCTACCGGAACACCGAATATTGAGCATGATGAAGAGTTGTCTTTAAGAAAAGTTCTCACACTTGGAAGAGGCATGTTTACTGAAATTTACATTACAGGAAATCAGCCAATCCCAGGCTTTATTTCAAGCATCATGAATAATTACTTTGTCTTCTTTTCACCAGTATACAAAACAATGCTCATATCTCTAAATCATTTGAAATGGCTAATCCCTTATACTGCTAATCAAAGACCGTACAGTTTAACAAATCAGCAGCTGCCTTTGCAGCCAGTTAACATTTCACTAGCAAGAACATTCGAGGTCCAAATCGAAAAGATGGTGGATGAGCTAATCGTCCTAAATATAGGTGAAAACTCAAACCTTATAGGCAAATTAAATAGTTTACAAAATAACTTTATTGAGCTCAGCACCGCGAGAGAGGAACTCATTTATTTAAATATGCATCATATCAAAACCATTCACTTTACAAATATTTAAAAAACCGCTTCAAATACAGTATTACCCGCTACTAAAAGTTCCCCCAATAAACAGTAAAAAGGATTAACCATCATGCGGTTAATCCCTTTTACTGTTTATTCCAATCCTACTGCTTCCACACTTACTTCAGAAAAAATAATACAGCCAATTACAGAGCAAAGAACTGCGGCCATCACAATCGTGAACATGCGTTTGCACCCCTTTTAAAGAACCCTTATTTAATATAAAAATAACACATTTACAGCCTGTTCTTTTAGGTGAGGTGTGAACATTTTGTTAAATAAGAAAATCGGGAAGGCATGTTATTTGCTTTGGCGTTTCTTTTTTCGAAATGAAAGCGTTAATAGAAGAACATGTAAAGCCAAGCGCAATCTCCTCCTAACTTAAAGCTAGGTGGTATCGTTCTCCACCCATAAAATTGCTTGTCGTCCTTGCATAAGATATATCATTATCATTACCACCTTTCTCTTCATTTTTTTTATTATCCATTAAAATGGGCGATACAAAGTATACTGACGATCGCGATTTTCTTCCTGAATTTTGTGTATCATCTCGTTATGCATAATTTCTTCAACTGATAGTTTACGTTTTTTAATCGTAATGGTTAGAAAAAAGATGTTTAGGGTCATTTATCTCACCTCCTCGACACAAAAAGGCCGCAAAGAGATATTCCCTGCGGCAAAATAGGCATAAAAAAGCCGCAAGGAATCAATTCTCCCTGCGGCTTGGATGTGTGTTGTTAAAATAAATTAAGCAATCCATTCCTCGTAGGTCGAATTCGTAAAGTATAAAATTTGAAGTGCTTTTGCATTTCCGTTAACCATGATCATTTTATTCGACCTCCTTTTTGGAATTTTTTCACTTACAAAGGTAATTATATCCATATATGTGGAGTTTGTAAACCTTTTTATTTCATAAATTTAAATATAATTTTAAAATAGCCAACCAACGATAAATATCTTCTATTTCAAAGCCCTTACAATTTTCATAACAAGATCTGCGGAGTGTAAAGCGGCTTTATCTAAATATTGCTCAAAGGATACATCTGACTCCTTGCCGGCAATATCTGATAAAGATCTTATAATCACAAACGGTGTTTCAAATTGATAGGAAACTTGAGCAATAGCCGCAGCCTCCATTTCAACTGCCTGCAGATTGGAAAACTTTCCACGAATATATTCAACTCTAACGGGATCATTCATAAATGAATCTCCAGTTGCGATTAATCCTCTTACCACCTGGATATCCTTAATTTCCTTTGCACATTCCTCTGCAATTTTCACCAATTTACGATCAGCTTCAAATGCTGCTGGCAGCTGCGGCACTTGTCCATATTCGTAACCAAATGCAGTAACATCTACATCATGATGCCTTACTTCTGAAGAAATAACCACATCCCCAACATTTAAATCAGGGTTCAAGCCCCCAGCAGAACCGGTATTGATGATAAAGTCAGGATTAAACCTTTCTAGAAGTATCGCCGTTGATAATGCTGCATTTACTTTACCAATTCCGGAACGAAGAAGAATGACTTTAACGCCATCCAGCCTTCCAATTGTGTATTCACAGCCGGCAATGACAATCTGGCTTTTGTCCTCTATTTTTTCACGCAATAATGTAACTTCTTCTTCCATTGCTCCAATAATACCAATTTTCATTTCCTTTTAGACCTCTTTCTTCTGTTTGTTTATCATCATGCATGTTCCCAATTTACCACTCTCATTTACTTCAATCAACTGAATTCTCATCCTGACTTCCTCTATCTATTTTTCTAGGTTAAAATACAGTACAGATGAATAATAAAAAGGAGATCAAATAGATGAATTTTAAGCTTGATTTAATTGAAGACAAAATTGAATTTTTCGAAGCTCATGACTTAAAATCGCTCGAAAAGAAAATCAGCATTCAGATTGAGCATAATAAAGCCATTCTGCTTCAAGTACACCATGTATCACACCAGATGAGTGTGGACGAAAACGGAAAAACATTTTATTCAGCAGTCGTTCATTTTAAAGCCAAAAAATGAGGAAGGCTAGTAGGCCCTCCTCATTTTATTAAATTTATTAGTTTTCTATTTTATCAAGTTCTTCTACTTTTTCAGGTTTCCAGCCTTGGCCATCTACCCATTGAATATAAACGCGATACTTTTTTTGCTGGTCCTTTGATGAAATGGTGCCAACCGATTTATTATGTCCATTATTCCCTAAAAACCAAACCGTCATATTATCCTGTTCTACCGCTGTAGCATATGATATAGCTTGCAGCATTTCTGACCAATCAACTGAATCAGCATCATAAACGGATGTGTGTTCACCCGATTGAGATGTTCCAATCGGCTGCCAGCTAGGATTTACAATCGTCTTATTTACATTTTCTTCTTCGCCGCCAGAAGTAACAACCGCATCCTCTTCATTTGCGGGAGCAACTTCCTTTTTCTCAGGCTTAGTAGCAGCCTCTTTATCCATATCAACTGTCTCTTCCTCTATTTTAGATGAATCTCCTTGAGTTGAATTATTTCCTTCTTTATTGGGGGTTTCATCTTCTAATTCAGCAGGGTCATCTTCCGGTGATTGATTTTCCTGATCTGTATCTGTCACTTTATTTCCTGTCTGCTGTTCAGCCGCGTCTTCAGAGCTTCCCCCTAGAAAAATCGTTGCGGATACGACAATTATTAATAAAATAACGAAGCCAATTAACAAATTTAAGATTAAATTTGTTTTTCTTCTTTTTCCCCGGAGATGTGAGCGGGATTCACGGCTTGGTGAGCTATATTTTCCTTTCAAAAAATCTCCTCCCCATTTGCTTTTTCTTCGTTTGAAAGATAATTGAGTGAAAGTAACATTATTATTCAAACATGAAAAAATCAATTTGTCTATTAAGGACTATCTAATATCACCATTATTCCGCTCAATTTCATAAATCCCTTTCACGATGTCAGCGAATAATGCATTGACGCCACCCGTATCTGCAGTCACTCCTAAATTAACTGTTACAAGGGCATATTTAGGCTTATTATAAGGAAAATAGCCTGCAAACCACTTATTATAAAGAGGCTTGCCTCCATCGATTCTGCCGGTCTCACCGGTACCTGATTTCCCCGCCACCTCATATGGAAGATTTTGAAACCATCTTCCAGTACCGTTCTCATTTACGACCACTTCCCTTAAAAGCTTTTGCAGGTTCATCGCAGTATAAGGTGATATTGTCCCTCCATCTAGTTGTTGCTTCTTAAAATCTAATAAAGATGTTTGATTCTTATATTCAACCTTTGAAGCAACCCTCACCATATCTTTTTCTCCGCCTCTTGCAATGGCTGCCATCATATTTGCAACGGCTAAAGGTGTTCCTCTTACCTCATGCTGTCCTATACCTGTAAGGCCAACATAATTTGTATCCTTCTTCTCTTCCTCGGTAAGGAATATTCTTCCCTTGTCTTCCTCCTGAAGCTGTTTGAAGTTTTGGAAATGATAAATGTCTCCAGTCCATCCTACAGAGCCTGTTAAGCTGAGTTTTTTTGCATAGTCTTCAATGATGTTTGGATCAATATCCTTTAATTCCTTTGCTAAGGTTGCAAAAGTATTATTACAGCTTCTTGCAAAGCTATTTGTAAAATCAAGCATGCCATATTGAAATTGCAAGTCTGGTTCTCCGTTAATTTTCTTGCTGCAGTCAAAGGTTCGAGAGGGGTTGATAAGTTCATGATCGATGGCAGCTGCTGCAATAACTGTCTTAAATACAGAACCCATAATCTGCTGTTTGAGTATGACATTTTCTGCTCCGCCAGCTGATTGATTGAAAGGATCCTTTCGATTAAGCGATGGCCTTGAAACCATTGCAGCAACCGAGTTCGACTCTATATCCAACAGGATCATCCCGCCTTTTTTTATCCCGTGCTGATCTGCAAGCTTTTCAGCCATAGCCTGTAAATTTGGATCGATGGTTGTCCTTATATTCACCGGGTAGAAGGGATTGGCCGGTTCAACATATTTTACGTTAATTCCAAATAATGGACCACCAGTCGCATCCACATGAAAAACAAGCTTGGATTTTCCGTCTGGCAATAGAAATTCATCGAAGCTTTTTTCCATACCTGTTAAGCCAATCATCGTAGTAGAAGAAAGCTCTTTGACTGGATAACGCTTTCGCAATAATTCTTCATTCTCACCGGTAATGCCAATTAAATGTTCTGCAGGATTATCTGTTAAATGGTATTTCTTCTCTACTGCAAATACACCAGGAATTTTTAAGCTATTTATTTTTTCTATTTGATCCTCTGTTAAAAGAACCGGATTTGGATCTCCATATGCAAACGGGATCTTTGCCTTTTCCACTGCGTAGCGAAGGCCATATTCGGATACTCCCATAATTTCTGCAACCTTTTCAATCTCCCAATCCATTTTTTTTAAAAAGGGAAACAAAATGAGGACTGGCAGACTTTTATGTGTAATGGAGCTTCCGTCCTTGTAGAGAAAATTTCCCCTTCCCGTGTCAAGCACCATTTCCTGTGACCGCTGACTTACACTTGCTTCAAGCAGATTGATTTGCCTTTTTGTGAAGTTCTCTGTCGACACCAATTGCAGCTGGATTAATCTGCCGAGCAAAACAGAAAATAACAGTAAACAAATACAAAGCCAACCTATCGCTCTTCTTCTCCACATAATAAAACACCTCGTCAAAAGTTTTGACGAGGTTTCTGCATTTCAAACTATTATTTTTTACTTAATTGATACAATTCGTACATCCATTTCTCCACCAGGAGTTTGTACCTTCACTTCATCTCCAACCTTTTTCCCAAGTAAACTTTTGGCAATTGGAGAATCATTTGAGATTTTGCCATCAAATGGGTCTGCCTCAGCACTTCCGACAATCGAATAAGTTTCTTCCTCACCATCAGGAAGCTCAATAAATGTAACTGAGCTGCCCAATGATACAGCATCTGCACTCATTTCACTTTCAGAAATAATCTTCGCATTACGGATCATATTTTCAATTGTTGTAATACGACCTTCAACGAAAGCTTGCTCTTCTTTCGCAGAATCATATTCAGAGTTCTCAGATAAGTCTCCGAAGCTGCGTGCTATTTTAATGCGTTCAACAACCTCTTTACGCTTAACAGATTTCAAATATTCTAATTCCTGTTCAAGCTTTTCTTTTCCAGCTTGTGTCATAGGGAAAACCTTTTCAATTGCCAAAACCTTCACTCCTTCAATTTTTCACAATCCTTGTGGAATTGTGTTCTTTCTGTATTTTATGTACGCACCCATGGCATTCTTAGCTCAAGGTGCATATTTGCAAGATACTGCTGTGCAATATAATTGGATAAATGCTTTCATGCTTATCTTGCCAATTAATATAGGAGCGCGACCTTTTTAGGGCGCGCGCAGGTTTGTCCATTAAATGGACCTTATTTTATTTTCTATGCTATTGTGTCACAAAAAAGACTTTTGTTCAAGAATTGTTTGAATTTTTGTTACCATTAAATCAATGGCAACATGATTTTGTCCGCCCTCAGGAATGATAATATCCGCATACCGTTTTGTCGGCTCAATAAATTGATTATGCATCGGCCTGACAACACTGATATATTGATCAATAACGGAATCCATTGTTCGTCCGCGTTCTTTAATATCTCTGATCATTCGGCGGATTATACGTAAATCTGCATCTGTATCAACAAAAAGTTTGATATCCATTAAATCCCGCAGACGTTCATCCTCTAATACAAGAATGCCCTCAAGAATAATAACATCCTTAGGCTCAACTTCAATCACTTCTTCTGATCTTGTATGTCTTGCATAATCGTATACCGGCTTTTGAACATGCTTATACTGCAATAGTCTTTTAATATGCTCAATTAAGAGATCTGTATCAAAGGCAAAAGGATGATCATAATTCGTTTTTAACCGTTCTTCAAAAGATAAATGCTTTTGATCTTTGTAATAATAATCATGCTCTAGCATTAAAATGGAATGGCCCTTAAAACGGTCATAAATCGCTTTTGCTATACTTGTTTTTCCAGAGCCAGAGCCCCCTGCAACACCGATAACAACTGGTTTGCGAGTCATGGTGATTAAATCTCCTTTCGCATCATGTTGTAAGGGTAAACCGGTTTATCAAGCTTAAACTGCACAATTTGCATCGGATGGCGGGCAGCATCAAGCTCATTTCCTTTTTCATCCCAAACTTTATCGATCACATGTGTGAAGCTTTCAATTTCAGGACCAAAAAACTCGACTTCTTGGCCTGGTTTGAAATGATTTCGCTGCTGTAATGTAACGATTTGCGTCTCTGGATTATAGTCTAAAACTAACCCAACGAAATCAGAATTCGTCTTTTTGCTATGATTTCCAAACATTTGCTCCTTATACCCAGGAACTCCCTCAAAAAATGCTGGAGCGGTTTCACGATTTGCACACTTAGCCAGTTCATCAAGCCATTCCTGCTTAATCTTAAAGTTTTCAGGATCTGCACAATAGGCATCGATTACTTTACGGTATACACTGACGACAGTAGCCACGTAATGAATGGATTTCATCCGTCCTTCAACCTTCAAGCTGTCGATGCCAAGCTCGATCATTTGCGGAATAGATTGAATTAAATTTAAATCCTTTGGGCTCATCGCAAAAGGTGCATCGCCCTCATTAAAGAATGAAACTTCATTTTCGCCTTCTAATTTATACAGATCATAGTCCCAGCGGCATGATTGGCAGCAGCCTCCACGGTTTGAATCACGAGCTGTCATATGATTGCTTAGTGTGCATCGACCTGAATAAGCAATACACATAGCGCCATGGACAAATGTCTCAATCTCGATATCGACCTTTTCCTTCATTTCGCGAATTTCTTCCGCACTCGTTTCGCGGGCAAGAACAACACGCTCTAAACCTTCTTCTTTCCAGAACTGAACAGCCTTCCAGTTCGATAAGGATTGCTGTGTACTTAAGTGAACTTCAATTTCCGGTGCAACTCTTCGGCACGTTTCAATAATGAGAGGATCCGCCACTATAATCCCTGCAACTCCAGCTTCACTTAAGCCTTTCATATAATCTTCCAGTCCATCGATGTTCTCATTATGTGCGAAAATATTCGTTGTTACATAAATTCTCGCTCCATATTTTTTGGCGAATTCAACGCCTTCCTTCATCTCTTCAAATGTAAAATTATCTGCATTTGAACGTAAGCCGTATTCCTGTCCGCCGATAAATACGGCATCAGCGCCATAATGAACGGCAATTTTCAATTTTTCTAAGTTACCGGCTGGAGCGAGCAATTCCGGTTTTTTCACAATTACCCGTTTGCCGTCCACAATCTCGGAAATTTTATCTTTCACCGCTGCCATTATACAGCTCCCCTTTCAAAATAATTAGTAGACTGTTTCCTTAAAGAAAAACCCTGTGTCTAATGGGCGATTAGCAGGCTGAATTTCTTCAATAGCATTTAATAGATCATCTTTTATATCATCATATTGATCAGCATCTTCCACACATAGATCAATCGCTTTTCTATATAGCTTTGTTACTTCAAGAATATATTCAGAACTCTTAAGGATCCCGTCGATTTTAAAAGAATCAATCCCTGCCTCAATCATTTCCTGCAGCTCATCGATTATACACATATCATTTGGACTCATAATATGTGTGCCATTTTCATCTTCGAAAATAGGGTATTTATTTTCCCGTTCCTTATCATGGAGAAACATATTGTGTTCCTGTTTACGATTTTCAATTTCCAAAGATTTCCCTTGGTATTCATAATAATTGCCAAGGAGAGAACGCTTTGAATGGAACATGGCCGTCATCCCATGTACTTGTACCTCGATTTCTACCTCGGCATGCTCTTTAATTTCAATAATGGCGTCCATGTTTATTTCTCTGGCCAAAACAGCGCGTTTCGATCCCTTTCTGCCCCAATAATTACATGTATACCAGTTAGTGCCTGTTGTTTCAGTGCTCCAGTGAAGCTTCATATTTGGCGCAGCTTCACGAGCAGCCATCAGGACTGCAGGATCACCATAAATAATTGCGTCAGCCTTCGCATCTTGTAGAAACTTTATATACTCAGGAAGCTCGTCCACTTTTTCATTATGAAAAAGTGCATTCATTGTCACATAAACCTTTTTTCCCTTTTCATGTGCAAGGGCAATGGCTTTCTTTACATCATCTTTTAAAAACTCACCAGCCAAGCGTAATCCATAGCGCTGCTCTCCAATGACAAAAGCATCTGCTCCCGCATCAGCCAAAGGGATAATATCTTCCACACTTTTCGGTGTGACTAATAATTCCGGCTTTTCCATCATTTCTCACCTCATTTTAGTAATTGCAACCCCATCGCCTACTGGCAGAATGACCGTATAGTAATCAGGATGATTCATTAACCATATGTTAAAGTCACTAATTTTCTTTACGAGATTTCGAATCCGTTTATTCTCAATTTCGTCCTCACAGACAAGTCCTTTAAATAGAACATTGTCTGTTATTATCATCCCATCTTTACTTAAATATGGAGAGTATATTTCAAAAAACTTCCGATATTGACCCTTGGCCGCATCAATGAAAATAGCGTCAAAGGGTCCCTGCTCTTTAATCATTGATTCCACTTCAAGAGCATCGCCTTTAATTATTCGAATCTGGGCTTCTTTTCCAGCCTCTTGTATATATTTCTCCGCTAGGAAATAGCGCTCAGCATCTCTTTCGACTGTAACAATTTCGCAAGTTGGCAATGTATAAGCCATTCGAAGAGCTGAATAGCCTATAGCTGTACCGACTTCCAAAATCGACTTTGGCTTTTGGATGCGAAGAAGCTGCAGCAATGCTTCAATTCCGGCTAGTTCCATAATTGGGACGCCATTTTCTTTCGCATACTGCTCCATGTCTTCTAAAAGCTTTGGCCTTGCAGGAATAATTCCTTCTATATATGCATGCAGCTTATCGTCTTTCAAGCTGCCATCACCTCAATGTAATAGTTTTGCTCTATTAACAGAAAAAAATAGCGTTCACAACCATTAAGGATTTTCAGGCTTATTACCCAAATCCTTCTTAGCTGTGGTTTACGCTACTTTAGAGCCATTAAAACACTTGTACTATTTTAACATAAATGAATAGGGAATGCTAATATTCATGTTTTTCCAAGTAAATGAGAGAAGCGCCCTATTCGGGCGCAAAATTATTTATTCGTAATATGCTGTGCCTTCTTCCTATTATGCTCATCTAATGTTTTCGAAAACAACACTTCCCCAGTCGATGTAGCCAGGAAATATAAGAAATCTGATTCGGCTGGAGCCAACGCTGCTTCAATTGAACTTACGCCAGCATTGGCAATTGGTCCTGGTGTAAGCCCCGGATATTTATACGTATTAAAAGGTGAATCAACCTCTAAATCCTTATATAGCACCCTATCCTTATGTTCACCTTGAGCATATAGGACAGTTGGATCTGTTTGCAAAGGCATCCCTGTTTCCATTCTGTTGTAGAAAACACTTGCAATTTGGTCTCTATCCACTTTTTCAGTAGCCTCTTCCTCAATTAAAGAAGCCATTGTTAATAATTGGTGGACAGAGAGATTTTGAGCTTCCATCTCTGAACCGTATTCCCTTAATACAGAGGCTGTCTTATCAAGCATAACACCAATAATCTCTTCTATCGTTGGATCTTCTTTATAAAAAGGGTAGGTAGCTGGAAATAAATAGCCCTCTAATGGATACATAATATTTGCATTTAATATGTCATCTGTTAATACATCTGGATATTTAGCCATCATGGCCTTAATAAAATCTTGATCATTTAGCTTTTGTATAACTTCATCAGCGTTCCTGTTTGTTTTCTCAGCTATAATACCGGCAATTTGCTTAAGTTGCTTTCCTTCAGGTATTGTCACTTTAAATACTACTTCTTCAACGACTTTTCCTGTTTTAATACTTCCAATAATTTCTGGAATCGTCATGGATGGCTTTAAACTATATTCACCGGCCATAAAACCAGTTTCGTTTTTTAATTTAACATAATACTTAAATACACGGGCATCTTTGATAATTCCATTGCTTTCAAGTATCTTACCAATACTTGTTGTCGATGAGCCGATTGGAATTTCTATCTTCATTTCTTTATTATTATCCGGATTTACCGGTTCCAAGGCTGATTTTATATAAAAATAGCCTCCGCCGGCAACTGCGCCAACCACTATGATTAAAATGATTGAAATAATAAAAACAATTTTCCTTACCAGTCTCGCTTCACTTTGGCGTTCAATCATTTTTTGACGGATGATTTCTTTTTTATCTCTATTCTCTTCTTTCGTCACATACATCCCCTCCTTTACTCGGCTTATTATACTATATTTTCTTTTTATAGTCGCAATAAAATACATAAAGCTGGCCAATGGCCAGCTTTATATTTTTATTTACCTTCTTTTTCTTCTTCTTCTTCAAGGAATGTATTAAGCATTTCCTCAATTAATTCCCATTCTTCGTCTGTTTCAATCGGCATTAATTCGCCGTCTTGATTATCTTCACTAGGCATAAAAGCTGAAGCGTGAATATCAATTTCTTCATCATCATTATCATCTGCGCCAATTGGGTAGTAAAGGACATAAGACTTTCCAAACTCCTCAGAATCGAATGTAAATAATACTTCACACAGCTGCTCGTTTCCTTCTTCATCCACTACAGTAATATTGTTTTCTCCATGGTTCATTCTGTTCACCTCATCGTATTTTGACTATCTATATAGCCTTGTAAAATCATGACAGCTGCCATTTTATCAATGACCTTTTTACGCTTTTTTCGGCTGACATCTGCCTCTAGAAGAACTCTTTCCGCAGCCATTGTAGTTAGGCGCTCGTCCCATAATACGACAGGCAAGCCAAATCGTTTTTCTAGTTCAGAAGCGTAAAATTGGCTTGCTTCTCCACGCGGACCGATCGTCCCATTCATATTCTTCGGCAAGCCGACAACAATTTTACTAACTTCATTCTCATTAATAATCTTACCAATCTGCTCGAAACCAAACACATTTTTCTCTTCATTTATTTTTAAAGTTTCCAAGCCTTGAGCAGTCCAGCCTAGTGCATCACTAAGCGCAATGCCGACCGTTTTTGAGCCGACATCCAATCCCATTGTCCGCATATATTATCCCTTTCGCTGCTGTTTTAAATATGATTTGACTAACTCTTCAATGATTTCATCACGTTCGAGCTTGCGAATAATATTGCGCGCATCCTTATGGCGGGGAATGTAAGCAGGATCCCCCGACAGCAAATAACCAACGATTTGGTTAATAGGGTTATACCCTTTATCTTGAAGAGCTTCATACACTTGCAAAAGCACTTGATTAACATCATGTTCCATGGGCTCTTCAGGAAAATTGAATCTCATCGTATTATCAAATGAGCTCATTTCTTACACCTCGCTTTTTTGATGGAAAGCTCTAATGAAAGAGCTTTTCTTTATGCGAAACTATTTTTGATACTCACAAATCATCGTTTGAGTTCGATTATTAGGTTCAGTTATTCTAATTAAACCCCTAATTATATCCATTTATTGAACATTTTCGACAGGTTACCTTCATTTTACACTAATTTCTGTATATATCAAAAGGTTTTAACCCATTCTTCAACAAAATTCAATGCACTTTCAAGCTTTTCTGGATCTTTACCGCCTGCTTGTGCCATATCAGGACGGCCGCCGCCTCCACCTCCGCAGCGAGTAGCCACTTCTTTAATAATTTTTCCGGCCTGGAATCCTTTTTCAATTAAATCCTTTGTCACACCAGCAATTAAATTAACTTTATCATCATTAACACTGCCTAATACAACAATGGCGGAACCAAGCTTATTCTTTAAGTCGTCTGCCATATTACGCAGGTTATTCATGTCAGATGCTGCAACTTTAGCGGCTAGAACCGTTACTCCATTAATCTCTTTCGCTTTCGAAACAAGGCTTCCAGCTTCAATATTGCCCAATTTCGCTGCCAATGATTCATTTTCTCTTTGCAGCTGCTTCATTTCGGTTAATAGCCCCTCAATTCTTACAGATAAATCTTTCGGATTGGCTTTTAATTTATTTGCAGCTTCCTTTAAAATATTTATTTGATCATTTAATAATTGGTATGCTGCTTCACCCGTCACAGCCTCAATTCTGCGTGTACCGGCGCCAATACCGCTTTCAGATTGGATTTTGAATAGACCAATCACAGATGTGTTTGGAACATGGCATCCCCCGCAAAGCTCAAGACTATAGTCGCCGACTTGAACGACACGGACAACCTTGCCATATTTTTCGCCGAATAGCGCCATAGCTCCCATCGCTTTAGCCTCTTCAATGTCTTTAAAATCAATTTGTAATTCCAAGCTGCGCCAAATTTTTTCATTCACGATGTTTTCAATTTGCTCAAGCTCTTCAGCGGTAATTTGACCGAAGTGTGAGAAGTCAAAGCGCAAACGGTCGGGCTCAACCAATGAACCTGCTTGGTTCACATGATTTCCAAGAACATCTTTTAACGCCTGATGAAGCAAATGGGTTGCTGTATGATTCTTAATGATCTTTGAACGTGATGCTGCATCCACGCTTGCATGCACACGATCATTTAATTTCAGCGTTCCTGCTTCAACGATTGCTTTATGAAGATTTTGGCCATTAGGTGCCTTTTGAACATCTTTAATCACAACTTTTAACCCTTCAGCTTCCAAAATTCCGCTGTCAGCGATTTGACCGCCGCTCTCCGCATAGAAAGGCGTAACATCTAAAATAAGCTGTACTTCTTCGCCTGATTGTGCTTCATTAATCAGCTGTCCATCTTTAACGATAGCTACAATTTGCGAATCTGCCTCAAGGTGATCATAGCCAGTAAATTGACTTTCAACCTTTATTTCTCCTAACACTCCACCTTGAACCTGCATAGAATCAACATCTTGTCTTGCTGCTCTAGCACGTTCACGCTGACGGTTCATTTCTAGCTCAAAACCATCATGATCAACCTTCATGCCTTCTTCTTCAGCATATTCTTCTGTTAACTCTACAGGAAAACCATACGTATCATATAAACGGAAAACATCCTCACCTTGGATTAGGTCGCTTCCTTTTTCTTTTTCCTTTTTAATAACGGCTGATAAAATTGTCAGTCCTTCATGAAGGGTTTCATGGAAACGTTCCTCTTCATTTTTAATTACTTTTTGGATAAATTCTTCTTTTTCTTTCACTTGCGGGTAGAAGTCCTGCATAATCTCGCCAACGACTGGAACTAGCTCAAACATAAATGGACGATTGATATTGATTTGTTTTGCATAACGGACCGCTCTGCGCAGCAAGCGTCGCAATACATATCCACGGCCTTCATTTGATGGGAGCGCCCCATCTCCGACCGCAAATGCAACTGTCCGAATATGATCGGCAATTACTTTAAATGCAACGTCAGTTTCGATGTTTTTTCCATATTTCACACCGGAGATTTCTTCTGTTCCGCGGATGATTGGCATGAAAAGGTCTGTATCAAAGTTTGTACGGACATTTTGAACAACGGATGCCATCCGTTCAAGTCCCATCCCAGTATCAATATTTTTCTTCGGAAGTGGAGTATATGTTCCATCAGGATTATGATTAAATTCTGAGAAAACAAGATTCCATACTTCAAGATATCTCTCATTTTCTCCGCCTGGGTATAATTCAGGATCATTTAAATCATCGCCATACTCAGGTCCACGATCATAAAAGATTTCGGTATTCGGGCCGCTTGGACCTTCGCCAATATCCCAGAAGTTTCCTTCTAAACGAATGATTCTTTCTTCTGGAACACCAATTTGCTTTCTCCAAATATCAAATGCTTCATCATCTTCCGGATGGATTGTGACAGATAACTTTTCCGCTTCAAACCCAATCCACTTTTCATCGGTAAGAAATTCCCAAGCCCATTCAATTGCTTCCTCTTTAAAATAGTCGCCAATCGAGAAATTCCCAAGCATTTCAAAAAAAGTATGATGGCGAGCTGTTTTTCCAACGTTTTCAATATCATTTGTACGAATGGACTTTTGGGCGTTCGTAATTCTTGGATTTTCCGGAATCACACGGCCATCAAAATATTTCTTCAACGTAGCAACTCCACTATTAATCCAAAGCAAAGATGGATCTTCATGCGGTACTAAAGAAGCACTCGGTTCAATAGAGTGGCCTTTTTCCTTGAAAAACTCTAAAAACAGACGGCGAATGTCAGAACCTGATAATTGTTTCATGTTTTTTCCTCCTAAATTTATGTTAAGTGTTATTTTGCTATGACCCAAGTATTTTTCTACGCAAAAAAGCCCTCATCCCAAAACAGGGACGAGAGCTATACTCGTGGTACCACCCTGATTATGAAAACAGAAAAAATGCTTTCATCTCTCAGATCCTTAACGCGGAATAAACGGCAGGTATTAGCTGCACTCGGGATTAGCGTTCTGTTATCCTTCATCTAGGAATTCTTCCAGCCAAGGAATTCCCTTTCTTTAGATGGTCTATAACATACTCGTTCCTTCTTCGTATTTTCTAGGTTTAGCTTTTCTAATATAGTCTGAATTATAACGAGTTAAATTCATGTTTGTCAACATTTCCTTCAAGAACGCGAAAATTTTGAGTTAGGTCCTTTAATAAAGTGGGATCTAGCATGGACGAGACTTACTTTTATAACAGCCAAAACAGGCACGGCAATGATTAAGCCGATGACACCGCCTGCTTCCCCTCCAGCCAAAAGGGCAAACATAATGACTAGCGGGTGCATATCTAAACTTTTCCCAACAATCATTGGGGATAATATGTTGCCTTCGAGAAATTGCAGGACAAATACGATAATAACCGAAATGATCACCATTTTAATTGATATCGCGAAAGCAATAATGACTGCTGGGATGGCACCGACAAATGCACCGAAATAGGGGATCACATTTGTTAAGCCAATTATTAAACCAAGCAGCAATGGATATTTCATCCCAACGAACCAAAAGAGCAGTGCAGATATAACTCCTATAGCCACACAGACAATGATCTGTCCTCGTATATAGCCTCCAAGAGACTTATCAATATCCCGCAAAAATAATATGCCTTCTTGCCTCCATTTTCTAGGTGTTAAATACCACACGGTCCGTTTCATTAATTCATAATCCTTGATCATATAAAAAGATATAAACGGAATAAGGGCAATAATAATAGAATAATTTAATATATTTATTAGGATATTAGCACTTTTCGAAAGCATCTTATCTAAAGAAGATTCCATAGCGAGAATCCCTTCATCAATTCTTGTCTGAATCCCCTCTGGCCATGATGAGGTTTTCTCTTGGATGATATCAATCCAACCTCGATATTGATTCGCAAATTGCGGCGCATTCTCTGAAAGATCTTCTAATTGATGTATGAAGGCTGGGATCCCTTTATAAAGGGCCAAACCAATCCCTCCAAAAAATAAGATATAAATGCCGAAAACAGCAATTCCTTTATGAAGACCGCTATTATGAAGTTTTTCCACAATTGGATGAAGCAAATAAGATATAAAGGCTGCAATAATGAATGGAAGCAGCACGGCAAATGTAACTTTTAAAATGGGCAGCCATAACTCTCTTAGCTTCAAAAAAACAAATAAGACTATAAATAAAAGAAGGAGAAAACCTAAGCGGTAATACCATTTTAACCGAATATCCACGTTCTCCCTCCTTAATATTTTTTATTTTTCGTACAAATTGTGTAAATTATTCACCCAAAAAAGAAAGGCTAACACACGAATAAAGTGTTAGCCTCTCTCAAGTTTAAAATAGTTTGGTCATTCTTCTTTGCAGTTTTTTCATTTGACGCTGCGACATTAGGTTATTTCTTTGAACAAGGTTATAGGCAGCCATTCCAGCACCGAATGCCATGGCTGTAGTTATCATTTTTTTCAATCTAATCACCTCGTTACAATATTTTTTTGTTAATGCAACGATGGGCTAGAAGTCCGAAACTTCTAGGAAAGATATCGGCGTTCTTCTTCTTCAAATAGGTCATCAAGTGAACTCAATGTTCCATCTTCTTCAACCTGATGGGTATTAATGACACCTTTAGAAATGGTTAGCTCAATAAAGCAGCCCCAGCAATAATATTGACTGATACCAATTTTTCCAATATCTTTGCTTTGGCAATTAGGACATTTTAACATGGAGCAGACACCTCACTCTTTTACGTTCACAATGATAGCGTCCTTTCCAATTGCAGGGGGAGCCTCGGTTTTTACCACGCGTTTTCCTTCCAGCATATCTGAAAAAAAGCCATCCGATAGTTCATACCCTACAATTGTCCCCACTTCTTCTTGAAAATATACATCCTCTAATAACCCTAGCCGTTCCCCTTCTCTTGTCATCATCATTTTCCCAATTAGCCTGTTTTGGCTATCAAAGGTGTATTCGTCCGTTTTCTTTATTGGCTCGAGAGCCTGTTCGGTCTCAACCATGACTCCATCCCATCCAAATGATGAAACATTCTTCACTTCAAGTAAAAGTGATTTTTTGAAGAGAGCGCCTTTTCGAACAATTAAGCCTGTAACAACCCCATCGTTTGAAATGCTTATATCAAAAACCTCGCCAATTTTTGTGCCACTTTTTATTTCTATAACTGGTAGTCCTTTTAATAGTGAAAATGTCCGCAAAAGATGTCCCACCCTTCCGGAACATTTATAGTTTGCGTGTTCTTTCATCTAAAAATAAGGTAATTCAGTTACCAATCTCCCCATTAAAATCATTTTTGAAGGATTGTTATTTCTTGTTATATCTTGGCTTATTGAACCTTTCATTTCGTTCTCCGCCATCTGAAAGCTCTTCAGAAAACTCCACTTCTTGCTTGCTTTTTACAAGCTTAGACTTACTTTTTTCTACCGCTGTCATATTATTATTTGGAGCTGCTTCCTCATTCCATTTGCCCAATTCAATAACCCCCCAAATAAAAAAGCTAAGAAAAGAACAGTTTTTTATAACCGCTCTTCCTTAGCTTCTTTCTGTTTCCATAAAATCATACGGCGTGATTTTTTCCATTCCTATTAATGGATCTACTTTCATGAGCACTTCATAAATTGGAAATTCATCACCGTCAGCTTCAGATTTTTCAACTTCATTCGAGTCCAAAATGGTCTCCTGCAGCCTTTCAGTTAGAGTAGTGAGCCTTGATAATTCATCTGTTCTTTCTACTCCTAATCTAAATGCTTCTTCTTCCCCACATAATATGAGAAATTGTTTACTGCGGGTAATCGCTGTATACAATAAATTTCTTCGCAGCATACGATAATAACTTTTCACAACCGGCAGAATCACAATTGGAAACTCACTTCCCTGTGATTTGTGAACAGAGCAGCAATAGGCAAGGGTAATTTGATTTAAGTCTTGACGTGTATAAGTTACTTCTATTCCATCAAAGGACACAATAATCATATCCTGTTTTTCTGTATTTTCCTTTGCATAGAAAATAGAAATGATTTCCCCCATATCCCCGTTAAAAACATGGCTTTCTGGCTGATTAACAAGCTGGAGAACTTTATCGCCTATTCGGTATTTAATATCCCCAAAGATGAGCTCTTTCCGACTTCCGTCAGGATTCGGATTGAGAATCTCCTGAAGAATCTCATTCAATTTATCAATACCTGCCGGACCTCTATACATTGGTGCCAGAACTTGAATATCCTTTGCTGTATATCCCTTTTTCTTTGCATTTGAAACAACTTTTTCAACGACCGTTGCGATTTGCCCTGGACTGCATTGAAAAAAGGATCTGTCGGATTGCTGAGCGGTCACATTTATCGGAAGTTTTCCCTTTTTCATTTCATGAGCAAGCTCGATAATCGAAGATCCTTCAGCTTGACGGTAGATATCAGTTAACCGAACAGTTGGAATTCTCTCGGAACGCAGCAAATCCTTGAGAACCTGACCCGGTCCCACCGATGGAAGCTGATCCTCATCCCCGACTAAAATTACTTGCAAATGTTCCGGAAGGGCTTTGAATAGCTGATGGGCCAGCCAAATATCAACCATGGACGTTTCATCAACGATTAAGATTTTACCTTCCAATAAATTTTCTTCCCCACGATCGAACCCCTCGGTTCCATTCCACCCAAGCAGTCTGTGAATCGTGACTGCAGGCAAGCCTGTGGATTCCGCCATTCTCTTTGCTGCCCTTCCTGTTGGTGCGGCTAAAAGAAATGGGAAGGGCTCCTCTTTCTTGTAGTCTTTAGGATTTAACGAACAGCCATGCAGTTCCGCATATAATTCAACAATTCCTTTAATAACCGTTGTCTTTCCTGTTCCTGGGCCACCAGTTAGTATCAGCATCGGAGACATAAGCGCCGTTTGGATTGCCTCTTTCTGTGTCGGCGCATATTGAACCTTTAGACGTTCTTCTAATTTTCCAAGTGCAAGAAGAAACTCAGATTCCGGGAATTGTTCATCATATTGAGTTTGGTTCAAAATTCGTTTGATATTTGTAACAAGTCCCTTTTCGGAAAAATAAAGCGAAGGCAAATATAACCTTTGCTCCTCGACCATGATTTTCCCCTCTTCTTGAAGCTTTATAACTTCTTTGGAAATATCATTGAATTCAATTTCATCACGCTTATTTTCCTCTAAAAGTCTTTGCGTGCTTTGAAGAAGTTCTCTTGCTTCTACATATACATGCCCAGCCTGCATGCTTTCCATTTCCAATATGTAAAGGCAGGCTGCTCTAATTCTTGCTGGATGATTGCCCGATATTCCGAGCTTATATCCAAGCTCATCTGCCCTGCCAAAACCAATTCCCTCAATATCCTCTACGAGCCTATAAGGATTATTCTGGATTGTTTCTATCGTCTGCTCTTTATAGAATTGGTAAATCCTCATTGAAAGCTGTGGTCCAAATCCGTACTCATTTAAAGCAATCATCGCCTGCTCAATACCTTGATGCTGCATGAGTGTATCGTATAGGGACTTCGCTTTTTCAGGAGGCAGTTTTGGGATTCCGTCAAGAAGGGAAGGTTCATTTAGAATTCTAGTGATTGCATTTTCTCCCAATACATCGACGATATTTTCGGCTGTTTTTTTACCGATGCCTTTAAATAATTCACTGGAAAGATAGTTGACAACGCCCTGTTTAGTCTGAGGGATATCTTTGCGATAATGGCTGGCATGAAGCTGAACTCCAAATTTAGGGTGGTCTTTCAAATCTCCGTAAAAAATATATGTTTCCTGCTCATGCATTTTCGGAAAATATCCTGTAATAACTGCTTCTTTATCTTCATAATGATGATTCGTTTCGTCCACTCTAATCCGTAAAACTGTATATAAATTTTGTTCATTATGAAAAATCGTTACAAGATGCCGACCTTTCATATACTTCTTGTCCTGTTCAGAAAATAAATCTAAAGTCCCCTGTGAGCCTTGGTTATCCATCACTCTGCCTCCTTCCCTTTATACTTCAATTAACTACTCAGCAGTTCCTTTTTCAATTAACTTTTTTCCGTATCCTGCCAATAGATGGTCTGGCTGAATTTCTAATGCTTTTTCGAAATATTGCAGTGCTTGTTTTTCCTCTTCCTTGAATCCATATGCGACTCCGAGATTATAATAAGCATCTGCATGATTAGGATCGATTTGAGTACATTTCTTTAGCTGGATGATCGATTCATCAATGAAGTTCTCTTGTGCCAAGCATAAGCCATATTGGAACAATGCTTCAGCATCATTTTCATTTAATTCTGTACTTCTTTGTAGATAGGGCAAAGCTAGTTTTCCTTGTTCCATCGCTATTAAAGATAATCCAAGCATAAAATAATTATCGCCGGATTCCATTCCCTTTTTCATCGCGGTTTCAAACATTTTCTTTGCCTCTTGGAAATTTTGGAGATCGTAAAGCAAGTTTCCTGCACTATAATAAGCCGCAGCCGCATTTTCATCCAACTTAATTGCTTTTTCATAAAACTTTAATGCTTTTTCCGTTTCTCCCACAACTGATAACACATTCCCAAAATTTATATAAGAGGTCGGATCTTCAGGCTTTTCCTCTATGGCTTCCATAAATACCGTTGCCGCCTCTTCCCATTTTCCTTCTTCCATATATTGAATACCTAATTGGTTTTTGTCCATTTAAAATTCACTCCGTTCCATTTAGAAGTATAGCATATTCTTTAAGGTTTCAAACGAGAAAAAAGGGCTCATCGGCTCTGTTATAACAGAACCGAAGAAGCCCTTACATCATGTTTAAATTAGTTTATCCGACATAATCAAGTCGCTTTCCGTCTTTGAATACTTCATCAATCGTTCCGCCGCCCAGGCATTCATCCCCATTATAAAAAACTACTGCCTGTCCAGGAGTGATCGCTCTTATCGGTTCATCAAAAATGACTCTTACTTTGTCATCCTCAAGCAACTCAACAGTTACATCATTATCAGGCTGACGGTACCTGAATTTGGCTGTACATTTAAAGGTTTTCGGCTTTTCTTTGTCCGATACCCAGCCTATGTTTACGGCTGTAATAGAGTGAGAATAGAGCTTTTCATTGTGGAAGCTTTGACCGACAATCAGAACATTTCTCTCTAAGTCCTTTCCAATCGCAAACCAAGGTTCACCCGCTCCACCGATGCCTAATCCATGCCGCTGGCCAATGGTATAATACATTAGACCATCATGTTTTCCCATTACTTTGCCATCGAAGGTTTCCATATTGCCAGGCTGAGCTGGTAAATAACTTCCAAGGAATTCCTTGAAATTTCGTTCGCCAATAAAGCAAATTCCTGTACTATCCTTCTTAGTCGCTGTAGCAAGATTTGCCTCAATAGCAATTTCTCTGACCTTTGACTTTTCAATATCGCCGATTGGGAACATCACTTTTTCTAGCTGATCCTGTCCAAGCTGGTTAAGGAAATATGTTTGATCTTTATTCTCATCAATGCCTCGAAGCATTTTATATTCTCCATCGCGGAAATCGACTCTCGCATAATGTCCCGTCGCCAAGTAATCTGCACCGAGCTTCATCGCATGCTCAAGAAAAGCTTTAAATTTAATTTCTTTATTGCACATGACATCAGGGTTCGGAGTCCGGCCAGCCTTATACTCATCTAGAAAATAGGTAAATACTTTATCCCAATATTGCTTTTCAAAGTTAACAGCATAATAAGGAATCCCAATTTGATTGCAGACTCGAATGACATCATTATAATCTTCAGTTGCTGTACAAACGCCATTTTCATCTGTGTCATCCCAGTTTTTCATAAAAATCCCAATGACATCATACCCTTGTTGTTTTAACAATAGGGCTGCAACGGATGAGTCTACACCGCCTGACATCCCGATGACTACCCTTGTATCTTTAGGCTGTTTATTCATGTAATTTCACCACGCTTTTTTTTACAAAGTTTCTATGTTGTTAATCGCTTAACGATTCTGCTTGTTTCTTCCGCAGCCTTTTCAATTTGTTCCAAAGTATTGAATAGGCCAAAACTAAAACGAATGGAGTTTTGAATGCGTGGATCATCCTTGCCGAACATGGCCACAAGCACATGTGACGGATCGATCGAGCCTGCTGTACAGGCCGAGCCGCTAGATGCAGCTATGCCGGCTAAATCAAGATTCACAAGCATCGCTTCAACATTCGTTCCGGGAAAGCTTAAGTT
Organism: Bacillus sp. FJAT-29937; assembly: GCF_001509555.1. Taxonomy (GTDB): domain Bacteria; phylum Bacillota; class Bacilli; order Bacillales; family Cytobacillaceae; genus Cytobacillus. The sequence continues at coordinate 364,375 of NZ_LMAS01000003.1, read as the reverse complement.
TAAAACATGAGGCAAAGAAAAATCAAGCGATCCGTTTTGGAAAAATTCTATATTGTTTTCGGAAAGTTTTTTGATAAAAACCGATTTAAACTTAAGATATTCTTCCCTCTTCGTTTCCATTTCCTGCTGGGAGATGCGAACAGCCTCCAAAAACCCGGCAATGGACGGCACATTTTCAGTGCCTGCTCGTCTTTTTCTTTCCTGCTCCCCTCCAAAAAGCCTCGGTGCAAGTTTAATTTCTGTATTTGCATATAAGAATCCAATCCCTTTTGGTCCATTCATCTTATGTGCCGAAACAGACATTAAATCAATTCCGCATTCTTTCACATTAATTTTTTCAAGACCGTATGCCTGAACCGCATCAGTATGAAATATCGCAGGATGTTCTTTTAAGATTTGGCCAATTTCCTTTATTGGCTGTATTGTTCCAACTTCATTATTGCCATACATAATCGTTACAAGGATCGTATCATCTCTTAAGGCGTTCTCAAGATCCGCTAAAGAAATTCTCCCCTCTTGATCAACTGGCAAGTAGGTAATTTCAAATCCAAGATTCTTCAGCTGTTCACAAGTATGAAGGACAGCGTGATGCTCAATTTGGGTTGTAATTATATGTTTCCCTTTATGCTGATTAGAATGGGCAACACCAAAAATCGCATGGTTATCTGCTTCTGTTCCTCCGCTAGTAAAGATAATTTCATTCGCTTGTGCACCAATACTCCTTGCAATTTCTGCCCGGGCCTCGTCGATTATATGGCGGGCACCTCGGCCAAAAGAATGAATGCTGGAAGGATTGCCAAATTCAGCATTCATAACCTCCATCATTTTATCAATCACTTTCGGGTGCATCGGAGAAGTTGCTGCATGATCAACGTAAATCTGCTCCAAATTTTTCACCTTCTTCATTTTCAACTTTTAAATATAGAACATATAGCCGTCCGTATCCCCATCATCTTTATAATTCGCTAAATCCTCTAGTGTTGTATTATCCAGCACATCTTTCACTGCATCACGTATTCTCATCCAAAGATGCTTCTTCGCTGGCTCCTCGTCTTCAATCCCTTCTACAGGACTTATCGGGCCTTCCAAGACACGTATAATGTCTCCAGATGTAATATTTGCTGGAAGATCTCCTAAAATATATCCGCCATAAGCTCCTCGGATACTCTTTACTAAGCCTGCATTTCGTAAAGGAGCAATGAGCTGTTCCAAATAGTGCTCAGACAGATCATTTGTCTGAGCAATTGATTTTAAAGAAATAGGACCTTCCCCATGCTTCTTTGCCAATTCCATCATAATCGTTAAACCATAGCGGCCTTTTGTTGATATTTTCATGAACTAACACCTCTATCTTTTTCATTTAAAGCTCGTATTTCTGCTTTCGCTTTCATTTTAACTAAAAACCGGTCCGTTAAATTCTGGCATTGCGGCAAAGCAATACCTGCTATCGGACCAATCGAAATTCCGATAATAATTGTTCCCCAAAAAACAGGTCCTCCGAGCTGCCAGCCAATGAATAGCACAACAATTTCCATGCAAAGCCGAATATGGGCTACTTTCCAGCCTGTTTTTGATGTTAAAGCGATCATAAGGCTATCCCTTGGTCCCGCTCCAAATTGTGCGGAAATATAAATGCCCATTCCGTAGCAGCAAATAATAATTCCGCAAACAAACATGATGATTTTTCCTACAAGGGAAGATGGGGTTTGCATAAAGGGAAGCATTAAATAAAAATCCATAAACAAACCAAATAAAATCATATTTAAAAAAGCACCTATTTTCGGGAACTCCTTCAATATAACTGATGACGCGGCCAATATGACAATCCCAATAATTATAGTCCATGTTCCAATGGTGAGCCCTAAATTATAATATAGCCCAACATGTAAAACATCCCATGGTGTTGCACCTAAATCAGCAAGGATTAAAAGCACAGTCCCAAGAGTCATAACGAGCAAACCTGCTATAAAAACAAAAAATCTAGGACCTATTTGACCCCTTTTGATCATATTCACCTGTTCATTTCTCCCCGTAAGTAAAGCTTATTCTTAGTATATAGATAGACTTTTGTTATTATAGCATATTTAAAAGTGATAATCATTTTGTGAATCTTATTATTATGGTATGTTTATTAATATTGTACCTTCGTGAAAAGCACTAGAAGTTTTGGAGTGATGAAATTGAATATTAAGCCACTAGCATTCCGAATGAGACCGCGGACGATTGAGGAAATCATTGGGCAAGAACATCTTGTAGCAGAAGGAAAAATTATTAATCGCATGGTAAAAGCGAAACAGCTGAGCTCAATGATTTTATACGGACCTCCCGGAATCGGCAAAACATCCATTGCCAGCGCAATTGCCGGAAGCACCCGATTCGCCTTTCGGAACTTAAACGCTGTTACGAATAATAAAAAAGATATGGAAATCGTTGCTGCCGAGGCAAAAATGTCCGGCAAAGTGATCCTCCTCCTTGACGAAGTACACAGGCTAGATAAAGGGAAGCAAGATTTCCTCCTCCCCTATTTAGAAAACGGAATGATTACATTAATTGGCGCCACAACAAGCAACCCGTATCATGCCATTAATCCTGCGATCCGCAGCCGTTGTCAAATTTTTGAATTAAAGCCTTTATCAGTTGAAAATATTAAAGAGGCTTTGCTCCGAGCAATCGAGGATAAGGAGCGAGGATTAGGTGAAAAGCATGTGCAAGTAACAGAAGAGGCACTTACGCATTTCTCATCTGCTTCGAACGGTGATGTACGAAGCTCTTTAAATGCCTTAGAACTGGCTGTTTTATCAACTGAACCTAATAGCGAAAACATCATTCAAATTGATTTAGCGGCAGCTGAAGAATGCATGCAGCGAAAAAGCTTAACTCATGATAAAGATGGGGATGCGCATTACGATGTCCTATCCGGATTTCAGAAATCGATCCGGGGGAGCGATGTCAATGCCGCTTTGCATTATTTAGGAAGATTAATTGAAGCAGGGGATTTGCAAAGCATTAGCAGACGATTACTAGTAATTGCCTATGAAGATATCGGACTAGCTTCCCCACAGGCAGGCGCAAGGACGCTCGCAGCGATTGAAGCAGCCGAAAGAGTCGGTTTTCCAGAAGGAAGAATTCCACTTGCCAATGCAGTCATTGAGTTATGCTTATCACCGAAATCAAACTCTGCCATTATGGCAATTGATACAGCCCTTGCAGATATTAGGAAGGGAATCAGCGGTGAAGTTCCAGATCACCTCAAGGACGCCCATTACGCTGGGGCCAAGGACCTTGGCAGGGGCATTGATTATAAATATCCACATGATTATGAAGGCGGCTGGGTTAAGCAGCAATACCTTCCTAATAATATTAAAAATAAGGTTTATTATCAGCCAAAGAAAACGGGTAAATTTGAACAGGCTTTGTCAGTTATCTATTCAAATCTGCAAAAATAATAGCACAGAAGAAATCAGTTTACTATCGATTTCTTCTGTGCTATTTTTTACGCCGCAACGTCCCTTTTCTTAAATACATAGAAAGCCACTGCTTGAAATAATGTGAAATATAAAACTAACATGGTGATGGAGAAGCCTAATGACATTCCATCAACCATTGGAGACCCTTCAAAATATTGCAGTAAATCTGTGTTTGCAAATAATACATATTTCGCCCACTCATATTTCAACGAGATTAATCTAGTTACTTGACCTCCCATGAATAATAGGAATAAGGACAAGCCAATTGCAAGTGAACTATTTCTGAATGCTGCTGAAATCATAAAGGCCATTGTAGCAAGCATCAGCATATTAATTGATTTAAGACCGTAATAAGAAATTAAATGTGCAAGCATGCTTTGTTCGGTCACTTTCCCGTTAAAATAGTTTAAATAAGGAGTAGAGTGTTCAGGCAATCCGAATAGAATCGCTCCAAGACCTGCAGAATAAACGAACAATAGAAGAAGCATGAATAAACCAAATATCAAAACTGTTAAATATTTTGCCAGTAAAACTTTTCCTCTTTTTATTGGTCTGATTAATAACAGCTTAATGGTTCCCCAATTAAATTCACTTGCTACAATTCCTGCTGCAATAATGATTGTAAATAATCCTACAAATTCAATCGTCTGTGAAGCATCATTCACAAATCCCCAGACTGAATAATCAACATTTGGAGAAATATCATGGTCGATTCGATACGTATTTAGTGCTATTTCTCTCTCATAATGATCCTTCATTTCTCTAGGTGCAGAACTGCCCATTTCTTCTAATTGCTTTTTATAACTGTCATTCTGAACTTGTAGTCCCCTTTTCCATTCAGAATTATCTGGAACAGCTCCTCTCGTTTCCTGATATTTAACAAAACCGCCAGCTATCGTTGTAACTAAAAGGAGAATTCCAATCATGACATACGTCCCAGGCCGTTTAGATATTTTCATCCATTCATTTTGAATTAGTCTAAACATGATTAGTTCCCTCCTTGGAAGTTACTTCTAGGAAACGATCTTCTAGTGTTTTTGTCATTTCTTTAATTCCATAAATTTGTATTTCATTATTAACGAGCTCTTTTACTATAACTGGAACAGCCTCTCTTTTTAACGGAACCGCAATGCCATTCTCAATCAGCTGCACCTGCAGATCAGAATATAACTCCCTTATTACAAAACTCGCTTTCTCTTTATCATCAACTTCAATCTCATAAACCTTTTCATTACCTTGGACAAAATCGCTGATAAGCTGGACATCAATGAGCTTTCCTTTTTGAATAATCCCGATACGGTCACACATCATTTCCATTTCAGATAAAAGGTGGCTTGATACGATCACTGCCATATCCCTTTCCCTGGCAAGCATTCTTAAATGATCCCTAATCTCCCTAATTCCGGCAGGATCTAATCCATTGGTTGGCTCGTCAAGAATCAATACTTTAGGATCATGTAAAAGGCATTGAGCAAGTCCTAATCTTTGCCTCATACCGAGGGAATAAGTTTTCACCTTGTCATGGATTCTATCTGTTAGACCGACAAGCTCAACAGTCTCATTTATTTTTTCTTTCGTTACTCCCTTAGACATTCTTGCATAATGGACAAGGTTTTGATAGCCACTCATAAATTTATACATTTCAGGGTTCTCAACTATGGCACCTACATGAGTAATAGCTTTTTCAAAATCCGATTTGATACTGTGGCCAAGGATTTTGATATCACCAGATGTCATCCCAATTAACCCCACGATCATTCGAATGGTGGTTGTCTTTCCGGCACCGTTTGGTCCAAGAAAACCAAACACTTCCCCTTTATTAACATTAAAGCTTAGAGAATCAATAATTGTTCTGCCTTTAATGGTTTTTGTTACGTTTTGAATTTCGACAATGGTTCTCATTTATTTCTCTCTTTCCTCTATAGTTTATTCATCGGATTATATAAACTGAAAAAAGCCCAGTAATAGTAATTAACTGGACTTTATCACCTATTTTTTCTCGTCTTTCACACGATTCACTTGAATATTTTTCAGAAGTTGTCTGACAACATGGCTAGCCATAACTAATCCAGCAACAGATGGGACGAAAGCATTGGAGGAAGGCGGCATTTTTGCTTTTCGGATCGTAGCATCGTTTTTACCAACTTCCATTCTGACATCTTCACGGATGACGATCGGACTTTCATCTGAAAATACAACTGGGATTCCTTTACGAATTCCTTCTTTTCTTAATCGAGTGCGGATTACTTTTGCGATAGGATCTGTATGGGTTTTAGAAATATCAGCAATTTGAAAACGGGTTGGATCCATTTTATTCGCAGCACCCATGCTTGAAATTAACGGGATATTTCTTTTTAAACATTCCTTCATTAAATGAATTTTATAAGAAATGGTATCAGATGCATCGATGACAAAGTCAAGACCATACTCGAAAAACTGCTCGTACGTTTCCTCTGTATAAAACATTTTCAGAGCGATTACTTCACATTCCGGATTAATATCCTTGATCCGCTCCTTCATTAAATCAACCTTTGGCTGTCCTACAGTAGAAAGCAAGGCAATAATCTGACGATTTACATTTGTTATATCGACATCGTCTTTATCTACCAATACTAAACGCCCAACACCTGATCGGGCTAATGCTTCTGCAGCGAATGTTCCAACACCGCCAACACCAAGAACAGCGACCGTGCTGTTTTTCATGATGTCTAGCCCTTCTTTGCCGATAGCAAGTTCATTTCTTGAAAATTGATGCAACATATATTCTCAGCTCCATAACACTTTCAAAATTAATAAAAACATTGGTGTTACTTTTGTTTTTCCCGATATTGAATATACCATACTTTTTATAAAAAATAAGTATCACCATTGGATTAAAGAGATTTATTTTTTTGCTATTTTTTTATCGAAAAAATTAATAGCAACTATTAGTACCTAGTAATATAAATCACATCTTTTATTTAATTATCATGATAATCTAATAATTGCATGAACCTAAACATTCCTAGACAATTGAAATGGGGTTATACTTTGAACTTACCACAATTAAAAATTGGCCATATGGAACCAAAATTTCCCATCCTTCAAGGCGGTATGGGTGTTGGCATATCACTGAGCGGACTTGCTTCTGCTGTAGCAAATGCTGGTGGGATTGGAATCATATCTGGAACAGGGATTACAACAGATGAACTAAAGTTTCATATTAGAACGGCAAAGGAAAAGATCATCGGAAAAGGCTATATTGGCGTGAATGTATTATTTGCAATGAATGATTTTGCCGAAAAAATGAAGGCTGCGATTGAGGAAAAAGTAGACTTTATTATTTCAGGTGCAGGAATTTCACGCGATATGTATTCCTGGGGGAAAGAGAGTGGAACTCCGGTAATTTCCATAGTTTCTACAGCTAAGCTTGCAAGACTCTCTGAAAGATTAGGAGCATCCGCAGTTGTAGTTGAAGGCTGTGAGGCAGGCGGACATTTAGGAACAGACCGCCCCTTATTTGAAATCCTTCCAGAAGTTGTAGAAGCCGTTAACATTCCAGTCATTGCAGCTGGCGGTATCTTAACCGGAGAAGATGTAGCTAAAGCCATTCAAATGGGGGCTTCGGGTGTACAAATGGGTACAAGGTTTGTTGCCAGCGAGGAATGTGACGCCCCATTAGCCTTTAAAGAAAAATATGTAAATGCGAATGAAGAAGACACCATCCTTGTTAAAACAACGGTTGGCCTGCAAGGAAGAGCCATTAAAAATAAATTTACCGATTTAATTTCTGGCACAGGAAAATTAAAAATCGATAAATGCCATGATTGCTTAAAAAACTGCTCTTACCGCTTTTGCACATTGGATTCACTTTTAAAATCTGTAGGCGGGGACGTAGAAAATGGCCTCGTATTCGCTGGCGCAAGAGTGTCTGAAATTAAGCAAATATTGCCCGTTCAGACGATAATAAAAATTATTACTGATGAATATTTGGCCGTAAAATAATTCCATATCCTTCAAGCCTGTCAATCTGCAGGCTTTTTTGCTTTCTTAAAAAACAAATCATAGAGCTTAAATTTTATTAAAAAAGTAACTTATGCCCGCTGGTGGCAATATTCCACTTCCGAGGGCATTAGATGACATGACTGATGACCGATCGAGGCATTTTTCACCTTCTACGGGCACCAGATGACGCGATTGATGACCGGCCGGGGCCTTTTTCACCTTCTACGGGCATCAGTTGGCGCGATTGATGACCGGCCGGGGCCTTTTTCACCTTCTACGGGCACCAGATGGAGCGGTTGATGACCGATCGAGGCATTTTTTCACTCGAACCAAAACAAAAAAATCTATTCCACTCTGAGTGGAATAGATTTTGAAATCATATGTAGGAAAAGAGTCCCAATCGTGCCGTCGCTTAGATGCCTTCGTTTTGAACCCGCACAAAGCAGGTGGGTGTCCTGTTTCTGCATATGTAAGTCCTCAATCCATGAGGCATTTACGCAGCTATAGAAAACTCTGGACTCCCGAAGGATAGATGTTCGGTCAAAATGTCAGGTTACACAACGAACACATCAGGACTCTTTAAAGATTACTTGTATTTTATCATACTCACTATACTCTTTCAAGCAAGCAATTATAGGTCCAAGCTCATTTTTTTACGTTTAACGCTAAGTGCAGATCATTTAATTGGGCTGCACTTACTTCTCCAGGAGCATTTGTTAATAGACAGCTTGCACTTGCTGTTTTCGGGAATGCAATCGTATCACGAAGATTAGATCTTCCTGCCAGCAGCATGACTAATCTGTCTAAGCCTAGAGCAATTCCGCCATGTGGAGGCGTACCATATTCAAAGGCTTCCATTAAGAAACCAAATTGTTCATTTGCTTCCTCTTGTGTAAAGCCTAGGACATTAAACATTTTTTCCTGAACCGCTCTTTCAAAAATACGAAGCGATCCGCCGCCAAGCTCATAACCGTTCAATACAAGGTCATAGGCTTGAGCTCTAACCTCAGATGGATTTGTTTCAAGAAGCTCCAAATCCTCTCTAAATGGCATTGTGAACGGATGGTGTGCCGCAAAATAACGGCCTGCCTCTTCATCATATTCTAATAATGGCCAATCTGTAATCCAAAGGAAGTTAAACTTGCTTTGATCGATTAGACCAAGCTCTTTACCAAGCTTTAAACGAAGTGCGCCAAGTGCATCAGCTACAACGCTTTTCTTATCAGCCACAAATAACAATAAATCTCCCGTTTCAATAGAAAGAGTGGCTGTCATTGCCTTTTGTTGTTCCTCTGTGATAAATTTAGCAATTGGTCCCTTTAATCCGTCCTCTTCTGCCTTTAACCAAGCAAGACCCTTTGCCCCATAAACAGCGGCAAATTCTGTTAAGGCGTCAATATCTTTTCTTGAATATTGGCTGCCGCCATTTTTCACATTGATTGCCTTCACTTGGCCACCGGATAATACGGCTCCTGCAAACACTTTGAAGCTGGAGTCCTTCACTATCTCCGATAAATCAGTTAATTCCATGCCAAATCGTGTATCAGGCTTATCAGATCCGAAGCGGGCCATTGCCTCCTGATAGGTCATTCGATGGAATGGAAGTTGAATATCAAGTCCTTTTACTTCATTCATGACCTTTTTCATCATGTTTTCCATGAGGCAGATTATTTCATCCTGGCTCATAAAGCTCATTTCCATATCGACCTGCGTAAATTCTGGCTGGCGGTCCGCACGCAAATCCTCGTCACGGAAGCAGCGGGCAATTTGATAATATCTTTCAAAGCCGCCTACCATTAATAGCTGTTTAAAAATTTGCGGCGACTGCGGCAATGCATAGAATTCACCAGGATGTACGCGGCTAGGAACTAAATAGTCACGTGCTCCTTCTGGCGTGCTTTTCGTTAAAATTGGTGTTTCGATATCAAGGAAGCCTTCTCCATCTAGAAAATCCCTCATCGCTTTTGTCACTTGATGACGCATTTTTAATGTTTCAAACATAGCCGGTCTTCTCAAGTCGAGGTATCGATATTTTAGACGAATATCCTCGGAAACATCTGTTTTGTCATCTACCATGAATGGGGGAGTTTTCGCTTCGTTTAAAATTGAAATCTTTTTAACTAGTACTTCAATGCGCCCAGTAGCAATATTTTCATTGATCGTGCCTTCTCCGCGGGCGATGACTTCTCCTTCAATATCAAGGACATATTCATTTCTTACTTTTTCCGCTACAGCCAGTGACTCTTGTGATACTTCGGGATTAAAAACAATTTGGACAATGCCAGTCCGGTCACGTAAATCGATGAAGATTAATCCACCTAAATCACGGCGCTTTTGTACCCAGCCTTTTAAAATAACTTTTTCTCCAATGGCAGATTCTGTCACTTCTCCGCAGTAGTACGTTCTCCCAAACATTCTTATTCCTCCTATTGTCTAGCTCCGGCTCCTAACCCTTCGAGGTCATAAGTCAATCTGCCAAGAAGGTAAACTACAACCTTCTTAGCAGCTCGCCTTATGCTTGTCAGGGTTGTACAGTCGCCTCCGCTTTTCCTATTGTCTAGCCAACTCTATGAATTTTTCCACAAATGTATTCAGTTCCATTTCTGTCTGGTCACCGGTTTCCATTGATTTTAGGGTGATTTTATTAGCTTTCAGTTCGTCTTCCCCTAAAATCGCCACATATTTAGCATTGGACCTATCTGCCGCTTTAAACTGTGTTTTTATTTTTCTATTTAAATAATCTCTTTCTGCTGAGAAGCCAGCAAGGCGAAGCTTATGCAGCAATCCAACTGTATAGTCTTTTGCTTCTTCCCCCAGCGAAACGAGATAGCAATCAATCTTTTCATTAATCGGCAGTTTAATTTGTTCAGCCTCTAGAGCAGCGATAAAACGTTCAATACTCATGGCAAAACCGATTCCCGGTGCTTCAGGACCGCCTATTTCTTCAGTGAGACCATTATACCGTCCGCCTCCACAAAGAGTCGTAATAGCCCCAAACCCTTCCGCATTGCTCATAATTTCAAAAGCTGTATGGTTATAATAATCAAGACCGCGAACTAGATTTGGATCCACTTCAAATGCAATATCAAGATCAGTTAAATACTGCTGTACTTTTTCAAAATATTTCTTGGAATCGTCATTTAAGTAATCAATAATCGATGGAGCTGACTTCATTAGCTCATGGTCTCTGTCTTGTTTACAGTCGAGAATTCGCATTGGATTTTTCCCTAGTCTGCTTCTGCAATCTTGACAAAACTCGTCTATTCTAGGCTTAAAATGGTTTACTAACGCTTCTCGATGTGCATTTCGGCTTTCTTTATCACCGAGACTATTAATGACTAGCTTTATCTTTTCCAAGCCCAGTTCTTTATAAAGGCTCATAGCTAAAGCGATAACCTCCGCATCAATGGCTGGATCATTGCTTCCAATAGCCTCAACGCCAAATTGAACAAATTGGCGGTATCGTCCCGCCTGTGGGCGCTCATAGCGGAACATCGGTCCCATATAATAAAGCTTTACAGGCTGAGTTGCGCCACCAAACATTTTATTTTCAACAAAGGAACGAACAACTGCAGCTGTCCCCTCTGGTCTTAACGTTAAGCTGCGATCTCCGCGGTCATCAAATGTGTACATTTCCTTCTGAACAATATCAGTCGTATCCCCAACACTGCGCAAAAACAACTCCGTGTGCTCGAATATCGGGGTTCTAATTTCACTGTATTGAAACCTCTCGCAAAGGTCTCTTGCTTTTTCCTCTATTAACTGCCATTTTTCAATTTCACCTGGGAGAATATCTTGGGTTCCCCTCGGTATTTGAATCGATGTCATTTCCGAATCCTCCTATTTCAATAAAAAAGTAGTATTTTTTATAAAATAAAAAAGCCCCCGCCTCCTTGTATATACAATACAAGGGACGAGAGCTTATAATTTCCCGTGGTGCCACCCTAATTGAAGACGTCCAAAAAAGAACGTGCTTCCTCTTTTACAGTTAACGCCTGTGAACGTTCAGCTCCTACTAAAGGGAATGCCTCTTTCAGAGAGAAACCTACGAAGTGTTCTTTCATTAAATCATCATGCAGAAATGCTTTCAGCCTATGACATTTCTTCTCTTTTCATGTGGAGCTTAACTACTATTCTTCATCAACGGTTAAATATTTCATCCTAATATTTATATTATCATACGTATCAACAATCGGATTGTCAATAGCGTTAGTTAAGATCGTTCTAAATGTTTTTTTAATTTACGAACATCTCTGACAGATAGCCCAAACTCTGAAGCTAATTCCACCATATTTGAGCCCTGCTCTTTTTGAATAAAGTCATGAAAATCTACTCCAAATAACTGGTTTTCTCCCATGTGGGCAGATGCTCCCTTTTCACCAAATCTCATTTTATTCACCCTTCATTATGTTGTCATCTCCTATCCTTCCCACTTTTGGAATAGAAAATGCAATTTTCTGGATGAACAACTAGTAAAAATAAGACTGGAATTTAATAGACACTCATCTAATCATGCAATTGTCTCTATTAGACAAACATACATTTAGACAAATTTGGTCAATAATCTAGTTCCTTCTTTTTAAAGGCGAATATAAATATAAGCAAGCGGACATGCAGGGTCAGTTGACTCTGCTCCGAAAAAAAGAAATGGAGTGAGAAAATGTCATTTGAATTAGGAATTACCATTTTTGTATTTGTCACGACCATGCTGGTCATTTTTTGGAGGCCAAAGGGGCTCAATGAAGCTTATCCAGCTGCTGTTGGTGCAGGGATCATTTTACTGACAGGCATCGTATCCCGAGCAAACATTGAGGATATTATCAGCAAGATTGGCGGAGCATCTATTACGATTATGGCGACAATTGTCATGGCAGTCATATTAGAAAGCTTCGGATTCTTCCACTGGGCAGCTGCCCGGCTAGCTAGTATGGCAAAAGGGTCAGGCTACCGTCTATATTGGTACGTTCAGCTGCTCTGCTTTTTGATGACACTTTTATTTAATAATGATGGAAGCATCTTAATTACAACACCGATTTTAATTCTATTACTGAAAAACCTGCAGCTAAAACCCCATCAGCAAATCCCTTACCTATTAAGCGGCGCTCTTACAGCTACCGCTTCAAGTGCTCCCATTGGCGTAAGCAATATCGTGAATCTCATTGCATTGGAAATTGTCGATATGACGCTCTACATGCATACTGCCATGATGTTCGTACCTGCAACATTAGGTTTACTGTTTATGTCTTGGTTAATGTTTGTCGTAGTGAAGAAAAAACTGCCAAAGAAATTGCCTAATTCCACTTATGAGATCGAGGAGAGTTTTTTCACAAAAAACTTCCATCCTTTAAAAGGAAAACTATCTGTTGAAACGAAGAGAAAACGTACAAAGTTTATGTTAAAAGTATTGCTGTTTGTTTTTATCATGAGATGTTTATTGTTTGTAGCCTCTTTTCTCTCCATTCCTATTTCTCTAGTTGCTGTGCTCGGTTCCGTTGCTTTGCTAGTATGGCGATGGTATCACCTGCGAACAAACCCCGTTGATATTTTGATAAAGACTCCTTGGCACATACTGATTTTCGCCTTTTCTATGTACGTCATTATTTACGGACTTCACAATGTAGGACTGACGGCATTCCTCGTGAAATTATGTGAACCAATTGTCAACCAAGGGCTGCTTTATGCAAGCTTTACGATGGGCGGGCTCGTTTCACTTCTCTCTAATATCTTTAATAATCATCCAGCCTTGATGGTTGGGACGATAACTTTAACAGAAATGGGGCTTGATCCCATTACTTTAAAGACAATTTATCTTGCAAATATCATCGGCAGCGATATGGGCTCCTTATTGCTTCCAATCGGTACACTTGCGTCCTTGATCTGGCTGTATATTCTTAAGAAGCATAAAGTGAAAGTGAAATGGAAGGATTATCTAAGCGTGTCATTAGTCGTCATCCCAATATCTACAATCTTCACCTTGTTCTTATTGTACTACTGGGTACAAATGGTATTTGCCTAAAATAAATTTTTGAAACCTTTTAAGGAGGAAAAAACTTTGACTGATTTAATCACTTTACAAGGTAAACAAGTTAATTTACAGCTAGGAAAAGAAACAATTACTGGGATTTTGCTTGACGCAGGAAAAGATATTGTTGTCATCTTTAATGGGGAGCGGTATTTATATATCCCTTTGTTGCACATTCATCATTTCCAGATTAACAGCAACAAAGATGATTATGTTGATTCGCCTAGTGAATCTTCTGAATTTGCAAAAATGGATGTCCTTACTATTCAAGAAGTATTAAACAAATCAAAGGCAGTGTTTACAGAAATTTATGTAGGAAAAAGTTTATCTTACTATGGGTATATAACAAACGTCTACAATGACTATGTAGCTTTTTATTCACCCGTTTATAAGTTGATTTATATTGCGATCGATCATATAAAATGGCTTGCCCCTTTTAATGAAAATTCTTCGCCATATACTTTAAACAGCTTAAACCAAACTGCAAACAAAAGTCCCGTACACTTGCGAGTAAATCCATCGAATATTCCTTTACTTCCTGATTTGGAGGATCAGTTAAAAAAAGAAGCAGGAAAACTTATCATTTTTGATGGAGGAAAAGATCCTAAAAAAGTGGGGCTGTTAAAAAAGATTGAAAATCACCTCGCAGAAATAATACTCGCAAAAGGGGAGATTGTATGTTTGAGGCTTTCCCATATAAAATCAATTCAAATGCTATAACAGCAGGATGCATGAAACCTATAGACAGCTTTTATGAAAAAAACAAAAAAAAGAGGCCAATGCAGCGCCTCAAAAAATCCTTTGTGAGCTATATAAATAAAACCACAAAGATAAGTTACAGTCACTTTTAAGATATGTGTCAGAATCCGGAAATGAACTAGGTAATCTACACGAAAAAAATTAAATATACAGAAAAAGGCTATTTCATTTGGAATAGCTTTTTTCTTTAATTGAAAAAACGCAAATAATTAATGATATTTCGACAATAGGCAGTAATCAGACACATATTTTCGAAACTTTTTACCTCATTGGGAAGGAATTAAACCGATCTAAAGAGAAGTAATATCATTTAGTAAAAGGAAAAGCTTGACTAAAAATACTAAATTTGTTTTTCTTTAAGATGTGAATCTTTCAAAAAAGGAGGGAGCGAATGCTCAAGAAACAAATTCTCTTATTTTTTTGCACAGTTCTCTTCATAGGATTAGCCACTTCCCCTTCAGCAGCAAAAGCAGTAAACCAAATTGTCACAGTGGGAACAGATAGCTTGAATATTCGCAAAGGTCCCGGTTTAAGCTATCCGATCGTTGCAAAGGCAAAAAAGGGAGAAAAATATCCTTCCCTTTCCGAGAAAAATGATTGGATCGAAGTTCAGCTCGGAAACGGTGTTCGCGGCTGGGTAGCTAATTGGCTCGTGACGAAGGAAAACACGATTGGCTCAAACAATTCCTCAGAAAAATTAGAGAAGAACAAAACAGCAATCATTTCAACAGATGGCCTTCGAATTAGAAAAGGTCCAGGAACAAGCTTTCCCGTGATTGGAACAGTTAGTAAAGGAGAAGCATATACGGTTCACAGTACGAATGGGAATTGGGTGAATCTCCAAACCCCTTTCGGCAATGGCTGGGTCTCCAATGACTTTATCCAAATCCAAACGAGCAGTAAAGCTATTAGTGCAGAAGGAAAATTGAATGGCAGCATAACAGTGAATTCCTTAAATGTCAGAAGCTCGCCTTCTCTAAATAGTTCTATAATTGGAAAGTTAAGTTTAGGTGAAAATGTAAAGGTATTATCTCAAACGAGCGAATGGACTGAAATTTCCTTTTCTGGGACGAAGGCATGGATTAGCAGCCAATATATTCAAATGGATATGGCCGCTTCCAATAGCCCTGATCCCGAAAAACAACAAAGCAACTCAACAAGCTCGGGTAAAACAGTGAAGGTTACAGCAACATCATTAACTGTAAGGGATACAGCCTCTCTTAGTGGAAAAGCAATTGGTTCGGTACAACAAAACGAAACCTATCAAATGATCGAAGAAGCCAATAACTGGACAAAAATCGAGTATGAAAAGGGATTGTTTGGCTGGGTGGCCAGCTGGTATTTGGACAAGTCTGAAACCGCTCAACCAGTGGTAAATGAGCAAAAAGTGAAGGATAGCTCTCTTACAATTATTCATGATGGATCTAACATTAGAAAAAGTGCAAATACTCAATCTGAAGTAGTACATAGAGCCAATCAGGGAGAAATATTTGATATTATTAGCATCCAAAATGATTGGTATGAAATTCGTCTCGCTAATGGGACTAGCGGCTATATTGCCGGTTGGATTGTTTCAGTAAACGGCTCAGCACCAATGATTGAAAAACCAGGTTCTGAATTAAATTTAAAGAATAAAAAAATTGTTATTGACCCCGGTCATGGCGGAAGAGACAACGGAACAACAGGGGCTAGAGGGACGCTTGAAAAAACATTAACGCTGCAGACAGCTCAAGGCTTATATGAAAAATTGAAATCTACAGGGGCTAACGTCATATTAACTCGTAATAATGATACATATATCCCTCTATCATCACGCGTGTACACATCACATTATCATAACGCCGATGCCTTTATTAGTATTCATTATGATAGTATGTTAGACCGGAGTGTTCATGGAATGACCACCTATTATTATCATTCCTATCAAAAGAATTTAGCTGCAAGTGTTCACTCCTCCATTACGTCTAAGACAAATCTGAAGGACCGCGGCTATCGTTTCGGCGACTATTATGTATTAAGAGAAAATAAGCGCAATGCCATTCTGGTAGAACTAGGCTACCTCAGCAATCCGACGGAAGAAATACTCGTATCTTCCGGTCAATTTCAAGATTCGGTGACGACAGGTATTTACCAGGGGCTAGCTAGGTATTTTAAGGGGAACTAGGATTTTAACGTCAAAAAGGTCAGACACATTCATACACACGTATGAAATGTCTGACCTTTTCTATTGTCTAGCTTCAGCGCCTACCCCCGACGTACAGGACGTACTAGTGTCGACAATGCGACAGGACGTCGCGTTTTTGTCGACCTCGAGGTCACAAGCCAATCCTCCCAGAAAGGAAAATACACCTTTCCGTGAGGCTTGTCTTGTGCTTGTCGGGGGTGACCAAGGCGCTTACACTTTTCTTATTTACTGTCAACTATAAGTGTTACTGGTCCATCATTGATTAATTGTACATCCATCATGGCGCCAAATTCACCTGTTGAAACCTTTAATCCTTTTTCACGAAGATAGGCATTAAAGGCTTCATATATTTTCAATGCGTGTTCGGGTCTAGCAGCTTCCATAAAGTTTGGCCTGCGCCCTTTCCGGCAATCTCCATATAAGGTGAATTGGGAAACCGATAAAATTTCCCCGCCTTTATCCAGTATCGATAAATTCATTTTTCCGCCTTCATCTTCAAAGACTCGTAGATTGGCAATTTTATCAGCTAAAAATTCAGCATCCTTATGATCGTCTTCATGGGTCACACCTACTAAGAGGACAAAGCCCTTTGGAATACTCCCGACTATCTCACCGTTTACTGTGACGCTTGCTTCTTTGCTTCGTTGTACAACTACTCGCATAACAATACTCCTTAATTCATGATCCTGCGAACCGCATATACATCAGGAATTTGTTTAATCCGTTCGACAACCTTCTGTAAATGGTTTACATTGTGAATGGCAATGGTCATATTAATCGTTGCCGCTTTATTTCGGTCTGAACGGCCAGATACAGCGGAAATATTCGTTTTTGATTCATTCACTGCCTGCAATACCTCATTAAGCAATCCTCGCCTGTCAAAGCCAGTAATTTCGATTTCAACACTGTATTCTTTCCGGTCATTTAAATCCGTTTCCCATTCAACAGGAATAAGTCTTTCTTTTGCCTCATCATTACCAATATTCGTGCAATCAGCTCTGTGAACAGAGACTCCGCGTCCTTTCGTAATAAAGCCGACAATTTCGTCCCCTGGAACCGGATTACAGCAGCGGGAAAGTCGGATAAGCAAATTATCTATACCGGACACCCGGACCCCTGATTCACGCTTTTTAGTAGATGGGAATGATCTTAACTCGGAAACAGCATTTGTTATATCAGCCTCTTGTTCCAAATCACGTTTTCTCCGAAGCTTTTCCGTTAAGCGGTTCGCTACTTGAAGCGCCGTAACACCGTTATAGCCTACGGCTGCATACATATCTTCTTCATTCATGAAATTAAACTTTTCGGCAACTCGTTTAATATTTTCAGCAGTAAGAATTTCTTTCAAATCGAAATCCATATTGCGGATTTCTCTTTCAATTTGCTCTTTGCCCTTTTCAACATTCTCATCTCTTCTTTGTTTCTTAAAGAATTGACGAATTTTGTTTTTGGCTTGTGACGTTTGTGCTAGCTTTAGCCAATCCTTGCTTGGGCCATATGAGTGCTTGGATGTCAAAATTTCAATAATATCGCCAGTTTTCAGCTTATAATCGAGTGTGACCATTTTCCCGTTTATTTTCGCGCCGATTGTTTTATTTCCAATCTCAGAGTGAATCCGGTACGCAAAGTCAATGGGAACTGAACCTGATGGCAGCTCAATGACATCGCCTTTTGGTGTAAACACAAACACCATATCAGAGAATAAATCAATTTTTAAAGATTCCATAAATTCTTCCGCATCATTGGAGCTGTCTTGAAACTCTAGTATTTCGCGGAACCATGTTAGCTTATCTTCAATGGACAATCTATCATTGACCTTTTTTCCTTCTTTATACGCCCAGTGAGCGGCAATCCCGAATTCAGAGATTCGGTGCATTTCGAATGTACGAATTTGCACTTCTAACGGATCACCTTTAGGCCCTATGACTGTCGTATGAAGAGATTGGTACATATTTTGCTTCGGCATCGCAATATAATCTTTAAAGCGGCCAGGCATTGGCTTCCAGCATGTGTGGATAATACCGAGGACAGCATAGCAATCCTTAATGCTATTCACAACAATTCTGACAGCAAGCAAATCATAGATTTCGTTAAATTGCTTGTTTTGCAAAGCCATTTTACGATAAATGCTATATATATGCTTAGGTCTGCCGGATATATCTGATCGAATCGAAACTTCATTCATTCGGGTGCGCATCTCATCGATTACATCTTCAAGATATTGCTCCCGCTCAGCCCGCTTCTTCTTCATAAGATTCACAATTCGATAATATTGCTGCGGATTTAAATATCTTAAAGCGGTGTCCTCAAGCTCCCATTTAATTTTTGAAATTCCAAGACGATGAGCAAGAGGGGCAAAAATTTCTAATGTTTCATTGGAAATACGCCGCTGTTTTTCGGCAGGCAAATGCTTGAGGGTACGCATATTATGAAGCCTGTCTGCCAGCTTGATTAAGATGACACGAATATCCTGTGCCATGGCCACAAACATTTTCCGGTGATTTTCTGCCTGCTGCTCTTCTTTCGATTTATATTTAATTTTTCCAAGCTTTGTTACACCGTCAACAAGCATGGCCACTTCTTCGTTAAAGGCAGCCTTTATATCAGCTAGCGTGACGTCAGTATCCTCTACAACATCGTGAAGAAAACCGGCTGCAACCGTAGATGGATCCATCTCTAAATCGGCCAAAATGCCTGCTACTTGAATGGGATGGATGATGTAAGGCTCACCCGATTTTCTATATTGTTCACGATGGGCATGTCTGGCATATTCATATGCCTTCTCAACAAGCGCCACATGCTCATCATTTAAATATACTTTCGTTCTGTCGATGACTTGTTCAGCGGTCAGAACATGATCGTTCGCCATGGGATCACCTTTTATAGTTAATTTTCATAAGAAAAGCGGAAGCGCCTTGCTCACCCCCGACAAGCACAAGGCAAGCCTCCCGGAAAGGTGTATTTTCCTTTCTGGGAGGATTGACTTGTGACCTCGAGGGGGTAGGCGCTGGAGCTAGACATTTCTCAAAGTCTAGAACGCTTATGCTTTCTTAACTTTGTCATTTTCCGTTTAAAACTGTCATAACAAAATTTGAATGATTGCTACTATTATCGAAAAAAAAAGCGAATATGTAAAGGGATAGCGGTTATTTTCCTGAAAAATAAAAAGTTTGTCGAAATTTGTAAGTTTTGAACAGCATTTTAATCTTTGCTTTTTATTAATTGTAGGCGGTCGTTCCATAATAAAAAGAGCGCATTAAGCGCTCCCGTCTAAATTAATATTCCATTAAAGTCAGAATATCATATTTTCCAAGCTTATCCCGCCCATTTAAATATGACAATTCAATTAAGAAGGCAATTCCAGCTACAATTCCGCCTAGCTGTTCAACTAATTTAATAGTTGCTTCAATCGTTCCGCCAGTTGCAAGCAAATCATCCGTTATTAATACTCTTTGTCCTCGCTTGATCGCATCTTTATGGATGGTCAGAACGTCTTTCCCATATTCTAACCCATATTCAACTTTAATCGTTTCACGAGGAAGCTTCCCTTCCTTCCTAACAGGGGCAAAGCCGACTCCTAGTGAATAAGCAACAGGGCAGCCAATAATAAATCCGCGCGCCTCCGGACCTACGACTAAATCAATTTGCTTTTTTTGTGCGTATTCCACGATTTTGTCTGTGGCATATCTATATGCCTCACCATTATCCATTAATGTCGTAATATCCTTAAATTGAATCCCTGGCTTTGGCCAGTCCTGGACGATTGTAATATACTGTTTTAAGTCCATTCTTTTACTTCCTCCTCAAAATTCACAGAACCTTGGATGACTGAATCGAAAAAGCTTTTCAACTGTTGATAAGTTGAATAGAGCAATTCGCTTTCGATTGAGTACTGTTTGCGTCTTTGTTCATAAATAAGCGAATCAGTTAAATCTCGTTTTTGCGAAGTCTTATTAACGGAAATGATTCCATTGTTTATTTTAACAAAATCTAATTCAAAAAACACTTGTGACATGAAATCAATTGTTTCTTTGCTCCATCCCTTATGCTTGGCAATATTATCCCGGTATTGCTGAAGGCTAAATGGCCCCTTTTTCATGATGAAGGCATAGAACCACTTGAAATGATCTCTCGTTGGAAGTGTGCTGAAAAAGGCACTCTCCTCTTTATAGAAATGTGCATATACCCTTGAAGGATTTTTCCCGGTAAATAATTGGGCGAGAACTTCTTTAGATGGCGGAAGATCCGTTAATATCACATTTTCTTGATCGATCGTTAACGCCGCTGCTTCCTCATATGAACTTACTGTTACCATATTCTCATTTATATATGTTGGAAACTTCACAGCATTTTCTTTATTAAATACAATCCATTTTGATTTCCTTTTAGGGATCAAATCGATTAATTGTTCAAACCGTTTAATTCCCCTAATATCAAATAGCTGCCAGTCTTGAATGGCCGCATCCTGGAGAAAAATTTGCGGCTTTCGAACATTATTCCACTCATTAATCGAAAGCTCCCCAATTACAGATATTTTAGAAGAAGGGGAAATATGCTCATATAATTCTCCTAGTCCGAACCCTACGCCATCAAGGGTATTTCCTTCACTCTCAATTGTCATTTTCAAATGATTTTGATCCGAACCGATTTTTCTCATATTGGCAATGCTTGCGTCCTTAATTAAAATCTTAGGCTTCGGATTATCCATTCCAAATGGAGCGAGCATTTGCATTTCCTCTATTGAATTCAGGTGAATTTCTGACATATTTACTGTTCCATCCAACGTAGTAACTGGAATAAAGTCTTCATCTGATAATTGTTCCTTTGCCGCTGAATTGAGTCTGTTCCTAAGCTCATCAACATGATCCAGATTCAATGTCATGCCGGCAGCCATCGGATGCCCGCCGAAATGAGGCAATATATCTCGACATTCAGAAAGGTTTCTAAACAAATCAAATCCTAATATACTGCGTGCAGAGCCTTTTGCTAAGCCCTTCTCTCTATCAAAGCTTAAACAAATGACTGGACGATAAAATCTTTCAACTAGCTTTGAAGCAACAATCCCGATAACACCTGCATTCCAGCCCTCTTGACCGATAACAAGGACAGCATTTTCATCGATTGGATAATTCTCTTCCACGTGACGAATTGCTTCTTCAGCAATTTGGCTAACGATTGCTTGCCTCTCCTTGTTCATTTGTTCTATTTCCTCAGCTATCGCTTCAGCCTCATACATATCTTCAGTAAGGAGTAATTCAACAGCTGGATCCGCACTATCCAATCTCCCGGCAGCATTTAATCGCGGCGCAATCATAAACCCTACCGTTTCTTCCGTTATTGAGCCAGGGTCTACCTTGTTTTGTTTTAACAAGGCTGTTAAGCCAACATGATTAGTGGACTTAAGTTTCCTTAAGCCTCGTTTAACGATTAAACGATTTTCTCCTTTTAAGGAAACTAAATCTGCAATCGTTCCGATAGCCGCTATTTCTAGAAGATGCTCTGGCAATTTACCATAAAGAGCATGAGCTAATTTAAAAGCAACCCCAACACCAGCCAACTCACGAAATGGATACTGGCTTCCTTCGAGCTTTGGGTGGATAATAGCTAATGCATTTGGCAATTCTGGCCCTGGTTCATGGTGGTCTGTAATAATTAAATCCAGTCCAAGCTCAAGCGCTGCAGCAGCTTCCTTTACGGCAGCTATACCCGTATCAACCGTTATAATCAGTTTGATACCAATTTCCGCGGCATATTGAAAGGCTGGGATATTTGGACCGTAGCCTTCCGTAAATCGGTTCGGTATGTAGAATTCGACATTAGCGCCTAATTCCCGAAGAACCTTCATCATAACGGTCGTGCTTGTCACACCATCGGCATCATAATCTCCGAATATTAATATCGGTTCTTCTTTATCTATCGCCTTTTTTATCCGAGATACGGCAATTTCCATATCAGCTAATAAAAAAGGATCATGAAATTCTGAGTTTTGATCAACTAGAAAACTTTGTGCTAATTCTGGTGATTCAATTCCTCTATTTACAAGCAATGACGCAAGAAGAGGAGTTATATTTAATTGTTGAACGAGAAGATTTTGCTTTTCTTCATCTGATTTCCGAACAATCCAACGAGTTTTTGATTGTAACATTTGTTCACCCCTCAACCTTTTAAGTATACAAGAGGGCCCTATTTGTTTCAATGCGAAGTCTTGAAAAAAGAAAAACAGCGAAGTTCGCTGTTTAATTTTCAACATCTTCATTATAGGGATTGATATGAACAAACACATTTTTAACATTGTTCATTTGTAATAGCTTCCCCTTTACCTCTTTGCCAACTCGATGTCCCTCTTCAACCGTCATATTCGGATCAACTGAAATCTTCAAGTCAATGATGACATAATGTCCATGCTCTCTAGCATGAAGCTGATTAATTTTCTTAACCTCCGGAACACTTTCCACCGCCTCTCTTAATTCAAGTGTATCCTCTTCATGCAGCACATGATCAAGGGTGTTATGGATCGACTCTTTCCCAAGCGACCACGCCATATGGATGACCATGATGGAAACAATCACACCAGCAACAGGATCGGCATATTCCAGCCATCCGATGCCAAGCTTACCGCCGATGATCGCAGCCCCAATACCTGCCAGCGCAGCAAAGGATGAATACACATCCGAACGATGCTCATAGGCATTGACAATCAATGCATCACTATTCAACTCTTTCCCAAGCTTGTATTTATAGCGAAATAATGCCTCCTTTACAATGATTGAAAAGACAACCGCCGCAATGGCTATTGATTTTGGTGCTTCTATTGGCTGAAAAAAAGCAGTTACAGACGACTTGCCAATTTCAAATCCAACAAATAATAACAAAACAGCAACGATTATAGCTGAGATAGATTCTGCCTTCCCATGTCCATATGGATGATCTTCATCTGGCGGCTGCTTTGCTGCCTTCAAGCCTAAATAGACTGCTAAAGATCCAGCAATATCCGAAGCAGAATGTACAGCATCAGCAATTAATGCGCGGCTCCCGGCATAGACGCCAATTCCCCATTTAACAATCGCAAGGACAATGTTAATCACGATGCCAAGCATGGCTGCAAATTCTGCCTTTTTAAAACGATCATCTTTATGATTCAACATGAAACTTCCTTCCTAACAATGAACTTATTGCTAGTTTATCCTAATTTCAATGTTTATGAGCATATTTTTAAAAAAAGAAAACCCCAGGAATCCTGGGGCTTGAATTATACTTGAGGTTCATCGCTAATTTTTCGTTTTTCTTTCACTGTTTTAATAACGCCTTTTTTCTTCAATTCTTTCCCTTTCCATACGAGCCACAATTGGGCACATAAGAAAATCGAAGAATAAGCACCGGCAACCAATCCGATTAGTAAAGCGTAGGAGAAGTTACGGATGGATTCACTTCCGAATATTAAGATTCCTAATACAGCAATAAGAAGGGTTACGACCGTATTAATAGATCGTCCCATCACTTGACGTAAGCTTGAATTAACAACATCAGCAAGTTCCTCAAACGTTTTAATACGCTTTTTCTTTTGCATGTTTTCACGCATCCGGTCAAATGTAACGATTGAATCATGAAGGGAATAACCAATAACCGTTAAGACAGCCGCGATAAAGGTTAAATCAACTTCTAATCTTGTAATGCTAAAGAAAATGATGATAAAAAACGCATCATATAAAAGGCCAAGAATAGCTGCAACAGCCATATACATTTCAAAACGAATGGTCACATAAATCACGATGCCGATAGAGGCAATCAACAAAGAAATAAACCCATTTTTCGCCAGCTCTTTTCCAACTGTCGGTGAAACTGTGCTTACATTTGGTTCTGCTCCTAATTTCTCATGGAAATGGGTTTTTAACTCAGCAATTTCATCCTTGCTAAGTACTTCTTTAAATCTTGCTACACCAATTTCTTGATTGGCTCCAGATATGACAATATCATCTGTCTCAATATTTAAATCAGCTAATTGCTCTTTTACTTCAATTTTTGTTATCGGTTTATTTGATAGAAGCTCCACACGAGTACCCTGAGTGAAATCAATCCCTAAATTGAGGCCAAAAACAACCACGCAAATCAGCCCAATTCCGAGAATGGCCCCGGAAAATGCAAAGTATTTTTTCCGATGTTTAACAAAATCAAAGCGGTCAAACCTTGTCGGCAAATCAACTGTATCATAATTTTCTGCAATATCTTTAATATCACTTTTCTTAACACCAAACCAGCTTGGCTTTTTATTAAATAGATTGCTGTTTACCCAAAGTCCAAGGAGGATCCTTGAGCCATAGACAGCTGTAAGGAAGCTGACCAGGATACTAATAATCAACATCGTGGCAAACCCTTTAATGGAACTTGTCCCATAAACAAATAAAACACCAGAAACTAAGATTGTTGTAATATTAGCATCGAAAATCGTAGCTAAAGAGTTTTTGCCGCCTGCTTGAAAAGCGGACTTAACCGTTCTCCCTACGCGAATTTCTTCTTTAATTCTTTCGTACGTAATAATGTTGGCATCGACTGCCATTCCAACCCCAAGAATAAGGGCGGCAATACCAGGAAGCGTCAATACCGCATTCATCCAGTCAAATATAAGGAGAATTAAATAAATATAAATCGACAGTGCCACAGTAGCGATAAATCCTGGGAATCGGTAGTAAAGAATCATAAATAAGTAAATAAGCGCAATACCGATAATCCCGCCTAAAACGGTTTTGTTTAAGGCTTGCTCCCCAAATTGGGCACCAACAGATGTTGAATACACTTCAGTTAATTTAACAGGGAGAGATCCTGCATTTAATAAATCTGCTAATGTCTTTGCTTCCTCGACGGTGAAGCTTCCAACTATAGAGACCGTATCCTGGTTAAATACTTGACTTACAGCTGGTGCAGAGATATATCCTGGCTCTGCTTTCATTGCTTCTTCTCGGAAAGTAGTACCTTCCTCAAAATCGAGCCAAATGATAAGCAGATTATTAGGTACCCCCATACTGACAATTCGTTCGGTTACCTCTTTAAATTTACTTGCACTTTTCAGTTTAATGGAAACACTTGGCTTTCCATTTTCATCAAAAGTTTGCTTAGCTCCGCCCTCTGCCAAATCAGATCCATCCATCAATGGTTCATCATTTACATCTCGGAATGTCAGATTGGCTTCAGTGGAGAGAATTTCACGCGCTTGTTTCTGATCAGTCACTCCAGCAAGCTGGACACGAACTCTATTCTCCCCCTCAATTTGAATATTAGGCTCACTTACTCCTAATACGTTTACGCGCTTATTCAAGGCTTTTGCCGTACTGGCTAAAACAGTATTATCAATTTTTTGATTTTTATCAATCGGTGATACTTCATAAAGAACCTCGAATCCACCTTGAAGATCCAGTCCAAGCTTAATATCTTTTAGAATATTATTTGTTGTTGTACCCATCAAACTTCCAATCAATAATACAATCAGAAAGAAGGCAACAATGCGTCCTCGCTTAACCATTATGAAAACGTCCTCCTTAAATACAAGCCCCAAAAAGGCTCACAGCATAAAACCATAACTATCTATCTCATCATTTCATACTGATGATTCGACTAGAATTCCATTTATCATTATGAAACAGTTTGCAAAAGCTGTCAATTACCCGAAAAGCGGAAGCGCCTTTTGTCATTTCAAAAGCTTACGACGCTCCTCCTCATCATCAAATGCAAAGTCTGCCTCTTTAAAAGCTTCGACTGTGGCATAATTGAAATACTCGCCAACCTTTACGGAAAGAATGTCCTGAACAATTTCAGCTATTCTCTTATTTTCATCGGCTTTCCTCCACTTTTTTCTCTTTAGAAAATTCCAAAGCTCCCGTTCAGACACTTGGCCATACCCTAATAAAGCAAACTCCTCTTGCTTACTTTGCAGCGCAGGTTTCAATTCGTTCCGAAGATGATCATATGTATGGCTGATTTCCATAACAGCCGCCTCCTTAATCAAATTAAAGGAAATATTAAACTTTTGCTTGTCATGCTTTGTCCACTTCCTAGCATATAGTTAATTGTATATGATAACACCTATTTTGAGAAGGCAGGGAGCCCAATGTCGAAGTTTTTAAAAGGAACGATGATTTTACTGGCAGCTGGACTTGTTACAAGGGTGCTTGGGTTTATTAATCGGATTGTTATCGCAAGATTTATTGGGGAAGAAGGCGTAGGTTTATACATGATGGCTTTCCCGACTTTAATTCTTGCCGTTACTATAACACAGCTCGGTTTACCTGTAGCTATATCAAAAAATGTCGCTGAAGCAGAGGCAAGAGGGGATAAAGCAAAGGTTAAGAAAATATTAGTCGTATCATTAGCGACGACTATTTCTCTTTCTGCCATTTTTACACCGGCATTGATTTTCTTAGCCCCTTATTTATCTAAAACATTATTTACCGATTCACGCACATATCTTCCTTTGATGGCCATTGCACCAATCGTTCCAATCATTGCCATTTCTTCAGTAATAAGGGGTTATTTTCAAGGCCGGCAAAATATGAAGCCTGCTGCTATTTCCCAAATGCTTGAGCAGGTCGTAAGGATTACATTAATTGCAGCGATGACGAAAGCGTTTCTTCCATACGGGATTGAATATGCTGCGGCAGGCGCCATGCTTGCGTCAGTAATTGGGGAATTAGCATCACTTATCTATTTAATAACGACCTTCAAAATCAAAAAGAAATTCAAGGTCCGGAAGCACTTCTTTAAGTCCGTCAAAACAGGAAAAAGCACTTTTAAAGATTTAATGAGCATTGCCCTTCCAACTACAGGAAGTCGAATGATTGGTTCCTTGGCGTGGTTTTTTGAGCCCATCGTTGTTTCCCATAGTCTTGCCATTGCAGGGGTGGCGGCTATCGCTGCAACGAAGCAGTATGGGGCGCTAACCGGCTTTGCTTTACCCTTGTTAATGCTTCCATCATTTATTACTCACTCGCTGTCAACTGCTTTAGTTCCAGCCATTAGTGAAGCAAATTCTAAAAATCAGCATCATATTATAGAATACCGGCTGCAGCAGGCACTTCGACTTACTTTTTTAACTGGCGGCTTAGCTGTCGTTATATTATTCGTCCTGTCAGATGAATTGATGAAGGTCATGTATGGATCAAATAGCGGGGCACAATTTATAAAGCTGATGGCGCCATTTTTCATCTTTTATTACTATCAAGGTCCGCTTCAGGCTACCCTCCAGGCATTAAATTTAGCAAGAGCTGCTATGATTAATAGCTTAATTGGAGCCGTTATCAAAACCGCAGTCATTTTTATTTTGGCAAGTCAGCCTGCATTCGGTATTAACGGCGTAGCAATGGGGATTCTCGTTGGATTCGTTCTTGTCACACTGCTGCACTTCGCAACTGTGTTAAAAGCCATTTCTTTTACATTTTATGTACGCGACTACTTGAAAACCTTTTTGGTCATGGGGCTATCAGGATGGGGAGGATTTTGGCTGCTTCAAAATTTAAACACACAGTTTACTCTCGCCATTCAGGTACTGATCATTACATTCATCATCACGAAAATTTATTTAATACTTACTCTCTTGCTTGGACTTGTGAAAAAGGATGAAGTCAGCCGTATACCTTGGATCGGCAAACCATTTTCAAGATTTGTCTTTAAATAAAAAGTAAGAGACCTTATGGTGTCCCTTACTTTTTTTCATCCTTTAAATCAATATAAAACTGGCCATTTTCATAGCTGCAAAATGAAATACTCTGAATGTTCGTATATCCTCTTTGCCGAAGCTGCTGGCGAAGCCAAATATTCGTTTTGTTTATTTCTTCAAGGCTCGTTTCTTGTACGATGCCATCTAAAATAAGCGGGATTGTTGGATTTCCTTTTTTCTTTTTCTCTTTCTTAAAGACAGATAATTCCCCTGTTGTTTCCAAAATGGCAAACTCAACATCAGTAATATTTCTAATATCCTTTCCTCTTAGTTGGAGGAGCAGATCATCGAAGTTATACCTATGTTTTCTCATCACCTCTTCATCAATCTTTCCTCTATTGATAATAACTGATGGCTTTCCATCCACTAGATCGCGGAACTTCTTGCTCTTCATTGCAGTATAGGAAAGTGCGATTTGAATGAGCATCAGAACGACCATTGGCATAATATTAAGGAAAAGAGGCTTCTTTAAATTTTCAATTGCCAAAACTGCCATCTCGGCAATCATAATAGAAATAACAAAGTCAATCACACTTAACTGCCCAATTTCCTTTTTACCCATCATTCTAAAAATAAGCAAGATTAAAATATAAACAAAAACTGTTCGTAATAAAAGTGTCGTGTAATCCCCCATAACTATTTCCCTCCAAGTGACATTCTCTATTATTATTGACAAGAAGAAGCGAAACATGTAATAAATTTTTTCCAAATTGAAGTTTCCATTAAAGTTTCCGATTCTATTTCCCAAAAGCCTGAATATGCTTGTACTAGCAGGATTCTTGTACCAATCTGCGGGTAAATAAAAAGAGGGGAGAGGGAAAATATAGAAGAATCAAGAAATATCGGTGGTGCTATTCTTTATGGGATTATTGCAGTTTTTGTACTAGCCTTGGTCAGCAGCTTAATATTTTCACTATTATTAAGATTTACTTCTTTACAGGAGTCATCCTTACAATTTGTCATTACTGCAATATCCTTCATTTCGTTATTTATGGGCGGCTTCATTTCGGGCGGCAAGGGAAAACAAAAGGGATGGCTTCTCGGGGGATTAACAGGGCTAATTTATTCGATCATCATTTTTCTTTATCAATATTTAGGATTGGACAGTGTATTTAATACAGAGCAAATTATTTATCATACATGCTATATGCTGACCGCGATGATGGGCGGCATATTAGGTGTTAATATGTCGAATAAGTCAACTAGAAATGCATAGAAAAGCGCAAGCGCCTTCGGAACAATCAAAGACCGGATTGTTCCTGCGATGAATATTCTTTGGAGCCTTCCTTAGTGTTCACCCCCGACAAGCACAAGACGAGCCTCCCGGAAAGGTGAGCTCTGCCTTTCAGGATTGGCTTGTGATCTCGAGGGGGTAGGCGCTGGAGCTAGACATGTAATAAAAAAAGAAGCGGAATTTTACAATCCCCGCTTCTTTTTTATTAGGATTTTGCAAGCATATCTCCGCCAGCTGACTCTGTTACTTCGCGAATCGCTGCACGATCGTATGTAAGACGGCTTCCATCACCACATTTAATGACAACTTTCCCTTCATCAATTGCATCGACAAAGCCATGCAGGCCCCCGATTGTAACAATCTTATCTCCCTTTTTCAGGCCGCCCTGCATTGTTTGCACCGCCTTTTGGCGCTTTTGCTGCGGACGAATAAGCAAGAAATAAAATAGAACAAACATTAACAATAGAGGTCCAATTGTTCCTAACATTTCCATTTACTTTCCCTCCTTCCATATAAAAAGATTTTCCTCAAAAAGTCAGGGTTTGTCCATCTTTTTGAATATGCAAATTAGAAATTTTTCGCATTAGGCTTATTAAAACCGTATTTTTCGAAAAACTCTTCTCTAAAGTCACCAAGTCGATCTTCTCTGATCGCTTGTCTGACCCCTTCCATCAATTTTAGCAGAAAATATAGATTATGGTAAGTCGTAAGTCGAATTCCGAAAGTTTCATCACAGCGAATTAAATGCCGGATATAAGCACGGCTGTAATTTCGACAAGTATAGCAATCACAATGCTCATCAATTGGGCCAAAATCTTTGGCATATTTTGCATTCTTTACAACTAAACGGCCTTCACTTGTCATTAATGTACCATTTCTTGCGATTCTAGTTGGCAGCACGCAATCAAACATATCTACGCCGCGAATGGCTCCATCAATTAATGAATCAGGTGATCCAACCCCCATTAAGTATCTTGGTTTATCAGATGGGAGTAATGGTGTTGTAAATTCAAGCACACGATTCATAATATCCTTTGGCTCACCAACTGATAATCCACCGATAGCATAGCCAGGGAAATCAAGTGAAACTAAGTCCTTTGCACTTTGCTTTCGTAACTCTTCATATTCTCCGCCTTGAACAATGCCGAAAAGACCTTGGTCACTTGGCCTTTTATGCGCCTGCAAACAGCGCTCAGCCCATCTGGAAGTTCGTTCTACTGACTTCTTCATATATTCGAAAGTGGCCGGGAATGGCGGACATTCATCAAATGCCATCATAATATCGGAGCCCAACGAGTTTTGAATCTCCATTGCTTTTTCCGGTGATAAAAAGAGCTTATCTCCATTTAAATGATTGCGAAAATGGACCCCTTCCTCTTCAATCTTGCGGAATTCGCTTAAGCTAAATACTTGGAAGCCTCCCGAGTCGGTTAAGATAGCACGGTCCCAGTTCATAAATTTATGCAAACCGCCAGCTTCCTCAACGATCTCCTGCCCCGGACGAAGCCAAAGGTGGTATGTATTACTTAGGATAATCCCCGCTCCCATTTCCTTTAAATCCTCAGGGGACATCGTCTTGACGGTTGCAAGCGTACCGACAGGCATGAACACTGGGGTTTCAAAGGAGCCATGCGGCGTATGAACTCGTCCAAGACGAGCACCCGTTTGTTTACATGTTTTAATTAATTCATAGCGAATTGCTGTCAATTCAGTTTTCTCCTTCCATGATTAAACCATTTCGGTACAACCACTTTTTCATAAAATTAGCATAGCATCCCCAAAGCTGAAGAATCGATATTTTTCTTCCACAGCTTTATTGTATGCCTGCAGTACATTTTCTCTGCCAGCTAGAGCACTAACTAGCATGATAAGCGTAGATTTAGGTAAATGAAAGTTTGTAATCATCCCGTCAATTCCCTTGAATTCATAGCCGGGATAAATAAATATATCTGTCCAGCCGCTTGCCTCTTCAAACCGGCCATCATGTTTTGATGCAATTGTTTCCAATGTTCTTGTAGAAGTCGTCCCGACTGTAATAATTCTGCCGCCGTTTTCACGAACCTTATTTAAAAGATTCGCCGTCCCTTCTGTCATTTGATAAAACTCCGCATGCATATCATGCTCATCAATTTCCTCTACACTTACTGGCCTGAAGGTGCCAAGACCGACATGGAGTGTAATAAATGCAATATGGACACCGAGTTTTTTTATTTCTTCTAATAATTCCTCTGTAAAATGGAGTCCTGCCGTAGGTGCAGCAGCAGAGCCTCTTTCACGAGCAAAAACAGTCTGATACCGTTCCCGGTCCTCTAATTGCTCCTTTATGTATGGCGGAAGCGGCATCTCGCCTAATTGATCGAGCACCTCATAGAAAATGCCCTCATAATGAAATTCAAGGGTTCTTCCTCCATGATCTGAACTTCCAACACAAACAGCTGAAAGAAGTCCATTTCCAAATTCAATCCTAGCTCCCTCTTTGATCCGTTTCGCAGGCTTTACTAGCGTTTCCCATACATCCCCATCCTGCTGTTTCAATAGAAGCACTTCGATTTTTGCACCGGTGCCTTCTTTCTCCCCTAAAAGTCTTGCTGGAAGGACCTTTGTATCATTTAAGACAAGGCAATCCCCAGCTTTTAGGTGGTCTTTCAAATGTTTAAATGTATCATGTGTGATTGCACCAGTCGTTTTATCAAGGACCATTAATCTGCTGCTAGTCCTATCGGTAAGAGGAGTCTGTGCAATAAGTTCCTCCGGTAAATGAAAATCAAATAAGTCTACTTTCATGCTGACACCAACTTTAATATTATTCTTCTTATCTCGATTTATACAAAACGGATGGATTAATCTTCAGGCACTTCTATTTGTAAATGCCGGTATACCAAATCTGTCACAATCCGTCCTCGCGGTGTCCGCTGAAGAAACCCAATTTGCAATAAGTAAGGTTCATATACATCTTCGATTGTAAGTGATTCCTCACCGATTGTTGCGGCAATCGTTTCTAATCCGACAGGGCCTCCACGGAACTTTTCAATGATTCCTCTTAATAATTT
Organism: Bacillus sp. FJAT-29937; assembly: GCF_001509555.1. Classification (GTDB taxonomy): domain Bacteria; phylum Bacillota; class Bacilli; order Bacillales; family Cytobacillaceae; genus Cytobacillus. The sequence continues at coordinate 331,970 of NZ_LMAS01000003.1, read as the reverse complement.
ATGGTCAATATGATCAAGACCTAAACGGTCAACCTGAAGAAGCTCCAAAGCTTCATTTGCTTGGATCTCATCAATTGTGCCGTTCCCTTTAACTTGGGCAAAATCTCTCACCCTTCTTAGCAGTCTATTAGCAATACGCGGAGTCCCTCTAGACCTTCTTGCAATTTCGGCTGCGGCCAAACGATCAATCTCCGTATCTAATACTTCCGCTGTCCTAGTCACAATCTCCTGAAGCTGTTTTTCATTATAGTATTCCAATCTGCTAAGTACTCCGAATCGATCTCGTAAAGGAGCCGATAAAGAACCCGCCCTAGTTGTAGCTCCCACTAGTGTAAATGGGGGGAGATCTAGCCTAACGGATCTTGCACTCGGGCCTTTTCCGATAACAATATCTAGACAGAAGTCTTCCATTGCTGGATACAATACCTCTTCAATGGTCCTTGGCAGACGGTGAATTTCGTCGATAAATAGCACATCTCCAGGCTCTAGTGCTGTAAGAATAGCTGCAAGATCTCCAGGTCTCTCAATAGCAGGTCCAGCTGTCGTGCGGATATTCACACCCATTTCATTCGCAATAATGGCTGCCAGGGTCGTTTTCCCAAGGCCTGGCGGACCGTAAAGTAAACAATGGTCAAGCGTTTCCTGACGGAGCTTAGCCGCTTTAATAAAGATTTCCAAGTTTTCCTTAACCTTATCCTGACCGATATATTGTTTTAAATTCTGGGGACGTAAGCTTTGTTCAAATGAAAGATCCTGCAGATCTGCCTCACTAGAAATTATCCGTTCTTCCATATCATCACCACAATTTCACTTAGTTTATAACTAAGCTATTATTTTAACAGCCTTTGCAGCGCTTTTTTTATGTATTGGTCTGTTGTTAGTTTCTCTTTTTTTAATGCTGGAGATATTTTGTTAATCTCCTTTTCCGAATATCCTAGCGCCTTTAATGCAAGGATTGCCTCCTCAAATTCAGGGCAATGGTCATTCATTTGAAGATGTAATTTATCCTGTGAAAATAAATCCGGAAAAAAGTCCGGGACAATATTTTGCAATTTCCCTTTTAGATCTAGTATCATTTGTCTTGCTGTTTTTTTACCGACTCCCGGGAATTTCACAAGGAATGCTTCATCTTCATTTTCAATCGCCTGAACAACTTGTTCCGGTTCCCCTGATGCTAGAATGGCCAATGCTCCCTTTGGACCAATTCCAGTAACATCTAATAGTTTAATAAACAGCGTTTTCTCTTCTCTCGATTGAAAACCGTATAAAGCTATGACATCCTGCCTCACATGATAGTAAGTGAATACTTTAGCCTCCTGCCCTAAATCCTTTGAAAAACTAAATGGATTTGGCGTAGAGATTTGGTAGCCTATCCCGTTATTCTCGATGACAACAAATTCGGGCCCTATATAGTCAACCCGCCCTTTAATAAATTCATACAATGCCTTTTCGCTCCTCTAATTTGCTGTACATCATTGTATCATACTTTACTTATATTCGTAGAAAAAATAGCTGCAAAAACGAAGGCTAAATAGGTAAATAATCATCCAAAAAAACAGTGACAGCTACAATAAATGCAGCTGTCACTGTTTATTAATTTGCTTGTTTTTCAACTTTTGAGTAAGACTTAAATGTTTCCAGCACTTCTACATATTGTTCCTTTGTTTTTATTGGGATTCCTTTTTTTAATTCCTCACACTTTTTGCTCTCGAGCCGGCCTAAGTCAATCTGAAAAAAGGACTGGATTATATTTGATTTATGCGGCTTTCCATTAAAGATCGTTAGTACCCCTTTATCAGTAATGCCAAAATAACCGTTCGCTTTCAGTAATGGAGATATGTCATCCATGTATTTCCGAAAGATCATTTTATCTTCTTCCATATCTATAAGCTGCCATTCGTCATATTTCGCCCAAAATTCTTCTTTGGACCAGATTGTTTCCGTAAGCAGTTCCTGGCTTATCTCTCCATCCATATACATACGCTCCAAAACGACTGTTATATGCAGCGGTTCTTCCAAAGTTGCTGGGCTGTTATTCTCCATAATTCCCTCCGCTGAACCATGAATAGGAGCATACTGAATCAGAATCATAGCTGCAAAGCAAAGGGCTATAGACCATTTGGTTCTCATTTTCGATCACCTCGTTATTGAATACGGTGCCTTTAAATTATGTTTCATATCATTAATTATTTTGACCATATTTTTCTTCCTTATCCGGTTATATTTTACAAATTTATAACTGTAAAAAGTATTCGATTAAATAACGAAATATTTAAACTATGATTAGCATGAAAGAAGTTCTATAATAAGGAAAAGTTATATTTACTTAGGGGGATTATGTATTTTGTTAAGCCGAGATATTCCTTTGAGGGAAAAAAGCATTGTTTTTATTGGATTTATGGGAGTTGGAAAAACAACAATCGGAAATCTGGTTGCTGAAAAACTAGGCCGGAAATTTATTGATACAGATGTTGAGTTAGAAAAAGAATTTCAAATGCCTATCTCCCAGGTTTTTACTCAGCTAGGGGAGAAGGAGTTTAGGGAGAAGGAAAAAGCACTCATTATGAAATTGAGCCAAGAAAGATCCCTTATTCTATCTCTTGGCGGAGGAGCCTTTCTTCAGAAAGAAATAAGAGAAGCCTGTTTAGCGAATTGTATTGTTGTTAATATTCACCTGCCTTGGGAGAGCTGGAAGGAAAGAATTCCTTTACTAATGGAAAGCCGCCCTGTGCTGCAAGGGAAATCATTAGAAGAAATCCATGAGCTCTTTCAAAAAAGACAGGAGATTTATGCTCATTACCATCATAAGTTTGAAACAGAAAATCTAGAAGCGGAAGAAGTTTCTGACGAGATTGTAAAAACATTATTATTGAACAAGCAAATAAAAGTTAAGAATATTGTCATTGGCGATGGCCCTCCGAAAATATGTGTCCCCATTATCGGAAAGACGATTAATCAAATAAAGAAAGAGGCTGCTTATTTAAAAACAATAGAAGCAGATTTAGTAGAATGGCGAGCCGACTTTTTCGAGCATGTGGAGGAAATTAACCAAGTGAAATCGGCTTTAGAAGTGATTCACAAAGAATTAGCATCCATCCCTATTATTTTCACTTTTAGAAGTGCAAGGGAAGGCGGAGAAAAAGACATCAGCCCTGACTATTATATGGAATTAAATAAAGCTGTAATCCATACAGGCTTAGTGGATATAGTTGATGTGGAATTGTTTAGTGATGAGGATATTATTAAAGAGGTTGTAAATACCGCGCACGCTAATCATGTTTTTGTCATTATTTCTAATCACGACTTTGAAAAAACGCCTCCGAAGGATGAAATAATTAGACGCCTCCGTAAGGCGCAAGAGCTTGGGGGAGATCTTCCAAAAATTGCTGTTATGCCTGTTTCTGCAAATGATGTCTTAACATTATTAGAAGCCACACTTACAATGAATGAACATTATGCCGATCGCCCGATTATTACGATGTCGATGGCAGACAAAGGGAAAATAAGCCGTTTATCAGGAGGACTTTTTGGTTCAAGCATAACATTCGGGGCCGCAAAAAAAGCATCTGCACCTGGACAAATAGCTGCTGCAGAGCTTCGGGGGATTTTAAATATTCTTTACAGAGGGTAGGAGCTAAGCTTGGCTTTGCTCCTAGGTTTTGGACAGGTTCCAATGATTTATCAAATACCTGTCCAAATAAACTGGGTTTCTGGACAGGTTTCAACGTTTTCCGAAAAACCTGTCCAAATAATCTGGGTTTCTGGACAGGTTCCAACGTTTTCCGAAAAACCTGTCCAAATAATCTGGGTTTCTGGACAGGTTCCAACGGTTGTCCAAATCCCTTATGTTTACCTTTTTTTCAGCGCATTAAAGATGTTTTGCGTATCTAAATTAATTTGATCCCTTGGACCGCCTTCCCGCAGGTCATTATCAATCACCTTAATACGATTAAAGGTAGTTGAATCTGTGACAATATGGGCGGTTTTTCCATTTAGATAAGGACTAACTGCTTGTTGAACTTTTGTAATCGTTTCTTGTTTTCGATTGTTGTCAGCAAGATTGACAGCGATTAGGACATCGTTCCCTCTTACAAGTGATTCAACATCCCTAACATTATTTACATGTGCAGCCTGATTAATTTGATTGATGAAATTTCCATCATAGCCTTCATAGTAAGATGAACGCGGCTGACGTTCATTCAAGCCTAAATGCCCATGGTAATTGGCATCATTCCTGCTGAAACCGTCATTTTGCAATCGCTGGTAATTTCGGTCCCGATTATTGATTGTTTGATCCATCATTTCAGTAACGGGTCCCTCATGATCCGTTCCATCCAGAACTCGGGCATTTCCCCCGCCATTTCTCACATTATCACTTGAATAATAACCTATTGGCTGAACGTTTTTATTGTTACGGTCTTGGACAGCTGTTTCATTATCATTCATGCCGCATCCAACTACAATCGTCATCATTGCTGCAACAGGCAGTGCGAAAAGCTTTTTATTCAAGCGAAATACCCCCTTGCTAATGTAAAAGCATGAGCTATAGCTCATTAATAGGGTGGCAGGTTTGACTCGCTTTCATTCTGTCAAGTTAAGACCAATTAACACTCATTCAACCTTATTTTGCAATTCCTTGAAAAAATCTTGCCTCTCCTTAAATTGTCCAACAGTTATATGCAGCAATTGCTGCATTTTGTCTTGTTGTAAATGCGATCTTTCTCTTATAGAACGATTCCATTCCCTAAAAATATCCGTCGGGTACCCAAGCCCGTATAGGAACCCCTTTTCAAGCATAAACGGTTGTATAACCTTATAATCTGCCAGCTCCTTAAATGACCAGTGTAGGTATGGCAATATCCTATTCGCATATTGGAGATAGTCAGAATGTGGAAGTCCGATACTTAATAAATCAAAGTCAATCAGTTGTAATTCGCTATTGCTTGCTCGCAAAAAATTGTGATGGGCAACATCGCCATGAAGAATAACCTTTTTCCCGCTTTGAAAAAAGTTTGCTTCTGACTGAATTCCTTTTAAGGACCAATCTGCCCAAACGAGCAACTCATTTATAATTTCTTTTTGCACATAATATTTTATGATTGGCAAATTATTAATAAATAGTGTTAATCTTTCTTTCCATTTGGCAAATTGATTAAAATGTGGGAGTTCCCGTTCAAATTGGTTTACCATATTTTCCGTTACGGAGTGGAAATCATTTAATAAGTTTAACCCTTCAAGCTGATCTTGCTTGTGATGAAATGTATATAAATGATCTGAAGGATCGATATATTTCAAACATCCATAGTAGCTGCCTTCAAACTGTAATGGCGGATACTTTGCCAATTGATAAAAAGAATATGTTTTTAAAAATCCTTTTTCTTTCAGGGACGTTACAAAGTCCTCCTGCTGCTTTAGCCGTGAAAAAGTCAAAAATCCCTTTAAAATAAAATCCCTGTCAGTCCCCTTAACAAAAAAAACTTTTTTTCTAATTGGTTTTATATTAATAATTGGAATCGTAAGCTGATTTTGTAAATAGGAGAAGAGACGATTAAGAAATAAATCGTCTCCTCCGTGATTAATCTTCATAATCGTCGCTTTCTTCAAAGCTTCGCGGCATTCCGAAAGCCTGACCTCCCATTGGTCCTGGGCCAAATGGACTCATATAAGGATTCATGTAGCCGCCCGCAGGGTAACCCATTTGCGGATAACCAAATTGCTGTCCATATGGAGCACCGTACATTGGAGCTACTCCCATTTCATACGGCTGTCCATATGGAGCTCCGTACATTGGAGCGACTCCCGTTTCATACATTCCAGGTGCTCCAAAGCCTGGATTATACGCTCCCTGAAACATTTGCGGGGCTCCGCCGCCACAGCCGCAATCTCCTCCTGCTCCTTTAACAGCCATCGGCATTTGAGCTTGTGTTGGCATTAATGGCATTTGACTTTGGGAAGGCGATATCGGCATTTGGCTTTGAGTTGGCATTATTGGCATCTGACTTTGAGTTGGCATTAACGGCATTTGAGCCATTCCAGGTGTTTCCTCCATCACCCCTTGTACTTGCGGCATTACACCCATTTGTGGATATCCATACGGCATTTGTTCAAATGGCATTGGTCCGCAAAAGCCGGATCCCGGCATGACTGGTGATATTGGGATCATTTGTGTTGGATATGGAGGACATAGCTCCTGCGGATAGGCTTGCTGCATCGCTGGTGCTGTATAAGTTGGCTGAAGCGGCAATTGATACTGTCCCATCTCTTCTACACCCATTACAGGTGCTGGCATTTGAGCTCCTTGAGTAAAGGCTGGATTCGTGTGCGGCAATTGATGCATTGGCATGAATGAGGATGATTCCTCAAAACCATGGCTTTCAACCCCTGCCAATCCATAATGTTGCGGCATTTGCTGCATTGGCATTCCTTGTGTCGGTAACATAGGCATAGTCGCTGCTCCCTGAACTTGAGGGAAGCCCATCGTTTGTGGGTATCCACCTTGAAACCCAGTGCCAGGCATGACTGGAGAAACAGGATAAAAACCTTGTGGTTGATATGGATTCATTGACTGATTAAACCCTCCTTGTTGTAAATAAACATTTGATTCAGCTTCAATTGATTTAGGGCTTGCATGGGCTATTGGTTTAGTTTGTGGAAGGATGTTTACTGGTTTTGGCGGGAGCTGTGGCATCGACTTGGGAGCCGCTAAATTGCCCATATTCATCATGTAATAGTTTTGGTCTACTTCAGGCATAATGGGCTTTGGCATTTTTGGAGCGTATGGTTTAATGGGCATCTCTTCTTGTGGCGACACCATTTTTGGCAGTTGCTTCGGTGTTTCCATCTGTGGTGATACCATTTTCGGCAGTTGCTTTGGCATTTCCATCTGTGGTGATACCATTTTTGGCAATTGCTTTGGTATTTCCATCTGTGGGGATACCATTTTTGGCAATTGCTTTGGTATTTCCATCTGTGGTGATACCATCTTCGGCAATTGCTTCGGTGTTTCCACTTGTGGGGATACCATCTTCGGCAATTGCTTCGGTGTTTCCACTTGTGGGGATACCATTTTCGGCAATTGCTTTGGCGTTTCCACTTGTGGGGATACCATTTTTGGCAATTGCTTTGGCACTTCTGCTTTTGGCGCTTCTTTAATCGGTACTTCTTTTGGTGCTTCAGCTACAGGCAATGTAATTGGCTTTTCTTTAGCAAAAGGGTGTTCTGCAATAGGCATTTCCTTTTTAGCACCCATACTGATTTTTGTTTCCGGTATGCCTCCAATTGGAGCTTCTTTTTTTATGGATCCACCTGATCCAGGAACTTTTATTTTCATACCGGGCATAATCATATCAGGATTGCTGAGCTGTGTATTTAATTTTTTCAGCTCTTCAAAGTTCACGCCGTACTTTTTGGCGATCTTCCAAAGAGTATCCCCTTTTTGTACGATATGGATCTTCACTCTGATTTCCCTCCTAGTCAAATGTCCATATAGTGTATGTCAAAGTGGGCAAATTGCTAACAATCTACACAAAAACTTATGCAATTATTATCAATAATATGATTAGAGACCCATTTTACAACGAATTTATTTAATTTTTCCCCTGGGATTTTGTTCGATTTCCCTGTTGAATGGGCTTGAATTAAAAAAGAAAACCCCCGAAATGGGGGTTTATGATTGGATTAGCATTCTATCTAATGCAAGCTTTGCATTTGAAGCAATTGCTTTATCTACTTTTATTAGGTTATGCTCTTCACCTTGATCAATTGTCTCTAGACACCAGACAAGATGAGGCAAATCAATACGATTCATAGTCAAGCAAGGACACATATGCGGATTTAGCGAGATAATTTGTTTATCCGGATGCTGCTTTATTATTCGATTGACAAGATTCATCTCTGTTCCAATTGCCCAGGATGAGCCTTTTTCAGCTTTATTAATCGTGTCAATAATATAATTAGTCGACCCTGCCATATCTGATAGGGCCACTACTTCTCTTGTACATTCAGGATGGACGATAATTTTCATATCTGGATAGGTCCTACGAGCATCCTCAATATTTGCAACTGTGAAATTCTCATGGACGGAGCAATGCCCCTTCCAAAGAATAACCTTGATATTCTCGATCGGGCCTTCATACTCAAGCGTATCATTGATTGGATTCCATACAGCCATTTCCTCAAGGCTAATTCCTAAATTATAGGCCGTATTTCTGCCTAAATGCTGATCAGGCAAAAATAAGATTCTGGATTTTTGTTCAAATGCCCATTGAACCATTTTCTCTGCATTCGAGGAGGTGACCGTTGCACCGCCATGCTCACCTACAAACGACTTAATAGCAGCTGTTGAATTTACATACGTTAATGGTAAGATCGTTTCTCCAAAAAGCTCGATTAACTTCTCCCATGCTCTTTCTGTTTGGTAAATATCCGCCATATCTGCCATCGAGCACCCTGCACGCATATCTGGCAGGTACACCTTTTGACTTTCTGTAGTCAAAATATCAGCGGTTTCTGCCATAAAATGAACTCCACAAAAAACAATATGCTCGGCTTCCTTATTATCCTCAGATAATTGAGCCAGCTTCAAGGAATCTCCGGTTGCATCGGCAAATTGAATGACCTCGTCTTTTTGATAATGGTGGCCTGGAATAAATAGTTTTTTTCCAAGTTTATTTTTAATGGATTTTACTTGATTCTCTAGTTCTTCTGTTGACATATTTCGATATTTATCTGGAAGAACATTTGACCCCTTTTCAAGCGTTTGAAATATATTCATCCCTTATTCCCCTTTGCGGTATTTATCTAATAGTAGTTGATTTATTTATTCTTTATTGATTTACTCTCCAACCTTTACCTTGACACTAATATCTAATGACCTAGCAGAGTGGGTTAAAAAGCCAAGAGAGATATAATCGACACCTGAATCGCTGTAGCTTGCAATGTTATCAAGTGTAATCCCACCAGAAGCTTCTGTAACGATCCCTTCAGGTACGTATGGAATCCATTCCTTAATTTCTTCAGGCTGTCTATTATCAAACATGATAACATCCGCTCCTGCTGCAGCCGCCTCCTTTACTTGTGCTTTTGTTTCGGTTTCTACCTCAATCTTAACCATATGGCCAATTTGAGAACGAATAGCTGTAACTGCCTTTTCAATCGATCCAGCAAAGGAGATATGATTATCTTTAATCATCACAGCATCATAAAGCCCATAACGGTGATTAAACCCTCCTCCGCAGCGTACAGCGTATTTTTCCAGCATTCTTAGACCAGGAGTTGTTTTTCTCGTATCACAAATTTTCGTATGTGAACTATTTAATACAGATACTGCTTTTTTGGTAATAGTGGCAATGCCGCTCATTCGCTGAATAAGATTAAGGATGACTCTTTCACCTTTTAATAAATTGGCTACAGTTCCTTCTGCTGTTGCTAAAACTTGCCCATTCTCAATTGGGGTCCCATCTTTTACATTCATTTCAACTTTAATCTCGCTATCCAGAATGGAAAATCCTGTCCGAATAACATCTTCTCCGCAGAAAACTCCATTATCCTTAGCAATAAAAACGATTTCCCCTTTTTCTTCTCTTCCGAAAATAAGTTCACTTGTAATATCCCGGTCACCAATATCCTCTAAAAAATATTGCTCAAGTTGCAATCGCAGTTTCAATTTGTTCATGCTTATCATCCTTTTCTGTTTTTCGGCATTGTATAATTTGCTTTCGCAGCCAATCCCGATCATTTTCGCACGGGTAATCCTGTCTGAAATGTCCGCCGCGGCTTTCAGTCCTTTTTAAAGCTGAATCTGTTACAAGCCATGCAGTTATAAGCATGAATACCATCTCAATTTCTTCAATAGATAATTCGGCAAAATCGGCTTCCAAATATTTATTGATGTGAAAACTTTCAAGCCATTCCTTCTGTCTAGAGAGGCCATTCTTCGTGCGCATGATTCCGGCATTCTCCATCATTGATTTTTGGATGATAGAGGGAAGAGGGAGAAGTTTGGCTATACTCATTCGAATTTCTGACTGTTTAATTGATTTCAAGCTTACTGAATTTCTTATTGGAGTTGAATTGATCCATTCGGCGAGTTTTTTTCCAATGAATAATCCTTCCAATAATGAATTACTTGCAAGTCTGTTTGCCCCGTGGATGCCTGTACAAGCTACCTCCCCAATTGCATAAAGCCCTTCTAAACTGCTTCGCCCTAATAAATCCGTTTTGATGCCGCCCATTAAGAAGTGACTGCCTGGTACAACAGGTAGAAGCCCTTTTTTTATGTTAATCCCATGCTGCTCACATAAGGCGGTTATCGTCGGAAACCGTTCTTCAAACCTCTGCACAGATGAGATATCCAGAAATACGCGCTCCTCATTTTCAAGATAATGGTAAATGGTTTGGGATACGATATGTCTTGGTGCTAAATCACCTAAAGGATGAATGCTGTTCATAATCGATTTGCCTTCCTTTGTTACAAGGCGTCCTCCCTCACCACGAACGGCTTCGGAAATTAATCCAACTGCATCTCCGTCAATATGCAGCAAGGTTGGATGGAATTGGATAAATTCCATATCAGTAATCTCGGCACCCGCCTTATAAGCAAGAGCAATTCCATCCCCGGTAACTGTAGCAGCATTCGATGTATAGTTATAAAGCTGTCCACAGCCGCCTGTTGCAATAACAATATGATCACCCAAAAAGATTACTGTTCGTCCATCTGGATATTTCCCTTTGACACCGATGCACCTTCCGTCATGCTCATCCATTAATAAGTCAAATACGAAAATATTTTCCATAATGGTTATATTTTGATTTACATTTGCAGTCATAAATTGAATGAGGTTTCTCCCGGTTGCATCCCCTCCACTGTGGACAATGCGATGATCACTATGTGCTCCTTCCATTCCAAGAGAAAGTTCCCCATCCAATCCTTTATCAAATGAACAGCCTTCAGCTATTAAGCTATTTATTAATGCTGGACCTTCCTGCGTTAATTTCTCCACAGCTACAGGATCATTATGAAATCTTCCCGCTTCCAACGTATCTAGATAATGCTTATTTGGATGATCCTCTTTTCCAATAGCGGCGGCTACACCTCCTTGAGCAAAAAAGGAGTTGCTATTATACACATTAGACTTTGTGAGAATAATCACATTCAAATCACAGCGAAGACTCTTTGCTAATTGCAAAGCAGATATCCCGCTGCCAATAATAATGACATTGGCCTTATTCATATTTACCTCCTGGTTCAACAGGTGTCTTGACACTTATATTTACATAGATTTAAACTTATGACAAGAGTTTTTATAGATTTGTTATAAGAATTGCAGCTCTATCATTTATAATTTCAGAAATTTTGAGAATTAGAGAATATGACTATGAGGTGATACTGGGATGAAATACTTTGATTATGCTGCAACCTGCCCTCTTGATGAGGAGGCAGCCGAGACATTTATTAAGGCGGCAACCCAATATTTTGGAAATTCACAAAGCCTGCATGATAAAGGGAGTGAAGCCAGCAGCTTATTAGAACATTGCCGAAGTGAATGGGCCAGCTTACTTCATGTTCAGAAGGAAGGAATCTATTTTACAAGTGGGGGCACTGAGGGTAATTTCCTTGCTATTCATGCGCTATTAACAGCCTCGAAAAAAAAGGGCAAGCATATTATTACAAGCATGGCAGAGCATTCGTCCGTTCATGGTACGTTAGACAAATTAATTAACGAGCATCATTTTGAGGTAACGGCACTTCCACTAAATTCTAAGGGATTAATCGATTTAGATGAGCTAAGGTCAGCCATCAGGGAGGATACCGTGCTAATAACCATTCAGCATGGAAATTCTGAAATTGGCACCTTGCAGCCTCTTGAAGAAATTAGTATGTTCTGCAAAAAGAATCAAATTCTGTTTCATAGTGATTGTGTACACACATATAGTAAAACGGATTTTAGAAAAATTGCTTTATTGGCCGATAGTCTCTCAATTTCTGGACATAAATTTTTCGGGCCTAAGGGAACAGGTGTTGTTTATATTGACCCCCATTTACATTGGATGCCTTATTATCCAAGAGCATCTCATGAAAAAGGCTTTAGGCCAGGCAGCGTCAATGTACCTGGTATTGCTGCTATGACTGTTGCTGCCCAAAAGGCTTGCAATAATCTGGACAATCATTCAAGTCATTATCAGCATCTGCGGGAGATTTTTTTACATGCACTTGAACCTATACATGGCCAGTATATTATTTACGGCTCTGATTGTAATCAACAGCTTCCATCGACGATTGGGATGCGAATAAAAGGCATAGAAGGCCAATTTGTGATGCTTGAGTGTAATCGCATGGGCTTTGCTGTTTCAACAGGCAGTGCTTGCCAAGTAGGCTTGCAAACAATATCAAAAACGATGAATGCTATGGGAATAACAGGGAAGGATGCGAAAGAGTTTATTAGAATTTCCTTTGGCTGGGATACAACAGAAGCAGATACAGTAGCATTAGGGAAGGCCCTTGTAAGAATAACTCAAGAATGGTTACAGGGTTAAGCAAATTTAAATTTACTGAACAAATATGTTAAAATATATCATTATCGTCATTTAAAGGGAGTTATTGAAAAATGAAGGATCAGAAAAAGATACTCGGTGAGGAAAGAAGAGATCTGCTGCTAGAGTTATTGAAGAAAAATGGTGAACCGATAACAGGCAATGAGCTTGCAGCGCGAACGAACGTAAGCAGGCAAGTCATTGTTGGTGATATTACCTTGCTTAAAGCTAGAGGAGAGCCTATCCTTGCTACGAGTCAAGGATATATGTACTTAAGCCAGGCTGCCATTTCCACTACTTTTGAACGCACCGTTGCAAGCTCCCACACTCCCGAAAGAGCGGAAGAGGAGCTGAATTTACTTGTGGACCATGGCGTTACCGTCAAGGATGTGCGAATCGAACATCCCGTATATGGGGATTTAACTGCTTCGGTAATGGTTTCAAATCGAAAAGAAGTCAAGCAATTTATTGAAAAAATAAAAGCAACAAAGGCAGCCTACTTATCAGAGCTAACAGAAGGCATTCACCTCCACACCCTCCAAGCAGCCTCTGAACAAAAACTCGATGAAGCAGTCGATGCATTGAAGCAAGCTAATTTTATTGTGGAATAGGAGTGAAAGAGGCATTGCATGGTGAATAGCTATATCCCATACGGAATTGGCCCTGCTGATTTTTTCTCCGTAGCTTTGCGGACACCAGTTCCGTTATATCCGAAAAATCAGGGTTTTTCCTTAGTTTGTGGACATAGGATCTGTTATATAGTAAAAAAGCAGTAATTTGCACATGGTTTTTTGTAAATAACGTACCTGGAGTCCGCTTAGCTCTGAAATATGGTCATTAAATAAAAATAGCGGACTCAATGTCCGCTTAAGATTTAACGCTCAAGTGAGCATTAATTTTTCATATGATTCTCATATATGCTGAACTCGGCTTTTTTCCATTCCGAGCTGAAAGTATGGGTAGCTTCCTAAAATTTTCACCTTGCAATCTAATGCTTCCAGTTCGGCGACAACGCCTGGGATGAGAACATCATCCTGCTTCATATCCACATCAATAATAAAGAAGTAGTTTCCAAGACCTGTTTTCATTGGTCTTGATTCAATTTTGGAAAGATTTAATTTTCTCCAGGCAAAAGCAGACAGCACTTGGTGAAGAGCTCCGGAACGATCAGATGGCAAAGTAATCATGACAGTCGTTTTGTAGCCTTTAAATGATGGCTTCCCTTCCGGTAAAGAGACCTTGTTCTTCGATAGAACAATAAAACGTGTATGATTATAGCTAACATCGTGGATATCCTCACGTACGATTTCTAGGCCATATTCCTTTGCCGCAAGTTCGTTGGCAATGGCACCCGCTTTAATATCTGGATGCTCCTTTACAAATTGAGCTGCAGCAGCCGTCGATGTTGTTTTTTCAGATGGCGTTCCCTTAAGCTCCTTATGCAAAAACTTATGACATTGGGCTAAAGCATGAGAATGACTGTAAACAACGCCTACTTCCTTCCAATGATCTTTATTTTCGGGATGAACCATAAAATGCTGCCTAATCGGACAAGTTATTTCCCCAACGATTGGCAGATCGACCTCATGAACTAAATAATCAAGCGTAATATTAACCGATCCCTCAAGTGCATTCTCGAGCGGCACGACAGCCGCTTCAATATCATCCCCTATGATAGCGTCAAAACAATCAGGAATGGTTATATAGGGAACAGCCTTTTCTTCGGGAAACATTTCCCGTACAGCGATATCAGTAAATGTTGCTTTTGGTCCTAAATAACCTACTTTCACGAAAAACCTCTCCCCTAAAACATGCATTCTTTCATATTAACACTTTACCACTTTACATGAAGAATGTAAGTAATCAATTTCGATTGCTTTAAAAACTGTCCGTAAAAAGAAAAAATCAGGGCCGGATAGGTACAAAAATTATGCACCTGAACCGAGCACCTCAACTTTTTCAACAAACTCCAGTTTTCTCAAATTTGCAAGCAGCTCTTCGATTTCAATAGCCATCGCCGTAATATTTAAGGAAAGGGTCACGTTCGCCCTCCCCATTAAAGGGATCGTTTGGTGAATCGTCATGACATTACACCCAGAAGAGGCAACTACTGCAAGTAGATGAGATAAAGTACCAGAACGATCTTCCAGATAGAAAAATAAAGTAATTAATCTTTCTTTCACTACAGTATGGAAAGGAAAGACAGTATCCCTGTATTTATAAAAGGCGCTCCTGCTCAAATCTACCTTTTGCACGGCATCCCAAACGGATTCTGCCTTCCCTCTCTCGATCATTTCTTTCGCATCTAATGTTTTTTTCATCGCCTCTGGAAGAACATCCTCCCGAACGAGGTAAAATTTCTTATCGAATTTCTCCTGTCTCATACCTACACTCCATTAAGCCATCCCTTAGATTATTCTATAAACTCAAACTCATAATCAAGAAGCTTGACCGTATCCCCGTCCTTTGCCCCTTTTTCACGGAGAGCTTCATCGACACCCATTCCGCGAAGCTGTCTTGCAAAACGGCGGACAGATTCATCCCTAGAAAAGTCAGTCATCTTGAAGAGCTTCTCAATCGCGTCTCCTGAAACAATAAATGTACCAGCGGAATCCCTTGTAATAACGAATTCTGTTTCTTCAGCTTCATGTTTATAGACTACGCGGTGAACACCTGTTTCGACCTCATCATGAAGCGGGAATTCAGGTGTTTTTTCAATTATATCTGCAATGGCAAATACTAAATCTCTTAATCCTTGTCTCGTAATCGCCGATATTGGGAAAATTGGATAATCCTCTTCCATTTGCTCCTTGAACTTCTGAAGATTTTCCTCCGCTCCAGGCATTTCCATTTTATTTGCAACAATAATTTGTGGCCTTTCCGTTAAGCGTAAATTGTATTCTCGTAATTCTTTATTAATGGTTAAGTAGTCTTCATATGGATCTCTGCCCTCGGTTGCCGCCATGTCAATGACGTGAACGATTACCCGGGTGCGTTCAATATGTCTTAGGAATTGATGGCCAAGACCAACTCCAGAATGTGCTCCCTCAATTAATCCCGGCAGGTCTGCTAGGACAAAGCTGCGCCCGTCTTCGGTTTCAACCATACCTAAATTTGGAGCAATCGTTGTAAAATGGTATTCAGCAATTTTCGGTCTTGCCGATGAAACAACTGATAATAGCGTTGATTTACCTACACTTGGAAAGCCAACAAGCCCTGCATCTGCCAAAAGCTTTAATTCAAGAATGACTTCTCGATCAATTCCCGGCTCTCCATGCTCTGATAATTCTGGTGCTGGATTAGATGGAGTAGCAAACCTCGAGTTACCTCTTCCGCCTCGGCCGCCTCTTGCAATTACAGCTCTTTGGCCATGCTCAGTAAGGTCAGCAATGATCTCATTTGTTTCGACATCTGTGACTACTGTTCCAGGGGGGACCTTTACAATCATATCCTTAGCATTTTTGCCATGCTGGTTTTTGGACATGCCATGCTCCCCGCGGGTAGCCTTAAAATGGCGCTGATAACGGAAATCCATTAGTGTGCGCAGACCCTCGTTCACTTCAAAAACGACATCTGCACCTTTACCGCCATCTCCGCCCGCAGGTCCTCCCATAGGAACATATTTTTCACGGCGGAAGGCTACCATGCCATTGCCTCCGTCTCCGCCTTTAACATAAATTTTTACCTGATCGACAAACATATTATTCCTCCCGTCTTAGCCGTTCCTTTTTTCTAGAAACAGCAAGAACTGTTTGTTTTTTCCTTATGTACATTGATGTTGGATTATTTTCTAGGGGAAACTAAAAAATCAAAAGATAATTCTTGTTCATTCCAGCTTTGAATAACAACTTCCGGATATGTTGATCCTTTTGTCTCCAAAAATTGCTCTAGCTGCATCTTATTTATTATTATCCCTCTAAAATCAAAAAAGAAACGGGTACCGTCCATTTGCGGCTCAATTGTAACGGATAAATGATTCTCATGAAACGGCTTAATTGATGAATCCAAATGATTGAAAAAAGCTCTTGACCAATTTGTTAGCCATTCATCATCCAAATAACCGCTCACTGAACTTTCCATTACATCATATTCAATTTGAAATGAATGATTTTCCCAATTATATGTAAGAAGCAAGGAGGCGAATTGAGGAATATTCAAGTTAGACAGCTTAGCTTCAGCTTGGGCTTCAACAACAATTTCATTAATAATTTCTTTAGCCCGGTCAATTTTATTTAATGCCAAATTCCCTTTTATTAGTTGGATTTTGTTTAACCAGTCGTGGCGTGCGAAACGCAGCACCTCGATTACATCCCAATCAGTTTTCATACATGCACTCCTACACAGCATTTTAAGTGTGACTTGCTGTTAGTATATCAAAAAACGAAGAGAACGTAAGCAAAATATACACGATTTAAACCAAAAAGAAAACTCTAACCATTTAGGCTAGAGTTTTCTAAGCATTCCTTATGCTTCTTGAGCTACAGGATATACGCTTACTTGCTTACGATCACGGCCAAGGCGCTCGAATTTAACAACACCATCCACTTTCGCGAAAAGTGTATCATCTCCACCTTTACCAACGTTTACACCTGGGTAAATTCTAGTACCGCGTTGACGGTAAAGAATTGAACCGCCAGTTACGAACTGACCATCAGCACGCTTCGCACCTAGGCGCTTCGCGATCGAATCACGGCCGTTCTTCGTTGAACCTACTCCCTTTTTAGAAGCAAATAACTGAAGATCTAATTTTAGTAACATTTATTCCACCTCCTGCTTTTTGAAGGTCATTTTTATATGCTGCCCGTATTCTTCTTCAATCGTCTGCAATGAGACAACCATTCCTTCGAAAAGAAGTTGTATTTTCTCATTTGTTTCTTCCGGTAAATTATCCGGAATCGCACAGCGGAGAAAACCATCCTCCTTTTGCTCAATATCGGGTGTAATGCCGATTAAAGCATGCACCGCGTTAATGGCGCCAATCGATACGGCTGATACGCCTGCACAGACAATATCATTCCCTCTTTCAGCAAAAAAGGCATGGCCGCTTATTTCAAATGACTGAATCATACCGGACCCTTTACGATTCACCGTAACTTGAATCATATTAATCGCCTTAAGCGTTGATCTTTTCAATCACAACTTTAGTGTATGGCTGACGATGACCTTGCTTTTTGCGATAGTTTTTCTTCGCTTTGTACTTGAAAACAATAATTTTCTTCGCACGGCCTTGCTTTTCAACTTTAGCTGTAACAGTAGCTCCTTCAACAACAGGGCTTCCTACTTTTACATTGTCTCCGCCAACGAAAAGAACTTTATCAAAAGTTACTGTTTCGCCTGCTTCTGCGTTTAGCTTTTCGATGTAGATAGCTTGACCTTCTTCTACACGTACTTGCTTACCACCAGTTTCAATAATCGCGTACATGAACTGCACCTCCTCTTAGACTAAGACTCGCCATCATCAGGCGTCTTACATTACTTGAAAGTAACGCAAAAGCTTATAACCTGTTCTGAGCGGTTGTAGCACGGGTGCGCTACAAACATAACATGAAAACTTTATCATAAATCGCCCTGATTTGTCAATTGGATTCTAGCTTTTTTCTTAATTCAGCTGAAGTGCCAAATTGCCGAATCTCATAGCATGGTTTTAAAGAATCACTGCTGCTAAAAATAATTTCTAGACCGAGCAATTCCTCCATCCTTTCCTTGTGGATGTTTTTCTCTCCAGAGAAAGTCCTTTGAACATCTTGTGTAGCTTCTATGAAGACGGCCTCATAGTCCCCGCCTTTATGCTCCCATAGCTCTCTTTCCAGACGAAAAGCGATTGTCTCCGGACTTAATACACGACCTGTCCCTTCGCAGCTAGGGCACTTCACTGTTAGAGCTTCTAAAAGGGCAGGCTTTGTCTTCTTACGAGTTAATTGCAGGATTCCGAGCGGGGTAAAGCCTATTACCTTCGTCCGTCTCTCATCTTTTCTCAGTTCTTTTTCCAGTGAGTTGAGAATCCGCTGCCGGTCTTTTTCCCTTTTCATATCGATGAAATCGATTAAGATCATCCCGCCAATATCGCGAAGACGAATTTGTCTAGCGGCCTCCACTGCTGCCCATTCATTTGTTTTCAAGATCGTATCTGAAAGATCTTGTTTACCTGAGTATTTCCCTGTATTCACGTCTATGACCGTTAATGCCTCTGCCTCGTCAAAAATTAGATAGGCACCATTTTCTAGCCAGACAATTCTCTTTAACGCTTTCTCAATTTCATGTTCAAGTCTATAAGCGGAAAAAATGTTTTCTTTTCCACTATACAGCTGTATGGAGCATGGAAATCTTTTCTGAAGCTCGACCTTTAAAGCGGAATCATCCACAATAATTTCATTTATTGCTAGTCTTTCTAACTCCTCAGAAATTTCATCCAGCAATGAATTTCTCTCCAGAACATTTCCTGGCTTTTTTAAAGCACCAGCAGTATGAAGAATCTCCTTGTATTTAAGCCGATGCTGTCCAAGCTCGGCTAATAACTGTTCTTTCGGTGTGTCTTTTGATGATGTTCGAAAAATAAGCCCCTCTTCTGGCTCTTTCAATTCGTGGCCAAGCTCGCGCAGCTTTTCTCTTTCTTGGTAATCTTCAATTTTTTTTGATACGGCGATATAACGTCCACGAGGCATGTAAATGAAATGATTTCCTTGCAGCTCAATGATGCCTGATAAACGCGGCCCCTTTGTTCCTGCTGCATCTTTTTCCACTTGAACAAGCAGCCTTTCGCCTTGATGAGCATAAGAGGAGACATTTTTAGCCCCATCTTCCTCTGCCTGTACAAAAGACGCCATTTTATCTCGATGCAAGTACCCGCTTTTTTCCTGGCCAATATCAACAAAGGCTGCATTCATGCCGGGCAGGACTTTTTCTACTATTCCTAAATAAATATTGCTTACAGCGGATTGATGCTTCGGCTGTTGAATAACTAGCTTTTCCACGACATTATTTTTAACTAAAGCATACCGTTTTTCCCTTGTTAAATGATTAATAATCAATGTATACAAAATAGTTCCTCACTTTAATTTCTAATAAACATAGAGCAGATCTCCAATACGGGATGTGACCATTTTTTCCGTAAAATAGGCATGTAAAAGCTCGTTTTCGTCCATTGAACCCTTTTCTTTCCCGTTTTTTTCAATAATAATCGGATGCTTAAAGCCGCGCTGAAATTTCTCTAGCACATGCATAACCATTTCATCCTCTTTCACTACAATAGGCTTTAGCTGACGAAAGTCACTATTCTTTCCGTAATACCTTTCAAGCAGAAAACGCATGAAAACATAACGGCTTTGTTTCCATTCATGGTACAGTGAAAATAGCAAAAAAGCGATTACTACCCAAATATTTAAATTGATTGGAGAAAATATTAAGATTAATACTGAAAAAAGCAATGTGCAAGCTGCAGAAATTAGCAAAGCTCTCCGGTGTGCATTTGGAAATGATTGAAAGATGGATAAGAATAGAAAAACGAGCTTTCCTCCATCAAGCGGCCAAATGGGCAGCAGATTAAATAACAAAACCATTAAATTATACTGGATGAACAATTCGTACATGCCTTCTGAGAGAAACGAAAACTGATAAAGCACGTATGCAGCCCCAATCAGCCAAATATGCTGGAGAGGCCCTGATAGAATAACAATCAGTTCTTCCTTTAAAGGGCGATTTCCATGCTCTTCGATTTCCGCAACGCCGCCGAATGGCAGCAAGGCAATCCGTTTAATCCTCCACGAAAAAAAAGACGCTGCTGCCGCATGCCCCATTTCATGAACAAAAATTATAAGCAAAAACAGAGACAATTCTATAAAATGTGCGGTCATCACAGCTAATCCAATAACAACCCAAAGAAGCGGGTGAATATAAATATATTTTATCAATCCTGCGAATTTATTCAAATGGGATCACCTGTATCGGGTCAATGAAATCATCACCCTTTTTAATAGCAAAATAAAAGGAACCCTTTATTCCATCCTCCATTGCCGTTGACTTACCTAATTCCGTACCTTTTTCAGCATACTCCATGAGATTCACGTTAATTTCCTCTAAATTTCCATACCATGATTCACTATTATCAGCGTGGCTAATAATGACGGTTTTTCCAAAGCCGTCCTTTTTCCCGGCAAATTTAACTAACCCTTCACTCATGGCGATGACAGCAGCATCCTTGCTCGTTTCAATTGTAATTCTTTGCCCATTTTCTTGAAAATCCTCAAGAATTCTAGCTGAAGCTGGCAAAGCATACTCTGTTTTTGGAGTTAACTCCTTTTTCCCTTCTTCCTCTTCCTTGAATGGTAAAAGGGCTAAGGGTTTGCCGAATTTTTCTTCATACCAATTCGCAACAGCAACAAATTGAAAATCATTTTCCATCGTTTTCGTGACAAAGTTCCTCGCAGGTTCAAAGGTTCCAGCATTGTTTTTGAACATGATAGCGATAATTAAAAATAGGCATGCAGAGGCAAGTATTTTAAATAAGAAATGTTCTTTCCGGAATAAAGGATGAAAGCTTTCTTCCCCTTTGCCGTCATACGAAGAAATCCTATCAAAGCCATATCTTTCTTCATCTTCCGTCCAAAGATTTTGTTTTCTTACCGGTTTTGTCATTCGCTCTCTTTCTCTTTTTCTCCGTTCCATCCGCTTTCGTATTTCATCTGCTCGTGATCTCATACGCCCCCACCATTCCCTTATGATTCTTTTGTACAAGTCTATGAGTTGTCCAATGGGAGTATGACTTTTAATAATGTGAATCTTATAGAAGCAGCAGCAAAAGGCCTCTTATCGAATTTGCACCCCCAATCTAGTATGTAAATGTCGTTGGCTTTATTTCTCTGCGCTGGTGATTACTTCGTACATCAAGGCTTGTTCAATAAATCCAACGACAATTAATTACCACATAGAAAAAAGCCAAGGAAATTCCCTGACTTTTACTTCACACCGAAAAACTTTTTAATTTTTGAGAAAACGCCTACATGATTTTCCTCCAGAGGCTGAAGGGGAATCGATTCTCCTAATATTCGGCGGGCAATGTTTCTATAAGCAATAGAAGCTTTGCTATTAGGGTTTAAGGCAATTGGTTCTCCGTGATTCGAAGCTTTAATGACTTCATCATCATCTGCCACAATGCCTATTAGTTCGATAGATAGATGGGCGGCAATTTCATCCACATCGAGCATATCTCCATTTTTCATCATTTGACTGCGGATCCGGTTAATCACTAGCCTTGGTGCTTCAACATTTTCTTCTTTTTCAAGCAGGCCTATAATACGGTCTGCGTCTCGAACAGCTGAAACTTCTGGTGTTGTTACAACAATTGCTTTATCGGCACCTGCAACTGCATTTCTATATCCATGCTCAATACCGGCAGGACAATCAATAATGATATAATCATAGTCTTGTTTTAATTCATTAACGAGTACCTTCATTTGCTCAGGAGTGACTGCGGTTTTATCACTCGTTTGTGCGGCTGGCAATAAATATAGCAGATCTTCAAACCGTTTATCTTTTACAAGAGCCTGATGAATCTTGCACCGTCCCTCTAATACATCGACTAGATCATAGATGATACGGTTTTCAAGTCCCATCACCACATCTAAATTACGGAGGCCAATGTCTGTATCGACGAGGCAAACTCTTTTTCCTTGCAGAGCTAAGGCTGTTCCAATATTTGCTGAAGTTGTCGTTTTTCCAACTCCACCTTTACCTGATGTAATGACAATTGCTACTCCCATCCTATTGTCCCCCTTCCAACCTCGTAATATTTGGTCTTAGATGCATCAACACTTGCAATCTATCTACTGTAATTTGATCTTGCTCATTTATGTAGGCACATTCCATTTCTCTCTTTTCCTGTTCCTGATTTTGGTCAGGAGCTCTTGTAATACAAGAGGCAATTCGCAATTGTGAAGGCTTCATGCTGGATGCTGCAACGATTGCTTCTTTATTTCCATAAAAGCCTGCATGTGCAATCCCCTTTAATGTCCCCATAATATAAATATTTCCGCCTGCAATAACGGTCCCTCCAGGATTAACATCCCCTACGAGAAGGAGATCGCCTGGTACATG
Source organism: Bacillus sp. FJAT-29937 (assembly GCF_001509555.1). Classification (GTDB taxonomy): domain Bacteria; phylum Bacillota; class Bacilli; order Bacillales; family Cytobacillaceae; genus Cytobacillus. Next base: position 309,350 of record NZ_LMAS01000003.1, on the reverse strand, counting down.
CAACACTTGACCAGATCGAATAATTCTAGCAATCGGTATAATTTCAGTATCTTCATTTAATTTTGATGCTTCTTCTTTCGTAATGACATTGGAAATGATTGAATCTACAACAAGGTTTTTCTTTTGCCGAATGAGCTCTTTCAACTCTTCTTCCTGCTCGTTCGATAAATATCTGTTGCCAACCTGAACTTTTACTGTGATTAGTCGATCTTCACGTGATCTCGAGCTTTCAGAAAGCTTAATATCTAACTCTTTTTTTAAATCTTCATAAGAACAGGAATCATCGAGATGGAGGATTAATCCATCCTTTGTCCCTTTAATCGTAATATTTTGGAATTTCTTCATGTCAAGATGTTCACCTCATAAGAAAAGCGCAAGCGCTTTATACGCTCCATAAATAAAAAGAATTCGACAGAAAGGCTAAAAAATCCTTTTTAGGATTAGAATTCATTGATAGAAAGTGCGGGAATTTAATTTTTACAATGAAAAGTATTAAATATCCAAGCTAGCTACTAGTTTATCATAATGCTTTTTAAGCGGATAAGCTGCAATAATAATGAAAATTAAATTAAAAATCGCTGTTGGCAAAAAACGAAGTGACATAAAAGTAGAAAATAACATGGTGGTCCGATGAATTAAGAAATACATTTCATAAACTCCTAACTCCAGGAGCATCACCCCAATCAAGGCTACAATGGAAACAATGACAATATTGGTTTGTAATATTTTCATTAGCTTCAGAATGATATAGGAAACTAATGGAAACATAAATAAATAAATCCCGATAATTTCGGTATAAACAATATCAAATAATAGGCCAACAAAGAAGCTATAAATGATCCCATATTTTCTTGGGCCATAAACGGTTAGAAAAATTAAGGCAATCATTAAAAACCTAGGTACAATAATGTAAGCTTCTCCAAAAGCTTTCTCTGGCATCAACTCGATAAAAATGCTTTCTGCAATGAATATCAAAATGAATAAAAGAGGAAGAAGAAATTTTCTCACAGCTCCTCCTCCTTATCATCGATCATATCTTCCAAGGCAGGCTGTAAAGCTTTCCTATTTACAACCATTACATGCTCAATATCATATAAATTTGCCCCAGGCTTTACATAGGCTGTTAAAGTTAGGCCGTATTCAGCCGGTGCAACTTCAACTACCTTTCCAATTGGAAGATTCTTAGGAAACACCCCGCCCTTCCCAGAGCTGATGACATTTTGCCCCTTCTCTACTTTTGCATCAAATGGAATTCTTTTCAGTAATAATAGTCCTTTATCTTTGTCATATCCTTCAATCAGACCATAATAGCTATTTCCATTTGCCTGTATTTCAGCTGAAATACGATTAGTCGGATCCATCGCACTTAGCAGCTGAACTGTAGAAGTTAGAGGCTGACTATTTTTAACTTTCCCAATCAAACCATTTGCCGTAATGACAGCCATATTTTGTTTAATGCCATCTTTAGACCCTTTATTGATAATGAGAAGGTCGGTCCATCGATCAGGATTTCTGCCAATAACTGTCGCTTGTATCGGATCAAATTCACTTAATGATTCCTTTTTATCAAGAATTTCACGAAGCTCGGTATTGTCCTTTTTCAGCATTTGTACATCCGCTTCAAGACGTGCGAGTTCATCAAGCCGCTTTTTTAACTCTTTATTTTCGGTATATGTATTTTGCAAGTCTTGCAAATTTTCAAAGAAACCAGCAACATAATGAGTTGGACGAGAAATAGCTGTTTGAATCCATCCAGTAGTATCCTTAATAAACTGCTCTGGCCAGCTTAATTGTTCACGTTCCTTTAATGAAAACCCAATCAATGCCACGAGAATAATGATGCTAACAAGCAAAATAATCAGGCGTTTATTCAAAAAGAATTGTGGCATTTTTAACACCTCAATTTACTATTTATATAAGAATTAGACGAAGAGCATTGTTTAGTTAAGAAAGATTATTCGTTAGTCAGGGGAATTCCTTTTAATAAACACGATTGGAGCCCAGTCACTGTTTCAGGTGAATGGGCTTCAATCATGATATTACCTGGAATCTCTTGATTTATTTTTAAATAAGTCAATGTGGTCCAGTGCTTTTCCTGTACCAATCGCTACACAATCAAGCGGATTTTCAGCAATTAATACTGGCATTTTCGTTTCTTCACTAATCACCTTGTCCAAGTTTCGAAGCAAGGCGCCTCCGCCAGTCAACACAATCCCGCGATCCATAATATCTGCTGCAAGCTCTGGCGGCGTTTTCTCAAGTGTTACCTTTACAGCATCAACAATCGCATACACTGTGTCATGCAATGCTTTAGAAATTTCCTCTGCCGTAATTTCAATCGTCTTAGGAAGTCCAGTTAAAAGATCTCGGCCACGAATCTCGATATTTTCAATTCCATCCGGGTCACCAGCAGAACCGATTTCGACTTTGATCGTTTCAGACGTACGATCACCGATTAGAAGATTATAATGTTTACGAATATAATTAATAATTGCTTCATCCATATTATTGCCAGCAACACGAACGGACTGGCTAGTTACAATGCCGCCTAAAGAAATAATTGCTACCTCAGTTGTTCCCCCGCCAATATCAACGACCATGCTGCCAGTTGGCTCCCAAACAGGAAGATTCGCCCCGATTGCCGCTGCAAATGGCTCCTCTATTGGATAAGCATCTCTTGCTCCCGCCTGACGTGTAGCATCAATAACAGCACGCTGCTCAACTGCCGTAATTCCTGACGGTACACAAACCATCACATATGGCTTTCCTGAGAAAAGTCCTTTGCTCTTATTTGCTTGCTTAATATAGTATTTCATCATAACGGCTGTTGTCTCATAATCAGCAATAACCCCATCCTTCATTGGGCGAAGGGCCACGATATTCCCAGGTGTTCTGCCGATCATATTTTTTGCATCATTCCCGACAGCCACAATATTTTTCGTGTCTGTTTGCAATGCGACAACTGAAGGTTCTCTAACAACAATCCCCTTTCCTTTCACATAAACAAGTGTATTAGCCGTTCCTAAATCAATTCCAAGATCCTTAGTTCCAAACATCGTTTGTATCTCCCTTTCTGATACGAAATGCGAAAATGAACAGAGCCAGCAACTAGCTGACTAGTATATTTATTTTCATAAAAAAGTTACTTTTCAAGTAGGTGATTATAATCTTTCACGTAAAAAAGCATAAACAATATTATAGCTTATCGTCAAATAAAAACATAGTGCTATAAATACCCTTTTTCCTTCAGACTCACAAATTTATTTTCCCCAATAATGAGATGGTCGAGCACCTCAATGCCAATTATTTTTCCGCACTCAGACAGCCTTTTCGTCACCTCAATGTCCTCCCTGCTTGGCGCGGGATCACCGCTAGGATGATTGTGTGCACAAATAATTGAAGCAGCTGAACGCCGAAAAGCTTCTTTGAAAACTTCGCGCGGATGCACGATTGAGGCATTTAGGCTGCCGATAAAAACCGTTTGCTTGTGAAGAACTTGATTTTTTGTATTGAGATAGAGGCAAACGAAATGCTCCTGAGAAAGGAAGCGCATGTCGTTCATGACATATTTGGCCCCGTCCTCTGGAGAGCGGATCGTGTAGCGGTCGTCATAAGATAAATTGGATATTCTTCTGCCGATTTCAACGGCTGCTAAAAGCTGAATGGCTTTAGCTGTGCCAATTCCTTTTATAGAAGTAATTTCATCCAAAGATGCATCCTTTAATAGCCGTAAGCCTTCGAAGTGAGTAAGCAGCCTGTTGGATAATTGCAGAACCGATTCATCCTTTGTCCCGCTGCGAAGAAGGATGGCAACAAGTTCATGGGTAGATAAACTTTGAGGCCCATTTTGGATAAAGCGTTCCCTTGGACGCTCCTCCTGCGGAAAATCCCTGATCATTAAGCTTTGTGTTTCCATTAATTCATTTCCTCCCTTACACATCGGCGTTAGGGAGTTTTAGATGAATTTAATTTTAAGAAAATGGTTGGAAATATCCTGCATTTCTTAATTCACGAACTGTCCTTGATACTGGCAGACCAACAACGGAAAAATAATCACCTTTGATTTCCTTGACGAGTACACTGCCGAAGCCTTGAATTCCGTATGCCCCTGCCTTATCGAAGGGTTCACTGGTGTCAATGTAAGCATTTATTTCTTCATCTGAAAGCTCCCAAAACACCACATCTGTTTTCACATAGAAATTCTTTTCTTTATCCGGTGCGATGATGGATACCCCTGTATAAACAGAATGGGTTTTGCCCGATAGACCCTTTAGCATCGAATAAGCTTCTGTTCGGTCCTTCGGCTTTCCTAATACGGTACCTTCAAGAACGACTACCGTATCTGCACCAATGACAAATGACTCTTGGTGTTGTAAACTTACTGCCTTTGCCTTTCTACTGCTAAGCTCCATGACAACTTCACCCGGTGTTAATGCCGGGTCAAAGCTTTCATCGACATCGCTGCTGGATACTTCAAAGGTTATATGAAGATTTTCAAGAAGTTCTTTTCGTCGTGGAGAAGAAGAGGCTAGAATGAGGTTTTTCATATAATCACCTTACCTTAAATTTGTATCATATCGGGAGATACATCTATATCGTACCAAAAATCAGCAGGACAAACAATTTTATAACAGTAAATAAATAAATCTTTCATGTAATCGAATACTTTAGTCCTTTACCTTATCAAAATTAAAAAGGAGTCTGTCGAAAAAGTAAGAACAGACTCCAATAATTTGCGTTATTTCCCAGAAAATATTCGATTAAGGGCGGTAAATGTAAATAATTAGTAATTTATTAAACTACTAGAGCATTTAGTTTCTATAATTGTTCTTAAACATCCACTCAAATAAATTTTCACCTGCTTTTTCTGCAAGCAAAAATATGTACTTTTACAACGCTTGATAAACCGATACAAATTCGAGTAAATGCTGTTGAACCTTTGTTAAAGCTGTGGAATCCTTTGTTCCTTTATATGCCATTAATTGTTGTTGTGCATGATTAAGTTCATTATTCAATGAAATGATCCCTTTGTTTTTTAGCTGATCTTCTTTAATGGTCTTTATGCTTTCAATTTGTGCTGCTATTTTATCAGCATTAGCATCTGATAATGTTTGTTTCGTTGCTGCTTCTGTTGCTCCCTCTGCAATAGCTTGATAAATAGTGGGAGCAGCATTGATTATTTTTTTCTCCGCTGGCAGAAGCCCCTCCAGTGATTTCTCCTCTAAAGTAATTGGCTTTGCAAAAGCTTCATACCCTTTGTCCTTGAATTGATTCCCTATTACCTTGGCGTCTTCAATACTTGAGGCAGTACTTAAATAAAGAACGGCCTGTCCATTGGTTTCAATCACCTTTGAAGAGATGCCTTTTTGTATGTGTTCCCCTTCGATTTGCTTAGCTGCTTCAATATTAGAGAATACTCCACCTTGGATAACAAAGGTGGATAGAGGTTGTAAAACAGCTGTTTCAGAACCTTCAGGTTGTTTGACCTCTTCCTCTGCGACTGGCTCAGCAATAACAGGCTGCTCCATTTCTGCTGAATTTTCAGTGATGACTAGCTTTAACATAATAAATCCAAAGCCTGTCCCTAGTAAAATAGCAAAAAAAACAGTTATGAATACGGATGTGAGAAATCCCTTATGCCTATTCTTTTTAAAGCTTTGGCCGAATGTCCCATTTCCTTTTTTACTAGTTTTCTTCGTCTGTGTTGCTATCTTATACTCTTTTAAATCTGTTTCTATCGTGTCCTCTGGCAGAATCCAATCAAAGCTATCATCATCAGCCGTTTCCTTCGCGGCTGCCGATTCTTCCAAAGACATATTATCCCATTTTTCTGTTTTGACTTCCTCTTGTAAACGCTCAATTTTTATATCCTCTTTTTGACCTTCTTCCACAAGGTTTTCTTTATAGGACCGATGCTTGCCATTTATTTTGATCGTAATGGTTCTACCTTTTTCCGGGCCTTCCACCATTCGTCCTCCTTCCATGTCGATTGATGATTATGTTTCATCCTAACATATCGAAAAAAAAAAATAACAAGACTTTTGTCGTCTTGTTACGTTGGATTTTCGTCAAATTTTTTAATAGTCTTGAGTTTGGTCTCCTGGTACTTTCTCTGATGGTTCGGAAATATTGCCGGACATACTAAATGGATTTTTCTTTTCGACAGTTTTCGGGACGGCCATCTTCGGAAGCTGGTCAATCAAGTCTGTCAGTGCTGGCATATAAAAGGCCGAGATTGTTATTTCAGACACAATAAGCTGCTTCTCTTGATCAGTTGAAACGACCTCTTCTTGGCCTTCAATTTGCAGATTTTCGACTAGGATGATCCGATTTTCCGATTCTATAGAATCAATGAACTTTTCCATTTCAAAATAGTTAGAGGAATTCACTGTTAACACAACTGTCGTTTTTTTCATTCCTACAGGCATAGGAATGTTCGATGTATTTTCTGCCTGTTCATCTGCCGGTGACTCTTCTAAATCTATCTCTAGCTGTTCCTCCGTTGTATCTTCTTCTATCTCACCCATCGAAAATTCCATATTAGTCACTAGACTTCCAGACACGACTTCCGCCTGCTCAATATCAAGCATCAGCTGCTCGACTAACGGTTTAACCGGCAGTTTCTTTTGTAGTTCTTCTGTTCCTTCTAACGAATCAGATCCAGTATCATGAATCTGACTTTCAATAACCGCGAGGAGCTGTTCTTCCGTTTGCAGTTCCCGTTGCTTATTAGCCAAAGTCGACTTTAATGGTTGGATATATAGAAAGTAAAGCCCTATAAATAACAAAATAATATTCATGATTCCAATAATCGAATACAGCTTTCCTTTTTTAGAAGATAGAAGGGTCATGATTCTTCCCCTCCTTTGCTGTCAGCCTCTTGTTTTATAAATGAACGGTTTAATATAACCTCATATTCCGCCAAATAACGAGGGAGGATTTTCTGCTGTTCAGACTCTATACTTGCAGCTTCGACCTTTTTTTCCTCTGCCAGCACATTCGTTGTTAACGAATTGATCATTGCGTCTTCTATCCATTCAGAATCTAGCATCGATTTTAAATAATAAGAGGCTTCTCGACTCGTATCAAATTGTACCGTGATAACAATATTGCCTGTTTCCTCATAGCTAAGGGTTTGCACAAAACCACGTTCAGGAAGTAACGCAGTAAACTGTCTCAAAATCGGTACTGTTTTTATCAGATAGTCTTCAGCCCAGGCTACAGCTTTTTTCAGCTCTTCTATTGAGTTTAACGATTCTGCATTGGCAATTTCCTCCTGCTCTGTGGCAATTAATTCCTGAGTAGCAGTCTGCTGCTTTGTAACAGATTCAATTTTCTCCTTATAGCCTTGCCCAATCCAGACTGTTATACCAACACCGATTAGCAAAATAAGAGTGAATGCACCGATAAGCATGTAAAGAGATGTTTTCCGTGATTCTTTTTTGGGGAGTAGGTTAATCTCAACGAGCATGCTTACACCTCTTTCAATGCAAGCCCCAGAGTAAGATAATGTGATCTTGGTAGATTATCTTCTGTTGCTAAATGAATAGTTTGATGTGGGATATCAAATCTTGCTTCTATTTCCTTTTCAATTAGATCAAGATAAGGGTGATCTCCATTTAACAGGATCTTGGATATTTGCTGTTTTCCTTGGTGAATCGAATATCGATAGAAATCAAGAAACTTCCCAATCTCCTTAAAAATATCCTCCAATTGAAAGAGCAAATCCGTTTGACTTCCACTGAATTGAAACTCTTGATTCTCTTTGCTGCTAGATTTAACAGACCAAAGATCATCATCAAAATCAATTAATAAATGATGCATAAATAGCGGGAATTGGTTTTCAAAAATACAAAGATTGACCATATTCAGATCAAATTGAATCATTAGTAGCCGTTCATCCTGATCTTGCATGTCCAACTGATGATATAGCCGATAGAGAGACAACGAAGAAATATCCGCAGCCGAAGGAACAAGCTTCACACTTGATAATAAATTCGCGCATTCCATAACATTTTCTTCTTGAGCCGCAAATATTAAAATTTCTTTTTTATCCTTCTCTTGATTTATTGTATACGTATCAAAGACAGGCTCCTCAAATGGAAGATGAATACTGCTGCCGAGCTCCAAATATAAATAGCCATTGATTTCATCATCTTTCACATCTGCAGGAATACTGGCTTTCCGGATTATAACGAACGAATCAGGTACGATGAATCGGACAGAACGTTTCGGAATCTTCCAATCAGTAATACATTCTTCCAGAATCGTTTCCAATGTGCCATGATCAATGATTTTTCCATCCCGAACGATCCCAAACGGAATAAACCGCTGACCCCATCTATAGATGCTAAGCGGATTCGTGTTCTTCAATTCAACAAACCGAATTGAATAGTCATTAATCACCAAATTGATGATGCGGTTTTTTCGAGAAAATACGGAAAATGCCATTGATTAAACCCCTTACTAAATTCAAGATGCCAAAAACGTAAAGTAGCTTCGGATGATAATATCTCCATAAAAATAAGCAGTCAGTGTTCCTGCAGCAATAAATGGACCAAATGGAATTGGATTTTTCCTTTTCAGCTTTCCGGTTAATAACCCAATTATACCAAAGACCGCTCCGTACAAAGTTGCGAGAAAGAAAGATAACAGAACGATTTTCGTACCAACCACTAGTCCTAACAAAGCAAAGAGCTTAATATCCCCTCCGCCCATTCCTCCTTTACTAATAATTGCAATCAAAAGCAGAAGGAAAAAACCTACAGCTGCCCCTAGGAGGGAATCCCACCCTGGATCAAGAGGTATAAGAGCCCGTTCCAATAAAAAAATCCCCATAAACACGAGCAACACTTTATCAGGGATGATCATATACGTGATATCAGAAACAGTAATTATCATAAATAATGAGATTAACGTCCAAGCGACAAACAGCTCGCTTGTCCAGCCTAATACTAATGGGGCTGCCGCAAACAGCAATCCTGTGAGCAGCTCCATGAATGGATAAATAGGAGAAATGCGCACCTTGCATTGGCGGCATTTTCCCCCTTGAAATAAATAGGATAGGACGGGAATCAGCTCAAATGGAGTGAGCTGATGTTTGCATTTTGGACAGGCTGACCGCGGTGCCACAATGGATTGGTTTTGTGGGACGCGGAGGCCGACTACGTTGAAGAAGGAGCCTAAACATATACCATATATAAAAATAAATGTGATTATCAATGTGTTACTCCTTAATTATTTTTACCTTAAGGGGTTGTTGTAGCTGTTCCTTTAGTACCACTTCCAGAAATTACATCGGCCTCTGTAGAGAATATAAATTTAATTCCTTTTTTATCAACATTCACATTAGAATAGGTGATTTTCCCATCAGTTCCAGGAGCTATTGTAATAGAATAGGTTCCGGGATTATCCAAATACTGATTTAGATTAGGAGTGCTAGTATTAGTTAATGTTGTTGAAGCTGTAACTTGAGTAGAAGCACTAAATAATTTTGCAGCATTCAATACCTGCACAGCCTCAGCCTTTACTGCATCCTCTTTTGACTTCTGAATAATTCCGCCTATGCTTGGCACCGCAATTGCGGCAATAATACCCAAAATAACGACAACAGCCAATAACTCAACCAACGTCAACCCACGCTGATTTTTCAGTTTTTTTCCAATCATTTTTAACATACAAACCTTCCTCTCAAATAAGAATAAATTAAGACTTAATACCTATCTATAATTATACTAGAAACTAAATAAAATAATAGATAAAAATGTTAATAAATTGCAAACATTATCCAACCTGGTTAAAGATTTCAAACATTGGTACCATAATAGAAGTCACAATTGTTCCGACAATGCCAGCAAGGAAGACAATCATTAACGGTTCAATAAGAGATTTAATTCTATCCGTACTGTTTTCTACCTCTTTTTCATAGAAATCAGCTACTTTTCCAAGCATAGCATCTAGTGATCCTGTTTCTTCCCCGATCACAATCATTTGTGTTACTAGAGGAGGAAAGGCCCAGTGTTTTTTCATCGGTTCAGTTAGTGATCGCCCCCTTTCAAGAGAGTTTCTAGACTCACGAATAACCTTGGCAATTACCTCATTCTCTACAACTCTTTCGACAATCGTCATAGCTTGCAATATGGGCACTGAACTAGTAAATAATGAACTAAGCGTCCTTGTCATTCTAGCAAGGACTGCCTTTTGCAGCATTTTACCGAATATAGGAATTCGCAGGATAAAGTAATCCAAATAGTATTTTGTCTGCGGATTTTTTCTAAGCATAACAATACTAATGGCTAGTGCAAAGAAAAACAGAACGATTAACCACCAATACCTCTGCATAAACTCACTTGAACTTAAAACAAACTTCGTTATTGCAGGCAGTTCCCCGCCAAAATCTTCGAACATGGCGACAAACGTAGGAACAACGGATACTAATAGGAAAATAACTACTCCAATTGCTACAATACCAACAACTATTGGATAAGCAAGTGCGGATTTAATTTTCTGCCGTGTGCCATGCTGCTTTTCATAATGCTCAGCTAGCCGGTCCAATGTTTCATCCATATTCCCGCCAGCTTCACCGGCTCGAACCATATTAATAAACATTGGTGTAAAGATTTCCTTATGTTTTGCAGCTGCATCTGACAAAGGATTTCCTTCACGTAAATCCTGTTCAATATCAAGTAAAGCTTTTTTCAATGCTTTACTCTCTGTTTGAGCTGATAGTATTTTCGTAGAGTCTACTACTGAAACTCCTGCCTTTAAAAGGGTAGAAAACTGTCGAAGATAAATGACAAAATGCTGAAGCTTCACGGGATTTCCAATAGAGATATCCTTTGTAAAAATGGATTCAGGCACCTCTGTTATTTCAAGAATTCTGATGCCATCCTCTCGAAGCTTAAACATTGCTTCCCGTTTGGATGTGGAATTTATGACTCCTTCTACTTTCCCTTTTCGGTCTCTGCCGGAATATTTAAACCGTGCCATATTAAACTAGCAGCTCCTGTAAAAATGGTTCGGCCGCATCCTTTGAGATTATGCCGGATTGAATAAGATCTTTAATACTCGCCTCAAGCGTATGCATCCCTTGCGCCCGTGAAGTTTGCATGATACTAATGATTTGATGAATTTTTTCATTTCGTATTAGGTTGGCAACAGCTGAATTGTTTATGAGAATTTCAGTCGCTGCTTTCCGGCCTTTTCTATCTTCCCTCTGAAAAAGACGCTGCGAAACAATTCCCACTAAAACAGAAGCTAGCTGAATTCGAATTTGCGGCTGCTGTGCTGGAGGAAATACGTCAATAATCCGATTAATCGTTGCAGGAGCGCTTGATGTATGTAAAGTACCCAAAACTAAATGTCCAGTTTCCGCAGCGGTAATCGCGGTTTGAATTGTTTCCAAATCACGCATCTCACCGACTAAAATAATGTCTGGGTCCTGACGCAAGGCAGCCCTCAAACCGTTGGCAAAATTTCTCGTATCAAAGCCAACCTCCCGCTGATCAATAATCGAGTTCCCATGCTTGTGCAAATACTCAATCGGATCCTCAAGTGTAATAATATGCTTACGCATCGTTTCATTCATATATTGGATCATTGAAGCAAGAGTCGTTGACTTTCCGCTCCCTGTTGGTCCTGTGACAAGAACAAGGCCCTGTGGCTTTTCGGAAATTTTCCGTAAAATATTCGGCAGCTCCAGTTCATCAATTGTCGGGATTCTTGTTGGCACGACACGAATCGCCAATGCAATACACGACCTCTGTTGATATGTATTTACACGGAATCTGGAAACACCGGGAATGCCGTAGGAAAAATCCAATTCGCCTTTTTCCTTGAATTGCTCCCACATATGTTCTGGGACAATCGCACGTGCCATCCCCTCAGTTTCCTCAGGCTTTAATGTGTCCTTCCCATATTTTTTTAAATCCCCATTGATTCTAAGGACTGGCTGTATGCCTACAGTTAAATGTAAATCTGATGCTTTTAATTCAAATGCGGCGCGTAATAAATAATCTATTTTTTCCTTCATCTTTCGCACCCCTATTCAAGTATTGCGACTCTTAGAACTTCTTCTGTTGTTGTTACCCCTTGTTTCACCTTTAATAAACCATCATCAATAAGGAAAATGGTTTTATTTTGGATCGCTAACTCTCTTAATCTTGAAATAGATTCGCCATTCATAATCATTCTTCTTATGTCATCATTTACGACAAGAACTTCATGAATCGCAAGCCTCCCTTTATAACCCGTCATATTACAAGATGAACATCCGCGTCCACGAGTTACTTTTTCAATGTTCATGCCTCTTTTTGCAAAGATTTCAACCTCACGCTTAGATGGAACATGTTCTTCTGAGCAGTCTCTGCATATCCGCCTTACGAGACGCTGGGCGACAATTCCGCTTAAAGAGGAGGCAACTAGGAAAGGCTCAACCCCCATATCCATCAGTCTTGTAATGGTCCCGATGGAGTCATTTGTATGTAAAGTACTTAATACTAAATGTCCTGTCAAAGACGCCCTGATAGCGACTTCAACTGTTTCCTTATCCCGAATCTCACCGACCATAATGATATTAGGGTCTTGACGAAGAATAGAGCGCAAGCCTGCCGCAAATGTCATCCCGATATTGGAATTTACTTGAATTTGATTAATGCCTTCAAGTTGGTACTCAACCGGATCTTCAATCGTAATAATATTCACTTCTTCACTGTTTAACTGGTTTAATGCCGCATATAAAGTCGATGATTTCCCAGAACCTGTAGGGCCTGTTAACAGAACAATTCCCGTTGGCCTTTCGATCATGTCTTTAAATCGCTTTAAATTTAATTTATTGAAACCTAGCTTGTTTATATCATTTAAAGAGCTGCCTAAATCGAGAATCCGCATAACCACTTTTTCGCCAAATACAGTAGGCAAAGTGGAAACACGTAAATCAACAGGATGAAAGTCAAGGTTTACTTTAATTCTTCCGTCCTGCGGAATTCGGTGCTCTGTAATATCTAGGTTTGCGAGTATTTTGATTCTGGCAATAAGAACACCCTGCATGTGCTTTGGTAGAACCCGTTCTACTCTAAGGACCCCATCAATTCTATAACGAACAACAACTTTCGTTTCCTGTGGGTCAATGTGAATATCACTAGCTTTCATCGTAACAGCATTTGATAAAATTTGGTTCACTAATTTTACAATGGGTGAATCCTGATCAGTTATTTCTTCTTGAACTGTCTCCGTTTGCGTATCCTCACCCAGTAATTCTTCAAAGCCCTCATCGATGTCATAATACTTGTTTATCGCTCTTAAAATATCATCTTTCGTTGCAATAGCCGTCTCTATTTGGAATCCTGTTGATAGACGTAAATCATCAATCGCAAAAAAGTCCATTGGATCTGCCATAGCGACGAATAGCTTGTCCCCGTCTCTTTTCATAGGAATTAAGAGCTGACGCTTTGCTATCTCTTTTGGAATAATATTGAATAGCTTTGTATCAAATGGATATCGATACAGGCTTATATGTGGAATGCCAAGCTGGAATTCAAGTACTTCAATAAGCTGCTGTTCTGTAATATATCCCCTTTGAAGAAGAGCATCACCAAGCTTTTGCCCATCGCTCTTTTCCTTTAATGTTACTACAAGCTGCTCTTCTGTAATAAGGCCAGCATTTACAAGTAAATCACCAAGCCGCTGCCGATTTTGTTTCATGTACTATCCCTGCTTTATATGATTATTTCATTTGCTCAATGGGCTTGCCCCAGAGATCACTATTCGATTCAAGCACTCCTCCAATTGCCTCTTCATCCGTCTCAGAACTTGTCGAATTGCTATTATTACTCTGTTGATTATTATCTAGCGACTCAGCATTTTCCGAACCTGTCTCTTCTTGAATGTCAGCTTCAACTTCGGCGTTATTAATGAGACCATTCACTTCAATTTGATGAATAGGAGGATAGAAATCTTCTGAAATAGCTTCACTCCTTAAAAATGCGCCTTTTTCATCATAAATCGCTCGAAAAACTTTAATAAACAAGCCTTCCTTTCCTTGCCTTTCAACCACTTTTTCACCAGGTTCCAACAAAGAATTATACTGTTTTATAATCTTCGGTTTAAAGCTTTGTTCATCCTTTGAAACAACCTCATACGTATGTAAAAAAGATTTCCCTTTAAGTGAAAAGATTAATGTATTGTCAAAAAACTCCATATTAATTTCGTATGGTATTTTATTTGGATTAGCAAAAATCAGATCCATATTTTTTTGTAAATCTATTTTTGCTTCAAAACCTAATGGAATGAAATCAGGCTTTTCATTCCCAATATTTCTTTCAATAATTGCAAAGTTAGTCGGCAAAATTAATTGGTATATGCCAGAAGCTATGGCATTTAGAGCCTCTTCAGACACATCGTTAAGCCCTTTTTCTTCAATTAACTTGAGCAAAGAGAACCTACTATTGGCTGGAATCTCAATAGGTTTATCAATTATACTGCTTAACTGAACGTCATCTGTTTTAACTTGAACTTCATGAAGCACAACATCTTCATTGAAAGTTGAACTAGTCAGATAGTCTTCTAGTTTTAATTCAAGTTGTTCAGATTGTAATTGTGCAGCACTATTTAACAAATCCGTTTGTAATTTCTCAAAATTAATAGTCTGGGAATCTATTGTCGGGTATGAATTCAAGATGGATTCTTCTAGTGTGTTCTCTTCAAAATGGACAATCACCATATTCCTCTGTCCATGTTGTGCAGTTTTAACGGATTCCGTCACATTAAACCGAATCAAAGCATTGTCTAACTGAATCTGTTTTTCTTTAAAATGAATATTTATTACCATTTCATCTAACCAAAGGGTTAACTGCTCATCTACTGCTCTTATCGCCTCTAATTCATTTTTACCCGAAATGTTAACATTTCCAACCATCGTATTCTCACCAAAAATGTCTCCATTTTTGATTATCGAATTGAAGGCCGAAGCACCATAATGCGAGAAGGCGAAGATAAAAAAAGTACAAAGAAAAAGCACAATAAAAATTTTAACTCCCTGCTTGTTTTTCACCTAGCCGACTCCCTTTCAATGATGCTTACTTATTTATGAAAAATTAGTTCTTCAATTTCGATTTCTTCATTCAAATCTTTTGATTTCTTATTATCTTCTTTTATTTGAAGTTCTTTTGTAAACACAATTTCCTCTAGCTCTTCCATTACAGGTTGAGAAATAGGCGTAATTGTATTAGGCATCTTTTCTGTTCCATCCCCTATGTCATTTCCATCGAGTAATCTCTCAATTTCGGACATATAAGCTTTTTCGGAATGATTCTCCTGAAGATCCGTACTACCCACTTCTCCTTTAATGGTGATTGCTGCCACCCGATTTTCTAGAAATGATACATCCTCGTCGAAGTCCAAAGGATTTTCCGTTTTTTCAGTTTCAAACTTTTTATGTACACCTATTTTAATTTCCTCTGCGGCTTCGTCTTGCTTGTCGATAGAATATGCCAATTTTATTAAATCATCATCTTCTTGAGAGATCTCGCTACTTACAGCTACTTCACTTATCACAGTTGTTAAATTTTCTTTTTCAATGATTATGTTTAGTTTCTCATTTTCACTATGTACAGTTTCTTTTTCAATAGAAATGATTTTCTTATGTATCGATTCAGATTCTACTTTGGATTGAGGAATTGCCACTACTCTTTTCTCTAACAAAAGGGCAATTAATCCACAAAGTAGAACAATAATCAATATTGCTTGATAAAATGGAATTTGCATGTTAGCCATAAGTCCTATATTTGCTAGTAAGAAAGCAACTCCAACCAAACAGATTTTCCACTTATTTGAAATTCCAATCGGCATGAAAAGCAGAACGGGCGTAAGAATAACCAGTGAAACTATCGAAAATATAATAGTTATCATTCCTCAACCCCCCCATAGAAAATTATAATTCGAATTTATCACAAAAACCTTAGGAAAAATGTTACAGATTATCAAAAACTACTATAATAGACCTAAATAAAAACTTATCTTGAATGATTCATATTGTATAATAAAGTTAATTGTATGGAAAGAGCTCAATACTGGAATATGGTTGATTTTGTAGTTTTTTAATCAAAATTTACTACACTATGAATTTTGGTTTTAATGGGGGATAAAAGCATGAGGTTTTTGAAAAATGAAAAAGGATTAACTCTTATTGAAATTTTGGTAGCTATAACACTTTTATCAATAGTACTAATAACATTTTTTACAATTTTTATTCAGTCCGCCAAGTTTACCCATTATAACAAAGAAAAGTTAACTGCTATTGATGTTGGCGAAAAAGTAGTAGGAGACATTCGAAATTTATCGTCTTACAAACAACTGTTACAAAAGGGTTATAGGCTAGAGAATGGTGTTTTTTATGTAAACGATACAACATATGCTGAATATAAAGTTAAAATTGAGATAAAAGAAATTATTTCTTCTAAATTAAGAAGGATAAAGATCGATGTAACGTCAATTCCACAAAGTAATATCGCTGATTCCTTTTTTACAACTGAAATGTACATAAAAGAGGAGGAAACAACATGAATAATCAGCGTGGTTTTACTTTAGTTGAACTATTAGCTACCATCACTATCCTAGCTTTGATCATTACATTACTTAGCAGTATTTTAATAGATGGAAAAAAAGCATATAACCGAAATACTACAAATCAACTGCTGCAACAAGAAGCTAACTATATTACCGAAATAGTCCGAAGAGAATACTTGAGAAAGTACGATGAAGGAAAAATGAGTAACCCTATCAAACTTTCTGTTCAAGACAATATATTAAAAATGGATGGAAAGGTCATATCAGAAGGATTTAACTATATAGTCCTTAATGTTTCAAGAAAAAGCAATCCAGTTCACTTCTATTTAGAGCTAGAAAAAGATGGATTAACATATACTGTCGAAACAACATTCAGTAAGTTAAATTGAGAGGTGGAATAAAGATGTTTCATAATGAAAAGGGAGGGGCACTTCCTACTGTCTTATTGTTAATGATCCTTTTTACAACAATAGGGTTAACTATGCTGTCGATGAATCTTTCATCCACCAAACAATTTAATAAAAAGGAAGAAAATGTTCAAGCAAGGCACTTGGCTGAAATGGGGGTTTTGCATTATAAAACCTTGATTGATCAAAGAGTAATGGTATTTAATGCAGATCCAAATAACTATTTAAAGTATAAAGACAAAGATAAAAAAATAATAGATCAAGAAGCTTCTAGAATAGCATATTGTAACAATTTGTATAGCAAAGTGAGCAAATTCAGTGTTAGTGTTCTGTCACCTCCACTTGAAACTGGCAGTTATTCAACAAAGGATATTAATGGAGGGTGTAATTTAGATAAAAATGAAATTGTGCTTTTTGTCACTAGCAATGGATCCATAAAGGAGAAAGATAATAGTGATGCTGTAATTGATGCAACCATAACAATTGCACCATTAAACAATGGTAATGGTAATGATAATATTAAACTTGATCCATTCGAACAAGTTCCAAAGAAACCTACATTCTCTGGCAGTAAAACCCAAATCTTAACCCTTGATGATATTAAGAATCTAAAGAATGTCAGCGTTGTGTATTCACAGACAAACAAAAACCCATTCAGCACTGATGCCTTTGTCGAGTTATTAGGTTCAGTTGATATACAGAAAAAGTCAAACTGGGCTTTTAACAATAATTTGATAATTAATGGAAGTCTTGGAATGAAAACTGCGGGGAGTAATACCTCAATTTTGGATGTAGAAAATGATTTATTTATTGGCGGAGCCTTACACACTGATAATCACAATATCATAAATGTTGATGGGAATTTTATGGCTATGGGCAGAGTTAATTTTGGGACAAAATCTGTTTTAAATGTTGGAGGCAATGCCCTATTTGATAGTCAAATTGAGGTTATTGATACCCACGCAGAAATCACCATTCAACAAAATGCATATTTTAAAAAGCAAATAACTAATGTAAAAAATAAAGCTTCGGTTTGTGTAAAGGGTGACATTTATTTGTGGAAAAACAATCAATGGTCACCTTATTTACCAGAGGATACCGGGTATGATGCATTTAATAAGAACTGTTTACGTACTTCTGAGCCTATTGGAGGCGGTCTTTACAATTGGTTAGTACACCCTAATATTGAAGCAGAATATTACTAATACAATATAGTAAAGCCGATATCACCTATGCGTATATCGGTAAGAAGTTTATTTTTTGATTTTGAATACTATCATTTCCTAATTACCTTATAAAAGAGATAAGCCCCCCCAAAATTTTGTTGGGGGTTTTCCTATTTCTCATACTCATCTACCTGATTCCTCCTCAAAACGCGCTCCATGAACACTTTATAGTCATCGTTTTGATTGAAGTTTCCCAAAAACGCGCTCCATGAACACTTCATAGTCATCATTTTGAATGAAGATTCCTCATAACACGCTCCATGAACACTTCATAGTCATCATTTTGAATGAAGATTCCTCATAACACGCACTATGAACGCTTCATAGTCATCGTTTTGATTGAAGTTTCCCCAAAACACGCTCCATGAACACTTCATAGTCTTCGTTTTGAACGAAGACCCCTCGAAACACGCACCATGAACGCTTCATAGTCATCGTTTTGTATGAAGATCACTCAAAACACGCTCCATGAACACTTCATAGTCCTCGTTTCGAATGAAGATTCCTCAAAACGCGCACCATGAACGCTTCATAGTCATCCTTTCACCAAAAGACACCACAAAACACGCACCATGAACCGATAAAAGTGCATTCCTTATATTTAATAGCGTAAATAGAAAGACCCCCAAAAACCTTGGGGGTCTTAACTATTTCACATACTCCGCCACTCGATTCCTCCCCGCTCGTTTTGCACCGACATATAGGGCCCGGTCGGCGTGGCGAATGAGTGCGAGGGGTTCGTCTGCGTCATGAGGGGCAGCGG
Organism: Bacillus sp. FJAT-29937; assembly: GCF_001509555.1. Lineage (GTDB taxonomy): Bacteria > Bacillota > Bacilli > Bacillales > Cytobacillaceae > Cytobacillus. The sequence continues at coordinate 290,391 of NZ_LMAS01000003.1, read as the reverse complement.
CGACTCCGATGGATGCTGTGATATGGACTTGCTGGATTTGTTCGTTTTTCCCGATATGGTGTTCGAGTGTGAAAATGTAGTCTGCGATTTTTTGTCTAACCTGTTCAGCTATTTTGACAGCATTGCTTTTTTCTATATTTGGAAGAAGGATCACGAACTCTTCTCCCCCGTATCGTGCAATTGTGCCTTTTTGCCCTATTAAGTCTGTTAGAAGATTAGCAAGCTGATATAGAATTTCATTCCCGCTTTGATGACCATACATATCGTTAACCGACTTGAAATGATCAATATCTAGAATAATTAGAGAGATTACTTCTCTTTCCTGATTTTTTAATTTTTCGCACTCAAAGCTTAGACGATTTTCAAAGTAACGGTAATTGTATAGCTTTGTTAAGGCACAGCGTTCGCTTTGTGCTTTTGTTTTTTCATAGTTTCTAGCATTTTCGATTGCAATAGCAAAGTGGGAGCATAGGATATCGACGATCATGAGCTGGGATTTTTCATAGGCCCTTTTCTGAGAAGATGCTAGAAAAAGTACCCCGATGGCCTCACTATTGCGGACAATCGGCATACTTAAAACGCTTTCGACCTTATCAGGCATATAGCCTTTCACGATATTCTTCCATTCTTTTTGAGAGTTGAAAAGTGCTGCTTTCTTCTGTTGCCAAACAAGACCGCTAATCCCTTCGCTTTTCCGTAGCGGTTCTATTTTTGAAGATTTTATTTCTCCCTTTTCAACCTGGCGAATAATTTGTAGTTCCTCATTATCAATAATATCGAGAATATAAGCATAATCAACAGGCAGCATTTCGGTCAGCTTCTGTATAAATAAATCGAGGACCTCATCTACATTTAAACTCTCAGCGAGCTGGTGGCCGATTTCTGTCGCGTTTTGCAATAATTCATTGATTTTTCTGCTAGAATAATACAAATTCAATATAATAGAAAGGCTCGCAAATGGAATTCCGACAAAAATAAGGGCAACGAGACCCAATTCTTTGTATAGAATGAAAAGAACAAAACCCATTGGGAAAGTAATAATTGTCGTTACAGTTTCCCAAATAAAATCAATGCCAAATGTCTCTCGTTTCCCATTATAAAGAACCATATTAATGATCCAAATAAAGAAATGATTAAATATATAATAGAGAATCGGATAAATAGGAATCAGCCAAAAAGAATGATCCATTTCCGCTAATCTTGCACCAGGGCTGCCGCCAAGCTTGTAATAAATTGTACCGCTCAGGAAGGAAACGAACAAAAACATAAGTGAGTTTAGGGGAAGCCGAAAAATTTGTTCTTTTGTTAATTTAACTCTTATAAATAAGGCGATTAACGTTAACTGAACGATAATCAATTCAATAAACAAGCCAAAAGTTAAAAATAAAGCCCAGGCAACCCACTGTAATAGGAAAATAGGTGTTCCGTTTATTATCATTGGGGTTGCTGCTACAAAGAGCGCAAGAATTAGGAAAACAAAAATGTCAATTTCGGCTACAGTTATATGAGGAGGGTATAACTGATAGATTAGCCATAAGCTTGGTGGGAAAATAAGGACCCATAGCCCCCAAATTACCTTTTTCTTAATAGCACTTATCATTTTCGCCCCTCCTCGCAAACATTTATAGGAAAATAGTAACAAGACCATCTTATCAAATTTTCAAAATAATGTCACATATCATTTCTTTAACATTTTTGCTAGATAAGGCTTCATTTCCGATAAAAAGTATAGAGAGCCTGTTATTGCAAGTATTTCACTTTCTTGCAGTGGTCTGATATTTTCTTCAATGGCTTTTTTCCAATCAGGGTTAAAATGCTTATTTATATTTCCGCTTAGTTCAAATAAGTCCTTTGCTTTAGCCGCACGTGGATAGTCAAATTCAACAAAGGTAATTTTGTCAGCGATTGCATCTAAATTCTCAATCATTTTATCTAGTTTTTTGTCTGCAAGGGCTGTAAAGATGAGGTTTATTTTTTTGTCGCTAAAGCGATTTTTCAACTCATGTATAAATGCAGTAATCCCTTCCTCATTATGGGCGCCATCAATGACAACCACTGGGTCTTTAGACATCATTTCGAATCTTCCTGGCCAATAAGCCTTTTTTAACCCGCTATAAAGATGCTCGTCCTCAATTAAAAAGGAATAAAACTTATTTAATACTTCTGCTGCCATAACGGCTAATGCCGCATTTTCTGTCTGATGTTTACCTGCCATTGATATTTCGAGATTTTCCCATTCTTTAAACGGTGTTTTTTGCGTAAATACTTCTCCAATTTCGGTTGATGTGTGCTCTCGAATGACTATTTCGTTTCCTAGTGAATAGATTGGAGCATTCAGTTCTCCTGCTTTTTCAAGGATTACTTGTAGAGCTTCCTCCTGTTTAACAGCTGTGATTACACTTACACCTGGTTTAATAATACCAGCCTTTTCAAAAGCAATCTCTGCATGTGTGTCGCCGAGAATGCCAGTATGGTCAAGACCGATATTCGTGATAATGGAAAGGATCGGCAAAATTATGTTGGTTGAATCAAATCTGCCGCCAAGGCCTACTTCAAAAAGCACAATGTCAACGGGATTTACACGTCCAAAATATTGTAAAGCCATAGCGGTAATAATTTCAAATTCGGTTGGACCGCCGAGCTCTGTTTCCTCTAATTCAAGTGAAAGGGGGTAGATATCATTAGCCAATCTAATAATTTCATCATCGCTTACCGGTATTCCATTGATCGATATTCGTTCATTAAATTGTTCGAAATAAGGAGAAGTGAACGTCCCGACAGCATAACCTGCATCCTGGAGTATTGAGCGCAGATAAGTAACCGTTGACCCCTTGCCGTTCGTTCCACCTATATGCACCGATTTTACCCTTCTCTCGGGGTGATCCAGTTTTTCCATCATCCATTCCATTCTTTTGAGCCCTGGCTTGACTCCAAGCCTTAGCCTAGAGTGAATCCAAGAAACAGCCTCTTCATAAGTTGTAAACATGATTACTGCCTCCAAAAATGACGTTATATTATGTAATTTTTTAATAGCAAGAGGAAGACGAACCCATATGGATTCGCCTTCAACCAAATTTATTCCCCTTTTAATTCTTTAATGCGTGCTTCTACGGCTGCTCGCTTTTCGCTGTAGTCCTGCATTTTTGCTTTCTCTTCTTCAATTACCTTTTCCGGAGCTTTTTTGACAAAGCCTTCATTGCTGAGTTTCTTTTGAACCCGCTCCACTTCTTTATCTAATTTCTCCCATTCCTTCTGCAGACGGGCTACTTCTTCCTCGATATTGATTAACCCTTCAAGCGGAAGAATAATTTCTGCACCTGTAACGATAGAAGTCATAGCCTTCTCAGGTGTTTCTACTTCAATCGCAACTGTCAGCTCTTCTGGATTACAGAAGCGTTCAATGTATCCACGGTTATTTTCAAGAGTACTAAGAACAGACTCGTCTTTGGCCTTTAAAATCATTTTGATTTTCTTGCTTAGCGGAGTGTTTACTTCCGCGCGGCTATTACGTACGGAACGAATGATTTCTACTAAAAGCTTCATTTCGCCTGCCGCGCGGGTGTCTGTAAATTCCGCATTTACTTTAGGCCATTCCGCAACTGTAATGGATTCCCCAGCATGAGGAAGGTTCTGCCAAATTTCTTCTGTGATAAACGGCATGAACGGGTGCAATAGACGCATCGTATTGTCTAAAACATAAGCCAATATAGAACGAGTTGTTTTCTTTGCCGCTTCATTTTCACCGTATAGCGGAAGCTTCGCCATTTCAATATACCAATCACAGAAATCATCCCAGATAAAGTTGTATAGTACGCGGCCAACTTCTCCGAATTCATAACGGTCGGACAATCTTGTCACCGTTTCAATCGTTTCATTTAACCTTGTTAAAATCCATTTATCAGCAACCGATTTTTCTCCTGTTAAATCGATTTCTTCAAATGTTAATCCATCCATATTCATTAAAGCAAAACGGGATGCGTTCCAAATCTTATTCGCAAAATTCCATGTTGCTTCAACCTTTTCCATGCCAAAACGCAAATCATGGCCTGGAGAGCTTCCTGTTGATAAGAAATAACGCAGTGAATCTGCACCATACTTATCAATGACATCCATTGGGTCTACACCGTTGCCAAGGGATTTACTCATTTTGCGTCCTTCCGCATCACGAACAAGGCCATGGATTAATACGTCTTTAAACGGTCTTTGTTCTGTAAATTCTAGTCCTTGGAAAATCATCCGAGATACCCAGAAGAAAATAATATCATAGCCTGTAACGAGACAGTCTGTCGGATAATAACGTTTGAAATCCGCTGATTCAACGTCCGGCCAGCCCATTGTTGAAAATGGCCATAAAGCAGAACTGAACCATGTGTCTAAGACATCTTTATCCTGTTCCCAGTTTTCAATATCTTCTGGAGCTTCTTGCGCTACATACACTTCACCAGTTTCTTTATGGTACCAGGCTGGAATCCGATGTCCCCACCAAAGCTGACGAGAAATACACCAGTCGCGAATATTTTCCATCCAGCGCAAGTACGTATTTTCAAATCGGTCGGGAACAAAGTTTACTTTTTCTTCCTTCGACTGCAGGGCAATGGCTTCATCTGCTAACGGCTGCATTTTTACGAACCATTGAGTTGATAAATATGGCTCGACAACGGCACCGCTTCGTTCAGAGTGGCCAACTGAATGCATATGCTCTTCAATTTTGAATAATACACCTTGCTCCTGCAGATCTTTAACAATTTGCTTACGGCATTCGAAACGGTCCATATCCTTATATTTGCCGGCTCTATCATTCATTGTGCCGTCTTCATTCATAACAAGAACTCGTTCTAGATTATGGCGATTTCCGATTTCAAAGTCATTTGGGTCATGTGCAGGTGTAATTTTTACAGCTCCTGAACCAAATTCCATATCAACATAATCATCTCCGACAATTGGAATTTCACGGCCAACAATCGGGAGCTTAACCGTTTTCCCAATTAAGTGCGTATAACGGTCATCTTCCGGATGAACAGCTACTGCTGTATCACCTAACATCGTTTCAGGACGAGTTGTTGCAATTTCAATATGTCCTGTGCCATCAGTGAGCGGGTATCTCATATGGTAAAACGCACCCTGAACATCCTTATGAATAACCTCGATATCTGATAAAGCTGTTTTCGTTGAAGGGTCCCAGTTGATAATATATTCGCCCCGGTAAATAAGCCCTTTATTGTATAAACTCACAAATACTTCACGAACAGCCTTTGATAAGCCTTCATCAAGTGTGAAACGCTCACGTGAATAATCTAAACCAAGTCCAAGCTTAGACCATTGCTGGCGGATATGGCTAGCATATTCCTCTTTCCATTTCCAAGTTTCTTCAACAAATTTTTCACGGCCTAAATCATAGCGGCTTTTTCCTTCACTGCGAAGCTTTTCCTCTACTTTTGCCTGAGTTGCAATCCCCGCATGGTCCATTCCTGGCAGCCATAGAACATCATAGCCCTGCATACGCTTCATTCGTGTCAAAATGTCTTGTAGAGTCGTATCCCATGCGTGGCCTAAATGAAGCCTTCCTGTCACGTTGGGAGGGGGAATAACGATTGTATATGGCTCTTTATCCGCATCATCCTTTGCCTCGAAAAATTTCCCCTTCAGCCACCATTCATAGCGTCCCTGTTCAATTGTTTGAGGATCATATTTGGTCGGCATTGTTAATTCCTTCGTTTCCATTTCATTCATTCCTTTCGATTACATCCATTATCCTAAAAAAACAAAAAACCCCATTCGTCATAAAAGGACGAATGGAGTTTGCTTCGCGGTACCACCTTTTTTTCAACCGAAAATAGAAAAGCAGGGACGACTTAACGCCCGCAATCTATAATTGATTGACTCTTAACTAGATAACGGATTTCCCGTCTTCCACTACTCGAATTTGCATCCTTTCGCGAAAGAAGCTCAAGGGCGACCTTCCAACGGATCTGCTTAGAAAACCTTTCAGCTAATAGTTTTCCTCTCTAAAAGCAAATAGCCATCGTACTCTTCCCTATCTACGCTGTTCATTTATTAATATCAATATAGTACCTAATAAATAGGATTTACGTCAATCATTATTCCCTTTTTATCAATATATTATACAAATGGACGGGATTGGTGCCTTAAAGCATGATCGATTTTCTATTTAAGCCGTTCAGATAGTTCCAAATTTAAAGCACGATCATTGAGGATGACACATAATATGAAAGGAGAAAAGTTGGAAAGGGGCATGTAAATGAGAAGAAAGTATAATCCTTATACACTGCCGCCGTGGTTAAGAACAATTAGAGGGGCTTGCACCCAATTTATTATTCCATTTTGCTGCTTTCAAGGAATACGAGTCATTATTTTTCCAACTACGTTTGACGTATTATTCCTTGCTGTCTTAATACTAATTGCCGTTGCTTTCCGCATGGAGCTATTATAGGGCCCAAAATTTATTTAATTTTGGGCTCCTTCTTGTTTTGCTGCTGCCTCTGCCTGCGCTTTTGCTTCTTGCTTTTGCCTCTCGATCTCTTCCATCCTCATTAATACATATTCCGTATTTTTAATTTGCCAATATTGTCTTTGATAGTGCAGAAGAATCTTCCGCTCCTGATGGCTATAAGGATTTTTGTAATATTTCTCAGCTGCACGAATAACCGCACCTGGATGGGCAAAATAGCTTTGAAATAGGAGCAATTCATCCTCTTTTAAAGGGAAGTATTTCAAATACGTATAAATCCACTCAATACATTCCTCTGATCTTTTTGGATAGGTTTTTAACGTTCTTGACAAAAATGGAAGCAGGTCATGTAAGGGGGAACCTTGTTTAGCCCGTTCAAAGTTTGAGAAATACCCATAGCCCTTGTCATCATATAAAAAATGGTCTGTTGAGATTTTCCCATGAACGGTTACAATTCGGGCCTTTTCATGATCCTTCGTTTTTTCGTACCACTCTTTCAGCTTTCTAATAGAATAATCTAAAGCCTGCTGCATTTCGTTATAGGAAAGAACGAACATTAATTCAAAGGGGGACAAATAGTCTCTTTGTTCACAAGCTTCCATAAATCCTTCTAAAAACTCCTGTTCTTTTTCCCTTTCTAACAGTGTTTTTTCATAATGTTCGCTTCTGTCTTCTTTACTAATCTTTAATTCAGTTGCTGATAAAGTATGCAATCTTGCTAATTCACGAAAGAGCTGATGGTGGCGTTCATGGCTTAATTCTTTTGCTTCATTCATCATCCAGGGCATGAGGTAATAAAGTTCATTTTCATGTAATACAGCATACCTTCCATCCATTGTTGGAAAGACGGGCACGATGCGATTATAGCCCTTTTGATAAAGGCCTTGTATGTGCTTGACAAAATCTCCCCCGTCTTTAGGGTCAATTTTTTTCAAGGCAAAAACGCCTTTATTTGAATAGATTTTTTGGACCCTTCCCATTTCCTCAACAAAATGGGGTTCAATTGCATAATGCTTTAAAATTGGATATACGTTCTGTAATCGATTCTTCTCTTTCATAAGAATCACCTGCCTTTATAAAAAAGCGTTTACGCGGCTAGTGCTAGAGCTAGACAAATAGAAAAACTGAGCAGGTTGCTATTTTCCCTGCCCAGCTATGATTTAGAAATTATTTGTGGGCAACAGCAACTGGGATATAAAGGACTTGCCCCTCATATATATCCTGACTAATTTCTAAATGATTCACACTGAGTAGCCGCCCAACAGGAATTTCGTATCTTTCGGCAATGATATCGATCGTATCGCCAACCTGAACGATACAAACCTTTAGCCTTGCCACATCATCCTCTGTCTTCCGAGCAAAAAATTCAGTTAAAGACATGCTTTTCTTTTTCGATGGCTTTTTCTTCTTTTTATCTGCTTCTTGTTTTTTGGCAATATGATCAGAGGATTCGTCACTGCTTGATTCTTGCTCGATTTCTATTTCGACTGCCTGAACCGGACTTTTTTCTACATTTGGCATCGAATAGATTTCCTCGGCGGAAGGCGTTTTTTCTTCGCTTCTTTGTGCCGAGAAGGAGATCTCCGGCTGTATTTCAATCTTTTCCTCAACAGCCTCTTCCTCAACTTCTTCATTTCTCACTGCTTCTTCAGGCTGTTTTTTCGCTTCAGCCTCGAATGGAACATAAATCATATTGCTTTCCTGTTCTGCACTAGGTTCTCTATCCCCAGTTGATTCATCCTCTTCTTCTATATTCCAGTTTAATTCAGGCGTTGCCTCTTCCATATGATAAGCTGGCTCATTGTCTTCAGTTTCTGTCCTTTGTGGAGCATGCTGCTGTTCCCCGTACAAACCAGAAATAGTTAAATTCGCTGTTAACTTCATGCAGCTTCTTTCAGGAAAAACATAATCAAAAGACTCGACTAACACATCAATGTTATGGACACTTTCAATTCTATTTCTGGGTATCGTTATGTCTACCGGGAAGAAGTGAGTGAATTCACAAACCCCTTCTTCTCTTTCTTCTACAACTTGAATAAATTTCGGAGCGGTAAACGAATCATCAAATTCTATTTCTGCTGATTCATACCGTTTATATTCACCTGATAGCTCGAGTGCTCCTTGAATCGTTACATATTGATCATTTTCTTGAATAAGAATATCTGGGTCAAGTGATATTGAAATTAAATCAGATACTTCCTGTCCTCTTTGAAACCAGACAGATTCCTCTAAAGAAAATCGTAAAGACGATGGGTTTCCTTGAGACAAAGCGACTCCTCCTTTCATAACCGTTACGTTTAATCACTATGTCATTTACACTTTATGAGAATGACAATTTTTTTATGATTGAAATTATCACAGCTCGGCAAAAAACTTACATAAAAAATACATTCACTTGTTTTTAAATAAAAGGCTCTGTTAACATGATTGTTGATCTTCCGTTCCAGGCACTTCGCTTTCCGCGGGCGACCGCCGAGCCTCCTCGCCACTTCGTGTCTGCGGGGTCTCGCCTGTTTCGCTTCCTCCCGCAGGAGTCTTCGTGCCTTCCACTGCAATCAACAGTGGTCAAAATCAACATCATTCTTTAACATAGCCAAATAAAAAAACACCCATCTAATAAGATGAGTGTCAGTCAATTTAGCCTTTGAGCTTTGAAAAGGCATTTTCTGTTGCTTGGATTGTTTTTTCGATATCTTCATCACTATGTTCAGTGGATAGGAAGAGACCTTCGAATTGGGAAGGTGGAAGGAATATTCCCTGATTAGCCATTTCTCTGTAGTAGGTTGCAAAATAGTCAAGGTTTGAAGATTTGGCTTTGTCATAGTTGATGACATCTTCATTTGTAAAGAAGAAACCGATCATTGAGCCAGCACGGTTGAAAGTATGAGGGATTTCATATTTTTCTGCCGCGGCTTTTATGCCTGCCTCTAATAAATCCCCTTTACGCTGGAATTCTTTATAGGAATCTGGTGTCAATTGGCTTAATGTTTCATAGCCTGCCGTCATGGCTAATGGATTTCCAGACAATGTACCCGCTTGATAAATTGGGCCGCTTGGTGCAATTTGCTCCATAATCTCAGCCTTACCACCGTAGGCACCAACAGGAAGTCCCCCGCCGATTACTTTGCCTAAACAAGTGATATCTGGTGTAACATTGTAATAGCCTTGAGCACAATGATAGTCAACACGGAACCCAGTCATAACCTCGTCAAAGATTAGAAGGGCACCATATTGAGTCGTGATCTCTCTCAAGCCTTCTAGGAAGCCAGGAAGCGGCGGAACAACTCCCATATTCCCAGCAACAGGCTCGGCAATAATACAGGCAATATCTTCGCCAAACTGTTCAAAAGCATACTTAACACTTTCTAAATCATTATAAGGAACAGTAATGGTATTTTTGGCTACACTTTCTGGAACCCCTGGGCTATCTGGCAGTCCAAGTGTAGCAACTCCAGACCCTGCTTTAATAAGCAAGGAATCCCCATGTCCGTGATAGCAGCCTTCAAATTTCAAAATTTTATTTCGGCCAGTATAGCCGCGCGCAAGCCTTAACGCACTCATTGTTGCTTCTGTACCAGAAGAGACCATGCGGACGATTTCAATAGAAGGCACTCTCTCCTGAACAAGCTTGGCCAGATCATTTTCTTGAACAGTTGGTGCCCCGAAGCTTGTACCCATTTCGGCAACCTTCTTAATGGCTTCCACAACACGATCATTCGAATGTCCTAGAATTAGGGGGCCCCATGATAAAACATAGTCAATATATTCATTGCCATCGATATCATAAATTTTGGAACCCTTTCCTCTTTCCATGAAAATCGGGTCCATCTTTACTGATTTAAAGGCACGTACAGGTGAGTTAACCCCACCAGGCATCAATTTGCTTGCTTCTTTAAACGCCTGAACAGATTTTTCGTAAGAGCGCATTTAATCCCTCTTCTCGTTTTTATTGGAGTTGTTATTAACAATTACTGATTTCTCAACCATCTTGCCGCATCTTTAGCGTGGTAGGTAATAATTAAATCACAGCCGGCACGCTTCATTCCAACTAGCATTTCCATGACAATACGCTCTTCATCAATCCAGCCATTTTGTGAGGCTGCTTTCACCATGGAATATTCCCCGCTCACATTATAAATAACGACTGGAAGATTAATATTATTTTTCACATCACGGACGATATCAAGATAAGGCATTCCCGGCTTCACAATGATAAAGTCAGCGCCCTCCATTAAATCGGATTCTGCTTCACGCAAAGCTTCCATGCGGTTCGCCGGATCCATTTGGTAGGCTTTACGATCGCCAAACTGTGGTGTACTGTCAGCCGCATCACGGAATGGGCCATAGAATGCTGAAGCATATTTAACTGCATAAGACATAATCGGCACATTTTCAAAGCCAGCTTCATCCAAGCCTGCACGAATCGCAGCGACAAATCCATCCATCATATTGGATGGAGCAATAATATCTGCGCCTGCTTTCGCCTGGCTGACAGCGGTTTGCACTAATAAATCAAGTGAAGCGTCATTTAATACTTGTCCGTTCTCAATCACACCGCAATGCCCATGACTTGTGTACTCACATAGACAAGTATCGGCAATCACAATGACATCAGGGAACTTATCTTTAATAAATCTAGTCGCTTCTTGAACAATTCCATGATCATGAAAAGCTTGGTTGCCACATTCGTCTTTTTCAATCGGAATCCCAAAAAGGAGAACAGATTTAATCCCTAATGAAACAACCTCATTCATTTCTTCTTCAAGATGATCTAAAGATAAATTATAAATTCCAGGCATAGAGGAAATTTCTCTTTTAATATTCTGTCCTTCAGCAATAAAAATCGGATAAATTAAGTCGTCTGTACTTAAATGGTTCTCACGGACTAAAGCTCTCATATTTGGACTTTGGCGAAGTCTTCTATGTCTCGTAAATTGGATATCCATTAGGCTCACTCCTCTAAATGAAAAATTACTTTTTCATATTTACATATTCAATAATACTTTCTAGCATATGATCAGTTGTATAGATGGCCGGCTCACAGTGAACATTTAGTCCGTAGGATATAATTCTATCCTTTGTAATTGGGCCAATACAGCTAATTATACTATTTTCCAGCCGATGATAAAGCTCGTTTTCCTTCATCACTCTCATAAAATGATCAACAGTTGAGGGACTTGTAAAAGCAAGGATATCAATTATTCCTTCCGTATATGCCTCAGCTAATTTCGTTCTGCTTTCATCAGGAAAGAAAGTATCATACATGATAATCTCGTCCACATTTGCGCCTTTTTCCGTTATGGCGGTATAAATAATATTTCTAGCCAGTTTTCCTTTAGGGATTAAAATATTCATACCTGCCTTCACATGCGGCAAGAAATCCTTAACAAACCCTTCCGCTACATACTCTCTTGGAATAAAATCCACCTTTATTCCTGCGTCCAGCAGGCAGGCTTCTGTTTTTTTTCCAATGGCTGCGATTTTGGGCAGCTCCATTCTTTCAGGAGAGTCGATAAAGGAAAGAAAGGTTTCAACCGTGACATTGCTCGTAAAAATAATCCAGTCATACGTATGTAACTGATGAATAATCTTCGTAATCTCATCTGTAATTTCTACTGGCTTAAAGGCGATGAGAGGAATTTCAACAGGAATTCCCCCATATCCTTTAATTAAATTTGAAAAGGTTTTCGCTTGCTCCTTCCCTCTAGGAACGAGGACTGACATTCCCTTAAGAGGAAGGGCCCCTACGCCCTCGCCTCCACCGGTCATTCCTGGTCCAGCTCCTCTTTCACCTGATCGATTAATTCTTTAGCTCCCTGCTTAATTAAGAGATTAGCCGCTTCCACTCCGACCTCTTCTGGGTCTAAGCCTTTCACTTGTTCTGAGTAGATCACTTTACCATCAGGAGAGCCAACCAGGCAGGTAAGCACAATTTCTTCTCCATTAAGCTCCGCAAAGCCAGCGATCGGCACTTGGCAGCCTCCCTCCATTTTGTGAAGGAATGCTCTCTCTGCGCGAACAGTTGCTTCTGTTTCCTTGCATGTAAATTTATCTAATAAACCGCGCAGTTCTTCATCATCACTGCGGCATTCAATAGAAAGAGCCCCTTGCCCAATAGCAGGCAAGCAAATATCTGGGTCTAATAATTCTGTCACGACATCACTTGCCCAGCCTAACCGCTTTAATCCAGCAGCTGCTAATAGAATCGCATCATACTCTTCAGTTTCAAGCTTAGCTAATCTTGTATCTACATTTCCTCTAATCCATTTAATTTCTAAGTCTGGTCGGCGAGCTAATAGCTGCGCTCCTCTGCGTAAGCTGCTCGTACCAATAACAGCACCAGGTTTGAGGTCTGCGAAACGAACATGGTCTTTTGATATTAGTGCATCCCGATGATCTTCTCTAGCGGGAATACATCCGATTATTAACCCTTCAGGCAGAACTGCCGGCATATCCTTCATACTGTGGACAGCCATATCAATTTCTTTATCCAGCATGGCCTGCTCGATTTCCTTCACAAATAAACCCTTACCGCCAACCTTCGAAAGTGTCACATCTAATATGCGGTCGCCTTTCGTGACAATTTCCTTCACTTCGAATTCAAAGGATGGGTCAATCTCCTTCAATTGATCGATTACCCAATTTGTTTGTGTTAATGCAAGTTTACTTCTGCGTGAACCTACGATAATTTTTCTCATGACAGCCTCCTAATTTACGAATACCAGAAATGGAAAGATGATAATGAACCGAATAGAAAAAAGTTAATTAAGACAATTAGAAAGGATGCAATATTCCATAATGCTAATTGGTTCCCGACAAGCCCTTTGCCTACTTTTAAATACAGATAAATGCTGTATGCAGCGATAACGACAAAAGAACCGACCACTTTAGAATCGTACCAAATCATATCTGGCACCTTAATATAGGCCCACTGAACGCCTAAGATTAAGCTAATCATCAACATGGGAACACCAATCACATTTAATACATATGAGGTTTTATCCAGCTTCGATAAATCCGCAACCCTTAATAGCCTTGGGCCCCATTTCTTTCTTTTCAACAGGTCATACTGAATTAAATATAATACGGAAAATACAAAAGACAAGGAAAATGCCCCATATGACAAAATCGCAACTGTAATGTGTATTAACAGCAACTCAGAAATGAGCTTTTGAGCCATCACATTTGATTCATACTGCACAGGGGCAAATGTATGAATGGCCATAATGATAAAACCAATGACATTTGTAAAAAAGACAATAAAATCTACCCTAAGAAAACGGTTTAACGCTAATGACAAAGTAATGAGCACCCAGGCATAAAAATATAATCCTTCAAAAATCGTCAATACAGGAAATCTTCCTGTTTTCATCATGTACAAAAAGAGAAAGACAGTTTGCAAAAGCCATACAAATGCAAGTAACCAGAAGGCAATACGGTTTGCCTTCCGGTTATGATGTAGGAAATCAATAAAGTATAGTAAGACACTTAAGGCATACAGAACGACAGTAGCTTCATGCAGCCGTGTCATATATATATCGATCATATTCTAGTACTCCTACGATTGAAAGGAAGCCTGTGACATATGAGCGATAGAATTTTGTGATTCGGCTTGCTGTGCTATTTTCCGCTCGGAAACAAGTTCTTCGATATTAAAAATTTTCATAAATAATTCTAATGCCTTATCAGCTTCCTTGCCCCCAGCCATTTCCTTCGCCTGTAAAATAGGATCTTTTAACAGCTGGTTAATGATGCTCTTTGTATGTTTATTTAGTACCTTTTTATCGCGTTCACTTAAATTTGGCATCTTTCTTTCAATACTTTCCATTGTTTCAGCCTGAATCGCTAATGCCTTTTCCCTTAATGCAGAGATAACTGGAACGACGCCTAGCAAATTCAGCCATTGTTTAAATTCAACAATTTCCTGCTCAATCATAAGCTGAATTGTTTCTGCCGCCTTCTTACGCTCCTGCAGGTTTGCTTCAACAATTCCTTCAAGATCATCTATATCATATAAGAAGACAGTATCTAATTCAGCGAGGGCAGGGTCCAAGTCACGGGGCACAGCGATGTCTACCATGAATAAAGGCTTTCCTTTACGCATTTTTTCAACGCCAGTCATCATTTCCTTCGTGACAACAAACTCTTTTGCACCAGTGGAACTAATTAGAATGTCTGCCTCAACTAGAGAGCACTGAAGTTCTTGAAGCGTTTTCGCCTTGCCAGCGTATCGTCCGGCTAAATCCTGCGCTTTTTCAAAAGTACGATTGATAACGGTTACCTTACTTGCACCGTTTGCATGGAGGTTTTGGATCGCAAGCTCGCCCATTTTCCCGGCTCCCAAAATCAGTACATGCTTATTCTCTAATGAACCAAATATCTTTTTTGCCAGTTCTACTGCTGCATAGCTAACTGAAACGGCATTGGCGCCAATTTCTGTTTCAGAATGAGCACGTTTTGCTACCGTAACTGCTTGTTTAAATAAATGGTTAAACACCGTTCCAATCGTATGATCTTCCTGGGCCATCAGAAAGCTTGTACGTACCTGTCCCAAAATTTGGGTCTCTCCTAGAATCATGGAATTCAGTCCACAGGAGACATTAAATAAATGCTCAATAGCCCCTTCATGCTCATAAAAAAACAAATAAGGAGAAAATTCTTCCTTCTCTATGTTAAACCACTCTGATAAAAATTCCTTAATATAGTAACGGCCTGTATGAAGCTGATCAACAACCGCATAGATTTCAGTCCGGTTGCAAGTAGACAGAATAACATTCTCAAGGATGCTTTTTTTATCTTTTAACGTTTTCATAGCATCTGTTAATTGAGAAGGGTTAAACGTCAATCTCTCCCGAATTTCTACAGGGGCTGTTTTATAATTTAGACCAACAACAACTATATGCATTTAGAATGGACCCCCCAAAGGATTTACACAATAATATCTTAATTGTAGCACTTATTTCCCGTTAATTTATGCGAAAATGTGAACAGATCTTGAACTCATATGGTAAAATATTCATTGAAATTGATCGTACACAAATCATGTTTATATGTTTTTTCGACAAAATACTCCCATATGTACAGTATCAAAAATTGCCTATAGATTCAAGTGAACCTTATTGAAAGGGTGTAAATATGAAAAATCAGAGAGTTTTCCCTGGTATTATCCTAATTGGCTTTGGAGCATACTTCTTTCTTCAACAATCAAATATCAAGATTTTTCAGCCCTTTTTTACATGGCCTAGCCTTTTAATCATCGTTGGGATCGCATTTTTATTTCAAGGCTACGGAGCGAAGGATTATCATGCCATCTTACCAGGTGTCATCCTGACGGGGTTTGGCTTGCATTTCCATGTTGTGAATCGTCTTGAAATATGGCCGGATCATATCGGAACATTTATTTTAATCATTGCTTTAGGCTTTTTACTTCAGCACCAAAAAACTAGAACCGGGTTATTTCAAGGAATCTTATTTTTAATTCTTGCTTCCTTGCTCCTATTTTACGACCGGATTATTGTATGGTTTGGTTTATTGGAAAACGGGGTTTCAACCGCCTGGAAGTTTTGGCCAGCCATCTTTATTCTTGCGGGTATTTACTTTCTGTTTTTTAAAAAGAAATAAGAGGACAAGGTTATTATTCCCTGTCCTCCGTGTTTATAATACCGAATCTAAGAAGTGTTTTGTACGGGTTTCCTTTGGATTAGAGAATAAGTCCTTCGGATGTCCAACTTCGACAATACGGCCTTCATGCATATAGACGACCCAATCAGCAACCTCCCTGGCAAAGCCCATTTCGTGTGTGACGACAACCATTGTCATTCCCTCTTCAGCCAGCTCCTTCATTGTAGCAAGCACCTCGCCAACAAGCTCGGGATCTAAAGCAGATGTAGGCTCATCAAACAGCATGATTTCAGGTTTCATCGCTAATGCCCTTGCTATGGCTACCCGCTGTTTTTGTCCGCCAGACAGCTTGGATGGGTACACATTTTCCTTATCTGAGAGACCTACTTTTTTCAATAATGCTTTTCCTTCGGCTAAAGCTTGCTCTTTAGATATCTTTTTCACATAAATGGGAGCTTCAATCACGTTTTCGAGTACCGTCCTATGAGGGAATAAATTAAAATGCTGAAATACCATCCCAACTCGTGCCCGAACCTTATTAAGATCATGGGTTTCCTTTTCAATTTGCTCCCCGTTAATTATGACTAGCCCACTATCCTTTAATTCCAAATAATTGATGCATCGAAGAAGTGTGCTTTTCCCTGAGCCGCTCGCGCCTATTAAACAAACCACTTCACTCTGCCAAACCGTCATATTAATATCCTTTAATACGTGCAAATCCCCAAAGGATTTATTTAGCATGTCAACTTTTATCATGACCGTACCGCTCATATGATAACTCCTTTCTTAATCGCTGCTAGCCATTCTTTTTTCGATTATCCTGACAATAATGGAGAAGAATAGAACTAATACTAAATAGTAAACCGCTACAATGAGCAAGTAGCTCATATAGTCGTATTTAATTGAGCCTTGAGTAGTCGCTACATTAAACAGCTCGTACATTCCGATAAAAGATGCAAGCGAGGAATCCTTTAGGGCAATGATAAATTGATTTCCAAGGGGCGGCAGCGCCCTGCGAATAGCTTGTGGGAGAATTATCCTCCTCATCGCTAAGGAAACTGTCATACCAAGAGAACGCCCTGCCTCCATCTGACCATGATCGACTGACTGGATCGCCCCTCGGAAAATTTCAGCAATATACGCACCGTTATGAAAGGCTAGTCCAAGAACAACAGCCCAGAAGTCTGGCATATTGATAGAGGTTAAACCAAAGTAGAAAATAAAGATTTGCACAACGAGCGGTGTTCCCCGTACGAGAAAAATATATGCATCTGCTACTAACTCTAATACCTTCACCTTCGAAATCTTTAAAAAGGCAAAAAAGAGGCCAATAAATATAGCGATAAAAATGGAAATAATCGTGAGTTGGAATGTAAGGACCATTCCTTTTAAGAAAATGGGGTATGTGTCCATAAATTTTGTAAATAAATCCACAGGCTTTCCTCCTTTACTTTTATTAATAGCTTTTGTTACTGAATATTGTTGGCGATCAAACCGCCTTATGCACACCTGCTCTCTACGTTATTCGTCCCGAATAAAACCCGTTCGCATGCATGCATAAGGCTAATTCTCAACTATAGTCTTATTAATAAATAGAGGATGACTAAGTCATCCTCTATTTGCTTATTCCTTCTCAGGGTCTTTCGTAATATCTTCGCCGATGTATTTTTTACTGATTTCCGTCAATGTTCCGTTCTCATGTAATTTCTCAAGCGCTTCATTAATTTTTTTCAAAAGCCCCTCGTTTTCTTTCGCAACAGCTATTGCTTGTTCACTTTTTCCCAGCAATTCTTTACCAACAATATTCATTCCAGCGCCAATTGCCTCTTTACCCGTAATAAAATCAGTGATGACTGCATCATGCTTTCCTTTACTTAATGCTTCAAGCGCCACGACATCGCTATCGTAAAATTTAATATTATCTGTTACAGGCTGTGCGACATCTGCATAAGTAGTTCCTTTAGCGACAGCAATTTCTAATCCTTTTAAATCATCAATTGTTTCAACCTTGCTGTCAGGACGGACATAGATTTGCGGTCCAGAATAGTAGTATGGAATCGAGAAATTTACCGCTTCTAACCGTTCTTCCGTGATTGTATGACTAGCAACAGCTGCATCAAAGCGGCCTGATTTAACCCCTTCCACGATGCCTCCGAACTTAAACTTTTTCTGAACTGGCTCCAGCCCAAGTTCTTTTGCTATAGCTTCTCCTACCTCAATGTCAAAACCGGTCATCGTCCCATCTGCATTCGTCACACTAAATGGGTTAAATTCACCTGACGATGCATAAATAAACTTACCTTTCTCGACAAGCTTAAAGCCCTCATTCGATGCTTCCTTTGACCCACAGGCAGCAAGAACAATAATAGAAATGAATAAAAGTAATCCCTTTCCAAGATGCTTCACTATTAGAAATTCCCCTTTCATCTTCTCTCAAATTTTTTCTAATTACCTAAACATATGATAAGAATTCTTCTAAGATTCATATTTTCTGCTAAATGTTTTCGTGATTGCTTCTAGCAGTCTAAAAATATTCATACTTTCATACCGGCTTTTTCTCTATTAGTAAAATATAGATTGATATAATTCATTCTTATAGCCAAAAAAAATCCCGGTGCATTTCTGCATCGGGATTGAAGCTTATATATAGCTTAGAAGCACAGACCATGCTTCATCCTTCCCTTGTCCAGTTTCGGACGAAAAGAGGATCAAAGGATCATTTGGATCGAGGTCCAGTGTTTCTTTCGTTATTTTTATATGCTTTTGCCATTTTGATTTCGGAACTTTATCGGCCTTTGTAGCAATAATGACACATGGGATTTCGTAATGCTTTAGAAAATTATACATCATGATATCATCCTGAGATGGGGGATGACGCAAATCAACTATTTGCACAACAGCTTTTAGCTGCTCTCTTGATGTTAAATACGTTTCAATCATTTTGCCCCAGGCTTCTCTTTCTTTTTTAGAAACTTTAGCGTAGCCATAACCAGGTACATCGACAAAATGTAACATCTCATTAATCAGGAAAAAATTTAATGTTTGTGTTTTCCCAGGCTTTGATGAAGTTCTAGCTAACGCTTTTCGATTTAACATTTTGTTAATAAACGAAGATTTCCCAACATTGGACCTGCCTGCTAAAGCAAACTCTGGTAAAGCGTCACCCGGATATTGGTCAGGCTTTACCGCACTAATGACGATATCTGCTGAATTTACCTTCATGCTTCTGCACCGCCAGTCAATGCATGCTTCAGCACTTCATCTACATGGGAAACAAGAACAAATTCCAGGTCATCGCGGACACTCTCAGGAATATCATCAATATCCTTTTCATTATCCTTTGGAAGAATGATTTTCGTCAGACCCGCTCGATGAGCACTGAGTGTTTTCTCTTTAACGCCGCCAATTGGCAGGACGCGCCCACGCAAAGTAATCTCCCCAGTCATCCCAATTTCTTTACGGATTCGCTTACCAGAAAGGGCAGACACTAAAGCAGTTGTAATCGTAATACCTGCAGATGGGCCATCTTTAGGGACGGCACCCTCCGGAACGTGAATGTGAATATCATACTTTTCATGGAAGTCCTCTTCAATCCCTAGCTCACTTGCTTTGGAACGAACATAGCTAAAGGCTGCTTGAGCTGATTCCTTCATGACATCTCCAAGCTTCCCTGTAAGAACAAGCTTGCCTTTGCCTGGTGAAAGAGATACTTCAATTTGCAGTGTATCCCCACCAACTGTTGTATAAGCAAGCCCTGTCGCCACACCAACTTGATCTTCAATCTCAGCTTGCCCATAGCGAAAAATTGGCTTGCCCAGGAAGTCTTCCACATTTCTTTCGGAAATTACAACTTTTTTCTTTTCACCTGAGACAATAATCTTCGCTGTTTTCCGGCATATCGTTGCCAACTGTCTTTCAAGTCCGCGTACGCCCGCTTCTCTTGTGTAATAGCGAACGACCTTTTGAATTCCGTCCTCGCGAATTTGAAGCTGGGATTTTGTAAGACCATGCTCTTTAATTTGTTTCGGTAAAAGGTGATCTTTTGCAATATGGTTTTTCTCTAGCTCTGTATAACCAGCAATTGTTATAATTTCCATCCGGTCTCTAAGTGGTCCAGGAATAGTCGCTAAATTATTTGCTGTTGCGATAAACATGACTTTTGAAAGATCATATGTTTCCTCAATATAATGATCACTAAAGTTATGGTTTTGTTCAGGGTCTAAAACTTCAAGCATCGCTGAAGACGGATCTCCCCGGAAGTCACTTGACATTTTATCAATTTCATCAAGTAAAAATACTGGGTTAATTGTTCCAGCTTTCTTCATTCCCTGAATAATACGGCCTGGCATAGCACCTACATACGTTCTTCGATGTCCCCGAATTTCAGATTCATCGCGAACACCGCCAAGTGAAATACGGACAAAATTTCGGTTGAGGGATGTAGCAATGGAACGTGCTAAGCTTGTTTTACCTACTCCAGGGGGTCCTGCAAGGCAAAGGATTGGCCCTTTTAATGAATTCGTCAGCTTTTGAACAGCTAAGTATTCCAGAACACGTTCTTTCACTTTTTCAAGACCGTAATGGTCATTATTTAAGATGCGTTCTGCTTTATGAATATCTAAATCATCTTCCGTTGCCTTGCTCCATGGCAATGAAATCAGCCATTCAATATAATTTCGGATAACGCCGCTTTCCGCAGAGCTTGAAGGGATTTTTTCATAACGATCTAGCTCTTTAAGAGCGGTCGTTTGGACATGCTCTGGCATGCCGGCTTTTTCAATTTTTTCAGTAAGGTCAGCAATTTCTCCTGTCTTTCCTTCTTTATCTCCAAGCTCTTTCTGGATAGCCTTCATTTGTTCGCGTAAATAATATTCCTTCTGTGTGCGTTCCATTGATTTCTTTACGCGCTG
The DNA here is from genome assembly GCF_001509555.1 of Bacillus sp. FJAT-29937. Classification (GTDB taxonomy): domain Bacteria; phylum Bacillota; class Bacilli; order Bacillales; family Cytobacillaceae; genus Cytobacillus. Next base: position 269,391 of record NZ_LMAS01000003.1, on the reverse strand, counting down.
CCCAATTTTCTTTTCTAAATTTAATACTTCTTTTTCATTATGAATGATTTCAATAACTTGATTCATCCGGTCTTTAACATCAAAGGTTTCTAATATGTCCTGCTTTTCCTTTAGCTTTAAAGGTAAATGGGATGCGATAATATCCGCCATGCGCCCAGGCTCTTCAATATCCGAAACAGCAGAATACGTTTCTGCTGATACTTTTTTCGATACCTTTATGTATTGTTCAAAGTATTCCAGCATCGTTCTCATTAAAGCTTGATCTTCTGTATCCTTTGTCGTTTCCTCATCGAATACTTCTATTTTGACTGTGTAGTGGTTAGGGTCATCTTTAAATTCAATGATTTGCGCCCTTTTTAACCCTTCTACTAAAACCCGGATTGTCCCGTTAGGAAGCTTAAGCATTTGCTTGACACGTGTTAATGTTCCAATTTGGTATAAATCGTCTTCTGCGGGTTCATCTATCGATATTTCTTTCTGTGTAGTCAAGAAAATTAGATGGTCATCTACCATCGCTTTTTCAAGGGCTTGCACCGACTTTTCACGGCCAACATCTAAGTGCAGGACCATCGTTGGATATACAAGCAGACCCCTTAGCGGCAGGAGGGGGACGATAATTTCTTTCTTTTTCGCCATAACCCAGGAAGCACCTCCATAATACATATCTTCATTAGCCTAAAATTGCTAATATTTTCTTTGTACAATTCTAACTTATTTATGTGTAAGTGTCTAATTTGAGAAGCTGTAGCACTATTTAAAGTGTTCTTGGATGGACTTTTCGCATGCCAACTTTGGTCTAAATGTCCGTCCAAACGGGCTGGATGGACTTCTCGCACGCCAACCTGGATCTAAATGTCCGTCCTCTCTACATAAAGAAAACTTCGGCTTTCATGCTGGTAACAATTAGCCGAAGTTGACCATCTAAATGCTTTCTTTTTTTGCCAATTCGATTGAAGCAGTGATGGATTGTTCCAGGTGAAAGTTCTTCAATAGGGCTATTTCAAAAACTTCATTCAAATGACTGACAGGAACAATGGTGATTCCGGTTATTTCATTTAGGATGGATTGCATATTTTCTTTTGGAATAATAACGGTTTTGGCCCCAGCCTTTTTTGCTGCTTTAACTTTAGGATAAACACCGCCAACCGGTTTCACATGCCCATGAATACTTATTTCTCCTGTCATGGCAACAGTGTGGTCAATAGGATACTTATAAATCGCTGAATAAATCCCGGTGGCCATAGCAATACCTGCGGATGGGCCATCTATTGGAACACCGCCGGGAAAATTGACGTGGATATCATAGTCGCTTGCAGGGACACCCATCGAACGAAGAACGGTTAGAACATTTTCAACCGATCCTCTTGCCATACTTTTTCTGCGAATGGATTTTCCTTGTCCGCCAATGCTTTCCTCTTCAACAATACCTGTAATATTAATACTTCCTTTGTCTTTTGCAGGAATAATGGTAACCTCAATTTCGAGGAGTGCGCCTGAGTTCGGGCCATATACAGCTAGACCATTAACTAATCCCACTTCAGAACTGGTGTTTATTTTTCTTTCCATTCTTGGTGTCAGCTGACTCGATTGAATAACCCACTCAATGTCTTCATCTTTTATGTAATTTCGTTCTTCTGTAATGGCAAGCCCTGCTGAAATTTGAATCATGTTGACTGCTTCGCGGCCGTTCCGAGCGTAAGAAGCAAGGATCATTAATCCATTTTCACTAATGGACAGATTAACTTTCTCCGCTGCTCTTCTGCCGACATCTGCGATTTCCTCTTCAGCCAGCTCGCGGAAAAATACCTCCATACATCTGGAACGAATGGCCGGAGGAATCTCACTAGGTGTTCTTGTAGTCGCTCCAATTAATCGAAAATCAGCTGGAAGGCCATTTTTAAAAATATCATGGATATGATTCGGGATTTGGGTGTTTTCCTCATTATAATAGGCACTTTCCAAGAATACTTTCCGATCCTCTAACACTTTTAGTAATTTGTTCATTTGGATAGGATGAAGTTCTCCAATTTCATCAATAAAAAGGACGCCACCATGTGCATTTGTGACAGCCCCTTGTTTCGGCTGAGGTATGCCAGCTTGTCCCATGGCTCCCGCTCCTTGATAAATAGGATCGTGAACTGATCCGATCAGCGGGTCTGCAATCCCTCTTTCATCAAATCGGGCCGTAGTGGCATCTAATTCAATAAATACAGATGAAAGTTTAAAAGGGGATTTTGCCGTCTTTTTCGCTTCTTCTAAAACTAATCTTGCTGCGGCTGTTTTTCCTACTCCTGGCGGTCCGTAAATGATCACATGCTGCGGGTTTGGGCTGCATAGAGCTGCTTTTAACGATTTAATTCCATCCTCTTGACCGACTATGTCTGCAAAGCTTGATGGGCGAACTTTTTCTGCTAAAGGCTCAGTTAAAGAGATGGATCTCATCTTTTTCAATTGGTCCATTTCTTTTCTTGATTCTCTATCAATTGATACTTTCTGTGTTCGTTGATTTTTAAGCAAATTCCAGAAATAAAGACCAATCACAATTCCAAAAAACAATTGAATAAATAAGGCGATCCCCGTCCAACTCATACTTTTCCCTCCTGCAATCTAGTTCTCGGTGATATATGCTAGTATCTCCCTGACTGAGTTGGAATAAACAAGATTTTACTGTAAAAAGCTGGGGGGATTTTGAAATATGCTGCTTAAAAATATCCCAAAAATCCATGCAAAAAGCCAAACCATAAAGGCTTGGCTTTCTCTATTTCAAGGGCTTCTTTTTTGTTATGCAGAAGTCTTTTCTTCTTTTACAATCGTTCCATCTTCAAGAATAAGCTTTGGTGATGTATTTTCTGTGATTGTTTCCTTTGTAATGATACATTTTTTAATATCATCACGGGAAGGAAGATCAAACATAACATCCAGCATAATTCCTTCGATAATAGAACGAAGTCCGCGGGCTCCTGTTTTGCGCTCAATGGCTTTCTTGGCAATTTCTACTAGTGCCGCATCTTCAAATTCAAGCTCAACATCGTCAAGCTCTAGCATCTTTTGATATTGCTTCACTAATGCATTTTTTGGTTTAGTCAGAATTTCAATTAATGCTTCTTCATCTAGCAAGCCAAGACTTGCAATCACTGGAAGACGGCCAATAAATTCCGGGATTAAACCAAATTTCAGAAGATCTTCTGGAAGAACTTTAGTTAGAAGTTCTTTTTGGTCTACATCGGTTTCTTTTGTGTTCGATCCAAAGCCAATAACCTTTTGACCTAAGCGGCGTTTAATAATTTGTTCGATGCCGTCAAATGCGCCTCCACAAATAAATAAAATATTCGTTGTGTCAATTTGAATGAATTCTTGATGAGGGTGTTTACGGCCACCTTGAGGCGGAACGCTTGCTACAGTCCCCTCTAGAATTTTTAATAATGCTTGTTGAACCCCTTCACCAGAAACATCTCTAGTGATGGAAGGATTTTCTGATTTACGGGCTACCTTATCAATTTCATCAATATAAATAATGCCTTTTTCCGCTTTCTCCACATCATAGTCTGCTGATTGAATAAGCTTTAATAAAATATTTTCAACATCTTCCCCTACATAGCCTGCTTCTGTTAAAGAAGTAGCATCAGCAATAGCAAACGGCACATTTAAAATACGTGCTAATGTTTGAGCTAATAAGGTTTTTCCGCTTCCTGTTGGTCCAATCATACAAATGTTGCTTTTGAAAAGCTCCACATCATCGATTTTACTATTGGAATTAATACGCTTGTAATGATTGTACACGGCTACTGATAATGATTTTTTCGCCTGATCCTGTCCAATTACGTATTCATCAAGAATGTCACGGATTTCAGCTGGTTTTGGGACATCTTTAAACTCAACTTCCTCTTCGGTTCCAAGCTCTTCTTCAACGATTTCGGTGCAGAGCTCTATACACTCATCACATATATATACACCTGGACCTGCAACAAGTTTTCGCACTTGATCCTGAGTTTTTCCACAGAAAGAACATTTTAATTGTCCTTTTTCATCACTAAATTTAAACAAATCCTTCACCCCTTAAAAAAACATCCAATTATTTCTGCGAATCTTATGCAAACTGTTACGTTATTAAAACTTTTTCTTTACAATCATTTTTTGTTATGTACTGCATTGTAACATATTTTCACAATGGACAGGAAATGAAAACACTTATGTTCTATTATGTATCTTTGTTTGCAAAGAGGATTCACATCTAACTTATGTTAAAATTATATTCCTAATAAACTAAGCTTAACCATTATTGATCAATTTAAATCGAAAGAATTTATCCAAATCCTTCATATGTAGGTTATTAAAAAACATTATGTAGTAATAAGATTAATTATGTATGTAATTATATGTTTATTGTATAAAACAAGGCACGAATAATCGCGCCTTGTTCATTTTATTTACTTATGTTTATTCTTTGTCTAGTTCTGCCTCCTTGCCACTCGAGGTCATAAGTCAATCCATCTAGAAGGTTAAAGTACAACCTTCCAGCTGGCTTGCCTTATGCTTGTCGTGGCAGAACAGTCGGCTCCACTTTTCTATTTTGTTTTGCTGTTTTCTACTAAGAACTCAACTGCTTTTTTAATTTGAAGGTCTGTTTTAAGTCCTTCTAGGCTTCCAAGAGCTTTTTCGATGCTTTCAACGGACATGTTGTACATTTCAGCCATTTTGCTAAGCTCAGCAGTTACTTCTTCGTCTGTTACTTCGATGTTCTCTGCTTTTGCAATTGCTTCAAGAGTTAAGTTTACACGTACGCGATTTTCTGCTTCTTCTTTCATTTGAGCGCTTAGTGCAGCTTTATCTTGACCAGAGAATTGGAAGTAAAGATCAAGGTTCATACCTTGCATTTGAAGACGTTGTTCGAATTCATTCATCATGCGGTCGATTTCTGTATCAACCATTACAGATGGAAGATCGATTTCAGCATTTTTTGAAGCTTTTTCTACTACAGCATCTTGAACAAAATGCTCACCTTCATGCTTCTTGCTGTCTACTAAACGTGTTTTTACTTTTTCTTTAAGAGCATCTAAAGATTCAACTTCTTCATCAACATCTTTTGCGAACTCATCATCTAGAGCAGGAAGTTCTTTTGTTTTGATTTCATGAACAGTTACTTTAAATACAGCAGGCTTGCCAGCTAATTCAGCAGCATGGTACTCTTCAGGGAATGAAACTTCAACATCCTTAGATTCGCCAGCTGCAGTTCCAACTAATTGTTCTTCAAATCCAGGAATAAATTGACCTGAACCAAGCTCAAGAGAATAGTTTTCAGCTTTGCCGCCTTCAAATGCTTCTCCGTTAACAAATCCTTCGAAGTCCATTACAACTGTGTCGCCAGTTTCAGCTTTGCCTTCTTCTTTCACTACAAGCTCAGCTTGTCTTTCTTGCATAGATTTAAGTTCGTTATTTACGTCTTCTTCTGTTACTTCTGTATCGAATTTTTCTACTTCAAGTCCTTTATATTCGCCAAGCTTTACTTCAGGCTTTAAAGTTACTTTTGCTGTAAAAATTAAGCTCTTGCCTTTTTCGATTTGTTCTACATCGATTTCTGGGCGATCTACTGGCTCAATTCCAGTTTCTTCGATAGCACCTGCATATGCTTCAGGCAGAAGAAAATCTACTGCATCTTGGTAAAGTGATTCAACGCCGAAACGCTTTTCAAACATACCACGAGGCATTTTTCCTTTACGGAAGCCAGGTACATTAATTTGTTTAACGACTTTTTTAAATGCAGCGTCTAAACCTTCGTTTACCTTTTCTGCATCTACTTCAATTGTAAGAACTCCAACGTTCCCTTCTAGCTTTTCAAATTTAGCAGACATATAATTATTTCCCTCCAACAATCTATTATCATTTCATTCGTAACGAATTGGTATTGATACAGCTCGATTCCCAAGCATTATCATTTTTTTACATAATAAATACCATTTACATATACAACCATTATATTATAACATACAGACCCTAGCTTTCAACATTGAAGCTAATAATTTGGGGATGAAATTTCTTCTATTTTCTTTAGAAATGCCCCTGCTTGACCGATCTCTTTCTCCGTAGCTTTGTATCTTAAAGCTAGATCCTTTATAGTGTAACGGAGTCCTTGATACTCCGCTGCAAGTTGATGATAGGCAGCTCCCCAAACATTTTCACTAAAGGGCTTAAGCTGAAACGGAAATAGAATAAATAAATGGCGCTCTATCAAACTTTTGATATGTTCAAAGAGAATGGGGTCTTCATGTTCAAGCTGGTTGGCTGCGATGTTTACCAGTTTATCCATCTGACTATTATGCTGAGCACCTAGGAGATTTGAAGGTTTAACAATCATCGCTTCCCCGAACTTTTCCACGTTAACCTCTTTTTCATACCCGTGTTCAATTAGAACATTTAAAAGCAACGTTTTAAAGAACAGCTGTCCTTCACTTGATTCTAGATAAGCCTTTATATGATTAATAAAAGGCTTTAAGTTTCTATTTGTTAACATTGTAGCCATTTGGATTTGCTCGTGCTGATCCTTTAATGAAAAAAGATCTATTTCCATATCCGAAGTTTCATCCTGAATAGGATCATCTATATGAATATTTGGAGATGTTTCAGCCATTCTTTTGCTAAAGTGGAGCATCCGTGAAAAATGGTCAATTTTTTCTTCCGGAATTTCTTTTTCTTCTATTAATATTTCAATCGTTTTTACGATTTCATCGTACTGATGCAATTGCACGAGAATCATTAAATAGAGATCAATAATTTGAATATAATCACCGATGCCCTTTTGGAGCATGCTATTTGCCAATTCCTTTGCTTTCGTTAATTGTCCGGACTCAAAATAAGCAAGAACCAGTCCAATATGTATATCATTATTTTCTTCTTCTAAAATATTTGCCTCTTCAAGAAAGTCAATCGCCTCACGGAACCTTTTTTGCTGAAGGCTTTCAAGGCCTTTTTCCAAAAGCCTCTTTTCCAAACCAGGAAAAAGGACAACTTTATCGTTTAGTTTTTTCCGATTCCGTTTTTTCATTTATGTCACGCCGCTTCGTTTTTGAAGTTTAGTGTAGCATGATTATTATAAAAAAACAAAAGGATTCACAGAGTTGACTGTGAATCCTTTACGCTTAGCGAACACCTTGCAGGGACTTTTCATATTCAGCAATTTTTTCATCCAGCTGAAGGGTAATTTCAATTTCATCCCAGCCGTTCATCAACATCTTCTTCCAGTAATCATTGATCGGGAATGATGTGGAGAAGCCACTATCATCTGAGACTGTTTCCTGTTCTAAGTCAATTTTCAGCTGGAACGCCTGAGATTTTCCTTTGGCTAATAAATAAGATACTTCTTCCTCTTTAAGCTGAATTGGAAGTATTCCGTTCTTCAAGCAATTTTGATGAAAAATATCAGCAAATGAAGGGGCAATGACCGCTTTAAAGCCATAGTCTAATAGTGCCCATGGTGCATGCTCCCGGGAAGATCCACAACCAAAGTTCTCATTGACAATTAAAAAGGATGCACCTTCGTTTTCGGGACGATTTAATTCGAATTCTGGATTTGGCTCCCCATCTTTCAAAAATCTCCAATCATAAAATAAAAATTGGCCAAACCCTGTTTTTTCAATTCTTTTTAAAAATTGCTTCGGGATAATTTGATCTGTATCTACATTTGCTCGATCAAGAGCTGCCGCTTTTCCTTCTAAAACTTTAAAACCGCTCATTCGTATTCCCTCCTTCTTTCCTATAATTAAACTGTTTCTGCTGTTATCAATGAGCTAACATCAACGAATCTTCCATAGATTGCAGCAGCTGTAGCCATGGTTGGACTGACTAAGTGCGTTCTTGCCCCAGATCCTTGTCTGCCCTCGAAATTCCGGTTAGAGGTTGAAGCACAATGCTCTCCGCTAGGAACGATATCATTGTTCATACTTAAGCACATGCTGCAGCCAGAATCACGCCATTCAAACCCAGCTTGTTTGAAGATGACATCTAATCCTTCTGATTCTGCTTGCTTCTTCACTTGCTGTGAACCTGGAACGACAAGCGCTCTAACATTCTGATGGACTTTCTTTCCTTTTGCAATGCTAGCAGCTTGGCGTAAATCCTCTATTCTAGAATTCGTACAAGAGCCAATAAAGACATGTTGAATCTCAATATCTTCAATTTTTTGACCTTCCTGCAATCCCATGTAGGCAAGTGCCCGTTCAAGCGATTTCTTTTCGATCTCTGTTTTGCAATTATCCATAGTCGGGATTCGATCACTTATTTTCGCAGTCATCGATGGATTTGTTCCCCAGCTTACCATAGGAGCAATGTCATTTGCATCAATAGCGATGACCGAATCATATTCAGCATCCGCATCGGAAGCAAGCTCTTTCCACTTATCCACAGCCTGAGAGAATTCCTCACCCTTTGGAGCATATCTTCTTCCTTGAATATAATTAAATGTCGTTTCGTCCGGGTTAATAAGTCCAGCACGCGCTCCGCCCTCAATGGACATATTACAAATGGTCATTCTTTCTTCCATAGTCATTCTCTTAATCGTGTCTCCACAATATTCAATGACATGACCTGTTCCGAAATCAATTCCATATTTCGCAATAACGTAAAGGATGAGATCCTTTGCAGTCACGCCTTTTTTAAGCTCACCATTAATTTCAAGCTTTAATGTTTTTGGTTTTTCTCTCCAAATTGTTTGAGTCGCTAAAACATGCTCAACCTCGCTCGTCCCAATTCCAAACGCTATGGATCCGAAAGCTCCATGTGTCGATGTATGACTATCACCGCAAACAATCATCATTCCCGGCTGGGTTAAACCAAGTTCAGGTCCGATAACGTGTACAATCCCTTGATCCGGGCTATCAATGCCTGCTAGTTGAACACCAAACTCTGTACAGTTCTTTTCTAGCGTCGACATTTGATTTAAAGCAACAGCATCCTTGATTTCATAACGATTATCAGTTGGGATATTATGATCAACGGTTGCAAATGTTTTATCCGGTCTTCTTACTTTCCGATTCTTCATTCTCAATCCAGAAAACGCCTGTGGAGATGTAACCTCATGGACTAAATGCAGGTCAATATATAATAGGTCAGGGTTCCCCTCTTCCTGATGGACAATATGCTGTTCCCAAATTTTATCAATTATTGACTTTCCCATTTTTTCCTCCCCCTTCAATGTGTTATTTTTAAAAGAAACACGACCATTTCTGGCCGTGTCTATACTTTTTTTATCTGTCTAACTGTAACTCAAAAGAGCTTCCGCTTTTCTATCTGTCTAGCTCCAGCGCCTAGGGGCTCGAGGTCATAAGTCAATCCGTCAGAAAAGTTAAAGTACAACCTTCCTGTCGGCTTGCCTTATGCTTGTCGCCCCTGGGCACAAAGGAAATCTTCTGCGAATAATCATCGCAGGAACAATTGTCCTTTAATTGTTCCGAAGGCGCTTCCGCTTTTCTATGCATAAGCACCCATGATGTTCAAAATAGCTTCATTATCAAGCAATGTTGCTTTAACTTCTGCAATCATTTCAGTAGTTGAAACTTGCTTCATTCCGGGCGACATGATGTCACCTGTACGGTATCCGGCTTCAAGTACTTGATTTACTGCATGTTCAATCGATTCTGCTTCCTCATTCATTCCAAATGAAAGTCTTAGCATCATCGCGGCTGAAAGAATCGTTGCTAGTGGATTAGCAAGGTCTTTCCCTGCGATATCGGGAGCTGAGCCATGGATTGGTTCGTATAGATATGGCCCTTCCGCTGATAAACTTGCTGATGGCAGCATTCCTAATGATCCAGTAAGAACAGAGGCTTCATCACTTAAGATGTCTCCAAACAAATTCTCAGTAACTACGACATCAAATTGTGTTGGCTTTCTAATCAGCTGCATCGCCGCATTGTCGACTAACATATGCTCGAGAACAACTTCAGGATAGTCCTTTGATATGTCTTCGGCTACCTCTCTCCACATTCGGCTCGATTCTAATACATTAGCCTTATCGACTGAGGTTACTTTCCCATTGCGTGCTTTTGCAAGCTCAAATGCAAGCTTAATGACTCTTTGCATTTCTTCCTTTTTATAAAACAATGTATCTACGACAGCTGCTTCGCCATCTCTTGTCGTGCGTTCACTTGGCTTTCCAAAGTATAAGCCGCCTGTTAATTCCCTAACCATCAGCATATCTACGCCTTCAATCACTTCCTTTTTAAGAGAGGAAGAATCTGCAAGACTTTGATAATAGGTGGTTGGTCTTAAATTGGCATATAAATTTAAATCTTTTCGAATTTTCAATAAACCGCGTTCAGGCCGGAGGTGAGGCGGCTGGCTCTCCCATTTAGGACCGCCAACTGCCCCTAGTAAAACCGCATCGCTTTGTTTGCATAGGTCAACTGTCTCATCGGGCAGCGGTGTTCCAACCGTATCAATTGCTTCCCCACCAATTACTCCATATTCAAAATGAAACTGGTGACCGAAACGCTCTCCAACAGCCTGTAAAACTTCTATTGCTCCTTTTACCACCTCTTTGCCGATTCCATCTCCTGGTAGTACAGCGATACGCTTTTCCATTTTTATCCCTCCGTTTAGTAATTATGTGATTTTCTAGTTGATATAAACCTTATAATTTACTGGGTCAGACTAAGTTCACGACCCATATTTTTCATATAAATGACTCTGTTAATCGCATTTAGATAGGCCTTTCCTGAAGCCTCCAACACATCTTGTGCAAGTCCCCGCCCGCTAGTCTCGATATCCAAGTATTTCATTTTTACATAAACCTCTGCTAAAGCATCTCTTCCTGCACCAACAGATTGGATTCGATAATCTAATAGATTAATGGTTCCATCCACGCATTTTTCCAGCGTATTATAAAGGGCCTCGATGCTGCCCGCTCCGGTTCCAGCTTCTTGAATGACTTCCTTGTCAACACCGGTCAAAGTGACTGTTGCTGTCGGGATTTGATTTGTTCCGTATTGAACCTGAATTTGATTTAGTTCATAGAAGCTAACTTCTTTTGATAATTTTTCATCAAGCACAAGAGCAACTAAATCATAGTCCGTCAATTCTTTTTTCCGGTCGGCCAATTCTTTAAAGGAAACAAATAATTTGTTAAGCTCTTCATCAGGAACATTTAAGCCTAATTCATTTAAACGATTTTTAAAGGCATGTCTTCCGGAATGCTTCCCAAGCACTAAAGAATTGGACTGTACTCCTACTAATTCTGGAGAAATAATTTCGTAAGTTGTTTTTTCTTTTAGTACTCCATCCTGGTGAATGCCAGATTCATGGGCAAATGCATTTTTCCCTACTACCGCTTTATTGGCTGGAACAACCATTCCAGTCAATTTGCTTACTAAGCTGCTTGTGCGGCTAATCTCCTGAAGATTCAGACGAGTTGAAGCCTGGTAAAAGTCTTTTCTAATATGAAGGGCTACAGCAATTTCTTCAAGAGCAGCATTCCCGGCTCTCTCCCCAATACCATTAATTGTTCCTTCCACTTGAGTAGCTCCGTTCTCTACTGCTGCAAGTGAGTTAGCAATCGCCATCCCTAAGTCATCATGACAATGAGTGGATAAAGAAACCTTATCAATAGAAGGAACATGTTCTCTTAAGTATTTAAAAATCTTCCCGTATTCCTCTGGAGTACCGTATCCTACTGTATCTGGAAGGTTGATTACGTGTGCACCTGCTTGGATTACCTTTTCAACAATCTCAGCTAAGAAAGGAAGTTCAGTTCTTGACGCGTCCTCTGCGGACCATTGAATAATCGGGAATTTTTTGGCAGCATACTTAACAGATTCAACTGCCCTCTCAATTACTTCTTCCTTTGACATCTTCAATTTATATTGGCGATGAATTGGGGATGTCGCAAGAAAAGTATGCAGTCTAGGCTCTGCTCCATCTTTAAGCGCGTCCCACGCAGCGTCAATATCTGATATGACGCCGCGTGCAAGACCCGTTACGGAACAGTTTTTTACCATTTGAGCAATTTTTTGAACTGATGCAAAATCACCTTTTGAAGCAGCTGGAAAGCCAGCTTCAATGATATCAACGTTTAATCTTTCAAGTTGTCTCGCAATTTCAAGTTTCTCTGATAAGTTAAGATTGACACCGGCCGATTGCTCTCCATCTCTCAAAGTTGTATCGAAGATTTTAATTTTTTGCACTGCCAACAACTTCTTTCTTCTTGCCTTGGTTAATGAACGGCATCATTGCTCTTAGTTCTCTACCAACTTTTTCAATTAAATGCTCGTTTTCTCTCGTCTTGATTGCAGTATAAACTGGACGGTTTGTTTGGTTTTCAATGATCCAGCCTTGTGCAAATTTGCCATCTTGAATATCTTTAAGTACAGCTTTCATTTCCTCTTTCACTCTAGCATCTACAATACGAGGACCTGTTACGAAATCTCCCCATTCTGCTGTATCAGATACTGAATAGCGCATTCCAGCCATTCCGCCTTCATACATTAAGTCAACAATTAGCTTTAGCTCATGTAATGTTTCGAAATAAGCAAGTTCTGGCTGGTATCCAGCTTCTACTAAAGTTTCGAAGCCAGCTTTTACAAGTGCAGTTAATCCACCGCAAAGTACTGCTTGCTCTCCGAAAAGATCTGTTTCTGTTTCTTCTTTAAAAGTAGTTTCTAATGCGCCTGCACGCAACGATCCGATTGCTTTTGCATATGCTAAAGCAAGTTCTTTCGCTTCTCCTGTTACATCCTGGTGGATAGCGAATAATGCCGGAACACCTGCATCTTGTTCAAACGTTCTTCTTACAAGGTGGCCAGGGCCTTTAGGAGCAACTAGCAAAACATCACAGTCAGCTGGAGGCACGATTTGGTTAAAGTGTACGTTAAAACCGTGAGCAAACATGATTGCTTGGTTTGTTAAATTAGGCTGGATTTCTTCTTTATATACTTTCGTTTGCTGCTCGTCTGGAAGTAAAATCATTACGATATCAGCTTGAGCAGTTGCTTCTCCTACTGAGTATACTTGGAATCCGTCTTCCACTGCTTTATCCCATGATTTTCCTTGGCGAAGACCAATGACAACTTCAACGCCGCTGTCTCTCATATTTTGTGCATGTGCATGACCTTGTGAACCGTAACCAATTACTGCTACTTTCTTTCCGTTTAAATATGCTGCATTTGCGTCTCCGTTATAGTACATTTTTGCCATTGTTAATCTCCCTTTCTTCGTCTAAAGTTTATTTTTTATTTTGAATTTTTTAGTTATTATAATGTGTTGAACTATTACTCTTAAACAATTGATATGTTCTTTAAATCTTTTGCTGTTCTTTGTGTCCCTCTAGGGAAGGCTGTTGTTCCGGTTCTTGCCAATTCTTTAATGCCATATGGCTTAATTAACTCAATGAAAGCTTCAATCTTTTCGAATTCACCTGTTATTTGAATAACTAGACTGTCCTTGCCCACATCGATTACAGTTGCTCGAAACGGCTCAATAAGTGAATAAATTTCACTTCTTGTTTGTGCAGTTACAGGAACTTTTACTAAGGCCAATTCCCTTGCGACAATCGATTGATCACTTATATCCACAACTTTTAATACATCAATTTGCTTATTCAGTTGCTTCGTGATCTGTTCAGCCTCACGATCGCTCTCAACATGGACAACGCATGTGATTCGAGAAACGCCTTCATGCTCTGTCAGTCCGACTGAGATGCTTTCAATATTAAAGTTTCGCTTGGAAAATAAATTAGTGATTCTATTAAGTACGCCTGGACGGTTTAAAACTGTCATACTTATTGTTCTTTTCAAGGCTTAGCACCTACCATTTCATGCAATCCTTTTCCTGGTGCGATCATTGGATATACATTTTCATTTGGATCAATTCTGAAATCTAGCAGAACTGGTTCACGATCATTCAATACCTCGTTTAAAATCTTCTCTGCTTCTTCCTCTGATCTAATCACATACCCTTTAATATCGTATGCTTCAGCTAGTTTCACGAAGGAAGGCTGAACTGAGATTTTACTATGAGAAAAACGCGATTCATAGAAGATTTCCTGCCATTGTCGTACCATTCCTAAAGAGTGGTTATTAAAAATACAAATCTTGATTGGAAGATTGAATTCTCTTATGACAGCAAGCTCTTGTGTAGACATTTGGAAACCAGCATCTCCTAGAACAGCAACAACACATGCGTCAGGATCAGCGAATTGGGCACCGATACTTGCTGGAAGACCGAATCCCATTGTTCCTAATCCCCCTGAAGTTACCCATCTGTCTGCTTGATTAAAGCGGTAATACTGCGCTGCCCACATTTGATGCTGACCAACGTCAGTAACAACAATTGCATTCCCGGCTGTTTTCTCGAATAGCATCTCCATCGTTTTCTGAGGCTTTAAATTGTCTTCAGTAGACACTCCGTAATAATACGGGTATTCCTCATTCCACTTTTGGATCTGCTCACGCCACTCCGCATTGACTGGCGGCTTTCCATTTTGCTGAACCAATTGCTTTAAAGCTTCCTTTGCATCAGCTACAATCGGAATCGCTGTCGGCACGTTTTTGCCAATTTCAGCTGGATCGATATCGATGTGAGCTACTGTTGCTTTTGGTGCAAAGTGCTGTAAATTACCCGTTAATCTATCATCGAAGCGTGCTCCGATATTGATAAGTAAATCACATTCGCTTAGTCCCATATTTGCCGCATAGCAGCCATGCATCCCTGCAAGCCCTACGAAAAGCTTATTATCAGCTGGGAAACCGCCTAAGCCAAGCAATGTATGGATAACAGGAATCTGCTGCTGTTCGGCATATTCCTTTAACTCTTGTGAAGCTTTAGCATGAAGCACTCCGGCACCCGCTAGTATGACTGGTTTCATTGCACTGCTTACAGCTTCAGTTAATTTACGAATTTGTAAATAGTTAGGCTGTAATGTTGGCTGATACCCAGGTAAATTAATTTCTTGCTCTTCCGGACGATTTGAAACAGAAGCTGCAATATCTTTTGGAACATCTATTAGCACTGGACCAGGTCTTCCGCTAGAAGCAATATAGAATGCCTCCTTCACGATCCTTGGAATATCCTCAATATTTCGAATTTGATAGTTATGCTTTGTTATTGGTGTTGTTATTCCCAGAATATCCGCTTCCTGGAACGCATCTGAACCGATGACACTTGTTGCTACCTGACCTGTAAATACGACGAGAGGCAAGGAGTCCATCATGGCATCTGTTAATCCTGTCACAATATTTGTCGCTCCTGGTCCTGAAGTGGCAATTACCACCCCCGGTTTACCTGAAATTCTTGCGTAGCCTTCAGCCGCATGAATTCCGCCCTGTTCATGTCTCGGCAATACATGGAGGATTTTTGAATGATATATTTTGTCATAAATCGGTAGGACTGCTCCTCCTGGATATCCAAAAATTACTTCTACATTTTCCTTTTCCAAGGCTTCTAATAACAGATCTGCACCCGTGACAGTTGTAGTCTTCGGACTTGATTCTGTATAGGCAGCTTCCTGCAACATTCTAATAAAACCTCCTCTTTGTTCCTTACATAATTTCAATAAAAAAAGCCCTTCCATCCCTCATAAACCTACTTATCGCAGGTAAAGGGATGAAAAGGCTTATTAACCTATTCCACGGTACCACCCTAAATTCACGCAAAAGCGTGCACTTATGAACAGAAAATCCTGTTCGTTTTGATAACGGGTGGGCAACACCCGACCAACTCTACTAGAGAGATCTTTCAAGCTGGTGCTCTGAGGTGAGTTCACTTTACGTTGGAATTACCGGCTTTCAGCACCCGCCGGCTCTCTGGAAATCCCATATCATAAAACTACTTATCCTCTTCTTCGCTTTAACTCATTATGATTTTTCACTGCTTTAAACCATTGAACTTTAAGGTTAAAAAAAACTGTTTTAAGAAATTAATTTATCAACTAAAGTGTTTGCTTAGCTTTTGTTGAGCTTTTTATTTTCTTATATTGAGGACTATCTTACGCTGATTTTATTAAACCGTCAACACCCTATTTGCAAATTATTTGATAATTTTAATTACTCCAATTATGTGAATCCGCTTTCATCGTTGATTTACAAATGTTCCTGCACATAATAAATTTTTTAACTTTTTTATGAACAAATTAAATTCAATAAATTGAATTTAATTTGTTGGATTTTCCTTAAGTCGGCTCAGAGGATCATTTCATCCATTTTAATCTTACAGAAGAATATTGTTTTCACTCATTTATGGTCTTTTTATAATCGAATAGCTTTAACTAATATGGAAATAATTTATCTTAGAGAATAATGGAGGAGGAATTCCTTTGAAGCAAATTAACCCTATAAGTTCCTCAGAGCTCGGCACGCTTTGGGTTACATATCAAGAAAAGACAATGATTTTAAGAATGTTAGAATACTTCCTTGAAAAGGCGGATGACCAAGAGTCTAAGAACATAATGGGCATGCTGTGGCAGGAGCTCGATTATTATGTCGAATTGATGAAATCGGTTTTTGAAAGTGAAGGAGCAGTTATTCCTATTGGATTCACAAAAGAAGATGTTAATTTAGATGCACCAAACTTGTTCGAGAAAGGCTTTGACATTATGTTTATCCGCGTCTTAAAACAAGTTAGTTTGGGAATGTACTCAATTAATATGAATAGGCGTGAAGTACAGTGACAAACTCAACTGTTGCGCCATTTTCTGATAAACTTATGATGTTTTGCATCAACCTTCTAAATGGGTTTAGTATTGTGGGGAGCAGTTTCGGAACGTTTTTTACATTAAGAAATGATATATCCTTAAAAACAGCAATACTCGCCAAAGATGTATATTTTTATGGGCAAGATGGGCTTGAAATTATGTTTAAAAACGGTTGGTATGAAGAGCCTCCTCAAGTTGAAGACCGAAGCAAATTAATAAACCGATAAGAATAAAATTGGGTGATCAATCGGAAAATAAGACTGTGTTATTTATAACACTAAAAATTCAATGTGGAGGGATACATGTTGAAAACTCTACTTAGCTTATTGACATTATTAATTGAACTGGCTGTTAGAGCTTCCTTCTTTATTCATAGGATGGAAATAAAGTTAAAGTCTTCATTAAGAATGCCAACTTTAGCATAAGCATTGAGTCAATTTTAAGTATCGACAATTTCCACATTGCATGAAAAAGGCAGGCACATTCATTGTGTTTGCCTATTTTTGTCATATAAAAAAACCTTCTATATCGTAGAAAGTCCAAGTCAATAATGGCTGTAATTTCTTACGATATAAAAGGTTATAAAATTATGGTGTATGTAGTATTTAGATGGCGTCCCAGGAGAGATTCGAACTCCCGACCGTACGCTTAGAAGGCGTATGCTCTATCCAGCTGAGCTACTGGGACATAATTAATTAATTTCAACGACAAGTTTTATTATAGTAGGCTAACAATGAAATGTCAACATAAAAAGTAAATATTTTTTATTTAGGGGGGAGATGATCTTCCCCCTGAATAATATATGCTTCGTAGCATCTTACGTTAGTAAAAACTTTTGTGAAAATCCATTTATTTCGCCAAGCCTTAGATCATAAACACTTAAGTTTATTTCATCTTTTTCAATGTCCATTATAACATATGTTTTCTCTTTTCGTCCTCTTGGCTGCCGAATGCTCCCTGGATTGATATAAAGAATATCATCAATCATTTCTGCTCCTAAATAGTGGGAGTGACCAAAACAAACAATCTTGGCACCGACTTCCTTCGCACGCAGGCTCAGATTTAATAAGGTTGATTTTACAGCATAGCGATGGCCATGTGTAATGAAAACCTTATGGCCGCCTATTACCTCAACATGTTCCTCTGGGAAAGCTTTATCAAAATCACAATTTCCGCGTACAACAGTATAGCCCTCTAAGCTAGGATGATCTGATTCTAATTCTGAATCCCCGCAATGTATCAGTTTATCAATTTCCATAGAATGCTCTTTTATTTCCGTTAATTCATCTGTCAAGCCATGACTATCACTGACAATCAACAATCTCATGAGTTTTCTGCCTTCGGGAGGAGGGTAGGCAGCTTGCTTTCTAATTTTCTTAAGGCCTGTGCCCTATGGCTAATTTCCGCCTTTTCTTCTGGCTTTAATTCTGCCATGGCTTTACCCTTGTCCACTACAAAGAAGATGGGGTCATAACCGAAACCATACAAGCCCCTCTTTTCACGTAAAATCAAGCCCTCACATGTTCCGGAAACAGTGAATGTTTCAACACCTGGTACGGCTACAGCCAATGCACAGTAAAACCTCGCTTGTCGATCATTATCAGGTATATCCTTTAATTCATCCAGCACTTTTGCCATATTGGCTTCATCGCTTTTTTCTTCCCCGGCATATCGAGCTGAGTAAATACCTGGCCGGCCATTAAGCGCATCGACAGAAAGCCCGGAATCATCCGCGATCACGATTTTATTTAGTGCCTTTGAGACACTTTCTGCTTTTAAAATCGCGTTCTCTTCAAAGGTACTCCCTGTCTCTTCAATGTCTTCTATCTCTGGAAAGTCTATTAACGTTTTAACTTTATAGCCGAGCGGCATGAACATGCGCTCAAACTCTTTTGCTTTTCCTGCATTTTTTGTAGCAATAATCACTTCTTGCATTCTAAGCCTTCCCCTCTAAACTTTCTTTTCTTGCATTAATTTTACTTGTAATGGCTTCACCAAGCGCTTCTTGCTGCATCTCAAAAAGGGAGGCCATTCCGTTCTGGGCTGCTTTTAATAGCTCCTGGAGCTCGCTATATGAAAAGGTGGCTTCTTCCCCTGTTCCTTGCAGCTCAACGAATTCCCCATTGCCGATCATAACCACATTCATATCAACGAGAGCTTTCGAGTCTTCTATATAATTTAAATCTACGACAACTTGTTTATTTTCTAATATTCCTACACTTGTTGCTGCTAGAAAGTCTTTGATTGGGTATTTTGCCAGTTTTTTACTTTTTGCAATTTTATCTAAAGCCAAAGCCATGGCAACGAATGCGCCTGTTATGGAGGCAGTTCGCGTGCCTCCATCCGCTTGGATCACATCACAATCCAGCCAAATTGTTCTCTCTCCGATTGCCTCCAGATCAACAACTGCCCGAAGAGCACGTCCAATTAATCTCTGAATTTCCATTGTTCGTCCAGAGATTTTCCCTTTCGCTGCTTCACGAATATTCCGTTGTTCGGTTGCTCTGGGAAGCATGGAATATTCAGCTGTAATCCACCCTTTTCCTTCTCCCCTCATAAAATGCGGAACCCGCTCATCTATACTTGCAGTACAAATAACTTTTGTATCCCCAACGCTTATTAACACGGATCCTTCAGGATGCTTTAAATAATTTGTTTCAATATGTATAGGTCTTAATTGCTGTTGTTCCCTTCCGTCAGCACGCATAAGTTACATTCCTCCCTTATTCCAAAACAACAAATAAAGAAGAGGGGGCATGTCGCCTCCTCTTTCATTGTCATTATATAGTATATCAAAAAACTTTTTTTAAAAACTACCTGTGTTTACTTTTTGCGGACGTGTAACAGGCTCGGTCATTTTTTCTCCCTCATCATTGACAAAATCTGACTTGCCGTTAACTGTGATCGCAACGCTTTCTATTCCTTTTTGTTCAGTTAATGAAAGAACAAGGGCATCTAATAAATGCCTGGAAACAATTTTCTCTTCAGAGTTGCTGTATACAAACTCATTAAAGTTAAGAGTCACTTTTCCATTTTCAATTTTCGGATCATCCAAAAGCTTAACTTCTGCTAAGAAGTCGCTTTCAAGGTTAGAGGCAATGCTAGGGCCTTTAACTAACTCGTTTACAACAGCTCGCAAATTGTTAGCCTCATTATTCGTCACTCTCTTCGTTACCGGAACATAATAGTATGAGTCTGCTTCTCCGCCAATGTAGTAAACAGTAACAGGCTTCGTATTGCGAATATCAAGGACATCTGCAGTATCGAGATTAATACCTTTTGATCTGCTATATGTTTCCCCGATAGGAGTGCCATTTACAGGCATTTCATTAAGCTCATGACCATTTAATTTAAACTTTACTTTATCAATCGAATCAAATTGAGTTAAAGTCCATGTGACAGATTCAAGGATTTTCAATTCATCCTCTGCCTGATATTCCTTAAATTCTTTAGAGAAGTTGACTGTTGCCACCTTATCCTTAATATCGACAGATAACTTCGTATCAACAGGCAGAACAGACATAAAGCCATTTGGCAGCATTTCTGTTACTGGACCATCCTTTACTAAATGTTCCAAGGCTTGTGTTGCGACTGATTCTGTTTTCGGCAGATTTAAAGTTTGAGGGACTACTAAGCCATCTTTATTAATTAAATAGAGCTCCGTTTGCACAGTGTTTGTAACAGCTTCGTCTTTTCCTGCAGTTTCCATTCCCACATCCTCTTGACCCTCAACAGCCGTTTGATCCTCTTCGTAGACAACTGATTTCGGCGGATCAATTTGCTCTTTTCCGCTCCCCCCAAATAACCCGCAACCTGATAAAAACACCGATGACGCAAAGACAGCCGAAACGATCGTTGTTTTTTTATTTATAGACATATAATCCCTCCAAAGAACAGTTTGTACTAACATGTATACGAGCCTGTTTGTAATTTAGACCGGCTAGATGAAAAAAATTTCGGCTTTTTTTATACTGTCTTTGGATGAGGCATCTGAATTAATTTATTGGCTTAATTGGTTTCATTTTTAGCTAAGACTGCTTTAATCGTGAAATAATCAATACTAGGGTCGAGTTCATCTTTTATCGGTTTAAGTTTTTCCCTTCCAACTCTTCCTACAGCCTCCATAATGCTTTGTTCTGTCTCTTCATTAAAAATATCAGACCATTGCAAAGCATTTCCTTCTTGAACAGCACGAATGATATGGTTCTGAATGGTAATGGGCGAAAATTTACGCTTTTTGGCAATTTCATCAATTGTTATCCCTTCCGAATAATATTGGTAGGACAATAAGTAGCTAGGCGAATCGTTAATTTCCCGATCCTCTGAACGTACTTCAACCTGCGGAATGGCGTCTACGTTTATATTGTGATCATTCATGAAATTCTTAATTTCTTCAATAAATAACTCACCATATCGATCAAACTTTACTTGCCCAACGCCCTTTATTCTTAGCATTGCTTCCCGATTAATCGGAAAATACTGGCTCATTTCTTTTAGAGCAGTATCGGCAAAGACCACATACGGAGGAACCTTTTCCTGATCTGCAATCGATTTTCGCAAAGTCCGCAGTCCTGAAAATAAATCAGTATTTTCTTCTGCTTCCTTAATAGGGGCTTGAATTGTCTTTTTCATAAAAACATTTTCTTGTTTCTTTATTACTGGTACGACCCTCTCAGCGAGTCTGACTACCGGAAATTTACTATCTGTTAAAGTTAAGTATCCTTCAGCCAGTAAATAATTGATGATGTCCGAAATTTCTTTTTCCTTATAACTTTGAAGTAAACCATAAGTGGTTAGTTTATCAAACTGAAATTCGCGAATCCTTTTGTTCTGGGACCCTTTTAATACTTGTGCAGTTAAGGTGACACCAAATCGTTCTCCCATTCTTTTAATGCAGGAGAATATCATAAGCGCCTCCTCTGTTATATCGATCTGCTCCCGCTTATCTAAGCAATTGCTGCATTTTCCACAACTAGCATTCTCATATTGCGAATCAAAATACTCGATAATATAAGCTTGAAGACATTTTTCCGTATGACAGTAGTGGATCATTTGCTTTAATTTATTATATTCTTGCTCCCTTTTCTGAAAATCAAGGTTGGATTCCTCAATAAGAAATTTTTGAAGCTGAATATCCTGTGGTGAAAATAATAAATAACAGGAGCTTTCGTCTCCATCCCTTCCTGCTCGGCCAGCTTCCTGATAATAAGCTTCGATATTACGCGGGAGGTTATAATGGATGACGAAGCGGACATTGGATTTATCAATTCCCATTCCAAACGCATTTGTCGCAATCATAATATCAGCTTCATCAAAAACAAACTGGTTTTGTGACTCCTTACGTGCATCCTCTCCCATTCCTGCATGGTACTTGGCAACAGAATGATTCTTTTCCTTTAAATAGCTGTAAAGCTGATCTGTTTCTTTCCGGCTTGATGTATAAATGATTCCTGATTCTCTAGGGTGATTCTTCAAATACTGTGTAATAAATTCTCTTTTGTTAACACCCTTCATCACGTTAAAAGCAAGATTTTCTCTTGCAAAACCAGTAATGAAGCTATCAGATTCTTGAATATGTAAGAGATTCCGAATATCATCGGCAACATCCTTTGTAGCTGTTGCTGTTAATGCTGCAATAACAGGTACGTGATTAAGTCTGCCCAAATGATTAATGATGGAACGATAGCTTGGTCTGAAGTCATGGCCCCATTGGGAAATACAATGGGCCTCATCAAAGACAATCATAGATATTTGCAGAGAATTGAGCATGTCTATAAAGCTGTCTGATTCGAACCGTTCTGGAGCAACATAAATTAATTTATACTTCCCGGCAAAGATATCAGCCATTCTTTCTTTATATTCCTGCATATTAAGTGAGCTATTAATAAATGTGGCTCGTATATCTGCAGTGATTAATGCATCAACTTGATCTTTCATTAAGGAAATTAATGGAGAGATGACAATCGCTGTTCCTGGGAGAATGAGTGCGGGAATCTGAAAGCAGAGGGATTTGCCTCCTCCGGTTGGAAGGATGCCGAGCGTGTTTTTATGCTCCAACAAATTGTGGATGATTTCCTTTTGCCCGGAACGAAATGTGGAATATCCAAAGTATTGGTTTAAATAAGTTTCTGCCTGCGAGTACAAAATATATCACCTTATTCTATTATATTTGTTCTAATCTTATCATCTTTTTCATAGACTTGGAAATGGATTGCTATTAAATAAGTGGATGGGATAGTTGAAAGAAATTAATGCGGACACTAAATCCCTTATTTTCCACGCCCCAAATAACCCTATCCAATACAAAAACCTCCCGAAAGGAGGTTTATAACGTAACTTTTTTCACATGACGAACGGGTACCGCCAGCCATTCGGAGGCTATTTTCGTAAAAATATCTGTCGATCCTGTTGTGAAGAACTGATGGTTCGGCTCGTCCTGACAGCTATTTAATAAGCCTTGATGATATAGAATTGTACTAACCTCTCTTGCTGTTTCGTCCCCTGAACTTATCACGCTGACTTGATCACCTGCCGCCTTTTGTATTAACGGTTCAAGCAGCGGATAATGTGTGCAGCCCAATATAAGTGTATCCATTCCATTATTTCTAAATGGCTCCAAAGTTTCAGTTACAATTCTCTCGGCTAAATGCCCCTCATATTCTCCACTTTCCACAAGGGGGACAAATTTAGGACAGGCTAGGCTATGAACCTTTACCCGGCTATTAATTTGCCTTAAGGCCATTTCATATGCACCGCTCTTTATCGTACCTTCTGTGC
Organism: Bacillus sp. FJAT-29937; assembly: GCF_001509555.1. GTDB lineage: Bacteria > Bacillota > Bacilli > Bacillales > Cytobacillaceae > Cytobacillus. Next base: position 245,942 of record NZ_LMAS01000003.1, on the reverse strand, counting down.
CAATGACACCGATCGTTTTATTTTTTGTTTTCTTTATCGCTGCTCTTGCACCTGGAGATATGACACCAATTACCGGTATCGGCAGCTGACTTCTAATTTCATCTAGAGCGACTGCTGTTGCCGTGTTACAGGCAATAACTAGCATTTTGATTTGTTTGTTTAAAAGAAATCGGGTTATTTCCCAAGTAAATGCTTTTACTTCTTCACCTGACCTTGGCCCATATGGACATCGTGCTGTATCCCCCAAATAAATAATTTCCTCATGTGGGAGCTGCCTCATTACTTCCTTGGCTACAGTCAAGCCTCCGACACCTGAATCAATAATACCTATCGGATTTTTCAATCGAACCGCCTCATTCTTCGCGCATATCTTGATGTAATCTTGTTAAGTTCTTTTTTAGGAGCTGAACCTCTTCATCAGTAAAATTAACGAGTACCTCTTTTAAATATAATTGCCGCTTTTTAATACACTCGTCAATAATCCTTTCCCCTTCTTCTAGAAGATGGATCCGAACAACCCTCCGATCATTCGGGTCTTTAACCCGTCTAACAAGGTTGTTTTTTTCCATACGATCAACAAGATCTGTCGTCGTGCTAAAGGCAAGATACATTTTATTCGATAGCTCGCCAATTGTCATATCTCCCTCTTCAAAAAGCCATTGGAGGGCAACAAATTGGGGTGGAGTGATTTTGTAATTGCTTAATATTTCACGGCCCTTTTGCTTAATAATGCCTGATATATAGCGCAGCTCCTTTTCTATAATAGCTACTGTATCTATGTCATCAATTGCTTTCACGTCTTCTAAATCCATTACATACAACTCCTATATGGCTATTTCTATTCCAACAAGATGATATAATCCACAAGCTCTATTGCATATATTTTCGCCTTTTTTCAGCTAAATTTCAAGGCTGAAATAAATATAGAAGCTATAGTTAAGTTAATTTTGCTTATTAAATAATATAAACCGGCATCCAATAAAGGATGACCGGTCTTAATTAAAGTTCTAGCTCTCCCATTCGAAGGAGCTCTACAACAGCTTGTGATCGCCCCTTAACACCAAGCTTTTGCATGGCATTCGAAATGTGGTTCCGAACCGTTTTTTCGCTTATAAATAATTCACCAGCGATTTCTCTCGTTGTTTTATCCTGTACTAACAGTTCGAATACTTCTCTTTCTCGTTTGGTGAGTAACGGCTTATGAGTAAATTCGTTCTCCTTCAAGTATTGTAACCCTCCTTGCCTTTCGCCAGCTATGAACCGCGGGATGGGTATATATTTAGTCACAATATCTTATGTAACGCAGAGGACTTGAGTGACACCAATTCCTTAAAGGAGAAGATTTTATTTTAAAAAAGTTATTAAAATGAATTAGGCAGCTTTATGACATGATTTTGAAGCAAAGATTTCATTTCTTCAGTCCATGGATAGCCTTTCCCTGTTTTCTTTGAAATTTGAACCATTGTCCCTCTTCCCGTAAAGCAGACGGATCCATCCTCTTTTTTTCCCATATAGTGTAGATCCACTGAAGATGTACCGATTGCTTCTGCTTTCACATATATTTTTAAATGTTCATCAAAGAAAGCCTGCTTTAAAAAATCGCATTGCAAATCAGCTACAACAGGAATGGTTTCGTTTTTTGGATTTACCCACTCCTGCATAAAGCCGATACTTTTGAAAAATTCTATTCTTGCTACTTCAAAATAGGTAAAGGGAACCGTATTATTTAAATGACCAAACATATCTGTTTCCGAAAAACGCACCTTAATAGGATGAAAAAACTCAAAGCCTTCTTCCCATGCAGGAAAATCATTTATATAGCTTATTTTGCTCATGTAATCTCCCCCACTATAATCAAAAATGAATAACGATTCATTCTACCATTATATAACTATTGGAATAAATTGAAAATAGAAATGTGGAAACGCCTTGGTCAGGGGCGACAAGCATAAGACGAACTGGCAGAAAGGTTGTACTTTAACCTTACTGACAGTTTGGCTTATGACCTCGAGCCCCTAGGCGTTGGAGCTGGACAACAAAAAACCCCTCTTCCAAACGGAAGAAGGGCTTTCGTTTATTAAACTTGATCGCTTCCAAAGAAGTTTTTGAAAGATTGTAATGTAGCCGCACGGTTTACAGCAGCGATTGATGTTGTAATAGGAATTCCTTTTGGACATGATTGCACACAGTTTTGTGAGTTTCCACAGCCTGTCATTCCGCCATCATCCATGAATGCATTTAAGCGTTCTGCTTTATTCATTTCACCGGTTGGGTGAGCATTAAACAAGCGAACTTGGTTAAAGACAGCTGGTCCCATAAAGTTTGTTTTGCTATTTACGTTAGGACAAGCTTCTAAACATACACCACAAGTCATACATTTAGATAACTCGTATGCCCATTGGCGCTTTGGTTCAGGCATACGTGGTCCTGGGCCAAGATCATACGTACCATCGATTGGAATCCATGCTTTAACCTTTTTCAATGAATCAAACATCCGGCTTCTATCTACTTGCAAGTCTCTTACAACAGGGAATGTACGCATTGGTGCTAAGCGAATTGGCTGTTCTAATTGGTCAACTAGCGCCGAACAAGATTGGCGCGGTTTTCCATTAATAATCATTGAACAAGCACCACATACTTCCTCAAGACAGTTCATATCCCATGTTACTGGTGTTGTATTGTCACCTTTTACATTAACAGGGTTACGGCGTATTTCCATAAGTGCTGAAATAACGTTTAAGTTCGGACGGTACTCTACTTCGAACTCTTCATCATAAGGCGCAGAATCTGGATTGTCTTGACGAGTTATAATAAAGCGAATTGTTTTTTTGTCACTCATCACTTACTCTCCCCTTCTCTTAATGTTTTTTTGTATAGTCACGTTCACGTGGTTTAATTAATGAAATATCAACTTCTTCATAATGGAATGCAGGCGCTGATTCTTCCCCAGTGTATTTTGCCATTGTTGTCTTTAAGAATTCTTCATCATTCCGTTTAGGGAATTCTGGTTTGTAATGGGCACCACGGCTTTCATTACGGTTATATGCACCGATTGTGATCACACGAGCTAAATGAAGCATATTTTTCAACTGGCGAGTAAATGCAGCTCCTTGGTTGCTCCATTTGGCTGTATCGTTAATATTAATGTTATTAAAACGTTCCATTAACTCAACAATTTTCTCATCCGTTTTCAATAGCTTGCTGTTTTCACGAACAACTGTCACGTTATCAGTCATCCATTCACCAAGCTCTTTATGAAGAACATAAGCGTTTTCTGTTCCATCTAATGACATAATATCATTCCATTTTGCTTCTTCTTGATTAACATGACGATCAAATACAGAAGAAGAAATCGAATCAACACTTTTCTCAAGACCATTGATATAATTAACAGCATTTGGTCCAGCAACCATTCCGCCGTAAATAGCTGAAAGTAAAGAGTTCGCACCTAAACGGTTCGCACCATGCTGTGAATAATCACACTCACCTGCAGCGAATAATCCAGGAATGCTTGTCTGCTGCTCATAATCAACCCATAGTCCACCCATTGAATAGTGAACAGCAGGGAAGATCTTCATTGGAACTTTACGTGGGTCATCGCCCATGAATTTCTCGTAAATTTCAATGATACCGCCAAGTTTAATATCAAGCTCATGCGCATCTTTATGAGAAAGATCCAGATACACCATGTTTTCTCCATTAATACCTAGTTTTTGATTGACACATACATCAAAAATTTCACGTGTTGCAATATCACGCGGTACTAGGTTCCCATATGCAGGGTATTTCTCTTCAAGGAAATACCAAGGCTTTCCATCCTTATAAGTCCAAACACGTCCGCCTTCACCACGCGCAGATTCACTCATAAGACGCAGCTTATCATCACCAGGGATTGCAGTTGGATGAATTTGAATAAATTCTCCATTCGCATAATAAGCGCCTTGCTGATAAACAATAGAAGCTGCTGACCCTGTATTAATCACTGAGTTTGTTGATTTACCAAAAATAATTCCAGGGCCGCCTGTAGCCATAATTACTGCATCTGCAGCAAATGTTTGGATTTCACCAGAAGTTAAGTTCTGTGCTGAAATTCCACGGCAAACACCATCATCATCAATAACGGCACCTAAGAATTCCCAGCCTTCGTATTTCGTAACAAGTCCTACAACCTCTTGTCGGCGCACTTGTTCATCCAAAGCATATAAAAGCTGCTGACCTGTTGTAGCTCCAGCAAATGCAGTACGGTGATGCTGTGTTCCGCCAAAGCGGCGGAAATCAAGTAAACCTTCAGGTGTACGGTTGAACATTACACCCATACGGTCGAATAAATGGATAATACCAGGTGCTGCTTCACACATTGCTTTAACTACCGGCTGGTTTGCTAAAAAGTCTCCGCCGTAAATAGTGTCATCAAAGTGTATATATGGTGAATCTCCTTCACCCTTTGTATTTACAGCTCCGTTAATGCCGCCTTGAGCACAAACAGAGTGAGAACGTTTAACCGGTACTAAGGAAAATAACTCAACCGGAGTCCCTGATTCTGCAACTTTAATTGTTGCCATTAAGCCGGCTAGTCCGCCGCCGACAACGATTACCTTACCTTTAGCCATAGTGACTCACTCCCTATTACTTTGTAAAACTAAAGCAAAATTTTTAACCGAACGTTTCTACTGCATATTAAACAAATGCTGTAATCGCACGAATACCGACAATTGATAATAGAATGAAGATAACAATTGTAACGTATGTTGTTATTAACTGTGAACGAGGTGAAATTGTAATCCCCCAGCTTACACAGAAAGACCATAATCCATTAGAAAAGTGGAAAATTGTTGAAATAACCCCAACGATATAAAACCAGAACATAAATGGATTTGAAAGAATATTCTCCATCATTTGGAAATTAACATCTGCACCGAATGCAGCTTGCACACGAGTTTCCCATACATGCCATGCGATGAAAATAAGTGTAATAACACCAGACACACGTTGTAGCATGAACATCCAGTTACGGAAGAACCCATATTTGCTTACATTGTTTTTTGCTGTAAACGCAATATATAGCCCATAGATGGCATGAAATAATAAAGGCAAGAAAATAATAAATGTTTCTAAAATAATTCTAAACGGCAGACTTTCCATAAAGCCTGCAGCCTTATTAAAAGACTCCTCTCCCCCTGTTGCAAAATGATTGACTACTAGATGCTGAACTAAAAATAGTCCTACTGGTATAACACCTAGTAATGAATGCAATCTGCGATTTAAAAACTCTCGATTACCCGCCATGATTTACCCCCCTATTTTTTTGCAAGATGTTAGGTGTCGTTACCTCGAATGTAAATTTCCACCAAAACATCCTTTCGAAAATGGCATATCATTTTCTTACAATTATGTGACATGTCCATTTTACTCCCAACATGTTAGAGCGTCAAGGAAACGATTACATAAAATATTGTAACTATCGAAATCATAAAAATATATTAATATTACTTACTATTACATATCTAACCATATTTATTAAGCAAAAGCTCACTTGGATTAATATATTAAAAAAGCAATAATCTTCCTCCGCAAAAACACCCCTCTTTTTCATCATTCTATAACTAAATTCCTTCCCATTTGTATATAATAGAAGAATAATAGAAAGAGGGGATCTTAGCTTGAATGAAACAGCTTCAGAATTAATTCCAATTGAACAAAAAGCCGAATCCATTTCTGACTTTGGATACGAATTGATCAGGGAAGTTCTTTTACACGACATATTAGGCGACGATGCGCCTGAAATATTATATTGGGCTGGAAAAAGCCTTGCACGTAGATATCCTCAAACGACAGTATCCCAAATAATTGATTTCTTCGAACAAGCTTCATGGGGACACCTAGTCCTAAAGAAAGAATCAAAAAATGAAATGGAATTTGAGCTTTCCAGTTCTTTCATACAGGAACGCTGCAAAAAAAATACCCGATGCACCTTTCAGCTTGAGGCAGGGTTTATTGCTCAGCAAATTGAAATGCAATCTGAAGTGATTTGTGAAGCATATGAGCATCCTAATAAAAGAAAAGGAAAAATTCAGTTCACCGTTAAATGGGATAAAAAGGACAAAATCTAATAGTCACTTTTTGACGAAAAGAAGGCTTTCAATTCAATGAAAGCCTCTTTCTTACTATTAAGATTCAATCGGTATACCTGATAAATGAAAGGCTTCGTGAAGAGCCTCAACAGCCTGAACCATTTTTTCTTGTCCAATTACCGTTGAAACCTTTATTTCCGAAGTACTCACCATCTTTACTTCGATGTCATTGGAGGCCAGCACTTCAAACATCTCCGCTGCTACCCCTGGATTTGAAACCATTCCTGAACCGATAATCGAAACTTTGGCAAGACCTTTCTCTGATTCAATACGGCTATAATTTAATTTATTCTTACAGTTTTCCAGAACCTTAATCGTGTCATCAAGATCTTCATTTTTAATCGAAAAGGATAAATTTGCTGATTGTTCTGCCAGTGTACTTTGAATAATAATATCAACATTAATATGATTTTTGGCTAATTCAGAGAAAACCGTGGATAACCCAATTAAAGAGTTCGGCAACCCAATGACAGTGACTCTTGTGATTTCGTTTTCGAATGCTATTCCCCGGACAACTAAATTTTCTTCCATGTATACTTCCTCCTCAATCATAGTCCCTGATTCGCTTTCACTGCTTGATCGCACTTCAATTGGGATTTGATAGTTTTTAGCAAATTCTACAGCTCTAGGATGCAATACACCAGCACCTAAATGGGCAAGTTCAAGCATTTCATCATAGGATACCGCTAATAATTTTCTTGCGTTTTTAACATAGCGCGGATCTGTTGTAAACACTCCCGTCACATCGGTATAAATATCGCATTTATCCGCTTTAAGAGCCGCAGCAATGGCAACTGCCGTAGTATCGGAGCCACCGCGCCCCAATGTTGAAATCGCTCCGTCTTCCGTTATGCCTTGGAACCCCGCGACAATAACAATCTTTCCTTCGTTAAGCTCTCTCTTCAGCCTGGAAGTATCAATATCCAATATTCTCGCATTGCCATGTACTGACTCTGTTTTGATTCCAGCCTGCCAGCCTGTAAAAGATACAGCTGGAAAGCCCTTTTCTGATAAAGCCATTGCTAATAAAGAAATCGTCACCTGTTCACCCGTAGTTAAAAGCATGTCCATTTCTCTTTTGCTTGGAGAGGAGGAAATTTCCTTTGCCAGACCGACAAGCTGATCTGTAGATTTCCCCATTGCGGAGACAACTACAATGACATCATTGCCCCTATTCTTTTCCTCGATTACCCGATCGGCAACGTTTCGAATCTTTTCTACATTTGCAACAGATGTTCCACCAAACTTTTGGATGATAAGTCCCATGTTTTCCCCACTTTCTAATTTTGCAAATTGTTCATTAGCAGCTATCCGTCAATTGCATTATAAAATATGTCAGAAATGCCCGATTGATTGGATTTTGGCATAAAAAAAAGCAATGAGATTCTATCTCATTGCTGTGTTTATAACGTAGAAAAAATACATTTTTACACAGTGAGATAGCTCTCCAAGACGGTTTTGTCTTGACAATCTTACATTTATTCAATGCAAGACCAGCGAAAAAAGTTATGAGACTTTATCCACTTCGGCGAACATTCCCTTTCAAAGCTTTTCATTGAAGCTCATTCTTCTCCAAGCTTTTACTATTGAAGTTCGCACCTCTACCTTCACTTTAATACTATAAAGTGATATTGAATTTTCAGTAATTATAGCATGTTCACTTACAGCAAACAATACTATTCCTTTAATTTTCTTTTTAATTCTTCCGCAATATTTGCCGGAATGCCAATTTTTCTAAATTCCTCAATGCTGGCCTCTTTCATCTTCTTAATCGATCCAAAGGTTTTTAGCAGCTGTTTCTTTCGCTTTTCCCCAATGCCAGGAATGTCATCAAGCACTGATTGAAACGCATTTTTCCCTCGAAGCTGACGATGAAAGGTTATAGCAAAACGGTGGACTTCATCTTGAATTCTTTGCAGCAAATAGAACTCCTGACTGTTTCTCCCAAGCGGAATAATTTCTAATGGATTCCCGTACAATAGCTGTGAAGTTCTATGCTTCTCATCCTTAACTAACCCAGAAATTGGAATATCAAGATTTATTTCATTTTCCAATACATCTCTTACTGCCTCAACATGCCCTTTTCCTCCATCGATGATGATCAAATCTGGAATAGGCAGGTTTTCTTTTAATACCCGGGTATATCTTCTCCGTACGACCTCGCGCATAGAATCATAATCATCCGGCCCCTGTACAGATTTTATTTTATATTTACGATATTCTCTTTTCTCTGGCTTGCCATCAATAAAAACAACCATAGCGGATACTGGATCCGTTCCTTGAATGTTCGAGTTATCGAAAGCCTCAATTCGATGAGGAGTATAAATCCCTAGCTGATGCCCTAAATTTTCAATGGCTTTAATGGTTCGTTCTTCATCCTTTTCAATAAGGGAGAACTTTTCTTGAAGGGCGATTTTTGCATTTTTAGAAGCTAATTGTACTAAATCTTTTTTCTGGCCTCTTTGCGGTTGAAAGGCTTTTACTTCCAAAAGCTCTTCAGCCAAATCTGAATTAACCGTATTCGGCAGTAATATTTCTTTTGGCTTAAAATGATTCGCCTTTAAATAAAATTGACCTAAGTATGTTAACATTTCTTCGTCAGGCTCGTTATAAATTGGAAACATTGACACATCCCGTTCAATTAATTTCCCCTGTCTAATAAAGAATACTTGAACACACATCCAGCCTTTATCGACAGCAAAGCCGAATACATCCCGATCTGTAAAGTCTGTTGTTGTGATCTTTTGCTTTTCCATTGTTGTCTCAATATGAGTGATCCTATCACGGAAATCCTTCGCTTTTTCAAAGTCAAGTTCTTCAGCAGCGGCTGTCATTTTTTCTGTTAATTCTTTTTTAATTTCCTTATAGCCCCCATTTAAGAAACGGGTAATCTCGTCAACCATTATTTTATATTCCTGCTCGCTTACTTCTTTCACACAAGGAGCTAAACATTGTCCTAAATGATAGTAAAGGCAGACACGGTCGGGCAAGGTTGTACATTTTCTTAATGGATAAATTCGGTCAAGCAGCTTCTTCGTTTCATTTGCAGCATGGACATTTGGATAAGGCCCAAAATATTTCCCCTTATCTTTTTTAACCTTGCGGGTAGTAATAAGGCGGGGGTGTCTTTCGGCAGTTAGTTTAATAAATGGATAGGTTTTATCGTCCTTGAGCATAACATTATATTTTGGATCGTGTTTTTTTATTAAGTTCATCTCAAGAATTAACGCTTCGATATTGGAGGATGTCACAATATATTCGAGGTCTTCTATTTCATTGACTAATCTTTGGGTTTTTCCGTCATGTGAACCAGTAAAGTAGGATTTGACACGATTTTTTAAAACCTTTGCCTTCCCCACGTAAATTATAGTTCCTTGACGATCCTTCATTAAATAGCAGCCCGGCTGATCAGGCAATAGCATTAATTTATTTTTTATGATTTCATTCATATCATTATCACTTCCGAGTAGAAATGCGTAAGCGCCGTGGTCAGGGGCGACAAGCATAAGGCGAGCCGGCAGGAAGGTTGTACTTTATCCTTCTTGACGGATTGACTTATGACCTCCGACGTACAGGACGTACTAGTGCTGACATTGCCACAGGACGTGGCGTTCTTAGTCGGCGAGCCCCTAGGCGCTGTAGCTAGACAAATAGAAATGCGTAAGGGGCCGACTATGTCAGACCCCTTACTAATCTAATTCTATTATGCATGTTTTGATAGAAGTTCTGCAAGAGCTTCTTTCGGCTGGAAGCCAACCACTTTATCTACAACTTCTCCGTCTTTAAAAACGATTAAAGTTGGGATGCTCATAACACCATATTTTCCTGCTGTTTCTTGGTTTTCGTCTACGTCAAGCTTAACGATTTTTACTTTATCGCCCATTTCTGAATCAAGTTCTTCAAGAACTGGTGCAATCATTTTACAAGGTCCGCACCAAGGTGCCCAAAAATCTGCCAATACAACACCTGAGCCAGTATCTGTAGAAAAAGTTTGATCTGTTGCGTTTATAATAGCCATTGAAATGCCTCCTATTTGTAAGTGAATTAATAAATATAACGTCAGTATACCATTGTTCTTTCTGTCATGCTAACGTTTTGCTTCGGACGTAATTTCCCCTAATTTTTCTATAACTATTCATATTGTATTATTTTCGAAATCATTTCCATAATGAAAATAAGCGGCCAAAAGCCGCTCATTTCTCACTTAAATAATCAGCTTATGCATTTATTAACAGCTTCTTAAACTCTTCAGTTAGCATTGGAACTACCTCAAACAGATCTCCAACAATCCCATAGTCTGCAACCTTAAAGATATTTGCCTCCGGGTCTTTATTAATCGCCACAATAACTTTGGAGTTTGACATACCGGCAAGGTGCTGAATTGCTCCTGAAATTCCACATGCGATATAAAGATCAGGTGTAACAACCTTTCCTGTTTGGCCGATTTGCAATGAATAATCGCAATAATCTGCGTCACAGGCGCCGCGAGAAGCCCCAACAGCTCCATTTAGAACTTTCGCAAGCTCTTTTAATGGACCAAATCCTTCCTCACTCTTTACTCCGCGTCCTCCGGCAATGACAACCTTCGCTTCAGAAAGATCGACTCCTTCGCTTGCCTTGCGGACAACCTCTTTAATAATGGTGCGAAGATCTTTAATATCAACAGATAGAGAAGTAACATCCCCTGATCTAGATTCGTCCTTTACAAGCGGGCTAATATTATTCGGGCGGATTGTAGCAAAAATTAAGCCATCTGTAACAATTTTCTTTTCGAATGCTTTTCCCGAATAAATAGGACGAGTGAACACTAAGTTTCCTCCAGCGATTTCTAATGCTGTCACATCAGAAATCAATCCGGAGCTTAATTTAGCTGCAATTTTTGGAGCTAGATCCTTACCTAAAGCTGTATGTCCAAAAATCAGTCCATCCGGCTTTTCTGCATCAATGACAGCCATAACAACCTGTGAATAGCCATCTGATGTATATTGCTTAAGTTTTTCATCTTCAACGGTTATAACACGGTCCGCTCCATATTGGATTAATTCTCCGCCTAAAGCGCTTACAGAATCGCCAATTAACACTCCTACAACTTCTCCGCCTTCTGCTGCCGTTTTTGCTGCAGCTACCGCTTCAAAGGAAACATTACGCAATGATCCGTCACGGACTTCACCTAAAACTAATACTTTTCTAGCCATTATGCTTTACCCCCTGCGTTCATATTCTTGTATATTCCGATCAGACTACTTTTGCTTCAGTATGAAGAAGTTGTACTAGTTCTTTTACTTGATCTGCAAGATCGCCTTCGAGGATTTTCCCTGCCTCTTTTTTAGGCGGAAGATAAATTTCAATCGTTTTTGTTTTTGCCTCGACATCGTCTTCCTCAAGGTCAAGATCATCAAGCTCAAGTTCATCAAGCGGTTTTTTCTTTGCTTTCATAATCCCTGGCAATGATGGGTAGCGCGGTTCATTTAAGCCTTGCTGAGCTGTAACTAGTAATGGCAGGCTTGTCTCAATTACTTCGGAATCTCCTTCAACATCACGAACAACTGTTACATTGCTTCCCGAAATATCAAGCTTTGTAATCGTTGTGACATAAGGAATGTTTAGAAGTTCAGCTACACGAGGGCCCACTTGACCCGAACCGCCGTCAATCGCAACGTTTCCAGCGATGATTAAGTCAGCATCCTTGTCTTTTAAGTATTCGGAAAGAATTTTTGCAGTGGTAAATTGATCACCATATTCTAAATCATCATCTGTATTTATTAAAACAGCTTTATCAGCACCCATAGCAAGAGCAGTACGAAGCTGTTTCTCAGTTTCTTCATTACCGACAGAGACAACCGTTACCTCTCCGCCATTTTCATCACGAACTTGAATCGCTTCCTCGATTGCATATTCATCATAAGGGTTAATGATAAATTCTGCGCCATCCTCGTTTATTTGACCGCCTGAAATCGTAATTTTCTCTTCTGTATCAAAGGTTCTTTTCATTAAAACATAGATGTTCATGATTTCCCTCCTAATTTTAAAAGCGTAAGTGCCTCGCCCAGGGGCGACAAGCATAAGACAGGCCGGCGAGAAGGTTGTACTTTAACCTTCTTGACGGACTGGCTTATGACCTCGAGCCCCTAGGCACTGTAGCTAGATAATAAAAGTATGACTGATTTCTAGCAAAAAATTTCATTACTTCTAAAGATTAAGAAAATTTATTTCGTACGGGGCGTACAACCCCGTACATGTTAATTATAATAGATTGCTAGAAAAATTGTTATCGAAAAAAAATAATTATTTTTATTTGCCTGTAAATTTCGGTTCCCTTTTCTCGATAAATGCAGAAATTCCTTCTTTTCCATCTTCAGAGACAAATACATCTCCGAACAGTTTTGCTTCCATCTTTACTCCTTCAAAATATTCTTTTGGCTTTGAATAGTTTAAGAGATCGATAGCAGCCTTAATGGAAACTGGACTCTTCTTGGCAATTTTCTTTGCTATATTGTAGGCATTTTCCAAAAGTTCGCTTTCAGGATACGCATGGTTGGCAAGACCATATTGGACTGCCTCTAATCCTGTTATCGGATCACTTGTAAAAAGCATTTCGGCAGCCTTAGCTGTACCAACGAGCCGAGGAAGGCGCTGTGTTCCAGCAAACCCGGGAATTAATCCAAGCTGAAGCTCAGGCAATCCAAGCTTAGCATTCTCGGCAACTAATCGGAAATGACAACCCATAGCAAGCTCTAGTCCTCCGCCAAGTGCGGCGCCATGAATGGCAGCTATAATAGGCTTGGGGAATGTTTCCATTCGTTCAAATAATTCCTGGCCATAGGTTGAAAGTTTAGAGAAATCATCTTCAGTTTTAATTGTTGTAAATTCTTTAATGTCTGCCCCTGCTGAAAAGAAACGCCCTTCTCCGTGTATTAAGATGACCCTGATTTCGTTATTTGCTTCAATTTCATCTAATACTGCGGACAACTCCTTCAATAATCCTGAAGAAAGAGCATTTGCCGGAGGACGTTCAATCGTAATAGTAGCTACCATATCCTGATTAGACCATTTTAAATACTCCATATTCATCCCCTTTTCTTTCAAAGCAATTCAATGGTTATGGACGCGCAGCACAGCCGCCCAGAAGCAGTTGATGCACGGGTCCTGCTAACGAGGTTAAATCATATTTTTGCTCATTCATCACCCAAGTTGTGACTGTTTCATCCATCGTGCCAAAAATCATCTGGCGTGCTAATCGAGTATCTAAAGCGGCTGAAAACTCACCGCTTTCTTTTCCTTCTACTAATATTTTTTCAACTATAGAAAGAACTCCTTTTAGAACTTCGTTAATTTTATGACGGATCTCCTTATTGGACTGTCTAAGCTCCAATTGGGTCACGATGGCAAGATGACGATCTTCAGAAAGCATATTAAAATGTGTTTCAACCAATACTAATAACTTCTCTGCCGCTGTTTCTTTTCCTGCAATTTTCTCTTTATATTTCTCAACAAAATATCCCATTTTTTCTTGAAAGAGAGAGATAAGGATATCTTCTTTATTTTTAAAATATAAGTAAATCGTTCCGTCCGCGACGCCAGCCTGCTTGGCGATTTTGGAAACCTGCGCATGATGATACCCGTTCTCTGCAATGGCTATGACTGCGGCATCAATGATTTGACGATATTTAGGTTTGTTTCTTTTCATCGTATCCCTCCTTCCAAGAAAGTGTAGGCTTTTATCTGTATAAAGGGCGAATGATTGCTAATTGATAATGAATGAATCATCATTCATATTTTTATAATAGTGCTGCAATTCCGTTCTGTCAAGAAACTGTCGCGCAATTTTTGATGGACGGATCTATTATGTCATTTATTAAAAAATGGGACAAGCTTTTCGTCAAAAAATAAAGAGCCGAAGTAGAAGCTCGGACTCAAAGTTAAGCCTGCTTTTCCTGGTCATCATCTAATCTCTTTTTTTCTTCATCTATCAGGGCTCTTCTTAATATTTTTCCAACGGCTGTTTTCGGGAGCGCATCTCGAAATTCGTAAAGTCTTGGAACTTTGTAAGCTGCAAGATATTTTCGGGCAAACTCATTTAATTCTTCTTTATTTGCGGTTGTTCCTTCTTTTAGGACAATATAAGCTTTGACTGTTTCTCCACGATATGGATCCGGTATTCCAGCTGCTACAACCTCTTGTACGGCAGGATGTTCATAAAGGACTTCTTCTATTTCACGCGGATAAATATTATAGCCGCCAGCAATAATCATATCCTTCTTACGGTCAACCACATAGAAATAGCCTTGATCATCCAAATACCCAAGATCACCCGTTAATAGCCAGCCGTCCTTTAAGGATTCAGCTGTATCCTCCGGGCGATTCCAGTATCCCTTCATGACTTGTGGTCCCTTAACGACGATTTCTCCAACCTCACCGGGCGGAAGAAAATCTCCTGTTTCTAATGACAGAATGGCTGCATCTGTATCTGGCCACGGCACACCGATACTTCCCTTCACACGCGGACGGTCCCAGAGAAAATTAGCATGAGTGACCGGTGAAGATTCAGTTAAACCATAGCCTTCAACAAGCTTGCCTCCTGTTACCTCTTCGAACTTTTGCTGTACCTCTACAGGAAGAGCTGCTGAACCGCTTATACATGAATCAATAGAGGAAAGATCATATTTCGCCAAATCCGGATGATTTAATAGTCCAATATAGATGGTTGGAGCTCCAGGGAACAGCGTCGGCCGTTGTTTTTGAATCGTCTTTAGTGTTGTCTCTACATCGAATTTAGGCAGCAAAACCATTTTGTGAGCTTCCATAACAGATAAAATTAACACCGTTGTCATTCCGTACACATGGAAAAACGGCAATAAGCCTAGAACAACCTCTTGCCCTTGTTTACATTTATAAAGCCAAGCCTTACACATAGACGCATTCGCAACTAGATTGCGATGTGTCAGCATAACCCCTTTTGGAAATCCAGTCGTTCCTCCAGTATATTGTAATAACGCTAAATCTTCTGCGAAATCAAATTCATATTCCTTTAGTTTTTTTGCTGGCTGCTTCAAAATTTCGGTTAATAAATGGTTGCTTCCTTCATGCTTCACATTTACCACAATTCCATATTGCTTCTTTTGTATAAAAGGATAAACTAGGTTTTTCGGGAAAGGCAGGAAATCTTTGATAGCGGTTACAATTATATGCTGCAAATTAGTTTGCGGCTTAACCTTCGCTGCCCTTGGAAACAAAATATCCATCGTAATGATGGCCTTTGCCCCTGAATCCTTCATTTGATATTCAAGCTCCCGCTCCGTATAAAGGGGATTGGTTTGTACGACAATTCCTCCAGCCATTAGGATCCCATAATAACTGATGACAGCCGGCGGAATATTCGGCAGCATAATGGCAATCCTATCACCTTTCTCAATTCCGAGTTCCTGAAGATAGGAAGCAAGCTTTAAAGAGGATTCATAAATGGCTCGATAAGTAAATTCTTTTCCCATGAAATGAATGGCAATTTTCTCTGGATGATCATCAGCCGCTTTTTTTAAATAATCTTGAACAGGCTGATTTGGATATGTCAAAGTTGAGGGTATTTCTTCCGGATACGTTTGAAGCCAAGGCTTATTTAGCAACAATATATTCCCTCCTTCTAAAGTATTAAATCTTTAGAACATTCCAATTGTTCATTCTTATTATAATATAATGAAGTTTACATGACAATTAGAATAATAGATTAATGTATATTTTTAACATGTCCGTATAAGCAATTAATTTTATGTATCAAATAC
Source organism: Bacillus sp. FJAT-29937 (assembly GCF_001509555.1). Classification (GTDB taxonomy): domain Bacteria; phylum Bacillota; class Bacilli; order Bacillales; family Cytobacillaceae; genus Cytobacillus. Next base: position 230,035 of record NZ_LMAS01000003.1, on the reverse strand, counting down.
ATCAGATCACAAAAAAAATCGCCATATGATTATGGCGATTAGAAAACTATATCGAAAAAACATTAAGCAATAAATAATAAGTAAATGGCACCGATTACAACAAACAACCCACAAAGAATAAATAATACTTTCGCTAATTTCTCCACTTATATCCCCGCTCCTTAAGATAAGCCTGCTCCAATAATATAGGACAAACCTATCGAAATAACCATGGATATGAATCCAACAGCTTTATTATTTTTTTCAATTTCATCATCAATTTTAAATTTCGGTGTAAGGAATTCGAAGATAAAATAACCAGTTAACAATAGAAAGAAGCCGAATACTCCCCAGCTTATCATGGTGAAAAGTGAATCATTTATCATGATGGAATGTCTAAAAATATTGGCAATCCCGAATATCTTTCCCCCTGTTGCCATAGCAACCGCTACATTCCCATTTTTGATTTCTTCCCAGTTCCGATATTTCGTGACCAATTCGAAAACAGCTAAAAATACAATCATACATAAAATGACAACACTATAATAACCCGCTGTTTGTACAAATTGATTTTCCCAAAATTGGTTCATTTCTTCTCTCCCAATCCGTTATTTAAATTCAACAACTGTTACACCTGATCCGCCTTCGCCCGCTTCACCGAATCGGATTTTCTTCACTGAACGGTGGTTTCTTAAATATTCCTGCACACCCTGTCTAAGTGCCCCAGTTCCTTTTCCATGTATGATGGAAACTCGGGGATAGGCAGCCAGCAGTGCATCATCAATATATTTCTCCACACGAAGCAGAGCATTTTCATATCGTTCGCCACGGAGGTCTAGTTCGAGACTAACATGAAAGTCTTTCCCTTTTACAGTTGCCATTGGTCTTGTTTCCACTGGTTTCGGACTCTTAATGAACTCCAAATCCTTTTCATTCACCTTCATTTTCAGGATTCCAATTTGAACTTGCCATTCTTTGTCAGATGTCTTATCAATCAGCGTTCCTTTTTGGTCAAAGCTTAAAACCTTTACTTCATCCCCAGGCTTAAACACATGCTTATCTTTACTTGTCATTTGTTTTTTCGACTTTTTAATTTTCGGCGCTGCTTCTTCCAGACGTTTCTTCGCTTCAATTAATTCGTGCTCTTTAATCTCAGCTGCTTTTTCGATTCGCATTTTTCTTAAATCACGGATGACTTTTTCTGCTTCGGCCTTCGCTTGGTCGATAATAGCTTCGGCTTTTTCTGCCGCTTTTTCATGTAAAGCATCTTTTTGCTCATAAAATTCGATCATTTGCTTTTGCAAATCTTTATGAAGCATTTCAGCACTTCTTAAAAAGTCATTCGCTTCTTCCTTGTCTGCTTCAGCCTGTTTTCTGCTCTCCTCTAACGATGCGATCATATTCTCAACCTGATTGCTGTCTGCACTTATATAGGAGCGGGCTGTATCAATCACATCATCTTGAAGCCCAAGCCTCTTGGAAATTTCAAATGCATTGCTTCGGCCGGGAACTCCTATCAGCAGCTTATATGTTGGGCTAAGTGTATCAATATCAAATTCTACACTCGCATTGATGACGCCTTCCCGATTATAGCCATATGCTTTTAATTCAGGATAATGAGTCGTTGCGATCACTCTTGCTCCTCGTTTATATACATAATCTAATATGGAAATAGCAAGGGCCGCTCCCTCTTGAGGGTCTGTTCCTGCACCTAATTCATCAAAAAGGACAAGACTGTTAAAGTCCACCTTCTTTAGAATGTCTACAATATTCACCATATGTGAAGAGAAGGTACTAAGACTTTGTTCGATGGATTGTTCATCGCCAATATCCGCATATACAGCATCAAAGACAGCTATTTCAGACCCATCTAAGGCCGGGATTTGCAGTCCGGCTTGAGCCATTAGCGTACATAAGCCAACTGTTTTTAGAGTGACGGTTTTCCCGCCAGTATTTGGACCTGTTATTACGATGGTCGAAAAGTCTTTCCCTAATGAAATGTCATTCGCTACTACAATGTCCGCTGGAATAAGCGGATGGCGCGCCTTAAATAAGGATATTCTCCCCTCATTGTTTACCTTAGGCTTTGATGCTTTCATCCGGTTGCTGTATCGCGCTTTTGCAAACATAAAATCTATTTCTGTTAGAACTTCAACAATTGTTTCTAGCTCCGAACCATTTTCCGCTACCTTGCTTGAAAGTTCTATTAAAATTCGTTCAATTTCCTGCTGCTCTTTCACACGAATTCCCTGGAGCTCATTATTTAATTGAACAATCGATTGAGGTTCAATAAATAAGGTTTGGCCAGAAGAACTTTGGTCATGGATAATTCCTCCATAATGCCCTTTGTATTCCTGTTTGACCGGTATAACAAAGCGATCATTTCGAATCGTAATAATGGCGTCTGAAAGCATTTTCTGCGCACTTGAAGAACGAATCATGCTTTCCAGCCTTTCTCTAACCCGGGACTCTTTCGTGCGCAATTGATTTCGAAGAGACCTTAGCGTATCACTCGCACTATCCAATACTTCTCCGTTATCGTCAATTGCATTTTTGATCGTTGTTTCCAAATCAGCTAAGACGATAATACGAAAAACATAGCTGGCTAATATAGGTAAATTCTCATTTTCATCTACGAATTCTTCAATAAATCGTTTAATTTGTCTGCTTGCGTGAACAGTGCTTGCTACTTGTGTTAATTCATGTGGGCTTAGCATCCCGCCAATGATTGATCTTTTGACATGAGGCCGTATATTATATATTCCGCCTAGCGGGACGTTGCCTTTCATTCGAAGCACCTTTACGGCTTCATCTGTTTCTTCCTGCCACTGCTGAACTTCTTCAAAATCGACAGATGGCATTAAATGTTCTGCTTTTCTTTTTCCTAACTCAGATGATACGTGCTCGAGCAATTGTTCCTTTACTTTATTAAACTCCAGCACTTTAAAAATTCTTTCCTGCATGAGGATGTAACCTCCTATTTGAAATGCAAAAGGGTTGCTGAAGCTAGCAAATTGGCTAGCTTCCTATCTATCCCTTATTGTTTAAAAAATCCAGCAGCTCCCCGGTATCCATAGCGTTAAGAACACTGCTTTTCTTAATCCAGCCTTTCTTTGCTGTCGATACACCGATAGACATGTGGGTTAATGTGTCCATCTTATGGGCATCTGTATTAATCACTATTTTCACACCGGCGTCTTGTGCTTTGCGAATATACTGAGGTGCAAGATCTAGCCTGTTTGGATTTGCATTTAATTCCAAGACCGTATTCGTTTCTTTCGCAAGTTCTATTAAAAGATCTATATCTACTTCATAGCCATCTCTTATGCCAATTTTTCTGCCAGTTGGATGTGCGATGATGTCAACGTGCGGATTCTTCAAGGCTGTTTTTAACCGTTCCATTATTTTCGCTTTCGGCTGTGTGAAGGCAGAATGAATGGATGCGATGACGATATCCATTTCCGCAAGCAGTTCATCATCATAATCTAATGTTCCGTCAGGTAAAATATCCATCTCAACACCAGATAAAATAGTTATATCATCGTAGCGTTCATTTAGCCGCTTAATCTCTTCTTTTTGCTTTCTTAAGCGTTCAGAAGTTAATCCATTTGCCACCTTTAAATATTGTGAGTGATCCGTTATGGCTACATATTTATAGCCTCGTGCACGGCTGGCCTCAACCATTTCCTCAATCGTATGGGCACCATCACTCCAAGTCGTGTGCATATGGAGATCGCCATTAATATCGGAAAGAGTGATTAAAGCCAATTCAGCAGAGTATTCATCTACTTCCTTTCCATCCTCCCTGATTTCAGGTGGGATATAAGGGAGCCCGAAATGCGCATAAAACTCCCTTTCAGTTGTAAAAGTGGCAACTTCTCCGGTTTCAATATTCTCTACCCCATATTCACTTATCTTTTCCCCGCGTTCTTTCGCAAGCTGGCGCATTCTTACATTATGTTCCTTCGATCCGGTAAAATGATGAAGCGTAGTGGCAAATTCCTCAGGCTTTACTAGACGAAAATCAACGGATATATCATAGCTATGTTCTAGAATAACTGAAACCTTTGTGTCTCCTGCCGCTATCGTCTCCTTAATAAGTGGAAGGGCTAATAGTTTTTCTTTAACGGCCGCTGGTTTAGTTGTTGCAATGATAAAATCTAAATCCTTAATGGTTTCTCTCATTCTTCTTAAGCTGCCCGCTCGTGAAAAGTTTTCAACCTCATCCATATCATTTAAAATCGATTCGATAGAATCTGCAATCGGAAGCATATAAGCGAGTGGCAGCCGTTCTGGCCTTCCTCCCGCTTGACTTAATGCAGCAAGAATCTTTTCTTCTGATTTTTCCCCAAATCCTGCAAGGGCCCGTACTTGTTTATTCCGGCAAGCCGTCTCCAAGTCTGCTGCATTTTCTATTCCTAGCTCTTTATGCAGCTTCGCAATTTTCTTGCCCCCAAGACCAGGCAATTGAAGCAGCGGAATTAATCCTTTAGGCACTTCTTTCTTCAGATCATTCAAAACAGTCGAATGGCCTAACTCTATATACTCCTCAATGACCGCAGAAGTTCCCTTTCCGATCCCAGAAATTTTTGTAAAATCTTCTATTTCGCTCAAACTCTGTTCATTTGCCTCTAATGCAGCAGCCGCTTTACGGAAAGCAGCTATTTTAAAAGGGTTTTCTCCCTTTAGCTCCATATAGATTGCAATCGTTTCTAAGAGCCGAATAACATCTTTTTTATTAATTTCCATCTACCTGAACACCTACTTTTTTGGAAAACTTGTATTGTGAATATTGTTTCCTATAATAATCAGTTTTTATCTGCTTAAAAAGAAAACTTCTCTGCTTTAGAGAAGTTAAGAAGCTATGTATTCAATCCACATCTCCTTTATAGCCTGAGAAAATATCGGAGTATTATTAACAATTCCTTTTGCCATAAAGGAGTCATTTATGGCATTTTGAATGGCATCTACTGGTACTAATGCTGCTATGTATAATAGAATAAACATGATAAGATATATTTCTATAAATCCTAATATTCCGCCTGCCCAAACATTTAATTGCTTTAAAACCGGCAAATTTGCAACGAAATCAAGCATACTTCCTATCATTTGCAGGACAATTTTTACCGCAAAAAAAATCACGACAAAGGCAATGGCGCGATAGTAGGCATCTTCAAGATTGACTTGATCAAACAGCATTCGCATTGTTGAATTGCTTTGGAAATGTGGGTAAGGAACCCATAAGGTTAATTTAGGGGCCAGCTTTTCAAAATACATACGAGCAACAATAAATGCAATAATAAAGCCGACTAAATGGATCAATTGCAGAATAAAGCCTCTCTTTAAGCCAACGAAAAAACCTATTATTAATAAAATGAGTATGGCAAGATCTAGCATGACTTATTCAGTCCTTTTCTCTTTTAATTCAATTTCAAGCTTTTCTAGACGATCCTTCAGCTTGATATAATCATTAACGGCATTGACAGCCGTTAAAACGGCTAATTTGCTGCTGTCGAGATAAGGATTCTTGGAACTGATTTCACGCATTTTATCATCAACCGTTGAGGCAACAAGACGAACATGGCTATGACTCTCAGTACCGATAATTGTATATTGCTGACCATATATATCTACACTTGTACGGTTTTTTTGTACATCTGACAATCGTCATGCCTCCATTCCTTTAGAATCCTAATCCATATCATAACATGAAACATAAAAACGTGGGAAGTAGAAGCATGTCAAAAAAACACAGAATTTGTAAACGCCTATTGGAAAGGGGCAGAATTTATGAGCAATATTGTTCTGGTTAAAGCTTTAAATGAAATTGCTGAGATGAAATTATATTACCATCGCTTTTTATCAGATAAAAATCCGCCAGGGAGTATCTTTGCCGCGAAAACGCCAACCTGTGCCATTACTGCCTATAAATCCGGAAAAGTATTATTTCAAGGAAGCGGAAGCGTTGAGGAATCAGCCAAATGGGGCGAACCTAACAAACCTTCTAGTTCTATCAAAAAGGAAAGCACACAGTTAAATCACTTGCCTAAAAATATTAGCTCACTATCTGTTATTGGCTCAGATGAAGTGGGGACGGGGGATTATTTTGGACCTATTACTGTAGTGGCAGCCTATGTGAATAAGGATCAAATTCCCTTGCTGAAGGAATTAGGCGTAAGGGATTCGAAAGACTTAAATGATGAAAAGATTGTGGGCATTGCCAAGGTAATTAAAGATATTGTCCCTTATAGTTTATTAACATTACACAATGAAAAATATAATAAACTTCAGCAATCAGGGATGTCACAAGGGAAAATGAAAGCTTTGCTTCATAATCAAGCGATTGGGCATCTATTAAAAAAAATTGCTCCACAAGCTCCAGAAGCAATCTTAATTGACCAGTTTGCTAAAGAGGAAGTGTATTATTCATACTTGAAAAAGGAGTCGGTCGTACAGAGGAAAAATGTTTATTTTAGCACGAAAGCGGAGGGCATTCATCTGGCAGTTGCAGCTGCTTCGATTCTCGCAAGATATGCGTTCATCAAGCACTTTGACAATTTGAGCAAAGCCGCCGGATTTAAAATTACAAAAGGGGCTGGGGCAAAGGTTGATGAAGCAGCTGCGAGGCTTATTCATGAAAAAGGAATTGAATGCCTGCCAGCCTTCGTCAAGCTTCATTTTGCCAATACGGAAAAGGCGAAGCGATTAGTAGCTTCGAAGTATCGAAAATAAAAACTGGGGATGCCGCAAATGGCATCCCCTAGTTGTTTATCCTCTTAATACAGCTCCAGCTTTATCCTTCACTGCCTGTAATACTTTATCATGGGCTTTCACAACATCTTCATCTGTTAAGGTACGCTCAGGATCAAAATATTTAAGCGAGAAGGCAATCGATTTCTTCCCTTCCTCCATCCGGTCGCCCTCGTATAAATCAAATACTTGAACTTCCTTCAATAATGGTCCGCCTGCTTCCGTAATAATACTTCCTAATTCACCGGCAGCCACAGCCTTATCGACAACGAGCGCGATATCACGTGTGATCGATGGATAGCGCGGGATGGCCTGGTAATGTAAAGGCGCGGTCTCCGCTTCTAAAATAGCCTTTAAGCTTAGTTCAAACACATAAGTCTCTTTTAAATCGTATTCCTTTTCCACTGTTGGGTGTGTTTGACCAACAAAACCAGCTACTTCGCCATTTAAGATGATGTCTGCTGTTCTGCCAGGATGCATGCCATCCCGTTCAGCTTGACGATACTCAATTGCCTTATCTAGACCAAGACTAGCAAATAATCCTTCAAGAATTCCTTTCACAACATAGAAATCAACTGGCTTCTTTTCTCCTTGCCACGGATGACTTTGCCATAAACCTGTTATGGCACCAGCAAGATGTTCACGTTCCTCTGGCAGTACGTCCTTGCTTTCAGAAAGGAATACATCACCGATTTCATAAATAGAAAGACTATCATTTTGTCTTGCAGCATTATATTTTAATACATTTAACAGCTGTGGAATGATGCTTAGTCGAAGTGTGCTATGATCCTCACTCATCGGCATCGCCAAGCGAATTGGCTCCCGCGTTTCTAATGCATATTGTGTTGCTTTCGATCCGCTCGTCAATGAATAAGTGATCGCCTGGTATAGCCCTGCTCCTTCAAGGTATCTGCGGACAATTCTGCGCTTATTTTGATAAGCTGTTAGATGACCCGGTGTTGAAGAACCAACTGGAAGAGTAGACCCTAGATTATCGTAGCCATAAAGTCTCGCTACTTCTTCAATTAAATCCTCTTCAATGGTGATATCCCCGCGGCGCGTTGGTGCTGTAACGATAATAGAATCTCCGTCCACATTAGTTTCAAACTGCAGACGAGCAAAAATGTCTTCAACGTCTTTCATTTCTAATGATGTTCCCAGCACACGATTGATTTTATCTATTGTAACAGAAACAACGGCCGGTTCAACTGTAAGTGTATTTGCTTCTGCAGAACCTGCTAATACTTCTCCATCTGCATATTTTTCCAGCAGAAGTGCAGCCCTTTCTGCTGCTGCTCTTACTCTGTTTGGATCAACGCCTTTTTCAAAACGAGCGCTTGCCTCACTTCTTAATCCGTGATCTTTCGATGCTTTTCTGACTGTAGCGCCTTTAAAAAATGCAGATTCAAGAAGGACCGTTTTTGTATCGGATTGTACCTCAGAGTCCAAGCCTCCCATAACACCAGCAAGAGCAACTGGCTCTTTTCCATTTGTAATAAGAAGGTGGTCTGAAGTTAATTCTCTTTTTACTTCATCTAATGTTTGAATGATTTCTCCATCCTTCGCACGGCGAACGAGAATTTGCTTTGACCCAAATCGGTCATAGTCGAAAGCATGAAGCGGTTGGCCATATTCAAGCAAAATATAGTTCGTAATATCAACCACATTATTATGCGGACGAATGCCTGATGCCATCAATCTTCCTTGCATCCATAGAGGAGATGGCTTGATTTGTACATTTTTAATGACTTTTGCAATATATAGCGGGTTATCTTCAGGTGCTTCCACATCAACGCGAATATAATCAGAAGCATTTTCTGATGACTCAGCATGCTCTGTTTCAGGAAGCTTTACTTCTCTTCCTAAAATCGCAGCGACTTCATAAGCAACTCCAAGTAAACTTAAGCAATCAGAACGATTCGGAGTTAAGCCAAGCTCTAACACTTGGTCATCTCGATGTAATAGTTCGATTGCATCTGTTCCAACTTCAGCTCCTTGATGGAATACATAAATACCTTCTGAATATTCCTTTGCCACAAGCTTGCTTTCAATGCCAAGCTCTTGAAGGGAACAGATCATGCCATTCGATTCTTCTCCGCGAAGCTTTGCCTTTTTGATTTTGAAGTTGCCTGGAAGAACGGCGCCAACTGTTGCAACTGCAACCTTTTGCCCTTTATCAACATTGGGAGCACCGCAAATAATTTGCACAGGCTCTTCACCGCCAATATCAACTAAGCATTTATTTAATTTATCTGCATTCGGATGCTGCTCTCTTTCAAGAACATGCCCAACGACAACACCGCGAATTCCTTCATTTAGGATTTCTACGCCTTCAACCTCAATACCGCTTTTCGTAATTCTTTCTGCAAGCTCTGCAGGGGTAACACCTGATAAATCAACATAATCCTGCAGCCATTTATATGAAACAAACATGTTTTATCCTCCTGTATCTCATTTTCTGACCTTTAATTGCTATTATCTATTCATTAATAGAGAATTGTTTTAAGAAACGAACATCATTTGTATAGAAATGGCGAATATCATCGATGCCGTATTTCAGCATGGCAATCCGCTCTACTCCCATTCCGAATGCAAACCCGGTGTATTTCTTTGAATCAAAGCCTGACATTTCAAGTACATTTGGATGAACCATTCCAGCTCCTAATATTTCAATCCAGCCGGTTTTTTTGCAGATGTTACAGCCACTCCCACCGCATTTAAAGCAGGACACATCAACTTCTACAGAAGGCTCAGTGAATGGGAAGAAGCTTGGGCGTAAGCGGATTTCTCTGTCTTCTCCAAATAATTTCTTCGCGAACAATTCTAATGTTCCCTTTAAATCACTCATCCGAATGTTTTCGTCGACAACAAGGCCTTCAATTTGCATAAACTGATGGGAATGTGTAGCATCGTCATTATCACGACGGAACACTTTTCCAGGACATATGATTTTTACAGGACCTTTCCCACTGTGCTTTTCCATTGTTCTCGCTTGTACAGGAGACGTTTGGGTACGAAGAAGAATGTCTTCTGTAATATAGAAGGAATCCTGCATATCGCGAGCTGGGTGATCCTTTGGCAAGTTTAATGCTTCGAAATTATAATAATCACTTTCTACCTCGGGTCCTTCAGCAATCGTATAGCCCATCCCAATAAATAAGTCTTCGATTTCCTCTACGATGCTTGTAAGCGGGTGATGATTACCCGTTTTCACTGGACGGCCAGGTAACGTAACATCAATTTTTTCACCAGCCAATTTTTGTTGAACAGCTGCCTCTTCTAACTGTGATTGTTTTGACTCAATTCCAGCTGCAATTGCATCGCGTACTTCATTTGCAAGTGCTCCCATGATTGGACGTTCTTCGGCAGATAATTTCCCCATGCCTTTTAATACTTCTGTAATCGGCCCTTTTTTTCCTAAATAGGATACTCGAATATCATTTAGTTCTTTTAAATTAGACGCTTGACTGATTTTGTCCAACGCTTCGCTTTGCAGTTCTTTTAAACGCTCTTGCATCTAAAAAATCCTCCTTTAATTCTGTTTTTTTCCAAAATAAAAAACCTCCATCCCATAAAGGGACGAGGTTTTGGATTCGCGGTACCACCCTTTTTAACACAAAAAGCATGTATGAATCGCTTTATGTATTCGCTTCATTCGGATAACGGCAATAAGCCGGAACATCTTTACATCGAAAAGCGGAAGCGGCTCGCCGCTGGAGCTAGACAGTAATCTAACTCAAGAAAGCTTTACAATGGTCCCGATGCCAACTCAGGAGGTGAAATTTCCCTTGCTTTCCCTTTGAAAATGCTCTCAGTCACGGCATCTTCTCCCTGAAAAGTTCGTGCAAGCTACTTTTCTCCATCATTGTTTTATAACAATATAATTTTCCTGTTATTATAGTATATTCTTCACATAGTTTCAAACGATTTTCCGAAAAAAAGCGCCCAATTACTAATTCCTTAAGTAATAAAGCAAAATTCCTGTTGCAATCGCTACATTTAATGATTCACTTTTTCCGTAAATCGGAATGTATAGATTGTCGGTCGTTTCAGCTAAAATCGTTTTTCGTACACCGCTTCCTTCATTGCCGACAATTAAGGCGTATTTCCCCACAGTCTTGATTTCCGTATACTCCTTTGCATTCTCTAATGCGGTTCCGTACACAGGGATTTCTTTCTTTCGTAGCTTACTGATCCAATCCGATAAATTCCCTCTGACAATTGGGAGATGAAAATGGCTGCCTTGTGCGGAACGCAGCACTTTCGGATTGTAGATATCTACACTGCCATCTCCAATAATGACAGCATCCACACCAGCGGCATCAGCCGTACGAATCATTGTGCCCAAATTACCTGGGTCTTGAACTGCATCAATCAGCAAATATTTATCTCCATCTAATTGATCAGAGTGAAACTCAGGCTGACGGCAAATGGCGATGACGCCTTGAGGTGTTTCCGTATCAGATAAACTTTGAAAGATGTCCTTTGTTACCGTTGTCACTGGAATATCCCCATAGTTCCAAGATGGAGGCAATCCTGTATTTTCACTGATTACAATTTCTTCGATCCCGCTGCTAGATAATGCTTCTTCTACAAGATGAAAGCCTTCCACTAATAATGTTTTCGTCTTGTCTCTTTCCTTTTTGGTTAATAGTCTCTTCCATTGCTTCACTTGAGGGTTATTAGCAGAGTGAATATACTTCACACTTCTCACTCCTTTATTTGTTTGCTCCAATTTTCTTATTATAGCCCAATTAAAATACATAATAAATCCAAAAAATGAAATCATAATAACGATTTGAATTTTTGAAAGGAGTGCGGTCAATGAATCTAAACTTAAGAAATGCTATTATACACAATGTTTCAGGCAATTCACAGGATGAATTAAAGGATACAATTGTTGATGCTATTCAAAACGGAGAGGAAAAAATGCTCCCAGGATTAGGGGTATTATTCGAAGTGATTTGGAAAAATTCCTCCGAGCAAGACAAACAGGAAATGCTTCAAACATTGGAAAGTGGATTGAAATAAATAGTTTAAGCGAAAAAAGATGACCACCAACGGCGGCCATCTTTTTCTGCTTTAATTTAGAGTAATTTGATCAACTGTTTCTCTATCAAGGCGCTTAATAACTTCTGAAATTAATTTAACAGCATTTTCATAGTCATCACGATGAAGCATGGCAGCATGAGAATGGATATAGCGTGTCGCAATCGTAATAGAAAGTGCAGGAACCCCATTATGTGTTAAATGAATAGCACCTGAATCTGTTCCACCGCCTGGCACCGCATCAAACTGATATGGAATATTCAATTCATCAGCTGTATCCGTTACTAAATCACGCAAGCCTTTGTGGGAAACCATGGACGCGTCATAAAGAATGATTTGCGGGCCTTTGCCCATTTTGCTTAATGCTTCTTTTTCTGTGATGCCAGGAGTGTCTCCTGCGATCCCTACATCCACTCCGAAAGCAATGTCTGGCTCAATTTTTTGCGCAGATGTGCGGGCACCACGCAGTCCAACTTCTTCTTGAACTGTTCCTACTCCGTAAACAATGTTTGGATGGTCAGCATCATTAAGGGATTTAAGAACGTCAATGGCAATTGCACAGCCAATACGGTTATCCCATGCTTTAGCCAATAACATCTTTTCATTATTCATCACAGTAAATTCAAAATATGGAACGACCATATCTCCAGGTCTCACGCCCCACTCCTTCGCTTCTTCCTTGCTGGAAGCACCGATATCAATAAACATATCCTTAATGTCTACCGGCTTTTTCCTTGCTTCTGGAGAAAGGATATGCGGAGGCTTCGAACCGATGATTCCAGTTACATCCCCTTTGTTAGTCACAATCGTTACACGCTGAGCAAGCATTACTTGTGACCACCAGCCGCCAACGGTCTGAAAACGCAAGAAGCCTTTATCATCAATGTTTGTAACCATGAAGCCTACTTCATCTAGATGGCCGGCAACCATTATTTTCGGGCCGTCCTCTTTCCCGACTTTTTTGGCAATTAAACTGCCAAGTCCATCAGTTGTTACTTCATCGGCATATTCACTTATGTATTTCTTCATGACCTCTCGGGGTTCACGCTCATTCCCAGGAATCCCTTTTGCATCAGTTAAATCCTTTAGCATCGTTAACGTAGCATCTAATTTCGTCATTATTTCGACTCCCTTAATAAGTATTCGGTTTTATTATACTAAAAACATTCCAATAACAAAAAGAAAATACCATTTAGTACCCTTGCCGCTGTCTTTCATAATTAACTTCATTTTTATCAATATATGCTTTCTCTATTTCTTTAGCATTGAAGCCTAATAGCTCCCCTAATTGAATGTAGGCATGAACAAGTTCTTTATAATCCTCTAATGCCTTGCTGTTTTTGAAAATACTTACTAGCTCAAACACATGCAAAAATTGATCACTTATAGAAGTTTTTGCTTCTTTCTGTCCTAAATATTCACTTTCCTGTGAAAAACCGCACTCTATTCCAAGTGAAAGAATAAAATGAACACCATCCACAAACTCTTCTAAAACAGTTTCCCGAGGGGATGAAGGCTTTAAACTCCAAAACTTGAAGCATCTCGTTTCATTCGCAAGTTCTCCTAATTCTACGAGCAGTGCCAGCACTTTACGATCAATTAAATTTTCATTCTGCAGCTGATGCTTTGTTTCAATATGTTCATCCAGTCCTTTTTGCATAGTAAATAATTTTTGATAATTCATTTTGCACCATCCTAATCATTTTCCATTGATTTTTTTAAAAAATAGATATAAAAAAATTATAACAAAATCGTAAAAAGTTGAAACTTTTTTGTAAGGTTATTCGTAATGTAGAGAAAATACAATTGGAGGGGCTTGTTATGATGTGGCTAATACGCTTCCTGCTATTTGCACTTATTATATTTCTCATCTACAGCGTGTTCAAATATTTACTAAATCCGAAACGGAAGCTCGAACTGGCCCATGAGCAAAAACGGTATTATTTCTTAGATGATTCGGACAATGTGCGCAAAAACTTTTTGATTACTTATAAAGGGGTTTTGTTTGAAGGTGAAAAATATTTAGGGACAACTGATAACGCTTTTGAGGTCATCTCTATCTTTATTTGGCCAAGAAACCTCGCCTCACTGAAAGGAATGGTTCGAGAAGATTTACAATTTATCGAACGTAAAGTTTACGAAAATTATCCGAATGCAAAAATCGACTGGAAGAGTCCGATAAAAGAGTTTATGGAAAAGAGTAAGACACCAGAAACACCTTTTAGTGAACACAGCTAAAAAACGTTCGGAAATCTTAAATTTAGATACTCAATTATGGGGTAGTTAGTCCATTATGGAAACTAATTTGCAGACTCTCATCCTTCTGGAAATGGCGATGGTGATTGGTATGTATAAACGGAAAGATAGAGCTTTCATACATTAAGTGTTTTAGTTTTCTATCTAGGTGTTGCTTTTTATTGGTTTTCATTTACTTTTTGGTCTGTTAAAAAAGCGTATGACTAAAAGAGATTAAATACAGTTGGGTTATTGTTTTTATGTTTTTTAGATGGTCAAATCTTTCTTCATTTGCAGTGCCGTTTTGAGTACCAATTTTATTGATCTTTGCTGCTGATACCCACCTCTAGGATTGAGGGGGGCGCACTTATCGGTTTGGGGATAAGGTTAAGCACCTGAGTTGAAAAATAGAAGGAAAAATTCCGCTTATTTAGTAATTATTATTAAAAAAGGCTTAATTAGACGGAGAGATTCCGCCTATTGACTCGTATAATACGAAAAAGGGGGATTTTTCTTTGCATAGTCGGAAATTTTCCCCTTATTTACCCCGAAAAGAGCTCCATTCTGCATCTAACCGGAAAATCTCCGCTTATTTACTTTTGCTGTTTACTCTATTAAGGACAAGGCAACCAAATTAAAATGAGTGAGTTTTATCTCAAAAATCCAAGAGACCCTCATTTTAATGGATTACGGTGAACCGTATCACAAGTAAGTGAGACTTTAAATAAATAAGGGTTTTGTGTTCCTAATAAAAGACTTGCCTATTACTATGGAGAGTTTTACTTTTTCATACCAATAACGATGCCAATACGCCTGTCATATTGGCACGTATTTTAAGAAAAGCACCATAAACGGAACCCTTTCGAATGGCTAATGGGTGCGTTTAGTTGAAGAACGAATTAATAAATGGACTACACATTTTAGATATGTCTAATATGTGTGGTCCATTTATTATTAACTGTATTAACTATCTAACCTAAATATAAAATTTTCCAACGTTTTTTCTTTATACCGCTTTAAAAAATTCCCTCCATTTAATCACAGTCACTTTTTCCCGTAATATGAAAACGAGGACCCCAAGTGAGAGTAAGATGATGAGAATCATAGATGGCGTAAACCTGCTTATAAATTCTCCAAACACTGTGTAAAAAATGGCTAAAGGCAGATTTGTAACCCATGAATTCTTGACATAATCCTGAAAGCTTTTGTTCCGCTCAATTAGACAAAAATTCAGTAAATGATAATGAATAAAGGGGATAAGCCTCAATACAGCAATTTGACCTACACTAAGATTCCGATACTCCCCAAACCAGCGTTTTTTTAAGTTTGATAGTTTCGCATGTGTTTTCGGCATCCGGCTAATAAGAAAATAGAAAAGAATACTGCTTAGTATGAGACCAATTAACGAGAATAAACTGCCAAAAAGGCTGCCAAATAATATTCCTCCCGTTACACATACGAGGGGAACAGGAATAAAGAAAAATTGTCTTAAAATATGAACTAAAATAAAGGCAATGGGAGCTAAAATTCCGGCTGTTTCAATCATCACGAATAGCAATGATAATTGATCACTCATCTTCACTCACCCTCTTATGCTTAAAATCCTTGCTGTCTTCTTTTACAGCTTATTGAGGGGTTCCGGCAGTTATGACAAAATATTAAATGCATATAGAAGGAGACCTATTTCAAGAAAAGATAGCACCGGCAAACCGTATTTAAACTGGACATGCTTTGTTTTGTGACGGAAGGTTTTCATTCCTAGCGTCATGCCAATAGCACCGAAAAAAATAGCTACAAGCCATAATGTATTTTCGCTTATTCTGTATTGATGATTTTTTGCTTTATTCTTATCGATTTTCATCAAGTAAAAACCCGCTATATTAATAATGATAAACAAAGTAATAAATATCTTTAGCATGATTTATACCTCCACAATAGAAAAGCCATCCTCTAATCGAGAATGGCTGATATATTACTTGCTTAAGTTTTGTTTTGCAACTGTTGCTAATTCAGTGAACGCTTTTTCGTCAGCGATTGCTAATTCAGCAAGCATTTTGCGGTTTACTTCGATGCCAGCAAGCTTTAAACCGTGCATTAAACGGCTGTAAGAAAGACCGTTCATGCGAGCTGCTGCGTTAATACGAGTAACCCATAGTTTGCGGAAATCGCGCTTTTTGTTGCGACGATCACGGTAAGCATACATTAAAGATTTCATTACTTGTTGGTTAGCAACTTTATATAATGTATGTTTTGAACCGAAATAACCTTTAGCTAATTTAAGAACCTTTTTACGACGTTTGCGAGTAACTGTACCGCCTTTTACACGTGGCATATGATTTCCCTCCTAATATCGGATATTACTTAAGATTTACTAATAAGAAACGGATGCGTTTGTAATCGCCTGAAGAAACAAGAGTTCCTTTGCGAAGCTTACGCTTTTGTTTTTGAGATTTATTAGCGAACAAGTGGCTTGTGTAAGCGTGGTGACGCTTAAGTTTTCCAGATCCTGTTCTTTTGAAACGCTTAGCAGCGCCGCGGTGAGTTTTCATTTTTGGCATTTGGAATTCCTCCTCTTACTTTTCGTTTTTAGGTGCTAGCATCATGAACATACTGCGGCCATCCATTTTCGGATGTGATTCTACAGTAGCTACTTCTGTGCAAGCCTCAGCAAAGCGAACTAATACACGATGACCAATTTCCTTATGGGTAATGGCACGTCCTTTAAATCGAATCGATGCTTTAACTTTATCGCCTTTTTCAAGGAATTTAATTGCATTGCGAAGCTTTGTATTAAAATCATGCTCATCAATTGTTGGGCTTAGACGAACTTCTTTAACACTGATAATCTTTTGATTTTTGCGAGCTTCTTTATCTTTCTTCTGCTGCTCGAACTTGAACTTTCCATAGTCCATGATACGGGCTACAGGAGGTTTTGCATTCGGTGCAACAAGAACAACATCAAGATTCACTCGTGCAGCAATTTCAAGTGCTTCGATTTTTGACTTGATTCCTAATTGCTCGCCGTTTTGGTCAATAAGACGAACTTCACGGGCACGAATGCCCTCGTTTAACAACATATCTTTGCTAATAGTTAGACACCTCCAAGGTTAATATGCGAACACAACATTTGGGTCAAGAAGGCATTAGACGCCTATTGCACCGGACGAAAGCTACATTCGCAAGAATACATAACATATCTGTTCCAAAGAGACGCAGATCTGTTTAAATCCAATAAAAAAAGTGTGGATGACAACACCCACACTTTACGTACAAAATTTAAACAACAATGTTTACGTAAAACCTGCCAACTGCTCTTTGCGTCAATCAGGTGAGAAGCGGGTGCTTCTTCTTTTCCTCAAATTGTATTCAATTTACCTTAGCAACTATATCACAAAAGATGTTTTCATGTCAAACGTTCATTTCAGTTGCAACGAAGAAAATTGTAACAAAAGTATCCGAAACATGCAATACATTTTTGTGATTTTCCAATAAATGAGCAGAGCATCTCAATTTTTAGAGCTTTAGAATGTCGCTGATATAACCCAATTATCGTTTAACTTCTTCCTTCAATCCAGCAATAAAATCTGTAAATGGAACTGTTTCAGATTTCTGCTCTCCATATTTTCGGACATTGACTGCTTTTTCAGCAACTTCATTATCGCCGACTACTAGCATATACGGAGTTTTTTGCATTTGGGCTTCACGGATTTTGTAGCCAATTTTCTCGTTTCGGTCATCAAGCTCGACACGGAACCCTTCAGCTTTCAGTTGTTCAAGTACTTCCTTTGCATAGTCGTAGTGAACGTCTGGCGAAACAGGGATGACTTGAACTTGAACAGGTGCAAGCCATGTTGGGAATGCTCCTTTATACTCTTCAATTAAGAAGGCAACAAAGCGCTCCATTGTTGACACAACGCCACGGTGAATAACGACTGGACGATGATGTTTGCCGTCTTCTCCGATATAAGATAAATCAAAACGCTCAGGCAATAAGAAGTCTAATTGAACGGTTGATAATGTCTCCTCCTTGCCTAAGGCAGTTTTCACTTGAACATCTAATTTTGGACCGTAGAAAGCAGCTTCTCCATCCGCCTCAAAATAATCAAGACCGATTTCATCCATTGCTTCTTTCAGCATCGCTTGAGCCTTTTCCCACATTTGGTCATCATCAAAATACTTCTCTGTGTCTTGCGGGTCGCGATAAGACAGACGGAATGAATAATCCTCAATGCCAAAATCTTTATACACATCAAGCACCAATTGGACAACACGCTTAAATTCTTCTTTAATTTGGTCGGGACGGACAAAGATATGAGCATCATTCAGAGTCATTCCACGTACACGCTGAAGACCAGATAAGGCACCTGACATTTCGTAGCGATGCATCGTTCCAAGCTCAGCAATACGGATTGGAAGCTCACGATAGCTGTGAATGCCATTTTTGTAAATCATCATGTGGTGCGGGCAGTTCATCGGACGAAGAACAAGCTGCTCATTATCCATTTCCATGACAGGGAACATATCCTCTTGGTAATGATCCCAGTGGCCAGACGTTTTGTATAGCTCTACGCTTCCCATCACTGGTGTATACACATGGTCATAGCCTAAACGCACTTCCTTATCAACAATATAGCGCTCAACGATGCGGCGAATGGTTGCTCCTTTTGGAAGCCATAGCGGCAGGCCTTGTCCCACTTTTTGAGAGTTTGTGAAAAGGTTTAATTCTTTCCCGATCTTACGGTGATCACGTTCTTTTGCTTCTTCAAGTAAGCGCAAATGCTCAGCTAAATCTTCTTTTTTAAAGAATGCTGTACCGTAAATTCGCTGAAGCATTTTATTGTCGCTGTTTCCGCGCCAGTAAGCACCAGCAATGCTGAGCAGCTTAATTTCCTTAAGCTTGCCAGTAGATGGCACGTGAACGCCTCGGCATAGGTCAACAAACTCTCCTTGCTCATAAAGTGTTACTGTCTCATCCGCTGGAATCGCTTCAATCAGTTCCAATTTATATTCATCATCAATTTCCTTAAACAATTGAACAGCTTCATCTCGGCTGACTTCCTTGCGAACGATATCAATGTTTTCATTGATGATTTTTTTCATTTCTTTTTCGATTAGCGGAAGATCTTCTGGAGTCAAGGATTGCTCCATATCGATATCGTAGTAGAACCCGCCTTCGATAACTGGACCTACACCAAGCTTAACATTTTTATATAAACGCTTAATCGCTTGTGCCATTAAGTGAGCAGAACTGTGGCGAAGAACTTCTAATGCCTCTGCACTATCCTGAGTTACGATTTCGACTGCTCCATCCTCCTCGATCGGACGGCGCAGGTCGAACATTTCCCCATTGAATTTTCCTGCGATCGCCTTCTTCTTAAGTCCAGGACTGATAGAAGCAGCGATATCTTCTGTTGTCGTCCCTTTCGGAAACTCCTTTACAGCCCCATCTGGAAACGATACATTAATTAAATCTGACATTGTAAATCCTCCTATTTGGATAAAAATAAAAAAACCCGTCCCTAAAAAAGGGACGAGTTGTTATTAACACGTGGTTCCACCCTACTTCTCATTTCACAGAAATATGCGTAAAATGACTTGTAGCAATTTAACGGCTTGTCACCGTCAGCCCATTTCCGAGCTGAAGTTCAAAGGTGGTAAGCATTCAATTCGTGTTAGGAAGGTTCCAGCCTTGCCTTCCCTCTCTTGAAACCGTAAACGAATACCCATGTCCTTATCATAACTTATACTTATTGCATTTCATATTATGTACGTATTATAGTTTGTTATTTCAGGAAAATCAAGGGCACCTTTATATTTTTTCATCAACTGTATACGTTTGCCTATTTTTATTTTTATAAAATTCACTAGTTGAGCTAATCACGAGTCTTTCCTCAAAAATATTTTGAATTGTTCTCACGAGCGCCTGCTCCTTATCCTCGGTATAAAGATAAATAATGGCAGGTGCAATAGAGAGCAATGGGGCAATCGTAACGGAATCCACATAAACCGGGTGATTGATTAAAAGTCTTCTGTCGATCATATGTGCTAAATCCGTTCGTTTCATTTCTTCATAGTTTTCATTAAAAAAATGAATGCCATCATCAATAAGTAAATGAATGTAGTCTAGCTTCGCTTCTCTCCCTGTTAAGAAATCCCTTAAAGTTTGAATAAACATTTGGTACTCTTGCTCCATTTTATATTCATCTATTGAAATTTCTACATATTTGGCCATCTGATCCATTATTGGCCGTAACCTAAATTTCACAAAGGAATCGAAGGAAAAGTTAATATTCTCATGGAAGATTTCATTAATCGTATTTTTAATATTTCCCTCCATATCTACATTACTTAGAAAAGAGGAAAGGTCCTTCCTATTTCCTTCGAGGATGGAATGAATGATTTCAAGAATTTGCTGCTGTTCCTCCTCGTCCTGATAGTAATAATGTTCAGCTATAATTCTACGAAACCAATTATCTTGTTTACTAGTAATAAACTTATAGAAAACATCTTTGATCATTTCTAAACCCTTTTTCATTTGTGGTTCGATATGGATTCGAACTATATGGTGATCTTCAATTTGAAGAATATTTTTATTGGAAAGTGCGGAAGAAGCTAAATAATATTGTAAGTATCTAAATAGACTTTTAGCATCTTCGGTCTTCTGGAAAGTGATTTCGATCAACCAAATCCCCCCTTTATATAGTATTCTGTTTTAAATGTATATGGGGAATTTGGACAAAATAGAAGTGCTGAAAAGAATTCATATGTATGATGAGGATAATAATTTTACCTTAGGAAAAAAACAGAGCCATCCCGATACAATCAGGACAGCTCCGTTATAATTAAAATGTTTTCCGGCGAAAACTCTTATTCCGCCTTATCAGCATCTAAACTCTGCGGTTCCGTCCTTCCACGACGACTGGTTCCGCTAAATATCTGATCCTCTCTATGATGCGCCGGGCTTTCATTTTCTCTTCTTCTCCTCGCTGGCTGTAGGATAAATGATGCTCCAAACCTTGAAAGTCAAAATTAGAAGTAAAGAAAGTCGGCAGGCTTTCGAGCATTCGAAATTGCAGGATCGGTCCCATGACCTCATCTCTCGTCCAGCTGGACATCGTTTCCGCACCAATGTCATCAAACATGAGGACAGGCACTTTTTTGATCGTCTCAATCTTTTCATTAAGAGTAGAATCAGCAATCGAGCTTTTTAGTTCCCTCAAAAGTTCAGGGACATACACGATCATGGACGAAACTTCTTTTTTTGCCAATTCATTCGCAATAACACCTAGTAAATAGGATTTACCAACTCCAAATTTCCCATAAAAATATAATCCCTTCTGTTTGGAGCCTGGTTTATAATTCATAATAAAAGAAGCAGCCTTCTGTACAGCATCGATTCTTTCATCATCCGCATAAATGGAATCAAAGGAAGCTTCAAGAATGTCTCTTGGTACGTGCAAGCTTTGAATTAATTTTTCATTTTTGCGTTTCTCATCGTCCATAACCTTTCGAGGACATTTGTCGTAATGTAATTCAATGCTTCCTCTTCCTACGACAAGCTTTGGATGGTAGCCCTTCATGAAATTGACACATCCATCTAAGCTAGGACATTTATTGCATTCCTTGCTCTGATTTGAGTATTCATAAAGCTTTACCATGCTTATTTCAATCATTCTCTCAGTTAATTCATCTTGATGGCTTTTGAGAAAGGCCTTTACGTCTGGATTATTTAATGTTTCCCTTCGCTGCATTTCATATCTTTTTTGAAAATCCTCTCTGCCAGCCAATCGTTTTAATGTATCATTAATTCTTTCCATTAGTCAGCCTCTTTTCCTGAACGCAGCTTCTTTAAAGTTTCTTCTAGTTCTCGCTTCTTCAGTTCAAGATCTTCGTCTTGTTTCTTCGTTGAATCTGGAGCAGGGGTACTTATTTCGTCAAACCAGTCAGGAAGCAATTCCGTTCGAATCGGTTTATTTTTTCCTGTATATTTAGCTGATTTTTTCTTCCCATCTGCCCACTCCATATATTGCTTATGCTCATTTTTAGCTAAATCCATCGCAGCTTTTGCCGTCTGAATTTTCTTCCTTGCCCAGTGGCTCGCGATTTTTTCAACATAGCTTTTCGTCATTTTCATATCCGATTTCAACATGACATATTGAATCAGTACATTGACAACCCCTGGGGAAAGCTTTTGGTTAAACATAACACCTTCAATTATTTGCAGATCCCCTTTTGAAGGCTCCGCCCCTCCAGAAAGATCCGTTAACACTTGCCTTGGTGAAGTAATTTCTAAAGCACGAAGCAATTCCTCTTCTTTTGTTTCGGGCTCCTTTATTTGCGTCCGCTGCGCCATTGGCTGTGTTCGATCTACTAATGATGGAAGCTGATCATGATGTTGAAATTGGTACCAATCCCGAGCAGACTTTCTCAACTCTTCTATGTTGATTTCATTATCTTCTGTAATGGCGCTGATGACAATGTTTTTCATTTGGATTGCATCTATACCATACAAAAATGCAAGATTGCTGACCGCATTTTTAACTTTTTTTGTGAAAGCCTCTTTCGGAATCAGGGACTCATTTAATCCAGCTTGAAGAAGCTTAAAATTAAATGTATCAGGAATGATTTGTATACGATCCTGTTCATCTCTTCCGATAAAACTTTTCCCTTCAGAAGCTTGCATCATCTCTTCAGCTTCTGAATCATAAGAAATAGAATCCATATGACTTGTCATAAAAATATCCTGAAATGACTTGGTAACTTCATAGTAATTTCCCTTA
Source organism: Bacillus sp. FJAT-29937 (assembly GCF_001509555.1). Taxonomy (GTDB): domain Bacteria; phylum Bacillota; class Bacilli; order Bacillales; family Cytobacillaceae; genus Cytobacillus. Next base: position 207,242 of record NZ_LMAS01000003.1, on the reverse strand, counting down.
GAATCCACCTTATCTTCTGAAAAAAACCGTTTTAATCTCGAATATTGATTTTTACCAATTTTTTTATACAAATATATATTTAACATTCCATCTAAAAAAAATTGTTCAGGAGTTAAAGGCGGGATCAATTCGTAAATAAAGGATCTCGCATCATCATCTTTTTTTTCATAAACCTTCATAAGCCCAATTCCTTCTAGCTTTATACGGGCTTTGTAAATCTCATTTAACCTTAAATCCATGAAATTCATCAGACTGTGATGTGAATTAGAGCTGGACCATAATCTATTTTCTTCCAGTTCCGACCATAATGTCATATATAAACTAAAACAAGTAGATCCGATTAAGGGCTGATACAATAAAGTTAGCACTTTTCGGTCATAATCATGCAAAAGCCCGCTAGCAGCTACTACATATCGATCAATTGGAACCAATTCCTGCCAATGCTGAACCATTTTATCAACCTTTCAATACAATAATAATCATTCACCAAAAAAGAGCTAAAGATTCCTTTAGCTCAAAGAACGTGTCCCTTTTATTCCTTTTCTTTCTTAATCAATTCTTTCAATTCATCAATAAAGACATTGATATCTTTAAACTGCCGATAAACAGATGCAAATCTTACATAAGCGACATCATCGATTTTCGCCAGCCTGTCCATTACCATTTCACCAACAGCTTCACTTTGAATTTCAGAGACACCATTACTGCGGAGTTCCTTTTCAACACTGGAAGTAATTTCTTCCAGCTCTTTCAAGGCAACAGGGCGTTTTTCACAAGCCTTAATAAGGCCTCGTAATATTTTATCACGGCTAAATTCTTCCCTTGTTCCTTCTTTTTTGACGACAATAAGCGGAATTTCCTCAACCTTCTCAAAGGTCGTGAACCGATATCCGCAGGCTTCACATTCCCGTCTGCGCCGAATAGAACGGTAGTCATCAACAGGACGAGAATCAAGTACACGTGTATTGTTATTTTGACATGAAGGACATTTCATTCAATCAGCTCCGGATTCTTTTCATTCAAAATGCTCGGGTACTTTTATTGTACTATTTTTTAGATAAAAGCCCAATAGTAATGAGTGAGAAAATGGGCAAATAAAAAGAGGTGTATTAAATACACCTCTGGATTTTCATGCCTTTTTGTTATTATAAAGCATTAGCTTGCGCTTGTTTAACTTGAACTGGACCCATCCCGCGTGGAATTTCGATATTCTCACACGTTTCTGCACCTAACGCCTCTGCAATGTAGTTCGCAGCAATGCTAGGGTCAAGATCACCACACGTATATACATCAATACTGGCATAACCATGCTCAGGAAAGCTGTGAATAGTTAAATGCGATTCAGAGATGATAACAACTCCGCTCACACCCTGTGGTGCAAACTTATGAAATGCCACCTCTCGGATTTCAGCACCTGATTTCAATGCTGCATCTACAAAAGTACGCTCAATAAAATCCATATCATTTAACTTTTCAAAATCGCATCCCCATAGTTCTGAGATTACGTGACGACCCATCGTTTCCATATTCAAATTTCCCCCTTTAACAATAATAATGACATTCTACATTTCCAGATAACTACCACGGGGGAAAGTTAGTCCAAAGAGGTCCTAACCCTTTAAGTAGCCACTATAAACAAAATAATAGAAGTTCACGAGGACTAGTATACTTTGTTTATTTTCTTTTTGCAATACAGTTCTATAAATTTGTTAAAGGGTTATCTTTTTCCTCTCTTATAATATGGTCCTTAAGAGGATACATCCGATTTTGCAAATAAATTAGGCATACCGAAATTGGCATGCCTAATAAAGCTGCAAGACGAATTTCTTTAACCTACATTTACTGCAGATGGTTTAAGAAGCTCCTGTGCAACATATTTTGTTAAGTCGACAACTCGGCATGAGTAGCCCCATTCATTGTCATACCATGCTAAAACTTTTACTTTATTCGTTCCGATAACCATTGTAGATAACCCATCAATGATAGCAGAATGCGGATTTGTGTTAAAGTCGATTGAAACTAACGGCTCATCAGTAATATCTAAAATTCCGTTAAGTGCGCCTTGGGAAGCTTGTTCAAATGCTGCATTGACTTGGTCAACCGTTACATCAGATTTAAGATCCACAACAAGGTCAACTAGAGAAACATTTGGTGTCGGCACACGTAATGCCATTCCATGAAGCTTGCCTTTTAGATGTGGAAGCACTAATGTTAACGCTTTAGCTGCACCTGTAGATGTTGGAATAATCGATTGTGCACAAGCACGTGCACGGCGTAAATCCTTATGCGGATTGTCGATATTGTTCTGGTCGTTCGTATAAGCATGGACAGTAGTCATTAATCCATTTTCAATGCCAAATTGTTCGTCAAGTACTTTCGCAACCGGTGCTAAGCAGTTAGTTGTGCAAGATGCATTTGAAATAATATCATGCTCTGCAATGTTTAAAGATTCTTCGTTCACACCCATTACGATTGTCACGTCTTCGTTTTTCCCTGGAGCTGTTAAAATAACCTTCTTAGCACCAGCTTCTAAATGAAGAGCTGCTTTATCACGAGAGTTAAATTTACCTGTTGCTTCAATGACAATATCAATATTTAATTCTTTCCAAGGCAGTTCCTGCGGGTTACGATTGCTTAATAATTGTACACGCTTACCGTTTACAATAAGAGCGCCGTCTTCTGGAATAACTTCCCCTTCAAATCGGCCGTGATTTGTGTCATACTTAATTAAATGTGCCAATGTTTCAGCTGGGTAGCTTGCATTTACTGCAACCACATCAAGTTTATCATCAAGAATGGCTTTTCTAAATACCATTCGTCCAATTCTTCCAAAACCGTTAATTGCAATTTTCGCTTTCATTTTACGGCCCCTTCCGCATAAGTGTTATACTTTATATCGTATTCATATGTAATTAGTATAACATATTAATAGACATTTGTAATGATTAAAGTGTGGAAAATTAATGTTTTATAATTCTGATTAATTAACCTATTACTCATGATTAACAATTGCAAAGAAAAAGAGCCCTTAAGGCTCTACATAGCATTCCATTTTTTCAATATTTCTATAAGCTGCTTCTCTGTTTCCGCTATAGTACCATTATTATTAATCACTTCATCAGCAAGCTGAACCTTATCCTTAAGAGGCATTTGCGAGTTAATTCTTGCTGTCGCATCTTCTTTGGAGAGATGATTGCGATTCATTAATCGTTCTAATTGAACATCCTCATCCACATACACTAAAATCGTTTTATCAACCATATAGGCAAGCTTGCTTTCGAATAATAACGGAATGTCAAGAATGACTAGTTTTTCCCCTTCTTCAATGGCATGATCTTTCTTCAGCAACATTCTTTTTCTAACTGCAGGATGAACGATGCTGTTAAGCTTCTGGCGCTGCTGTTCATCATGAAAAATGATAGATCCTAGCTTTCCTCTATCAATCGACCCGTCTTCAAGCAGGACCTGACTCCCAAAATGGGCAATGATCTCATTATAGGCTTCTTCTCCTTTTTCAACAGCTAAGCGTGCTTCTGCATCTGCATCAATGACTAATGCTCCTTTTTCAATTAAGATGGAGGAAACTGTGCTCTTTCCACTTGCAATTCCTCCAGTCAGGCCAACAACTATAGACATCTCATTTCCCTTTCTTGTGTTATATTTTCCAAATCCCAATTAATATTAATAATATCCCCGGTACAAAGGAAAACTTCTGTATCCAATCACTTTTTGAGAAAACGGCCCCTACTTTTAGGCCCAGATATACAAACAGTGAACTCATGACAGCCACTGCTATGGCTAAATAATACGGTGAGTAGCCTAACATAGCAGCACCAAACCCAGCACCGAAAGCATCAAGGGATAGAGCAACCCCAAGCATTAGTGCTTCAATCCCCGTTATCGTGCCCGACTTGTCAAAATCAGCAGACATTGGTTTTTGTAAAATTTTAATAACTAAACCAAGCGATTTAATTTCAAAATTGACAATCGTTTTTTCGTGTGGCAGAACATCCTTTGACTTTTCGGAACGTAAAAATTGAAATAGTACCCACGCCCCAAGGACGATAAGAATAATTCCACCAATACTTTCCGCGAAAGCAGGTGAGAAAAAACTAATAATGAAACGGCCGATTGTCATCGCAATCACTAATGCAATTGCTGAACAGCAAGCGATGATTCCAATTGATTTCAATGGTATTCTCATTTTTCTTAATCCATAAGTTAATCCTACACTAAAGTTATCTAGACTAACAGCAAATGCTAGTATAAGAAGTGATATTGTATGCATCATTTGGATAGGACTCCTCCCTCGTAGCAACACGTATCCTGTTGCTGCCCATCAATCGCTAAGATAGTATATGGGAGAAGCCTATCCATTGTTATTGAAAAACTTTTTAAGAACTTGGGAACGAAAAACTCGCCAGTATTGGCGAGTTTTTCAGTCTTTTTTTTGACATGAAGGACAAAATACAGTTCCTCGACCGCCGGAAATAATTCTTTCAAGCTGACTGCCGCAAACTTTGCAATCTTCCCCTTTTCTGCCATACACTAAAAGCTCGAGCTGAAACATGCCAATTTGACCCTGGGAGTTAATGTACGACCGTATTGTACTTCCCCCTTTGTCAACAGCTTCAGACAAGGTAGCTATTATTTCTTTATGAAGTCTTGTTAATTCAGAATTTGTTAAAGTGTCAGCAATTCTCTCCGGATGAATCCCTGCCCGGAATAATGCTTCATCAACATAAATATTGCCGAGACCAACGACTACCTTTTGGTCTAGGAGAACGGCTTTAATATTTCTTTTTGTCTTTGAAAGTTTCTCAGCTAATTCTTCCTTTGTAAATCCATCAGAAAAGGGTTCTGGACCTAATTGAGAAAGGGGAAGACGAGTAAATTCTTCGCCCTTCAAGTATAGATGCATCGTACCAAATTTCCGGACATCCTTATAGCGAAGTTCAGTTCCATCTGTGAAATGAAAAATAACATGAGTATGCTTATCCACTTCATCCGTTTGCTGAAAAAGCCCGTATTTTCCTTCCATTCGCAAATGGGATATGAGCGCAAAATCCTTCGTATAAAGAATAAGAAATTTCCCTCTTCTGCCTGTCCCGGTAAATGTCTGCCCGACCAATGCATCCTTAAACTGTACAACTTCTTCCGGATGCTTTACAATCTTCGGCCAGAAGACTGATACATGGTCAATCGTCTTGTTCATAATTAATTCATCCAAAGTTCGGCGGATCGTTTCCACCTCTGGCAATTCAGGCATCGAACCACCTCCTGCTTTTTAATGCTTATCTATTTGTCTAGCACCAGCGCTTCCGCTCTTCTATTTGTCTAGCTCCAGCGCCTAGCCCCTCGAGGTCACAAGCCAATCCTCCCAGAAAGGAAAGACCACCTTTCCTGGAGGCTCGTCTTGTGCTTGTCGGGGCTGGACAAGGCGCTTCCGCTTTTCTATTTGTCTAGCTCCAGCGCCTAGCCCCTCGAGGTCACAAGCCAATCCTCCCAGAAAGGAAAGACCACCTTTCCGGGAGGCTCGTCTTGTGCTTGTCGGGGCTGGACAAGGCGCTTCCGCTTTTCTATTTCGCATCAAACCATGTAGGCCCATAAGAGTAATCGACCTTTAATGGCACTTTTAATTGAATGGCATTTTCCATTACTTCAGGGACGATTTTCTTTAATTTCTCAATTTCATCCTCTGGCGCTTCAAAGATTAATTCATCGTGAACTGAAAGCAAGAGCCTTGAATTCAGGTTTTCTTCTTTTAGACGATTGGCCATATCAATCATTGCCTTCTTAATAATGTCGGCAGCACTTCCTTGTATCGGCGTGTTCATCGCAGTGCGTTCGGCAAAGCTGCGAAGGTTAAAGTTTCGGTTCGTAATTTCCGGCAAGTATCTTCTGCGATGCAGCAGGGTGGATACATAGCCTTTTTGTTTCGCATCATATACGATATCTTCCATGTACTGTTTCACACCTGGATAGCTTTCTAAATATCGATTAATGAATTGACCTGCTTCTTTTCGTGTTATTCCTAAACTTTGAGAAAGCCCGTAATCACTTATGCCGTATACAATCCCAAAGTTAACTGCTTTTGCATGGCGTCGCATATTCGAAGTAACTTCCTCTGCCGATACGTGAAAGACCTCCATAGCGGTAATTGTATGAATATCCATATCATGGTTAAATGCATCAATCAGCTTCTCGTCACCAGCAATATGAGCAAGTACTCTTAGCTCGATTTGCGAATAATCAGCTGCAAAGATTATCCAGTTCTTTTCAGAAGGAATAAATGCTTGGCGAATCCTTCTTCCTTCCTCCAGTCGGATAGGGATATTCTGAAGATTAGGATCTGTTGAGCTTAACCTTCCAGTTTGAGTAAGAGCCTGATTGAATCTTGTGTGAACTTTCTCGTTATCTTTATTCACAATTTTTAATAAGCCTTCAATATACGTAGACTGAAGCTTTGCAAGCTGGCGATAAAGGAGGATCTCCTTAATAATTTCATGATCCTGCTCAAGCTTTTCAAGGACATCGGCAGAAGTGGAGTAACCCGTTTTTGTCTTTTTAAAAACAGGAAGACCTAACTTATCAAATAAAATAACTCCCAGCTGTTTAGGCGAATTAATATTAAATTTTTCTCCAGCTAATTCATGAATACGCCCTTCAATATCAACTAGCTTCGACAGAATCTCATTGCCCATTGCCTCTAGCCGCTCAAGATCCATTTTGATCCCTGTCGATTCCATATCAGCTAAAATAAGAGAAAGCGGCAATTCCAAGTCATAGAATAGTCCATCCTGATGATTTTCTTTAAGCTCCTGATCCAGCTTATCGTTCAAGGATAATAGGGCATCAGCCTTTCTAGATAGATGCTCCGCAAGCTTCCGCTCCTCAGGGATGCTTCGCTTTGCACCTTTCCCATAAAAAGCTTCATCTGATTGAATGGAAGTATAGCCATGTGCTTTTGCAATAGAGCTCACATCTTCAATCGTTTCAGATGGATTGATTAAGTAGGCGGCAATAAGTAAATCAAATGTAATTCCTGATAAATGGATTCCATGATGACGCAGGGAAACCTCAGATCTTTTTCCATCGTAAACGATTTTCTGTTTACTTTCGTCTTCAGCCCATTGTTTAAAAATCGGGGATGCAATCGCCTTCTCAGCTGAAATAAAGAATATTCCTTTTTCATTTCCTACTGAAAATCCAATAATATCAGCATAATGGTAATTATCTTCTAATATTTCTACATAAAAAGAATTGACGTCAGAAAAAATATCCTCTGTTATCTCTTCAACGATCGTAAACTCTATTTCCTCTAAATCTCCTTCTTCAACACCGTCCGAGTCACCAAGCTTGTCTAATAAAGAGTTAAACCCAAGCTCTTTATAGATTTTGATAACCTCGTCTTTTTCAAATCCTTCATATTCAATTTCATTCAGTTGAATGTCAATCGGGGCTTCTCTTGTAATTGTGGCGAGCTCTTTACTCATTATTGCCTGGTCTTTAAATTCCTCCAGCTTTTCCTGCAGTTTTTTCCCGCCTACTTTATCGATTGATTCGAGCAGGTTTCCCAATGTTCCATGCTCTTTTAATAATTTCAAAGCTGTTTTTTCTCCGACTCCTGGAACTCCAGGAATATTATCCGAGCTGTCTCCCATTAATCCTTTCATATCGATAATTCTTTCTGGTGTGATTCCATACTTATCAGCAATGTGAGCTGGGGTGTATTCCTCTATATCGGTAATCCCTTTTCGGGTAATGGCAACCGTTGTTTTCTCTGAGCTTAACTGAGTTAAGTCTTTGTCTCCTGAAATCACCTTTACTTCAAAGTCATCCTTCTCTGCCTGAAGTGAAAGTGTTCCGATAATATCATCTGCTTCATAGTTTTCCAGTTCATATCTTGGAATCTGATAAGCATCCAGCAGCTCTCGAATGAACGGAAATTGCTCTGATAATTCGGGTGGCGTCTTTTGTCTTCCGCCCTTATATTCACTGAAAGTCTTATGGCGGAAGGTTGTTTTTCCTGCATCAAACGCAACAAGAATATGAGTAGGTTTTTCATCTTCCAGTATTTTTGATAACATCATCGTAAAGCCATAAACTGCATTTGTATGTATGCCTTTATCATTATTCAGCAGCGGCAAAGCAAAAAAAGCCCGATAAGCAATGCTGTTCCCATCAATTAACACTAATTTTTTCTTCAAGTTCATTCCACCTCTTTTTTACCATTCACATAAAAAAACCGTTATTTCCTTTCTTCATTTTACCATGAGCAAACAAAGAAAGAAAAATAACGGTTCTTAATCAATTTCGGCTCGGCGAAATTGCGCCCAGATTTTTATCGAGCTGGCTCGATAATTTCCCCTAAAAAATCGAAAGGCTCGCCGGAGGCTTAACTTCATTCAGCTGGAGTTTGAATTACCACTGAACTAGATACCTTTTTTCATTCATCCCCATTTATAGAAATGGCAGATTAATGCTGAATGAAGTTAATTTGTGTAGCCCATCAGTAATCGGGCATATGGTGAATCTGATGGCAGAACGATAACCGTTTCGCCATTAACAGTCTTTTTATAGGATTCTAATGTTCTGTATAAGGAGTAGAAGCTAGGATCCTTTGAAAATGCCTCATTATAAATTTTCGCAGCTCCTGATTCCCCATCAGCTCTAATTTCCTCTGCATCCGCCTGTGCTTTTGCCAAAAGCTCTCTTACTTGTTTATCCGTATCAGCGATGATCCGGTTTTTATTGGCGTCTCCTCTAGATAAATATTCCTGTGCTGTTGATTCACGTTCAGATATCATCCTCGTATAAACCGACTGTTCGTTTTCAGTTGGCAGGTCAGTACGTTTCATTCGCACATCTGTGACCACAATCCCGTAATTATCCTTTGCCAAAAGCTCGTTTACCTTTTCCGTGATTCGATCATTTAATGACCCGCGGGAGGATTTCTCATCATTTATTATCTCTTCATAATTTAGCTGACCAAGCTCTGTACGAGTAGTGGAATAAATAAATTCCTCCATTCTTGTTTCAGCACTTTCAAGCGTTCTCGCATTGGCAATCATCTTCTTCGGATCTTCAATTCGCCAAACCGCATAGTTATCTATAATAATTCGCTTTTTATCTTTCGTATTAATTTCAGCCTCTGAAACATCATATGTTAGCTGATATTTGGGCAAGGTAGAAACACTTTGGATAAATGGAATTTTATAGCTTAATCCAGGCTCACTTTCAATTCTGACAACCTCGCCAAATTGGCGAATCACTTTATACTCTCCCTCTTTTACAATAAAGAGGTTACCAAGAATGATGCCAATAATTATTAGCAAAATAACTAGGAAAATACCGCTTTTAATGTAGTTTCGCCATTGGGTGTTTCTGCCGCTGCGCTCATTAATATCAATTACATTGTTATCACTCATTGTTTATTTTCACTTCCTTCCTCTGTTTGTACAGGCTGTTCTTTCTCAAGAGGCCTGATTGGGAAGTATTTCAATGTGTTTCCATCATCGTTCATAATATAAATTTCTGCATCTGGAAGAACTTGTTCAAGTGTTTCAATAACAAGTCGTTCTCTTGTAATGTCTGGATTATTCTTATATTCTGCGTAAATTTTATTGAATACAGCTACGTCACCTCTTGCCCTTTCAAGCCGCGCTGCTTTTTCCCCTTCCGCTTTAAAAATTAACGCATCCTTCTCACCTTGTGCTTCATTCATTCTTTTATTTACATACTTTTTCGCTTCGTTTTCTTTCGTATTGGCCGTTTCTCGCGCATCGGTCACATTTGTAAATGCCTTCCGAACTTCATCATTCGGCAGCTCTACATCTTGAAGCTTTACAGCCAAAATAGATAAACCAATATCATACTTATCAATTAAAGAGCTTAATAAATCTCTTACATCTGCTTCAATTTTTGCCTTTCCTGATGTTAAGGCATCATCAATTTTGGAATTTCCAATAATACTCCTTAAAGAAGCAGAGGTTGCATCATATAGAATTTCTTCTGGATTATTTGAATTATATAAGTATTTTTCTGGATCGGTAATTTTCCACTGTACAACTAGATCAGCGAGGACGATGTTTTCATCTCCTGTAATCATTTTGGTCTCTTCCGGAAAATCCTTCATCTTTCCGTCTTTTTCTTCAAATCCAAATTGAAGACTGAATGTTTCCTTTGAAAGTTTCTCTACGCTTTGAATTGGCCATGGCAATTTGAAATGGAGACCAGGTTCTGTAATTCCTTCCTCCACTTTCCCAAAGGTTAAAATAACAGCTTGATCGGATTCATCCACCGTATACCAAGTAGTTAAGGCGGTGATGCCCAAAATAATAATAAGCAGCACGAGGCCAGTTACTGTATAAATTCTTTTTAAGCTGACCATACTCTCTCCCCTTCCTGTTACACTTTCTTTACAATTAATACGTCTCATTTACCTAAAAGTTTCATATAAATAAAGAAAAGTTTAAGCGCCTCGGTCACCCCCGACAAGCACAAGACGAGCCTCCCAGAAAGGCGCTTTTCCCTTTTTGGGAGGATTGGCTTGTGACCTCGAGGGGGTAGGCGCTGAAGCTAGACATTGCAAAAAAGACGAAAGCGGGGTATGCTTTCGCCTTTTTTGTCTTCCTTTGGATGAAGGGGTTCTTCATACATGATTCTAGCAAGCAAATATTAAGTTAACATTTGCTAATTGTAAAGAACATGTAAAATAACCAATCCCCTTCTTCATCCATCAATGACCTTTAGGAAATTTCTTATTCAGTTCAATAAAAAATGTTGTCCCTTCCCCTATCTTACTTTCAACGGAAACATTTCCTTTATGCGCTTCGACTAAATGCTTGACGATAGCTAACCCTAAGCCTGTTCCACCGGAATTCCGGCTCCGGGCTTTATCGACACGATAGAATCGCTCAAATATTCGCGGGATTTCTTCCCTTGAAATTCCGATTCCTGTGTCCGCTATTTTAATGAAAACCTTTGATTGAGATTCTCTTAATGATATTGTAACACTTCCGCCATTTGGCGTATAGGTAACAGCATTACTGATTAAATTCAAGAAAATCTGTTTGAGTCGGTCGGCATCACCCTCAATGAGGATTGGATCGTTTTCTTTCTCGATCCTTAAGCTAATTTCTCTTTCCGAAGCTTTTTGTTCTAAAATCGCGATCACTTCTTCAAGAGTATCGGCAATATTGTATGGCAGAATAGACAGATTGAAATTTTGCTGCTCAATCTTCGATAAATCTAATAAATCGTGAACAAGAGACTGCAGCCGGTCGCTCTCCTGCAGAATAATTTTCAAAAACGCTTCTAATGATTGCTTATCCCCCATTGCACCATCTAAAAGTGTTTCAGAAAAACCTTTAATGGACGTAATCGGCGTTTTCAATTCATGTGAAACATTTGCAACAAAGTCCTTCCTTACTTGCTCAAGCTTCTTAATATCTGTAATATCATGAAATACTAAGAGGATGCCTTTCCACACATCATTCTTTCCGATAATTGGCACTCCATATACTTCAAAATATCTCCGTCCGCTTTCTAATGGAATTATTATTTGCTTCTTTACCTTCTCTTCAGTCATAAATATTTCTTCTATTAGAGAAACTATTTCGCCATACTTCATTACTTCATAATAAAGCTTATTCATATACTCAATGGGATTTACATTGAAAATTTCTTTATACGTTCGGTTAAGCATACTGATAAATCCTTTGCCATCAATCAATATCAAACCGCTTCCCATATTTTCTATAAGAGCTGATAGCCGGTCCTGCTGCATTTCTTGAGTTTTTCTCATCTCTTGCAGATTTCTGGCCAGCTCATTAATTGAAGCACTTAGCATACCGGTTTCATTATTATGATCTTCATATGTACGAGCGCGGTAATTTCCCTTCGCCAGCTCCATCGCTGTTTTCGTTGCAGCCTCAATTGGTTTTGTATATCTTGCTGTCATTTTTGATCCTAATAATAAAATGACAAGAAAGGAAAAGCACAAAATGATCGATAGCAGCTTCCATATCTCTTTATAAACATTATTTATTTCGGTCATATGGGTACTTAGAAAAATATAGCCCTCTTTTTTGCCTGATAGCAAGACGGGATTCCAATAATAATGTAAATCGTACACTCCAGTATCTTTAACTAAGTGATGACTCACATTCTCATAAGTAATCATTTCATAAATAATCGATTGATGCTGCTGATTACTCAAATAATCCTTTAATGGGCCACTATCATGAATAATGGCACCAAACATATCAACAATAGTTACTCGTGCATCAAGCATTCTGCTGTATTTATTGATTTCATCCTTATTAATTGATTGAATACCGCCTTCATCTTCAATAAAGTTCGATAACAATACACTTTCCTTTTTCAGCCGCTCATCAAAAGCATTCAAGTAATAGCTTTTAAAAAGCTGTCCTAATAGAACACCAAGTCCAATTAAGACAGCAAATATTAAGGTGATTAAACCAAACAGAAGCCGTGAGCGAAACTTGGCCATTCTCATTTAGGCTCCTCAAGCTTATATCCTAATCCGCGAATCGTTTTAATGTAAATCGGCTTTTTCGTATCAGCCTCGATTTTCTCCCTTAAATGACTTATATGGACATCCACAATCCGAGTGTCTCCAGCAAAGTCATAGTTCCATACAGCACTTAATAGTTGGTCTCTTGTTAATACTCGTCCCTTATTCTTCGCTAAATATAAGAGGAGTTCAAATTCCTTCGGAGTTAATTCAAGCAGCTCATCTTCAAAATAAGCTTCATATTGATCTGGGAAAATCTTTAGGCCTACAATTTGGATATACTCTAATTCGTCTGCACCCTCTTCCATTGACTCTGATAAAATCTGCGTCCTTCTCAAAATAGCCTTGACCCTTGCTACAACTTCTCTCGGACTAAAGGGCTTTGTCATATAATCGTCAGCACCTAGCTCCAGCCCTAAAACTTTATCAAATTCATCATCCTTAGCAGTCAGCATTAAAATGGGTGTCATCACCTTTTCTTGGCGAAGTTCCTTACATACTTCAATTCCATCCATTTTTGGAAGCATAAGATCAAGTACAATTAAATCAGTCTTTTCTGAGATGGCCAGATTTTTTCCTGTTTCTCCATCCATGGCAGTGATGACTTCATACCCCGCCTGTTTAAGATTGTACTCCAATAATGTAAGAATGGACTGTTCATCATCAACTACTAAAATTTTCTTTCCCATGCTAGCCTCCGTTTAAATCGGTATTCCCCCAAAATATCGTGATAAAAACCCCATACTTCATCCTATTACTAATATATACCGACAGCGAAAATGTAACAAGAGCAACAAACATTTCAAAATTCTGAGCAAAAGAAAAAAGACATATGCCTCTCATATGTCTTTTAGAAGATTAATTAGAAATTTTCAAGGGTGTCCCCATCCATTGCTTGAATCCGATGGGGCGGGCACACAAGTAATGTTCCATTAATGACCGATTCATCATCTTCATTTGTGCCTTGTACCTTAATTTGAATGGTATGGCTGCTTTTACTCACTTCTGTAACCTCAAAGAGGAACTGAATAGTTCCATAGTGAAAAACAGGTTTAACATAATCAATTTCTTGCTTTAAAATATGAGATCCCGGGCCAGGCAAATACTTAGAAATGGCTGAATTTATAATGCCATTCAACATAATGCTTGGAACAATTGGCTTTTTATAAGGTGTTTGTGATGCATAGTCATGCTGAATATAAAGTGGGTTTGCGTCATTAGTAAGACCTAAATAGAGGAGTAAATCCTTATCTTCAATTTTTTCTGTTAACGTTAATTTTTCCCCTACATTTATTTCTTCAATTTTTCTACCAAGTTTCCGCTTTTTCCCCAGTAACATTTTTAGGCACCTCCATCAATCATGCCAAAACATCCATTACGCTTCTTACAGCTTCAGCAGATTTATCAAGTGCTGACTTTTCATCTTCAGTCAGTTCAAGCTCAATCACTTTCTCAATTCCGTTAGCTCCAAGGATTGTCGGTACTCCTAGATAGATTCCTTCATACCCATACTCACCTTCTAGGTAAGCAATGGATGGAAGAACACGGCGCTGGTCTTTCAGAATCGCTTCACACATTTCAACGAGAGAAGCTGCAGGGGCATAATAGGCACTGCCATTTCCAAGAAGATTAACGATTTCTCCGCCGCCTTTACGAGTACGCTCAACGATCGCATCTAAACGGTCTTTCGGAATTAATGTTTCTAGTGGGATTCCTCCCGCATAAGAATAACGTACTAAAGGAACCATGTCGTCGCCATGTCCGCCAAGAACGAAACCAGTAATATCTTTAACGGAAAGATTTAATTCTTGTGCAATAAATGTGCGGAAACGCGCTGTATCCAGAACACCTGATTGCCCGATGACACGGTTTTTAGGGAACCCTGATTCTTTAAAAATCGTATAGGTCATGGCATCAACAGGGTTTGTTAACACAACGATAAAGCTGTTAGGAGAGTATTTCACAATTTCCTGTGCTACACTCTTCATGATTTTTTGGTTTGTTTGCACTAAATCATCCCTGCTCATTCCTGGTTTGCGTGCAATACCAGCTGTAACGACAACAATATCAGAATCAGCTGTTTCTTCATAATTCGAAGTTCCAGTTATATTGGCATCAAAGCCTTGAACCGGACTTGCTTCAAGCATGTCTAAAGCTTTACCTTTTGTCGGGTTTTCCATTTGTGGAATATCCACTAATACTACATCTCCAAGCTCTTTTTGAGCAAGTAAGAATGCAGTTGTTGCCCCAGTAAATCCACTGCCAATTACGGAAATCTTTTTGCGTTTTAAAGACATTAGAGTTCCTCCCTTGGAATGTTAAAGGTTTTTAAATATGTAAAAAAAGAGGCTGCAACTAGACGGGACCAAGTGCTTATTAGCCTCCTGAACCTTCATGAACAGCCTCCATTTTATATATATATATTACTCCATATTTTTAATTAATTCATCCCCAAATTCTGAACATTTAACTTCTGTTGCACCTTCCATTAAGCGGGCAAAATCGTAAGTAACAACTTTAGATTCAATTGTCTTTTCCATTGATTTTACGATCATATTTGCTGCTTCATTCCATCCTAAGTGTTCTAACAATAATACACCAGACAGAATAACAGATGAAGGATTCACTTTGTCTAAGCCAGCATACTTTGGAGCAGTTCCGTGTGTTGCTTCGAAAATGGCATGTCCAGTTACATAGTTAATATTGGCTCCTGGAGCGATTCCAATGCCTCCAACTTGAGCAGCAAGTGCATCAGAAATATAATCACCATTTAGGTTCATTGTCGCAACTACATCAAACTCTTTTGGACGTGTTAGGATTTGCTGTAAGAAAATATCTGCGATTGCATCTTTAACGATAATCTTCCCAGCAGCTTCTGCATCTGCCTGTGCTTTGTTAGCAGCTTCAGTGCCTTCTGCATCCTTAATACGATCATATTGAGCCCAAGTGAATACTTTATCCCCATACTCTCTTTCAGCAAGCTCATAACCCCAGTTTTTAAAGGCACCTTCAGTAAATTTCATAATATTGCCTTTATGCACTAGTGTTAATGATTTACGTCCTTCTTTAATAGCATACTCAATTGCAGCACGCACTAAACGGCTCGTTCCTTCTTCGGAAACTGGTTTAATTCCAATTCCGGATGTCTCAGGGAAACGAATTTTATTCACGCCTAGTTCATTTTGAAGGAAGGAAACTAATTTCTTTACTTCCTCTGAACCGCTTGCATATTCAATTCCTGCGTAAATATCTTCAGTATTTTCACGGAAGATGACCATATCTGTATCTTGCGGGCGCTTAACAGGTGATGGAACACCTTCAAACCAGCGAACTGGACGCAAGCATACAAATAGGTCTAATTCTTGGCGAAGCGCTACGTTTAGGGAACGAATACCGCCGCCAATTGGAGTCGTTAATGGGCCTTTAATAGCAATTAAATATTCGTTAATAACGTCTAGAGTTTCAGATGGAAGCCATTCGCCTGTTTGATTAAAAGCCTTTTCTCCAGCTAATACTTCTTTCCAAACAATTTTGCGCTCGCCTTTATATGCTTTCTCAACAGCAGCGTCTAATACTCTTGAAGATGCAGCCCAAATATCTGGACCTGTTCCATCTCCCTCGATAAAAGGAACTACTGGATTATTTGGTACATTTAATACACCATTACTTACTGTGATTTTTTCACCTTGCATGATTATTCCCTCCATTTTTTGAAAAGCGTTGACATGTCCCTTTGGCCATTCGCCAATTTAGGGTGTCAACCGTATCTATCAGAATCAAAGGTTAGATGGCTTAGTGCCCCTAACCTTTATCTGCTCTATTATTACAGAACCTTCCACTTTGGAAATATTCCTGTATTCCTGGCACTATTTTGTCTGTGACCTAAAGATTATCCTCTTTGCTCGATTGGAACATATTTCTGCATGCCAGGGCCAGTGTAATCTGCGCGAGGGCGGATTAATCGGTTGTTATCATATTGTTCTAAAATATGAGCCAGCCAGCCAGAAACACGGCTTACTGCAAAGATTGGTGTAAATAAATCATGGTCAATACCTAAGCTATGGTATACAGAAGCAGAATAGAAATCAACATTTGGCGGAAGATTCTTCTCACCAGTTACAATATTTTCAATTTTTGTAGACATATCAAACCAATGCGGTTCGCCTGTCAGTTCAGTTAGTTTTTTAGACATTTCTCTTAAATGCTTAGCACGCGGGTCGCCTTTGCGATAAACGCGATGTCCAAAGCCCATAATTTTTTCTTTCTTTTCAAGCTTGCCGCGAACATATGGTTCAACGTTTTCAAGTGTGCTAATGTCAGTTAACATTTTCATAACTGCTTCGTTGGCCCCACCGTGCAATGGACCTTTTAAAGCGCCGATTGCTGCTGTAACACCAGAATAAACATCTGATAATGTCGCTACACAAACACGAGCAGTAAATGTAGAAGCATTCAACTCGTGGTCTGCATGAAGAACAAGTGCCTTATCAAAAGCTTCAATGGCAATCGCTTCAGGCTCTTTTCCTGTTAACATATATAAGAAATTCGCAGCAAAGCCAAGATCTTTTCTTGGTGCTATTGGGTCTAGACCTTTTCTAATTCTTGAAAATGCTGTCACGAGTGCAGGCATTTTTGCTTGCAGACGAATAGCCTTGTTATAATTAGATTCTTTATCCATCAAGTCGGCTTCTTCATCGTATAATCCTAATAGAGAAACAGCTGTACGTAAAGCAGCCATCGGGTGAACTTGATCAATCGGATACATTTTAAAATGCTCTAATACTTCCTTTGGCAGTTCCATATTTTCTGCTATTTGATTTTTTAATTCTTCTAATTGTGATTGATTCGGAAGCTTTCTATGCCAAAGCAAATATATTACTTCTTCAAAACTTGCATTCACAGCCAAATCATCAATATCATACCCCACATATGTTAATGTATCATCAATGATAGAGCTGATAGATGATGTTGTAGCAACTACCCCTTCAAGACCGCGTGTAACTGTCATACTGACTCTCTCCTTTACATAATAAGATTTCCCCAAACCCTTTGATAAAAAGGCAACCTATTAAATCTCTTATTCCATGAATAGAATTAATCAATATCACATGAGCGATTGCTCGGTAAACAAACAGAATGAAAATGCTTACATTTCCATTCTATAATAAATATATAGAAATAATAAGAAATATAAATATATTTTTGCTTTTATTTCTTTAAGGACTTTGTAAAAGGTTGCGTTTTCAAGTCCTATTATAAACAATAATCTGACACTTGTGAATGGAAACGCATCGAAAAATAAGAAATAATTATTTTTTTTTTGCAAATCAATAAGTTTTACTTATTAAGCATTATTAATATTTCTTATATTTTGGTAAAGATAGGAAAGGTTGTTAATCGTAACCAATAATTACGCGGCCAAACTATATAAATTTTTCCATTATTATAGAATAATTTATCGGATCCATACGAATCGTAAACCTCCCTACTACAAAAATTATTCTAACATAACTTCAGTATTATTAATAAAATTACCTCTTATTACAATTTTATCCTTTCAAAAGATCAGTGTGCTAATAAGATGATATCATATTTTGAAAATGGTAGAATATTCTGCAGATAAGTGTTTTTTTATTTTAATTTCTTTAATAAAGAAACTTTCTTCTGTAATTTAAGTAAATAATATTAGTTTTTATGCAATGTCAAAAGGAGGTACTTGCTTGAACCCAGTATATTTTTATCGAACGTTAAGGTTATTATTTGTTATCGGCTTTACTTTATTAATTCTTGTCGGTTTTTTCTATATTTCAAAAGTGACATACCCTTTTTTAATTGGTTTCGCCATTGCTTTTCTTATTAACCCGCTCGTTAACTTCCTCCAGAATAAATGGCGAATGCCTCGTACACTTGCGGTGCTCATTAGTATTGTTCTGATTATCGCTATATTTGCGGGTCTGATCACCCTATTAATAGCAGAGATTGTATCAGGGGCAGATTACTTGGCGAAAGTTGTCCCAGATCATTTGGAAACACTTATTGATTATGTTGAACAATTCTTTGCAGGACAAATAATTCCTTTTTACAATCAAATAACGAGTCTGTTTAATAGTCTTGATACCGGGCAGCAAGGTACGATTATGGAAAACATTGAGAATGTCGGCAAGAAAATTGGATCCACTTTAGGGACATTTATTCAAAACTTCTTCGGCAAAATACCGAATATTTTATCTTGGTTTCCGAATGCAGCGACTGTCTTGATTTTCTCGTTGCTTGGCACATTTTTTATTAGTAAAGATTGGTACCGGCTTTCTGCACTGGCCGGTAAACTCCTTCCAAACCGGGCGAAGACAAGTGGAAGAACCGTTTTTGCAGATTTGAAAAAAGCACTTTTTGGATTTGTGAAAGCTCAAGCAACACTTATCTCCATCTCTACGGTCATCATTCTAATTGGATTATTAATTTTAGGAGTTGATTATGCAATAACGATTGCACTGATTGCAGGAATTGTTGACATTATCCCTTATCTGGGAACTGGATTAATTTTTGTGCCTTGGATCATTTATGAAGCGGTTGCTGGTGACTTAGGTACAGCGATTGGATTAGGTATTTTATATACAATCGTTCTCGTTCAGCGTCAAATTATGGAGCCAAAAATTCTTTCATCCAACATCGGACTTGATCCTTTAGCTACTTTAATTGCCTTGTTTGTTGGATTTAAGTTAATTGGATTTTTAGGATTGATTGTTGGCCCTGTTACTCTAGTCATTCTTTCCACTTTGCATAAGGCGAATGTGTTCCATGATTTATGGTTATTTATCAAAGGGAGACCCGAGTCTTAAATACGTGCAGAAAAAGGCCATTCCAATGCGGAGTGACCTTTTTCAAATTATCTAATAATCGTAAATGTATTTCTATCCATCCATTTCCGAAACCATTTTATCATCAGTTTCTTAAATAAGCTTTTTGTTGGAGGAGCTAGAAAGAGTAAACCAGCAATATCAGTTATAAAGCCCGGAATGAGAAGCAATATTCCACCGATTAACACACTTATTCCGTCGAGAATTGCCTCTCCCGGCATACGGCCATAGCTCATCTGTTCCCTTGCTCTCCTAATCGTTTCAAGCCCCTGTTTCTTTGCTAAATAAGCGCCCAGCACTCCTGTAAATAAAATGATTCCAATGGTTGGCCATACCCCTATAAAGTTACCTGAGAGGAGGAGGACCCCAATCTCCGCAGCAGGAACTACAATGATTAATAAAAATAAATATCTCATGGTGTCACCATTTTAGAGAACACTTGCATGTCCGTTATAAATAACACCCCGATTGGAGTCGACTGTAATTTCCTGCCCATCCGTCAATAAAGTTGTTGCATTTTCTACTCCAACGATTACTGGTATGCCAATATTAATTCCAACTACAGCCGCATGGCTCGTCAGCCCGCCTTCCTCTGTAATAAGCGCGCTGCACTTCTCGATAGCCGGCACCATTTCTCGATCCGATCCAATTGTAACTAAAATGGAACCTTCTGTTACTTTAGCATTCGCTTCCTCTGCATTACGGGCAATAACTACTTTTCCAAAAGCAGACTTTCGCCCAATCCCTTGTGCCTTTACTAAAATATCCCCCACGACATGGATTTTCATCAAGTTTGTTGTTCCTGCTTCACCTACCGGAACACCTGCTGTTATGACAACTAAATCACCTGAAGACACAATCCCGCTATTTAAGCTTTCTTCTACCGCGGCATCTAGCATGTCATCTGTTGTTGATGCCTTTCTTCCCATTTGCGGATAAACTCCCCAAACGAGCGCAAGACGGCGAGAAACATAATCATTTGAAGTAACAGCGACAATCGGTGCTTTAGGACGATACTTAGAAATCATCCTTGCTGTATGGCCGCTTTCAGTAGGTGTGATTATGGCATGAACATCAAGGTTAAGCGCCGTATGTGCAACAGATTGACCAATAGCATCAGTAATATTATGATCATTGTCTTTACTGCGTGAGGAGAGAATTTCTTTATGTGCTAAAGCTGACTCTGCACGAGAAGCAATATTATGCATTGTTTGGACAGCTTCAAATGGATATGCGCCTGCAGCAGTTTCCCCAGAAAGCATAATAGCATCCGTACCATCAAAGATGGCATTTGCTACATCACTTGCTTCAGCTCGAGTAGGACGCGGGTTGCGCTGCATGGAGTCAAGCATTTGTGTCGCTGTAATGACAGGTTTTCCTTGTGCATTGCATTTTTTAATTAATTGCTTCTGCACCAAAGGAACTTCTTCCGCAGGTATTTCAACTCCAAGATCTCCTCTGGCAACCATTATTCCATCAGACACCTCAAGAATTTCATCGATTTTATCGACTCCCTCTTGGTTTTCAATTTTAGGTATGATCTGGATATGTGAAGCCTGATTGTCTTCTAAAAGCTGTCTAATTTCAAGAACATCAGATGCTCTGCGAACAAATGATGCTGCAATAAAGTCAACTCCCTGTTCAATTCCAAAAAGGATGTCCTGAGCGTCCTTTTCTGTTATCCCAGGTAAATTTACAGATACTCCTGGAACATTTACACCTTTTTTATTCTTTAATATTCCGCCATTTAAAATGATCGTATGAATTTCTTTTGAAATCTTATCAATCTTTTTCACTTCAAGAGCAATCAAACCATCATCAAGCAGAATCTTAGATCCTATCTCTATGTCATTAATTAACTCGTCGTATGTAACAGAAAACTTCTCCGTTGTCCCTTCCACTTCATTCATAGAAACAATAATTTCATTTCCTGCTTTCAATTCAATGGCATCGTGTCTCATATTATGTGTACGAATTTCGGGACCTTTCGTGTCTAACAGAATGGCGATCGTTTTTTCCGCTCGTCTAGCTGCCTCCCGAATATTTTCGATACGCTGTCCATGCTCCTCGAAATTTCCATGTGAAAAGTTTAAACGTGCCACATTCATCCCAGCTTCAATTAACTGCGTTAATTTTTCAACACTCTCACTGGCTGGTCCAATCGTACATACGATCTTTGTTTTTCGCATGATGTTTCCTCCTCTATTAAATCGAAAGTTCCTTTGATAATCTATAAATGCCAAGATCCACTGCATGCTTCGTTTCAAGGACTTTATTAAAATCATGGTCAACAACGAGGTTGTTCTCTATTCCGACAGCACGTCCCCCTTTGCCTTCAAGCAAGAGCTCTACCGCATGTGCGCCAAGGCGACTGGCGAGAACACGGTCAAATGCTGTTGGAGAGCCGCCGCGCTGCATATGTCCTAGGACAGAAACACGTGTGTCAAAATTCGTGGCTTCCTCGAGTTCCTTGGCAAAATCCATTCCCGTTGTCACACCTTCTGCCACGATAATAATACTATGCTTCTTACCCCTTGCATGTCCCTTTATTAGTCTCGCAGCAATTTCATCCATATTATATTTTTCTTCTGGAATAAGAATGGTTTCTGCTCCGCCGGCTAATCCCGCCCATAGAGCAATATCACCTGCATTTCTACCCATGACCTCAATAATAAAGGTGCGTTCATGAGAGGTAGCAGTATCACGAATTTTGTCTATGGCGTCAATAACCGTGTTAGTAGCCGTATCAAAACCAATCGTATACTGAGTTCCTGCAATATCATTGTCTATCGTTCCCGGAACGCCAATACATGGAAATCCTTGTTCAGATAATGCTCTAGCACCATGATAGGATCCATCCCCACCAATAACGACCAATCCTTCAATCCCAAATTTCTTTAACTGTTCTAATCCTCTTTGTTGGCCGTCTTTTGTTTTGAATTCCTCACATCGTGCAGAGTATAGGATTGTCCCCCCGCGATGGATGATATCTCCTACGGAACCGAGCTCCAGTTTGTTAATATTCCCGCTTATTAGCCCCGAATATCCTCCTAAAACGCCAAAAACCTCTATATCATGATAAATAGCTTTTCTTACTACGGCACGAATTGCCGCATTCATGCCCGGGGAATCTCCTCCACTCGTAAGCACACCAATTCTTTTCACACTTCCACCTCAAATTCTTATTATCTAAATAAGATTACTGCCAATACAGTATAAGTGAAATCAAATTCAATAATTAAAAAGGGAAATACTAGAAATCACAAATAGGTATACATCTAAAATACCATGAAGACAGTGCTATCACAACTGAATAAGTTTATGCAAGTTTATATAAAAAAGTCTTACATCATGTAAAATTCCAATGCTATAAAAAAAAGAACATGCTGTAATAGCACGTCCCTATTTTACCCCGATAAATTCCTTTAAATTAGAAAACTCACCAATGGATTTATACTTATCATAGCGATGAATCGTTAATTGGTCTTCTGTAAATCTTTTCAGTTCTTTCAAAGATTTATACAGAATTTCATCTATAAAATGTGCCTGCTGCTTTAAATCTTTATGTGCTCCGCCTTTAACCTCAGGAATAATTTCATCAACGATTCCTAACTCTTTAAGGTCTGGAGCTGTTATTCTCATGCTTTCAGCCGCTCTTTTCGCTTGAGTGGAATCCTTCCATAAAATAGCAGCAGCACCTTCAGGCGAAATAACCGAGTAAGTTGAATTCTCAAGCATATGAATATGATTTCCAACACCTAGCGCCAACGCGCCGCCGCTTCCGCCTTCTCCGATAACGATGCAAACGACAGGCACCTTTAAACTAGCCATTTCAAATAAATTTCGGGCAATGGCTTCACTCTGCCCTCTTTCTTCGGCTGCCTTACCAGGGTAAGCCCCCTTCGTATCAATGAAACAAATAATCGGGCGTCTAAACTTTTCTGCCTGTTTCATTAGCCTAAGGGCTTTGCGGTATCCCTCTGGGTGAGGCATGCCAAAGTTCCTGCGGATGTTTTCCTTCGTATCCTTGCCTCTCTGATGACCAATCACAGTTACAGGAAGCCCTTTATATTTGGCAATCCCGCCAACAATCGCCTCATCATCTGCAAATGTTCGATCTCCATGGCATTCAAAGAAATCAGTGAACAAAAGTGAAATATAATCCAATGTCGTAGGACGGCCCGGGTGTCTTGCGATTTGTACTCGATCCCAAGGCTTCATGTTTTCATAAATCTCATTTTCTAATTTTTCTAACCTTGCTTCTAGTTTTTCAATTTCTGCAGATAAATCCACATCTGCGTTTTTAGTAAATTCCTTAAGCTCCGATATTTTATTCCTTAGCTCAATAACCGGTTTCTCAAATTCAAGGACTCCTACCATTCAAGGTCACCTCCTTGTTCATGTATAGATAGAATAGTCGCAATTTGCCCTTTCAAATCCAGTCTCGAAATGACTGCATCTAATTGTCCGTGTTTTAATAAAAATTCTGATGTCTGGAAATCTTCAGGCAGTTCCTCTCTTATTGTCTGCTCAATGATTCTTCTGCCTGCAAAGCCAATTAATGCCCCTGGTTCTGCTAGATTATAATCACCAAGAGAGGCAAAGCTCGCTGATACACCACCAGTAGTTGGGTGTGTCATAATTGAAATAATTAACCCGCCGTTATCACTGAATCTTTTTAAAGCCACACTAGTTTTTGCCATCTGCATTAAGCTTAATACACCCTCTTGCATCCTGGCTCCGCCTGAAGCTGTGAAGATAATGAAAGGGACAGACAATTCGTCAGCTTTTTCAATGGCTAGCGTTATTTTTTCTCCAACAACCGACCCCATGCTGCCCATACGAAACGTTGAATCCATAATGGAAACAACAATCTGATGGCCATTAACCGTGCCAATTCCAGTGACAACCGCTTCGTTAATACCAGTCTTTTTCCTGTCTTTTTCAATTTTTTCAATATAATCAGGGAAATTCAATGGGTTTTCAGAAATCATCCCCGCATTCAATTCTTCAAAGCTGCCCTCATCAAGAAAGCTGTCTACCCGCTCACCTGAATCCATAGAATGATGATATTGGCAATGCATGCAAACTTTTAAATTTTTCATTAATTCTTTCGTATACATGATCTTTTTGCAGTTTGGACACTTTGTCATTATTCCTTCGGGAACATCCTGCTTGGCTGCTTCCGAAGGAATTGTCGCGTATTTCTTCTTTTTTGGTTTTGTAAAAATCTCCTTAAGCAAGGTGAAACCTCCCGTTCTATATATAACAGCGTTTCTTTTCATAACAGCAGTGGTCAGACCACTTATGACTAAAATAAATGAGTGAAGGAAAACTTGTCTATCTTTACCACTATAGAATAAAAGAGCTACAAAATTTGCAAAAAACTGTCGTTAATCATTCGACAATTTCCTAAGCTCTTTATAGGCTTTCCTAACCTCAGATTCTTTTCTTGTTAATAGTTTATTGATTACATTCATATATTCTTGCTTGTCTGCATCCACATTAAATATTTTTAAGGAATTATAATAGTCTTTCAATATTGTCCATAATCGCAGAAGCAAATGATTATCTGCAAGCTGTGCCATTTTCAGGAAAAACTCTTCATCTGTAAAAGATGAAGTTTCCACCCATTTTTTCAAGGCTTGCAAGTGTATATCTGTTGATTTGATGAGAACAAGCGACAAGCAATCCATTTCAATTAAAGACTTTGTCTCAGCAATGTTTGCTTTTGCTTTTTCATCTTGAAGAATAAAGGTACTGATCAATTGAACAAGCTGATGTCCTTCAAAGTCGCGAATAAAGGTTCCCTCTCCTCTTCTAGTTTCAATTAACCCTAGAAGTTCAAGTGCGCGCAGCGCTTCACGAACGGAAGAGCGCCCAACTATTAGGCGCTCGCACAATTCTCGTTCAGAAGGTAATTTATCGCCAGCTTTTAGACCCTCTTGTTCGATCATCAGTCTAAGCTGTTTAACAACTTCAACATATATCTTAGAACCTTGCTGACTTGGATCCACGTTAAAGACTCACTCACTTTTCCCTATAACTGCGAGTTTTCGTGTTTTCTCTTTGACAGCTTCAGGGTCAACTTTAATTCGAGCTACCCCTGTCTCCATCGCTGCTTTTGCCACTGCGGCAGCAACTTCTGGTGCGACTCTAGGGTCAAAAGGACCCGGAATTACGTAGTCTGCGTTTAGTTCATCTGCTTTTATAAGATTGGCTATCGCTTCAACTGCTGCAATTTTCATCTTTTCATTAATGTGTGTAGCTCTTACATCTAAAGCACCGCGGAAAATACCCGGGAAGGCAAGAACATTGTTTACCTGATTAGGGAAATCAGATCTTCCCGTTCCAATGACGGCTGCACCAGCTGCCTTTGCTTCATCAGGCATGATTTCTGGAATCGGATTCGCCATAGCGAAAATAATCGGATCTTGATTCATTGAACTTACCATTTCTGCTGTCAAAGAGCCAGCGGCAGAAACTCCAATGAAAACATCTGCACCTTTAATGACTTCTGCAAGACTTCCTTGAACTTTATCGCGATTCGTAAACTTTGCAACATTTGTTTTTATATCATTCATTCCATTCGGACGGCCTTCGTAAATCGCACCCTTAGTATCGCACATAATGATATCTCTAACCCCATATGTGTAGAGAAGCTTAATGATGGCGATCCCAGCAGCGCCGGCTCCATTTGCAACAACCCGAATTTCGTTCATTTTCTTACCTGTAATCTTCAATGCATTAACAAGTCCGGCAACCGTTACGATAGCGGTTCCATGCTGATCATCATGAAAAACAGGGATATTTGCTTCCTTCTTTAATCTTTCTTCTATTACAAAGCAATTAGGGGCAGCAATATCCTCTAAATTAACGCCTCCAAAAGTAGGCTCTAGTAATTTAACCGTTTCAACGATTTTATCAATATCTGTTGTATTTAAACAAATCGGAAATGCATCTACACCAGCAAAGCTTTTGAAAAGAACGGCTTTTCCTTCCATAACAGGGAGTGCAGCTTCGGGACCAATGTTTCCAAGTCCAAGGACAGCTGTACCATCTGATACGACTGCCACCATATTGCCTTTCATTGTATATTCGTATACAGATTCAGGCTTATCATAAATTTCTTTACAAGGCTCTGCAACTCCAGGTGAGTATGCAAGACTTAAATCTCGTGCATCTCTAACAGGTACTTTAGACTTTGATTCAAGTTTTCCTTGGTTAACTCTATGCATATGAAGAGCTTCTTCACGTAAGGTCATGCTCATTCCACTCCTTTGGATAGCTTAAACGTTATGTAAAACCAGAAAAGCGTAAGCGCCTTCGGAACAATCAAAGGACAATTGTTCCTGCGATGTTCATTCGCAGAAGCTTCCCTTTGTGCTCACCCCCGACAAGCACAAGACGGGCCTCCCGGAAAGGTGTACTTTACCTTTCTGGGAGGATCGGCTTGTGACCTTGAGGTCGACAAAAACGCGACGTCCTGTCGCATTGTCGACACTAGTACGTCCTGTACGGCGGGGGTAGGCGCTGAAACTAGACAGAAATAAAACTTGGCGTCTGCAAGTTTTATTGCAGATGCCCTCGTTTTCTTTATGCGATATTCTAAGCAGTCAGCTAATTAATTTCTAAATTATCTTTTCTTTTAAGATATTATCTTTCTATCTATCGTTTGAAGATACCTTTAAACCTCGTGGTGGTCAGACCATTTTCTCTTTTAACAAATATACCATATTTGTTGATGTTGTAAAGTAATAACATGAGTAAGGTAAAATACTATTTTTTTAGAATTACGTGTTGTTCCCCAAGGATTTCCTTTAATTTCTTAATAAATTCTTCAGCAGGATTAACTAAATCTTCCTCTCCCAGTCGAATCCTTTTTTTCGTGCTTTCATAATATAAAATAACTTGAACCTTTCCTTCATTTTCATTAAACAATTTCTTGAGATAATGAAGAATATCCGGATTTTCATTTTTTTTCGTAATCTTTAAATATAGGACAGGGTCCTTCTTCTTTTCCTTTTCGATAGCCTCATTGACTTCTTCACATCTTTGAACAATAAATTGACGCCTTCCATCCTTTTCTTCCAGCTTCCCCTCAATCAAAAGAATATTCCCTTCCTTTAGCAATACGGAAAACTTCGTATATGTATCAGGAAAAACAACTGCTTCCATTTCGTCTGTTTGGTCATTGATCGTTAAAAAGGCCATGGCAAGATTTTTTTTCGTTCTAATTTTTTTCACATTTGTCAAATAAACAACTGTACGGACACGGTTTGTACTAGGCTGCAATTGATAAAGTTGTAATGCATTCAACAATGGCAGATGCACCTCATATGAAGCAACAGGATGGTCTGATAGGTAAACCCCTAGTACCTCCTTCTCAAAAGCCAGTTTATCCTCCGAACGAATCGGGTCTATTTGTGTATACTTTGGCTTTGGAAAAAAATCACCTTCTGAAAAGAAATCAATTTGTTCATCCTCGATCTTCAGTAAATTTGCATGTTCAACTGCCGGATCAAGACTTGCAAGCAGAACAGCCCGATCTTGACCAAATTCATCAAAGCTTCCGGAATGAACTAAAGCCTCTAGCACCTTTCGATTAATCGCTTTTGCTGTCACTCGGATGGAGAAATCAAATAAATCATCAAACCGTTTATTCTTTCTTGAACGAAAAATTTCCTTAAGAGCGGATGCACCTATTCCTTTAATTGCAGCCAAGCTATATCTAATAGCCTCTTTTTCAACTAAGAATGAGTATCCGCTATTATTGATGGAAGGAGGTAGAATCTTAAGATTCATTTGCTTCAGCTCCCTCACATATTGAGAAATCTTATCCTCATTTCCGATAACAGATGTGAGCAATGCCGCCATAAAATGAAGGGGATAATGTGCCTTTAAAAAGGCAAGCTGATAAGAAATAAAGCTATAGGCAACAGCGTGGCTGCGGTTAAAGCCATAATTGGCAAAACGAACGATTAAATCATATATATCATTGGCCGTTTTTTCATTATAACCATTCTTTAAGGCTCCGTTTACAAAATGAGTTCTTTCCCTATCGAGAATTTCCTTTTGTTTTTTACTGACAGCTCTCCTTAGCAAGTCAGCCTCTCCAAGTGTGAACCCCGCCAACTTGGCTGCAATTTGCATAATTTGTTCCTGGTAAACAATCACCCCATATGTATTTTCAAGAATGGGGATTAAATCAGTGTGGGGGTATGTAACCTTTTGTTTACCATGCTTACGATCAATAAAAAGTGGAATATTTTCCATTGGGCCTGGTCTGTACAAAGCATTTACGGCAACGATATCTTCAAAGCTGGAAGGCCGGAGCTTTTTTAGTACCTTTCTCATTCCTTCAGATTCCAGCTGAAAAATTCCAGTTGTCTCCCCTCTGCTTAATAATTCAAAGGCAGCTGAATCATCAAGGGGAATTGCTTTAATATTTATTCTCTTACCGGTTTTTTTTTGAATGGACATTAAAATATTTTCAATTAGGGATAGATTTCTTAACCCAAGGAAATCCATTTTCAATAAGCCGATTTCTTCTAAATGCTCCATTGAATACTGTGTCAAATAAACCCCGTCATGTCCATTTTGAATCGGGATAACATTCACTAATGGTTTTTCACTAATAATGACCCCTGCCGCATGGGTTGAAGTATGTCTTGGAAGCCCCTCAATCTTAAGCGCCGTTTCAAACAGCCTGCGATTTAAGTCCGATTCACTAACAAACATTCTTAACGACTCAGATTCTTTATAGGCATCCTTTAAGGAAATCCCTAATTTAGAAGGAATTCTTTTCGATAGGCTATCTAATTCTTTCGGATTTAGCCCGAATGCACGTCCTACATCCCGTAATGCCGCTTTTGCTGCTAAAGTACCGAATGTAGTAATTTGAGCCACATGAAGCTCACCGTATTTCTGTGAAACATACCTGATCACTTCATCCCTGCGATGATCGGGAAAATCAATATCAATATCCGGCATTGAAATTCGCTCAGGGTTAAGGAAACGTTCAAAAAGCAGCTTATGCTCAATCGGATCAGCATCCGTTATATATAAAACATAGGCTACGATAGATCCGGCAGCCGATCCCCGGCCTGGTCCTGTTAATATGCCATTTTCTCTTGAAAACTTCATAAAATCCCAAACTATTAAGAAATAGTCGCTAAACTTCATTCTTTTGATGATTTGAAGCTCATAGGCCAGCCTTTGCCTATGCTCTTCTGTTACGTTTGAATATCTTTCTTCAAGGCCTTTCAGGCACACAGCCTCAAGGAGTTCATCTGCAGAGCCATTATTTTCTACCGGATACTTCGGGAGGTGCTGCTGATTAAGTTCGAGCATGACATTGCACTGGTCCGCAATTTTTAATGTGTTTTCAAGGGCATCCGGAAATTCTGCTAATAGCTCAGCCATTTCCTCTGCCGTTTTTAAATAGTACTCGTCGCTCTTTAAATGCTCCCTCGTTTCATCCTTAAGCTTTTCCCCGTTCTTAATGGCCAAAAGACACTCTTGTGCAAATGCATCCTCTTTTGATAAATAATAGACTTGGTTTGTTGCTGCTAGGTCAATGCCTGTTTCCTTTGATAAACGTATTAGATTAGAATGTATTATCGTTTCCTCAGCAAGCTGATGATTTTGGAAAGACAGATAATAATCGCCCTTCCCAAACAATTCCTTATATATACTAGCTGCTTCCGACGCCTTCTCATACTCATCATTTGCTAAATATTGTTCAATTTCCCCTTCCAGACCAGGGCTAATACCAATAAGGCCTTCTGAATAGCCCTTTAGCCATTTTGCTGGAATCCCTTCAGAAGATTTCGTTTGAACAACACTTGTAATTTTTAATAGATTTTGAAAGCCAATCTGATTTTTTGCCAGGAGAACAATGGGATAGGCTGAAGTGGGCTGTAATTCACTTACAGCATCAACCGTTAACCCCATAATCGGTTTAATAGATTGTTTCAAACATTCTTTATAAAAGGCAACCGCCCCGTACATAACATTGCGATCAGTCAAGGCTAATGCCGAAAAACCCTTTTGCCTTGCATCTTTGACGAGCTGCTCAACAGCAGCTGTGCTAGTCAATAAACTATACGCACTATAGACGTGAAGGTGAATAAATGACAATTTGTTCACACCCTTAATTCTTCTCTTCTTAATATTATAGGACTGTTTATGAAAAAAGGAAAATACGTTCTCTTTTTAATCAAAAATTTGATGAAGAGGATTAAACATATTTCAGTTAGTTTGTCCATAGAATGGTAGAAAACGTTTTAGCGTAAATAGCGTAAGCGTCTCTATTTCTGCGGTAAGGAAGGATGAATATGAAAATCCAGCCCTATTTTACAACATTAATTGATAGTTATTTTATTGCCCTCGGAGTAGTCATTGGTGGTTCAATTATTGGGTGCTTGGCCGCTTTTCTAACAGGAAAACCACCTTTAACGGAAGCTTATCGTATATCCAATATTATTAGAATTTGGGCTATTGTAGCAGCAATTGGCGGAACATTTGATACACTTTACAGTTTTGAGAAAGGTCTTTTTGATGGGCAAACGAAGGATTTATTTAAACAATTCTTACTGATTCTTGCCGCTTTTGGAGGAGCTCAAACAGGCGCAATGCTTATCAACATGCTAACCCAGGAGCATATCTCATGAGGATGCCACCGTACTTTTCTAGACCTGCCTGGCAGCGCTTCTTTGCTGGAATGGCGATTGGCGGGATTATCAGCTGGTTTTTTTTTCTGTATATATTTGGGGAGTGGAATGAAAAATACAGCAAGGAAATCAAAAAGCAAAGAGAAGAGATTGCTGATCTTAAGAATGATATTAAAATCTGGCAGGAGGACTACAAAGAACTGAATAAATTAAATAGTCAAAAGCTTATCGTTCAAGAAATTAAAGTAAAAATCCAAAACAGCGATAAATATAAACTAGATTCATTTAGTGTTTTTGAAATTGAAGATGAGATAAAAGAAGATATCAAAATGATGTCGGCCAAAGATATTGAGACGGTTTTTAACAGCAGTGATCTAATCGTAAGGATTATTGAGAATAAAGTTTTTAAGGTGAATGATAAGCGTTTTCGGGCTGAAGTGAAGCAAATGAAAATATACACTACGTTATCGATTAAGGTTAACATTATGCTAGATTAGGTAAATAGATAAGCCAAACCCCTTCAAGATTTTGTTGAATGGGTCTGGCTTATTATTATTTTCACCGCTTTCTAGTTCACACAAGCTTCTTCTAAGTCCTTGATGACCATGTCCTTATCATCCCATGAATAAATGGATGCTCCAGCAGCAAGCGGATGTCCTCCGCCATTATATTTTCTGGCAATTTCATTTATGATTGGACCTTTAGAACGGAGACGAACTCTAATTTGATCCTCTTCCTCAATAAAGAATACCCATGCCTTAATGCCTTTAATGTGCCCAAGGGCTCCTACTAGGAGAGAAGCCTCTGATGCCTTTACTTGAAATTCCTCTAATAATTCTTTTTTTAGAACCATTGATACAGCGCCATGTTTTTTGATTTCAAAGTTTTGCAGGACAAATCCATTTAGCTTCACAACGTTTGGCGATAGTTCATACATTTTATCAAACAGCTCTGGCCGTGAGAAATTATAGTGAATAAGCTCACCGGCATAGGCAAAGGTTTTATCAGATGTGCTTGGGAATAGAAAACGGCCTGTATCTCCTACAATTCCCGCAAATATTAATCTTGCAGCTTCATCCGACATTTTTAAGCCCTTATCCTTGCCAAAAAGATAAAATTCGTAAATCATTTCACTGACAGAACTGGCATCTGTATCAATCCACATCATATCCCCATATGGGTCAACATTTGGGTGATGGTCAATTTTTATTAATTTATCCCCTAAAGGGTATCTGTCATCACAAATCCGTTCGGCGTTTGCCGTATCACAAACAATGACTAAAGCGCCTTCATATGCATCATTTGGGATTTGATCCAGTCTGCGCAAGTAGTAAAGCGTTTCCTCTTCCTTTCCAACGGTATAAATGGTCTTTTCGGGAAAAGAGGCTTTAAGAATCTCAGCTAGGCCTCCCTGAGATCCGTATGCATCTGGATCTGGACGAGCATGCCTATGGATAATGATCGTTTCATAATCTTTTATCGTGTTTAATATTTTCTCTTTCATGATCTGCTCCTTTATGATCAATAAATTTATTTTACCTTGTAGGAAAAGAAAAAGAGTATGCTCTGGCATTTTTTTTGATAAAAAGTTAAAATAGCCTCAGAGCAATGAAAAATGGAGGTTAAGTCAATCATGCCAGTGTTAGTTATTTTAATTACCATCGCACTTTCATTTTATCTATATTACAAAGTAAAATTTGTACGCTGCAAGAAACCAGCTGAAAAGAAGTGGATTTCTTCTAAATCAAGTATGTCTCTAGGTGTTTTTATCGGATTATATGGCCTAAACCAGTTTTTCCTAAATGGAAATACAGCTACTTATATTATCGGTGGAATCTTTTTTCTATTAGGGGCCTATAATATTTTTGCCGGCCTTAAAGCCTATAAATATTATTTGCCGATTGCTGCAAATGAAGCAAAAGAATCATAATTTTTTAAAGCCGCTCCTTGATGGAACGGCTTTTATTTTTTGTCTGGCTATAGCGCCAAGTGCTTCCGCTTTTCTTATCTCTCAATCAATTGACACATCATCATCGCCTTGCCAACGAGAACCCCTTCATTGTAAACCTCTACATCTACCTTCCCGAATTTTCGTCCTACTTCTAGTACACGCGGATAAATCTCTAGCATACTCTCAATTTGTACGGGTTTAAGGAAATAAATAGTCATATTCTCGACAACTAAATCACCTTTTTTATAATTCCGCAGAACCCGATTGGCGGCTTCTGAAACGATTGTTGTAAATACCCCATAAGAGATGGTGCCAAGATGATTGGTCATCTGCGGTGTAACCTCACAGCGATACACATCTTCGCCTTTCGTCTTTCCCCTCATTAGCACAAGCTGATTGGTCACAATATCATCAATCGTTTCACCGACTTGGGGCTGACGCTGAATCATTTGGAGCGCCTTTAACACATCCTGTCTTGTAATGATTCCTTCAAGCCTATTCGAGTCATCAACAACCGGGAGAACCTCAATTCCTTCCCAAACCATCATGTGCGAAGAGGAAGCGACACTTGTTTGTTTCCCTACAGTCATTGGATTCTTCGTCATTAACTTATCAATTTGTGTATCGGGATCATGCCCCATAATATCCTTAGATGTAACCATCCCAATTACCTTTGAATTTTTATCAACTACCGGGAACCGTCCATGATTTGTTTCTTTATTAATTTGGAGCCAATCCGAAACTTTATCAGTCGGTTTGACGTATACCGTTTTTTCAAGAGGAGTTAATATATCCTCTACAAGGACTATCTCCTTCTTAATTAGCTGATCATAAATGGCCCGGTTGATCATCGTTGCTACAGTAAATGTATCATAGCTGCTTGAAATGATTGGGAGCTGCAATTTATCTGCGAGTTTTTTCACACTTTCCTCTGTGTCAAAACCGCCAGTAATAAGTACAGCCGCACCTGCCTTAAGGGCGGATTCATGTATTTGCGTTCGATTACCGACAATGAGCAAGCTGCCTGCGTCCGTGTACCTCATCACGGCTTCTAGTTTCATAGCCCCGATTACAAATTTGCTCAATGTTTTATGCAAACCATCTCTTCCGCCTAAAACCTGGCCATCAACAATATTAACGACCTCGGCAAAAGTCAGCTTTTCAATATTTTCTTTCTTCTTCCGCTCTATCCGAATCGTACCAACCCGTTCAATGGTACTGACATACCCTTTGTTCTCTGCATCCTTTATAGCCCGGTAGGCTGTTCCTTCGCTGACGCTCAGTGCCTTGGCGATTTGTCTAACTGATATTTTCTCTCCGACAGGCAATTCATCGATATATTGCAAAATTTGTTCATGTTTTGTAGCCAAGACGTTCACCCTTTTTCAATAATTCCTATTATCTATTATAAGGTTACAAACGCCTTTATTTCAATTCGATGTGACAAGTCTTTACATTTAAACTGCAGCTAGATCCGTATTCTCTATATACGAAACAATTTCTTCACCAATTGCAATAGAGGCAGTTGCTGCCGGAGATGGGGCATTGCAAACATGAATTGATCTTTTACCTTTTATTATCATAAAATCATCGATCAATTTTCCATCCATTGTGAGTGCCTGAGCGCGTACTCCAGAGTCCGCCTCCACCAAATCATCTTTTTCTAAAGAAGGAACAAGTTTTCTTAATGATTCTAAAAATTTATTTTTGTTAATAGAACGGTACATTTCTCCCATCCCATACTTCATATTTTGCTTTGCAATTTTCCAAAACGCCGGGTATGTTAAAACATCGTACATATCATACAAATTAAAGTCTGTTTTTTTATAGCCTTCTCGCTTTAAAGCTAAAACAGCATTAGGACCTGCATGTATTTCACCATTCGTCATTCTCGTTAGATGCACTCCTAAAAATGGAAACTTTGGATCTGGCACTGGATAGATCAAATTCTTTACTAAATGTGATTTAGATTCTTTCAGTTTAAAGTATTCACCTCTAAATGGAATAATTTTCATTTTTGGATTCACACCTGCTAATTTAGCAACCCTGTCACTGAAAAGTCCTGCGCAATTAATTAATTTCTTCCCATAAAATGTCCCTTTGTTCGTACCTACCGAAATCTCTTTATCATTTTCATGAATTTCTTCAACAATAGTACCTGTTTTTATGTCCCCGCCACTTGTTAAAATAAAATTAGCAAAAGCTTTTGATACTTCTTTATAATCCACAATTCCTGCCGCAGGTACCTTGATTGCTTGAATGCCATTAACATTCGGCTCTATTTCAAGCATCTGTTCTTTATTTATTTTTTCTAGCTGTAGGCCATTATCCAAGCCGCGTTTATATAATTTTTCTAATTCATCTAATTCATTAACATCAGTGGCGACAATAATCTTGCCGCAAATATCATATTCAATTTCATTTTCATTACAAAATTGAATTAATTTTTCTCCACCACTTCTTGCAAATCTAGCCTTTAAACTTCCAGGCTTATAGTAAATTCCAGAATGAATGACTCCACTATTTCTTCCTGTTTGGTGGGTTGCCCACTCATTTTCTTTTTCTAGCAGTAATAATTTCACATTAGGATATTTTTTCATAATGGAATATCCAGTTGATAAACCGACAATTCCGCCGCCAATAATAATATAATCATATTTCATTTTTTATACATCCCCTTTTTCAAATCGTAAAGTTGTAGGACATCTTTTGTAAAATTAATATCTTATTTGACAAATCTAATTTATTAAAATACCATTATTAATAGTATTTTAATCTCTTCCTAATAGAAAATGCAAGCTAATTTCTGAATTTTCTATTTCAAACTTGTATGACAACTTTCTTTGAAAGGATGAATATTTAATGAAAAGGGAAAAATACGTTTTGTCGCAGCATATCGTCCGCGATATCATTACTAAAATTCATAGCGGAGAATTCCCCTTGAATTCAAAACTCCCTTCCGAGCTAACATTGGCAAGCACATATAAAGTTGGCCGGTCAAAAATTAGAGAGGCGCTCAGTGTATTAAAATCCCTTGGAATTCTAACCTCTAAACAAGGAGGCGGGCATTATATCGGTGAAGTAGACATTCAATTTTTATTAGAAAACATTGAGGTTGATACAGATGAGTATTTAGAAATTAAGTCTCTTTTTGAATTAAGGTATATTTTAGATACGGAAGCCGCATTTTTAGCAGCGGAAAGAAGAACTGAGGAAGATATAGTAGAGTTGCGAAAGGCGCTTCTTGAATTCGAGCAATCCCTTCGCTCTCCAAATGATGCCGGCCAGGATGCAGATTACCATTTCCACCGTGCCATGATTAGCGCAACACATAATCCATTTATGATCAAAGTATTAGATGATCTATCGGAAAAGTATCATAAGGCTCTTAGTGTCACTTTGAAGCAAAATATTGGATTAAACGAAAAGAGGCATTCAGTTTATAAAGAACATGAAGATATTTTGAAGGCAATTGAAGAGGGGAAGCCTGAATTGGCGAAAGTCTATTGTAAAATACATCTCGATAATGTACAGAAAAAGCTCAATTTCTTGTACTTTTTTAATCAGTGAATAAAATCCATACAGTTTTATTCTTTCACAAAAAAAAGACTGGATCTACAGTCTCAAATAAATTGAAAAGATGAGCGTTGTATTGCCAATAATCTGCAATTATAGTTTCCACATTATCCTGTTAATTGTTCACGCAGTTTTATTTTGAGAATTTTTCCGGAACTTGTTTTTGGTAATTCTTTAACAATCTCAATTATTTGCGGAACTTTGTATGTGGCTAGGTTTTGTCGACAATATGCTCCTAACTCTTCATGAATATTTTTATAATCACCTGACTTCAAAGTGATGATTGCCTTTACAAGCTCTCCCTTATCAGCATCTGGGTATCCAATGACAGCTACTTCCAAAACTGCAGGATGCTGGTAAAAGACTTCTTCTATTTCTCTTGGATATACATTAAATCCTGAACGAATAATTATATCTTTTTTTCTGTCAATAATGTACAAATACCCCTCACTATCTCTCTTTGCAATATCCCCTGTTTTAAACCAGCCATTTACAAAGGCTAATTCATTTTCCTCAGCGCGGTTCCAATACCCCTTCATAACATTTGGGCCTTGGACGAGCAGCTCGCCTGACTCATCAATTTGAACTTCTTCTAACAGTTCATTAACTATTTTCACTCTGATATCTTGCATAGGCAGTCCAATACTTCCTGATTTTTTCCTTCCTTTTGGAGGGTTGAATGTCACGACGGGGGAAGTCTCAGATAACCCATAACCTTCAACAATCTCAAAACCAAAAGTATCACGCCATTTATTAAAGATTTCTTCAGGTAATGGGGCGGCACCAGAAAATGCTATTCTTAATTTCAAGTTATAACTCTTAATATTTGGATCATTTAACATATACGTGTACATTGTTGGAGGCCCAAAAAAGAATGTAATTTCCTCTTCCTCCATCGTACTTAAAGTCTTCGAACTTGATTCCCATCTAGGCAACAGGCAGCTGTAGCCGCCACTATATATCGTAGAGTTTAAGCAACATGTCTGTGCAGCTGTATGGAATAGAGGAGCAACAATCAGTGTTTTTTCATTTTCATCCATATCAAAAGCTTCAGCATATGTCTTAGCATTATGATATAGATTATTATGCGTCAGTACAGCACCTTTTGGTAAACCCATTGTTCCAGAGGTGTATATTATTGAGCTTTCCTCTATCCTTTTCGTTATTATTGTACTTTCTGCCATTCCATTATGAAGAATATCACTGAAGGAGTTTTTATTATTCACCATTATATACAGCGGCTTTCCTTCAATCCTTGTATTAAGCAAACTTTCTTTAACTTTTTCATCAGTAATAATTATTTTTGGCATACTATCGTTTAAAGTTATTCCGAACTCTCTAGGCGTCAGAGCTGGATTAATTGGCACAGATATTGCTCCAACACGCATACAAGCATAATAACTAATAATAAATTCCGGACAATTAGCTAGAATAATTGCAATACGATCTCCAGATTCAACCCCACTTATACAAAAATAAATGGCCAGTTTTTGTATTTCATCATTTAATTGCTTGTAAGTATAAGAGCCTGATTCCCAGCCAACTGCTAACTTACTAGGTATTGTTCTAGCATGTTTTTGTAGAATGAGATCTAAATTCATTCACCTACCGCCTTTCTTGATTTTCAATTAAAAATTAATCGTTTACATTTTCAATAATGACAGAAATACCTTGGCCTCCACCGATGCATAAACTTGCTAATCCAAATCTCTTATTTCGCCTTTGCAGCTCATAAGAAAGTGTCAGCAATAGACGTGCCCCACTTGCCCCAACAGGATGACCTAGGGCTATTGCACCGCCATTTACATTTAGCTTATCAAGATCAATCCCTAACTCCTTTTTGACAGATAGCACTTGAACCGCAAATGCTTCATTTACCTCAAATATATCAATATCTTTTATTTGCAAATTTGCTCTTCTTAATGCTTGAAGGGTGGATGGAACAGGACCAATCCCCATATACCTTGGGTCTACACCGGCAATGCCATAAGAAACAATTCTAGCCAAAGGTTTGGCACTATGCTCTTCAATAAATCGGTCATCACCAAGAACTAAGGCACATGCACCATCATTAATTCCACTTGATGTTGCCGCAGTTACACTTCCATCTTTTTTAAATGCCGGACGCATATTTCTAATTTTCTCTAATTTGATATCTGGTTTTGGATGTTCATCTTTTTCTAGTAAAAGCTCCCCATTCTCTTTGAGTACTGATACTAATTCCTTTGTAAAAACTCCCTTTTCTTGAGCAATCGCGGCTCTTTTTTGGCTTAGTAATGCGTATTCTTCTTGCTCCGTACGTGAAATATCATATTTACTCGCTAGATTTTCAGCTGTTATTCCCATGCCTAACTGACAATATTGGTCTGTTAAGGTGGATACTAGAATATCCTCAACCTGTGGGACGCCCATTTTGGTTCCGTTAAACCTAATGCCTCTAATAATATGGGGGCTCATCGACATATTTTCAGCACCGCCAGCAATCGTTCCACTAGCTTCATCTAATAAAATGGCCTGAGTTGCATTTACAACAGCCTGAAGCCCAGAACCACAAAGGCGATTTACGGTTAACGCAGGGGCAGTTTCAGGAATACCCGCTTTTAAAGAAATATGGCGAGCTAAGTAAGAGGAGTTTGCACTTGTATGAATGACATTCCCAAAAAAAGTTTGTTCAATAGAGTCTGCAGGAACATTACTTTTTTGAATAGCGCTTTTAGCAGCAATAACACCTAGGTCTGTAACTTCAACATCCTTTAATTTACCCCCAAATGCACCAAATGGAGTTCGTGCACCTTCTATCACATAAACATTCTTCATGTCATTACCTCCCTATTTTCCTATGAAGGTTGCTTTCCTTTTATCAAGAAATGCACTTACGCCCTCTTCAGCATCCCTACTTAGGAACGTTTCAGCGAATATTTCCATTTCATAGCGAATTCCTTCCGACAATGATATCTCCAATCCTCGATTTATAGTTTTCTTAATGTTTTGCAATGATCGCTTTGGTTTTTCCTTTAGTATATTTGCCCATTTCATCGCTTCTTCTTCAACTGCTCCAACAGCTGTTATCTGATTGACAAGCCCATATTTTTTCGCTTCTTCTGCATTGATTGATGTACCAAACATCATCATTTCCATCGCTTTTGACTTGCCTACTATTCTTGGAAGACGTTGTGTTCCGCCAGCGCCAGGGAATATCCCTAAATTAACCTCTGGTAATCCAAGCGTCGTGTTTTCATCACAAATTCTAAAATCACATGCAAGAGCAAGCTCTAAACCTCCTCCTAACACATGTCCCTTTAAGGCAGCAATTACGGGGATTGGAAGTAGGGTTAACAATTCAAATGCCCGGTGGAAATTACCAGATAATGAAATATCTCTGCTGCCGAGTTTAGACACAAATTGATTAATATCGGCCCCGGCAGAAAAAGCCTTTTCACCAGCTCCTTTTATAACCAATACATTTACATCTTCACGACCATATAATTCTTCTAAAAAATAGGTCATCTTTTGAATAACAGCTGGATTTAATGGGTTGTACGGCGGCCTATTAATCTCTATAATTGCTACTTTCTCATATATTTCACATAAACAAACTTCTTCCATTCCCACCACTCCTTAAACATATGAATAAAACCCTTTTCCTGTTTTTCTTCCTAAATCACCTGCCTCCACCATTTTTTTTAATAACGGACAAGGTCGATACTTCGAATCGTTAAACCCTTCATACAATGCTTCTAATGCCCATAAAGTAATGTCTAATCCAGCCATATCAATTGTTTTAAGCGGACCCATCGTATGTCCATAACCGTGAATAAAACCTTGATCGATCTCTTCTGGACTTCCTACTCCCTCCATAACAGCAAAACAAGCTTCATTTACCATAGGCAGCCATATTCTGTTCATCAAGAAGCCAGGAAAATCTTTTTCTGCAACAATCATTCTTTTACCGAGTTTTTCTCCCAATTCTTTGGCATATTCAAAGGTTTCAAGTGAAGTTTTATATCCTTTTACAATTTCTAACAGCGGCATCATCGGAACAGGGCTAAAGAAGTGCATGCCAATAACTTTTTCTGGCCGTGAAGTAACGCTTGCTATTTCTGTAACTGATAAGCAAGAGGTATTCGTAGCAAGCAGGCATTCATCCTTAGCTAAATGATCAATTTTTTTAAATACATCCTTTTTTAGCTGCATTTTTTCAGGTACAGCTTCAATAATGACATCTGCTTCAGTAATAGCATCCCATTTAGTAGTGAATGATATTTTCGATAGGATTTCATCCCGATTATTAATAATTTTTTTTCGAGCAAATCGATCAAGCGAATCAGAAATCCGCTTTTTGGCTAATTCGAGCGACTCCAGTGTTACATCTATGATTATTACGTCCATGTTTGCTTGTGCAGCAACCTGGCCTATACCTGAACCCATCAACCCTCCACCAATAATACATATGTTCATTTTGGATCATCCCCTTAAAAAATCGTTTGGCAACTATCGTTCTTTGAATGTCATGGATATCCACAATTATTTAATAATTTTGCTATATCTCAGTTAGGGAGAGAAAAAAATTCTCTCCCTAAATTAGAAAGCTAACTCTAATTATTAACCTGAGGTTCCTCAATTGAGACATCTTTTGGCCAAACAGTGAGTAGTTCCCCATTTATCCACTGATTTACGTATGGTTGCCCATTCCGGTTCTGTCCAGTTTCTTGATTGAACTCTACACCCCATCCAGTGGCAGTTGTCCCAGCTTCAACTGTATATTTTAAGGCAGCTTCTTTTAATTTATCTGGATCTACTTCTCCAACTTCTGTGAGAACATCAAGAACAACTTTAAAACCCATATAGTTGGCCAATGAGTGGCCGGATCGTGGTTCATGATCGTATTTATTTTTGTAAAGTTCTATAAATTCATCCATTCCAGGAGTAAAATCACGATTAATACTGTATTGTGGGAAATCGATATTGAATAGTCCATTTGCCATATCGCCCACAGCATCTCTGAAATCAGTCATCGTATGTCCTCCGCCATTTCCTATGAAAACAGGCACTTTAAAGCCAAGTTCCTCACTTTGTCTAGCTAACAGAATAGCATCGTTTAAATAAGCAACCGCAATTAATACATCCGGTTCAGCTTTCTTTAGGTTTAATACAACTGAACTTAGATCATTTGTTCCTGAACTATACCCTTGAGTAGTTACAATATTAATTCCTTCTGTATCAGCCAGCTTCTTTGCTTCTTCAGCAATTGTTGTTCCGTAGGATGAATCTTCATGGACAATGGCTACTTTTAAATCACCTACATTTTTTCCAAGCTTATTAGCCACAACTTCTTTGATAAAATCAATATTCACTTTTGAGAAATAGGATGCTGGAGGATTTGTCCTTAATACATATTTATAGCTTCGATCCGTAATTGAATCGGCTACAGCGCCCAGCTCCCAAAATAATACCCCATTTCTTTCAGCCACTTCACTGGCTGCGAACGAGATGCCACTAGAAAACGACCCAACAATTGTC
The DNA here is from genome assembly GCF_001509555.1 of Bacillus sp. FJAT-29937. GTDB lineage: Bacteria > Bacillota > Bacilli > Bacillales > Cytobacillaceae > Cytobacillus. The sequence continues at coordinate 165,122 of NZ_LMAS01000003.1, read as the reverse complement.
TTGATATTCTCTTGGTTTATCAAACGATTAGCCTCAGACTGAGCTGCATCGGGATCAACAGCATCTCCTTTTACTAGCTTAATCTTCTTTCCATTAACCCCACCATTACCATTTACCTCTTCAACTGCCAATTCTACTCCTCGGAAGCTTTCTTCGCCTAAAAGCGCTAGGCTGCCTGAAAGGGGAAATAACGCTCCAATATCAAATGTTTCAGACTCAACATTGCTGCCGCCGCCATTGCTTGCTTTATTTGAATTGCAAGCTGTCAATACAACTAGAACTGCAACCATTAAAAACATCAATATTTTTTTCATATTAATCCTCCAATTTTTAATTTTTACATTTCTGCAATTAACTGATTAGCAATTATGATTCTCTGAATCTGATTTGTACCTTCATAAATTTGTGTGATTTTCGCATCCCTCATCATGCGTTCAACAGGGTAATCTCTTATAAATCCATACCCTCCTAATAATTGGACTGCATTTGTCGTTACTTCCATAGCTACATCAGATGCAAAACATTTCGCCATAGAGGAATACGCAATCACATTTGGATCGTTTTTATCTAGCATCATCGCGGCCTTCAAAACTAACAATCTTGAAGCTTCAATTTTCATCGCCATGTCAGCTAACATCGATTGGACCATTTGAAACTGATGCAGGGTTTTATTAAACTGTTTTCTTTCCTTTACATAATTCAAACAATATTCATAGGCACCACGAGCAATTCCAGTTGCTTGCGCACCTACCACTGGCCGAGTTTCATTAAAAACATTCATTAATATTTTGAATCCTTCCCCCTCTTTCCCTATCATATTTTCTATTGGAACAATTACATTCTCGAGAAAAATTTCTCTCGTAACAGAGCCTCTAATCCCCATCTTATCTTCCTTTTTTCCAAAGGTAAGCCCAGGAGTATCTTTTTCAACAATGAAAAGCGATATCCCGCGAGTACGGTGTTCGGAAGTTCTCGCTACAAACACATAAATCTCAGAGTCGCCAGCATTCGTAATAAAAATCTTGTGACCATTTAATATGTAAAAGTCACCCTCTTTAACAGCAGCCGTCCTTATACTTGAAACATCGGAGCCAGCACCAGGTTCTGTAATTCCAAATGAACCAAGAACTTGACCTAACGCGAGTTGTCTCACATATTTCTCCTTTTGTTCTTCAGTACCAGCAATGAGAAAAGGAGCTATTGTCAATGCCTGAGTTGAAAGTGCAACGGAAGTAGAGGCACAAGAAGCTGCAATTTCCTCGACAACAGATACATGACTTACCATATCTGACCCTACTCCTCCGTAATCTTCAGGTACATGAACGCCAAAGAAGCCATTTTCAGCCATAATCTTAATATTCTCCCAGGGCGTTTCTCCTTTCTCATCTACCTGTTTTGCATTCGGTTCAATTCGTTCCTTTGAAATTTTTTTTGCTACGTTTTGAATCAAATCTTGCTGCTCTGTTAGTAACACCTTATCGCCCCCTATTTATTCTGAAAGCACTTACATTTCAAACTGCAAGTGTGATGCTATTACTAGAATTAAGTTCATCTTTCTATAATGCAAATATCGTGCCAACCATAAAAAAGCCTTAAGTAAAGGACTTGTGCTTTTAAGTTTTTCAATTGGTGAATAATCGCACCAGAATGACTGCAAAAAATCACCGTTTACCCCAAAAAAACAAAAGAACGGTGAAAAACTTCACCATTCTTTCAGAATATTTCTAGTCTCTTGATTTTTCTAACAAGCGTTGAATGATCTACCTCCAAATGCTTTGCAGCTTCTCTAATAGATTTATATCGGGTTAAAGCTAAGCTTATCATCTTCCTTTCCATATCATCCCTCAGTTTTTTGAGGGGAATAATATCTTCTGTTAAATCAATGGAAAAGTCTCTAGTAACCTCTTTTGGCAATGCATCCGGCATGATCATATCATCTTCGGCCAATATAACCAAGTGCTCAATTGTATTTTCCAATTGCCTAATATTCCCCGGCCAAGTATAATTCTCCAGCAATTGGAGTGCCTTCTTTGAGATTTTCCTATTGGTAGTGTACTTGACATTAAATTTATCTAAAAAATAATGGATCAAAGGAATGATATCTGCTTTTCTTTCCCGTAAAGGTGGAATGTTGATTGGAATGACATTTAAACGATAAAATAAATCCTCTCTAAACTCACCCTTTTCAACAAGTCTTTTTAAGTCTCGATTTGTTGCAGCCAAAAATCGTACATCTAGTTTTTTGGCTTTCGTTCCTCCTACCCTAGTTATCTCTTTCGTCTGAATTACTCTTAATAGTTTGACTTGTAAATGTAATGGGATTTCACCTATTTCATCTAAAAGAACAGTTCCTCCGTTTGCAACTTCTAACAACCCTGGCTTTGCCGATATTGCACCGGTAAATGCCCCTTTTTCATATCCAAAAAGCTCGGCTTCAATTAAAGATTCTGGTATGGCGGCGCAATTTATTTGAATGTATGGAAAGTCCTTCCTATTGCTGATTTTATGAATATTTTTGGAGACAACTTCTTTTCCAACACCTGACTCCCCAAGAATTAGTACGATTGCTTCAGTTTTAGCAACTTTCCATACTTTTTCTTTAAGTGCCTTGATTTTGGAAGACGCACTTATCCAATCATCAGTCTTTAATAACTGTAATCGCAGCTCCTGAAGCTCTGTATAGTTTATATTAAGCTGTTGGTGATGCTCATTGTGCAACTCATTTAATATAGACAAATCCCGATAATTCGCTGCATAACATATGAATTCTCCCTTTTCATCGAAGACTGGTTTACTCGTTATAAACACTTCGCGGTCATTGCTTAACTTTTGCGAAATCGTTAGCGGATCCTTTTTTAATACTTTCATGGACTGGCTGACTATAATACCGTTCTGCTCCATTTCTTCAGGCGTCTTCCCAACAATATCTTTTTTTGAAAAACCAGAAATAAGCTCAACTGCCTTATTTGCATAAAAGATACGTCCTTCTTTATCGGATAATAAAAATCCATCATAGGATTGTTCAAAGGCTGGAAGAATTTTTTCAAATCCTAACTGAGATAATTCAATATAGGTCATTCAATACTCCTTTAGTAATACTATTTACTATATTATGAAATATTGTTATTTCGTTATAAAATTTCTTTTTCACTTGCCTTTTGCAAATTAAATAACTTCATTTTATTATATAAGGTTTTTCTTGTGATCCCTAGAATTTGTGATGTTTTTGTCATATTCCCGTTAAAAGTGAGTAATACCCTTTGGATGAATTGCCTCTCCATATCCTCCAATGTCGTTAATTCCATTTTCTCTGGCATAAACATCTGCTCAATTAGTTTATATGGAAAATGTTCCATTGTAAGTTTCTTGCCTTGGGAGAGCACCACTGCTCTTTCAATATAGTTTTCAAGTTCTCTTATATTTCCAGGCCAATCGTGTGATTTTAAATATTGTAATATAGCTGGGTCATATTCAGAAGACTTTACATCTAGTCTTTTGCAAACTTTATTTAGTAAGTGTTTAAATAGTTCCGGAATGTCTTCTGTTCTTTCACGTAAAGGAGGAATTTGGATCACAATAATTCCTAAACGATAATATAAATCCCTTCTAAATTTATTTTTTTCTACTAACATTTCTAGCGATTCATTAGAAGCACCTATTACTCGAACATTGATTGGTATTGGGATTGATCCACCTACACGTATTACCTCATTTTGCTGCAGAACCCTTAGAAGTTTAACTTGCATATCTTCGGACATACTGTTTATTTCGTCTAAGAATAACGTACCTCCGTTAGCTAGTTCAAACTTACCAGGCATTCCACCCTTCTTGGCTCCTGTAAAGGCACCCTCTTGATATCCAAATAACTCGCTTTCAATTAGTTGCTCGGGAATAGCACCGCAGTTTACTGCAATAAAGGGGTTTTCCCTTCTCTCACTTGCATGGTGTATAGCTTGTACAAATAATTCTTTTCCCGTGCCACTTTCACCTTCAACAAGGATTCTAGAGTTTGAATTGGAAACTACTCTTGCCATATTAATTGCGGATTGAATCCCTTCCCCACTTCCAATAATATCCTTAAATGTAAAGTAGTCATTTACTGGAAGCTGGCTGTTCTTTGCAAAGTTCAAAGTTTTTTCTTTAACAAAAAGTTCCTTCTCAATTGCTTTCGCAAGAGAGACAACCATTCCAAGCGTATGAGTATGTTTTAATGAATAATGCCCTGATAGAGTGAGTACACCGATAAACTTTCCTTTGCTGTCGTGGATCGGGGCTGCTGCACAGGACCATTGATGAAAATGTACATTATAATGCTCAGGTCCTCCAATATGTATAGGTTTTCCTGTAGAAATAGCGACACTAATAGCATTTGTTCCGGCACTCTCAGAGCGGTTTGCCCCAATTTCAAAATTACTCTTCTTAGCTTGCTCGACTACATGCTTGGCACCCTTTACATCTAAAATATTTCCTTTATGGTCTGTTAACACATATAAAAAATTAGTTTCTTTTGTGAGATCACTAATTAAATTAATAAACGGAGCTACCACGTTGATTAAGTTTTGATTTTTGCTTAATACCTCTTGAATTTCCTGCTCATTCATTAGAGGTGGTTTTTTAAAGGGATTCACATTTAACCTTTGGCAGCGCCTCCAAGATTCAGCAACCTCAGGCTTTAAATGTGAAGTATCATCGCCGCCATTAATAAATTTATCCCATTTATTATACAGTTCTTTATAAGTTAATTCTGTCGTCATAATGAAATCCTCCTGTACAATTATTAATAGGAACGTTCAATTTCAGCAAATAGAGTTTTTTAAATATTACTATCATTATATATTAACAGAATTTTTGATATTTAAAAAGGAGCTTTATCTGATAGCCACATGGGATACAGTTAATTGCCATATTATATTTGTAAAAATTTCTTTTGATCTGATTAAAATAAAAATGGCACCTATTAGCTAATTTGCTAAGGTGCCTAGGATCTAACTCTAATTTTGGTTAATTAAACTTTTCTGTCTCTCCAGCCATTTCCTTGCTACTTCCCATATTCCTTCTGTTACAGATGGGTGTGGATGAATTAAAGAAGCCAACTCATTTACAGTTCCTTCTAGAAAAATAGCTGTTGATACTTCAGAAATTATTTCGGTTACATTAGGTCCAACCATTACAGCTCCAAGAATTTCGCCATATTGATCATCCGCAATAAGTTTGATAAATCCGTTCGCCTCGTCCATTGATAATGTTTTGCCAATCGCTCTTAACTGCAGCGTCTCGGTACGATAAGAATATCCTCTTTCTTTTGCCTCTTTTTCCGATACCCCAACACTAGCTATCTCTGGAAATGTATAGATGCAGCGAGGTACTACTTTATAGTCAATTTCCTTAACTGAGCCGGACGCATTTGCAGCTGCTACTATCCCTTCTGCACTTGCAACATGAGCCAATTGCCAACCGCCAATTACATCTCCTACTGCATAAATATTTGGACAGCTTGTTTCCATATGTTTATTAACAGCAATAAATGGACCATTCATTTTTAATCCTATTCTCTCTACACCAGCTAAGTTTGGTTTACGGCCAGAGGCAAATAGAACTTCTTCTGAAGAAACTGTCACACGGTCCAAATTTTCAAACTCAACAGTTATTGCTTTTTCTGAACCAATTTCACCAGCCTCTACTACTTTTGCAGAAGTATAAATGGTAATCCCTTTTTTCTTAAGTTCTCTTGTCATTAATTTGGACGCCTCTTCATCTTCTGTGGCTATTATCCTTGACCCCATTTCAATGATAGTCACGTCCACGTTCAAACTTGAAAAAATACAAGCAAACTCCACTCCGATAATTCCACCACCAACAATTACAATCGATTTCGGTAAATAATCTAAATCGAAAATTGAATCGCTTGTATGAACCTTTATCCGCTCAACTCCTTGAATCGGTGGAATGTAAGGTTTTGAACCAGTTGCGATGATAATTTTTTTCCCATACACTTCTAGTTGAGTACTATTTTTCTCAATGATAACTTGATAGTTAGAATGAACGGTTGCCAACCCATTATAAATATCGACATTTGCACTTTGCAGAAGAAATTCTACCCCTCTTCGCAAATTTTCTACAACACTGGATTTCCGCTTCATCATTTTTTCGAAAGAAAGACTGATATTTTCAACTTCTATTCCCCATTTTTTTGCTTTCTCTATCATATCGAGGAATTCGGAATGCCTAAGGAGAGTTTTCGAAGGAATACACCCGGTATTTAAGCATGTACCGCCAAGATATTGATTTTCAATAAGGGCGACTGACATACCTTCTTTTGCTGCATGCTCTGCAGCAACATAGCCTCCAGGTCCTCCTCCAACTACTACCAAATCGTATATTTTCATATTTCTCACCTCAAACTATCAATTCGTAAGGATTTTCTAAAATTTTATTAAGTTCAGTGAGAAACTCTGCTGCTGGTGCACCATCAATTACACGATGATCAAAGGAAAGGCTCAATGTAACGAATTGCTTTGCAACTAATGATCCATTGTTAGATACAACCTTTTCATGGATACGCCCAATTCCTAGAATAGCAGATTGAGGCTGATTAATAATTGGTGTAAATGAATCGATTGCATACATTCCTAAATTACTGATGGTAAATGTCCCACCTGCTAAGTTTTCTGGAGACAGCTTATTTTCACGTGCGAGTTTGACTAATCTCTTATTTTCCCGAGTAAGAGTTGAGAGTCCCATCGCATCTGCATTTTTGATAACTGGAACGACTAAACCATTCGGTACGGATACAGCTAGACCTATATTAACTTCAGAATGAAGTTCAATCATATTGCCGTTTAGTGAGGCATTTATTATTTTGTGTGATTTTAATGCATGTGCCACTGCCTTAATAAATATTTCAGTATAGGATAAACGGAATCCTGTTACCTTATTAATTTTTTCTAGAAGCTTCTCTCTTAATTCAATCACTTCTGTCATTTCGACTTCTGATGTTAGTGTTACATGAGGGACAGTAGAAGCACTTTGAGCCATTCTTTCTCCGATTACTTTTCTAATGCCGGCATATTGAATTGATTGGCTTATAGGTGTTCTAATAAGATCAATATCTGCTGATACGATTTTTTCGTTAAATCCAGTGCCTTTAATATTCGTCAAGTCAATGTCTTTATCATTAGCAAGCTTACTAGCTAGTGGACTAACTTTTTGTTTACTATTAATAAATAATTCAACATCCTTTACATGGATGCGATTATTTGGACCAGTGCCTTTAATTTGAAGTAAGTTAATTCCATTTTCCTTTGCTAACTTATTTGCTGCAGGCGTTTTTCGTGGTTTTTGCACAGCAGTATCAGTTTGTTGCGCTATCCCAGTTGTAGAAATAATGTTTTCATTTACTAATGTTTCATCTTCTATCCGATTTTCTACAAGATTGGTTTCAATTTTTCCAATCACTTCACCTTGCTCGCCGATATAGGCGATCGGTTGCAATACGGCTACTTCCTCATCAACATCATATAATTTCTTTAATAGAATGCCTGATGTTGCAGCTTCCACTTCAAGATTGATTTTATCGGTCATAATTTCAAGAATAGGTTCACCTTTTTCAATTTGCTCCCCTTCATTCTTCAACCAATTCAAAATTGTTCCTTTTTCCATCGTTGCCCCGAGCTTTGGCATCAAAACTTGTTCAGCCATATTCTACCCTCCCATTAGGCATATGTACCAACCGTTGATTTTATAATGTTCTTAATATCTTCAACTTGTGGGACAGCTTTCTTTTCCAGTGTTGGATTATACGGAATTGGTACTGCTTTTCCGCCTAACCTAACTACAGGTGCATCAAGGTAATCAAATGCCTCGCTTTCATTAATGACACTGGCAATCTCAGCACCAAATCCCCCACGTTGGACTGCCTCATATACAACGACAGCGCGTCCGGTTTTTTTCACAGATTCAACGATTGTATCTGTATCAAGCGGCACTAACGTGCGCGGATCAATGACCTCAACATTAATTCCTTCTTTTTCTAGCTCCTCAGCTGCTTGTAATGCCCTATGAACCATAATAGAGGTTGCAATAACTGTGACATCTTTCCCTTCACGCTTAATATCAGCTTTTCCTAGCGGAATAGTATAGGGTTCTTCAGGTACATCGTCTTTCATACTATATAAAAGCTTATGTTCGTAGAAAATAACTGGATTGTCATCTTCTAATGCTGCTTTAAACAACCCTTTCGCATCATATGCTGTTGATGGCTGCACTACCTTTAAGCCCGGAACATGTGCCATCCAGGCCTCCAAGCTTTGTGAATGCTGTGCAGCAAAACCCGCTCCAGAGCCGCCAGGAGTACGGATAACCATAGGAACTTTTCCCTTCCCTCCATACATATAACGCAACTTTGCCGCCTGATTTACGATTTGATCCATAGCAACTGTTACAAAGTCAGAAAATTGCAGTTCCAAAATTGGTCTCATACCCATTAAAGCTGCACCAATCGCTACCCCAGTAATTGCTTGTTCAGAAATAGGAGTATTTAATACTTTTTCAGGTCCTAACTTTTCAATCATCCCTCTTGTTAGTCCGAAGGCACCACCATAAATCCCTATATCTTCACCCAGAATAAATACATCTTCATTCCCTTCTATTTCCTGGCACATAGCTTCATTAATTGCTTCTGCGTATGTAATTTTTCGCATTAGTTTCGTCCTTCCTTTATTTCATTATGCATATACGTCTTCTTCTAGTGAGCTTAACGAAGGCTCCGGACTGTTTTCAGCAAACTCAATTGCTTCATGTACTACTCTCTTTACTTCTACTTCCACTTCAATGATTTCTTCATTTGTAAAAATACCTTCATTCAATAACTTTTCTTTAAAAAGCTTTATTCCATCTTTATTTGTTATCCAATCTTGTTCCTCATCACGTGTTCTATATTTTCGAGCATCACTTTTGGAGTGTCCTCTCCATCTATATGTCTTAGCTTCTATTAAAGTAGGGCCTTCTCCACTTCTAGCACGGTCTACCGCTTTTTGGGTCTCTTCCAAAACCGCAATGACATCCGTGCCATCTATTGTTATTCCCGGAATCCCATACGAACTTGCCCGTTCAGATAAATTATTAATGTTCGTCATTTCCTTAATCGAACTAGACATTCCATACTGATTATTTTCACAGAAGAATATGACTGGCAACTTCCAAATAGACGCTAGATTTATAGCTTCATGGAAGGCCCCCTCGTTAGTCGCTCCATCACCAAAAAAGCAAACGACTACAAAGCCTAAATTTTTCTTCTTAGAAGTTAAAGCTGCACCGCAGCCAATTGGCAGACCACCTGCTACAATACCGTTCGCACCGATATTTCCTATTTCTAAATCTGCAATATGCATGGATCCGCCTTTTCCCTTACAATACCCAGTCTCTTTCCCCAAAAGTTCAGCCATCATGTATTTAACATCTGAACCTTTAGCAATGCAATGCCCATGACCTCGATGCGTGCTAGTAATCTTATCTTCTTTAGTTAGAACTGCACAAGCACCAACAGCAGTAGGTTCTTGCCCGATACAAAGATGCATCGTTCCATGAATTTTCCCTTGCATGAACTGATTTTCAACGGCTTCTTCAAAATCACGAATTAGAATCATTTGATACAATAAATCTTTTAGTTTTTCTTTCCCTAGCTTTTGTAAACTAGCGACTGTGCTTGTCTCCATTAGGGAGCCCCCTTTAATATTGAGTGGTTATGCTATAGAGAGTCCTGAAAAATTCTCTATTCTTCATAATCGTAGTACAGCAATACTTTTCCGCATTCTCTTGATTCAATGATATCAAATGCCCTTTCCCATTCACTTAGGGGAATAACGTCCGTTATAATAGGCTTTAAATCAATTGTATTATTCGATAAAATCTTTTTTACTTTTTCCCATGTTTTCATGGAATGTGCATAGGATCCAAATAATTGAATTTGCTTATATAAAATGGAGTCTATATCCATTTCTACATCACTGCCGATAATTCCAACCTGTATGTATTTCCCCATATTCTTTAATGCTTTTATGGAGGGATTAACTGCTGAAGGGGCGCCCGAGCATTCAACAACAACATCTACGCCAATACCTTCCGTTAACTGTTCTACAATTTCCTGTAAATCCTCTGTAAATACATCCACGGTTGTATGCGCACCTAAATCTTTAGCTATTTTCAGTCTTGTTAAATCTTGGCTTGTTCCGCTAACAATCACATTGCACCCTTTGCTTACTAATAAACTTAAGCAAATAAGCCCAATTGGTCCCGGCCCTGAAAGCAAAACCCAATCACCTGCATGAAACTCTGTTAATTCTTCAATCGCCTGTACTGCACACGCTAATGGTTCTGCAAGTGCAGCTTCTTGTAATGAAATAGTAGAAGGGACCTTATAAACCATGTCTTCATTTGCAACTACATATTCAGTAAAGCTTCCATTCACCCCACTGCCGATACTTCTGCGTTCGGAACAAAACATATAATAACCTTGTTTACAGTACATACATTGCTTACATGTCCAGGCAACTGAGGGCAGCACCATTACAATATCTCCTGGATTAATGTTTTTAACATTTTTTCCAGATTCAACGACTTCTCCCGAAAATTCGTGACCAATCACAACTGGGGGAAAGCTCTTATAGCTATCATGATAAATATGCATATCTGTTCCGCAGATACCGGAGTAACGCACTTTAATTTTTATTCCTGTTGCATCACATACTGGTTCAGGTATATCAAGTATATTCAAATTTCCAAAACCAGGCTTTGTCTTCATAAGTGCTTTCATTCAAATCCACTCGCTTATTAATTAATGATTTGTTTCAAATGTAAAAAGCAAATTCATGCTAAATCACCATTATCTATTCACGATTTCAATGTTAATTTTAAAAGGGAAAACATTCCTTATGAAAAAGTTTTATTCTTTTTCATAAGGAAAAAATCCCCAAAAACTTATAACCCTAGAGAAATAAACTTTTCTTCTAAATAATCCCTAATTCCTTGGTGGCCGCCTTCACGACCGTACCCACTATGATTCATACCACCAAACGGAGCTTGTGGAACACCAGGAACAGCATCATTTAGTCCAATTACACCAAAGTTTAATGCTTCAGAAACAGTAACTGCACGTTGAATGTTTGATGTATAAAGATACGCTGCTAAGCCGTATTCTGTGTTGTTCGCTTCCAAGATAACTTCCTCGTCATTACTAAAAGTTGTGATCGGAGCAACCGGTCCGAAAGTTTCCTCTGTCATGATCATCATATCTTTCGTAACATTACCAAGAACAGTTGGCTCGTAATAATAACCGTTAGGATCTCCAGTTGTTTTACCGCCAGTCAAAACTTCTGCACCTTTTGATTTAGCATCTTCTACATGCTCTTTTACTTTCTCTAGCCCATCTTTGCTAACTAATGGTCCAATTTGTACTGTTTGGTCTAAGCTATTTCCAAGTTTTAAAGCCTGAACTTTTTCAACAAATAGGTTTGTAAACTTATCTTTTATATTTTCATGAACATAAATTCTGTTTGCACATACACATGTTTGACCCGCATTTCTAAATTTACTAGCTAGAGCTCCTTCAGCTGCTTTTTCTAAATCTGCATCTTCGAATACGATAAATGGGGCATGTCCCCCAAGCTCTAAAGAAAGCTTTTTTAATTGAGCTGCAGACTTTTCCACCAATTTCTTCCCTACATCAGTAGATCCTGTAAAAGAAACCTTTTTCACTACTGGATTATTAAAGATTTCATCCGAAATTTCTCTTGTTGCACCCGCAACAATATTAACTACACCACTTGGAATTCCCGCTTTTTGAACAAGGCTGGCAAAAGCAAGTGCTGATAATGGCGACTGGCTTGCAGGCTTGACAATCCCCGTACAACCAGCAGCCAAGGCAGGTCCAAGTTTCCTAGTCATCATAGCTAAAGGGAAATTCCACGGGGTAATGGCCGCAATTACACCAACTGGCTGTTTTACAACAAATAATCTTTTATTTGGTGAGGATGCTGGGACTGTTTCTCCATAAATCCGACGTCCTTCTTCTGCATACCAAGTCAAGAAACTAGCAGCATATTTCACTTCCCCACAAGCTTCTGTATAGGCTTTTCCCATTTCCAAACTCATAATCGTTGCCAATTCATCCTCATGCTCCAGCATTAAATCACGCACTTTTAGAATATAATCCGCTCTTTCGTTTGCAGTAAGCTTAGCCCATTTTGGGAATGCCGCATTTGCCGCTTCAATTGCTGCTTTCGTTTCTTCCTTTGCCCCTCTAGGAACTTCTGCAACGACTTCACCTGTGTTTGGATTCTTCACTGAGAATGAAGAACCATTGCTTGCAGTTTTCCACTCACCATTTATGAATAATTTAACATTCTCTAAATCAATCAATGATATTTGCTTTGTAGCTTGTAACATTCTAATTCCTCCTCGTTATCAAGTCATGCACCAACTACCTATAAAAATGTAAACTATTAAGCTTTGCTTTTAGGAAAATACCATACCGCCGTCTATTACGACCGCTTGGCCTGTCATATAATTTGAATCCTCTGAAGCTAAAAATGAAACATAGTTCGAGACATCTGTTGGCTCTTCGATTCTTCCTAAAGGAATTCCATTAATTTTATTTTTCAAGGTTTCTCCTAATGGAACATGTGTATACTCACTCATCTTGCGGTCAATTTCTTCCCACATCCCTGTTCCGACAATACCTGGACAATAGGCATTAACCGTAATTCCATGAGGTGCAAGTTCTTTTGCAGCTGCTTGAGTCAGCCCAATGACTGAAAATTTGGTTGCACAATAGTGGCTTAGAAGTTCATGACCCCTTTTTCCAGAAGTGCTGCTTGCATTAATAATTTTTCCACCGTTTTGTTTGATCATCACTTTTGCTGCTGCTTGCATACAAAACATCGTTCCAAACACATTGACGCGAAAAATTCTTTCTAAATCTTCTTCTGTAATATCAAGAAGGGGCTTAACCTGCACAATACCAGCATTTGAGACCATGACATCAAGCCGTCCAAAATGTTCTATCACTTGGTCAACCATTGAAAAAACCTGATCTCTACTGCTTATATCCGCTGCTATTGCCAAAGACCTCCGGCCAAGCTGTTCAATTTCAGAAGCTAAACTTTTTATGGATTCCTCATTGATATCATTCACAACTAAATCGAATCCATCGCTGGCGAGCCTTAAAGCAATTGCTCTTCCTATACCTGCCGCGCTCCCAGTAACTAAGGCTATTTTATTTTTTTCCATTTGTATCCCTCGATTTAGCAAAAGGTTATTTTAAATGAAATCCTTTAGAATTCACAAAGGATTTCATATGCTCCCTTCTTGGCACGGATAGAAAATCACTCATCCCGATTGTCCAATTCATTGTTTTCTGGTTTGTTAGTCGACTTTCGTAGTAATCTTCTAATTGAGCATCATATTCGTCCAAGAGCACATCATATTTTTCTTCGTTGTATACATTTTCATGAAGAATTGCGTCAACTGGCAAACGTGGTTTAACCAATTGGGTTTCATCTGGAATTCCAACTGTCATGCCGAATAAAGGAATTGTTTTATCAGGTAACCCTACAACCTTACTAATTTCTTCAGGGTTATTTCGCACACCGCCTATGTAGCAAATCCCATAATTTTGTGATTCTGCTGCAACGACAAAGTTTTGGGCAAAAAGTGCTGTATCAATGACCGCAACAAGGAAATTTTCAAGTATTTCATTTTGAATGCTCGTACCTTGTTTCTTACATGCATATTCTAAGCGTTTTAAGTCTGCACAGAATAACAGCAATACAGGTGCAGATTCGATTTGCCTTCTATTATTTGATAGAGCAGCCAATGCGTCCTTCTTCTCTGGATCTGTAATGTGAATAACCGAATAAGCCTGAACAAAGTGTGATGATGCTGCGTGCTGGGCAGAAACGAGCATACTTTTCAGTTTATCAAGTGGAATCTCTTCCTTTTTATAATCCCTTATTGAAGTATGACTTCGTAATAATTCAAGTACTCCATCTAATTCTTTATTAAGAGTCATGCTATTCACCCCTTTTTTTATTCGCTTATTGCCAGTATTGGCTTTAGTACTTCTTGATTCAACCCATCTTCAAAGGCTTGTGTTACCTCAGTCAAAGGATAAATCGTCATAATGTCTATCAATTTTTCTGATAGTGAGTCTAATACAGAAAATGCCTCATCATAATCTTCTGGATTGGACCCATAGCTAGTATTAATGAGTATCTCACTTCTTACTAATTCCGTTAAAAACAGGGTGGTCTCATGTTCATATAACGCTACTAAAACAGCCTTTCCGCCTTTTTTCAGACTGCGGAATCCTGATTTCACTGCTATATTTGAACCAGAACATTCAAATACAATGTCCACCTTCTCATCTAAATTCCCTGACTCAACAATATGTGGAATTACTCCGAATGTCTGGCATTTTGACAATCTGCTTTTATAATCCTGTTCCAATCCCGACAGATAAACCTTGGCGCCTTTCTGAGCAAGAATTAAGCTTACAAAAAAGCCAATAATTCCTGGTCCTTGCACAAGAATCATATCAGTCTTTGAAATTTCTCCTGCTTGACGGACGGCATGTACAGCGATAGACATCGGCTCACATAAAGCTGCTAATTGGTGAGGTATTCCATTTGGAATTTCCCTAACATACAGTGCCTTTGTTTTTACAAACTGTGCCATACCGCCATCGAAGTGGAGACCAATAACTTTATTTTGAGTACAGATTGATTTGCGTCCAATCAGACAGTTTTCACATTTACCACAATAATTCATTGCTTCAACGATGACGTTTTTACCTTTTAAATGCTCTAAAGAAGCATCAAAGACATCAACAACTACGCCTGAAAATTCATGACCCATAACTATTGGTTTTGGAACAAATTCATAGCCTTTAGAATGTTTATATGCATGAAGATCGCTCCCGCAAATACCACAGTATTTTACTTTAATGAGCACTTCACCACTGGATAGCTTTGGTTGGTCAATTTCCTGAAGGATAATTTCCCCTTCATTATCTGTTTTAATAGCTGCTCTCATGCATTACACCTCTACATTCCGAGGTAAGCTTTTTTCAGATGTGGATCGTTGATTAATTCCCCTGCATTTCCGGATAATGCCAGTCTTCCATTTTCAAGTACATAGGCATCACTAGCAATAGCCAAAGACTGTTGAACATTTTGTTCAACTAGTAATATAGTAATTCCGGTATTTCTTATATTTACTAAGTCCTTTAATAACTGCTGCACTAAAATTGGTGCTAACCCAAGTGATAGTTCATCAATTATCAATAGTTTTGGGTTGGACATCAGTCCTCTTGCAATAGCAACCATTTGCTGTTGCCCGCCGCTCAGATCTCCGGCCATTTGACTTTTTCTTTCCTCTAAAATTGGGAATAAGTCATATACGAAGCGGAGGTTTTTCTTGAAATCCTTTTTTGCTCGTTTTGAATATGCCCCCAGCTCCAAATTTTCTTGAATTGGCATATAGTTAAACAACTTTCTTCCTTCTGGTACTTGAATGATTCCTTCTTCCACAATTTCATGCGGGCTCATTTTGTGAATCTCTTTGCCTAAGAAGGTGATTTCCCCGCTTGAAATTTTTTCAATTCCTGAAATAGCATTGATTGTACTTGATTTTCCAGCCGCATTTGCTCCTAATAATGCAGCGATTTGACCTTCTTGTATTTCCATTGATAAGTCCCATAGGGCTTGGATTTCGCCGTAGAATAAGTTTACATTTTGTAATTTAAGCAAAGCTCAATTCCTCCCCAAGATAAGCTTTAATTACTTCTGGATTGTTCGTAATTTCTGTCGGTGTACCTTCAGCTATTTTTTCACCATGATGCACTACAACGATGCGATCGCTAACCGACATAACCACTTCCATGATATGCTCAATAAGGATGATAGTAATTCCACTATCCCTTAAACTTCTGATCATCGGAAGAATTTCCTTTACCTCACTTGGATTCAAACCAGCCATAACTTCATCCAACAGTAGAACAGTCGGCTGTGTTGCTAATGCTTTTGCAACCTCTAGACGCTTCTTATCAGCAATAGTTAAGCTTTTTCCAACCTGATCCTTCTTATTATATAAACCAACCTTTTTTAAAATCTCTAGACTGAATTCCCTTGCCTCTTTTGTGCTCGTTGCTTTGTTAAAGGCACCAACCATAACATTTTCTAATACAGATATATTTCCAAAAGGCTTAACTATTTGGTATGTCCTTCCAATCCCTTTTTTACAAATTATATATGGCTTTTGGCTTGTAATCTCTTCGTTATTGAATATTACCTGTCCACTTGTTACTGGCAGCGAACCAGAAATTAAGTTAAACAGCGTTGTTTTACCCGCACCATTTGGGCCAATAATGCCAACGATTTCGTTTTTAGCTACATCAAAAGAAACATTATTTACTGCTTTCAATCCTCCAAAATGCTTTGAAACTTCTTTAACTTGAATAATCAATTTTTTCACCATCCTCAACCTTGATGTTTTTTTTATTCAAGCCTTTCAATTTTTCTGGAATTTTCTTAAGTATTGGAAGCAAGCCATTTGGCAGAAAAGATACGATTAAGATTAATACAATTCCATAAATTAAATAATTCATTCCATTTAATGATGGAAAAGTAGAACGTAAAAGCTCATTTAGAGGGATAATAATAAAAGCCCCTAAAACTGGCCCAAATACCGTTCCAACCCCGCCTATAATAGCTATCAACGCAATTTCCACTGAGAAATTCATGTTAAAAACTGAGATTGGTTCAAAGAACAACATAAACTGAGCGTAGAAAACACCGGCAATTCCAGTCATTCCTGCGCTGATTGCCATAGCAATCATTTTATATTTTGTTACATTAATCCCAAGGGTTTCGGCTCCATCCTCATCTTCACGAATTGCTTTCAAATAATAACCAATTTTTGTTTTATCCACCCAAGTTGCGATGATTATACTAATTACAAATAACCCTAATACAACAAAATAATAGGTACTATATTCTCTAAAAATAAGATTTGAAAAACTCGGCTCAAATCGAATATTGACTCCTATCGATCCCTTTGTTAAATCCCTGAAATATAATGTTAAGTGGCGAATTACTTCAGCAAATGCAATGGTCGTTAATGTAAAATATGTTCCTCTTAATCTAAATGCTGGCCAACCAATCAATAAACCTACAATAATAGATATTACCGCGGCAATAATAAATCCAAACCAAGGACTAACACCGAAATTTAGATACAATAATGTGGATGAATAAGCCCCTAATCCGAAAAAGATTGCATGACCCAGAGATAATTGACCACCGTATCCACCTAAGATATTCCAAGCTCCCGCAATCGTTGCATACAACAATATAAGGATAAAAATATTTAAATAGAATTTATTTTGAATAACAAATGGAACAACAAGCAGCATAATCCCAAATAGCATTAGAAGTGTTCTCTTAGACAGTAATTGCATCATTTTAAGCCTACCTCCTCTGCGCCTTTACCGAGGCTAAATATACCGGAAGGCCGTACCAGTAAAACCATAATGAATATCACGAAGTAAATGGCTTCTTTAAGACCTGGATCAAAGATTACACCTGAAAGGGCTTCCACTACTCCAATAATTAATCCACCGAAAAATGCACCAAACATACTCCCCATTCCTCCTAATACAACAACAACGAATGCAATAAGGACGAATGATGCGCCAATTGTTGGATAGACGGAGTAAATTGGCATTAACAAAGAGCCAGCAAGACCTACTAGGCCCGATCCGATACCAAAAGCTAGAAGATAGATTCTCTTTACATTAATCCCCATCAAGAATGCTGCGTGTCTTTGCATCGCCACAGCTCTAATAGCTTTTCCTGTCATTGTTTTTTGTAAAAATAGATATAAAATAGCAGCTACTGAAACTGCAGCTACGAATGCAACTAACCTCGGTATACTTACTGCAAGTTCACCAATATGAATAACAGATGTCTGGTAGCTTGTTTTAACCGAAAGATGATTTGCACTTAATGTCATTAAGGCAAAATTTTGAAGGGCTATCGATAACCCTAATGTTGCAAATATTTTCGTTGAGGCCGGTGTATCTAAAATTGGCTGTATCATAAATCTTTGAGTAATTACACCTAATAAAAATAGGCAAATAATTACTAGAACGGCAGATACATAAGGATCAAGTCCCATCATTGAATAAAATAGAAAGCTAATATACATAGCGATCATAAGATATTCACCGTGAGCAAAGTTTACAATTCTTACAACCCCAAGGATTAAATTCAAACCCATACTAATTAATGAATAAATACCACCCAACAAAAGACCTGATATAAGTGTTTGAACTATTGTCATATCTACACCTCACTATTCGTTAATACAATCCATGAAGCTCCCTCAAATCACTTGCACCCCATCAGAAAAGTCTCCTAATCTTTTCTTATTCTGAGGGGGTGCAATTTTAAAGTTCAGCTTAATCCATTTAAACCTATTTTTATTGATTCACTATTTGAGGTTCTTCAACAGCTACATTTTCAGGCCATACTGTTTTAAGCTCCCCGTTAATCCATTGATGAACATATGGTTGGCTCAACTTGTTTTGTCCACTTTCTTGATTGAACTCAACACCCCAACCAGTAACTGTTTTTCCGGCTTCAGCTGTGTATTTCAATGCTTCTTCTTTTAATTTATCAGGATCAACTTCACCCACTTTATCCAATACGTCTAGAACCACTTTCATCCCCATATAGTTAGCTAATGAGTGGCCAGAACGCGGGTCTGTACCATACTTTTCTTTATAGAGTGCCATAAATTCTTCAATTCCAGGTGTAAATTCTTTATTAATTAGGTATTGAGGGAAGTCAATGTCAAATATACCGTTTGCTTTTTCTCCCATCGCATCTTTAAAGTCAGCCATTGTATGGCCACCGCCATTACCGATAAAAACTGGAATCTTTAGTCCCAACTCTTCACTTTGTCTTGCTAAAAGAATAGCGTCATTCAAATAAGAAACAGCAATTACTACATCTGGATCCACTTTTTTAATATTTAATATGACAGAGCTTAAATCATTCGTTCCTGCGCTATACCCTTGATTAGCTACAATATTTATACCTTCTTCTTTTGCAAGCTTTGTCGCTTCATCTGCAATAGTTGTTCCATAAGAAGAATCTTCATGGGCAATTGCAACTTTAATATCTCCTAAATCTTTGCCCAATTTTTTAGTAACTACTTCCTTTATGAAATCTACATTCACCTTTGAGAAATAGGAAGCGGGTGGATTTGTTCTTAATACATATTTGTATTGTCTATCAGTGATGGAATCGGATACTGCTCCAAGCTCCCAATACAAGACACCGCTTCTTTCTGCAACTTCACTAGCTGCAAAAGAAATCGAGCTAGAATAAGATCCAAAAATAGACTTAATATTTTCTTGATTGATTAATCGATTCGCTTCTGATTGAGCAGCATCTGCATCAACAGCGTCTCCCTTAACCAATTCAATCGTCTTTCCGCCTGCTATTCCGCCATTTTTATTCGCTTCTTCGATAGCAAGCTCTGCTCCACGAAAGCTCTCTTCACCTAGAAGAGCTAATCCACCAGATAAAGGATATAAAGCACCTAATTTTAATGTCTGAGACTTTTCGCCTCCTTTGCCATCTCCACTTGCCCCACCAGAGCAGGCTGTTAAAAGTAGAAGAAAGCCTACCATCATTATGCTTAAAATCTTCTTCATGAAATTTCCCCCATATTTTTATTAATTATTTATTTTTTAGCTGTGGTTCTTGTACAGCCACTTTTTCCGGCCATACAGCAAAAAGCTTTCCTCCGATCCATTGATGCACATACGGTTCACTTAGTAAGTTTTGTCCTGTTTTTGGATCGAACTCGACACCCCATCCAGTTACGGTTTTGCCTGGTTCTACCTTATAATTCATAGCTGCTTCACGCATTTTATCAGGGTCAATCTCTTTAACTTCATCAATTACATCGAGAAGTACATTCGTTCCCATAAAATGTACCAATGAGTGTCCAGAACGAGGGGATTCACC
This sequence comes from Bacillus sp. FJAT-29937, assembly GCF_001509555.1. Lineage (GTDB taxonomy): Bacteria > Bacillota > Bacilli > Bacillales > Cytobacillaceae > Cytobacillus. Next base: position 145,029 of record NZ_LMAS01000003.1, on the reverse strand, counting down.
GTACTTTTCTTTATAAAGATTCACAAAGTCATCCATTCCAGGTGTGAATTCATGGTTAATTTGGTATTGTGGAAATGCAACATTGAAAATACCATCTCCTATGTTACCAACACCTTCTATGAAGTCAGTCATATCATGACCCCCACCTGAGCCAACAACAACTGGAACTTTTAATCCTAATTCTTGACTTTGTCTGTGTAATAGAATGCCGTCATTTAAATAAGAGACTGCAATGAGGACATCTGGTTCAGCCTTTTTAAGGTTTAGTACTACAGAACTTAAATCGTTTGAGGTAGCACTATATGGCTGAATTGTCACGATGCTAATACCCTCTTTTTCTGCTAGTTTCTCTGCTTCAACAGCAATAGTTGTTCCATAAGATGAATCCTCATGAGCAATCGCTACTTTAATATCACTTAAGTTCTTCCCAAGTTTATCTGCCACATAATTTTTGATAAAATCAATGTGAGTTTTTGATAAGTAGGATGCGGGAGGATTCGTACGCAACACATAATTATATCCGCGGTCCGTAATTGAATCTGCAACGGCACCATATTCCCAAAACAAGACACCATTTCTTTCAGTCACTTCACTAGCGGCCAGTGCAATGCCAGAAGAATAAGATCCAACAATTGTCTTAATATTCTCTTTATTAATCAAACGGTTTGCTTCTGACTGTGCGGAATCAGCATCTGGAGCGTCCCCTTTAACAAGCTCAACCTTTTTACCATTTGCTACCCCGCCATTTTTGTTTCTCTGTTCAACTGCAAGCTCCACTCCACGGTAGCTTTCTTCACCAAGTAATGCTAAACCTCCAGATAACGGGAATATTGCACCAATTTTTAATGTATCGGATGCTTTGTCGTCTCCATTGGCCTTCTCTGATCCGTTGCAAGCAGACAATAGCAATATAAATCCTATCAATATTAGAGAAAAAATCTTTTTCATTTTGCCCCCCCTGTAAGGCTATTAACTGCTTAGCCATCCTCCATCAACATAAATGGTTTGACCTGTTACATAATCTGAAGCCCGTGAAGCTAAGTACACAGCTGCTCCTTGTAATTCCTCAACTTCACCTGTTCTTCCTAAAGGAATACGCGAATTCATCCATTCAACTTTTTTCTCGTCTTCAAAAAGAACTTTCGTCATATCCGTTTTGAAATAACCAGGTCCAATAGCATTGACTAAGATTCCATCATTGGCAAATTCCACAGCCATTGCCTTTGTTAATTGGGAAACTCCACCTTTACTTGCTGCATATGCTGCCATGTTAGGAAAAGCTACTTCACTTGTAAGTGAAGCAATGTTGATAATCTTCCCATATTTTTGTTTCTGCATATAAGGAATTACAGCTTGGGATGTAAAGACTGCTGTCTTTAAGTTGATCGACATGACAAAATCCCAATCCTCTTCAGTTATTTCTAAAAATGATAGGCGTCTATTTGTTCCAGCACCATTTACTAAAATATCAATTTTTCCTTCTTGATTAACTACATCTTGTACAAAGCCTTTAATATCTTCTGGATTTCGTGCATCAACAGCTGCATAATAAGCCTTTCTGGAAAATCCCCTAATAGTGTCTGCGGTATCCTTAAGCTCACTTTCAGTTCTGCTTGTTATAGCTACGTTTGCACCTGCTTCTGCTAACGCAAGCGCTATGGATCTTCCGATTCCTCGTCCACCACCTGTTACCAACGCCGTTTTCCCACTTAAATCAAACAACTTCAACTAAAACACCTCCGATTGATTTACGATATAACGCTATAACATCTTCGTATGTAGTGATTCTAGGGTTTACAGCGATGTTTCCACTTAACAGCGCATCCTTTGCCATTCTGTCAAGTTGAGAATCGTCCACATTGAACTCTGCAAATGAAGAAGGGATCCCAATATCCTTTGAAAGCTTTTTAACAGCATTTACTGCCGCTGCCGCTCTCTCCATTAATGTTAATCCTTGAAGGTTTTCTCCCATATCCTCAGCAATATCACTAAACAATTCTGGTACTGCTAAAGAATTGAATTCCATAACATGGGGAATTAAAATGGAGTTTGCAATTCCATGAGCAACACCATAAATCGCACTTACTGGATGACTCAAAGCATGGCAATTTCCTAATCTTGTATTATTAAAGGCTAATCCTGCTAGCAGGCTTCCCATAAGCATATTGTCGCGAGCTGTGATATTGTCACCACTATAAACTGCTTGTCTTAAGTTGCCGCTGATTTTTCGAATCGCTTCCCTTGCGAGCGCTTTCGAAATTGGATTTGCCATTTTTGACGTATATGATTCAATCGCATGCACTAAGGCATCAAGTCCAGTCGATGCTGTAATATGCTTTGGCAATGTTAATGTTACTAGGGGATCGACTAATGCCCATTTTGGAGCAAGCTTTATTCCGCCTACTGTCAGCTTGTATTGTCGCACTTCATCAGTTATTACAGTAAAGGTAGTTACTTCACTTGCTGTACCTGCAGTAGTTGGGATTACGATTAATGGAAGCAGATCCTTCTCGCACGTATCAATCCCTTCATATTCAACAATGGATCCGCCATTAGTTGCCAGCAGACAAACCGCTTTCGCAACATCAATTGAGCTCCCGCCACCCATTGCTATAACTGCATCTGCATCTACCTCACGAAGCATCTTTACAGCGTCATTACAGTTAGTTACAGTTGGATTTGGCTGTGTTTGATCGTAGATAGAATAATTGATATTATCCAATTGCCGTGTAATTTGGTTAATCAGTCCTGTTTTTGCAATACCCTGATCTGTAATGATTAGTACATTTTTAAAGTTTTGGTCATCAATGATTTTTCGCAGCTGATTAGTTACCCCTAATCCATACATAATCTGAGTTGGATTTTTAAAAAAGCCTATTGAATTCACTGTTTAAATCCTCCTTGCCTAAAAAGTTAAGTAATCACAATAACTTAATGCAAGTATCGTGCCAAAAGTACTTTTTTGAATATTATGAATAGAAATATACTTTTCTGCTATTTTCGAGTTTTTACTCCAAAGAATTAATGGGTAAAAATTATACACTTTCTTTATCTTTGTGTAATTTTTACTCGAAATTAAAAAGAGCCAGTAAACGGACTATGCTAATTCACAGTCGGTCACTGACTCTAATTTTATTTGTTTTGTATTTGAGGCTCTTCCACTGCTACATTTTCCGGCCAAACCGTTTTAAGCTCACCATCGATCCACTGATGCACATATCCTTTACTTAACTTGTTTTGTCCAGTTTCCTGATCAAATTCTACCCCCCAGCCTGTTGCTGTAGAACCAATTTCAGCAGTATATTTTAAAGCTTCATTTTTTAATTTATCAGGATCGTCTTCACCAACTTTGTCCATCACGTCTAATACAACCTTCATCCCCATATAGTTCATTAAAGAGTGGCCGGAACGTGGTTCTGTACCATACTTTTCTTTGTATAATATGGTAAATTCCTCCATACCAGGGGTAGCTTCGCGATTAATTAGATATTGCGGTGAATCAATATTTAAAATACCATTCACTTTATCTCCCATTGCATCTTTAAAATCAGTCATCGTATGACCACCGCCAGAACCTATGAATACTGGAACTTTCAGACCTAACTCTTCACTTTGTCTTGCAAGAAGAATTGCGTCGTTTAAGTAAGACACTGCTATCAAAACATCTGGTGCAGCTTTTTTAATGTTCAAAATTACGGAACTCAAATCATTTGATGTAGCACTGTACCCTTGTATCGTTACAACATTAATTCCTTCTTCCTTTGAAATCCTTTTAACTGCATCTGCAATCGATGTTCCATACGAAGAATCTTCATGGGCTAGAGCAACTTTTACATCTCCTAGCTCTTTACCAAGTTTTTTGGTAACCACTTCTTTTATAAAAGTTAAATGCTCCTCAGAGAAATAAGAAGCCGGTGGATTTGTGCGTAAAATATACTTGTATTTACGATCAGTAATCGAGTCAGAAACTGCTCCAAGCTCCCAGTACAACACCCCACTCCGTTCTGCTACTTCACTAGCTGCAAATGAAATCGAGCTTGAATATGATCCGACAATCGTTTTTATGTTTTCTTGGTTGATTAATCGATTCGCTTCTCCTTGAGCGGCATCTGCATCTACCGCATCTCCGGTAACAAGTTGAACCTGCTTTCCACCTGCAATACCGCCATTTTTATTGGCCTCCTCTACAGCAAGCTCTGCACCACGGAAACTTTCATCTCCAAGAAGTGCCAAATTCCCTGTTAAAGGATATAAAGCTCCAATTTTTAATGTCTCCGATTCACTCCCCCCACTCGCTCCATTAGAGCAAGCCGATAAAAGCAAAAGTAAACTAACCATCACTATACTAAAAATTTTTTTCATGAAATATCCTCCAATCATTAATTTTTCTTGTATTTTTCCAAAGTGTGTTTATAGAGTTTTTAAAATAGGTTTTAAAACTTTTTGCTGCCTAGCATCAGAAAAAGCTTGAGGGCCATCTTTTAATGAATAAATAGTAACAATATTTTGAATTTTATTTTTATACTTATCTAATATGGAGAAGGCTTTTTGATAATCACTGCTAGAACATGCATAGCTTGTTAGAATGTTAATTTCTCCTCTAACCATAATATTTACAGGAAATTTAACTTCTTGCTCGTATAAGGCTACTAAGACCAATTTTCCACCTTTTTTTAGTCTATAAATCCCCTTTTCTGCAGCGATTGATGAACCTGAACATTCAAAGATCATGTCGAAATATTTCTTTTCATTAGAATGTTCTTCGAAAATTTCGGTTTCAATCCCTAATTGCTCAGCGTATTTCAATCTACTTTCCCAGTCTTTTTTAAGACCTGAAATTGTCACTTTAGCGCCTTGATTTTTAGCTGCTAAAGCAACGAAAATACCTATTATCCCACAACCTTGAACAAGAACATTCATATTATCCGTAACTTTCCCTACTGCTTGTACCGCATGAATAGCGACTGTCAATGGTTCTGTCAATACTGCAACACCAGATGGCAGTGATTCAGGTATTCTATGAATTTTATCCATTTTAACTTTTACAAACTCAGCCATACCTCCGTCATAATGTAAACCAAGACACTTAATATTGGAACAAATATTATACTGACCATTAAGACAGTGCTCACAATTATTACAATACAAAGCAGGTTCAACCACAACACGAACATTTAATAATTCTTTTTTATTATTATCTGGATGTAATTTTACAATAGGACCTACTAATTCATGCCCTAAAATAATTGGCTTAGGAACGAATTCATAGCCGTTCGCATGACTGGCAGCATGTAAATCACTCCCGCAAATCCCACAAAAATCCACCTTAATTAGAACCTCGTCTATTTCAAGCTGGGGCAATGGCCTATGCTCAATTTGAAATTCATTCTCTGTGTTCGTTTTAACTAATGCAATCAATATAAAACACCTCCAGTATTGTCGAAAATTTTATAAAAAGAAGCACCAGCAGATTTCTAGCATTCTTATAGATGGATATTCTATAAAAAGGAAATCTGTTAGTGCCCTATTGTCCCAACTTAGCAGTCAATCTAATCTCTAATATTGTTAAGATAAAATTACTTAATAACTCCCCCAGTTACATCAATGACAGACCCTGTTACATAATCAGAAAGATTAGTTGTTAAGAATTCTAAAACATTTGCGCAATCTTCCGGTGTTCCTAGCCTTTTTAATGCCGTTTGATTTGTAAAATTTTCTATACCTTCACCTTCAAAAAACTCCATTAATCTACCAGTTCCAATAAATCCCGGTGCAATTGAATTAACAGTAATATTAAAAGGGCCTAATTCTTGCGCTAAATATTTCGTATATGAAATAATTGCTGCTTTTGAGGCCCCATAATGAGAATAGGACCCCATATCAGTTGATTTTAATCCAGCTAATGAAGACATCGTTACAATTTTTCCATAGCCCTTCTTTTTCATAGAAGGAGCTACTGCTTTAACGCTATACACTGTACCGTAGAAGTTTCTTTCTAGTACAGTTTTTAATTGTTCAGGATCAACTTCTGAAGCTTTATTTTCAGTAAGTGCTCCTAATCCTCCACCAGCATTAGCAACTAAAATATCAATTTCGCCAATATTTTCAACAATTGCCTTAATTGCATTTTCAACTTGTTCTTGGTTTGAGATGTCTGCTTCAATACCAAAAGACTTCACACCAAACTCTTTAATTTCATCAACAACAGTTTCATACTTCTCACCAATTTTTTCTTTTTCATAGTGCTTATACGATTGTAAATCGATATCAATTACACCAACATCAGCACCTAATTGTGCTAGCCTTAACGCATAAGTCCTGCCAATTCCCCGAGCGGCACCAGTTACTAATGCCACTTTTCCCGACAATTTCCCCATAACAGAAGCTCCCCTTTTTTTATTACACTAAATCATCTAAACTCCCGATTGGAGGAATATTGCTAGGATCAGCAATCAAATCAATTAATACACATTCATTCGATTTAAATGCTTCATCAAGTGCAATACCAATCTTATCAATAGATTCAACTTTAATGCCTCTCACACCACATGCCTCAGCAATCTTAGTATGATCAACAAATGAGAAATCACAAGCATCTGTTGCTCTGCCATACATAGCGGTTTCAGCTAACTTTTGATAACCTAGAATTCCATTATTTATTACAGCTAAGACAACTTGGATCCCATGTCTTTTACACGTTTCTAATTCACTCCAGACATGACCAAATCCCCCATCTCCCACAAGACAAAAAACTTTTTTATTTGGTTTTGCGATTTTAGCACCCATCGCCATCGGTAACCCCCAACCTAATCCTGCAAGTCCTCTTGGGAAGATGAATTTTCTGTTTTTAAGCGCTTTAAGATAATTTGCGTTCCAGACAGATGAAAAACTGGCATCGGCGACAATGACGTGATCATCATCTAATCTCCTTTCAACTTCATGTAAAAACCTTTCAACTTTTATGGCTCCACTTTCAGCTGAAACAATATCGTGCATATCCTTTTTATGCAGCTCTCTAGCCAAATTAATTCTATCTACTATAATCAATCTGTTTTCTTGTCTCTTTTTTAGCCCTTTTTTCAATAGACTTTCTTTTAAAACTGCTAAAGTTGATTTAGCATCACCCACAAGTCTAATTGATTCATAGTTTCTCCCTACCTCGGCGGGGTCAATGTCAATTTGAATATACTTTGCATTTTCAGGCAATAGTGTCCAACTGTCCGTTCCATTTTGGTTTGTACGGTTTCCAACTAGCAGAACAACGTCAGCTTCTTGAATCATTGATTTCAGGTGCCTGCTAACTCCTCTTTTCCCCATATAATAGCCGATTGGCCCAAGGCTTAATGGATGTTCTTCATCCACTGCCCCTTTTCCCATGGTAGTGGTAGCAACAGGAATAGAACACTCTTCTTGCAGTTCCCTAATTTCCTTAATAGCCCCGGACGATATAATTCCGCCGCCTGCATAAATAAAAGGCTGTTTAGCCTCTCTTAAAAGGTCTGCTGCTTCTTCAATTTTTGATAAATCTGCAATATTTCGATCCAGTGGAAATATTCCCAAACTTTGGCTGTTTCTTTTATTTATTAAGTATTCCTGCGTATCACCAATAATATCTTTAGGTAATAATAGAACAGTTGGACCTGGTCTTCCGCTTGCTGCTATTGTAAATGCCCTATCAATGAAATCTTCAATTCTTTCTTGGATTGGTATCCTTTTAACCCATTTGGAAACCCCTTTAAATAGCTCAATATGATCTATTTCTTGAAATGCATTCTTTTCCTCTTGCTCTCTTGAGACTTCTTCAACCAAGGCAACTACTGGATAAGAAGCCTTCATACTCTCAGCTAATCCGGGAACCAATAAAGTTGCTGCCGGACCATGCTGTGCGGTAACAACTGGGATTGTGTTTGTGCACATTGCATATGCTTGTGCCATATATGCACCTGCATTTTCTTGTCTATAACCTATTTGTTTAATTCCAATATCTGAACATGCAAGGGTAACGGTTGGGGGATTACTTTGTCCAAAAATATATTTTACTCCGTTACGTTTCAATGATAATGCGATCCTCATAGCATTCGTAGCCTGCTTTACCTCTGTCATTTCTTGAATTGCGTTATTAGTCATTATAACTATCTCCTTTACTATTCCGAATTAATGTTACCAAAATTCAGATAATTAGACTGATCATTAATCTTATAAATAAATCGTTTCACAATTAACAACAAGCTTTCTTCCTCAAAAAAAGGATGGGGAGTTTATCATATTGTAAGTATTATTAATAAACACCCCGCTTTCCGAATATCGTAATTAATTCCTATAATTAAATTATAGAATATCCATTTTTTATCGTCAATTGATTATTTTTGAAAATTCTGTCTAGTTATGGTGGTTTTTGATTTTTAATGAATCCTTAATCTTGTCATAAAAATGTACTTCACTCGAATTTAAGTATTTTTGAATATGAAAAAAAGCTATCCCAAAACGTCATTATCGACATTTTGAGATAGCCCCTACCCACTAGGATATATATTTACTCATCTTTTCCGCTCCATTTTTTAACGAAATCACATAATTCATTAATTCATTTTCATCATATCGAGACTCTGCCATAAATATACTCAAAACAGCAACTACAGTTGTCTTTTTAAAATTATATACCGGAACAGAGATACCTATTACTCCATTAAGATGCTCACTATTAGTATAGCAATATCCATCATTTAATATTTTCTTTAGCGAATATTTTAAATCCTTAATTACCACTAAACTTTTTTCAGTATATGGTTTTAACTCCAACTGTGAAATAAATTCATCTTTCTCTGAATCATTTAAATCTTTTATTATATATGCAAGATGTGTTTTCCCAGCTGTTCCTGATGGAAGAGGATGTACATTGCCAATATTTTCGGTCCATTTTAATTGAGAAGGACTATCTTCTTTTTCTATAAATGAAAAGTATTTATCATTATGTACAACGCTTAAATAAACGGATTCGTGAAATTCGCTGGCTATTTCTTTGATTATAGGTCGAGCGACTTTTCTCAAATCATATTCTACCATATTATACAATTGTAAAATATTAGGTGAATCCAAAGTGTATTCTTTTGAATGAGCAGTTTTAATAAAACCTGTTCCATGTAAAGAATCAACAAGTCTATATGCAGCTGTTAAACTAATTTCTAGAGAATTTGCTATATCTGTTACAGAAATATATTTCGTTTTTGAAAATAACATTAATGCTTTTAGTGTTCTTTCAGCTACCAAAGAACCTTTCTTTGTTTTATTCATCGAAACCACTCCTTGTTATAAATACCACTCTTTTCAGATATTATATAATTTTCTAAGTATTTTTGTAATATATTAACCACATAATTATTTAAAAGTAACTTTAAGCAACTGTACTTATTCGAAATAAAGATAATAAAATAATATCATTACAAACACATGGCCTATTTTAAAGAGTACTATCTTCCGATTTAACATCTGATTTCACCATAATGGAAAGTACTATTTAGTCTTCATTCGTGAATGGTTCAATGTATTTGAATTCAATGTCAAATAATTACGTTTGTTCAAAAATCGTCTGCAATAATTTGAAAACTACCATAAAATACAAAAACACCACAGCTTCATGAACTGTGGTAACCTTTGAGTAGTTTTTTATTTTTCCCAGATGTTACTTCTAGTAAAAATTTATTATTTTACCAATAAAACACCATATCGCTTTGAAGCTTTAAGACTTAAATTTTGGCGTTAATAAGATCTATCTCTTTTTTTCTCTGGAACCGCTTGTACTTTTGAGCTTAAGGATGATCTTTTAGGTGAGTATAGCAATGCCGTTAAATTTCCTGCAATGACAATAAGTGCGAAGGCTAGCCAGCTAATGGCAAATATTCCTTCTATGCCTTCACTGAAAATATTAAGGCGTGGAACCGCAAAATAAAGAAGAAAGCCACATACAAGCAGACATAATAAATAGCGATTTTTTTTCATTTCTTTTTCCCTCCTAATGATCCTTCTTCATTTATATGTATGCGGACATGCCTGGAAAATGTATGGATTTCTTTTGCGTTAAAAGGGGATATAAGGAAATGCTTCGGGTACGGGTACGAAAAAAAACAGTGCAGCTCAAATCAGCTGCACTGCATTTTTATAATTGAATCGAATCTCCCGCCTGAAGTACTTGAACAATACCTGGTTCAAGCATTTCAGCAAATTTTTGTGGATCCTGTCTGATTGGCGGGAACGTATTAAAGTGTATCGGTACCACTTTCTTGGCACTCAACAAGCCCGCTGCATAGGCTGCGTCCTCTGGCCCCATTGTAAAATTATCGCCAATTGGCAAAAAGGCAAGATCAATCGGGTGACGGTCACCGATTAATTTCATATCTGAGAACAGACCTGTATCGCCGGCGTGATAAATCGTTTTATCTTCAATAGTTATTAGTAAGCCAGCTGGCATGCCTAAATATATGATTTCATTGTTTTCTGTCTCTAGTCCAGTCCCGTGAAAAGCGGGTGTCAATTTTACCTTACCAAAATCAAACTGATAAGCACCACCAATACTCATTCCGTGCGTATTCACACCTTGCCAGCTTAAAAAGGTTGCAAGCTCAAAGTTGGCAATAACGAGAGCATCATGCTTTTTGGCTAATTGCACAGTATCTCCAAGGTGATCCCCATGTCCATGGGTCACAATAATAACATCAGGTTTCACTTCATCCACCTTTAAATCTGTTAATTCGTTTCCAGTAATAAATGGATCTATTAAAATTGTTTTCCCTTGTGATTCAATTTTTACAACAGAATGACCGTGATAGGATACTTTCATTTCTCTTCCCCTTCCAAAATTTTCGTTATGTAATGGATTCAACGAAAGTTTTTGTTTTCCTGCTTTCTATACACTACCCTATTTGACACATTTATAAAAGTTTACTTTTCCCCATTTAGTTGCTAATCTTTTAATATTAGCTGATAGATCTTTTAATATTAGCTGATAGCTTTAATTACAAGGAGGGTAATGATGAATAGCAGATTACAGAAATTATCCAGCTGGATGAAAGAAAATAATGTACAGGTTTGCTTTGTGACGTCACCTGAAAATGTATTTTATTTTAGCGGTTTCTTAAGCGACCCGCATGAACGCCTTCTTGGCTTAGCCGTTTTTCAAGAAGAAGAGCCTTTCCTCGTTTGCCCCGCATTGGATAAAACAGATGCAAAAAATGCAGGCTGGAGCAATGAGATTATCTCTTACAGCGATATTGAAGACCCATGGGAAATGATACATAAATCAATCTACGGCCGCTTGAAAACCGTTGATCGCATCGCTATCGAAAAAGAACATATGAATGTTGAACGCTTCGAAATTCTTACTGAAATGTTTAATGGAGCAACGTTTATTTCAGCGGAGGAAAAGCTACGAAAGCTTAGGATGGTAAAGGATGAAAAAGAGCTAAGCATTATCCGCGAAGCTTGTGCGCTGGCAGATTACGCTGTTGAAGTAGGGTGTGCCGAAATAAAAGAAGGGAAGTCAGAATTAGAGATCATTGCAGCTGTTGAATTTGCCCTGAAGAAAAAAGGCGTTACAGAAATGTCCTTCTCTACGATGGTTCTTACCGGAATAAATGCGGCATCTCCTCATGGAACACCTGGATTGACGAAAATTAAAAAGGGAGATTTCGTTCTTTTCGATCTAGGGGTAGTTGTGGATGGCTATTGCTCAGATATTACGAGAACAGTTGCCTACGGAGATATTAATGAAAAGCAAAGAGAGATTTATGATACGGTTTTGAAGGCGCAGCTGGCTGCCGTTGAAGGAAGTAAACCTGGGGTTTCATGCGCCGAAGTTGATTTGACAGCAAGAAAGATTATTGCTGATGCTGGCTACGGCGAATATTTTCCACATCGCTTAGGACATGGACTTGGGATCAGCGTGCATGAATATCCTTCCTTAACTGAGACCAATCCGCTTCTGCTAGAAGAAGGAATGGTTTATACGATTGAGCCTGGCATTTACGTTCCTGATGTAGCCGGGGTTAGAATTGAAGATGATATTTATGTAACAGCAAACGGGGTTGAAATTTTAACTAAATTCCCGAAAGAACTGCAGGTTATTAAATAGAGGCCAATTCAAATATAAGGGGCTGTCCTAAATCTCGTGAAAACGTATCTAGGACATGCTCCTTATATGTTTTTTAACAAATTTTAGAAGCACGGTAGATTCTGATGACTGTGAAGGGGTATTTTTTATCTTGGCGGGCATCAGATGGTACACCTAGTGACCAAAAAGCTCTGTTTTCTATAAGCACGGGCATCACATTTTGATTCTGGTTACCGAGGATGAGCTTTTTTCCTATTGAAGGGCATCAGATGGTGCTCCTAGTGACCAAGCAGTACTGTTTTCTCTAGGCACGGGCATCACGAACAAAAACAGAAGCATCAAATATCAATAAAATGAGAAGAACTGCTATGCCCGATACGTTTGAAGTTCCCTTTTAATATCCTTCGAATAGTTTTTCTAGAGTTGATCACTTTACACCACTCCCATATATCTTCTGTAGTAACCCTTCTTTCCGGAAACAAAAGTCTGTATTCCTCTATACTACGCAAAATTGCACTTTCAAAATCTTCTTGAAACCCACATCGATTACAAGTAATTTTTTCCTTACCCACATCCGAAATAAAAGTAAAACACATCGGACATGTTATCCCCTTAACTAGTTGTTCATAATTGTATTCTGGTAAATTCGAATATGGGGAATCTTTCATATGGAGAGATGCGACTTTTTCAGCAAGTACCAAGTGTTTTTCGTGCTGATGGGCATTCCCTGGTTTGAATTGATTTAGAAAACGATTCAGCTGTGAATAAAAAATAATTGAGGAATTTAGCGGGGCTTGATATAAAATAAAGTCGGGATTCATAAAAACGAGATGGGTTTTAATTGGCATATTATAGCCTATTTCCTTCAGCAATCGCCGCATTAATGACTCGCTTCGGTTCAATTGTAAAAATGGATTTGAAATTTCTTTTTTATTTGCAACTATAAACCACTTTTCACCATCAATCATATAATCTCCTTCAAAATTTTTTATATTTATGATATGAATCGTTCCATCATAAATAAATAATGAATCAATTTGAAAAACACTATTGCTGTTTTCCAGTAACAAATCATTTAGAATTGTACATTGTTCCGAAATATTTATCGACATTTCATCAAATTTTTTCTCATCTTCATACCCTTTTTCCATGGTTAGATAGTTTTTTACTTCCTTTTCATTTAATTTCATCCTTGTGTTCAAATGCCTCATCATTCTTAATTCTTTTGGTTCAAATCGGGGCTTATAAAACATTTATTTCACTTCCTTGTCCGTTTTAATTGGAATAAAAAAAGATGTTTTGAGGGTTTAGTAAGGGAAAATGTCGAATATAAGGTATTTCTACAGACCTGGACTAGAGTCCTCTAAATTATGAATATGAAAAGCGAAAAAGCAGCTAAGAAATGGATTCATTTCTTAGCTGCTTTATTTTTCTACAGTCAGATTTCTCCTTCAGCAACCTCATCATCTGTTAAAGTATTATTCGCATTTGACTGTTCGATGACACCGCTATTGTAAGCATCCATAATTTGCTCGCTTACTTCGTTTTGTCCTTCTTCATTGAAGAAATAATTTGCTTGTGCTTTAGGGTCACGCTTCTCCATTTTTCTAACAGCTCCTTAAAAAGGTTTTTAATGAACTGTCTTATTGTTCGATTTTTTGTTACAGATATACACATTTTGGTATTGTATAATAAAGGAAAAGGAGGAGATATTCATGGGGATGAAATATACAAACATATTAGTAGCAGTAGACGGTTCAACAGAAGCTGAATGGGCATTTAAAAAAGCAATTGAAGTTGCCAAAAGAAATGACGCCCAAATCACTTTAGCTCACATCATAGATTCTCGAACTTTCGCCACAGTCGAAGCATACGATCGGACAATTTCCGAAAAAGCCAATATGTTCGCTAAAGAGTTAATGGAAAAATATAAGAGTGAAGCACTGGAAGCTGGAGTTGCCAAAGTCGAGTATGTAATTGATTACGGTTCTCCAAAAGTCATCATTCCAAAGGATATGGCGAAAAAGCAAAATGTCGATCTCATTATTTGCGGAGCAACAGGGTTGAACGCCATGGAAAGATTCCTTATCGGCAGTGTATCTGAAAACATTGTGCGCTACGCAAAATGTGACGTTCTTGTTGTGCGGACAAGTAAGGACGAAGAATAATTGTGAAGACAAATGATGCATGGGTATAATTCCCTTGCATCATTTTTTCGCATTAAAGATTCAAGAAATTCTCGTTTAATATTTTTCAAGAACTAGCAAATACTTATAAGAAACTTTTAAAATAGGCGGGACGTTATTTGATTAAATATGTCAATCATCTTATTGAACATTATGGCTATCTGGGAATTATATTGGCATTAATCGGGGGCATTATCGGGCTGCCAATTCCTGATGAGGTGCTGCTTACATATGTAGGATTCAATGTTTTTCAAGGAAGACTTGCTTATATTCCTTCTCTTCTTAGTGCTTTTACCGGCGCAGTTGGCGGGATTTCTTTAAGCTACTTTTTAGGAATTAAGCTAGGTCTGCCTTTTTTACAAAAATACGGTCCTAAATTTCATATCAATGAGAATAAGATAAGTAAGGCAAAAAAGTTATATAATCAATTTGGTCCATTCCTTCTTTTTATTGGTTTCTTTATCCCAGGAGTCCGCCATATTACTGCTTATCTAGCGGGTATTAATTGCTATTCTTATAAAAAATTTGCATTATTCGCTTATTCGGGAGCCATCTTCTGGGGTTTTACGTTTATTACTGCAGGAAAAGTTCTTGGACATAATTGGCATCAGGTAGAACATTATCTTTCGAAATTTAGCATGATGATTATTCCTTTTATCTTGCTTTCAATAGGTGCTTACACTTATTACTACTGGAGAAAAAAAAGAAAATTAAAAGACAAAAAGGTTTATAATTAAATATACATACTATTTGCCCAAGTTGATTTCACTCAATTACAAAAAGTTGATTGGATTACAAATTACTAAACCCCACTATTTTCCAATACACAAAATCACGCAGACACCCAATCTATCTTAATAAAGTTTGATTTAAACTGATAATCTGTTCCTTAATTAAAAATTAATATAAATTCTAATTTATTAAAAAGTGGGAGGATGTTAAGTTGAATTATTTTATCGCCATAATGAAAACTATTGACCCCGCAAAGGACGAAGCCATCCGTAAAGAGCATATTGATTATCTTAATGATTTAATTGAGAAGGGAAATATTATTGCAAAGGGTCCGTTTACTGACCATTCAGGGGGGTTAATTATTTTCCGTGCTGAATCTTTGGAGGAGGCTCAGCAGCTCGCGGACAATGATCCAGCAGCGATTGAAAAGACACGTGAATTCATATTGAAAGAGTGGAGAAGCACTCTTGAAGTATAAGCAAAAGGAGTGCGGACTTGAGCCGGCACTCCTTTAATCAGCTTATTTCTTTTCCATTAATTCCTTCGCCTTGTCAATCGCAATCATAATCTGTTTAAAGCCTGTTCCGCCAGCACTATTCCGTCTCTTCACTGCTGTAACAGGATCGAGTACTTCATAAATATCATTTTCGAATAATGGATGGGCTTCTACAAATTCTTCTATTGATAAATCGGCAAGGAAACAGCCTTTATTCACACATGTTAACACTAGCTTTCCTACGATTTCATGAGCTTCTCTGAAAGGAATCCCTTTGCTTGATAAATAATCAGCGAGCTCCGTTGCATTTGAAAAATCATTTTTAGTTGCTCTCTCCATTTGATTCGCATTGACCGTCATCGTACGGATCATACCAGCAAAAATCTTAAGGGAGCCTGTTACTGTTTTAACCGTATCGAACATGCCTTCTTTATCCTCTTGCATATCCTTATTGTAAGCAAGCGGCAAGCCTTTTAAAACTGTAAGAAGCCCCATTAAATTCCCATAAACCCGGCCTGTTTTTCCGCGAATTAACTCAGCCATGTCCGGATTTTTCTTTTGCGGCATAATGCTGCTTCCCGTTGCAAAGCTATCATCAAGCTCGATAAATTTGAATTCTTGGCTGGACCAAAGAATGAATTCTTCACTTAATCTCGATAAGTGCATCATTAATATTGAACTATCTGATAAAAACTCTAGAATGAAATCACGGTCACTTACAGCATCAAGGCTATTCTCATAAATCCCTTCAAATCCAAGCAAATCTGCACTTAGATGACGATCAATTGGGAATGTTGTACCCGCAAGCGCTCCAGCACCAAGCGGGGACACATTAATTCTTTTGATACTTTCAGTGAAACGTTCTTTATCACGTTCAAGCATCCAGAAATAAGCCATTAAATGATGGGCAAATGAGATTGGCTGGGCTCTTTGAAGATGTGTATATCCAGGCATCACCGTTTCAACATTTGCCTCTGCCTGTTCCAATAATGCTTGCTGCATTTCCTCAATTAACTCAATAATCACTTGAACTTGATTACGTAAATATAAGTGCATGTCGGTAGCAACCTGATCATTACGGCTGCGTGCAGTATGAAGTTTTCCCCCAACAGGACCTACAAGCTCCGTTAAATAGCTTTCTAGATTCAAGTGGATATCTTCCAACTTAACAGAGTAAGTAAGTTCATCGTTTTCTGCTTTTACTTTTAACAGTTCAAGGCCGTCTTTAATCTTGTTTGCTTCTGCCTCAGAAATGATTCCGCATTTGGCAAGCATGGTGACATGAGCGATGCTTCCCTCAATATCTTCCATAACTAGTTCCTGGTCAAAGGAAATCGATGCGCCAAATTCGTCTACCCATTCCTCGGCTGATTTTGTAAAACGGCCGCCCCATAATTTTTTCACACTGTCACCTTCTTGTTTTGCTGGACAATCGTTTGAACCTTCGTTGGTAACCCCCAAAGCTTAATAAAGCCAACTGCTGCATTATGATCAAATTCATCATCAGACGTATAAGTAGCAAGCTTTTCATCGTATAAAGAATATGGAGATTTTCTTCCTTCAACAATTGCGTGCCCTTTAAATAACTTCACGCGAACTGTACCAGTTACAAAGGTTTGAGTTTCATCTAAGAAAGCGGCTAATGCTTTTCTTAATGGAGAGAACCATAAACCTTCATAAATAAGCTCTGCAATTTTCTTTTCAATATTTGGTTTGAAATGAGCTACTTCTTTAACAAGTGTTAAATCTTCAAGCTCTTTATGCGCTTTAATTAAGACACAAGCCCCTGGGCACTCGTACACTTCACGAGATTTAATTCCAACAAGACGGTTTTCAACGTGGTCGATACGGCCTACACCGTGCTTGCCGGCAATAGAGTTTAATTCTAAGATAAGCTCAGCTAATTTATATTCTTTTCCGTTCAAGCTGACAGGAACACCTTTTTCGAAACCAATTTCGACTACATCCGGTGTGTCAGGTGCATTTTCAAGGCTTGAAGTCAGCTCATACGCTTCTTCAGGCGGCGCAGCCCAAGGATCTTCTAAAATTCCGCACTCATTGCTTCTTCCCCAAAGGTTTTGGTCAATTGAAAATGGAGAATCTAGATTAATAGGAATTGGAATATTCTTTTGTTTTGCATACTCGATTTCTTCCTCACGAGACCATTTCCACTCACGTACAGGGGCTAATACTTCTAATTCTGGATTTAATGCATGAATAGCTACCTCGAAACGAACTTGGTCATTTCCTTTACCAGTACATCCGTGTGCTACTGCTACTGCCCCTTCTTTCTCAGCTACTTCTACTAGCTTTTTCGCGATAAGCGGACGAGAAAGTGCAGATACTAGCGGATAAACACCTTCATATAATGCATGTGCTTGAAGAGCCATTAATGCATATTCATTCGCAAACTCTCCTTTTGCGTCAATCACATATGATTCAACAGCACCAACTGTTAATGCTTTTTGCTGGATGAAGTTTAAATCCTTTCCTTCACCTACATCTAAACAGCAAGCAACTACTGAATAACCTTGGTCTCCTAACCATTTAATTGCTACTGAAGTATCTAAACCGCCTGAATAGGCAAGAACGACTTTTGGATTTGACATGTTAAAATTCCTCCTGATAGGTATGGATATTTATACATAACTTGTAATGTTTATTCATTAATACTGTATTATAATATCATAATCTCGACTAAAATCAATACTTTTTTCAAAAAAATGTATAAAAATAGATTCATGTTTTATATAAAATAAGAAGAAGCAGAGTCTCTAGTGAACTCTGCTTCTTCCATCTATTTAATCATTGCTTCATAAACAGCCGTAACGATACTTCCATATTGACTGATATCAAATGTGTCCCCATAAAATTTGTTTGAATCGACTTTTGGATCAATGACAGGAGAATGCTTTTTATTTGTTAATAACGCAATAGCTAAATTATTTTCTCTGTCAATCACTGTTATCGTCCCAGTCCACCCAGTATGGCCAATTACATTATTATTGGCATACTCGCTGAACATCCATTTCATGCTATCATTCGCATTAATTCTCCATCCTAAACCATATGTAGGATTCATCTCAGATGGTTTTACAAATAGATCAATCGTTTCTTTATCAAAGAGTTTTACTTTCCCGTACCCACCATCATTCAGCATGACTTGAAGCAATACAGCTAAATCTCCGGTTGTGGAAAATAAGCCCGCGTGTCCAGAAACACCGCCCATAGAATAGAAAGACTTCTCATCATGAACCTCACCTTGCAATGTATAAGTTCTTATATTAGGAAACGAAATAACCCCATCACGTGTATTTCCCAATAACTCAGTGGCAGCAAAATCCTTTTCTTTAAAACCTTTATTAAGGGGGTTGAACATGGTTGATTTTAGCCCTAAAGGTTTATAAATATGCGTTTCAACGTATTGATCTAATGGCAAGCCTGTTACTTTTTCGATAATAAATCCAAGTAGCATATAATCTATATCACTATATATCACAGTGGTGCCAGGCTCATTTTGAAGGGGAGTTTTTAAGATCATTTCCAAAGTAGTAGAACGATCCTGGGAGTATAATTCCCCCGCTCTTACTGGATTATGGTAATGTACACTTGATGGAAAACCGGCCGTATGATGGAGGAGATCGATAATACGAAGATGATCTTTCCCTTTAATTTTGTCTGATGGATGATCTTTGAAGGATGGGAAGTAGTGCTGAATAGTCTCGTTTAAATCGATTTTCCCTTCACTTACTAAATGTTGCAGGGCATAATTGACAGAATACATTTTTGTATTGGAAGCCAAATCAAACACCGTATTCACTTTCATTTTTTGAGGATGCTTTAATAAGTCATGCCCTTCATATTTCTTCGCATAGCCGTAGGCTGTGTTTTTAACTATTTTTCCGTCTTTAATAACTACTAGCGCAGCTCCAGGGAATCCGTTATTTATCTCCTGTTCAATTAACTGATCCACTTGTCGAAGTTTTTGAGAAGAAAATCCTGCCTCCTCTGGTTTCCCGGCGTTCTTTAAGGTTGGATACTTAACTTTCTCCTCCCTAGTAGGATTGCTTTGATTGGATAAGGCTAATTCTGCTTCACTTGTTGCTGTGGCATGGCCAATTGAGCTCCATGGCATTATGATGCCTAAAGCCAAAATAATGATTATGAATCTGTTCAAATAGTTTTTCATTTAATCCCTCCTAAATAACAGAATATTCTAAACAACTTTAATCTTATACAGCATAAATAGGCTTGTAAATGCCTTTGTTAATAAATGGGTCCTTTTCCCCTCAGCAGGAGTTTAATTTAGTTCTTTCGTTACTGTTAAAATATTTCCCAATTAAAGGTTATCTTATAAAATGCTTCAAAAGGAAATAATCCGTGGAACGCAAGAACTGAATATAGTAGAATGTAAGCATTACAGACTTGGAGGATTTATAAATGGTGGAGTATTTTTCACACAATGAACGGCTTGGAATCTCCATTCCTTCCTTCGATCAGGAATGGGATCTTTACTCAGATGAAATAAAGCAGCATATATTATATCGTTGGGAGATTATCAGGGGAAGAATTCCTGATCGAATCGCGGAACTTGAGGTATTCATTAATATAAAGCAGGCACAGCTTAATGATGAGGAAAATTTCATTAAATCTTGCGAGCTGAACAGCGAGATTTCTGAGCTCGCCTCCGTCATTAACGATCTATGGCTTTGGTATCGGACTCACCAGGACATTTCCGAAAAAGCTCATTTATAATAAGCAAGAAAAAACACCTAAACATTCCAGTCTAGGTGTTCATTTTCTTACAAATCCTTTTTCAATTCCCTAACGACATGGCCAAGTTCAGGTAAAATCAGTTTATTCATCGCTAAGCGTACAGCGCCTGAGGAGCCTGGTGTTGAAAAAACAGCCTTATTTTTTACAACACCTGCAACGGCACGTGATAGAATAGCTGCAGATCCAATATCTTCTTGGTAGCTGAGCATTCTAAATAGCTCCCCAAAGCCGATGATTTCTTTCTCAAACAATTCCTTGACGGTTTCAATCGTTATGTCACGGAGAGCGATGCCAGTCCCGCCATTCGTCAGCACGACATCAATTTTTGGATCCTCACAACCCTTTAAGACTTCCGTTCGAAGCTCAGCTGCATCATCTGTCACAATTACATAGTCCTTTACAATATGGCCTTCCTCTTGTAATCGTTCAATCATGAGCTTCCCGCTTTTATCTGTTTCCTTATTACGTGTATCACTAACGGTAATCACTTTACAGGTGACCTGCTTTGGAGCCTCCATTTTATGTTCCACTGTACTCAAGAGGTTTCTTCCCCTTTCTTATACAAATATCGATATTGGTAATACTTGTGGGCAAACTCGGTTACTTTTCGTGTCAGCTGGTAATTGACCCCGGCACCAATAGCCATGCTAATTAGCGGAAGTCCTTGGATAAATTTATTTCGAAACATGTATATCGCTACACCTTTTAATAACTGTTTCACAGGCTGTTCCATCCAGGAGACATCGGCAATTTCCTCTTTCCCCTCATAAAAATAAAAATCCTGTTCATTTTGCAATTCACTGATTAGCTCTTCCCAAGCTCTCATTTGCATGCGTGAAGGAAGGGTGGCAGCATGAAAAACTTTAAGAGAACTCATCATTTCATAGGGGGAATTTACCTCTATTCCATATGTCATCGCAATAAGCTGAACAACTCTTAAATTGATGACAGCCATGGCGGGAATATCTGCACCAAGCAAAAGTGAACTTCCTGTTCCTGCTAGGCCGCCTTGTGCAAAGGAATAAAGCCGGTGACGGGCAATTTGCTGCTCGGCTATGTATTGAAGCTGATCAATTGTTAATAATTTCAAGTCTGCTATACCTTCAATTTCAATATTAAATACTCTGCCTGCCTGCATGATCCTTTCTTTAGCATCTATTTGAAGCTGTGACCCTTGAATGAAGGCGTGTAGATGAAACATCCAATTATCCAATGCAGTAAAAACTTGCTGCTGAATATTTTCCGGAAGTAAATGAAAGGATTTCTCCATGTATTTTTCATAAGTTAATTCAAAATCATTTGATTCGTAGCTGTAAAGCTTGTTTTCCCACTCTTGAATTTCGGACCAGACCTTTTGTTCCCGTTCGGTCAATGCCATGCTGTTTTCCTCCATTCAATATACTATTTTTTATTTAGTATAGCATAACTTAAGTGGAAAATTCTTCTACTTAAATATGAGCAAGTCTTACAACATCCCTTGCAATCATCACTTCCTCGTTCGTTGGAATGACTAGCACCTTAACTGGTGAATGGGGAAAGTTGATAAACGCTTCTTCACCGCGCACTTTATTAAGCAAGGGATCCCAATAAACTCCCATAAACTCTAAACCGTGAAGAATGCGTTCACGAATGACATCGCTGTTTTCACCAATGCCAGCTGTAAAGATAATCGCATCAAAACCAGACATACGCGCTGCATAAGAACCAATGTATTTATGAATTCTATTTGCAAACACTTCCAATGCTAATTTTGCCCTGTCATTTCCCTCAGCCGCTTCCATTTCAATATCACGAATATCACTTGAGAAACCGGATAATGCTAACATTCCGCTCTTTTTGTTTAACACATCTAACACTTCGTCCGCTGTTTTATGAGTTTTTTCCATGATGAACGGGATCAATGCAGGATCGATATTTCCAGAACGGGTTCCCATTGTTACCCCAGCTAACGGAGTGAACCCCATAGACGTATCAATTGATTTTCCGCCTTGAATAGCCGCTATACTAGCTCCATTCCCAAGATGGCATGAAATTAAACGCAGCTGGTTTAGAGGGCGTCCAAGCATACTTGCGGCTCTCTGTGAAACATACTTATGGGAGGTGCCATGGAAGCCATATTTTCTAATTCTATATTTTTTATAATATTCATAGGGAAGACTGTACAGGAAAGAGTTCTCTGGCATTGTCTGGTGAAAAGCTGTATCAAACACTGCCACTGCCGGCACCTCTGGCAGCACTTGCTTAAAAGCATTGATCCCTGCAATATTAGCTGGATTATGGAGGGGGGCAAGCTCTGAATATTCTTCAATTCTCGCCTGTACCTCATCCGTTATAATCGCAGAATCTGAGAACTCTTCCCCTCCATGCGCGACTCGGTGGCCAATGCCCTCAATTTCATTTAATGAATGGATAATTTTTAATGATGTTAATTTATTAAGCAGAAGAGCAACAGCTGCATCATGATCAGGAATGATAGCCGTTTCTTTGATTTTTTTGCCATTTGCAAATATATTAAATACCCCTGCACTCTGTCCAATTCTCTCTATTAAACCTTTTGTGATAACTTCTTCACTCGGCATATCAAACAACTGAAATTTCAATGAGGAACTTCCTGCATTTATCGCTATAATTTTCGCCATCTTTCAACCGCTCCTTTATATTGGCTCTTATAGGTCTCCCTTATTTTGCACTGTAGATGCTATTAATATCTCTTATTTTTCCATTTGACTCTGTTTAACTTAATTGTTGATTTCCGTTCCAGGCACTTCGCTTTCCGCGGGGCAAACGGTAAGCCTCCTCGTCGCTATCGCTCCTGCGGGGTCTTACCTGTTCACTTCTCCCGCAGGAGTCTTCGTGCCTTCCACTGCAATCAATAGTGGTCAAAAATCAAAATTATTCTTTAACTCAGACTCCCATTTAAAACAACATGAAGAAAGAAGCTGGGGAAATCAGCTTCTTTTCTATTTATTTTCTTTATACCATCCATCAATTTTTAGCAGTATTTTCTCGATCTCATTCGTCTTAGACAAGCTAGGGAGATTAGCAAGCAGCACTTGCTTTGGCGGCTTCACACCTTCTCCTTTTTTCTGAAGAATAAAGATGCTTTTGGCTGCTTTTTCATTTTTGAAGAGCGAAAGGGGCAACTGCAAAAGCCCTTGGATATTTGCATGCTTCTTTATAAATGAGTGAAGCTTGGGTGCCTGCTCGCTTTCAAATAGTCCATTTGGAACGATGAAAAATAAATAGCCGCCTTCTTTCACATGGTGAATGCTCTGCTCAATGAACAGGTGGTGGGCATATGTATGGCCTTTATCGGCTTTTATTTCATAGTCTGCTGCTCTTACATCATTCGGATAATATCCAACAGGCAAATCACTGACAACAGCATCTGCCTCTTCAATAAACAATGGCTCCAAGCTATCTTGATTAAAAAGACGAAGTGGGTGCTGTTGTAAATTGGCGTTCACATAACTAAGTCTAATTAAAATATCATCGATTTCAATTCCAGTCGCATGGACAGTTTTGTTTGGCTGCTGATTGATCACTGTTGTTAAAAGGTTTCCAGTTCCAACTGCAGGATCCAATAACCGGTACTCATCTTTTTGTACAAACTTATTAGCGAGATAGCCTATTAAAAGTCCAACAGCATCGGGTGTCATCTGGTGATTAGGCTGAATCATTTCGTTCATCCCTTTAAGGATTACGAGCTGAAAGGACTTCCGGATCTCTTCCTTCGTAAAGTTGTCCATTTGAATTGATTCATAGCTTTTTTTTAACCTTTTTGCCGTTAATTCACTTAGCTCTTCCTGTATGATACTTCCATGAAACATATTCTCCCCTGTTTCTGCTAATGCTTCTAAATATGTACAAGACAGCTCTTCTTTAATTATCATTGCTGTTTCATTAAATACAGTAAACAATTCCTCAACCGGAGTCGTTTTATTCATTATAAATCCTCCCGATTCTTTCTCTGTCCTATTTTACAGGCCTTTTTGCAGATTAACAAGATTCAAGCAAAATATAACAGAAAGCGCCTCAGATTTATCCAAGGCGCTTTCTGTTATACTTTTTCAAATGTCTGCTTATCTTGCTGCCTTTGCAGCTTCTACTGCAGCTTCATAATTTGGATGGTCAGTTGCCTCGCTCACATATTCAGCGTAAGTAACTGTATCATTTGAATCTACTACAAATACAGCGCGTGCTAATAGACGTAGTTCTTGAATAGCAACACCGTATGCTTCCCCAAATGAAAGGTCGCGATGATCTGAAAGAGTTTGAACATTTTCAATTCCAGCTGCCGCACACCAGCGTTTTTGAGCGAAAGGAAGATCTACGCTTACAGTTAAAATTTTCACATTGTCTAATTTCGAAGCTTCTTCATTAAAACGGCGAGTTTGTGCGTCACAAACTCCTGTATCAATAGAAGGAACCACGCTGATTAAACGAACTTGGCCTTTAGAATCTGCTAAAGTTACTGCTGATAGATCATTGGCAAGAACATTAAATTCAGGAGCTTTATCTCCTACTTTCACTTCATTTCCTAAAAGCGTTACTGCATTTCCTTTAAACGTAATATTTGCCATCCTCTTCATCTCCTTAAACAATATATGTACATTGTAAATATATCCTCTTAACTAAAAATTTGCAATTTTATTGACTATATTTCTTACTGATATCAATCATTCATACAGCCAAGAAAAAAGTTAACCTTCCAGAGTTTTGGAAAGTTAACTTTTTAAATTAAATATTTAAATCATGTTTTGGACCGTCATATTCATTTGTAGTGGTGTGATTGCTGCTTCCCTGGTTATTCTTGTTATTAAACATCTGCTGAATTTTGTCTACTGCTTGAGGAGCAAGATCAAGTATTCTCTCGTATAAATGAGTGCTTTCATCAAGGTGAACCATTTTCACTCCGCTTGAATTTACGATGAGAAAAGCAATTGGTGTGATGGAAACTCCACCGCCGCTTCCTCCCCCGAATGGATGACCGCCAGATGGTCCCTGACCGCCGCCATTTGATTGCCCTTCGAGTTTAAATTCGCTCCCACCAGCCGCGAAACCGAAACCAACCTTTGAAACCGTTAAGATTACACTGCCATCTGGTGTTTCTACAGGGTCACCGATTATTGTATTGACATCAATCATTTCCTTCAGATTTTCCATGGCAGTTGTCATTAGACCTTGAATTGGATGCTCAGACATATACTGCGTCCCCCTTTTCTATATTGATTTAATTTTATTATTAGACAAGGCAGATAAGGGCTTTGATCGAAAATTAGGTCTTCCGCCTTTCCAATATTTAAGCAATTTAATTCCTGCTAACATAGCATGTCCGATTCGAAAATAAATAATACATGAAATGGATGTCTTGGATAATGCAAATTGAAATTGAGGAGTAATGCTTAAGTTTGGCATAGCCTTAAGCTTCATAAAGTGACTAATTATGCCGATAATTCCCCCTTTAATGCCCCAAAAAGCACCGGTAAGCATTCCTGTATAAGCAGCATCTCCAATCCCAATCACTGTGTGCCACTCCATCTTTTGGATGGTCACTTTTCGTAAAAATTTCTTAATAATTTTATTAAGGGATACCACTTTCCTAAGAACCTCTTTCATATCATAAAAACTATTTAACAGATCATTCGCATCAAATTGCTTCGTATCTTTCTTAATAGATTGATCTTTCGTACCCTTCTTTTGTTTAACTACAATTGTTGGTGAATTATCATCAATTTTAATAAGCGGGAGCTCTATTTTATATTTAATTAAGCCGAACCACGCCCTGATTTCTATTTTTAGATGATCATCATCATTATGATGGTCATAATGAAAATAAACCTTTAATTTCGATATAAGAATGATAATAAAAATAATGACTAATATGGCTAAGGCAAATAGAATCCATTTCAATTCAAGTCACAACCTTTCAGCCTATTATTATTGCCCCCAAAAGGAAAAATAAACCTGCAGGCTCTAAACAGCCATGCAGGTTTATTTAAGAATTAATCAATATTATTTTTCATGTATGACAGTCGTATCAGCAAAAAGATCATGCAGTCCTTGCTTTTTTGGTAAAAATGCAACAATTACATACCCAATCATAATGGTTGCTGAAATAAAACGGCCTATCCATTCTCTAAAAATAATCGTTCCCCATGTTAGCTTCTGTCCTTTTATATTAACCACTTTTAACCCAAAGGCCATCTTCCCTAGAGTTTGATTGAAGAAACGTGTCATCAGAACAAAATAGGCATAGAACGTAATAGCGGTTGCAATTGTAATTGGCGCAAAGATATTAATTTCTGTTAACGGAATGTCTAATGCTCGAAAGATAGGGTTAATCAGGATCCGATCTATACTTCCAATAACAATCAGGTCAAGTAAATAAGCCCAGAATCTCATCCAGAAACCCGCAAATCGAATAGGCGCTGACAGGAGATCTCGGTCATTTTGACCAAGATTACTTTCAGTTTCTGAATTCGCCGTTGCCAATAATTCTTCACTTTTTTCAATACTTACATTTACTGCCTCATCTGATTGATTCATCTTTGCACCTCCTATTCTGCATATAAATACATGAGCCGTGGTGAGTTAGGCTGTGACAACAGCTTCATCAGCCCCGCCATTTCGATATCTTTACCCATTAGCTTCTGTGCTCCCATGCTAAACATAGAGCCAAAACCAAGATTTTCAGTATATCTTACTACTTGAGCACCCTTTAGCTTATGATCCTGTTTAAGGGTGTCAATGACACCATCCAAGTAGCCAAAACCATCAATTAAGTTTAATTTCTCTGCCTGTCTGCCGTCATAAATTCTTCCATCTGCAATTTCCTTTACTTGAGCAACAGGTATATTTCTTCCTTCAGAAATGACCTTTACAAACCCTTCATAGGAATTATCAATCATCGATTGAAGGATTTCTCTTTCATCAGCTGTCATTTCTCTTGATGGACTCATAATGTCCTTATACGGGCCGCTCTTGATGGTAACAAAATCGACTCCATATTTCTCGGCAAGACCAGAATAATTCACACCTTGCATAATGACTCCCAAAGAGCCTGTTAACGTTTCAGGGCTTGCGAAGATTTTGTCGGCTGGTGCAGAGATATAATACCCGCCTGAAGCCGCCATAGATCCCATTGAAATATAAACTGGCTTTTTCGTTTCTGATTGAATTTCCTTGATTTTATCATGTATTTCTGCACTTTCAACGACTCCTCCTCCAGGAGTGTTGACCCTTATGACTATAGCCTTTACCATTGAATCATCCTTGACCTGATCAAGCTTCTTCATAAACCCTTTATGGTTGTAGCCTCCGCTAGAAAACAGTGAAGTTGCATCACCAGTATCTTGAATAACTCCATCCACATCTAAGACAACAATTTTCTTCATTTGATTGCCTTCATCCATTATTTCTTCGACAAAACCGACATTGCTTGAAGCAAATAAATCAGTAAAGGACGTTTCAAAGTCTTTAAATGCCAGTCCCGTAAGGAAATTCGTCACAATAGAAAAAACAAATAATACACCCGCAATCCCTAATGCGGCCCATCGTTTACCAGTCATTTGTAATCCCCCTTAATAATAAAAGACAAACTGCATAACTTATCTTGATACAATCCAGTCTTTCATACGTATTAAACTTTAAAAATGTTTCAAAAAAGTGTAAACTGAGTCGAGAAACATTACCTAGCATACCAAATTTTTCAACTTTGTTGTTTGAATATGCACTTAATAATCTCTATTTTTTGGAGGAATTCATATGACTACTCGTCGAAATCTCTATTTTCATTATAATAATAATTCTGAAATGAGGGAAAAGGTTGAACCCCTTTATGAGCTTGCACAGGCTCACCAATTCAATATAGTTACTGATTACAAAAAAGCAAACATCATTGCAAGCATTGGCGGTGATGGTGCGTTTTTGCAGGCTGTTCGGAAAACAGGATT
This sequence comes from Bacillus sp. FJAT-29937, assembly GCF_001509555.1. Classification (GTDB taxonomy): domain Bacteria; phylum Bacillota; class Bacilli; order Bacillales; family Cytobacillaceae; genus Cytobacillus. The sequence continues at coordinate 116,781 of NZ_LMAS01000003.1, read as the reverse complement.
TAGAGATGATTGTTTATACATCGGAATTTCTACTTTAGACCGTCCGAGCCTTTATTGCGACTTCCATATTGATCATCCTGAACAAATGAGTGAGGCGATGACAAATGAAAAGGTTGAAGTCCGTCGATATCCAACCATAGAAGTTTCTGTTGATGACCAAGCCTCCTTTTATTGTTTAAATGAATTTAGTATACGCTCAGCCATTATTAAAACATTTGTTTTAGATGTATTTATTGATGATTTTCATTTCGAAACGTTCCGTGGAGATGGAATGGTTGTGGCAACACCCACTGGAAGTACTGCGTATAATAAATCTTTGAGAGGTTCAGTTGTAGATCCGCTTATTCCTTGTATCCAGGTAAGTGAAATGGCTTCATTAAATAATAATCGGTATCGGACACTTGGTTCATCCTTTATTCTAAGCGGAGACAGAAAATTAACATTTGGTGTTGTCCAGGACGGGAATGATCATCCTACAATGGCAATGGACAATGAGGCATTAGGCATTCAGCACGTAGAGAAAATTGATATTAAACTTAGCGGAAAAATCATAAAAACAGTCAAATTAAAAGATAATTCATTCTGGGAAAAAGTACAGAGATCATTTTTGTGATACAAGTAAGAGGAGCTGTTCCCTTGAACAGCTCCTCTTACTTTTATTCTCTTACTTTTCGAAAATACTACAAACTCAAACTCCTAAACTATTTCCCTTATTTCTTTTTGAATTAAACAAGACAAAAAGCTTTGTTTTTGATAATGAAAAGATTGTAATGGCAGACCAAATAAAGATAAATGAAATCAAATGTACTTTCGTAAATTGCTCATGATAAACGAATACTCCAAGAATCAATGAAATCGTTGGAGCGATAAATTGTAAAAACCCAATGGTGGACATCGGGATTTTTTGAGCACCTTTTGCAAAATATAGGAGTGGAATAGCCGTAGCTGCCCCTGCTCCAATTAGCAGCAAATCTGTTCCTATCGATACAGATAAGAATGATTGGGTCCCTTTTACGAAGAGAACGGCCATATAAATAAAAGCAATTGGCGTAACCACAAGAGTTTCAAGAGCTAGCCCAACGGAGGAATCGACCTTTATCATCTTTTTGGATAGCCCGTAAAGGCCGAAAGATAAAGCTAGGAGGATAGATATCCATGGAAAGCTTCCGTAAGAAATAGTAAGAATTAGAACGCCAATTGTTGCTAATGCAAAAGAAAGATACTGTGCCAGCGATAATCTTTCTCTAAAAACAATCATACCCAATAACACACTAACGAGTGGATTTATATAGTATCCAAGGCTGGCTTGAATAATTTGATCTGTATTAACTGCCCATATGTAAATAAACCAGTTACAGCTTATTAACATAGACGCAACAATAAGTGCGAATAATTGTTTTTTATTCGTACGGAAATTCTTCAAAATTAGAAGAAAGTTTCCCCACTTTTTTGTTACAAGCAGAATCCCGACCACAAAGATAAACGACCAGAAAATTCGGTTGACCAAAATTTCGTCTGCGTTAACATGATGAAGAAGCTTCCAATAGATCGGCAGTAATCCCCAAATGATATAGGAAAAGCCAGCATAAAAGACTCCTGTCTTTATTTCATTATTTTTCATATATTTTCCTCAATTCTTTCTAGTATCGAAATATTAATATTATAGATCGAACTGAAAGATGCTGGCAATCTTTTAGTTTTTCCAATTAATCTTTGTTCGTTGAATCAAAGACAATTTTTCCGCCAATTATTGTTTTTGAAACGGGTATTTCCGGTATGGCATGCAAGTCAACTTTAAAAATGTCTGCTTTCAAAATAGTAAAGTCAGCCAAAAATCCTTCTTTGATTAACCCTCTATCCTTTTCGTGACAAGCAGCATAGGCACTCCCTTTCGTAAAAAGACTGAGAGCTTCAAAAACAGATAAAGCTTCTTCTGGTAAATATTCCGTTTTATCCGGATCATTGATGTTTGTCCTAGTAACAGCCGCATGAATGCCTAATAGCGGGCTTAATGGTTCAATTGGCGCATCCGAGCCCCCGGCACATGGAAGTCCTTCCTTTAATAATGTCTTCCATGCATATAAGTATTTATCCTGTTTCCCGCCAACTCGGTCCATCACCCATGGAAAATCAGAAGCAAGAAATCTTGGCTGAATATCTAAAATAAGCGGCAGCTTTTTTGCCCGTTCAATTAATTCCATTCGAAGAATTTGGGCATGTATGAGCCGATCACGTCCGTTCCCTCTTAATGGATGTTTCTCAATGGCATTCAAAACCATTTCAAATGCTAAATCACCGATTGCGTGAACCGCTACTGGCAATTCATATTCTCTCGCCTTCTTAACAAGTTCATTTAACTGATCCTGTGAAAAAATAGCTACTCCTGATGTGGATGGGTCATCCGCATAAGGGTGACTTAGCAATGCTGTACTGCTTCCTAATGATCCATCAGCAAAAATCTTCATCGCTCCAAATTCGATCCATTCACTGCCGCTCAGAAAGCTTTCTCCAGTTCCTTTCATATCATCTACAACAAGGTGATGAACTAAAAGATGGGCCCGAAAAGAAAAGCCTTCTTCCTCAATGACTTCCTTAAAAGCATGTAACGTCCTCTCGTATCCGCCAAAATAGCTTAAATCCTCTGAATGTGCACCTGTTAATCCTAATTTATAGGCGCTTTGAATAGCCGTACGAATGTAGCTTCTCAGACTAGCAGCTGATACTTCTGGCAGAATACGATACAAAAGCTCTTGAGCCTCTTCCTTCAGCAAGCCATTCAGCTTTCCGCTTTCGTCCCTTCCTATCACCCCTCCTTCCGGATTAGCTGTATTTTCATTGATATTTGCTCTTTCAAGTGCCTTAGAATTTGCCACAAGTGCATGTCTGCAAACCCTTTTTAAAAAGACAGGATGATCTGGAACTATTGCATCTAGCTCATTAATAAAGATAGGTGTGGCTTTGGGACCCCATAAATTTTCATTCCAGCCATCACCGATAATCCATTCTCCTTTTTCAACTGTTGCGGAATATTGCTTTACCGCCTTCAGAGCTTCTTCTTTCGATTGACAATTCGTTAAATCAAGCCGATTCAGCTTTTCACCATATCCAATAAGGTGCATATGGCTATCAACCAATCCAGGAAGCATCGTGTCACCGTGTAAATCAATATTGCTCTCTATTTCATGGCCAAACTTCTGCCTCAAATCTGCCTCAGTTCCCAATGCAACGATTCGATTTCCTTTCGTATAAACAGCTTCCACCATATGATTTTCCTCTAATAAAGAATAAATATTTCCACCGTACCAAAGTATACCCATTGTTTATCCCTCCATATTAAAATGCAGGCGGTTTTTCGCCTGCATGAAAAATTGATCCCTCTAAAAAATTGTGTTTATTTCCTCGCGGCTGCTTCCATTTCCTGCTTTCGAAGTTCAACCCGGCGGATCTTGCCAGATGTTGTTTTTGGCAGTTCTGCTAAAAACTCGATTTTACGAGGATATTTATACGGCGCAGTCAGTTCCTTTACATGCTCTTGAAGAGCCTTCACAATATGCGAATCATCTTCATTAATTCCATCCTGCAGAACAACAAAGGCTTTAACAATATTCCCGCGAACCTCATCAGGGCTTGCGACGACCGCACACTCCTTCACAAAAGGATGTTTGACAAGTGCATCCTCTACCTCAAAAGGCCCAATTGTATAGCCGGAACTGATGATAATATCATCTCCGCGGCCTTCGAACCAGAAATAGCCTTCTTCATCCTTCTTAGCTTTGTCGCCGGTAATATAATAATCTCCTCTGAACTGCATGGCGGTTCTTTCAGGATCTTTATAATAATTTTTAAATAGGGCCGGTGTATCAATATGAACAGCGATATCTCCCACTTCGTTCACTCCGCAAGGTTCGCCGTTTTCATTGATAATTTCCACACTATTTCCTGGGATTGGTTTTCCCATGGAACCAGCCTTTAAATCCATTCCTTTCGTAATTCCAACAAGCAATGTATTCTCTGTCTGGCCATAGCCATCACGAACAGCCACATTAAAATGCCTCTTAAAGGTGTCAATTACTTCACTATTCAAAGGCTCGCCAGCTGAAACAGCACTTCTTAAGTTCGGCAGTTTATATTCATGAATATTATCTACCTTTGCCATAATCCGATATTCTGTAGGTGTACAGCATAGAACATTTACTTCATACTGCTGAAGTAGCTGCAAATATTTCTTTGCTTCAAATTTTCCATTATAGACTAGTCCTGTTGCTCCAGAGCCTAGTACGGAAAGGAATGGGCTCCATATCCACTTCTGCCAGCCGGGACCTGCTGTTGCCCAAACCGTATCGCCTTCTTCAATACAAAGCCAGTTTGGAGCAGCCGCTCGCAGATGTGCAAATGCCCATCCATGGGTGTGGACAACGCCTTTTGGATTTCCTGTCGTTCCGGATGTATAGGATAGGAAGGCCATGTCGCTTTTGCTTGTATCAGCCAATGGCAACCCGTCCGAAGCAGCTTCCATTGCCTCATTTAAATCGATCCATTGTTCTTTCGGGCTTCCAATCACAAACTTTGGTAAATTCTCTATTTCCTTTATCTGTTCAAATTGATCGACATATGGGTAATAACTAACGATCCCCTTTACGTCACCATGTGTAATCCGATATTGGAGGTCTTTTGTTCGAAGCATTTCAGAGCTTGGAATGACGACTAAACCAGCTTTTAAAGCTGCTATGTATACTTGATAGGCTTCAATAAGCCGAGGAACAATAATTAAAAGGACATCGCCTTTTTTCAGCCCATTTTCTAGGAAAACGTTCCCGATTTTGTTTGCATTTTTAAGCAGATCTTTGTACGTAACTTCTTTTTTCTCCCCAAGTTCATTTTCCCATTTAATTGCAAGCCTATTAGAATCACTTGCAAATCGCTCTATTTCGGCTACTAGATTGTACTTCTCAGGTGCTAATAAGTCTTCTCGCTTCATCAAATCTCCTCCACTAGTCTGTCTATCTCGTGCCTTGCTCAAGATGATTCTATAAAAATTATTATACTAAATTATTTTGCAATTTTGAAATTATTTATCATCTTAGTTTGGTTTTCCCTAGACAGGCATGGATAAATAAAATAGGAGCAGGATGTAAGAATCCTGCTCCATGTAGCCATATTATTTATTTTTTTGGTTTATGATTAGAAACCACCACCTAATTGCTGTTCAGCCATTTGTACTAAACGCTTAGTGATTTCTCCTCCTACAGAACCGTTAGCGCGAGAAGTTGTTTCTCCACCAAGGTTTACACCAAACTCGTTTGCAATTTCAAATTTCATTTGGTCTAGAGCTTGCTGTACTCCAGGAACTACAAGTTGATTTGAGTTGTTTGCCATGTGATTTCACCTCCTTGTGAGTATAGAATGTGTAGAATCACATGGCCATATTCAATTATTAATTGGTAATTGTTGCAACTGCTGGCAGATTAAGAGAGCCTTTTCAGCAAGCGTAAATTAGAGCATCAGAATAAATCTTCTAACATTTCCTGCTTTAAAGATTCCGGTTTAATGCGGATCGTTTCCGTATTTTCAACAGCTTTTCTAATATAAGGCTCATAATCTGTATAGCTTTCATAATACTGGACCTTTTCACGTTTAGGCTTTGTTTTCGGAGATGATGGAACGAACACTGTACAGCAATCTTCATAAGGCTGATTTGAAATTTCGAATGTATCAATTTGATGGGCAATATCGATAATTTCGGACTTATCCATTGTAATCATCGGCCGGATGATTGGCGTGTTTGTTACATCATTTATTGCGTACATACTTTCAAGTGTTTGGCTGGCAACCTGTCCAAGGCTTTCTCCAGTAATGATTGCCAGTCCTTCATTGTTCTTCCTTATTTCATCTGTAATTCTTAGCATTAGCCTTCTTGTCGTAGTCATCGAATAATTCTCAGGGATCTGCTGCTGGATAAGCTGCTGAATTTCTGTAAATGGCACAATATGAAGGACAACCTCACCGCTTATATGAGCCAGCTTTTCGGATAAATCCAAAACCTTCTGCTTCGCTCTTTCGCTAGTGAAGGGAGGACTAAAGAAGTGAACCGCTTCTAGCTCTATCCCTCTTTTCATGGAAAGAAATCCAGCTACAGGGCTGTCAATGCCGCCTGACAGCATCAGCATGGCTTTTCCGCTTGAACCGACCGGAAGACCCCCAGCACCCAGAATCGTTTCACATGAAAGATAAACCGCTTCTTCCCTGATTTCAATTTGAAGATTGATGTCGGGATTTTTTACATTGACCTTTAAATCATCAACGTTTTTTAAAATATGGGTGCCGAATGTATGATTCACTTCATTTGTGTCTTGAATAAAGGTTTTATCTGCTCTTTTTGTTGTAATTTTGAATGTTTGTCCTGGCTCGTAAATTTTCCGAAATAGCGATAGAGCTGCTTCCTTCATTTTCTCTAAGTCTTTCTCCGTTTTTACAGCAGGGCTGAATGATTGAATACCAAATACATGCCTTAAACGCTCGATGATCTCATCGCCGTTTTCTCCATTTAATAACACGAACATTCTTTCTCTATTCGCTTCAATTTTTATTTTTTCAAAATTACGAAGAACTCTTTTAATATTTCTTCGTAATTGATCGATAAACAACTTCCTGTTTCTTCCTTTTGTTGATAACTCTCCATATCGAATAAGAATACGATCATAATTCATGTTAGTTCATTACCTTTCTTAGCCTAGCAACGGCTTCATATACTGCCTTCATAAATTGCTCTGCCTCATTAAGTGTGTTTTCATAGGATAGGCTAATTCTAATAGCGCTCAAAGCCTCTTCTTCAGGGATGCCCATGGCGATTAATGTCGTGCTTGCCTTTTGCCTTTTTGAAGAGCATGCACTTGTAGATGATACATAAATATCCATTTCCTCTAGAGCATGGATGAACACTTCAGCCTTAAAACCCTTTATTGAAAAATTAATAATATGAGGAGCCGACTGGCAAATAGGGGTATGAATAGTAACCCCTTCTATCATTTCCAATTTGTCTCTTAAAAAATCCTTAATTTTTATCATATTATTTATTTGCTTTTCTTGCTGCATAAATGTTAACCGGAGAGCCTTTGCCATCGCAACCATACCAGCAACGTTTTCAGTTCCGCTTCTAAGCCGCCATTCCTGTCCTCCGCCTGTAATTAACGAAGAAATCCTTACCCCTTCCCGTACAAACAGAACTCCGGTCCCCTTTAGGCCATGAAATTTATGCCCTGATAATGTACATAAATCTACCCGGCTTTCACGAATATTCAGGGGCACCTTTCCAATTCCTTGAACAAAATCGACGTGAAAAAGGATTTTAGAATATTTCATTAGAAGCTGTCCAATTTCATGAATTGGCTGAATAGAGCCTATCTCGTTATTTACGTGCATAACAGAAACTAAAATAGTGTCTTCACAAATCGCTTTTTCAATATCCTCTACCTTTGCGATTCCGTTTTCGTCAACAGGGATATACGTGACACGAAAGCCCAGTCCCTTTAATTGCTTTATCGATTCCTTAACTGAAGGATGTTCAATTTCGGTTGTTATTAAGTGCCGGCCCCTGCCTTTATGCATGAGAGCCGTTCCTTTTATCGCAATATTATTACTTTCAGTCCCACCGGAAGTAAAGTATATTTCATTTTTCTGGACATCTAAAAGCTTGGCTATTTGTTCTCTTGCTTGGGAAAGGAGCTTTTCTGATTGAGCACCCAGCCCATGCAAGGATGATGGATTTCCGTAATACTCCGAGGAAACCTTTAAAAAAGACTCTAAAACCTCTCTATAAGGCTTAGTCGTTGAACTATTATCAAAGTAAATCATTTATATTTCCCCCCTAAAAATAAACGGATGGCAACTTTAAATCTTAGCATAATTACGATTGAATGAAAATGCATCTTTCCTATATTACCGCAAAAACTGAACTGTAAAAACCCTTAAAGTATATTTGGCGAGTTTCTCTTAATAGGAAAGTCGATGCCCCTAAAGAAGAAAAGGTGCCCTTAATCGGACACCTCTTCTTCTTTCCTATTCACTTATTAATTCTTCAATCTTATTCATTACACCTGGATCAATTTCCTCGATCGATGTTGCTGCCTGCTCTAATGCAGCCTTATAATCAAAGCCTCTAAAGGAAGCCTCTGCATCCTGCAAACCTTTTGCGACTGAAGGATATCTTCTCCGATAGCGGTTTCCGTACTGAATAACTTTTTCAACAAGCATAACTGTTTCAATCATATCATTCGTTGTATTGACAATTTTCTCTACTGTCAGCACAGCGACCTCTAAATATTGCTGGATCGTTTGGATATTTAGCGGCTTTTCATCAAGCTTTATAATAACATTTCCAATGCTCTCTTTCGCATCTTCCATTAAATATAAATAATCCTGAGGAAGCCCTGGAATATTGCTTTTTGAAACAAGCCTTGATGTTTCAGCCAATTTTTTTCTTAAATCATTAATGCTTTCACGAGCAGCCATTTCATCTTTTCTAAGTGCCTGAAGCTTTTCTGCAAACTTAACATGCTCATCTTCAATCTCTTCCAATTGTTCTTTAATTCCTTCAAGCTCATGTTTTAGCATTGTATGAGCCGTGTTTTCTGAAATAATTTTGTGTTCGAGAACCTCATAGCTTTTATTTAAAAGGCTTAACTTCTTCTCTAGCTCCGTCTGAATGATTATATCCTTTTCTGAAAGATGGTAGCTTTGTCGGACGAGCTCCACCTCAACCTTTAACTGCCTGTTTATTTCTTTATTCGTGAATAACATATCCCTTGTAGGCACATCCTGCTGTCCAATATAATGCCTCGCATGAACCTCAGCTTCAAGCAGTTCATAAAGGAAATCAATGCTGCCTTTCATTTCTTCTATTCCATTTTGTACATCTGTCAAGTCAGCCAACTCGATTAGACTTAAATAAGCCGCTGTTTCATTCTCAAGTCTGTTTATTTCTTTATCAAATTCAATATGATCAAGAATATATCCCTGTTCAACCATTTCTTTATATCCATCGCTTAATTCTTTCAATTGGGATGGAATTTTCGATTGACATTCGACTAGAAATTCAGGGATTTTATCCATTTTAAATTTTATTTCATCCAGCTGAGCATGAATGGTTAAAACAATTTCCCGTGCTTCTAAATAGTTGCCATTATCTGTTTTTTCATCAAAAACTTCAAATTTCGCAAAGGTTTCATCTAATTGCTGCTCAAGAATATCAGCTGTTTTTCCAAATGTGTGATGATGAGCTAATAAGGATTTCTTGCTCTCCCGATATAAATCCTTTAACTCTTCAATATCTGACCTATTCTTTTCTTCGCTTCCAACTAGCTCGTTTAATTCGCTTAATAACTTTTTAATATTTTCTTCAATTTCGTTCAAAAACTTTTCGATAGACTGCTGGACCTCTTTTGCTTTCCTAAAGCGGTATTTATCGATATATTCCTCCGCATCGAATAAATATTCCTCAACATTCGGAAGCTGGGCCGTCACAATTTCATCCCATTCAGTTCTCCAGCGCTCAAACAATTCTTCCGTTTGTCCAGTCATATTTAATTGCTTTACTTTTGACATTTCATCGAGAACAGGGCGATTAACAATATCCATCTTCCATGTTTCAAGCCGATCTATTTCTTTATAATATTTTTTCTTTAATATGTATCCTGTTAAAAAAAGCACAATCACGATGACGATACCGCCAATAATATATTCCATTCTCCAAAAAGCCCCCTGTTCTGTACCGAGCCAAATCAATCTATATCGAATTAAAAATAATGTTCAGTTCAATGTTTTTATGATACCATGTATACGACAATTTTTGACTATTATTTTCAATTTTTTATCTAAATTACGGAAAAAAGTATACATTGTATTCTTTATTGAACACTAAACGTGTCATTTTTTCAAATATTTTGCCTTTTCTTGAATTTTACTGAAAGAAGGTTGAATGATCTAATGGAAAAAGATGGACATATACATACTCCCTTCTGTCCTCATGGCACGAAGGATGCACTTGAAGGTTATGTCGAAAAAGCAATTGCCTTAGGTTTTAAGGAAATATCATTTACAGAGCATGCACCGCTGCCTAAAGGATTTATTGATCCTGCACCAGCCAAAGACAGCTCTATGAGAATGGAAGAGCTTGAGGAGTACTTACAGGAAATAACAAGGGTAAAACCAATCTTCAGTCAAAAAATCAAAATCAACGCAGGACTTGAAGTAGATTTTATTGAAGGATTTGAAGAAGAGACGCGCTCCTTCCTTACACAATATGGACCATTATTAGACGACTCTATCTTATCAGTCCATTTTTTAAAGTTTGGAAATGGCTATGATTGTCTGGATTACAGCCCTGAAGTTTTTGGACAAATGATAGAAAAATATGGTTCTATCGAGGCTATTTACGAGGCATATTTTCATACATTGCTTAAGTCGATTCATACTGACTTAGGTCCTTTCAAGCCAAAAAGGATCGGTCATATGACGTTAGTGAAAAAGTTCCAAAAAAAATTTCCCGCACAAAAGGAATTTATTGAACAGATTCAAGAGGTGCTTTCAGCTATTAGCAAAAGGGGATATGAGCTAGACTATAACGGCGCGGGATTTGCCAAACCTCTATGCAGGGAGCCCTATCCGCCTAACTGGGTCGTAAAAGAAGCCATGAAAAAAGGGATCCCGCTTGTGTATGGATCTGATTCTCATCAAATTAAGGATCTTGGGCAAGGGATGAATGAGATGCTTTTTTGAGGGAAATCTTGCTTTGATTTCCTTCCTTTTTATTTTACGGCATAAATTGGCGGATCGTATGGCCGCTTGCAAATAACCCCATCAATCCAGTGATAAACCTCACGAATGTATTTCTCAGCAAAATACTTTTCGTTTGGCATTACATGCAAAACTTCAGTCATATATTGTATATTTAAAAAGGGCATACTTAATAGCCCCTTTAATTGGAGAATCATATAATCTGGAGATAGGGTTCGGAATTCTCTCGTCTTCATCCCTCTTTCAAATACTTTACTTAAATAAAACCTTTCCTTCATCAAGTAAGTTGACATAATTTCACGAACTATTTGAGAGTCAATCGAAATTTCCCTCCATATTAATCTCGTTAAATAAATATTTTCAAATTGATAATACATCACATTTTCCGTAATTTTTCTCAAACAGCCTGCCGCACCTTGATCGAGGGTTGAAGCCCCATCCTCAATTTGCTCCACATACCCTTCGAAGAAAACGGTAAAGCAATGCTCTAGCAATCCGTGTTTATTATCAAAGTAATAGGCAATATTTGCCGAGTTCACTTTTGCCTTATTGGCAATATCCCGAACCGATGTACCATCAAATCCATTGACATTAAATAGGCTGATTGCTGCATTAACAATGGCCCTTTTCACATCTCTGCTCATGTTTTCACCTGCTTTATAATTTTATTTGCCTTATTACTACAAACATATTCTTCACGATCATTAGCGTAAAAACATAGATAGCAACCATAAGCAAATTGACAGTAACAGCGAAAATTTGTCAAATAACGTGGATTTCTTGTTATGTATAAACATTCTTGTTAAAATCACTATATCCTTTATAAAAATCTCGACAAAGTATTAGGTATTTCTTCTGATTTTGCGTTTTTTTTTATAACATTGATAGAAAGCAGGGTGTTTGAAGTTGTTTAACGTCGAAACTTACCGCGGGACACGTGAAGAAAACTATAAATTAGTGAAAAAGCAGCTCGCTGCATTACTTGAAGGGGAAAGTAATGTTATTGCCAATTTAAGCAATGCTTCCGCTCTATTAAATCAATTTTTAGATCGGATTAATTGGGTTGGATTTTATTTGATGGAGAATAATGAACTTGTCCTTGGACCATTTCAGGGGCTTCCAGCATGTGTTAGAATTCCGATTGGAAGAGGTGTTTGCGGTACATCAGCAAAACTCATGGAAACTGTCCGTGTAGAAGATGTTCATTTATTCCCTGGCCATATCGCCTGTGACGCAGCATCTCAATCAGAGATTGTTATTCCACTCATCAAAAACGGCCAGTTAATCGGAGTTCTGGATATTGATTCACCTGAGAAAAATCGATTTGATGAGGTTGACCAGAAGGAGCTTGAAGATTTCACACGAATTTTAGTCTCCTTTTTATAAATTGACAAGAAACGCGATGAAAAATTTCACCGCGTTTTCTCTTATTCTACTTTTCTCAAAGCCTGTTCAATGTCATCTCGAATGTCTTCCCAAGATTCAAGACCGACAGAAAGCCTTAACAGCGTATCATCAATTCCCATTTTTTCGCGGGATTCCTTTGGTACAACCGCATGTGTCATTGTCGCTGGATGCTGAATTAATGTTTCTGCATCTCCTAGACTTACGGCAATTTTAATAAGTTTTAATGCATTCATAAAATCTTGAGCTGTTTCCTTATCCCCATTCAAAGTAAAGGAAATCATTCCGCCTGGTCTTCTCATCTGCTTCTGGGCAATTTCATATTCTGAATGATGTTTATGTCCTGGATAATACACTTTGCTTACCTTTGGATGTGAAAGCAAGTAATCTGCCAGTTTCTCTGTATTATCACAATGGCGGTCCATTCTTACTGCCAATGACTTTAACCCCCTTAACAGCAGCCAAGCATCAAAAGGAGAGATAATCCCGCCTATATCCTTTTGCGTTGTCATGGCCACTTCCTTCATAAACTCCTTAGGCCCAATAACAAGACCTGCAATCACATCTCCGTGTCCACAAATATATTTAGTCGCACTATGGATCACAACATCACCGCCAAGATTAATTGGATTTTGTAAATAAGGCGAACTGAAAGTATTATCTACCACAACTGGAATTCCCTTTTCCTTTGCAATCTCGGCAACCATTTGTAAATCAACAAGTTTCATCGTTGGATTAATAGGTGTTTCGACATAGATACAAACGGTTTCTGGCCGGATGGCTTCAAGCAGCTGCTCCCTTGTTTCCATCGCTGAAAAGTCATGACCAATATTATATTTTTCATTCATCAACTGAAACAAGCCAAATGTGCAGCCATACACACCTTGAGAGCATAAAATGTGGTCACCTGTTTTGGTCAGCGCCAAGAGTACAGCGGAAACAGCAGCCATTCCCGACCCAAATGCTAGGCATGCTTCTCCATTTTCTAATGCCGCTACTCTTTCCTCAAGCATTTTTACCGTTGGATTCCCAAGTCTCGAATAAACAAAACCTTCTTCTTTTCCAGCAAAGCGCCTTTCCCCTTGCTCGGCTGTGTCAAATATAAATGTTGATGTTTGAAAAATAGGCGGTGCCAGACTGCCTTCATAATTTTCTGCTGCATATCCCTCATGAATAACCTTCGTTTCGAAACGCACATCTTTCTTCTCTTTCATGAAGCTCTCTCCCCTCCTGTAAACGCTATCATAATAAAATAAAGAAAGGCCTACTTACAGGATATGCAAAATATAAAGGTTTTGAATGCTTAATTAATAAGGAAAAAAAAGACCTCGCCACACTGATTTATGGCGAAGTCTTTTCAATGACAATATCACTTTCTTGAACAATGACTTTATTTTTTCCAGTTTGCTTAGCTACATATAAAGCTTTATCGGCGCGTTTAAATAATGAGGCATACGTATCCTCTTGTCCTCTCGTCCAATGTGAAACTCCACATGATATGGTTACTTGAGGGTTGGAACATTCATACACTCTCGCAACAAGCCTTTCAGCTATCACTACACCAGCAATTAAAGATACTTCCGGCAAGTAAATGGCAAGTTCTTCTCCGCCCCATCTTGCGCCAATATCTGTACCCCTAATATTGGCATTTATCAGTCCTGCCACTTGAATGATGACCTCATCCCCAACCTGATGGCCATACGTATCATTGATCGTTTTAAAATTATCAATATCAATCATAATAAACGTTCCTTCATGATCCTCGTTCATCGATTGATAAATTTTATCATCAAGATAATTTCTTGAGTATAGCTTCGTTAAATGGTCTGTTACAACCATCTTTTCAAGCTCCTCTCTAAGCATTGAGTTTGTAATAGCCAGAGTGGAGTGGTGGATCAAAGACTGCAGAAGCTTAAACGTTTCAAAAGAGAAGTGATAAGGCGGCTCACTCATCACTAGTACAAATCCTTTAAGGGCTCCGGACTGGGTCATAGGAACGGCCATTATCGATTTATACTGCTTCACACCTGACTCAAATGTTAATTGAAAATCACCGATAAAAAGGGACTCTACCTCTTTATCAATTCTTTCCTTTATATATTGAATATAGCTTTCAGCTTCACTTGTGTGGAAGAAATCTGTACTTCCCTTTAACACTTCAATTTGATTGCCATATTTACCATATAAAATGAAACCAACTTCTTCTGCTTTAAAAGATTCCGAAATTTGCTCAGTCATAAACGTCATCGATTCTATTAATCTTAAATTCGAGTTCAAGCGATGAGATGTTTCATTGATTAATTTCAGGTCTGTAACAAGGCGCTTCGATTGCTGGTAAAGCTGCGCATTTTCTAATGCACTGCCCGCTGTGTTGGCCAAAAGAGTAATAAATTCCACTTCATTATCTGGAAAAACAATGGTATTGGGAGCAATGACTTGCAACACCCCATAAACGCCCTGTTTTCCTTTCAAAGGTGCATATAAGACAGATCGTTTCATGTGAACGGAATCTTCAAATTGAATATTGCCTGTAACATATGCCTGCATAGCTGCAATATTTTCGCTATTGAAGTCTAAATCCTTTATTGGCAGATCCTCAAGCATATGATTATCATGTGAAAGAAGAAGGTAGTAAGTGAATGTTGGATAGACCTCTTTAAGTGTATAAATAATTTCACCGAGGACATCGTCCATATTCATCGTAGAATGGAATTTCTCCGTTACACGGAATAGCTGTTTATACCGTCTATCTTCTGATACTTTATTATTTAGTGATTGAACATTTTCAAGAAATTTTAAAGTGTGATGACTTATTCTTTCAAGAACATCATCAGAAAGAGTGCTCATGCCAGCTTCTTGCTCTTTCAAAGCCAAAATTCCAAGAACGGAATTCTTTTTCTCCAAAACTAGCATTAAATCATATTCTTCAAATCCCGGCAATTCACGATAAAAGGACTTTAATTGACCAACCTCATTTATCAATTCATCCTTAAGTAAATTTGGGCATTTCACTTGTTCTATGCTGTTAAGTGTAGAGGTTTCAATCAGTAATTTCTTTTTACAATTATTAAAGCTAAAAAAAGTAGCTTCCTTGGCATTTAATAAGGTTTTGATGGCAGAGAGCATATTTTCCAATACATCATCATATACCAAAAAGCCATTTTCTGTATCTATGATATCAAAAAAATTACTTTTCAATTTCAATATTAATTCCTGCTCATTAATAACCATCTAATCATCACCTATTTTCATTCCCATTTCCCAATTAAAACTATTATATATGTAAAAAAGACAAAGATTCTTATTTCTTTTTGTCTATTTCGTTTCAGCTACTGTAATCAACATAAAAAAACCGATTAACATAAATCGGATAAACTTCTCTTTTTTCGTTTCTATCACTAGAATCACTCTTAGAAGATTTTCATATTTCTTACTTTATTATATCATAACTAAAAGATGCGAGAAGGATAAAATTAAGCGGCTTGCTCCGTCATCTTCCGAAATACTCCTTGACTTTTCTTGATAAAAAATTATATAATACTCTTTGTGTAAAATATTGCAGCCTATGTGTACTGTATTATGTATTTATTTTGTTCCTCAATTAGCTTTTGAAGCTATTCTGATACGGGGTACTGTGTAACCCTTAGCTGCTAGGGCGAAGGTACATGAAAACAAAATAACCATAATTTTTGAGCACATCTGTTTTTATTTTACCAAAATAAAAACATTAAAGGAGGAGTCTTAAATGGCTCGTTATACTGGTCCAAGCTGGAAATTATCTCGTCGTCTTGGAATCTCTCTAAGCGGTACAGGTAAAGAATTAGAAAAGCGTCCTTACGCTCCTGGACAACATGGTCCAAACCAACGCAAGAAATTATCTGAATACGGATTACAATTACAAGAGAAGCAAAAGCTTCGTCATATGTATGGCGTAAATGAGCGTCAATTCCGTAATTTATTCGATAGAGCTGGCAAAATGGCTGGTAAACACGGTGAAAACTTCATGGTTCTTTTAGAATCACGTCTTGATAACGTTGTTTATCGTTTAGGCTTAGCACGCACTCGCCGTCAAGCTCGCCAACTTGTTAACCATGGTCATTTCTTAGTTGATGGCAAGCGTGTAGATATTCCATCTTACCGCGTTGCACCTGGTCAAACAATCAGCGTTCGCGAAAAATCTCGCAACCTTGACATTATTAAAGAAGCAATCGAAGTTAACAATTTCGTTCCTGATTTCGTTACATTCGATGCTGACAAACTAGAAGGAACTTTCACTCGCTTACCAGAGCGTTCTGAACTTCCAGCTGAAATTAACGAATCTCTAATCGTTGAGTTCTACTCTCGTTAATTATTTTAACCCTAGAGCGTTTTATTACGCTCCTAGGGTTTTTCTTTTTTATAAAAGTTGAATAAATGCATTATTTTGGAGTTAATGTTGAATATTGTAGAATTATGTTGAATTTTGCATTATATTGTTTTATTATTATTTAAGTAAGAAGACCTATATGTAAAAGGCAAACTATTTGAAAGAATAGGACGCAAAGCCCTTGGGTCTAAGGTTTTAGGTAGTGAGAAATGCCTATTTCTATGATTGCCAGGTTACCAAATTCTTGTTTATTTTCCATTAAATTTTTGGCTATTCTAATTTGAATAGCCTTTTTTAATTTCTATGGAAAAAGCTTTTGAGCCTTTTACAGTTATGTCTAAAAAAGATAAAAACATTGAAAGTTGGGGAATAGAGTTGCAGAATTTATTAAGCTTCAAAAGTATTAAAACGAAAATATTGTTTGGATTTTCAATAGTGATTTTTCTCGTGTTACTATTAGGAGGTTTTAGTTTTTATCAAATCAATACAACGAATAATGAAACAGAATTCATAGTTGATCACGAGATCCAATTATTAATTGCAAACGAGCAAATGTCTAGTACTTTGGCAAATAGAATATCAACTGCACGAGGATATGTCCTATATGGCGGTGACTACAAAGACCGCTTTAACGAATATACTGAGAAAGGGAAGCAGTATGAGCAAATAGTTAGAGAGATTGGTGCATCTCAGGAATTCGATGAACTTATTAAACGTACTGTTGAATGGAGACAGTATGTGGCCAAAGCAGTATTTGAAGAGTACGAAAAAGGGAATATCGAAATCGCACGGCAAAACCTAGCAAAAACAGATACAACCGTTCGTGAACTTATGGCTGGATATGAAAAATTAGCAAGTGATAGTCAGGATTCTATTAATAGTAAAGGGAAAGAAATTATTGCTACTGGAGAAAAAACGGCCCTTTACATAACGATTGTCATTCTTTTGGCTGTAGTTGTAAGTATTGCGGTAGCACTTATAACCTCCAATGTGATTGCAGCCCCAATAAAAAAGGTAATGGAAAGAATGAATCTCATTGCTAGCGGTGATTTGAGCAAAGAACCTTTAATAAATAATTCTAAAGACGAAGTTGGCCAGCTAGTAGCTTCCACAAATGAAATGAATAATAATGTCCGCCAATTATTAAGTGATATTAATTTAGTCTCTGAATCTATTGCTGGTCAGAGTGAAGAGTTAACGCAATCAGCAAATGAGGTAAACGCTGGATCTCAACAAATTGCGACTACTATGCAGGAATTAGCAACTGGCACAGAATCACAAGCTGCCAATGCAAGTAATCTATCCGCCATCATGGGCACGTTTTCATCTACAGTTCAAGAAGCTGATGAAAATGGCGAACTTATTCTACAGGCGTCCAATGAGGTATTATTCATGACTGGTGAAGGAAGCCAGCTAATGGAGTCTTCCTTCAATCAAATGACAAAGATTGATCAAATTATGCAGGATGCAATGCAAAAAGTGTACGGCCTTGATACTAAGTCACAAGAAATTTCTAAATTGGTTTCTGTCATCAAAGATATCGCCGACCAAACGAATTTATTAGCATTAAATGCAGCGATTGAATCCGCAAGAGCTGGGGAGCATGGCAAAGGTTTTACTGTCGTAGCGAATGAAGTAAAAAAGCTTGCAGAACAAGTGTCTGCGTCTGTTTCTGATATTACAAACATCGTAACAGGCATTCAGAACGAATCAAATATAGTAACTAAATCATTACAAACAGGATATGAAGAAGTTGTCCAAGGGACTAGCCAAATTAAAACTACTAGTGAGACGTTCGAAGGCATTAGTGCAGCGATAAAAAACATGTCCAATAATATCCTCACAGTTACTGAAAATCTAGCTGCCATCACTGCGAATAGTGAAATCATGAGCGGATCAATTTCCGAAATTGCCGCCATTTCCGAAGAGTCAGCTGCAGGTGTAGAACAAACATCTGCCTCATCCCAGCAAATCAGCAGTTCAATGGATGAAGTAGCCACTAGCTCAGAGGATCTTGCAAAACAAGCCGAAAAACTAAACGGCTTAGTTATGAAATTTAGGTTATAAAATATACGGAATTTAATAAGCCCTAGAAATTATGCATTTGCAATTTCTAGGGCTTTTATTAAATCATTATTGCTAATGACTTAATCAATTAGTATTTGATCAAGAAATATTTCTTCTTCCCGCGGCGAACGATGGTAAATTCATTCTCGATGCGATCTTTTACTGTAAGAACATAGTCTGTTTCTGTCACTCGTTCACCATTAATCGAAACAGCTCCATTCGCAACATCTTCACGGGCTTGACGTTTAGACGGAGAGATTTTTGCATCTACTAGTAAATCAACAAGGCCAATTTCCTCGCCGGAAGTATGCTCGTACGATGGAACATCTTTAAATCCTTGTTTGATTTCTGCACCGGAAAGATTGCTTACTTCCCCGCTAAATAACGCCTCTGAAATTCTGATTGCCTGATTCAATGCTTCCTCCCCATGAATGAGACGAGTCATTTCCTCAGCTAGGGCTTTTTGCGCTTTACGAAGATGTGCTTCCTCTTGAACAGATTGTTCCAGTCCTTCAATTTCTTCTTTCGAAAGGAAAGTAAAGTATTTCAAGTATTTAACAACATCAGCATCAGCAGCATTAATCCAGAATTGATAAAACTCATATGGGGAGGTTTTTTCCGGATCTAGCCATACTGCGCCGCTTTCCGTTTTGCCAAATTTTGTTCCATCAGCCTTAGTCACAAGAGGAATCGTTAAGCCATATGCTTTCGAGCCTTCCCCTGTCATCTTTCTAATGAGCTCAAGACCTGTCGTAATATTACCCCATTGGTCGCTTCCGCCAATTTGCAGCTTACATTGGTAGTTCTCATATAAATGTTTGAAATCCATTCCTTGCAGGATGGTGTAGGTAAACTCTGTAAAGGAAATTCCCGTCTCCAAACGAGATGCAATTGTATCCTTTGCCAGCATATAATTGATTCCTACATGTTTTCCATAGTCTCTTAGGAAGGTGATAATATTCATCGGTGCAGTCCAATCATAGTTATTTACCATGATCGCTCCGTTTTCTCCCTCGAAATCAAAAATCATTTTTAATTGTTTCGTTAGACAATCTACGTTATGCTGCACAGTTTCAACTGTTTGCAGTGTTCTTTCTTCAGTCATTTTTGGATCACCAATTAATCCTGTTGCTCCGCCAACAAGTACAATCGGACGATGTCCATGATTTTGAAATCTTCTTAAGGTCAGAAACGGAAGCAAATGCCCGATATGCATACTGTCTCCTGTTGGATCCATTCCGCAATATAAAGAAATTTTCTCTTTATCTAAGGTGTCCTTCATGCCTTCTTCATCTGTTTGCTGGTAAATAATTCCTCTCCACTGTAAATCCTCTAGTAAGTTCATTGTTTGCTTCCTCCTTTTTAGTTACCCTTCATTACATCCATTACAAAAAAAACAAAAAACGCCCCTGCATAATTGCAGGGACGCATTATATTTTGCGCGGTACCACCCAAATTGAGGACAAATAGCCCTCCACTTCATTCTGATAACGGATCATCCGTTCACTGCTATAACTGATAACTCCAGGTTCACAGTGAATGCTCAGGGAGGTAATTCATCCTTCTATGTGTACCGGCTCACAGCAGCCGCCGGCTTTCTGAAACAGAGATAGAAGCACTACTTATTCCCTTCAAAGCATATATAGATTTTTTTTATGTCTAGCTCCAGCGCCTACCCCCTCGAGGTCATAAGCCAGTCCGCCAATAAGGTTAAACTACAACCTTCTTGTCGGCCTGTCTTATGCTTGTCGGGGGTGGGCAAGGCGCTTCCGCTTTTCTTATAATAGCATTTTTATCATATCAAATAATAAATGTCAAACACCCATTTGAAAGAAAAAAGGGAAATTTAGAAAAATAACGAACCGATAACTAATGGAATGCCTGTTTATGCTATAATGTATGTGATTTTAGGGGGATTGATGCGAATGAAGGAAAATCAAAATAAAAAAGATAAATGGAAGTCGTGGGTAGCCCTGCTAACCAATAAAAAGGCAGCAAAAGGTGCTAGTATCTCCTTTCAAGTTGCTTGGAATCTTATTTTATTATTTATTATTATAATCGTTATGGTTGGCTCCTTTGCCGGCGGGGTTGGAGCAGGATATTTTGCTTCACTCGTTAAGAATGAAAAAATTCGTCCATATGAAAAGATGAAAAAGGATATTTATAACTATGAAGAGACATCTGATTTATATTTCTCTGAAAATGTTTACCTTGGAAAGCTTCGAACAGATCTAGACCGGGAAGAAGTAAAGCTTGAGAATGTATCACAGTATTTAATCGATGCTGTTGTTGCAACTGAGGATGAATATTTTTATGAGCATGATGGTGTTGTGCCTAAGGCAATTATGCGTGCTCTCTTTCAAGAAGTAACAAACTCTTCCGTACAAACAGGCGGAAGTACACTCACACAGCAATTAATAAAAAATCAGCTGTTAACAAACGAAGTTTCATTTGAAAGAAAAGCGAAGGAAATTTTGCTTGCCCTGCGTTTAGAAAAGTTTTTCGATAAGAAAGAGATTTTGGAAGCCTATTTAAATGTCTCCACCTTTGGCAGAAATTCATCTGGCAGAAACATTGCCGGTGTTCAAGCAGCGGCTAAAGGGATATTTGGAGTAGATGCAAAGGATTTAAATATACCCCAGGCCGCTTTCATTGCTGGACTTCCTCAAAGCCCCTTTGGCTATACTCCCTATACACAGGGCGGGGAATTGAAGAAGCCTGAAGGGATTGAACCAGGTCTAACAAGGCTGAAAACGGTATTAAAAAGAATGTATGATGACGGAAGGCTCACAGAAAAGCAATATGAGGAATCATTAACCTATGATATTACTAAGGATTTTATTCCTCGTGTTGAAAGTTCTGTTGAAAAGTACCCATATTTAACATTTGAGATTGAAAAACGAGCAAAAGATATTTTGGCTGGCATCCTTGCCAAAGAAGATGGCTATACGGATGAAGATTTAAAGAATGATAAAGAGCTGCAAAATGAATATAAAATATTGGCAGATCGAAATCTTCGTCAAAACGGCTACCAAATTCATACAACAATTCATAAGGGCATTTATGATGCGATGCAAGTGGCAAAAGATAATTTTACCCTATACGGAAGCGATAAGATTGAAATAGTTGAAGACCCTGAAACGAAGGAAAAGAAAGAAGTAGTAGAGCCTGTTCAGGTAGGTGCCATTCTCATCGAAAACAGCACTGGAAAAATCCTATCCTTTGTTGGCGGAAGAGATCATAACCTTAAACAAGTAAACCATGCAACAGATACATTAAGATCGAACGGTTCAACTATGAAGCCGCTAGTTGTGTATGCACCTGCATTAGAGCTGGGAAAAGTGTCACCGGGATCCGTTATTCCCGATGTAGAGGTCTATCTGGACCCACACCGGCCAAATGTGCCTTATCCAAACAACTATGATAAAACTTACAGCGGGTTAGTCTCTGCTCGTTATGCTCTAGCGATGTCCTATAACGTTCCAGCTATGCTGACATATCGTACCATTATTAATCAGCGGCCTGCTCAGTATTTAGAGAAAATGGGCTTTACGTCTATTATTGAAAATGATTATACGACCAATTCGCTAGCTTTAGGCGGAATTACGAATGGAGTAACAGTTGAAGAGAATGTAAATGCCTTTGGCACATTTGCGAATGGCGGAAACTTTGTCGATGCATACATGATTGAAAAAATCGTAGACAAGTCTGGTAAAACGATTTATCAGCATGAAGCAGAACCAGTTGAAGTATTCAGCCCGCAAACTGCTTATTTGACCATTGATATGATGAGAGATGTCATCAATCAAGGGACGGCAAGTTCATTAAAAGGACGGTTAAAATTCAGTTCAGACTGGGCTGGAAAAACCGGAACAGGTCAAGATTTAAAAGACTCTTGGTTCGTGGCTGTTAATCCAAAAGTCAGCTTTGGAGTCTGGAATGGATATGACACTCCAAAATCATTAGAACTTAGATATAAAGGAGTCCATCACGGCCCACGTAACGTATATTTATGGGCTGACCTAATTAATGCTGCATATGATGTAGCTCCTGAGCTTGTCGCATCGAAGCAGCAATTCCAAATGCCTGGCGGGATTGTCCGCAGATCCTATTGCGCAGCATCTGGTCTTCTCCCTTCCGATGCTTGTGCTAAAGCCGGGCTCGTTACGACAGACTGGTATAATGCGAAGTTCCTTCCTACACAGGCTGATAACAACTTTGCAGATGGAAAGTATGTCCTTATCGGAAATAAAAGATACGAAGCCTTAAACAGCACACCAGATGAATTTACCCATTCCGGTGTAGCAATTAGTCCAAAGATTTTCGAAGATAAGTATGGAATTACAATTAAGAATGTATCACAGTTAATTCCGAATAAGGATAGATGGAAAGGCCTTTTAGCAGCTGATTCTAAATTAGAGGAAAATGGCAAGGTGCCAGGTGCACCAGCTATTAGCCGATCAAACTCGAGCATTGTTTGGGGCGCACATGCCGAAAACGATGTAATTGGCTATCGTGTGTATCAAAAATCAGGTGACAGCGTGAAGAAGGTGAGCAGCATTGCTGCTGGTAATTCGCTTTCATTCCAAGCACCTAATGGAGAGTTCTATGTAACAGCTGTTGATATTGCTGGTAAGGAATCTGCCCCATCCAATATCATTCAAATTGGGCAGCCAGCTGAAACACCAAAAGAAGAAGCTCCTCCTAGTGACGATGATGGCGATGAAGATGATTCAGAAACACCGCCTGCAGAGGAAGCATAGATTTTTAAAGAAAAGAACCGTGCTGATTAAATGGCACGGTTCTTCTTTTTGCATATTAATCTTCCATTGTGGATAAGTCGCCGGTTGGAAGGTTTAGCTCCCAAGCCTTTAAGACACGGCGCATAATTTTTCCGCTTCTTGTTTTTGGAAGCTTATCACGGAATTCAATTTCGCGTGGCGCAGCATGAGCAGCAAGCCCTTTTTTCACAAATTGACGAATATCTTCAACTAGTTCATCAGATGGCTCATTACCATCGAGTAGTGCAATGAAGGCTTTAATAATTTCACCGCGGACAGGGTCAGGCTTTCCAATTACTCCAGCTTCCGCTACAGCAGGATGCTCAAGAAGCTTGCTCTCTACTTCAAATGGTCCGACTCTTTCACCAGATGTCATAATAACATCATCCACACGGCCTTGGAACCATAAATAGCCATCTTCATCCAAATAAGCTGAATCACCTGAAACATACCAATCTCCAGGCATGAAATAGGATTCATATTTCTCTTTATTATTCCAAATCGCATGCATCATAGATGGCCAGCCCTTCTTTATGGCAAGGTTGCCCATGCGATATGGAGGCAGCTCATTTCCTTGATCGTCTACAATAGCAGCCACAACACCCGGTACAGGCTTGCCCATCGATCCAGGTTTAATCTCCATGCAAGGATAGTTGCAGATTAATAACGCCCCAGTTTCTGTCATCCACCAAGTATCATGGATCCTTAAATGAAATACCTTCATTCCCCATTTTACTACTTCAGGATTTAATGGCTCTCCAACACTCACAATATGGCGCAGGCTGCTTAAATCAAATTTCTTAACGACCTCATCTCCAGCTCCCATTAGCATCCTAAATGCTGTAGGTGCACTATACCAGATTGATACGCCGTACTCTTCAATCATTTTATACCAGGATTCCGGATTAAATCTTCCGCCAACGATTAAATTTGACGTCCCTGTTAACCACGGCCCAAACATTCCGTAGGAAGTTCCCGTAACCCAGCCTGGATCTGCTGTACACCAGAAAACATCTTCTTCCTGCATGTCAAGAACCCATTTTGCTGTATGATATTGCTGAATCATAGCATTATGAACATGCAATACCCCTTTAGGCTTACCAGTAGACCCGGAAGTATAATGCAGGATTAATCCATCTGTCCGCTCTACCCATTCAATAGAAAGTTTGTTGCTCG
The DNA here is from genome assembly GCF_001509555.1 of Bacillus sp. FJAT-29937. Classification (GTDB taxonomy): domain Bacteria; phylum Bacillota; class Bacilli; order Bacillales; family Cytobacillaceae; genus Cytobacillus. Next base: position 92,196 of record NZ_LMAS01000003.1, on the reverse strand, counting down.
CTTCTGCTAATCTTTTATTAAAATCAATATAAGGCCCTTCCTCTTCAATTCCTTCCCCAACTAGAAAAATAGTTTTTAGGGCAGGAAGTTCATCAACTGGGACACGGCTCAGTAATTCAGGTGTCGTAATCAGAACCTTTGCTTCACTGTCCTCTAAACGATCACGAACCGCCCCTTCCATAAACGCTTCAAAAAGCGGACCGACAATGGCACCAAGTTTAATCGTACCTAATGCTGCAAAATAAAGCTCAGGTGAACGCGGCATAAAGATAAACACGCGATCTCCTTTTTCAACATCTCCGTATGTTTTTAAAACATTACCTGCTTTATTAGAAAGCTCCTTCATTTCCTTAAATGTATATTTTTCATTCCTTTGGCCTTCACGGAAATACAGAGCTATTTTATTTTTTCTGAAGGATTCTGCATGGCGGTCAATTGCCTCATAAGCCATATTGACCCTGCCAGTTTCATGCCAGGAGAATACTTTCTCTCCTTCTGTCCAATCAAACTGCTTGTACATTTCTTCGTAATTCTGTAAATTATAATTTCCTTGAGCTGCTGGAATAGCTTCCACTTTCATCTATCAATATCCCCCTTTGGTCAATGCAGCTGTCTCTATAATCACTCCCAAAGCATCTGCTTTGTACATGAGAGAACTGGTGCTGTATTAAGTTTGTTATTATTATAGTATAAGTATTATCTTTTCTCAATTTTTAAAATATTCATCCAGAAAAATTTCATAGCCATTTGAATATTAGGATACAAAAATGAGTAAAAGATACTATTATATTTAGTAGCTTTCTTTATCATGAACAATTATTGTCACAAACTGTTTTCTAATTATATAGAAAATAAAATCAAGTCAATTAAAACCTGTCAATTTTATGTATAATAGAGTTAATAATGAATGTCATTAGGCGGTGAGCAAATGGAACATCGAAAAACATACAATGCTAAAGAATTAAAAACTCCGAAAGGAAATTTAATTATTGAAGGGCCTATCTCTTCTGAAAAATTAGCAGACTTAGAGTTTCATAAGGACTTAGTAGCTTTTCGTCCACCTGAGCAGCAGAAGAAGGCGCTAATCGAAATAGCCGGGCTGCCAGAAGGAAGAATCATTATTGCCAGATACAGAGATACAATTGTCGGTTATGTTACGTACGTATATCCTGATCCGCTCGAACGATGGTCAGAAGGAAAAATGGAAAATCTAATCGAGCTAGGCGCTATCGAGGTAATCCCTGAATTCAGAGGTACCGGCACGGGCAAAAGCCTTTTAAAGGTGTCCATGATGGATGATGCAATGGAAGATTATATCATTATTACGACTGAATATTATTGGCATTGGGATTTAAAAGGCACCGGTTTAAATGTATGGGAGTATCGGAAGGTCATGGAGAAAATGATGAATGCTGGCGGACTGGAATGGTATGCAACAGATGATCCAGAAATCAGTTCTCATCCGGCTAATTGTTTAATGGCAAAGATCGGCACAAGGGTTGACCTTGACTCTGTTCAGAAGTTTGATCGCCTCCGGTTTATGAATCGGTTTATGTATTAGTAGAAAAGTGGAGAGTGCCTGCTTATCGGAACTAGACATAGAAAAAGGGGATAGAGAAATGATTGTCGAAGAAATTATGCGGACTGAAGTTGTCACTTTAACTGAAAATGACAGCATAGCAAAAGCCATTAAACTAATGAATGAGAAGAAAATTCGCCACCTGCCAATAATTGATGAAAATCAGCGCTTAATTGGATTGGTAACCGATCGAGACATACGTGACGCCACTCCTTCCATTCTTTTTGACACCGAAAAATATAAAGAGCTTTTGCAAAATCCTTTAAAAATGATCATGAAAACGGATATTATCACTGGACATCCCCTCGATTTCGTTGAGGAAGTATCTGCCATTCTTTACGAGCACCGCATTGGTTGTTTTCCAATATTAAAGGAAGATAAGCTTGTTGGTATTGTCACGGAGACAGATTTACTAAGGACATTAGTTGAATTAACAGGTGCCCATCAGCCAGGCTCGCAAATAGAAGTAAAAGTACCAAATAAAGCTGGAATGCTGTATGAAATAACGACTGTCATTCGAAACCGAAAAGCAAATATTCAGAGTGTGTTAGTGTATCCCGATAAGAAGGATGAAAAATATAAAATAATCGTTTTACGAGTCCAAATGATGAACCCGCTTTCCATCATTAAAGATTTACAAGATGCTGGTCATCAAGTGTTATGGCCAAATGATCCGGGGCAATCATCATGAGTCAAGACTCCGTTTTTGTTTTTTCAGATGACTTACTGGACTATAAATTCAGTGAGAATCATCCTTTTAATCAATTGAGGATCAAACTTACACTCGATTTACTTATACAGTTAAAAGCTATTGAGAAAAATCAGATCGTTGCGCCAAGAAGAGCATCAGATGAAGAGCTGGAGCTAATACATGACCCCCATTATGTGAACGCTGTCAAATTGGCAGGAAGCGGCCAGCTTTCACAAGAAATTGGGGAAAATTACGGTCTCGGCACAGAGGACACTCCTGTATTCCCGAATATGCATGAAGCAAGCTCGCTCTTAGTTGGAGGAACTTTAACAGCTGTTGACCATGTCATGAGCGGCCGCTACAAACATGCCCTTCACCTTGGCGGAGGCCTCCACCATGGCTTTAGGGGAAAAGCTTCAGGCTTTTGTATTTATAATGATAGCTCGGTTGCCATTAAATACATCCAGGAAAAATATAAAGCCCGGGTTCTATACGTAGATACGGATGCCCATCATGGAGACGGTGTGCAATGGTCATTTTATGATGATCCTGACGTATGTACACTTTCTATCCATGAAACTGGCCGATACTTATTTCCGGGAACAGGAAATGTCAATGAACGGGGTCAAGGTAAAGGGTATGGGTATTCTTTTAACATACCTGTAGATGCATTTACTGAGGATGATTCCTGGCTAGACATATACCGTACTTCTATAAGAGAAATTGCTGAGTTTTTTAAACCGGATGTAATTTTAACACAAAATGGTGCTGATTCACATTATTTAGATCCGCTTACACATCTTTCATCCACCATTAATATTTATCGTGAAATTCCGAAACTCGCTCATGAAATAGCCCATGAATACTGTGATGGCAAATGGATTGCAGTAGGTGGAGGCGGATACGATATATGGCGGGTAGTCCCGCGCGCGTGGGCTTTAATTTGGCTGGAAATGATGAATAATCCAATTGCTGCTGGAGCATTGCCATCGGAATGGGTGAATAAATGGAAAGGTGCTTCACCCGTTCCGCTTCCATTACATTGGGATGACCCCGCAGACATGTACAAGCCGATTCCAAGGAAAGAGGAAATTACAGAAAAAAATAAACAAACACTCGAGAAGGCCTTATATCCGATAAGAAACCAAAGCAAAAGGACAAGTTAACTGCGGTTACTGGAACCATAAATTGTTCGATTCGGCGGCGGACCTTGGTTCCGTTATCTGTGAAACAACCCCATATTTGGGCAGCTTGCGGACACACGTTCCTTTATTTGATGAAAAACCGTCAATTTCTCCTTGTTTTTATCAAATAAGGGATTCTGTGTCCTCCAAACTCCAAATACCCAAGTTTTTATGTAAATAAAGGATTCTGTGTCCGCAACAATCAAAGTACGGGTGCTAAACCCAATAAAAAATGCTCAGAGTATTACATGTCTCTGAGCATTTTTGTATTCAGTATCATTAGCTGTTTTCTTCAACATTTTTATTCAAAACACTTGTTTTAACAGGCCAAACAATCTTCAAATCATCTCCGGGTTCAATTGTACTATGAAATGTGGCCTGTTCCCCATTAACAAGCAGAACAAAGTTTCCATTAGATTCAGTTGGTATATCAATATCCACATGGCCGAACAGATCCTGAAAAATAAATGGCTCGATTCTGCCTTGTTCAACCATTAAATGGTCCCCATCCTGGATTAAGTCGTCCTCCAGTAACGTAACCCCTTGCCTCTTCACTGTAGAGACAGGCTTTCTAAGGTTAATCTTCTTGTCATTAAAGGAGACTGGGATGTTTTGTGAAAGCATGATTTGTTTGAGCTCGGCAAATTCTCGTACAGTAATTGCCGATTTTTTTTCAATAATAATGTGATCTCCATGTTCAAAACTATGATAGGTTTTAATTTCCTTTCCGTTCCGGTATATTTTTCCGGAAAGAGGAGGAATGAAGGTTTCTTTTTCATTCAAATTAACCCGGAATGGCCTAATTTCTGCAAGCAGTTCATGCAAATTAAGCGAAGCGAGCATCTCTTCCACCGTTTCAGGAATTTTGCATATGATTGTATCACGGTCTTCTACAAGCTTTTCTGCTGAAGCGGTTGCACCGTTACAAATTAATGAAGCAGTAACGATATAATGCTGCTCATTTATTTTGATTTGTTTCGATGGAATTTCATCAATTAGATCCTTTATGAGCACCTCTGCCTTATGCCCGTTCTTGCCTTTCTCAACAATGAGATGATCTCCATTCTGGATGACACTTTCTAATGAGCATGGGCTGTCATTGCATAAAATTAATGGAGCTTCTCCATGTCCGCCAGGTATTGTGATATTTTGTCCATTTAGATTCACAATCATGGCCAAACCCGGCTTTCCATATAATTTGTTCATCTTTATTCCGGCAGCAAGAAGACAATCGCCAACAGTCAATTGCTTGACTTCGAATAATCGAACAGGCTGGTCATTTACATAAACGGTTTTGTATTGAACAGGTGATTTATGGGCAGCTATAGCAATTCCTATTGGCGTAACGAGTTCAGGCCCTTTTTCAATATGATCCGATAAAGTTAAAGATTGTATCGCATCAATTCCTCTGATTGCCACCCTGTTTTCGGGAAGATTCAATTTTTCCGCCACCCGTTTTGGCAGCTCTGGTGTTTGGCTCCCGCCGCCTACAAGCATCACTGCTTTTGGGGGCTGCTCGTTGTTTAAGCCCAGTATTTCTTCACAAATTGATGTTGCCAGCTTATCTAATGCAGGAGAAATCATTTGAACGATTTCATCTTTTTGGATTTCGGTTTCAAATCCAAGTATGTCTGTAACCATAATCGAGTCATTGGTAAGCAGTTCTCTTTTTGCCTTTTCTGCTAAAGGAAAATCCAAAAGCAGCTGATCACTGATCGCTTCTGTAATCTCATCCCCAGCCACTGGAACCATTCCATATGCAATAATTGTTCCAAGATCTGTAATCGCAATATCAGAGGTTCCCGCCCCAATATCCACTAAAGCTACATTTAACCGGCGCATTGACGGGGGGATTAGAACATTAATGGCCGCAATTGGCTCTAGTGTTAAAGCCTCCATTTCAAGTCCAGCACGATGAAGAGCCGACAAAAGGGATTCAACAACAACCTTAGGCAAGAAGGTAGCAATAATTTCAACAGAGGCTTCTTCCCCCTGCTGGTCAATTAAGCTGCCGATTTCTTCTCCATCTAATCGATAATAAAGAACCGAATAACCGACACAATAATAGTAGGTTTTGTTTGATTGATATTTCTCTGCTACCATTGCTTGTGCCTGCTGGACAGCGCTTAATTCTAAATGAAGGATATCTTCCTTTTGAATTAATGGCTTGCCGTTAATATCAATGCTCACCTGAGCACGTTCTGTCTTTAAGGCACGGCCGGCGGCAGCAACACAAACCTTTTTCAAGGGGCCATGTTTTATTTCCAGTTCTTCCTTAATTTCGGTAATGATTTTGGAGACAGCTAGTACATCATGAATTTGTCCATCAAGCATGGCACGTTCTGTATGTTCTTTGACAAGAATATCAACAACATGATATTTGCCATCAGTTTCATCTAGTATAATCCCATTCACTGAACGGGTGCCTATATCTAAAGCGAACAGCTTCTTTTTTTCAAGCAAGTTTACACACCTTCTTTGCCTAATAAGAAAAATAATTAAAGAAAACGCTTTATTACAGAAAAGCGTTTAATTATTAAAGAAATAATTAGTGACATGTCAGAAGATTTCATATATAATAACTCTAATTATTAAAATGTATCACATAATTACGAGGCGATAAAGAAGAATGAGCAGAAACAATGCGGAATAGAAAATATTCTTTTGATATTCAGCATGAACATTCGTATGAGGATGAATAAATCATCCCATTTCATTCATATCGGACTCAAAAACTAAATTTGAGAAGGGAAGGGACAGGAAATGAGTAATGAACTTAATCAGTTGAGAGATCGTGTAGATGAACTAAACTTACAGCTTCTTTCACTAATCAACGAAAGAGCAAAGTTGGTTCAGGAAATTGGAAAGGCGAAAGAAACACAAGGTGTTTACCGCTATGATCCTGTCCGTGAGCGCCATATGCTCAATCTAATAAAAGAGCATAATGACGGCCCTTTTGAAAATTCAACAATTGAACATGTGTTCAAGGAGATTTTTAAGGCGGGATTAGAACTGCAAGAGGATGATCATCGTAAAGCACTTCTTGTTTCAAGAAAGAAAAAGCCTGAGAATACAATTGTTGATTTAAAAGGTGTAAAGATTGGTGATGGAAATCAGCATTTAGTATTTGGTCCTTGTGCAGTTGAATCGTATGAGCAGGTGGCAACAGTTGCTGATGCTGTAAAGGCTAAGGGGCTTAAGCTGCTTCGCGGTGGTGCGTATAAACCAAGAACATCCCCATATGATTTCCAAGGACTTGGACTGGAAGGTCTTAAAATTTTAAAAAGAGTTGCCGATGAATTCGATTTAGCTGTTATTAGTGAAATTGTAAGTCCTAATGATATTGAAACAGCTGTCAACTATATTGATGTTATTCAAATCGGTGCACGTAACATGCAGAATTTCGAGCTTTTAAAAGCTGCAGGTGCTGTCAATAAGCCAGTATTACTGAAGCGTGGAATTTCTGCAACGATTGAGGAATTCATTAACGCAGCAGAGTACATTATGGCACAGGGCAACGGACAAATCATTCTATGCGAACGTGGAATTCGTACGTATGAGCGTGCTACGCGCAATACTCTTGATATTTCTGCTGTTCCGATTTTAAAACAGGAAACGCACTTGCCTGTCTTAGTTGATGTTACCCATTCAACAGGAAGACGTGATTTACTCCTTCCAACAGCAAAGGCAGCATTAGCTATTGGAGCTGACGGAATTATGGCTGAAGTTCACCCAGATCCAGCAGTAGCTTTATCTGATAACGCTCAGCAAATGGATTTAAAGCAGTTTGATGAATTTATGAAAGAACTAAAATCTTCTGCTTTCGTAAGAGTTTAATACCCAAGAAGCCTTCTGCTAAATGTCAGAAGGTTTTTTTTTATTAAAGATTGTAAAATATATACTCTTCACATTGCGGCATTCCTTAGTCTGTCGTATGATTAGTTACATAAATAATGATTGTGTAGCCACTCACAAACCTCGTGGTGACTAGGTAAGGATTGCTTGTTGTAAACTAGTATTAAATAAGGAACTTTGCCAATTATTTAAGGAGTGATATAGATGAATATAACGATTTATGATGTTGCCAGAGAGGCCAACGTTTCTATGGCGACAGTTTCCCGTGTAGTAAACGGAAACCCTAACGTAAAGCCCGCAACTAGAAAAAAAGTATCAGAGGTCATTGAAAGACTAGGCTATCGGCCAAACGCTGTTGCTCGAGGACTAGCAAGTAAGAAAACAACAACGGTAGGGGTAATTATTCCCGATATTTCAAATATCTTTTTTGCTGAGCTGGCGAGGGGGATTGAAGATATCGCCACAATGTACAAATATAATATTATTTTAAGCAACTCCGATCAAAATTTAGATAAGGAACTCCATTTAATTAATACAATGCTTGGAAAGCAAGTGGATGGAATTGTATTTATGGGCGGAAATATAACCGAGGAGCTAGTACAGGAATTTGAGAAGTCTCCTGTCCCAATTGTTTTAGCAGGTTCAATAGAAGAATCAGAAAGAATTCCTTCCGTCAATATTGATTATGAGCAGGCAACCTATGATGTCATTATTAATTTTATCAATAGAGGCCATAGCGACGTCGCTATTGTCCTAGGACCAACCCATGATCCTATTAATAGTGTGAAAAAGCTTGAAGGCTACAAACGTGCCTTGGCTGAAAAAGGTCTTCCATTTAAGGAGGATTTAGTGGCAGAGGGTGATTACACATATGATTCAGGAATTGAAGCATTTGAAAAGCTGCTTGAGGCAGAAACAAAACCAACCGCGATTTTCTCTTCTTCAGATGAAATGGCGCTTGGCCTTGTTCATGGTGCGTTGGATCGAGGTTTCAATGTCCCCGAGGATTTTGAAGTAATTAGCTCTGATAACACGAAATTGTCATTAATGGTTCGCCCGCAGCTAACGACAATCGTACAGCCGCTTTATGATATTGGCGCAGTTGCAATGAGACTCTTAACGAAGTATATGAACAAGGAAGAAGTAACAGATCATATCATCGTACTCCCTCACCGCATCGAAGAACGAAGCTCAACAAAATAATGAAATAGCCGATAAAAAGAGGAAAAACGGAGTCTGCTCTTCTAGGGGCGCCTTTTCACAGTTATCAAACAAGGCTTCGGTCAAAACGAGCAGAATGGAATGTAAAAACAAAAAATGCACAGAGCTAAGTTATTCTCTGTGCATTTCTATTGGGTTTTTCACCCGGACACTTTGAGTGGTGTGGACTTTTTATAGGACATAGAATCCTTTATTTGCATAAAAACTTGCTTATTGAGAGTTTTGAGGACACAGAATCCTTTATTTGATAAAAACAAGGAGAAATTGACGATTTTTCATCAAATATAGGAACGCGTGTCCGATACTTTCCAAACATGGGCCTATTTGTAAAAAACGAAACCAGGGTCCGCCCCAAAACGGTTATTTCTTATTTATGTTCATTTACCGCATTCGTTAACGATTCATAAGTAATCTTCCAATGAGAAGCATGCCAAATCACTTCGCCATTTTTAAACAGCAGCACCTGAGGTGATTCATGTTTAATATTAACCTTCTCCGCAATTTGATTGGACAGAGGGCGTTCCTCTTGAACAACCAGATAATAAATCGGCAGGCTGTCATGTTCTTCTGCAAAGCTTTCATACTCTTCATATGCAGCCTGGCTAATCGGACATGTAGAGCTGTGCTTTAAGACCATCACTTGCTCTGAAGCTTGCATAACCTGTTCAAAATCTTCATTTCCATTAAACCTTTTCACATCATTTCCCCCATATTAATGATTATATTTATACTCCGTCTCATCAAAAGCTTTTTTCGTTTCTTCTAGTTTTTTCTGTATTTCATCATTATTGGCGCCTTGTTTATTGCTAACCGCTGTCTTATTTTCTTCAGCGCCGCCAGTCAAGCTTTCTATTGGCTTTATGCTTTTTACCTTATTCACCAATTCAATGGATTGTCTGGATACGGATTGGGCAAGGACATTTGATTTCTCCTTGGCAGTCCCAGCTAATTGCGTCCCCTTAGACATAGCTGATTCACGAAGCTGCCCTGTTCTTTCTTTTAAAACAACAGCTTGTTCATTAATATTATTTCTTAATTCCTTGCCGGATTTAGGTGCAAGGAAAAGTGCGGCAGCCGCACCAACCATTCCGCCAATTAGAGCGCCTATTAAAAAATCCTTCGTATTAATATTTTCCTCTGATTTCGCTTGACCATGTTCAAATTGGCTTCTCTCTTGACTACTCATACTCTTATCCCTCCTAATAATTTCTTTCCCTGATCCATCTTTTCTGAGGCACAGGCTTGTCAGGTGAAACCTCATCCGTTTGAGCTTGTTTTCTCATTTTCCATTTGTCCTTTAACTCCATGATAATTTGACTCCATTGAACTACTTGAGAGATTCTTTCTTTATTTTCCTCCAGCCCATTGTCTATAGAGCGCGAAATCTTCTGGATGGACCCATTGAAGCCGCGGACAGAATCTCCTACTTCCTTAACTGCATTGACAACACTGCCTAGACTTTCTGATTTATGCTGTATATCCTCTGCAAGCGCATTCGTTTTTTCGAGTAATGCCGTTGTTTCTCTTGTTACCCCTTCTAACTGCCCCTCTAAGCCATTTAATGTTTTCGAAACACTATCTAGAGTAGCTTGAAGAGACTTAAGTGTTTTTGATAGGTAAATGACAAGAACGAGAAAAGCAATGGCGATGACTGCTACACTTAAATACAAAATAATCTGCACTTTGATGACCTCCATTTGTCCTAGCTATTTATCTTTTTCCCCAGTTGCTATTAACATAAACCCCCTAATCTATATGAATTCCATTTAATAGATCAATTTCCTGCTATTATTCCATCATATCTATACATTGGTCATTTTAACATAATTGCCCAATGATAAAATATATTATTAAACAAAAAATTCGAATTGGGATACAATAGTATTGTTAATAGAATTTGTTTACATCGGAGGGATAAGGATGAAAGATCCTCGTATTGAGAAACTGGCAAAAAATTTAATAAACTATTCTATTTGTCTTCAAAAGGGAGAAAAAGTCCTAATTGAAAACTTTGGATTACAAAGAGAGCTTGTTACAGCACTTGTAAAAGAAGCTTATGCTGCAGGCGGTTTTCCATTTGTTCTATTGAAAGATCATCAGGTTGATCGCTCTCTACTATTAGGAGCACAGGAAGAGCATTTTAGCTTGATGGCTGATTTCGAGGCAAATGTCATGGGTCAAATGGATGCATACATTGGACTTCGTTCAGGAAATAACATCAATGAGCATTCAGATGTCCCTGAAGATAAAATGAAAATCCATGGTTCAACAATCGGGAAGAAGGTTCATCGTGAAATTCGCGTGCCGAAAACAAAATGGGTAGTCTTAAGATACCCAACATCCTCTATGGCTCAATTAGCAAAAATGAGCACAGAAGGCTTCGAGGATTTCTATTTTAATGTTTGTAATCTCGATTATGGAAAAATGGACAAAGCCATGGATAATCTTGTTGAATTAATGAACAAAACCGATAAAGTTAAAATTACTGGCCCTGGAACAGACCTTACCTTCTCTATCAAAGATATCCCAGCAATCAAATGCTCCGGTCAGATGAATATTCCTGATGGAGAGGTTTATACAGCTCCTGTCCGTGATTCTGTGAATGGTGTAATTACATATAATACTCCATCCCCGTACAATGGATTTACTTTTGAAAACGTGAAACTAACATTCAAGAATGGAAAAATCGTTGAAGCAGAGGCTAATGACTCCGAAAGAATTAATAAGATTTTTGACACGGATGAAGGTGCCCGCTACATCGGAGAATTTGCTATTGGTGTAAATCCGTTTATTTTACATCCAATGCAGGATATTTTATTCGATGAGAAAATCGATGGAAGCTTCCATTTCACCCCTGGCCAATGTTATGACGAAGCATACAATGGAAATCAGTCTAATATCCACTGGGATATGGTTAATATTCAGCGGCCTGATTACGGCGGCGGCGAAATCTACTTCGATGACCGTTTAATTCGGAAAGATGGACGCTTCGTTATCCCTGAATTAGAAGCTCTGAACCCAGAAAATTTAAAATGAGTATATAAAAAGATGCGGTTTCAGCAACCGCATCTTTTTTATATTTATAATTGATTTTCGTAAGCTTCCTGAAACTTTTGAATATCTCCAGCACCCATAAAAATAAGTACGCTATTTTCATGTTCTTTTAAAATAGCTGTATTATCTTCTGTTAAAATGTTCGCGCCTGGAATTTTTTCTTTCAAATCTTCAATTGATAATTTTCCATGGTTTTCTCTTGCAGAACCGAAGATTTCACATAAATAAACATGGTCAGCCAAATTCAAACTTTCGGCAAAATCCTCAAGAAATGCCTGGGTTCTCGTAAATGTATGCGGCTGAAAAACACAAATGATTTCACGATTTGGATACTTTTGACGGGCTGCATCAACAGTCGCTTTAATTTCTGTCGGATGATGGGCATAATCATCAATGATGATTTGTGAACCAATCTTTTTTTCTGTAAATCTTCTTTTTACTCCGCTAAAGGTTTTAAGATAGCTTTGAACAATTTCTGAATCTATTTCTTCATAATGGCATAACGCAATAACTGCCAGTGAATTTAAGATATTATGGTCTCCAAATGCGGGAATAGAAAAGGTTTCATAAAATGTATTTCTAACAAATACATCAAAGGTTGTTCCTTCTGTTGATTTGACAATATTCCGAGCTTGAAAATCATTCTCCTCGCCAAATCCATAAAATAGAACAGGTACTTTTGCTTGAATTCGCTGCAATTGTTCATCATCACCACATGCGAAAATCCCCTTATTCACTTGCCAGGCCATTTCCTGGAACGCAGAAAATACATCCTCAATATTAGCAAAGTAATCAGGATGATCAAAATCAATATTCGTCATGATGGCGTAATCAGGGAAGTACGATAAGAAATGCCTTCTATATTCACAAGCTTCGAAGGCAAAGTACTCCGCATTCTCATCCCCGCTTCCCGTTCCATCACCAATAAGGAATGAAGTTGGTTTTGCACCTTTCATGACATGTGCAAGCAAGCCTGTAGTAGAAGTTTTCCCATGAGCGCCTGTAACGGCAACACTTGTAAAATCCTTCATAAAATCGCCAAGAAACCGGTGGTAACGGATAACAGGCAGTCCAAGATTCATTGCTTCTTCGATTTCTTCATGCGTATCCGGATAAGCATTTCCAGCAATAATGGTCATTCCAGGTTTTATATTTTCCTTTTGAAAGGGAAGGATCTTTATTCCAGATTGCTCGAGGGCCAGTTGTGTAAAAAAGCGTTTTTCATAGTCTGAGCCTTGCACTTCATAATTCATATCATGGAGCACTTGCGCCAAGGCACTCATTCCGGACCCCTTAATACCTACGAAATGGTAAATAGTCATATAAAGAACCTCCAACCATCGTATATCTGTAAAACAGTATATGACATTCATCTAGTTTTGCGCATATCCTAATTTAGGACATGTTTAGTCAAAAAAAAATAATTTTATGATTAAATCTCTGCTTCTTTTACGTTATATTTCATCATATTCAAACATTATATCACTATTTATTTTCAAAAACTATGTAATGAAATCCCAGCTAGAAAACTGTCAATTGTATTTCATTGATAAGCTCCATGTGCCATCAATGGTCATGGAGCTTTTCAACTTTTTTCTATTCAACCTTTTCTAGGCGCGGGTTTGGACGGTAGCGTCTCCCAGCCTTAGCTGCATGCTTTCCATTAATTAAAACATTATCACCTGTAAAGCCAATATTAATCTTTAATAAGCTGCTTCCTACCCCGTACATGTCTACTGGAACACCTTGCTTTTCAAATTCCAGAATTCTGGACTCGTTAAAGCCGCCGCTTACGACAATTTTCACATGATCAAATCCTTCATCATCAAGTGCTTTTCTGAGCGCAAAAATTAATTCTGCATTCACCCCTCGCGGATCAAAGGTCCCTAATACATGCTGGTTTCTCAAGAAATACTGATCAATCATCGTGCGTGAAGTATCAATTCGAACACCCTTCAGGTCCTTGCCAAACACTCTCGCTACCTTTAGGGAATCTGTAATGGCATCATTATTATAATCAACTAGGGAAACTAGCTCATCTTCCGGAAAAGTTTCCTGGTACGCTTTAGTTGCAGCAACAAGATCTCCATTAAACATTTGAATAAGAGCATGGGGCATCGTGCCCATTCCTTTTTTTCCCCACCATTCATTCATGGCATGGGTCGCCTGGGCAGTAGATCCTCCAATATAAGCTGCATAGCCGTCCCCAGCTTGTGTTGTATAATGATCATCACGATCGCCCATGAAGATCACCGGCTTTTGCTTTCCTGATACACTTGCTGCCTTGACAACATTATATACATGCGTGGAGACTGACGTACGTCTGGAAAGAATTCCATCAATCACGCCTTCTAAATAACCAAAGGTTTCATATTTTCCTGTAATCGTTAGCACTGTTTCAAATGGCGCAATTTTGTCGCCATCCTTTAATGAATATATTTCAAGTTCATCGGGATTATCAGCAAATGTTTTAAGTAGTGCAATGACTTCATCTGTACCACACAAGACAGCATGGTCTTTTTGAAAAAATTGCATCGTCACGATTATATCCTTTTGGTACTTTTTCACAATCTCTTTCGTCTTTAAAAAGTACACCGCAGAAAACCAGCCATCTCTAATCCGCTCATCAAATTTAAAAGTCTGGTTTGTTAAACGTTTTATTTCCCCTTTTACTTTAAGCTCAATTTCCTTCATCCGTAAGCTCCTCACATACCGTTCGTAATCCTTAGGCTGTAAATAAATATTTTTGTTATTATTTTTAACATGCAAGTAAAGAATACCATGGATTAATTTATTGTACTAGAGTCTAAAAGTGATTCAAGCTCTTCGGATGTAATCAGAACCTCTCTCGGCTTACTTCCTCGTGTTTCTGAAATAAATCCCTGTTTCTCCATCATATCGATGAGGCGTGCGGCACGATTATAGCCCACTTTGAATCTTCTTTGCAGACTGGAAGTCGATGCAGCCCCTTGATCGATCACAAATTCACATGCTTCATAAAACAATTCGTCTTCTTCCTCAATGATCTGTGCTTTTTTCAGTAGTTCTTCTTGTTCGAATAAATATTCCGGGTCCCTTTCCCTTCTCACATGGGCAACTACATCATCAATTTCCTGATCTGAAACATACGTGCCTTGGAGACGAACAGGCTTAGATGATCCATTTTCTAAGAAGAGCATATCCCCGCGTCCAAGAAGCTTTTCAGCCCCGCTAATATCAATAATCGTTCGCGAATCAATCTGTGAGGAAACAGAGAAAGCAATTCTCGTTGGGACATTTGCCTTAATTAATCCGGTAATAACATCTACAGATGGTCGTTGTGTAGCAATAATTAAGTGAATTCCACAAGCCCTTGCCTTCTGGGCAATCCGGCAGATTGCTTCCTCGACATCCGCAGGAGACATCATCATTAAATCAGCGAGCTCGTCAATAATAATCACCATGTATGGAAGCTTATCTGAATATCGCTTATGCTCTTCAGCGAGCTCATTAAATCTGCTAATATCCCTTACACCTGTATGTGCAAATAGCTCGTATCGGCGTTCCATTTCCTCCACTGCCCACTTTAATGCTGCAGTAGCCGCCTTGACGTCCGTAATAACTGGACTCACTAGATGTGGGATTCGATTATAAGGTGCGAGCTCGACCATTTTCGGATCAATTAATATGAGCTTCAATTCATCAGGAGTAGCTTTATACAACAGACTAACTAGAATCGTATTAATACAGACACTTTTTCCCGATCCTGTTGCTCCTGCAATTAAGCCATGCGGCATTTTACGCAAATCTGTGACAATAGGATTGCCTCCTATGTCCAGACCGAGAACGGCTGTTAATGGAGAACTGCTTTCCTGAAACACTGGACTATTAATAATCTCGCTTATAAATACAGGTCTGCTCGTCTTATTAGGGACTTCAATTCCAATTGTATGCTTGCCCGGGATGGGTGCTTCAATCCGAATATCCCTTGCTGCAAGACTTAATTTAATATCATCAGATAAATTTGTAATTTTGTTTACCTTTACACCTGGTTCAGGCTGCACTTCAAACCTGGTAACAGAAGGACCTTGGGTAACATTAACGACATTTGCGTTGACATTGAAATTTTTTAAGGTTGAGTTAAGGAGTTCCTTCTGTTCGATAAACCAATCCGAAGATTCTTCCTGATGAACTGGCGGCAAAAGCAAGCTATTAGCCGGGAATTGATAATACGCAAGCTCCTCTTCTATTTCTGCAGCTGGTGCGGCTTCTTGAGTGGCAGAGGCAATTTCTTTCTCTGCAAGGACAACCACTTCCTCTTTCTTTGGAGCAGCAAATGTCCTTACTTGATTAGCGAGCTTTTGCTTATCATTCTTTAGCATTATAACGTTGAATGGGATATGTTTTCTCGCTGTTGGTTGGACTTCTTTTTCCATAGGTGCTGGCTGCTTTTCTGTTTCCTCTGTTGCTGGCTGTTCTACCATTTCCGCAGCCACGGGTTGCTCTTCCGCATCATCAGTTCCAGGTTGGTCTTCTGTTTCATGAGAGGCTGGCTGCTCTTCCGTTTCCAGAGTTACTGGCTGCAAATCTGCATCATCAGTTGAAGGTTGTTCTTCTGTTTCATCAGATGCTGGCTGCTCACCTATTTCCTCTGGCGCTAGCTGTTCTTCCGTTTCAAGAGCTACTGGTTGCTCTTCTGTATCCTCGGGTGCTGGCTGAGCTTCCGTTTCCTCGATTGCTGGCTCTTCTGCAAATAAGGCTACAGCTTCTTCCATTTCAACTTCTTTAGAAAAATAATCTACAGTTTGGGATTCTTTTTCCTGTAATTCATCCACATTAGAATCCTGCTTTTCCTCTATTAACGGCTCAGCGTGTTCAGGTTGTTTAGTCAGGTCTTCCATTAAAGAATCAACAAAAAGGTCTAAATCCTCTGAAGCTGGCTGGCGCCCATTTGCAAGCTTATTCTTAATGTCATCGTAAGTAAGGTTTTTTTGCCCATACCTATTCAATGGTTCCTTCGTTCGTTTAATAGGTTCTACAGTGATTGGACGTTCAAATCCATAGATGGGCGATGGAATTTCAGTTGGGCGAAAGGGATCTTTTCTTGGAGACGCCACCCTTTTTTCTTTTACATTATGAACCTTCTTCTCCTTAGGGATGGATTCATTTCGATTGATTCTACGTTCGGGAATACGTGCAACCTGCGGCCCTTCTTCCCTTTTTATTCTAGGCTCTCTTTGCTCTGATCCTTTTTTTTCATCTGGAATCACAGGAAAACGAAATTGTCCTTTAGGATATTGATATAATACTTTGGCATTCACATCTTTAGATGGTTCTATTTGATTATTCATATCAGATCTTTCTAGCTGATCTTGATTCATATATTCTTGTTCATAGTCATTCTTATTCTCTTCATTTTTAAACATTTGAAATAGCTTTCTAATCCAACTCAATTTATACCAACTCTTTCTTTAATTCTATCTTTTCCATTTTAACAGTATTTCGCGGAAATTGTAGAAAAAATAAGAGATTGAGTCTATTGGGGCAAATTTTTGCAAGTAAAAAGGACCACTTTTAAGTGATCCTCTACTAAATAATTGCCAGCTATTTCTTTTTAGTTTGGCCAAGAATAAAAATTGGCTCAAGCTCTCCGTTTTCATAGAGAAAGGATAAGGCTGTAATGGGCACTCTGCCGCTAGCAAAAAAGCTCATCGTCATCTCGGATAGAATGTCATAGCCTGTGTCATTCATAATATCAGCAATAATTAACACATCCTGATGCGGAACAGCCACAGCCATTGTCCCTTTTATTTGCTTTGCCTTTTCTTTAAGGAATGCATCATTTAATATTCTGCTCGCATCGTAGCCGTCATTTTTATTTAAGAAATAAAACGTATTGCCAGCAACTGTGTCACTTTTCAAATCGGTTGTTAGTGACCGAACGTTAAATAAGGCAATTTCCTTTATCCGTTCTGGAACCCAGCCTTCCTTTTGAATGAGACTAGAGTCAATTAAGCGGTAGGTAGTACCTAGATCCAGGGCATAATAAATTCTCGTCTCTGCCGTATGTTCATCCGTTAAAAATGGAATTTCTTCCTCAGATTCAGTTGGGAATGAAGTGGAACGAATGACTGGAAAAATGTTTTTTTCATAACCTGAAAGCTGAATCGGGGATCCATCCATTGCCTGAAGGCCTTCCTCCACATAATATACAACCTCATCAATTGCTTTTTCCTTCTGTAGCTCCCATTTGGCAATAATTCCTGGTAGAGAGATTGTAATCCCCTTTCCAGTTTGCTTATTTTCGATACGAAGCTCATCTTTTTTCCTGTCAAATGAAAAAGTGCGATTGGCGTTGGCTAATCGTTTCTCTAATTCCTTTTTCATTTTTAAACTATCCATTTTCATTTCAGGTTCCTCCTTGTAGGAACTTTATTACAAACAAAGGGATCGGCCCCATGTTGGTCGAACCCTTCCTAGTCAGTCCATCAAATATTACTGTTCAAGTTTTTCTATAAAATTCTCGATTTCTTCCTGGGTTTTACGATCCTTGCTTACAAAACGGCCTAATTCCTTCCCATCCTTATAACCAATAAAGCTTGGGATGCCAAAAATGTCAAGCTGGCCGCAAAGATCAATAAAATCATCGCGATCTACATATAAAAATGTATATTCCTGATATTTTGCTTCAACTTCAGGTAAGATTGGTTCAATCACCCGGCAATCTGGGCACCAATCGGCAGAAAACATAAATATATGCTTACCATTATCCCTTAGCTGTTCAAATTGTTCCATAGATTCAAGCTTTTTCATTTCCTTCTCCTCCAGTGTGGACCTTCATTTAACGAAATCAAATCCAGCATTTTTTCTCATATATTCAGATAATATCAAACTTAACACGACTGGACCAATAATATGCAACGAAAACATTTTCAGATTAAACTTGGCCCAAACCTTTTCGTTTTAAACGTCATTAATTGCCTTTAAACTGATCGCAGCATTGTTGCCTGTTCGTAATCCAAATGGATGAATCGAATATTATCACATATTGTCATAACAGGAAAAAAGTTCTATAATTAAGTAATATTTAAATTTTTCTAATAATTTATAAACGAGTGAGGTGGACAGTTTGAAAACCATTCGCGGCAAACTGGGACTAGTTTTGCTTATGACTATCGGAGGTCTTATTTTATTACTTTCTTTCAATTTTATTCTTCAAACGATTCAAGACAATAGCAGGGAAAAAGAAGCTGCCTTACTTTCAATAGTTGATGGCAGTAAGGATATTATGTATAACCTTGCGATGACTAGAAAATATGAGCAGCAATTCTTAAGAGAACCAGATCCACTTGATGCAGAGCTAGTTATGCAAAGCATTTTAAGAGTGAAATCTGAATCAAGCAGAATGAGTGAAAAACAAGAAATTGAGACGATTAAGAATGAATTTGAAAAGGTTGTTCAAAATGCAGATTCTTACTTGGAGAAATTCACCACTTTATCGGAAATGTACAAGCAGATTGGCTATAGCGATGATAAAGGCCTTAAAGGGCAAATAGCCATTACAGCAAATCAAATAAGTAATATGACTAAATTGCTAAAAAACTCGAGTATTGATGAACAGTTTTTACAGATGAGGCTGTATGAGAAACAGTATCTTGCTACGAAAAGTGAAGAAGCGTATGAGCAATTTATCCAATCTGGCGAAGCGTTTAAGATCGAATTAGAAGCAAGTAAAAATCTTAGCAGCAGCTCTAAAGCTTACTTAGAAAGATGGCTGACAGAATACAATGATGCTTTAAATGCGATCCATACCTCGTTTCAGCAGACAGCGGAATTTATTAGATTGTTTGATGAAGAAGCCAGGTCAATCGAACAAGCAGCTGCTGAAGTCCAAATAGGCATTATTGCCAATCAGCAAAACATCCAAAATGAGCTAAAAAAACAAAATGCATTTTATACATATTTAATTTATGCCATAAGTTTATCACTAGTAATAGCATTGGTAATTGGCGGATTATTATTATCAAAGGGTATTACTAGATCTGTCACTCTACTAAGAGCAGGTGCTGAGAAAATTGGTGATGGGAATTTAGGCTATCGCGTTCCCGCAATAGCAAAGGACGAAATGGGTGAGCTTGCTCGTACATTCAATCATATGGCTGAAAGGGTACAGCATTCCTTTCTCCAAATACTCGAATCTTCAACCGAACTTCAAGCATCTTCTGAAAACCTGGCTGCGATTTCAGAAGAAACAACAGCACAGGCAAATGAAGTGGATGCGGCTATTAAACAGATTGCTATTGGGGCTGAGAGCCAATCCTCACATTTAGAAGAGAGCAGAAAAGAGATTGAAAAGGTTTCTAAAGCGATTTATCATACTGAAAATTTGAGCTATGAAATTTTAGAGGAAGCCGCATTAACTGAGCAGGAAGGGCATAACGGAATTAATACCGTCCAAAACCTGCAGAACATTTCCGATCAATTTCTTAACCTTGCCAATCATGTAAATGAAAAGGTTAGTGAGGCTGCCATGCAATCAAGTCATATTACATCAATCGTTGATACAATACAGAACTTAGCAGATAATACAAATTTATTAGCCTTAAATGCAGCTATTGAAGCAGCAAGAGCTGGTGAAGCTGGTAAGGGATTTGCAGTCGTCGCTTCTGAAGTGAGAAAATTAGCTGAACGTTCAAAACAAGAGGCACAGGAAATTCACTCACTCGTTTCTTCTATGAATGAAATTATGGAGAAGCTAATGAATGAAACAGAGCATTTTAATGAATATACGCTTCTTCAAAGTGAATCTGTTCAAACGACAAAACTGGCGTTTGAATCAATCGTCCAGCATGTGAATGGAATCCATAAAAAAATTAATACAATTGGTGCCTCTGTAAAAGATGTACAAGCTGCAAACCATGTATTGAACGAACAGATTCAAGAGGTGTTTACCGTTTCTAGAGACTCTGCAGCCGTATCTGAGGAAGTGGCAGCATCAAGTGAAACACAGCTTGAGGCCATTTCGAAGGTAACTTTAGCAGCAACTGACCTTAGTGTCATTGCTAGTGATCTTAAACTAGAGGTGAACCAGTTCAGGCTTGATTCATCTGATGAAGAGCTATTCGAGAATGCTGGAAATAGCAGCTCCAAATTAAAGAGTATATTAAACAACCTAAAATCAAAATTTCAAAAAAATAAATAAAATAAAAAAGCTAGGCATTTTCCTTTGAGAGAATGCTTAGCTTTTTTATTTGTTAGAAAGCTATGTTATTCGGGCTTTCTTTATCTCATCTTGATTGACTGAATAATTTCTGCCATACTAGCTGCTTCAGCTGATAGATTTTTGGTTTTCGATTGGGTTGTAATTTTAACCCCGCCTACACCTACAGTCAATTCATTTTGTTGTTTGTCCGCATTTTTAATCAATAAATAGCCAAAATGCCCGTCTTTTGTAGAATATGTTTC
Organism: Bacillus sp. FJAT-29937; assembly: GCF_001509555.1. GTDB lineage: Bacteria > Bacillota > Bacilli > Bacillales > Cytobacillaceae > Cytobacillus. The sequence continues at coordinate 71,168 of NZ_LMAS01000003.1, read as the reverse complement.
TTTAAAGTCATATTCTTTTTGCTTTAAGGCTGCCTCATAAACGACTTTACTATCAGGGCTTTCATGCGGATTATAAAATAGAATATATGTCTTCGAACCATTCTTCAAAATAATATTATTAGGCGTCTCTTTGTTCACTTCAAACCCAAAAGGCAAATAGAACTTAATATCTTTATTTTCATTATTGGTTGCCTTTGGATCCGTATTGAACGATTCACCAACTTCATCCTTTGCAGCAGTTTGCTCTTCTGTTAGTGAGGCAGAACAAGCGCTCAGCAGTAAAACAACAACCAAGAGCAAGGCAGCTTTTAATTTGTTTCTCATACTAACTTCCTCCTTGCTTAGGAAAAACTGTAATATCCTTTTCTATCATACATTTCTTGTCAATCGTCTGGCAACCCTTATACTTTAAAAACTATTATTTTGGTTGAAGCATTTGTCAAGTAACTTATTAGGTTTAATGGTAAAATATATCCATTATGCCTTAAGGAGGAATTTACATGGAATTAACTGTTTACTTAGCAGGGGAAATTCACTCAAACTGGCGGGATGAGCTAAAAGAAAAAGCGAAATCTCTTAAACTTCCCTTACATTTCGTTGGTCCGATGGAAAATCACGACAGATCCGATTATATCGGTGAAGAAATACTTGGCAAACAGCCTAATGCTATTTTCCGTGATGAAGCAGCTTCAAGAATAAATAATTTAAGAACACAATTATTGATGCAAAAATCCGATCTTGTCATTGCCTTATTTGGAGAGAAATACAAACAGTGGAATACAGCCATGGATGCGAGTGCTGCCGTTGCCTTAAACAAGCCCCTAATCATCATTCGTCCGGAAGAGCTCCATCATCCTTTAAAAGAGCTTTCCAATAAAGCAAATGTGACCGTTGAAACAGTTGGTCAAGCGCTTAAAGTTCTAGCATATATTTTTGATGAAAAATAGGATGGGTAAGAAGGAGATAGCAGTCTATCTCCTTTATTTTTTCCTATACTCATACTGGCCGGCAAGAAGCTTTACAACATGTGTGAACATTTCTGATCGGCTGATTTGCCCATTTGTAAATATTCCCACAGCTCCTTCTTTTTTACGGACATCTTCCTTTTCTGTAAAACTCTCCATAACCGGACCTAGCTCTTCCCCCTTAAGCAATCTGTCCGCCACCTCTTTTGGAAGATTAATTCTAGCCCCGCCCGCAATGATCGGCGGTTTTCCATGCTCTGCAAGTGCTCCCCAATTACATAAAAACAATCCATATTCCGTCTCGTGTACACCACCCTCAAGACCAATACCGATATTCCCTCCGCCTGCTTCTAACGCACTGTATGCTCGATTGATTGCCCCTTTAATCGTCTCTTCATCTGAAAAAGGCTGATCACTCACACCAGACGGAACATTTACTGAAATAAATTCAATTTGATCGTTTTGAAAAACAGATTGGACAGCTGATATCTTTGCTGGATTTTTTGAACCAATAACTATTTTCATGACTATAACCCCTTTTAAATTGAAGGAAAAAGAGACAACTAGGTTGTCTCTTTTTTATTTACGAATTTTGACGAATAGATTCAACCGTTGTGCGGTCACAAGATTTAACAAGTTTCACGAGTAATTCCTTCGCAGCAGCATAATCATCCACATGGACAATAGAAGCATGAGTATGAATATAGCGTGAGCAAATACCAATAACTGCACTTGGAACCCCTTCATTGGAAAGGTGAACACTTCCAGCATCGGTCCCGCCCTGGGAAATAAAGTATTGGTATGGAATATTATTTGACTCAGCTGTGTCTAGGATAAACTCCCTCATTCCACGATGAGTTATCATTGAACGGTCGTAGATGCGCAGGAGAGTTCCTTTTCCTAATTGCCCGAACTCATTTTTATTTCCAGACATATCATTTGCCGGACTTGCATCCAATGCGAAGAAAATATCCGGGTTAATCATATTTGCTGCTGTTCTTGCCCCGCGAAGTCCTACTTCTTCTTGAACGGTTGCACCTGAATATAAGGTATTAGGCAACTGTTCATCCTTAACTGCTTCAAGAAGTTCTACTGCCAAGCCACAGCCATAACGATTATCCCATGCTTTTGCTAGTATTTTCTTTTCATTCGCCATTGGAGTAAATGGACAGATTGGAACAATTTGCTGGCCAGGCTTAATTCCAATTTTCTTTGCATCTTCTCGGTCATCCGCACCAATATCAATTAGCATATTTGTAATTTCCATTGGCTTACTGCGCTTAGCTTCATCAAGAAGATGTGGAGGAATGGAACCTATGACTCCAATTACAGGACCATTATCAGTTATAACCTGTACTCTTTGAGCCAATAGAACTTGACTCCACCAGCCGCCTAATGTTTGAAAACGCAGCATGCCGTTATCTGTAATGGAGGTAACCATAAAGCCTACCTCGTCCATATGACCTGCAACCATTACAGTTGGGCCATTTTCGTCTCCTTTTTTCACTCCAAAAATACTTCCAAGCTTATCCTGGACAACTTCATCTGCATATTGGCCAAGCTGTTCCCTCATAAATTGACGGACTAAATGTTCATTTCCAGGTGCTCCTGGAAGCTCAGTTAATGTTTTAAAAAGTTGCAGTGTTTTTTCGTTCATGAGATAGCTCCTTTATATTTCTTCCATATATTTTATGTATGCTTCTATTATTTTACAGAACTTTTCGTGAGCTTACCACTAATTCAGTTTTTGTCCAAGCTATTTCTTTGATAAGATAGTACATAGATACAATTTGTTACGCATTTTACAATTGGGGGATGCTTATGAACTGGAAATCATTTTTATTAGGTGTTGGGGTTGGCTTAGCAGGCGGGTATGCCGCAAGAGAGCTGCTTGTACAAAAGACAGCCGTTTCTCCCGAAAGAGCACTGTCAAATGCAAAGAATGCATTTAAGAATGAAGGGCCTATTAGCGGATCTTGGATTCATATGCAAACGGAGACATACCAAAAGGATCACCTTAAGTATGATGTATATCGAGGCGGGATATCCAGATATACAGGTGAAGAGACTGAACAATATGAGTTTATTGCTGATGCCAAATCAGGAACGATTCTGGATGCGTATAGGCTCGCTTAAATCAGCTAAGTTTGGTTATCGTGCATATTTCTATGCTATCGTGCAAATAACGGGAATATCGTGCATATTTCTAGATTATCGTGCAATTATCAAATTTATCGTGCATATTTTTAGTTTAACATTCATGAAGTATTCAAAAAAAGCTGCACCTCCCAAAAATAGAGGTGCAGCTTTCTTATATTTCACGACTTCTATCTAGTTTATTTACTAAATGGCCGTCTTTGTCCCATTTAACCGCACGATAAATAGCATCATGGTAAAAAGTGAACCATGCGTTGTTTTCCAAGCCATATTGGATCCATTTTTCCTTTGCCCAAATCGAGTCCATTGGATAGTCATCATAAGCAAGCACCCATAAGACGTTTTGGTGAGCATGGGTTGGCATAATGTCGCCCATATGAATGAGTAAATCATCGCCATCCTCAATGATAATAATGGAGTGCCCATCGCTATGTCCGCCTGTGTGCACCATTCGTATCGAGCCTAATGACCATTCAAGATCAAAAGTAGTAATTTGATCTTGAATGGGCTCCCAATTTTCCTTCCAATATGTATTACGAGAGCGAATATTTGGGTTTTTCATTTCTTCCCATTCTATTTTCGAAACAATGATTTTGGCATTTGGAAAAACCGAGCTGTACGTTTCGCCGTTCGGGTTAGTTAAACCACATGCATGGTCAAAATGCAAATGGGTCATTAGGATATAATCAATTTCTGAAGGGCTGATATTTAATTCAGCTAAATCCATCACTACCTGTGATTCCTCAAGGGCGCCAAAATTTCGTCTTTGTTTTTCTGTTAATTTTCCATTTCCTAATCCAGAGTCCACTAATAGATTTTTTCCGTCTATCTGGATTAGAATTGGATCTGTGCGGAGTTCAATTTGATTTTTCTCATTACAAGGATATTTCTTAGACCAAAGCGGCTTCGGAACGACTCCAAACATCGCTCCTCCGTCTAGGAAATTTACTCCGCCACGAAGCCATGTCAGCTTTGTATTTTGCAATTGCATTGTCTCCATCTATTCCCCTCCTGTACTGCTTTTATTTTATCATTTGTGTTGAACTAGTAGAAATATTTCGAATCTTGGACGCAAAAAAAAAGCTTACCCTTTGATAAGCTTTTTTAACGATATTGAACTTCACATCGATAGATGCGATTTCCTTTTTTAGAGAATTTCTCTTCATACTCTGTCATAATATTGCCTTCAAACCCGCTATTATGAAGATCTAAGCTTACTTCCTTAAGAAGCAATCCATATTCAGAAAAACTCATTAATGAGAACTCAAACAATCCTTGATTATCGGTTTTGAAATGAATTTCACCATTTTTCACAAGAATTTCCTCGTAATTCTTTAAGAAGGTTTTGTACGTCAATCTTCTTTTGGCATGACGGGTTTTTGGCCAAGGATCTGAGAAGTTCAAATACACTCGATCCACTTCTCCCGCCTCAAAAAACTCCCGAAGGTCGGCTGCGTTAACATTCATCAGCTTTACATTCGGCAGCTCTTCCTCGATGATCTTATCAAGTGCCGTGACGATGACACTATCCTGCAATTCAATCCCAATATAATTAATATTCGGGTTAGCCTTAGCCATTCCTGTAATAAAGCGGCCTTTTCCCGTACCGATTTCTATGTGAAGCGGCTGAATTTTCTCGAATACATTCTGCCATTTTCCTTTATTTTGTTCAGGGGCAGCCACGACATATTGGGGATATTGCTCAAGTCTTTCCTTTGCCCACGGTTTATTTCTTTGTCTCATACAAACCTCCAACTAAATAATATCGTTCAAACCATAACATGCCCTTATAATCCTTTGCAACACTAAAATGTGGAAGCACCTTGATTAAGGACTGAAGCTAAGACAGCTAGAATATTAGCCCATGTATAAATAAAAAAGGGAATTCACAACCTAAAATGAATTCCTCTTGTTTATTTATCCACTGTTAATTCTGTACAGGGAGTGATTATGATGCCAATCAGCCAGCAAGATAAATTAAATTTATTGAAAGATATATTAAACAATCATCAAATGGATTGCTGTGGATCCGTTTCTGAATGTGAACAATTAAAACGGCTCGTGAAATCAATCATGATGCAGCCGGGTCTTGATCCATATGCACAGTCTGTTTTGGAAGAAATTTACTATTACAGCCAACATGGAAGTATAACCGCTCAATTAGACAATCATATTGAAGCCCATCAATCAGAACTCTCGCAATGGGTGAATGAAATCAATCAATTTTCATAACTGCCAATAATACCAGTTAAAAATTGGAGCCATTTCTCCATTTCCTGGAACCGGAGTTCATTTTTATGCCATTGTATGGATATGAGAGTTTGCGCAATGGCATACCATTTCATTCTCAAAAGTAAATCATCCGTTAGCGTTATTCCATACCGACTGACCCAATCAGCCCATTCCTTCTTAGGGATGTACCAATAGAGCAGCATGCCCAGATCAATCGCTGGATCCGCAATCATAGCCCCGTCCCAATCAATTAAATACAGCTGGTTGTTTTCTGCAAGCAGCCAGTTGTTGTGGTTCACATCGCAATGACAAACCGTTTTCTCGTCACATTGTATATTCAGTAATTCCTTCCTTAGAAACTCCAAGGCAACCAAAACGGTTTGATTCTGTCGTAGCTCCCCATCTATTTGTTCTTCAATCATGCGCAAAAGCATATTTGGAGCAAGTGGAGATTTGCCCAATCTTTTTAACATCTCGAGCAATGGTTTTGAACTATGAATCTTTTTCAGCAGCTTTGCCACTCGTTCATTATTCATCTCTGACTGTTTAAGCTCTCTCCCATTTAACCATTGCTGGGCGGTAATAACATCGCCGGTTTCAAGCCTTCTCGTCCAAACAAGCTTAGGAACGATTCCCTCGACTGATAATACTGCGAGAAAGGGAGACGAATTCCTTTTCAGGAACAACCTTTGCTCCTCATGCTTCGCAAAAAAAGCCTTCCCCGTTGCACCCCCAGCAGGGACGATCTCCCATTCTTGTCCAAATAATTCTTCCAACATTGTTCACCTGCAATTTAGTAAGCCATTTATGCAAATAGCTGTTATAGAAAAGCGTACAAGCCTCATCATGATGTACATACATAAAGGCTACTAACTAACTGCTTTTAAATATATAAGAAACAGAAGGCGGACTAACAGCAAGCCCGCCATTACCTATATAAATTATCGTTATCGTACAAAAAGATCTGCTCAAATAAAAGAAAAAAGCTATTGATCTATAGTCCCCCAATAGCTATCCTTTTAAATTTTATCTCTTACCGCCTTTTTTCGTCAAGTCTATTTATTTGTTCGACAAAAAACGACTAACAAAAACATAAGAGCTGACAGGCTTAATCGGAACAAAAGAATGATTAATTAGCCTAATCGTATCCAATCCCGCTTTGTTTTCGTCAGCCAGTACATGCCAAACACCTTTTGGAAGCTGGACTGATTGCTCACACTCAGAAGGGTTAAATATCATGATCACACGATCCCACTGTCCAAATTCTCCAACATCGTCTAAAATGATTCCAATTACTTTATTATCAATAGGTAAAAATCGTAAATGCTTTCGAATTAATTCCGCATTCGCTAACCTGAAGGCTTTATGTGATTGGCGAATCTTAATCGTACCTCTAATATAATCTACATTTTCTGAATATAAGACTTTTCGATCCCAATCCAAATAATTAATTTCATCTGGAGATCTGTAGCTATTTCCAATCCCTTTTTTCGTCCGAAAAAACTCCTGGCCGCTATGCAAAAATGGGATGCCTTGGGCAAGCAGCACCATTACCGTTGCCAGCCGATGCTGACGCTGGATAATGAGATCCGTTTTTTCTGCGGAACAGACTAATAGCTTATCCCACAATGTATGGTTGTCATGGGACTCCACATAATTAACGGATTGACTAGGTGAATGGAATAAGCCCTTTTCCTTCTTCTCAAAACCAATACTTCCAGCCAATACGTTCTTAGCTGCCTCAAAGTAATGATTATTACCAAGAGCATAGCCCTTATCATATAAATTGAACGTACTGCCCTTGACCGTATCTCGAAACCAATCATTAAATTGACCAATTCCCGGAAGCTGCGCCTGATTGCCAATGTTTGCTTTCATATGGGAAAGCAAAGGGGTGTTCAAATCCCATCCTTCACCAATCATAATTACCGAAGGATCTACTGAATCTACCGCCTTTCTTACCCTATTCATTGTCTCAATATCCAAAATGCCCATTAAATCAAAACGAAAGCCATCTATTTGATACTCATTTAGCCAATACATCACAGAATCAAGAATAAATTTTCGCGCCATCAAACGCTCTGAAGCAAAGTCATTTCCAACACCCGTTCCATTTGATGGCATTCCAAATTGGTCATGGCGAAAGTAGTAGCCTGGGACTATTTTTTCAAAAGCTGATGTTTCTCGAATATAAACATGATTATACACAACATCCATGATAACTCTTAAACCTTGGGAATGGACAGAATGTATCATCGATTTCAATTCTTTAATTCTTGCATAAGGATCCCCAGGGTCGGTAGAATAACTTCCTTCTGGCGCGTTAAAGTGCAGCGGATTGTAACCCCAATTGTATTCTATTTTTGGTCCGCGTTCATTCACACCTTCAAAATCATGTACTGGAAGGAGTTCAATATGTGTGACACCAAGTTCCTTTACATAGGATAAACAAGTGGAAAATCCGTCTTTCCCTTTTGTATTCGTCTCCCCTGCTCCCAGATATGTTCCCTTATTAAACACTCCGCTGTTTGGATGAATGGTAAAATCTCTAATGTGGGTTTCGTAAATAATTGAATCTGTAGGCTGTTCAAGAGGCGGCAGTGGGGGTTTAGCAGTTTTTGCTTTGTTCATATCTATAATGGCGCTATATTCACCATTCGTGCTGACAGATGTGGCATAGGGATCGGCGGCTTCTCTCCATTCCAAATTAACGCAAAGAAGATAAGTGTAATGATAATATTCCAGGTCGCGGCAGACTGTCAGCTGCCAGACCCCTTTATGGCCTTTATTCATTTCCAGTATTTCTGGCTCCTTGCCTCCATTTGGCATAAGCTTTACCTTAACCATAGTCGCAGTTGGTGCCCAAACTTTAAAACTTGTTTTCTCTTTCGAATAGGAAAAGCCTAAAGCGCCATTATAGAAAAAAGCTTCATCAAAGGCATTCGTTCGAATGACTGCTCCAATCTGTAAATCGGTTTTTCCCCCGAATTCATCCATAATCCAATATTGCTTGCCGATCATAGGCTCCGCTTCTAATTTACAAATATATTTCATTTTATCTTCTAAAGCTATGCGGCTGAGGATGACCATGTTTGAAAAAGGCTGGTTATTGTCATCCATTATCGAAAAGGAAGCGGACTGCCCCCCATGATAGTGAAAAGGAAGTATGACTGTTATTGTTTGCATTTCATCTAAAAAGGTGGAAAAGTCACGCTTATTAGAAGTCACTTGTACTTACCTCCCTTTCGTTCAAGCTGCTATTCAAGACGACTGGCAATTTCTTTTGACAAGCTGTGACTATAGCAGGAGTTAAACCGATATCCTCTCCGTCCGCATGGACATGCAGAGGGCTGTCAGAATTAATTTGAATATTTCTGCCGGTCAAAAAAGAAACCTCTTTAAATCCTGTATGTCCTCCCCAAAATACTGTAATAAAAATGAGTAATAGTTTTATTCTTGATAGGTTATGAACAACGGTTATATTTAACTTCCCATCAAAAGGAGAAGCATCAGGGGAAATTTTCATTCCGCCTCCATAATAAGGCTGGTTGGATACGGTCACAAACCATGCTGATGGAAAGGAATAGTCGCTGCCGTCAACTTTAAGGTCAATATGTGTTTTTTTATAAGTAAACAAGTTTTTTAATAAAAAATAAACATAGACAAATTTTCCGAGAGAGAGGCGGTTAAGTACTCCCTTTATCTTAGAATGATTTACTTCTTTGGAAATAAGAGCATCAAAGCCAGCTCCCATATTATTAATAAAATAGAGTTCTCGATTGTTTTCGATTGATATTTTTCCAATATCAACAAATGCAGTATCCTCTTGTTCTAGTTGATGTAATAAGGCAATAAGTGCCTTCGATGGGTTTTTGGGAATGTTAAATCCTCTTGAAAAGTCGTTGCCTGACCCGCCTGGAATAAATGACACATGGACATGGTGGAATGGTGCAGCACCGTTAATTACTTCATGCATCGTGCCATCGCCGCCTACAGCTATAATCGCAGCAGGATTTCCTTCTGTTTTACCGGCAATGGATCGGACAATCTCCTTCGCGTGTCCACGATATTCTGTAAAAAAGGCCATGTATGGAATCTTTTGTTCAAGAAGGATCCTTTCCAGCTTCCTCCAAACTTTTTGACAATCCCCATTTTTCGCTTGTGGATTAATAATAAAATAAAGATTTTTCATAACATCAGCCTTTTAATCGACATTTTAATTTTCGTCTGTTAGCTCCCATTCTAATCTTCTTATGGATGACGTTTGGCAATACTGAAGCAACGCCTGCGCCCCTTTAAGCTGGTTATGCTTTAACGGTGAGCGTAGGTTTCTCATGCTATTAAACCATTCATCATAATTTCTTTTCTCAATTAATTGCACGTCAAATGGTGCTGCTGGATAATCGATATAGCCGTTCCGGCATACAACTGCTTTATAAATAGGAAAATCAATTTCATTCATTTGAAAAATTTGCTGAACAATTTTCCCTGTCCGATTTAATGCTAAAACAGGATTTAATACTTTCTTTTCATTGCCTTTTACTCGCTTAAGCCAGAATCTTTCTTTCGATCCTATGAAAACAGACAAATCCTCTTCCTCTACAAAGCTTATACACCATACACCAGTAGGGCTGATGATGATTGTTTCTAATTCAACTGGAGCCTTTTTTAATAAAAAAAGCGGGTGATAGAGCACTAGAAATGTATCAGGAAAGCGCTGAAGGAAATATTTCAGTCTCTCATCGTAATAATACCTTTTATCAATAAAGGATTTTTCCGTTAAAGTTGAACTTGCCCATTTCATCTGAAAACGAAAGATTTGATCAAGGAATTGATATTTCAAATCCTCTAATGTATCGGGTCTGTAAGTAAAATGGGGTTGGAAGTCGAGAGGCTCCTCCTCGGGTTCCTCGTCTTTTTCCTCTAGTTCCGAATCAAAAATTGTTTCATCCATTGATTCGCCTTTTCGAAATTTCCATAGACCCTTTAACTTATCCATTAATGGCTGCTTTTCGTCTTCCAGCCAATCGGTACTTTCTTGCCCAGTTTGAAGCCCAGTTTGAAAAATGGAGGAATCCTCATTCACCCAGCCAATTTTCAACTTATCCCATTGTTGTTTTTTTAGTCTAACAAAACGTGAAGGATATAAATAAATATTTTGTTCATAACGTGAAACGTAATCCTGCAATTTAATTAACTGTCCCATTTTACCTGCCTGCCTTGTTAGTACTTTATTTCCCCAATTTCAATTAATTAAGCTTAAAAAAATAGCTATTTATCTAATTGTATGCCTATTTTATTCATCCGCCAATGGAAAGCTGGCGATTCTTTCATATTTTGGTGATTTATCTAAATGTGTTTGATATAAAACAACTTCATTAACTGTAAAGGATAGAGGGGATTCTTTAAATGGATTATGTTCGTTTAACAGGCTTGTATGAAAAGGAGAATCCCCTGTCCATTTTCTAGCCAAAGTTATATGCGGCTTAAATGGCCTTGTCTCCAATTCGAAGCCGGCCCCAGTACATGCTGAAAAAACGATCTCCCGAATGGTAAATAGCTTCTCTTCCTTATATGTATCTGCCCAAAAAATCCTTGGTGAATCTCCTCTGCCAAACACACCTAGTTCATTTAATTGTAGAGTAAAAGCCTTTTGATCTATTAATCCCTTTTTAACTTCAGCTTGTGAAGCTCGAAGCATTTCTTTTTCAGCCGATCCGAGAAACGCCAATGTGATATGAAGATCCTCATGATGAACCCAGCGCTGAAATGGCAGATTCTTCTTTAATATCGAACATTCTTCCTCTATCTTTAGCTTTGTTTCACTTGGCAAGCTTACAGCATAGAAAAAATGTGCCTGACTACCCATTTTTATCCCTCCATGATTGAAAAAAAGAACCAGCATTATATCTACTAGTTCTTACCTATTTTAAAGACTGCCACATTCCTTTTCAATGGCTTGATAAAATAGCTCTTGAATATGTTTAGTTAATGCACCCGGTGCACCATTGCCTACTTTCTCTCCAGCAATTTCAATAATTGGGGTGACCTCAACTGTTGTTCCTGATATAAATGCTTCATCAGCCTGTTTCAGTTCTTCCAATGTGAAAGCTCTTTCCTCAACAGGAATATCATTGCAGAGGCAAACCTCTATAACCTTTCGTCTTGTGATCCCATTTAGAATAAGGTTATTGGCTGGATGGGTAATCACCTTTCCATCCTTAATGATGGAAACATTCGATGATCCTCCTTCTGTTACGGTGTCCCCACGGTGTTGAATCGCCTCAAAACAGCCTGCTTCTACAGCCTTTTGCTTTGCCATTATATTACCTAGAAGATTGAGACTTTTAATATCGCAAAGAAGCCATCGGATATCCTCTACCAATATCGTTTTCACACCTGTTTTCATGTTTTCAAATGGCCTATCGGCTACTTTCGTATTTGCTACAAATGTCTGGTGAATAGTAGAACTTGGAAAAGCATGATTTCGCGGAGAGATGCCTCTAGTAACCTGCATATAGATCGTGCCCGATATGAGATGATTCTTTTCAATCAATCCGATTAGCATATTCCTTAATTCCTCTACGGAATAAGATATCTTCATGTTAATCTTATTTCCGCTTTCAATCAGACGCTCTAGATGCTCTTTATCTGTAAACATCTTCCCGTTGTAAACCCGAATGACTTCGTAAACTCCGTCACCAAATTGATATCCGCGATCTTCGATATCAATCTTAGCCTCAGTGCGGTTAATAAATTCCCCATTAATGATGACATACTCCATGCCTGTCGCCTCTTCCTCATCCAAGTATCTACTAACTTTTGGAGCCATTTTAACAATAAATTCACTTATTTGGCAAGTTCATAAATAGCTTGTGCATATATAGCAGTCGCGTTTATCATATCTTCAATATAGATATATTCATCCTTTTGGTGAGCTACATCCTCTCTGCCTGGGAATAACGGCCCAAATGCGACACCTGATTTCAACGAACGGGCATATGTACCACCCCCAATGGAAAGTAGTTCAGCTCTCTTGCCTGTTTGCTCTTCGTACACTTTTTTTAATGTCTGAATTAAGAAGTCATCTTCATCTACATGGTGTGGCTTCGAATCTGTAAAATTCTCTATTGAAACATTTTCTTCGTTTAGAATGCTTTCAAGCTTATCCTTTGTTTCTTCCATTTTATTTGTGACTGGATAGCGAAGATTTAGACCTAGCCTTCCGCCCTCGGCTTGAGTGTAAACAAGCTTTCCTACGTTAATTGTTAAATCTCCCGTAATATCATCTTTATAGTTGATTCCAAGCTTTTTCCCACGAGAATCCTCCCAAAAATATGCAGATACAAATTTAAAAAATCGGTCTGCTTTGGAATCTAAATTCAATTGTGTAAGAAACTCAGCTAAATATAGACCAGCATTTTTCCCGTTGTCAGGCTCCATTCCATGAGCGGAAACTCCTTCAGTTTCCAAAATTAATTCACCTTTATCTATGTAATACTTCCCTTTAAGCTCATACTGACTTAGAAAGCCGGTATATTTTTGAATAATTTCTATAGACTCATTTTGGACGCCAAGAGCTGCCCTTGCAAAATCAGGGACCATATTATATCTTCTGCCCGATTGGAAGCTTAGTACTTCCACTTGGAAATCTTTTTCTTGAATTAAAGCAGAACGTTGAACTAAGTCAAAGTCAGAAATTCCCTTCTCTGCATAAATAATCGGAAAATCAGCATCCGGCGCAAAACCCATCGTTGGCATTTCTTCATGTTTAAAATAATGCTCAACACAGCGCCAATCACTTTCTTCATCTGTACCTATAATCATCCGTACTCGCTTATTCAACGGGAGTCCGAGCTCCTTCACAATTTTCATCGCATAATAGGCTGCCATCGTTGGCCCTTTATCATCAATTGCTCCTCTCGCATACATTTTTCCGTCGCGAATTTCGGCGCCGTATGGATCCCTCGACCAGCCGTCTCCTTCAGGCACAACATCAACATGGCAAAGAATCCCGACTATCTCATCCCCTTGCCCAAACTCCAAGTGCCCAGCAAGATTCCCCACATTTTTAGGAGTAAACCCATCTTTTTCTCCAAGCTTCAACATAAAGTCTAGTGCTTCCTTTACCCCTTCACCTAAAGGAGCCTCCTGCTTTGAGTTTTCTTCATCTAACACACTTTTTATTTGTAATAGTTTTTTTGTATCCTCAAGCAGTGCTTCTTGTCTGTTTTCGACTTCTTGCTGCCAATTAATTGCACTCATTTAAATTCCTCCTTCTATTACTATAACCTAGCTAATGCTTCAAAAATATAAACCGCCTCTTAATAATAAAAGGCGGATCTACTTTGCTTAATAATCTTCATCTCTAAAAATTTGGTTTAACTCAATTGAACAACTTTCAAAAATACTGACAGATATAACGTCTTCCTTAAAATAAGTTCCGTTATGTGTATAGGACCCATTATCCAATAAATAGACATCAACTGTTTTATGTGTAGGATCAACTATCCAGTATTCTTTAATTCCAGCTCTTTCATATCTGTTGTATTTAATAAGTTTGTCATTCTTTGCAGTTGACGGAGACAGAACCTCTATTACTAAGTCTGGTGAACCAACAATTCGTTTATTTCCTATCCTGCTTTTATCACAGACAACGACTAGATCAGGTGACACCCACTCCTTGACCTCATATAAATCTCTTTCATCTGATAAACAAACGTCAATTGGAGAGACAAACACCCGGCATTTTTTCCCTCTTAGAAATAAACCGAATTCAACTGATAATTGTGTGACTACATCTTGATGCCTTGGTGTTGGAGAAGGTGACATGTTATAAATTTTGCCATCGATAACTTCATACCTAATGTCAGCACCTAATAATAAGTATTGTGCATAAGATAAGCTTTCTTTTTCAGAAGGTAAAGCCATTCCTTCACCACCTAAGCTTTTGTTATTAAATTAATTATATCAACTTACAATTTGATATGGAAATAGTCTTGTATTTGAGATGGAATTTTCTCTTATAGCCCAAACATCATTGGACGAAATCCGAATTGCATAAGTATCAAAAGCCAACAAATTATGAATATCCCTAAAATTAATATGGACAAAAAGAAGAGAACTGTAACTGCCCTTTTTCTCGCAGCAAAATAAAAGGGAATTTCACGGTATTTCTTACTGATCGGGTTGGATGTCGTAATCTTGTCCCAAACTAATGATAGCCAGGAATACATCATAATAAGAAAACCTGTGAAAATTAGAACCTTTATCCAAATAGGCGGGATTATGACTATAGCTGCTGTTGTCACAGATATGATTTGTAGGAATCCCCCTACATATGAATAGTTTCGAATAAAGATTTTTATGAACAGTTCAAGAAACCCGTTTACACTTGCCCGATTATTAAAAATGCGTTTTGATCGGCGGAATAAAAGAGGCTTTGTCCTTTTTGTAACGATAACCGGCTTTTCTATATCCTGTGAAAGCCTAAAGATAAAATCTATATTCTTTGTTTTTGCTTCATTTCCTAGGGAGATATTGTGATCGATAGATGAGATCTTTTTTAAAACACGTAAGCTTTGAAAAATGGAAATGGTCACTACGAACGCACCACATCCATAGACCGGAAGAAGCAAGCCTTTTTCCCATAGTAAAAATATGAATTGGCTAAACCAGCCTAATGGGAGAAATATAAAAATGCCTACAATAATTTTCTTTAACTTAGATTCTATTTTTCCCAAATACCATTTCATAAGCATGATCAAGGATCCCTTTGTAAAAAAGTAAATCAATAATGAAATGATTTGCTGCCATTCAAGAAGATAATGGTTCCTTAAGAATGGTAGAAAAATGAAAATGGTCATCGCAATTTGCAATAGATGAAAAAGCAAAGAGTATAAATAACCCCATTTCTTCATACCAAGAAAAATGGGTTGATTTTTTATTAAAAATACTTTATCTGCTTCTTGTACAAAGGTACGAATATTCCCGTTCCATGAAAATAAATAAAGCAAAAAGAACAGAAAAAATAATGGGATATTCTCAATCCACGAAGGGGTTTCCAGCCACCATGAGAGGTACATCATAAAAAAGATGGCAGCTGCCGGGAGAATAAAATAAAGAATAATCGTCCAATCAGCAATCGAACGGATGACACCAAATTGATATTTCCACCCTCTAACTAACCGATCTGTAAAAATGTTCCAACTACTCATCTTCATGACCTTCCGCAATTAAATGAAAGCAATCATAGAGTGAACCATTAGGTAGATGGCATTGTGTTCTTATTTCATCTAAAGTCCCGGCCGCTTGAAGCTCTCCCTTATGGATGATTAAAAATCGGTCACATACCTTTTCAGCAGTATCCAAAACATGAGTGGACATGAGGATGCCTGCTCCTCTTTCACGTTCAAGCTGAATCGATTCAAGAAAAAGCTTCATCGCATTTGGATCTAAACCAATAAAAGGTTCATCAATAATATAAACATCTGGATTTGTAATCATCGATAAAATTAGCATAGCCTTTTGCTGCATCCCTTTTGAATACTTACCAGGGAATTCATGAGCATGCTCAGCCAATTTATATTGCACTAGCAATTCCTTTGCCTGATCTTGATACTCTTTATCATTTAATCCTTCCACAGATGCAATAAAGTCTAAATGTTCCCATAAAGTGAGCTCATCATAAAAGATAGGCCTTTCTGGAATATAAGAATATTTTGCTTCAGGCTGGAAAGTTACCTCTCCCTTTATATTTTCTAGTAAGCCAAGAATCGTCTTAATGGTCGTACTCTTCCCCGCTCCATTCGGACCAATCATCCCAATTAGTTCTCCCGCTCCAACTTCAAATTGTATATTATGTATAATTGCTTGATCCTTTTCATAGCCTGCCTGTTTAATATCTACATTTAATAGATTCATTCTTTCTCCTCCCATTTATTTAGTACGAATCAATAATGGAAAAAGTTTCTTATTACAAAAACAAAAACTGCTCTCCAAACGAAGAGCAGTTTCCACTTTATCATTTCCCGACAGAAGACTCCCACCTCAAGGAATGTGGAGGGCGAAGCCAATGAGTAGGTGGGAGATGAATGGCGGTTGGCGCTAGCCAAAACTTTCTACACTATGGTATAATTAGAACAAATGTTCCCTTTGGGATGAGGTGAAACTAATGCTTGTCAACAAAGCCTATAAATTCCGTATCTATCCAAATAAAAAACAGATAGTTCTCATTAACAAAACGATTGGTTGTTCAAGATTTGTGTTCAATTTCTTTCTAGGCAAACAAAAAGAAATAGATGCTTATTGGTACATTGTCGAAGAAATGGAACAGAATGGTCAACTTCCAACAAATAATTGGAAAGGAAAATACTTGAATAAATACGAAACGGTGAAATCCCTTCCTGAACTAAAGAAACATTATGAGTTCTTAAAGGAAGTTGATAGTATTGCTTTGCAAAAATCGGTTGAAAACTTAGCTGATTCCTATGGCCGATACTACAAAAGGCAAAACCAGCAACCTCGATTTAAGTCTAAAAAGAATCCTGTCCAATCCTACACAACTAAGCATACGAACGGAAATATCACTGTGGTAGATCGTCACATTAAGTTACCTAAACTAGGGAACGTTCGTTTTGCGAAAAGCCGCGAAGTGGAAGGTCGAATCATTAGTGCTACCATTAGACGAAACCCTTCAGGAAAATATTTTGTTTCTTTAGCAACTGAAACCGAAATAGCAGAATTACCAAAAACAAACTCTGCTGTTGGTGTTGATGTTGGTTTAAAACACTTTGCAATCCTCTCAGATGGAAAAATCTACTCCAATCCAAAGTTTTTCCACACTTTAGAAGATAAATTAGCCAGAGCACAACGAATTATGAATAGAAGAACAATAGGCGGATCGAATTGGTACAAAGCTAAAATCAAAGTCGCTCGTATCCATGAAAAAATGGCAAACGTACGAAAAGACTACTTAGACAAAATTTCAACCGAAATTGTCAAAAACCACGACATCATCGGGATGGAAGATTTGTCGGTAAGTAACATGCTTAAAAATTGCAACCTTGCCAAAGCCATTAGCGAAGTATCTTGGTCGCAATTCAAAACCATGATTGTATACAAGGCGAAATGGTACGGCAAACAAATCATTACCGTTGCTAAAAACTTCGCTTCTAGTCAACTATGTTCTTGCTGTGGCTATAAAAATAAAGACGTTAAAAATCTTCGCTTGCGTGAATGGGAGTGTCCGGAGTGCCATACCCATCATGACCGGGATATTAACGCAAGTTTGAATCTAAAAAATGAAGCGATAAGACTTCTAACCGTTGGAATGACGGGGATCGCCTAATCAATAACTGGTGGATACACTGGTGTTCTTAGGAATCTCCCACTTCAAACAACCTGTAAGGGTGTTAAGTGGTGAGTAGTTCAATGTTTTAATAAATTGATTATATCTTTGCTTTCAAAATCAACTGCATAATCGTAGGCTGTATAGCCCTCTGAATCCTGATAACTAGGATCTGCTCCATATTGTAAAAGCAGTTCTGCCATTCCAACATCATCATTGTATACTGCATTTATAAGCGGGCTAGATTCATAGGTATCAATAGAATTCGGGTCTGCTCCGTGATCAAGGAGCATTTCAGCCGCTTCAAGGCTTCCATTGTATACAGCCCAATGCAGTGCCGTTGAACCCTCTGAATCTTGAGCATCGATTTCCACACCGTCCGCTAGTAGAGATTGTATCGTATCGATATCATTTTCACTGGCTGCGTTCATGAGAGGGGTAGCCCCTTCAATTCCCGATACCCATTCAGACCAAAAATCCAATTTCTCGATTGCTTTCATTCCGACAAAAATGCCTGCGGACAAAATGACAACGGCGACTCCTGCACCAATGATGCCTAGCCAAACCTTCCCTTTAGGCTCCTTTAATTCAATCGTGGAATCCTCGGAAAAAAATCGGGATAAAGCATAGATTCTTTTCGGCAAATGAGGGTGTGTCGATAATTTCTCATTCAGCCAAACAAAAAATCCATGTTCCGTTTGAAGCTGTTCCATATAGGCCTGTTTATTAACCTTTAGATATAATTCCTTGCCGATTGCAAGCATCGTTAAGGCATCCTTTGCCGCATCGAACGACTGAATGTAAAAAGCCGCATAGCGGTCACAAGTATACTCACAAGCTCTTAAATAAGCATTCCCTAGAAAAGGAACCCACATTGCTGGCAGAAGCAGAAAGCTGATGATTACATGCTTTCTTTTTAAATGTGCGAATTCATGAGCTAGAACAAATAAAACTTCTTTCTCAGCATTTCTTTCAATTAATTCAAAGATTCCTGAATAAAGAACGACCATATTTTTTCTAAAGAAACGGGTTGCGAAGGCATTTAAGACTCCTTCTGATTCGATGACATAAATATCAGGCATCACAGTAAGCCCCATATCCTTGGCAGTCATTTCAGCCTTTTCATAAAGCTCAGGAAACTGATTCTTGCTGATTTTCACACCGTTCCGTCTAATGCCGCCCATCATAATCCCATGGAGTACAACTGATAAGAGAATAAAAATAATTATGAAAATAATTCCAACAACCGAAAACGCTAAAAAGATATATGCGAGAATACTAAATAAAGCAACAAAGGCAAAATATATATTTTCTTTAGGAAACACCAATTGATCCCGCAAAGCTTGTTCTTGCAAATGCCTTCCATCCTTTCAATATGGTTCAGGACAGAGGTTCCTTGTCCCGCCAGTTCAAATTCTTAATCTAACAAAGTTTGATTATAATAAAATTTTTTCAAACAGGATACGGGAAGTTTATCCCATTTCGAATTTTCCAAACATAGGACAACTTAAAGAACCATATGTTTAATTAAGAAATTCAGAGAGGGGCGGTTTTATTAATCTTACGTAAATTTTGCAATAAAGTAGAAATTATCAAAAAATAAGGGTACAATGATTGTAAAGGATGATATTTGGAAAAAAACTGAAATTTGTAAAGGAGATGGCTGCGGAAAAGAAAACTACATTGCTTTGAAGTACATGTTTCTTCAAACGAAGCTGTCGGTTGCAGGTACTTGCCATTGGTTTGAAAAAAGGATAGGGAGTGGTTCTTTGAAACCTTCAACTAACCGGATGTTAAACCGTATCAAATCCGTCTACATGTTTATTAATAAGCGCGGAACTGTAACAACTCAAGAGCTTGTAGAGGAATTTGGTATTACTCCTCGCACCATTCAAAGAGATTTAAATGTTCTTGTTTATAACGACCTAGTCAAAAGTCCAACACGTGGAAAATGGACAACGACTAAACGAAAAGTGAAAATATCATCCTAATATAATTGCACATAAAAAAATCGCCTGTCGATGGCGATTTTTATTTGACTTCATATTCCATTAACTCCGTAATTTCCTCATCCGTTAATTCCCGATATTCCCCAAGCTCCAATGATTCGTCCAGCTTAAGCGGCCCCATGGAGAGCCTTTGTAAATACATAACCCGCTTCCCCACAGCTTCAAACATTCTTTTGACTTGATGAAATTTCCCTTCAGTGATCGTAAGCTCAATATCTGAAGTCATTCCAGACTTAAGTATTTTTAAGTAACCGGGCTTCGTATGATACCCATCGTCAAGGATGACACCCTTTTTAAAAGCAGCAACGTCCTCTTCTGTTACTTCACTATTAATAACAGCAAAATAAGTTTTCGGGACATGCTTTTTAGGCGATAGAAGGCGATGTGCCAGCTGACCATCATTTGTTAGAAGCAGAAGCCCCTCTGTATCTTTGTCTAGACGGCCTACCGGAAAAGGCGAGAATACGAGATCCTCCATTTCTAGCAAATCTAGTACCGTCTCATGCTCAGTATCCTCGGTAGCTGAAATGACACCTTGAGGCTTATTCAGCATTAAATAAATAAATTCCTTGTATTCTACAACTTCTCCGTTAATCGTTACCGTATCTTTATCTGGATCAACATGCTGTTTAGGGTCCTTCACTTTTTGGTCATTTACCTCAACAACCCCATCTTTAAGCAGCTTCTTAACATCTTTTCTGCTGCCATAGCCTAAATTGGCGAGCATTTTATCAATGCGCATATTTTTCACCCCCATCTTAAGCTTTTAGCCTTAATTTCCTCAAAATCCGATCGACCTTGTCCCCTAATAAGAAATAAATGAGTCTTGTTTTTAAGCTTAAATAGAAGTAGATTCCTGCACCAACTGCTGCACAAATAATTACAATTACTAAGGCAGAGAAATTTGATGCTGGTGATAAAAATAAAGTAAGAAGTTTATAGACAATTCCTGTGCCGATAAACATAACAATTGTAAACAGGACGATTAACAAGCTTCTACGAAACACGAACTTGAATGGATACCCGGCAAAAGTTTTGATCACGAATAAATTAATTAATATTGCCGCTGCGTAGCCAATGGCTGTTGCCATTATTGCGCCTTCTGTTTCCATTAGCTTAATAAGCGGAATATTTAAGCTTAATTTTATTAGCAAGCCTACAAGCAAGCTTAACACAGTGAAACGCTGTTCATTAATCCCTTGTAAAATCGCTGCTGTTACTAAGAAAAAAGCAAACAGTACAGCAACGGGGGCATAGGTTCTTAATACTTCTGTTCCTAACTCACTATGCTCATAAAATAATGTAAAAATAGGTTCTGCTAACATCGAAAGGCCGACTACCGCCGGAAGCGTCAAAAATAAGACGACCTGAAAAGCTTGATTTAATTGATGATTTAAACTCACACGGTCCTCATTCACAAATGCTGTTGTAATGGAGGGGACCAATGTAAGTGAAAACGCAGTTGCTAATGCAACGGGAATAATGACAAGCTTATGTGTTTGCATAGTAATTATTGCAAAAGCGTCCTTGGCAGCAGTATTATCATACCCAATTGATTCCATCGTTTTAATAAACGTAAACTGATCAATAAATTGAAACAGCGGGTTTGCAATTCCAACAAAAACGAAGGGTGCTGCGTAGATGACAATTTCTTTATACATCTCTGTTAGAGAAATATTCATTGTACCCTTATCATGTAAGAGCAATTCATTTAAATACTCTCTTCGTTTATACCAATACCAAATCAAACTGAATAATCCCCCAACCGCCCCAATAAAGGCAGCAAATGTTGCTACACTGACGGCCTGAGAAATCGTTCCATTCATATAGTGCAAAACAATATAAGCGCCTGCAAGTACAAATGTAATTCGAACAATCTGTTCAATTACCTGTGAAACAGCTGATGGCCCCATTGATTGATGCCCTTGAAAAAAGCCGCGAATTAAACTCATAATTGGCACTAGAATAAGAGCAAAACTCACTGCCCGAATAACAGTTGTTACATCCTCAATATCTGAACCTACATTTGAATTTGTACTCATTGCAGCTATATATGGGGCTAGAAAATATAATGCAAGAAAAGACATTATACCTGTGAACATCATAATTATAAGCCCAGATTTAAAAAGCTTTCTCCCGACAGCGTATTCTTCAAGTGCATTATATTTGGATATGTATTTAGAAACCGCTAACGGGACTCCTGCTGTTGCGATACTTATAAATATGGTGTATGGAATGTATGAGAAAGCATATAATGCCTGTCCGCTGCTTCCCACAATATGATAAAAGGGAATGACATAAAATAACCCAAGCATTTTCGATATCATCGTACCTAATGTTAAAATAAACGTTCCCCTTAAAAGCTTAGATGACATAAATAATAATCCCTTCCTTTAAAAAGAAAAGCGCAAAAAAAAATTTGCACACTATTTGTAGTTTACTCTTCTTTATGAAGGATTGCTACCTAGAGATAGTTTATGGCAATAATTTTTTCGCAAATAAGCTCCTATTTTTGTAGGGTTATGAAACTACTCTCATTTCGGATATAATGAATAAGATTTTAACATTGAAATTTAAGTTGGTGAACAAATGAAATATGATGTAATTGTGATTGGCGGCGGGCCCTCTGGCTTAATGGCTGCAATTGGGGCTGCTGAGCAGAAAGCAAAGGTGCTGCTAATCGATAAAGGAGACAAGCTTGGAAGAAAGCTTGCTATTTCAGGAGGCGGCAGATGCAATGTGACGAATCGGCTGCCGATTGATGAAATTATTAAACATATTCCGGGGAATGGACGATTTTTATATAGTGCCCTTTCTCTTTTTAGTAATGAGGATATAATAAAGTTTTTCGAGAACCTGGGAATTAAGCTAAAGGAAGAGGATCACGGGCGGATGTTTCCTGTGACAGACAAAGCTCAATCAGTTGTGGATGCTTTGCTTTCAAAACTGCGCGAATTAAAAGTTGATATAAAAACAAACAGTCCCGTTAAGGATGTCCATTATGCAGAAGGCTCCGTAAAGGCGGTCGAGCTAAAAAGCGGCGAAATCTTCGAGACGGATGCAGTCGTAATCGCGGTTGGGGGGAAATCTGTACCTCATACTGGTTCAACTGGAGACGGATATGCGTGGGCTGAGAAGGCGGGACATACGATTAGCGAGTTATTTCCGACAGAGGTCCCTGTTACTTCGGCAGAGCCATTTATTAAGGATAAATCTCTGCAAGGCTTGTCTCTTCGCAGTGTTGCATTAAGTGTGTTAAATCCAAAGGGAAAAGCATTAATTACCCATAAAATGGATATGCTCTTTACCCACTTTGGCGTTAGCGGGCCAGCGGTTCTCAGATGTAGTCAATTCGTTGTGAAGGCGATGAAAAAATGGAATTTGAAAGAGGTCATCATGAGCATCGATGCCCTTCCAGATAAAAAAGAAGAGTCTCTATATCAGGAAATTCTGAAAGATATAAATTCAGAACCGAAAAAGAGCATAAAAAACCTTTTAAAAGGGCTTCTTCCTGAAAGATATCTGCTATTCTTGCTGGAAAGGAGCGAGATTGATCCTTCCTCACAGGGAGCCAATATTTCAAATGAGAAAGTAAGAAGCTTTGTGAAAAGCTGTAAAATGTTTCAATTTGCAGTCAATGGCACCCTTCCGCTAGATAAGGCATTTGTGACTGGGGGAGGAGTTTCTGTAAAAGAGATTGACCCGAAAACAATGGGTTCTAAATTTATGAACGGATTGTATTTTTGTGGTGAAATTCTCGATATACACGGCTATACAGGCGGATATAATATTACTTCCGCTCTCGTTACCGGAAGGCTTGCCGGTACGAATGCTGCTATGACTGTAAAACTCTCTTAAAAAAATGTTAGAGCCTGAGGCCTATTCAGGCTCTATAAATAATCATCGCTGAGAAACAATAAACTTGCTCATCTTCGTCCTCGTGAATTGCTGCGATATTGTATTTAATATCTACAAGTTTTTTCTCTTCAATTTTTGCTAGGAAACGATTCATCTCAAGTTCAAGATCCTTCTCATGTTCATGGTCAAATAACTTCACTTTAATCATGAAGGGCCATCCTCTCTATTTTTTTTATCATCATTGACAGAATTATCTGTTTTTATAAGTTGTATTTCTCGCTAAATCAGAAAAGGCTGACCCCATAGGTCAGCCAATCTTTGTTATTTAAACAAGCATTAATTTTTCTAATTCTAACGGTTCAATATAAACGCCATTTTTATAAGCTCTCATATTTCCGCCTGATATTTCATCGATCAGAACGATTTGTTTGTCTTCGCCGACTCTGCCGAATTCAAATTTAATATCATATAATTCAATATCTTTTTTCGCCAGCTCATCTTTTACTACTTGTCCGATTTGCTTTGTTAAGTCCTTTAGTACGGAATATTCAGCTTTCGAAAGGACTCCCAGCATATCAAGGGCATCCTCGCTGATTGGCGGGTCCTGGCGGTCATCGTCTTTAATCGTTACTTCTACAAACGCATCAAGGGCTTGTCCCTCCTCAGCGTACATCCCGTAGCGGCGAAGAAAGCTTCCAACTGCCTTATAGCGGCAAATGACTTCAAGGCCGTTTCCAAAAACAGTAGCAGGCTTCACTGTCATCGTAGCTTCTTCAATGTTTGCATCAATATAATGAGTAGGAATTCCCTTTTCCTTTAATATTTCAAAAAAGAATTTAGTCAGGCTTAATCCCGCACGACCTGCACCCTCCAGTGTTAAACCTACCGTATTGGCACCTGGATCAAATACTCCATTTTCTCCTGTTACATCATCTTTAAACTTTAATAAATAATTTCCGTCCTCTAGAGCATATACATCTTTTGTTTTGCCTTTATAAATAGGTTTCACTGTAAGTCCTCCTTAAAGCTTCTGTACGTCTTTAACTATAAGTTATTCTTAAAAAAGGAATCAACATTTATTTTTCATTTCCCAGTAAGTTGTGTTTTATTTAAATTCAACCTCGCCTGTCCAGTCAAGCATGCCGCCAACCATGTTGCGGACTTTGTAGCCTTGGTCCTGCATGTAGTAGCATACATTTTGACTGCGGTTTCCTGACCGGCAAATAAAAATGTATTCCTTTTCTTTATCGAAATAGTCCAGGTTTTCAGGGATTGTCATCATTCGAATATGTTTGGCTCCTGGTATCATCCCTTGAGCCACTTCTTCATCTTCTCTCACATCAACTAGCTCAAGCTTTTCGCCGGCTTGCAATTTCTTATCTAATTCTTCTGTAGTAATAATCTCGATACTCATCAATAACTCCCTTTCCTCTACAGCCTTATGATTTTTCCCTATATTCATATTAAAAAACATCCTCCAAAAAGGCAATCGGAGGATGTTTTTTTATCACTACGAACGGGACAAAAGCCCGATCCTATTTAATTAGCCACTATATTTACTAGTTTTCCTGGAACAGCAATGACTTTACGAATTGTTTTTCCATCGATTTGTTCTTTTACGGTTTGGTCATCCATCGCGATTTTTTCAAGTGCATCCTTTTGGGCATCTGATGGGACAAGAAGTTTCGCTTTTACTTTACCGTTAATTTGGATAACAATTTCGATTTCATCGTCGACTAGCTTTGCCTCATCGAATGCTGGCCAAGCTTCGTAAGCGATCGTTTCACTATGGCCAAGTTTTCCCCAAAGCTCTTCAGCAATATGAGGAGTAATAGGTGAAAGCAATTTCACAAATCCCTCCATGAAATGTTTAGGAAGAACGGTTGTTGTTTTATAGGCTTCATTAATAAATACCATCATTTGAGAAATAGCCGTATTGAAGCGTAAACCTTCATAGTCCTCGGTTACCTTTTTCACTGTTTGGTGATAGACCTTTTCAAGTTTGCTTGCTTCATCGCTCTCTTGAATTTTCGGATTTAGACTTCCGTTTTCTTCAATGAACAAGCGCCATATCCGGTCAAGGAATCTTCTCGATCCGTCAAGACCATTTGTAGACCAAGCAATGGATGCATCAAGCGGCCCCATAAACATTTCATATAAACGAAGTGTATCCGCCCCGTGACTTTCAATGATATCATCAGGATTAACAACATTTCCTTTTGATTTACTCATTTTTTCATTGCCTTCTCCAAGAATCATACCTTGGTTAAATAGTTTTTGGAACGGTTCCTTCGTATGAACAACACCGATATCATACAGAACTTTATGCCAGAAACGTGCATATAAAAGGTGAAGAACCGCATGCTCTGCTCCACCGATGTAAATATCAACCGGAAGCCATTCCTTCAGTTTCTCTGCATCCGCAAGCGCTTCACTGTTATGTGGATCAATGTAACGCAGATAATACCAGCAGCTGCCTGCCCATTGCGGCATCGTGTTTGTTTCTCTGCGGCCTTTTTTGCCTGTTTCTGGGTCCACTACACTTACCCAATCTTCAATATTGGCGAGCGGTGACTCACCTGTTCCAGACGGCTTAATTTCCGTTGTCTTTGGAAGAATTAATGGCAGCTGGTCATAAGGGACAGCTGAACTTGTGCCATCTTCCCAATGGATAATTGGAATCGGCTCGCCCCAATAGCGTTGACGGCTAAACAACCAATCTCTAAGGCGATACGTTACCTTTTTCGTGCCAAGTCCTTTTTCTTCAAGCCACGCAATCATCTTACTGATAGCTTCTTCTTTATTCATTCCATTTAAGAAATCGGAATTAACATGCTCGCCATCGCCAGCATAAGCTTCTTTTTCAACATTTCCGCCAGCTACGACTTCCACAATTGGCAAGTCAAATTGCTTAGCAAATTCATGGTCACGCTCGTCATGAGCAGGTACTGCCATAATCGCACCTGTTCCATAGCTAGCTAATACGTAATCGGCAATCCAGATCGGCATCTTTTCGCCATTTGCAGGGTTAACCGCATACGCACCTGTGAAAACACCCGTCTTTTCTTTTGCCAAATCAGTTCTTTCCAAATCACTTTTCATCTTCACTTTATCTAAATAACCTTGAACGGCACCACGCTGCTCTTCAGTTGTAATTTTGTCGACTAATTGATGCTCTGGAGCAAGTACTGCATAAGTAGCACCAAAAAGTGTATCAGGGCGAGTCGTAAATACTTTGAATGTTCCTTCATGACCCTCAATTTGGAAGGTTACTTCTGCCCCTTCTGAACGGCCAATCCAGTTACGCTGCATATCTTTTAAGCTTTCAGGCCAATCTAGTAACTCTAGGTCCTCAAGCAAACGATCTGCATAGGCAGTTATTTTTAATACCCATTGTCTCATTGGTCTGCGCTCAACCGGGTGGCCGCCGCGCTCACTTTTTCCATCAATGACTTCTTCATTTGCTAATACTGTTCCAAGTGCAGGACACCAGTTCACAGCTACTTCATCAATGTAAGCAAGACCTTTTTCATATAGCTTTAAGAAAATCCATTGTGTCCATTTGTAATACTCAGGATCTGTCGTATTGATTTCACGATCCCAATCATAGGAGAAGCCTAATGCTTTAATTTGACGGCGGAATGTATTAATATTCTTAGCCGTAAATTCAGCTGGATCGTTTCCTGTATCCAATGCGTATTGCTCTGCAGGAAGGCCAAATGCGTCCCAGCCCATCGGGTGAAGGACATTATAGCCTTGCATCCGCTTCATGCGGGAAAGGATATCTGTTGCTGTGTATCCTTCAGGGTGTCCGACGTGAAGCCCAGCTCCAGACGGATATGGGAACATATCTAATGCATAAAATTTACGCTTTCCTTTATCTTCACTCGTCTTAAATGTTTTGTTCTCTTCCCAGACTGTTTGCCACTTTTTCTCAATCTCTTGATGATTGAAACTCATCACATGTTCCTCCTAAATAAAAAGTTATAGAATATTTCGAAAAAATCAAAAAAACCTCCCATCCCAATAAAGGGACGAGAGGATTATGTATAATCTCCCGCGGTACCACCCACATTAGTGACCTAGTCACTCGCTTCATTCATCCTTAACGCGGAGTACGGCAAGCATTACTATTCCTTCACACTTGCTGCTCAAAGGCGAGTTCATGGCTTACCTGGCTGACTTGCACCACCCGTCAACTCTCTATCATCAGGTTCAATCCACTACTAATCCTTTTCTTAGCATATAAATATTTATTAGTGCTATTGTATTAAATTTCCCGCCAAGATGCAAGTGGGCCTATCTTGACAGGAAATTTAATATGTAGCATATGCTGGAAATAAGAATATGTGAATGTATTTTCCCTCTGATTTTTGTCAAAGAAAGAAGAAAAGGGAAAATGGAGTGTTTACAATGAAAGGCATTTACTTGATTAATGAAGGGCGGTATCACAATTTTGAAAGTAAGTCGCACTGCAAAAGCTTGATTCGTTCATTTTTGAAGGCAAATCAGATCCAGACTGTAAAACTGAATTCAAACCAGCTCAATGATTATTACACTATTCCTCATGCTCTTTTATACGACTTAAAACAGGCAAAGATGTTATTGGATTATTTAGTAATCTATTCGAATCAAGATGTGAATGAATTTATTTATATGTATCCTGCTAAATGGGTATTATTAAAAAGCTATTTTTCAGAGGTTGTATTTGTGGAGGAACAGAGAATTAGTGGCTAATTAACGGGTTTGATTCAAAGGTGCAACTAAATTGTGGACCAGCAAAAAGAACATAGACGGAGATTTTCCGGTTATATGCAGATTGGAGCTTGTTTTGTGGTAAATAGGGGGAGGATTTCCGACTAAGCTAAGCGAAATCCCCCTTTTTCACGTTTTTCGAGTCAATAGGCGGAATCTCTCCGTCTACTTAAGCCATTTTTTAATCTTTTTACCAAATAGGCGGACTTTCTCCGACTATTTATTTGATCGATTGTTTAACCTAATCCCCCAATCTTCGTTTTGCACTTCTCAACCAATCCCTTAAACCCTAGTGCAGGTCTTTTAAGAAGCGTGTACAACGCTCTTTGATTTTCTAATTTTTTTATCGTAAATGAAAGTTGTAAAAATAGAAATCACGAGTAAAACGATAATGATGGTGAATAGCATTGACATTCCGTATATATGAACAAGGATGCCTCCTAGGAGCGGTCCAATCATACGCCCTCCGGTTGCCATACTATTGACAATTCCTTGGTAAAATCCTTCTCTTCCTTTTGGTGCCAGATCATTGGCGATCGTAGGAACTGCTGGCCATACTAACATTTCGCCAATGGTTAAAATAATCATTCCGGCCAGAAAAGCAGCAAACTGATGGGCTACAGAAACAACAGCATAAGAGATAATAAAAATACCAATACCAATATTTATTTGTGTCTTCAAAGATTTGATTCGGGTCACAAGCAGGTTCACTAACGGCTGACCAAGAACAATCAATGCTCCATTGATCGTCCAAAGCAGACTATATTGTCTTAAAGTGATATTTAGCTCCTGAGTAAAGGAGGCGATTGTCGTTTGCCACTGAACATATCCGACCCAGCATAAGCTGTAGCCAATACATAAAATTAATAGGGCATATAGCTTTGAATGGTCCTTAACAACAGACTTTTTCTTACGTGCTGAAGTATGCATACGTGACTCGACTTGAATTCCCTTATATCCAAAAACTGCAATAAGAAGAAAAGCCAAGTACATAAACGTGTTAGCAATAAAGATGAGCTGAAATGAAAAAGAAGCTACAAATCCGCCAAGAGCCGCTCCGATTGCTACACCAAGGTTTTGCGCTACGTATAAAGCATTAAAGGATTTTCTTCCCCCTTCCTTCCATACTGAGCCGGCCATTGCATACATGGAAGGGAAAATAATTCCTGCTCCAAATCCAACTATCGTTAAAAAGACAACATACATTGGCCAATCATGCCAAAAGGTTAAGCCGATTAATGATAATAAAGATATTCCTGCTCCTAGCAGGATTGATTTATAGCCGCCGATTTTATCAAAAAGGATGCCGCCGGTTAAATTGCCAATAACACTTGCTCCGGAGTTTAACATGAGAGCAAATCCCGCTACAGGTAATGATTTTCCTAAATGATCGTGAATATAGATTGTGTTTAAGGGCCATAAAAAAGAAGAGCCTGTAACATTCACCACCATCCCAATTATTAAAAGCCATAAGGCACGTGGCATGAAAAACCCTCCTTAAATAGACCAAAATATATAAGTTTGCCCGACAATTAGTTTCGATTCCCTAAGCAATTTTATTTCTTTTTGACCGTCCTGGCAATAGGTAAACACCTAAGAAGCCAAACAAAGAAAATACACAATATTCCCTGAAAAACGGAAGCCTCTTCGTAACAACTAAAAACCCTCCAAAATTGGAGGGTTTCGATTATGTCTAGCTTTTCTTTATTCAGGATGGAATTTCGATTTAACAGGCTGCCCCTTTTTTTCATATAACTTTTTTGCTTGCTTGACGATGTCGAAATCCTGACCGATTTCTAGATCTTGATTATTAATGCCATTGCGGTTCTTTTGTTCAGGATTACTCTGTTTAGACCGTTTTTTCACCTTGAAAGTCACTCCTTAATGAGGATGAATAATCATTTGGTTTTGGAGCTGCTGCAGCTGCAGCCTCATGCGGTGAAGCTGTTCCCTCTGCTGGGAGTTGGCACTTAAAGCAAGTTTTGATAGATCATTATACGCATTCTCAAGAGAATACAGAGCATCCGTATAACCGGCATCATTGTAATGCTCTTGAGTTCTGCCTTCCTGAAGCTGGTCATTGGCGAAACGGATAGCATCCTCACATTGCTGCATGAGGTTATCAACGGATTCACGAGTAGCCATAATATCCCTCCTGAAATGAATCGGTCTTTTCAGAAGCATAATGCTTCATTGCTTAGTTTGTTCATATTTCTTTTTCCTATTTCATGATTTTGCTGGCAAAAATCGCTGATAGCCATTAACATTTAAAAATAGACTTTCTCTATTTACAGAGCTTTAAGGAGGTTTACATGATGAATCAGATTAATCCTTTTCCATTTGCATCCGATAATAAACGCTATCATACATGGAATTACCATTTAAGAAATCATTTTGGCCATAAGGTTTTTAAAGTCGCTATTGATGGCGGCTTTGACTGCCCGAATCGCGACGGCACGGTTGCTCACGGCGGCTGTACATTTTGCAGTGCAGCTGGTTCAGGTGACTTTGCGGGAAACCGGTCTGATGATATAGAGATCCAATTTTATGAAATTAAAGAAAAAATGCATCAGAAGTGGAAAGATGGCAAGTATATGGCTTACTTCCAGGCATTTACGAATACACATGCACCCGTCGAAGTATTAAGAGACATGTACGAAAAAGTTTTGCAGCTTGAAGATGTTGTTGGGCTTTCAATTGCTACAAGGCCAGACTGTCTGCCAGATGATGTCGTTGAATATTTAGCTGAGCTTAATCAAAGAACATATTTATGGGTTGAGCTTGGTTTGCAAACTGTACATGAAAGAACCGGATTGCTGATCAATCGTGCTCATGATTATCAATGCTATGTGGACGGTGTCAATAAGCTTCGAAAACATGGAATTCGCGTTTGTTCCCATATTATTAACGGACTTCCTCTCGAAACACCGGAAATGATGATGGAAACGGCCAGAGAGGTCGCAAAGCTAGATGTTCAGGGAATCAAAATTCACCTGCTTCATCTTTTAAAAGGTACACCTATGGTGAAGCAGTATGAAAAAGGAATGCTTGAATTTTTATCACTTGACCAATATGTCAGCTTAGTTTGTGAACAACTTGAAATTCTTCCTCCTGAAATGATTATTCATCGAATTACTGGGGATGGTCCTATTGAATTGATGGTTGGTCCGATGTGGAGTGTCAATAAATGGGAGGTTCTAAACTCGATTGATGCCGAACTTAAAAGACGGAACAGCTGGCAAGGGAAATTTTATAAAGCAAGCAGTGTGGAGGTACAAGCATGAAGCTAGATGGAGTTTTGCCTTTTGCCAGGAAGCTGCTGGAAAAAGCCGTTCGTTCCGGTGACATTGCAGTAGATGCAACATTAGGAAATGGGCATGATACATTATTTTTGGCAAAACTAGTAGAAGATTCCGGTCATGTCTTTGGATTTGACATACAAGAAGATGCAATTTTCAGTACAAAAAAACGGATAGAAGAACAGCAGCTCTCTGACCGTGTTACTTTATTTCATAACGGGCATGAACATATATTATCCAGTATTCCTGGGGAGAACTACGGAAAAATTAAAGGCGCCATTTTCAATTTAGGCTATCTTCCTGGGGGCGATAAATCGATTGTTACAGTTCCAGACACAACCATTTCCGCGATTGAGCAGCTTATTGAAATAATGGCCCCTGAAGGGATTATTGTCCTTGTTGTTTACCATGGCCACGAAGAAGGTGCGATTGAACGTGACGCACTCCTTCAATTTGTACAACAGCTTGACCAGCAAAAGGCGCATGTTCTTCAATACCAATTTATTAATCAGAAGAACAATCCACCTTTTATAGTCGCTATTGAAAAAAGATAACGTTAAAAAAACCTGCTCTAGGCAGGTTTTTTACTTATTTTTACTTTAGAAACACTCTCATAACCCCGGCTGGCATCCATTTTTGCAGTGCTCGATAAGCACGTCCATTTAAATAAAAGAAAAAGCTGATCATCCCGCCGGTTTTGATTATTCCTCGAGCTAATTTCTTTACGTTTCGCTGCTTTCGGACCTTTTCATCTGATAAATAAATGCCTAGCAGTCCGCGATTAATCAGTTGATGAAATCGTTTATGTGGCAGCTGTTCAGTATGCTTGTCTGCTTCTTGAACAAAATGCTTCAGCCTGTCAAAAAGCTTCTCATCACTTTCATAATAGAAACAGAAGTTTAAATCTCCGCCCGCACGGTCCTCTTCCTGATCAATAAAATAATCCAATAATATATGCAAACCTTGTATGTAAGGAAAATAGCCATTCCGAATATTTTCTGCATCTGCCAGCTTAAAATCTTCCCTCATGGCATAAGAAACAAGGCAGAAAATGCCCAAAGTCGATCCAGAGCAGGCAGAAAACTCATACCACTCCATCTCAGGAATTTGTTCCTTATATTCATCAAACCAGCCTTTAAGCCGTGGAACTCGTTCCTCAACCTTTACATGCTTGTGAATCTGCAGGTCACAATAATACCGGCATAATTCTAATAAATGGCCACTGATTTCATCATAATAACTTAATTCAGTCAAAACCTCTCTGCAGGCTCCAGCAAGGTCAGCTAAATAATTTCCATCTTCTTGTTCTTCTCTAAACCGGTAATAATTTTTCGGTGCAGCCTTCACCACTAAAGAATCCATCATTGACTCGTGTAAAGCCTCAAAATCTTCGGGATCCAGTGATGTACTGCGATCACATAAATTATCCAAATAATCGCTGATTGTTTGATAAGCAACAATAAATTTAATCGCTTTTTCATATTTTTCTTTTGCCATTAACGCCATGATGGCGCCGCCTTCACAATGAAAGGTCTTATGTTTTATGCTTGCTAATGCCTGTTTTCTGAGCTCTGGATCAGGTATTTCTTCTGCTCTCTTCCGCCAATAATCCAATTCCTTATGAACGATTGGCAATACCCTCCGATAAACATTTGACATTAGACTAATAGGCATAGACGGAACACCCATAGTAAAACTCACTCCTTAAAAAAACCAAAGCGCTGTAACTAGTCACTAACGATATATCCTACGGCCTTTAACTGGCTATATACGAAATCTTTCGCATACTCGAATACTTCTTCCCTCTCAGGCTCATTAAAGATTTCATGATAGCATTTAGGCCATTCTTTAAATCGCTTTTCTGAGAAGGGGGCTTTATTAAACCAATCGCTGACTGTCTTCTTATTTACAATTAGGTCTTCGCCTCCCTGCATAACAAGCAGCGGGACATCTTGAGTTTTATCAAGATTTTCGAAACTTAGCTTTATCGAATGCACAAGTTCACGATACCATCTAACAGACACCTTTGTCACATATAACGTATCATTGGCATCAGCATCCCGAACATCTTTATTTCTAGTTGCCATATCCACTGTAATCCCTGAATTCATACGCAGACTAGGAACAATTTGATTTAATACATAGGAAAGGATATTAAGGAATTTATTTGGTTTCTTTGCTAAACCAAGACAAGGGGATGACAGGATCACTCCTGCTAATTTCAATCTCTCTTCCTGCAAAAGGCGAATAGAGATTAAGCCGCCCATGCTATGGCCCAATAGAAAAACCGGCAAATCTAATTGATAGGCAGCCTGTATCCAATCCTTCACTTCATGTAAATATTCGTCAAATGAATCAATGTGACCTCGCCGCGATCTAGTAGTCATACCCTGGCCAGGAAGATCTCCCATAATGACATGAAAGCCTGATAAACGCCACATTTCAATAAGCCAGCCGTAGCGGCGATGATGCTCCATCGCACCATGGACCATCACAATGACTCCTTTAGCCTCTCCCTCAGCTTCCCATTTCCACATTATAAATCCTCCTAAACCTCATGTTGAAAACGAACTTATTATAGTTAAATTATAGCCCAGAAACAGTATTTCATCATTAATGAAGTCTAATTGATCAATGAAGAAGATTGATGACTTCTATGGTAAAATTAAGATATTAAATCATTTCAAGGAGAATCAAATATGATCTACCCATATAAAGAAAAACAACCAAAAATAGCTGACTCGGTTTTCATTGCAGACTTTGCAACCGTTACAGGGGATGTAGAAATCGGGGATGAATCCAGTGTGTGGTTCAATACGGTTATAAGAGGGGATGTCGCCCCAACAATTATTGGAAAAAAGGTTAATATTCAAGATAATTCAGTACTGCACCAGAGCCCTAACAACCCTCTAATTCTTGAAGATGAAGTGACAATAGGACACCAGGTTATTTTACATAGCTGCATTATTCGCCGAAAAGCGTTAATTGGCATGGGCTCTATTATTCTTGATCAGGCGGAAATTGGTGAAGGAGCCTTTATCGGTGCTGGCAGTCTAGTTCCTCAAGGTAAAAAAATACCTCCTAATACACTTGCTTTTGGTCGTCCAGCTAAAGTAATCCGTGAAATAACACCTGATGATATTAAAGAGATGGAAAGAATAAGCAGAGAATACGCTGAAAAAGCGCAATATTATAAGTCACTGCAGAAATAATCAAGATATTTTTTAACATGTCCTTTTACAGATAACTTATTCTTTCTTATCGTTTTATATACCCATTGGCAGAACCGTATTCATTGAACTTAATTCATTTTCGTACTTTCTTTCAACAAATATGGCATGCCATATCATAAACATTAAAACCGTCCAAAGCTTTCTTGAGTTATCGAATTGATCGTTATAATGGTCATCAAGCAGCTTATACAAATAATCTTTATGAAATAAATGATCGGTTTCGCTTTCACGAATAATTTTTCTCGCCCAATCGTTCATTTCGTTTTTTAGCCAAAACCTTATAGGAACGGGAAAGCCCAGTTTCTTCCGATGTAAAACATGCTCTGGAACAATTCCTTCCACTGCTTTCCGCAATATATATTTCGTTGTTCCATTGGCGATGTTTAACCTGCTCGGTATTTGGGACGCAATCTCAAATACCTCTTTATCTAGAAATGGGGCCCGCAAATCCACCAAATGGGCTCCAGTCATTTTTTGAGCTTTTAATAGAATATCTCCTCTAAGCCAAGTATGAATATCGATAAACTGCATCTTGTTTATCGCATCATATGAAGAACTCTCTTTGTAAAGTGAGGCTGTTATATTCGTATAACTAAGATCTACCCTATATTCTCGAAAGAACATACTCTTTTCTACTTCGGAAAAAATTTTTGCATTGCCAATATACCTTTCTTCTAAAGGAGTAATCCCCCGCTCAATAAAGCTTTTACCCTTCATCCCATCCGGAAGAAAAGCCGCAAGTTTCTGCAAAATTCCTTTTATCAAATTAGGCAAATATTGAAAGAGCCTTAAGGACTGTGGTTCCCGATAAATATTATAGCCGCCGAATAATTCATCAGCACCCTCACCAGATAATACTATCTTTACATGCTTACTTGCCTCCTTAGCAGCAAAATAAAGCGGAATACAGGCTGGATCTGCAAGCGGATCTTCTAAAGAATAGATAATATTCGGCAGCTCCTTAATGAAATCTTCAGGATGAATGATCCTGCTTATATTATCAACACCAAGCCTTTTAGCCGTTTCCTCAGCAATGTCAATTTCACTAAAGCCATCCTGCTCAAACCCAACTGAAAATGTTTTTAAATCTGGATGGTATTCCTTTGCAATTGCAGCAATAATAGTGGAATCAATCCCCCCAGAGAGGAAGGATCCAATTGGCGCATCGCTCCCAGTATGCATTTGAATTGACTGATAGAGGGCTGATTGTATCTCTCGAATAAATTCAGCTTCTTGTTTCAAAACTGGTTGAAAGGCTGCTTTCCAATAGCAAATAATCTCCATGGGGCCATCCATTTTCTTTGTAAAATAATGCCCTGGTTCAAGCTTTTGAATTTTATTTGTCATCGTGTCCGGCTCTGGGACAAACTGAAAGGTTAAATATTGCTGCAATGCATCTAAATTCAAAACTTCGCTTTGCCAAATGCTCTTCTTATTAGCGGAAAAATACATCTTTTCTATTCCTTCATAATAATAAAAAGGTTTGATCCCAAAAGGATCTCTTGCACCAAACAAGACTTTATCCTGCTTATCCCATATAACAAGAGCAAACATTCCATGCAGCTTTTCCACAATTTTTTCTTTTAATTGGCTATATAAAATTACTAATACCTCTGGTTCACAACATTCACCTTCAGATAGTCCTTCTTTAAGCTCTTTTATATTGAATATCTCCCCATCCAATACAATCAAATACCGGTCATTTTGAAAGAAATATGGCTTCACCTCACATCTTGGATAATGGAAAAGACCAAACTCTTCATCATAAAAACATACTTCACGATCCGGGGTATTTGTATTATCATGATTTCTTTTTACAAATCCACTAAAGCCGCTCATTTATTTATCACCCAATCTCATTCTTAAATAAATTTAGATGATAAGTGCACTATGTATTTGTTTATTGATTGGAAAAGATAGTAGGAAGGTGTTTGCAAGGAATGGAAGTAGGAGTTCAAAATCATCCTTAACATATGACGAATTAAAAAAGCGGAAGTTACATCAAAAATGCAGCTTCCGCTTTTTCATTATTATTTTAAAGCCTCTGCACGTAATGCTTCAGCTTTATCTG
Organism: Bacillus sp. FJAT-29937; assembly: GCF_001509555.1. Lineage (GTDB taxonomy): Bacteria > Bacillota > Bacilli > Bacillales > Cytobacillaceae > Cytobacillus. The sequence continues at coordinate 34,240 of NZ_LMAS01000003.1, read as the reverse complement.
TACGTTCCCATGGAAGATCAATATCTGTGCGTCCAAAATGGCCATAAGCAGCAGTTTGCTTATAGATTGGACGGCGCAGGTTTAGCATATTAATAATGCCAGCTGGACGAAGGTCGAAGTTTTTGCGAACTAAGTCAACTAACACGTCTTCATCTACATTGCCTGTTCCGAAAGTATCAATGGAAATAGATACTGGCTGTGCTACTCCGATTGCATAAGCAAGCTGTACTTCAACTTTATCAGCTAAGCCTGCAGCAACGATGTTTTTCGCTACATAACGTGCAGCATAAGCAGCGGAGCGGTCAACCTTTGTTGGATCCTTTCCAGAGAATGCACCGCCGCCGTGACGAGCGTATCCGCCGTAAGTATCAACGATAATTTTGCGGCCAGTTAAGCCAGCATCCCCTTGTGGTCCGCCGATTACGAAACGGCCAGTAGGGTTAATAAAGTATTTCGTATTCTCATCAATTAGTTCTTTTGGAACAACTGGATTGATGACATGCTCTTTAATATTGCGCTGAATTTGCTCTAAGCTAATTTCAGGGTGATGTTGAGTAGAAATAACGATCGTATCAATACGGACAGGCTTGTTATTTTCATCATACTCAACTGTTACTTGTGTTTTTCCATCTGGACGAAGGTATGGAAGGATTTCTTCTTTGCGCACTTCAGTCAAACGGCGTGCCAATTTATGAGATAATGAAATTGGAAGCGGCATTAGCTCCTTCGTTTCATTACATGCAAATCCAAACATTAACCCTTGGTCACCAGCACCAATTGCTTCAATTTCTTCATCAGTCATTTGCCCTTCACGAGCCTCTAAAGCTTGGTCAACCCCCATCGCAATATCTGGTGATTGCTCATCGATAGAAGTTAATACCGCACAAGTTTCGGAATCAAAGCCGTATTTTGCACGAGTATAGCCGATCTCTTTTACTGTTTCGCGAACGATTTTTGGAATATCTACATATGAAGATGTAGTAATTTCCCCTGCAATTAGAACTAAACCTGTTGTAACAGATGTTTCTGCTGCTACACGGGCATTTGCATCCTGAGCTAAAATGGCATCTAAAATGGCATCAGAAATTTGGTCACAAATTTTATCCGGATGACCTTCAGTTACTGATTCAGATGTAAACAAACGACGTTTTGTTGACATGCTGATGTTCCTCCCTTATATAAAAAATGATACGGAACTCATTCCCTAATTAGTATGAAGTAAGTTTGGAGTTTTTATGATTAGCGTATAGGCTTTTCAAGAAACTAACCCTCAAAATGCAAAATAAAAAACCTTTCCATCTGTGTGAAAAGGTTGAAGCAAATCGATTCGCGCCTTTCACTCTTATCGTTCAAGGAATAATCCTTGCGTCAGGTTTAGCACCTTTGCTAAATCAAATATGCTAAAGCATACTTGTTAAAATCGTTTAGCAGGTTGCTGGGCTTCATTGGGCCTGTCCCTCCGCCAGCTCGGGATAAGAGAGTATCCGTTCAAGGATAAATCATAACGTAATATATAAAAGGAAGTCAATAAAATTATTCATTTATTTTGGTGTTTTTTTTTAGTCCATGCACATCATAATGAACAACTGCCATTGTCACATTTTCCCCTGAAAAATTTATGTCTATTTTTAGCTACCCATTTATATAGAGGATTACCTAAAAACGACATTCCAGGTAAATATAAACATGATCCAAATAGGGTTAACGGAGGAGAAAGCAAGAATAAATACCTGATAGCCTCAAAGCCTTTACGGACTTTTCCACCGGGAGACATAATATGAAGCTCCCGTCGTAAGCTGATTTTATCGAACGTTATGGAATGGCGGTTTTTTTCATATTCCTGCAGTGAAATCCAGCTTACTTTGTGAAACCAATCAATTTTTTCAAAAAATTGTTTAGATTCCTTGCATAAACTGCATGTTTCGTCGTATAATGCAATCGTTTTCACCTAACACCAGCCCTCTTCTTTATTTATATCCTTAGTTTATCATATTTTTATCCTATTCAATTTAGGTAGCGCAACTTCGTTAGGCGGAATTATTATTGTTCAAAAAGAGGAAAATAATTAATGAAAAAAAACTACAATTAGTATAGATTAATCATTTGAATGTGTTATACTATTTGTAAATTAAGTGTCTTTCATAAATTTAACGTAAAAGGAAGGTATTCTTCTGATGAATTCTGTTAGCATTCCGAATAAATTAACTGAATTATTAAAGGGAAATAATATTCAAGTTCAATTATCTGTTCCGCAGCTTGTGGAGAAGGTATTAAATCGTAAAGAAGGCTCACTTACTTCAACTGGTGCTGTTTGTGCAACAACTGGAAAGTACACTGGCCGTTCTCCTAAAGATAAATATATTGTTGAAGAAGCATCTTCGAAAGATAAAGTTGACTGGGGTAAAGTAAATCAGCCTATCTCAGAAGAAGCTTTTTCAAACCTTTATGATAAAGTAATAAACTACTTACAAGAAAAAGATGAGGTATTTGTTTTTAAAGGATTCGCTGGTGCTGACAAAAAACATCGTCTTCCGATTCAAGTTATAAATGAGTATGCTTGGCATAATTTATTTGCTCATCAGCTTTTCATTCGCCCAGAAGCTGGGGATTTATTAGATCATCATGCTGAATTTACAGTTATTTCTGCTCCAAACTTTAAAGCTGATCCGGCTGTGGATGGCACAAATTCTGAAACATTCATTATTGTTTCCTTCGAACGCCGTACCGTATTAATTGGCGGAACTGAATATGCTGGCGAAATTAAAAAGTCTATTTTCTCTGTTATGAACTATTTACTTCCAGAAAACGGTATTTTACCTATGCACTGCTCTGCAAACGTTGGTCTGGAAGGAGATGTTGCTCTTTTCTTCGGACTTTCTGGGACTGGTAAAACGACATTATCTGCTGATCCGAATCGCCGTCTTATCGGTGACGACGAGCACGGCTGGTCACCTAATGGCGTATTCAATATTGAAGGCGGATGCTACGCAAAAACCATCGGCCTAACTCGTGAAAAAGAACCACAAATCTTTGATGCGATCCGTTTCGGTTCTGTTCTTGAAAATGTTGTCATTAACAGCGATTCTCGTGTTGCTGATTATGACGATAATTCCTTAACAGAAAATACTCGTGCAGCTTATCCGCTTCAAGCGATTGATAATATTGTTGACCCAAGCATTGCCGGTCACCCAAATACAATTGTATTCTTAACAGCTGATGCCTTTGGTGTATTGCCTCCAATCGCTAAGCTATCCAAAGAGCAAGCAATGTACCACTTCCTAAGCGGATACACTTCTAAGCTTGCTGGTACAGAGCGTGGAATTACGTCACCGCAAGCAACATTCTCAACTTGCTTTGGTTCTCCATTCCTTCCGCTTCCTGCTACAGAGTATGCGGAAATGCTTGGGAAGAAGATTGATGAGCATAATGCAAAAGTATTCCTTGTGAATACAGGCTGGACTGGCGGCGAATACGGCGTTGGTAACCGTATGAAGCTTGCTTACACTCGTGCGATGGTACAATCCGCTCTAGAAGGCGAATTAAATAGTGTAGAAACGATTAAAGACGAAATCTTTGGTCTTGAAATTCCTTTACATGTACCAGGCGTACCAGATGAAGTGCTTCAGCCTAGCAAAACATGGGCTAACGAAGCAGTTTATGAAGCTAAAGCGAAGGAACTAGCTTCTCAATTCCGTGAAAACTTCAAGAAATTCTCAAACGTCCCTGCTAAAATCGAAGAGCAAGGCGGACCAGTTGCTTAATAACGTATAAAATTAGGGTGTCCCGAGTGGGCACCCTTTTTCATTTAGGATCTTTCCTGCTTTTCATCCATTTTGTTAAATCCCTTACAACTCTTCTATTTATGGCTGGTGGAAAATAATGTGTAAACTCTCGAAAATACCAGCTTTCCACTTCCTTACCTAATGACCTTAATCTTTTCTCAAGCCTGTAGGCATGCTCAATGGAAACATTGTGATCCTGCTCACCGTGAATGATCAATACAGGTGCTTCAAGCTTTTCCAATTCAAAAAGCGGTGTACGGTATTCATATCTGTCCGGATATTTTGTCGGGGTACCGCCAATAACCCTTTTCATCATTCTTCGCAAGTCCTTTCTCTCCTCATAGGTTAAGAACATATCACTAACCCCACCCCAAGTGACAAGCGATTTTACCTTAGGAAACTCGAGAGCTGTGAGTAATGCCATCACGCCCCCTCTTGAAAAGCCAAAAATATGTACACCCTTCACACGTGGATGGGATTGCAATAATTGAAAGGCGGAAAATGCGTCTTCTCGATCTTCACCAGCGAAGTCTTCATTCCCATCCCCTCCTTGATTTCCCCGGTAAAATGGCGCAAAGACGATAAATCCTTCCGATGCAAACTGAACGATTCGTGCGGGGCGAACTTGGCCCACATTTTTTATACCTCCACGCAAATATAGAAACCCGTCATAAATGGCTTCATCCTTCGGTTCTGCAAGCAGGCCTTTTATTTTTAAGTCACCAGATAAATAAGTGACAATCGATAACTCAATATTCGGGTTTGGTGATGGAAATCTCTGTTTACTTATCATGTTGCTCAACTCCTTTTTGATGACTAGGTGGTTTACGTCTTTATGTCCCACTTATCAGAAATTTTTATTTTTTATATAGGCATTCACACAATTTTGTCACACTCATACGATAATGTAGGCTTAAAAGCTTATTATTTTCCTATTTCGGGAGGTACGATCTATGAAAAAGTGGCTAAAGATTAGTTTTTCACTCCTGTTCATTTCCATTCTAATTATACCATTAGCAGCATGTGGAAAAGATGAAGTTCAAAATGTACGGATTGGTGAAGTAACACGTTCCATTTTCTATGCACCGCAATATGTTGCGATTGAAAAGGGATTTTTTGAAGAAGAAGGGCTGAATGTTACGCTTACAACGACAGCTGGCGGAGACAAAACGATGACCGCGCTTCTTTCCGACAGTATTGATGTTGCTCTTGTCGGATCTGAGACCTCTATTTACGTTTCTGCCCAAGGTTCAAATGATCCGGTTATTAACTTCGCACAGCTCACACAGACAGACGGAACATTTCTAGTTTCACGCAACAAGATTGAGAATTTTACATGGGATATGTTAAAGGGAACGACCTTCCTAGGTCAGCGTAAAGGCGGCATGCCGCAAATGGCTGGAGAATTTGTGTTGAAAAAGCACGGAATCGATCCCCATAAGGATTTGGATCTTATCCAGAATGTAGATTTCGCTAATATTGCTCCGGCTTTTGCTTCAGGCACTGGTGAGTTTGTCCAGCTTTTCGAACCTACAGCAAGCGTGTTTGAAAAAGAAGGAAAAGGTCATATTGTCGCCTCTTTCGGAACAGAGTCAGGGCACATCCCATATACTACTTTCATGACGAAACAGAGCTATATTAACGATAATAAAGAAACGGTTGATAAATTTACTAGAGCCGTTTATAAGGCACAGCAATGGGTAGATACACATAGCGCCAAGGAAACAGCTGAGGTTATTAAAGGCTTCTTCGATAACACTGAGCTCGATATTATTGAAATGGTTGTCGAGCGCTATAAGGGCCAAGGCTCCTATGCAACCGACCCAATCTTAGATAATGAAGAATGGGATAACTTACAAAACATTATGGAAGAGGCCGGCGAGCTTCCGAAACGGGTAGATTACAAAGATCTTGTTAACACGGAAATTGCTGAAGGCGTAATGAAATAATAGTTAAAATGTAGAGGAACATTCATAGGCGTCTGCTCCCAACCTAGAATGTAAATGTCGTTGGCTTCATTTCTCTGCGCTAGTGATTACTCCGAACATCAAGGCTTGTTCAATGAATCCACCGACAATTTAGTTTTCACATTAAAAAGGAGGGCATGTATGGATTTCTTAAACGTTCATGGTATTCAACATACGTATTTCACGAAGAACTCTGCCACAACAGCCCTCTCCGATGTTTCGCTTACTATCGGGGAGGGAGAATTTGTTTCCTTTCTAGGTCCAAGCGGATGCGGAAAAACAACCTTGCTTTCGATTATTGCCGGATTGCTAAAGCCGACAGAAGGCTCTGTCACTCTTGAAGGCAAAAAAGTCGAAACGACGGGTCAGAGCATTGGCTATATGCTTCAACAGGATTATCTTTTTCCATGGAAGACAATTGAAGAAAATATTCTGCTTGGTTTAAAGATAAGTAATCAGCTTAATTCCAGCAAAAAAGAGTACGCTTTATCCTTGCTTGAACAGATGGGACTTAAAGGGGTAGAATCGCAATTTCCAAAGCAGCTTTCCGGTGGAATGAGGCAAAGGGTTGCGCTTGTCAGAACATTAGCAACTGAGCCGAAGCTTCTCATGCTTGACGAACCTTTTTCCGCTTTAGATTATCAAACAAAATTAAAGCTTGAAGACCTTGTCTCCAATACACTTAAATTTTTCGGAAAAACAGCCATTCTTGTCACACATGATATTGGAGAAGCCGTCTCTATGAGTGATCGGATTTTCCTATTTTCCTCAAAACCGGGAAGGCTGCACAAAGTCTTTTCAATGCCTAAAGAACTTCGAGATGAGACCCCATTCAATGCACGCAGCCATGAGGCATATTCAACTATTTTTCAAACGATTTGGAAGGAGCTGGAATCCCTTGAGCCCGCAGACAAATATTGATCTCCTTCACCAAAAGTATTTGAAATCATTGAAACGCGAAAAAAAATGGGTCCGCTTCTACCAGCTAATTATCTTTATTGTCTTCTTCTCTGGATGGGAGCTTGCCAGCAGGAAGCAATGGATCGATCCGTTAATATTTAGTTCCCCCTCAAAAGTATGGGGCTTGCTCGTGACCAAAATACAGGACGGAACATTATTCATCGACTTAAGCTATACATTATCCGAAACAGTATTCGGCTTCATACTTGGTACGTTAATAGGAACCCTGCTTGCCGCTTTGCTTTGGTGGTCCCCTTTTCTTTCCAAAATACTTGACCCGTATTTAGTTATTCTCAATTCCATGCCAAAAGTGGCTCTCGGCCCAATCTTAATTGTTGCTTTAGGTCCGGGCTTCACGTCTATTGTCGCCATGGGTGCGATTATTTCCATCATCATCACGACCATCGTTGTATATACTTCATTCAAAGAAGTGGATCCCAATTATATAAAGGTTCTGCAAACCTTTGGCGCATCCAGAATTCAAGTATTTAAAGAATCCATTCTTCCAGCATCCTTCCCAGTGATTATCTCTACTTTAAAGGTCAATGTCGGTTTATCTTGGGTAGGGGTCATTGTCGGTGAATTTCTCGTTTCGTCAAAAGGACTCGGCTATATGATTATCTACGGATTCCAAGTCTTTAATTTCACTCTCGTCATGCTATCCCTGCTAGTAATCGCGATTTTTGCAACGGTCATGTACCAGCTCGTTGAACTGCTGGAAAGGAAATTAATTAAAAATGGCTCGTAAGAATAAACGGCATCGGTATATGCCGTTTTTCTTTAATTCAACTGCGCTATTCTTTTAATGCTTTTTTCAATCACATCGTCCTTCATAATAAAGCTAAACTGTGGACCCTTCCTTAATTTTAAAATATCCCCTTCTATAAATACCGGACCCGCAGTTTCAAAATAATCATCTTTTTCTTCAATTCTTTCAATTTCTCCATAGAATATCGCCTTTACAAACGATGAATTAATATGAGAAACCTCGTATTCGCCAATAAATCTAAGCTCTTTCATAATTGCTCCGGTTTCTTCGAGTACTTCTCTTCTGCCAGCCTCCTCAAGAGATTCCCCCTGTTCAACCTTTCCCCCTGGAAACTCCAATCCGCGCACCGAATGGTTTGTCAAAAGCCATTTATCATTCATTTTACAAATAACAAGTACATGCTCCGGCTTTTGAGCAAATGATTGCTGTTTAAATGAAAGCTTCACAGTTCCGCCGTTATAATCTTTAAATGTTTCCATTTTAAACCTCCACATGTTTATTAAATTATATCGCGAAATGATTTCTGTTACTAATTTCGTATTTCCTATGGATTATTATGTGAATAAAGTATGAATCTTCTTTTTATTGAAACCGCTGGCTAATTTTTCCGTATATAATAGGTGAATAATGAAAAGGGAGTGTCGATTTTGAAAAAAACAATAACTGCTTTAATAGGCTTTCTCCTGATTTTCATGCTTGCTGCATGCAATCAGACTGCAGAGCCTGTAAATGAACCTGCAAAGGATAGTGAAACACCTGCAGCTGCTGAAAAGCCATCCCAATTGACATTAGAAGAGGTTCTTGAAAAATCAACGGAAGCGTCTAATAATCTAGCAAGCTTCTCAGTAAAAATGAACTTAGATCAAGATATGACTTCCGATCAAGAAGAAATGAATATGCAAACTCAATCAGTGATTGAAATGAATGTTGTACAAGACCCAATGGCCTTCTATCAAAAAATGACGATGTCTTTAGGAGATACAGGAGAAGAATTTGAAACAGAGAGCTACTTTACTGAGGAAGGCATGTTCTTTTTTGAACCATCTGGGCAGCAATGGATGAAGTTTCCGCAAGAGATGACAGATGCATTCTTGCAAATGTCAGGAAAGCAAACGAATCCTGGAGAAGAGCTTAAGAAATTACAGCAATTTGTAGAGGATTTTACTTTTGAGCAAGATTCTAATAATTATATTTTAAATTTAAAAGCTTCCGGCGATAAATTTAATGACTTTATTAAAGCAACAGCAGCAGAAGCACTTCCTCCTGAAATGGCGCAAGAGGATCTTATGAACAGCATGAAAATTAATGCTGTTGAATATAAATTTCTAATCGATAAAGAGTCATTTCTACCAGTTGCCCTAGATATGAATATGGAGATGGAAATCACTGTTGAAGACCAAACTATTATCATGTATCAAAAAATGAGCGGCCAATATTCCAATCACAATAACGTTGATGCCATAACTGTACCTCAAGAAGTAATTGATTCAGCTGTTGAAATGGCCATATAAATATAATCTGTGTCAGACCCAAGCACGTGAAGTGAAGGGTCTGACCAATTAATTATATGTTTTAATTATGACCTTCGTCTAAAATCCCCATGCTTTCAATATGGTTTTTTGCTTCCTCATCTCCAAGCTGATAAATCATTCCATATACTTTTTTTATCGTATCATCATACGCATCATTTTCTTTATCATTATGATATTCCATGAATGGGACATGGGCTCTGAAGAAAGTTTTCCATTCATTCGAATAATTGTTATCAAAAAATTCCCTTAATGAAATGATCTCTTCATCTGTAGCTTCTATTTTAAAATCCCAAGCCGAATCAGTTGCGCTTTGTGTAATTTCTCCAGTATTCACCTTAATATAATACGTTTTCTTCATTTCATTCAATGTAATCAACCCCTTATATGAAATAGCTGCAGGCGGGAGCCATACGCTTTTATTCATTCTTATCTTTTCCATATTCAATTTAAAAATAATGTCGAAATACATTATTCTTGTTAAAGCACATATTATTCTAAAAAAAAAGGAACCTTAATGGCAAATATAGAATATTTTTATCATCAAGAGGATTTAATAAGTATAAAATAAAAGATAAAACTATCTCAAAAATTTACGTTGGGGGTGTCAAGATGAAAATCGTGGATGAACTGTATGAGCTTTATCGGCATAAGCTTACCGGAGATGAAGAAGATATTGATATGCTGACCTTTGCTTTCCTAGAGGAAATGAGCCGGGAAGATTTATTGAATATTATTCAAGAATTAAATAATCAAGAGCTTTATGATCTGATGGGACTTTATTTAATCGAAAGCTTAAAAGGAAAATTTGCAAGTGAAGACTATAGGCCACAGCGAAGCTCCAATATTCAACATCGCAATATACACTGATTTATTTTTATTACATAATTCCACCAGGGAAATGAGAGCGTTTTCATCAATAAACTATTCCGCTTCTCAGCAAATTTAACAGTTTTCCTCCCTCCTGCCAGTTTAATTTCATGTTAAACTAAAGTAGAAGAGGGGGGATTTTTCATGATTACTGTTTTAGCCATATCGGTGATTATTGTTGCCATTGTTATTGTTTTGGCAGTTGTCACAACTTCTAAAGCTTATATGTTTAAACACACTGTTGATTCTACTGATTCTATTTCCGCTGACCAAGAGGAAATGGAAAATAAGTCAAATAAATTTCCTGAAAATTGAACCTTAATATAAAAAAGCTAAGAGTACACACTGTAGAGCGTACACTTAGCTTTTTGTTTACCAATCCTTATGCAAAAACCTGCTTCAGATCTTCCTTCGATTGTTCAAGCCAAAAACGCATTAGTCGTTTAGCTCCTTCTAAATCATGGAGCTTTGCTTGGCCGCATTGCTTCTCATTTGCGGCAGGAATGTCAGTAATCCGGACGGCATCCTTCATCGTATCTTCAAGCAAATCGATGATTTCTTCCACTGTCGGCTCTCCGCTAACAACTAAATAATACCCTGTCTGGCATCCCATTGGGGAAATATCAATAATATCAAAGTGATCATATTTCTCGGAATGCTTGCGAATATTAAAGGCAAGAAGATGTTCCAATGTGTGGATAGCATCTGGCTTCATCGCCTGTTTATTTGGCTGGCAAAATCGTATATCGTATTTATTAACCACACCATCTGAACCGACCTTGTGTACTCCACAATGTCTTACAAATGGTGCTTTAACAGCGTTATGATCCAATTCAAAGCTTTCTACTGAAGGCATCAAACATCACTCCTTATCTATTTCTTTCCATTGTAACTCATATTCCGACTATCTTCATCAATTTTATATTATATGCTTATTGTACGAGTGCTGTAACCTTACTTTCGACAATTGCAATAGAATATGCTATCTTCTTATCAAAATGGAAGAATGGATTGTTGTTCATGTTGAAAAAAATATTGCTTAGCCTGATTCGATTTTACCAAATCGTCATCTCGCCTTTAAAACCGCCGTCATGCCGATTCTACCCAACATGCTCTCATTACGGCCTTGAAGCCGTCAAACGATTTGGTGCATTAAAGGGCGGCTGGCTTACAATAAAAAGAATTGTGAAATGTCACCCTTTTCACCCTGGCGGCTTTGATCCCGTTCCAGAAAAGCAAGAAAAGCCATTTGCTGAAAAATAAAACAACCTGTCTCATTTTCAGGGACAAGTTGTTTACGAGTTGTTTTATAAAAATTTTGTTTCTTCGTAGCCGTTCACAACGACATCCAATTTACCTGTACTCGGTTCAATAACTAACCCATGTACAGGCACATCATTTGGCATTAATGGGTGTTTCTTTACCATCTTGACGCTGTGAGCCACACTTTCTTCAACATTTTCGAAGCCTCTCATCCACTCTCTCACATCCACACCAGAATAAGTAATCGTGTCAAGAGCTGCTTCTGACTTGCCGCGCTTTCTCATGCTTTCAAGGATAAGATCGGGTTTCATTCCGCTCATCCCGCAATCATGATGCCCAATAATTAAAACTTCCTCTGCTTGAAGCTGGTAGACTGCTACAAGCAAGCTTCTCATAATACTCCCAAACGGATGGGTAACGAGCGCTCCCGCATTTTTAACAATTTTCACATCGCCATTGCGCAAGTTCATTGCTCGTGGCAATAGCTCTACAAGACGAGTGTCCATACATGTTAATAAGACCATGCGTTTATTCGGAAACTTAGTTGTCGTAAATTCTTCATACTGCTTTTCTTCTACAAACTGCTGATTAAAGGTTAAAATTTCATCAATTAATTTCATTTGATTTACCCCTCAAAATTTTAATTGCAGTTTAAGCATAACAAATAATTAATAGCATAACCAAATATTTTTGATTGATTTTTATTAATTTCTCTTGTAAAATTACATTTGGAATCGTAATGATTACGAATTGCGCAATATTAAAAAAATTTTATAATACAAATCGGAACGAGTACGCTTTAAACTTAAGGGGAGACAATATGAAAAAGATATTAATTTTTTTCTTAATGCTTAGTTTGTTTTTGACAGGCTGTGCTGCTGGGGAAGAGGAAATAGAAAAGAAAAGCGATACATTAACTGTTTATACGACTGTCTATCCTTTGCAATACTTCGCGGAACGGATTGGCGGGAAGTACGTTGAAACGAAAACTGTGTATCCTCCTGGTGCTGATGAACACTCATTTGAACCTACACAAAAGGATATGATGAAACTGGCTGATGCAGACTTATTTATTTTCATCGGCCTCGGCTTAGAAGGCTTTGTCGAAAAGGCAAAGGAAACGTTAAAAGACGAAGACGTTCAAATGATCGCAGCTGGAGAAAATGTGCACTTGGATACTACTATCGAAACAGATAGTGCTCATGAGGAAGAAGACCACCATGAAGAGGAACACCATGGAGATGATGGTCATAACCATGGAGACATTGATCCGCATATATGGATTGATCCTATTTATGCAAAGGGTCTGGCTGAAGCAACAAAAAATGCACTTATTGAAAAGATGCCAAAACACAAAGATGACTTTAATGCTAATTATGATGAACTTATTAATGAGCTCGATCAATTAAACAATGACTTCAAGACGGTTGTTGATCAAGCACAGCATAAAGAAATAATTGTATCCCATGCGGCATTTGGCTACTGGGAAAAGCGCTATGGGATCAAGCAAATCAGTGTTTCAGGCTTAAATTCGTCTAATGAACCTACACAAAAGCAGCTAGAGAAAATTATTAATGAGGCGAAGGAACATGATTTAAAATATGTGTTCTTTGAACAAAATGTAAGCTCTAAATTAACAGAAATCATTCAGAAGGAGCTCGGTGCAGAGCCTCTATACTTACACAATCTTTCTGTACTGACAAATCAAGACATTGACAATGATTCAACTTATTTTTCCATTATGAATGAAAATCTGAAGGCTCTAGAAAAAGCATTAAATTAACCTTACTTCCTTCAAATGGCAGGCATGAAGGAGAAGCCAGTTCCACAACCTAAATTAGGGTGATAAAAAAGGACCCTATTTTGAACTTAGAAGGAGTGGATCCTAATGGCAAAAGACGTTTTATGCGAAGTTAATAACTGTTCATATTGGGAAAATGGAAACAAATGTTCAGCAGATCAGATTTATGTAGTCAGCCATAAGGGAAAAACAGCTGATAATAGTAAAGAAACCGATTGTAAAACATTTGAACCAGTGTTAGGGTAATACTTTGCATGAAGAGGCGCATTCATTGGGAAGCGCCTCTTTCCTTTATTCTTCCATTAATTTTCGCAGTTCTCTTCTTAAAATTTTCTTTGAGGCATTCCGAGGAATCTCATCAAGGAATCGGATTTTTTTCGGGATTTTATATTTTGCAAGCTTCAACTGGCAAAATTCCCGAACCTCTTCAGCTGTAACTTCATTTCCCTTTACTACAAAAGCAATCGGAACCTCTCCCCATTCCTCATCCTTCATCCCAATGACCCCTGCATCAGAAATACTAGGGTGTGAAACAAGCACACTTTCAATTTCAGCAGGATATATATTTTCACCGCCGGAAATAATTAAATCCGAGCGTCGGTCTAACACATATAGAAATCCTTCTTGATCCAAAGTGCCAATATCACCTGTAGATAACCAGCCATTGACAATCTTTTTCTTTGTTTCATTTTCTTTGTTTAAATATCCGCCTGTGACATTAGGTCCTTTCACTAGGATTTCCCCTGCTTCATTAGCCTCTGCTTCCTCTCCATCTGATCGGACAATTTTTAACTGTGACGGGAATAATACCTTCCCTGCTGATCCAAGTTTGCTCATGCTGTACTCTGGAGAAAGAGTGACGATCTGCGAGGAGGTTTCTGTCATGCCATATGTTTGGTAAACGGGGATTTGCTTATATTTGCATTTTTCAAGTAAAGATTTAGAGGCAGGGCCTCCCCCTAATAACATACAGCGAAATTCTGAAGGAAGCTTTTCATTCTTTAGCTCTTCTTCCATTCGGGAAAGCATCGTACTGACAATGGACATAATCGTTACATGTTCACTTCGAATAGTTTCTATTGCCCCTCTTTCATCAAAGTTTTCTAAAATCACCATCTTCATTCCATAGATAATACTGCGCATGAGAATCGAATAGCCGCTTATATGAAATAATGGAACTGTGCACAGCCAGCAATCCTGCTCTAAGAGCCCAAGATTCAGTGCCGAGCCAATTGCACTCCACCAATGATTGCCGTATGTTTGAAGCACACCTTTTGGATGTCCTGTCGTTCCTGACGTATACATAACTGTACAGATGTCGTTTAAATTTATTTCTTCAATAATACTTGGATTAGAAACAGAGGAATTGAAAAGTGTCTCTTTTTCAATCATCGTTACACCTGAAAGAGTCGGTTTCATTTGATTAATTGTATCCGAAAACTTCTCTTCAGTTATCAAAAACTTCGAATGAGAATCCTGCATTTGCCATGCAATTTCGGAAGGGGTCAACCGATTATTTAATATAACCGCCTTCACACCAAGTAAATGAAGGGCTAAATAAATGAAAACAGTGTCTACATGGTTGCTGAGCAATACTCCGGCAAACTGCCCCTTTTGGGCTCCATACCCCGTTAATTGGCCCGCTATCGTATGAGCTTTTTCGTAAGCTTCGGAAAAAGTATATGTTTTTCCTGCAAAATGATAAGCAGGTCTATCTGGTGTTAAAAAAGCTCTTTTTATTAAAAAGTTCTGCATTATATTATCCATTGTTACACCTCATATATAAAGCATTAGACAAAACAGCCTGATGGCAAACCCATCAGGCTGTAATAATGAAATATTTTACGACTTCGAGAAATGTCCAGCTCCAGCGCCTCCGCTTTTCTTTAAGGAAAACGAGGGAATTGGCCAAAATCTGGCTTGCGCTTTTCCTTAAAGGCATCGCGGCCTTCTTTTGCTTCATCTGTTGTATAATAAAGCAATGTTGCATCTCCTGCAAATTGCTGAATGCCAGCAAGTCCATCTGTATCCGCGTTAAACGCAGCTTTAAGGAAACGTAGAGCAGTCGGGCTCTTTTCAAGCATTTCTTCACACCACTTAATTGTTTCCTCCTCCACTTGATCAAGCGGAACAACTGTATTAACAAGCCCCATGTCTAAAGCTTCTTGAGCATTATACTGGCGGCATAAATACCAAATTTCACGTGCCTTTTTATGACCGACAATTCTTGCTAAATAGCCAGAGCCATACCCAGCATCAAAGCTTCCAACCTTCGGACCAGTTTGTCCAAAGACAGCATTATCTGCAGCAATCGTTAAGTCACAAACGATATGGAGAACATGGCCTCCACCAATCGCATACCCTTTAACCATAGCAACAACTGGTTTTGGAATAACACGAATTAAACGCTGTAAATCAAGAACGTTTAGGCGCGGGATTTGATCGTCCCCAACATAGCCTCCATGACCTCGTACAGACTGATCTCCACCTGAACAGAATGCTTTATCTCCTGCACCAGTTAGGACGATAACCCCAACACTTGCATCATCACGTGCATAAGCGAAAGCATCAATTAGCTCAGATACTGTTCTTGGCGTGAAAGCATTATGCTTTTCTGGACGGTTAATCGTGATCTTTGCTATTCCGTTGTATGTTTCATAAATAATTTCTTCATACTTGCGTCCTGAAATCCATTCTACTGCTGACATGACGGAATCCTCCTTTTATGTATAGAAAAAATTTATACAGCGCTTATACCTAGCCACTGTTTCTCTTCAAACGTATCAATAAGGATTGTTTTTTGGCTCCTTTTCATACGATAAGAATTCATTTACTATTGTACCAAATAATTCTGGATTCTCCACATGAATTGCATGTCCACTTTTTTCAACGGAAATCCAATTTCCATTTTTTAATGTCTTTTGCATTTCTTTTGCAATTTGGCAAAATTTAATGTCCAACTCACCTGTTATTAAAAGGACAGGAAAGGTGATCTCATGAAGCCTCTCCCACCACGAGGCTTGAGCACCAGTCCCCATACCTCTGAGACTGTTAGATAAGCCTAATTCAGAATTACTCAACCGCTCTGTTCTAATTTGTAGCTGAAGGTCATGTGGGAGTTGTTTCTGGCTTTGAAACAGCGGGATATTCTCCCAGTAATCCACAAATTCGGTAATCCCCTGCTCTTGAATTCGACAGGCAAGCTTCTCGTCCTGAAGGCGCCTTGCTTCCCTCTCATCTTTTGATTTTAGTCCGGGTGTTGAACTCTCTAGAATGAGTTTTTGAACCATTCGGGGATATTTTAAAGCAAACGTCAGGGCTAATCTTCCACCCATAGAATAGCCTAATAAATTGGTTTGTCCAATTCCAAGCCTCTGCAGAATACCATGTAAATCCCCCGCCACAGCCTCAATATCATATTTGGATACATCATCAGGAGAATCGGATTTGCCATGACCAATTATATCAACAGCAATGACATTATAATTTTGCCA
The DNA here is from genome assembly GCF_001509555.1 of Bacillus sp. FJAT-29937. Lineage (GTDB taxonomy): Bacteria > Bacillota > Bacilli > Bacillales > Cytobacillaceae > Cytobacillus. The sequence goes on along the minus strand of NZ_LMAS01000003.1, from coordinate 17,805 downwards.
ATAAGGCTTAAATTTAATCCATGAAGCACCACTTCCAGTAAAGCCATGAAGCAAAAGTAATGGGGTCCCTTCGAGGGAGCCCCACCTTTCAACATGGTATTGAATGCCGTTGATAGCAAAATTCATCAGCATTCGACCTCCAGAAATCGACTTATTTCCCGGGAAACCTCATCCCATAGCTCTCGATGCTCACTAATATTTTTCTCCCGGCTTGTTGTAATTTCCATTACCTTTAGTCCAGATTGACCTTTATTTCGGTTCATAACAGAAGATAGATGCTCCCAATCTAAGATTAAATCATATTGTCCACCGTACATTTCTACAGCATATTGAAACTTCAAATCTAATGGCGTTCCGAATAGCTTTTCAAAATTTTTCGGGTGGCTTGCTTGCGGCAGAAAGGAGAATATTCCTCCGCCATTATTATTGATTAAAAGAATATTAATATCTATTTCATATTGTTTAGCGGCGATTAATCCATTTAAATCGTGGAAAAAAGTTAAATCACCTAAGACTAAATATAATGGCTGCAGGCGTGTCCCTGCTCCAAGGGCAGTAGAAATTACTCCATCAATGCCGTTTGCCCCACGGTTCGCCATTATTCTAATCGACTTATCATTAAAGTGGAAGAAAGTGTCTAAATCTCTTATAGGCATACTATTGCCAACAAATAATACGGCTCCTTCAGGAAGCATATTAGCAAGCTGGTAAAATAACTTTCCTTCACTTAATTCTTCTACCTCTTCTATTTTTGCTATGCTGCTGCGTGTTAGGTCATTGACCTTCTCCCACTTTTCAAGAAAGCTCCCATCCTTCACAGCCTCTATATATGGAAGAATAGCTTGGCAAAACCTCGTTTCCTGGCAATAGATCATTTCGGAAGATACCATTCCCGGATCCCGCCATCCCGCTCCGCCATCAATAACGAATTGGCGTACATCATGATTTTCTTTTAAGAATATGGTTAGCGGCTTAGAAACAGGCATAGCACCAAAACGAATAATGACGTCAGGCTTTAGCGCACGCTTTGCATTTTCATTTTTCAAAATCGTATCATATGTATCAATAATTTGTGCTCCATTATGTGTACCGCTTCTTAACTGGGAAATCGGGTCTGCAAGAATTGGGAACTGAAGCTTTTCAGCAAGATTTATCACTGCATTTGTAAAACCATCTGTTTCGATTGGTCCGCAAACGATAATTCCTCTTTTGTATGACTGTAAGCTTTCTCCCAATTGTTTAAATTGTTCATCCGATAATGTCCATTCACTTGGCTGAATCCTAACATATCCTCCAGCTCTTTCCGTTACCTCGAACAGGTCCTCCCTATCCAAAGCTGGAATGAGTGGCTCCCTAAATGGGAAATTCAAATGGACGGGTCCTGCAGGAGACTGCAGCGCAGTAGAAGCCGCTCTTGCACATACTGTACGTGCATATCTGATCATTTCTACAGTATGTTCAGGAGGTGCCATTTCCACAAACCATTTTACATGTTTTCCGTACAAATGAATTTGATCGATTGCCTGTGGTGCGCCAACATCTCTTAATTCATGCGGTCTATCAGCCGTGAGAACAATTAAAGGCACCCTTGAAACATTCGCTTCCACAATAGCAGGAAAATAGTTCGCTGCAGCGGTGCCGGACGTACATAAAATCGCCACTGGCTTTTTCGAAGCTTTAGCAATCCCTAACGCAAAAAAGGCAGCCGAACGTTCGTCTACATGAATATGTACACGAAGTTCGGGATGCTCGAGAATGACCATTGCCATTGGGGTAGATCTAGAACCGGGACTTACAACAACATCCTCTACCCCATTATTTACTAGTTCAGTAACAAATGCAGCAATGTAAGAGGTTAATGCTTCTTGATGGTTCATTTATTTATGCCTCCTAATGCCCTTAGCATTGGTCGAAATTTAATCTTCGTTTCGATATATTCGCTCTCTGGATTGGAATCCTTCACAACCCCACATCCAGCAAAAATAGAGGCTTCATCCTTTTGGATAAGGCCGGAACGAATAGAAACAGCAAATTCGCCATTATCTTTATAATCAAGCCAGCCGAGCGGTGCACCGTAATAGCCCCTGTCCAAATCTTCTACTTCTCTGATTTTCTCGACTGCTGCTTCCTTTGGCAGTCCTCCCAATGCAGGAGTTGGATGCAGGCGATCAACTAAATTGAGTATTGAGGTATTTTCCTTCGCCTTTCCAATAACAGGCGTATAAAGATGCTGAATATCTCTCGTTTTTAGAAGCTGCGTTTTTTCCGGCAATAATACTTCCTCACAAGATTCTTCCATCGCCTCTTTAATCATTTGCACAACATATTGATGCTCAATTAAGTTCTTACGGTCATTTAATAATTCTTCCCCGAGCTGCTTATCATCCGTTTCTGACTTGCCTCTTGCAATCGATCCAGCAAGACATGTCGTAAGAAGTTTTTTTCCGCTCTTTTTGATAAGCCGTTCTGGAGAAGCCCCAATAAAGCAATCCCCATTTGATTCAAATGCAAAAATGAAGCTCTCTCTTTGCAGATTCAATAGCTGGGAAAGTACTTGTTCCACTTGAACTTGCTTGTCAAAAAACAATCTAGTTTCCCTCGCCAAGACGACCTTTTCAATTGATTCTTGCTTTAATTCTTCTACAATGGAACGGACCTGTTCCTTCCATTGTTCAGGATTTATTTCTATCTCTTTATTTAATTGATGGCCTTCATCATTTTGAACATCTGAAAGGGAAGTGAAAAGTGCTTGCTTTTCTGAATGAATAGCATCAATCAGAGACTCATCATCATTTTGGGTGCAAAGCACATTCGTTGTTAAATAGGCCTTCCCTTTTATTTCACTGTACATAAAAGTCGGAATATGAAACTGTGAATCCGCAAATTTCTCCCAAAGCTTTGATTTCTCTTTCATAGGATCAAAGGAAAAACCGCCAAAAATGAGAGGGCCGATTCCGTCTAATTCAAACCGATTATAAATAATGGCATCTTGAATAAAGCGCTTCCACTCTTTTTCAACATGAAAAAAGCGGCCAGCTGCCTGATCCGATTGTATTTGATTGCATATTCCCATCCCAATAATGAACGTTTCATCAGATGGATCTTTCCAGAAAAAGCGTTCACCTAAAAAAGCTTCACGGCCTGCCGTGAAAAACTTGAGAGGATCTATAGGATTAATCTGCTGTACTTCACTTACTAAAACTGGTTTAGATAAGGCCTTTGCCCTATCCATCGCTTCAAGGATCCCGTCTTTTAGTTCCGTTTCTGTTATGGTAACCAAAAAAATCCCTCCAACAATACCTATTAACCGTTATTCCTTCATTTAAACTTATTTTAACATACACTTATTCTCATTCATATGTCAATTATAGTCATGTTCAGCCCAGGTATTTCAAAAATAATGAAAAGAAGAAAAATTCCTCGTTATCGGCTTTCATTTTGTACCATTGACACTTACCTTTTTCCCTCTTAGACTGATATTGGAGAGCCGTTATTACGATCTATTTTTGACAGAGGGCATCCTATCCTATATAATAAATAGGTTTGATAATATAGATAAACAGGGGGAGAGTTTTATGCAAACACAAATGCATACAAGTATTCCGCCTACCAATTCTAGGGATTGGAAGGTTTGGTGGCAGCTGACAAGACCTCATACGCTTACCGCTGCTTTTGTACCAGTATTACTTGGAACGGCCTTAGCCCTTCAGGATACAAGCATTCATTTTGGATTATTTTTTGCTATGTTGATTGCAAGCTTGCTGATTCAAGCTGCAACGAATATGTTTAATGAATATTATGATTTTAAAAGAGGGCTCGATAATGAAAAGTCTGTTGGGATTGGCGGAGCTATTGTTCGTGACGGCATACATCCTAGGACAGTTCTTAAGCTGGCCCTCGGTTTATATGGTATTTCGCTCTTAATCGGAGTATACATTTGCATGAACAGCAGCTGGTGGTTAGCTTTGATCGGTATCATTTGTATGTCAGTAGGCTATCTTTACACTGGAGGACCATTTCCTATTGCGTACACGCCATTTGGTGAAATTGTTTCTGGCTTTTTCATGGGCATGCTGATTATTCTTATTTCGTTCTTTATTCAGACTGGAACAGTAACGGAAACAAGTATTTTAGTGTCAATCCCTATTTTGATTCTTGTCGGTGCTATTATGTTATCTAATAATATTCGTGATTTGGACGGCGATAAAGAGTTTGGCAGAAAAACGCTGGCGATTTTATTAGGAAGAAAGGGCGCCATTCAATTGCTTGCCGGTATGTTTATTGTTTCTTATGCATGGATTTTCATTCTTATTGCCATGAACATTATCTCACCTTGGTTAGCGATTGTTGTTCTAAGCGCCCCGAAAGCTATTAAAGCAACGAAAGGCTTTATTGGAAAAACAATTCCTATTCAAATGATGCCAGCCATGAAGGCAACTGCTCAAACGAATACAATTTTTGGATTTTTATTATCAATCGGTTTATTTATTGGCTATTTTTTATAAGAAAAGGCTTTAACCCTTGTCATAACAAGGGTTTTTTTCATGTTTAAAAAGGGTATCACTTTACTGTTTCAGGCATTCGAGTAATTTTTTTTCCGGTAAAGCTCATACTAAATCCATGGATTGTAAAAATAAGTCGAATCGAATTTGATGAGGATGTGATATTGTTTTGTTATCGTCTGAACAACTCAACCAATTAACGCGTCAATTAAAAGAGGAGAAAACATCTTTAGAATCACAGCTTCATGGAAATAAGGAAGGCAGTCTGGAAGGTGTAAATGCTAGAGAAACAGTTGGAGAGTTATCTGCTTATGATAATCACCCTGCAGACATGGGGACTGAATTATTTGACAGAACAAAGGATTTTGCCCTTGAGGAGCATCATGATTCCCAGTTAAATAAAGTAAATGCCGCGTTGGAGGCAATCCATTCAGGTTCTTACGGAAAATGTACAGAATGTGGCAAGGACATCCCATTCGAAAGGCTAGAGGCTGTCCCTTACACATTGTACTGTAAGGATCATAGCCCTGAACAAATTGTACCAGGTGACCGCCCAGTGGAAGAGGATGTACTGGAGCCAGCACACGGAAATACATTTCAGCACCACCAGTTTAGGGAGGTTATTGATAATGAAGACAGCTTCCAGGAGGTTGCCCGTTTCGGTACATCTGAAACCCCATCTGACCTTAGAGGCGATTATGAAGATTATAACTCCCTTTATAATGAAGGGCATGATGATGAAGGGTTTACGGAGGATTATGAAACCTTTATCGCCAGTAATATTGAAGGGACAGATAGAATCATCTACCCTTCGAAAAAGCATGAAGAATACGAAGCCATGCTTGATGAAGTCGGCACTGATACACCATTTGGTGATTTGCAATTCCATCGTACAGATGGATATGTAGAAGAAGAAGAGGAATAAATAAAAGGGGCCGTCTCAAGCTACTGAGACGCGCCCCTGTTTAATAGGCTAAATCCGCCAAATATCTTCCGCATACTCACGAATCGTGCGGTCGCTGGAAAAATAACCAGAAGCAGCAATATTTCTTAAACTCATCTTCAGCCATTTGCTTTGATCTTCATAGACTAAACCTGCCTGCCTCTGAATTTTCACATATGAATCAAAATCCCTCAGTACAAAATACTGATCATTTTCCGTAAGTAATGAATCGAAAATCGGCTCGAATTCATCATCAGCTTCCGGGAAAAAACCATTAATTAATTGATCGGCTACTTGACGAATTCTATTGTCATGATGATAGTAATCCATCGAATTGTAACCGCCATGCTGATAATATTGAAGAACTTTGTCAGCAGTAAGGCCAAAAATAAAAATATTTTCCGGACCTGCCTTTTCCATTATTTCAACATTTGCCCCGTCCAGAGTCCCAACCGTTAGAGCGCCGTTCATCATAAATTTCATGTTTCCTGTTCCAGAAGCCTCTTTACTGGCAGTAGAAATTTGCTCACTTATGTCTGCCGCTGGAAAAACCTCTTCAGCTATAGAGACACGATAATTTTCAAGGAAAATGACCTTCACCTGTTCATTCGTTCTGTCATCCCCATTGACTTTATCCGCTACTGTATTAATAAGCTTAATAATCTTCTTTGCATAATAATATCCGGGAGAAGCTTTGGCTCCAAAGATAAAAGTGCGCGGGTGCATATGGAAACTTGAATCCTCTTTCAGCTGATTATATAAATACATGACATGCAAAATATTGAGCAGCTGCCTTTTATAAGCATGGAGGCGTTTTACATGAATATCAAATATAGAGGAGGGATCCACTACAATGCCGGTCTGATTGCTAATTCTTCTAGCGAGCCTTTCCTTATTTTGCTTTTTAATACGGGATAAGTTTTGAAGAAAAGCTTTGTCTTCACCAAATTTGTTTAATTGACTAAGTTGGGCCGGTTCTCGAACCCATTCACTTCCTATCCCATCCGTAATAAGCCTAGAGAGAAGGGGGTTGGCTTTTAACAGCCACCTTCTATGAGTAATGCCATTTGTTTTATTATTAAATTTTTCCGGGAATACGTGATAGAAATTGCTCATTTCCCGCTTCTTCAAAATTTCAGTATGAAGTGCGGCCACCCCATTTACGCTATAGCTGCCGACAAGGGCGAGATGAGCCATTCTCACCTCTTCATGGGCAATTATCGCCATGCTTTCGATATGTGCCCATTCACCAGGATACAAATCCCAAAGCTGCTGGCAAAACCGCTCATTGATTTCTTCTACAATCATATAGATCCGCGGCAATAGCGGCTGAAATAAACGGACTGGCCATTTTTCCAGCGCTTCTGACAAGGTTGTATGATTCGTATACGAAATCGTGTTCACGGTAATATGCCAAGCCTCATCCCATCCCATGCACTCTTCATCGATTAATATCCGCATTAACTCCGGGATAGCGAGAACAGGGTGTGTATCGTTAATATGAATACTTACATTTTCGTGAAAATCACGTAAAGTTTCATGCTGCTTTTTATAAGAGCGAATAATTGAATTGATGCTTGCTGAAACGAGAAAATATTGCTGTTTTAACCGAAGGATCTTTCCTTCATCATGTGTATCATCAGGATACAAAAATTCAGAAACGGACTCCGTTTCCCGTTTATATTTCAAAATATCCTTATGAATTGGGTAGGGAGAGGGCTCCGCATTCCAGAGTCTAAGCGTGTTCACCGTTTCCGTCTTGTATCCGACAATCGGCAAATCATAAGGGACAGCGGAAATCGTTTCCGCTTTCTCGTGCCGAAATACGACCCGCCCATTTTCTTCTCTAGCCTCAACATTCCCCCAAAAAGGTACTTCAATGGCTAAATCTGCCCTTCGTACCTCCCACACATGACCATGCCGCAGCCATTGCTCAGGCAGTTCAACCTGATAGCCATCAACAATCTTCTGCTCGAATAAACCGTGCTTATATCGGATGCCACAGCCATGTCCCGGCAAATTTAACGAGGCTAGGGAATCCATGAAACAGGCAGCCAATCTCCCAAGCCCTCCGTTCCCTAGTCCCGCATCAGCCTCGATTTCATCTAATTCATATAAATCAATGCCTAAATCCTGTAAACCATCCATCACAACGTCCTCAAGCCCTAAATTAAGCAAATTATGATAGAGCAGCCGGCCAAGCAAGAACTCGATAGAAATATAATAAACTTGCTTGCCTCTATTACTTCGATAACGTTCATTCGTATTTATCCAGTCAGTGCTGACATATTCCCTAATCATATTGCCAATCGTAAAGTAATGATCCCTTTTCGTACTTTCGCCAAAGCTTTTTCCACAGATCATTTCCAGCCTTTTTAAGAAAGCTTCTTTGAACTCTTCCTTATTAGAAAACATGACTTTCACTCCTAGAGACGATTTCGGAATATAGATCATTGTATTTTTCAGCTGACTGCGCCCAACTAAAATCCGCTGTCATCGCATTTCTGACAATGTTTTTCCAGTACAATTCATTCCGATAAAAACGGAGCGCCTTTTGCACAGTAAACAGCATGTCATGGGCATTAAAATGGCTAAATGTAAAGCCGTTTCCTTCACCAGTAAGTTCATTAAAGGACTGAACAGTATCATTTAATCCACCTGTTTCTCTAACAACAGGAATGGCGCCATATTTCATCGCAATCATTTGCCCAAGGCCGCAAGGTTCAAATTTTGATGGCATGAGAAAGAGATCAGCTCCAGCGTACAGCTGGTGAGCTAGTTCCTCGTCAAAGCCAATATAAGCTCTGCATTTTTCTGGATAAGCCCATTCCATTTCCCTGAAAAATTGCTCAAACTGTGCATCACCAGTTCCAAGGATAATCATTTGGATATTCTCCGACATGAGCTCCTGGAAAACTCCGCGTACAAGATCAAGTCCCTTCTGCTCTGTTAATCTCGTAATCATTGCAACTATTGGGGTATTCATATGAGTTGGAAGCCCAAATTTCTCCTGAATATATCTTTTATTTTCCTGTTTCCTTTCAATTGCCTCAAGATTGTATCTCTCTAATAGGCATGGATCATTCTTCGGATCATAGAGGGCTGCATCTATCCCATTGATGATCCCTTCTAAATCATTCTTTCTTTTCAATAACAATCCATGCAGCCTTTCCCCATAGTGCTCCATTTGAATCTCTTGCTTATATGTGGGGCTCACTGTTGTAATTTTATCTGCTGCAACAATGGCACCTTTCATAAAGCTAATTTGACCGTAGAATTCCAGATGATCGATATGAAAATATTGATTGCTGAGTCCAAATAAATCTTGGAGAGCCTCCCGTGGCATAACTCCTTGAAACTTTAAGTTATGAATCGTAAACACTGTACGGATATCTTTATAGCTCTCTATCGCCTGATACTGAGATTTTAATAGAAACAGAATCATGCCCGTATGCCAATCATGACAATGAATAATGTCCGGGAAGAAATCGATCAATCCAAGACAGTCCAGTACTGCTCTATTAAAATAGGCAAACCGCTCCCCATCGTCGAAATATCCATATAAATTTTCCCGAAAAAAATAATATTCATTGTCTACAAAATAATAGGTGATTCCCTCAAATTGAAGTTCTTCGATGCCGCAATACTGATTTCTCCATCCTACCGGCACTGAAATTTCTGCCGTCTTTTTCATTTTAACTTTATATTCTTCATTTATAGATTGGTACTTAGGGAGGATAACTCGGATATCTGTGCCTAGCTTTTTCATTTCCTTAGGAAGGGACCCAGCAACGTCAGCCAGCCCTCCCGACTTTACAAATGGTACACATTCAGATACAACAAACAATACTTTCACGAATTCATCAGAGCTCCTTGCACAGTTCCTTTTTGAATGACAAACGGAGATTGGCTTGAACCAGCTAGAATAGTTCCAGATGCAACTTTCACATCTTTATCTAAAATAACCGAATCCAAATGGCAGTTCTCCCCTATCTGGCTTTTTTGCATAATAATGCAATTATTAATAATCGATCCTTTTCCAATCTTAACGCCGCGAGAAATAATACTATTCTTGATATTCCCCATAATTTGGCACCCATTAGCAATCATGGAGTGCTGTACTGATGCCCCTTCGAAATATCTTGCTGGCGGTTCATCTTTTACCTTTGTAAAAATCGGATGCTCCTGAGGAAACAGCTCTCTCCAAATATGCGGCTGTAAAAGGTCCATGCTTACTTGAAAATATGTTTGGATAGAATCAATCTTTTCGGCAAATCCATCATATTCATAGCTGCATATTAAGTAGGAGTGGTTTAAGTCATTGACGACATCATTCATGCAAGTATAACCTGTATGTTCACGCGACTTAATTAGTTCTATTAGAAAGGACGTTTTTACTAAATACATCTCCAGGGACCGCCCCTGCTGGCGGATTTCCGTTATATCACACCCCGCACGAATATGAAGATCAAGAACAGGGCGAAAATCCATATTAAAGACTGTAAAGCAATTTGCGATAAGCGCGTATTCCTGATTACTTCGGTAAAAATAATCTAAGTTTGCAGCAAAATGATTAAAGGAGCCAATTCCATTACGGGAACCTTCAACCATTGGTGATGGGAAAAAGAAAAGGCCATCTCTTTTTCTATTAAGATCCCAGTTCTTCCCCGAACCTAAATGATCCATTAATGAGCGATATTGATATTTAGGGAAAATCGCTACACTTTCTATATCAGAATTCACCATATTGGAAAGAACAAAGTCGATGAGGCGGTACCTGCCTGCAAAGGGGACCGCCCCAAGCGATCGATGAATCATCAGCTCCCCCAATTCTTCATGATAGGTTGTTGCATCAATAACACCAAGCAAACGATTCTTCACAATCTTTCCCTCCCACAGTCAATAGCTGCAAACTCAATAAATTCTGTTATTAAACCACTTTTCCACTAAAAACCTAATTTTTTAAGAAACATATTTTTGAAGCATTTCCTCTGAAACTAGTACAATCTCATCGTCTTCCATTGAACCGCTAATGATCATTCCATCAGGTATATGGATATTGGAAGGAATAATAGCTTTTTCAATGACAACGTTTTTGCCAATTTTGGCATTAGGCATGACCACAGCTTCACGTATAAATGATTCCTTCCCGACTGTTACCCCTTGGAAAAGGACTGACTTATCAACATTTCCCTCAATGGTACAGCCTTCATTAATAAGTGATCCTGTAATTTTTGCCTCAGTTGAAATATATTGTGGTGGATGATTCGGGTTAACAGAGTATATCCGCCAATTATAATCAAATAAATTTAATTCACATTCCTCATCTAATAAGTCCATATTAGCTTCCCAAAGACTTCTAATAGTTCCGACATCCTTCCAATAGCCTTTAAACGGGTAAGCGTATAACTGCTTTTCTTCTGCCAATAATAACGGAATAATATCCTTGCCAAAGTCATGGCTGGAATTAGGGTCTTTTGCATCCCTTTCTAAATACTCCTTCAGAAGGGACCAATTGAATATGTATATGCCCATGGAAGCCAAGTTATTTTTTGGCACATTCGGCTTTTCCTCAAATTGGGTAATTGCCATGTCATCACTCGTATTCATTATTCCAAATCGGCTTGCTTCTTCCCAAGGAACTTCAATAACTGATATCGTGGCATCAGCACCTTTATCAATATGGTAATTTAGCATGAGCTCATAATTCATTTTATAAATATGGTCACCGGAAAGGACCAATACGTATTCCGGGTTATATTGCTTTAAATAATTGATGTTCTGATAAATGGCGCTCGCCGTTCCTGTGTACCACTTGACCTCAGATGATTCACTATAAGGAGGGAGAACGGTAACTCCACCATTTCTACGATCCAAGTCCCAGGCGCTGCCAATTCCAATATACGAATTCAATACAAGCGGCTGATATTGCGTCAGCACCCCAACCGTATCAATGCCTGAATTTGTACAATTGCTTAAGGTGAAATCTATAATCCGATATTTTCCTCCGAATGGCACTGCAGGCTTAGCCAGATTTTCAGTCAACGAATGGAGTCTGCTCCCTTTCCCTCCGGCCAATAACATGGCTACGCACTTCTTCTTTCCCATTTCCTTTTCTCTCCTTTCGATGCTTAACAGGTCGTAATATCGATATGCCAAAGGGGGCTATCGTCATTTTTACCGAATAGGGCTTCCCATGATACGGTTCATCTTCCGTCTTCAAAACCTTCTTATTTACAAAACCTGCTCCTCCAAATTCGGCTTTATCACCATTAAATATTTCTCGATATGACCCCTTTTGAGGAACACCTACCCAATAATCTTCATAAACACGCTCTGTAAAATTACAGATGACAATGAGATGCTCACCTTCGATACTTCCTTTACGGATAAAAGAAAAGATCGATTGCTGATGGTTATTCACATCAATCCACTCAAAGCCCTCTTGAAGAAAATCCATCTCGAAAAACGGCCTTGAACGCTTATATAGTTTGAGCAATTCCTTTACATACCCATTTATTTTTTTATGCATGTCGTACTCAAGCAAATGCCAATCAAGCTGCTCTTTAGACTTCCATTCAGAAAAATGGCCTAGTTCTGTCCCCATAAATAATAGTTTTTTTCCCGGATGAGCAACCATATAGCCTAGCAACAGTCGCAGCTGAGCAAACTTGCTCCAGTAATCGCCAGGCATCTTATCTAGAAGTGACTTTTTCCCATGAACGACCTCGTCATGTGAAAAGGGCAGAACAAAGTTTTCTTTAAAGGCATACAACAGGGAAAAGGTCATTTTCCCATGAACATTCGACCGAGCATCAGGTGCTGTTTCCATATAGCTAAGGACATCATTCATCCAGCCCATATTCCATTTGTATTGGAAGCCTAGGCCGCCGTAATGTACAGGAGAAGTCACCTGCGGCCATTCACTCGAATCCTCAGCCATCATTAGGATTGCAGGATCACGCTCGTTAATTGTCTGATTTAGTTTTTGCAAAAAGTGGATGCCCAATGGATTTTCCGTTTCCTCCTGTCGATTCGGCCAATAAATGATATTCGATACGGCATCAAGGCGAAAGCCATCAATATGATACGTTTCCATCCAAAAAAGCGCATTTGAAATAAGAAAGCTATGTACTTCATTTTTTCCAAAGTTAAAATTAGCCGTGCCCCAAACAGCATTTTCACTGTCCCAAGGATTTTCATATTCATATAAATTTGTTCCGTCAAACTCATATAGCCCTTGAGCATCTTTGCAAAAATGTCCAGGCACCCAATCAAGGATTACCCCTATGCCGTTTTGATGACATTGATCAATAAAATACATAAAGTCATGCGGCGTACCGTACCGGCTTGTAACGGAATAATAGCCTGTTCCCTGATAGCCCCACGACTCGTCGAGCGGGTGCTCGACAAGGGGTAACAATTCAATATGGGTAAATCCAAGCTCCACAACATACGGAATTAATTCAGCTGCCAATTCTTTATAAGATAAGAAGCGGCCATCCTTTGTCTTTCGCCACGATCCTAAATGGACTTCATAAATGGCCATTGGCTCTGATAGGGTATTCCTTTTTTCTCTTTTCTGCATCCAATGATCATCATTCCACTGATAGCCATCAAGAGAATATACAATGGAAGCTGTATTCGGTCTTTTTTCCGAATAAAAGCTAAACGGGTCCGATTTCAAAAAACGCTTGCCTTCCTTTGTAATCATTTCATATTTGTATAAACACCCCTGTAGATCCTGATCAATATGAGTCATCCAAATTCCTTCATTATTCACTCTATGTAAGGGATACCCCTCTCCATTCCAATCATTAAAATCACCAACTAATCTGACAATTTCCACATTCGGTGCCCAGACACAAAACCGAGTCTTTACCTTTTCATCTTCTTTCATGATATGTGCACCAAAGAGCCGATAACTTTCAAAAAGGGTACCCTCATGAAATAAATGCATTTGGTAGTCTGTTGGAAAAACTGTGTTCATGTCGCTCTTCTCCTTCTAACTGCAATAGCTTCAATGATTATATTCGAGCGATTTGCAAAAAGACCTTGTAAAGATTTTCTAAACTTTTTGACAACAAATTCGGCGTTTTGTCAATTAACAGCAAGATATAAAGGGAATCCTGAAATTTCGACATAATTTATTGCCTGGAATGACAAAATAAAACATGCAGGAATGTGAATTTTGAGCATTATTGATGAGCCCGCCTTGCCTGTGGGCGGCCGGTCGGGTACCTATGATGGTGATTGGTTACCGGGGGTGACTCTTTTTAGCGGGCGGGCATCTAAGCGCCCTATTGATGACCGGGCCAAGCATATTTTGACTGTGTCGGGCACCTATGATGGTGATTGGTTACCGTGATTACCTTTTTTCAGCCGGGACGGGCATCTAAGGCCCTATTGATGCCTTGCCTTCCATAAAACAGTCGTTCGGGCACCAAATTGAGTTATAGTTCTGGGTTTTTTCACAAAACTTTTGTTGAAAGGAGACAAATAAATTGAGTAATAAAGAAGAAGAGTTTTTAATTAATGAAGCTACCAAAGATGAAGTGAAGGTCCCCATTTTTGGCCCGCCAGATGGAAAGATTATTGCAGTTGGAGAAATGTTTAGGGGGCCGTCCACTGGAATAACATCGGAATTCGACCTTGACAACCCTGGAAGGAAATTACGCGAAAAAGATGAAAGATTTGACTAGCAGAGAAGCCCAATATTAGCAAAAACGCTTGGAATTGTATTTTTAAAGGGTTCTGTTATGAGATGATAAGCGGAGACTTTCCGGTTAAATGCAGATTGGAGCTCGTTTCGGGGTAAATAAGGGGAATTTTTCCGCTTATGCCAAGCAAAATCCCCCATTTTTGAAGTTTTCGAGTCAAAAGGCGGAATCTCTCCGTCTATTTAAGCCATTTTTTAATTTTTCTACCAAATAGGCGGATTTTCTCCGACTATATATTTGATTGCTTAACCTAATCCCCAAACCTATAAGTGCGGACCCTCTTGATCCTAATTGCTAGAACCCGGTAGAAACCTTGATAAAAAAAGAAATAGACGTATGGGCATTCATACGTCTATTTTCTTGTGTATTTTAAAAAGAATGCACCAGAAAAAAGGACACTATTATTGCATTTTTCCAAGTGTTTTAAGAGTAAATGAAGATACTATTCAGTGAGTAAATTCGGGATACCTTAAACGATTTGTAGGATTTCATCTGGAGTTTGAATCATATAATCAGGATTTTCAGATTGAACCACTTCTATGCCATCATAGCCCCAACCAACCCATATAATTTTTACACTGCACTTCTTGCAGGCCACGATATCCCGATGCTCATCTCCGACATAAATTACCTGCGAAGGCTGAACATTGTAAGATTTTAAGAACTTTTTTATCATTTTATCCTTACCAAAAATACGGCTTGAACAAAGAATATCAGTTACTTTAACCTCATTACGATTTAAGAACTGCCTAATATTCTCCTCTGAATTAGAAGAAATAATGGCAGTATGGTAACCTCTATTCTCTAATTCATTTAGTAACTCCTTAATCCCTTCAAATAGAGTCACGTCTAGAATTGATTGGCGATAGGCAGCGTAGAGTTCCGGCATCACAATAGGCAGTTTATACATTGGAAAATTTAATAACTTGCTTCGCTCTTTAATAGTTAGTTTTTTTAAATCCTCTAACTTATCATGCTCTACTTTTTTAAATCGGTGCTTTTCAGCTAGTTGATTCCAGGCAGAAACAAATGCATATTGAGAATTGGCAATCGTTCCATCAAAATCAAAAATAATATGCTTAATCATTTACTGTTTCTCCTTATGGCTTTTTTAGGATTATTCCACTCACAAATATTTTCTATTTTCCCTATATATAAAAAATACCACAGAACCTTTGTCCATGGCATCTTTTAACATCCTGTTCAATATAGAAGCATAAAAAAAAGCTGCCAACACAATTGGTTGACAACCTTTTTTTATGACCCATACGGGATTCGAACCCGTGTTACCGCCGTGAAAGGGCGGTGTCTTAACCGCTTGACCAATGGGCCTTATTATGGCGGAGAAGGAGGGATTTGAACCCTCGCGCCGCTTACGCGACCTACACCCTTAGCAGGGGCGCCTCTTCAGCCTCTTGAGTACTTCCCCATAATGGCTCCGCAGGTAGGATTCGAACCTACGACCGTTCGGTTAACAGCCGAATGCTCTACCACTGAGCTACTGCGGAATAACATTAATATAAAAATGATGGGCCTAAATGGACTCGAACCATCGACCTCACGCTTATCAGGCGTGCGCTCTAACCAGCTGAGCTATAGGCCCATATTTTGGAGCGGGTGAAGGGAATCGAACCCTCATCAACAGCTTGGAAGGCTGTGGTTTTACCACTAAACTACACCCGCATTTAGTAATAATTAAATGGTGGCTCAGGACGGAATCGAACCGCCGACACAAGGATTTTCAGTCCTTTGCTCTACCGACTGAGCTACTGAGCCACAATATGGCGGTCCGGACGGGACTCGAACCCGCGACCTCCTGCGTGACAGGCAGGCATTCTAACCAACTGAACTACCGGACCAGATTGCGGGGACAGGATTTGAACCTGCGACCTTCGGGTTATGAGCCCGACGAGCTACCGGACTGCTCCACCCCGCGATAATAATATTTACAATAAAAGTAATGGAGGAGGTAGAGGGATTCGAACCCCCGCGAGCCGTTAAGCCCCTGTCGGTTTTCAAGACCGATCCCTTCAGCCGAACTTGGGTATACCTCCAAATAATAAACAAAATGGTGGACCTTGTAGGACTCGAACCTACGACCGGACGGTTATGAGCCGTCTGCTCTAACCAGCTGAGCTAAAGGTCCTAATTTGGTAGCGGCGGAGGGGGTCGAACCCACGACCTTACGGGTATGAACCGTACGCTCTAGCCAGCTGAGCTACACCGCCAAATTAAGGATTATATTTAATTAATTATTAAATATGGTGGAGCCTAGCGGGATCGAACCGCTGACCTCCTGCGTGCAAGGCAGGCGCTCTCCCAGCTGAGCTAAGGCCCCATAATGATTTAAATGGTCGGGAAGACAGGATTCGAACCTGCGACCCCTTGGTCCCAAACCAAGTGCTCTACCAAGCTGAGCTACTTCCCGATAAAACTTATTATTTGATATAATGGCGCGCCCGAAAGGAGTCGAACCCATAACCTTCTGATCCGTAGTCAGACGCTCTATCCAATTGAGCTACGGGCGCATTAGTTTATATC
>NZ_LMAS01000003.1:0-934 GCF_001509555.1 Bacillus sp. FJAT-29937 | reverse complement strand
GTTCCGCCACCCCGGCATGTTTGGAGCGGAAGACGGGATTCGAACCCGCGACCCCCACCTTGGCAAGGTGGTGTTCTACCACTGAACTACTTCCGCAAAATATTAATTTATATGATGCGGGTGAAGGGAGTCGAACCCCCACGCCTCGCGGCGCCAGATCCTAAGTCTGGTGCGTCTGCCAATTCCGCCACACCCGCAAATATAAATATAAATGGTGAGCCATGAAGGACTCGAACCTTCGACCCTCTGATTAAAAGTCAGATGCTCTACCGACTGAGCTAATGGCTCAAAATGTGAAGACAGTGCCGGCCAGAGGACTCGAACCCCCAACCTACTGATTACAAGTCAGTTGCTCTACCAATTGAGCTAGGCCGGCATATTAAGAAATCAATTCTAATTCAAATACTGCTAATAACTGTGCGCCAAAGTCCTGCGGTCTTTGTTGCAGATTTTAAAAGTTTACCATTCAGAGAAGTAACACTTCGAAGCTGTAATCTTTTAAAATCCTCTACCAATTGAGCTAGGCCAGCATATTGATGGTGGAGGATGACGGGATCGAACCGCCGACCCTCTGCTTGTAAGGCAGATGCTCTCCCAGCTGAGCTAATCCTCCATTTGTTAAAGCCTAGCGACGTCCTACTCTCACAAAGGGGACAGCCCCTAACTACCATCGGCGCTGAAAAGCTTAACTTCCGTGTTCGGGATGGGAACGGGTGTGACCTTTTCGCTATCGCCACTAGACTTTTATTAAAGACAATATTTATTATATCGTCTTTTTTATTTTTTTCAAGAGAAATTTTCATTCTCTCAAAACTAGATAATGCTGAAGAAGTAATTCGAGTAATCATATTAAATGTGGTTAAGTCCTCGACCGATTAGTATTTGTCAGCTCCACGTGTCGCCACGCTTCCACCTCAAAC
Organism: Bacillus sp. FJAT-29937; assembly: GCF_001509555.1. Lineage (GTDB taxonomy): Bacteria > Bacillota > Bacilli > Bacillales > Cytobacillaceae > Cytobacillus. The sequence continues at coordinate 14 of NZ_LMAS01000003.1, read as the reverse complement.
CTATCAACCTGATC
>NZ_LMAS01000021.1 GCF_001509555.1 Bacillus sp. FJAT-29937 | reverse complement strand
GGATCAAACTCTCCAATAAAGTTGAGTTGATTAGCTCATAATGTCTTTTTGATAAAAAGACTAAAACGTTGACGTTTTTGTTCGTTCAGTTTTCAAAGAACTACCTTGTCGCTCAGAAGCGACTTTTCAATAATACTACTTTTCAAAAACAGTGTCAATAACTTTTTTTGATTTTTTTTGGTGGAGCCTAGCGGGATCGAACCGCTGACCTCCTGCGTGCAAGGCAGGCGCTCTCCCAGCTGAGCTAAGGCCCCAAAATATAAATGGTCGGGAAGACAGGATTCGAACCTGCGACCCCTTGGTCCCAAACCAAGTGCTCTACCAAGCTGAGCTACTTCCCGAATATGGCGCGCCCGAAAGGAGTCGAACCCATAACCTTCTGATCCGTAGTCAGACGCTCTATCCAATTGAGCTACGGGCGCATTCTTTAATATAAATGGTGCCGAGGACCGGAATCGAACCGGTACGGTAGTCACCTACCGCAGGATTTTAAGTCCTGTGCGTCTGCCAGTTCCGCCACCCCGGCATGTTTGGAGCGGAAGACGGGATTCGAACCCGCGACCCCCACCTTGGCAAGGTGGTGTTCTACCACTGAACTACTTCCGCTTATCTTTATGAATGCGGGTGAAGGGAGTCGAACCCCCACGCCTCGCGGCGCCAGATCCTAAGTCTGGTGCGTCTGCCAATTCCGCCACACCCGCATATATAAATGGTGAGCCATGAAGGACTCGAACCTTCGACCCTCTGATTAAAAGTCAGATGCTCTACCGACTGAGCTAATGGCTCAAAACTTCGTGGTGCCGGCCAGAGGACTCGAACCCCCAACCTACTGATTACAAGTCAGTTGCTCTACCAATTGAGCTAGGCCGGCATATTTAAAGATAAATTAAAAATGGTGGAGGATGACGGGATCGAACCGCCGACCCTCTGCTTGTAAGGCAGATGCTCTCCCAGCTGAGCTAATCCTCCATTTATTAAAGCCTAGCGACGTCCTACTCTCACAAGGGGACAGCCCCTAACTACCATCGGCGCTGAAAAGCTTAACTTCCGTGTTCGGGATGGGAACGGGTGTGA
>NZ_LMAS01000020.1 GCF_001509555.1 Bacillus sp. FJAT-29937 | reverse complement strand
CCCCTATAGATGGTGGTGGGGGACGGATTCGAACCGCCGAACCCAAAGGGAGCGGATTTACAGTCCGCCGCGTTTAGCCACTTCGCTACCCCACCAGTTGTTTTATAATAAATATATTTTAGTATACATAAACATGCCGGCCAGAGGACTCGAACCCCCAACCTACTGATTACAAGTCAGTTGCTCTACCAATTGAGCTAGGCCGGCGAAAATTGATTTGCTTATTAATTTGAATACTGCTAAAAAATGTGCTTCAAAGCCCTACGTTCTTTGTCGCAGATTTTAAAAAATTGCCATTCAAGGGAGTAAAGCTTCGGTGCTGCAAGCTTTTAAAATCCTCTACCAATTGAGCTAGGCCGGCATAATAATGGTGGCTCAGGACGGAATCGAACCGCCGACACAAGGATTTTCAGTCCTTTGCTCTACCGACTGAGCTACTGAGCCACAATATGGCGGTCCGGACGGGACTCGAACCCGCGACCTCCTGCGTGACAGGCAGGCATTCTAACCAACTGAACTACCGGACCAAATTGCGGGGACAGGATTTGAACCTGCGACCTTCGGGTTATGAGCCCGACGAGCTACCGGACTGCTCCACCCCGCGACAATTTTATTAATATGAAATTTTATATGCTCATATTTAGCATAAGAAACCTTCCATGCTATAAATAAACATGGTGGAGGATGACGGGATCGAACCGCCGACCCTCTGCTTGTAAGGCAGATGCTCTCCCAGCTGAGCTAATCCTCCAAATGGTGACCCCTACGGGATTCGAACCCGTGTTACCGCCGTGAAAGGGCGGTGTCTTAACCGCTTGACCAAGGGGCCAGATAAAGTTTTAAATGGCGGAGAGCAAGGGATTTGAACCCTTGATACGCGGAAGCGTATACACGATTTCCAATCGTGCTCCTTCGGCCACTCGGACAGCTCTCCAGATGGCTCCGCAGGTAGGATTCGAACCTACGACCGTTCGGTTAACAGCCGAATGCTCTACCACTGAGCTACTGCGGAATAATAAATTAAAAGCCTAGCGACGTCCTACTCTCACATGGGGACAGCCCCAAACTACCATCGGCGCTGAGAAGCTTAACTTCCGTGTTCGGGATGGGAACGGGTGTGACCTTCTCGCTATCGCCACTAGACTTTTATTAAAGACAATATCTATTATATCGTCTTTTTTGTTTTTTTCAAGAGAAATTTTCATTCTCTCAAAACTAGATAATGCTGAAGAAGTCTTTCGAGTAATCATATTTTAATTGTCTAGCTTCGGCTCCTAGCTTTTCGGCCGCTTCAATCCATCCCTACAAATCCAAAACCGGGATTTGCAGTGCTGACTTTCCACCGTC
>NZ_LMAS01000002.1:426127-540284 GCF_001509555.1 Bacillus sp. FJAT-29937 | reverse complement strand
ACCTTTGGGAGCAAGCTCCCTCAGATTCGCTCGACTTGCATGTATTAGGCACGCCGCCAGCGTTCGTCCTGAGCCAGGATCAAACTCTCCAATAAATTGTGAGTTGATTAGCTCATACATGTCTTTTTGATAAAAAGACTAAAACGTTGACGTTTTTGTTCGTTCAGTTTTCAAAGAACTATCTTATCGCTCAGAAGCGACTTTATTAATTTAACACATTCACTCGTTGAAAGTCAATAACTTTTTTTAAAAAACTTTTTTGCTGTTAAAAGTTATTTTCCTGAGGACGAGTTCTAATATAACATGATTAAAAAGTGTTTGCAATATAATTTTATATTTTTTTATTTGTTCACTCCCTTTACTATTTCAAATTTGAAATTAATTATTTGTTCTATTAAATCCATCGTTTAAAACATTATCATCAAATGCTCTTCTTATAGAAACAACAGTTTCATATCATTCATTTATTTTGGATCATCTATTCCTGGTTAAGTACAATAAATGTTTCTGTAATTGGCAATTCATATTTTCTCTTATACACTTTGAAGCAAACAATCCTTTCATTAAAACAAAATTAAAACAAAAAGAAATTAGGTGTTAATAATGTCTAATATTTTTATCAAAAGGATTTATGATCCTTATGAAGAAAACGACGGCTACCGAATCCTCGTCGATCGCCTGTGGCCGCGCGGAATCTCCAAAGAGAAGGCGAAATTATATTGTTGGGCCAAAGATTTGGCGCCAAGCCATGAGCTGAGGAAAAAATTTGCTCATAATAAAGAGCACTTTGACGAATTTCGAGAAAGGTATCTAGAAGAACTGCGAACTAGCGATTTACTAAAAAAGGAAATAAAACAAATAAGCAAACTAAGCCTCGATCATAATATTACACTTTTATATGCTGCCAAAAATACTGTTTATAATAATGCCATTGTATTGAGAGATGAAATTCTCCTAAATAAAGATGATTGAATGAATAAAGATTAACATAAAGAAGCTGATAATTTGTTTAATCCTTCACATATCCACAGGGTTATCAACAAACAATATGAGCATTCTGTTTATAAATATTATGATTAATCCACAGCTTGTGGATTAATTCATCCGCTTTATCCACAAATTTAGTCGTTTTGGATAAAGTTATACACAACCACATTATAAAGTCTCAACTATTCATATAAAATAAATCCCTTTCATATAATCTTTTATCTCTATTATATCGAAAGGTGTGAATCACACTGGAAGACATCGCACTATACTTATCCTTTTTCATGGCAATCTACCTTTTCTCTTATTCATATATAGAGGGCATAAAAATTGCCAATTCAGAGGGTAAAATTTATGGAGGAACTTTTATTTTTTCAGTAACAAGCGGTTTTCTCTTTTCTGCATTGACTTATTTATTTGTTTAGACAAAAAAATCCCCCAAAAGTTTTGGGGGGTAGTCTACTCATCTTCTTTTAATATTGCCGCAATCGCTCCGTTTACAAACTGCCCTTTTTTAAAAAATCTCTTCTTTAAAATTCCTTCAAATTCAAAGCCGTTCTTCTCTAATACTTTCGCTGATGCTATATTTCTTGGATCATAAATGGCCTCTATCCGATTTAATCCGATTTCTATCATTCCGAATTGAACGACAGCATTAATTACCTCTGTCATAATCCCTTTTCGCCAGTAATCAGGATGGAGTTCATAGCCAACTTCAGCTTTCCAATGTTCCTCCTCAATTTCGTGGAACCCACATGTGCCGATTAACTGTCCTGTTTCTTTCAAAACAATTGCCCAGCGAATTTGCTCTCTATTTTCATATTTGAACAATAAACGATCTATTAAATCTTCCGCTTGTTTTTTAGACGTAAAAGTAGCGAGATCATAAAACTCAGTGACTTCATCCCTTGAAAAATAGCTAAACATTGCTGGAGCATCATTCATTTGAAGCTTTCGTAATATAACTCTTTCCGTTTCCAATTTCGGAAAGTTTGTAAAAGCTTTATTAAAACCCATTTTTTTCTCCTTAATTTCGTACATTTTCTTTCAGTGTACTATTAAGAGACGTTTTTTTCTTTAATTCCTTTAGATTTAGTCCGCGTTCATCTAATAAAAATAAAGAAACCCCGATAATAATAATGCAGCCTCCAATAATTTGAGACCAGGTAACCGATTCTTGCAATAGATAATACGCTAAAAGAGCCGCGCCAACTGGTTCGAATAAAATGGCCATCGAAATAGTAGAAGTGCTCAGCCATTTTAAAGACCAGTTAAATATCGTATGACCCATTAGTGTTGGAAAAACCGCGAGTAGGATAAAATAAACCCAATCACTTGTCGGGTATGGGATTAATGGTTCCTGTTTGATGATAACATAGAAAAACAATGTTATCGTACTAATGCTATATACAATAAAAGTATAGGTTACAAGCGAAAGTCTTTTTCTAACATCTTGACCAAACAATAGATTTGCTGTAATTAATGCACAAGCAATCAAGGCTAAAATATCGCCATATAAAGCAGATCCGCTAATTTTAAAATCTCCCCAGCTGATTACTACACTTCCTAATACAGCAATAATACTGCTAATTATTGCCTTCAGAGAAAACTTTTCCTTAAAGAAAAAATATGTTCCTACAAAAGCAAATAATGGCTGAAGTGTTACTAAGACAGTTGAGCTGGCAACTGACGTGTAATTTAATGATTCAAACCAAAGAATAAAATGAAACGCCAGGAATACCCCAGCGATTATAGAAAATAACCAATCTCGTCTTGTAATAAGACGAAGTTCTGGAACATACTTTATTAGAAAAATAGGCAACATAAATAAAACCGTAAATAGTAAGCGATAAAAAGCGATAACCCCAGAAGGAGCCGATGAAACTTTTACAAGAATAGCAGATGTGGAGACCGACAATACGCCAATGGCAAGAGCCACATAAGGATTTATTTTAATGTCTGACATAGATGCAACTCCCTAATTCAATAATATTAAGCACACCTTATCATACATCTAATGTAATACTTTATCTATTATTTTAATATATTATTCACAAGAAAGTTTTAGGAAGTTTTTTTAAGGGTATATCATTTTTAACACAAACTGATGTTAAAAGAACTCAGTACAAATCAGAATTGGAGCAGCACCAGCTCTTATCCCTTTTCATCAAAAATTAACTAGGAAGCGGGGATATTATGAGTGAAATGGAATTAGAAATATTAATGAAACTAGGAATATCTGCCGTTCTTGGGCTAGTTATCGGAATTGAACGCGAATTAAAAAGAAAACCAGTCGGCCTTAAAACAAGTCTCGTTATTTCCATTGTAAGCTGCTTACTAACAATCGTATCCATTGAATCCGCCTACATATTTCCCGGAAAGGAAGGCGTTAATATTCAAATGGATCCACTGCGACTGGCCGCCCAAATCGTATCTGGCATTGGGTTTCTAGGTGCGGGAGTTATTTTAAGAAGGGGAAACGATAGCATATCCGGTTTAACAACCGCGGCATTAATATGGGGGGCGGCCGGGATTGGAATTGCGGTAGGGGCAGGATTCTACCTTGAAGCAATGGCAGGAGTTGCGCTGCTCATCATCAGTGTTGAAGTCATTCCTTTTTTTATGGCTCTTTTGGGACCTAGGCAATTAAGAGAAAAAGAAATCACCCTCCAGCTTAAGGTGATTGATAAAGAAAACATTGCCGATATCCTTTCAGCCGTCAGAGAATTAAAAATTTCAATCAAACGCGTCCGTATTAAAGACTTAGATGACGGGAAACACCTTATTCAGCTGATCGTAACAGTTAATAAAAAGAAGAGTATTACAGATGTTTATTACAGTGTCTCTCAACTAAGTGGAGTACGGAGTGTGGAGATTGAAAGTTTGCAGTAGACAAAATTACCTCTTGCCAAAAAACCCGATTGCAGATATAATTTTTCTTGTACCAATCAATCGGGGAATTAGCTCAGCTGGGAGAGCGCTACGCTGGCAGCGTAGAGGTCAGGGGTTCGAGCCCCCTATTCTCCATCCGGAAAAAACGTTGAAATAAAACAACCACTTCTGATCAATTCAGAAGTGGTTGTTTTATTATATTAAAAAGATGTTATTTAACTTCTCCTATTAATAGAAATACATAACAATGTATTTTACACTTCCGTTAGTTCGCTTAAGCTGAACCTAAATACGTTTTTACCAGACTATCATCCCTTAATAAATCTCGTGATTCTCCATGTATCTTCACCTCACCTGCTTGTAAAACATAAGCACGGTCAGATATAGCTAAAGCAGCCATGGCTAATTGCTCGACAACCACTACCGTCTTCCCAGATTTCTTTAACTCTAACAGAGTGTCGAATATCTGTTTTACAAAAATAGGTGATAAACCCATAGATGGCTCATCAAGAATAACAAAATCAGGATCAGACATAAGCGCTCTGGATACAGCTAGCATCTGTTGCTCTCCACCACTCAATGTACCAGCATGCTGCCTTCTTCTCTCCTTTAATCTTGGAAATCTTTTGTATTCTCTTTCTAGAAGCTCTTGAATTTTTTGTTTCTCTTTTTTAATCGTAAAGGCACCAAGAATTAGATTATCCTCTACCGACTGATCACCAAAGACCTGACGACCTTGAGGGACATGGGATATACCATACCCTAAAATTTTATGAGCAGGAGTACCTGTAATCACATTATCCTTATATAGGACAGTACCCTCCTTCACCTTCAGCAACCCCGTAATCGCTTTTAATAGTGTAGTTTTCCCAGCCCCATTGGGACCAATAACAGCAACGATTTCACCTTTATTTACTTCCATTGACACATTGTGTAAAGCGGATGCATGCCCATAACTAACCGACAGATTTTGTACCTGCAACAAGCTGGTTCACCTCTTCTTCCCCAAGATAGGCATCAATTACCCTTGGATCGTTTTGAATAGTTTCAGGATTTCCCTCACAAATTTTCTTACCGAAATCTAACACTGTAATATAATCACAAATATTCATGACAATATCCATATGATGCTCAACCAAAATAATAGACAATCCTGCCTTCTTCAAACGTTGGATTACATCCATGATTTTTTCAATTTCTTTTGGACTAGCCCCTGCCGCCGGTTCATCTAGAATAAGTAATTCAGGTTTTAAAGCTAGCCCCCTAGCTATTTCAACTAATCGCTGTTCTCCATATGGTAAGTCAGATGCTTTTTCATGGGCTCTTTTTTCTAAGCCAACAATTCGTAGGAGATCAAAGGCTTTTTGTGCATAGTATTTCTCTTCATCAGATACCTGACCTAGATATAATAGGTTTTTCAGAAATCCTGTTTTGAAGTGACGATGAAAACCAACCATGACATTTTGTAAAACACTCATGTCTTCAAACAACTGTAGGTTTTGGAATGTTCTCGTAATTCCTTCTTGTGCTATGCTATGAGGAGCATATTTTGTAATGTTCTGTCCTTTCCAAAGCATGTTTCCACTAGTCGGCATATAGACTCCACTTAGGACGTTAACTGTGGTGCTTTTACCTGAACCGTTTGGACCAATAATTCCGTGAACAGTTCCACCTAGAACCTCTATTTCAACATCGTCAATAGCTTTTAATCCACCAAAATACATAGAAATATTTTTAAGTTCTAAAACCTTACCATTAATCCCATCAGGTAAATCTAATGTTGCCTCCCTATCATGTAAGATTCCTAATTCAGTAATGACTTTTTTACTAGAAAACTTTTTAAAGTAAGAAAGATTGGTGAAGGCACCCACGATCCCATCGGGTAATAGGATAAGTGCGAGTAATAATATTCCACCAAAGATCATTAAGTGATAATCTACAAAGTTATGAAGGAATTGCGGTAACCCAACGATAACCGCTGTACCTATAATAGGACCTATCTTTGTTCCTGACCCTCCGATAATAACCGCAATAAGGAACATAATGGATAGATTCAACTCAAAAGTTGTACTGCTTATAAACTGATTTTGGAAAGCGAATAGTCCCCCGCCTACACCTGCTAAAAAAGCAGAAACAGCAAAGGCTAATATCTTCCAATTCCGAACATTAATCCCTAGTACCTCTGAAGCAACTTCACTATTTCCAAAAGCAGTAAAGGTTCTTCCAAAACGACCTCTAAAGATATTCGTTGCGAATGCTGTAAATATGATAGCTAAAAGACCAATAAACCACATATATTGAATTGGATCAAGCTCAAGACCGAATAAGGATGGTACCGAAGTTTTGGTTCCTGCAGGACCGCCCGTGACATCTACCCAGCGGTTGGCAATAATACTAATCAATTCCCCAAATGCAATTGTTACCATTGCCAGATAAGGACCTTTCGCTCGTAAGGACAAAAGAGCTACAATCGCACCAAATACAGCAGCAATTAAGCCAGCGATCACAATACTTACAAAGAAATTTAATCCTACTTTCATCGTAAGTATTGCAGATAAATATGCTCCTATCGCATAAAATCCTACATGCCCTAAGGAAAGCTGATTGGAGAGTCCCACAAGTAGATTTAACCCTACGATGACAATGTAAGTAATTAAAAATGTCTGGGCTACATGAATAGTATGGGCATTGTTAAAAAACCAGGGAAATGCATACAAGAGGACGAGCGGGATCACAATTTGATAAATCCACCATTTTGCTTTTATCATATTAGAATTTCTCCTTTACTCGTTTTCCAAATAACCCCTGAGGAAGGACTGCTAAAATGACAAGAATTAAGAAGAACGCAGCAGCTTCTTTCATGGATGTACTATATAAAGTAAAGAGGTTTTCTAATACACCTAGTAAAAGTCCTCCGATAAAAATGCCTCGTGGATTCTCGATCCCACCAATAATTGCAACTGCAAATGCTTTTAATCCCAGGAAAAGACCAATAAATGCACCTGGATGTACCATAGGCCCGACTAAAACTCCACCTACTCCAGCTAGAATCCCTGCAATGATAAAAGCAATGGAAGCCATTAATCGTGGATTAATTCCCATTAATGAAGCAGCGTCTCTATTAAAGGCAACCGCTTCAAGCGCCTTTCCAAATAATGATTTCTTTAAGAAGACGTATAATAGAAACATAATAACTGCAGCACTAACGAGTACAAATATGTCATGATAGCGGATTTTCAATATACCAAAATCTAAAATAGCACGCCCAAATGGGGATGGGGCCATCAGAACGTCCCTTCCCCAGATAAGCATAGCTATGTTTCTCACAATCATAGCAACGGCCACAGTACTTAAAATCCAACCAATGGAATGCCAACTTTTTAACGGACGGATAGCGACTTGTTGCAATGCCCAACCCGATATACCTAGTATGACGATAACCAATAGTAATGATGCTATAAAGGCAATCCAAACACCCCCACCCGAAGCAGTTATTGTCATAAAGGTAGATAATCCTATAAGTGAACCAAGCATGACGAAGTCACCTTGACCAAAGTTCATAGTTTTAGTCGTAATAAAGGTAATATAGTAGCCTTGGGCAATAATCGCATACACACTTCCATACACTAACCCATTAATAATGGCTTTTAATATATCTGTTAATTCCAATGCAAACGCCCCCTTGTGATACTATGAATAACAGCAATGGTGAAAAGGGAAATCCACATATGGACTTACCCTTTACACCAGTTAAAAGATTTATCTGATGACTCTATTAATCTGCTGCGACAATTTGTAAATCGTCGTTATATTTGGCAATGAATACTTCGTCAATACCAAATGCTTCATGGTTATCCTTAGTGAAAGGTGCTGATTTAATTGCTGTTACACCTTCAAAGTCCGTGAAGGATTCAATTTGATCACGAATTTTTTCACTATCTAAACCAACCTTTTTTATAGCATCTAAGATAAGCTTTGCACTGTCATATCCTTGTGCCGTAGCAATAGGGAATACGTCTTCACCATACGTATCCATTACTCTTGCATGGAATTTTTTTGCTGCTTCATTTTGATCAATCGTATATGACTGTACAAAGAATAGATCACCCTTCACAAGATCTCCAACTAGATTTAAAACTGTCGGGTCGCCTGTAGCCCAAGTCGCGTAAATAGGAGCATTCAACCCTTCATTGAAACGAGCTTCAAGTAACTTTGCTGACTGTGGTGCAAGCCCGTAGAAGATAACTGCTTCCACCCCTGCATTATTCATTTCACGAATAGAAGGCTCTAGATTCAATTCCTTTGGATCAAAGGCTGAAATAACAGTTGGCTCCAAATTGTAGGTTTCCTTCATTTGCTTAACAATATCTTCTCTTCCACCTTGCCCATACCCTTCCGTATCATGGATGACACCAAGTTTCGTAAGGCCTTGTTTATCGATAAGCTCTTTTAAAATAGCGGACACTTGAACCCCATCAAGAGGAGACACCCGGAAAATATAGTTTTTATCAGCATCTTTATACTCTTGTGTGATTTTTGTCCCTGTAGCTACTGGTACAACTTCAGGAATTTTTGCCTCTTGAGTAAATTGAATGTGAGCCATGGCATTCCCAGAGTTAGCAGGTCCAACTAAGGCTACAATTTTATCTTGACTAATTAATTTTTGAACAATCTCGACAGACTTTTCTGGTTTAGCTTCATCATCATATAGGACTACATTTGCTTTTTTTCCTTCAAAGCCGCCAGCATCGTTAAAATCTTTAACAGCTAGGTCCACACCCCTTTTTACTCCTTCACCAAATAAAGCTGTTCCACCCGACATAGAAATAGCTAAACCTATGTTAAAGGTTTCCTCACCTGAAGAAGAATCCCCTGAATTACTATTACTATTACTATTAGTTGCGGAATTAGTATTTGTTTCTTTTACCTTCGGACTACATCCTGTCAAAATTGTAAATAATAACATAAAAGCCACTAGTAAGATTACACCTGATTTTTTCAAAATAATTCCCTCCCCTTTTAATAAACCTAAAGTTTTCTACTAATAAAACCAGCATTATGAAAGAAAAGCCCTGTTTACTAATACTATTTCTTATTGGACTGTATAGCCGCCATCAATAACAATCGCCTGTCCTGTAATACCTTTGGCTTTTTCACTTGCTAAGAAAACGACGTAATCAGAGATTTCTTTGACTTGTAATAAGCGCTTCTGTGGTACAAGCGGATAAATTACTTCTTCAAGTACATTTTCTAACTCTACATTTCTTGTCCTTGCTAAGTCAGTTAATTGATTTCGCACAAGCGGAGTGTCTACATAACCAGGACAAATGGCGTTAACGGTGATTCCATATTCCGCCCCTTCTAATGCTGCAACCTTCGTCAAACCATTCACTCCATGCTTCGCACTATTGTAAGCAGCCTTCCCTGCAAAACCAACTAAACCATTAATAGAGGACATATTTATCACTCGGCCAAATCCTTGTTTTTTCATGACAGGAAAAACATGCTTTGTAGCAATAAATGGACCTGTTAGCATCACCTTAAGAAGTAATTCAAAGCGCTCAGCAGGAAAATCCTCAATGGCAGATATGTGCTGTAACCCTGCATTGTTTATTAGAATATCAATACCTCCATATGTATTAATGGTATGATTTAATGCAGATATGATTTCTTGCTCTTTGGTTACATCACATCCAATCCCCATGACTTCTAATCCATCATTCTTCATGGACCCGGCAGTTTCTTTTGCTGCTTCTTCATTCAGATCACTGATTACTACTCTTGCACCTTCTTCAGCAAACGCTTGGGCTAAATCTAGACCTATTCCACTAGCCGCACCTGTTATAAAAACAACTTTATTTTCAAGTGTTTTTTCCTTATTTTGATTCAAAACAACAATCCCCCCATTGGAATGCTAAACAATAAATTTAATTAACCCCCTTTCGAGATAACCCTGAGATTCAGTTTTCAGGTATACCTACCAGTCCAGATCCCCCAACGAGTAACGTATCTCCGTCATTAATCAATGGAAGAATAACCTTCATATCACTTTTCTCCTTCCTTTTATTACTTTTTCAACCTATTTATTTTCAAAGCAAAATTCGTGCCAACTTTTCTGGAGGATCTCTGAACACCTTGAAATGTCCCATTTCTTTATTTTTTTTTATCATTTTGTTCTATAATTTTAATTAGATTTGGTGTACAATTCAGAAAATATAGAATACCAATAAAAATAACGTTGCTAAACTGCAACGTTATTTTTATTAATATGGTCATTATAGCGAGCTCCAACACTTCGTCTCTATAATGCGACACGTCTCTTTATTGCGACATTTAATGATGCTTTAACAAACTATATTTCTCCATTTTTCGATATAGGCTAGCTCTATGTATGCCAAGCATTTCTGCAGCTTCAGTTCGATTCCCTTCACTGGCCTTTAATGCCCGGATGATTGCCGCTTTTTCAGCCCTTTCCACTTCCTCTTCAAGGGAGAAGGATGAAACTGAAACCTTTGTATGCCTTTCAACTTGGTCTAATAAATAAGGGGGAAGGTGCTCTAAACAGATTTCAGGACCATTATCTGCGATATGAAGAGCACGCTCAATGATATTTTGCATTTCTCTCACGTTACCACTCCACTGATAATGACGAAATAAATCTTCTACATTAGGGTGAAAGCCACTTATGCTTTTACCAAGCTCATTATTTAATTGACCCAAAATAAGATGCGCCGTAGTAATGATATCTTTGCCACGCTCCCTCAAAGGTGGAATCATAATATGAATCACATTTAGGCGGTAATAAAGGTCTTCTCGGAACTCTCCATTTTTAACCATTTCCTCTAACGGACGATTTGTTGCTGAAATTAACCTGATATCAATCTGATTAGTCTGACTGCCGCCAATTCTTTCAATTTCTTTTTCCTGTAAGACTCGTAATAACTTTACTTGCATATTGAGAGGCATATCGCCGACTTCATCTAGAAATAACGTTCCACCCTGGGCTTGTTCAATCTTTCCAGGTTTTCCGCCCTTTTTCGCTCCCGAAAATGCCCCCTCCTCATAACCAAAGAGCTCAGATTCCAATAAATTATCTGGTATAGCGGCACAATTAAGGCTTATAAACGGTCCATCAGAACGGTTACTGGCTTCATGAATTGCATGAGCAAACAATTCCTTTCCTGTTCCACTTTCTCCTCGAATCAATACCGTTGAGCGACTAGCAGCCACTTTCAATGCTAAATCCTTTACTTCTTTCATTCGCTCATGCTCGCCTATAATCTGGTCAAACGAATACTTGGATCCTCGCACTTTTTTCAATTCCGGTTTATAAAAGTCCTGCATGCTTTCAGTTACGTTTAGGCGCTGAACCAATGTTTTTAACTCGTTAATATCCGTATATAAAACCTTACCTATAGCCCCAACAACCTCCCCCTCTTTCCAAATAGGGGTACGCATGACAATAATACTTTTATCCTTTACTATCATAAAGGAGCCGATTTCTGATTGCCCCGTTTTCACAACAACATGCATCCGTGTATTTTCAATTACTTTTTTGACGTGCTTGCCAATCACATCTTCAACTTTAACACCGAGGAACTCACCGTAAGTTTGATTCATCATTGTTATTAGCCCCTGTTTATCAATCATGATAACCCCGTCATATAACAGTTCTATAATTTCCTTTAATTGTTCTACCTCTTTTTCCTTTTGCTCAAGTAGATACTGGGTATTTTTTAATTCTGGTATTTCTTGAAAAATAGAAATGGCTCCAATAAGCCGACCATCCCTATATATAGGAGATTGATTAGCAGCAACAAATCGATCTTGGATTGGTTGCTGTACATTGACATGTGAAACTTCGTCCAACACAACTTGATGAAGGGTTGAATCTTCTATAATGCTGGTGATATGCTTATTTAGCATCTCACTCTCAGACATACCAATAAGATTACATCCTGATGTATTACACATGATAACCTTACCGTCTCGATCCACTATGATGACACCGTTATAAATCCCCTCAACAATCTCAGTCCATCCTTGTGAAATGTGACGATTAATCACGCCTAACCTCTCCTTTTATATCCACAATCAAAAATTTGTATGGTCCATACTTATTCGACAAAAATCAGAATATTCCTTCAATTATAATCTAAGCTCTGTCAAATCTAAAATTTGAATAACTCAACAAAAATGTGCGGACTTTAAATTTTATATTATATGAAGTATTATTAGTTTAACAAACAAAAAACCGAATATTCATTATATTACTACCACTGAGCATAAAAGTTGTTACGTAAACAAATCACCAAATAATCTTATACAAATGATGTTATCATTTGTATCATCATTTGAAAGGGAAAAAGAGAGTTTTGGGTGATCTCATTTATTAGAATTAGAAACTAATTAGACATTTCCTGTTTTTAGGTAATAAAAATCAAAAGGAGTGGCTAGAGTGAAATCACAAGTTATTCAATCTTTTGGTGATCCATCCATATTTCAATATAAAGAAATTCTAAAACCTGAACTGAAACCTGGACATGTACTTATTCAAGTAAAAGCTACAAGTATAAATCCTATTGATACGAAAGTTCGTGCTGGTGCAGTTCCTGCCGTTGCCCCCGAATTTCCGGCTGTATTACATGGAGATGTAGCAGGGATCGTATCTGCAGTGGGTGAAGGAGTAACCGAGTTTAATATTGGCGATGAAGTGTTTGGATGCGCGGGTGGATTTAGAGGGACGTCGGGCGGTGCTCTTGCAGAGTTTATGCTAGCAGATGCCGATTTACTTGCACATAAGCCGAAAAATCTGACGATGGAAGAAGCGGCTGCTTTACCACTTGTTTCTATTACTGCTTGGGAAGCGTTATTTAATCGTGCAAGGCTTATACCCGGACAAGAGATATTAATCCATGGAGCCACTGGAGGTGTAGGTCACATTGCCATTCAACTAGCCAAATGGGGAGGAGCGACAGTCTATACATCTGCCTCTTCGCATGAAAAGCTTGAGATTGGCAAACGACTTGGTGCCGATGTAACGATTAATTATCGAGAAGAAACCGTTCAAGAATACGTGCAAAAATATACAAACGGAAAAGGATTTGACATCGTGTTTGACACAGTTGGCGGTGAAAACCTTGATCGCTCTTTTGAGGCGGCAGCAGTACATGGAACGGTAGCAGCTATTGCTGCTCGTTCAACTCATGACCTCACCCCTGTGCATTCGAAAGGACTTTCTCTTCATGTTACTTTTATGTTGTTGAAGATATTAAACAAAGTCATGCATAAACATTATGGAGAAATATTAAAAAAGGTTGCTAAGGTGGTTGAGGAAGGGAAACTGCGTCCGCTATTGGATTCAAACATTTTTACGTTTGATGAAGTCTCAGAAGCCCATGAGTACATGGAGTCAGGCAAAGCGGTAGGAAAAATTGTTTTGAAAAATAGTTGGTAATAGCCTAATTCATTGAGAAGGGCGCATTTCTGGAATAACGAATTGCGCCCAATTGATGAATTTCAAGATAATGATTACTGTTTTTTGCTTGTTCACTAATTTTTATGAAATCACTTATGACTTTTCACGAAGGAAGATTTAGTTGCCACGATACCCCAAACCGGTCATTTATCCAACCGAACCTTTGACTAAACCCATAATTGCCAATTGGCATAAGTGCTTGTCCGCCCTCGATAAGTTTCTCATATAGGCTGTTAATTTCTTCTTCCGTATCACAAGTAATAAATATTGAGAAAGAAGGAGTAAAGGTAAACTGATGCTTCACATTACTGTCAATACACATAAATTCTTGCCCTTTTAAATAAAAGGTAGCTTGCATGACAGTTCCTTCGTCTCCACTTTCATTCGCTCCATAGCGAACAATACTTGTAATTTCCGAATCCTCAATGATTGATATGTAATAATTCATCGCTTCTTCTGCTTTGCCTTCTTGAAACATTAAGAATGGTGTAATCTTTTTCATTAACAATCAACTCCTATAGTCCTAATTAAAGCATACATAAATTAATATAATAGTGTACATAAGATGACTTAATTTTAATAATGACATTGTGTAAAAAATAATTCAATCTGATCCATACTTTTTCTTCAGCAAACATTCTCAGATCGTTGAATATTTGATTTCAAGATAGTTAGGAAGAATTAATCGTCCATGTAAAGGCAGAATTGAGCAAAATAAAAAAGGTTGCCAGTAAGTTAATTTTCACTTATCTGCTGGACAACCCTTTACATTCTTACTCATCCTTAATAAGGATCAGCTTCGTGGCTTTTCTTTACAGCATCCTCTATTGCTTCGTTCGCAGCTAAGGAACCTTGGCCAAATTTCGATTTACCTGCTTCGCGGCCCGGAATTTTAGTTTCTGTTTTTAATTCTTTCATTACTTTTTCAATCTCTTCTTTCACACGACGGCCATAGTCTTCATCGGCTTTTGTGAAATGCTCAATCATCGCATCTTGAATTCGTTTGTCACAGACGGCAAGTGCTTCTGATAGATTTTTGATCAATTCATCGCGCTCCCACTCTTCAAAGCTTCGGTACGTGTGGCCCGCTTGCCCGTAATTGTTAGGACGATCAATTGGTGCACTCATTGCTTCTGCACTATACATTGGACGGTGTGGCGGAAGAAATTTTTTTTCAGGTTGTTCCCAACCAAATCCCAGTTACCGTCTTCTGTATACATTTTTACCGCAAAGCCTCGTGGGTCTCGTGCTGTTTCGGGTGAATCCTTCGCCCCTGCCACAGTGGAGAAGCGAACCATTAATGGGGTTTTCTTCCCCGCACCGGAAAATACTTTCGCACAAGTAAACTTTTCTACAGGTACATCTCCAACTTTTCCGTAAGTTTCAAAATAACCAAATGCTCCCGTTCCTCGTGCTTGCACCACACGGGCTGTTATCTCAAAACATCCGTACAATTGGCAATCGTGGTCCAGCTACACTTGAGAATTACCATTTCATTGAAGATTTCCCATTTTGACCGTGAAGGTTATCCATTACAGGATGGCCCTGACGCGTTGTCAACGTCTCCCGTTCCGCATTATTCACATCTTTGTTCGCTCCCAATATAAAACCTCCCTAAAAATGGTCAACCCTATTTTTCCTAAAATTTTTTATTCCATCCATAATAAGGATGTTTAGTATATTTTCAATTTGAAGGAATAACAAAAACGAATAATCAATAATATTAAATAACAAATTAAAATTATTGATTATTTTAATAAAAAATTTTAATTTTATTATTTATATTTTTCACTTCTTGTTATATAATCGAATCAATCAAAAGGAAGGAACTTCATTATGGCTTATAAAGTAATCACAAATTGTCCTGTCTGCAGCAAAACATTGAAAATTACAAAGTTGCAGTGCACACATTGTCACACCACGATTGAAAATGAGTTTGAATTATCTAAGCTGGCATCCTTATCAAAGGATCAGCTAAATTTTGTGGAAGTATTTTTAACATGCAGAGGGAATATCAAGGAAGTTGAAAAGGAACTGGGGATTTCGTATCCAACGGTTCGAGGCAAGCTAACAGACATCATTTCATCCCTTGGATATGAGCAGAAGAAGAAACATGAAGTAGACGAGAAAAAAATTGTCACTATGCTGGAAAATGGCGAAATTACACCAGAAGAAGCCATTAAGCTCTTAAAAGGAGAATAAGGAGGAGTTTATCGTGAAAGAGGAAATTACAAGAGTGTTAACAATGGTTCAAGAAGGGAAGATTGACGCTGATAAAGGATCAGAACTGATTCAAATATTAAAAGAGAAAGAAGAAACAGGTAATAAGCTTTTTGAAAAACCGACTAAATATTTGGATAAAACATTAAAAATTCGGGTTGTATCATCTGAGAATGATAACGTTACGGTCAATTTGCCTATAAAACTTGTCAAGGCAGTATTAATGGCTGGACACAGCATCGCAGCGAGTATTCCTCAATCAGAAAAGTACGTTAAAGATATAGACATAAGCCTTATAATTGAAGCAATCGAAAACGAATTAGATGGCCAAATTGTTGATATTAAATCGGCAAACGGGGATACCGTTTCAGTCATCATTGATTAGTGATTTGTTTATGATGCATGTAAAAGTGAAAGCAAAAGACGTCCGGTTCACAATCCCAATTCCATATGCTATTTTAAACATCGCTATTTCAATTTTGACTTCAAAATTTCTCCAGCAAAATGTAAACAAATGGACAAAAGAGCAATTCGAAAGAAAAAACCTGGACTTTTCCTTTCCACTAATAGATAAGCAAACGCTGAAGCCTATCGTCAAGGAACTGAAAAATTATAAGGGGATCGTGCTAGTAGATGTTAAAGCTAAGGACGGCACAGAGTTAAAGGTAAGACTTTAATTTATTATAGAAAACACTGATCACTGATTGGCATTTTGAGGAAAAAGCCTAATTTCCGATTACAAGAAAATTAGGCTTTGATTATTTTATTTTATCTTGACTTTGTCAACTTAATTCGGACAAAGACCTTCCCATACAACCTGTTGATATTTTGCTAGATCTGTATCTCCTTCTGTGCTTATGAGCAATACCCGGGAGTTAGAGTCTAGTGAAATCTCTTCGCAAGCTTTAGGGTCTTCCGATAGTTTTCGTAGATAGTAAAGGACACCCAATGTTACTGCACCTGACTCTCCCGAGATCACACGAGGATCGCCCTTCATTGGATTCCCGTAAACCCGCATTCCTAGGGCAGCGATACTATCATGACAAGAATAGGCACCAACAGCATAATGACGCAATAACTCAAAAGCTCTTGTATTCGGTTCTCCACAAGCTAATCCCGCCATGATGGTATTCATTTCTCCAGTGACGATTTCTCTGCTTCCTTCTTCGGTAGAGTACGAGCGATAATAACAATCAGCTTGGTCTGGTTCAACCACGACAATGATTGGAGGATTATCTCGATAATAGCGAACCATGTATCCAGCAATGGCGGCAGCAAATGAACCCACTCCGGCTTGTAGGAATATATGCGTTGGTCGTTCTGCATCGTCTTTTTTCAATTGTTCTATAATTTCCGTTGCCATCGAGGCATAGCCCTGCATAATCCAAAGCGGGATTTCCTCATACCCATCCCAAGCAGTATCTTGCACCATAATCCAGCCATTTGTATCAGCTAAATTTGCACATAATCTAACCGTGTCGTCATAATTGATTTCTGTAATATCTGCAGTAGCTCCTTCATCGCGGATAGCTGTCAAGCGCTGTATGGACGAACCTTTTGGTAAATAAATGATACATTTATGTCCAAGCTCCCTTGCTGCCCAAGCGACACCCCGCCCATGATTTCCATCTGTAGCTGAAATAAAAGTTAATTCACCTAGCTTCTCTTTGATTTTAGGAGATTGTAATTTTTCGAAAGAAAGATCCTCAATACTCTCACCTAGTTGTTCAGCTAGATATCTCGCGATCGCGTATATTCCGCCCATTACTTTGAACGCATTCAGACCAAATCGTTGGGATTCATCCTTTACTCTTATATCAGCAATGTTTAAGTGCTTAGCCAATTGCTTTAATTGATACAAAGGAGTTTCATTGTAGGATTTATGTGTTTTTTGAAATTCAAGAACTCCATTTATATCTTTTTCCGCATATACCGATAGTTCCTCTTCGTTATATTCAGGTGAATAAAAGTTGTTTTTCGCAAACCTCATGACGGAATTGACTGTTTTCTGCATTTTTAGAACCTCCCATTATAGTATTGCAAACAAAGCCTCTATCTCAATTTCGTGCAAGATTGCTAATGACGTCAAGTAATACATTCGCTCCAGCTACTAAATCAGTATCTTTTGTATACTCTTTAGGATTATGACTAATTCCATCGATACTTGGAACGAAAATCATCGCAGTTGGGCAAACGCGAGCCATCATTTGAGCATCATGTCCCGCGCCAGATTTCATTCTTTTTGATTGGAGGCCGCGCTCGCTAGCAGCTTGCTCTACCAGTTTAACGATTGTTTCGTCAAAAGAAACTGGCTGAAAACGAACTAGTTGTTCAGAAGTAATGGTTACTTCTTCGAATGCCGCTAGTTGTTTAAGGTAGTTCGCAAGTGCTTGCTCCTCATCTTGCAATCTTTGTTCGTTCGGATCGCGCAAATCAACTGTGAATGTTGCCAATGATGGAATGACATTAACAGCATTTGGCTTAAATTCAATCGCTCCAACTGTTGCAACAGTTTGTCCATTAGAATTGTCCGCACGATCACGTAAATATGTAATCACCCGTGCTGCCGCAAGTCCCGCATCGCGTCGCATATCAGTTGGAGTAGTCCCGGCGTGATTGGCAACACCTTCTATCGTAATCCGCTGCCATGAAATGCCTTGAAGATTTTCAACAGCACCAATTGGAATTCTTGTTTTCTCAAGAATTGGACCTTGTTCGATATGAAGCTCGATATAAGCGTGTGGCTTAATAAATCCAGGGTCCTTCGTGCCAGCATATCCAATACGTTCAAGTTCCTCACCCAAAATTGTTCCATCCGTTCCCACCGTTGCAAGTGCCTCTTCAACTGACAGTCCGCCAGCATACACAAGGGAACCCATCATATCAGGGGTAAATCGTACCCCCTCTTCGTTCGTAAATGCAGCAACTGCAATTGGACGAGTAGGTTTAATACCTGTCTCCTGCAAAGTGTTTATGATCTCAAGCCCAGAAAGGACTCCATAGCATCCATCAAAAATACCAGCATTAATGACTGTATCAATGTGAGAACCAATCATAATTGGTTCTTCATTTCTATTTTCAGGACTATACCAAATGCCGAAGATATTACCGATTCTGTCAATCATAACCTCCAGTCCAGATTCCTTCATCCAAGTAACAAATAGGTCCCGTCCTGCTTTGTCTGCATCTGAAGCGGCTAATCTCGTTAGTTTGTTGTCATTTTCCCGGCCAATTTGGCCAAGTTCTTGAAGACGGTTGAGAAGGCGGTCCGATTTAATTGATAGATTTAAACTAGTAAATGCCATGTTCAGTTCCCCCTTTTAGAAATGTAAAAAATTAATTAGCATCTTAAATGTAACAATTGTGTTAATATTAAGTTAATATTGGTTAGAATAATACTATTATTGAATAGAAAAATATAAATATATTGAGGTTTTAGTGATGCAAATGAAAAACTTTGTGATAGATGAAAGCTTAAAAGAGCTCACCAAACATCATACAGTCGTCATGCCGATAGCATGTTATGAGACAAATATTAAACAAAATATACATGGCTATATTCCACTTCATTGGCATGACGAAATTCAATTTGTGTTAATTGTAAAAGGGGAAGCTATTTTTCAAGTTAATGAAGACCAGATAGTAGTTCGAGAGGGCAATGGACTGTTTATCAATAGTGGATGCTTACACAAGGCACTGGAAAAAGAGCAGTCGGGTTGTGTTTATATTTGCTTAAATATTTCACCTCACTTTGTTTTATCGCAAGAACTCTATACTCCCTATGTAAAACCCTATATTCAAGCTACTAATTTACCTTATCTATATGTAGATGCAAATCAGCTTTGGGGGAAAAAGATTATAAATGCAATTTTGGAAATCCACAAATATATTGAGCAAAAGCCACCGTACTATGAAATTGATATCTCGATGCAGCTAACATCCATTTGGAAAAATTTAATCGTGAATGGGATTCAACTAGAATATGTTCAGACTGAAATAGTAAAGGGCCATAGAATGAAGCAAATGTTAAGCTATATACATCAGCATTATCCAGAAAAAATGATGCTGGAGGATATTGCAAGGGCTGGCCAGCTAAGCCGTTCAGAATGCTGCCGATATTTCAAGCGGTATTTAAATAGTACGCCTTTAAATTATGTTAAGGATTATCGAATCCAAAAAAGCTTATATTTACTGCAGCAAGGTGATCTCAATGTTACTGAAGTTGCTTATCAAGTTGGTTTTAATAGTACAAGCTATTATATTGATTTATTCAGAAATGCCATGAACATGACTCCATATGCGTATAAAAAAATTAAGATAAATAATCAGGGCATTCTTTACTAAAAAAAGTCTAACGGGTTCAGCTTTCTAATTGCTAATCCGTTAGACTATTTTTATCATTTAATGTTTTTTGAGTTGGTCCTGTAACAGAGTTGGGTTCAACATGGACATGTACTGCATAGACACCATGTTCCTGTATGAGTACGTTCTCTACAATGGTTGAAATATCGTGCGCTTCCTGTAAGTGTAATTTTGAATTAACGAGGATCACGATGTCGACAACTGTATTATTTCCGTAATTTCTTGCTCGTATTTCTTTTATTCCCTT
This sequence comes from Bacillus sp. FJAT-29937, assembly GCF_001509555.1. Taxonomy (GTDB): domain Bacteria; phylum Bacillota; class Bacilli; order Bacillales; family Cytobacillaceae; genus Cytobacillus. Next base: position 520,098 of record NZ_LMAS01000002.1, on the reverse strand, counting down.
TACTCCAAAGGTATTTAGAATCGTTGATTTATAGTCCTCTAATAATTTTTCATCAAAGCCATCTGTTAAATGATGTGAGGCTTCCCGAAAAATCTCCCATGCTGTTTTACAAATAAGAATGCCCACTATCATGGCTGCAAGCGGATCCAGCCATGGAAGATGAAATTGAGACCCGATTATCCCAACTGCCGCTCCGATACTCACCCACGCATCGGATAAATTGTCCTTAGCAGCAGCCGTAACGGATTGGCTATTAATTCGATTAGCAAGCTTAAGATTATATCGATAAACACCAAACATGACGACAGCGCAAAAAATCCCTGTCCACGCTGCAATTAAATCTGGAGCTTTCTTTTCCATGTCAAAAAAAGAGTGAGCAGCCCCATATAACACTTGAATTCCAACTGACATCATAATAAAAGAAGCTACTAATGTTGCCACACTTTCTGCCTTCCAATGCCCATATGGATGATCATCGTCAGGAGGTTTTCGGGAAAGCTTCAATCCAATAAGGACTGCCGTTGAAGCAATAATATCTGTCACATTATTCAATCCATCTGCCTTGAGAGCTTCAGAGTTAGTCGCAGCTGCAATAACCAGCTTCAGCAAAGATAAAATAATATAAGCAGTGATGCTAACGATAACCCCGCGTTCACCCATTTTCAGTTGTTCATATCTTTGTTGATCCATGGCAACTCCCCCCTCCAACCCCTCCCATATCTTATCAGCAGTTCTGTATGTGGGTCTAGAGCAACGATTTTTCATTATTATATAAAAATAACGAATGGGCAAAAAAGTTGAACAAGGGAAAGATTTCACACAAAAAAAAGCTAATCACTTGGTCTGATTAGCTGTTTCATCTTTTATAAATTGTTTAAGAATTCTTTTACTTGCTCCGGTGTTTTTGCATTGGCACTATGTAAATGAGCAAGCTTTTCGCCATTTTTAAAAACTAATAAAGATGGAATTCCCATTACTTGTTGTTCCTCAGAAATTTCCGGGAACTCATCTCGATCAATGGTAAACCATTGCTTTTCGGAATTTTCCTCGATGATATCGTTAATAAACATATCTAATCTTTTGCAATCAGGGCACCAAGTAGTGGTAAAAACACCCACAGAAAGCTCATCCTTTTTAATTTGATCACGATATTCTTGCTCTGATTTTAATTGTTTCATTTTATTCCCTCCTAGATTTCTCATAAAACCAAAAAGGGAAGGGATTGATGAAAATCCCCTCCCATTTATATGATTCTTATCGAATCGTTTTTAATGCACCGCTCCAAGCGTTTACTTGGTCAAGCATGTCATTAACATTATTGAGGTGTAACTCAGCTGGTTTGAATTCTGACATATTTTCGAAATCAGTAAATAATGACAATGTTGGATGTGTGCGAACATCCGCAATCAATAATTCTCCCATGATGCCTCGTAAATGTTCTGCAGCACGAGCTCCACCAGTTGAACCATAGCTTACAATACCTGCAGCTTTATTGTTCCATGCTTCACGTGCAAAATCAAGTGCATTTTTTAATGCTCCAGTAATACTGTGATTGTATTCTTGAACGATGAAAACGAATCCATCTAAGTTAGCAAGCTTTTCATTCCATGCTGCAATTCCAGGTTCTGTACCATCTGTTGTTCCCAAAAACGGCAGATTAAAGTCTGCAATATCAACGATTTCATAATTTGCATCCCCACGTTTGTCAGCAATTCCTTTTACCCATTCTCCAACTTGCGGGCTTACACGTCCTTGACGTGTGCTTCCTAGAATAATTCCAATATTTAATTTAGTCACTGTATTTTCCTCCTTTTGATCCTTTTCGTCTGTTCCGCCAAATAGTCTGTTTAGAAAACCCATTTTCCTGCACCACCTATAATATTATGTCTTTTTCTTATGAAGATTATTAAAGCATCAACCCCTTTAAATAGGCATTGTGCTCTGCCTTTTTGTTCCTTATTTCCAATCACGGTTTACTGTGAAGTTCTCGCCGTAGTTCAAAAAAAGATTATTGCTATTGCCGCACTTTTATTAGTTTTTCAAATATAATTACACCTTATTCCTCTGCCTTTCAAGAATCTCAAACCTGAGATATTCAGGCGAAAAAATAGTTACTTCGTGTGAAATTATAATTTAATCAATTTCGAATAGTTGCGGCATAATAAATTTCATTTCTTTATTATCAATCGATAAATCCTTAAATCATTTATCTTGAATACGAGACAATAATAATATATTTATTTTTGATTGTCAACAGCTTTAAATTATTTTTTACTTCACCCTCCACTTATAATAAATTAGTTACTTTATGTAAGTAATTATATTTTTATATGTTAATTATGTCAAGTAATTAGATTAACTGCTTTTATGATAAATTATGCAGATAAACACACAAAAGCCGAATGTATCAAAATACAATCGGCTTCTGTCCATTCAAATTTAAGAACACCTATTAGGCTAATAAAAATCCTTGCTTCAACGGATCCCTTGGATCTACGACAAATTGATGGAATCCGGTAATATAAGCCTGCCCGGATACTTTTGAAATAACTGCGTCATAATCTGCAACTTTAGTGAGTGATAAAATTTCGCCAATAAATTGGCCATCAGTAATGCACTCATGGACAAAGCTTTCTCCCTCTTTTAGACGGCCTTGCTCAACGAGCGTTGCAGCTCTGGCAGTGGTTCCACTTCCACATGGGGAACGGTCAACTTGTTCATCAGCGAAAATCGTCACATTCCGTAGATCTGCACCATCTTTATTCGGCTCGTCTGAAAAAATAACTCCATAGATTCCTTTTAATCCAGGCTCAAGCGGATGTTTGACTTCCATTTGGCTTTCGATGTAATGTTTGATTTTCCCGCCCCATGTTTGAAGAGCCGCTACATCTTTAAAGTTTACTTTCAAATCCATTTCCTTACTATCAACAACAGCGTAAAAAGCGCCTCCATAAGCAATATCAACAGTAAATTCATAGCCGTCAATTTTTACTGGAACTTCCTTTTTATAAACAAAAGAAGGGACATTTTCAAATGAAACGGATTCTACTTGATTTCCATTATATTTTGCATAAGCAACTACTTCGCCAGCTGGGCTATCGATAATAAATTTTTCTTTTCCGCCTGATAGATCAAACATTCCTGTTTCAATGCCGAGCGTCATCACAGCGATAATCCCATGACCGCACATCGTACTCCATCCTTCATTATGCATAAACAGCACCCCGAAATCAGCATGCGGACTTGCCGGAGGAGTAATGATGCAGCCATACATTCCATGATGGCCACGCGGTTCGTACATTAAAGTTTCACGCAAATGATCTAAATGCTCCATACAATAGGCGCGTCTTTCCAGCTGTGTCTCCCCTTTTATTTCTGGAAATCCGCCTGTAATCACACGCAGCGGTTCTCCTGCAACATGCAAATCAACCGTTGTAAACATTTTGCTGAAGTTCATGAGACTCCCTCCAATTTAAATAATTTTATTCGATCCAGTTGGAACTTCATTTATATAAAATCCTTTTCATGTTCTTAGTCCGCGCCATTAGAATAGACACAGACTAAGAACATACAACATTATTTCCCTTCAATATAAGTCCACTTATACGAAGCAAATACTCCGAATGGATGAGCTACATATCCTTTAACATATGGCTTTTTCAACTGGGCAAGACCAGATTGGTACATCGGAGAAATAGCTGCGTCCTCTTCGATAAGGATTCTTTCAGCTTCCTGCATATTTTCCCATCTTTTTTGAACATCAGTTGGATTTGTTTTTGCCTCTGTTATAAGAGCATCGAATTTCTCGTTCCCGTAATTTGACCAGTTATATGGGCCATCAGACAGATAAAGATCCATAAATGTAATTGGGTCCTGGAAATCCGGGCCCCATCCAGAATAAGTTAGATCATATTGCAGGCTTGATTCTAGGGCTAGTTTTTGCTTATTAGGCTGCTGATTGATTTTAATCGTTAGACCTGGCAAATTGGTCTCTAACTGATTTTTGAAATATTCACTGACGCGTTTTCTTTCCTCGCTGTCGTAGCTTAGGAATTCTAACTCAACGCTATCAATACCCAGCTCTTCTAACCCTTTTTCCCAATATTCCTTTGCTTTCTCGATTCCTTCATTATTAAAGCCTGCGTATTTTGCACGGAAGTCGTTCCCGCTTTCATCAAACGCAAATTCTTTAGGTACTAAATAATAAGCAGGCACAGATCCGTTATTTAACAGGCTTTCTGCAGCAGCCTTCTTATCCCATCCCATATCGATTGCCTTACGGATATTCACATTAGCCAGGTATTTATTCTGTTGATTCATGCGGATAAAGAATACTTCTGGCTTCAGCAATGTATGGAATTCTGGTGTATTTGCATATTGGCCAATAAATTCAGAAGCGATCTCAGTTAAATCAAGTTTTCCTGTGTCATACAGGTTAACCCTTGTTGCTGCTTCTTTAACAACTTTGACATTGATGGTATCTAACTTAACTGTTGCAGCATCCCAATAGCTTGGATTTTTCTTATATGTCCAGCCAACCTCATGCTCCCAAGAATCTAATACGAAAGGACCGTTATATATTAGAGTTGCTGCTTCTAGGGCATATTGATCCCCTTGAGATTCCACAAATTCCTTATTTTGCGGAAAAAATACTGGATAAGTAACAAGACTTAAAAAGTAAGGTACTGGATGATCTAGTTCAATTTGCAATGTTTGCTCATCTATTACTTTAACGCCTAATTCATCTACCTTTCCAAATAAGCTATTTTCGGAATCTTGGATTGCTGCAGCATTTTTAATGTCATTGAAAAGGTAAGAATAGGTTGAAAGAGTGTCAGGATTGATTGCCTTCTTCCATGCAAATTCGAAATCCTTTGCCGTTACAGCTGTTCCATTGCTCCATTTTGCATCTGAACGGATTTTGAATGTATAAACTTTTCCATCCTCACTTAGCTCATAGCTTTCTGCCATACCTGGTACAGGTGCATGAGATTCGTCAAGTCTGTAAAGTCCCTCAAAAATATTATTCATCGTTCTGCTTGATAGTGCATCGAATAGTCCTAGCGTATCAAGGGTTGGCAGTTCCCCGCCTTCAACGAGGTTAAGGACTTGCTCACTTGCTGTTTCAACTTCTTCTTTGCCGCTATCTCCTTCAGAAGTTGTAGTTGTAGTTGTAGTTGTTTGCTTACTTTCTCCTCCATAACAGCCTGTTAAAAAGGAACTTAATAAAAGCATGAAAGCAAGAATGATAGTGCATTTGATTTTCATTGGAATTGCCCCTTTTTTATATGTTTTTTTTGCATTGCTGCTATAAAACAATTAATTCCTTTGGAGATTTCGTGATAATTTCAATTCCGGACTGGGTGATAAGAATATCATCTTCAATACGGACTCCTCCAAGTTCTGGAATATAGATGCCTGGTTCAACAGTGAGGACCATATTAGGCTCAATCACAATCTCACACTTTGTATTTTTGAACGGCTCTTCATGAATATCCAATCCAATACCATGACCTGAGCCGTGGCCATATTGCTTGCCATAGCCTTTTTCTGTAATAAAATCTCTTGATAAAGCATCTGCTGCTTTTCCAGTCATTCCGGGTTTTATACCGGCTAAGGCTGTTGAAAGCGACTCTAGAACGATATGATAAATGTCTATTAATTCTTCCTTCGGTTCCCCAACTGCAATCGTTCTCGTTATATCGGAACGGTAGCCCTTATAGTAAGCACCAAAATCCAGCGTTACCATATCGCCTTTTTCAATTTCCTTTGAGCTCGCCACACCATGAGGAAAAGCACCGCGGTGTCCTGACGCAACGATTGTATCAAAAGCGGAGGAAGTGGCCCCAAGCTTTCTCATATATGCCTCTAATTCATTGGAAACTTCTATTTCCTTGATTCCGGGTTTAATAAACTCAAGAATATGTGTAAATGCGGCATCCGCTATTTCTGCCGCTTCTCTAATAATGCTTATCTCCTCTTCATCCTTAATCATTCGAAGCATTTCAATTGCTCCTGTAAGAGGGACCATTTCTGCTTTTAATTGGACTTGATACTCGGAATAAGAATAAAAACTCATGTGAGTTTGTTCGAAGCCAAGCTTTGAAATATTTAGCTGCGCTGTTTGTCGAACAACTTCAGCGAGCAATTCCGCTTTTGTGCTTACTTGAACGATGGAAAAATCTTTTGCCTGATCATTTGCTTGTTTTACATAGCGAAAATCTACTAATAACAATGCTTCTTCCTTCGTTATCAATACTAATCCGGCCGTTCCCGTAAAACCTGTTAGATATCTGCGGTTTTGATCATTCGTAATCAGCAATGCATCAATTCCAAACCCATCAAACATTTCTCTCAATTTTTCTAGTCTTTTCATTTGTAATTCCTCCCGTTGAAATTTTCTCATCATAAATACGCAGCAAAAAGTGAAAATAAAAATAAGGCAGTACCAGAAATAAGAATGGGATGAACTGATAAACCACTTAAACTATTCTTAGGGGTGTTTTGTAATTCTCCAGTTTGCTCTGTGATATAATTCTCAAGCTTAGATGTTCGTCTATAAAAACGCCGAAAGCTATAAATGATTCCATCAAACATCCCGCCCTTAAGTACGACTAGAATCCCACCTAACATTAGCAGTATGATAGAGATAAAAAACAGAGAGTTGATAAAGTCAATCCATTTATCCCCATTAGTAAAGGAGGTTGCAATGAATGAAATACCTAATGATATCAAAATGATGTAGATTGATTTTTTCATTGCTTTCCCCCCGATACTTCCAATTTCCGCTTAGATGACATCAGTGTTTTGATTCTTGTATTCCTCATATTCCTGTTCCGTACATGCCAGCCAATGACCAGCCTTTACTTCTCTGAGTATTGGCTCCTCTCCTTCACCATTCCAAACAAAGCTAGAATCAAATTTCATTCTTGTACGTGTTTTCTCTGTTGCCGGATCAGGTAAAGGGATAGCTGATAGAAGTGATTTCGTATATGGATGTAAAGGATTATCGTATAGCTCATCACTTTCCGCTAATTCTACTAGTCTTCCTTTATACATAACTCCAATTCGGTCGCTAATATATTTCACCATGGAAAGATCATGGGCAATAAATAGATAAGTCAGCCCTTTTTCTTTTTGAAGCTTTTTCAATAAATTCACGACTTGAGCCTGAATGGAAACATCAAGGGCAGATATAGGCTCATCGGCAATAATAAATTCTGGCTCTACTGCCAGCGCCCTTGCTATCCCAATTCTTTGACGCTGTCCTCCGCTGAATTCATGCGGATACCGGTTCGCATGCTCCCGGTTTAGACCCACCGTTTCAAGTAATTCATAAACTTTTTCCATCCTTGTTTTTTTACTAGAAGAAAGGCCATGAATATCTAGACCTTCAGCAATAATATCTGCAACTGTCTGTCTTGGATTCAATGATGAATATGGGTCTTGAAAGATCATTTGAATTTTTTGATTTAGTTTCTGCGCCTCACTAAAGGACTTTTTCTTATTAATATTTTCATTGTTGTAGAGAATCTTTCCGTCTGATGCTTCATATAGTCCAATAATCGTGCGGCCTGTTGTAGATTTTCCACAGCCAGATTCTCCTACAAGTCCGAATGTTTCTCCTTTAAAAATATCAAAACTAATCCCATCCACTGCCTTCACTACATTGGAGCCTGATGAAAAATATTGCTTTAAGTTCTGGATTTCAAGAAGTTTTTCCTTTTTTTCTTTCTGCTTCGCTAATCGTTCCTTTTGTTTTTCTTTCGGACCTTCTTCTCTATGCTTTTTAAGAACATCAGGCGGCATGATCTTTGGCGATTTTTCATGAAGAAGCCATGTGGCTGCATAATGAGTATCTGATACCTTAAACATTGGAGGCTCGAACTGAAAATCAATATTCATCGCATATTTATTCCGATTGGCAAATGCATCGCCTACAGGCAGATGAATAAGATTCGGCGGTGTACCAGGAATGGTCGTAAGCTCCTCTGCTCTTTCATTCAAATTCGGCATTGCTCCTAAGAGACCCCAAGTATAAGGATGCTGGGGACTATAAAAAATCTCCTCCACTGTTCCGATTTCAATGATTTTTCCAGCATACATAACTGCCACACGGTCGGCAATATTGGCAACAACCCCTAAATCATGGGTAATAAAAATAATGGACATATCTAATTTTTTCTGTAAATCCTTTAATAGCTCAAGAATCTGCGCCTGAATGGTTACATCAAGAGCTGTTGTTGGTTCATCCGCAATTAATACTTTTGGATTGCAGGAAATAGCCATTGCAATGACAACCCTTTGTCTCATCCCGCCAGAGAATTGATGCGGGTATGATGTCAATCGTTTTTCCGGCTTTGGGATTCCGACCATACTTAACAGCTCAATCGCTTTTTCCTTCGCATCTTTCTTAGAAAGCTTTTGATGCTTCACAATACTCTCCATGATTTGTTTGCCAACTGTCATTGTCGGGTTAAGTGATGTCATCGGATCTTGGAAAATCATCGCTATTTCTGAACCGCGAATATTCTGCATTTGCTTTTCTGAGTATTTAACCAAGTCATTTCCTTCAAAAATAATTTCTCCTCCTGAAATTCTTCCCGGAGGATTCGGAATTAACTTCATTAGGCTTTTAGAGGTTACTGATTTTCCAGAGCCTGACTCCCCAACAATAGCAAGCGTCTCTCCCTTATTCAGATGAAAGGAGACTCCACGCACAGCCTTTACTTCCCCAGCATACGTATCAAAGGATACTTGCAAGTTTTTAACATCGAGTATTTTTTCCACATTCATATCCTCCTATTTGCGCATTTTAGGGTCTAAGGCATCTCGAAGTCCATCCCCGATCAAATTGAAGCTAATCATGATCATGCTGATAATAATCGAAGAAAAAGCGAGCATATGCGGATAAATTCGCATCAATTTATATCCATCATTTATCAGTGTTCCAAGTGAAGCCGTTGGGGGCTGCAGCCCTAATCCGATAAAGCTTAAAAAAGCCTCAGTAAAAATAGCCGTTGGAATCGTGAACATTGTTGTAATAATAATCGGACCCATCGAATTTGGAATTAAATGCTTCCAAATTAAGCGTCTATCTCGTGCACCAAGCGTCCTAGAAGCTAAAACATACTCTTGCTCCTTTAGCTTTAAAATTTGCCCGCGTACAATTCTCGCCATGCCAACCCATCCTGTAATAACCATCGCTAACGTAATGGAAACGATTCCTGGCTGTAAAACGAGAATCAGTAATATAACTACGATTAAGCTCGGAATCCCAACTAAAATTTCCACAATTCTTTGCATAATATTATCAATTCGTCCGCCGTAATAAGCGGAAATTCCTCCATAGGCAACACCGAAAATTAAATCAATAGTAGCTGCTAAAAAGGCAATGTATAAGGAGATCCGTGTTCCTTCCCAAACTCTTGTCCATAAATCTCTTCCTAAATTATCTGTGCCAAACCAGAAATATTCCGTTATACCGCCTGCTTCATAGCGGTCCACTCCTTGAATATCGACCCCATTAAAACCTAACCATGAGACATGCTCTAACCCAGGAACTTTTGGAGGCAAGTTGGCCCTAGTCAGATCTTGTTCATCATAACCATGCCCATTCGCATACGGACCAAAAATAGCTAAACCAAGAATAATAGTAATGAGAATTAATCCTGTAAAAGCCGCTTTATTTTTTCGAAAGCGCCTCCAAACCTCATTCCAATATGTCATGGCTGGACGTGTAATGGCCTCTGGACTTTGCTCGGAAACAGCCGGCTGGAACATCTCGTCTGTGATTATGACTTCCTTATTATTAAGCATCATCATTTCGTCCCCCCAGATAACCGGATCCTCGGGTCAATCAACCCGTATAAAATATCAACGATTAGCACGACAGCAATAAACAGGACACTATAGAACAAAGTCACACCCATTATGACCGAAAAGTCATTCGTCATAATAGATTTAACAAACTGTTCACCAAGGCCAGGGACACTAAATATTTTTTCAATAACTAATGTTCCTGTCATGAGATTGACAGTCAGTGGTCCTAGTATGGTAACAATGGGAATTGCAGCATTTCTAAGTCCATGCTTTAGGATAATGGAAAAATGATTTAGCCCTTTTGCTTTAGCGGTCATGATAAAGTCTTGTCCTAATACTTCAAGCATTTCTGTTCTCATGAACCTTGCAATGGTGGCAATAACAAAGACGGATAATGAAATGGTTGGCAGGATGGAATACTCAAAGCCTTCCCAAAAAGCAACTGGGAGCCATTGTAAACGAACTCCTACCCAATATTGCAATAGACCTGCAAAAACAAAGTTAGGAACAGATAATCCGATTACGGCGATCACCATTGCCATATAATCAATTGCGGTATTATGTTTAACCGCAGCAATGATCCCAAGGAGTAGGCCAATGATACATCCAACGAGTATTGATTGTGCTCCTAAAACGGCAGAAGCCCCAATTCTCTCCCCGATAATATCAGTAACTGCACGACCGTCATATTGGAATGAAACACCAAAATCCCCTTTAACAATATTTGACATGTACTTTACATATTGAATAGGGACTGGTTCATCCAATCCATACCGCTCATAAAGTTTTTCCTTTTGTGACTCGGATAGTCTTTCATCATTAAATGGCGAGCCAGGTAAAGTCTGCATGAGAAAAAAGGTAAAGGTTGAAATAACAAAAAAGGTAATGATCATATAGCCGATTCTTCCGAGAACGTATTTCCCCATTTTAAACACCTCCATTTTTAGTGTAGAGTCTTTAGCAAGTGATTTGGATTTATCTTTATTAATGCAATTTTTATACCAACTTCGACAAAAATAGTTAAAATTCAAAATATAATTACTGTACTCACTCTTTCGAATTATACTTTTATTTTGTTGTATATTTTTTTTTACACAAGATTGTATAATTTTTTTTAATGGTGTAAAAATTTATTTTAATGAGGTTGTAATTCAAAATTATGGGGACAGTTCTCGAAAACATTATGTAAATAAAAAAACGGGCAGCTTTTTCAAAAAAGCTGCCCGTTCTTTTTAACATTATTTATAAGTTACTGCTTGATATTAACAAAGACACTTTTCACTTCAGTATAGTTTTGCAAGCCGTACTCTCCACCCATTTCACGGCCGATTCCTGATTGTTTGTACCCGCCGAAAGGCATTGTTTCCCATTCAAGGCCAAAATCATTAATCCAGACTGTGCCTGATTGCAGCTTGCCTGCAATGTAGTGAGCTTTCTTAATATTTTCTGTCCAAACACTTGCAGCTAAGCCGTAATCACTATCGTTCGCACGTTTAATGACTTCGTCAATCGTGTCGAAAACGAAGATGGACATAACAGGACCGAAAATTTCTTCACGGGCAATGACCATATGATCTTCTACATCAGCAAAAATAGTTGGCTGTACAAAATAGCCTTTATCAAAGGCTTTTTCTCCGCCTGCTACAAGGCGTGCTCCTTCTTTCCTTCCTTGTTCGATATAATTAAGAACGGTTTGTTGCTGTTTTGCTGAAACTAGTGGTCCCATATCTGTTTCAGGATCCATGCCAGGACCAACTTTTAGTGCGTTCGCTCGCTCTGCTAAAGCTTCTACGACATGATCATATTGACTTCGATGTACAAATACACGTGTGCAAGCACTACAGTTTTGTCCATGATTGTACATCGTTCCATTAAATGCGCCTTCTATTGCTTCATCGAAATTAGCATCCTCTAAAATAATGGCTGGTGATTTACCGCCAAGTTCTAGTGTAACGCCCTTTATTTGCTCAGCAGCTTTTTTCATCACTTCTTTTCCAACAGCTGTTGAACCAGTGAATGCGACTTTATCGACATCCTTATGCGTGATAATCGCTTCGCCAGCAATTCTACCCGACCCTGGCACGATATTCACAACACCATCTGGAAAACCAGCATCTTTAAATAGTTTTCCAATATAAAGAAGGGATAGCGGTGTTTCGCTTGCTGGCTTAATGACGACCGTACAGCCAACAGCAAGTGCCGACCCAAGCTTCCACGCAGCCATGGCAAGAGGGAAGTTCCATGGAATAATTTGGCCCACAACGCCAACTGGCTCATGAAGTGTGTAGGTGACATAATCTTTCGAAATATTAGTTGTCTTCCCAAAAACCTTCGTAGCCCAGCCAGCGTAATATCGGAAGTGCTGAACAGTTCCGTCTACATCATCCGAAAGCGCGACTTTGTATGGTTTTCCATTATCTAATGATTCTAGCTGTGCAAGCTCTTCACGGTTCTCTGCTAATAGATCCGCAAATTTATAGATTAGATGTGAACGCTCGGCCGCATCCATTTTTCTCCATTCGCCTTCATCAAATGCCTTTCTTGCAGCCGCTACCGCAACAGCAATATCATCTTCTTGTGCTTCACTTACTTCCGCGATGACCTCTTCGTTAGCTGGATTGACGACAGTAAATGTTTTACCACTGGCAGCTTGCACATATTCACCGTTGATATAAAGACCTTTTACACCATCTAAAAATTCCTGTACTTTCGGTTTCAACGTAAAATTTGTCGCTTGCATGTTCTCTCTCCTCCATTAAACTTAGTTTTTGATAGTTTCTAAACTAGCAAGAAGTTCTTTTAGCTTTTGCTCTTCCTCTTGTGATAAGCCTAAACGCGGATAACGTGCAGGCCCGCCAGCCAATCCTTGGAGGTCCATAGCTCTCTTAACGATTTGTACATATTTACCTGAGCCTTCTAAGAATGAGCAAAGCGGAAGAATACGATCATTAATTTCCCATGCTTTTTCAATTTCTCCATTTTGGAAATGGCTGAACATATCTGTTACAAGCTTAGGAACGATATTACCAGCAACTGAAATCCAGCCTGTTGCGCCAACGAAATAAGATTCCATAACAAGTTCCTCTGCTCCGCAGAACACTTCGAAATCGCCTTTTCCTTGTCTTGCAAGATCTCTTACTTTACCAATCTCTCCACTTGATTCTTTAATATGTGTAACGTTTTCGCATTCTCTTCCGATTTGCAGCATTAATTCTGTGCTCATATTCACACCAGAAGTGAATGGATTGTTATAAAGCATGATAGGAATATTAACAGCATCTGAGACTTCTTTGAAATGGTAGTAGATTTCATTTTCCTTAGGCTTCATATAATAAGGATTAATAATTAAGGCACTTGCAGCACCATGTGCTTCTGCCTGCTTCGTATATTCGATCGTTTCTTTTGTTGTTTCTGCTGCAGTTCCTACGATAACCGGGATACGCCCGTTAACCTCTTTTAATACTGTTTCTACCATTTGAAACTTCTCTTCTTTTGACAAGCTTACAAATTCTCCAGTACTTCCGTTAATAACAAGACCTGAAACACCTTGGTCAACGAAGTAATTAACATTATTTTTTACTCCGCCCCAGTCAATTTCCTGTGCCTCTGTCATTGGTGTAATTAATACTGGATAAGCTCCTCTAATTGTTGTCATGTTCAATTTCCTCCTATTAATTAGTTATTTTAATAAAAACCCTGCAGCTAAAGGATCTGTTGGATCTAATACATATGTCTGCATGCCAGTAATAAAACCGCGGCTTGTAAATGTAAACGCAAATCCGCTGTCATTTTGATCTGCTAATTGGGCAGTTAGTAAGCTATTAAAAATACTTTCATTTTCAATTGGCTGTTCCTTTGAAACTCCGCCACTAGAAAGCAGACTTGCATAGCAGGCTGAAGTCGTCCCAAAGCCTGGTGAACGGACGATAAAGTTATCTCTGCGGAAGGTAACCGTCTTGATTCTTCCTGTTTCTATTTCAGAATCATCCACTAATACGATCCTCTGAATCGATTCGTTAGATGCAATTGCTTCATTTACTGCCTGTCCCCAGCTTTGTACATCAGCAAGATCATCCAAATGAAGCTGGAACTTGACATCCTTATTATTAAAAATGGCATATAATTGATCTGCCTGTACAAGGGCGTACTCTGTTTGTAATTCGTTATGGTTCAATGAAACATTCGTTTGAACAACTTGACTAGGGTTCGTTTCTAACTTAACGGAAACCACCTCGTCATCCTTCATTATTGCGTTAACCTTTATAGCACCACTAACAGTTTCTAAAGTGTACTCATTCGATTCTTTTGGTGATAAATGACCACATTCTAATAATGCAGTGATCACTGCCACTGCCCCAGCATGATTCAATGGCACTGTTTGTTCGTGGTTAAAAAAGACAACTGCTGCATCCGCTTCCCTGTTAAATGGCGGAAGCACAAGACAGCCATTTAAGCCAGCAAATCCGCGGGGCTCGTTTAATAAAAGCTTGATTTCATCGGCATATGCATGAAAAAACTGTTCATCTAATTGCTCCAAGCTTTCATAATGAATAAATGGCACATCTTTGATCATGCGAAAAGCTTCACCGGCTACGTGAACATCTGTTGCTGTATAAGCCTTTTGAATTTTCATTTCACGTCCTCCATTTCATGTTCCTCCATTGGGGGAATGAGGAGAAATCCTTCTTTAAGCGGATCATCTTCGTTATAAAAGAATTTATGCATGCCCATGAGCCAAGCTGATCCAGCAATTCTCGTCACTACTGCTTGCACTCCATTGACGTTTGTTTCCTCAAGAACATGGCCCCGGAATAATGAGCCAACAATGCTTTCGTGAACAAATTCTTCACCAATGCCAATTTCTTGTTTTGAATAGAGCGTTGCCAGTTTGGCAGATGTACCGGTTCCACATGGTGAGCGGTCGATTCCTCCCGGGGGAACAATGACTGTATTTTTCACATCTGCCTCTTCATGGGTAGGCTCTGTAAAAAACTCAACATGCGTTAATCCCCTAATAAATGAATGTTCTGGATGAACAATTTCAGTTTCTTCGTTAATCGTATTTCTAATTTTGATTGCCTTTTCAATGATTTTTGATGCATGTTCCGGTACTAGCTCTAATCCAACTGATTTTGCATCAATAATGGCATAGAAGTTGCCCCCGTAAGCGATATCGGCATCCACTTGCCCGATGCCCTCAACATCAACGGAAACACTTTTTAATAGAAAAGCGGGGATATTGCAAAAAGAAACCTCTTTTGCTTTTCCGTTTTCAACTGTAATCTCCACTTCTACTAGCCCAGCAGGAGTATCTAAATTAATTGAAGTAACAGGCTCTTGAACAGGAATTAATCCCGACTCAATTAATGCTGTACAAACACCGATTGTGTCATGTCCGCACATTGGCAAATAACCGCCTGTTTCTATATAAATCACACCAATATCTGCATCAGGATGACATGGATCCGTTAATAATGCTCCAGACATGACATCATGGCCCCTTGGCTCATTCATTAGTAATTTACGAATCCAATCATACTCTCTTTTCATGTGGAGCATTTTTTCAGACATTGTTTCTCCCTTTAGTTCTGGAAGACCGCTAATCAATGTCCTCGTTGGATTCCCGCCTGTATGTGTATCGATCGTTGTAAAGACTCTATTTGCCTTCAAATGGTCAACACCCTTTCTTTAAACCGGTTATAACTTAGCGGCTCAACAGGAATACAAGTTTCCTTATTATTAATGAGCTCTTCAATGACTTTTCCTGTAACAGCTGAAAGGCTAATTCCATCTCCCTCATGACCAGCCGCTATGTAATAGTTTGGAATATGGTCCACTTTAGAAACGATTGGCAAATGGTCCTCTGTCCATGGCCGCAAGCCTGCATAGGAACGGATAACCATCATATCCGCCATTTTCGGATAAAAGCGGATCGCACGATTGGCAATGCATTTAAGGATTTCATTATTTACTTTTAAATTGAATCCGACGAACTCCCTGCTGCTGCCAATAAGGAAGTTTTGGCTCTCAGTTGGTTCAAAGACAAGTGCCACCCCATATTTCTCTGTTAAAGGGTCAACCCGGCGCTGTCCGCCAAATTTAGAAATTAAGTAGCCGAACTCCATGACCTTCCGCGAACCTACGTGCTCCTGCCTTGATGCAACAATAATATGACCTTTTCTCGGCTCAATTGGAATTCGCAGATCCAGCATTTCTCCCAACTTTGGAGCCCAAATCCCTGCTGCGTTGACAACATGATTAGCAGTAAAAGTGCCATTTGTTGTTTCCACAGTGAAAGTTCCGTTTTCTTCTTTTTTCATTGATTTCACTTCTGTTTGCTTATACGCTTTTGCCCCAAGTTTCTTTGCTGCGTCTAGCAGAGAAAAAGCAAGCATATAAGGGTTAACGGTGGAATCAGTCGCACATTCTAAACCGCCTAATAAATCATCTGCAAAAAACTTGGAGTCCTGGCGAATATCCTGACGGTCAAGCATCCGGAATGGCAGACCAGCCTCTTTTTGACGGTTAACCCATTTCTGTGCTGCCTCCATTTCCTCCTCTGACTCGCATACAAGAATGCTTCCTGGTGCACGGTATTCAAATTTATGCTCTAATTCTCTGCTTAACTCATCTACTAATTTCTGGCTGACTAACGACATTTGACTGTCAAAACCCGGATCTTTATCAATGGCAAGGATGTTCCCGTCACATCTTGATGATGTTCCACTGACAAATTCTCCTTTTTCAAGGATCGTTACGTCTTTTCCAGATTTAGAAGTATAATAGGCGATGGAGCAGCCCATAATTCCGCCGCCAATGACTAACACATCACAATGTTTCACATACTCAATCTCCCTTCGCTTAGTTGCCTTTACTTTTCTATTGCAAGTAACGTGCCAAAAAGCTTATATTAACAAAATCGACAATCTCTACCTGTTTTTTAAAAATTCCGGATCAACCTATTTTGAATTTCAAAAAAATTTGATAAACTTATGTATAATATTTTTTACAGTGTGTATATTTTTTTACACGTTTGGAGGGGAAATTATGTTTTCATTACCACCGATAAAAAAAATGATCGAAAATAATTTAATTCAATTAATAGCTTGCGAAAATATTTTTGAAAGAGCTGGTGAGTATTCCGTTGATGAAGCCCGCAGTACGGCAGTCAGTATCAATGATTCATTTGAAGCTTTAGTACCAGCGGATTCTCAAGTATCAACAGTCGTTGTTTTAGATTGTGATAAACAGCCAATTGGCTATATAACCGCGGCCGAAATTATTTATTTCCTCAATAATTCTTACAATCAACTAAAAGCTTTCTATGAAACTGTTACGAGAACAATGGATGCCTCTGTCACGGTAGTCGATGCACAAGAGCGTGTATGTACATGGACTGAAGGGGCCGAAAAAATCTTTTCAGTGAAAGAAAGGGAGATTTTAGGACAGCCCATTACTAATTTCTTCGAGCATAAGGACCTTGAAATTCTGCAGTCATTACATATGGGAAAAAGAATTTCCCGTCAGCATCATCAGCCCCGATCGGATTTATTCGTTCTAATTAATTCAAATCCGGTATATTTTAATGACCAAATCATTGGCGCAGTTGTGTCGGAGACAGATGTAACAAATCAGGTCGTCCTTAACGAAAAATTATTCAATATGTCAACAGAAGTTCATCGTTTGGAACAGGAGGTTGCAAAATATAAACATTCCGTTGACCCGTTTAGTTTAATTAAAGGAAGCAGTACTGCGCTTAAGCGAACAGTCCAAATGGCAAAAAAGGTGTGCTCCGTTAAATCAACTGTTTTGATACTGGGAGAAAGCGGTGTCGGCAAGGAAGTGTTCGCCAAAGCCATTCATGAATCGAGCGAAGGAGCTGATTCACCATTTATTTCGATAAACTGTGGTGCTATTCCTGCATCATTATTTGAAAGTGAATTTTTTGGATATGAACGCGGAGCTTTCTCTGGCGCTGATCAAAAAGGTAAGAAAGGCAAAATTGAATTAGCAAAAGGCGGCACACTGTTCCTGGATGAAATTGGCGAATTGCCGCTTGAAATGCAGGTTAAACTGCTTCGAGTCCTGCAGGAGAGGAAATTTTATCGAGTTGGCGGGGAAAAAGAAATTGAAACAGATTTTCGTGTAATTGCCGCTACAAATAGAAATTTAATAGATTTAATGAACGAAGGGCAATTTCGCGAAGATCTGTATTACCGGTTAAATGTCGTTAGTTTGCAGATCCCCCCTTTAAGAGAAAGACGGGAAGATATTATTGAACTCACTCATTATTTTTTAAACGATTTTTCGATTCTATATCAGAGACCGATTCATCAGTTCTCACAAGAGGTTTTGCAGGAAATGCTGCGTTATGATTGGCCGGGAAATATTCGTGAGCTTCGGAATGTTGTTGAACGCCTCGTTGTCTTTGCGACAGATGGATCAATTAAAAAGGAATATTTGCCTTTTCATTCTCATCCAATAGATAACCATATAGATACAATGACTGAACAAAGTGATTCCTTTGAAATGGACAATACCATCCTTCCTCTGCAAGAAGAAATGGATCAGCATGAGAAAAGAGTGCTAGAAAAAGCACTTCAAATTGCTAATGGAAATAAACTTGAATGTGCCAAAAGACTCGGTATTACGAGAGCTACCTTATATAATAGACTAAAGCGTCTCGGTCTTAGTTAATGCCCTCCCTCTAAATTTGGTACGATTTTTGCATAGTATTTTTTATAGTTAGAAAATAGAGGAGGTTTCCAAATGAACAACAAAGAGGCCATTGTAATCTGCCGCTGTGAAGAAGTTACCTATGGCGATCTGCGTTCCACGGCAGAGGAACATCAATGCACAGCTAGGGAATTAAAATTGCGAACAAGAGCAGGTATGGGTTTTTGCGGCGGTCGCACATGCAGAATTCCTTTAGATAGAATTATTGAAGATGTCATTCCTAATATTTCTCAAGGTGATATCCCATTAAAATACCAGCCGCCGATTCGTCCGGTAACATTTGGAACAGTAGGTGAAAATAATGACTAGAATCATAAATCACCCTATTTTAGGGAAATTAGAAGATAGAAAAGCCATCCCCTTTACATTTGATGGGAAAACGATTGAAGCATTTGAAAATGAAACGATTGCTGCTGCGCTTTTAGCAAATGGAATTCGAAAACTGCGGGTTCATGAGGACTGCGGGACACCTCGGGGATTTTACTGCAATATTGGCCACTGTATGGAATGCCGAGTCACAGTTAATCATCAGGCAAACGTAAGAGCTTGTCTAACTGTTGTTGAAAAAGACATGGTCGTTGAAAGCGGAAAGCATCTTCCTAATATTGTTAGAAAGATGGTGGAGCAGCAATGATGGACGTTATTATTATTGGAGCGGGGCCTGCTGGATTAGCTGGAGCCATTGCAAGTGCTTCTTCAGGTCTGAAGGTAACCGTCATTGATGAATTTGTGAAACCCGGGGGCAGATTACTAGGCCAGCTTCACCAAGAACCGTCTGGCGAATGGTGGAACGGCATAAAGGAATCAGAGAGACTTCATCAAGAAGCGAAAAAATTAGCAGTCGACATTCGATGCGGAGTATCAGTCTACAACTTGGAAAAGAACGATGAATTATGGAATGTACATACGAGCATTGGTACTTTGACAGCTCCTCATGTACTAGTAGCGACTGGGGCTGCAGAGTACCCAATTCCTCTTCCAGGCTGGACTCTTCCTGGCGTTATGTCCATTGGCGCAGCTCAAGTCATGACAAACGTTCACCGTGTCCAAGTAGGTAAGAAAGGGATCATTATAGGAGCTAATATTTTGGCCTTTGCCATTTTAAATGAATTACAATTAGCCGGTATTCATGTAGATCGAATTATACTTCCAGAAAAAGGCCCATTGAGCGGGAAAGCAGGAGAACCAGAAGAAGTTATGAAATCACTGCTAAATGCAGCACATCTTGCTCCATCCCCTCTACTGCGAATGGGAAGTCGTTTCATGAAAAATGATTGGTTCCGTAAAATGGGGATGAAATTTTTCCCTAAAAATGGGGTAAAAGTAAATGGGACACCTCTGCTACTTAAAAAAGCTGCTTTAGAAATTATCGGAACCGAACAAGTAGAAGGGGTTCGAGCAGCTGATACTGATGAGTATGGAAACATCATTCCTGGCACGGAAACTATATATGATGCCGATTTCGTCTGTATTGCAGGCGGTTTATATCCACTTGCAGAGCTTACTGCTGTTGCCGGCTGCCCATTCCAATACATTCCTGAGCTTGGAGGCCATGTTCCCCATCATTCAGAAACGATGGAAACCCCGCTTGAAGGTCTTTATGTTGCTGGGAATATTACTGGAATTGAAAGCGGAAAAATCGCCATGGCCCAAGGCACAATCGCTGGTTTTTCTATTGCTAAACATGCTGGTAAAGGCGGTACAGCCATTGAAGAAAAACTGGAGCAAGCCGTGCAAAATGTCCATATTGTCCGCGAACAGGCGGCTATTCAATTTAACCCAGAAATTGATAAAGGCAGAAAAGAAATGTATGAAATTTGGGAAAGACTTTATGCAAACAATGTTATTCAAAGTTCAAATATAAAAATAAGCTAATCAAAAAAAGGGGATAGTGAGCATACTATCCCCAAAATTATTTCACCTTTTTTATACGTATGAATCATTCCAAAGATGTTAACTATTTTATATATGAAATTATTAAAGAGCAGCAACGAACTGTTCACTTTCTATATGGAGTATATTTCCTTTGTAAACTACACTTATTATGTCTTCAAGGTATTTTAAATCTATTAATGGGTTATTTTTAAGAATGATTAAATCGGCTTTATAACCCTCTTGTATCTGCCCAACCTTTCGATCTAATATTTTTCCAGCATTTATTGTGGCTGTTTTAAGTATTTGCTTTGTGTCTGGTACAAGCTCATACATCGTATATAATTCATTTAATAGTGCTTTATGGGATGTACAAGGTGAACCTGCATCTGAACCCGCCCCAATTAAAATATTTCTATTAAAATATGACCGAAAGGCATTAGCATGAATATTGACAATTTCAATAGCCTTTGCCCTGGCATACTCGGGTATACCCTCTGCTGTAGCTATCTGTTTATAAACAAAAAGTGTTGGGATCCAAGCAACATTACGTTCTTCCATAAGATGAATTAATTCGTCATCTAAATAATGGCCATGTTCAATAGTATCAACTCCAGCTAGGATTGAGTTGTAAATACCTTCCCTGCCAATTGCATGAGAAGCAACTTTCAAACCAAACTTGTGTGCTTCATGACAAATAACCTGTTGTTCCTCCATACTAAGTTCCGCATTTCCTACTTCTTCACCATCAGTTCTGCCATATACTCCGCCCGTTGCACTTACTTTAATAACCTCAGCACCTTTAAATATTTGTTCACGAACACCTTTTAGTGCTTCTTCTTTTCCGTCAACAAATCTTGCCCAAAATGGATCGTGGCCTCCAGTCATCGTTAAAGTCTTGCCGCTGGCTATTAAATTCGGCCCCTGAATAAGCCCTCGTTTAATTGCTTTTGCTACATGAATAGCGATGTCATCAATTGAACCAATGTCTCTTACAGTCGTAATTCCATTTTGAATATATTGTTGGCAATTCGAAACCGCCCTGATTAACATTTGTTCATATCCTTCAGTTTCTGTTGTACGAACTGGGTTGATAGATCCGTCCCACATTATATGGACGTGCAAGTCAATCAATCCTGGAATTAGGTAGTTTCCCTTCCCATCTATTTTGGGTATATCAGTTGGAATTTCGGAATTTGGCATTATTTGTCCAATGGTTCCATCCTTAATTAAAAGCGCATGATCTTCTAACATTTTTAATTCTTCTCCATACAGCATTTTTACATTTGTTATAATGAATTCCATATTGTCCTCCTATTGTATGATATTGAAAGATTGCTAGGATCCCTTAAAAGCTTTGTTCCAACTCATCAACTATCCTTCCTATATTTGCAATGGCAAGCTTCAGGTTCTCGGTAGTTGACATATCTAGTCCCGCCATTCTATATAGATCAAGTCCATTCATACTTCCGCCTTTTTTGACAACCTCTGTCCATTGTTCACCAACACTTTGCCCTTCTGCCTTTATTCGCTGAGCAACAAGCGTTGACGCCGATATTCCAACAGAATATGTGAATGGATAAAGTCCCATATAATAATGAGGCTGCCTCATCCAAGTCAATTTTGCTCCCTCATCAATTTCCACCGTATCTCCCCAAAATTCAGACAGTATCTTTCCTTTCGTTTCACTAATGATTGAAGTTGTTAACGGCACACTGCTTTCCGCAATTTTATAAAGTCTGCGCAGCAGCTCAGCTTCAAGAACATGTGTGACACAATTATGATGGTAGCTCATCATTAAATACATATTTAACCACCGATGTAATCTCGGATCGTCTCTATTTTCCCGCAAATAGTCAACAACAAGATGTTCATGCATGGTTGAAGGTGCTTCAGCAAATAATAATGATTGGGCATTGTTAATAAAGTGTTGATTTTCTGCAGATAGCGAATAATGCATCGTATGCCCTAGCTCATGGCTTAGAAGCATCAGATCGAATAGATTTCCTCCCCAAGGATAGAAGGAATACCCATGAACACCATGGACTCCGCCTCCAAACGCAATCATTCTTCGGCCAACATTGTCACCCCTGTATACCCATCTTTCTGTGAATACACGCTGCATATGCTCCTGATATTCTGGTCCTAGTACACCAACTGCTGCAGTAATGATCTCTCCGGCCTCCTGATAACTAATTGGCGGGTCAAAATCAGGATCTAACGGTGCCTTCACATCGGAAAACATTAATTGATCTAATCCGAGTTGACGTTTTCTCAATTTAGCATATCTTTGCATATGCGGTGAAAGTTCAGTGCGAAAAGTATCTAATATACTTTCAAAAAATTCGGATGAAATTCCATCGGCTGAGTAAATTTGTGTTCCAGGCGATGAATATTGAAGCAGCATATCTATCGCCGACCGGAACCCTCTTAACTTAGCCAGTGCTACATTTTTATTTATTTCGGCGGCTAATGTTTTTGCCAGACCATGCTGGTATTTCTTTAATCCATCTGATAACGATTGATAGGCATTTCTTCGTAAAATAGTGTCTGGAGATGTTTCTATTTGAGTAAAGTACATATGAATGGAAACAGGAACCTCTTTCCCATTTCTGTCAGTGGCTGGGGCAAATTTTATATCTGAAGATGTTACAGTAAGAAATAGGGATTCTGGTGTTTTAAATGTTTGAGATAGGGAAGCTAATGCTTCTTCCATTTCTGGTGTCAAAGAATGTTTCCGCTTTTCCTCGATCCTTTCTAAAAATCTCTTAAATGAAAGCAGTTCTACTTCTTCAATAATATATTGATCAAGCTTCTCTTTCGGAATATGTAATAAAGCATTCACAACTTTCATTGTGACATTATTGCCTTTCCCAACAAGGATTTGCGAACGCCCCATCATATTTTGATTTAAAGAATCTGATTCATCTTCAGAGTATTTATACATTGCATAACATGAGGTACGATCTAATGCACCTAGTAATTGCTCATACCTTTTTATTAATTCAACTGTTTCTTTTGCATCATTTAAAGAAATCGATTCTTTTAGTATTTCATCAAAGTCTTTGTCAAGTACTGAGTAGGAACGCTCCCATTCCTCATCAGAACTGAAAATATCAGCAAGATTCCAAGACTTTTCTTCTGGAACATCCTTACGAGTTATTTGACTCATGTTAATACTCTCCTTTTAAATTATTAGGATATGTTTTTCACATCTATTATTTTTAATATGCCTCCCTTTCTTTTTGAATTTTAGAGCTTTGTACTTCGACTAATACTAATGCAAAATGTATGCCAATATCTAATTTCAATTGTTTATTAATAAGGATCGGCAGCATACGTGGCAAATTAAAAACTTCAGAATATTAAACAATCAATATCACTTTTTAAAATAAAATTTTTGTAAAATTTGATTGTAAATTTTTTTTTACACATTCCGCCAATGAATGTCTGAATTATTTGACAACAGAGTATAAAAAGTAAAATTTTATCACTAATTACCTATAAAGTGTCCATAATCTTTGACAAACCCAATGGCATAAAACGATTCAGAAGTAATAAGAAAGTCACACTTCAACAAAATTTATACTAGTAATTATTTTCCGAATATTATACACTTTCAGACATACACTATTTTTCTATCATTCACAATTCCTCACACACATCATCGCGATAGTGAAAAAAGGGCTAAATCATTTAACATCTTAGCACTCCTCACACAAACGAGCAGTAAGCTTTCCCTTTTCTTTGAAGTAAAGAAACTATTTTTAAGGAGGTGAAAGTACGATCCTATCCTTTTTTATAAAATCATTAGCCAAAAATTAGTAGGAAAAGCAAAAAAATAAAAGGGGTGTTTCATTTGAAAAAGTATTCCATTATAACAATCGGTCTATTGCTCATCTTCTCTATTTTCCTAAGTGCCTGTTCAAGTGAGGGCAGTTCTGGCGGTGGAAAAAGCGATTCCGAAGAAATTTTGGTTGGGGTTCTCCTGCCGGTAACAGGAAATAATGCCACTGACGGGAAAGACATGTTAAACGCTATGCAAATGGCTGCCGAGAAAATAAATAATGACGGCGGAGTGAATGGAAAAAAATTAAAGCTTGAAGTGGCTGACGATGCTTGTGATCCTCAAATGGCTACAACAGCTGCTAATAAGCTTGTTTCCATGAAAGTAACTGCAGTTGTTGGAGGCTATTGTTCTGGATCTACATTGCCAGCATCAGGTGTTTTCCATAACGCTAAAATCCCTATGATTGTTGCTGCAGCTAATTCATCAGAATTACCAGCACAAGGCTATGAGGGACTATTTCTAATTAATGGTTTAGTTCCTGACCAAGCTCAAACAGGAGCTGACTATTTCAAGGACAAAGGCGCTAATAACGTTGTCATCATTCATGATAACTCAGCTTACGCAAAAAACTTAGCTGATTTTGCTCAGAAATCTGTTGAAGGAAATGGCGGTAAAGTCGTTGGCTTCGAAGCAATTAATCCTGAAGAAAAAGACTTCGGCTCATTAATGACTAAACTAAAATCACTAAACCCTGATGGTACTTTTTTTACCGGCTATTATGCAGCTGGCGGCCTAATGCTCAAGCAATTTAAGGAAAAAGGCGTTTCCGGATTTTTCATGGTTGGAGATGGCAGTTATTCACCAGATATTATCGATATCGCCGGAGCTGATAATGCAGACGGTTTATTAGTAACAGCTACTCCTACGGCGAACTTTATTCCTGGTGCCGATGAGTTTGTTAAAGAATATAAGAGTAAGTACAACGACTTATCACCTGGTCCATTCTCTGCTTTATCTTATAACGGGATGAATCTATTAGCTGATGCATTAAAGAGAGCAGACTCAACAAATAGTGAAGACGTAAGAAAAGCACTAAAAGAAACGAAAGGCTTTGAAGGCATTGGCCAAGTGATTGAATTCAATGACCAAAACTCTCTAAATCAATCGAACTACCATGTTATGAAAGTAGAAAATGGAGACTTCACTTTAGAAAAATAAGTAAAAGTCACTGGAACGAATAACCCTTAGGTAAAGCGTTTCACATTCCTCTTATCTGCATTGGGCTGTCCTATACAGGGGGCCGACAATTAAATGTGTATCGTTAATACGTTAGGCATTGTAAAGGTCGCCCCTTGTGGGACAGCACCAAATTCACTTCAGGCATCCGCCAAATTTTACGCACAGAGGAGAGTCGGAATAATAATGGATATATTTTTACAAATACTAATTGATGGATTGGTCATAGGTGCCTTTTATAGCTTAGTTGCTTTAGGATATACGATGGTATATGGAATTATTAAGCTACTAAACTTTGCCCATGGCGATCTTTATATGATAGGTGCCTTTATCGGATTTACCCTCCTCTCTTTCATTACGGGTGATGGCGGGTTTAATACCGGAGTATTAGGTATTGGCATTGTTTTCATTGCTACGATGGCAATTGTCGGACTTCTAGGGATGGGTATTGAGAGAATTGCCTATCGGCCGCTGTTGCTTGCCCCTAGGCTGTCAATCTTAATCACAGCAATTGGTGTGTCCTTATCACTGGAATATACATCTATGATCGGGTGGGGTGCTTCTTACAAGGTATACCCTATTAAACTGCCAAATGATGGACTTCAGTTTTTAGGAGCGCAAATCTCATTTGCTCAGATAGGTATGATTATACTTTCTGCACTATTGATGATTGGTCTTCGCTTATTTATTGATAAAACCATTTACGGTAAGGCGATGCGTGCCATTGCTTTAGATCAAACGGCTTGCAGCTTAATGGGCGTTAACGTACACCGAATCATTGCCCTTACATTTTTTATTGGTGCATTCTTGGCTGCCGGAGCCGGAATCATGTCAGGCGTCTACTACGGAACGATTAATTTTATGATGGGATTTATCATTGGGTTGAAGGCTTTTACTGCTGCTGTATTAGGCGGTATTGGAAATATAACAGGCGCTATGCTTGGAGGTCTAGTACTTGGGATTATCGAAGCTTTCGGCACCTTTTATCTTGGCGGATCGTGGAAAGACGTACTTGCCTTTGGAATTCTCATCCTATTCTTAGTATTTAAGCCTACAGGCATACTGGGAGCAAAAGAAATGGAGAGGATGTAATGATGAAAAAGTATAGGAAACAATCCCTTCTGCTAGCCATCATCGCCTTATTCATTCTTCCATTTTTTCTGAATAGTTATTGGTTAGATGTCTTAACCCTTGTACTTTTTTATGTTGTTCTGACGCAAGGATTGAATATAGTAGTCGGATATACCGGTCTGTTGGATTTAGGCTATGCCGCGTTTTTCGCTGTTGGAGCCTATACAACTGCCATACTGATGACCACTTATCATTGGTCTTTCTGGCTCACGCTTCCTGTCGCGTTCATTTGCGCAGTTATCGCGGGTGTCGTTGTTGGAACCCCAACTCTCCGCTTAAGAAGTGATTATTTAGCCATTGTTACCCTTGGATTCGGGGAAATTGTAAAAATATTAGCCACCAATTTGGAAATTACCGGGTCTGCTTCAGGAATTTATGGTATTCCAAGACCAGCTATTGGCAGCTATATTTTATCATCACAAAAGGACTTTTATTATTTAATATTAATTGTCGCCATCCTTTCCATTATTGCCGTTTACAGATTAGGGCGTTCAAGAATCGGACGAGCATGGATTTATATTCGTGAGGATGAGGATGCCGCAGAAGCTATGGGTATTAATCGAATCCGGCTGAAATTGCTTTCGTATGCTTCCGGAGCCGTTATCGGAAGTTTTGCCGGTTCTATCTTCGCTGTCAAAATGAGTGCAATCGCTCCTTTAAGCTTTAGCTTTTTACAATCAGTTATGATTCTTCTTGCCGTTGTATTAGGAGGACTTGGAAGTATTCCAGGTGTTGTGATTGGTGCTGTATTAGTCATCGTTCTTCCAGAGATTCTGCGTGGTGCAGATGATTGGCGCTATTTAATATTCGGGGTTTCCTTAGTGGCTATGATGATCTTCCGTCCGCAAGGAATATGGCCATCTAAAAACGGAACTGAGGATGTGGCCGATATAGACGATGATGAAAAAACGAATGACCCAAAACACACTATATCTATTTAGTTCTACTTCGAAAGAGAGGGGATTCAGATGTCACTATTAACTGTTAAAGATTTAAAGCTTCAGTTCGGAGGATTACTTGCTGTAAATGATTTGTCCTTTACTGTTGAAAAGAACTCTATATCCAGTATTATTGGACCGAATGGAGCTGGAAAAACTTCAGTATTTAATATGATTACTGGCTTTTACCGTCCGACTAGCGGAGAAATTAATTTGGACGGGACTAGCTTAATCAATAAAAAACCTAGTCAAATAACGGTATTAGGAATGGCCCGGACATTTCAGAACCTTCGTTTGTTTCCAAATTTATCTGTGTTGGATAATGTAAAGTCTGGAATGCATTGCCGTACGAAACAGGCCGTTTGGGGTGCCTTGTTTCAAACAAAAAGTCAAAAAGAAGAAGAAAGATTAATCGAACAGGTTGCTATGGATTGCATTGAATTTGTAGGGATCACTAAGTATTTGAAAAGATCGGCAAAGAATCTCCCATATGGTGCCCAACGCTATTTAGAGATTGCCAGAGCACTGGCCACCCAGCCGAAATTATTGCTATTAGACGAGCCGGCTGCAGGGCTAAATTTTGAAGAAAAGCAATATTTAATTGGGCTGATTAGAAGAGTCCGTGACGAATTTAATATTACCGTTTTAATGATTGAGCATGATATGGCATTAATTAAACAAATCTCCGAGCATATTACGGTTATTGATTATGGCTGTAAAATTGCAGAAGGCACCCCTGAAGAAGTGCTGAAAAACGAAAAGGTCATCGAAGCATACCTTGGCAAGGAGGAAGTCGTTTGAAGCCTCTACTAAAACTGACGGACGTAAACTCTTACTATGGGAAAATTCATGCACTAAATAATATAAATTTGGAAATTAATGAAGGGGAAATTGTTGCTTTGCTTGGAAGCAATGGAGCTGGCAAAAGTACGACCCTCAAAACGATATCCGGATTGATTAAGCCAAAATCAGGTAATATTGAATGGAATAATCAGAGCCTTGTCGGAGTTCCGCCGCATAAAATTGTTGAAACAGGAATTATTCATGTCCCTGAGGGAAGACGAATTTTTGGCGGCCTCACTGTTACGGAAAATTTAGAGTTAGGTGCCTTTACATATAGAAAGGACAAGAAATGGATAAAGGAAGGAATTGAACGATCTTTTGACCTGTTTCCACGGCTAAAGGAACGATCGAAGCAGTTAGCTGGCACACTCAGCGGGGGGGAGCAGCAGATGGTTGCTATCAGCCGCGGTTTAATGGGAAATCCAAAGCTATTGATGCTTGATGAGCCATCGATGGGACTTGCTCCGATTATCGTTCAAGAGATTATGAAAATTATCCAGGAAATTAACAAGCAAGGGACGACCATTCTATTAATTGAGCAAAATGCTAAGGCCGCCCTCCGTCTTGCCAATAGAGGCTATTTAATTGAAATTGGTAATATTGTTATGCATGATACTGCTGAAGTTCTCCGGGAAGATGATAAAATTATTAAAGCGTATTTGGGAGCGTAAGGTGGATCTTCAAAGAAAAAAACCAGCACTATGCTGGTTTTTTTCTTTGAAACTTATCCAATTCGAATCAATTCTGTTGGAAATGAAGTTAGCTTCTTTCCTTTGCCATTTTCATCAATATAAACATTTTCCTCAATCCGTACCCCACCATATCCCGGAATATAAATGCCTGGCTCAATTGTAAACAGGAGCCCGCTTTCTACGATTAAATCATTATTTTCATGAACTGAAGGCTCTTCATGCACATCGATTCCCAAACCATGCCCGACACGGTTATTAAAATATTCCCCATAGCCAGCTTCTTTTATTACGTTGCGGGCCGCAATATCAATTTCCCCGATACGAATACCAGCTTTACAAGCATTTACGCCAGCATCTGTGGATTTTCGAACAATATCATATATTTCTCTTTGCTTCGCAGTTTCCTCACCAATGACGAAAGTTCGGGTAATGTCAGAACAATAGCCATCTACAATAACACCCATATCAATCAGTAAAAAGTCGCCTTGATTGATCGTTTTATGATCTGGGCTTCCATGGGGCAATGAAGCTTTCTCGCCTGAAAGAACAATCGTTGAAAATGATGGTCCAGCTGCCCCAAACTTTCTCATTAAAAATTCTAACTCTGCTGTAAAGTCTCGCTCTGTCATTCCCGCTTTTACCTTTTTAATTCCTTCGGCCATTACTTTTTCAATGACATGAATGGCAGTCTGAATCTTGCTGCATTCCTCTTGAGACTTTTTCATTCTTTGCTGGGAAATAAAATCCCCAATATTTTTATAGTTTAAATCAGAGAAGAAGTGATTAAGCTGTTCATGCTGATATAAAGAAATTACTTTTGTTTCTAGACCGATTTCATGAACACCTTCACCAATCGTGTCTTTTAAAACTTTATATGGATTTACTTCATCTGAAATCGTTACAATTTTTTTTACGAAAGAATCATTTTCTGCAATTTCCTGATCTAACGCAGGAACAAATAAATATTGATTTCCCTTATTAAGATCCATGACTAAAGCCATAAATCTTTCATGAGGATCAGAATTAAAACCTGTATAATAGAAAACATTTTTTGGATCCTTAATGATCGCTATATCGACATTTTGATTTTCTAAGTATTTCTTTAACTCATTTAATCTACTTTGATATTGTTCTTGCATAAGATGTCATCCCTTACATTTAATAGTATTTAACAAAACTTAGCGCTATAAAATGACTAGCTCCTTTGTTGATGGAGTTAAAACTTCTCGGCCATTTTCGGTAATTAGGATAACATCCTCTACCCTCGCTCCGCCTAATCCTTTTAAATAAACGCCAGGCTCCACGGTTATCACCATGTTTTCCTCTAAAACTTTGTCTTTTAAAACAGAGAATAACGGGGCTTCATGCACTTCTAGCCCAATTCCATGACCTGTACCAGTTCCTGATTGTTCATTAAACCCGTGCTTAATAATATTTTCACGCATTAAATAGTCGACCTCTTGGTCAGTCAGTCCCGGACGCAATTGGGCAACGCAATTTTCGAATGAAGTCAGCACAATATCATGAAGGTTTCTTAATTCAGGTGCTGGCTCTCCGATTGAAACAACTCTGGAAATATCAGCCCAATAGCCTTCGTAATTGGCCCCAAAATCAATTGTAATCATATCGCCCTTTTCAATAATTTTACCACTAGCACGGCCATGTGGCAATGAGGCGCGATATCCGGATGCTACGATTGGAGAAAAGGATGTAGTTGTCCCTCCATGTTTTTTAATAAATGCTCCAAGTTCTTCTGCTACATCGAGTTCAGACATACCAGCCCGGATAATATTTAGAATATGTAAATACGCTTTGTCAGTAATATCCGCGGCAACCCGCAATTTCTTAATTTCGTCATCCGTTTTAATCATACGAATCTTCTCGACAACTTCAAAAGTTGGCACTAGTTCAGCGGAGAATAGTGTTTCATTTCTGCTAAATAGCCCATAGGATAAATGCTCTTGCTCAAAACCAAGCTTACTAATCTTCATTTCATTTGCTTGGACAACAACCTCTTCAAAGATTTTCCCTTTATGGCCTGTATGCCCTGCGTGCAAAACAATTTCAAAGTTCTTTGCCTGATTTTGAGCCTGTTCAAAATAGCGATAATCGGTAATAAGCTTTGCTTCTGTTTCAGTAATGAGAAGTACCCCATTGCTTCCAGTAAAACCAGACATGTACAACCTGTTCACTGGATGAACGATCATCATTCCATTTACACCTAATTCATGAAACTTCTCTCGGAGTCTATTAATTTTTTCCATCCGTATTCCCCCTCAAGTTTGAGATTCAATTAATATTAATGCAATTATTGTGCCACATAAAAACGAGATAAATTTTAAAAATAATAGGTTTGTTTTTCAGTTTAAGTTTTATTATTTTTTACACATTCAAAATTTTTTGACAACTCGTGTATAATTTTTTAAACACAGGGAATTTGATTAATTAAAATTTTCAAAATCCACTAATCAATTAAAGGACTTATGTACTGGCACAATTCTTGCAAAAGTATATTTTGAATATTCTAAAAAGGGGGATAATAATTTGTTAAAACTAAAATCTGCAATAACTGTCATTCTTTCTCTACTTATCGCTTTGGCCCTAACAGGCTGCTATGGAAAAAGCAATGAAACTAGCAAGCCTTCATCAACACCAGAAACAAAAGGATCTGAAAATAATCAGCCCTCTACTTCTGTTGTAGAAGATCAAACGTTAAATTTGTATGCAGCGAATGAAATTCCTACATTAAAAACAAATGGAGTAATTGACGGTCTTTCAGGCACAATTATGTTAAATCTTTATGAAGGTCTATACAGAGTGGACCCAGACCAAAAAATCGTACCTGGAGTAGCAAAAGATCATGAAGTTAGCGCCGACGGCAAAACATACACTTTTCATTTACGGGATGATACAAAATGGAGCAATGGGACACCTGTAACAGCTCATGATTTTGTATTCGCCTGGCAGAGAGCACTCCATCCAGACACCCTGTCACCACACTCCTATGAAATGGATAGTATCCTGAACGCAGCAGAAATTCAAAATAAAGACCATGAACTTTATGGTAAAGTAGAATCACTCGGTGTTAAAGCGATTGATGACTTCACACTAGAAGTTCAATTAAAACATGCGATTCCTTATTTTCTAGATACAGTAACCAATAATACTCTCTTCTACCCGCAAAATGAAGAATTTTTAAGTTCCCAAGGCGACAAGTATGCATTAGAACCTGAAAACTTAATTTATAATGGCCCTTTTATTCTAGATTCATGGAAACATGAAGAAGGCTGGGTGCTTAAGAAAAACCCTACCTACTGGGATGCAGGAAATGTAAAGATTGAAACGATCAATTTCAAAGTCGTAAAAGACGTTTCAACAGGTGTAAATCTGTATGATTCTGGTTCTGTCGACATGACAAACGTATCATCAGAATTTGTTGATCTTTACCAAGGCAGTCCAGATCTTCATTCTTTAATAAAAAGGGAAATGTATTTTATCCGCTTTAACCTTCAAAACAAATATTTAAGCAATGTGAATATCCGAAAAGCTATCGATATGGGCTGGAATAAGAAAGAAGCGGCAGAATTAATTCTTAAAAACGGTTCCATCCCTGCTTACTATTTAATTCCTGAAAAAATGGTAACCGTTACTGATGGAAGTGATTTCAGAGGCAAACACGGTAACTTTAACGATGAAGGAATAGAAAAAGCGCAAGAATATTGGCAAAAAGGTCTAGAAGAGCTCGGTACAGACAAAGTTGAATTAGAATTTTTAAGTTATGATGACGGTCAGCGCAAATCCGTAGCAGAATATATTAAGAACCAACTCGAGAAGAACCTGCCAGGATTAACTCTCAATATCAACCAACAGCCGAATAAACAAAAACTTGCATTAGAAGGTCAACAGGAATATGATATGAGCCATTCCGGCTGGCGCAGCGGGATTGCCGATCCAACAGATTTTATGTCTATTCACCTTTCAGACGGTCCATACAACTGGCAAAGCTATGTAAGTGCCGATTATGACAATCTAGTGAAAAAAGCACAGGTCGATTTTACCAATATTGAAGAGCGATTTAACAATCTTCAGGATGCTGAACAAATCCTAATTGAAAAAGACGTAGTCATTTCACCGATGTATCAAGCAAGTGACGCATATCTTTTAAAACCATATGTAAAAGGGTTTGTTGCCCTGCCAAATTCAACTTTCAGCTATAAGTGGACGTATATTGAAGGGAAATAATATGAACGAAACAAAACGCTTGAATCCAGGCGTTTTGTTTTTTTGTGCATAAAAAACAGGCATACAACTTGGTATGCCTTTCAAAAGAAAAGATAGGGGGTAATATATCAATATTAAAGAGATAATCAATTGTTAAGGTTTCTTCCATTGGATGTTATTTGATTTTTGGATCAAATGCATCCCTTAGCCCGTCTCCAACAAAGTTAAAGGCGAGAACCGTAAGTAATATGGCCACACCAGGGAACAGCGGATACCACCATGAATTAAGCATGATCGGCAGAGTCTGTGCGCTTTGGAGAATATTTCCCCAGCTTGGAGTAGGAGGCTGAATCCCGAGCCCTAAATAACTTAATGCAGATTCTGCAAAAATAACCGACTACCCCTTCTTAAAGGATTGTAGTCGGTTATTTTTATACTTTTCTAAAGCAAGGTACTTTTCTTTAAGAGAATACTAGCCACTTATTCATTTCTTGTGCAGGTGGAGATTGATATCCAATTAGTTTACTATGTGCCCAGTTAAACTTTTTCCTTAATTCTACAAGATACTCTGCATACTTAAATGATGCTAAACCTGGATCAATAACCGGAACCCTTAATTCCTCTTGTAATTCTTCATAAAAACCAAACTCTGCAGTACAACCCAGTACAATTACATCCGATCCCTTATTTTGGATGGCATTAAGTGCAGCGGCACGAATTCTTCTTTTAGTTTCTTCATGATTTTTCTGGAAATCGTGTACCTTTATTTCTACTGACTCAAACGATGCAAGTTTTTCTATAAACCCGTATTTATGGACATTTTCCTTCATTTCGGGAATACATTTTCTTTCGCTCACAATTATTGAAATGTTTTCCCCTAGGGTAGAAGCAAGATGAAGGGAAGCTTCAGATGGCCCAATAATGGCCATCTTATCTGCAACCTCTCTGCATGCCCTAAGGCCCGGATCATAAAAACATCCAATAACGGCTGCATCGTACCCGCTAGCTTCCGCTTTTTGCACCTGTTTAATTAATTCTGGCATAATCATAGCATTATAGGCATTGTATTGAAGGTGTGTTGGCCCAACACCTTTGAAGGAAATAACATCAACAACAGTACTCGGCTCTTTTGCTGAATTAAGCAAATCCTGATATGGTATATCAAATACATCTGTATGCAGCGGATTTATATACAAAATTTTCTTTTCCATACTAGTCTCCCCTCGTCTCTTAAAGTTATCTCGTGAGGCCTACTAACCACCTTATACATCACGATTGAATATTCAGTAAATTCCATGTAATTGTGTCGCTAATTTAAAATTTTCCCTTCCGTCTCCGGCAAGAAAAGTAATGTTACCATAGTAACAACCACAAAAGCTTCTATAAAAGAAACGGTTGCCCCAAATGTCCAGCCTAAACCAATTACAAGACCTATAAGTGAAGGGGCAAAAGTATTAGCCCAACGTTGTGAGGCTGCACCGAAGCTATATCCAGTTCCCCGAACATTTGTCGGATAGATTTCTCCGAACCAGGTATTCCATACCGCCCAAGCCCCTTGATTAAAGAATGATAGAAGGAAGTTGAAAAGGTATAGTTCAACCATGCTAGAAGAAAAGGCGAATAGGAAGCCACTTATAGCTGCACCAGTTACAAAAATAAATAGTATTTTTTTTCTTCCAAATTTAGCTGTCATATGTGAAGCTACTATATAACCGGGAATCTGCATAATGGAAGTTAAAGCTATAAATCCTAAGCTTTGTGACATTGATAGGCCCTTTTCCATTAATAATGTAGGAATCCATGTATACAAACCCCAATAGCCAAAAGCAAGAGTAAAGTTAATAATTGTTTGCAACGTTGTAAGTTTTAAGAGCTTACCTTTAAAAATCTCAGGGTAACTTGCCTGTCGAACTTTTGAGATTTCTAGCTGTATGTTTTCATCTACTTTAACCTTACCATCGCTTAGGTAATTAATAATCTCTTTGGCTTCTTTTTGTCTTCCTTTTCCTACTAACCAATATGGAGATTCAGGTAGTTTCATTAGCACAAGAGCCCATAGCCCAGCCATTGAACTTATAAAGAGAACAGATCTCCAGCTCGCTAATAATCCACCTATTTCAGTTGAAAGTGCAGTAATCCCTACTGCAATTAGAACACCAAAAGGCCAGCCTGAAGATAAGTAACCACTTGCTTTTCCACGCTGTTTTACTGGTAATACTTCACCAAAATACGGAAAAATACAAACGAGCAATCCTGAAATTGCTACACCAGCTAACAGCCTTGTAGTATAAAGCATGCTAAAATTAATGGAAAATACACTAATCATTGAAAAGACAGAAAAACCTATTAAACTATAAACCATTGTTTTTTTCCGTCCTATTTTATCGGCGATGATCCCGAACATATAAGCTCCCGGTATCATCCCTAAAAAAACAGAACCAATTAGTGAGCCCACTTGTACAGTCGATAAGTTAAACTCGGAAGCGATTGAACCACTAACAAAAATGATGATCATTAATTCCCAAGCCTCAATGATAAAAGCGAAGAATATCGCAAGTCCTATAAAAGCATGTTTCTTTGTAAATGGCATGTCGCTAAAATAAGAACCAACCTGAACTTTTTCCCCTGAATTATTAATTTCCATCGGTTGCCCCGCCATAATTTCCCTCCCTCGGGAAGTATAACTCCCCCATTTTTTATTATTTCATAATGGTGCGAAAAATCAGAATTTTATTCCGATAAAATAATTTACATCAAATTTAATATGTTAATTGTTTTTCAAACTAGCTCTTTGTTTAAAAAGGCCCCATTCATGTATCTCCTTATCAGGAGGAGACTGATATCCGATTCTTTTACTATGGCCCCAATTGAATTTTTGCTTCATTTCTACAAGATATTCTGCATATTTAAATGGGGCTAAACTTGCGTCAATAATAGGAATACCCAGTTCTCTTTGAATTACATCATAGAAACCAAACTCCATTGTGCATCCCAAGATGATAACATCCGCCCCATCAATTTCCATTGCTTCCCTTGCAGCTTGTTTAATCCTTTTTTCCGTTTCAGCATGATCCTTCTGAAAATCGGTTACTCCCAAATTGACAGATCTAAAAGAAGCAAGCTTATTTATGCAACCGTATTTATGAACATTCTCTTTCATCTCTGGAATCCACTTATCTCTACCTACAATAATAGAAATACTTTCTCCAAGTGTAGAAGCAAGATGTAAACTAGCTTCTGCCGGGGCAGTTATTACTATTTTATTGGAAATTTCCCTAGCTGCTCTGATAAGAGGATCATAAAAACAACCAATAATCGCTGCATCATAGCCATCCTTTTCTGCCTGATAAATGATCTCTAGCACTTCTGGCATTATCATGACTTCATAAGCATTGTATTCAAGATGAATGGGCCCAGGCGCTGGTTTTAACGAGACAACATCTACAATCGTATCTGTTTGTTTTACCTTCTCGTATTCTTCCTTAAATGTTTGATCAAATAGATCAGTTGTGACCGGATTAATCCATAAAATCTTCTTTTTCATTTTCCTTCCTCCTTAATTTTAGTTTTCTTACAGAAGGGCTATCCCTTTAAGCAGCTAACCTTTTGGATCCATATTACTTTTGCTACTGCTTCATATTTGCTGTTTTGGGCTTTTTAGTGATAATGAGATCTCTCGAAAGGTTATTTAGACGTTCAAATCCTACTGGTGTAACTAAAACAATATCTTCAATTCTAACGCCATATCTATCACTTAAATAAATACCGGGCTCCACACTAGTGACCATCCCAGGTTCTAAAACTTGACTGTTATTAAAAGTAACGTATGGTTCCTCATGAACGTCAATCCCTATACCATGACCAGTTCGGTGAGTAAAGTTTACTCCATAACCGGATTTGCTAATAATATCCCTAGCAATTTTGTCAATTTCTTTTAGCTCAATTCCTGGTCTGATAGCTTTGACAGCCTCATCTTGCGCGCGTTTAACCACTTCATAAACATTTTTCTTTTCTTCATCTGGTTCTTCACCCACTACGATTGTTCGGGTGATATCGGAACAGTAATGATTTTTAACTCCTCCCATATCAATAACTACCATATCCCCTGACCTTATAATAGTTTCGTCAGATTGATGATGAGGGATAGCTCCATTTTTCTCTGCGCCTACAATTGGGTTGAATGACAGCTTCTCTACCCCTTTTAAAGCAAATAACCTTTTAATTTCATCTGCCACTTCTTTTTCGGTAGTACCCGGACTAATGTAATCAATGATTTGTTTCATTACTTCATCTGCTATTTTTCCTGATTCCCTTAAAAGTTCAATTTCTTTTTCATCTTTATACATTCTTAAAGAATGAATGATGTTTGATCCTTTGGTGAAAGTTACATTTTTCTTGTATTCCATTAACTCTAATAACTTTCCACTTGGCCAAGAATCATCAATAGACACAGTAGCATAAGAAGATAACTTTTCAGCTAACAATTCAATAGAATTGTCGCCATCTTTCCAAAACTCGATTTCAAAGGAAGCTGTAAAAAGTATTTCTTCTTTTGACATTTCATGTACAATCATAACTGGTTTTCCGATTTGTGGAATAATGATGGCCTGTAATCTTTCATTAGAATCAAGCCATGTTCCACTAAAGTAGTAGAAATTCGATGGAGAGGTTACCACTACTGCTTGTAAATTTAATTCTTGTAATTTTACTTATGCTTGAGACACTCGGTTTTCATAAATCATTTTTACCCCACCTCTAATTTAAATTCGGGAAAATTTCCGATATCATATAGAAAATCTAGAGGCGAATACATGCTAAATTTAAATAAAGAAAGAAGGACAAGGAGAGTTGCGGGCGCAATATCATTTCACAAAAGTAAAAGATTGTATTCTCCAAAATCCTTAAAATCAATCTATTTACACGTATTACGCCTCTCCTGATGAAATATCTTATATCCCCTCATTTAATAGTTTAATACTTTATTAGCCCTTCACTAATGCGTATACCAATTCAACTGCACTGTCGGCATTGTTGACACACCAATGCTTTTCCCCTGCAGGAATATACGAGGCTTCCCCTGCCTTGATATTGTAAGGTTTCCCTCCGCTTTCACCAGATAAAGAACCTTTCAGAATATAAGAATACTCATGTTCCTCATATGCAGTCGTTCCTTCTAGCGGAAGACGTGCTCCAGCAGGAATCGAGACAAAGCCAAATTTCACTTCAGCGCCTTGAAATTGGTCTTTAAAAAGAGTTTGTACGATTTCATCGGTCACTTTTGGTTCTGTTATCTTCATATTTATTGCCTTCCGATTATGCTTGTCTGCCTGGCAGTTCTTTATATTCAAATGTTACTGGGTCCACTTCAACAAGGAAGTGCGCTCTTGCTTCTTCTACTGTGAAGTAGCCATTCTTCACATCCTTGGCCACCTGATCGGCCGGACGGTTTAGCGGATTTCCATAGCCGCCGCCTGTTCCAGTCATCAGGCGGACCACATCATTCTTTTGAAGCCTGTATCGAGGGTAAACCCCGTATGGTCCGTCAACTTCACCATTGGCTTTATGGATGTAGAATTCGTTTGGTGATCCTTCATGACCTTTGTTCATACCCCATGGATAGAATTTATTTCGCCCATAAGTAATGGTAGCAGCCTGTCCATCGGACAATGCCCGGTAAGCTCGGATAACCCCCTTACCACCGATATACTCCCCTGCACCAGCACCATTGCAGTCTTGGCGAAGACTGTATTCATCGATTAATACGCCGTAGCGCGTTTCAGCCACTTCAACAGGAATGTTATAGGTTTCACCATCAGCGATACAGAATTGGCCGGAAGCTCCATCTTGTCCCATACCTCCGCCCCAGCCTCCGACTGAAGGTTCAACGATTAGGAATGGCTCATCCGTGTCTTGGTGATTACCAGTTAATGTTACGGAACATACAGACAGATGATGTCCTGCTGTTAGGCGGTTTGGAAGATGTGGTGCCAGTGCTTTCCAGACTAGATCCAGGCTTCCTAAAAGGGTTTCGAAATAGTTAGAAACCGGTACTGGTCTTTCAGCTGACATGATGGATTTTTTATCCACAATAACCTTGAGTGGTCTGAATACACCATCATTGACATCTTGTTCCGGGTTTGTGATCGCTAAGAAAATGACCCGAACCGCTGACATCAGCCCAGTAAAGGAACAGTTCATCGGTCCAGGTACCTGCGGTGAACTTCCCCGGAAATCGCAAATGAACTCATCGTCTGTAATGGTTACTTTTACTTTGATTGGGAACGGCCCATTACCAACGCCGTCTGTATCAATGAAATCCTCTGCTTCAAAAACGCCCTTTGGCAGCTTTTGAATTTCTTGGCGAGAAATCGTTTCGCCATGATCTAATAAGTAATCTATGGCAGCTAGAATTGTATCTTTTCCATGTTTGTCGCAAAGCTCCTTTAATCGGCGGTCACCTGTACGAAGCGCCGCAACTTGTGCCCACATATCCCCTAGTGAAAGATCCGGGAATCGGACATTGGACCGTATTATTTCAACAATGCCTTCATTTAGGCGATCAGCTTCGTAAAGCTTGATGCAATTAAATTGGAGACCTTCCTGGAAGATATCAACCGCATCATTTGTAAATGAACCTGGATCCTTTCCTCCAACTTCTGTCCAGTGGGCTTTGTTGGCAGAGAATGCAATAAGTTCGCCTTCATAGAAGATCGGCATAACAAGACCGACATCGGAAAGGTGGGAGCCTCCGCCATTGTATGGATCATTAATAATGATGACGTCGCCAGGCTGTAATTTTTCGCCCGGATATTTTTTTAGCGTTTCTTTTACCATGAACGTAAGCATTCCGATGAATCCTGTTACACCATTTCCTTGAGTAAGTAGGTTTCCTTCTGCATCCGTCAATCCACTGGCGTAATCGAGCACTTCATAAACAATGGGACTCATAGATGTACGGGCAAGGGCGACGAACATTTCGTCCCCTGCTGCTAAAAGAGAATCTTTAACGATTTCCAATGTAAATGGATCCACTTTGACTTTCGTTGTTGTCATTTATCTCTCCTCCATTTCGATAATGATGTTTCCGAAGTCATCTAGGTGTAATTGCTGTCCTTGATAAATCACGGTTACCGCTGCTTTTTCTTCCACAATTGCAGGCCCTTGGATAAATTCATTTGGCGGTAGCTTTTCGCGGTCATAGACTGGTGTATTGATCCATCCTTGTTTCTCGTAGTAAACATTGCGGTCTTCTTTTTTCGCTTCCTCAAGGGAGCCTGTATGTGTCACTTTACCGATTGCAGGTTTTGGCACTTTACCAAAAGCGGTTACATGAAGATTAACGATTTCCGTAGGTGAATCTTCCAGCTGGAATGTATAGTTCTTTTCATGAAGCTCATGGAATTTCGCGATGATCGCTTGCTTATCTTCTTCTGTCCACTGGCCATTTGGCACTGGCACTTTAACGGTGTGCTCCTGGCCAAGGTAGCGCATATCGGCAAAGCGATGGAATTCTACCTGATCTGCAACCATGCCTTCTTCTTCATAATGAGCAAGGGCATGCTTTTCAATTTCGTCCCACTGGGTATCCATTTCTGCAAGACTAAGCTCATTTAAGCGCTTAATATATGTCTTGATGTAGTCATGGCGCAAGTCTGTCATAAGCATTCCCCAGGCAGAGAATACCGGTGAAGCAATTGGTACAACGACTTTCTTAACACCTAGTTCAAGAGCAAGCGCTGGCGCATGCATTGATCCCCCGCCGCCAAATGCAAGTAATGTGAAGTCTTGCGGATTGTGTCCTTTACGGATAGAAATCAATTTCAGTGCATTTAGCATGTTAGAGTCAGCAATTCGGATAATACCAAGCGCTGCCTCTTCAGCTGTAATGCCGTAATGGTCCCCAATCTTTTTCTGGATGGCGTCTCTAACACTTTTCATGTCAACGTCATAGTCAAAGTTTTTTGGAGACAGACGGCCTGTTAAAAGGTTCGCATCTGTGGTCGTTGGCTCTGTGCCACCTAATCCGTATGCAACAGGTCCTGGATCAGCACCGGCAGATTGAGGACCGACTTTCAGAGATCCTGCGTTATCAATCCATGCAATGGATCCGCCTCCGTTTCCGATTTCAACGATATCAACAACAGGTGCTTTAATTGGATATCCGGCATTACGGCTGTCTCTTTCAATGTAGTAGTCAGTGGAAACCTTCACTTCGCCATCTTCAATAAGTGAACATTTCGCTGTTGTACCACCGATGTCAAAGGCAATAATGTTCTTTTCACCGATGAGCTCCCCAAGAACCGCAGCCCCGAAAATACCGGCAACCGGTCCGGATTCAACCATATTGATCGGCGCTTCCTTGGCATTATTAAACTTTGTTGTTCCGCCATTAGACTGCATAATGTAGCGCTGATCTATTTCAATTTGCTCTCTTAGTTCCTTGTCTAATTTATCAATATAGGTTGTCGCTGTTGGCTGCACATAGGCGTTCAGAACAGCTGTGTTTGTTCTCTCATATTCACGCCATTCTTTTGTGATCTCGTTTGATGATGTAACGAATACTTCTGGCCAAAGCTCTTTGATGATCTTTACTGTTTCTTTTTCGTGTGATGGGTTCACATAAGAGTGCAAAAAAGAAACGGCAATAGCTTCAACCCCCTCTTTTTTAAAGTAATTTACGCATGCTTCGATATCTTCTCTTTTCAGATGGGAAAGGATTTCACCTTTGTAATTAAGACGCTCATCTACTTCAAGACGAAGATGACGCTCAACAAATGGTTCCGGCTTTTTATAGCGGACGTTGAATAAGTCCGGTCTGTTTCCTCTAGCAATCTCTAAAATATCCCGGAATCCCTTTGTCGTAATGAGCCCCATTTTGGCTCCCTTGCGCTCCGTCAGCGTATTAATGATGACAGTTGTTCCATGAATAAACATAGACAATTTCTCAGATTTCACACCTGCTTTTTCAATAACATCAAGAACCCCTTTTTCAAAGTTTGGCGGGGTTGTGTTGCTTTTGGCAATCCCGACATATCCTTGGTCATCAACGTAAACAATATCTGTAAAGGTACCTCCGATATCTGTTGCTACTCTCATGTGATCTGCACTCCTTTGGATTAGAAAATGATTGGTGTTGTTACGCTTAAAATGAAAGTTTCCTCTGAAGTTGGATTTTCCCATTCGTGTATAAGTTCTGAAGGAAAGTGGATGGTGTCTCCTGTTGTCATGCGGTAGCTTTCATCGTTTAAATGAAAGATTACATCACCTTTTAAGATGTAATAAAACTCCTCTCCTAAATGACTGTGCTTTTGTTCCTCTTTAAGGTAAGGGGGAAGAATAACCATCATCGGTTCAAGCTTTCGGTCAGGAAAGGTACCTGATAAGCGAGCATATCTTTGTTGCCCGCCATTTACTTTAAAAAACTTCTGATCTTGCCTTCTTAAAAAATACAACTGCTTGTACCTTTCCTCTTCAAAAAAGAAAATCATCGATACCCCAAGTGCATCAGCTATTTTCTTTAATGACGTGATTGAAAGTGATGAAGCTCCTCTTTCAATCTGTGATAAAAAACTAAGCGATAATCCGGTTTCCTCACTTAGCTCCTTCAATGTAAGGTTGTTCTGTAGCCTTAAAGCTTTGATTTTCTTGTAAATATCCTCCATTTAAATGCAACCCCTAATAAATTGTAAGTCTACTGTAACGAGATAGAGTTGAATTACAGAATTCCCTAAATATTTGTGGTACTACTGTAATTATTATGAATATAACATAACTTTTATCTGAAATGAATATATATTTTAAATTTTTTAATAATTTTTTTGAATATAAACTTTAAAGAGTATAGTATTACAGTAAAAAGGTGAATTTTCTTATTAATCATTTTAATAAAAGGATGAAGTTTATACTTTAAATAGGAAATCACCAAAAATGGATATATTTGGATGAATATCCAAATATGTATTGCCTTAATGGGAGGGTATAATTGTGAGGATGACAGTGAAAGGTATGTTAGAAATGGAGCCTCTTAAAAAACTAAATTTAATTGCTGGGCATGAAGGATTAAATAGAACAGTAAAGAGTGTAAGTGTATTAGAAATACCTAATAAGGTGGATAAATTTATTGCTGGTGGGGAATTTATTCTAACTACGTTTCATAGCTTAAGCAATAATTACGAAGGACAAGTTGAAACAATACAAAAGTTTTCTAATTTTGGAGTAGCAGCATTAGGTATTCACCCTATGATCACTGGATTTCAAATAAATAATAAATTAGTACATGCTGCAGATACTTATGGTTTACCACTAGTTTTGCTACCGCCGTCTATGAACTATTCAACAGTTTTTTCAATTGTCTTGGGCTCTATACTCAATTATCAATCTCTAATTCTTAAAAGGTCGGAGGAAATTAATCGTGAATTAACAAAGGTTATTCTAGAGGGGGGAGATGTTAAAAAGATTGCTCTATCTCTTGCAGAATTAATAAAAAAGCCTATTTTAATAATAAATGACACTTTTGATATTTTAGCTACAGGTTCAATTTCATCGAATGATGAACACTTTTTGCAAAGGTTTTTCCAAGCTAAAGAAATTTTAGGTAAGGGAAATTCTACATATTTAAGAAATTCAATAAGAAAACATCATCAAGAAAAAGATTATTATACCGATCAACTGGAATTTGGAGGACAGAGCTTTCACCAAGTTGCTTTCCCAGCTGGTGCAAAAAGTAGTCCATTTGGATATATTTTTACATGGGAGTTAAAAGAAACCTTACAAGAGTTGGATATTATTGCGTTATCACACGCAGCCACAGCACTTGCACTGGAAATCGCAAAACAAAAGGCAGTATCTGAAACTAAAGACCGTATTCGAAGTGATTTTCTTACAGAGTTATTTAATGATAAGTTTGTAAATGAAGAAGAACTATATAATAAAAGCGAGTTGGTTGGAATAAACATAGCCAACAAACATATGATTCTAGTTGCAAAGATTTCCCAAGATGAAGTTGCATATATTAATAATATGGGATCATACAAAATTGAAAAACACATACTTTCCCGCATAATACCTAAAATTGAATTGTTTTGTCCCCATACTATTTGTCTTACAAAAGGTAACGCCATCCTTCTCTTTATCCATTTTAATAAAAATCCTGAAGTACAGTTCGCTAGAGACAAAGCTTATAAAATATCTTCTATATTGGAGAAGTTCATCAATATACAGTTCAAGGATATTAAGATTTCAATTGGAATTGGTAATTTTTATTCTTCTCCCTTAGAATTAGGAAAAAGCTATAAAGATGCAATTAGAGCAATAGATATTGGAAAAAGAATTTATAATGCTAAAAACGTCACAGCAATATATGAACTTGGTATATATGAAATAATTGAGCAAATTCCAAATAACATATTAAAAGACTTTATAACATA
This sequence comes from Bacillus sp. FJAT-29937, assembly GCF_001509555.1. Classification (GTDB taxonomy): domain Bacteria; phylum Bacillota; class Bacilli; order Bacillales; family Cytobacillaceae; genus Cytobacillus. Next base: position 475,391 of record NZ_LMAS01000002.1, on the reverse strand, counting down.
TTTTCTTGAAAAGATATTACAGTACGATTATAAGCATCGATTAGATTTAGTTAAAACTGTAGAAATATATCTAGATGAAAATGAAAGTTTTACCGAAACTGGGAAGAAGCTATTTGTTCATCCTAATACAGTTAAATACCGTATTGAAAAAATAAAAGAAATTTTAGGTTTTGATCCATTTATGGTACCTGAACAAAAGTTAAACTTCCACTTAGCATTAAAGGCCCAAAAGTTATCAAATTAATTTTTTGATAAGTTTGTTACTTCAAGGTAACCTATTAAATATTTAATGTTTTATATAAACAAAAAGGTTCAGTAAAAACAAACTGGACCTTTTTGGTCTGTTCACTTCACCGTCTATTCATCAAGAAATCCCCCCTTTGGAGTAAAAACAAGGAAATTTGTTTCCAACACACAAAAAAATGCTATAAAATTTGTACTTGCTAAATATTTAGATTATTCAGTATAAATGAAACAATATAACTAACACAATAATCCTGTGTGTATTTAATATAGGAGGGGAGAATACCATTGACAAATAGTACCAAGTATCGAGTTGGAGTAGACATTGGAGGAACATTTACAGATTTTGTTATCTTGGATCAAGATTCGGGGCAAATCACTATAGAAAAAACACCTACAACCCCAAGAAATCTTTGGGAAGGAATACGAAACGGTTTTGATCAGGCTAACGTTGACTTAACTGAAACAGCAATGATAGTTCATGGAACAACTGTAGGTTTAAATTGTTTCTTGGAGAAAAAAGGAGTACGTACTGGAATTATTACAACAAAAGGATTTCGTGATGTCTATGAAATCGGTCGGGTTAATAGAATAGAAATGTACGATTTATTTTACAAAAAGCCTGAACCTCTTGTTCAAAGGGAATACAGAGTTGAAGTAGAAGAACGATTAGATTCAAATGGGAATGTTATTTCTGCGTTGAATAGGGAAGACGTACTAAAAGCAGCAGAATATTTTCGAAAAGAAGAGATTAAGGCTATTGCTGTATGTCTTTTACACGCTTACAACAATCCAGTGCACGAAATTTTAGTTGGACAAATCCTATCAGAGGTATATCCAGAGGCACAAGTCTCCCTTTCTCATCAGTTAGCGCGGGAGTGGAGGGAATATGAAAGGACAAGTACAACAGTCATAAATGCCTATATCGCTGATAAAGTAGGAAGTTATTTATCTAATATAGAATCAGGTTTGATGGAACGCGGTTACAAGCGGCCATTCTTTGTTAACCAGTCTTCTGGTGGCATAATGTCGGTTAACTCAGCAAAGGCGAAACCTGTTCATACAATTATGTCAGGTCCCGCAGCTGGTGCTATAAGTTCTGCCTATATCGGGAAACTAGCAGGTTTTAATAATATTATTTCCTTTGATATGGGTGGAACAAGTACTGATGTAAGCCTTACCTACCACGGAAAAACAAGGGTAACTAATGAATCTCAAATTGAGCGACATCCATTGATGGTTCCAATGATAGATATCTATTCCATAGGTGCAGGAGGTGGATCCATTGCCCATATTGATCGTGCAGGCTCCCTGAATGTTGGCCCCCAATCATCTGGGGCTGAACCCGGACCAGCCTGTTATGGTCGAGGGGGCTTAGAGCCAACTGTAACAGATGCAAATCTTACCCTTGGTCGTATTCCTAGTCATTTACTAGGAGGAAAGATGGAAATGAATAAGGAATCCTCAATCAATGCCATTCATCGAATCTCAGACCCTCTTACTCTAGATGTTGTGACGGGCGCTGCGGGAATACTTCGGATAGTCAACAATAATATGGCCTATGCAATTCGTGCTGTTACTGTGCAACGCGGTCTGGACCCAAAAGACTTTGTTCTATTTGCTTTTGGTGGGGCGGGACCAATTCATGCATGTGAAGTTGCTGAAGAACTTGGAATCAAAACAGTAATTGTACCATTGGCACCGGGGACATTTTCTGCTCTAGGAATGTTGCTTAGTGAGATTCGCCATGACTTTGCCCGTACACGATTGGTTAGAACAGAATTATCCGATCCATTAGAACTTGAAGGCATATATTCTGAAATGGAACAGGAGTCAATTTCCATTTTGGAAAAAGAAGTGAATCCGGATACACCAGTCCGATTCGAAAGAGCAGTTGAGATGCGCTATGTAGGGCAAGAATATACAGTTCGTGTTCCTTTACCAAATGATGCATTAACAAAAGATCGAATGATAAGTCTACGTGAAGATTTCAATCGTCTTCATAACCAAGCATATGGACATTCATCGGAATCTGAACCAACAGAAATTATCAACCTCCGTTTAGCAGCTTTTGGTTCATTAGGAGAAGTCAAAATTAAGAAGATTACAAATGGTGGACCCGAACCATTAAATAATGCACTCATGGGCACAACTAAAATTTTTCTCAATTCTACTGAGGGATATGTGGATTGTCCTGTTTACAATCGAGATAACCTTCTGGCTGAAAACAAAATATTAGGCCCTGCCCTTGTTCTTGAAAAAGGGTCAACAACACTTATAACATCCGATTTCGAGGGAGTAATTGATCAAATTGGAAATTTACTTTTAACAAGAAAGGAGGACTAAGGTATGAAAGCCACAAGCATAGGAACAAAAAAAGTAGATCCTATTTTGATTGAGGTAATACGTAATGGGTTTGTAGCAGCTGCAGATGAGATGAAGATCAACCTAGCTCGTACAGCTTACAACCCAATAATATATGAGGTACTTGATTTTAGCGTAGGATTGTTTGACCATAATGGTGATATGGTATCACAAGCTGCAGGGCTACCTATTTTCCTTGGAAACCTTCCACCATCAGTTAAGCAAATCATCTCTGATATAGGTAAGGAAAATATGACAGCTGGGGATGTATATTTAATAAATGACACATACACAGTAGGTACCCATCTTAATGATGTTGTTGTTTGCAGTCCCATTTTTTTAGAAGAAAACATAATCGGCTTTGCTGCTAGTCGTGCTCACTGGCTGGATATTGGTGCTGTTTCACCCGGTGGCTGGACAACAGACACAACTGAAATTTACCAAGAGGGTATTCGCCTTCGCTCTATCCAATTAATGAAAAGTGGTGTAATGAACCGTGACGTATATCAAATTCTACGAGATAACGTTCGTTTCACAGAAAGTGTCATGGGAGATTTACGCGCACAAATTGCGGCTAGTCATACAGGCGAACGCCGAATGCTTGAAATTGTAAAAAAGTATGGTTTGGAAACTGTCCAAGTAGCCATTCAAAAGATGTTTCTAATGGAGGAAAAGGCTACAAGAGCCGCTATAGCAGCCATTCCAGATGGGGAGTATAAGGCTGAATCCTTTATGGATGATGATGGAGTTGGCGTTAAGAATCCTAAGGTGTGTGTCAATGTTAAAATAAAAGGCGAAGAGATGATAATTGACTTAACTGGATCAGCAGAACAGTGTCTTGGTCCTATAAATTGTGGATATGCTGCTACACTTTCTGGAGCTAGGATAGCCTTAAAGGCTGTAACAAATCCTCTAAGTCCAGTAAACGAAGGGACATTCCGGCCATTAACCCTTACGATACCTGAAAATTGTATGTTTAATGCTAAACACCCTGCCCCATCTGCAGTTTATGGACTTGTATTAATGACTCTTTGCGATACGATATTTAAGGCATTGGCGACAGCTATTCCAGAACGTATTCCCGCAGCCCATTATGGTGATGTGTGCGCAGTATTTATCTTCGGTGATGATCCCAGCACTGGTGTTCCATACTTGCATACTGAAGCTGAAGGAGGCGGCTGGGGAGCAAATCGATTCCGCGATGGTGAGAATGTAATGATTGCTATTGCTGATGGTGACACCCGGAATGTTCCAGTAGAAATTGTTGAATCAAAATTTCCATTTCGTATAGAACGTTATGAAGTTCGTCAAGACTCGGGGGGACCTGGTAGATTTAGAGGAGGATTAGGGCATTTTAGGGATTATAAGATTATCAATCATGATCCTAAATTTACCACTACCCAAGAACGCTCTGAGTGCCCACCGTGGGGATTATTTGGAGGTCAGACAGCGTTGCATAATCGGGTAGTCGTTAATCCGGGAACCCAGAAAGAAGAAATAATACAAAAAACTACAGGTTATCAATTAAAGGACGGAGACATACTTTCTGTTCAAACTGGTGGTGGAGGTGGATACGGTAATCCATTGGATCGCACAGTAGATGAAGTTCGCGTTGATGTAATAAGAGGTTATGTTAGCCTAAAGGCGGCTGAGGAGTGCTATGGTGTAATAATTGATCCTATTTCATTAAGCGTTGATCAAATTGCTACCAACAATAAGCGAAAGCAATTAAAGGCCTTGTCATAATAAAAAATAACTTAAATAAGAGCACTTTTATAAGAAGTTCAATATGATTTCTTATTTGCTTTTTTTCCTGTAGCTGATATTAAGAGAACATTAAGAATATCAGCTATATTTTTATCAAAATGATCTTCTAAAAGTAAAGAAACTATTCGGGTAATGCAACCAAAACTATACATTCGGTTGCAATGGTATTTAAATTGAATCTAGTAAATTTTTTTCCTCGGCTCTGTTCCCTCTTTGGTGATTTTGAAAGGGGTACAGAGCCCAATTGATATATATACCAAAGGGGGATTACCATGAGTCAAATTAGAATGGGAATTGATGTAGGAGGAACTTTTACCGATGGAGTGATTATGCAAGGCAAAGAAGTACTTGCAAAAACAAAGTCATTAAATACAGAAGATATTATTTCAGGTATAATTCATGCCCTTGATGATGTATTACGAGATAGCAAAGTTTCCCCTTCTAATATTTCAATGATTTCGTTAGGAACTACACATACAATCAACGCAATTATTGAAAGGAGAAATTTGGATAAAGTTGGAGTATTACGTCTTGGTGCCCCATCATCTACCTCAATTCCCCCACTTACTGGTTGGCCAGAGGATTTAGTAGAAGCAATAGGTGGAAGAGTACATACCCATATTATCCGAGGCGGTTCTGAATTTAATGGTCAAGATATCGTTCCATTAGATGAAGAAGCAATCATTTCTGCTGTCAAGGCAATGAAGGGACAAGTAACATCTGTTGCAATCGTGGGAATATTCTCACCGATTATTGCAAAGCATGAAGAACGAGCTGCTGAAATTGTACGCGAATATCTTGGCGAAGACATTCCGATTACCCTGTCTCATAAAATTGCCTCACTATCCTTAATTGAGAGAGAAAATTCTACGATTTTAAATGCATCTGTTGTTTCCGTTATGAGAAATGCAATCCGTGCATTTAAGGAAGCAGTTGCTTCAAGAGGAATCAAGGCAAGATTGTTTGTTGTTCAAAATGATGGAAGTGTAATGAACGCTGATTTTGCAGTGGATTATCCAATTTTTACAGTTGCTGCAGGTCCGGCTGCTTCTGTTAGAGGAGCTGTTTATTTATCGGGAATTGAGAATGGAGCAGTTGTAGATGTAGGAGGCACCTCCACAGACGTAGCTTACATTGTAAATGGTTTTCCTAGGGAAAGTTCTGTTACCGTTAATATCGGTGGTGTAGTGACAAACATTCGTTGCCCCGACCTATTATCTATTGCACTAGGTGGAGGAACCATTATCGAGGCGAACCAAAATGAAGTGCTTAGTGTTGGACCAAAGAGTGTAGGCTATAAACTAACGTCATTAGGTATGTCCTTTGGTGGAGAAACATTAACAGTTCATGATATCGCAGTGGCAACAGGCAGATTAACAAATAATCTAGATATATTTGAAACAAATTTTGTTACACATATGAAAAACATTGAAGTGATTCCGAAAGAGGTTGTTGAAGCAGCTGATCAGCGAATCAAAGAAAAGATAGAGATTGCAATTGACCAAATGAAGACAAAATCTGGGTTAATCCCCGCCATTTATATTGGTGGAGGAGCTGTCACAGTTCCACAAGAAAATATAGCAGGGACATCTGAAGTGATCCTGCCAGAAAATTTTGAAGTCGGTGGAGCAATCGGCGGTACAATTGCAGAAATTAGTGGTTCAGCTGAAATTGCAGTTGACCTAGATAAAGAAAATCGCGAAGATGCAATTACCCGCGTGGTTGAAATGGCAAAAAAACACGTTAGAGAAGCCGGTGCTATTGTAGGGACTGAAGAGATTATGGAAATTGAAGAGGTGCCGTTTACCTATATGCCTGGAAGACAACAACGAATTAGAGTTCGTGTAAAAGGCAATGTATTTGAAAATTAATAAGGGGGGGAATCAAGATGAGTGTATTTAACACATTACAAAAGTGGAATATTTCCCAATATCGTTCCATTGATAAAAAAAGTATTGATGAAATCGCTTTAGGTGCTTCCATTTTAGCAACCGGTGGAGGTGGGAATCCTGAAATTGGCCGACTTTGGGCACATAAAGTAATTGATGAAAAAAAGGATATTTTGATGATTGATCCAATGGATGTTCCAGACGATGTGTTAGTTTGTTCTGTTTCCCCATTAGGTTCACCAGTTGTATTGACTGAAAAACCACCGAATGAGGAAGTATTAAAACAAGCTGTTCTTAAACTAGAAAAATATTTAAGAAAGAAAGTAGAAGCTATTGTTCCAGTTGAGTGTGGAGGGGTTGCATCGATTGTAGCTTATGCCATTGCTGCAGAATTAGGTGTACCTGTAATTGATGCAGATGGCATGAATCGTGCTTTCCCTGAACTCCAAATGACATCATGGGCTACGCATGGGATTTCACCAACACCAACCGTTTCTTCAGACGACCGTTTTAATACTACAATTATAGATACAGTGGATTATTTAGTAGCCGAATCAATCGCTCGAAAAGTATCCATGTCTTATGGTGGTATTTCATGGATTGCGACATATCCGATGACGGGAGCAGATTTAAAAAGAGCTTCTATACTTAACTCCCAAAGTATCGCATGGGAAGTTGGAAAAGCTGTTTTACATGCTCGAAAACACCATTTAAATCCTGCTGAACAAATTATTTTAGCATTAAAAGAAAAATATGGTCTAAAAGGTTTTAAGGTATTTGATGGGAAAGTAGCTGATATCCAAAGAGAATTTGGGGGTGAAATGAGCAAAGGCTTTACAATAGGAAGACTTTTTTTAGAGGGAATCAATGAAGACAAGGGAAAAGTAGCACGTCTCGATTATCAAAACGAATGGTTAAATCTGTTAATTGATGATGATGTAAAGTGTATGACTCCAGACTTAATTGCAATCATCGATGTTGAGACAGGTGAACCAATTCGTACAGAAATTGTGAAATATGGATATCGTGGTACTGTACTTCTTCTAGCAACACATGAACGGATGAGGACCCCAAAAGGAATTGAGACATTTGGACCAAGACATTTTGGTTATGACCTCGATTATATTCCTGTGGAGGAATTAAATAAATAATTGGCATAAAGCAATAAGGGGAAAAGTTTATAAGCGTCTTTGATAAATTGAAAGAATTAAGAATTTCGAAATATAAGGTGATTGATCGCCAAAGCATTGAGGAAATCACATTAGGAGCTTCAATCTTGGCCACGGGAGGTGGAGGGAATCCCGAGATTGGTAGACTTTGGGCACTTAAGGTTCTTGATGAAGGAAAGAATATTGTTCTTGTTGACCCTGAAGACATCCCAGATAATATTTTTATAGCTTGCCCAACACCTCTTGGTTCATCTGTTGTTTTAACAGAAAAACCACCAAATGAAGAGGTGTGTACACATGCCATCGCAAAACTCGAAGATTACTTAGGAAAGAGAATTCAAGCAACGATTCCACTAGAATGTGGCGGGGTTGCTTCAACGATTACGTATGCAGTTGCAGGGGAATTAGAGCTGCCTATTATTGATGCGGATGGAATGGGGCGAGCTTTTCCTGAGTTACAGATGACTTCATGGGCTACCCATGGAGTAAATCCTACACCAACAGTTTCATGCGATGACCGTTTAAATACAACGGTTATTGATACAAAAGATAACCATTTGTTGGCAGAATCAATTGCTAGGAAAACATCGATGTCATACGGCGGGATCTCCTGGATTGCTACGTATCCTATGAATGGATCTGATGTAAAACGCACCTCCATTATTAACTCCCAAAGCATTGCCTGGGATGTTGGAAAATCTGTTTTACAGGCAAGAAAAGAGCATTTGAATCCAGCTGAACAAATTATTGCAACACTTAAGCAAAAGTACAATATTCATGGATACAAGGTATTTGATGGAAAGATAACGGATATTAAGAGGGATTTTGGTAGCGAATTACAAAAGGGGTTTACAATTGGACAGTTAGTTATGGAAGGAATAAACGAGGATAAAGGAAAATCAGCAACGATTGATTTTCAAAATGAATGGTTAAATCTTATTGTAGACGGATATTTAGAATGTACCACACCTGATTTAATTATTATTCTCGATACTGAAACAGGGGAACCAATCCGTACAGACATTGTGAAATATGGATACCGTGGAACAGTTCTATTATTGGCTGCACAAGACCGAATGAGAACACCAAAAGGGATTAAGGCATTCGGCCCAAGACATTTCGGTTACAATATTGATTATATACCAGTTGAAGTGAGACAAAAGGCTAAGAACTAGATGAAAGATAATAGTGCAGCTATAACATTATATGATGTAGTCAAAGTAAACCTCTTTATCGCTAATATTGATAACTTTGAAGAGATAAATGAAATATATGTGGAGTATTTTAGTGATCACAACCCAGCAAGAACGACTGTTAAAGTAGCAAACTTCCAAAAAACGTTAGCCTAGAGCTCGAGGCAATAGCGAAGGGTTAAATATGATTTAATGAACGCTAAATGGAATTTCGGAATAGACCAATACTTTTTATGCTGTATAATCCCACCGACAAAACGCTGATGTCTTAAATGTGCTTTGTCGGCAGGATCCCTTAATAAAGCCTTAAAAAGTTGCCGCCTACTATTTTTTCTATTTCGCCTTCCTTATATCCTCGTATAACTAGACCTTCTATTATTAAGGGGAAACTTTGGTGACCAGCTATAACATCAAAAGGCTTACGAGGCATATTAGCTAAGCTTTCTGCAGCTACATATTTGAAAAAGTCATCACATAAATCTAGCCCTATACCTACATGGTCAATTCCGATCAAATCTACAATATGATCAATATGATTTAAATACTGCTCTAAATTGCTTTTCTTATCCTCGGTTGCAACAATGATACTTACCGCGTTAATACCGATAACTCCACCTTTTATAGCAATCGACTGAAGTTGTTGATCTGTTAAATTACGCATAGTATTTGAAACCACTCGAGAATTGGAATGGGATGCAATAATTGTATTTTTTGAATGCTTAATTACATCTAAAAATCCTTCATCATTTAAATGTGAAATGTCAATTATCATACCCAGTCTCTCAGCCTCTTCAATTACCTGAAGCCCGAAAGCAGTAATTCCTCCCTGTCTCCCTTCACGAATTGGACTAAAATGACTGCCTTCACCTACAGCATTTCTTCTACTCCAAACTAATCCTAGATTTCTAACACCTAATTCAAAAAATACTCTCAACAAGCTTATATCTGTTCCAATCGGTTCCGCCCCTTCTAGTGACAAAAGAAAACCAATTTTCCCCGACTTTTGCGCCTCAATCATATCATTCTTATTTAGGCAGAGCATTAGTCTATCTGGGGACTCCTTCAATTCTTCATACAAAGCGCTTATCTGACTTAGTGCTTTTCGAAGTCCCATTTCAGGCAGGTAGTTATTATCAATAAAAATAGCCGCAATGATTATGTTTATACCGCCTTGTTTAAAACGAGGAAAGTAATCTGTTTCGATAACCTTTTTTCTTCCATTCTCCCTTTGTATGGAAACATCCATTAACAAATCAAAGTGTGCATCAATTATCAACATATTATTTTTTATATTCTCAGCTATTTTTTTTATACTCATTCCGCTGCCTCCTGAATATCCTGAATTGACTCAAAATCCTTTTAATTTGTTAACCTATAGGATGTTCGCGCTCACGAATCCCCCTTTATAAACCCGTTTTTATACCAGTGATTTGCTTTAGACTGACATCCATATAGTCCACTAATTGTTGAATAATTTCATCTGTATGAGCCATTGAAATAGCATGATGAAGCAGGTAGTTCGGTGAACAGTACACACCTTTTCCTGCAAGCGTTTCAATAAACTCCCCATAATGTTCCTTATTGCTTTGGGTTGCACTTCTGTAATCAACTATTTCTTGATCGGTAAAGTACCAATGGAAATGTCCGCCTCTTCCTTGCACTCTCGCTTTGACTTGATGATTTTCTGCGATTTTAGCAAACTCTGTAATTAACTTTTCTGTTTTAGTTTGGAGTGACTGGAATACTTTTCTTTCTTCGTAAATCTCCATAAAGGCTAATGATGCTGCTAAAGAAAGTTGATGGCCATTATATGTTCCAACAAAAGAGCATGTTCCTTTACCAGGTGTGACCGTTTCAAAAATGACTGATTTTCCTGCTATGGCTGCTAACATATAACCGTTACTAATCGCTTTACCAAATGTGGACAAATCAGGCGTTAATCCGTAATACTCTTGGGCACCACCAGGTGAATCTCTAAATCCGGTTAATAACTCATCAAAAACAAGAACAATATTTAATTGGTCACATAATTTTCTTAATCCTTGTAAGTATTCTTTTTTTGCTGGAATATAGCCGATATCAATCATGGTTGGTTCGATAATTAAAGCGGCAATTCGGTGTTTGTTTTTAGTGAGTAGCCGTTCAGCTGTTTCCAAGTCATTATAAGGAAGAACAAGAGTACTCTTTACCACACCCTCAATTAGTCCGGATGCACCTGGAAGTGATTTCGGTTCGGTTTTATCTCCTGCCTTTTGCAAATCTGGCCATATGCTGACGTGGACAGCATCATGCCAACCGTTATAAGCCCCTTCAATAACAGCAATATCGGATTTCCCCGTATACGTTCTTGCCATGGCCATTGCATGCATGATGGCTTCTGTTCCCGTATTAGTGTAACGGATCTGTTCTGCTGTAGGAACAAGAGATAGAAATTTCTCGGCTGTTTTTATACTTAATTCTGTTTCCACACCTGTAACAATTCCTGACGTACTGTAATACTGCACACGTTCATTAAATTCTTGATCATTATGACCTAGAATAATAGAACCATTTCCCATGATGCAATCAATATAACGATTGCCATCGACATCTGTCAGGTATGCCCCTTCACCTTTTTGGTAATAAACCGGGTGTGGATTACGAAAACGGGAATTTGAATTAACTCCACCAGGTATAGACGCTACTGCCCTTTTATATAACTCTTCTGATTTTGTAAGTTGCATTATAGTCACTTCCTATCTAAATTCTTTAACTGCATCAGCGGATAACATGTTTTTATATAAAAAGTTATAGAATGCTGCTTTTATATTTTCAGGTAGATCGGTATAAACCTGGTGGACTGCTTCATTTCCCCTCCAGTATGAGTAAATGAAAGGTGCCCTTAATGAATGTTTGAAGAAATGAAGACGGGACTTAATCCAGTTTTCCTCACCAAATTTATTCATAATCTCAATTCAGCATTCATATTTAATTCATCATTGACAGGTAATTATGGGGGTAGGATCATTTACATTTTACAAGGTGGATTAAGATGGAGAAGGACACGGTACATGTGTGTACTGTGTCCTTTTACGCCTCTCCATTAAGGGTATTATATATCTTGCTATTCTACAGTTAATATTTAATTAGCCCTTCACCAATGCATATACCAATTCGCAAGCGCTATCGCCTTCATTCACACACCAATGTTGTTCCCCCGCAGGAATATAAGATGCTTCACCTTCACTGATTTTATATGGATTCCCTCCGCTTATACCGGATAAAGAACCTTTAATGATATAAGAATATTCATGTTCCTCATGGAAAGTCGTTCCTTCTTTAGGAAGACGTTCTCCCGCTGGGATAGAGACGAAGCCAAACCTCACTTCTGCCCCTTGGAAACGATCCTGAAAAAGTGTTTGTACAATTTCTTCTGTTACTTTTGGCTGTTCAATTTTCATGTTAATACCTCCAAATTATGATAATCTACCTGGTAGCTCTATATAGTCGAAGGTTTCCGGATTAACTTCAACTAGGAAATGTTCTTTTGCCTCTTCAATAGTGAAATACCCGTTTTTCACATCTTTTGCTACTTGATCCGCAGGTCGTTTTAGTGGGCTTCCATAACCACCACCTGTCCCTGTCATCAAACGCACGACATCGTTCTTTTGAAGCTTGTACCGAGGGTAAACACCGTACGGTCCATTGACTTCACCGTTAGCCTTATGAATATAAAACTCGTTTGGTGACCCTTCATTTCCTTTATTCATACCCCACGGATAAAACTTATTTCTACCGTAAGTAACCGTGGCAGCTTGGCCATCAGACAATGCTCGGTAAGCACGTATAACCCCTTTACCCCCTATATATTCACCTGCACCCGCCCCATTGCCGTCTTGACGGAGGCTGTACTCATCAAGCAAGACACCGTAGCGTGTTTCTGCCACTTCAACAGGTATATTGTAGGTCTCCCCATCGAACATACAGAACTGACCTGAAGCACCATCTTGTCCTACAGCTCCACCCCAACCTCCGACAGAAGGTTCAACGATAAGGAAAGGTTCCTCTGTATCTTGATGGTTACCAGATAACGTCACAGCACATACGGATAAATGGTGACCTGCAGTTAGCCGATTAGGCAAATGCGGTGCCAAAGCCTTCCACACTAAATCTAAACTGCCTAAAACTGTTTCAAAATAATTGGAAACAGGGACTGGTCGCTCGGCTGACATGATCGACTTCGGGTCAACTAATACTTGAAGTGGACGAAAAACGCCATCGTTTACATCTTGCTCGGGGTTTGTAACGGCTAAGAAAATGACCCTTACGGCTGACATAAGCCCTGTATAGGAACAGTTCATTGGACCAGGTACTTGAGGATGGCTTCCACGAAAATCGCAAATAAAGTCGTCATCCGTGATGGTGACTTTTACTTTAATTTTGAATGGCCCATTGCCTATACCGTCTGTATCGATGTAATCTTCTGCTTCAAAAACACCTTTTGGAAGTTTTTTAATTTCTTGACGTGAGATCGTTTCACCATGGTCCAATAAATAATTGATAGCTGCTACAATTGTCTCTTTGCCGTGTTTGTCACATAACTCTTTTAAGCGGCGATCACCTGTACGCAATGCGGCAACTTGTGCCCACATATCTCCTAATGATAGATCTGGGAAGCGGACATTGGAACGAATGATTTCAACGATACCTTCGTTTAGGCGGTCTTCATCATATAATTTAATGCAATTAAATTGAAGACCTTCCTGAAAGATATCTACCGCATCATTTGTAAATGAACCAGGGTCTTTTCCACCAACTTCCGTCCAGTGTGCCTTGTTTGCGGAAAATGCGATTAGCTCTCCTTCATAGAATATCGGCATTACCAGTCCAACATCGGAAAGATGGGATCCTCCTCCGTTATAAGGATCATTGATAATAATGACATCGCCCGGTTTCAGCTTATCTCCTGGGTACTTTTTAAGTGTCTCTTTTACCATAAAGGTTAGCATTCCGATGAACCCTGTTACACCATTTCCTTGAGTTAGCAGGTTTCCCTGTGCATCGGTTAAACCACTGGCATAATCGAGTACTTCATAAATAATTGGACTCATCGACGTGCGGGCCAAGGCAACGAACATTTCGTCTCCTGCTGCTAGCAGAGAGTCTTTAACAATTTCCAGTGTAAATGGATCCACTTTTACAGAAGTTGTCATATTACTTTTCCTCCATTTCGATAATGATGTTTCCGTAATCATCTAAATGTAATTGTTGACCATCATAAATTAAAGTGACAGCGGCTTTTTCTTCTACTACGGCAGGTCCATGGATTACCTCATTTGGCGGAAGCTTATCACGGTCGTAAACTGGCGTATTGATCCATCCCTTTTTCTCGTAGTAGATGTTGCGGTTTTCTTTTTTAGCTTCATCTACGGAACCATTACGTGTGATTTTGCCGATTTCTGGTTTAGGTACCTTACCAAAAGCCGTTACATGGATATTTACGATTTCAGTCGGTGAATCTTCCAGTTTGAATGTAAAGTTCTTTTCGTGAAGATTATGGAATTCTTTAATGATTGCATACTTATCTTCTTCAGACCATTTTCCGTTAGGAACAGGAACTTTAACGGTATGCTCTTGCCCTAAGTAGCGCATATCCGCAAATCGATGGAACTCGATATTTTCTGCAGCCATTCCTTCATCTTCATAATGAGCAAGTGCTTGTTTTTCAATTTCTTCCCACTGCGCATCTATTTCGGAAAGAGAAAGTTCGTTTAACCGTTTGATATATGTTTGAATATAATCATGTCGCAGGTCCGTCATCAGCATTCCCCAGGCCGAGAATACTGGTGAAGCGATTGGCACAACGACTTTTTTCACGCCGAGCTCAAGAGCAAGTGCAGGGGCGTGCATTGAACCCCCACCACCAAATGCGAGCAATGTGAAATCTTGTGGGTTATGACCTTTTCGGATTGAAATTAACTTCAATGCATTTAGCATGTTTGAATTAGCGATTCGTATGATGCCAAGTGCTGCCTCTTCTGCAGAAATTTCGAAATGATCACCGATTTTTTGCTGTATAGCTTCTTTTACGTTGTTCATGTTCACATCGTAATCAAAGTTTTTAGGGGACAAACGACCCGTTAATAAGTTGGCATCTGTTGTCGTAGGTTCCGTACCCCCTAATCCATATGCAACTGGCCCAGGACTGGCTCCGGCAGATTGCGGACCGACTTTCAATGAACCTGCGTTGTCAATCCACGCGATGGACCCGCCGCCGTTTCCAATTTCTACGATGTCAACAACGGGTGCTTTAATCGGGTATCCCGCATTTCGGCTATCTCTTTCAATGTAGTAATCTGTGGAAACTTTTACTTCCCCGTTTTCGATGAGTGAGCATTTTGCTGTCGTCCCACCGATATCAAAAGCAATGATATTTCTTTCACCAATTAGTTCCCCCAAGACAGCTGCTCCGAAAATACCGGCTACCGGCCCAGATTCAACCATGTTGATAGGTGCTTTCTTTGCATTATCGAACTTTGTTGTTCCGCCATTTGATTGCATTATGTAACGCTGATTACCATCGATATGCTCGCGCAATTCCTTATCCAGTTTATCAATATAGGTTGTGGCAGCAGGTTGGACATATGCATTTAGAACAGCTGTATTCGATCTCTCGTATTCCCGCCATTCTTTGGTAATCTCACTCGATGCTGTCACAAGTACCTCTGGCCATAGTTCCTTTATAATCCTTACTGTTTCCACTTCATGCGATGGATTTACATAAGAGTGCATGTAGGAGATAGCAATCGCCTCAACACCTTCTTTTTTAAAATACTTCACGCATTTTTCGATATCTTCTCTGCGTAAAGGCGAAAGGATTTCCCCTTTATAATTCAGACGTTCATCTACCTCGAGGCGCAAATGGCGTTCTACAAACGGCTCCGGCTTTTTATAGCGGACATTAAATAGATCTGGTCGGTTCCCCCTCGCAATCTCTAAAATGTCTCGGAATCCTTTTGTAGTAATCAGACCTGTTTTTGCACCTTTTCGTTCAGTCAATGCGTTAATAATAACCGTTGTCCCGTGAATGAACATAGAGAGCTGTTCTCTTTTGACACCAGCCTTCTCAATAACGTCTAGTACCCCTTTTTCAAAATTAGGTGGAGTAGTATTACTTTTCGCGATCCCAATAGTACCATTTTTATCAACGTATACAAGATCTGTAAAAGTACCTCCAATATCTGTTGCAACTCTCATTTTTCCACACTCCTCTATTTTAGTTTTAAAATATTAGGTAGCCTAAATTAAAGTATTACTGTAATCATTATGAATATAACATAAAATAGTTGTGAATGGAATAAAAATTTATAATTATCAGTCAATATAATGATTATATAAAAGGCCTAACACAGGCATTTACAATAAAATGCCGGTGTTAGGCCAAAAAAAATTAAAGAGAACACTAATTTACTAAATCATAAAACCAGTGAGTACCAAACATAAGTTAGACCCATATTTTATAGATGTTACTCTAATATTTTCCCTTCAGTTTCCCTTATAAATAAAATAGTGATAAGTGTAATGACCATAAATATTTGAATAAAAGAAACTGTGGCTCCAAATACCCAGCCCAATCCTATTACAAATCCGATTAATGAAGGTGCTATAGTATTTGCCCAGCGTTGACCTGCTGCACCCCAGCTATAACCTACACCGCGGACATTTGTCGGATAAATTTCACCAAACCAGGTATTCCAAACACCCCATGCACCTAAACTGAAGAAAGCTAAACCAAAGTTAAAGATGTAAAGTTGCGCCACGTTTGACGAATAGGCAAATGCAAAACCAAAGATTGCTGCGAATAATACAAATCCAAACATTACTTTCTTACGCCCATATTTACTCGTAAGTTGAGCTGAAACAAGATAACCAGGTATTTGAGCGACAGCTGATAAGGCTAGAAAACCCATGCTTTGTCCAAGTGATAATCCTTTTTGAGATAAAAGCGTAGGAATCCAAGTATAAAGCCCCCAGTAGCCAAAGGAAAAGGAGAAATTTACAATTGTTTGTAAAACAGTAGTCGTCAACATCTTTCCTTTAAAAATTTCTAAGAAACTACCTTGTTTTACTTTATATACACTTAACTCTGTGTCATCAGATATCTTTGTTTCTCCTTCACTTAGTTCATGAATCACCTTTTTAGCCTCTGCTGTCCTTCCTTTGCCCGCAAGCCAATATGGTGATTCAGGTATTTTAGCAATTACAAATCCCCATAGTCCTGCTAATGAACTTATAAAGATTATTGCTCTCCATCCCCCAATAACTCCATCCAAATCCAAAAGCAAACTAGTTAAAGCAATTGCAATTAACGTACCAATCGGCCATCCTGCGGATAAGTGGACAGCCCCTTTTCCACGATGTTTAACCGGAAGCATTTCTTCATAGTAGGGAAATATACAAGCTAGTACTCCCCCCAAGGAAACACCGGATAATAGACGAAAGGTATACAGTACCTCGTAGTTCGGTGAAAAAGCGCTGATAAGTGAAACAATTCCGTATAGAAATAAGCTGTAGGTTATTGCTTTTTTACGCCCAATTTTATCTCCTACTATTCCCCCTATATAGGTACCTGGTATCATCCCTAAGAATATAGATCCTATTAGGGAGCCAACCTGGACTGGAGTTAATGAGAAATCAGCCGCGATTGCCCCACTAATCATAATTATGATCATCATTTCCCAGGCCTCTATTACAAAAGCCACGAATAGTGCCATACCAACAAACTTATGTTTTTTAGTAAGTGGCATATTTTCAAAAAGGGATCCCACTTCAATTTTATTTAATTCTGATGATGACCTGGCTAAATTCCCCATATTAACAACTCCATTCATACTGATACTTTCCCTATTTATTCATTGTAGTTGATTTAAATAAATTGAAACTTTCCACCTCTTTAGCCGGTGGTGACTGATATCCTACTTTTTTGCTGTGGGTCCAATCCATATTTTGCTTTAACTCTACCAAGAATTCAGCGTATTTAAGCGGCGACAAACTGGCATCAATAACAGGAACACCCAGCTCTTTTTGCAGAACATCAAAAAATCCGAATTCAGCTGTACACCCTAACACAATTACATCTGCACCATCTTCATTGATTGCTTCAAGTGCCGCAGTTCTTATTCTTCTTTTTGTTTCCTCATGATCCTTTTGGAAGTCATGTACACCTAACTCAAGGGACTTAAATGATGCCAACTTGCTTCCAAAACCGTATTTATGAACATTCTCTTTCATTTCGGGAATCCATTTTTGTTGGCCAACAATAATAGAAAAATTCTCACCTAATGTTGTAGCGACATGCAAGGCAGCCTCTGCAGGAGCCGTTATCACCATTTTTTCAGAAACTTCACGGCAAGCCCTTATAGCGGGGTCATAAAAACAACCAATAATCGCAGCATCATATCCCTCTTCTTCTGCTTTCTTTACAGTTCTTATTATTTCGGGGATGACCATTGCCTCATAACAGTTATACTCAAGATGGGTTGGGCCTTCACCAGGTGCAAATGAAATAACATCTACTATTGTTTCTGGACTTTTATATCGTTCAAATTGGGTCCTGAATTCTTCATCATAGATATCGGTATGCAAAGGGTTAATAAAGATAATTTTTTTCTTCATATATTTTCATCCTCCCTATAATTTTAATACTCATAATAGTCAGACCATTTGTTTTGTAAATCCTCATATATAAGTTCTAATTGTAACAATTAGTATCCATGATGAGGATTCTGCCTTTTTAAACTTCGTATAAGTTTTACCTATTTACTTGAGCATGTTTTCCAGTACAAATTAAGTCACAAGAGAGATTATTTAATCTTTCGCATCCATCTGATGTAACAACAACTATATCTTCAATACGCACTCCAAAATTACCACTTAAATAAATTCCAGGTTCAATACTTATTACCATTCCCTCTTCTAATAGTTGAGAATTGTTAAAAGTAACATATGGTTCTTCATGTACATCAATCCCTAAACCATGTCCAGTTCGATGTGTAAAGTAGTCGCCATAACCTGCTTCACTAATAATATTTCTTGCAACCTTATCAATTTGTTTTAATGGTACTCCAGGTTTTACAGCTTTTATTGCTTCATCCTTCGCCATTTTGACAGTTTGATAGACTTTTTTCATTTCTTCAGTTGGTTCTTCCCCCACATAAACGGTTCGCGTCATATCAGAGCAATAGTGATCTTTAACTCCACCCATATCAATTACAACCATGTCCCCTGTTTTAATGATGTTGTCCCCCGATTGATGATGTGGAATTGCGCCATTCTTTCCGGCACCAATAATTGGTTTAAAGGAGAGTTGGTCGACATTATTCAACGCAAAAAGCCGTTTGATTTCTTCAGATACCTCCTTTTCAGTAAGCCCAGGCCTAATATAACCAATTACCTCATTCAAAACTTTATCAGCAATAGCCCCTGATTTCTTAAGTAAGTCAATCTCCTCCTTATCTTTATATAATCTTAATGAACCTATCACCTCTGTACTATCAACAAAAGAGAGTTGTTCATTTAAGTTCATTAGTTGAATTAAGTTTTGGCTTGGCCAAAGATTATCAATCGCTACAGTACCCCTATCAGGTAGAATTTTCAGTAAATGTTCAAGCGATTTTTCCCCATCTTTCCAAAAAACAGTTTGATATAACCCTTTTATTTTTATTTCCTCTTTCGACATTTCATGGATAATCATTGTCGGTTCCCCTGTTTCGGGAATAACAATTGCTTGTAACCGTTCATGTGAATCAATCCAGGTTCCGCTAAAATAGAAAAAATTTGATGGGTAGGTTACTACTACTGATTTTAAACCCAACTTACTCAATAATTCCCTAGCTTTGGTAATCCTCTTTTTGTACGGCATATCACTTTCACCTTCCATCCAAATATTTTAATCCCCAACTATCAAATAAAATTATAGGGATTATTAAGAAAAACTAAGTACTTTTCTTCAAAACTATCTTTTTATCGTTTAACGAGGGAAAAAACTATTTCACAGTCTTCTTCCCTATCATTAAGGGCCCAATGCTCTTCTTTATTTGGGATAAAGTAGGCTTGGCCGGAAGAAACTCTCTGTTCTTCCCCTCCGCTCATTATTAATAAAGACCCTTTTATAACAATTCCGTATTCGTCTTGTTCATGAGACCCCGTTCCTTCATTTGGAATGCGGCCACCCGGTGGAAATGTCACTGTGCCAAACAATGTCCTTCCGCCTTCTTCAATTGATTCATCAAATATCGTTTTCAATGTTGCGCCTGAACGCTTTTCTCCATCTATGTCTTTTAATCTAGTAGCCTTCAATTATCCTTCCTCCAATCCTTTACTTTTTGTAAATGCTTTTGCACTTAGTGCGCTTAGGTCAAGAGTGACACCATAATCGCTGTCAGCCTGTTTAAGTGTGATAAATTCATTTTTAACATAAATCACAACTTCTACAGGTCTATTCAATGGATCTCCATATTCCCCCCTAATTTATCCTCCTTTTCCTACAAAATAGTAAATTAATAGAGATTAGAATAATACCGGAGTTACAACTGCCAAAACACTAACATCTTTATTAGTAGGATTGGTCATTGTATGTGGGATATTAGAAGGGAAATGAATAGAGTCCCCTGCTTTTACAACATATTCCTTTTCTTCTATTTCAACAATTAGAGTACCATCAAGGACATAGTAAAACTCTTCCCCTGGATGACTATTTTTTTTATCATCAAGTTGGCCGGGTGGAAACTTTACTAGTAAAGGCTCAATGGTTCTTCCTAAAAACTCTCCACCTAATCTTACATATTGATTACCAGTTCCCTGAATTTGAAAAGGTTTTTGGTCTTCTACCTTTATCAGGTGATTATTAGTAGTAAAGTCTTCAAAAAAAATTGTAATAGGCACCTTTAAGGAATCCGCAATTTTTTTTAATGAAGTTATCGCAATTGACGAAGCACCCCTTTCTACTTGCGAAAGGAAGCTTACAGATAAGTCAGTTTTTTCACTTAAATCTTTCAAGGTTAAGCCCATTTCAATACGTATTTCTTTAATTTTTCTTGATACCTCTTCCATATCCAGGACCTCCAACTTACTCATGTTGTAATTTTGTTACTTACTACATTACCAACCGAAGGCAGGTAGTTATATCTATTTATTATCTTTGTTTTCTCCAAATAACTTTCAAATAAATATTCATTTTCTTTAATTGTAATTCTCCCTATGTATTATTTAATTCATCGTTTTAGGTATTTCTCATAAATAATTTGCTAATGTTTGAAGAAAAGAACGGGTTAAAGTTCAAAAAATGCAGTAACACTTTATTTATTTAAATATTACCATAACTCTAAATAAATATATAGATAATTCAAAAAAATATTTTTTTGGCAAAAACTACTTATGAATACAAAAAAACTCCTGCACGGAAATTGCGCATTATTACGCAATTTCAAACAAAAGGTGGTTTTTAGCTTTTCATCTCCCATTGAAACTGAATACTTAGCAATTTTAATAGTTGTTTTTTAAACGAGATTTACCTAGCTTAGTCTTCCAATCTCTCAATATAAATCTTCTCTTTCCCTTCAAGCCAAATTCGTTCGCCAATTTGTACAAGTTTGTCAAATTCCGAATAGTCGACTTGTGCAATAACGTTAACAGGCTCACTGCCTTTGTGGCTTCTTGCTAGCTCTGCACCATAGTAAATGGCTAAAGCTTGGGGGATGGTGCCATTCTCTTCCCAGTTCCAATCCCGCCAATAACACACTTCCCCAAGACTAGTATAGATGGTCTGGTTTTCTCTTGGCGGTAAGTCTTGTTCGTTATAGGTAAAATTGAATTCCCTGCCTGACCATCTGGATTGGGTAACGATACTTTCTAATGGAAGTGCATTCCAAATTTTCTCACACGTTAATGGGGCTTTCTCCTCCAGCAAGGTTGCCGAAACTTCTCCCCCACCTTCAAACCGAAATCTTATTCTTTTCAACGCTGCTGCACATCCTCTAAGTTTATATTTAAAATAAATTCCGAGATGCCGGTCTTAACTAGGCGAAAATAGGGAAGGCATTCTTTTAAGAATATCCTTCCCATTTCCACCATGAGTTCAAGGTGTATATTCTTTACTCGCTGTTTTTTTGTTTATTTTCCTGTAACATATTCATTTCTTAAATCTTTTTCAAAATCCCCATAAGATCTTTCGGACGGATCCCCAAAGCCACCGCCACCCCCGGTCATGACTTTGACGATATCGCCTTTGCGTACTTTTCTTCCGTTTACCTTTAGTAAATGGTCAACCTCTTCTCCTGAAATAATTTCTACATCAGGCTTTGCGCCAGGCAGGCCACCGAATAGTCCCCAAGCCGGAGTTTTGGATCTTTCAAACCATAAAGAAACTGCCGCATCTTCACTAAGAATCTCATACTCTCTTACAACTCCAAGTCCTCCGCGATACTGGCCGGCTCCGCCAGAGTTTTGTCTTAATCCATATTGATTGATTCTGATCGGATACTTTGACTCAAATACTTCAATTGGCAAGTTTTTGAAGTCCCCGCTCACATGGTTAATTAATGCAGATTGGCCATCACCAGAATGGAATGCACCCCATCCTCCAGCAGTCGCTTCTACACTTAAAAATGACTCATTAGTATTCTCATCTATTCCTGCAAATGTAACTACCATTGAATCCCCATAGTGTGCTCCAGCAGCCTTATCCTTCATGACAGGTGATAAAGCTTTAATAATTAAATCAATCAATATGCCTAGCGGAGTAAAATACCAGCCGCATGGCGCAGGCTCTACTGCATGGAAGATCGTTGCTTCTGGAGCAATAACCGTCATTGTTTTAAAGTTCCCGCCAGTTACAGGAGAATTTGGACTAATTAAATCTTTAAATGCCACACGGCAGGCTGAAATCGTCTGTGCATAGCCGCAGTTCGTTTGTCCGAAGCGCTGCTTGCTAGAGCCTGTAAGATCAATCGTAATATAATCGCCCTCAACCTTTACTTGAACCTTTACAAGAATCGGTTCATCCTTGACCCCATCATTATCCAAGTATCCTTCTGCCTCATAGACGCCGTCCGGAATATTACGAATAACACTTCTATCCATTTCTTCGGATTGTTTAAAAATGTCATGAATACAGCGATTAATTCGGTCGATGCCAAAGCGGATAATTAATTCCTTGAATCTTTTTTCACCTGTCCGGCAGGCTGCAATTTGCGCATTTAAATCTCCCAATGCAGCTTCGCGGAAACGGTTATTCGAAACAATTAAGCGGATTACATCTTCGATTGGCTTCCCTTGATCATAAATTTTAGTAGGAGGAATTCGGATACCCTCTTGATAAATACTTGTTGCATCCATCGGATACCCAGGATCCTTCGAGCCGATATCTAACCAGTGGGCACGGTTAGCTGTAAAGCCAACAAGCTCACCTTCGAAGAAAATTGGAGAGAAAACCGTAACATCATTTAAATGTGTTCCGCCAATATAGGAATCATTTAAAATATAGACATCTCCATCCTTATAGTTTTCAATTCCGCCAATTACATTTGTTGTTACCTTTATACATTCATCAATATTTCCGAGAAATATAGGCAATCCGGCAGACTGTCCTAATAGCTCTACATCACGGTTAAAAATACAAACACTGCAATCCTTCATTTCATAAATAATCGGTGAAAATGCGCTTCTCGCAAGACTTGCGTTCATTTCATCTGCAGCCGAGATGAGGGCATTCCTGACAATTTCCGTTGTGACTGGATTTTCTAAATATACTGGTGTTTGAGTGCTCATACCAAAACCTCCTGTTCAGCTGTTTCTTTCACAATTTCAATATTCTGATATTCATCAATGCGAATATAGTGTTTTGGCGGTATAACTAATGTTGAGTTTTTATCTTCAACAACCGCTGGCCCACTGAAATAGTTCCCATTAGCTAGCTCTTCTGTTGAATATACATTTGTTTCTTCTTCAACATTATTCCAAACTACATTTCGTTTTGATGATGGCACCGCTTGTTTTTCAGATCGTTCGCCCGACTTCACATATTCTACCTTTTCAAGATCTCCAAAGGCTGTAGCACGAAGGTTCACGATCTCTATTGACCCCTTCGGATTATTATGTCCGTAAATATCTAAATGGGCTTTATGGAAGTCCTCTTCGATTTTCTTAAGATTATTTGTTTCGTTTAATATATTGACCGTATATTCCTGACCAGCATAGCGGACATCGATGCTATTTTGGAAACGAATATGCTCGGTTTGAATGTTCTGCTGATTTAATACTGCAATGCTTTCCTGCTTCATTTCCTTATATAAGGATTCAAGCTGGCTAAAATTCACTTCTTTGATGCTAGATACATAGTTTCGCACTGTATCAAAGCGGATATCTGTTTGCAGCATGCCCCATGCAGAGAATGTTCCGGATACGCTCGGTACAAATACTTTCTTCATATCTAAGAGATCTGCAATTAACACAGCATGCATTGGTCCTGCACCGCCAAATGCAACTAATGTAAAGTCACGAGGGTCAATTCCGCGCTTAACCGTTAATGTACGAATGGCATCTGCCATTTTCGCATTCGCAATATCACAAATTCCTTCAGCTGTTTCTTGAACAGAAAGTCCAATTTGATCAGCAACCGATTTCACTGCTTCAATCGCCGCTTGTTTATCAAGCTTGATGTCGCCGCCTAAGAAGTTATTTTCATCAATACGGCCCAGTACTAAATTCGCATCTGTCACAGTCGGCTGTTTTCCGCCTTGTCCATAACAAGCCGGCCCTGGTGAGGAGCCTGCACTTTTTGGTCCGACACGCAATCCGCTTGCCTCTACCCATGCAATGGATCCGCCGCCTGCTCCAATCGTATGGATATTAACCATAGGTGATAAAATCGGGAAGCCTTCCATATGAATTTCAGCTGTAATGTCTGGCTGTCCATCAATTATCATACTTACATCAAAGCTTGTTCCGCCCATATCTACACAAATTAAATTTGGATCGCCTGTCAGCTTTGTTAAATTCATTCCGCCAATCGTTCCGCCTACCGGTCCAGACATAAGTGTCTGCAATGGAAGACGCTGAGCAATCTTGGAAGTCATAACCCCTCCATTAGACTGCATAATGTAAATATCTTTTTTGAAGCCTCTCTTTTCTACTTCCTTCTCTAAAATATTTAAGTATTTTTTTACGATAGGAGCGATATATGCATTGATAACCGTTGTACTAACACGCTCATATTCTCTCCACTCACGGGCAATATCGCTGGAAAGCGAGACCGGAATATCAAGCTCTTTTTCGATGATGCTGCGAATTTTTTCTTCGTGATTTGGATTACGGTAAGCGTGCATTAAGCACACAGCCACTGCATCATAGTTTTTATCTTTTAATTGGCCTATAATTTGCTGCAGGTTTTCTTCATCTAGCGGTGTCACGACAGAGCCGTCAAATGTCACTCTTTCTTGAATTTCATAAATATGCTCCCGCTCCACTAAAGTAGCTGGCTTATTGAACTGAATATTGTACATTTCAGTTCGGTTTGCCCTGCCGATTTCATACACATCTCTAAATCCTTTCGTTACTATAAGGGCTACATTTGCACCCTTTCTTTCAAGGAAAGCATTTAATCCAGATGTTGTTCCATGAACAAAATATTCGATTTCTGATAAATCCCCTACATAATGACTTATAGCCTCTAAAACACCTTCAGCTAGATTATGCGGAGTTGTTAAAGTTTTTTTCGTATGATAGACATTTTTCAGACGATCAAACACAACCAAATCTGTAAAAGTACCTCCAATATCTACTCCAAGACGATAACGCGACATTCATGTTTCCTCCCCTTCTAGTACAGTTATAAGATTAAATGTTGTTGTAAACCTTTTCAAAAAAATATTAGACAATTGTCGTTAACTAATGCTCCTGAATGACGGGACATTCCTCCCTTCAAATTAGGTTATCTATTTTATTTAGTTAAAAATAACTGGAGTGATAACCGAAAGAAGTATCGTTTCTTGATCAAGCGGATTCTCCCACATATGGGGCAGTGTGGACGGAAAATGGACAGCTTCTCCCTCACGCAAAAAGTAAACATTCTGATCAACGGTAATTAACAATGCACCCTTTAGGACATAATAAAATTCTTCCCCCGGATGCCTAGCCATTTCTATATCCCTTTGATGCGGTTGCATTGTTACTAGAAAAGGCTCTATCTTTCTGTCAGTGAAATTATTGCTGAGCCGAATAAAAGTAGAATCAGAGCTTTCTATCTTAAAAGATTTTTGATCTTCCTTTTTAACTGCATAATTTAAATTCTCTGGCTCCTCAAAAAAATGAATCATCTTTACTCCAAATGCATCAGCAATTTTTTTTAATGACGTGATAGCAAGTGAAGATGTTCCTCTTTCTATTTGTGATAAAAAACTAACGGAAAGGTCCGTCTTTTCACTCAGCTCTTTTAATGTCATTCCCTGTTCAAATCGTAATTGCTTAATTTTTTCAAAAATTTCCTTCATTACTAAATCCCTTTCTATAAATGAAGAATTTTTACTACTGTACTGTAATTGTTTATGATTTTATCATAATTTTTTATGTTGTAAATGAATTTTTAAAATATTTTTTATTTTATGATATTGTTTAATATTTAACATTTTCCTAATATAATAGTTTCAATTCTTATTACTGACCTCTATAAAATAAAAAACGCACCTATTAGATAGGTGCAATTAAACTAATTATTATTCTCCAGTTTTAGCAAACCTCTTAACCTTCATCCCTATTTCATCACGAACCCGCTGAAAAAACGCCCATTTTTCATCATCAGACCCTTCCGCTTTTGCTGGATCATCAAATCCCCAATGTTCACGTTTTACATGTGGCGGCATCACTGGGCATTTATCTGCAGCATCTCCACATAAAGTGACGACTAAATCAGCCTTGCTAAGAATCCCCGAATCTATGATATCTGATGTTTGATTAGAAATATCAATTCCTGCTTCAGCCATAGCTTTTACAGCATTGGGGTTTAGACCATGGGCTTCAATCCCTGCACTATAAACATTCCATTCATCAGCTAAATATTTCTTAGCCCAGCCCTCTGCCATTTGGCTTCGGCAGGAGTTGCCTGTACATAGAAAATAAATTGTTTTTTTCATTATTTAACTCCTTTTTTAGTGAATAAATAGCAGCCATACATATAAACCAGCAAGTGTAACAAATAATGTCGGAATCGTTAAGACAATCCCCGCTTTAAAATACGTTCCCCATGAGATTTTTACACCTTTTAAGGAAAGAACATGCAGCCATAATAAGGTGGCTAGAGAACCAATGGGTGTAATTTTTGGACCTAAGTCCGAACCAATGACATTGGCATAAATGAGTGCTTCTCTCATGACTCCCGTTGTATTTGTGTCTGAAATCGCTAAAGCATCAATCATCACGGTAGGTAAATTATTCATCACAGATGAAAGCAGCGCAGCAATCAACCCCATCCCGATTGTCGCAGCTAATAGTCCTTGATCAGCAGCTGATTGAATAATATCCGCTAAAATATTTGTTAACCCAACATTTCGCAAGCCATAAACAACCACATACATTCCAATTGAGAAAAAGACAATAGCCCAAGGAGCCCCTTTCATGACAGTCCTTGTATTCACTGCATGGCTCCTTCTTGCCATAAATAGGAAGAAAACAGCTACAACCCCAGCAATGATAGAGACTGGAATTCCAGTAAATTCACTAGCAAAATACCCCATAAGGAGGACTGCCAGTACATACCATGACAATAGAAACATTTTTTCGTCCCGTATTGCTTCTACTGGTTTTTTAAGATCCGATAAGTCGTAGTTCTTTGGAATGCTCTTACGAAAGAAAAGATATAATACCAAAATACTAGAAGCAAGAGAAAAGAAGTTTGGGATAATCATTCTTGATGCAAATTCATTAAATCCGATTCCAAAATAATCGGCAGATACGATATTAACAAGATTACTAACAACTAAGGGAAGCGATGTTGTATCTGCAATGAATCCACTGGCTATGATAAACGGAAAAACCATTTTTTCATTAAATTGCAGATTTCGGACCATCGATAATACAATAGGTGTGAGGATAAGCGCAGTTCCGTCATTAGTAAATAATGCGGAAACAATAGCACCTAGAATGGTGATATATACAAACATTCTTATCCCATTTCCCTTTGCTGCTCTCGCCATATTTAAGGCCGCCCATTCAAAAAATCCTATTTCATCTAAAATAAGCGATATAATTATAATGGCAATTAACGTTAATGTGGCATTCCAAACAATTAATATTACATCTATGAAATCATGAAAGTCCACGACTCCGATAATAAGTGCCAGCACAGCTCCTCCGCAAGCCGACCAGCCAATCCCTAATCCTCTCGGCTGCCAAATAACTAAGGTTAATGTGGTCAAAAAGATGATACTTGCTAAAATAATTGAAAACATCGTGAACCCCCAACTATCTCTATTTACCTCCATCAGTATAAAGGCAGACTCCAGCATGTTCAATACGAAATTATCTTTGAAGTCAATGTCCTATTCCAAATGAATTTTATTGACAAATTTCCCCTTCATACACACAATACATACATGAACATATACTCATATATAAAATTGGGGTGTCTAAATTAATTTACGATGTGTTAATTATCGGAGCTGGTCAGGCCGGCTTATCTATGGGATACTATTTAAAAAAATCCTCCTTGTCCTTCCTTATTATTGATAATCATAAGCGTGTCGGTGACGTATGGAGAAATAGATATGATTCCCTTGTCTTGTTTACCCCACGTTCTTATAGTTCCTTACATGGCAAAACGATGGAGGGGGATCCAGATGGGTTTCCTTCTAAGTATGAAGTAGCTGATTATTTAGAGAAGTATGCTGAAACTTTTCAATTGCCCATACAGCTTGATACAAAAGTTCAACAAGTATATAAAACAGATAAATATTTTAATATTGTTACTCAAAACTCTACTCTTCAAGCAAAGAAAGTGGTTATGGCAACAGGTCCCTTTCACCATCCAAGAATTCCTGCTTTTTCAAACGAACTTCAAGAAGATATCATCCAGCTACACTCTTCCGAATATAAAAATCCTGCCCAGCTGAAAGAAGGAAACGTTCTAGTCGTCGGAGGTGGTAATTCCGGTGCGCAAATTGCTGTTGAACTTTCCGAAACCCACCCTACTTATCTTTCAGTAGGAGCTTCACTGCGCTTCTTCCCTTTAACCTTTGCAAATAAAAGTATATTTTGGTGGTTAGATCAATTAGGAGTATTAAAAGCAAATTCAACTTCTAAAATAGCAAAATGGCTTCGGAAAAAAGGCGATCCTATTTTTGGTCTTGAATTAAAGGAGAAGATTAAATTAGGTAAAGTATCCATGAAAGGAAGAACAATTGGCATTAAACAAAATGAATTTCTATTTGCAGATGATTCCACTTTAAAAATCGATAATATTATTTGGGCTACGGGTTTTGAAACTAATTTTTCCATGCTGGATTTCCCGCAGATTTTTGATGAAAAAGGGAAAATAATACATGAACGAGGAATATCAAATATAGACGGATTGTATTTTCTGGGCCTGCCTTGGCAGCACAGGAGAGGCTCTGCTCTTTTATTAGGGGTTGGCGATGATGCAAAGTTTTTATTCGAAAAAATCATAATGGATTACTCCCTGAACTAAACGCAGCAATCGTGTTGCGTTTTTTCTTTTAGTATCAGTAAATAATAGATATAATCTATGTATTAATCATTCGATCAAATATTACTTTTAATAGGAGATACATTATGGACTTGAGAGAACGGTATGAAATACTTTTTAATAAAATGAATCAATACAATTCGGGTGATATCGGTATAACGCGTGTTGCCTATACGAATGAAGAGCAGGCGGGTACCCATGCCTTCATGAGGCTTTGTATGGATGAAAAATTAGATGTTCGCCTTGACCCATGCGGAAACTTAATTGCCAGAAGAGAAGGAAAAATAAAAGGCCTTCCTCCAATTGTGATAGGGTCTCACTTAGATACTGTGTATCAAGGCGGAAAATATGACGGTTTAGTTGGTGTAACAGCGGGATTAGAGGTAATTTCGCGTTTAAATGAGAAGGGGATCGTGACAGATCACCCGATTGAAGTTGTTTCTTTCGCTTGTGAGGAATCCTCCCGATTTGGTGTTTCTACTTTTGGGAGTAAGGCAATGGCAGGCCTCCTAGATAAAGAAAAATACAGGCATCTGAAAGACCGCGATGGTATTACGATGGAAAAGGCATTAGCTCTATGTGCCCTTGATTTTAATAGTATTGATGAAGCAAGCAGAGCTAACGAGGAATTCAAAGCCTATTTCGAGTTGCATGTGGAGCAAGGTCCCGTTCTCATTAATAATCAGAGAAAAATTGGGATTGTAACTGGGATTGCAGCACCAGCCAGACTCCTTCTAAAAATCTTTGGGAAGGCCTCACATTCAGGTACAACCCCAATGAATATGAGAAAGGACGCTCTCCTCGGTGCTTCCGAAATTGCCTTAGAGCTTGAAAAGGCGGCAATGCTTGAACAATCGTACGGAACTGTTGGAACAGTAGGCGTTTTAGATATTCCTTCAGGAGCGATGAATGTTGTTCCCGGCGAGGTTGAGCTTAAAATTGACATCCGATCTACGTCAACCGAATCAAGAGAACGCGTGTTAAACCATGTCTATGAAACGATTGCCTCAGTAAAAGAAAAGAGACAGCTAGAGATCGAAAGTAATGTGATTAGTTTAGAGGAGCCCGTTATTCTTTCCGAAGAACTTGTAGATGAGTTCAGGAACATCTGTGATCGCAAAGATCTATCATATGAGGTCATGCAGAGTGGTGCAGGCCATGATGCGATGAACATGACAAGACTAGGTCCAGTTGGGCTAATTTTTGTACCATCTGTTGATGGACTAAGTCATCATCCTGATGAATACACAGATCTAGACGACATTTTATTAGGAATAGATGTTTTAGAAGAAGCAGTTATTCAGTATGCCAAAGCTTAACTTCAGTGATTGAATGTAGTGAGTGATAAGAAAAACGAAGGTATTATCTAGAATCTTTTGGATGGTGCCTTCGTTTTTTATAGGTAGTATTTTCAACTACACTTGCTAAATCTTTTACCATGAAGCATTCATAGTTAGCGTTTTGGTACTAACCCGGCCGAAACCATCACTATGGAGCGTTCATAGTTAGCGTATTCGGGCTAATCTAGACAAAACACGCTCTATGAGGCTCCCATAGTTAGCGTTTCCATACTATCCCAACCAAAACACGCACTATGAGGCTCCCATAGTTAGCGTTTTCATACTATCCCAACCAAAACACCCACTATGAAGCCCCCATAGTTAGCATTTTCATACTACATCAACTAAAACACGCACCATGAAATGCCCTTTTAATTAATAACATCCAAAACAGTTAAATAGGTATCCTGCTGTTTCTACTCCCACCCATTTCCAGTACGGTCTAAATGACCATTTCTCCTCTTTTTGGTATACTATATATCGTTAATTCACATACGAATACTATCCAAAGACACCAACTAGAATGGACGTGAATCATTACCAATGAAAACAGTTATTTATAAAGAAGAAGCCGGCTATGAGCTTAAAGCCGATTTCCATGAAACGGATCGAGAAAATGCACCTGTTGTCGTATATATTCATGGGGGCGGTCTCCTATGGGGCACAAGAAAAGAACTTACTGCTGAAATGATTCAGCTTTATACAGATAATGGCTTTGCCGTGTTCTCTATTGATTACAGACTTGCTCCTGAAACAAAGCTATCGGGCATCATTGATGATGTACAAGATGCACTGAACTGGATAAAATCTGAGGGCCGTAATCAATTCTCAATTGATCCGGATAGAATAGCAGTAATAGGCGGATCAGCTGGCGGATTTCTAGCACTGACTACCGGTACACTTTCTAACAAGCCGCGTGCAATCGTATCCTTCTATGGATATGGAGATATAGGGGCTAATTGGGCTACATCCCCTAACAGCTACTACCTCCAAAAAGATAGAGTACCAAAAGAAATGGCC
Source organism: Bacillus sp. FJAT-29937 (assembly GCF_001509555.1). Classification (GTDB taxonomy): domain Bacteria; phylum Bacillota; class Bacilli; order Bacillales; family Cytobacillaceae; genus Cytobacillus. The sequence goes on along the minus strand of NZ_LMAS01000002.1, from coordinate 443,675 downwards.
GATCAACTCGTATCCAATCAAATAATTACAGAAGCTTCTATTCAACCCCGGTTTCTATTATATTTATATGCTAGACAAACTGGAGAATGGATCCAAAATGTTACGGGGGTAAACCCGATTATGAATAAAGAGGAAATTCAAAAGTATTCCCCGATTCATAATATTACTAACGAATATCCGCCTACATTATTTTTACATGGGACGAAAGATATCGATGTGCCTTACGAACAATCCGTATTTATGCGTGGGGCTTTAGTTAAAGAAGGAATTGAAGCAAAATTAATTACCATCCAAAATGGAGAGCACGTATTCGATAAAGATTTTCACAACCCAACAGTTCAAAATGCACTTAAACAAGTAATTGAATTTCTTCAAGCTCATTTATCTAAATAAGTGACACTTCAACCTTTGGGGATTTTCATCATCTCCGACTATTGGTTTGCTTAAATCTGTTTCTTATATTTTCTGCCTTATAACAAAAAGGTCCGGTAGATTAATAAATCAGGCCGGACCTTTATATATTCAACTTGTTATTTATTATCGGTAAACTGTTACAACTTTTTCAGTTTTTACTGTAACTCGTCCATTTTTAATTACGAATAATCGTGTTGGCAGATCGATAATGGCGTTTGTAACAGATTCGGTATCAAGTAAAACAAGGTTGGCGGTGTGTCCAACTTTAATCCCATAATCTTTTATGCCAAGTGCCTTAGCCGGGTTAGTTGTGATCATTGGTAATACCGTTGGTAAATCTGCTGCGCCTCCTAAGTGTGCTGTGGGAATAGCTAACATGGCTGTTTGAATGAGGTCACCTGTTCCATATGGAGTAAAAGCATTACGAATATTATTTGTAGCGATACATATGTTCACTCCTGAATCTCGTAATGCACGAATTGGTGTCAGGCCGCGTCGAACATTATATTCATCATTCCGTCCTCCCATATGTAAATCAGTAGCTGGTAAGGACATAATACTAATTTGAGCCTTGGCTAGGTTTTCAATAATTGGTTCTAATTGTTTTTTAGGGACTGCTCCCAATGCCGTTACGTGACCTAGTGAAACCTGACCTTCATAACCTTCTGCAATTGTTTTTTCACAAATATATTCAATTGTCATCCCTTCTGGATCATCTTTGAAATCTTGGTGAAAATCAATTGGTTTGCCATATTTTTTTGCAATTTCAAATACCAAATCAATATGCTCTTTTGCAGGAGAATCGTTATATGGGATTCCACCCACTACATCTGCTCCGGCTTCCATCGCTTGGAACATCATTTCTTCTGTTCCTGGTGCTTTAAAAATTCCTTCTTGAGGGAATGCAACAACTTGCATATCGATAAAATTCTTATATTTTTCCTTTAATTCCATAATTGCTTCAAATCCTGCAAAACCTTGTGAAGGATCAAATTCAGCATGTGTACGAATATGTGTAGTACCGTTTACAATTAACATTTCGATTGTACGTCCTGCACGATCTAAAATATCTTCTTTTGTAAATGTTGGTTTTAACTTTGCAGTAACCTCAATGGCTTCTTTTAATGTTCCAGATTTATTTGGAAGACGGTCAGCAATCAATGCTTTATCCAAGTGAATATGACCTTCTATAAATCCAGGGACCAATACCTTGCCGTTTGCTTTGATTTCTTGCTTGGCATTTGCATCAATAGTATGACCAATAGCAGCTATTTTACCATCTTTAATTGCCACATCTTGTAACTCTGCGCCTTCTTCAAGTCGTGTCTTTTTGATCAAGATATCCATTTTAATTCCCTCCATATAAGATTATTTAATAACGCCAAAATCCGGCACTAATAAATAGTGCCGGATAATTATTCAAGTATTATATTTATTATTTCTCTTCGTTTAGCTTTTGGAAGTGCTCCCATAGGTAGTCACAATCTTCTCTGTTATCAACTTTAATCATGTTAACAACACTATCGTCTTCACCTTTTAAATATGCGCGAAGATGTTTGTCAGAGAAACCATGCGTAGCGGCATCTTCATTCGTGCTGCAATAGTACACATTTTTAATACCAGCCCAGATAATCGCTCCCATACACATTGGGCAAGGCTCGCAAGTTGCGTAAATTTCGCAGTCTGACAAGTCAAATGTTCCTAGTTTTTTCGTAGCTTCACGAATAGCAACCATTTCTGCGTGTGCTGAAATATCTGTATCTCTCATCATTGTATTTCCAACAGCTGCAATTACTTCACCGTTGCGAACGATTGTTGAACCGAATGGACCACCGTGTCCTTTATCCATACCTTCAATTGTTGCGTCCACAGCTAATTTCATGTAATCCATCTTAACAACCTCCTCATAATTAAGTTATTACGATCTACCTTTCGAAAAATACTAGGTTACTCTGTAACAGGGCCTAGATTTTCTTTTTTATTTACATAAAGTTTATATGCTAAGAATAATGCAATTAGTAGATATCCCCAAACGAAAGGCATAGCTGTTGCTTGTGCAAATCCGATCGTGGCTGTGTGAATGGCACCCATAAAAGATAAACCAGCTGCCAGCACTGCAGCTATGATGCCTCCAATAGGCGTGTTACGGATTGTAAATACTGCTATACAACCCCATAGAACACTAGAAATAGGTGCACCATTACCTAAAGCAACCAAGCCATCGTAGAAAAGTCCAGCATTATTCATTTCAAGTGAAGAAACTTGACCTGCAGCATTCCCCGCAGATGTACCAGCAGCTGAAAGTGCATTATTTACAGCAACAAGTGCCCAGTTAGCAACCCATGGGAAGAAACATACAAAGATTGCTGGAGCTTCAAATGTCGGACTTTCTTTAACAACTTGATGACCTGTTACAATCGCAATAAATACAAGCATCGGAACAATAGCGGCAATTGGGACAACAGCTAGCAACAGACCCATTAGACTGAAAATCGATAATAGGAATATGGCAGCAGAGCTAGCAATAGAATAACCTAAACCTGCACCAACTTCCTTCCAACCAGCGTGACCTACATAGACTGTTACTGGGAATGGGTTTCCACAAAGACCACCTATTGCGGTAGCAAAACCGTTTGCAAGCATAACATCTCTAGTTTTGTATTCATCTCCACTAACAGCTGCAGCTTCAACGTTTTCCAAGTTAAAAATATAGTTTGCTAACCCTAAAGGTACAGCCGTTAATAAATATGGCAAAGCAGCGCTAAAATGCTCGGCAAGTCCATTTAAATGCAACATAGGAGGATTAAAGCCAAATGTTTTTAGAGCTGCAGTAACATCAGCAGGATTTTGATATCCAGCTATCCAAGCAATTGCAGTTCCAACAACGATTAGTAATAAACCCGTTGGTATTTTCTTAAATATCGGATGTTTACTTAACCAGTTCATAAAGATGATGATTAGTGCAACAAATGCCACGATAGGCATTTCAAAGGATTGAAGCATTGGGTTCATACCTAAGAATACAAATGCTAAACCAGCCAAGGCTGCTAGTAGTACAGTTCTAGGGACAATCTTTCTAATCGTTTCACCTAGGAATGCTCCAAGGAATAAAATGGAGGCCTCAACAAAACCCCAAATCACTGCAACTGTTGTTGTGAAAACAGCATCCTGTGTTTGATGATAAAGGGGAAGCATAATAACAAATACGATAAGAAAAATACCAGGTGAACTAGAACCTGATGGTAGTGCAGTAACATCTGTCCTACCTGTTTTCTTCGCTAATTGATAGGCAAAATAAGCAAAAATAATACCAGATATCAATACAGCAAGTCCAAAACCAGGAACAATTCGTTTAAAAACAAACTCACCTGGCATTCCAACTACACCGATTAATAGTGAGATCATAACCAAAAAGTCTGTCAAAACGTTAACGAACAAACCAAAAGCAGCAGCAATGTCTCCCTTTTTCCAAAAAGCTACTTTTCCCATGTGAATTCTCCTTAATGTTGTATTATTTTTCTCACTAGCGAGGATCCATTCGCTTGTGAGCGGTTTCAACTCGCACAAAAGTTTCGAATGCGTGCCTATAGGTTTCTTAATATGGCTTTGAATTAATTAATTCAGCATTTTGCAAGGCATTAAGGTGCCTCAGATTGAAATTAGCATTTAGGCATTTGCACTAAACACTACATGTTTAGTTTATACAAAATGCACAAAACCGTCATTGTGTACAAAATCCAAAAAAAGGCGTATGTTATTAGGCAATTTATACAATGTATTTTGTACGAAATGACACAGAATATGATAAATATGGTTGTAGTATATCCAATAAATTCAAAACATATTTAAGTGGCCACCAAAAATGGTGGCCACTCTGGGAATTTATTAGTTATTTAACAATATGTGTACCAGCTTTTTCTTTAATAGCTTATTTCAAGCTTTCCGGATCTGTAATAATTATTCTAGAACCACTTTTTCCATGTTTCGGCATTTAGTTTATTTTGCCTTTTTTAACAATTCCAACGATTGCTCTTTATGCAAATGATACAGAGGATTTGTTGAATCATGGGCAATTGCATTTTCAATAGCTGCAATGGCTTCCTCATGCTTACCTAATGATCTTAAACTGTTTGCCTTATGAAACGAGAAATCGTATCTATGAGGCTGGAGAGCCAACAGCTTATCCATCTCATCGACAGCTTCCGTATGTCTCCCTAATTCTCTTAAATAATTCGATTTATGATAACGATAAAACGTCTCATTTGGATCTAGTCTACAAGCTTTATCATATTCATTAAGGGCTTCCTTTGGTTTTTTCCATAATCTATAGCAATTAGCTGTATAGAAATAAAAATCAAGATCATTTGGATCAAGGGCTAAAGCCTCGTTGTATTCTTGTAATGCCTCTTCAAATTTCTTTAATTCTTGTAAGAAATAACCTTTATAATAAATAAGATCAAGGTTCATATTAGCTGTTTCTACAGATTTATTAATTTCTGCAATCGCTTCTTCATACTGATCGTTTTTCGCAAGATCTTTCGCTTTAATTATTGCTTCGTTTTCCTCTTTATATTCCTTACGAAGAATTTTTAAAACTTTATCCTGCTTCAGCTCTACAGCGTGCTGAATAGAGGACTTCCCATCTCTATCCGGTAAGTTTACATCTGCTCCTGCATCCACTAGCGTTTGAATAATATCGGAATATAAACGGCCGCCATTCCCTAATATGACTGACTCTAACAGAGCAGACCAGCCTAGGTTATTGGCGTGATTTACAGGAACTCCTGCATCAATACATACTTGTACAGTCTTTAAATAACCTTTTTCACTAGAAGGGAGCAAAGCAGTGCCGCCAAAGCGATTAACACTTTTTAAATCAGCACCAGCAGCAATCATTAAACGTGTAATCTCATAAAACCCATTTGCAGCAGAAGCAATAAAAGGGGTAAGTTGAGTGATATCTCTAGTATTTACATCGCTTCCAGCATCAATTAACTTTTTGGCGGCAGCCACCTGGTTCTTTTGTGTTGCTGCCATCAGTGCTGTTCGTCCATCGGCATCTTTATAATCAACACTTGCTCCATCATTTAATAGATTCTCAATACCTATTAGATCTCCCCGTTCACTCGCAAGTAGAAGTTCTGAATTCAACGATTTATTATCCACAATTTTCCTCTCCTTTAAAAAAAGGGCCAACTTCACATTTCAATAAAAATTGTATATAAAGAAGGATGACCTAGGATATATACAATATTTTATTGTGTGCGAAATCAGACCCTTCTATTATGATCATTCAAAGTTGTCTTACTGAATATTTTCTGCAAGTGCAAGCATTGCTTTTTCAAACGCTTCTACAGGTGGGTTCGTAATACCTGCACCAATCATTCCAATTCCCGGATCCTTATGAGCAATTGCAGTATTGATGATAGGCATAATTCCTGTTTGAATGACTTTACGAACGTCAATTCCAGTTGGGACACCCATGAAATCTAACATAGGGATAGTCACATTTGGGTTCTCGGTTGTTGTAATTTCTTTCATTTTCGTTGAATAACCAATCGCATCTTCTACTGTTCCACCAACTAGAGCAACGATTGCTGGAGCAGTCGCCATCGCGAATCCGCCAATACCATATGTTTCAGTGATAGCACTGTCACCAATATCTAGGCCAGAATCTTCAGGCTTGTAGCCAGCGAACATTGGGCCAATTACTTTTTGTGCTGGACCTGTAAACCAAGTGTTTCCAGCGATTCCGCTTACACGAATACCAAATTCAACACCATTACGTGCCATTGTTGTCACAACTGTACTATTCTCAATGCCATGTGCAGCATCTAGAGCACATTTAGCCATTGCCATCCAAGTTGGGCCTGAGAAATAGTCACTGCTTGCAACGAATTCAAAAACTTCACGCTTTTGGTCAATCGAATAATCTGTTTGAAGAATATATGGAGTTAACGCTTGAATTAATAAAGTTGTTCCCGCAACATTACGGTTATGACATTCATCACCCATATGAAGTGCTTGAGCAAGCATTAAGCGAAGATCAATGCCGTTCGGATTTAACTTCATAGCATCTCTTAAAATAGGACCAAAAACATCACGCATCCAATTTAAGCGATTAATTACACTCTCATCATTCGCACCCATACGAAGAATCTTTGATAATTGCTCACTTAGGTTTGTATAAGCAATATTTCCGTATGTTTTGTTTTCAACAATATGCATAAACATAGACGCAGATGTTACCCCTGCCATTGAACCAACACAGTTATGCTCATGACACGGAGCAAAAGTAATTTCCCCAGAAGCTGCTACTTTCTCTGCTTCTTCAATTGTTTTTGCTAAACCTTCAAATACGATTGCACCAGTAACGGCACCCCTCATTGGACCATTCATTTTATCCCAAGTGATTGGAGGGCCAGCATGGAGGATTGTTGTCTTCGTCATGCCAGGTACACAATTGATAGCTTGGTCATAGCCAATTAACACTGGCTGTGAGTTAACAATTCTCTCAGCTGCTAATTTGTTAGCTTCTTCAATTTTCACCATAATAGCAGGATCTTCAAGCTTATCAAGGGCTGCAATCAAGCTCGGATTTCCTCTGCCTGGAGGTGTCCAATCCAAATGGGCGACTTCTGCATTTTGCTCAAGCATGTCATCTTTAAAAGATTCAACCCCTACATTAATAACATTAAGTTTACTATTAAAAAGTTCGTTAATTTTACTCATGCCTATTCCCCTTTCACAACGAATTCTCTAGCTAATAGACCAGCATTCTGACTGCTGCTTGCATGTGTTACTCCAGCAGCTAAAAGTTTATTCACTTGATCATCAAGGTTTTGACGGTCTAATTCTGTTCCAAGTACGTAACCGATAATCTCCAAATGTCTGCCCTCTGCCTCAGCATTTTGCTTTGCTTCAATCATAGCAGGCAGCATTGCGCCCACTGGATCTTCGTGTGCACCATAGCCTAATACGAAGTCCATCACAATTGCGCCTACTTCTGGGTCTTTTGCTTCTTGGATAAATCTTTCGATACGAGTAGCTGGATCAATCATTGGATGTGGCTTACCCTGAGTAAACTCATCATCACCGAAATCAATGAAAGTATGCTCCATGCTAGTGTTTCTATCTTTTAAGCGGAATTCTGGATTTTTAGCAATATTGCTGTAAACATTATCAAACTTTTCCTTTGCCGCATGCATAGCTTCATCACAAAGCGTCCCACCGCTGAATAATCCGCGAATATATTTTTGTTCTGGCTTTAACTTCGTGCGAACCTCTTCAATTAACGGGATGTTTAGTGCACGCTTGTTTAGCTTGCTTTCGTCTGCACCAGCGAGTACAACAGCCTTAATCGCAGCCTCTTTAGACATTTTTGCATAATGTCCTCCAGCTTCCGTTACTGCTGCTTCATCGCCGCCAATGAACCAAACGACAACTGGTTTCTTGCATTCCTTAATTTTTGCTAGAACCTTTTCTTGAACAATTGGTGCAGGTGGCTTTGAAACAAGGACGATCACTTTTGTAGCCTCATCGTCTTCAAGAGCCTGAATACCGTCCAGCATCATAATTCCGCCGATTTCTTCCTTCAAGTCCCTTCCACCAGTACCGATTAATTGCGAAATACCGCCGCCAAATTCATGAATACGAACACTTACTTCCTGGCTTCCTGTTCCGGAAGCAGCTACGATACCGATATTGCCTTTTCTTACTTTATTAGCGAAGCAAAGAGCAACATTTCCAATAATAGCTGTTCCACAGTCTGGCCCCATCATTAGTAAGCCTTTTTCATGGGCTAGTTGCTTCAGTGCTAATTCATCTTCAATGCTCACATTATCACTGAAAAGCATTACGTTTAAGTCATTTTCAAGTGCTTTTTTAGCTTCTCTTGCTGCATACATACCATTTACGGCAATTACGGCTAGGTTCGCATCTGGAATGTTTTCCGCTGCAGAAGAAATTGTAGAAAATTTAACTTCGCTATTTCCACTTTTCGAAGGGCTCTTCTTTTTTGTTAATAGATCATTAATGCCAACGAAAGCGTTTTCGCATAATTCATCAGTTGCAGCTTTAACAACAATAATTAAATCACTAGATCCCGCTTCTTCGATTTCAGGTGTTAATAGTCCAACATTTTTCATTACTTCTTTATTCATTTCAGTACCCATTGCAATAATGGCTTGCTCAACGCCTTCAATTTGGTTGGCTTTTGTTGATAAAGACATCAGTGACACTGAATCGAAATATGTGTTTGGCTTGATAACAGCTTGTACAGTCATAATTTACCTCCAGCTTTTATATTGGCCTCCATTCCGCTGACAAGCCCTAAGGCTATATCTGTCCCGGAAGAAGATCCTATGTGTAATACTTTATTTAAAGAGAGAATTAATTCATCTCGGTTCCCTTTTAGCATGGAACTGACGAGTTGAATAATGGATTCTCGAACTTTACCAATAGACGCTTTTTTTAATGCCATAAAGCTTATGTTGTTTGTTAATGTCTTTGCTTTTTGCACTACTTCTTCGCAAAGGGATTGATATGATGATAGAGGGCTATTCCTTACATTTAATGCAGTAAAAAGACCAACTAGGAAATCATCTCCAGATGGTGTTAAGCCAGGACCTAGTCCAATTAACGATTGCGCATACTCTAACGCACTTGAGCTACTGCCATTCAGCAATGCCTGTTGTAGATGTTGAGATCGTTCAGCAATCATTCTTGAAACTTCTTTAGCAAAGAGATGATCGGAAGCGATATCTATTTTGGCTCCGCCACTTCTTCCATGAACTTCAATATAGTCCTTAACAAAAGATAAATTCCTGTTGACGATCTCTATCGTATTAGGATATTCAGGTAATTCGCTTTCCCACCTTCGTATGTTTTCAAATGAGATAGTGAGCTTTTTACCTATATACATACACTTGCCAGAAATACAAACTGGTTCATTAACATTAATGCCTGTGTTATGAAGGTTTTCTAAATCAATAATAATTGTATTTGGTCCATTATCTAGTTTCTTACACGCAATCGTGAACAGCTCATCACTATCATGATTTTGTATATTGAGAGTGCTATTGAAAACACTATGAATAATACCGCGAAAACTCGAAGCTTCTACTAAGTCAACGAATTCTCTATCTCCAGATATCGCTAATTTCAATAGAGTCACCTCTTAAGTCTAGATTATTTCCCTACAAGCTTGAAACTATGCAAAGATAAATCTTTACTGCAATACCTACAATTTAAATATAGTAATCGAAAAAAATATGTTATTTTTCTAAAAGTGAGTAATATACTTCGTTCTTACCTCTGTCCGGACTATTTTTAATCTACAAAAACAGCCCCTACTCTCAGATTACTATTTGACAATGAACCGGCCTTACGAGATTATTTTATATAAAATGCCTATAAGAGTCATCGTTTATAAAATCCAAAAAAAAAACATATCGCTTGTGCATCATGCACAAGGAACTATGTGTAATTTATGTCTTTAGGAGATGAGAAAAGTGCTAACAGTAAAAGATCTATTAGAAATAAAAGCGATCGACGGGATCAAGGTTGTTGCTGGAGAGCAAGGAATAAATAATGTTATCTCAATCGTAAATATTATGGAAAACCCCGATGCCTTTGATTGGCTCTCATCAAATGAACTCCTCTTATCTACAGGATATATCTTTAAAGGGAATGAAAAGCTGCAAAATCGAATTATTAAGGAATTATCTGAGATTAATTGCTCAGGACTAGTAATTAAGATGAAACGTTATTTCGATAAAATCCCAGAGAATATGATTAAGCAAGCAAACAAATACGGATTGCCTTTATTGGAACTGCCGCTTGAATACACCTTGTCTAAAGTCATTTCAATTATCAATGAAAAGGCTTCTGGCAGATATGATTTACTAAACCGCAAAACGCTCGATATGCATAATACTCTATTTAGAATAGCGTTGGAGGGTGGAGGAATTGAAAGGATTTCTTCGATGCTGGCAGACACTGTTAACAATCCGATTCTTATTTTGGACAAGGAATGGAGATTGCTCCACTATACGGATTATGTTGAAAACAAAGTACCTCTAGCCTACTGCCTTGATTTAGTGAAGAATCGGCCCGCTTTCAAGAAGGAGTTTACCGATTTAATTCCTCGAGATTTTAGTCTGATGAATAAGTTGATTAAGCGCATTTATCAAGTGGAAGATTTAGAGGTAAGATGCCGCATTCTCCCTATCGGTGTTTCAAATGAGGTTCTTGGCTATATTGTTGTTTGGCAAACTGTTCGCGAGCTGACAGAATTCGATTACATTGCTTTAGAACAGGCCACAACCATTATTGCACTTGAATTAATTAAAGAAAAAGAGATAGAAGATGTTAAATTAAAAATAAGACAGGATTTTTTCGATGATTTACTAACTGGGAAGATCACATCTTCTGAAACCATTCAGACTTTATGCGGCTTACATGGTTTGAACCCTAACTATAAATATCACTGCATCGTGATTAATATTGATTCCAATGAACTCGATAAATACGAAGACATGATCGCAAGAAAATATAAAATGGAAGGCATACTAAAAAAATGTGTGCAGATAGTCTACGAAAATTCGAGTAATGCAAATGGGGAAATTACATGCTTCCATCGTAACAATCGCGTTATTATTTTACGTGGCCAAAACGAAACAAAACCTTCAATGACCATAAATGAAGCTAAACAATATGCCCTTGATATTCAAGAAATATTAACTAGTAATATTGATAATACGAATTTTTTAATGGGGATCGGCAGACAGTATAGCTCCATTCATTCTCTGCATAAAAGTTTCTCAGAAGCAAATGAGGCGGTTAGACTTATGCAGAAGTTCGAGGACCGGGATGGAATTGCCCATTTCGAGGATCATTCTGTCTATCATTTCTTAGACTCCAATATTAAGGAATTGGTACTAGAAGACTTTTTCGTAAAATGTCTAGGCAAATTATATGAGCATGATTCCTTACATGGCACAAGCTATATTGTTACTTTGGAAAATTTCTTTATTAATAATCAGAATATCAGTGAAACCGCCAAAGCCATGTTTTTACACAGAAACACACTCATTTATCGTATTGAAAAAATTAAGGAAATCTTGAACAGCGATCTAAAGAGTTCAGAAGAACTACTAAGGATTCAATTATCACTAAAAATCTTTAGACTATTAAATAAGAATCTGCAACTAAATTCATAAATGGTAACTCATTATAGTATTGCCATGTCATCTTCTTTAGAAGATTTAACTCTTCACCAGGACTTTCACCCTAAATACCCTACCAAAGTTATGTGAATGATGAAGGAAAATGTCTTTTTCTTAGAACCTTTGTCGAATCTATTTCGTAATATGAAATATCTCCTATAATAAAGATATACTTGAAAACATTAGTAGGAGAAGATGAAGATGAACAAGTATTCATTAGAGCAATTAGTCCTTAAGCGCATTAATATAATGAGACAAGAAATGATCCGAATCGCACTTGAAACCGGAATGAATAGTGTTGAAACGATAGATTACAGCCAAAAGCTAGACCGTTTAATATACCTTCACCTTTTGCATTTTTCATTAAATGATCGTGCTATCCATAGTGGTCATTCAGCAAGTTAATCCACCTATATTCTTACTAAAATAGGGCTAGAAGATCTAGCTCTTTTTTCTATTTTATCGCAGATTAACGGGCTGTAAGATCCCCACTTCAAGAAGTTGAGTAAAACAAAAAAATTCTAAACGGGGGATCAACAGCCCGTAAAGGCCCGATTGGTTCAACTAACAATCAGTGGGGGTGAAGGAACCCCCCACTGATTGAAGTTTCACTTTATAGAAGTTAAATTTATGAAATCCCTTTAACTAGTCCATACTGAAAACAGATTCTTTTTTAGGGGTGTCATATTTTGTCATTCAATTTATTTACTAGCTTTGCGCGTTTACCGCTAATTTTTAGAGTATTAATTATTTCACTTACAATGATTTTTACATTCGGAACGATTATTCACTTATTGGAACCAGAACAATTTACAACTATTTTCGAAGGTATATGGTGGGCTGTTGTAACAGCAGCTACAGTTGGCTATGGAGATTTTGCACCGAAAACTGTGTTTGGGAGACTTGCCGGGATTGCCCTAATCATGATCGGAGCTGGATTTCTTGCCTCCTATTTTGTCACATTGGCAACTGTTGCCGTGACAAGACAGAACGAGCTAATTGAAGGGAAGCTTGCTTTCAAAGGGAAAAAACATCTAATTATTGTCGGATGGAATGAACGTTCACGTGAAATTCTTCAGTCACTTTGTAAAAATCATAAAGAGATGGCTATCACCTTAATTGATGAATCACTTGAAAAAAATCCATTGCCTGATAAGAATGTGCATTTTATTCAAGGCCGTTCCAACGTAGATAATGTGCTGATAAAAGCAAATATACTTGAAGCAAGTAAAGTGATTATTACCGCTGACCCAAATAGGGGCGAGCTTCATGCTGACATGGCCTCCATCTTAACCTTACTTGCCGTAAAAGGGCTTAACCCTCATGTACCTTGCATTGTTGAAATTCTAACATTAGAGCAGGTTGCCAACGCAAAAAGGGCTGGGGCTGATGAGGTTGTCCAAACAAATATTTTAACAAGCTTTGTTATGATTAATAGCATCTTTTCTCAGGAGCTTGTAACATCCTTTTTGGATTTATTACGGCAGCTGGATAACCGAAAATTAACGTTTCGGCAGGCTTCAACAGACATATTGGACATATCTTATATGGAACTTAGTCAATTACTCATTAAAGACGGGATCCTATTGCTCGGAGTAAAAAGAGGGGAGGAAACGGTATTAAATCCTCCTGCCCCCTTTTATATTCACGCTAATGACCAATTGATTATCATTATGAATTAACCATTCAAGAGCACAGCTTCCAATTCTTTGACAAGTGCCTTCCCATTATCCATGAATTTATTGGGGAATTCAGCATCTTTTTCGATGGGCTCCGAAAATTGGTTAAATGATCCAGACATGACTGCTGTATGCGCATGGTCGTCCAAACCATCCTCATAAAGGTGTGAGAGCAAAAACGGCCGTCCGAGCTCGACTGTACACCCTCGCACATCAAGCTGCCCGTCTATTGCTATAAAGGGAAGCCTTAAAAATTGATAGCCCTCTTTGTTATCAATCTTATAATCAAAAAAGCCTTTCTCATAATCCCAATTGCCGCCAATCGAATAGCCAATTGGTTTTAACTTCTGTTCTAATTTATACAAATCAAAGCTTTTCCCCTCTAATTCTGAAGGAATTTCAATCATTTACAATCTCTCCTTTCCATATCTTTTGATTAGTTTCCCCGAAAGAAAAGGATTCATTAAAAAAGAGTGCTCGTTTTTAAAACGAACACTCTTTTCTTATCTAAGCCGCTTTTCCAGCTCTGACTTCTTGTCTTCAAACCCCGGTTTTCCTAATAGAGCAAACATATTTACTTTATAAGCCTCCACACCTGGCTGATCGAATGGGTTGACACCTAATAAATAGCCGCTCATCGCACATGCTTTTTCAAAGAAATAAACAAGGTAGCCAAAGGTAAAGGCATCTAATTTAGGAATGGATAAAACTAGATTTGGCACCCCGCCATCAGTATGCGCCAACACAGCCCCTTCAAACGCCTTATTGTTGACAAAGTCCACTGTTTTTCCAGCTAAATAATTTAAATCATCTAAGTCCTGATCTGCCTCTTCAATCATTAACTCTTGACGAGGTTTTTCAACCTTCATAACTGTCGCAAACAGATTCCTTCGTCCATCTTGTATATATTGACCGATAGAATGCAGGTCCGTTGAAAAATTGGCCGAGGATGGGTAGATTCCTTTTAAATCTTTTCCTTCACTTTCACCGAATAGCTGTTTCCACCATTCTGAAAAGGACTGTAAAGCAGGCTCATAGTTAATGAGCATTTCAGTCGTCTTTCCTTTGTTGTATAAAATATGGCGAATAGCTGCATATTGATAAGCAATATTCTCACGGAGTTCTGAACTACTCAGCTCCTCCCGAGCAAGGGCAGCCCCCTTCAACATGTCTCCAATATCAGCACCGCTTACAGCTATCGGCAATAAACCTACAGCGGTTAATACCGAGTATCGGCCGCCAATATCATCAGGAACAACAAAGGTTTCATAGCCTTCTTCGTCTGCAAGTGTTTTTAGTGCCCCTCTTTCCTTATCTGTTGTTGCATAAATTCTCCTCCGTGCCTCCTCTAAACCATATTTCTCCTCCAATTGCTTGCGGAAAATCCGAAAGGCAATGGCAGGCTCAGTCGTTGTACCTGATTTAGAGATAACGTTTATAGAAAAATCCTTCCCGTCAAGAAAGTCGATAACATCCATCATGTAAGATGAGCTTAAATTATTGCCGACAAATATAATTTGCGGAGTTCCTCTTTTTCCCTTTGGCAGTGCATTATAAAAGCTATGATTTAACATTTCAATTGCTGCACGCGCGCCTAAGTAAGAACCTCCAATCCCAATAACAAGGAGCACATCCGAATCTCCAATGATCTTTTCTGCTGATTGTTTTATCCGAGAAAATTCTTGTTTATCATATTGGATAGGGTAATCCAGCCAACCCAAAAATTCATTTCCCTGTCCAGTATTCTCATGTAAAGAATGATGTGCAACCTTTACCGCGTCTTGCATATATGTAAGCTCATGGTCATTGAAAAATGCAAATGCCTTTGAGTAATCAAAACGAACATATGTCATGTCTGATCCTCCAATTATGTAATTTCATAAAAACTAAATTTTATACATGTAATTTTATACTTCTTAAACTTAACGGAAAGCAACTGTATAATCAAGGAACATCCGTTAGTAATATATCTACTTTTATTTACATTTTATGAGCTGTTATAGTGAAAAATGTCGAATAGTTAACCATTCTGAATGCGCAAAAAATCCTTGCACATTAGTACAAGGATTTTTTGTTCAGATGAAAATTATATTCTAGTTGGAGCGAACAACAGAATAGTTTATTATTTTATAAAAATTTTTCCGTTTTAAAAGTTTGGATTAGCCTAATATTTTGTTAATGCGTTCAATAGCCCAATCTAACTCTTCCTCAGTAATCACAAGTGGTGGTGCAAAGCGAATGACTGTATCATGTGTTTCTTTACATAATAAGCCCTCTTCCTTTAAAGCTTCACAATATTTACGAGCTGGTTCTGTTAATTCAACACCAATAAATAATCCGCGTCCACGAACGTCTTTAATCATTGGGTTTTTGATTTCTTTTAACTTGCTAACGAAGTATTCACCAAGCTTCAAAGAACGTTCAGCTAATTTTTCTTCAACAAGAACCTCCATAGATGCAATGGATACAGCACAAGCCATTGGGTTTCCGCCAAATGTTGAACCGTGTGAACCTGGATTGAATACACCTAGAACTTCTTTATTTGCTACAACACAAGAGATTGGGAATACTCCTCCGCCTAATGCTTTTCCTAGGATGTACATATCCGGATCTACATCTTCCCATTCACAAGCAAACATTTTACCAGTACGTGCAAGACCTGCTTGAATTTCGTCGGCAATAAATAATACATTGTTCTCTTTACATGTTTCATAGGCTGCTTTCATGAAGCCTTCCTCAGGAATGATGATCCCAGCTTCCCCTTGGATTGGCTCAATTAAGAATGCAGCAGTGTTTTCAGTAATTGCCGCTTTCAATGCTTCAAGATCACCGTAAGGAATTAATTTAATGCCCGGAAGCATTGGTCCAAATCCGCGCTTGTATTCCGCTTCTGAAGATAGAGAAACGGCTGTCATTGTACGTCCGTGGAAGTTTCCAACACATGCAATGATTTCAGCTTGATTTTCAGCTACGCCTTTTACATCATATGCCCAGCGGCGAGCAGCTTTAAATGCAGTTTCAACTGCTTCAGCACCCGTATTCATAGGAAGAGCCATTTCTTTTTTTGTTAGCTTACAAATCATTTCATACCATGGTCCAAGCTGATCATTATGGAAAGCGCGTGAAGTTAAAGTTACTCGATCCGCTTGATCTTTTAATGCTTGAATAATCTTTGGATGTCTATGTCCTTGGTTTACTGCCGAGTAGGCACTTAACATATCCATGTATTTATTGCCTTCAGGATCCTCAACCCATACACCTTCCGCCTTTGAAATGACGATTGGCAGCGGATGATAGTTCTTTGCGCCATATTTCTCAGTTTGTTCAATCAATGAATTTGTATTTGTTAATGCTGTCATGAATACATTCCTCCTAATGTCCGAATAATCTCTTTCATTGTACCGTTAAGCTGTTATACTTTAAACCCTTAAAGAAAACTTTTAATACATTTCAGAAGTTGTTTTCGCTTGCATGTGAAGAAGCAGATAATCAGGTCCGCCTGCTTTGGAGTCCGTTCCTGACATGTTGAATCCGCCGAATGGCTGGTAGCCTACAATGGCACCTGTACAGCCGCGGTTAAAGTATAGGTTTCCAACATGGAAATCTTCACGTGCTTTTTCTTGGTTCATACGGTTATTTGTAATAACTGCTCCAGTTAAGCCGTATTCTGTGTTGTTAGCAATGTCAATCGCTTCATCGAAATCTTTCGCTTTTGTAAAGCCTACAACTGGTCCAAAGATTTCTTCCTTCATGATGCGAGATTCTGGAGAAAGGTCAGCGAATACAGTTGGTTTGATGAAGTAGCCTTTTGAATCGTCTCCTTCTCCGCCTGTCATTAGCTTTCCTTCTTGCTTTCCAATTTCGATGTAGCTCATGATTTTGTTGTAAGCACTTTGGTCAATAACTGTTGCCATATAGTTGTTTGGATCTGTTGGATCGCCTTGTGTTAATTCGTTTGTTAATTCAACAACACGGTTTAATACTTGATCGTACACATCTTCAACTACTACTGCACGAGAGCATGCAGAACATTTTTGCCCGGAGAATCCGAACGCAGAAGCAACGATAGAAGTGGCAGCTAGCTCAAGATCTGCTTCTTTATCGACAACAATTGTATCTTTTCCGCCCATTTCTGCGATTAAACGTTTCATCCAAATTTGGCCTTCATTCAGCTTAGATGCACGTTCGAAAATACGAAGACCTACATCACGAGAACCTGTGAAGCTA
>NZ_LMAS01000002.1:0-425980 GCF_001509555.1 Bacillus sp. FJAT-29937 | reverse complement strand
GAACGAAGTTAAGAACACCTGCTGGAAGTCCTGCTTCTTCCATTACTTCAACGAATTTCGCTGCCACGATTGGCGTTGTTGAAGCTGGTTTTAGTAGTACAGTGTTTCCTGTTACGATGGCCGCAACTGTTGTACCAGCCATAATCGCTAACGGGAAGTTCCAAGGGGAGATAATGATTCCTACTCCTAGTGGAATATAGTCATAACGGTTGAATTCGTTTGGACGGCTGTTTACTGGAACACCATCTTTAATACGAAGCATTTGGCGTGCATAATATTCTAAGAAATCAATTGCTTCTGCCGTATCTGCATCTGCTTCATTCCATGGCTTTCCTGCTTCTTTCGTTAATAGAGCAGAGAATTCATGCTTGCGGCGGCGGATAATTGCTGCTGCTTTGAAAAGAACGTCTGCGCGAATTTCCGGCTTTACCTTTTTCCAAGTTTTGAATGCTTCAACTGCTGCTTGCATGGCTTTTTCAGCTAGCTCTTGGCTTGCTTTTGATACGCTACCAATTACTTCATCTTTGTTTGCGGGATTATAAGAAACAATTTTTTCCTCAGTAGAAATACGCTCTCCACCGATGACTAAATCGTAGTCTTTTCCTAAATAGCCTTCAACCGTTTTTAATCCTGTTAAATATGCCTCACGGTTTTCATCTAACTTAAAATTCGTGAATGGCTCATGTTTGTATGCTTGTACCATGATTCGTTCCCCCTTAATACTTTATCATTACTCCCATATATCTTTGCAAGAAGTGTGCCAATTATGTATACCGCGTCAAATGTGGGATTTCCTTACTAACCAGCAAAATTATTTTGCATTTTCAGTTATTTATCCTAATTAAGGAGCAAAAATACATTGCACCTCTACCGTTCTTTTCATAAAATGAAGGAAAGGATGAAGAAGGAGCAAATCAATGAACAATCAAAATCTCGCTCAATTACAGTTAATTAATAAGTTTTTTCAACAGATACTTAAAGAAATAGATATTGGAGTCCACGTCATTGATCATGAAGGAAAAACGATTATTTATAATAAAAAAATGGCTGAGATGGAGGGGATGGATTACTCAGATGTCCTCGATAAAGAGCTATTGGATGTGTTCTCCTTTCATAAGGATGAGGCTAGCACTCTTTTAAGAGCATTAACTCACGGGGAGAAAATCATTAATGCTAAGCAAACTTACTTTAATAATAAAGGACAGGAAATAACAACGATTAATAACACCTTTCCCGTTTCAGATGGAAGCTTTCGGATTGGGGCCATGGAAATCGCCCGTGACGTAACGAAAATGGAAAAACTAATTAGAGAAAATATGAATAAAAAGGGAAACACTCGCTACACATTCGATAGCATCATCGGAAGCAGTGAGGAAATTAAGAATGTGATTGAAGCGAGCAAGAGAGCGACACGAACCAGTTCATCTGTTCTCATTGTTGGAGACACAGGAACTGGGAAAGAGCTATTCGCACAAAGCATTCATAACGGAAGCAGTCGATCTTCAAAGCCATTTATCTCTCAGAACTGTGCAGCCTTGCCTGATAGCTTAATTGAGGGGCTGCTTTTTGGGACAAAGAAAGGAGCTTTTACAGGTGCGATTGAACGCCCTGGTCTTTTCGAACAAGCGGAAGGCGGAACCTTGCTGCTTGACGAAATCAATTCTCTAAATCCAGCCTTGCAGGCTAAGCTTCTAAGGGTTTTGCAGGAAAGAATGGTTAGACGAATCGGAGACACAGCGGATCGGAAGGTTGACGTCCGGATCATCGCAACTATAAATGAGGACCCTATCGATGCGATCGCTGATGGAAGGCTGCGAAAAGACCTTTATTACAGATTAAGCGTTGTTTCTTTATTTATCCCTCCTTTGCGGGATAGAAGGAAGGACATTCAAGATCTTGTCCGCTTCTTTATTGAAAAATACAATCACCTTTTTGGCATGAAGGTTCAAGGGATTGACGATCATGTTTTAAGTGTTTTTGAACAATATGATTGGCCAGGAAATGTACGGGAGCTAGAGCATGTTATAGAAGGTGCGATGAATTTAATTGTTCATGAAGAGCATATTGGTTATCTTCATTTGCCAATCCATTTCCGCAATAAGCCGCAATTTAAAAATGATATGGCTGCACCGATTAATCTAAATCATCAGAATGAAGCAAGCGGCCAATTTAAATCATTGGAAAATTATATGGATGAAGCAGAAAAAAACTTTTTAGAAAAAGTGTTACAGCGTCATCAATATAATATTACCCAAGCCGCAAAATCTATTTGCATGAGCCGACAAAACTTGCAATATCGACTAAAAAAGCACCAGATTAGGAAAGAAGCAGGAATATAAAAACTCGCCAACTGGCGAGTTTTTGTTCTTTATTGATAGAGAATATCGTCTTTAAGCGTATTTACTTTATTTAAAGCCTGAGCGATTTCATCATTATCTACCCCAAAATGAGAAAGAGCCTCTCCCAGATGAGTCGCAATGGCATCAAAATGAGCAGGCTGCAAATTCATCCCTTTATGTGCCTTCGCCATCGAATTTCCTGAATATTGATTAGGTCCGCCTAAGGCAAAGCTAATAAATTTCGTTTGATGTTTGCGTTGCTTTTCCATATCTGTATTCTCAAAAAAGTGGCTAACCGTTGGATCCTTTAATACTAATTCGGAATAAAAGTAATCGACAACCTTTTCAATTGCCGCTTCTCCGCCGACTTTATCATAAAGTGTTTGTGTTTGTTCTGCCATGTGAAATTCCCCCTTTTAGTTGTAACAAGGGTTATTATTCGATAGAGAAAATGCAAATATTCAGTTCAGCTCTGGCCAAAAAAAGTAAAAAACCGAGCTAAGCTCGGTTTCCATTTTTTTATTATTTCTTAATTAAATCTTCACGTTGAGATTGGTCAATCCACTCTTGAAGCTTATCCTTAAGTGTATTAAATCCTTGTGCCGCATCGCTTTCTACATGGATTGGAGCTGCTGGACGAGGTTTACGCGGCTTTTTCGCTTTTACTTCGGCTTCAGCTGGCGCTTCTTGTGTAGCACGGATCGATAATCCTATTTTTCCTGATGCTTCATCAACAGAAAGAACTTTAACTTCTACTTCATCTCCAACTTTAAGATGTTCATTAATATCCTTAACAAATCCGTGAGTAACCTCAGAAATATGAACAAGCCCTTGAGTATTTTCATTAAGTGAAACGAACGCACCATATGGTTGAACTCCTGTCACCTTACCTTTAATAACACTGCCTACTTCGATTTTTTCAGACATGGAAACACTCCTAATTTCTATTAATTTTATCGTTTTTATTCGCAATTAAAAATTATACCACAGTTTGAGCCTTTTTTCAAAAACAATTAATTCGGTCGTGATATTCTCTATTTTGCTCGTTATTACTATTATTATTTAATCAAGATTGGCAAGATTTATTGGATATGACTTTTTTGAAATTTGATGTTTGAAAACATGGCATTTTGGGCAAGATGCTCTTAAAGGCTTTCTAGTATTCCCCCTTTTTGAAGTGACAATCCATTGGGTTGTCCTTTTTTTGTGTGTTGATTTCAATTCTTTCGGTGAAAATAAGGTATACTGTTGATTGAGGGGATTAACATGGAGAATACTATTGAAAAACGAGTCGTACATATTAATGGAAATAATATTTACTATGAAAGCTTTCGACAACACCCTTCGTCGAAGGAAACCATTGTCCTGCTGCACGGCTTTCTTTCCTCAAGCTTTAGCTTCCGCCGGCTGATCCCGTATTTAATAAATGAATATAATATTATTTCTATTGATTTACCCCCATTTGGGCAAAGCGGAAAATCTCGCCGTTACAAATATTCCTATCGTAATCTGGCAATGACCGTTATTCAACTCGTAGAAAACATGAACTTGAATAAGATTATCTTGCTTGGCCATTCAATGGGTGGGCAAATTTCCCTAAACATCGCTCATTTACGTCCAGACCTTATTGATAAAGTTGTACTTCTTTGCAGCTCAGGCTATTTAAAAAAGTCAAAGCCCCAGCTTGTTCTTGCGACTTATCTTCCATTTTCTCATTTGATTGTTAAGAAGTGGCTGGAGCGTTCAGGATTGGAAAATAATTTAAAGCTTGTTGTTTACAACCAATCCATCATCGATGAAGAAATGGCTGATGGATATTTAGCCCCTTTTTTAAAAGAAGATATATTCTCAGCCCTGGCAAAGCTAATCCGTGACCGCGAGGGTGATTTATCTGCAAATATCTTAAACAAAATCAAGGTGCCTTGCTTATTGCTTTGGGGTGAAAAGGATAAAATCGTTCCACTTGAAATAGGCAAACAGTTACAAAAGGATCTACATCATTCGAAACTCATTGTTTTAAAAGAAACCGGCCACCTTCTTCCAGAGGAGAGACCCGAGGAGGTTTTTCAATATATGAAGGAGTTTATCGAGGATTAACTTTCAGCAGTAGAACGAGGGAGAATATTTCAATTTATGTAAAAAATGAGCTCTATGGACCTTTCATAACTTCGGTTTGAAGTGCTTACCTATGAAAAGGAGCCATATGAATTCTTCATAGCCTCCATTTTGGGTGCTTTCTTATCAAAACGAGCACTATGATCATTTCATAGCTTCCGTTTAGAGTGCTTCTTTATCAAAACGAGCTCTATGATCATTTCATACCTTCCGTTTGGAGTGCCTCCCTATGAAAACAAGCACTATGAACCATCCATAGCTTCCGTTTTTAATGCTTTCTTATCAAAACGAGCTCTATGAGCCTTTCATAGCTTCCGTTTTTAATGCTTTCTTATCAAAACGAGCTCTATGAGCCTTCCATAGCTTCAGTTTTTAATGCTTGCTTATCAAAACGAGCTCTATGAGCCTTTCATAACTCCCATTTAAGCCTTTTTCATTATAAAGGGTGACTCATAAAGTAAATAGTCACCATTCTCTATAACGAGCATACACCATCATTCTTAATAGCAAGAAGATGTACTGCCACTTCCTTGCACTCCTCAAGCGGGAGAAGTTTTTCAAAAGAAAATTCAAAAATAGCCTGAATTTTTCTCGCGAGCTTATTCGTCTCTTCTAAATCATGAACCGCTTGAACAATATCAGCAATTTCCGTCTCATAATTTCCTGCACCAATACGAAAAGGATCCCACTCATCTATTGTATTGACCAACTGTAAGTTCAACTGTTGCATTTGCATATAATCACCTTAAAATTTTTACTTTTTGTATCCATCCTTTATTATAGAATATAGACCATATGATTGAAAAGGCGGGGATACAATGAAGAAGTTTGACTTTGATCAAATTATTAATCGGGAAAATACTTCATCTGTTAAATGGGGAATGACCCAGCAAGTCTTTGGAACGAGCGAGGTATTGCCAATGTGGGTAGCTGATATGGATTTCGCGCCGCCCTCGGAAGTGAAAGATGCTCTTCTGGACCGAGTTCATCATGGTGTTTTCGGCTATACATTTCCTTCAACCTCAACGGCTGATAGCATAACGCAGTGGCTTCAGAATAGACACAGCTGGAATATTGAAAATGAATGGATTCTATATAATTTGGGAGTCGTTCCTTCGATTGCAACTGCGATTGAGGCCTATACTGCCCCTGGAGATAAAGTGATGCTGCAATCACCTGTCTATGCTCCTTTTTTCGACATGGTTAAGAAAAATAATCGAGAAGTAGTAAATTCTCCCTTAAAATTAGTAAACAATCGCTTTGAAATCGATTTTGCTGATTTTGAAGAACGATTAAAAGAGGGAGTTAAATTATTCCTTTTATGTAATCCACATAATCCCGGCGGCAGAGTATGGACAAAAGAAGAATTACAAAAGATCGGTGAGCTCTGCCATCAGTATCAGTGTTTAATTCTATCCGATGAAATTCATTCTGACCTTGTTTTTAAAGAAAATAAGCATATTCCAATCGCTTCATTGAATAACATATTCAATGAGATTACAATAACTTGCATTGCGCCAACAAAAACATTCAATCTGGCAGGGCTACAAGCTTCTGCTGTTATCATTTCCAACAAAGAACTTCGCAAAGAATTTCAAACAGTTCTGCAACGTCAAGGTTTCTTTTCATTGCCAACCTTTGGGGCAATTGGAATGGAAGCCGCTTATAAGCACGGAAATAGCTGGTTGGATGAACTTCTTGAATACTTACATGAAAACGTTGAAACGGCAAAAAGCTTTATTGACAAACACTTGCCATCGATCAAAGTTATGGAACCTGAGGGCACCTATTTATTATGGTTAAATTGCCGCGAGCTGGATTTAAGCGATGAAGACATTAGAGATCGCTTACTATATAAAGGCAAACTGGCATTAGAACCAGGGAAAAAATACGGTCTTGGCGGAGAAGGCTTCGTTCGCATGAATATCGCTTGTCCGCGGGAAATGCTGTTGGATGGATTGGAGAGATTGAAGAGGGCATTTGAATAATAAGTGGATAAAGTTGTGGATAGTGGTCAATTTTCTTTCACCAAATACTGCTTTGTGGATAACTTTTTGGAAATTGTTGCTTTCCTGTCCGATAAACTCACTTTGTCGGACACCTTTTTGAAAATTGACGCTTTCCTGTCCAATTACCGCTCCCTTTGAAGAAAGACCTTTCCCATAATCCGGAAAGGTCTTATATATTCTACTTCTTCTTATTTTTGAAATTGGCCCAAACTCAATCCGATCGCGCTGTGTCAATTCCTTGCTAGTTATTATTAATGTTTAAATACAAACTCTATTCAATTATTACTCGGAAACGCAAATGATAGACTACTATCTTCACTTGTTGATAGCCAGCGTTCGGAAATTGTCTTAGATTTTGTGAAAAACTTTACTTGTTCTGGACCAAACATATGTCCTTCACCAAATCTTGAGCCCTTAAAACCAGCAAAGTTATGATAACCAACCGGTATTGGAATCGGAACATTGACACCGACCATTCCGACATCAATTTCAGTTGTGAATTTTCTAGCTGCCAGCCCATTATTTGTAAAAATTGTTACGCCATTTCCTAGTTCATGCTGATTGATTAATTTAATCGCTTCCTCTAATGTGTCTACACGTACAATATTACGAACGGGTCCGAAGACTTCTTCATTATAAATTTCCATACCCGGTTTTACATAATCGAGCAAAGTTGGTGCTAAGAAGAAGCCTTTGCTATTTTTTGTAATGTCTTTATCACGGCCATCACAAATAATTTTCGCCCCTTCTTCTTCACTGCGATCAATAGCTTTTAAAATGTTTTCTTTTGCTTGCTGGGAAATAACAGGGCCGTAATCTACCTTTTCTGTATAAGCCCCTACTTTTAAGTTATCAATCTTTTCTTTTAAAATTTCCGCTAAACGATCTGCCGTTTCTTGTCCTACTGGCATTAATGCGGAGATGGCCATACACCGTTGGGAAGCAGCCCCATACCCTGCACTGATGAAAGCATTCGCTACTTGTTCTAAATCAGCATCCGGCATGACGACCATATTATTTTTTCCGCCGCCTAATGCAACGACACGTTTCCCATATTTAGCGCTTGTTTCATAAATATATTGTGCTACAGGTGTAGATCCAACAAAAGAAACTGCCTGTACGGCTCGATTTTCGAGTAGCTCATTAACCGCCTCTTTATCTCCATTGATAACTGACCAAATTCCGTCCGGAAGCCCTGCTTCTTTCCATAGTTCACTTATAAATAAAGCTGACATTGGCACTCGCTCGGAAGCTTTTAAAATAACAGCATTTCCAACCGCGACTGCCATACTAGTCTGGGCTAGCGGCACCATGATTGGAAAGTTGAATGGAGAGATGGCTGTTACTACACCAAGCGGATATTTAGCTGAATAGGCATTAATTTGCCCGCCTACATTAACTGAATATTCTCCTTTCATTAAGTGAGGAGCATTTATTGCCAAATCCACAGATTCTATCCCGCGGGTAATTTCGCCCATTGCGTCTTCTTCTGTTTTTCCGCTTTCCGTGCAAATTAATTCTATTAATTTATCTTTATTTTCGGTTAGCAGGTGCCTGAATTTCATTACAACCTCTGCCCGTTTAGCTACTGAGATATCACGCCATGCTGGGAATGCAGCCTCTGCTTTTTCAATTGCTTCCTTCACTTCCTCCGCGGAAGCTAATGGCACTTTGGCAATGACTTCCCCTGTAGCAGGATTGAATACATTGGAGTACCGCCCGCTTTTTCCAGCAGTCATTTTCCCCCCTATAAAATGTGTAAGTTCTTTCACTTCAGTAATGTTTGTCATCTTCTTAGTCTCCTTTCGAGTATGAAGCAGCGATTCTACTATTTTGGGAAGTGCACTTATAAAGTTTCAATTGCTTGCACTAATCTTGCAACAATGAAATCCTTTTCCTCCAAGGTAATATTTAATGGTGGTGACAGTGCTAATATATTGTTATAACCTGCAACTGTCACACCGTTTTTCCCAATAATCAGCCCTTGTTCTTTACATTTCGCAATGACTTGATTGACTTTCTCTACAGGGAATGGTTTTTTCGTGCTGCGATCTTCTACTAGCTCAATTCCGATAAGCAATCCTTTGCCGCGAATATCTCCAACATAAGGGCAGTGTGATAGTTTATCTTTTAATTCAGTTACTAAAATCTCTCCCATAATTGAAGACTGTTCAAATAAATTTTCTTGTTCCATAATTTCTAGGTTTTTCAGTGCAACTGCACATGCTGCGGGAGAGCCGCCAAATGTATTAACATGACGGAAAAAGTCATAGTTTCCGTTTCTAGTAAACTCGTCATATATTTCTCTCTTCACAGCTGTTGCAGATAGTGGCATGTATGCGCTTGTAAGCCCCTTTGCCATTGTGACAATGTCAGGCTGCACTCCATAATTTTGATGCCCGAAGGCCTTTCCTGTACGACCGAATCCGCAGATTACTTCATCTACTATTAATAGGGCGCCGTGTTTCTCGCAAACTTCTTTTACACCTTTTAAATAATCATCTGGAGGCATAATGACCCCTCCGCCCGTAATAATCGGTTCCATGATCATGGCAGCTATCGTTTCAGAATGTTCCCATGTCATGATTTCGTCTACTGCTTTAACAGATGGTAAATCAGCGGCATTCTTATATCCATCCTCATTGTAACGGTATTGATCCGGCGCTTTTACATGAATAAATCCTGGTGATAACGGTTCGTATTTGTATTTCCGTTCTGCTTGCCCTGTTGCCGCGAGAGCGCCCATTGAGTTTCCGTGATAGGCGCGATAACGCGAAACAATTTTATAACGCGTTCCTTGTCCTTTTTGCTGGTAATACTGGCGAGCAATTTTAAAGGCTGTTTCATTCGCTTCTGAGCCGCTATTCGAGAAAAATACAACGTAATCCCCGCCCAATAAATCACTGATTTTCTCGGCAAGTAAAATCGCGGAAGGATGACTAACGGTTAAGGGAGTATAATTGTTCTCAAGGAGCTGGTCATACGCAGCCTTTGCAATCTCTTCCCTTCCATAACCAACGTTTACACACCATAAACCTGCCATCGCATCTAGATAACGATTCCCCTCGATATCCGTCAGCCAAGCTCCTTTCGCTTTTTGAATAATAGTTGTAGCTTGCGGATTATATGGCTTCATTGAATTCCAAAGATATTTCTCATCCTTTGTGACTAAACTTTCAGTCAAATGAACCTTCTCCATTTGAGTCACTCCTTTAGAAAATTGTTTCTTCTGTCTTAATTGTGACGCTTAATATCATAGTTATCATCTGACATAATGTTAAATGATAACTAAATACTGTTTCACACATTGACACTTCTTAATGGAATCACCGTTAGGTCAAAGCCTTGATTAGAATTTGGCAAATCGATCTTTACTGAAGATTCAAAATTTATATTTTAGAACTATGCTTTAATTCAGACTTTCAGAGTCTGTAATCTGGAAGTTATATTGAGTTGCGAGCAGCATCAATTCAACAGCTAGGCGCTTTGGCGGAAGCGTATAATCACTTCCTATTAAACTTTCAATTTTGGATAAGCGATGATATAAAGTTTGGCGGACAATAAATAGCTTCTTGGCAGTCTCATTTTTTAGACAATTACATTGAAGATAAGCTTGTAGCGTTTCAATCAGCTGACCATTATTTTTTGCATCGTAGTCATAGAGGGGCTTTAAATATTTTTTAGCTAAATCCATAATGGCTTTGTTTTTTTGCATTTGCAGAACTAATTGATGTGTGAAAAGATCTTCATAGAAATAAGATAGATGAAAAGCGTTATTGCGGATTAATAACGTATCACGTGCAGTTTCACAGCTTTGATGCACTAATTTATAATCATTCATAATCTGGCCAACGGCAGTAGTGACCGATAGATTGATATAATTATTATTCTTTCTAAAGTTTCTGATTTTCTCTATACATTCTATTATACGAGGTTTAATATCATGTCCAATTATATCTGCAATAATATAAATCAGCCTTTGCTTTTCCTCTAATAAAAATAAAACGAACCCTTTATTTTCAAAAATATTGCGGGAATATAATTTATAATAATTTAAATCATATCCTTTTTTTGTATTATTTATTTGTTCGACTAATACAAAGTATGAGCAATTTAATAAATTATGAAAACCCTGTTCCTGTAGGAAACTAGTAATGACAGAATCTTCAACTGTTCCATCTAACCAAGACTCTAGCAATAGGCGGGAGTGAATGTTTTGTTTTTCTTCTATATACAGACTGCGCAGCAAATATTGCGATAAGGCCGTAACCGTTCTATCTAGTATTAATAATTCAAACTCATTTATTGTTCGGTTCTTCGTGAAAATACATACTTCCCCATAACTTTCCTCTAATATAATTACTTCACATTTGGCAAAATGACTTCCTTCCCCTTTTTGTTCGTATTGATCCCTTAAGTTCTCATATATCTGATGTTTTTCATTTGGAATAAATAATGACTGTTGCCCATTAATGATAAATGCAACGTTCATGTTTAAATATTTATAAAGCTTCATGAGGATATGTTCATAATGAGTTATTTTCAAAGTTAATTTATTAATTTCTTGTGAATAATTTTCTAGCCGTTTGATCATTTCATATTGTTGATTAATTAACAAGCTATGTATTTCTTGTGTTATTTCAATAAATGGAACGATTTCATTAAACACAATAATCGGTAAATTATGCCGATTAGCCAACTCAATTACACTATTTGGAACAGATTTGATATGTTCACCCAATTCAATACATAAAGCGGCTGCTTCTTTTGTAATCAACTGTTCTAAAAAATTTAATAGAGTATCTTCGGATGTTAGTTGAATTCCCGTTGTTAATATTAATTCATTTCCCTTAATTAATGTGCCTATCTCTTTCGATTCCAGTATATGAACCCACTTAATAGTATTCAGGATCCCGCCATGACCTGCGATCACTTCTGCTTTTTGAAAATGGTTTCTATTAAATAACTCTTGAACGATTAGCGAATATGACATATTTTACCCTCCCTGGAAAAAGGTTTATCATGCTCTATAAAGAGAATATAACATATTGTAAAACGTCAAAGGGAACTTCAATACGAAGAAAGACCTTTCCCATTATCCGGAAAGGTCTTATTTATTTCTATTTCTTCTTCTTATCCTTTGAAATAGGCCCGCATGCGATCCGATCACCGGAATCACCAGCCGGCTGTGTCATCCCATCATCCTTGCCATCATGAATCACAATGGAGGTCCCGTCTTTCGTTAATAATGATTGTTTGCCTTCCTTAAGTGAGACCTGTGGGGCCATAATTTCATCCTTTGCCTTTCCATCCTCTCCTACAATGAGGTTTGGAAGATCACCAGCATGAGATCCTTTAGGATGAAGCAGACCGTGCTCCTTATCTTCTGGGTTAAAATGATTTCCCGCTGACTTGAAATCTGGGGGTTCACATTTTCCAGTATCATGAATATGCATGGCATGCTCACCTGGAGGTAAGCCTTCTAAATCTAAAAATAGTTTGACTCCTTTTGTCTGTTCCTCTATCTTAATCGTTCCTAGGGAGTCCCCTACTGCATTAAACATTTCAACATCCAGATTTCTGATCTCTTCTTCCCCACATCCTGATAAAATAAAAAAGGGAAGTAATAACCAAGCCTTTTTCATGTTAAAAAAACTCCTATCAAACAAATTCTTCCATTAGTATCACCATATCGGCCTTTTCATAATCAATTATTTGGCAGGTTATACCTAAATCTTATTTTATCAGCAAAAAAAATAACCAAATCAATAAAGACTTGGCTATTTCCTGCTTCTGTTAGTTTTTTTCTTCCGTGCTATTTATGTGATTCATGATTCGATCCTCAAGTTCCTTTGCCTTGATTGCTTCACGTTTTGAAATCCGTAAAATGAATCGGAAGGTTATAACGCATAAGATGAAAAATATCGTAAAACTGATGGCAGCAGGAAAATATTCTGATTTATCTTGAGGGAAATATAGAAACAAGGACATAACATACCATTGCAACATATCAACAATCCTTTCTGCAAAAATGCAGTGGTTCAATATGTTATTATAACAAACAATTACACCGTGTTCCAAGCTTTTTGCCGGAGGAAGGATGCCTCTTATTTTTTAACACAATCTAAATAGTCTCAATGAAACCGATTGATGCCCGTGGTGACCGCTTTTAACGCATGAAGGGCACCATAGACACCTTCTGATGACCCTAGCGACCACTTTTTGTCCATGACGGGCACCATAGACGATAATTCTCGTTTAAATATGTAATCATTCCCCAGCTTAGATGATTGGTATCTTCATATTTCTTTGTTTTTCCAAGCAGGTAAGCCATAATGAGAATACTACAGTACATTTAGGAAGGGGAATTCAGTATGGCAGATTTAAATGTTGGCGATAAGGTAACAGCCATTTATAAAACAGGAAAATATATCGGAGAAATTACAGACATTCGGCCGCAGCATTTTCTTGTACGGGTTCTAGCGGTGGCTAAGCATCCTATGCAAGGTGATTTACATAATCCTAAAGATGCTCATGTTCAAATGTTTCATGAACGCCGTGCTTTAGCATACCGGGAACAAACAAATGTCCCTAAACAAATGGTTAAACCATTTGACGGTGAAATCCCTGAATTTACAGCTTCGTTAAGAGAGGCATTAGATAAAATGATAAAGGATCTTAAAGAAGATGCCTCCCCTTGGGCAGAACTTAGCCTAAAGAATATCGAAACTCTTGAAAAGGATTATTTTAAATAGAAAACAAAAAGCCAAATCGTTTCATATGCGATTTGGCTTTTTATGCGAATTTATTTAATAGCTTGGAAAAGTCTACCCTGTCTCCAATTGTGGTTGGCTCAGGCTTTTCAAGGTATTTCTTATCCTTTTCTACTAATCTAAAAATATTATAAGTAGTCATGGCATCATCTAAAGCACGATGATGTTTTCCCGTGCCTTCCTTTCCATATTCCTGGACGGCCTTCCATAATCCGGTTTGATTTTGATCACCAAAAAAACGTTTGTATTCCATTGATAAGTCCACTTCCTTCCCTTTAAAAGGAAAAGGAATGCCGACCTGTTGACAATTATTTCGCAGAACCCTCATATCCATATTCCCCCACGTAATAATAGGACATGGTTGGTTTCCGCTCATTTCCTTCATCTTTTTGACCAATTCCATAAAGGAAATCCCTTGGTCCACCTGCTCTTGTGAGATATGAAGGAATGATTTACACCGTTCAGATAACTTTGGAAAGCGAACTGGAGAAACGAAGGAAGAAAATTGATCAAGAATTTGGTCATTGGATACTGAAACAATTCCGGCTTCAATAATTTCTGGATAAAAGCCTTTGTATCGGCCATTCTTTTCAGGCATGGTAAATTCAAAGTCAATAAATAAATAACGATACTCTTCCCCCATGTTAACACCTTCTTTCATTGAAAAAATAAACGCACGTCATTTCCACTATTATACCATGGAATTTTTTAATTTTTCTGGGTAATTTCATTTTTAAATGAATTTTTATTTGTTTGATTCTGCTGTAGAATAGAGTTTGGAAAATCAGTTAAGAGCTTTCGGAAAGGAAGAGGGGTATTGCGTACGTTAACTGGATATTTGATCATAATTGCCTTAGTTCCATGCTTCCTTTTTCTTATTTTTGCATCTGGTTCTGAAATAGCTAAGGTAAAAAGCTTTCACAATATATTAGAAGAAAAAATCAAAATTAAGGACATATCCTTGCCGCAAACCTCCTATATAAAGGCACAGAATGGTACGACTATTTCGGAAATCCATCTGCCGTTTAACCGAATAAACCTGGAATTTGCGGACATTCCTCCCTTTCTGATCCAATTATTTATCGTTTCTGAGGATCAGCATTTTTACGATCATGTTGGCTTTGATGTAACATCGATTGGACGTGCCTTGGCGATTAATATGAAGTCAAATACGATTGAACAAGGGGCCAGTACCATTACGCAGCAACTGGCGAGAAACCTTTTTCTTAACAATGATAAATCTTATAACCGTAAGCTAAGCGAGCTACTTTACTCTTATGAGATTGAACGTAAATATACAAAGGAAGAAATTTTAACGCTATATATGAATGCCATCTATTTTCAAAATGGAGCCTATGGTATTGAAGCTGCCTCCGAGCTTTATTTTCAAAAACAGACGAAGGAGCTTTCGAAAGCAGAGCTTGCATTTTTGGCCGCAATTCCTAATAATCCTTCTCTTTATAATCCGGTAAAAAACTTTGAGCAGACGAAGGAAAGACAGAAAAGATTAATCGACCAACTTAGCAATCACCGAGTGATCCCATCAGAGGAAGCGGAAATAATCAAAAGCGAACCTATACAATTAAATATGAAAAAACGAACTGATTTATTTCCTGACTATGTTACATATGCAGAAGCCGAGCTAAAGGAATTGATCGGGCAGCAGGATGGCTTTACGGAAAAAATACAATCAGCTAAAACGGAGAAAGAGCGTGCTGAACTAGAAGTCAAGCTCGATAATCGGCTAGAAGAAGTTATGGCATCAGGCATTATTATTGAAACGGCACTCGATCCATCTATTCAAGAGCGTGCAAAAAATGCGGTCACACGAAACTTGCCCTACCCTGATATCCAGGGGGCTGCGGCAGTCATAGATCATGAAGCCCATCAGCTTGTTGCACTTGTAGGGGGCAAACAATACAAAAAACATGATTTTAACAGGGGATTTCAAGCCTACCGTCAACCGGGCTCTGCAATCAAGCCACTGCTCGTCTATGCACCTTATTTTGAAAGAAGCGATGCATCTTTACGGAAAAAAATCAACGCAAATTCCTTTTGCAAAAACGGTTATTGCCCGCAAAACTATGGCGGCGGCCAATACGGTTTCGTTACGTTAGAACAAGCATTTATCCATTCTTATAATACACCTGCCGTTAGAATCTTAGATTCTATTGGAATTAAAAATGGTTTTGAAGATCTAGCAAACTTTCACTTCCTAAAGGTTTCGAAATCGGATTATACTCTAGCTGCAGCAATTGGGGGATTTTCACATGGGATGACTCCGCTTGAGCTTACATCCGCCTATACAGTATTTGCGACTAATGGGCTGTACCAGCCCGCTAGAGCCATTAAAAAGGTAACAAATACGAATGGCGAGCTTCTATATAGTTGGAATGATCCCAAGGTTCAAGTATGGAGTAAGAGTACGACCGACAAAGTGCGACAGTTAATGAAAAAAACGGTTCATTCCGGTACAGCACGTAAAGCCTACTTATCTGCCGGATATTCAGGCGGAAAAACGGGTACGACGAATGATTATAAAGATTACTGGTTTATCGGTTTAACCGATCAATATACTGCAGGGATATGGATTGGTAAGGATACACCTGAAAATATTGCGTACGTGGAATCAGCTGCCCCTCAGCAGCTCATCTGGAAGGAAATTATGTCGGGATATTAAAGGGGCCCCTACTTGATTAATTATGGGCCCCTTTTTTAGATTGGTAAGCTTGCGATAAGACTGTTATACACCTTAACAGCTAGATAAATAACACCAGAAATAAAACTAGACCAGAATAGCACCTGAAAAAAGATGAGCCCAACAAGACCAAGATACGATAAAGAGGAACTGACCTTATGCACAAAATATAAGAAGTAAACAGCTGTAGTCACTGCAAAAATAATGCCAATCCCCGTAAAGCTGTTCATACTTATTAAAGACAAAAAGCTCCCAATAAAGTATATAAAAGCCCCGCTCCGAATTTGCTTTATGCTATCTCCTTCCGAGTCTTTAGAAAAGAACAAAAGAGATAACTCGTTTATCGTATTTGCAATCAGCTTTAATGCAGCAAATACCATAAAAAATAAAAGCATCAAAAGAATGAGCAGTGAAAGCTTAATCCCGCCATCTGAAAAAAACTCTAGCATACCTGTGTAAATCCCAGCATTCTTAAGAAATTCAATGAGAACTTTTTCAACCTTTATTGAGAGAGTCAGACTGAACAATATGATAGAAAGCAGCGGAAAATAGCTCATAAAATATGTATTTTTCATTTTTTCTCCATTCGCTTATCCTTAGAAAATATCAATATTAGGAGGAATCTCCTTTTTCATACTTCTTTATTATTGCGGAACCTAACCGTTTAGACAATAGTTGTTTGATATAGCAAAGTCTATCCTAGTAGTGTTGTTTTTCCTATTTCACAAAAATAATAGAATATTGAAAAACCATGCAGAAAAATTTGAAATTTATGATATAATGCAATGGTAACTGCCATTGGTGAAATTTTCTGTTTTATTCACATCTGGGCCGTTAGTCCGTTTTGGCGGAAAATTATTAGAAAAGGACTGACATACACAATGATTTTAGGACTTACAATTGTTTTAATATTAGTATTATTTCTACCATTCACAGTAAAAAAGGTAGAACATAATCTAGAAGCCTTCTTATTTATTATGGGTATTGCAGCTGCAGCGATCAGCCAGGTGCTGAATGGAGAATTATTAATAAAGGCTCTTGAAGATCCAATCCATATTACTCTTGCTGTACTTGTAGCTGGTTTAATATTTAGATGGTGCCAGAACCCAATCGAAAAAGGGATTCTTGGATTAAGTAATATGATGCCGTTTCGCTTATTTTTAGCATTAGTTACGATCGTTCTTGGATTAATTTCTAGTGTCATCACTGCAATTATCGCAGCGATCGTTCTTGTTGTAATCGTAAGTGTAATTCGACTTGACCGTAAATCAGAAGTGCGTCTTGTTGTACTAGCCTGTTTCTCCATTGGTCTTGGAGCTGCACTAACTCCAATTGGAGAACCACTTTCTACGATTGCCATCAGCAAATTAAATGAGGAATTCTTCTATTTATTTAAGCTTATTGGCGCCGATGTCATTATCGCTGTTATCATTTTTGGAATTCTATCAGCAGTCTTAATCAAGCCACAAAAAGACTCTGAAGGATTAACAGCATCCCTTGAAAAGGAAAGCTATAAAGAAATTATTATTCGTGCAGTTAAAATCTACCTTTTTGTAATGGGACTAACTTTCCTAGGTGCTGGATTCGAACCTTTCATTGAAAAATATTTACTAGGCATGAGCCCTTATGTACTGTACTGGATCAATATGATCTCAGCTATTTTGGATAATGCAACTCTTGCTGCGGCAGAAATTAGCCCTGCAATGGACGAGCCAACAATTAAAGCCATTTTACTTGGATTGATGATTAGTGGTGGAATGCTTATCCCTGGAAACATTCCGAACATTATTTCTGCTGGAAAATTAAATATTACGAGCAAGGAATGGGCAAGATTTGGTTTTCCACTTGGTTTAATTACGATGGTCGCTTATTTTATTGTCATTCTAATATTTGGTTAGGAACAAGCAAAGGGACAGATGCTATCGAAGGCATCCGTCCCTTTTTTCTTTATACACTCTTTCTAATATTAACACTCATTCCTGCCTCAGGATCTTTAAAAAACCATTTCATCATCGGCGGCGTGACAATGGTAGTAACAAGAATGACAACGATCATGACAGCAAACAAATCTTTGTCGATTAAATTGGATTCAATTCCTAGAGCGGCAATTATAAGTGCCACCTCTCCCCTCGATATCATTGCGGAACCAATTCCCATGGAACTTCTCCAGCCAAAGCCTGCAATCTTTGCGCCTAAACCAGCACCAATAAATTTCGTTAATATGGCTAGAATACTTAATAAAATGATTACCCATATATAATCAGTGACTCCTGAAAACTCTGAAGAGATCCCAATAAATGCAAAGAAAACAGGGACAAATATGGCTGTACTAATTGTTTCTACTTTTTCAAAGATTTCATGCTTAAACCCTGTAACACTAATAGCTAGCCCCGCCATATAAGAACCAATAATAGCTGCGACACCTGTGATTTCAGCGGTATAGGCAAAGACAAAACAAATAAAAAGACCCGCTGCAATAATAGGTTCTGAAACTTTAAGTTTAGAGAATGTTCTTAAAATAAATGGTACAGCTTTCCATGCAACGAGCAGAGCCCCTGTAAAAAAGAGGACTTTCTTTAAAAGAACTGATGTTAGGCTGACTTCTCCACCTGCAAAACTCATTAAGAACGCTAACGCAATCATCACAACAACATCATCAATGACCGCCGCACCTAAAATTGAAGTACCCTCTGGAGTCTTTAATTGATTCATCTCCCTTAAAGCAACAACTGAGATGCTTACACTAGTTGCTGAAAGCATTAAACCTAAAAACAGAGATTGGAAGGATGAAAGATCCATCATTAACCCTGCTACATATCCGAAGAAAAGCGGAAAAATAATTCCACCAAAGCCTACAAGGGTTGATGCTTTCCCAGAACGCTTGAACTCATTCAAGTCTGTCTCCAAACCTGCAATAAACATTAACAAGATGACCCCTAACTGACTAAATGCTGCTAAAGTATCTGTCGCAGTTACTAATCCAAAGACTGATGGTCCTAGTAAAATCCCAACAATAATTTCTCCCAACACGGCAGGCTGCCCCAACCTCACACTAATACTTCCCGCAAGCTTTGCGGCAAATAAAATGATCGCTAACTGCAAGACAATAATCAAAAACTTTCTCCCCCTTATTTTATTATTGAAATACAAAAAGAGCCTGCTACCAAAGGACATAGATATCCCTTGGTGACAGACTCCTCCAAGTAGTTCAATATTTGATTACTTACATTGTATCATATGTTAGATAGTATTAAAACCCTTTGTGAATGTGACAAATAACGGAAATACAGTCCATAAATATCACTTACATGGAAAGCTAGCACTCATTTGGATCCCTCCCTAATAATTTATGCGGAATAAAAGTAAAAATAAGTCGTTTCCTTTGTAAAACCTACTTTTTCATAGAGCTTTTGTGCACTTACATTATCAGCGGCAGTTTCCAGCAGAACTCCTTTAGCCTCTGTGTCCTCGGCAAATTCGATAGCTTTCTTCATTAATTTTTCGCCAAAGCCTTTTCCGCGTCCACCTTCTTTTACATATAGATCATTCAAAATCCAAAGTCGTTTCATACTGACCGATGAAAAGGACGGATATAATTGAACAAAACCAACAGGACTTTCTTCGTCAAACGCAATAAAAATGACGGAATCCTCTTTGGCTAGCCTCTCTTGAATGAACTCCCTTGCTCCATCGATATTTGATTCCTGCTTATAAAATATCCTGTATAAATCAAAAAGCTCTGTTACGGATTCAAGGTCAGCTAAGGTTGCTTTTACGATACTCATATATTGATATCTCCTTATAATTGTGTTTCTTCATAATCAATAGGAATGCCAAGTACTTTACTTCTACATTAAAAGGGCTGAATTCCTATAATTCAGCCCTATCATTTTCTATTTCCTTTTTATAACTGCCATTGTACATCTCGAAACACAAATAAGTTTATCATCTTCGTCAACAATTTTGATATCCCAAACCATTGTCGTTCTTCCCTGATGAAGAACAGTTGCAATGGCTGTAACCTTTCCATCCCGCTTTGCTCTTATATGGTTGGCGTTTATTTCAAGCCCCGCAACAGATTCTGTCTCATGATCGACCAGTTCGTAAGCACCTATGCTTGCTACGGTTTCCGCAAGAGCGACAGAGGCACCTCCATGCAGCACGCCAAATGGCTGTCTTGTTCGTTCATCAACAGGCATTGTCGCAACAACCTTGCCTTTTTCAAGTGAAATGATTTCCATCCCTAGAGCTTCAATCAATGTATTTTTCAGATTCAATTCAGTTCTCCCCTTTTTGCCTTTTACTATAATATAACAGAGTTTTCCATTTATTATAATACTTGTGGAAACACAGGAAAAGCTTTCTTCGCATATACAGAATTAAAAAGAAAGGGGGCCATTTAGAATGACTCCCCATTTTCCTTATGGACAAAATTTATTTTATATTACGCCTTATCAATTTCCCTATTACCCTTTCCACGGTATGTCCAATCGGCAATATCCGACCGTAGACCCCGGGACCTTCATGAGTTCTGCAAAGGATATGGAGAATATTATGAGAGATGTCAGCCTATTATTGACAAAGATGGCTTCGTCCAGAGCCTTTTCATTTGAATTAATGAGTGCCGCACAGGCTTCAAAGCTTGAAAAGGTTAATATAATGATTAAATCAACTGGAATTAAACATATCCCTAAAGTTAGTTACACACCAGATGGATTGGTTTTACACTTCGAATCCGTCAATCAATTGCAGGACTGCTGCAGTTTATCATTAAAGTTAAGATGGAAATAACTCACCATTTTTTTTGCGAAAATAAAAGAAAAAAGCTCTCTATATAGGAAGAGCTTTTTCTATGTGCCGATTTCTTTTAATAAAAAGGGTAGCCAGCTGCCATCGGTGGTCCATATGGGCCAAATCCACCATATCCACCATATCCAAATCCGTATGGTGGATATGGAGGATATGGCGCTCCATAAAACGGTCGGTTAGCAAGGAAAGCTCCAGCTACCCCGCCTCCAATTAAACCACCTAGAAGACCTCCAACAAATGGGGCTCCAAATAAAAAGCCAAAGAACCGTTCGTCTCCTCTATGATAAATGGGTCTTCCTCGTTGGTAATACATTTGGGTAACCTCCTAATATTTTTGCCTACACTACTTCATATGCATGTTCAGCCGTTTTTGAGTGGGCTTTTAATTAGGTTGCGGCCAAAACTCTTAAGTGGAAGAGTTACCCTTTTACATATATAAACGCGGCCAAAGGTGACCGGCCGATGGCGATTTTCACCTTCTCGGGCACCTATCAAGCACTTTGGTGACCGGCCCAGGCGAATTTCCTCCTGCTCGGTCACCATAACAAGCCGCACCTACAAATTAGTAAGCCTTCGCCCAATAAACAAGCTCTTTCGCTTCACGGCCGCAGCAGACGCACTCGGATGAAATAGCTTCTTGTTCAAATGGGATACATCTTGAAGTGACGCTTGTTTCTTCTTTAATTTTTTCTTCACACTCAAGCTCTCCGCACCACATGGCTTTTACGAAACCTGATTTATTGGCGAAAGTATCTTTAAATTCATCATATGTTGTCGCAACATATGTTTTTTGTTCGCGCATCTCTTTTGCTTTATTATATAAATTTTGCTGAATGTCTTCTAATACTTCTGTAAGCTTCGTCTCTAGCTGATCCAGGCTAACGATCAATTTTTCTCCTGTGTCGCGGCGGGCAAGGACGACTTGTTTATTTTCAATATCCTTAGGGCCAACCTCTAAACGAAGTGGAACACCCTTCATTTCATACTCATTAAATTTCCAGCCTGGTTTTTTGTCGCTTGCATCAATGCCCACACGTGCCAGTTTAGAAAGCTTGCCTTTTAAGTCATAGGCAAAATCAAGAACGCCTTCTTTATGTTGAGCAATAGGAACAATCATTACTTGTGTTGGAGCGGCTTTTGGCGGAATCACAAGCCCTCTGTCATCTCCATGGACCATGATCATGGCTCCAATGATGCGGGTCGTTAATCCCCATGATGTTTGATTTACATATTGCTGTTTTCCCTCTTTATCTAAATATGTAATGTCAAACGCTTTAGCAAATCCATCTCCTAAATGATGAGATGTTCCAGATTGCAGCGCTTTTCCATCATGCATTAAACTTTCAATTGTGTACGTAAACTTAGCTCCTGCAAACTTTTCTTTATCAGTCTTTCTGCCTCTTACCACTGGTATAGCAAGGACAGTTTCGCAAAGATCCGTATATACATCAAGCATTTGCTTCGTTTCTTCATGTGCATCTTCATCTGTTGCATGGCAAGTATGACCTTCTTGCCACTGGAATTCCATTGTACGCAGGAACGGTCTTGTTGTTTTCTCCCATCTAACAACGTTTGCCCATTGATTGTATAACTTTGGCAGATCACGATAAGAGTGGATAATCTTACTATAATGCTCACAGAAAAGAACTTCAGAGGTAGGGCGAACAACTAAACGTTCTGCCAGCTCCTCTGATCCCCCGTGGGTTACCCAAGCTACCTCTGGAGCAAACCCTTCAACATGGTCTTTCTCCTTTTGAAGCAAGCTTTCTGGGATAAATAATGGCATATACACATTTTCATGGCCAGTATCTTTAATGCGCTGATCCAATTCATTTTTAATATTTTCCCATAAAGCGTAGCCGTAAGGGCGCATAATCATGCATCCGCGCACACTTGAATAATCGATTAAATCAGCCTTCGTCACAACATCCGTGTACCACTGAGAAAAATCTTCATCCATTGCTGTAATGTCTTTAACAAATTCTTTAGCCATTTCTTTACACCTCTTTTAATTTTTGAAGGACACGGGGTTGGTTTTAAACTTTTAATGGGACAATAAAACCGTTTCCCTATCCTTATTAAAAAAAGCCATACTTCAAATTAGGGACCAATGCATGGCGGTACCACCCTAATTTAAAGCATAGCTTTACACTCGAATCATGATAACGGATATGAACCCGCTTGTATCTTCAATAATTATCCGATACAGTACTCGGAGGCAGGTTCAAGTGGTTGTTTATAGAAGCCTTGCAGCAAATAGCTTCCTCTCTAGGATAAACTAAAAACACTTTACTAATCCTCGTCAATGTATTTACTCTATTTTTGGAAATTATATAAATAAATCTTCGCAATGTCAAATTTCATTGAAAAAGCCCCTAGCTTGAAGCTAAAAGGGCTTAAGTTGAAAAATCAATTCTTAGTTTTCGAATGCTTGGTCAACAGACACATACTCATAACCAAGGTCTTTAGCAACGGCTTGGTAAGTAACGTTTCCGTTTAGAACGTTAACACCTAGTTTTAACGATGCGTTGTCTTCAACTGCTTTCTTAACACCTTTGTTAGCAATTTGCAGTGCATAGTTAATTGTAACGTTTGTAAGTGCGATTGTAGAAGTTCTTGGAACAGCACCAGGCATATTAGCAACAGCATAGTGAACAACGCCATGCTTTTCATATGTTGGGTTATCATGAGTTGTAATATGGTCAACTGTTTCAAAGATTCCGCCTTGGTCAACAGCCACGTCAATAACAACTGAACCAGGAGCCATAGACTTAACCATCTCTTCTGTTACTAATTTAGGAGCTTTAGCACCTGGAATTAGAACAGCACCAACTACAAGATCGCTTTCTTTAACAGCTTGAGCGATATTGAATGGGTTAGACATTAATGTTTGGATGCTGTTGCCGAAGATGTCGTCTAATTGACGAAGACGCTCAGGGCTAAGGTCAATAATCGTTACTTGAGCTCCAAGTCCGATCGCCATTTTCGCTGCATTAATACCAACTACTCCACCGCCGACGATAGTAACTTTACCGCGTGAAACTCCTGGTACGCCTGCTAGAAGGATGCCTTTTCCGCCATTTGTTTTTTGCAGGAATTGAGCTCCAATTTGAGTAGCCATACGTCCAGCTACTTCACTCATTGGAGTCAGTAATGGCAATGTGCGATTTACTTCAACTGTTTCATATGCAATCGCTGTAACACCAGTATCTACTAGAGCTTTAGCTAATTCTGGCTCTGCAGCTAGGTGTAGGTATGTGAATAATACTAAATCTTTGCGGAAAAATTTATATTCAGACTCAAGAGGTTCTTTCACCTTCATAACCATTTCTGCAGCCCATGCTTCAGCAGCTGTAGGAACGATTTCTGCTCCAACCTCTTTATAATCTTCATTTGTGAATCCGCTTCCAAGACCTGCCTCTGATTCTACTAAAACTTGATGACCTGCTTTAACAAGTGTATAAACACTTGCTGGTGTTGCAGCCACACGGTTTTCATTATTTTTTATTTCTTTTGGTACCCCAATAATCATAGAAAATATTCCCCTTTCCTAACATTCTAAAAATTATAAGCACCTTAAGTATAATAATTGAATTCAGATTAATCAACATGATTCGAGTACTTGTAAATATTTTGTCAGTTGTTATATTTTTCTGACTATTACCTACTTTAAGTTTCCATTTATTAATATGATAGGGAATGATAGAAACATGTAGCATCTCCACTTTCTTTGCCGAAAATAAACTAGTTTTGTCATACAGGAAGGAGTTTATTTTTATTGGAAGAATTCAAATAAGTAATGAAGGAGGGGATCAGTGTGAATACAAGTGCTGTTGCAAAGTTATTAGGGGTTTCGCCAAGCACAGTACAGCGTTGGGTAAGACAGCTGGAGCTCCAAATGGATCGGAACGAGCTTGGTCATTATTGGTTTAATGAGGAAGATATTCAATTGCTTAGACAGGTTCAAGATCAGCTGAGTAATGGAATCATCCTGCAGAATGTAACTGTTCAAGACGGCAAGCCACGGAGAGGAAGTCTGACAACAACCGTAAATATCAATGACAAAGCAACTGAAAAGCTGCTGGAGAAAATCGAATTGCTGGAACAGAAAGTGAACGGAAAAGCAGATGATGTCGTGTCCTATCAGCTGTTGCAGCACCGCCGTGAGATTGAAGATCTTCAGGGTATTATTAAGAATTTAACTGAACGGATCGAATTACTTGAAAATAAACAGAGCAGCCTAAAAAATAAGCTGCCTGCCGAAAACTTATTAATATTTGATAATGAGAAGCCCAAAAAGAAGGCAAAAAGAAAAAATATTATTACATCTCTTTTCGGTTTTTAGGGCAAAACAAAGGTGCCAGTCACCTTAAGGGGCAAGGGGATATTCCCTTGTCCCTTTGTGTCCTTATACTTCAAATCTTTCTACAAGCAGGGCAAGTGTCCGTACCATTACGCCTGTTGCACCGGATGGCCCGAGATTATGTTCTTTGCGGGTCGTTGCTGTTCCAGCAATGTCAAGGTGCACCCACGGTGTTCCTTCAGCAAATTCTCCAACAAATCCGCCTCCCATAATCGCATGTCCTTCTCGTCCTGGAGAGTTATTTAAATCGGCAATTTTACTGCTTCTAATTCTTTGTTTATCTTTTTCAAATAAAGGAAGTCTCCAGATTGGCTCCCCTGCTTCATAGGATGCTTCTAGAACCTGCTCCCATAGTGCTTCATTATTCGTTAAGGCGCCTGTCGTTTCATTTCCGAGCGCAACAATGACTCCTCCCGTTAATGTCGCAACATCAATTAGATAGTTAGCTCCATGGAACTTTGCATACGTTACAGCATCAGCTAATGCAAGGCGGCCTTCAGCATCTGTATTCAATACTTCAATCGTTTTGCCGCTCATAGAGGTGATCACATCATCAGGCTTAAGCGCATTTCCGCTAATCATGTTGTCAGTTGAAGGAATAACTGCGACTACATTTTGTTCGGGTCTAAGCTCACCAATAACTTCCATTGCCCCAAGAACTGCAGCTGCACCGCCCATATCCGCCTTCATGCCAACAATTCCATCCTTAGGCTTAATGGAGTAGCCCCCAGTGTCGAATGTAATCCCTTTTCCTACTAAACCAATGACATCCTTCCATTCTTCTTTTCCTTGATACTTCAGCACAATCATTTTAGGAGGTTCCACAGAGCCTTGGTTAACGGCTAGTAAGGCTCCCATGCCAAGCTTTAGCATATCTTCCTTTTCAAGGATCTCTGCTTCAAAATCATATTTAGCCGCCAATTCTAGAGCATAGTTAGCCATATCTGTAGCCGTCAGCATATTTCCCGGAAGATTGACAAGTGTACGGGCTGAGTTCGTTCCTTTACCATATGTATAACCGACCGTTAAAGCTGCCTTAATTTCCTCTTCTTCTAAAGAATCGCTATAGACAGTTATATGCTCAATGAATTTTTCTGGCTCATTTGATTTTTGTTTATAGCCAGCGAAGGAATAAGTCGATAATGTAAGTGCTTCACCAACAGCATGTGCAGCATCCATTGCATCTACGTTTTCATTCGAAAATGATGAAAGGAAAACAGCTGCGTCCTGTAGCTTGTCTGCTTTTATAGCTTTAAATGATTTCCCAAGTGCCTCACGTAAAACTTCAAAGCTATAATCATTTTCCTTGCCAAGCCCGACAATATATAATCTTTTTGCCCCTATTTTCCCGAAAGTATGTACCTTTGAAACGGACTTTTTCTTGGCAGTCACATCACCGCCTCTAACAAGGTCTGTTAATTGCCCGCCAAATTCATGATCAAGGCTTGAAAGAACACCGTCGAATTTATTGGGTCTTTCAAAAATTCCAAGGATGAGGCATTCATGTTCTTTTGCAAAATTTAATTCCTTTAACACTGTAAACATATTTCCACCTCCATATTTAATGCTCTCATTATATCGGAAAAAGGAAATTATTTCGACTAACTAATCATTCAAAAACAATAGTAACTCAGGTAATTTAGGAAGAGACTCAACCTCTTCAAACGGAACACGGTCAATATCCTTTGGAAAAAGGGAAAGACATTCTTCCATAAATAAATAGACGTATTCAAGATCGATCCCCCAGTGCATTGGACGGTAATCCTGCAAATAATCATGTGCCGCCTGCATCATGAGCCTGGCGCCTTTAATATTGCCGTATTCATAATGATAAATCGCTACACTCATTTGCAGCAGCCCTTTAAAAAATAAATTCCCCTTATCGGTCATCCACATTTCCTCGAGAAGATCATGGCAAGTGTAGTAATCCCCTTCGTTAAACTTTATAAAAAACTCATAATATTCCAGTGGGTAGTCCTTCAATCAAATCACTCCCCTATGAGATATTTTACAAAAATAATACAATTCCCCTCTGCTTTTCCTTCTAAAACCATTGCACTATCAGCAAATTATTATTATCATCTTAACAAAAGGATTTAATTCTGCGCAAAATAGTCGAAATTTTTCTAAAAAAAACGACAGAATTAAATATATTTCCTTTCGGTTGTTTAAAAGGTGGTTAATAAATGGATTTATTATTGAATTTTCCTCTTTGGTCGGCCATAGCGGCCATCTTCTTTGCCCAGTTTGTTAAAGTCCCAATTCACTTTATTGCTACTCGAAAAGTCAATTGGGCATTGCTTACGAGCACAGGCGGAATGCCAAGCTCTCATT
This sequence comes from Bacillus sp. FJAT-29937, assembly GCF_001509555.1. GTDB lineage: Bacteria > Bacillota > Bacilli > Bacillales > Cytobacillaceae > Cytobacillus. The sequence goes on along the minus strand of NZ_LMAS01000002.1, from coordinate 398,540 downwards.
CAGCTGCCGTTACCGCACTTTCAACTGGTGTTGCTTTGGAAACGGGTTTAAACTCACCAGTGTTTGCAATATCTGCTGTATTTGCCATTATCACTATGTTTGATGCGACTGGAGTTCGCAGACAAGCCGGGGAACAGGCCATTGTGTTGAATCAATTAATGTCAGATTTTAACCGTTTTGTGGAAGAAGCAAAGGTTTGGCAGAAAAAAGCAGAACAAGAGAAAAGGAAGGAACTTAAGGAATTGCTTGGGCATAAACCAATTGAAGTTTTTTTTGGAGGCTTAACCGGCATTCTGTTAACCCTTTTTCTACATTATATTATTTCTTGATACATATAACCAAAAGGGGTGAAATCATTGAGAATCGTTTCTATATGTCCAAGTAATACAGAGCTAGTTGAATATTTAGGCCTTACTCACCAACTCATTGGTGTTGATGATTTTTCTGACTGGCCAGAACAAATTAAACATTTACCTAGGCTCGGGCCGGATTTATCGATTCATATGGATAAAGTGGAAGAGCTGCAGCCAGATTTAGTTCTGGCATCTTTAAGTGTGCCTGGCATGGAGAAAAACATTGAAGAATTAGAGAAAAGAAACATACCCCATATCATTCTAAATCCACAAAGCTTGAAAGATATTGAAAATGATTTAATGATTACCGCGAAAGCATTAGCTCAGCCTGAGGCCGGTGAAAAAGCTGCTTCGGTATTCCGCTCACAAATCGAAGAATTAAGGAAGATCGCTGCGAATATAGAGGAAAAGCCTTCTCTTTACTGGGAATGGTGGCCGAAGCCTGTCTTTACCCCAGGTCAAGTCAATTGGCTAACTGAACTAAGTGAACTTGCCGGAGCCGTTAACTTGTTTAAGGATGTTGAATTGGCGAGTGTTCAAACTGATTGGGATGATGTGTATCGCCGGAACCCCGATTATATTTGCCTTGCATGGGTGGGTGTTCGGAAGGAAAAAGTTAATCCAGAAATTGTTCTGAAAAGACCAAATTGGGATCAATTGAACGCAGTCAGAAATCAGCATATTCTAGTTCTTGAGGAAGAGCTCTACTGCAGGCCATCCCCTCGTTTGATCGAAGGAGCGATTAGGCTGGCGAAAAAAATTCATCCGGAAGCTTATAAATCAATATAAAAACAGGCAAATCCGTTATCCGTGGATTTGCCTGTTTTTTTTATTTTCGCTCTGATTTAATATATTGCTGACGAAAAACCTGCATGGATTCATTTTCATTTAAAGCATGTAATTCTTCTTCGGTAAGAGATCCGTCACCCATTTCAACTACATAAACTTCAATTGTTCTTTTTCCCCATTCATTATAAACATCATCGACTGTTTCAAAATAGAGGTCAACCTTATTTCCTTTAATTGCTCCCCCTTTATCAGCAACGACTCCATATCCATAATCAGGGACAAAAATGATCGTTCCAATTGGGAATACATTTAAATCTGCTGCTACTGTTGAATATAAATCTCTTTTCACCTTTACGCCTGAATATGTAATACCGAATCCAGGATGGCCAGGATTTTTCCCTGTTGATTCATAGAAAGCGGTATAACCTGTAGCTATTACTTGTTTCACCGGATATTGTGACCAATCAATGGCCTCCTCTAATTTTGGCGGTGTTCCAGATACCGCCTGACTAGAAGAAATTTTTAAATCTACATTTGCAATCTGCTTTAAATATTTATAGGCGATACCCACACTCTTAAACGTATGATTAAAAGGATGGTCATCTGAATTCTTACTTTGACGAAAATCATCGCTATTAAAATAATTGACGATTGATTTTGCATGTACTCCAGAAATGGATTGAAAGGTTGTTAATAAAGCTGCTAAAAATAAAGTTGACATGATTACACGTCTTGTCCAAGTTTTTATTCTATTCATATTTTTATTTCACTCCTCCCAAGAATATTCATCTCCAACTTTCAAGAGATTATTCATGGAAGGGCCAAAAAAATAAATTAAATTGTCTGAAAATGGTCATTTTTGATCCAAAAAACCTATAATTTATAAAGCTTTCCCTGAATTTTAACAAATAAAAAATCCCCGCTAAATGCAGAGATTTCCAACTCATAGAAAGTATTTTTAAAACATTTGATACCCTTTTTTACGAAGAACTTTAATCGTTATTCCTGCCACTATGGCACCTGCCATCCCGCTGCTCAAAATCAGTACATCCGCTGTGGCGAGCTGGGCTAATTCATTTCCCAAGCTTGAAAACGATTCTTTAGTCTTTTGAAAATACTCAATAAAACGCACCTTATCAATGATTAGTATTGCAACAATTGGGTAGATAATTGCCATGATCCATGACATTCTCAACAGCATATTTAAAATAAATCCAATTCCAAAAAACAACACAAAAAATAGCAGCATGGAAATTGGCAATACGAAAATAGTCATCTGCATTGATTCCGTTCCTCCCTCAGCACATCAATAATTAGTGTACTTAATGTAGATTTGGGAGTCAATTATTATATTGGGTTAAATTGTCCTATTTAGTTATATGCTTTTTGATTTTATGCGCGTTATTTTTTTTATTTGCACGATATCTCTGATTTATGCACGTTAATCATTTTATTTGCACGTTTACTTTTATAAAAAAAAACCTAAGGAACTTGCTATCCTCAGGCTTTTCATTCAATCGATTTTATAAAAAATTAAATTTCCCTTTTTTCATAACTAGTGATGGGCCGCCAATCATATAGAGGGAACGGTTGTCGATAACTTTCTTCATGAATGAAGCTTTTGTGCCAACCATTTTCTTTCCGAACGCAACTCCAATTGCATCGTCTTCCCCTAGAGAACATACAGTCCCTTTAATATCTGGCTTGAACGATTCCAGCTCCGTTTTATTGCGAATAAGCGCAGTAATGTTTCTGGCACAAACCTCACCTTGCTGCATAGCAATTTGTGCAGTTGGAGGGTAAGGACGATTAATTTCTTCGTTAATAACAAGCGCGCAGTCCCCGATAATAAATACATCGTCATGGCCAGGTGCTCTTAAATCCGGCTGAACCTTTACACGGCCTCGCATGGCTTCAAAGCCTGATTTCTCAATAAGTGAGTTCCCGCGTACACCAGCTGCCCAGATGACTGTACCTGCTTTAATTTCTTCTACTTCTTCCTCGCCTTTTCCTACAATAATTCCATCAGGAGTACACTCTTTAATTGCAGTGCCAATGCGGAATTCAACGCCTTTTTTCTCCAAATGAGCTACAGCATACTCCACTAGCTCAGGATCAAACCCAGGCAGAACCATAGGTGCAGCTTCCACACAGATGACCTTTACCTTTTCGTAATCAACGTCATACTCATTGCATAGTTCCGGAATACGGTTTCCTAATTCACCAAGGAATTCGATTCCAGTGAAGCCAGCTCCGCCAACAACTATGGTTAAACGCTCATCTTTTTTCTCAGCTTCTGTATTATAAATGGCAAATTGATATTCGATATGTTCACGGATTTGTCGTGCAGAGTTCACGTTCACAATTGAGAATGCGTATTCTTTTAAGCCTTTAATGCCAAATGTTTCAGATTCACCGCCAAGAGCAACGACTAAATAATCATAATCAATCTCACCATTTGCAAGAATAACTTTTTTCTCTTCTGTTTTTACTTCTACTGCTGTATCTTTAATAAAATCAACCTTGTTTTGATCAATGACCGTTTTAATATCATATCTCACTCGGTCATGATGAAGAGTTCCTGCAGATGCTTCGTGCAGCCACGTTGTTTCATAATGATAATCATTTTTGTTAACTAAGACGATATCGGCTTCATTGACCCCTATTGCCCTTTGTAACCGAGTCGCTGTCATTAAGCCGCCATAACCTGCTCCTAATATGACAATCTTTTGTTTTCTCAATGTATATCTTCCACCTTTTAGAAGTTTTATTTATTATTACCGATTCACGTTACTCTTAATACTTTTTGGTTATCAAGAGTTTGTGATGTAATTCACTTAAGATGTCAAAAAAAATTAAGAAATTTGTCACAAAAAATTAACATTCTATCTACCCTCATATTATTCTTTTTTGATATGGATTTCAAGCCTAAAAACGTGAAAGGAAAATATTCGGAAAATTCGGGCCGTTATGGTGAAATTATTACTTAAATGTTTCGTTTATTCATAATATTATTAACAAGGAAGTGAGGTTTGTAGAAAAATATGTTATTATATACTGTGAAATTGCACTATCATGGTTGGGGGGTTATGTAGTGAAAGAAGATCAAAGAGTATTTGATATAACGATTATTGGCGGAGGTCCTGCTGGTTTATTTACTGCATTCTACGGCGGAATGAGGCAGGCTTCTGTTAAAATTATAGAAAGCTTGCCACAGCTTGGCGGCCAATTATCAGCCCTATATCCTGAGAAGTACATATATGATGTAGCAGGATTTCCAAAAGTCCGCGCTCAAGAATTAATAAATAATTTGAAAGAGCAAATGGCTAAGTTCGCACCCGCAACTGCACTTGAACAGTCTGTAGAGAAGCTTGAAAAGCAGGCAAACGGCCTTTTTAAGCTAACAACGAATAAAGAAATACATTATACGAAAACGGTTATTATAACGGCAGGAAACGGTGCCTTCCAACCTCGACGCCTTGAATTAGCAAGTGCGGCACAATATGAAGGAAAAAACCTTCACTATTTTATTGATGACCTCAATCAATTCGCTCGTCAAAAAGTTGTTGTATTTGGCGGAGGGGACTCTGCTGTTGACTGGGCGCTTATGCTAGAGCCGATTGCTGAGAAAGTAACAATCGTTCATCGTCGCGATAAATTCCGTGCCCATGAGCATAGCGTTGAAAATCTTCACAATTCTAAAGTGAATATTAAAACACCATTTGTCCCTGCCGAATTAATCGGCGATGACAAGGGCATAAGCCAAGTAGTACTAGAAGGTGCAAATGATAAGACAAGGGAAACAATTGATGTAGACGCAGTCATCTGCAACTACGGATTCGTTTCTTCCCTTGGCCCTATTAAAGAATGGGGTCTTACCATTGAAAAGAACTCAATCGTTGTCAATTCCAAAATGGAAACAAATATTCCAGGCATTTATGCAGCTGGAGATATTTGCACGTATGAAGGGAAAGTAAAGCTAATTGCATGCGGATTTGGTGAAGCTCCTACAGCGGTCAACAATGCAAAAGCATACATCGATCCAAAGGCTAAAATCCAGCCAATGCACAGCAGCTCTATGTTTGACTAACCATTAAGGGTGCCTAAAGGGCACCCTAATTTATTAACATTCCTCTGGTGTACCTGCCGCGGCGGCAGTTCTGAAGGAAGACCCGCATCCGCATGACGCGATCGCATTCGGGTTATCAATCGTAAACCCGCCGCCCATCATCGATTGCTTATAGTCAATTTTTGTTCCATTCAGGATCTGTGCGTCCTCTTTGCTAACAACAATTTTGATTCCATGCTGCTCGAATTGGCTATCATTTTCTTCTACTTCATGGGCAAAACCCATCCCATAAGATAATCCGCTGCAGCCCCCGCCTTTTACAGAGACCCGCAATAAGGCAGTTTCCTCTTCGTTAGCCTTCATCATATCTTTAATTTGCGAAGCAGCAGCTTCTGTCAAAATAACAACTTCACTCATTTAACTTCACTCCTTTAATTCATTTATGATTGTAAATCCTTAATTTAAACTTAATCACGGTATAAACTATGAAAACATCCTCTTTCTATAATAGTATATACACTACAGTTCGTGACCTCAACTAATCAGTTTCTAACAAATATAATTGCATTTAAGGTTCCGAAAAAGATAACATAGTGCTTTTATCATGCAATAAAGGTTAATTTTAGTTATAATGGTATATATAACTTGCAGAAAAACTGAACCGATTTTCCTAGGAGGCAATCACGATGATTGAAATTGAACCCATCTTTGACAAAAAGTGCGAATGTAAAATGTGTAAAAAATCGTTTACTAGCAAAAAACTGCGTTCTAGGTTTATAAAGGTAAAGAACTATGACACTGATTTCTGCCCTAAATATACCTCTGAGGAAGCCAATCCGATCCTTTATCACGTTGAAGTTTGCCCTCATTGCGGATACTCTTCAACAAGCGATTTTTCTCCCTATTTTCCACCCGGAACGATTGAAGACATACAAGCTCAGGTTTGTGACCAATGGAGTCCCCAAGATCTTGGACAGAAGCGTAAATTAAGAGATGCCATCAAAACATATAAATTAGCCGTCTATTGCGGCCTGCTGAAAAAAGAGAAGCATATCACCATTGCAGGCATGTATATGAGGTTAGCGTGGATCTACCGAATCCTGGAAAATGAGGAACAGGAACAAAGATTTTTGAAGCTGGCAGTAAAAACGTATGTAGATTCATATATGGCAGATGATTTTAGGGGTACACAAGTTTCTGAAGTGAAGCTTATGTATTTAATAGGCGAGCTTTCTAGACGAACTCATCGAAATGACCAAGCTGTTAAGTTCTTTTCAAAGGTGATTGAACAGCAAAATCGGTCGATCGAATCGGGGATTATCGAAATGGCTAGGGAGAGATGGTATGAAATGCGTGACAGCCAGAAGACTGCTAAGCAAGTTTAAGAAAAGGGTGATAAGAAGAAATGCCAACCTTTTCATGACAAGCTGAAACTTGTTATGATGAACGGCAAAATCTTTTTATCACCCCATTTTTAAAAAATATATTAAAACATTGGATTTTCCTCTAAATATTGATAGATATTTTCAACTAGTTCATCAGGAGTTTCCCCTGTAACTACCTCCCCATTTACGAGAGCAAATAAGGCAGATGCACATTTTCCGCAATAGCCTAAACATCCATATTCAATAACATCGAGGTCATAATCCTTCTCTAATATTTCAAGCGCCTTTTGAGATCCGCTCGCCAAATTGCTGACACAAAACTCAATGATGGGCTTTATCACTACAATCACCTCAGCCTGAAGCAATCAATCCGAATACTTCATATTTAAACATAAACCCTTTTTCATGCTACCTTTTTTCACAGATTTCTGCAATATTTTTAACTTTTATTAGTAAAACGTATAGGAACAAAAAATATTCCAGTATTACATCATATGGATTGTATTGTCAAGCTTCAATCTTATTAAGGTTGTGATTTTATGACAATTTAGTTATACTTTCTATGGGAATAGCGATTTACATATACAATTTCAGCAAAGTTTTTTCAGAATGGACATAAAGGGGATACAATATGAAAAACCTTGTAATTCTGGGCGGAGGCTATGGCGGGATGCGAGCCATTGAACGTCTTCTTCCCAATCAGCTTCCAGATGATGTTTCCATCACTTTAATCGATCGAGTACCTTATCATTGTTTGAAAACAGAATATTACGCATTAGCTGCTGGGACAATCTCTGATCAGCATGTAAGGGTGGCCTATCCTGAACACCCAAGACTAGAAGTGAAGTTTGGCGAAATCACCGGCATTGATCTTACTAACAAAAAGGTAGACCTGCTTGAAGGCACTTCGGTTCATTATGATGACTTAATTATAGGTTTAGGCTGTGAAGATAAATATCATAATGTGCCTGGTGCAGACGAATTCACGTTAAGCATTCAAACCATTGAAAAGTCTCGAGCCACATACCAGGCTTTAAATAACTTAACTCCAGGGTCTGTCGTTGGAATTGTCGGTGCTGGATTAAGCGGGGTTGAAATTGCATCTGAGCTGCATGAAAGCCGTTCGGATTTAAACATTAAATTATTTGACAGAGGGAGCCATATCCTTTCTGCCTTTCCCGAAAGATTAAGCATGTATGTTGAAAACTGGTTTAACAACCATGGGATAGAAGTTGTCAGTCATTCTAATATTACCCGTGTAGAAGAAAATGTCCTTTTTAATCATGATGAGCCCGTTCCATGTGATGCCATCGTATGGACTGCCGGCATTCAGCCTAATAAGGTCGTTCGTGATATGGATGTTGAAAAGGACCCTCAAGGGCGTGTTATTCTAACTAAGCATCATAACCTTCCTGGGGATGAACATGTGTATGTTGTCGGAGATTGTGCAAGCCTTCCACATGCACCAAGTGCCCAGCTGGCTGAAGGACAGGCTGAGCAAATAGTGCAAATCCTATTGAAACGTTGGAAAGGTGAGGAACTTCCTGAATCACTTCCAACGATCAAGCTAAAGGGTGTACTTGGCTCCTTAGGCAGTAAGCACGGATTCGGTGTCGTTGCTGATCGAGCCATTACAGGCCGAGTTGCTAGACTCCTTAAATCAGGAATCCTTTGGATGTATAAATTTCACAGAGGATAAGAAAGCCGGCATTAAAAATGAGCATCTCCTTTTCGGAAATGCTCATTTTTGCTATTCTGCTTTATATCCGTGTTTTTCCATTACTGAATAAATGGTTTTCAGCTTCGGATTGCCTTCTCCCACTACTTCATCTTCAATTAAGACGACCGGATAAAACATATCCTCTTCAATTACCCTTTGAGCAAACTCCCGTTTCTCAGCTTCTTCGGGTGGATTGTGGATGTCCACATACGTAATTGTGAAAGGCTGGTCTGGATACTTTCGACCGAGTGCAGCCTGAAGCCACTCATATGTTTCCTTTGAAGAAGGAAGGTTTACACAGCTTGGGCATAATACCTCCGCTCCATAAATAGTTAATTCCACTTGTCTTTGCATTCCCTATTCCTCCTTAAAATGAATATTATATTCATTTTACATGATTATGACGGTAGAAACCTTAGTAATTTTGCATTTGAGCGGAAATCCAATTCTTTAAATAGATTTTTCTCCTTATAATGATTATAATAAATATAAAGAAAGGAGTAGATTTAAATGCCTGAACAAACAACAATGATTGAGCAAGTTCAAGAAGTATTAGATAAATTGCGCCCATTTCTTCTACGTGATGGAGGAGACTGCGAACTAGTTGATGTTGAGGATGGAATTGTGAAACTGCGCTTACTAGGCGCATGCGGAACTTGCCCAAGTTCAACAATCACACTTAAAGCAGGTATTGAACGTGCTTTATTAGAAGAAGTACCTGGTGTTGTAGAGGTTGAACAAGTATTCTAATGTTTAATACGGTAAAAGCGATGTCTCGTCTGACATCGCTTTTTTTTATTATTTACATAGAAGACTGTTTCGTGATTCAGTATAAACTTGACTGCCGGCCTGGTCTATTTTCAAGCTGCGGCAATCCATTTCCGGAAACAGCTTGGATAACCCTTCAGCTAGAGCTTTCCCTTTGCCTTCTTCAGCTAAGCATAGCACGGTCGGACCCGCACCGCTCAAAGCTACTCCAAAAGCGCCAAGGTCAATTGCTTTTTCCTCAATAATGGCCATATGAGGAACTAGCTCTTTCCTGTAAGGATGATGGTATAAATCCGCCTTCATCATTTTTCCAGCAAGCTCAAAGTTGCTGCTAAATAGAGCGGCAATGAGAACATTTCCGATCGCTCCCGCTTGTACAGCATCACTATAGGAAAGGCTGCTAGGCAACACACCTCGGGATTCCTTCGTTAATAGTTCCTCTTTCGGCACAACGGCGATTACATCTAACGCTAAATGGCTAAAGACTTCAGCACTTACTTCTTCTCCTCTTTGACAGCCGACAATTAGTCCCCCTAAAAGGGAGGCACCGACATTGTCAGGATGCCCTTCGATTCTAGAAGCCAATTCCAATTTCTCTTGATCTGATAATTGAAGTTTGCAAAGTGAATCAGCTAATTCAATTCCAGCTACAATGGCTGCGGCACTTGAACCTAAACCTCTTGCAAGCGGAATATCGCTGCTTACGCTAATCTTGCAACCAGGCAGCTTTTGATTATATTTTTCTGCCGTTTGCATCGCAATTTGGATGATATAATTCGTTTCATCTTTTGGAAAAACATTCAGGTGCTCTGAAATAGGGATAATCTCCCAATGATCTGCATTTTCAACCTGTAAAGTTATATATACATTCAGGGCAAGGCCAATTGAATCAAATCCTGGTCCTAAATTCGCAGAGCTACCAGGGACTTTAATGATGAGCATTTCACCTTCGCTCATACATGGACAACTCCCTTAATATGTTCAGCCACCGCAACTTCATCATTAGGAAGCACAATTGGCTTAATAGGGCTGCATTCGATTGCCACATTCGGATCTTTCAAGCCATTCCCAGTAAGGATGGCAACCACTCTAGAATGCTGCGGAATTTCTCCATTTCGCAGTTGTTTATAGATTCCAGCTAAAGAGGCGCATGAGGCCGGCTCAGCAAAAATTCCTTCTGTAGAAGCGAGCTTTCTATACATATAAAGAATTTCTTCATCACTTACTTCATCAATTTTCCCATTAGATTCTTCTAATGCCGCATTGGCTAAATCCCAGCTAGCAGGATTTCCGATCCGAATCGCAGTAGCAACGGTTTCAGGATTTTCAAATACTTTATTATGAACGATCGCAGCAGAACCTTCTGCTTCGAATCCATGCATTTTTGGAAGCCCAGTTTGCTTCGCTTCATTGTATTCCTTAAAGCCCTTCCAGTAAGCACTGATGTTGCCTGCATTACCGACAGGGAGTGCAAGGATATCAGGTGCTTTTCCGCCAAGCTGATCACAAATCTCAAACGCACCAGTTTTTTGGCCTTCAAGGCGATATGGGTTTACAGAGTTTACGAGAGTAATAGGCTCTGTTTCACTGATTTTTCTAACCATTGCCAATGCTTGGTCGAAGTTTCCTTCAATGGAGATAATTTCTGCTCCATACATAACAGCCTGTGCAAGCTTGCCCATCGCAATTTTCCCCTCTGGAATAACGACGATGCAACGAAGGCCAGCTCGTGCCGCATAAGCTGCTGCAGCTGCCGATGTATTCCCTGTGGAAGCACAAATGACGGTTTCACTGCCCTCTTCCTTCGCTTTCGCTACAGCCATAACCATTCCACGGTCTTTAAACGAACCAGTCGGGTTTGTTCCTTCTGTTTTCACGTAAAGATCAATTCCCCATTCATCAGAAAGCTTATCAAGTCTAATTAATGGTGTATTACCTTCATTCAATGTTAGTAATGGTGTGTTTTCGTTAATTGGTAAATACTCTTTATATGCTTTTAGTAATCCTTCCCATCTCATACACTTGCGCTCCCCTCAACTCTATACGAGCTTTCGATTGTATTAACAGCTTGTAAATCTCTTAATTTAACTAAAATATCTTGGTAATCTTGTAATGAAGCCTGGTGAGTAACTAAAACGATCTCAGCAAGATCTTTATTTTTCAGCGGCAATTGAAGAATCTTTTCAAAGCTAACATGATGCTCTGAGAATACCGAAGTAATATTTGCGAAAACGCCTACTTCATCTTTTACATGCAAGCGTAAGAAATACTTCGAGTAGATTTCATTTGCATCCTTTAACTGCTTTTCGAATTGCGGAGTAACAGCGCTTTTTCCAGTTACACCTAAACGCATATTTTTCATAACCGCCACTAAATCTGACACGACGGCTGTTGCTGTTGGCAAGCTTCCAGCTCCTGGTCCATAGAACATCGTTTCACCCACAGCTTCTCCGTGAACGTAAACAGCATTGAATTCATCATGAACAGATGCAAGAGGATGTGTGTCAGCTAATAAAGTCGGCTGAACACTGACTGCCACTTTATCCCCATCTCTTTCAGCCATTCCTATCAGCTTCATCGTATAGCCAAGCTGGCGGCCATATTGCAGGTCTTCCTCTGTGATGCGAGAGATCCCCTCAGCCTTCACATCATCTAAATCTATTTCCATGGAAAAACCAAGCGTAGCCAGTATAGCCATTTTTCTTGCAGCATCTAACCCCTCAACATCAGAGGTCGGATCAGCCTCCGCATAGCCTAGTTCCTGAGCTTCCTTTAGAACATCCTCATATGCACTGCCATTCTTGCTCATTTTCGTTAAGATAAAGTTCGTTGTTCCGTTCACAATCCCCATCATTTTCGTAATTCTATCTGAAGCCAACCCATCTACAAGGCTTCTTAAAATCGGAATTCCGCCGCCAACACTCGCCTCGTAAAACAGATCACAGTCATGCTCTGATGCAACCTTCAAAAGTTCAGAGCCGTGTAAAGCCATTAAATCTTTGTTAGCCGTTACGACATGCTTTCGATTTTTCAAAGCCTTTGTAATATAATTTTTCGTTTCTCCGGTCCCGCCCATTACTTCAATAATGACATCAATTTCAGGGTCATTAATAATATCTTCCGGATCTGTCGTTAACTTGTCCGCAGCTATTTCCACTGATCTTGCTTTATTTAAATCCTTTACAAGGATCTTCTTCACTTTTACGGGACAGCCAATTTGATGCATAAGCTTATCCTGATGATTTTCAATAATGGTGATAACACCAGAACCAACCGTTCCTAATCCTAATAAACCGATTGAGATTGCTTTCACTCTCATTCCCCTCCCGAATTGTTCATTCTGTATGTACATTTGTATTTGTATAGTAGACATTATAGAGGGAAATTTTCTTTTTTACAATAGTTATTTTCAGATAAATTTGTATGTAATCGCTTACTGTTTCGGATTTACAGAAATTTTTTATTAAAAACATTTATGAGTGTCTACTCCCAACTAGAATGTAAATGTCGTTGGCTTCATTTCTCTGTGCTGGTGATTACTCCGTACATCAAGGCTTGTTCAATTAAGCCAACGACAATTTAGTTTTAAAAAAAAAAAACGACTCGAAATAAAGTCGCTTAGAAAATTTCATTTGGACAATGAATAATTCATTATTTTTTCAGCCATCCGATGATGGGAATTCTTAACTTTTGTACAGGCACTTCCGCAAAGTCATAGAAGCTCCCTAAAAAGCGCTCGTGCTCATTGGATTGCTGCAGAAACTTATGCAATCTTTCCTCCAATACTTTTTTCTCCTGCTCTGACGATGCCCCGTAATAGGTTTCAATGCAATAAAAATAATGAAGCGGAAATAACAAGCGGGCAAAAAACAGTCTCCAGGAGAAAGAGGTTAGTGGGACAATGCTTTGATAATCCCTCATAAATTGCCGAAGCTCCGGTTCGTATGTTTTAATATTGCGGAAATATTTCTCTCTTGTCCATTCAGCAAGATCTCTTGAAGAATGATCAAAAACCCAATCAAATGGATTTTTTATATAATAAGAATGGTCCCATGTTTTTTCCGTGAATCGTATATGACAAACCGTCCCGCTATCAATTGCCCCTGGGTTATCGTCCATTTCTGTGTCCACTAAATATTGAATCGCGTTTTCGGCGATCCCCCTATAATAAGGAAACGATTCCAAAAACATCCGGTCAACTTCATGCTCTGGCTGTTGAAAGAGCATTTCATTCCACACTTTTTCCATTTGGTCCAATCTCGTTTCCCATAATTGCTTCCACTGGCCAATCCTGCTGATCTTCTTTACGGGAAACGAAACGGTTCTTCCCCTATAATGAAACTTTGCAAGCTTTCTGCCGCTTCGCTGTAACTTTCGATTTTGTACTTGCTTATTCATAAGAACACAATATCTTCCATTTTCCCATTCACTAAATTGCTTTCCTTCCTTTGTCTTTAGGAACGTACTGCAATATTTTTCACCAGTCTGAACTAAATGGTCTGTAAGCATATTTAGTTCACTAAGCTCGTCATCCTCCATTCCGTTGATTGGGACAAGTATATAAATTTCTTCTTGCTTCCTGTATGCTTGATACTTTCCTATCCTAACCTCATCTTCAGCCTGCAGCCCGTATTGCGTTTTAAGAAGCTTTAACATCTCATGCCTCCTTATCAGTAATGAATCCCTTTAACGAAAATATATGTAGGGCAACAGCAAAACTTGTGCTTTTCTTGAATAACTAACCGCAGGCAGGAAATGCTGAGGAGGATGTCCGACAACAGAGAAGATGGAATAATTTTGATAAATAGGTTATATATATATTGAAACTAACAGGAAAAAGGTGGAGCCGATGAATGAAGAAAAACGTGTAGATTTGATTGAGCAAACAGCGCGCAAATGGCTGCAGGAACGAGGAGTCACAATTCAAGATATTGCGGATTTAGTCTTTTTCCTCCAAGAAAAGTATCATCCCGATTTACAAATGTCCGTTTGCATTGAAAATGTAGAACGTGTCCTCTCCAAAAGGGAAGTCCAAAACGCCGTCTTAACTGGCATCCAGCTCGATATGCTTGCTGAAAAGAAACAGCTATTAGAACCACTTCAGCACGTCATCGAAATTGATGAAGGCCTGTATGGCGTGGACGAGGTATTGGCATTATCCATTGTGAATGTATATGGATCGATTGGATTTACAAACTTTGGCTATATCGATAAATTAAAGCCCGGGATTTTAAAAGATTTGAATGATAAATCCTCAGGGATGGTTCATACTTTTTTGGATGATATTGTTGGGGCGATTGCGGCGGCTGCGTCGAGTAGGTTGGCGCATAGGGCTAATGGGGTGAAATAGGATTTTACTTCAAAGTTTTAATCAGAAAAACGGATGGGCTAATTTGTCCATCCGTTTGTTCTATTTTAGGTTACTTTCGCAGCTTATTCCGTCATCTCAAATCCATTTGGATTCTTTACTTGCCACTGCCACGTATCCTTACACATGTCATCGATGTCTCTTTCCGTGGACCACCTCAATTCTCTTTTCGCTTTCGTTGGATCGGCATAACTAACGGCGATATCTCCAGCTCTTCTTTTAACAATTTTATATGGAATTTCCCTACTCGATGCATTTTCAAATGCACGAATCATCTCCAAGACACTATATCCTTTTCCCGTGCCAAGATTATACGTGTGCACACCAGTCCGATGCAATATCCTCTCCAGTGCCTTTAAATGGCCACTAGCTAAATCAACGACATGAATATAATCCCTTACCCCTGTTCCATCATGTGTATCATAATCATTTCCGAACACGCTTAGTTCAGCCAATTTCCCTACCGCCACTTGGCTCATATATGGAAATAGATTGTTCGGGATCCCATTAGGGTCCTCGCCAATAATGCCGCTCCCATGAGCACCAACAGGGTTAAAATACCGCAGCAAAGCAATTCCCCAAGCACGATCAGAAATAAATAAATCTTGGAGCATTTGTTCACATATTAACTTTGTTTGGCCATATGGATTTGTCGCTTGAAGCGGATCATTTTCGCAAAATGGAACACGCTCCAAAAGCCCATAAACGGTTGCTGAAGAGCTGAACACAAGCTTCTTCACATTAAATTGCTCCATCACTTCACATAAATTAATCGTTCCCGAAATATTGTTTTGATAATAACGAAGAGGGACCTCAACCGATTCACCCACAGCTTTTAGACCAGCAAAATGAATGACCGCTTCAATATCCTGTTCGGAGAAAATAGTTGTTAATGATGCTTGATCCTTTATATCAATTTCATAAGTGATAAAATCTTTTCCAGTGACCTCCCTTACTTTTCTTAATGCTGCAGGTTTACTATTTGAAAAATTATCAGCGACAACAACCTCATATCCAGCCTGGAGAAGCTCAACACATGTATGAGTGCCAATATATCCCGCGCCGCCAGTGACAAGGATTTTCATTATCTTCCCTCATTTCGTTATGTTCATAAATAAATGAAAAAAAGTCACTATGTCGTGAGTAAGACATAGTGACTTTCTTTAAGGAATGACTTTTGTTATAAGGACCCAAATTATTCATACCTAATTACTTTTTGTCGAATAAATTTCTCATTAGCAATCATTTCTATAGCCATCGCTTCGACTTCTTCAATGGCTGGAAGCAGAAAAAGATTTTGCTTTTCTTCGAATTCATTTCTAGTAAAAACAATAAACCAAGTAACAATGAGTGTATATATGAAAAATAACTTTTCAACTTTATCGAGATAATAACTAGTATCTAAATCTATTAAATATAATTCATTTATTTGATAAAACGGCAGCTTTAATTGCCCAAAAAGTCCGGCTAAGTCACCCCAAGAAGGGCCAACCCTCATACTTCCCCAATCGAGAATATAGAGTTTATTTGTCTCCTTCTCTACCAACATATTGTAATCATAAAAATCGCCATGTTGTAGACTATAATGCAAATCTGGGTTGAATTGATTATATAATTCATAATCAATTATAATTTTTTCAAGACGTTTCATTAAAATATATGAAGTGGGTGAGTATCTTTTCGCCTTCATTTTTTTATATATTAGGTGGAAAAGCTGTTCGTTTGTGGATTTTTTATGAATTGAAACAAAAGAATTTATAAAATATATTGGATGGTTAGGATTTTTGTAACCATATATTGAAAGTTCTTCATCTGTTATTGGAATTAAATTTTTAATTTCACTATATTTTATAGAGGTTATTGATTTATTTGCTTTTATTGCTTTCTTAATTGTTTTCATATCCAATACAGGTTCAGTACCCTCAATTTCTTCCATTGTAATTAAGGCTAAGTTATCCGCACTAATTTCTATAAAATTGATCAATTTCGGGGTAATTTCTCTTATTTGCTTATAAGTATTATAAATTTCCAAATAAAAATTTTTCTCTCTTTCATATCCTGAGATTGTCGAAATTTTCGTTAAATACTTTCTAACTTCACCATTTACTATTTTGATATGTTCAATGCAAGCTAAATTTTGCTCTCCGCCCATATATACGTAGTTTGATTTCATCGAGGAATTAGAATCAATATCCCATTTCAATCTCTCAATTACTTTCTCCGGATTTATGATTAATTTTAAGCCTTTATATAATGTATAAGAAGCTAATTCATCATTACCTTGCATAGTAAAACATCTGGATAAACGCTGATAGTATTCTAGTTTATCAGGAAAAATTTTAACTAAGTTTTCAGCAACAATTACAGCTTTATCCCATCGCTTTTGGGCCATAAACTTTTCGAGATCCCTGTTTTTTTTGTATACAATTGTTTTTTTAAATAAATAAAGGAATCCTTCTCGGGATAATATTTTATATATTCTCTTAAAAAAATTCATACCATTTTATACTCCTTTTATTGGGCTTTGAAATAACAAAAAAATTTCCAATAAAGTATTTTTTCCTAGTTATCATCAAGCAGCCCTACCCGTTTCAGGTTACGGATTTTTAAATGGTATATTTTTTTAAAATAAACGGGACCCACCGCTCTTCTATATTCCTTATAAAAAATTAAAATTACCATTATCTATAAAATTCGATGTTGAATCATAAAGTTAAATAAATTTTCAGATCTAAATTTAAAGCCTTTAATTCCAGCAGCTGCAGCCGCTTCCATATCAGTATCTTTATCACCTATAAAATAGCTACTCCTGCTATCAATGTTAAACTCAGCTAGTGCTTTCATGATTAATCCTGGTCTTGGCTTTCGACATTCACAATCAGTTTTATAATGACCCAAACCAACAGTTGGATGATGTGGACAGTAGTAAAAGGAATCAATTTGCACATTATGCTTATGAAACAGCCCATCATTTATCCATTGATGAAGGTCCTCTACATTCTCTTCTGTATAGTACCCTCTTGCAATTCCAGACTGATTTGTTATAACGATAACAGTGTATCCTTTATCTTTTAAGTGTTTTATTGTTTTAACGGCACCGGGAATCCATTTAAAATCTTTCGGCATATAAACATATCCAAAATCTCTATTTAACACACCATCTCGATCAAAAAAAACTGCCGGCTTTCGCAAGGTTGTCACCTATTTCTGCACTGGAATTATTTTTTACTGCCTTGTATACATCATCCACTTTAATTGTTGATATACAACCATTTTCAATAATACAATCATGTCTTTCAAATCCTAAACTAAGAAGATTGTCACACTTAATAGCTGGAGTCAGAATAACCGATTTCTCAGATATTGGTCCCCATCTTAAAGGGGACGTTGGCCCATGTATTGCAATTATACTCGTTGAATCCACCGTTGCTGCCAGATGCATAATTCCAGTGTTAACTGTCACAATAGTACCTACTTCTTTTATTAATCCGGCCGTTTCTTCTAAAGAAATCTTTCCTGCCAATGAAACACAATTTGTACCATTTACCCCATTCACTTTTTGGGCCAACGCATTTGCAAATTCACTATCTTGCTTTCCACCGGTTAAGATGATTTTATAACTTTCTTCATTTAATCGTTCAGCCAGCTCCAGCCAAGATGACTTTGGCCATTCTTTTTTTTCTTTATGTGAACCAGATGCAAACATATGAAAAATAATATATTTCTGATTTGTGTTTAATATCGCTCTAATTTTATTTATACTTTCTGAGTTAATCAAATAGTCAGGTTTCAATTCTAATAACCGATTATCTATCATTCTTAATAAATTCCTATAATTCTCTAATTCATGTATATGATCAACATGATTTACCGTCCTATCATATATATAATGTCTAAACATATTTTTCCTCATGAACCCAACTTTAAATTTCGCTTTGATGACATACGATATTAAAGAATTTAATCTAGACCATGTTCCAAAGTCTAGTAATAAATCATAAGCCTCCTGTTTTCTTAATAGAAATAAACTACCCAATAAACTTGACATATCAAATTTAATGATCTGATTGATATGAGGTATATTTTTGGCGGCTTGAATATTCCCATTTGAACAAACAAGTGTAATATTGACGCTTGGATAGAGATGTTTTATTTCTTTAATAATAGAAGATAGCAGTATTGTATCTCCTATAGCTGCAATCATTACGATTATAATATTCTGAGGATGTTTGGTAATTATTCGTTTCTTTAATTTAAATAAACCTAGAATAAAAATTAACGGGATCCCAATAAATTTATCCAAAAACTTCAACTTTCTATTTCCACGTTCCTTCATAAATATTAACATCTCCCTAAGGACTTTTATTAAAACATCCTAATTCGAAATTTTATCGATTATATCGGATGTAGAATATCCGTCCACAAAAGAAATTATTTCCGTTTTACTAGCAAATTCTCTGCCCACCACTTCCTTCGCTTTATAATCTCCTCCTTTCACTAGAATATCTGGTCTTATTTCAGAAATGAGATTAAGCGGTGTATCTTCATTAAAGATGATGACTGCATCCACAAATTCAAAGAATGTTAACATTTTTGCCCGATCGTTCTCATTAACTATTGGCCTAGATGGCCCTTTTAATCTTTTCACCGAATGATCACTATTCAGACCTATAACTAGTTTGTCTCCTAATTGTTTAGCTTTTTTCAGATAGGTGGCATGGCCAATATGGAGAATGTCAAAACAACCATTAGTGAAAATAATCTTTTTACCTTCCCTTCTCCAATTACTAATTACCTGCTTATATTCTTCATTAAAAAATACCTTGCTTGATAGTTTATTTTTGTTTTCACTTAAGAATTCGAGCTGCATAAGTAATTCATCATCTTGTACAGCATATGTTCCTACTTTTCCAACTACAATTCCCGCAGCTAGATTAGAAATATTTACAGCATCGTCCATTCGGGCTCCAATTCCTAAAAAGGCTGCTAATGTAGAGACAACAGTATCTCCAGCGCCAGATACATCAAAAACCTCTTTAGCTAGCGTAAAGATATGAGTTATTTCATCCTCCCCAATTAAACTCATTCCCTTTCCAGACCTTGTTACTAGCAGATAATCTAAAGCATATTTTTTCCTTAGTAAAGGTCCATATCTATACATAACTTCATTTGTGTTCGGTATTTCAGCTCCTAAAATATTACTTAGTTCTGTCATATTAGGGGTAACTACCGTTGCATTTTGATATTTATCCCATTTATTCCCTTTAGGATCAATGATAATTGGGATTTCCAATTGATTGGCCAAAGTGATTACCTTTTGACAAATTTCTTTTCGGCAAAAACCTTTTTCATAATCAGAAATAATGATGGAGGTAATATGATCTTTTTTTAGTTTTTGTACAAGCCAGCTTTCAAGGTGCTTAATGGCTAAATCAGAAATATTCATTTTTACTTCATGGTCAATTCTAAGAACTTGTTGGTTCCCGCTCATTACCCTTGTCTTTATCGTTGTGCATCGATCATCAATAATGATTCCTGAACTGTCAATCCCCTGAAGCTTTAATAGATCAAAAAACTCATTTCCACCTTGATCGTTACCAACTGCTCCAACAAGAGACACTTTACACCCAAGTTGTACTAAGTTATTTGCTACGTTCGCTGCTCCACCTAGTGTTGTCATTTCATCTTTTTTATTTACAATAGGGACAGGGGCCTCTGGGGATATCCTCTTCATCTCGCCAAAATAATATTTATCTAACATGACATCTCCAATAACAAGTACATGACAATTTTGTACATTGGTTTTAAATAATTGAATAAGATATTGGCCATTCTTTATCATGTTAAAAACCCTCATCAATAATTTCGCAAATTATATGTCCTATTAATATATGAGCTTCCTGAATTCTAGCTGTATTATTTGAGGGAATAATAAGACAATGGTCACAAATTTCTTTTAACTGGCCACCATCATTACCAGTTAACCCAATTGTAATAGCACCAGATTTTTTCGCCTTATCTATGGCTTTGATAATATTTGAAC
Organism: Bacillus sp. FJAT-29937; assembly: GCF_001509555.1. GTDB lineage: Bacteria > Bacillota > Bacilli > Bacillales > Cytobacillaceae > Cytobacillus. Next base: position 378,045 of record NZ_LMAS01000002.1, on the reverse strand, counting down.
TATTTCCTGATGTGGAAAGGCCAAATACAATATCATTTGGTTTTGTTAGTGCTTCAATCTGTCTACTAAATACCTCTTCATACCCATAATCATTTCCGACAGCTGTAAGGATAGATGTATCAGTGGTTAATGCAATAGCGGGTAATCCTTTTCTTTCTTTATAGAATCTGCCAACAAGCTCAGCGGCTAAATGCTGACTATCAGCAGCACTGCCTCCATTTCCCATAAAAAAAATCGTACATCCAAGCTCTATCGCATTTTTACATTTGTATCCAATCAATTCCACTTCATCCAATAACTGATTTTTAACTTTTTCTATTACTTCTTGATGCTCTAATACTCCCAATAATACAGAAATCGTCATAATCAACCTCCTAGTGAATCCCATATAAAAAAAAGCCCCTAGAGATATTCCCTAGAAGCATTTTGTCATATCTTGTCATGAATATTTAAATAGACATGGAATTATAAAATCTTTTAATAATTGATGATAAGCCTCTTTTAGAGATTTGACAGTGTTCATATAGTTCTAATTCAGACCTGGTAATATTCGCTTTGCGTATAGCTTCTCCTTGTATATAGTACTTTTCAACACCTTGTGAATGATGAAAGGCTAACATCTTTCTTTTTAGATTCCGCTCTTCTTCTGTAATATTAATGATTATTTCCTCAGAACTATTGGATGAACTCGGCAAAAATTTTATATCCCTGGTTCCAATAGGCTGTGTATGATTATATTCTGCATACTCAAACACATTTGTATAGCCTATTTTGTTGCAGATCGACTTAACAACAAAACTCGTTATATCATGATCAATATGTCCTCCTTCAATACAATGAACATATACTAGCTGTGGATTCAAATTTTGAAGCAACATCGAAATATCAGTTGAAATTGTTTCTAAATACCTCTGGCTACCTCCATCCGGAAATCCTAAACAATATATATTTTCTTCAGCTATATTAATTTGCGATAAAGCTTGTATAGCTTCTTTATATCTTAAGTTAGCCCTTTTATTCGATATATTAGTTTTCCTGTACCAACTTTCTCCGGCTCCTGCAGTTCCATTCGTAACAAAAACGACATTAATTTTGTCACCATTCAAACCATGACGATATAAAGTAGTACCTAAACCTAATACGTCATCATCAGGGTGAGCAGCAAAGACAAGAACGTCTGTCTTTTGATTTACTGGATTAATTATGACATTGCGTCCTATCATTTTATTCGGATATCTATATAAGCCCCTGCTATATTCTACATACTTAATAAACCTCTCAAATGCAGGAATGTATTTTCTTAATTTAAGAATGAACTTACAAATAAATCGATCATCGATAAATCGTATTAATTTATATATAAATCTACTAATAGATCGACCTGTATTTATCAAAACAACCTCCTTATAATGCAAAAAGCCTTACAGAAAATACCCCTGCAAGGCTTTATCATTAATATGCACTTAAAAATATAAATATTTAATGATATCATTGACCTTTTCTGCAATAAAAACATTCTTAATTCGACTAGCATCTTCTTTATTTTTAAATCCATACCCATATGTTACAGCAATAAAATCAATATTTAATTGCTCAGCGCCAATAGCATCATAAATACTATCACCAATCATAACTACTTCAGACAAATCAACTTGTTCAATCTCTTTTAAACACATCAATATAATGTCAGACTTATTATGTGCATCTTCATCATCAGTGCCATGAATGGTATGAAAATATGGTGATAATCCAAAATGATTTATTATTTTCTTGGCAAAATCATCCCTTTTAAGAGTAGCAACAGCTGCTTTACATTTTTTTTCATTAATTAATATAAGCAGTTCTTTTATTTGATCATAATGATTTGCTTCGAAGATTCCTTTTTCTTTATATCTCTCCCGATATAAATTAACTGCTTTCTTTGCTTCGTTTTCAGAAAAACCACATACGTTAATAAAAGAATCCATTAGTGGGGGACCTATAAAACTTTTTTGCTGATCAACTGTTAACTTGTGAATTCCCATTTTATTTGCTGTATAATTTGCACACTCCATAATTCCCTGAGAAGTATCAAGTAACGTACCATCCAAATCAAAAATTATCGTAGAATATTTCATAATTCCACCATATTTCTATTTTGCAGTTCAATAACATCGCTGTATACAGTTGATGTAATAAAATGGATATCCATTTCCCGACTTATTGTGGTTAAATATTCACTGATAGCCTCATTTTTCTTCACAAGTTCTTGAATTTCCGCATTATTGATTATTTCAGATGAATAATAGTTGGCACTCTTATCTAGGCTAAATCCATCAAAACCTGCTAAATATACACATTTAATTGATAAACGATTTAATAGGTTGATCAGCATTAAGCCAGCATTATCAGTAATAATGGAATTTTCAATAAGTAAATCTGAATAATTAATGACGATTGGTGAATACTCATTTGACTTAGCTATATTGGAGGTCGTAATTACAGAAGTGTTTTCTGGTGTCAAAGTATTAACGTTTGATAGGCTGCGAAATCGCTTTAAGTTACTAATAAACACAGCATCTACCCTAAATAATTGTGGAATAAAATTAACACATAAAACAAAAGGGTTATTTATTTTAATAAAATCATTGATTTTATTCTTTTGCAGGTCAATGGATTTTCCAGGTGCTATGACGAGAATCTTCCTATCAAACACCATATCACTTAGAATATTAAGATTCTCGGAATCATTTACATAGTGGCTTTGATATTTTATATATAATTCTTCTATAAAGTATTGATCATAAATATCCCTTTTTTCTATTGGTATTTGCTTCAAAATTGCATTTATTGCCTTTACCGAAATGGTCTGTTTATTCAATAAATTTGAGGCGTAATTTGGATGGCATTGATTGATGGCTGCAAGGTAATATGGAATAGAATAACCCCATTTCGTCTCATTAAAATTATTACTTAAATGCTCATCAACGATCTCTAATAAAGGGATGATGTCATATTTATGTTCTATATTTTTATTAATGTAATGTGTAATCAATTCTGTACATAGGTTTCCTGCTCCTCTTCCCATACCAAAAACGGAGGAATCGATTATCATCTTTCTTTTTGTATGCAGCATCAATAGTTCCTGTGCATTCGAAAAAGACAATTGAAGATTATTATGTGAATGAAATCCAATAACTATTGATTCATCCAAATTATTGTCTAGAAGATGAAACATTCTAAGAAGGTCATTTTTATACATAATCCCCAAGGTATCTACCAAGTAAAAAGCATAAGGCTTCAAATTATTCACTTTTTGTGTGAGCTTTAACAAATTAGAATCGGAATAACTGGTTGTGCCGACCGGCTGTATAAATACCTTATACCCCTTTTCCTTTAAGAGCTTCCCATAAATCAATGCTTCTTCTATTTCATTTTCATGAAAAGTTACCCGTATACCGTCTATTGATTTACCATCACATTCAGAAATCTTATCAATAGAAATATAAGGTTGTGCGATCATTCCTACATACATGACATTTTCATTTTTAGGATCAATATATTCTCTTATTCTTTCAACGCTATTAAATATAGTCTTATTCTTATCAAAATCCTTTTCTTCCAAAAATCCGCATTCAATAATATCAATTCTAGATTTAGATAAATTTAATATCACTTTTTTTATTGTTCGTTCCCCAAATTTCCAATCGTTTATATAACCGCCGTCACGAAGTGTGCAGTCGAGAATCATTATTTTACTCATAAATAAATTCCTGATTGCCTACTTGATTTTTTATTTTCAATTTTACTGCTTCCAAATCTTTTGGAGTATCTACTGATAACGTTTCAACAATGGCATCAATAAATTTTATTTTTTGGCCATTTTCCAAAAACCTAAACTCATCAATATCCTCAGCTGTCTCTAAAGGCCCTCTTTTAGCTGTATAGCAGAATTCTAAAGCACTTTTTGTAAAACATTGAACTCCAACAAATTTCTTATATACAAAATTGTATGTTCCTTTTGGGTATGGAATTGGACTTCGCGCCATGTACAACGCATATTCATTCACATCTGTAGCAATCTTTATCTTAGAAAAATCTACCGCCTCTAAGGGATTTTTTAATTCTGTCATAAGATTTGCAACAAATAATGAATTGGGATCAATATCTTTTGGAATTATTTTCTTGATTGCATCACTTTCAATTAATGGCTCATCACCATTTACATTAATATAAAAATCTGCCTCGACTTTTGTGGAAACTTCAAAAAGTCTATCTAAATGAGTTTTATGGTTAGTTGAGGTCATTATTGTTTTAATTCCAAGATCCTTACAGACATTTTCAATTCGCACATCATCTGTTGCTACGAAAACTTCATCTAATTCTTGGACCATTTTCAATTGATTATGAACCCACCAAATCATTGGCTTTCCACAAATATCAGCTAAAGGTTTACCTGGGAATCTTGAAGAATTATATCTAGCTGGAATAACACCAATCATTTTCATTCTAACAACTCCTTGTATTTTCCTAAATTGTTAGCTAACTAAAATATCTCTTCTTACCATAATTTATTTTCTATATACCAATTGATCGTATGCTTAATACCATCATCAAACGTATAAGAAGGTGTCCACCCTAATTCATTTGTTATTTTGGAATGATCGATGGCATATCTTCTGTCATGTCCTTGACGATCCTTTACAAATTTTATTAAAGCATCACTTTTTCCTAAGTAACGGAGAATAAGTTTTACAACCTCAATATTTTCTTTTTCATTATTTCCACCTATATTGTATATTTCACCTATTTTGCCTTTATGGAATATCATATCAATCGCTCTACAATGATCATGAACATGAAGCCAATCTCGTATTTGTTTACCATCTCCGTAAACTGGAAGCGATTTATCTTGAAGTGCATGATAAACCATTAATGGAATTAGCTTTTCTGGAAACTGATAGGGTCCATAATTATTTGAACATCTTGTAATGTTGATCGGTAAACGATACGTTTCATAATAAGCTCTTACCATCATATCTGCAGCTGCTTTCGATGCCGAATATGGGCTGTTTGGAGCTAAATTTGTTTGTTCAGTAAAATAACCTTCCTCGCCTAATGTTCCATATACCTCATCAGTAGAAATTTGAATAAATTTGACACCTGATTTGAATGTTCTACTTTGCTTACAAGAGTTACTTTCCTTCCAATGGTTTTTTGCCGCATCCAATAATGCCTGGGTTCCTAAAACATTCGTTTTCAAAAAAACTTCAGGGTCTTCTATACTTCGATCCACATGCGATTCTGCAGCAAAATTTATGACAGCATCAATGTCATATTTGATAAATAGTTTATCTAACAAACCACGATTACATATATCCCCTTTTACAAATCGATAGTTATGATCATCTTCTATTTCTTGTAAATTCTTCAAATTCCCAGCATAAGTTAAGGAATCCATATTGATAATGGTATAGTCATAATGATTCAGCATGTATTTAATAAAATTCGAACCAATAAATCCTGCTCCTCCTGTGATAAGAATATTCACGATATTTCCTCACCTCCCATTCTAAAAAAAAACAGTTATTGAACTGCTTTACTCTTATCGTCAACTACTTCCAATAGATATTTTCCATAGTCTGTTTTCAAAAAAGGACGTGCTAACTCTAACAATTGCATTCTTGATATATATCCCCTTCGAAAAGCAATTTCCTCAATACATGCCACATATAATCCCTGACGTTTTTGAATGGCTTCAACAAAATTTGAAGCTTCCAAAAGGGATTCATTTGTTCCGGTATCAAGCCACGCTAATCCTCTTCCTAATAATTGTACTTTTAGCTCTCCTCTAGTAAGGTATTCCTCAATAATTGATGTAATTTCAAGTTCACCTCGAGCAGATGGTTTTACCTTTTTAGCTATCTGTACAACATTATTATCAAAGAAATATAAGCCTGGGACAGCATAAGTTGACTTTGGATTATCTGGCTTCTCTTCAATGGAAACAGGATTCTCATATTCATCTACCTCAATCACACCATAATCTCTTGGATCTTTTACGAAACAGCCAAAAATAATACCTCCTTTTATTAAGGAGGCAGCTTCCTGTACTCTATTTCCAAAATCTGACCCATAAAAGATGTTATCTCCTAAAACTAAAGCTACAGGTGAATCACCAATAAATTCTTCACCAATTATAAATGCTTCAGCCAGACCATTTGGTTTTTCTTGTACAGCATATTCAATTGTCATACCTAGATGGCTTCCATCTTCTAGCAGCTCATGAAACACATCGATATCTCTTTGAGTTGAAATAATTAATATCTCCCTTATCCCAGCTAACATTAAGACTGATAATGGATAGTAAATCATTGGCTTGTCATATATAGGTAAAATTTGTTTAGAAATAGCTTTTGTCAGCGGATATAAACGAGTTCCCGAACCACCTGCTAAAATAATTCCTTTCAAAAAATCACCTTTTTTCTGATTATTTTACTTAAATTAATTCATGGATTTCCTTCAAGCTTTGATGTTCATTATTAAATTCGTATAGCTTCAAAGTGTTGCGTTTTTTGTTATTGCTTTATATATCAATTCTTATTAGATATATATCCGTGTAACATAGATCCTCTATTCCAAATTGCTGCTACCATCTTAGATAAATGTGGATTTATATTGAAAAGAGCACATTTAACTTTTTGGTTTTTACTAAAAGTTACATTGCCTCGATGCCTATATACTTCCATAAATTTATTCCTCAAATCCTCATAGGAATCTCTCTCCTCGGGACAAAACCTCTTGAGCAAGTAGTAAAAAGTAATTAATAAACTTAAATAATGTTCATATGCTTTATCATACAGTTCAGAGTATCCTTTACCTTTAAAATAAATTATTCTTTCCTCTAAAGCCTCCAGCTTATCGAGCCTTTTTAAATTAAATTTCTCTCCTGTAATGCTAGTATTCCTTTGGAGATAATAATATAATGGGATAGTTGTATATACGACTGTATTTACTTCATCCAATAAGTGGTACATAATAAAATCATCCTCATGAATTTTTCCCACTTTAAACCGGATTCCATTAAACAATTCCTTTTTAAATAATTTATTCCATGCAACTAAAGTGATCCATTGCAAATCACTATTATATAAATTACTAAGTGCTTCACGACTATCACAAGTAAATATTGATTCTTTTATTTTATTGCTGTGGTAGGAATCGGTATTATAGTTATGATTTTGATTTTCCAACACTCTAAGAAAATTACATATTGAGATATCCGCATCATTTTTCTTTGCATTTTTGTATAAGATTTCATACATCTGTGGATGAATATAATCATCAGAATCTACAAAACAGATGAAATCTCCATTTGCAATTTCCACCCCAGTATTTCTAGCTGCGGATAAACCTTTATTTGCTTGATGAACCACTTTAATTCTTTTATCTCTCGATGCATATTCTTCACATAATTCTGGACATCTATCTGGGGAACCATCGTTAACTAAAATGATTTCTAAGTTTTGATACGTCTGTTCTATAATCGAGTCTAAACATTTTGGAAGATAATTTTGAACATTATAGATTGGAACGATTACCGAAATTAACTCTTCCATTTATCCATCCTCACTTTTAGATGTTTGTTCATCAATATTTATTTGGATGTTTTTTTAAGAATCAATAACTTATTTTCTCTCATGCAGATATATAATAATAGAATTCTACACTTTCAGTTAATTAACAGCTGCTGTAGAATAATTATTAACATTCAGTGCAACGAAATCAATTTGCTCTTGGGTCATGACTGGAGATAACGGCAAACTTACTACTTCCCTTGCCAGTAACTCAGTGATTGGTAAAGTAAATTCTCTTAACTCTGAATAAGCCTTTTGTTTATGTGGGGCAATCGGATAATGTACCATAGTCTCTATCCCTTTAGACATCATGTATTTTTGAAAATCGCTTCTATTTGCTACTCTAATAACAAATAAATGCCATACATGGTTTTTCTCATCCCTTGGTATTTTCGGAAGAATAATATTTGGGTTATTTATATTTTCACAATAATATTGAGCAATTTCCCTTCGTTTCTCATTATCACTATCTAAGGTTGGCAGTTTCAATCTGAGAAAACCTGCTTGTAATTCATCTAGCCTGCTATTCACTCCTTTAAGTATATGAATATATTTTTCAAAAGAACCATAGTTCCTTAAGGCTTTGATTCTTGCAGCCAAAAGTTTATCATTCGATGTAATTGCCCCACCATCACCAATTGCACCTAGATTTTTTCCAGGATAAAAACTGAATGCAGCAGCGTCTCCTAGACTACCGACCCTTCTTCCATTTATCATTGCACCATGGGCTTGCGCTGCATCTTCAATTATCTTAACATTATATTTTTTCCCTATTGACCATATAAGATCCATATCAACACAGCGACCATATAAATGTACTAACATTATTGCTTTCGTGTTTTTTGTAATGTGATTTTCTATTAAGTTTACATCAATATTAAAGGTCTCTATATTAGGTTCTATTAGTACTGGTGTTGCACCTGTTGATGTAATTGCTAAAATTGTAGCTATATAAGTATTACTCGGAACAATTACTTCATCACCTTCTTTAATGTCATACCCTTTTAAAATTAAGGTTAATGCTTCTAAACCATTTCCAACTCCTATACAGGTTGAAGTGTTACAATATTGTGCAAATTCGGCCTCAAATTTACTTACTTGTTCTCCTAAAATAAAATTCGAATCCTCTAAAAATCCCTTAAAATACTCTAAAGTTTCTTTATGAATACGATCATTAACAGCTTTTAAATCTAAAAATTTTATCATATTGCAATCCCCTGCTCTATTTAGTAAATTAAGATTTAAATTTTAATTTTTCTTAAACTCTATTCGCCGTTTCCATGAATTTGTCATAATCTCTAATATAATCATTCTCATCATAATAATTACTTGCCAAGACTAATATAATGCAGTCATCAGAAAATTCAAGCATTTCTCTCCATATGACTTTATTAACAAGTAGACCTTGATTAGGTTTATTTAATATATATTTATGTTTTTCTTTCCCATTATCTAATATGACATTGCATGAACCACTTACGCATATAAGAATTTGCTGCAAATCTCTATGAGCATGAAATCCCCGTGCTAAATTTTGTTTATTTCCGTAAATATAATAAACACGCTTAATCTCAAAGGGAATATTTTTGAATTGTTCAAGTGCAACTAATGCTCCCCTGTCATCTTCAATAGCGAAAAAATCTATTAACACATCCTTCATTAAAAGCCCTCACACCTTTATAATTTTTGTGAATCACAGTTGCTTCCAAATTAATTAGAAAGCCTCTCTAAACAGCTAATCCGAATCAACAATATTATTTAATAAAACCAAAGATTAACTTGCATTTTTGATATGCTGCAATAGATAAATACAATAAATGAGTTTTATATAATAAAACTTTAACTAGCAGTTTGAAATTTTTGGATTTATTCAATTTTATATATTCCTTTATCTTTAAAGACTGTAATACCGTTTCAAAAACTTTAGATAATTCTTTAGAACCCTTTACCACATCTCTTGAGGCTATATACTCTGATAGCAACCTATTACTCTTATAAATAAAATAAGCTTCCTTATATTCAGGAAGCATTTTTTCTTCTATTAAGATGTACTGTATCATTTGTAAAGCCTCAATAAATCCTATTATGTTTTTTTTACTTTTAGTATTTGTAATAGAATTATTATGTTGAACGTAGTGATAAAGCTTTTTATTAATAAATTTACATTTATTGACCTTTGTTAAAACCTTAAATATAGTTGGAATATCTTCATATTTAATATTTGGATACCTAATATTATATTCATCAAATATACTTCGTTTAATTAATTTGTTCCATGAAAATCCTTCAACTAGCTCTTTTTTATTCAATAAAAATTCTTGAATAATTTCTTTTCTATTGAAAATTTTTTTATCAAAATCAGAATGATCGTGATAACTCAGAATATTACCATCTGTGTCAACTTTGTCCCAATTGCAAATAACTAAATCCACATTACTTAATTTTGCCTCGTTAAATAGGGATTCAATCATGTTGTGTTCCATGTAATCATCAGCATCAATAAAAGCTATATATTCCCCGCAAGCAATATTTAATGCCCGATTTATGGCAGTAGCTTGGCCGGCATTTTCTTGATTTAGAAGAATAATTTTCGAATTACTTTTAGCGTAATCCTTTAGTATCATTAAACTGCCATCTGTTGATCCATCATTTACAATGATAATTTCAATTTGACTCATTGTTTGATTTATTACACTATCAAGGCATTTTTTTAGAAACTTCTCATTATTATATACCGGTATGATAATACTTACTTTTATAAGCTCCATTCACAATTCACCAACTAATATTAGATAATTGTTATTTACCCTTAAAATTTCCATACTAAATTTACCTATTTATATAAACCAAATCTAAACTACATTCTCTTCTGAAAATACATTATCCAAATCAACTCTTTCAAAAATCTCAAGCATTCCTCCTCTAGTAGCGTTATAAATTTTAATGCCATGTCTATCTGCATACTTCTTTGCTTCCTTAAAGGCGCTTATCATTTTTTCCCCAGCCGCAAATGCTAATGGGTCTACTACACCGTAATCTTTAAAATGGTTATTTGTATTACTAGAATAATTACAATCCACACCAATTAAATAAATCTCTACAAATCCCAAATATACAGCCAATTGTAATAAAGAATATGTGATTGTATATCCATCATAGATGACTGCAAAAGCATCTTCACTAAATTTAGTATGATATTTCTGATGATGCCAAGTATGATTAAGCAAATTAAGAGGATATATATAATATTCATTTGATAGCTTATTTTGTTTTGAAATTACATCACCAACAAATTTATATTCAACATCTAGATGATCGATTTCACTTTTATACTTACTATAAAAATCAGGAAATTGAACTCCATAATAGTTAGGTCTCCACTCCGTTTCATCAAATGCTAAAAAAATTGAATTCATACTAAATGTAACTTCATTTCTTAATTTATCTAGATCCTGTATTATTAGACTTGGCCCTGTTCCTACAATAAAACATCTTTCGCCTTTATGTTTATCTTTTAATGTTTTTAACTTTTCGTATTGGCTATTTCTATAAATTCCATTAACTCTTAAAATCTTATTTACATTGAAAATAAAATTTGGGAGAATTATTTTCTGTATTTTCCTTACAAACTTAAGCAAAGGATAAATATATTTGTTTCCCTTTAAGATTTTTTTGATAGTCAAGGATAACTCCACCTTATGCATATACAATGATTTAATACTTCAGCACTTTTTTATACTGATGAAATAACTGACCTTTCTTGTTTATAGATAGTGTCTAACAATTTCCCATTGTTAATTTCATAGACAAGATCGCAATTTTCTATAGTGGTTAATCTATGTGCAATAATGATAACTGTTTTTTCTCCTTTTAAACTATCAATTGCTTTCATTATTTCTTTTTCCGTTTCATTATCTAATGCTGAAGTGGCTTCATCCATAAATAATATTTCCGGATTATGATATAAAGCTCGAGCGATTCCTACTCGTTGTCGTTGTCCCCCAGATAACCTTATTCCCCTTTCGCCCACAAATGAATCTAACTTATTAGGTAGTCCTTCAACAAAATCCTTTAATTGAGCTTGCTCTAATGCTTTCCACACTTCTTCATCATCTGTTTGTTCATTATCTATTCCAAATGCTACATTTCCACGGATCGAATCATCAGATAGAAAAATGGATTGGGGAATATATCCAATTTTCGTCTGCCATATAGATCTGACATCATTTATATTTTTTCCGTTCACCAAAACCTTTCCTTTCTCCGGTTGGAGAACACCTAAAATTATATCAATAAGTGTTGTTTTTCCTGCTCCTGACTGGCCAATAAACGCTACAGAATGACCAATTGGAATCGATAAGGAAATATCCCTTATAGAATATTCAGTTTGATTAGGATATCGAAAAGAGACATTTGCTAATTTAATTGACTCTATATTATTGTTCATATCCATATTTGAACAGTTTGATGTTGGATCAGAAATTAGATTGCTATGGGGTAATTCATTTTCTTGATTAGTAATTAAGTCTTCATATACAACCTCTAGAGCAGGAAGACTAAATCGAATGGTTGTTGACATGGCCATAACGCGATTGAGTGACGGCAACAATCTGAATGCAGCCATGGCGAATAAGGCCATTGTAGATACAAGTTGTGAAGCATCATTTGCTTGAAAAATAACAATCAACATCGTAATCATTACAATTGATACAATAATTGTTTCTAAAAAAAGTCTTGGGGTTTGTTCTAACATCAGTCTAAATCTATTTATTTTCGCATCATTTTTGCTCTGCTTTGTATAAGCACTAACAAAGAAGTTCTCTTTTCCCATTACTTTTATTTCCTTGCTCGCTCCTAACCCCTGATTAATCCATTTAATCATTCTGCCACTTGTAACTTGATGTTTTTTTCCTAGTTCGTTTAATTTTTTTCGAAATATTTTAAAAAACAAAAAAACACTTCCACCTAGTAAAATAGTTGCTACGATAGTTGCAATAGGAGTAATTGTTAATAACAATACTAAAATACAAGTTATAACAAGTATTTCTGTAATTAGCAGAAAACTAGACATGATGATGTTTTGTAATACTCTACGCACTTCTTCATGTACATTTCTTAGTAAATCAGCGGTGTTTTTTTGTAAATGAAATGTATACGGCTTATTTAAATATGATTTGTACAATCTTGCGGATAGTCTGGCTTGTTGGTTTAACACTACTCTAGTTTGTATATATTGAAAAAAGAGGAGGTATAAATTCTTTAATACAAACACCAAAAGGAGCAGGAGGGCTGAAAATATAAGAAATGTAGTTGTCGACTTGAAACCAAATAACTCATATATGAAAAATAGACTTTTGTGTTCGAAAATTACAGATGGCTTTGTTACGATTTCTACAAACGGAACAATTAAACCTATTCCTAGTGTTTCGAAAAGTGCAGCAAAAATGATCATGAGAAATATCATAATCAACTTTCTCTTTTCTCGTTTATTAAATAACAAAAGTAATTTTTTAAGAGAATCACCCAATTTCTTTTCCACCTTTACCGTTTTACTTACTAGACTAAACTTGAATAATATTATAATGATTATTCACTTTCACAATTCAATCGTTTACTAAGGCGTATAACTTTTTCATTTCATTCAAGGAAGAATTAATTGTTTCTCTTGATAGGTTTTCTTCAAACTTAAGTCTTAAAAGGGGATTTATAATTAACTTTTTTATTGCTTCATAGATGTTGTCCTCATTAAAATTTATTATTAATCCGGTCTCTCCATTTATAATTTGTTCTTCAGCACCGAAAAAATTTGTAGCAATGATTGGTTTGTTTAAAATTCTTGCTTCTGCAAGGGCAATGCAATATCCTTCAAAACGAGATGGTTGAACATAAATATCACATTGATTAATATAAGGATACGGATTTTTCAATGAGCCTAGCAAAATAAAACAATCTCTAACTTCATATTGGTCAATTAACTTTTCAAGTTTCGTTCTTTCTATGCCATCCCCTATGACATACCATTTAAACTTAAATCCATCTTCTTTCAATTTTGCAGCAACAGAAATTGCTACATCATAACCTTTGGCATAAGATAATCTACCAACCGTAAGTATTCTTATTCCATCAAGTGAATCTCCAAAACCTTCACCTTGTTCTGCCATCCGCTTAATATCATCAGTTAAGATAATGTTATAGAAGGTTTTGCACTTACCTGAGTGTTCTGGAAATAACTTATTATATTTATCTACACAAGCCTTCGAAACCCCAAATACCCGATTAAATTTACTATAATATTGGCTTAAATTCCTTAGGTTTTCCCCAAAGTCTGAGCTGTGCAGCCATGCTATCTTATAATCAGCACTTACCTTTTCAGAAATATAGTAAGTTGTAACATATGTTTGGTGGAAATCAATTGCTAAATCATACTTACCTTTATACTTTGGCAAGAATTTAAATAGCACTTTAAATTCATCAATGTTTTTTAAAATATTTAATGTTACTTTCCTCTTTAACGCTAATAGTGCCACTTTTGCAGTTGAAGCATATTTATATTTTTTTAATGTTTCCAGCAATATTACTTTGGGACCGAAATCCAAAATATTCCTGTCCAAATCAGAGATCTCAATTTCTTCGATTTTTACCCAAGATGGAATTTCTTTAAGATATTCACCATCTTTTCTAATAAATAAAATCGTGATATCAAATTTATCTTTATCTATAACAGTTAAAATATTCAACAAAGCTTTTTCTACTCCACCAATACGCATGTTATTCATCATTATTAATATCTTTTTCTTCATTAACTATCCTCACTTTTCCGCCATTATTTGATAAAATAATTTTTCATATTCTGGGATGATTTTTTGGGGAGAAAAGTCATGAGCTCTTTTTACTCTACAGACTTTATGATTTTCAGAATCCTCCTTAATTGTTTTATAGATATTCATAGCTAAAGCTTTTGAATCATTTATAGGGGATAATAAACCATGTTTCCCGCCTTCAAGAATTTCGGATGGCCCACTGGGACAATCAGTTGATACAACTGGAATACCCACTGACAAAGCTTCAGCAATTACTACTGAAAACCCCTCATACCTTGAGCTTAGAACGAACACATTAGCAGAACGCATATACTTGTATGGATTATCAACAAAACCCTTTAAAATTACACTATCTTTTACATCTAATTCAACGATCAGTTGTTCCAAGCATTCTCTTTGTTCTCCTTCTCCTAATATTAGTAACTTGTTTTTTACATTATTATTTATCAAATATTGATGAGCTTTAATTAAATCATCAAAACCTTTCATTTTTGTCAATCTACCAACGCCTAAAATGATTGGTTCACTAATTTCTCCTAGGTCGCTCTTTTCTTCAATCATCCGATGAATATCTTCTAATCTAATTGGGTTATATATTCGTTTAACTGGTACAGTTATTTGCGGGAACATTTGCTCAAATGTGTGTTTTACCCCATCTGAAACTGCCATTATCATGTTCAGCTTTGGATATAATACTCTAATAATTAGTTCATGAATTTTATTTTTCGTCTTAAGATAATGTTGTAAATCTATGTGTATCCAACCTATAGCTGGCTTTTTGGTTATAACTGAGGCTATTGAGGACAAATAAGTAGGAGTCAATTCTAATGAACCAATGATTAAGTCGGCATCTTTGGCAGCCTTTATTACGGCTCTTATCACTTTAAAAACATGAAAATATGATTTTTCTTTACTTGTCAGTACCTTAATAACGTTTATACTTTCAGGAATTGAATGTATTAAATCACCATAATAATTTACAACTAATATGGAAGGCTCGAAAGAACTTTTATTTAGATGTTTAATCACATCAAGTGTAACCCTCTCAGCTCCACCTCCTTGAAGGCTTTGCATTATAAATAGTATTTTCTTCTTTTTCACTAAAGAATTCATCCCCGTTCATCTTTTACTTATATTTCGAACTATAAGGATAAGTACTGTATACACGGTTGAAAAAAAACCTTTACCAAGGTTATCAATTCTCTTAATATAGTTTTCACCAAATCTGTTTGTGAAGTAGTTAGTATTATTTATTAGGAAAGAATTCGATTTCCAATTATCAAAACTGCTATAAACTAGGTTCCTCGTTGATTTCATTTTTTTATAGAAACCAACAAAATTAAATTTATAATATTTCAATTGCCTGTACATATTAGACCACATTAATATCTTTACATACTGATAACAAAGCCCTTCTACATTCTTTTCTGTGAGTTCATTATTTGCTTTATAAAAAGAATACGTATCCTCTAAAACATCATAGATGTCATTTATTTTCGGGGAGATGGTTGTTAAAATACTGCCTTTTCGATTCTTTCTATATTTATACAGAGGTTTATTGATATAAATATAATCATTAACATACAAAAGTAGTTTATAGATAGTGCCTACATCTTCATAGATCTTTCCTTTTGGAAACTTTATTTCATTAAATAGACTCGTTCTATATACTTTATTCCAAGCGCTTGGTTGGACTGTCCATAATTCATTTGGAAGCTCCATTCCCTTTACAATATTCGTATAATCATCTTCACCAACATCCATCCAATCAAAAACAATCATATCTGGCTGGTTTTGTAATGCTGCGAATACTTCAGAAAAATAATTATCTGCAATATAATCATCACTATCTAAAAAAGTTACATAATCATATTTAACAAATTTTAGTCCATAATTCCTTGCGTCTGATAATCCACCATTTTCTTTACAAACATAGTGAAAATGATTATGAGATTGAACAAATTGCTGGGCGATTTCACCAGAATGATCTTTTGATCCATCATTCACAAGGATCACTTGGATATTCGAATAATCCCCCATCCTTTTTACAACAGATTGTAAACATATTTCAAGATAATCCTGGACGTTATAAATTGGTATGATTAGACTAAGTCCGTTCACATCTTCTCTCCTCAACTTTATTTATCAGCTGATAAATAAGCGATATGGCACAACGCCTGCTATATTGATATAAAGTCTTAACACAAAATACAATATCCAAAAGCAGGAAATAAGGATAACAAAGGTTTGACCATGACGCTTCTTTTTACTATTCAATAATAGGTGAATCAAGATAGGGTAATAAAATAAGTTAAAGCATGAAAAATATATTTGAATTCGATCAATAGCCTCAATACCTGCTAAAGAATATAACCACAAATTTACTATGACAAGATTTGTGCTAAAGTGATACAACTTATAGCTGATATTTAATTCCTTATCATCTTTAGGAAAATATAGGGAAATGGAAACAATGATCATTTGAATGATAACGGGGATTAATTGCAAAAGGCCTTTTTCTTTATTTACTTCAAAAAAGAAGGAAAGATTGGTTGTGTATTTTTCTGCATATATACCGGAGAAATTAATAATTAAGTCCCCTACAATATTTTTAATTCCAGGTAAAAAATAAATGACTATTGTCATTAAAAACAAAGGGATTACTAACTTGCTGCTGAACCTTTTCTTAGGCATGAAGAAAAATAAGATAGCAAAAATAGCACTATTATGAAATAAAAGTGCTATGAGAATAACAATTACATACTTCATTCTATCTAACTTGTTATTCGTAATTAAATAATTCACGAAACAAAAGACGATTGCAACAGCAATCATTTGGCGTAATTGATTATAACTATTCAAATACGTATATGTCAGAAGAAAGAAGAACAAGCCAATGATATAATTGGGTAAATGTTTTTTTATTCCTGCAAATATAAAGAAGAGAAAAAGAAAATAGACACCAATTGAAAAAACAAAAAAGTTATTATATCTTATTGCTAAGTCATAAATAAAACTAATACCTGGCTCTAATGCTCCAATATAGGATTTATGAAGAAAAAAGCCATAATACATTGGATAATCTACGCCAACCTCTATTCCTTTAAATGCAGCCAATCCTAACAGAATCAAAAACCAGAAAAACAATGTTATGTTATTTCGGGAAATATATAATTCATTGCTGCTCGTGTTAATATTTCGGACAATTGTCACCCTTGAAAGGAATAGACCGTATAATACGGTAAGGGATAATAAAAAATAAATGACCATAGCTTCACCTTATTATTGTTAAAATCCATTTTTTTAATAAGCGCCTTTTTTATAAATGACTTGAACTATCGTTTTAAAAATGATTTTAATATCTAATAATAAAGTTTTATTAAACACATAATACAGTTCAATATTTACACGTTCAGGGTATCCGACTTCACTTCTCCCGCACGCTTGCCAATAACCTGTCATTCCAGGTTTAACAGAAAGAAATTCCTTTGTTCTATCTTTATACTCATTTAGCTCTTCTAAAACTACAGGCCTCGGACCAACTAAACTCATGTCACCCTTTAATACATTAAAAAATTGCGGTAACTCATCTATACTCGTTTTCCTTATAAATATACCAAACCTTGTAATCCTCGGATCTTCGCCCGGTTCTAATTTAAAGTTATTTTGCACGTATTTTTGATAAAGAGCTTCATTTTCTTTCAACTTTTTTTCTGCGTCTTTAACCATTGATCGAAACTTATAAATGATAAATTTCCCCCCATTTTTACCGATCCTCTCCTGTTTAAAAAACATAGGCCCTTTATTTTTGCCAAACAAATACAAAACTGAAAAAACTAAGATGAACGGAAAGGTTATGAATATACCAACTATTGATCCAACAATATCAATGATCCTTTTTGTGAAATGGTATAAGAGGTTACTATAACTATATTTAACCTCCTCTAATGACTTATATTTAAAATTAGCTTCAGCCAATTTTTTCTGTTTCTGCAAGTCATTCACCCCAAAGTTGTATACTTGTGCTCGATTAATTTTTTCAAATATGTTAATACCTCGTCCTTAATCTCTTCATTTTGCAAAGCAAATTCAATCGTTGTTAAAATAAAGCCAATTTTCTCTCCGACATCATACCTTTTGCCTTCAAAGTCATAAGCAAATACTTGTTGAATTTCATTTAATTTTTGAATGGCATCAGTTAGCTGAATTTCTCCCCCTGCTCCTTTTTCTTGTTTTTCTAAAAAACTAAAAATCTCAGGGGTTAAAATGTACCGGCCCATGATCGCTAGGTTTGATGGGGCAGTTCCTTTTTCCGGCTTTTCAACGAAACTAGAAACCTCGTAACGTCTGCCTAATTTGTTGCATGGGTCTACAATCCCATAGCGGTGAGTTTCATTATCAGGAACAGTTTGCACACCAATGATTGACGAGCGTGTTTTTTCATACTCATTCATTAACTGTTTTAGACATGGTGTTTCGGCTTGGATAATATCGTCACCTAACAAGACCGCAAACGGCTCATCTCCAACAAATTTTCGTGCACACCAAACCGCATGACCTAAGCCTTTTGGTTCCTTTTGTCTGATATAATGAATATCTACTTTTGAAGGAGCTTGAACCTTTTCCAATAATTCAAATTTACCTTTTTCCATTAAATTGTATTCGAGCTCGAAGGCGTAATCAAAGTGATCTTCAATCGAACGTTTCCCTTTCCCTGTAACGATAATGATGTCCTCGATTCCTGAAGCAACCGCTTCTTCAACAATGTATTGAATGGTTGGTTTATCGACGATTGGCAACATTTCCTTTGGCATGGCTTTCGTTACAGGCAGAAATCTTGTCCCTAGTCCAGCTGCAGGTATAATAGCTTTTCGCACTTTATTCATTTACAATTCCTCCTTTCTTTTGCTGTAAATGCTCAAAATAAAATTGGGCATCTAACCCGTCCTCACATCACACTTTTGACGACTTGCGTCTAAGGTATTTCAAACCCACAGCATGATCGAGTGAATCCATTGATAAGGGTAAGGAAACATCACCACGAAATTGGTTAATTATTAAAATCAAACATCTCAATGAAAATAGCGTACAGATGATGATAAAGTATTGATTCCCCTGAAAAAAACATCTTAGTTTGGAATGTGCTAGGAAATCCTCCCTATTTAAAATATGGCACTTTCCCAATTTAAGAACTTTTTCAATCAAAGGGACTAACATAAAAATTTTAAATAGTGATAGGGCTGTACTAAATCTATATATTTTATTTCCTTAACGCACAAATTATTCTTTATAATGAATGACTTTAATGACTTCTGGGAACCAAGAACCATTACATACAGGCTATTCCCCTTCTTTTTATTTGTTTCAATAAATTATCAAAATAGGTTGTCCAAAGGTAATTGATATCCAATTTATTCAACCCCTTATTCCCCACAAAAAAAATCGCTACAAAAAATGTAGGCGACTTTAAAAATAAAACCATTTATTTTTTTCGATTCTTTCAGCTTCTTCTCGATCTATTCCTTTTCCATTTAACAGTGCGCTTGTATTCATTTTAAACCTTTCGACATAATCTTTTCCAAGTTCCTCATTCAATACATCATAAGCTTCCACTAGTTTAAATGCATTCCTAGATAATCGATGCGAGTCGGATGCAATAAAATGAGTCAGATTATGTTTAATTAATTGAAGGGAAAACTTCCTCAGCTGCTTTCCACTTTTACCAATTAGACTGGAAGCAGTAATTTGAGTTGCAGCCCCATTTTTAACCAATTGATGTAAAAGATTAGGACTCTCCCTTATTTGAACATTTCTTTCTGGATGCACAATAATGGGGATTATACCTTCCATTTGAATATCGAAAAATAGTTTTTCGGCATATGCAGGTACATGTGAATTCGGTAATTCAATTAATAAATATTTATGTTTATTATTTAAGGTCAATATTTTTCCGGCTTTATAATCATTAAGAAGTTCTCCGTAAATACGAGGTTCTTGTCCAGGAAAAATTTTTACGGGAATCTCTTTTCTTTTTAAAATAGAATTTAACTTATTTACTTTTGCAAGTATTCTATTCGCTTTATTGTAATACCTACTATTTTTGTGATGAGGCGTTGCAAAAATAGCCGTTATTCCTTTACTGGCTGCATGTTTAGCCATTCCTATACTTTCAATAAGGTCTCTTGCTCCATCATCTATACCGGGGAGAATATGGCAATGGATATCAATTATTGTATTCCCCTCCAATCCTTTTCGTAACTTTGAAGTTGTTTGAGAATAATAGAGTTGTTATCTATCAAAGTAATAATAATCATTATAATTTTCTTTTGTATTATTAAGAACTGCTCCCAAAATCTTTGCATTTACATTCAATAGTAGGTTTTTTGCCTTTTCTGCATGTTCAAATTTTGTCTTGCCATGATCAATAACTAAAATTACTCCGTCACATTGATTAGCGAGTATTTGAGCATCAGTGACTGGAAGGACCGGGGGAGTATCAATAATAATAAAATCAAATTCTTTCCTAATAGCTGCTAATACATTTCCCATAGACTTTGAACTAAGTAGCTCAGAAGGGTTTGGAGTGATTGGCCCGCTAGTCAATATGTACAAGTTATTAATTTTAGTTTCTTTTATTGCTTCCATTAAAGGGATTTGTTTAATAAGAATGGTAGTTAATCCAATAAAATTATTTTTCTTAAATACTTCATGAACTTTAGGTTTTCGAAAATCGGCATCTATTAACAAAACTTTTTTTCCTTGCTGTGCGAACACAATAGCTAAATTGGCGGTAGTTACTGTTTTCCCTTCGCCTGGAGATGAAGAAGTAATCATAATCATGCGGTTTTCTCGATCGATATTAGAGTATTCAATGTTTGTTCGAATGGTTCGATATAGCTCTGAAATTGGCGATTTTGGATTGTTCATTGTGATTAGTTCTCTTGTATTTATTTTTTTCTTCTTTTTAAAAAGACCCACATTTTATCCCTCCTGTCTTTTTCGAACTTTCTTTTTTGCATTTTTTTCTGTGTTTTTTTCTACTTTTGTTTGGAAATCACTTGCTGACTTTATTGGGATTGATCCTAATACTGGTAAATTTAACGTTGATTTAATATCATGCTCCGATTTAATCGTGTCGTCTAAATATTCTAATAGAAATATTAGGCCTATAGATAGTAATAAACTAGCTGTAAAAGTAATTAACATATTTAACATTGGACGAGGCTTAACTGGATCTATGCTTGTTTCTTCATTGGCGCTGGACAAAATTGTCACATTATCAACATTCATAATTACTTTTATTTCGTTCATAAATATATTGGCGATCGTGTTAGCAATTTCTACTGCCATTTTTGGTTCCTTATCTTGGACAGTAATGTTGACAACTTGTGAATTTTGTTCACTTGATATACTGATTTGATTGCTTAGTTCTTTTAAAGATCTATCTATTTTCATTTCTGCTTTTACTTTATCTAGAATAACTGGAGTTTTAATAATAACTCTATACGTATTGATTAATTCCACGTTTGTTCTAACATCTATTTGCCTGCCTGTTTCTTGATCGATATTTTTTTGATTGATTAATAGCTGTGTGGAAGATTCGTATATTGGAGTTAAATAATGATAACTGATAATTCCGGCAGCAATGACTGAGAGGGATGTAATTAATACGATAAGTAATAAGCGTTTTTTTACGATTTTTAAAATGTCATGGATTTTGATACGCTCCTCCATTAAATGAACCTCCGCATATAGAAAAATTGATTAATCTCTTAAACAACCTAATTTCATATATATATATATGCAGTAGAACTACTATTCACTATAGTTAATTATTCGTTATTTTGATTCAATCCACTTTTTGGGTAACGTTTACGCCCATAATAAAAAGGATGGAGCATTTTCCATCCTTTCGTGCTATCTGATATTATTTTTTAAATATTACTCTTCTACAAAAACTCCCACTCATCCAACGAATCAACCACATAACTAGGCTTCCTCTCATACCCACCCAGCAATTCCTTCGTCGTTACCCCCGTATGAACAAGTAATGTATCCAGCCCTGCATTCATCCCCGCTAGGATGTCAGTATCATAATTATCCCCGACCATAAGGGTTTCTTCTTTCTTTGTTCCAAGTAATTGGAGAGCTTGTTCCATAATAATGGATTCTGGCTTTCCAATAAAAATCGGCTTAGTTTGCGTGGAAACCGTAATAACCGATGTTAACGATCCATTGCCTGGCAGCAGTCCCCGCTCTGTCGGAATGGCAATGTCCCCATTTGTTGAAATAAAAGTAGCGCCATTTCTGACAGCCAGACAAGCAGCGGCGAGCTTTTCATAAGTAATGGAGCGGTCAATTCCTACGACAACATATTCCGCATGTTCCTCCACAAACCTGAAACCCTTTTCTTGTAAAGCATTTCGAATGCCTTCCTCACCAATTACATATACCGAGGCATCCTGCTTCTGTTCATATATGTAATTAGCCGTTGCCATACTCGTTGTAAAAACCTGCTCATCCGTAGCAGGTATCGTAAATTGGCGAAGCTTTTCAGCTACCTGGGCAGGCGTTCTTGAGGAATTGTTCGTGACGAAAAGATAAGGGATATCCCGCTTACGAAGCTGGTGAACAAAATCTGCCGCTTCTTTAATCAATTCTGTTCCCCGGTACATCGTGCCGTCTAGGTCAATTAAATATCCTTTATATTTCATCTTGATCACCCCTCAATTCCGAAATGCTGATACTGGACCAAGCTCATGAAGCAAGTATGCCCTGACTTTCTCGGGAAATTGCTTTAGAATAGATAAATGCTTGCTAAATTCCGACTTTACTTCATTATGATTGACCTCTGTATAGTTTTGAACAAGCATTTTGCGGTATTTTATAATATGTTTGCAGCTTTTCGTTAACTCATCATGGATGACCTTTTCATCATCCAGTATGTCCACAATATCATCATAGCTCCCAGGGTCGCGCATAATGAATCCATCAATCATGGCATTCCCAACATCGAGAATCGCTTCAATAATCAATTGGCTTGTCCGCTCCAATGCAGCTTTTTCAAGCTGTGAATGAAGCTCCTTTATTTCTTCTAAAAATGCAAATTGCTGCTCTAAAAAAACAAGAGTGGTTTCAATCTTTTCCCGATCAACAAAATACATATTACTCACCCTTCTTCCATTAAGATAGCTTCAATCCCTTGTAGAGAAAATCTGGACGAGCATAATAATAGCCTTGCGCTAAATCAACTTTATTTCTTGAGAGGACTGAGGCTTCTTCTTTATTTTCGATTCCTTCTGCTACTACTAAAGAACCGGCTTCCTTCGCAATAATGAGCAATCCTTTTAACATCGACTCTTTTACCGAATTCTTATCTATATCCTGAATAACCGAACGATCAATTTTTATTATATCAGGCATGATTTCACTTATGGAGTGCAAGCTTGCATATCCTGCACCTGTATCATCAATGGCCACACGGAAGCCAAGCATTCTCAATACCTTTATATTGTATAAAAAGTTCTCCATCCCTTCAATGGAATCACGCTCTGTGATTTCAAGAGTGATTTGTCTTGGGGAGATATTTTTACACTTTGCCAGCATATTCTTAATATCACGAATAAACCGTTCATGCCCTAACGTTATAGGTGTAAAGTTAATAAAGATATCCTGTGTGCATCCCGTTTTATAAATCTGTTGAAGGGTTTTCTCGAAAACGATCATTTCAAGGTCATATAGCATCCCAGTCTGCCGAGCTATAGAGAAGAGCTGGAGCGGACTTTCTAATACAGAGCCCTTCGGACCGCGTGTCAGCATTTCCCATGCCCTCACCTCACCCGTGGCAATATCTATAATCGGCTGAGCTAGAAGGTATATATCTTTTTGTGCCACTATTCGATTAACCATAAACAGCATTTCATTATATTCAGATTGAACTCGTTTCTCTGCCATGGAAAGTGCATGCTGATTTGCTTTTAATATGGCTTCTTGGATCGAATAATGCCTTTTCTCAATAAACATATATCCTGTTTCAAACACTGGTTTCGCAAGAGGAACCAGTTCGGCTAGTTTTTTTTCAGAAAGTCTTAGGATTCTTTTCATTTTTTTATCAATATCTGTAACAGAATGACTATCATGGTTAACCTTCATAAACAGTGTCAGACCATCGCTTGAATAATCATGAAGAGCCACAATCTCTTCCGACTTTACTTCTTCTTTGATCACATCTTGAAAAGTCAGCTTTAGTAATCGAATAAAACCTGTATACCCCTGTTCTCCAAGCTGTTCCGGCAATTCTCGCAAATTTTTTATATTAAACACAATAGCTGCCACTTCATATCCACCATCAAAAGCTTTTCTTACTGCTTTCCTAATTGGGTCACGAATAATAAATTGCGGCGGATAAAATTTAAGCTTATCTTCTGGCAGTAAGATTTTTATCCATTTGTTCAAATCATTGAACCTTCGTTTGTTTTGCCGGGGCATGGTCTCATTCCTCTCAGATGCAGCGTCAAAAATTTCATATGCCACCATTTTATCACAAAATCTGACCATTTCCTCCAAAATTTGATAGTTAAATCGGACAAATTGCCTGATTCCGTTAGAGAAGCGGTGAGAATTATCATTATTTCTGTTATGATAGAATCAATATGATTAACTGAAATTTATGTATATAAAGGAGTAATTAATAATATGGCAGAACGATTTTTTTTATATGATGATTTGGTAGATACAAAAACGCGCTTCGTCAGCTTTACCGGTGATAATCAACGCTTTGATTTGGCAATTGTCCAATCCGATCGCTATTATGGCAAGCAAATCGTTCTTGATATTCAAGGAAGCCGTTTTGCAATCATTGGACCAGATGATTTAAAGGAAGAAGGCTATTTAGAGTATGCCTTCAATCTCTCTGAAGAAGACGCAGAGGAATTGCGCTCCTTTTTATATGAATTAATTTAGCAATATGCTGTCTTTTGTTTATTATCACCTTAATCACAAATAATAAAAGAGAACTATTACTTTAAGGAGTGATTAACGTGGATGATAAAGAACAGCGAGAGTACTCTGATTTTTCCAATGTTGAAAAGCAAAGGAATTACCTAACCGCGGAAGACTTTCCTGATGGACCATACGGATCCCCAATAAAAAGACATGATCCCGTAGAAAATAAGAGTACGCCCTTCCGCGAAGAACAGCGCAGATATAGTGCCTTTAATTACGAAAATAAAACCTTACATGAAGACATGCCTCGACAAATGGAAGGAGCTCATCCTACCCATGATGACCCTGAAAGAAGCATGGAGCCGCCGTATGATGATTATCAGGACTAAATAAAATCCCTAAAAATTAATTAAGCAGCAGAAGAAATTTTCTTCTGCTGCTTTTTTTAATTTCGCATGGAATGAAGACCTTTTAGTAAGAATCCACCATTGAACTGATTAGGCTCATAGGAAATGATGAATGCTTTAGGAGCGAATGAAAGAATAAGGCTTCTTAGTCTTGGTTCAGAATTACGTTTCGCCAACACTTTCATAACAAGGCGTTGACCGTCCTTTCCATCAGCTACCCAAGACGTTACTCCATAACCTTTTTCTCTGACTTTCATTGGAAGTTCATGCTCAATTGAATCAACGATCACTTCAAACACAATATAACCGAGTGCTAAATAAGATTCAATTTTGCTTCCAAGAAAGACGCCTATTCCCCATCCCACACAATAGGCTGCGATATTAATCGGCTTGTCCAAATTATCAAGAACAATGGTTAATCCCATCAGGTAAACAAACACTTCTCCCATCGAAAGAATCGATGCTACAAGACGGTAGCCTTTAATAACTAGAATCACTCGCAAAGTAAAAAGGGATACATACACGATATTAATAGTAATAATAGTAAGTAATATTGATAACATGGTTTCTTCCTTAGCTGTTCAATGACATTTATTTTTTTGATCTCTTAATTTTCAATTTTCGGGAAGTCTTTCTTCAACCATCTTAGTAATGAAACAATGAGTAATAGGTAAATGATAAAAATTGGGACAGACACAATGACCGCAGAAGTTTGAATGACCCGCAGTCCTCCGATCAGCATTAAGGAAACAGCAATAATTGCCAACATCGCGCCCCATACCATGCGATGCCATCTCGCTGGGTCCTGATCATCTTTAAGCTCTTTTGTCGCAATCGCTGAGAGGATGTAAGTTGCTGAATCTAATGAAGTCGATAGGAAAATAATACCTAGGACAACAAAGAACGGAAGAACAATTGCGCTTAGTGGAAGTGATTTCAGGATTCCAACAATCGCTGCTGGTCCACCACTTTCATTAAGAATATCTTTAACTGGTAAAATATCATTTAACTGCAAGTGCATCGTATAGCCGCCAAACACCATGAAGTAGATCCAGCCACCAATTGAACCCCACAATAAAATGTGAGTAATCAATTCACGAATCGTCCGCCCCTTTGAAATCTTTGCTACAAACAAGCCCATAAATGGTGCTGTTGCTGCAAACCAAGCCCAGTAGAAAACGGTCCAGCCTTGAGGGAATCCGCTTTTATTAATTGGGTCCGTATAAAAACTTAGCATTGGAAAATTTTGCAGCATTAATCCGAAACTGTTCGAAAAATACGATAAAATAAACGAAGTTGGCCCAACAATGAATACAAATACCGCTATTGCGAGTGCCATATAGACGTTAATATCAGCTAGTCTTTTGATTCCTTTTTGAAGCCCTAAATAGGCACTAGCAGAATATATAATCGTAATACTGATAACAATAACAATGTTTAGCCCTAGAGATTGTTGAATACCTAAAATATCACCGATTACTGCTGACATCATCGGGACCCCTAAGCCTAATGAAGTTCCAAGTCCGCCAACAAGGCTCCAAATAACAAGAACGTCGATTAACTTCGCGAGCCAGCCATCTGCATATTTCCCAAGCGCCCCACTGAGTGCAACACTCATTTTCAATGATGGACGTTTCTTTACAAAATACGAGTAAGCGATTACAACAGTTGGAAACGCATATAATGACCAGGCTGAAATTCCCCAATGGAATAAACCATATGTCACTGCCCATTCCGCAGCTTCATTACTTCCAGGCTCTATGCCAAACGGCGGTCCCATAAAGTAATAAACAGGTTCCATCATGGACCAGTACATAATACTCGTACCCATTCCGGCAGTGAATAACATCGCTCCCCAGCTAAAAGTGGAAAACTCTGGCTTCCCTTCGCCTAATTTTATTTTTCCGTATCGGCTAAAAGCTAACCAGATTAGAAGAATAAATAAGCCTATCGTTAAAAACTGGAATGCCCAATCCATTTTATATGTGATTGAACTCATTAAGCTATCCAAATATGGCTCTGCCTCTTTACGATTTAAAACAAGCATAACTGTGGCTCCGAAAATGACAACGAGCGATGTCCAAAATACCATCGGATCAATTCTTACTTTCCCCATCTTTTTCCCCCCAAATTCTAAAAAATAGATATGTGATAATTAAATTATCATGATTAGACTTTCTAACGCGTCTATATTTTTTAGAAGGATTATTATTTTCCGTATGATTATATTATCACAATCAAAATAAGAGAACAATAAATATTCTAATAATTTTCAATATAAAATTAGTTCGTAAGGCCCTATGGAATCAGGAAACTAACTTCATGGGCCTTATTATTGACTAGGATCAAACAGCTAAAATACTAATGTAGTCACGTTTTTTTCCCTTAGAGTACATTCGCTTCTGCTTTACAGACCAAAACGTTTAATCTTTTCATCCCATTTTTTATTAAAGGCAGGTTTGTCGTTTTCTTTTACATTCATTTCTCCAACAATGTAGAAGTTTTCCTTATCGGAAGTTTGGGTTACGATAATATCAGCATCAATCCACCAGCCTTCGCGGCCAAGTTTCATTTTCTGTGTAATTGTATATTTGGCTGAGAGCGGATCAGCGTTACTCAATGTTAATTCACGTTTTAAGTTGTGTTCAACCGTCACATCAATGTCATCAAAACGGTAAATCCCTTCGCCAAATACTCCGCCAACACCATCTGTTATACAAGTCCAAGTATCTGTTAGAATATCGTATGAAATCGAACGATCTACCTTTCCAGGTGCAAGGATCGTTGTCGGTGTTAATGGCGCACTTTGAGGATTCATATTTGGTCCTGCTGTTTGATTGCCCTTAAAGATTGGCAATGAAAATTTCGCCGTTTCCAAATTCAACGTTAGAGTGGCATCCTCAGGCATCGGCCAGAACATTGGCCAGAAAGTAGTCGCTATTGATAAACGAACACTGTGTCCAGCCTTAAACTGATGTCCACAGCAGTCTAAATCAACAAATGCTTTCACTTTTTCACCAGGAGTCAACAAGTTTACTTCGCCATGTCCATTTAAATGAGTTAAATTCATAACGCCATATGAAACACGAGTTACAGCTCCATCTGGTGCTACATCTGATAGCTGTGCAAAAAGCATTGCATGTGGTTTATCACTCGCTAATTCTACTTCAAATCTAGGATATCCAACGATTTCTAGCGGACTCTCTAATACTTCTCCTTCAAAAACCATCGCCATGCCATCATCGAAGCGTTGGTCTGCAGGGCTTTCGCCAAGCACTCCAGCCCCCATCCATTCACCTGCTAATAGACCATGATTTAATGGAGTTTTTAAAAGTACTTTCTCTTCCTTCTCATCACGTTCTTCTACTAGCTGACCTTTAGTTAATTCATATGTTTTTGGAACCACTTCCTCTGTTGGCCATGACTCAAGCCCAACCCAATGTCCATTACTTACTGGTTTAGAGGTAGATGGAGGCATGCTTTCTTCCACCCATACATTTACCATTGGTCCATCCATTACGTCATTTTCTATTCCTTTAAGCCAATGATCCCACCATTTAACAGCTTCCTGTAAAAAGCCAATCGCAGGTCCTGGAACGCCATCATGAGGATAAACATGAGCCCATGGCCCAAGCATCCCTTTTCTAGGAACAGATAGACCTTTTAATAAACTTAGCACAGTATTCTGATAGGAATCTTCCCAGCCGTCAATGGCTAGAACAGGCACTTCAATATCATCATAGTTTTCACAAACAGAACCATGCTTCCAATACTCATCCCTTGTTTGGTGCTCCATCCATTGCGCCATCCATAAAGGCATATTTTCTAATCTTTCCAGCCATTTTTCACGCCAAACATCTCCAACAATATGTGGATCAAGCGGACGTGCCTGATAAGCTAACATAATGTTGCCCCACCAGAAATTATCATTTAGCAGGCAGCCGCCCTTATAATGAATATCATTGTTATATCGATCATCTGTAAAACCAATGGCAATAATTGCTTTTAAAGCTTTTGGTCTTCTCGCAGCAACTTGCAGAGAATTAAAGCCCCCCCAAGACTTGCCCATCATTCCAATTTTTCCATCACACCAGCTTTGATTTGCGATCCACTCAATGACTTCCAGTGCATCATCCTGTTCTTGCTTTAAGTACTCATCTTTTAGGAGACCATCCGATTCCCCAGACCCTCTCATGTCAACTCTAACAACTGCGTATCCGTTCCCTGCAAAATAACCGTGCATTGGTTCATCTCTAGCCCTTGTTCCATCTGTTTTGCGATAAGGAATGTACTCTAAAATAGCAGGTACCTTTTTCCCTTCCTCAACTTCCGGCAGCCAAATTCGACTGGATAGTTTAGTACCATCTTCTAAAGGAATCCAAGTATTTTCAATTGCTTGATACTTAAAAGGAAACTCTGTAATAATTTCTTTTTCTTTGTATTCTGATGACATTGTTGAATCCTCCCTCACATGATTTGCATTGCAACAAAGCGACATATTTTGGTGGCCACTTAAAGCGCTTTCAAACTTAGTTATTAAACATCCATTATTATTATATAATCATGATTAAAAATTTACGTGCGTTTAGTATAACACCCAAAAATATGTTTAGCAACTTGAAATCTTCAAAAAACTCCAAATTAAATAATTGGCAAATATTTTACTATGGGTATAATATTGTTATAATATAATCATGATTAAATTTGTAAGTACTGGAAAAAGGCAACGATTTACTTGGAAGAATCATTTAAAATAACTTATAAATTTAGGGGGAGATTAGATATGAAAAAAAAGGAAATTCAAATGGGACGTATGTGGAAATACTTTGTAGACGCAACTGCCGAAATTATTGAAGAAGAAGGATTAGAAAATGTAACAATCAGGAAAGTGGCAGATAAAGCAGGCTATAATAGTGCAACGATTTATAACTACTTTTCGGAGATTTCCCATTTGATTTTTTTCGCTTCGATGAAATTTATGAAAAACTACACAGATGAGGTATCACTTTATATTGAAAAAGGGAAGGATCCGCTCGAAAAGTATTTATTAGCCTGGGAATGTTTTTGTAATCACTCCTTTAAACAACCGCAAATTTTCCATGCGGTATTCATTATGGACTTAGGAGATCAACCAGAAAAACTGCTTGAAGATTATTATAAAATCTACCCTTCTGATTTAATTAATATCCCGGAGGAACTTAAATCAATCCTATTTGAACGTAATGTGTCAAAAAGAGGACGATCCTTTTTGGAAATTGCACTGAAAGAAGGATTAATTAAAGAGGAAAACGTTGATTCAATTAATGAATTAACGATTTTAATTTG
Organism: Bacillus sp. FJAT-29937; assembly: GCF_001509555.1. Taxonomy (GTDB): domain Bacteria; phylum Bacillota; class Bacilli; order Bacillales; family Cytobacillaceae; genus Cytobacillus. Next base: position 346,932 of record NZ_LMAS01000002.1, on the reverse strand, counting down.
GCAGGGAATGTTCACCAATATCTTAAATAATCGCAAAAGCTACGAGTTTCAAGAGGCTGTAAAAATTACGATGGGCTATATATCTGAGATTGTCAACAATGCGAATTTATTTAATTTTCAAAAAGCCAATTAAAAAAATCGGGCGCTAGTAAATAAAGCGAGGAATCTTCTGTCACCTTTAGAAGGACAAAGTTACCTCGCTTTAATTAATATGGGTCTGGCAGCTTAGATTTAGTATAGCCCTTTTCATCTTTACTTATTTACTTTTTTCGCCACAAAATAGGCACAGCCAAAATTGCAAAATTCATACAAGTATTCCGATAATGTACTAATTTTCGTATCAAAGGTGGCTTTCTGATTTTGATCGTCAAAGAAGCCGCGCAGCCTTAGCTGGCCATAACCCCAATCCCCTACAATATAATCATACCGGTTTAAAATATCGCTATATCTGCCTCGAAATGCTTCTTCATTAAAACCATCTCGTATATCTTCAATTACCTCATAGCAAACGTTATTAACACAAATCACATCTATCACCTCAGTTTAAAAACAGCGTCTATCATCCCCATTATATTGGAAATGTTTGTATTCCGAAAGTATTTCTTATTTAAATTATAACTGATAGCCCATCAATTTCTAAGAGAAAAAAATATTTGGCTGGTTATTCTATAAGCAAGGAGGTGCTTCACATTAGAAAATCATTGATCATCTTAGGGATATGCAGCCTTACAGCGCTAACTGCTTGTCAAAACAATAATATGGCAAATGAAAACGATGGAATTTACGAAAGAAGCGGCAACACCCTGAATGTAAATAATCAGCGCCCTGAGCTATATAATCAATATAACAATGGAAACAACGCGAATAACAGAAATGTTAGGAACACGAATAATAATGGTACAATAAATAACTTTGGTTATGTCCGCCACCAAAAAAGCCCCGTTTTAGGCGACAGGGTTTCCAATGTTAATTATGGAACCATCAATAAGGAGCAATTAGCTGATATCATTTCTGGCTACTGTACAGATATTCCAAATGTAAACGATATATCTACACTTGTGACTGATAAAGAAGTGCTGGTCATTTATCATACAGATTCAGATAATCGCAACATGATTGCTGACCAGGTGAAGAAAACAGCCATGTCTGTCGTTCCTAGATCGTACCATGTATATGTAAGTGATAATACAGCATTGCGTCCCTATGTTGAAAACTTTGCAACGAACAGTCCGAATACAAAAAATGTGAATTTCGGCCTCACCAAAGTAATAAAAGAAATGCTGAAATCTCCTCAAGGGAAAAAGATGGAGAATGGTGAAAATGCAAATGGAGAATTACCGGGCGAGGGAATTAATCGTTAAAAAAAAGGGTTCAGTATTGGCTGCTGAACCCTTTTACTTTTTATGCTTCTTTAAGCTTGATTTCTCCAAGTTCCTGCTGACGCTTAGCAGCAGCATTTACTTGTTCATCTGCATGGTAGGAAGAACGTACAAGAGGACCAGCCTCACAGTGACTAAAGCCTTTGCTTAAAGCAATTTCTTTCAATTCTTGGAACTCATCTGGATGGTAATATTTTACTACTTTCAGATGCTTTTTCGATGGCTGTAAATATTGGCCAATCGTCATAATATCAACATGATGGGCTCTTAAAGCGTCCATCGTTTCAATTATTTCCTCTTTCGTTTCTCCAAGTCCAATCATTAAGCTGGACTTTGTCGGAATATCTGGCTGCATTTCTTTTGCCCGTTTTAAGAATTCTAATGAGCGATTATATTTAGCACGTGCTCTCACTCTTGGAGTAAGGCGCTCAACCGTTTCTATATTATGGTTTAATATATCTGGGCGCGCATCCATCAATGTTTTTAGATTTTCATATACGCCACCCATATCTGAAGGCAATACTTCAATTGTTGTGAATGGGTTCTTTCTTCTAATCGCTCTGACAGTTTCGGCAAAAACAGCTGCCCCGCCGTCTTTCTGATCATCCCTTGCCACTGCTGTTACAACGACATGCTTTAAGTTCATCTTCACAACAGAATCTGCGACTCTTTCCGGCTCCTGCCAATCCAATTCAGTTGGCAATCCTGTTTTGACCGCACAGAAACGGCAGGCACGTGTACAAGTATCCCCTAGAATCATGAAGGTAGCCGTTCTTCTAACAGCCCAGCATTCATGAATATTCGGACATTTTGCTTCTTCGCAAACTGTATTAAGGTTATTTTCCCTCATCATTTTCTTTAAACCGGTATAGTTTTCATTCGTGTTCAGCTTTATTTTCAGCCATTCCGGCTTACGTATGTATTCCTCTTTCGTACTCACTCTCATTCCACTCCCTTTTGTGGCATGGTGCCTGAATTCCTGTATATGATGCAACTGTAACACATGAAAAAGCCTAGGACAAGTTGGAATGTTTTGATTACCATTAATTGATATATATTTATTTCTCCAATAATCACAAACTAAATAAGCATATATGTGAGGAAGGGAGGATTACTTTGAGGATTAAATTAGCTGTTATTCTAACATTGCTTTTTTCTTTATTTTCTCCTTGGATCGGAAAAGCACAAACAGTTGGGAATGAAGTATATAGAAGCCGGATGGAATTATATAAAAGGATTGAAGCGGTCACACACATTCCCTGGTATTATCTTGCCGGAATTGACCAATATGAACGAAATGTAAGGCAAACTAGAAGTAATATCCCAAAAGCTGAAGGACTAACAGGCATCTATATCAAGCCTGAAGAGTGGGCAGGACCTCTAAATCCGGATCCAGCTGACGAACATCCATTATCCATACAGCTTTTTAATGGAAAGGGAATGGATGGCGATGGGGATGGGAAAGCAAGCTTGACGAATGATGTGGATGTTCTCTATACGTTCGCTCAACATCTTCTTTCATATGGAATAGATCATGATAATATCAAAATCGGCTTATGGGATTATTATAAGCGTGATAAAACAGTGAGCATCATTATTGGGAAAGCAAGGCTTTACAAGCATTTTGGAAGATTGGATCTAGATGAACGGGTATTCCCGCTTCCATTAAGAAGCCACTATACTTATAAAAACACATGGGGTGCTGCTCGAGGCTGGGGTGGCAGAAGAATTCATGAAGGCACGGATATTTTTGCCGGGTACGGGGTTCCTGTTAGAGCAACAGCATATGGAATTGTTGAAATGAAGGGCTGGAATCGATTCGGCGGCTGGCGAATTGGTATTCGGGATATTAATAATAACTATCATTATTTTGCCCATTTAAGTGGTTTTGCGAAGGATTTAAAGCTAGGACAAATTGTCGAGCCCGGTATGCTAATCGGCGGTGTTGGAAGTTCTGGTTATGGGCCTCCTGGGACTTCAGGAAAATTCCCGCCACATTTACATTACGGAATTTACAAAGACAATGGCTTTACAGAATGGTCATTTGACCCGTATCCCCATTTAAGGTTATGGGAAAGACAGGAACGGAACAGGAAAAAATAAAAAAAGGGGACTGACTCTTGGAGTTGGTCCCCTTTTAACAAAGCTTTATTATTAATGCCCACCTAAGTAAGCTTTCTTGATTTCTTCGCTGGCCTGCAGCTCGGCGGCAGTACCTGAAACCGTTACGCGTCCTGTTTCGATGACATAGGCGCGGTTAGCAATGGATAAAGCCATATGTGCGTTTTGTTCTACTAGCAAAACTGTTGTTCCTTCACTGTTAATTTCTTCGATTATTTGGAAGATCGTTTTAACCATTAAAGGAGCAAGTCCCATTGAAGGCTCATCAAGTAAAAGAAGCTTCGGTCTTGCCATAATCGCTCTTCCCATTGCCAGCATTTGCTGCTCTCCGCCTGAAAGTGTCCCTGATAACTGTTTACGTCGCTCTTTCAACCGTGGGAAAGTTTCATACACCTTTTCGATATCCTTATGAATTTCTTTAGAATCTTTTCTCAAGAAAGCCCCTAACTCTAAGTTCTCCTCAACGGTCATGTTTGCAAATACACGCCGTCCCTCTGGTACATGTGAGATCCCCGCCTTCACAATCCCCTGAGCAGCCTTTCCGCCAATAGAGTCACCTAAATATTGGATGGTTCCATTTTTTGGCTTTAGAAGTCCGGATAAGGTTTTCAGCAGAGTACTTTTTCCAGCTCCATTCGCACCAATAAGGGTAACAATTTCGCCCTCGTTAACTTCTAAAGAAACCCCTTTAAGAGCTTGTATATTCCCATAAAACACGTCAATTTTATCTACCTTAAGCATCTTTTGTAACCTCCTCACCTAAGTAAGCCTCGATGACTTTCGGATGATTACGAATTTCTTCCGGTGTTCCCGCCGCAATAAGCTGTCCATGGTCCAGTACATAAATTCTTTCACAAATACCCATAACTAAATTCATATCATGTTCAATCAATAAAATCGTCAAATCAAATTCATTACGGATAAAAGCAATTAACTCCATAAGCTCATGCGTCTCCTGCGGGTTCATCCCGGCTGCTGGCTCGTCAAGCAATAGAAGCTTTGGACCTGCTGCTAGTGCCCTCGCAATTTCCAATCTCCTTTGCTGACCATAAGGGAGGTTTTTTGCCTTTTCATCCTTAAAATTTTCTAATTGAAAAATCTTTAGAAACTCAATTGACTTTTCCTCCATCTCCTTTTCTCCCGAGAAATGAGATGGAAGACGGAAAATCGAGCTTACAATCGAATGCTTCGCTAAAGAATGATAAGCTACCTTAACATTATCCAGAACAGAAAGTTCATTGAAAAGACGAATATTTTGGAAGGTACGACTAATTCCTAGGCGCGTCACCTTATAGGGAGGCAACCCATTTAGACGTTTTCCTTCAAAAAGAATGTCACCTTCTGTTGGCACATAAACACCAGTCAGTAAGTTAAAGCTTGTTGTTTTTCCAGCACCGTTCGGTCCAATTAGCCCAACTAGCTCACCTCGGTTAATTTCCATGCTAAAACCTTGAACAGCTTTTAATCCGCCAAATTGAATACCTGCTTCTTTAACCTGAAGTAATGGTGTATTGCCCATGCTAGCTACCTCCTTTCGCGCTTTTCCACTTAAATAAATCAGTGATTTCACGTGTACCCATTAAGCCTTGAGGACGATATAACATCACGATAACTAACACAAGACTGTACATAATCATCCGAGTTTCCGGGTAATCCTGCAAGAAGGTTGACACTAATGTTAATAATATCGCTGAAATAACCGCTCCTGATAAGCTTCCAAGCCCGCCAAGTACAACAAATATTAAAATATCAAAGGATTTTAAGAATCCGAAGTTTGTTGGCTGAATAATATAGAAGTTATGAGAATACAAACCACCCGCAATGCCGGCAAAGAACGAGCCGAGTGCAAACGCGATAACCTTATAATAGGTCGTGTTGATCCCCATCGCATCCGCTGCAATTTCATTTTCACGAACAGAAATACACGCTCGTCCATGTCTTGAATTCGTAAAGTTCATGATGACCAAAATCGTTACAAACAGACAGATGAACGTATAGGTCCAAGTCGTTAAATGGGAAACCTGCATACCGGCGGCTCCACCAACATAATCAATATTCAGGAATACAATCCTGATAATTTCCGCAAAACCTAAAGTAGCAATGGCCAAATAGTCACCTTTTAAACGAAGGCTCGGAATCCCAACGATAAGTCCCGCAATTGCTGCCATGAGTCCGCCCGCTATTAACGCAATTGGGAGTGGAAGATGAAGCTTCATCGTAAATATAGCTGAAATATAAGCCCCTACCGCCAAAAATCCAGCATGTCCAATCGAAAATTGCCCTGTAACTCCTATAACTAAGTGAAGGCTGACTGCTAAGATGATGTTAATGCCTATAAAGATGAGTGTATTTGAATAAAACGGGTTTAAGATTCCAGCACCAATTAGAAATTGCGCAACCCCATAGACGATGACAGATAAAATTAAAAATAGCCAAAATCCTTTTGCCTTTTTCATAGAATTTTTCACCTACACTTTCTCTCTAGCATTTTTACCGAAGATGCCCGACGGTCTAAATAATAGGATTAAAATGAGAATAATAAATGCTGCTGCATCTCTCCATAAAGAGAAACCGAAAGCGCTAACAACTGTTTCAACGATTCCAAGCACAAGTCCGCCAACCATCGCTCCCGGAATAATCCCGATTCCTCCTAAAACAGCGGCAACGAATGCCTTTAATCCCGGAATAATTCCCATTAGTGGTTCAATTTTTGTGTAATACACACCAAAAATAACACCTGCAGCTCCTGCCATCGCTGAACCAATAGCAAATGTAGCAGAAATCGTATTGTTTACATTAATCCCCATCAAACGGGCTGCGTCCATATCATGTGACACCGCACGCATCGCCTTACCAATTTTGGTTTTATGGACGATGAATTGCAAAATTAGCATTAGAATAATAGAAACGGAGAGAATTAATAGAGATTGGCTGCTGATTTGAGCACCAAATACATTAAAGGATTTGTTTGCTAAAACATTTGGATAAGCTTCTGGCTGCGCACCTCGAATGTAAATTACTCCATATTCGATAAGAAGGGAAACTCCGATTGCCGTAATTAAAGCGGCTATTCGAGTTGCATTGCGGAGGCGCTTATAGGCAATTCTCTCAATGAGAACCCCAAAAATCGCACAAGCTGTCATCGCGATTAATAATGCCGGGAAAAATCCTAATCCCCAGCCTGCGATTGCATAAAATCCAATAAACGCACCGATCATAAAAACATCGCCATGCGCAAAGTTTATTAATTTAATAATTCCATAAACCATCGTATAGCCTAATGCAATTAACGCATAAATACTGCCGAGTGAAATACCGTTAATTAATTGCTGTAACCATTCCATGAATACTCACTCCCTTAATAGAAAAGCATGGGTGCTGAACCAATTAATTTAATAGCTTTGACTGCTTTTCGACAAAATTTTTACCATTAAGAATGGAAAATGGGGGGATAGGATAATCCCCCCATTTGCTGTGGTTAATCTTAAGGATTAACTTTTGTTTTGAATTTCTGCTTTCCATCCACATATTCAAGAACGGATGCTGATTTAATTAAGTGGTGATTTTCGTCAACTGTAATCGTACCAGTGATTAATGCTAAATCCTTTGTCGCAGCAAGAGCATCTTTAATTTTCTCTGAATCAGATGTAGTGCCAGCACGTTTCATTGCATCTACAAGAAGGTATACAGTGTCATAACCAAGTGCGTTGAAAGCATCTGGTGATTTACCGCTATTCTTGTCTCCGTAAGCTTTAACAAACTTTTGGATCGTTGCGTCTGGATCTTCAGCAGAGTAGTGGTTAATAATGAACGTATTATTTAATGCATCTGCACCAGCTAATTCCACTAGCTTAGGAGAATCCCAGCCATCTGCTCCCATTAAAGGAACTGTAATACCCATTTCTCTAGCTTGTTTAACAATTAGACCTACTTCTTCATAGTATCCAGGAATGAAAATGAATTCTGGATTAGAAGCTTTAATACGAGTTAATGTTGAACGGAAGTCTGTATCCTTAGCTACATATGACTCTTCTGAAACAATTGTACCGCCAGCTGCTTCAAAAGTTTCTTTAAATGAAGCGGCAAGTCCTTTTGCATAATCACTTGCATTATCAGCAAAGATTGCTGCATTTTTTACTTTAGCATCATTTAAAGCAAAGTTAGCTGCAACTGTTCCTTGGAATGGGTCAATAAATGCCGTACGGAATACGAACTCATTTACAGATCCATCTTCACGTACAGTAACAGTTGGGCTTGTACCAGATGGTGAGATTAGAACAGTCTTATTATCGTTAGCAATTTGGGCTTGTGCTACTGTATTTCCACTTGTAGCTGCACCGATGATTGCCGTAACTTTATCTTGGCTCGTTAATTTAATAGCAGCATTTGTTGCTTCAGCTGCATCTGATTTATTATCAACTTTTACAAGTTCGATTTTCTTGCCATCTACACCGCCAGCCGCGTTGATTTCTTCAACAGCTAGCTCAACCCCAGAAGCAATTCCTGAACCGTAAGATGCAACACCGCCTGAAAGTTCTAAGTTAGCTCCAATTTTAATTGTATCTCCACCCTTGGAACTTGAACCGCCTGAATCTGCTTCCTTACTGCCGCTGCAGCCAGCAAGAATACCAGCCATTAATGTTGTAGCCATTAAGACTGATGTGATTTTTTTCTTGAAAACCATTTTGTTTCCCCCTTTTTTTCTATTCTGATTGTCCAAACATTTTGTAACATAGAAGGATCTTTTGAGTTAGATTAATAGTTTAGAAAAATCTATCTGCAACCTCCTATTACAAGTCAGACTAATTTCCTAATTTTAAACAAATAGATTAGGAATTAAAACATTTCTGACTATTTGTTTAATATATTGATAGTATATTATTTTTCAATTAGTCTGTCAAAACAATATTTTCCCAATAGTATCACTTTTTTAAAATAGTTTCGTAAATTTGTTGATTTTATAGTACTTTTTACTATAAATATGGTACTGAAGCGTTAAATTTCTATAGCCAAAAAAGACCCTTCTATATTAGAAAAGGTCTTAATAAATATTATTCAATTTACAGCTCAAGTTTTTTCTTCAACTACAAATAAAACCTTTGTTTTAAGTTGATCAATTAAAAGTGGTATCACAGCTAATAATAATGACGTTCAGCTCCTGCTTTAAATCAATCTCATAAGGAGTTACTTTTTCACCATGATACTCCATGACTCTAATAATTGGGCGGTCACCCAATCCCGTATTTTGTCCGCAAACAATTCCTTTTCGTCCATCATTAAGAACGACCGACAAACCAACTGGATAAATAGCAACCGCTAAGCGAAAGGCTTCAATCACCTTTTGATCAAATAATGCTCCCGAACCAGCATAAAGGATTTCGAGCGCTTCACTTGGGAGCATCGCTTTTCTATAAACTCGATTAGAGGTAACTGCATCAAACACATCTGCCACAGCAATTATTTTTCCGAAATAATGAATATCCGGTCCTAGCAATCCTCTTGGATAGCCTGACCCGTTCATTCTTTCATGATGCTGATAGGCGCAATGAGCCACTAAAAGAGGGATGGTATGTACCTTTCTTAAAATTTCAAATCCATCCTCCGCGTGCTTTTTTATAGCTTCAAACTCATGATCCGTTAGCTTTTCAGGTTTTAAGAGGATTTCTAACGGGACCTTGAGCTTTCCAATATCATGGTAAATTGCCCCAAGGCCTAATATTTCAAGCTCTTTAGCCGTTAGCTTTAATTCCATTCCAATCGCTAAGGAATAAAGAGTGACATTTAGTGAATGAATAAATATATAATTATCATGTGTAAATGCATCTGAAAGAAGATTTAGTAATTCCTTTTTCTCCTTTATTTCTGTTAAAAGACTGCGGATGATGTCAGATAATCGCTTTGAAGCCTTATCAACAACAAAGGAACCAGTAAGATTCGAGACACTTTGAATTTCCTGAAACGTGCTGCTGATCGTTTGAATAGCTTCCAGACGCTTAGTATCTGATATGCTTCCGTAATACTCTATATCTTCTGTTCCGTCTTCTTTTATAAAAATATAACTAATGCCTAAATCCTTAAGGCGCCGAATCAATGATTCTTTTAATGTTATTCCTTCATTTAATAACACTTGACCCTTTTCATTGTAAATAGGTTTTGCAAGGACTGCACCGGCCTCGATTGAAGTTGTTGTAACTAATCTCATGAAATACACCTTTTCATTGTGAAGTTCCATTATCTGCATGAAAAATTAGAATATTTTTCTACTTATTGCGACATTTTTCCTATTATTTCTACATTAACCTTTTGAGGCCGAATATTTCAACCTACAAAGGTCCTGTTTTTTTATAAAAAGATGGGATAAGAGTTATAAATTAGACATAAAAAAGAGGCACCTTCAACAGGATGCCTAAATCATCTTCAATAGCGCCTCTCTTCCAACCATCCCTTTATGGATGCCCAAAGCCTCGGCTTCATATGTGACTGATTCAAGTGGAGCATTAAGAAGCTGATCGATCGTTTTCACACCCACCGCTCTTCCTGCAATGACTTTCCGGTCTTTAAGCTTCTCATTTAATAATGCGACATCTAGAGCACCGCACATAATATATCCTTTATCGTTTGTCACAACAAGTAAATTTGTTTTGGGCAATTGCACAGAGACACATAGAAATGAGTGTCCCTGAATGTCTATCGGCTTTAAATCAATCAATGAAATAAACACTCCTTTCCCTTCCCATAACAAAGTATGCACAGCTAAGGGAAAGCGTGTATTTATGAGTAGACTAGTTTGTGGAATATTTTACATCGCAGTCAGTTTAAAAAAGATTTAATTGCCTTGGGGCTAAGTCATTGTATTCTATATTCAATAAATCAATTAGCTGTAAGGCATTATCGGCTGCGTCTCCGCCAGAATTATTGTTAAAAACGATATATACCGTTTGGCATCCTTTTTTCAATTTCTTAATGTGTTTGACCCATTCAGAAAGCTCTTGATTGTTATAGCGATATAAGTATCTGACTTCCCGCCAGTTATCAGCGGTTTTCTTTTGCCAGCCGTGTACATTCCTGCCATGAAAGCGAATAAGCACTTTTTCATTATTAGCCGTTTCTAACACAGTTGGTACGGAGCCCGATCCAGCCTGAGGTTCATCACAAATAGAATGGATCCAATTTTCTTCTTTCATAAATTGAATAGTCTTTTCCTTGTACTCGGGTTTAAACCATGATTGGTGCCTGAATTCCAGCGCACAAGGAAGATCCCCCATCTTTTCCTTACACCAGCGCAAATAATCTACATTCGGCTTCTTACAGTCAAACCAAGGCGGAAATTGAAAAAGGACCATCGCTAATTTATTTCCTTCTATATAAGGCTGCAAAGAGTCTTTAAAAGCTGTAAACATTTCATCCTTATCTTGAAAAGGAATTTCCCCTCTTTCGTGACCAGTCATACCTTGGTAGGCTTTTACGATAAATTGAAAGGATTCAGGAGTGTTTTTCACCCATCTCTCCGAATTTCTCTTCGGCTGGACGGCATAGAATGATGCGTCCACCTCTACTGTAGGAAAATATCCGCTATATTCCTTTAATTTATCTCTTGGAGAAATATTTTGAGTATATAAGCTATCATGATCTCCCCATCCTGTTACACCGATTAGAATCATAGAGGCACCTCCTTGTGAACTTATTAGCATACTTTATAAATGTTTGTGCTATACTGTTTTCGTGCATATAATTTGATTATCGTGCATATATCGGGATTATCGTGCATATAACCAGATTATCGTGCATATACCAAATTTAACGTGCATATTTCAAGTTTAGCGTGCATTTAGAAGGTTTATTGAAACGATTTCGTGTTTTCACGCTTATGAACATGTTAATCAGAAAAAATCCGCCGCCAATGATGGCAAGCGGATTTTCGTATTATATTAGCCGATTGAACCTTCCATCTCGAACTTAATCAAGCGGTTCATCTCAACTGCATATTCCATTGGAAGTTCTTTCGTAAATGGCTCGATGAAGCCCATTACGATCATTTCAGTTGCTTCTTCCTCGGAAATGCCGCGGCTCATGAGGTAGAATAATTGCTCTTCAGAAACTTTAGACACCTTCGCTTCGTGCTCTAAAGAGATGTTATCGTTCATGATTTCGTTGTATGGGATCGTATCAGAAGTTGATTGATTATCCATAATTAACGTATCACACTCGATATTCGCACGTGCACCATCTGCTTTACGGCCGAATTGAACGATTCCGCGGTATGTTACTTTACCGCCTTGCTTAGAAATTGATTTCGATACGATCGTTGAAGAAGTATTTGGTGCAAGGTGAATCATTTTTGCCCCTGCATCCTGGTGCTGACCTTTACCTGCTAATGCGATGGAAAGAGTCATACCGCGAGCGCCTTCTCCTTTTAAAATAACAGCTGGGTATTTCATCGTTAATTTGGAACCGATGTTTCCGTCGATCCACTCCATTGTAGCATTCGCTTCACAAACAGCACGCTTTGTTACAAGGTTATAAACGTTGTTTGCCCAGTTCTGGATTGTTGTATAGCGGCAATACGCATCCTTCTTAATGATGATTTCTACAACAGCACTGTGAAGTGAATTTGTTGTATAAACAGGAGCTGTACAACCCTCTACATAGTGAACATGTGCGCCTTCATCAACAATGATTAGTGTACGCTCAAACTGACCCATGTTTTCAGAGTTGATACGGAAATAAGCCTGTAATGGCGTTTCAACCTTAATTCCTTTTGGAACGTAGATGAAAGATCCGCCAGACCAAACAGCTGAGTTCAGGGCAGCAAACTTATTGTCTGTTGGAGGAATAACCTTCGCCCAATGCTCACGGAAAATGTCTTCATTTTCACGTAAAGCAGAATCTGTATCTTTAAATACGATTCCTTGTGCTACAAGATCTTCCTGCATGTTATGGTAAACAACCTCTGATTCGTATTGAGCAGAAACCCCTGCTAAATACTTTTGTTCCGCTTCTGGAATTCCAAGCTTATCAAACGTTTGCTTGATTTCTTCAGGAACTTCATCCCAAGAACGCTCAGTTTTCTCAGATGGTTTTACATAATACGTAATTTCATCAAAGTTTAATGACGCTAAATCTCCGCCCCACTGCGGCATTGGCATGCTGTAGAAATGCTCTAAAGATTTCAAACGGAAGTCAAGCATCCATTGTGGCTCTTCCTTCATCTTCGAAATTTCTTCAACAATTTCTTTTGTCAGTCCGCGTTTTGATCGGAAAATGGAAACGTCTTTGTCGGCAAAACCATATTTATAATCGCCGATTTCTGGCATCTTTTTTGCCATCGTCGTATTCCTCCATTCGTTGCAATAGGAGAGATCATTCCCCTATTGCAAAAATATTTTAAGCCCAAGACAGCATTAAATTATTCGTTATTCTTTCAAGCCTTTTTCCATTGCCTTCCACGCTAGTGTTGCACATTTAATTCGTGCTGGGAATTTGGCAACACCTTGCAAAGCTTCGATATCTCCAAGGTCTAAATCAACATCATACTCTTTTCCCTGCATAATATGTGAGAAAACCTCTGAAAGCTTCAATGCGTCTTCAATGTTTAAGCCTTTTATTGCTTGTGTCATCATGGAAGCTGAAGACATGGAAATCGAGCAGCCTTCCCCTTCGAATTTCGCATCCACTACTTTTCCCTCATCAAGCTTTAAAGTTAATTGAATACGGTCCCCGCATGTCGGGTTATTCATATTAATCGTTAAGCTATCATCTTCCAGGACCCCTCTATTACGGGGATTTTTGTAATGGTCCATGATTACTTGTCTGTATAGAGTATCTAAATTATTAGAAGACATCGCTGAAATACTCCTTTGTTTTGACAAGCCCTTTCACAAGCTTATCAATCTCTTCTTCTGTATTGTACAGATAGAAGCTTGCTCGCGCTGTCGCCGAAGCTTTCAGCCATTTCATTAGCGGCTGTGCGCAATGATGGCCAGCACGGACAGCTATTCCTTCAGCATCCAATACAGTTGCAACGTCATGAGGGTGAACATCATCAAGGTTAAAAGTAACAACACCCGTACGCTTCGATGCTTCCTTCGGTCCGTAAATCGTGATGCCCTCAACCTGTGACATTTTCTCCAATGCATAAGCCGCAAGCTTATGCTCATGAGCCTCAATATTTTCTAATCCAATCTCTTGAAGGAAATCAATAGCGGCGCCTAGTCCAATTGCTCCGGCAATAATCGGCGTGCCGCCTTCAAACTTCCAAGGGAGTTCCTTCCAAGAAGATTCGTATAATCCGACAAAATCAATCATTTCCCCGCCAAATTCGATTGGTTCCATGTTCTCAAGAAACTGCTTTTTCCCATATAGGACGCCAATGCCTGTCGGGCCGCACATCTTATGACCTGATAAAGCAAAGAAATCACAGTCTAAATCTTGGACATCCACTTTTAAATGGGGTGCACTTTGCGCGCCATCCACAACCATGATAGCTCCATTTTCATGAGCAATTTTCGCAATTTCTTTAACTGGGTTCACAACACCAAGTACATTGGAAACATGCATAATGGATACGATCTTCGTATTACTTGTGACAAGTTCTCTCACATCAGCAAGAGAAATCGTTTCATCCTCTTGAAGAGGTATATATTTCAGAACAGCACCTGTATGTTTCGCCACTTGCTGCCAAGGAATGATATTACTATGATGCTCCATATATGAGATAACAATTTCATCGCCCTCTTTAAGGTTTGCTCTCGCATAGCTTGAAGCAACCAAATTAAGGGCTGTCGTTGTTCCTCTAGTAAAAATAATTTCTTCCGTTGATTTCGCATTGATAAATTTTCGTACTTTTTCTCTTGCACCTTCATAGCCGTCAGTCGCTCTCGTTCCAAGCGTATGAACGCCTCTGTGTACATTTGAGTTATATTCACGATAATATTTATCTACCGCTTCGATAACCTGAATTGGCTTCTGTGATGTAGCAGCACTGTCCAGATAAACAAGCGGGTTCCCATTGACCTCTTGATGTAAAATTGGAAATTGTTTGCGAATATCCTGGATATTCATTATCTTACTTTCCTTTCGATAACTTCCACAAGCTGCTTGCTAACTCCCTCAATCGGAAGTGCAGTTACAACAGGTGCAAGGAATCCATGAATGACAAGTCGCTCTGCTTCAGCCTTTGGTATTCCGCGGCTCATTAAATAATAGAGTTGAAGCGGATCTACACGACCAACAGATGCTGCGTGCCCAGCTGTTACATCATCTTCATCGATTAATAGAATTGGGTTCGCGTCTCCACGCGCTTTTTCATTTAGCATTAGAACGCGTGATTCTTGTACCGCATTGGATTTAGAAGCGCCGTGTTCAATCTTTCCAATTCCGTTAAAGATGGATGTAGCAGAATCCTTCATCACACCATGCTTCAAGATAAAGCCTTCTGTATTTTTTCCAAAATGAACGATGCTTGTTGTAAAGTTTTGCGTCTGATCTCCGCGTCCTACAACAACTGTTTTCGTATCACCAAATGAGCCATCGCCCATCAAGTTTGTAACATTTTCGTAGATCGTGTTGCTGTCATTCATTAATCCAAGTGCCCACTCAATACGAGAGTCTCTTCCAGCTACACCACGGCGGTTAACATATCCAGTTAGACCTTTTGCAAGTGTATCAACTGCGCCATATTGAACTTTAGCACCAGACTTAGCTAGAACCTCCGTTACAATATTAAATACGCCGCTAGCAGCTTCCATTGTGGATACATAGTTTTCAACATAAGTAACAGAACTATTATCCTCAGCAACAACAATCACGTGATTAAAAAGAGTTGCCTTTTCGTTATCATGAACAAAAACTGCCTGAATTGGTTCAGCAACTTCGACATTTTTTGGCACGTATAGGAAAACTCCGCCATTTACTAAGGCTGCATGTAATGCGGTTAATTTATGCTCATCTGCTTTTACTCCCTCAGTCATGAAATACTTTTGGAGTAAATCACTATGCTCTCTCGCTGCTGTAAAGATGTCTGTGAATATAACACCCTTATCCTGCAGTTCTTTTGAAACAGAAATGTATGTTGGTCTATTGTTACGTTGAATATATAAATTTTGTTCTGCAGCTTCGAGCTTAATTAATGTTTTTACATCTTCCGGAAGCTCATTTAAAGAAGTGTAGTCTTCACTGCCTACAATATGCTGCTCGAACTGTGTTAAGTTCCAGTTTTTTATACTCGTTTTATCAGGTTTTGGCATTGGCAGATTCTCAGAGTTTTCAAGGGCCTTCAAGCGAAACTCTGTCAGCCATGCTGGTTCACCCATATCTTTTGAGAAGGAGCTTACATACTCCTTGCCAAATAATTTTGTTTCTGTCGACATAAAGGATCCTCCTAACAATTACGCTTCTTGGCCAACCGTTTCATCTTCAATACCTAGCTCTTGCTTAATCCAGTCATATCCTTCTGCCTCAAGGCGCTGTGCTAGCTCAGGACCGCCTGATTTTACGATGCGTCCTTGCATCATAACATGGACATGGTCTGGAGTGATGTAGTTCAGAAGACGTTGGTAGTGTGTAATAATTAAGCAGCCGAAATTTTCTCCGCGCATTTGATTGATTCCATTAGAAACAACCTTTAATGCGTCAATATCAAGACCTGAATCGATCTCGTCTAAGATAGCAATCTTAGGCTCAAGCATCATTAGCTGAAGAATTTCATTACGCTTCTTCTCTCCGCCAGAGAAACCTTCATTTAGGTAACGCTGTGCCATATCCGGATCCATTTCAAGGAATTCCATTTGGCTGTCCATTTTACGGATAAACTTCATTAATGAAATTTCATTTCCTTCATCTTGACGGCTATTAATAGCTGAACGCAAAAAGTCTGCATTTGTCACACCATTAATTTCACTAGGATATTGCATAGCTAAGAATAGGCCTGCACGCGCACGCTCATCAACTTCCATCTCAAGAACATCTTCATCATCTAAAGTAACGCTTCCTTTTGTTACTTCATATTTTGGATGACCCATGATTGCAGAGGAAAGTGTAGATTTCCCTGTTCCGTTAGGTCCCATGATGGCATGGATTTCCCCGCCCTTGATTTCAAGATTTACACCTTTTAATATTTCTTTGCCTTCAATTTCAACATGAAGATCATTAATTGTTAATTTAGAACCTGCCATTACTATACCTCCATCAATAAAAGAAGATTTTATCTTACGACGAAGCGCCGCAACCCTCTATTCTCATTTTATTCTCATTACAATCTTATAACAAATGAAAAGTATTAGCAACTCTTTCGATAAGTTAACACTACGATTGTATTGTAAACATAGTACCATTTTTCAGGGTGAACGAATTACTTTTTTAGATTCCATCTTTTAATGTTACCCTTATCCATTATGTTCATGTATAAATGAAATTGCCATGCTTTTTCGCACTTATTGCAAAAAAAAAAGAGAATTAGTATTGAATACTTAATCCCCTTTTTCTTCATTAATATATGTTTGATTTTATGAATGAATCTTTCTTTCGAAATCTGCAAGCATTCGCTGGCTTTTTATATATTCTTCTTGTCGCTTTTTTTCAACCTTCAGTCGTACATCGTGTTTTTGGCTATACAATGCATATCCGACACCATGGGCTCCACGCATTGCTTTCTCCATACCGTGCGTATAATTTAAGTGCAGCTGGTTAATAAAAACCAATCCTTTCGACAAAGCAATTTAAATTCATATAGAAATTTTACATCCACAACTTTTCAATGACAATGTCGATATAAAACGATTTTTTTTGCAGAGAACTTAAAATTCGCCATTTAAACGCTTACATTCATATCATGCTCAAAATATCATTATTTTTATTATGATAGACACGAAAAAAAGCAGACAACTTGTGTCTGCTTTTTGGGCGCGTATTATTGAACTGAAGTTACGGCACCTTGGTATTTCTCTTGAATAAAGTCTTGGATTTCTTTTGACTTAAGTACTTCTACTAATGCTTTAATTTCTTCGCGGTCTTTGTCCTCAGAACGAACAACGACTAAGTTTGCAGGAACAACATCACTGCCTTCGAATGCTACCCCATCTTCTTTAATATTCACATCGCCTTCAAGCGCATAGTTCGTGTTGATGACAACAGCATCTCCTTCTCCGCTTTCAAACGAAGTAGCTAGTAATTTCGCTTCAATTAATGTAGAGAAATCTAGGTTCTTCGGATTTTCAACAATGTCTTCAACTCTTGCAGAAGCTCCGACTCCCTCTTTCAATTTAATAACGCCTTCTCTTTCAAAAATTGGCAAGATACGGCCGTGGTCACTAAATGAATCACTCATAATAATTTTGGCACCGTCTGGAAGATCTTTTAAGCTTTTATATTTCTTCGAATAAACCCCGATTGGCTCTTGATGAATTTCACCAACACTTACAAAATCATAATCTTTGTTTTCTTCCATTTGAAGAGCAAGATAGCCAGGTGTTTGGAAGTAGTTCGCATCAAGCTCTTTATCTCTTAACGTCACATTTGGCAAAATATAATCTGTAAATACTCGAATTTCTAAATCAATGCCTTTTTCAGCTAATAAAGGTTTTGCTTCTTCTAGAATTTCTGCGTGTGGAACGGCGGAAGCACCAACTACTAATTTCTTATTTCCGCCTTCTGTTGTAGGCTCTTCTTTCTTACCGCCGCAAGCTGCTAAAGCAACTGATAGTAAAGCGATAACTAAAAAACTAAGTACTTTTTTCATTTTTTTCTCTCCTTAATCATCTTTTGTCTGTTTTCTTAGTAAAATAATCTCCAATGAATTGGATAATAAACACTATTATTACAATGGCTATCGTTGCTACTAATGTAACAACTGAATTATTGCGCTGAAAACCTTCAAGATAGGCGAAGTGACCTAAACCACCTGCACCAATGACCCCTGCCATTGCCGTAAAGCCTACTAATGATATAGCAGTAACTGTGATTCCGGATATTAATGCTGGTAAAGATTCAGGGATTAGTATTTTAAAAATAATTTGACTATGGCTAGCCCCCATCGATTGCGATGCTTCTATGACACCTTTATCGATCTCCCTCAATGCAATTTCAACCATCCTTGCATAAAAAGGAGCTGCTCCTATAATAAGTGCTGGCAATGCAGCGTTTGCTCCAAGTATAGTTCCAAGCAATAATCTTGTAAAAGGAATTAATAAGATAACTAAGATAATAAAAGGAATCGATCTAAAAACATTTACTACCGCAGCAATGATTGTGTTGAAAAACTTATTCTCCCACACATTCCCTTTATCTGTCAAAAACAACAGCAATCCAAGTAATAACCCAATAATAAATGTAGCAAGGACGGAAATACTTGTCATATAAATAGTTTCTTTAGTAGCAATGATTAATTTTTCCCATTTAATCATCTCGATAAATTCAGCCATTTGCAATCACCTCCACACCCACTTGCTGCAAGCCAATAAACTCAATGGCACTTGCAACCTCTGATTCAGTCCCTTCCAAATGGATAAAAAGGGTACCATACGAACCATTTTGTGTATGTGAAATTTTCCCTTGCAAAATATTCACAGTTACATCGAATTTCCGAATTAATTCGGTGATTAAAGGCTGTCCTGTAGAATCTCCAATAAAGGTTAATTGAACGACTTGACCTTCAGGATATTTCTCAAGAAGATGTTCAATTGTCTCATGTGTTTCCTCCGGTTCAGTTACTTGCTGGAGAAAACGTTTTGTAATTGGTTCTTTCGGATTTTTAAATACTTCTAAAACTGGGCCAATTTCGACTATTTTTCCGCTTTCCATCACTGCAACTCGATGGCAAATCTTACGGATCACATGCATTTCATGTGTAATCAGGACAATCGTTAATCCCAATCTTTCATTAATATCTACTAATAATTCCAGAATTGAATCGGTCGTTTCCGGATCAAGTGCAGAGGTAGCTTCATCACATAACAACACTTTCGGATTGTTAGCCAGTGCTCTAGCAATGCCGACACGCTGTTTTTGCCCTCCGCTTAGCTGAGATGGATAGGCATCCTCTCTTCCTTCAAGACCAACTAGCTTAATGAGTTCATCTACGCGTTTTAATCTTTCCTCTTTCGCAACACCTGCAATTTCGAGTGGAAATGCAATATTTTGTCTAACTGTTCTAGACCAGAGCAGGTTGAAATGCTGGAAAATCATGCTGATATCCTGTCTAGCTTTTCTTAGGCTCTTGCCTTTTATATGTGAAACTTTATTATTAGCCACAACAACGTTCCCGCTAGATGGAATTTCAAGTCCATTTAGCATTCGAATTAATGTACTTTTTCCAGCTCCGCTATAGCCAATGACACCAAAGATTTCTCCTTCGTTAATTTCTAAATTAACGTTGTCTACTGCGGTGACTTGGCCCTGCTTAGTAGCATATATTTTTTTTGCATTTTTAATTGAGATCATAATTGTTCACCCTCTCTAAATCCCATTTACAATATCATAACAGATGAATAAAGAGAATTATTCATGCTCAAACAAGAAAATGCCTTTCTGTTATGAGCAGAAAGGCATAATAAATTTATCCTTCCCCTCATCTTCCAAAGCAAGTCTGCTTTGTGTGAATTGGCACCATTTCATAAAATGACGGTTGCCGGGTTTCATCGGGCACATCCCTCCACCTCTCTTGATAAGAGCATTACATCTATATTCAATTTACACATTAATCTGATTAAGCATTTCAAATATTCATGATTGATATCGTATCATGGTATATAGAGAGCGTCAACGGTAAAATATTGGAATCATCTATCTTTTTACTTATGTGAACGCCATAAATAATTATGCTTTTGCAGTTAACGACGCAACGCCTGTTGCTGCTTCAATTGCTTGCTCTAAATCCTCGATAAGGTCCTCAACATTTTCAATTCCGATTGATAGACGAACTAGATCCTCAGGAACACCTGCAGCCTTCAGCCCTTCTGTATCAAGCTGCTGATGCGTTGTACTTGCCGGGTGAATAACTAAGCTTTTCGCATCACCTACGTTTGCAACATGCGCCCATAGTTCAAGATTATTAATGAAAGTCGCTCCGGCTTCTCTTCCGCCTTCAATACCAAATACGACAACAGAACCCGCACCCTTTGGTAAATACTTATCAACTAATGCTTTATCCGGATGATTTTCACTTCCTGGATATAGAACCCAATTAATAGCTGGATGGGCTTCTAAGTATTCTACCACTTTCTTTGTATTGGCAACATGCTCCTTCATCCGCACATGAAGCGTCTCAAGACCAAGTGCAAATTGGAAGGCGCTTTGCGGACTTAAAGCAGGACCTAAATCTCTCAACAGCTGAACTCTAGCTTTGATAATATAGGCAACTGACCCTAATGCCTCACTGTAAACAAGATTATGATAGCTTGAGTCCGGCTCAGTGAATCCTGGGAACTTTGGAGAATTCCAATCGAACTTTCCACCGTCTACAATAATTCCCCCAGTTGTTGTTCCATTTCCTAACAACCATTTTGTAGCGGAGTGGACGACAATATCCGCTCCAAATTCTATCGGTCTGCATAAGTATGGAGTAGCAAATGTATTGTCAATAATAAGTGGAACCCCATTCTCATGTGCGATTTCCGCAACCTTTTCAATATCTAACACCTTTAAGCTTGGATTCCCAATCGTTTCAGCAAAGACAGCCTTCGTTTTTTCAGTAATCGCATTTCGGAAGTTTTCAGGATCCTCAGGGTCGACAAATTTTACTTTAATGCCGTATTTTGGCAGTGTTACAGCAAAAAGATTATAAGTTCCGCCATATAGGTTCGCGGCTGAAACAATTTCATCCCCAGCTTCAGCGATGTTCAGAATAGCTAGTGTAATGGCGGCCATTCCACTAGCTACCGCAAGGGCACCAACTCCCCCTTCTAACAAAGCAACTCTTTCTTCTAAGACAGTAGTAGTTGGGTTGTGAATACGTGTGTAAATATAGCCAGGTTCCTTTAATGCAAACAAATTAGCTGCATGTTCGGTGTTCTTAAATTGATAAGCATTGTTTTGGTAAATAGGCACAGCTCTTGCTCCTGTTACAGGATCCGGCTGTAGTCCTCCATGTACTCCTAAAGTTTCAAATCGATAGTTTTTTTGTTTCTCTGACATGTTTCATCTCTCCCTTTTTCATGTACAATATTTTGAATTTTTACTTATAAAAAGAAGAGTTGAAAAAAACCCTCTTCACAAGAAGAGGGTTGATATCATCTCTTCTTATCTATCAGAGCAATTGCTCTGCTGGAATTGGCACCGCGTAATATACCGGTTGCCGGGCTTCGTAGGGCCAGTCCCTCCACCTCTCTCGATAAGAATATTTAATTGTTATACTTAAGTTATTACAGTGATATTATCATAATGATTTTAGGCGGTCAAGTCATATTTTAGAAATTTCTGATTTAAATAATTATTTTTTACATAGAAAGAAAAGAGATTCTAACAGTAATATTTTACGGAAGGTTGATTCTACTGATACCTTCTTCCAACGTATCGCCTCTCTTAACTTTTCACTTCCTGTTAATATGGAATGAATGCTTTCTTTGGATCCTGATATGATGGCATCGAAATGTTGTTTCTGATTATCGGGATAAATGGAAATATGGCCATCCAGAAATTTTATCGGAACCTCAACATCCCCGGCTTTGATACAAATTGAAAAGGAGGAATGGACTAACAATTTCTGTAAATGCGATCTACTCTTGACTTCTTCAATAAATGCATCAGTCATCTTTTCCATTTCCTTCACCTCTAAAAACAAACATATTTATTTCTTCTCACTATTTAAATTCAACAAAAGCAAAGACAACCCTCTTATTTCTGTTCGACACGATAAAAACAAAAAAAGACAATGCCTCGACTATTTTCAGCATTGTCTTTCATTTCCCGAGAAATATATCCTTTATTTGCATTTTAAAACTTGAAATATCTATAGCTTCCATCATTTTTTGTCTTATTGTGGTTCTTTAGTCCTACATAATGCTAATTCTATCTTACCTATGATTCAAATCGCCAGGCGATATGACCTGGTATTTTTATAGAACACTCTTTATTCTATCTAATAAAAAGGGAACTGAATGAAAAGCGTAAAGTTTTTCTTGAATATTTCCGTCCTTAATCATGATGAGGCAAGGAACACTTTCTACCCCTAGAATTCCAGCGAATTCAGGCATATAGTTTAAATCGGCTTTCCCCATTAGCTGATCAGGCAGCAGTTGTTCTATTACTGTTAACATTTTACTGGCTAGCTGACACGTTCCGCATAAAGGAGTATACAGATAGACCAAACCTGATTTGCGATCCTTGATAAGCTTTTCAATTTCCTCCTGTGACCATTCCTGCAATGACTATCATCCTTTATCCAAAAACTCTGTGTATACATCTATATTAGCCGATAATAACACGGTAGCAAGATGATGTTCAGGAGCCGTAGCAACCTCGCGATACATACGATCGATATAAAGGTGCTCAGCCTCTGGAAATTCTCTTTTAAATTGCTTTCGAAGCTTTTCCCCTGCAGCATCTGCATCGACTAATATAAAAACATCTTTATCATAAAGCATATCAATCAATTCATCCAGTTTTGTGACGCCTATCGTTCCGTTCGTGCAAATAATCTCAACTGGCTCACTTACTATCGCCTGTACTTTTCTCTTATCTGTTGTACCCTCTACAATAATAACTTTATCCGTAACCGCCTCATCCATTATAATCACCTGAACTGAGTTGTAGTTTTAATCTTCATAAAAGGAATTTATATTTACTATACCATATTCAATATTCTTGATAATGGTGTTGGACTCCTTCTTTTTATATTTATTATTAGGTTGACACATGTCTTTATGCTTTTTGAATTTATTTATTAAACAGAAAAAGAGGCTTCCAATGCGGAAACCCCTTTCATTTCTATGCAAACAGACTTATGTAAGATGTCCAAATGCAAGATTTACTTAATTTATTAATCTTCTTTTACCATTGCTTCATATTGTTCAGCTGTCATTAAATTATCAAGATTTGAATCTGATAACTCAACAACGATCATCCATGCTTTTTCGTATGGAGATTCATTAACGAACTCAGGACTATCGCTTAAATCTTCATTTACTGCGACAACCTTTCCGCTTACTGGTGAATAAAGCTCAGATACTGTTTTAACAGACTCTACGCTTCCGAAAGGCTCGTCCGCTGTTACTTCGTCTCCCACTTCTGGAAGCTCAACGAATACGATGTCACCTAGCTCAGATTGAGCAAAGTCAGTGATTCCAATGCGTACTTGCTCGCCTTCTGTTTTTACCCACTCATGCTCTTCTGAATAACGTAATTCTTTTGGTGTGTTCATTCTAAACCCCTCCATTGTTCTTTAGTTGATCGTGTAATCGATCTCTTCCTTCATCATGGCAAAAAGAACGATGTTTTTCAATCCTTTTTTAATTCAAGCCCATGATTTTTCGAAATCCTCTTCCTTAAAGCCAACAGTTACCTTCTGGCCATCTGTAAGAATTGGACGCTTAATCAGCATTCCATCAGTAGCCAGCAAATCAAGCAATTCGTCATCGGACGAAGATTTGACCTTATCCTTTAAACCGAGTTCACGGTATTTCATGCCGCTCGTGTTAAAGAATTTTTTTAAGTCCAACCCGCTTTTTTTATAAAGGTCCTCTAGCTCGCTGCGGGAAGGAGGATTATCAGCAATATGTACAGCTTCATAGGCAAATTGGTGATCATCTAACCAATTCTTAGCTTTTCGGCAAGTACCGCATTTCGGGTACCAATAAAATGTCATAGCCATTTTTTCACCACCAAAATTATCATTCCATTATTTTCACATATTAAATCACATAGTACCATAATTTTTTATGTAATCATAACTTTGGCTACCAAATGGATAATTCGACAATCTTCCCTATAATCCTTCTTTATTTGAAAATTATTTTTTGTATGTGTTTTTTTCCAACAGCCAAAAGGTCTGGCACAATTGCTAGAAGCAACAGCGCCAGACCCTTATTATTTTATTTCGCTATAAAACAAAACGCTCTGCTTCAATTATTTTTTCAGCTGCTTCGCGTTTCTTCGCGATTACATTAATTGGTGTGTGGCGGGTGAATTTACGCAGTGCCGAAATCATCATTCTTAAAGCATCGCCCGTTTCAACAGCCACAAGGGTTTCTTTTGCATCCTGCTCAATTTTATTAAAAGCTTCCTGACAGAAGATTTGTGTATAAAGAAGCTTTTGCTTGTTCTTCTCCAGTCCTGTCTTCTCAATGGCTTTCTCGGTACGTAGAACTGCCGATTCCATTGCGTATGCATTTGAAATAATGTCTGCAATATTCACTAAAACCTCTTGCTCTTTTTCTAAAGCCTTGCCGTATTTTTGGGCTGCTAATCCTGCAGCAAGCAAGCCAATTTTCTTTGCATTTTTCACTAAATATTTCTCCTGAGCTAAAGGCTCATCACCAGGCTCTTCAGGCATAAGCATCATGAGCTCCTCTTGCAGTGCCGTGGCTTTTTCGAATAATGGCAGCTCTCCCTTGAATGCTTTACGAATATAGGTGCCAGGTACTAATAAACGGTTAATTTCATTTGTTCCTTCAAAAATTCGGTTTATCCGGGAATCGCGATACGCTCTTTCAATTTCGTATTCAGCCATGAATCCATAACCGCCATGAATTTGAACACCTTCATCCACAACGTAATCAAGAACTTCTGTAGAGAAGAATTTATTTAGTGAACATTCAATGGCATATTCAGCAATGGATTTCGCCACTTCCTTGCCATCTTTAACTTCCTCTTCTGACAGTTTGCTCATGCGATCCTCAAACAAGCCAACTGTACGGTAAACAGAGCTTTCTGCAGCATAAATCTTTGAAGCCATTGTTCCGAACTTTTCCTTCGTCAAATTAAATTGGGAGATTGGCGTTTTGAACTGCTGGCGCTGATTTGCATACTGCACCGTAATTTCAAATGCCCGTTTTGAACCTCCTACTGCCCCAACCCCTAATTTATAGCGGCCGATGTTTAAGATGTTAAATGCGATAATATGGCCTCTGCCGAGTTCTCCTAGTAAGTTTTCCTTTGGCACAAGTGCATCCTGGAGAATTAATGTGCGAGTGGATGAGCTCTTAATTCCCATTTTCTTTTCTTCAGGACCAACAGATACTCCCGGGAACTCTCTTTCTACGATAAAGGCTGAGAAATGCTCTCCGTCCACTTTTGCGTAAACAACAAATACGTCTGCAAATGCAGAGTTCGTAATCCACTGCTTTTCACCATTTAGAACATAATGCGTGCCTTCCGCATTCAGTTTAGCTGTTGTTCTTGCACCTAGTGCATCCGAACCTGATCCTGGCTCTGTTAAAGCATAAGCTGCCAACCTATCACCAGTAGCTAAATCCGGCAAATATTGCTTCTTCTGCTCCTCCGTTCCGAATAGAACGATGGGAAGGGATCCAATTCCTACATGTGCACCGTGGGAGATAGAGAATCCGCCTGCACGTGCCATTTTTTCAGCAATGAGCGCCGAGCTTACCTTATCTAATGCTAAACCGCCGTATTCTTCGGGAACATCGGCACCTAGTAGTCCAAGCTCTCCCGCTTGCTTTAATAATTTGACTGTACGATCAAATTCATGGTTTTCTAAATGCTCCACTTCTGGAAGCACTTCATTTATGACGAATTCCTCTGTCGTTTTTGCAATCATTTTATGTTCATCTGTATAATCCTCTGGAGTAAACACTCGATTAGCGGAAAGATCCTCGATTAAAAAACTTCCACCTTTAATTAGGTTATCTGTTTGATTAGACATCATTATTTCCTCCATTCAATTATTTTTGGACTGTTATGTTCATTGGTTAAGACCCTATAGCAGTTCAAATACACCGGCAGCGCCCATTCCTCCGCCTATGCACATGGTGACGATGCCGAATTGCTGATTGCGGCGTTTCATTTCGTGAATGAGAGATAATGTAAGTTTCGCTCCTGTGCAGCCTAGCGGATGGCCTAGTGCAATGGCGCCGCCGTTTACGTTCACCTTTTCTTCGTCTAAGTCTAACTCACGAATGATTTGGATCGATTGGGATGCGAATGCTTCATTTAGTTCAAATAATCCGATATCTGATAATTCAAGGCCTGCTAGCTTTAATGCTTTAGGGATAGCGACAATTGGGCCAATTCCCATAATTTCTGGAGGCACTCCTCCGACAGCGAATGATCTGAATTTGGCCATTGGCTTCAAGCCAGTTGATTCTGCTTTTTCACGGTCCATGACCATGACCGCTGCTGCTCCATCACTTGTCTGGGATGAATTCCCTGCTGTTACCGTTCCAGTAACAGAAAATGCTGGACGAAGCTTCGCCAATGTTTCAATCGTAGAATCCGCTCTTACACCTTCATCTTGACTAAATATCATCTTTTTTTCGATCAATTTATTGTCTTTTCCAATTGATCGTAAAGTTACGTCAACTGGAACGATTTCATCGATAAACTTTCCTTCTTGAATGGCTTTTGCCGCTTTTTGATGGCTTCGAACAGAGAAGGCATCCTGATCTTCACGGGAAATCCCGTATTTTTTCGCAACCTCTTCAGCGGTGTGACCCATGCCCATATAGTACTCAGGAGCTGTTTCCGCCAATTTAATATTCGGACGAGTCACATGACCCATCATCGGAACAAGACTCATTGACTCAGCCCCGCCGGCAATAATTGTATCCGCGTGTCCGATCATAATTTTCTCAGCTGCGTAGGCAATGGATTGTAACCCTGAAGAGCAATAGCGATTAATAGTAATCGCAGGAACTGTATGCGGCAGACCAGCCAATGCACCGATATTTCTGGCCATATTTAAGCCCTGTTCTGCTTCCGGCATGGCACATCCAATAATTAAGTCATCGATATTTCCTTCATAATTTCCTGCCCGCTTTAATGTTTCTTGCACTACAAGGGCACCTAAATCATCCGGTCTTACATTGGCGAGCGTCCCTTTCTTTGCCTTGCCAACCGGAGTGCGGGCCCCTGCAACGATAACCGCTTCTTTCATTGTATTCCCTCTCTTTCCTTGATATTGGAAAAATAACCCTATTATTCTTCTACTATATTAATTACGCAGCGGCTTTCCTTTCACGAGCATATGCTGCATGCGTTGCAGTGTCTTTGGCTCGGCAAGCAGGCTTAGGAAAGCTTCTCGTTCTAAATCTAGTAAATATTGTTCATCCACTTCTGTTCCAAAAGGCACTTTTCCACCTGCAATGACATATGCTAACTTCTTCGCGATTTTCAAATCATGCTCCGAAATATAGCCGGAATAAAGCATGGCCTGTGCTCCTAAAAGTAAAGTAGCCAAGCCAGTTTCTCCTACAACAGGCACCTTTTTGCGGATTGGCGGTTTATAGCCTTTTTCATAAAGAGCTAGTACTGCCTGTTTCGCATCAAATAGAAGGTGATCCCCATTCACACTAATTCCATCAGCAGCATTTAAGTAATTGTTTTTGCGTGCTTCTTCCCCTGATGTAGAAACCTTTGCCATTGCAATCGATTCAAATACTTTGTTGGCAACTTTTTGAAGATCAAATTCTACCCCATTAGGCAGGCTATTAAGATGCTTTAAATAAAGCTCCTTATTGCCGCCTCCGCCAGGAATCAGCCCTACTCCTACCTCCACAAGCCCCATATAAGTTTCACTTGAAGCCTGAATATGCGCAGTTGGGAGACAAACTTCTGAGCCGCCGCCAAGTGTCATGCCAAATGGAGCTGCAACAGTTGGCTTTGAACTGTATTTAATTTTCATCATAGCCTGCTGGAATTGGCGGACGACCATGTCTAGCTCATAAATATTATCATCCTGTGCTTCCATTAGGATCATGGCAAGATTCGCACCAACGCTGAAGTTCTTGCTTTGGTTACCGATTACAAGCCCCTTGAAATTCCTTTCTACCTCATCAATGGAGTAGTTAATCATTTGGATACAGTCGAGGCCAAGTGCATTGCTCTTCGAATGGAACTCTAGCAAAGCAACACCATCGCCTAAATCAATTAGGCTTGCACCACTGTTCTTTTTAATGACGCCTTTTTGCTTTTTTAATCTTTTTAAATTTATATTCTTCGGATTTTCAACTACTTGCTTATATTCGCCATTTTCATAGTAAAAGAGATTTCCATCCTCGGCTTCTTTATAGAAAGTAGAATGACCGTTATCGAGCATTTCCTTTACCCAAACCGGAACCTCAAAACCGGCGTCTTCCATTTTCTTCACGGATTTTTCTACACCAATGGCATCCCAAATTTCAAATGGTCCTAATTCCCAGCCGAAGCCCCATTTCAGTGCTTGATCAATTGCAACAACATCATCAGCAATCGTTCCTAATAAATCAGCTGAATAAAGTAAAGCCGGACTTAATATATTCCATAGTAGCTGGCCTGCACGGTCATCAGCGTATATTAGCGCTTTCATTTTGTTGGCTGTGCCTTTTTCCTGCTTGCTTAATTCAGTTGCTGCTGTTTTCAATTTCTTGCGCGGCCCATATTCTAGGGTATTCGGATCAAGCTCTAGAATGTCTTTCCCTTGCTTGAGGAAAAAACCTTGGCCAGACTTGCTTCCTAGCCAGCCCTTATTAAGCATTTCTTTCATAAAGTCTGGCACTGTGAAGACTTCTTTTTCCTTGCCTTCCACTTGCTCATAAACATTATTGGCCACATGGACAAATGTATCTAAACCGACAACATCCAGCGTTCTAAAGGTGGCGCTTTTTGGGCGGCCGATTAACGGGCCTGTAATGGAATCAACCTCTCCAACACTATATCCGCCTCCCAGCATTTCCTGTAAAGTAACTAACAGCCCGTACGTACCGATGCGGTTAGCAATAAAGTTTGGCGTATCCTTCGCTACAACAACGACTTTGCCCAGCTTATCTTCGCCAAATTGCTTCATAAAAGCTAATACTTTACCGTCAGTGTTTTTCGTAGGAATGACTTCTAACAGCTTTAAATAACGTGGCGGGTTAAAGAAATGAGTACCGAGGAAATGCTTTTGAAAGTCCTCAGAGCGTCCCGCTGACATCGCCTCAACGGAAATTCCGGATGTGTTTGAGCTTACGATACTGCCAGGCTTTCGATAGCGATCTACTTTTTCAAAAACCTGCTTTTTAATATCGAGATTTTCAATGACAACTTCAATGACCCAATCAACATCCTTAAGACGCTCCATGTCGTCATCGAAGTTGCCAGCTTCTATTAATGCTAAATTCTCTTTAGACGTAAGCGGTGCGGGTTTTTGCTTTAATAGCTTTTGGCGGCCTGCTTCACTAATTCGATTTCGTACTGCCTTATCATTAAGGGTTAACCCTTTCGCTTTTTCTGCTTCATTTAATTCCCGAGGTACCATATCCAGCAATAGGGTTGGGATTCCAATATTCGCTAAATGAGCTGCAATACCAGAGCCCATCACTCCAGAACCAAGAACTGCTGCTTTTTTGATTTGTTGGATCAAGTTTATTTCCCCCTTTTACACACTTTGAATGAATACTCATTCACTTTTGTGGCAAAAAAAATATTTCGTGAATGAGTCTTATTATTTATAACTATAAAATATTTAAAATATTTAATCAATATTTTTTGTACATATTGGAAAAATATTTTTTTCGAATTATGATCATAAATTTACACGATTCACTATCGGCTATTTTTTGCTAGTGAAAATGCCCTTATTGGGTACTCTACTAATGGAGGTGATGAATGAATGGCAAGAAGAAAAAAGAATCCTTCGAAGGCTGGGGTCAGTGCTGCAAGTGTAAAAGGGAATGCTGGACCAACTGTTGAAGCAGACGGCGGCGGAAAAGTGAACAGCCAGAATAACCAATTTAAAAAGAGCTAGTCTTAGAGGAAAAATTTACGCTTGGTTCCCGCTACGGGAGATTTTCATGATAGACGGGTACCATTCAAACCTTTTGATGCCCGTGTTCAACCAAAAACACCTTTCAAGGGCATCATTCAATGCTTTTGGTTCCCGCTCCAGTGGATTTTCATGCCAGACGGGCATCATTCGAACCTTTTGATGCCCGTGTTAAGTGAAAAACGCCTTTCAAGAGCATCATTTGCTTCTATGCTCATCATTCAGCTTTTTTATCTCAGCTATTAAAGCTTTCATCTCTTCTTTCGCCTCGGGATATGTTTCATTCCAGTGTTTTGCCAGAGGGGCCATTGATTTGGCGATATATGAATAGATGATCCACGCTTGAACCTTATCCTTTAACTCTTCATTAGAGTCACCGATTAACAGCTCCGTATATTTTTCAAGCAAGCCGTCAAGCTTGGCCTTAAAATCCTGATTCAAAGGGCGGTTCCTCCTTTCAATTTAAATATTGCCGCTTTCTCGAAAAAACCCGCAGCTTTTGCGGGCTTTTTCATCTTAAATATACCAACCTAACCTCTCGCCAAGTCCTTTCGGTCCGGAGCAGAAGGCGGCTTTTCCAGCCAAACGGCTTTTCTGAAAATACGCAAAAAGCGGGGCTGATATCATGATCAAGCATGGATGGCTCGAACAGCCGCCGGGAACGAAGAACAGAGAGCAATTAGCTAGAAAGAAGGAAGGCTGAATATTAGCCTTCTTTTCATTTTCTTAAAAAGTAAATTTTGCCCATTCATTCATATTCTCGCTAATTTCGGTAACAATACTCGTAATACCTACAATGATGGTGATTGGATGAAAAAGTGGATTAGCACAAAGAAAAGCCAACAAAAACAAAGCAGCTGGGAAACAGAACTCAAAAAATCAGAGGATTTCACGCAATCCTATCACACAAGTCAAAAGACAAACATTCATTTTTGCCTAAGTTTTATGTCTACATTAGTAGATGAACAGGTTGTCCAACAGGGAGTTCTTCCTAATTTACTTGAAGATGATTTTCATACAATTGAAGATATTAAAAAGCTTCTGCCCATTGCAGATTTGGAAATATCGGAAGACCCTACAAAAATTATTCAAAAATTATTGAATGGCTACTTATTATTAACCATTGAAAATAATGTGTCGCAGTTTGCTTTTATTGCTGCACAAAAGGAAATTGTTCGGAGTCTATCTCCACCCGAAATTGAATTCTCTGTAATCGGTCCAAAAGAGGCTTTTGTCGAATCACTAGGACAAAACTTAAATTTAATTCGAAAAAGATTACCCGCAAAAGAACTGATTATTGAGGAATATACGTTGGGGAAGTTGTCTAAAACAAGAATTGCCATTCTTTTTATGGAAGGAATTACTGATGAAGCGAATGTCAACACAGTAA
Organism: Bacillus sp. FJAT-29937; assembly: GCF_001509555.1. GTDB lineage: Bacteria > Bacillota > Bacilli > Bacillales > Cytobacillaceae > Cytobacillus. The sequence goes on along the minus strand of NZ_LMAS01000002.1, from coordinate 315,152 downwards.
GACAAAGGATTAAAGACGTTGAGTTTGATGCCATTACAGACAGCTCCTATATCGTACAGCTTATTAGCGATAATTCAAACTCTCCCTTTCCGCAATTACTAGATACGGAAAGGCCTGACCGTGTTGTTGGGATATTGGCAGAAGGTAAAATAGCCATTGTCGTAGATGGATCACCACACGTTCTCATTACGCCAACGACCCTTGTTGAGTTTTTCGGTTCGTTTGAAGATTATTTCTTAAATTGGATTCTAGCCTCTTTTTTCAGGCTCGTCCGTTTTTTTGCTGTATTGTTTTCAATTCTTATTACGCCTATCTATGTCGCTGTTCTTACTTATCATTATGAGCTCGTCCCTAATGATTTAATCGGAACATTGGTTACGTCAAGAAGAATTGTTCCCTTCCCGCCTATTCTCGAAGCTATATTTCTTGAATTAACAATTGAACTATTAAGAGAGGCGGGAGCAAGGCTGCCGACAAAAGTCGGACAAACAATTGGTATCGTGGGCGGAATTGTGATCGGGACTGCATCTGTGGAAGCTGGACTTACAAGTAATGTCCTTCTTATTCTTATCGCCTTGGCTGCTCTTGCATCCTTTACGACACCCGTATATAAGATGGGCAACACAATCCGCTTGCTAAGGTTTCCGTTTTTGCTATTTGCCCAACTTTGGGGATTGCTCGGGATTGTTTTCTGCTTCTGTATTATGCTAGCCCATTTAATACGGCTAACTTCTCTTGGACGGCCATTTATGGAGCCTATTTATCCATTGAGGGTGAATGACTTAAAAGATACGATCATCAGGCTGCCCTTTTCAAAGGACACTACGCGGCCATACTTATTAAGAACAAAAAATCCATTTCGTTATAGTAAGGAAAAAGCGAATGCCAAAAAAGACATTGATGAATAAGAAAAGCGGAAGCGCCTCGATCACCCCCGACAAGCACAAGACGAGCCGGCAGGAAGGTCGCACTTTACCTTCTTGTGACCTCGAGGGGGTAGGCGCTGGAGCTAGACATTAGGGGGGAAACGTATGCAGAACCAGCAGATACCTGAAGGAGTAAAAGTATCCCCATTTTTCGTATTTTATATAATCACTTCTATGCAAATCGGGATAGGGATTCTCGGATTTCAACGCGTAGTTGTCCGCTATTCAGGGAATGATGCTTGGATTTCTGTTTTGCTCACTGGGCTTTCCCTCCATATCCTCATGTGGATGATTTATAAAATCACGGAAACAGTTAATGGGGATTTTGTCACAGCACATCAATATATTTTCGGAAATATAGTTAGCAAAATGATTGGTTCCATTTGTATTCTTTACTTTTCCTTGCTTGCTTTAACAGTTTTGCGGACATATATCGAGGTTGTTCAAGTTTGGATGTTTCCCGACTTCAAGACCTTCTGGTTTTCCTTGGCATTTTTGCTTCTTTGTATTTATATCATTTTCGGCGGATTTCGAACGGTTGTCGGCATCGCCTTTTTTTCAATGCTCCTGCCTGCTTATGTGCATTTTACTTTTGGCTTTAATTTGAAATTTGGCAATTACGAGCATCTTTTGCCCGTTTTTGATCATTCGATAAAAGATATCCTTATAGGCTCTTATCATATGTCACTCACCTATATCGGTTTTGAAATTGTTCTATTTTTTTATCCATTTATCAAGGAACCGCAAAAATCGAAAAAATGGGCCCATATCGCTCTGTTATTTACTACTTTTATATATACAAGCTTTATGATAGTGACGATTGTTTATTTTTCTGAAGAACAGCTTGAAAAGTCTATATGGGCAACTTTGACGATGTGGAAGATTGTGAAACTGCCTTTTGTCGAGCGTATCGAATACATTGGAATTGCCAATTGGAATTTAATCATCCTTCCAAATGTTTGCATTGCCCTTTGGGTCGCTTCAAGACTGTTGAAACGGGTAATAAATATTAAACAAAGTAAAGGAGTTATATTCATCGCACTAATCATATTAATCATAAGCCCTTTTATTGATACCCGGGAAAAGGTTAGTCTTCTAAATGATATTACTGGACAAGCGGGTTTTGTTTTTAATTATATTTATATTCCTTTCCTATTCATCTGTATAATGATTGCAAAGAAGGTGAAGAAGACATGAAAAATTGTGTAGGGCTTTCTTTTCTTTTAATCCTCTCCATTTTATTATCAGGTTGTGTCCAAAGGAAAGTCATTGATAATATTAATATCGAATCGGCAGCAGCATTTGATAAACTGGCAGAAGGTAAATTCATCGGCACGATTCTCACTCAAGAATATCTACCCGATAAATCAATTAGGAATAACACCTATACATCTGAAGCTAATTTAAGACGCGATCTTATGATGAATCTTCAAAAGGAATCATCCAAACCAATCGTAACGGGCGGCGTGTTAGTGTCGATTTTTGGAGACAAGCTTGTGGACGATGGAATTATTGATTTTGTTGATACTTACCAAAGAGATCCAAGCATCGGGGCAAGAAATTACTTAACAACAGCGAACGGAAGTGCCTTGGAAATTTTAAAAGGGGATTACGGGCCTGAGGGCAATTCAGCCTATATAAATGATCTAATTGAGCATAATATTCAGCACGGGGACATGCCCGATACTAATTTACATATATTTTTGCGTGATTATTATATGAAGGGAAAAGATCCCTATCTTCCTGAGTTAAAACAATTAACCCCAAACAAGATGGAAATAAGCGGATTAAGCATTTTTAGAAAGGATACAGAAGTAGATGTCCTTCCTAAAGAGGATATGTTCTATTTTAAACTGCTAGTCGACAATCATACAGAGGGCAGCTATAGAGTTCATTTAGAAAAAGGGAAAGATGCAGATGTTAAAAGCATAACATCCAAGCATAAATTTAAATTATCGAAAGAAAAACCGTTACATGTCACTATTGACATTAAAATTGTAGGTGTAATTAAGGAATATACGGGTGACAGGTTAACTCCAAAATTAGTAAAAGAGATAGAAAAAAATCTAGAAAAAGTTATCAATGAAAAATGTTTAGAACTGATCAAAAGATTTCAAAAGAAAAAATCGGACCCAGTCGGATTTGGCTTTTTGCATCGAAAGTATATTCGCGGCTATGATTTCAACAAGTGGGAGGATGATTACCAAAATTTAACAGTGAGAGTGAACACGAAAGTGAGGATCGCTGAAACGGGGGTAATCGATTAAAAGCGGGGCGAATAACGCCCCGCTTTTCTAATCACTATTTGAAAACATATACTTTTTATAATGGTAGCGAATGGAGAAAATTAAGCTAAGCCCGAGCATATTTCCCATTAATGAGCTGCCTCCATAGCTAATAAACGGCAGCGGGATTCCCGTAATCGGAAGAAGCCCGATTGTCATGCCAATATTCTGGAAGACGTGAAAAGTGATCATACTAATGACCCCTACACAAATATACGAATAAAAGTCATTTTTCGTTTCCATTCCTATCTTGGTAATCTGATATATAAGCAGGAAGAATAAACTGACTAAAACACTTGCCCCAATAAAGCCAAACTCTTCACCCACGATACTAAAGATGAAATCTGTGTGACTTTCAGGCAAATAAACTTCTCGCGTGCCATACCCTTTCCCGCTCGTTTCTCCCGACCCAATAGCAAGCAGCGACCTCGTTAATTGAAAGCCTGTCGAGCTCTGGTAATTATACGGATCGAGCCATGAATAAATCCGGCCAAATTGATACTCCTTCACACCTAAATACTTCTCCAAAATTTCAGGATGCCAAAGGACGAAGTAAAAAACAATTGCAATCAACGTAAGACCCGTTCCAAAAATAGGTGCAAGCAGCTTCCAAGTAATTCCCGAGATAAAAATCATTCCGAGCAAAATGGAGATAAAAACAAGGCCTGTCCCAAGGTCGGGCTGCTGCATGACTAGCAATAAAGGGATTCCCGTAAATACGCCCAGCTTAATTAAGAGCATGAAGTCCGTTTGGATCGTTTTGATTGGGTTCTTCTGATGATGTTCATCAATCACTCTTGCCAGAACAAGAATGAGAAAAACCTTTACAAGCTCAGAAGGCTGTAACGACCCCATCCCTGGCACTCTGTACCATGCCTTTGCGCCATTAATAACGGGTGCAATACTGCTGGGAGCCACGATTAGAAAGGCCAGCAAAAATAATCCAAAGCTATAGGCATACCAAGAAATCTTCCTTAGCTGCTCTGAATCAAGGGAAATCACTGCTGCGATAATCCCCGTTCCAACCATATACCAAACAATCTGCTTGAGAAGAAAATTCTCTTTATATTGCCCTGTCGTCTGGGCGCTATAAATCGAAATGCAGCTTACCAAAAACAATAAAAACAAAATTAAAACTAAGTTTAAATCAATTCTAGGAGGGGTTGTAGTTTTATTTGTAGACATAGCAAGACAATCTCCTTAATCGAAAAGCGGAAGCCCCTAGGCGCTGGAGCTAGACATTTCTCAAACTCTAAAAAGGTTATTCAGTACAACACTTCATTATATTTTTTTATCGGCCAAATAACAACTTCAGAACGCCGAATGGGTTTATTTCCCTTTATCCAAAATAACGCTCCTGTACATCATCCTTCATCCACTCTATATTATTTGGAACTTGAGGAATAAAATACCCAATAAATAATGGTGTCGTGACTGAGCGCGGCACTACTTTGGCATAGATATCTCCAGCAAACTCGTAAAAGAATAAATTATAGCTCGTACAAGGAAACGGAAAATGATTCAAAATATAATGGGCTGCCGTCTGAATATATTTCGCAAATGCCGTAATATCCTGACTATCGCCTAACTTCACATTGAACTCATAAAATCCAACTCTTGGTGCTATTGAGATGGAAAAAACCGTCCCCTTTTTCTCATGAATGGTTATCCCTTCGAAATCGCTTGCTTGCACCTTTTCGCTGTAATCAATATCCTCTAACCCAATAATCTGCATATGTGGATGAGCAATCGTTCCGCCTGATAATGGGCCATGATTCTTAAAAAAGATCACAGACTTATATTTCTTTGTCCCGATCATTTCCAGCCAATGGGTTAAGCCAAATCGAATTAGCTTATTTAAGTGATCTTCCGGATAGACGGATAGCTCACTATGGCAATCATCCGTTTCAATTAAGACTGTTTGATACGTATGTTCTAGAACAGGAAATTTATTTTTTAATAAGATAATCGAACTGTCTGTCGCTAGAATATCTGTCAGCTTATCCCTTTCGCAAAACGGACAGCTCTGCTCTTTATTACGAATGCTATTAGGCTTTTGCCTCCCAATCCCTGTGTTAAAAAATAGATGAGTATCTCTCATTTTGTTTGCACCTGCTTTTCTATCTATCTACTCTCTATTTTATTGATATTTTTACTTTTTAGCGAGGGGAAGCTATTATGAAAATTTTACAAAAAAGCGCAGTTCATGGACTGCGCTTTTTTCCTTATTCTACCGTTACTTCAACCTCAGTATGTTCATGGAGTCCTTCATCATTTTCTACATGAATTCTTATGATAAACTCACCGCTTGCAGGAAAACTATAATCAGTTTTATATTCCCCATTGGTGCCTTCCGTCATATTCACCCAAGCCGGATTTTGACCTTTTTGAAATATTTCAAGTCTTACCTTCGCCTTTAATAGGGGCTCATTGGATTTTTGCAAATGAACAGCTAAGGCTGTTTGCTCCGCTGCTTTTAATTCATCTGGTTTCTGCAGTTCGATGGAAACGTCACTATCATGATGATGGTGATCATCACCGCTTTCTTCTTGATGTTCATGATGCTCAGCCTCCACTTCACCAACCTGGATTGTTTTTGTTGGCATAGTATGCATATCCCTTGCTGTTACATGAGATTGAACATTAAATAGACCATTTTCTGAGAATGTATAGGCAGCCTCATATTTTCCTTTTTCCGTATGCTCTGCTACAACAAGCTCACTAGCATCTTTTTGTCCTTCTTTCCAAATTTCGAACTTAACCTCATTTGCATCTTCAACCGCTTCATTACCTTGCGAAACTGTAACAGCTAAGGTTACCTCTTCCCCTACCTCTGCTTTTTCGGGTACAGCTAAATCTGCTTCAATAATTTCAGGCAACGCTGCCTCTTCCTGTTGCCCTGTTTTACCGCAGCCAGCTAATAATAAGAAACTTGTACATATAATGGTCATCCACTTTTTCACGTATTTTCCCTCTTCCATAAATTAATATCTTCTAAATAAACTATAGATGTTAATTGTGATAAAAAAATGAAGTTTTCTCGTATTTAAAAGGAACTCTTCTTTTATTAGACTATTGTTATCATAACAAAATAAATGATTATGGGCCTTCAATAGTTTTCCCCTGATGGAATTTCCTAAACGTCTGTTCTGAATCGTACGGGGACTACATATAACAGTTGGGGGTTGTAATGAAAAAACATGAGCGGAAAAAGGGGGAATAAGTGGTATTCAGGGCTCTTATTCTGCTTTAATAGGTAGTAGAAACCTATATTGGAGTGATTAGATGAAGTTCGCCATTATTACTGGAGCATCAAAAGGTCTTGGAGCCGCGATTGCGGAACGAATGATTAATGAAAAAGTTGGTGTGATCGCTGTTTCCAGAACTGAAAATGCAGAGTTACGAGAGAAAGCCTCCGTAAACAACGTTTTCTATCAACATTTCTCATGCAATCTTGCAGTACCCGCGGAAATAGAGAAAAGCTTTCAAGAAATCCTTTCTTTTCTAGATTCGAAAAAAGCAGAAGGCATTTATGTAATAAATAATGCTGGTGTGATTGACCCGATTGCAACAACCGGCACACTTGATCATCAAGCATTGATTGCAAATGTCCAGATTAACTTAATTGCACCCGTGATGATCACGAATATTCTCTTAAAATATGCATCTGCACCTCTTAAAATTGCAAATGTATCATCTGGCGCTGCCGAAAGGGCTATTCAAGGATGGAGTGCCTACTGCAGTACGAAAGCAGGGCTGAATATGTTCACAGAAACAGTCGCTGCCGAACAAAAAACAGCAGGGGCATCACATGAAATCATCGCCTTCAGCCCAGGAATTATGGACACAGATATGCAGGGCACCATCCGTTCCTCTTCTAAAGAGGCATTTAATGATCTTGAAAAATTCAAGGAGTATAAAGAACAGGGCATGCTTCGCCCTGCTCATGTAGTGGCGGATGCATTAGTAAACTTGCTTTTGGAGGCTCAAATAGAAAGCGGGAAAATTTATCGTGTAAACGAGTTAATTTAGATGTATAAAAGAATTTCTAATGGGAACAATATTTACTACAAAGTGTATTTCCCCCTTATTTTAGTGCTTCCGGCTGGAGGCATTTTTTTTGCTATTTTATAATATTTGATACATAAATTGGAGCCTTATGGAAAAAATAGACTGAACATATCAATTCATAAAGGAGCTCTATTATGACGAAAAAGTACAACAAAGGAAGCAAAAATCAAAACTCACCTGCCGCTAATCAGGCAAATATTGTGAGTGGAGATAACAGCAAAGGAAATAAGCGCAATAAGGACCAGAGAAGTAAGACAGAATAACGAAAAGCTCTCCTTCCATAAAGGGGAGCTTTTCTTTTACATACAAATACTTCCCTGTTTTCCTAACAATCAGCCTCAAGACTTATATATAATTAAATCTAAGGCTCAATGATTTCTTGCTTATTATTTTATAAAATGAGGATAAGAAAAGGAATTAATCAGAAAGCAGGGATTTTTTTGAAAAGAATATTAATCATTTTCATCATTTTGATTGGACTATATTTATTGGTGACATCGAATGTAGCAAGCCTCTTTTCTTTTGGAAAGAGTGAAGCAGAGGCTAAGGTGACGAAAAATATTGATCTATTAGAAATTGATGCTTCTTCAATTAAAACGGTGATCATTCCAGAGAAGAGAAGCGATATTAAGGCGGAGCTTGATGGTAAAGGAGAAGTGTCCATTAAGAAAAGCGGGGACAGTATTCAGGTTAACTATAAAAAAAGCTGGTTTAACAGTTTTAGCTTTTTTAATAATAATTCAGTTTTATATATCTATATCCCTGAAAGCTATGACCGCAGCATGGATATTGATGTCGGCTCTGGGTATTTAGTGTTTGAAGGCAAATCGAAAAATCAGCCAATGAATCTTAAAGAGCTTGATATAGACCTCGGTTCAGGAAAAATAGATCTTAAACATTTGAACGTGGATGAATTCCGCAATGATGTTTCCTCTGGCATGATTACAATCAATTCTTTAACAACGAAGGATGGAACTGTAGAAGTGAATTCTGGAATTGTTAAAATCCGACAGTATGAAGGATTGCTAAATGCCGATGTTTCATCAGGACAATTAGATATCCAAATGGATAAAGTTACGGACGATATTGATGTCGAGGTTAGCTCAGGACATTTAAAGCTTGATCTTCCGGAGAATGCTGACTTTACACTAAATGGCAAGGTAAGCAGCGGAATCATTAAATCAGACATTTCCCTTACCGATAAAATCCAAGATAAAAACAAAATCAGCGGGAAATCAGGTAATGGAAAATATCAATTGAATGTCTCTGTATCAAGTGGGCTTGTGAATATTTATTAATAGAAACCTTTAAAAACTGGGTAGCCATATCCAGTTTTTTCATTTTAAAAACAAAGAGCGTGCCCCCAACCTAGAATGTAAAAACAAAAAACGAACCCGCCCTCGAGCAAGTCCGCTAAATAGTTTCGAATATTATAAGGTTTGAAATTTCTCACCTGCTGCTCCTTGTTCGACTACAAGAGGGCACATGGTGATGCTGTAGTTGCAAATCGCCTCAACATCTTGGCGGTCATGGGTCACGATCATACAGGTCATATTTGCTTTTCTTAAGATTAAGAGTAAGTCTTCACGGATGGATTCCTTCAAATCAGCATCTAAATTACTAAATGGTTCATCCATTAATAATAATTTTGGTTTTGGGGCAAGTGCCCTCGCCAAAGCCACCCTCTGCTGCTGGCCACCGCTTAGCTCATGAGGATAGCGATCTCCGAAATCCTCTAAATGGACAAGCTCAAGCATTTCCTGAACACGCGGCTTTCGATCCTTTCTAGCCATTCGCGATAAGCCGAATAGGATGTTTTCTTTCACAGACATATGAGGAAATAAGGCATAATCTTGAAAAACCATTCCTACCCCTCTGTCCTCTGGCTGAACAAATATACGATCATCGACAACTGTTTTGCCTCCAACGGTAATCGTCCCTTTTGTAGGCATCTCTAAACCCGATATTAAGCGCAGTAATGTACTTTTCCCGCTTCCGCTCTGACCTAATATACCAACAATTTCTCCCGTATCCATCGTAAAAGAAAAATCATCAATAATCGGTGTTCCTGTTCGCGTATAGCCAAATTCAAGATTCTTTATGTCCACTACTTTCATCGCTGCACCTTCTTATCAATCATTTGAAATACTACAACCGACAATACACTTATGCCAATAATCATCAAAGATGAAATCGATGCCTCATAGATTTGTTCATCTTTTGCATACTGAAAAGTCTTCGTTGCCAGCGTATCAAAATTAAACGGCCTTAACAATAAGGCTAGCGGAAGTTCTTTGCAAATTTCAACAAATGTTAAAATAAATCCGCTCACTAATGCTCCCTTTATTAACGGTAAATCTACTTTAAAAAATGTCTTCGTCATGCTAAGTCCAAGCATTCTAGACGCTTCAGAATACTTTGTGCCGATTTTCTCAAATCCTACTTCAACCGCATTAAATCCTGTCGCCATAAAACGAATCGCATAGCCGACAATCAGCATAACTAACGAGAGACTCAAGATCAATGGTGCCTTTCCTAATCCTATTAAGGAGTAAACAGGAGCAAGCCATTTATCAAGTGTAATAAACATGGCCAGGACGCCAATCGCGATAATTGCACCCGGAATGGAGTATCCTGTTGTTGTTAATTTTGCTAGAATATAGGAACCCGCCGTGTGTTTTCGGCTTACATTAGCAACGATCACTGAAAGAATGAGAATAATAAAGGTTGATATGGCCGCCACATAAACCGTTTGAAATAATAATGTATAAAAGGTATCGCTCCAAACCTTACTGAATGTCAGCTTTGCCCATGCTAATAACTGTATCAATGGAATGAGAAATCCCAGCAAAAACACGATACCGCAATAGGCAAAAGCAGCAGCCGCCTTTATTCCCTTCAGCTTCATGGGAACAAGCGGTCTTGATTTATTATTTAAATTATATCGGCGTCTTTGCCTCAACAGTCTTTCTAAGAAAAACAATCCAACAATAACGACCATTAGCCATGCCGCGAGCCTCATAGCTGAATCAATATCATACATCCCAAACCATGTCTGAAAAATCGCAGTTGATATCGTGTGGATGCCAAAATAGCTTGTCACCCCATAATCACTTAACACTTCATAAATGACCAATACAGCGCCCGCCACAATTGCCGGTCTTGACAGCGGCAATACGACCTGGATAAAAATCGCAAGCGGCTTCCTTCCAAGCAGCCTAGCATTCTCGAAAAACGAAGAGCTTTGGCTTTCCAGAAAGGCCCTCGTCATTATATACACATAAGGAAAAAGAAATAATGTAAAAATAAAGATGGCCCCGCGTAAGGATGAAATCGACAGCAGCTCCGGGTCAATTTGATAATTAAATTGGTTACGGAATGTTGATTGGATCACTCCTGTATAGCTGAACATCGTCCGATACGTATAAGCAGCGATATAGGGTGGAATAGCGAGCGGCAATAATAATCCCCAGCGAAAGAAGCGCTTAAGCGGAAAATCATATGCTGAGGTAAGCCATGCAAGCGTAACCCCCAATAACGCAGTAAAAATCCCTGTTAATACGACAAGGATTACCGTGTTTGCTACATATGTTTTTAATAAATACTGGCGAATTTGAAACCAATTATCATTTGGCTCCTGAAATAGCGAGAAAAAGATAAACAGGATGGGCAGCAGTATAACCGCCGCCCCCATTAGGCTGATGACCCACCAGCTATTAAAATCTTTTTTAAAGAATTGTTTGATTTGGTTTATACCCATTTTTACTTCCAACCTGTTTTATTAAAAATCTCAATCGCTTTATGGTTATGTTGCCCTAAAGTATCGAAATTAAGCTCTTGCATTTTAAAATCGCCCCAAGTTTGTAATAGTTCTGGTTTCTTTGCTTCAGGATTAACTGGGAATTCATAGTTATTGGCAGATAAATATTCCTGTGCTTCAACACCTGTCATGTACTCTATTAACTTTGTTGCATTTTCAGGGTTTTTGCTATGCTTTGTTAAACCAATTCCGCTAATATTCACATGTGTTCCATTTGTTTCTTGGTTCGGGAAGAAGACACCAATGCTTTCGCCGACTTTTGCCTCTTCTGGGTCTGAAGAATTCACAAGCAATCCAACATAGTATGTGTTCATAATCGCAACATCACCAGTTCCAGCTGCAATCGCTTTTGCTTGGTCACGGTCACCGCCATCCGGCTGTCGAGCAAAGTTATTCACAATCCCTTGCGCCCATTGTTCAGCTTTTTCTTCACCATTTAATTCAATGAAAGAAGCTAATAAAGATTGGTTGTATAGACTTGTTGATGAACGAGCCAATACTTTCCCTTTCCATTTATCTTCCGTTAAAGCTTCATATGTGGAAAGGTCTTCAGGTTTTACACGATCCTTAGAGTACACAATCACACGTGCCCTAGTTGACATTCCTACCCAATTATTATCTTTATCCCTAAAGTGGGCTGGGACATTCTCATTAATAATATCAGATTGAACAGGCTGAAGGACATCATTATTTTTTGCATTAGCGAGAACTCCGCCATCAACAGTAATAAATAGGTCTGCTTGTGTGCTTTCGCCTTCACGCTTTAAACGCTCAATAAGCTCTTCTGCTTCCCCTTTAACGACATTTACTTTAATGCCTGTTTCTTCTGTAAATTTCTTATACACTTCTTCATCGGCCTCATAATGTCTTGCTGTATAAACATTCACTTCTTGATTTTCGGCTTTTTTTGGTTCGTCAGCCGGTTTCTGACCTTCAGAGCTGTTTTCAGCTGCTCCACAGCCTGCTAACCCAACTGTTAATAAAGCACTTGCTAGGAAAGGCTTTAATAATTTTGAAAGTTTCATGTATGAGTCCACCTTTTAATTTATTAATCTGTGATAATGATAATTATTATCACTCGTCTGTTTTTATTCTACTTTTCATTCCATGATGAGTCAACCATTATTTTAAAAATTTCAATGAGTGTTTCTAAACACTTTGAAGAAATTGTGAAAAAAAAGAAGCAGCCCGCAACTGACTGCTTCACATTACTTAATTTGTACTTCTTTTAAATGGCCACCAATTTGCTTCACCAAAGTTTTTGACCATAACTGGGATAAACAATGGCAGCATGATAACCGCGAATAAGAATAATCCGCATATGACAATCGCTGCAATCTGGACTAATGACAGCATTCCAGAAGGCATCATCGCGGCAAAAGTTCCACCTAAAATGATGGCGGCAGAAATAATAACCGTCCCCATTTTCTTCATTGAGAGCAGCATGGCCTCAGTAACAGATAGATTCTTATATTCATTGAAACGATCCATTAAGAAAATACTGTAATCTACTCCAAGGGCGATCAGTATCACAAAACCGAAGAAAGGAACTGCCCAGCTGATGCCGGTATAGCCTAGAATATTGACAAATACCGCTTCATTAATAGCCATTGTTGTAAAATACGTTAAAATTAATGAACCAATAATATAGGCAGGCATGATGATTGACCGGAATAAAAAGACAAGAATAATCGAAATTCCTGTAAGCATTAGAATGACGGTGCGCGAATAATCTTGATCAGACAATTGGCCTAGATCAGCATTCGTGCTCGTTACCCCGCCGACTGCCACCACTGCATTTTCAAGCTTTGTATCTTTCGTTGCCCTTTTAACTGCTGACTTAATTTCATCTACCTGATCTATTGCGTCATTAGAATAAGGATTCGCCTCAAAGATAACATCCATTGTCATGACTTTCCGGTCTTCAGACATATAAACATCTAAAACCCGGGCAAAATCTTCATTTTCCAGTACATCATCAGGCAGGTAAAAACCATCACGTGTGCCAATGCCAGATAAACCCGATAAATAGTTCTGTGCAGAGCCAAGTCCTTCAGATACTTGATTTAATCCTTCTGTACTTTGACTTAAGCCCTCTGTTAGCTGACCAATCTGCCCGCCTAAATCGCCAAATCCAGCAAGCAGCTGCTTCTGGCCTTCATTTAGGCTTCCTAATCCATTTGCTAGCTTTGGAATATTGCTGACAATCTGTCCTTGCCCATCCGCCAATTGATTTAGACCTGAAGCTTGAGCTTCAATTCCTGCGATTAATTGCTGAAGGCCATCAGCAAGACCGCTTTGCCCAGCGATTGCTTTTTCAAAGCCGGCATTGGCTCCAGCCATTCCGCCATTTATTTTTGCTAAGCCGGTATTTAACTCCTGTACATTCGCAGAAAGGCCAGTTAATTGCTGCTGCAGCCCATTAATCGTTTGCTTCATCACCTGATACTGCTGGTCTGCTCCAAGATCTGAATACTTGTTTTCTATATAGCCAAACATCGCACCGTTTGCTTGGGAAATTCCATCAGATAAACCGGCTAATCCGGTGCCAACCTTTTGATAATTCTCCGTTAGGACGTTTAAGTTTCCTTGTAATTCTTGATAGTCTCCAAGCAACTGTTGATAACCTGTTAATAACTCCTCAGCACCCGCTTTTGATTTTTCTAAGCCCGCTTTGATTTGATCAGAGCCGGCGGAGCCTTGTCTGATACCATTTTCAATTTTGGCAAGGTTTGTTTGTACCGCTTGAAGCCCTGTTTGTAATTCATTTGTCCCAGAAATTAACCCTTCAATGCCATTTGTCGCTTCTTTTAGTTTCGGCTCAGATTTTGATAATTCAGTCCCTGCTTCATTTAGGCCTGAACTAATTTTATCAATCCCTTCTTTTCCTTCGCCAAGCCCCTCTTCAAGAGTTTCTGCTTGTTTGGCGACAAAGAAGTCTTCCAAAGGCTCGCCAGTCGGACGCGTAACGGAACGGACGGTGTCCACTAGATCAACCTTCTCTAGCTCCTTGCTGATTTGTTCTGCTAGACTGATATATTCAGGGGAATCCATTTTTTCATCATTTTTCAGCACGATTTTGGTAGGCATCGATTCTCCAGGGCCAAAGCTATCTGCAATGGCATTGAATGCCTTGATTGAGTTCACATCTCCGCTAATTTCCTCTAACGAGTTGTAGGATAATTCCCCGTCATACGTTATGAGGAAGGGCACACAGATTGCCGCGACAATCATTAAGGCTAGAAGCGGGCGTGCCAATGAAAATTTCCCAACCGCTCCCCAAAGCTTGCTTTCCCCATGGTCAGCTGTTTTCTTGGAAGGCCAGAAAACTTTCCGTCCCAGCACAGCCATGAAAAACGGAACAATCGTAAATAAAGCAATTAGAAGTATAGCAACACCAATTGCAACAGCTGCTGCGGACTGATAAAGAATAAATTGCGAAAATCCGATCGCAGCAAAACCAATCATGACGGCAACACCGCTAAAAAATACAGTGCGTCCCGCATTGCGGTACGTTTCTATAATGGCCTCTGCAATACTTTCCTTTTGCGAAAGCTCCTCTTTAAATCGGCTTAAAAGTAAAATACAGTAGTCTGTGCCAATCCCAAATAGAACGGCCACTAAGAAAATTTGTGTGTAACTCGATAACGGAAAATCAAATTTGTCCACCAAAAATCCGACAATGGATTGTGAGGCAAGATAAGTAAATCCAACTGTTAGCAGTGGAATGATTGGCGCAACAATCGATCTAAATACTAGTAGAAGCACAATCAAGATAAAGGCGACCGTAATCCCTTCAGTCTTCTTTAATCCTTCTTGGGAGCTTGTAATTAAATCCTCACTGATAAGCCACTCACTCGTGTAATAATGTTCCACTTTAATATTTTCTAATGTACCGTAAAGGGCATCCCGGAGCTCTTTTGGTTCACGGTCATTCCAGTTGATTGTAACGGATGCCAGAATCGATTTCCCATCCTTTGAAAAGAGCTGATTCTTTAAACTTTCCTCATTAAAGTGGGTAAGTATGTCAGTGATGCCAAGCTCCTTCTCATTATCTTTTAAAAGATTAATAGCTTTTTCAGCTTCCTTTATATCTTCTTTAGAAAGCTTTTTATCATTATGGAAAACGAGAGCCACACTCGTTTCATCACCGCCGCCCTCCTGCTTTCGGACATCATCCATCATTTTTCCAGCGAGAGAGGATGAGTACTCATCAGGGACTTTAATTTGCCCTTTTTCTCGGACTAAATCGGCCATATTGGGAGCTGACATTAGCAGGCCGACAACGATTGCAATCCAGGCGATCATCACAAGCCATTTATTTTTTATTATTCCATTCACGTTTTATTCCCCCACTTGTGAATTCTTACTGTCTATCAAAATTTGGTTCAGCTTTTCATATGTTTTCATAAACTGAGTAATTTCCGCTTGATCAAACTGGGTAATGAAGGACTCAACAAGGTTATAAACACGTTCCTCTGTTTGTGTGAACAGCTCGTTTCCTTTATCTGTTAGCGTCAAGTAAACGACACGCCGATCATTTTCATCGCGGGTGCGTTGAATCAGCCCCTTTTCCCAAAGACGGGAAATGATCGCTGTGATTGCACTTTTTTGCACATAAAATTTCTCGGCTAATTCAGAGGACGTGCATGATCCAACCTTGCGGATATACCTTAATGTATAATGCTGGTCATTCGTTAAATCACTGCCAATTTGCTCCTTCACTAAGCACTCCGCCTTGCGTTGGACGGAAAAAGACAGCTCTATATACTTATCAATCAGGTCTTTGATCACGTTATCCGACATGGATTTGCTTCACCTCCATACTATTTTAATTCTACTGTTTAATTATTCAACTGTTTAACTATTAATGTAATTAACTTTAATGTCCTGTTTTGTGAATGTCAAGCAGAAGATGTGCGGGAATCAATCTGATAATTAATAGGTCAAAAAACAAGCGCTTATCCTTGTTATAGGATAAGCGCATATTGAACAAAGAGCATCAAAATTCGATGCTCTTTCTTCACTTCCACTATTATTAACTAGCTCGATTAGGTTCCTTTATATCTGTTTTTTCATTTGTGTGTATATGCTCATCCTCCTTTAACCATTTAACGAAGGATGCAATCATTAAGATCATAATGAACACAAGAGGCAGTGCGGTAATAATGGTAAGTGTTTGTAAGGCATTTAATGCATCTCCATACATTAATACAATGGCAATGCTAGTTAATAAAATACCCCAGAATACACGATACCACCTTACAGGCTCTTCACCTTCTTTTAAATTTTTTGAAGCAACATCTGCAAGTGTATAGGCACCTGAGTTAACAGTAGTTGCTAGGAAAATCGCTGCAACAAGTACATATATTACAGTGACGATGCCACCTAATGGAAGTGCCTGCAAAGTCGCGAGAATTGCTGCCGTGGCACCTGCATTATTTAATGTTTCAATGACCGGAACCGTATTCGTAATCTCAAAAAACATACTTGTATTCCCGAAAATAGCAAACGAAACCCAGCAGCCTAACGTTCCGCCAATTAGTTGCCCAAAAATAAGCTCCCTAATGGTTCTCCCTTTCGAGATACGAGCAGCAAACATTCCCGTGAATGGAGCATAGGAGAACCACCAGCCCCAATAAAAGATTGTCCATGCTTCACTAAAACCGGATTTCCCTACAGAATCCGTATAAAAACTCATTCTGAAGAAATTTTGAAATAAAACACCTACACTATCAGTAAATGTAGAAAAGATAAAAGCTGTCGGACCAAAGACTAGAACAAAAATAGCAAGTGCAAAATATAGGTATAGATTCCAATCGCTCAATAGTTTTAAGCCTTTTTTCAGACCAAAATACAGACAAATACAGAAGAAGATTGTTAAGCCTAGTACGATACTTAAATTTAAGCCCGTAGTTTTTTCGACTCCAAACCATGTATAGATCCCTTCTGCAATTAACGGAGTTCCTAAAGCTAGTGATGTTCCGATCCCACCCATTAATCCAAACATGAAGCATACATCGATTACTTTTCCAAGCAAACCATCTGCGCGGTCACCGATAATCCCTCGACAAGCAGTACTTAATCTAACTGTATTATATTTCTTAACATAGAGGGCATAAGCGATTGGAATAGAAGGAACACAATAGATAGCCCAAGCCGAAAATCCCCAGTGAAACATTCCATAAGTGGAAGCAAAGGCAGCAGCATCGACACTTTTAGACTCTAATCCGAATGGCGGACTATCATAATAATAGGCCCATTCAATAATCCCCCAATACATGATTCCTGATCCAATCCCAGCTGTAAAAATGAGGGCAAGCCAGCTAAATGTTGAAAACTCTGGTTTCTCACTGCCAAACTTAATTTTTCCATATTTACTAAAGCTAAGCCAAAGTAGAAATCCAAATATTCCAATACAAGCCCATAAATAAAACGGCCCAAACTTACCAGTAATAAAGTTTAATACGCCAGATAAAAAAGCAGTGCCCTTTTCAGGGTTAAGCATAATGGGAACCGTAATAATAGCAATTAGAACTAAAGCCATTCCTAAAATTTGAAAATCAATTTTTCCCTTTTTCATAAAATCCCCCTTATCCATCTACAGGATTAAAGATTGGCAATTTTCAGTAAATTAATTTAATAATAGCGCTGTCCTATAATGCCTAGGCACCTTGTAGGACAGCCTCATTCTTTCAAGACATATGTTCTTCCCTGCTATTTAGAGCCAATTAAAGCTGTAATTTGTTCAGCAACAAAAGTTCCAACTTCCTCCGTAGTAGCCGTTCCACCCATATCAGGCGTAAGGCTTTTTCCCTCAATTAGGATCCGTTCAATAGCTTCTATTATTAGGCTACCATAATTTTCGTGACCAAGAAAATCCATTATTTGACTGGCAGACCAAATCGTTGCCAACGGATTAGCCAAACCCTTACCTGCAATATCAGGGGCAGATCCGTGAATAGGTTCAAACATAGACGGATAGTTTCTCTCTGGATTTACGTTAGCACCTGCAGCTAATCCAATTCCACCGGCTAGTGCAGCTCCTAAATCTGTCAAAATATCTCCAAATAAATTAGAAGTAACCACCACTTCAAACCGCTTAGGGTCTTTAACCATTAGCATAGCAGCAGCATCAACAAGATAGGATGCAGTCTTCACTTCAGGATAGTCCTTGCTTACTTCTTCAAAAACTTGATCCCAGAACACCATCGAATAATTTAAAGCATTGGCTTTGCTAATACTCGTTAAGGTTTTGCCCTCTTTTTTGGCCACTTCAAAGGCATAACGGATAATTCGTTCTGTTCCTTTTCTAGAAAATACAGCGTTTTGGAGCACAACTTCATTTTCTTGGCCTTCAAACAGCCAATCTCCAGCTCCAGCATATTCCCCCTCTGTATTTTCACGAATGAAAAGCATGTCAATATCTTCTCGCTCCACATCTGTTAAAATATGTGGAGCTCCTTTTAACAGCTTAATCGGTCGAATATTTACATATTGATCAAAGCCCTTGCGAATTCTTAGCAATAAATCCCAAAGTGAAATATGATCTGGAACACCGGGGTAACCGACAGCCCCTAGGAAAATCGCATCGAATTCTTTTAAGATTTCCAATCCATTTTCGTCCATCATGACACCATGCTTTGCATAGTACTCGCATCCCCATGGAAAATAAGAGAAATCGAATTGAAAGGATGAATCTTGTTCAGCGATCGTATTAAGAATTTTGACTCCTTCTTGTATGACTTCAGGGCCGATTCCATCGCCTGGAATAACAGCAATTTTATAATGTTTCATTCTTAATCTCCTCGCATCCTTAGGCTTGGTTCACTACAATTAGTTTCATTTCAGTCATTTCTTCTACTGCGTACTTAAGTCCTTCTCTGCCTGTACCGCTATTTTTAATCCCGCCATATGGCATTTGGTCAACACGGAACGTTGGAACATCATTGATCATGACAGCCCCGACTTCTAGATGATCCGCCGCTTTAAAAGCTTCATGGATATTTTCCGTGTAAATTCCAGCTTGAAGCCCGAACTGTGAATCATTCACATAAGCAATCGCTTCCTCAATAGAATTAACCTTGTTTATGATGACAACAGGTGCAAAAACCTCTTGACAGGAAACCTTTTGTTTCGGGTCTACATCCACAATAACAGTAGGAGCAAGAATGCCGTTTTCAGTTTCTCCGCCAGCTAGAATCTTAGCGTGATTTTGCTTAGATTCCTCAATCCATCCTAAAGCACGATCTGTCTCACTTTTTGATATTAAAGAAGAAATGTACGTTTCAGGATCTAATGGATCTCCGATTGTTAATTTTTGTGCCGCTGCTGTAAGCTTTTCTACAAGCTCATCATAAACCTCATTATGGGCATAAATCCGCTGCAATGAAATACATACTTGACCTTGATTTGAGAAAGCCCCAGTGACGAGACGGTCAACAATTTTATCGATCTTGATTCCTTTATCAACGATTACAGCTGCGTTAGAACCGAGCTCTAACGTTGTTTTCTTCAATCCTGCACGGTTACGGATGCCAATTCCAACTGCTGGGCTGCCAGTGAAGGTAATCATTTTGACACGATCATCTTTAATAATGGCCTCACCGACAACGCCACCGGGCCCTGTTACAACATTTAAAACACCATCAGGCAAACCGGCTTCTTGAAAGAGCTCGGCAATATATAAAGCAGATAGTGGTGTTTGAGAAGCTGGCTTTAGCACAATTGAATTCCCTGATGCAATCGCTGGTCCTACTTTATGAGCAACTAGATTCATTGGGAAGTTAAAAGGGGTAATAGCCCCGATTACGCCAATCGGTTTGCGAACAGTAAAGCCGATTTTTCCCACCCCGCCGACAGCCGCATCAAAAGGAATCGTTTCACCATGAATTCTTTTTGCCTCTTCAGCAGCGAATTTATATGTTTCAATTGTTCTAGCTACTTCTGCTTTCGCAAATGTAATAGGCTTAGCAGACTCTAAAGAAATGACTTCAGCCGCTTCTTCCGCTCTTTCTTTCAAAAGCTCCACTACTTTTTCTAAAATTTCTGCCCGTTGATAAGCAGGCATAGCGGAAATCACTTTAAAGGCTTCTGAAGCGGAAGTGATTGCATCTTTCGTAAGCTTTTCATCTGCAAGCGCAATTTCCGCTATCATTTCTCCTGAATATGGAGAATACAGAGAAGAATAGTTAGCTGTTTCAACCTTTTTTCCATTGATCAATAAATACTTTTTAGATGTTTCAATTGTTTTATTCATTATTTATCCAGAGCCTCCAATACTAAATCATGGAATTGAACAATGGCCTTTTCAGATGAGGAATATACGCCTTTGTTAAAGGCACGTGAACGGAAACCAATTTGCTCTAGTTCAACTAACTCGACATCCTCTTGACGAACCTGTTCAGCAAAAGTAACAAGATCTTTTTCTTCCTGTGATAAGTTTTCATCTCTGAAATAGTAAGTATAGACGCCTAGAGTCGTTTCATGGTCAATCGGAATCATTTGGATCGTTGCAATATTTCCTGGACCAGGGTATATGGTCATCATAAGGTTAGGCCATAACCAGTAGAATTCTCCACCTTTAACTTCAGCTTGATTTAAATCCGTTTCACCCATCATCTTATCTGGCTTTATATCACTGAATTGCAGGGAGTAATTTTCGCATGTGATGATTTGATAATTCTCCATATCTAATGTTCCAACAAAGCTAGGGTGAGCGACATAGCAGTGGTCACACTCTAAATAATTATCAATAAACGCTTTCCAGTTCGCTTTGATTACACGTGTTTTGGAGTTGATTCTTTTTAGTTCTTTTAAGAATGGGAACTTCTTCAATCTTTCTGCGAAATCACCGTAAGATTCATTTAGAGACTTACAATTATCGTCTAAATTTACGAAAATGAAAGATTCCATAATTTCCATTCTAACCCCTCTTAAACAACGGTCGCTCACACAATGAGCATCTTCGCCTCTAAAGTTTGGCGCTTTGTTTAACTGGCCATCCAAATGGAATGTCCATCCATGATACCCACATTGGAAAATTTTCTTCTGACCTGCTTCGCTTTTTTCAAGCACTGTTGCACGGTGAGGACAAACATTATAGAACGCGCGAATGACTTCGTCTTTTCCTTTCGTGACAATAATCGGTTCCCCATTTACTTCAGTCGTGAAGAATTGACCAACGTTTTGTACTTGACTAATATGGCCCACAAGCTGCCATGATTTTGAGAAAATTTGCTCCTTTTCTAATTCAAACACTTTAGGATCTGTATATAAATCATAAGTTAACGTTCTTTCGTAAGTTCTGCTCGCTTCGTTTAAGACTGGTCTATAAGCCATTATTAATTCCCCCAATTATTATTTTTTTGACCAAGATGATCATTTTTCCAAATGAATATTTTCAACTCTATCAATCTGCTAACCGTTTATTAATATCAATATTAAAACGATTACATTTATTAACAGGTTTACACAGAATACATTCTATTGTTAAATAAGCATAATCACTCCTTTTTAAAAGCATAAAGATTCATTATATTAAAACTATTTACATTATCTAATGCAATTACTGTGCCAATAGTAGAAGTGTTCAGAATATAAGTGATTTATATCATACTTTGTTCAAAACTGAGGAAAAATGAACGGATTTCAATTCATCTGAGTTGGTTTCAACTCATTATATAGATAGGAGGAGGGTAAAATTGTTAAAGTTATCAGAAATGTCTGAGCCCTTTGAGATCACAGGGGAAACCTTAAAGAAAATTCTAGATTATTCATCTGATGAAATTTTTGTTTTGGATAGTGAAATGCGAATTGTATTTGTCAATAGTGTGTGTGAAAAACATTATGGACTAAAACCGCATGAGGTTATGGGGAAGTATAATGTGGAATTATTCGAAAAGGGATACTGGAAACCCTCGATTGTTCCTATTGTCTTTAGGGAGAAAAAACCTGTAACCATTAAACAGACTACTTATATCGGTGCAGAACTTTTAACAACTGCCGTTCCTATTTTAAATGCACAAAATGATATTGAACTTGTTGTGATTACTTCACAAGAATTACAAAATTATCAAAGTGTTAAATACGAAAAAGATGTTGAAGGTCAGAATGACGCTGAGTGGAATTTGATAACGAACTGCAAAGAAATGAAAGATATATTGAAAATGTGCCAAAAAATCGCCAAAGTAGATTCAACCATTTTAATTCATGGGGAATCTGGAACTGGTAAAGGCGTACTTGCCCATTATATTCACCAAATTAGTAACAGAAAAAATAACACATTCATGAAAATTAACTGTGCCGCCCTTCCGGAAGACCTGCTAGAATCGGAACTTTTCGGCTATTTAGATGGAGCTTTTACAGGAGCAAGAAAAGCTGGCAAGATTGGATTAATTGAAGCTTCAGATGGTGGCACATTATTCCTGGATGAAATAGGAGAGGTGCCATTATCTGTGCAAGCAAAACTCCTTCAAGTCATTCAAGAAAAACGATTTATTCCCATTGGCGGTCATGTGACGAAAAAAGTAGATATCCGTATTATTGCTGCAACAAACCGGAACTTAGTTGAGATGGTCAAGAACGGACAGTTTAGAGAGGATTTATACTATCGATTAAACATAATTGATGTTAAAATTCCCTCCCTTCGCGAACGAAGGGAAGATATTATTCCGTTAACCTACCATTATTTATATAAATTTAACAAAGAATATCAAATGAATAAATTAATATCCCAAGAATGTCTAGATATATTTAACCGCTATTCTTGGCCAGGTAATATCCGTCAGTTGGAAAACTTAATTGAGAGGCTAGTCGTTACAAGTGATTCAGTTATTCAGCACACAGACTTGCCGGAATTAATTTCAGAAAACGTCACCCTACATGACCATTCGATTCTATCTGCAGACCTAGACGAGGCTATCGATTATGTAAAACAAACGTTAGTCACAAAGTCCTATCAAAAGCATAAAAGCTCCAGAAAAGTCGCAAAGGATTTAAATATTAGTCAAACAAGGGCAGTAACCCTAATAAATCAATATTGTAAGCCTTGAAATTACAAGATTGGCAATCAATTATGAAGCACTTAGAGCATCAGGACAGGAATCCTCACTAGATTCAATATTTTAACATTGGGCCAATGGGAATGGATCAGACCCTCCCCCCAAATCTTATTATTTTTTTGGGACCGTATTTGGCGGACACTTGGTCCTCAAAAATTATTTAAGGTTAAAATTAAACAGGAGGGCTTTCATTTTTAGTGTAGATTAATCCTTATTGACTAAAATCAGAGCACACTGTAAGATACATCTAAAAATCCAATCTATTTTATTACAAATTCACAAAACTAATTTATGACTACTTACAAGATCGCGGGGATATATGATGAATTCCGATAGTTCTGCTTTAAGAAAAAAGGGGATTATCCTTGTGCTAATCGGAGCTATTCTTTGGGGAGTTTCCGGTACCGTTGCTCAATTCCTTTTTCAGCACCAAGGATTTAGTCCAGAATGGGTAGTTGTTGTGAGACTATTAATCTCGGGAACTATCCTATTAGGCATCGCCTATAAAAAAGAGAAACATAGAATTTGGGCTATATGGAAGATCAAACATGATGCATTCAGCATTACTCTCTTTGGGATCCTTGGAATGCTGGCTGCTCAGTACACATTTTTCGCGGCTATTCACCACGGGAATGCAGCGACCGCTACGGTTCTTCAATATTTAGCTCCAGTTTTGATTATGTGCTATTCTGCTTTTCGTTCAAAACGAGTGCCTACTATAATAGAAGGATTTGCGTTAATACTCGCCATCGCCGGCACGTTTTTGCTTGTTACGAAGGGGAGTCTCCACACACTTTCTATATCTGGTCTAGCCCTTTTCTGGGGTCTAACCTCTGCGGTTGCCTTGGCCTATTACACACTTAAGCCACTTAAGCTTCTTGCTAATTGGGGATCCACCATTGTGGTAGGCTGGGGAATGTTAATTGGGGGCATTTTCTTTAGCTTCATCCATCCCCCTTGGGTTTTCGAGGGAGAATGGTCGATGCCGTCTATTTTTGGAGTTGTATTTATTGTGGCTTTCGGAACAATTATTGCTTTTTATTGCTATTTAGAAAGTTTAAAGTATATAAGTGCTTCAGAGACTAGCTTACTTGCCTGCGCAGAGCCATTAGCAGCCGCATTCTTGGCCATCGTTTGGCTTCATGTTACATTCGGCTATGCCGAATGGCTCGGAACTATTTGTATTTTAAGTACGATTGTGCTGCTGTCGGTTAAGAGAGAAAAACGGTCCGTGCAGGTAATGGAAAAAGTATAATATAATGTTCATCAATAATAATAGAGACCGACCATATTTAATTGAGGCGGTCTTTTTTGTACCCAAAAAAGGCATCCTTTTTGATATTCTTTTTTGATACATAATTATTTTGTAAATAAGTAGAAATTGATTCTACTATTGACTTCGGTCCAGCAACAAAGTAGTTACCATTATTCTCATATAATGTGGAAAACTTATCTATCTCCTGATGTAAGTCATCCCTTGAATCTAAGTAAGTTATACTTATTGAAGTATTTTTAGCTAATTCATCAAGTTCATCTTTATATATAAATGACTTTTGGCTATCCAAATAGAGTAGGTGTATTTGTTTCTCAACTCCATCCCCTTCTGAATCTATTTGTTTTAATATCGCCCGAAATGGAGTAATTCCAATTCCGCCTGCAATCAAGAGTGAAGGACTGTCATCTTTTAAATAAAAGCCCCCAACAGGCCCACTCATTTTAACTCTCATTCCCTGTTTTAGTTCTAGCATTGCTTTCTTAAAATCACTTGGGTTTTCATTAATGCGCATGGTTATTCTTACAATATTCTCTGTAGGAGCGGATGCCACAGTGAATGGTCGTATCGGATTTTTTATTTTCTTATGAGTAATAGTAAACAAACCATGCTGCCCAGCTTTCCAAGTTAAATCTTGCTCTTTTTCAAATAAAAAGGTATATACATCTTCTGATTCTTTATAGCTTTCTAAAAATAATAATTCCCTCTTTTTAAATATTGATAATGTATCTTGAAAAAAACTCATTTCCTAATCTCCCTTTTTATAATATTTGTTCTAATAAAACAACGGCTCAGTATATCGAGCCGTTGTTTCTGCCAATTTATTAGCTTGGTAAATTAAAATAACTGGTTCAGGTCTAGTCCTATAATTCCCCTAACGCCTTTTTAAGTTCATCGACCATGCCTGCCCAACCATACTTCGCACCGTTAAACGCTTGATCTTCTTTTTCGAAACCAGTTTGTTCAAGGTGTAAGTGAGTTGTTCCATCCTCTTCCTTCAATGTCCATGTGACTATAGTATCTATAGGGCCGCCCACCCATGTATAAGATAATTTATAAGGCTCGTCCACCACTAATACTTCACAATCTACAATTAAATTCCATTGCGGATTTCGGAATTGACATTTATGTCCTACGATAGGTTTAAAGTCATTTTCCATAATCCATTTTGCAAGGGTGTCTGAATCCGTTAACGAGTTCCACACCTTATTGATTGAACTTTTAAACTGAAAATCTAATGAAACCTCTGCCATTAGTTATTCCTCCCCTAATAAACTTTTTAAAAGTGACACATTGCCGGTCCAAAACTTTTCATAAAAGGATACCCAATCCTTAATCTCCCTTAATGGAGTTGCATTTATTCGATACCTTGTTTCTCTGCCAACCTTTCGATCAACTACTAAGCCAGCTTCTTTAAGGATAGCCAAATGTTTTGAAACAGCGGTACGGCCCATTTGAAATTGAGCGGTTAATTCGTAAAGCGGTAACTCTTCCGCATCTGCTAACAAACGCAGCAATTTACGTCTTGTAGGGTCTGCGATGGCTACATAAACATCACGCTCTTGATTTTTATCAGTCAATAGCCCCCTCCCCCCTTATAAATTGGACACCAATTAGTGTCCTAATTATATGACACCAATTGGTGTCCAGTCAATGTTTTTTTTGACATAATGACATTAGTTTTATGATTTACTCAATAGATGTATTGATGTAATAATAAAAAAACCCAATTTCTCACTTTGAGAAATTAGGCTTTTTATATTAGGATTATTATTTCCTAAATCTATCTATGACTTAGCAGAATATTTTTTTTAGCTAAACGTTTCTGCCAAACAATTGTTACTAACAGTGTTATAACCAAGAAAAATAGCCCCATTATGAATGGATAGATGATATTAACATCATATAACACCCCAGCCAGTGTTGGTCCAAGAACATTCCCAATACTCATATAAGCATTATTCATTCCCATGGCGAAGCCTTGTTCATTCCCGGCCATTTTGGAGATAAGGGTATTTAGGACAGGTCGAAGTATAGATGTGGCAAGGAAGATTAACAGAGTAATCCAAAAGAAAAGTGCATATGAGGACGCAAGCAGCGAAAGAAAGAAACCAATTGCGGCAACTCCTAAAAAGATCTGTAGGACAACGCCTTCCCCATAAAGGCGAACAATTCGATCCACTACGAAAAGCTGCACAATGACGCTTACAATACCCGTAGATGTTACCATCAACGCAATTTGCTGCGGGGTTGCACCAAATTGATTATCAACAAATAGACCAAGAACTGATTCAAATGCCATTAATCCAAAACTCATGACGAGGGTTATAATCAACGGAATAAAGTAAGGCATCTTCACAGATCGAATCATTTTTCTAGCCATGGATTCTTCATCTTCAGAAACATCCATTACTTCCGCTGTTTTACTTTCCTCTAGGATATAAACGGAAAATAATACGGCAACAAGCGATACAAGTGCAGAAATTAAAAGCGGAACCTTTAATCCAAAGTCCGCCAAAAAACCGCCAATGCCCGGGCCAATCACAATACCTAGTGACATAGATGCGGATAATAAGCTATTTCCTTTTGCTCGCTGGTCCATTGTAGTAATATCCGCCACATATGCAAAGATAGCCGGTATAAGCAATGCCGCGCCAATGCCTCCAATAATACGCGAAGTATATAGCCACCAAACAGAGTCAAAGCCATAAAATACAAACATAGAAAGCGTCAGCCCTATCAAACCATAAATAATCATCTTTCTACGCCCGTATTGATCGGCCCATTTCCCTGCAATGGGAGAAAAGATTAATTGCGCGCCTGCAAAAAGAGCAATCATTAAACCCGCAGCTGTCCCCCCTTGATTAATGGATTCCAAATACGCAGGCAAAATTGGGATAATAATTCCAAAACTTCCTATGGCAATGAACATATTTATCATCAAAATCAATATTTTTTTCCGTTGTTCTGCATTCATGATTGTTACCCTCTCATTCTCTATTTCATGTCAATCTAATTGATTAACTTCTCTCTTTATTCGGGCAGATTCCCCTTGGAAAGGACTTTTCTACTATTCAAGACAAATAATTATTTTCACATAAATACTAGGCAATTGTCAATACTCACGATAAGACCAACTAGCTTGTTGTTCCAAATCGTTTAGCGTTTCTTACTCGAGCACGTTCCGCTTCGATTTCACGATTGCGCGGCTCGGCACTCGTTTCAAGCGAGCAAAATAATTCCCTAGAAACTCTTGCTACCTCATTAACCGCACGATTAAACGCTTCATCGTTCGCCATTGAAGGCTTGTTAAAACCCGTTATCTTTCTTACATACTGAAGAGCTGCTGCATGAATTTCTTCTTCGGTAGCAGGGGGATCAAAATTAAATAAGGTTTTAATATTTCTGCACATAGGTTTCTCCTCTTCTAATCATTAATAACTACTTCCAATTCTACAAATGACGATGAATATCCTTTTATTCTCAAAATGCACAATAAATATTAGAAACAATTTAGAAAGAAACCCATCCGAGTAGAAAGTCGTACCGCTAATAGGGAACTTTGATAAACAGTGAAAATAGCATACCAATTTACAAACAAAAACGCTCAGATTTGTGCCTGAGCGTTAATTTTTTCATTACTTAGCTTTAATCCTCTCGATTCGCCGTCCGATCCATAGCATCTTCAGCACCTTCGCCTGCCTTATTACCCAGTGCACCACCAGCAACAGCGCCCGCAATTGTGCCAAGCGGACCTAACACGGAACCTACTACAGCACCAGCAGCAGCACCAGCTCCTGTTCCAAGTGCCTCACCAGCATCGATATCATCACGATTTCGCTTTTCGTCTGCCATTATTTCACCTCCATGTTTGGGAAGTGTAATTGCTACCACACTTAAACACATCCCTCAAATGTATTTTGCTCCACAATGTGTACGATTAATTAAAAATCATCTAATTTACTACTGGTAATTTTACTCATCAAACTTTCACTAAACTTTTCACATTGATTTAAGCCAAATTGTACTGGATAAATTGAAGGAACGCTTCAAATTTGAAGCGTTCTTTCTATCTTCGTCTATTCCTTTGCTAGCATACCTTCTCCTTGTGTCGGTGCTTTCATATTGTATATCGGCAAAATGACGAGAAGGCCAATAACAAATAGAACAGCTGCAAACTCGAACATCGAAACAATTGATGTCATTTCTTTGAGGATACCTGCTAAACTCATCGTTATTACCATAGCCCCACTGAAAAGTGGACTTAATGTTCCATTAACTCTTCCAATGAATTCAGATTGTGTATTTTGAAGGATCAGCGTATTAATCCCAATTTGGATGCATGGAAAAAATAATCCGTTCACAAATTCTGCACCAAGCGTAAGCGACAAATTAGTAGAGAAACCAATCACGCTCATCCCTATTGCATTTGCCAGCATACCAATAATTAATAGCTTTTGCGGCGGAACTGACTTAGAAAACATAACTGAGATCGCTCCACCTACGATCATCCCGATTCCGTTTGCCATTAATAGCCATTGCAAGCTTTCTTTTGCTAATTCCAAGCGTTCTGTCACGAGAAAAATAGATAAAGGATGGATCAACCCAATCGCAAGCCCTGCAGCCATAAAGCATAGACCAAGAAGCTTCAGCTCTTTTTTTCCAAGAACATAGCGAACTCCGCTTTTCATTTCTTCAAGCAAAGACGACTCTTTCTTTTCGCTTTCCATCGAATGGTCAGCTGGAATAAAGGCTAACATAACTGCGGAAAGGAGGAACGCAACACCAGTAATGGCAATGGACACATCTATTCCAAATTGCTGGAATACAAATGTTCCAAGCACAGGACCAAAAACCATAAAAACAGCAAAAATCGTTTGATAAATAGACATCGCTGATTGAATCAATTTTTCATCCAAGTGCATTTTAAATAATTTCATTCCTGATGGCTGGGAAAATTGTGATAGTATGGCTGAAATTAATGTGGCGAAGAAAATGATTTTCCAGGAGCCGATCACAAGGGTGATTAATACAGCAAATACGGAAACCGCACTTAATATATCACACCAAATCATCGTTCTCTTTGGCCGCCAGCGATCGGCGAATGTCCCGCCAATAAAGGAGAAAATAAAGATTGGAGCAAACTCCGCAACAGATATCATCGAAACGGCAAAAGCATCTCCATTTGTTTTTTCCATGACGAATAGAAGAACAGCAAAATTTCGAACCCAAATTCCGATTTGCAGGAACAAGGAGGATAGAAAAATAGCCTGAACAAAACGATTTTTAAATAATTGTGACATAACATTCCTCATTTCTTGAAGTGAGAGGCAGGATTGACACCTCCTCTTTTTTAACATTTACTTAAAGACACAAAAACTCCCATCCGTCATGTTTGGATAGGAGTTTATCTAAAACCATAGAAAAAGGCATAGTACGGCTGTACTACTGCAACGATCATCTTTTTTCTATAAAAGTATAGACTAATCCCATTCAAATATGACTTCGCAATTTACGAATGTACGTTTGAAAACAGGATTAGTAGATCATCGCCCTATGGTCACCCTCTCGTATAATGTGTTAATATCGTACACAATTTCAATCTGCGTTTCAAGCACTATTTTAATTTTTTTACAAAAAAAGGGTAAATTATTTACAATTGGCGGCCCCTTGACATGAAACCAAATGGTTTTATATAATCTAAAAAGAGAAACCAAATGGTTTTATATTATTAACTTGAAAGAAGGATTATGACTATGCAAACTAATGTAGCGGATATTAAGAAGACTATTGTATTTGAAGCACCCATTCAAAAAGTATGGGAGGCCGTATCAACAGCGGAAGGCATTTCTTCTTGGTTCATGCCAAATGATTTCCGGCTAGAGGTTGGCCATGAATTTCATATACAATCTCCATTCGGTCCATCTCCGTGTAAAGTATTAGAAATTGATGCACCTAATCATTTAACTTTCTCATGGGATACAGATGGCTGGTTTGTTTCTTTTGATTTAAAAGAAATGGGAGATAAAACAGAATTTACGATGATTCATGGCGGCTGGAAACAAGCAGATGAAATTTTGCCGAAACCAGGAAGAAGTGCAGCAGAAATCCGCGAAACAATGAATGGCGGCTGGGAGGCGCTTGTTAAACAAAAACTTCGCAAAGTTGTGGAAGGGTAATGTCAGCCTTACAAAAATATGATGTTTTCCAGGCCATTGCCGATCCCACTCGCAGAGAAGTGCTTAAATTATTAGCTGAAAAAGAACGGCCGATTTCCGAAATAACGGCTCACTTTTCAATGAGCCGGACAGCTATTGCTAAGCATCTTCACGTGTTGTCAGAAGCAGAACTTGTAAGCGGACAAAAAGTTGGCCGAGAAAAGCGATATAGTCTGCAGCCAGAAACATTCACAGAATTAAAACAATGGCTCGCCTACTTCGATCAGTTCTGGGAGAATAAGCTTTCGATGCTGAAGCATATGGTGGAAAAGCAAGAAGGTTAGGGAATTTTTCTCGCTAGGAATGTCCGTTATACCTCATAACGGACATTTTCCCTTTTGAAAACGGAAGTCATTGCCTTGCAAAATACCCAATGGGCTAGGAACCATACTAATTCTTTTTCGTCCCTGTGTAAATATGGATTGCATCTCTCAAAAACTCCGCCGTACCTGGCTGCACTTTATCGTAATAGGCCGTAAACCTCTCATCATCCACATACATTTGCGCGAGGCCCGCGTGTGCTTCCTTGCTGTACTCTTTCCAATAGTAAAAAAGCCATTGTTTATGGAGATCTGCCGCTTTTTGTGCTAATTCACCTGCTGGATCTCCAGTGACAAATGCTGCCGCCAAAGTAGCGGTAACCTCATTTGCCAGACTTGTTACCTTTTCATAGTCCTCTTCTGTCATATTCATGAGCTTTGCATTAGATTGATCGATTGTATCATTGCCATACATTTCTCGTATTTCCTTCCCATATTTCTTCTCGTTATCCTCTATCATTTTCTTCTTAAATCCATTAAATTTTTCTTTATCCGTCATTTGAATTCTCCCTTCTGTTTGTTCGATGGTTTTCTCCACATTGGCAATTAAGGCATCAAGCTGTTTTCTTTTTTCCAGGAGCTTTTCGCGATGCTCTAGGAGTGCATGGGCCCCATCAAAGCCCGGTGATGTAATGATGTTTTTTATATCGTCTAAACTCACATCTAATTCCCTGTAAAAAAGTATCTGCTGCAATCTATCAACCTCTGACTTCCCATAAATCCGATATCCTGATGAATTCATTCTTGCCGGCTTTAGAATGCCAATTTCATCATAATATCGTAAGGTCCGGGTACTGACCCCAGCTAACTTTGCCAACCCCTGCACCGTATATTCCATTCGCAAAACCTCCTCTTAAATTAAATCTACACCTTGACGCTACGTTAAGGTCAATAGGTTTTTATAATATTGTTTTATAAACATAAAAACCCTGGAGCTAAAGGCTGCAGGGTTTAACAAACTATTGATTTTTAACTTCCTTTGCTACTACCACTCGGTCCTTACCCATCATGAAGACAACAATAGCCGAAAGTAAAATCGGTATTAAGGCAATGAAAAAGGTAAATGTAATAGAGGTTGAAAGTGAATCAACAATTTTATCTAAAACAAAGCTTGGAATTTTTGCACGTTCACTTGCCTCAAAAATCTGACGGGAGTTGTCTAAGTTTCCAAAAGACTGACCACCATCCATTCCCTTAAACGCATCCGCCATATTTTGTGTAAAAACCTTATTTTGAATTGTACCAAAAACAGTGATCCCTATCGTCATGCCAAACGAACGTAAAAAGGAGTTCGTTGAATTGGCCGTTCCCCGAAAATGCGGTTCCAAATTGTGAACAGAAGCTGTTGGCAATAATGAAAAGGAGAAGCCCATTCCAAAACCGACGATAATCATATACATAGTCATTAAAGCTCTAGATGTGTCTGGTGTCAAAGTGCTCAAGAAATACATGCCAGCAAAATACGAAATGATAGAAATCATCATTAAATTGCGGAAGCTTGTTTTCGTTTGAAAAATCCCTCCACCGGCACTTCCTGCTACTGATCCAAGCATCATCGGCATCAAAATTAATCCTGCATTTGTAGCTGATCCTCCATAAACAGCTTGAACAAAAATAGGGATAAAGACCGTTAATATGATAAAGGTGCCCCCATATAAAAACGCTAAAATTTGCGAAGTGGCAAATAATCGTCTTTTGAATAACCAAAATGGCAAAATTGGCTCCTTTGCTTTCAATTCTATAATGAAAAAAGCAATAAAACATAGAGCGAAACCAATAAATAAACTAATTACTTGAACAGAATCCCATGCATATTTCTTTCCGCCTAGCTCCAATGCAAACATTAGGCAAATGATAGCGATTATTAGGGTTATAGCCCCTCCCCAATCAATTTTTTGTTCTTTTAACTGGGAGGTTTCCTTGTAGTAGCGAACGATCAGCCATAATGAAACAATTCCGATGGGAATATTCACATAAAAAACCCAATGCCAACTAATATATTCTGTAATATAAGCTCCTAATAAAGGGCCAAGCACACTCGATGCCCCAAATACGGCACCTAGTAACCCGGTCATTTTTCCTCGCTTTTCTGGAGGAAAAATATCGAAAACGATCGTAAAGGCGATCGGCATTAAAGCGCCTCCCCCGATTCCTTGAATTGCCCGAAAAACACTCAGCTGCACCATACTCCCGGCAATTCCGCAAAGGGAAGACCCAATTAAAAAAACAATTAAACCAAAAATAAAAAATCGTTTTCGTCCAAACATGTCAGATAATTTCCCGAAGATCGGCATTCCTGCCATAACCGCTACCATGTAAGCAGACGTTACCCATACAAACTTATCAAAGTCACCAAGATCTGAAACAATCGTTCCCATTGCCGTCGCAACAATCGTATTATCCATCGCGGACATTAGAATCCCAAGCAACAAACCTGCAACTACTAATTTAATATTGCTTTCTTTTGATATCATATACGCTCTCCCTTCAGATTTTTGTTGCTCCCTGTATATTCGTGTCCAAAGGCATTATATATTTCCAACAAATGTTTATTTTTTGCCATTATAATGCAAACCGATCATTTTTACTATACTTTTAAAATTAAAAAACCTTTACCTCTCAACAGGTAAAGGAATATCACTGTTTCTATTTATAAGCTTTTACATGTAATAATGTTTCCAAGTCAACCATTTCAAAGCCCTGTTCCTGCAATGCTTCAATAATATGAGGAAGAGCTCTTTGTGTCTCCGTCTTATCAGAATCAGAGTGCATGAGAATAATATCGCCATTTCTCACATTTTCCACCACATTGTTAGTAATGTTTTCGGCTTCCATTTGTGACCAATCAAGCGTATCAATGGACCAAAGTATAATCGAATAGCCTTCTTCTTGCGCAACAGCAGCAACCTGGTCATTCGTTTCCCCATATGGTGACCGGAGAATTGCCGGTTCTCTGCCAATTACCGACTTAATCGCTTCTCCTGCTTTATCTATTTCCATTCGAATCTCTTCAATATTCAGCTGAGTTAAGTCTATATGATTATAGCTATGGCTTAAGATCAAGTTTCCTTTCTCAAAAGCATCCTTTACCACATCTGGGTGTTTCACAACTTCTTTCCCTAAAAAGAAGAAGCTGCCTGGTACCTGATATTCATCTAATATATCAACAATGGCTGGAGTGACAGTTACATCAGGCCCGTCATCGAATGTTAGCGCAACCATTTTCCTATTGGGGCCATTTATATAGACATTTTTCTGCTCGTGCGAAAAAAGGACGATTTGCTCTCGCCAATTTTGCATTTTTCTCCAAGCTGCAGCCGTCAATTGATTCGATACCCCTCTAATATCGAGAGAATACTCATTATCTGCTTGACTTTTTTCCATAGCCCTTTGCGGATTAAAAACAGATATGTGATTGACTCCAGTTTTATTTTTAGGAATCACAAATTTTAATTCAATGTTTTCTTTTAAAATGTAAACATAAATTTTCTCATGGCTAAGCTCTCTTATATCCGATGGCTCGCCAAATGCTTCTTCGATAAGTTCTAGTGTAACTTCATTTAAATTCTCCCTATAGGAACGGGCATCAAAGATTTCATCCTCCATATTAAACCCTAAAACGACATTTTTATTATGATAGGAAGCATAGGAACCGTAGCCTGCTTTGTCCACTTTGTCAGGTTCTCCCCACTGGGCTTTAACCTGCTCTAAATTGCTATTCAATACATTAAATGGACTATCAATGATCATCCCGGTTTGGGCCTTTTCCAGCACCTCATCCAAATTTATTGCGGAAGGCTTTACCTCTTTTGGCTGTAAGGCATTCTCTTTTTGATGGATATTTTCAGGTGGGGGGTTCTTTACAAAATTACAAGCGGATATTAGAAAGAGTAAAGATAAATATACTGTGAGCTTTATGATATTCTGCATCTTCATAGAACATACCCCCTCTGGATCTATTAATGCCTTATAAATAGTCTATTTATACAGAACTGCTGGACCAATTATTTATATACCCCATTTTTCACAATATCCAGGTAATCATTTAACTCCTGAGCAAGAGGGTCTGGCTTTGTGAAAAAGTCATAAAGCTTATTTTTATAGAGTGTTTGATACTTATTTCCTAATTGATCACCAATAAACATCGTCATATTAATAACTGTATCAACAGAAATTCCTTCTCTTAACTTATCTATTTGAATAAGCTCTTTAAGATAAATATGCTCCAGCATGAATTCCTTTTGATAAGTTTCAAAATGTTTATTAAGAATGTCCTGCATATCCTTACTCACTGCAACAGGGGGATTAAATAAGGCATCAGTGATAAGCAGCGTTTCCTGCATAAAGTGCGCAATAATTTCATGCTTCAATAGATAAATTTCTTTTATCCTTTCAAAAAAGTCATCTGACTTTACCTTTCTTAGTGCTTCCATTGTTGTTTCGGTAAGGAGATCGACACAATAACTTACTAGATAAATATATAAATTTTTCTTGCTTTTAAAATAATGAAAAAGAATCCCCTTTGAAATGCCTGCTCGGCTCGTAATCGTATCGGTAGACGCTTTTTCAAAGCCATTTTTCACAAATTCCTCAATCGCCACTTTAATAATTAGATCCTTTTTCTCCTGTGGCTGCTTTTCAAAAACTGAATACAAGAATGCGCACCTACTTTTTTAGACTGAAATGTCCTTCTTTTTATATATCATAAATGAGACGATGAAACTAATAAGGATAATTGCTCCCATTAGCAGCAAAAAAATTGATTCAATTATTTGTTCATTAATTATATTGGCTGCCTCAACATATTTAAACGGGCTAAAATATTTTAGGATATCCAAATCCTCGGATAATCCTGACATGATACTGATAAAGTAAGAAACAATCACAACCGCTAGTGATATCGATAGAACGTTCCTTGTTTTTCTCAAAATCGAAGAGAACATAAAGGCTATTGCAGCAAAAGTTACATGCAATAACAGCGTCGCTATGGCCAGCAACGCAAAAGTGCTCCACTGAATCGCTTCTTCTTTAGCAAACTGAAAGCCAATGATACTCGATATCGTGGATACGATGTTTAAGATTACGATATTGACAATCACAGCCATAAGCTTCTTCGCTACAATTTGGCTTCTTGACACAGGCTTAGATAGTAAAAATTCAATCGTTTTTTCATTTTCTTCTTTGGCAAGAATGTTTGAGGCGAGCATAGCTGCATAAATACTTCCTAAAAGAGTGGTCATCATGTAGACCTCAATGCCGTAAAAACCAATTAATGTTCCCAGATTAAGCCGGTCCATCCCAAACATTTGCTTCATGGATTCTGGATAGGCATCAAACAAAGTCTGAATTGACTTCTGCCCCTCGGCAAACTGAGGAAAAATGCTTAATAGCCAGATAATTAATCCCGCAAGCACCAAGCTCCAAATGATAAGTGACTTTTGCCCGCGTCTAAACTCCCTTTTAAAAATCATTGATCTCCCTCCCTCTATTCATAATAGTGCATGAATATTTCTTCCAAAGTCGGCTCTTCTATAAGCACATCTTGAACAGGTAAATCAATAAGATGCTGAAGAAGTGCTTTAATCTCCCCGCTATAAAGCAGAGTTACTTCTTTTCCATTTACTTCTCGTTTTAATATCCCATCCACTGTAAAAGTAAACTGTTCAGGCTGTTCAAATGTAATCGTAATATTTTTTACTTTATTTTTCGTCAGATGTTCAATCGTTTCAACTGCCACGAGCTTACCTTCTTTAATAATCGCCACTCGATCACACATTTTCTGAACTTCACTTAAAATATGGGAGGAGAAAAAGATGGTCGCCCCCTTATCCCTCTCTTCAGCAAGGAGCTCGAAAAAGTGATTCTGAATTAAAGGATCAAGGCCGCTCGTTGGTTCATCTAAAATGATCAGCTTTGGTTCATGAAGCAAGGCTTGCACTATTCCTACTTTTTTGCGATTTCCAAAGGATAGGTCTTCAATTTTCCGATTGATATCAAGGTCAAGTCTAGCAGCCAAATCCTTCATTCTAGTGCTGTTTAAATTCCCATGAAAACGTGCCGAGTATTTTAATAAATCAACAACCTTCATATCATCATAATAATGAACCTCAGATGGCAAATAACCAACATTTTGCCTAATTTCCTTTGAATGTTGAATAATATCCTTGCCAAAAATTGTTGCACTGCCGCTCGTCGGATAGATGAAATTCAACAGGGTTCTAATTGTTGTACTTTTCCCTGCACCATTCGGACCGATAAACCCAAAAATCTCAGCTTCTTCAATGGAAAAAGAAACATCCATAATTCCTCGATTCTGTTTATAGGATTTCGTTAAATTCTTAAGCTCTACAATACCCACATCTAACCCCTCCTATTGAGTGCAAACAAGTATTGACTGAATAGTCAATTTAATTTTAATATCAATTGACTGATGAGTCAATATTTTCCCTAACATCTATAAACAGATGGCGAAATACAAAAAAAGTGAGTTCGCTATTACACAATCATTAGCGAACTCACATTAAATATTAAATGATATTAACCAACATTAGGGACCATTTTCTTCATTTCTTCACATGTGGAAGTTGGGATTTCAAGGATGACTTCCGTTCCTATACCTAATTTACTTTTTATATTTATTTTTCCGTTCATGCTTTCAATTATTCTAAAAACGACCATCATACCGAGACCAGTACCATTGCCTGTCATCGTAAAATAAGGTTCTCCTAATTTGCCAAGGATGTTTTCACTCATTCCAGCACCGTTATCTTTTATTGAAATTATGCATAATTCTTCTTTTATTTCAGTTCTTACCTTTATTTGTCCTCCAATAGTCGAGGCATCTATGCTGTTTTTTAAAATATTTACTAAGGCTTGTACAAATTTAGAATGATCTCCAGAAACGTGACAAGGGCAACAGCTGGATATATCAAGTTGAATTTTTGCCTGTTCTGCCAAAGGTTTTACAATATCAACAGATTCAGATAAAACCTTTTGTAATGATATCTGCTCAATTTTATCAGGATATGGCCTTGCAAACGTTAAATAGTCAGATACAACCTTATCAATTCTATCAATCTCCTGCGATGCAATTTCAAAAAAAGCTTCCCTTTTTTCAGTCGGAAGAGACTGATCTTCTTTCAGTAAATGCATCATTCCGCGAACTGTAGTGAGGGGATTCTTCACTTCATGATTAACAGCAGCAGCTAAATGCCCGACAACATCTATCTTAGCTGAATGTAGAAGCTTCATCCGAAGTAAATAGTTCCTCCTAATTGCTTCTAATGATAGATGGACAAAAATAATTCCTATCAGATTGGTAAGCAAGAAGCCCGACCAA
Organism: Bacillus sp. FJAT-29937; assembly: GCF_001509555.1. Lineage (GTDB taxonomy): Bacteria > Bacillota > Bacilli > Bacillales > Cytobacillaceae > Cytobacillus. The sequence goes on along the minus strand of NZ_LMAS01000002.1, from coordinate 276,838 downwards.
AGTTTAAATGAAAACAGTTCATTATTATTAAATGAAACCGTCACTAAAATGATAATGGAAAACATTGTAATCATCATTGAAGCGAGCAGTACCTTATAAAAAGTTCTTAAACGAAAATAAAAGGGCCTAATTAAGATCGTAATCGCAGTAAAAAGAACAGAGGTGATGAAAGTAATAATCACACCGGTGGCTCCACCAGCACCTCCGGTAAAAAGGCGTACGAGAATCGTTTCCACTGTAAGAATAATCCCTACCATTGGACCGCCATAAATAGTTCCGAACCAAAGGGGTACTCTTCTCAGATCAAATTGGATGCCCCCTTCCATATAAAAGGAAAAGACCATACATAGAAGAATGGCTACAGCGGATGTAAATAAGATGGCATATTTTTGGACAAAAGAACAGTTTGGTTTACTTTCTACCCAAAATTGATGAACAGTCATTGTAATAAGAATAACTAATAAGTTTAAGAGTAAATTGCTGCTTCCATCAATCATCACGCTAATTCCTCCCCCAAAGATTTAAATTCCAACTCACTTTCCTGCTGCGACTTACAAGAACAGACCAATCTGACATAGGAAAAAGGGATGAGGGGAATAAATTTGAATATTAAAATAATAGCACGAACAGAAAAAAATGCCTATAAGAAAATTCCCTGAAACTTTATTTTAATCTTTTCTTTGTATGTATGAATTCCTGCCGTCATTATCCTTCAAGCCATGAGGTATATTCATGTTGCTCCCCACAAGAATGAATTAACTTAAATTAAATAAGACATAGACAGGAAGATCATAAAAAAAAATACCGGTCATATTGCAACCGGTATTTGGCTAATCACTATTTGCTAGATTATTATGCAATTTTTCAATGAAGGTTCACTTTCTTGTCTCATAGAACTAATTTACCTTGAGGTCTGAAAAACTTCCCTGAAGGTCATTTAAAACTCTCCTAAACTACCTTCCGATCTAAAAAACTAATCTAAACAAGGCTAAATAATAAAATAAGCTAATACAGATAGAACAATAGACGTAATCCCCATCGCAATTAATGGCTTTAGTGCTTTCGTACGCAGATCGCGAAGGCTGACATTTAGCCCCAGTCCGACCATGGCTGCTGTTAAACACCATGTAGTTAAATTGGCGACTCCGTTCATAAAGCCCTCTGAAACAGGAATTTTCGGACCGAGTACATAGCTGCCAATTACACTCATGATGATAAAACCGATTAAGAACCAAGGGAATTCTATTTTCGCATTGTTCTCTTCGGAATTTTTGTTTTTCATGATATACATAAAAATAAAGCAAAGTGGAACTAGTAAAAATACCCTACCTAGCTTTGCCAGCAGGCCAATTGCCAGGGCATCCTGTCCCCCAGGCGCTGCTGCCAGCGCAACATGAGCAATTTCATGTAAACTTATGCCTGACCAAATGCCATACTCTACATCTGTCAAAGGCAAAATCGGACGTAAAATTGTATAGACAATCGCAAATATCGTACCAACCAGAGCGATAATTCCTACACCAATAGCTGTTTCCTCATCCTTTGATTTAATAATCGGCGCAATGGCAGCAATGGCAGCAGCTCCACATACCCCCGTCCCTACCCCAACCAGAAGGGAAATGTTTTTATCCGCTTTCAATAAACGAGCGAGCCAAACTGTTAAGAGAATCGCAAAAACAATGACACCCGCATCTCGAATGAGCAAGCCTAAACCATCACTAAGCACAGTACCAATATTTAGCTTGAGCCCATATAGAATAATCGCAAAACGTAATAACTTTTTTGAAGAAAATGTTATACCTGCACGCAAAATCTCCGGATATCCTAAAATATTTCTGTACAAAACGGCAATTACAATGGCAGATGCCAGCTGCCCAACATGATCGAATCCAGGTGCTTTAGCTAATAAAAAACCTAAAAATGCAATAAAAAATGTAAAAGCGATGCCGCCTGCCCATTTTCCCAACGGGGCTCGTTTTTTTTCTGGCTGAATTGGCTCCTTACTAGTTGCAAGTGCTCTTGCTTGTGCTTCCATACTTTTTCACCACCAAAATATCATTTGTGCATTCAGCATAATACTTTTTTTACAATAAGAGAAATAATAATTTATAATGGTGATGATAAGTAAATTCTTATATTAAAAAGGTGGTGTAACGTATGGATCAGCAGTTAGCGGTTTTTGTGATGGTTGCGGAAAAGCAGAATTTCTCTCGTGCAGCGGAAGAATTACATATGACACAGCCGGCAGTCAGTCAATATATTCAAGCATTAGAACGAACAATGGGCACGATTCTTTTAGAACGCAGCAATAAATATGTCCGCTTAAATAAAGCAGGGGAAATTGTTTACCATCATGCAAAGGAAATTATCGGGCTCTATTCAAAAATGAACTTTCTTATTGATGATTTAACGAATAAACCGAGTGGGGCACTTTCAATCGGAGCAAGCTATTCTTACGGTGAGTATATCTTGCCTCACTTGATTGCAAAAATGCAAAAAAAGTACCCTCTAATCAACCCTTCCATTACGATTGGGAATACAAAGGAAATTGCTGAATTGGTACTTGGACACCAATTAGATATTGGGATTGTAGAAGGGGAATACAAAAATAACCACTTAGTCGTAGAGCCATTTGCTGTAGATACGATGAGCATTGTTGCTTCCCCTCATAATAGACCGGCACAAATGGAGGGGGATTTATCCTTCTCTGAGCTAGAAAGTGAAACGTGGATTTGCCGAGAAATCGGTTCAGGTACGAGAGAAGCCGCAGAAAAAATGTTTTCTAAATATGGGATCACTCCTAAAAAACTCTTGGAATTTGGCAGTACACAAATAATCAAGGAATCGGTTGAAGCGGGTTTAGGCATAAGCTTATTATCTGATTGGACGATTCGGAAAGAAGTTTCTCTTGGGACATTAAAAGTATTAAAGGTGAAAGACCTTTCCATTACTCGTGACTTTTCAACTGTGTTAAGGTCTCCCTTTGAGACAAAAGCATTGAAGGTCTTCCTGGAAATTATTAAAGAGAATACGAAAATAAAATAGAAAAATTTTAAGGGACATGCAATGGATGATTTCTTGATACCATGTCCTTTAACAGTGATTTAAAGGACAACAAAAAGAGAATTCTTGATTCTATGTCCTTTAACAGGATTGTTTTGATGAGGTTCAGTTGTGAATCTAACTTTTTGTTCTATAATAAAAGTGAGGTGAGCAGCATGGCAAGGGAACGGAAATTTTCGATTGATGAACTTTTTAGAACAACGAAGGAGTTATTGCTTCTTCATGGATATGAAGGGTTTACCTTTAGTCTTCTAGCAGATCGCCTAGAGATCTCTAGAGGCACATTGTATAAATACTACGATAATAAGGAAGAGCTAATTACCGATTACATGCTCGATGAAATGGAAAAGTTTCTTTTAAAGTTGCAGAAGATTACGGAATTCGATGGCTTTGAAGCCCAATTCAATGAACTCCTTGCGCTTATTTTTGAGCATTCGGAAATCCATCAAATTATTATCATTGCACTGCAGATACCAGCAAATATATCTAAAAAAGTAACATTGAATAAAGCAAAACTGGATGTACAGCATCTTGATATGTATAAACATTTACAAACTTTTATTGATTTAGGGAGAGCGGAAAAAATATTAAAGCCTCAAATTCCGGATGGTCTTATCCTAGGCTTTATTTTTCAAACCATTGCAATTCCGAATCACACAAGAGTACCCGCAGAGGAATGGGTGAGCTCGATTAAAGAGATTATTTGTCACGGAATGTTTACAAAAAACAATTGACACTACTGTCACCTTTAAAAGATAATATTGATGACAATAGTGTCTTTTATTTTTCTCGAAAGTGACAGTTGTGTCACCAATTTAATAAGAAAGGGTTGAATAAATGAAAACCTTCCTGCATTTCATTACCGACCGAGTCACAACAAGAAAAGGCATGTGGATTACCCTTGCCATATGGCTTGTATTGACAATGGGCTTAGCTCTATTTGCTCCTAGCGCAAAAGATTACCAAGTTTCATCTATAGATACACTGCCAAAGGATGCACAATCGGTTATTGCCCAAAATAAATTGGACACATATTTTAAAGACAATGATGGCCTTCCTGCTATATTAGTCTTCCAATCTAATGATGGGGAAATTGAATATCAGCAGCTTGCGGATCTTTTTGACAGGATTGCTGGGGAAAATATTAAAGGTGTCCAACAAGTTATTCCTTTATCCTCCATCCCTCCACAAGCAGCGGGCGGATTTTTCTCGGATGATAGACAGACAGCTGTTGTTCCGTTAATATTCGATTCTTCGTTTGAAATTAATGAAATTAAACAATCAAAGGAAAAAGTCGAGCAGCTTGTTAAAGATCATTCGGATTTAACTTTATATGTCACAGGCCCTGCTGGTATTGGTATTGATACGCTGGATTTATTCTCAAGGGCCGATGTCGTGCTTATTTTATCAACAGTTGGATTGATTTTAGTGCTTTTGGTTATTATTTATCGTTCTCCATTGCTGGCTCTAATTCCCCTTCTTGCAGCGGCCTTCGTCTATGAAGTGGTCATGCAAACGCTGGGATTAATGGGTGCAGCTGGGCTCATAATGAGTAATCAAACACTTTCGATTATGACCATCCTTTTATTTGCTGCGGTTATTGATTATTCCCTATTCGTATTTTCAAGATACCGTGAAGAGTTAAAGAATTTTGAAAGTAAGTATGATGCGATGCAAGCCGCAATGCGAGAAACTGGAATGCCTGTTTTCTTTTCGGGGGGAACGGTATTAGCTGCCATGCTCGTACTATTCTTTGCTCAATTCGGCGATTATAAGAATTTCGCTCCTACCTTTGGAACAACGATGGTCATAATTATGCTCGCATCCGTTACGCTCATTCCAGCGTTATTTACACTTTTCGGAAGAAAATCATTTTGGCCAAAGATTCCTCGTGTCGGAGAAACTTTTATTCCAAAGCATTCCTTTTGGAGCCGGACTGGCCGATTTGTTGTCCAAAAACCAGGACTTTCTGTTGCCGTCATTGGGATCATTCTCCTTGTTTCAGCAAGCAATATGTTCAATATGCAATACGAATTTGACACAATGAAGTCCTTCCCAGACGATATGCCATCAAGGGTAGGCTATGATATTCTTGAGGAAAACTTCCATAAAGGAGATCTCGCGCCTACGACTGTATTATTTGAGTCACCTGACATCGTAGCAGAAGAGCATCAGGAGGCATTGAAAAAAGCGTTAGAAGATCAGCCGTTAGTTAATAATGTCCGTATAAATGGAATATCAGATAACCAAAAGGTAATTAATTATAGCCTGACTTTCAATGAAAGCCCGTATGCTATTGTAACAATGGACGCCTTAGAGAAAATTAGAGATGACGCTGAGGAAATTGTGGCGAATAGCCAAATGACAGGAAACCTGTATTTTGCTGGGGAAACAGCATCAAAAGTTGATGAGCGTGCCATTAATGATCGGGATTTGATTGTAATTGTCGTATTAGAAACAATTCTCATCTTTGGCTTGCTTATCCTTTTAACAAGATCAGTTAAAATGCCCATTTATATGATGGGGACCATCTTAATCTCCTTCCTGGCTGCTTTAGGTTTAGGAATGTTTCTAACCAATCTTTTCTTTGATATTCATACAATAAGTGACCGTGTTCCGCTATACTCCTTTGTTTTCTTAGTCGCGCTCGGAATCGATTACAATATTATTCTAATCTCAAGGTATCAAGAGGAAAGAAGAAAGCATTCCGTGAAGGAAGCAGTTGAAATTGCCGTTGCGAATACTGGAGGCGTCATATCTTCAGCAGGCATCATTCTAGCGGCAACCTTTGCCGTCCTAATGACCCAGCCGGTTGAATTATTATTTGTCTTTGGATTTATTGTCGCTGTCGGCATTTTATTAGATACGTTTTTGATCAGAGGTATATTGCTGCCTGGATTAATTGTTTTATTTGAAAAAGAAAAAGCAAGTAAGAGTAAAGCGAATTAATTTTTCAAAGCCGGTATCGACAGCTGAAAGCAGATGCCGGCTTTTCTATGCCAATTTTTTCACATTAAAATTCATAGGAATTTCATCGTCCTTTGTGCGGAAAATAAAATGTAAATCCATAGGACGGAGCTAACTAATGAAAAAATGGTGGGTTCTTTCGTTTTATTTATTGATCTTAATCATCGGTTTTTTCAATAAAGATTTGATTTTTGCATGGATTCAAAATAGTGATCCAAGTGACCTCCCCCTCATGTTTTTCCTATCTGTCATAACAGCGGCCATCCCGTTTATTCCCTTTACCTTATTTGCTGGTATAATGGGAGCAAAATATGGAGTGCTAATAGGAACTTTAATCAATTGGACTGGTGGATTTTTAGCAGCTATTCTCTATTTTTTCTTAGCACGCATTTTCTTTCGAAGCCATTTCAGTCATTATTTAAAGCGGATTAATAGAATTCAACGATTTCAGCTTATGCTTGAGAAAAATGCTTTTATCGCCATCCTCCTTGTTCGGCTGTCGGCTATTTTGCCTCCGCCAGTTGTTAATATTTATACAGGCGTGAGCAATATTTCCTTTGGCACTTATTTTATAGCCACTGCATTTGGGCTCATCCCTCCCATGTTTATGGTGGCCTTCAGCGGGAAGCAAATTTTCTCATCATTCCTGTTTCTTTCAATCGGATTATGTATTTACGTATTATTTTTGCTTTGCATTTTTTTAGTTTATAGATATTGGTCTATGCAGACTTCGAAAATAAATTAGGTCATCCTTTGATCCCTTGTATATGGGAATTTCCGCCATGGTGCCGCTGCCATCAATTGCATGTAATAATGGCGGTATTTTTCCTGTATAATCGGGGATATGGAAGGAGTGATTCAATTTTGATGATTTTACTTTTCGCTGTATTGGCGGGTTTTCTTACTTACCTTCTAAGAATGGCTAATAGAAACACGAAAGATATCATGATTAATAAAGTTAAAGTTCATAATGAATCAACAAATAGACATGCTCCAAAGATAAACATTCTTCACCTATCCGACCTGCATCTCGAAAATATTTCAATTTCCCCTGACGAGCTTTTCGAAAAGCTGAAAGACGAATCCATTGATCTCATTGCTCTTACTGGAGATTTCCTCGACCGTAAACGTACGATACCTAAGTTAGCGCCTTATTTAAAAATTCTTAATCAATTACAACCTAAACATGGCATTTATGCTGTATTGGGGAACCATGACTATGTTCTGCGCAAGCAAAACTTGCAAGCATTAGTAGATACACTCAAAACCTATAACTGCAAAGTATTGAAAAATGAACACAATGTAATCATGGTTGATGGATGTCCAGTCAATATTATTGGCATTGATGACTTTAGTACAAAACGAAGCGACCTTGAAGGCTCATACAAAGGAATTAACGATGGGACCAATTTAGTTTTAACACATGATCCTAATATTGTTCTGCATATGAAGAATTATCATTTTGATTATTTGTTAGCCGGTCATTTCCACGGAGGGCAAATTTGCTATCCGAAAGCCTACCATCTTGTGAAAATGGGGAAGCTCGCAAGGATGAATATTACAAAAGGATTTCATACCCAGGATGGGAAGCCTTATTATATTAGCGAAGGGCTTGGTCAAACTGGCGTGAACATCCGTGTCGGAAGCCGACCAGAAATAACGTTTCATGAGCTAACTTTAGCTGCAAGCAATGGAAGGACTGCAGCTGCTATATAAGAAAAAGCTGTTTTTTATAACAGCTTTTTCTTATATCCTTATTAATTTCTATACATTTCGGATAGTTTATTTGTGGACATAAATAAGTAATTTGGCTTTTGGCTTTTAAGGGACTCCCAGGAAGTATGTTTGTTGGATAGAAGCTCGATCGGCATAAAGGCAAACCATTTAAACCATTTATAAATGGGGCTGTAAATATCTACAACTTCAAAACCGAGCCTTTCACAGCCTTTATTCAGCATCGTAATGCCGACAATCCCTTTAACCATGTACCTTTGGCGGCATTCCCGAATATAATTCTCTACCTCAGGAAGAGATTTTTGGACATATTGATAAATAAATTTCGCCTTCTTCAAATCACCCTTTATGTCTTTCAGTTCTTTTAATAACTTGGCATTGTGGAGATGAATTTTGACAAGCGTGTCATTTTTATTGATTCGGGTTCCGTCTGAAAGGACCACATTTCTCCCTCTGTATTTTGTTATTCGAATCCTGAAAATATTGCTTTTTGCCCCTTCACATGGAAGTAAAGTTAGACGTGAAAAGAAATAATAAATCGGATCAAACCAGTTCCAAATCGAAAGAACATATCCTCTCATACTTCCTGTCTCTCCTTCATCTATTTCCTTTTCCCACTTATTTTTCTTCGATAAGTCAAATATTATTTGTGGAAAAATATCGCTAAGAAGGAGGCAAGAAATCAAGGGACAAATTCTGTAACCCCTGTTAGTTCATCCTTAATAATTCCAATTCCGCCTATTACTTCTACTTGCGCACCAAATGATTGAAAAAAATCCCCTGCCACAGCTATTCTTTGTGAATTCAGAAACTGTTCTTGATCTAGCGCTGACAATTCTTTTGTCACCCCTAATGCTTCTATCAATTGTCCGATAGCCTGCACCCATAAACCAAACAGGATTTTTTTCTCCGGTTCTGAATCCTGTTTGTCGTCAGATATACTATATAGCTTCGATACCAAAATGGCTTTACTAAATGCTGCCATTGCTTGAAACCAACAGACTGCCTCAATTTGCTCTTCCAGCTGAAGCTTTAAACTCTCAATATCTAAATTTGTTTGCTTTTCCACTTTTGTTTGATTTTCAGCTTTTGTGTTTTTACCGTTCAGCTTTATCCACTCCCATCAACGGGCTTATATCATAACTATTCGAACGGGAGTGTTTTCGTGAGTATCCGTAAAAGCGTATTATTTGGAAAAGATCAACCAATTAGAAAACACCAATCAGCTTAACAATGATTGGTGTTCTAATTCCTTATTTTGCAAAACGATGTTTTCCAATCGTGACAGTTACTTGTCTTGAAAAAACCCATTTGCTTGTTGATGTTGCTGGATTAAAGAAATATAACGATCCTCTTCCTTGCCCTCTAAATGCTAAAGCCTCATCCACTGCTCTCCTTGAGCTCAGATCAGCGGGTTGATTAATCGTTCCATTTTGAACAGGTGTAAAGGCATAGTGCCCGCTTACTTTTTCATAGATAACACCTGAAACCGTATTTGGGAAAAGTGAACTATCAAGACGATTTAAAACAACTGTTGCCACTGCCACTTTTCCTGCGTATGGCTCACCCTTAGCTTCGGCATGGACAAGACGAGCGATTAGTTCTTTTTCAGCAGCAGTAATTTTTGAATTAGGGATTATGATTTTCTCCCCGGCATAAAGGAAATCACTCGTCCTGTTATTTACTTTTTTCAAGTGAGGCACGGAAATCCCATATTGATTCGCAATTGTCCAATAGGTTTCTCCTTTATGTACAAGATGGGTATTCGTCGCTGCATTCGACTCAGCTGCAAATCCAAAAAGTGATAATGAAAGTGCTCCCGTGATTATTAGTTTCTTTATTTTTTTCATGCTAGTTTTCCTCCTACTCCCGTAAAGAATCTCTAATAAAAGGCTAGCATATGTAACATAATGAATCCCCGCCCAAAATGTGGAAGCTAAGGAAACGGCTGATTTGTGCCTGTGGCTACTAATGCGAGCTATTCAGTGGTAAAATGTTGAAATATATTAGGAAGTGCACCAATTACATAACTTGGATGATATATGACATTATTATTTCGTGTATGTAACAGAATCCGGGGCTTTTTTGGTGATGAATCTAGGGTTGAAGAGACTGGTTAGGGAGAAAATATGAGAGATTATTTGTTAGAATGGTTTCCTGGTAATCCAATACTCGCTGTCCTCTTTAGTTTAATTGTTAATATCGTTGTTGCGATATCTGGCATTTTGCCCAGCGCTTTTATCACTGCAGGAAATATTGCCTTTTTTGGCTTTGAAACAGGGCTTATGGTCTCAATTGCAGGAGAAGCAGCTGGGGCTATTGTTAGTTTTATTTTATACAGAAAAGGTTTAATCAAGCTCTCGCCCAAAATAAATAAATCAAATTCTAAGCTTTTATTAATGTTGAAAAACACAGCCGGTGCAGAAGCTGTAATTCTTGTCCTTACCCTTAGAGTTCTCCCATTCATTCCTTCAGGCGCTGTTACACTTGCAGCAGCATTCAGTAAAATGGGGCTGTTATCGTTTAGTGTTGCAAGTACTGTAGGGAAAATTCCATCCCTATTTATAGAAGCTTGTTCTATTGATCAGGTATTATCCTTGAAAATAGAATGGCAGGTGGCTTTTATTCTATTTTTTATTTTAACAAGCATTTATTTTCTTTTTAGGAAAATGAAGCGGTAAATTTGGTGGACGCCTTTTTCATTCCTTATTCTTATGGAGGTATGAGAATTCATAGGCGGAGAATTTCCGGCTAATGTATTTGGGGAAGGCTTAAAAGGCAGATATAAGCGGAGTAATTCCGACTAACCTCTCAAAACAAGTCAAAATCCATCGATTTGGAACATATAAACGGAAAAAGTACCTTTATTTATAGGGAAATATGGGTATTCCCCTAAATAGACGGAATTTTTCCGCTTATTTTTCAAACACAGTGAAATCGACATTCAGTTGCCTATTTGCATTGCGATTAAACTGTGTTGCATCTCTTATGAGAACCCTCGTTAAATTATATTAATTAACATCGTATCCTTGATCATCAATCGTTTCTTTGATTTTATCAACAGTTACTTCTGAAGTATTAAATTCGACATCTACTTTTCCATTTTTTAAATCAACTTTTACGCTTTCCACACCAGCTAATTCTCCCACACTGCCTTCAACTGCTTTCACACAATGTCCGCAAGACATACCAGCAACATTTAAAGTGATTTTTCCCATGGATAAACCTCTCCTTATTTTTTCATTAATTTTTGGATAGTAATTAGAACCTCGTCTAATACTTCTGTGTCTCCTTCATTAAGCCTGTCAACGACACATGTTTTTAAATGCCCTTCCAACAGAATTCGAGCGACACTATTTAATGCAGATTGAGTAGCAGAAATTTGTGTAATGACATCATCACAATAAGTGTCTTTTTCGATTAACCCCTTGATCCCACGAATTTGCCCTTCGATCCGGTTCAACCGTGTCACAAGGTTTTTCTTTACCTTATCAGAATGATGGCTCTTTCTCTCACTCATCTGCCCACAGCAAAACTCTTCCTCATCTGCCAGTAACGATTTATTTTCTAGATTGGAATTCATTCGGTCCCCTCCCTTAATCACATTATATTATACCCCTGTACGGTATGTAAAGAAGGATTTCAATTTGTTAAAAGTTCCCTTCTAAACCTGATCCTTCAAATATTTTATGTTATTTACCCTTTCTTACAACATACCTTTTCTCTAAAGACATCAAATTATTGGTTTTTTTTCCAATTTAGTTGTAATATTCAAGTTAAGGGTTTTTAGCCGCCTATAGGGAGTGAGCGTTGTATATGTCGTTGTTTGAAAAAAGATGGTTTAGAAGTATGATTGCCATCATCTTATTTTTATTAATTGTGTTTTTATTAAATAAGAATCAGTTTATTTTAACTCCAATCGTTGTTTTGATAAAAACGATTTTTTTGCCTTTTGTTGTGGCAGGTATTTTGTTTTATTTATGCCGGCCTTTAGTAGTTTGGCTGGAAAAAAAGAAAGCACCGCGATGGATTGCCATTTTAGCTGCTTATTTTGCCATCATTTTGTTTGTTTATGGCGTGGTCAAATTGGTTGGTCCAGTTATCAATGACCAATTAGAACGATTTGTTGATAATTTGCCAGCTATGGTTTCCACAGTAGCGGATTGGATTAAGTATGTTCAAGAAAACCGGAGTACGTTTCCAGACTTTGTACAAGAAGCATTACTAAATGCGAGTGCAGATGTAGAATCTAGAATTGAATCCAATGTAGGGAATATTGCCAATGGCATTCTTGGCGTATTCGGATTGATCGGCGGTTTTATCAATACGATTTTCTACCTTGTACTTGTTCCATTTATATTATTTTATATGTTAAAAGATAGTCACCGATTTGCACCAAGTGTGGCTGTTCTGTTCCCACAGTCTAAAAAAGAACATGTGAAAAACATATTAAAAGAAATGGACAAGACCATTTCTACCTATATTCAAGGTCAAATGCTCGTCAGTGTCATTGTCGGGGCCCTATTGTTCATAGGCTACTTAATTATTGGTCTAAACTACTCACTTGTTTTAGCGATGTTCGGAATGTTTACTAACGTTATTCCGTTTTTAGGTCCTTATATTGCCGTTATTCCTGCATTCCTAGTAGCATTATTCCAAGATCCAATCATGGCTCTCTATGTAGCAATAATCATGCTTGTTGCTCAACAAATTGAAGGCAATATCATTTCACCGAATATCATGGGAAAAACACTGAACATCCATCCATTAACAATCATTGTGCTGATTTTAACAGCTGGAAACCTTATGGGGATTATCGGGGTCATTTTTGTCATACCAGCTTACTCCATAGTGAAAGTACTAGTCGTCAATATTGTTAAGATTTTAAAGCTTAATAGCAACTAGTACCCTTAATATTCACCATACATTATTCCAATATCAAAAGGGAGCAGAATTCTGCTCCCTTTCGTTGATTCTTATTGTTTTTTTCCTTCTTTAACTACGTGATTCCAAGTATTTGCACCATCCAGCGATTGATAAATATCTCCATGGTTCGCATTTGAGAGAATCCCTAGCTAAAACGCTTACTATGAATAGTTCATGGTTCGCATTTAGGAGGATCTCTCATCAAAACGATTACTATGAGTGGTTCATGGCTCGCGTTTGGGAGGATCCTCGGCAAAACGATTACTATGAGTGGTTCATGGCTCGCGTTTGGGTGAATCCCTGGCTAAAACGATTACTATGAATGGTTCATGGCTCGCGTTTGGGAGGATCTCTCATCAAAACGATTACTATGAATAGCTCATAGTTCGCGTTTGGGAAAATCCCTGGCTAAAACGCTTACTATGGATGACTCATGGCTCGCTTTTAAGAGGATCTTCAGTCAAATCGCCAACTATGATTTTGATTTAAGAACCTTTATTTTTATATAAGTCCAACTCCCCCAGCATTTCATAAGCTCTGTCCCGAGCAAGATTATGCGACTGCCAGGATTTACTTCTTAAATATTCTCTTTCAGCTTTACGCTGCATTAGCAAAGTTTCTAATCCTTGAACGTCAGGCTGCTTATCATAAAGCTCCATTAATCCCATGATTCCCGTTGCGGATAGACTATTCAAATACTGAATATCTATTTTCCCGGTAGTCTCAAAGCGAGCCATATTTTGATCCACAACGATTCTATCGATATTGACGATATTAAGCCCTGCATAATAAATAAGTGCGGCAATGAAATAAAAGCGGAATAACGATAGCCTCTCAATCCAGATTTTCACAAGCGTATAGGCAAAGATGACCATAAGGAAAATCATAAAGGAATGAGCGAGAACCCGAGTTAATGTGAATCCATAAGCATCCTCATACATCGTTAATCGCATGAAAGCAGATATAAGAAGGACCCCGCTCGATAGCACAAGAATGGTTAAAGCAAACTTGATTGTTGTCTTCAACATGCCAGGAACATTTTTAGTTAGATTAATGACCCCGGTCGTAACAGTTAGATTGATCAATGTGACAAAGAGCAGTTCAAAAAATCCGCGGCGTGCATATTCTGCGTATGTGTAGCCTTCATCAAGAGTCCCACTGAAAAAGTACTTGAATTGAACGGCAACGAATAATACATAGACTAAATCTAGAAGCAGCAAAACGGTCAGTGTAATAATTCCATCCACTCCAAATGGCTTAGGGGTGCCTTCTTTCTGGATAATATGGATATTCTTTTGCAAAAGAGATTGAAGAAATCCGAAGAAACCAAATGTATAGATTAGAATAATAACCAAGCGGAAAACATATTCACCATTGAAGTTGAACAGACCAGGGATATTATTTAAAAGCCTTTCAAATTGAGTATCTGCGGACATAAGCAAATTCAGTATGATAAACAAAAAGGGGAAAGAGATTGCGACACCAATCAGAACCTTTTTCCACACATCATTTTGTTTTTCGCTGCTTTCTCGTCTTGTCAGCTTGGCAGCATATTTAGTGAATAGAGCACTATACCGAATTCCGTCAATCAGTCGTTGTAAGGCGTAAATGACGAAATACAAATTACTCCATTCTATTTTTTTCGGTGAAGTAATTAATGCAAGATGAAAGATAACAAGGGCCGGTATCACAAGAATGTTCAACCCATAAAAAAGGGCTGTATCATACAGATAATAGCTTGCTGCTAATAGCCATATTGCGATTAATACTAGATAACCGAACCGCTGGTGTGAAAAGGAAAACGACCGAAACCTCCAGAAGAACAGCGTATAAAATGCAACAATGAAAACAAAATAGGAGATGCCAATTTGATTTCTGAAGAATGCTTCCTCAGCCACAATCCCCAGTAAAAAACATAAGAAAAAGAAAATCCAATCTTTCCTTTCGAGTTTGACTTCCATAATAAAGCCTCCTTTTTCGAATTAAAACTAAATTATCATTGGATTTATTGAACAAGCCTTGATGTACGGAGTAATCACCAGCGCAGTGTAATGAAGCCACGACATTTACATTCTTAGTTGTGAGCAGTATGTTTAATATATAGAATTTCTATATAAGTAGACATTCTATGTATATAGGCAAAAAAAGCTCATACAGAAGCTTTTTTCCCCCACCTGTAGCTAATCAGGCACACAGGGTATAAAAGTAGTGTCATCAAAATGCAGATCCCGATAAATGTTTCAGTCAGCAACGGGCTAAACCATTCATGGGGAATGATTCGGAAAACCGTCAGAGCCATTAGCGTTACATTTGGAATTGATGCCAAGAAAAAGGTCGTTTTCATCAACTTTCTGCCTTTATGGCCAAAGCCTCTGCCAATTTCATAGCCAAGCAGCGCCCAGAAAAACAGATAAATAAATGCAATTAATATCGGAAAAGAAGTTAATTGAACCCATAGGCTTGTAAGCCAGCTCCAATTTAGCAGATTATGTGCGAGCGTAAGGACAGACCCGCCTGCAAAAAAAAGAATATTAACGGCAATGAACAGCCATTTCATTTTGCTGGGTGTAACGGAAAGTTCTTCTCTCCACATGGCCGCAATCTCCTCGGGCGCTCCTAGCCTTGAATAGATTTGATTGCGCACCTCGGATTCATCCTCTAGCCTGAAAAGCTCTACAAGGAGTTCATTAAGGTGATCATCATATTCCTTTAAAATCAATTCTTTTTCGCTATGATTTGCGAGATGCTTTGCAAGCTCTTCTAAAAACTCATCCTTCAGCCGATCCATGCTTTTTTCTCCCCATCACCTTGTTCATTACGGAAACAAAGTCATTCCATTCACGGGTTTTCTCAAGAAGCATTTCTTTTCCTGCCTCTGTAATACGATAATACTTCCTGGCTGGTCCCTTCTCCTGCTCCTGCCAATAGCATTCAATGTATTCCTGCTTTTCGAGCTTATGAAGAGCCGGATACAATGTGCCCTCTTTAAAAGAGAACTCATTTTCGCTGCGCTTCTCCAGCTCCTTAACAATTTCATACCCATACATATCCCGCTCGCCTAGCATTTGAAGAAGCAATAGGGATGAACTTCCTTTAACTAATTCACGATTGAACATTTTATCACCTACCTAGTTATTTTAGGTATATAGAGATTCTACACTTATTGGATTAAAATGTAAAGTATGAATTAATTTTAAAAATTATTGCATTGTGGGTTTTCGTTATCCTACCCTTTCATCATTTGTACCAACGTTTCTATCTTCTTCCTCCTCTCCTCACGTGCCAGCATCGCCTGATCAATCGTGACGGCGATAAAGCGGCATTTGGATAGTGGTCTCGATTGGGCAATTAAATCAAGATCCTGGCTAATGACAGTGCCAATTGTAATAAACCCTCCGCCCGTTGTAGCGTCATTTTGCAGAACAATCAGTTCTTCCTCATTTGTAAATAATACAGAACCAATCGGATAAGCGATATCAACTACATTGGAAAAACTATTCCCTGCACCGAATGGAGGATTCTGCTCGGTAAATGACACCTTTGGCCCTTTATAACGGTAAGCAACGCGATTCGATTCATGTGATACCGTCCATTCTGAATTAAGAAAGGTTTTCAGTGCAAGGTCATTCATTAAATAACCGGTAATCCCCATCATGACCCGTAATTCTTGAAAGTCGCTAAAAGACGGAATAAATTCAATTGGGATTGTTTTGCCGATTTGCTTGAAGGCTTCAGGTAATGGCTCATTTATTTGGATTCTGTCTCCGGCGGCTAATTTTCTGCCTTGATAACCGCCTATACGGCTTAATTCATAGGTAGATTTACTGCCCATAACTTCTGGAACATTAATACCGCCTGACATGCATAAATAACTTTTTACCCCTTTAGGGCATGCCTTTATTTGCAAAACATCTCCTTCTTTTACTTGGTGGGTTTCCCAGAAGGAGATTGGCTTGTTATTTAAATAGGTTTCCATCGGGGCACCTGTCAAGGCGATTATGCAATTTTTATGAAACTCAAGCTCTCCGCCGATTAAAGTCATTTCAAGGGCTGCTGAATTTTCGGGATTTCCGACTAGCAGGTTTCCGATTATAAAAGAGTATTTATCTGCCGCTCCAGATGGCGGAACACCTAAATGATATTTTCCGATCCGTCCCATATCCTGTACGGTTGTCCATAGCCCAGGTTCCCTTACCTCTATCATTTAAAAATCCTCCATTAGCTCTTGGATATATTGTTTGCCCTTCTCAGCATATTCAAGTGGAGATAGGTCAATTTCTTTCATTTTAAGGGTATGCTTACCGGTCCTCTCTTCATTCGTAATCTTATGATATTCAGATTCATTGATTGGACGATACTTCCAAATATCACCTGGCCTCGCCAAAAAAGATGTCTCCTCGAGATCATCTGAGTGATTATGCTGATCGACTACAGAAACCGCTGACCGGCCGATAAGCTGGTAGGTTCCTGGTCCGCTTACAGGGTAAATCACATTGAACGCCCCGCCAAGGCCCATGCCCCTTTCCGGTGTTTCTGCCCGGGGACTATTGTATTTTGGTGCTTGAATAATTTCGTTCGGCTGTAATCCAAGGGGGAAATGCCAGGCCGTTCCCGGAAGAAAACCGACCATCGTAATTAAATAGGGAGTGTCTGAATGGGCTTTAATAAATGCTTCCTTATCTGTGAATCCATTTACTTTCATGACAAATTCGAAATCAGATAAATCGGGTGAAGGATGTCTATTTCGATAACGGAAAGAAAATTCCTTTGACACGGGGTCATCATACCATGCTGGAATTTCCACTATACGGACTGAAAAATGGAGCTTCGTTGGATTGCTTTTCGTTAAGTCAATCTCCTTTAATAAATCGAGTAAATCTCTTGCTGGGATGATATCTGGATTGTAGCGGACTAAATAGGATGAATTGGATGGAACGATATCAATAATTCCCGGGATTTCTCTTTTTCTAAGCTCGTCCGTTACAGCCAACGCCTTAAAGTTACTTTCAATCCTCATATCACGGGATATCTCAGCATAAATATATTCATCCCCGCCGAAATTAAAATGAGTTTCAGGCAAGTTAAACATTTGGTGTCACTCCTCTTATTATTTCAGCTTTTTGATCCTCCTGCTGATCGTTGCTGGACTTACTCCTAGCACCTTGGATAATTTATCAGCAGTCCGATATTTTTGCATTCCCCGCTCAATTAATTGGGTTTCTAATTCTTCAACAGCTTCTTTCAATGGCATCAGTTCCAAAACAAATAGCTGCTTTTTCTTCTTTTCCACTTCACCGTACAGATATTTTAATGCGTGTTCCCGCTGAATCCATTCACCGTCAGTCAGCAGAATTAACCGTTCCACAATATTTTGGAGCTCCCTTACATTTCCAGGCCATGCATACGTCTCCAATACTTCAATAGCTTCTGGGGTGAAGCTTTTTTTTATATCATACATTTGTTTAAATTTCTCCAAAAAGTAAATCGACAAAGGCAGAATATCTTCTTTCCGCTCACGTAAAGAAGGAATACGAAAAGGAATGACATATAATCGGTAGTATAAATCTTCCCTAAACTCGC
This sequence comes from Bacillus sp. FJAT-29937, assembly GCF_001509555.1. Lineage (GTDB taxonomy): Bacteria > Bacillota > Bacilli > Bacillales > Cytobacillaceae > Cytobacillus. The sequence continues at coordinate 258,568 of NZ_LMAS01000002.1, read as the reverse complement.
CCTTATTGACCATTTCCTGCAAGTCCTTATTTGTGGCTGTAATAATCCGAACATTTACAGCAACCGGCCTTACTCCGCCTATCCTTGTCACTTCCCGTTCCTGCAATACACGCAATAGCTTTACTTGCATATTTAAAGGCAATTCGCCAATTTCATCAAGAAATAGCGTGCCATTGTTAGCCATCTCAAATAGACCCGCTTTCCCATTTTTGTCTGCGCCAGTAAAGGAACCCTTCTCGTATCCAAATAGTTCACTTTCGATCAAGTTTTCCGGTATCGCCCCACAGTTAATTCGAACAAACGGCTGATTGCTTCTAGGACTTGCTGTATGGATTTGCTGGGCAAATACTTCTTTCCCGACTCCAGAATCACCTTCTAGTAAAATGGTTGAATTAAATTGGGCCACTCTTTTAATCTCTGCAACTAATTGCTCAATTTTTTTCGAACGGTACACAAGCCTTTTTTCATTATGATTTTTTTCCTGTCTATTATGTAAAGATGGATCCGTTTCTTCTTCTTTAAGGGAGGTGCTTTGCTGGGTAATATCCCTTGAAAGAATAACGACTTTCTCTAATTTTCCTTCGTGGTAAACGGGTGTGGCAACCGACCAAACTCTACTGTTTCCAGCGGAATCTTGAATGGCTGTCACCTTTTTCTTTTGCTTCTTGCACAAATCAAACACATTCGGCTGAAATATATTCCTTTTCGAGAATTCATCGATATTTTTCCCGATGATATTCTCCGGCTTTTCCACCTTCCAAAAGTCTTCTAGAAACATGCCCGCGACACGAATGATTTTTCCACTTCCGTCAATCACGAGTATTTGTTCTTGAGAAGATGCATAAACAGCCTGTAAATCCGAATTTAAATTTCGAACAAAGTCTAGCTCATGTACAGCTTCCTCGAAAACTTCTTTAGAGAAAAAAACATGGACAAGTCCTGTAATGTTCCCATCAATCTGTAAAGGATAAAAGTTTCCGCTAATTTGTTTAAAGTTAATGGAAGAGTTTACAGTGACAAGCGTTTCTCCGTCCATGACCTTTTCTAAATTTTTATCATTCGTTAAAAGCGTTTTATAGTTTCGAAACATGAGAAATGAGCTAGGGATTCCGAGTATATTTTCTGCTGTTTCATTAATGAACTCAATTTGATAATTAATATTCGTTCTAACAATTCCCACTCCAGCACCGTGCAGCAAAAGATTTATATCTTTTAAACGCAGTTCACTCATTTGATGCCGCGCCTGTTCAATAGTCGTATAACCGACGAATTCTCCCTTATCATTCACTCCAATCATTAAAGAAGCGTTATGATAAAATTCAACTGGAGAAAACTGCGGAACTTTTAAAATATCATTTCTATATGTAATAAGCTGTGTTAAGTCCGAGGATTGGGCAATTTGATTCAATAGAAGCTCCTTCGTACAATAACCTACTAGAGAACCTTGATCTGTTACTAAAACAATTTCCGCATTTTGATTGGAAAAATGGTGAATAACATCCTCAATCGAACTCTGAACATCAATAAAGTTTGAAATCGGCTTCAGAATATCCTTCCAAATAATCACCCTATCCGACCCCTCCTGTTTAGCACGAATCTCATATAAGGTTATTATACTTTTTCAATGAATAAATTGGAAATTAATAGACCGAATATAAAGATATTTCTATCCATTCTGATTTATCGCTTCTTCATATGCTTCAGGAGTATCAATATCGAATAAAATGCCGCGATCATCCACAGTGATGGACTTTCGATGAGGGATTTTGTTCATTATTGCTTTTGCACCGCGGTCACCTTGAATCTCCATAAATAAATTTCGATCTGGATGACCGAAAAATACGGGATGACCTGTTATGCCGCTATACTCAGGCTGAATAACGAAGCTTTCATGTTGAACTTTAAACATGCCTTTCCCGGTTTGATAAATGGATTGAACAGTGCTTTCTGAAATAAAAGGAAGATCGCCGAGGAATACCATCACTCCGGAATGGGTATCTCCTGCGTTTAAAATCCCTGTTTTAAAAGAAGAGCCTTGCCCAGATAAATAATCTTCATTGATTACCCAGCGAAAGCGCGGGTCCTCTATTGAAATAGCTTTTTGAATTTTATCAGCTTCACAGCCTATAACCGTAATAATTTCGGAAAAGTTTCCTGAAAGTGCTGCACGAATGACATGCTCTAGAAGCGGCAGTCCATTCAATTCAAGCAACTGCTTTGGCCGCCCCATTCGGGATGACGTGCCAGCTGCAAGAATAACAGCACAAATAGATGGGTTTATTGTATGTCCGTTCATACGGGCTCCTTCGTGCTCGATGCCCGGTGAATATAATCAGATCCTTGTAAAAATCCTCCCGAATGGCCATTCTTTTTCGCAACTACCTCTGCTAGAATACTAAGGGCGATTTCTTCTGGTGATACAGCTCCAATATCTAAACCAATTGGACTGTACATTCTATTCAGTTCATTTTCATCGAAAAAGACTCCGTCTTCCCCCAGACCCTCTATCATTCGAATGCGGCGGGAGCGCGGGCCAAGGACACCAATATATGGCGATGGGGAGCGCAAAACAAACTTTAATGTTTCCTGGTCTCTCTCAATATGATGATTCATCACAACGATATAGGTTCTCCTGCCAATCTTAATTTTCTCCTGAAATTCACTCGTTTTGACGATCAGCCTGTTCGTTCCCGGAAAACGCTCCTCATTATTGTAAAATTCCCTTTGGTCTACAACAGTTGTTTTGAATCCTAATGAAACCGCATATTTTGCCACTGGAATGGCATCATGTCCGGCACCGAAAATCATCAATTCTACCGGTGGAATATATACATCTATAAAAACATGAATCTCATTGCCGTCCGGCATTGTGAACACACGTGTCTCCGACTTTGGATTTGTTTCATTTAATTTTCTACTTGCCAGCTCTGTTACCCTTAGATTGATGTCCTCATCGCCAAGGTCGCCAATCGTTTCGCGGCTTCCAGAAACAAACAAACGGTAAGGCTCTTTAGATTGATGTGATGGATTGATTGGCAGAATTGTTGCCAGGACACACTCCCGCTCTTCTTTGAAACTAGTTAACCATGCTTCAAATGGTGATAGATTTAACATATTACCCCTCCATCAATTATTTAATAAGGCTCGACAGGTTCGATGTAAATTTTCACCGTGCCTGGGCAGCCAAGTCCAAGTCCCCAAACTAGATCCTCATCTAAATCGTATGTCTTTAAAATAGGGGCGCCTGACGCCATTACAGATTTTGCCACTTCAGCAACATCCGACTCCAGACATCCTCCTGAAATCATCCCGATCCTATTCTCTTCCTCATCAACCAGCATTTTCGCCCCTTCTCTTTTATAAGCTGAACCCGCAACACTTACTACAGTGGCTAATGCCGATTTTCGACCTAATTTTCTTGTGTTATTTATAGCTTCAATTATTAATTCATTGTCAGTCATCCTTTTACCTCCTTAAAATAATAAATTTAAAAAGGGGCGTCTCTCTAGTTAAGATGCGCCCCCTATTCTATTTAACTATTTTTTTAATAAAAGACAGAATGCAATGCCCTCTCCGTATACACCTTGCAAAGGTTTCTTCTATACTCCTCAGAAGTGTATAGATCAGATGCCATTTCCCCTTCATCGGCTGCCAATTGTGCAGCTTCTTTAATCACCGATTCAGACAAGGTTTGGCCAAGAAGCTTATCCTCTACAGAGGTCGCACGGTATGGAACATCCCCGACACCTGTAATGGCAATTTTAATGTAATCAATGACATCATTTTCCCCAACCCCAGCAACAACAGCGACTCCGATGACAGGATAACCAGAAGCCGGGTGGAAAAATTTAAGATAAGTAGATTTCGTATGCGTTGGTGGAATGGCAAACGAAACGCTCGTTAACACACTATTTTCAGGGAGCATCGTAATAAGCGGTCCTACGATGAAGCTGTCTATATCCATCTTCTCAGGGCCAGCTTCTCCATGAAAGGCAATTTCCGCATCAAGGACGTAAGCGGCGGCCGGTAAGTCTGCAGCTGGATCCGCATGAGCAATATTCCCGCCAATCGTTCCCCGGTTGCGCACCTGCAAATCGCCAATTTGACTGACGGTTTCAGATAAAACAGGAATATGTTCTTTTACAATTGGATCATTCGCAACTTGGAAATGGGTCGTGAGTGCACCAATAACGATGCGATCTCCATCCTTTTGAACCCCTTTTAGCTCGGCAATGCGGCTAATATCTATCAGAGCGCCTGGCTCCGATAATCTGAATTTCAAAAGTGGAACTAAGCTATGCCCTCCAGCAATCAGCTTTCCTTCGCCATTACATTGCTGTAATTGCTGAATGGCCTCATCAATGGAATTTACGCGAACATAATCAAATTTAGAAGGTATCAAATTACTTGCCCTCACTTTCTGAAATAGCCCGCCATACTTTTTCAGGTGTAAGCGGCATTTCAATATCTTTAATTCCGTATTGCTCAAGCGCATCCATAACCGCGTTCATGATCGCTGGAGTTGATGCAGTCGTCCCTGTTTCTCCAATCCCTTTTGCACCAAGTGGGTTAACTGGGGATAAGGTTTCAGTAAAAGCCGTTTCGATCTTAGGGAAAAAGCGAGCTTTTGGCAGCACATAATCCATAAATGTTCCGGTTAACAGCTGCCCATCTTCGTTATAAACTGCTCCCTCCCAAAGTGCCTGACCGATTCCCTGAGCAATACCGCCATGCACTTGGCCTTCTGCGGTTAATGGGTTGATAACACGCCCAACATCATCAACTGCTATATATCGTTTGATTTCGATTTGTCCAGTTGCCTTATCAATTTCAACAACCGCAATATGTGTGCCAAACGGATACACAAAGTTTTCCGGGTCGAAAAAGGCCTGAGCTTCTAAGGATGGTTCTAATCCTTCCGGCAAATTCCATGCCATATTGGCTGATTTGGCTATTTCTTGGAATGTGCGTACAAAGCCTGGTTGGCCATTCACTGAAAAGATTCCATTTTCAAATGCAATGTCTTCTACAGAAGCTTCAAGCTCATGGGCAGCAATTTTCTTTGCCTTTTCAATAACGCGGTCTGTCGCAAAGGAAACTGCAGCGCCCCCTACGGCTACTGAACGGGATCCATATGTTCCCCACCCCATCGAGATTGACTTTGTATCGCTAAACACGAGTTCAATGTCATCCATTGGAATGCCAAGCTTTTCCGATACGACTTGACCAAAAGTTGTCGCATGTCCTTGACCATGCGGAGAGGTTCCAGAATAGACTGTCACCTTTCCAGATGGATGGACCCGAACGGTTGAGTTTTCCCAAACTCCCCCTTGGAATCCAATTGCACCAGCAACTTTAGATGGTCCAAATCCGCATAATTCCACATATGTGGAGAACCCAATGCCGACAAGTTTTCCTTGCTTGCGCAGTTCCTTCTGTTCTTCCCGGAATTTATTATAATCTAGCATCTCAAGAGCCTTTGCCAGCGGCTTTTCATAATCCCCGCTGTCATACACTAAGCCCTGTGCATTCGTAAAAGGAAACTCTTCTTTCTGGGCAAAATTTTTCCTTCGAAGCTCTATAGGATCCATCCCGATCTCTTTTGCGAATAACTCAATTGCACGCTCAATTTGATAAGTTGATTCCGGCTTACCTGCCCCACGATAGGCGTCAGTTGGTGTTGTATTCGTATAAACGCCAAACGTTTCACATGATGCATGAGGGATTTTATAAGCCCCGGTAATCATAAGTCCAAAATCAATTGTGGAAACACCTGGACCCATTGTCGATAAATATGCGCCGACGTTATGGGTATTTTTCACCCGAATGGCACTTAGCGTTCCATCCCTTTTCCCATATAACTCGACATCAAGGACTTCATCACGTCCATAGTTAGAGGCAGTAAAGTGTTCATTTCTTTCCTCAATCCATTTCACAGGACGGCCTAAATCCCGTGCTGCATAGCCAACAAGTGCTTCATCAGGATAGACGCCGATTTTTCCGCCAAAGCCACCGCCCATATCTGGAGCAATTACCTGTAATTTAGCTTCTGAGATTCCGAGCACTTCGCTTAAAACCATCCGATGAATATGAGGATTTTGGGAGGTGCACCAAAGTGTCAAGTCTCCGCTTCCAGGATTGTACTGGCCAATAGCTGCACGTGTTTCAATCGGACTTGGCGCTACCCGCTGTACATAAAAGCTTTGCTTAATAGATACCTCTGCATTTTCACAAACCTCTTCAGGCACTGCTCCCGCCTTCCAATGGAACGCAATATTGTTTTCAATATCGTCATGAACAAGTGGAGCATTGTCTTGCATCGATTTCTTCTGCCCTACTGCAGGTGCAAGCGTTTCATACTCAACATCGATTAAGTACATGGCATCACGAACCGCATAGCGGCCTTCCGCAATGACTAGTGCAACACCATCTCCCACATAGCGAACTCGATCAATCGCCAGTGGATATTGCGGGGCTTCCTTCAAATCACATCCCGGGACAAGCCATGATGAAGGGATCCGGCCAATTTTGCCTTCTAAATCTTTCCCGGTATAAATCGCTACAACCCCTGGTGCCTTTAATGCTTCCTCCACATTAATGCTTTTGATCATGGCATGAGCATGCGGGCTCCGCAAAATAGCGGCATGCAGCATTCCTGGGAGTACAATGTCATCTGAAAAATTACCATTACCTGTAATCAGCTTAGGATCTTCTTTCCTCTTCAGCCGAGCACCAACAACCTTTGTCATTATGAGCGCTCCTCTCCTACTAATTGAACTTCCGTTTCTCTCATAAGCTGCGCTGCATGTTTGACTGCTTCAACAATAAATTGATAGCCAGTACAGCGGCAAATAACCCCTTCAAGTCCTTCACGAATTTCCTCATCAGTTGGATTTGGATTTTGCTTCAGCAGACCAACCGCTGCAATCATCACCCCAGGTGTACAGTATCCGCATTGCAGCCCATGCTTTTCCCAAAAACTTTGCTGGATTGGATGCAAATTCCCTACTTGCCCTAGGCCTTCTACTGTTGTAATTTCTGATCCGTCTGCTTGAACAGCCAACATTGTACACGATTTCACTACTTCTCCATCCACCATAACCGAACATGCTCCACACTGACTTGTATCACAGCCAATATGAGTACCTGTCAAACCAAGATCATCACGAATATAGTGAACAAGCAGCGTTCGCGGCTCTACATCCGCGCATTTTTCTTTTCCGTTGATTTTCACCTTTACATTTACATTTTCGATTGCCATTCACTGCACCTCCCAATTAGTACCTTTAATTACATTTACCTTGGCTCGCTACAGAAATAATTAAATTACGTTAGACGAGCTGTTTCGCCTCTTTATCTATATCTTTAAAAAATTGACCAATGACGACCTTCGCAACTCCACTCATGACTCTCTGGCCAACCGAAGCGAGAATACCTGTCAATTTCACATCTGCCTTGCATTCAAGTACAGTTCCTTCTTCTGTTTCAATTAAAGCCATTTCAGCATCCGCATCAATTTCACCTGGCTTGCCCTTTCCGGTAACAAGCAGACGGTAAAATTCAGGATCCTTTTGATCAACCTGCCGGACACCCCCTGTAAAAACTCCCTTTACAGGACCAATACTAATGCCTAGCTCAGACTCAAAAACATTGTCCTCTACCTCAACAAATGACTTACATCCTGGTAACGACCTTTTCAACACCTCCTTATCTTGAATGGTTCTCCATAGCACTTCTCTTGGGATACCCTTGAAAGTATATGAATGCTCAATTTTCAAAGCGACCTCTCCTTATAACAGTTTTGACATCTTGTTGTTTATTTCCAAAATTCGAATAATTCCATTTTAAAACTTTGCTAATCACAGCCTTATCCCTTCCTATAAAGGAAGGGAGCGATGGCTCCTATATTTAAATTATTTTCCTAATTGGAACAATCTCCACTCCGCTCATCTTTAAGGCCTCAACTATTGTCTTGGCTAAAATAGGTGCACCTGGTGTATCGCCGTGTATGCAAATGGTTTCAGCTTTGATCGGAGCATCCTTCCCATCATGAGTGATCACCCGTTCTTCTTTCACCATTTGAACAACCCGTTGCGCCATGGCCTCATAATCGGTGATTGCCGTCCCTTTCCTCGTCAAAACAATCGAGCCGCTTTCAGTATGCTCACGATCCGAATAAGCTTCTTTCGCAACTGGAACGCCCATTTTAATTGCTTCCTCAAACAATTCGGACTGATTAAGAGCGAAAATAATCATTTCCGGATCGATATTATGAAGCGTCTCTAAAATGGCACGTGCTAATGCCTTATCCTCCGCCGCTTTCATAAATAAAGCTCCATGCGGCTTACAATGCTGGATATTCACTTTGGCTGAAGCACAGAATTCTCTTAAAGCACCAACCTGGTACATGACATAATCTTTAACTTCTGCTGGCGTACAAGTCATGAATCGGCGGCCAAAGCCCAATAGATCAGGAAATCCGGGATGCGCGCCAATTCCAACTTCGTATTTCTTCGCAAGCTCTACTGTCTTCCTCATTACATGCGGATCACCAGCATGAAAACCACAAGCGATGTTGGCGGAGGTAATGTACTGCATCATTTCTTCATCATTGCCTAATTCATAGAGGCCAAAGCTTTCCCCCATATCACAGTTCAAATCTACTTTAAGCATTTATTTCACCTCTTTTGCAGTTCTGCTTTATGCTCTGCCAGAAATTCAGTCGTATAATTTCCGCTTATAAATTGCTCGTTTTTCATTATCTTTTCGAGGAGCGGCAGATTCGTTTTTACTCCCTGAATATCCATTTCTTCAAGAACTTTTTGCATTTTACAAATTGCGTCATCACGGGATATGCCGTGAACGATAATTTTTCCAATCATCGGATCATAAAAAGGGGTAACCGCACTTCCGTTAATGAAGCCAAAATCATACCTGACATCATCTCCCGGCAGCTCCAAGCTAGAAATAACCCCCGGACTAGGGAAGAACGTTACTGGATCCTCTGCATAAAGCCTGCATTCAATTGCATGGCCTGTTTTTGTAATATCATCCTGGGTAAAAGTCAATCGTTCTTTTGCAGCTATCTTTAGCTGCAGCTCCACTAAATCCAATCCTGTTATTTCTTCCGTTACCGGATGTTCGACCTGCAAGCGGGTATTCATCTCAAGGAAATAGAAATTTTTATTTCCGTCAAAAATAAATTCCATTGTGCCAACATTTGTATAATCGATTTGCTTAACGCCACGAATGGCCGCTTCCAACAGCTCATTTCGAAGGGCTTCATCTAGAAACGGCGAAGGACTTTCCTCGATTACCTTTTGATTTCGCCGTTGGACGGAGCATTCTCTTTCAAATAAATGCATGACGTTTCCGTAGGCATCTGCAACGACTTGCACCTCAATATGGCGAGGTGTTGAAATCCATTTTTCCAGAAAAACAGTGCCATCATTGAAGAATGAATTTGCCTTCTGTTTTGTCGAATCAAACACCTTTTGTAACTCGTCTTCATTATGCACGAGCTGCATCCCGATACCGCCGCCGCCCGCACTTGCTTTTAGCATAAGCGGATAGCCAAGATCATTGGCAATCTGAATAGCTTCCTCTATCGATTCAATGCTTTTATCCGTACCCGGTACAACGCTTACGCCTGCTTTTTGCATTTGAATGCGTGCTTCAAGCTTGCTTCCCATCAGGCGAATCGTTTCTGCGGAAGGACCGATAAAAACAATATTTTCCTCCTCACAGCGCCGAACAAATTCCGGATTTTCCGATAAAAATCCATAGCCCGGATGAATCGCATCCGATTTCGTCTCTTTTGCTACCTGAATAACTTTTTCTACATTAAGATAGCTTTTTTTCGCTTGGGCTGGACCGATGCAAACAGCCTCAGTAGCCTCACTAACATGAGGCGCCTCTGCATCAGCCTCGGAATAGACTGCAACTGTATCGATGCCAAGCTTCTTACAGGTGCGAATAATTCTCCTCGCAATTTCCCCTCTGTTTGCAATCAGCACCTTTTTAAAATAAGCCATCCGCATTTCCCTCCTCTTCAGAAAAATTTTACTGTTCAATGATGACTGCTATTTCCTGGCCTGCATCGAGAAGGTCCTCGTCTTCAACAAAGAATTGCGCTAGAACTCCCTCATTCTCCGCTTTAATTTCGTAAAAGTTTTTCATAACCTCGACAAGGCCGATCACATCGCCCACTTTTACAAGGGCTCCTTCTTTTATATACACATCCTTATCTGGAGCTGGTTTGCGATAGAAAACTCCTGGGATTGGTGTTAGTACTGTTTTTTGTTCAGCCATTTTTTAATCCTCCTACTTGAGCTAATACTTGCTGCTTCATTTGATTGATTTTATTCTGATAATCTTTGCGGATCTCAAGTGCTTCGTGGATATCAACTGCCACAAACCGAACTTTTTCATTGGTCTTGATTTGGGCCATTTTATTTAAATCTGTACTAATAATGGTACAAATCGTCGCGTATCCTCCGCCTGTCACGGCATCGTTTAAGAGAGCGATCGGCTCTACCCCATCAGGCACTTGAATGGATCCAATCGGATAGCCTAAATCAACAACATTCGATGGATTGCTTCCGGCTCCAAATGGCTGTTCCCGTTCAACGAAATTTAGGCGCTCCCCTTTAAATCGATAGCCCACACGGTTTGCTTCCGGTGTTACTGTCCACTCAATTGAGAAAAACCGTTCTTTACTTTCCTCTGTTAATCGATAACTGCATAATCCTAATACAACACGGATTTCATTTTTTTTCGAGAATGTCGGAATGAGTTCATCACTAATACGGGTTCCTGCTGCGATTGCTGTTTCGTGATCACTTCCAATTTTCAATTCATCTCCTGATTGAAGTGCGCGGCCTTCGTACCCTCCAATCCCACACAATGTGTAGGTAGCGCGTGATTCCATGATTAGCGGTACGTCAATTCCGCCAGCAACAGCCAAATATACACGTGCACCTTGTTTAATAAAATCGAATGAAAGCACATCTCCAGCTTTCACTTTCAGCGTTTCCCACATCGGAACAGGTTCTCCATTAATTTTCGGTGGCATCTCGCCACCTGTAATGGCAACGGTTGCATTTTGCTGAAATTCTAATACTGGCCCCATATAGGTGATTTCAAGAACAGCCGCATTTTCCTTATTCCCAACGAGTAAATTGCTCGCAAAGTAAGAGTATTTATCCATGGCCCCTGATGGAGGCATCCCCACTTCATAATGGCCAATTCTGCCGGAATCTTGAACGGTCGTTTGGAGTCCAGGATTGATTACTTTAATCATGCATACAACCTCCTTAACACGGAATCTGAAAATGCTTTCGGATTTTCGAGTACCTCTTGAGGCTTAAACGTAATTTCCTTTGTTAAATAGCGGAAATCCCCACTTTCCACTTGTTTTCGAATATCCTCATATTCCTCCATCGTAATGCTGCGATATCGGAAAACATCTCCCTGTCTAGGGAAAGTCATAGAATCTTTGAAATCATGCAAACGCTGTTCTTTTTCATAAATTGGTGCGGCAGCAGTCCCAAAAAGCTGGTATCCGCCCGCTCCTTGTACTGGGTAGATAACGGCGAAGGCTCCGCCAAATCCGAATGCTCTCTCTGGTGTAAATGTACGAGGGCGAACATATTTCGGCGCTTCGATTTGTTGTTCGCGAGGCACCATTTGATAGCACCATGGCAATCCAGGTACAAACCCGATCATTGAAACGAGATACGGGCTATCAGTAATCGATTTGATAAGTTCCTCTTTCGATTGAAAGCCGTTTGTGCGAGCCACATATTCAAGATCTGTGGCTGTTGGGTCCTGATGTCGGTCCCTGAAACGCATTAACGCCTCATGTGTCCAAGGGTCTTCGAATAAGACCGGAACATCAACAGCACGAGCTGTAATTTCAAAGTTTTCTAATGAAACCGTCTGTTCAAGTTCTTTCAATTTTGCAATTAATTCATCAGGGTGAATGATATCAGGATTAAAACGAATCATATAAGATGCATTGGATGGACAAATATCTAGAATTCCTGAAAGGTTTTCCTCTCTTAATGTCTTTGTAATCGCCATAGCCTGAAAATTCGTTTCCAAGCTCATCGCTTCAGATAATTCCACAAAAATAAACTCATCACCGCCATATTCATAACGGGTCAATGGACTTCACCTCACTGAAAGTATTTATATCTACTAATCTTGCAAATTCCATGCCAAAATAAATTTTATTAATTTTTCAGATTATAGGAGATTGGGTGGGGTTAATCACCTTATAATCTTTCAAAAGTGAAATTTAATTTTTCAATATTGAAAGCGCATCCAGTATTTATTTTTCTGAATCGGTTAATTGGAGTTATCTAAGAAGAACATAAAAAAGGACTGCATCATCTTTTATCAAAAAGATTTGCAGTCCTTTTTCTAATTTCTATTAAAAACGACTAGTTTCTGCTCCGTCATTTCTTCGATTGCATATTTTATACCTTCTCGGCCGACTCCGCTTTCTTTAACCCCGCCATATGGCATATTATCCACTCGGAAAGTTGGGATGTCATTGACCATGACGCCTCCAACATGCAGCTGCTGTGCTGCGGTTAAGGCGGTATGGACATTGTCTGTATAGATTCCAGCTTGAAGCCCATATCGAGAATCATTGACAAGCTCAATCGCCTCATCAACAGATTTCACTTTATTTATCAGTACGATTGGCGCAAATACTTCCTGACAGGATACCTTTAGACAAGGATCAGCATCTAAGAGAACGGTCGGCAATAAAATATTCCCTTCTGCCGTCCCTCCAACAGCCACCTTCGCTCCCTGCTGTTTCGCTTCCTCCAGCCAATCAAGTGTCCGCTGCACATCTTTTGCTGTAATTAAGGCGGAAACATCTGTCGCCGGATCAAGCGGGTCACCGATATTCAGCTGCTTCGTTGCTGCGACAAACTTTTCAACGAAAGCCTCATATAAATCTTCATGAACATAAGCCCGCTGCAATGAGATGCAAACTTGGCCTTGAAAGCCGAATGCACCTGCTACACAACGTGAGATAATTTTATCAATGTCAATCCCTTTATCAATAATGACCGCCGCATTCGAACCTAATTCCAGCGTAACACGCTTTAACCCAGCTTTATTCCGAATTCCAATTCCTACCGCAGGACTTCCAGTGAAAGAAATCTTCTGAACCCGATCATCCTTCACAAGCTTTTCCCCAATGATGGAACCGCTGCCTGTTACAACATTTAAAGCACCTGCAGGCAATCCAGCTTCCTGAAATAATTCAGCAATGAAAAACGCTGATAACGGTGTTTGACCAGCCGGTTTCAAAACAACGGTATTTCCTGAAGCAATAGCTGGCCCAACTTTGTGAGCGACTAAATTCATTGGAAAATTAAAAGGTGTGATCGCGCCAATCACTCCAATTGGTTCACGCACTGTGTAGGCAAGCCTTCCTTCCCCGCCCGGTGCCGCATCAAGCGGAATCGTTTCCCCATGAATTCGCTTCGCTTCTTCAGCCGCAAATTTATAGGTCTGGATGGTGCGGCCTACTTCTGTCCTTGCAGCAGATATTGGCTTGGAAGCCTCAGTGGCAATGATTTCAGCAGCCTCTTCAGCCCTCTTCTCTAATAGAAATACCACTTTTTCTAAAATTTGCGCCCGTTGATGGCTTGGCATAGCCGCCATTATTTTTCTCGCATTATAGGCTGCCTCTAGTCCTGTTTCAACCTCTTCAACCGTTGCTGCTGGAATTTCAGCAATCAACTTTCCGCTATAAGGAGAGCTAAGTGGTACATACTCACTTGCCTCGACCCACTCCCCGTTAATGAATAATTTCTTCTTCATTTAGATCTCTCCTTAATCATTTCTCTTAATCGTTTTATATTCTTCCTTACTCGCCCAAAACCCTCTATTACTTTAAAACCTCCGCTTCAATTGCCGCAATTGCATCATTCAGGATTTCTAGCATTCTTGCCATTTCTTCCTTATTAATGATTAACGGCGGTGAAAATACTACAGTGTCTTGGCCATCAAACACGACAGATCTGCAAATGAGCCCTCGTTTTCCTGCTTCCGTTACAATTCTTGGTGCTACTGGATTAGTAAATTTCTCATTTGTCCCTTTATCATTAACTATTTCGATGCCGCCCATTAATCCAAGACCTTTTACTTTGCCGACAATTTGCCGCTCGCCTTGAATCCATTTAAATCCTTTCAGCATTTCGTCTCCCATGATTTCAGCGTTCTTAATCAGGTTTTCCTCTTCAATGATTTCAATATTTTTCAATGCGACTGCACAAGCCATTGGGTGTCCGCTATACGTATAGCCATGCAATAGGGTACCAGTTGACAACTCAGTAAAGTCTTGGTGGATTTTTTCCGAAATCATTACTCCGCCTAATTGGGCATAGCCACTCGTCACACCTTTTGCAAAGCACATCATATCTGGGACAACCCCATAATGCTCAATCCCAAAGTATTTCCCTGTCCGGCCAAATCCTGTAATCACTTCGTCTGTGATAAATAAAATGCCATATTCATCACAAATACTTCTAACTTCCTTAAAATAGCCTTCCGGTGCAACATGGAGTCCGCCTGCTCCTTGCACTGGCTCTGCAATAAACGCCGCAATTGACTCTGGCCCTTCCGCTTCAATCACATTTCGCAAATCTTGCGTTGAAAAATGATCTGCATAACAGAAATCTGGATCAAATGAATTCGTAAAATCACGGAACGGCTTCAAGCCAGTTGCGTTTGTCGATCCCATAGCAACACCGTGATAGGACTTCGTTCTAGAGATGATCTTTTTTCTATTCGGCTGCCCTTTTAAAATCCAATAATGGCGCGCCAATTTATAAGCAGTATCATTCGCCTCAGAACCTCCGGAAGTAAAGAAGGCGGCATTTAAATCCCCAGGGGCAATCTCGGCCAATTTCGCAGCCAAACGAATAGCGGGCTCATTGCTAAAAGTAGCAAAGCATGAGGAAAACGCCAGCTTGGACATTTGTTCCATCGCCACTTTCCCCAATTCTTCTCTCCCATGCCCTACATTCACATTCCACAGAGAAGACATGCCATCTATGACCGTGTTCCCGGCCATGTCTTTAAGGTAAACCCCTTTCCCTTCTGTAAAAATAAACGATGGACCTTGATCCTGCTGCTGCTTTATAGGGGAGGTCGGATGCAGAAAATGTTTCTTATCTAAGTCCATTAATTCCTGAATGCTATTCATATCTTTTATCATGATTTCATTCCTCCTAGAAAAATATAGTTTCGTTCTTATATAAGTTGTAAATGCAAATTTTATGCCAACTTTTGAGTAATTCCTGCCTCTTAGAAATTATGCGGACATGGAATCCGTTATTTCCATTAAATACATTAATTTAATGGCTAAGCGGACACTGAGTACCTTATCTGCTAAAAACACTAGGAAACCAATGCTTTTTTGCAAAACAACGGAACCTATGTCCGCAAAGATGCGGAATTACCCCCTTTTCGTCCAAATAACGGCCCTGGTGTCCACCAAAGAAGACAACACTAAACAAAAAAGACCAAATCAGTATGCGATTCGGTCTGCCTTTCGAAGGGACTAATCCCTTTGTAACGTTCTTTTTTCTAAAGTGTGATTAAAGGTATATATGAGATCAGGACTATCTAACTGAATATTCAGTAATATTTGAAAATGGAAAAATACGGCTATATAATGATCTAAGTTACACGAATCACTTGCTTTTAAATCATAGGAATTAAGGAGGGATGATCTAAATAGGGAGGGATCTACCAAAAACGATCAATAAAAAGATTCAAAGTTTCCTAACTTATAAGGGGAGGTTTTCTAATGAAAAAAATGTTTGTTTATCTCGCGGCTGCTTTATTAATACTTTCCGGCGGACTTACATATCAACAAAATGAAGTATCCGCAAAAGGTTCAACCGCATTAGATATCCATTTTAACTCAGTAGTCGTAGATAGCCACAATGATACGATGATGAAGGTTGTTGATACAAATACATGGCTGCCAGTGACCGATATCAAAAATAATACTCCATTCCATATTGATATTCCAAAACTTCATAAGGGAGGGCTAAATGTTCCGTTTTTTGCTGCTTATACATCTGGTTACTACGGAAATAATCCCCGCAGCATAAGCCGCACATTAGCTTTAATTAATGCTCTCTATTGGACTGAAGAAAGAAACTCAGATATTTTCAGTATCACCCCTTCCTTAAAGGAAATTGAGAAAGCTATTCACAATGGAAAAATTGCTGCTGTACCAACGATTGAAGGAGCATATTCCTTAGAGGAACATAATGCGATTGGCTTACTTCATCAATATTATGACCTTGGCGTAAGAGCAGTAGGATTTACCTGGAACTATTCAAATGCCTTAGGGGAAGGAGCAAACAGAATATATGGGGATGCGAATAGAACCCCATCTCAAGGCGGATTGACAGAACTGGGTAAAAAAGTGGCAGAAGAAATGAATAAACTCGGAATGATCATTGATGTCTCGCATATGTCTGAAAATACGTTTTGGGATGTTATAAAGGTCTCTAAAGCTCCGATTATTGCGAGCCACTCTGCCGTCCATTCATTAAGAAATCATCAGCGAAATTTAACTGATGACCAGCTGAAGGCATTGGCTAAAAATGGCGGTGTAGTAGGCATTGTTTTTTATCCTGAATTTTTGACGTATGGATATCCAGCTGAACCAAACTATATAAAGGACTATGCAGACCATATTGATTATGCTGTTAAATTGATTGGCATCGATCATGTAGCGCTTGGCTCCGATTTCGATGGAGGACCGCTGCCATCCGATTTAAAGGATTCTTCTGAATTGTATAAGGTAACAGAGGAATTAGTGAAAAGAGGTTACACGAAACAAGATCTTGAGAAATTGTTAGGACAGAATACATTACGTGTGTTAAAGGAAGTAGAAAAGGCAGCTGCACATAATCCTGACAATGTTGGCCAGAAGCTTTCTGTTATCCCAGCATTTAAAATGGGTGAAGTGATTCAAAGCAAAACCCCTCTTTTGAAAGCGACTATCGTACGCGATAAAGGATCAAAATTAGATGAGTCCAGTATCCGTGTGATTGTTGATGGCATTGAACATAAGCCAACTTTTAATAAAGAAAGTTCAACTCTATCCTTCCAGGTGAAAGAACCATTAAAAGAAAATTTCCATGTTGTTACGTTCGAAGTTGCAAATAATGCAGGTAAAATCACCAGAGAAACTAGAATTTTCTATGTTAATCAATAAAGCTTGAGGTTTATTTAAAGAAAAGGTTGGAGAACACGTGCAAATGCATTGTGTTCTTCTTTAATTAAAGAGGCTTGCACAGACCTTTGCAGGTACAATATTAAAGGGCTGAGGGTCAATAGCCTGTATTACTCACAGCCCTTTGGCCACCCACTTACCAACCCTTCCGAAGTAATTACCATTTACAGAAAAAAACACGCTGTTTTCAGCGTGTTCAAGAATGCGTTCACCAACATACCAACCATCTTCAAATCTCAGACAAACTAAAGTGTATGATGATGACACAAAATCCTCAAAATCTCCCAATCACCGGTTTCTCCGATTTCGCAAAAAGGCAGGTATATCAAGAGATTCGATTGACGGTTGCGGTTGTTTTCTATCATTATGAGGGGCTTCGTCACGTTCGCCTCGATGACTGTGGGCTTGTTGTACTTCTAGACGCGAGATCGATATCCCTTCTTTTGAAGAGGGAGATGGTTTTGTTAATGGAGATTCCTTCTCTTTAAATCCAGTAGCAATCACGGTTACTAAAATATGATCCTTCAAATTCTCGTTAATGACAGAACCAAATATCATGTTTAACTCATCGTCTGAAGCAGAAGAGACGATGCTTGCGGCCTCTTGGACTTCAAATAGGCTTAAATCGCTGCCGCCTGTAATGTTCATTAATACACCGCGGGCTCCTGTGATAGATGTTTCGAGTAGAGGACTTTCAATGGCTGCCTTTGCGGCTTCAATGGCTCTATCTTTTCCTTTAGCTAAACCGATTCCCATTAAGGCTGTTCCTTGATTGGACATAATCGTTTTTACATCTGCAAAATCAAGGTTGATCAAACCGGGCAAAGCGATTAAATCGGAAATCCCTTGAACCCCTTGACGAAGGACATTATCTGCTTCACGGAACGCTTCAACCATAGGGGTTTTTCTATCAACGATTTCTAGCAGGCGATCATTAGGAATAATAATTAAGGTGTCTACGGCTTCCTTCATGAATTCTATGCCACTTGCTGCATTGGCCGCACGCTTGCGCCCTTCGAATTTGAATGGTCGCGTGACGACTCCAATCGTCAAGGCGCCAAGCTCACGGGCTATTTTCGCAATAGCAGGCGCTGCACCTGTTCCCGTACCGCCACCCATTCCAGCTGTGACAAAAACCATGTCAGCGCCTTTTAATAATTCTTGGATTTGCTTTTTGCTTTCTTCAACAGCCTTCCTTCCTACCTCAGGGTTTGCCCCCGCTCCTAAGCCTCTTGTCAACTTAGAGCCAATCTGCATCGTGATCTCTGCCCTCGACTGTTTAAGAGCCTGAGCATCTGTATTAACGGCAATAAACTCAACGCCCTTCACACCGTCCTCAATCATACGATTCACGGCGTTGTTTCCCCCGCCGCCAACTCCAATTACCTTAATTTTGGCGTTTTGATCTACATATCCCTCGAATTCTAACATAAACATACCTCCCGATTTCTCTTCTATTATTTTCACACTAAATGTTTCGTATGCTTTATTTTTTTTAGTATTTAAAGAATACTAGATTAGGTTGTTAATTTCTATTGGTAGATAGACATGTTTTACATTCAGCAAGGTATTGAATTTAAAGATTCTAGAGGACATGGCTATATACCTTTTGACTAAAGGCCTAACAAGAATAATAAAAGACCAAATCATATGCGATTTGGTCTGCTAATAAAAATGCTGTTTACAAACTTTCTACATCCAATGATTCCAATTAAAACGTAACTTCCACATCGCCATCATTGGCAGTGATATTTAGTTCGTGACCTGAGTTTACAGTATATGTAGCATGTGTTTCATAGTCATTATTATTGACGGTTATATCCCCAAAGTTATTTTGGATGCTATAGCTTATTTCAAACTCCTTATTTAGGAGGTGCACCTGAACATCTCCAAAGTTGGAATGAATCGTGGAGGCTCCAAGGAGTAAACCATGGATGGCAATTTCTCCGTCATTGCTTTGAATATTCAGTCCTTCGCTGCTAAAGTTTCGGAAAGTGATATCGCCAAATTGATTATTCAAAACAGTCGATGCTGCGTTCAATTTATCAAACTCAGCATCGGCATCGTTCAGCACAATGACTAGTTCTTTTGTAGTCACATTTCTTCCGTTAATATCCCCATACTGATTAACAATTTTAAAATTATTAGCTTGCACGTCATTGAAAATAAGATCCCCATCATTTGAATCAATGTTAATTTTATTACTATTTACTCCTTCTAATCGAACATCGCCAAATTGGTTATTTAAGAGGATTTCTGAGAATATTACTTCTTTTGGAACATAGATTTTGATGGCGTTGTCCGGGATGCTAGTAAAAGTCAAATTTATAAATAACAGTGGGACATTCCGCTTACTTTCTTCTATGACAAGCGTATCATTTTCAACTTTGTGGCTGATTTCTATTTCTTTTTGTCTTTCAATCTTTAATCTATATTCATTTGAAGGAATAATTTCAATATCGACATCATTGAGATTGCTAGTAATCTTTGTAAAAGCAGGTAAAGGCAATTCCTCTATTATTTGATCTTCAAGTCCTAATACTTTAAATCCATCCTTCGTATTAGTAATCCCGAATTTTGCTCCAGCGCTAATGCCAATGATCGCAAGTATGATGCCAATGACAAGCATCCAGCTAGCAGCCATTGTCATTACTTTCATCTTCTTTTTCAATTAAATCGCCTCCTTACGTCTTCTCGCCACTTTATCAAATAACCTCTTCAGCCATTTTGCTAAGGCTAAACTCGTACTTTTGGTAATGGATACTAGCGGCGAGAATAATAGAATGCCAATTCCAGAGGCAATCAACCCCGATCCTACAAAGAAAAGAGAAGTCTGCCAATGCTGCCCAATAACTGAGAGGCCGGCTACTATGCTGACTATTCCGGATAAGGCTAATGCTGCGATCGTTGTAAAGAAGGTAAAAATAAATGCCGCACACACAATTACTACGGAAAAAACTAGAGCAAAAACAGCAATGACCAATGGCAAAGCAATCGGTGAAGCAAGAATCGCTAGAATAATAAACCAAATAGCAGAAATCCCTTTTTTAGCAGATTCAGAATCAGCGTCTAATCCTTTTACTGCATAATCGGCTAATATTTGTGAGGCAACCTGGGCAGACGAACCTAATTTTTCAATTACAAATTGAGTATTTTCTTCTCCTGCTTCATCAAAATATTCACTGTAATAATCTAACGCTGCATTCACTTCTTCATCAGGCAACTTTCTAAGTTTGCGCTGCAATTCCCTTAAATACGAATCTTTATTCACTTTTTAATCCCCCTAGTAAAACCGTATCAATTTTAATTTTATAATCTGTCCAATCCCTAAGCAGTTCTTCATATTTAGCTCGGCCGCTATCTGTAATTCGATAATATCTTCGGTTTCTTCCTTGGAATGGCTGATCATAGGTTGTTAAATACTCACCTTTTTGCAATCTGCGCAGTACAGGGTAAAGTGTTGATTCAGAAATATCCATCACCTCGCGAACCTCCTGGGTCAGCGAATATCCGTAAGCATCCTCTTTCGCTAAGATTGCAAGTACACAGGCATCAAGTAGCGCTGATCCAAGTTGAAATGACATAGCTGCACCTCCAATGATCATATTATATTACGGCTTATATTATATCTCGTATAGTATATATGTTAATGATATTATATGGCGTATAATATGATATGTCAACACACATAAAACAAAACCTTATTGCCTATAAGGAACTTAACCACTCAGCAGAGAGTCCCATTGTCCTAAATATCCAACACTCTGATTTAATCTATCCGTGAATTGGATATACTTTAGTGGGATAAGTCACTTTTTTCCTTAAAAATCGTGTTTTTCATAAATAAAAGTGTTTACCTTCACCTTCAAATTTCTTTATGCTAGAATCCTTCTAGTAGGGAGCATGCCGCGGTTTTTCATGTGGAAAATAATTGAGAAATCAGTCCCTGAAGTTTTAATGATTAAATGATAGAAGGAGGTTATATTATGCATCTATTGCCGCGAGAAATTGACAAGCTCATGATTGTAGTGGCTGCTGACCTTGCAAGACGCCGGAAGGAAAGAGGATTAAAATTAAATCATCCGGAGGCTGTTGCTCTAATTACTTATGAAGTAGTAGAGGGAGCGAGGGATGGGAAGACAGTCGCGGAACTTATGGAGTATGGAGCAACGATTTTGTCAAGAGAAGATGTCATGGATGGAATCCCTGAAATGATTCCTGACATTCAAGTTGAAGCGACATTTCCGGATGGAACGAAATTGGTTACTGTCCATAGTCCAATCAGATAAAAGGAGGTTCGTTACATGCTGCCTGGAGAATACATCTTACAAGAAGAAGATATTATCATTAATGAAGGCAAAGAAGTCATTATTATTCCTGTTACAAATACGGGGGACCGCCCTATTCAAGTAGGCTCACACTTTCATTTTTACGAAGTAAACGAGGCTCTTCAGTTTGAGAGGGAAAAAGCTTATGGAAAAAGATTAAATATCCCTGCAGGAGCTGCTGTGCGTTTTGAGCCTGGAGATGAAAAGGAAATCCATCTTATTGATTTTGCCGGCGAACGCCGCGTTTTCGGTTTCAATAATAAAGTAGATGGCTCATTAGAAAGTGGGGGTAATAGATGAGTTTTAAAATGTCCAGAAAGCAATATGCTGAAATGTTCGGGCCTACAACAGGTGACTCTATCCGTCTAGCAGATACCGGTCTGTTTATTCAAATTGAAAAAGATCATACAACTTATGGAGAAGAAGTTGTTTTTGGCGGCGGGAAAGTGATTCGTGACGGAATGGGGCAGCACCCTCTTGCAACACGCGGAGAAGGTGTGGCAGATACAGTCATCACAAATATCGTTATTTTTGATTACACTGGAATTTATAAGGCGGATCTTGCCATTAAAGATGGAAAGATTTTCGGCATTGGTAAAAGCGGCAATCCGCTTATCATGGATAATGTTGATATTATTATTGGTGCAGCGACTGAAATTATTGCTGGAGAAGGCTTAATTGTGACAGCCGGTGCTATTGATACTCATGTGCATTTTATTAATCCGGAACAAGTGCAAACGGCTTTAACTTCTGGAACGACGACATTAATTGGCGGAGGAACTGGACCTGCAGCCGGATCGCGTGCTACGACTGTTACTCCAGGTGAATGGAATATACACCGTATGCTAGAAGCTGCTGAAGGTCTTCCAATTAACGTTGGCTTTACTGGCAAAGGACATGCTGCATCCATCGAGCCTTTAGCAGAGCAAGTAAAGGCTGGCGTGATCGGACTTAAAGTACACGAAGATTGGGGAGCCACCGGTTCATCCCTAGATTATGCACTAAGGGTTGCAGACGAATATGATATTCAAGTTGCCCTGCATGCAGATACATTGAATGAAAGCGGGTTTATGGAAACGACCATGGCTGCTGTGAAAGATCGTGTTCTGCATATGTATCATACAGAAGGAGCTGGCGGAGGACATGCCCCCGATTTAATCAAATCTGCGGGATACCATAACATCCTGCCCTCATCAACCAACCCGACCCTTCCATATACCGTTAATACAATTGACGAACATCTTGATATGGTCATGGTTTGCCATCACTTAAACCCTTCTGTTCCGGAAGATATCGCGTTTGCCGATTCAAGAATTAGAAGAGAGACCATCGCCGCAGAAGATATTCTTCAAGATATGGGTGTGTTTAGTATGGTCAGCTCCGATGCACAGGCAATGGGCCGAGTAGGTGAAGTCGTTCTGCGCACTTGGCAGGTTGCCGATAAAATGAAAAAGCAAAGAGGCATTATGTCTGGTGACAGTCAGTATGCAGATAATAACCGTGCAAAACGATATATTGCAAAATATACGATTAACCCAGCGATTACGCATGGAATTTCCAACCATGTCGGCTCAATCGAAATCGGGAAAATAGCAGATTTAGTTCTTTGGTCTCCTAAATTTTTCGGAGTAAAGCCTGAAATGGTCCTGAAAAACGGCCTTGCTGTAACAGGTTTGATGGGAGATTCTAATGCGTCTATCCCGACTCCACAGCCATTTATATATAGACCGATGTATGCCCAATTCGGAACTGCCTTATCAAAAAGTTCTATCACCTTCATCTCCCAAGCTGCCTTTGATGATGGTGTTCATGAAAAGCTTGGCCTGAAAAAAATGATTCTCCCTGTGGGTGGAATTCGGACTTTATCTAAAAAAGATATGAAATTAAATTCAGAAACACCAGATATTACGGTCGATCCACAAACATATGAAGTGAAAGTAAATGGTGAGCTGCTAACTTGTGACCCAGTGGATACTGTGCCAATGGGACAGCGATATTTCTTATTCTGAGGTGAAATGATTGATAATTGAAAAGGTTGTTACAAACTTAGAAAAAATGGATCAAGAAGAAATTAAAAAGCGCCATATCGAAAAGGTGTACTTAGAAAGCGCACATCTAGTGAAACGCATTCAGAGAGTCAAAACGGACCATGGAAAAGAGATTGGCATACGTTTGAAAGAGCAGCGAGACCTTCTAGCTGGCGATGTTCTGTACATGGACGATAAAAATATGATTGTCATTGATGTACTGTCAGATGATCTGCTCGTCATCAGCCCGCGAAGCATAAAGGAAATGGGTACAATCGCTCATCAGCTTGGCAATCGTCATCTTCCGGCACAATTTGAAGAAAATGATATGCTCGTTCAATATGACTATTTAGTTGAAGAACTTCTGCAAGAGCTTGGTATTCCTTTTAAACGCGAAGATCGAAAAGTAAAGCAAGCATTCCGCCATATAGGTCACAGCCATGGATAATAAAATTCTCTCTCTGTTTCAGATTTGTGACTCTAATTTTCCTACAGGAGCTTTCAGCCACTCCTTCGGTTTAGAGAGTTACATCCAGGAAGAGAAAGTGAAGGATTCAGAAACTTTTTTCCAATGGCTGCAAGTATATTTGCATGAGCAGCTTATTTATACGGACGGGCTTGCTTGCCGTATTACTTTTGATGCTCTCATTGAGGAAAATTTTCAAAAAATATGGGATCTTGATCGTCTCATTACCGTCCAAAACTTGCCGAGAGAGACGCGTCAAGGGACACAAATGATCGGATCGCGAATGCTAAAGCTCACGGAATCTTTATATGAGATGGAAATTCTCTCGCAATATAAAGCTAGAGTTACAAAGAAACAGTCATCCGGTCACCCATCCATTGTTTTTGCCATAGTTGCACATGGCCTTGGTGTGGCGAAGCAGGATGCCATTCTTTATTATTTGTACTCGGCCGTTTCCAGCCAGGTTCAAAACGCCGTACGAGCTATTCCGTTAGGCCAAACTGCGGGACAAGTCATTACACATAAATTTCAGCCGGAATTAACACGGGCAGTTGAAAAAATCCTTCACCTCCCCGAAGATGATTTCGGCATCGTTTCCCCTGGTCTTGAACTATCTCAAATGAATCACGAACGAGTGAATATTCGAATTTTTATGTCGTGAAATTTTATAAAAGCTATAAAGGAAGTGTTTGAATGGAAGCAATTAAAATTGGAGTTGGAGGACCTGTCGGAGCAGGAAAAACAATGCTGATCGAAAAATTAACCCGTCATCTTGCCGATGAAATAAAAATGGCGGTCGTCACGAATGATATTTACACAAAAGAGGACGCGAAGTTTTTAATTCAGAACGGTGTATTGCCTGAGGATCGTATCATCGGGGTTGAAACTGGCGGATGCCCCCATACAGCAATTCGCGAAGATGCTTCAATGAATTTCGCTGCCATTGATGAGTTAATCGAGCGCCATCCAGATGTCGAGCTTATCTTTGTGGAAAGCGGCGGAGATAATCTTGCAGCCACTTTTAGCCCTGAGCTAGTAGACTTCTCGATTTATATTATCGATGTTGCACAAGGTGAGAAAATTCCGCGCAAAGGCGGGCAAGGGATGATTAAATCTGATTTATTCATCATTAACAAAACTGATCTTGCTCCTTTTGTCGGTGCAAGCCTCGAAGTAATGGCTCAGGATACGAAGGTTTTTCGCGGAGACAAACCCTTCTTTTTTACAAATTTAAAAAAGGATGAAGGTCTCCCTGAAGTGATTGAATGGATTAAGAAGAATGCTTTATTAAAAGGATTAGAGTAAGATGACAGACTGGACTGGCGAGTTATCTTTAGATCTTGAAGACAGACATGGGAAAACTGTTGCTAAAAATGTGTATTTTCAAGGTGCATTTAAGGTGATGCGGCCGGTTTACCATGATGATTCAGGACAGGTTTGCTACTATCTTTTAAATCCTGGCGGCGGCTTTTTAGACGGCGACCGGTACCGAATGAAAATATCTATCGATGAAGGCGCCAAAGCTACTTTAACGACACAGTCAGCAACAAAGATTTATAAGACACCGAATGACCATGCTTATCAGGAGACAGAGATATCCCTCAAGAAAGGCAGTTATTTAGAATATCTTCCTGATCCCTTAATTGCTTATCAGCATGCTCGTTATAAGCAAAAAACTGTCATTCATATGGAAAAAGGCGCAACGTTTCTTTATACAGACATTTTGACCCCAGGCTGGTCTCCGAACGGGGAAAAGTTCACCTATAATTCTATTCAATTAATTACGGAGATTTATTTAGATGATCAACTCGGTGTATTTGATCACATAAAGCTGATCCCCTCTCAGCAAAAATTAACTGAGATAGGGTTTATGGAAGGATATACGCATCTAGGGTCGATGATCGTAATCGGTGAACAAACGGATAGCGGGCTGCTGGATGAAATTTTTGAAACGATAAAAATGGAAGAAGAAAACATTAAATTCGGCATTTCTAAACTTGAAGTGCCGGGATTTAGTGTACGAGCTCTTGCAAACTCGACCCAAATTATCGAACGAATTTTCATCCATTGTCATCGTCTCATTAACGAAAAATGGTTTCATCATACTCCTAAATCTTTAAGAAAATATTAATACTAAAGTCCCGGATTTGAAAATAGGAATCCGGGCTCTTTTTTTGCGGAATTGCTTGACTTCCCTTGTAATAAATGAATATTTCGTTTAAGCTAGGAAAAACTTTAGCAAAGAGCCTGCAGAGGAGGTTAAGTATGCCTGAAGATAAAAAGGAAAAACCAGTAATTGAAGATTTTGAGGTCGAAAAACTTTACGAGGACCGCCCACATGAGCGACACGCATTTACGTTTAAGGTGCAAGGCGGAGAATATAAAGGGCATTATCATGAGGGTGAGATCCAATGGCTTCATCCACACCCAAAGCAAATGATTGGTGAAGATAAGGTAGATACGATCGAGACGAAAATACATTCATTATTAAGACAAAATGGAGTTTCAGGCGGGGTTGAAGAGTTGGAATTAATGCCAGCATTTGAAGACCGGATTCATGAGCGGCAAGCATTCACACTGCAAGTCCACGGTGCTGCATTCAAAGGGTTTGTACACGAAGGAGAAATTCAATGGTTCCATCCCCACCCTCACCATAAGCTTGAAGAAGAGCATGTTGAAGCGATTGAATCAGAAATCCATGAAAAAGTAGCGAAACAAACAAAGAGTGAAGAATAACAAAGGGACGGTCTCGGGCTTCGAGAGCACAAGAGCCGTCCCTTCACTTTTTATTTTTTATCCCACTCTTCAATATTCCATAAGACACCGAACCCGTGATGTCCCAATGTGCGGGTACTGATGCCCGTTACGTCTTTATTAACTCCATATAGTGCTTCGAGATAAACTAGAAAATTATAAGGAGGATCGATTGCCAGCTCCTCCTGGAAACTTTTATAGTAGGCTTCTCTTTCATCGATATTCGTTGCTGTACGAGCCTTCATAAGAAGTTCATCGACTTGTTGGTTTTGATAGGCCCCAAAATTATATTGCCCATCGCCAATTTCACTGCTATGGAAAAGACGGAATGTGTGATCGTCTGGATCAAACTCACTTCCCCAGCCAATAATTAATGCCTCTTCCCCATCATATTTCACGGCATTCCGGTCAACAGGTTTCGGCACTGCCATTATACCAAGCGGCTTTAACTGTTCAGAAACGACATTCGCAAGTGCGACACGAATTTTATCTTGGATCGGGGAAACAAGTTCAAATTCAAATCGTTTTCCGTCTTTTGTTAAGATCCCATCTGATCCTTTTACCCAGCCGGCTTCAGCCAAAAGCTGCTGCGCTTTTTCAATATTGTACGAATACCATTCTTTTTGCGGGACTCCTGCCCAAGATTTCTGCAACGGTCCCCATGCAGGCTCTCCCTTCCCAGCTAGTACCCCTTTGACTAATTCTTCCCGATTTACCGCAAGATTCATTGCCTGGCGGACACGTTTATCTTGAAAAAGCGGCAAACGCATATTATACATCACAGCTCGATAATCCGCTGTTGATACTTCATGCACCGCATAAGGATCTGTTTCTTTAACGCCTGCCAGCTGATTCGGCTCCAATAATGCTAAATCGATTTCTCCCGTTTTCAACTGTAAAGCGCGTGTATTGGCATCCGGTACAGCTTTGAAAACCACTTCATCTAGCTTCGGCGCTTGTCCGTAATAATCATCATTCCGCTTCAGCACAATCGTATGATCGTTTTTCCACTCCTTTAGCTTAAATGGGCCATTACCAATTGGATGTTGATTAAAATCAGTTTCATTTAGATTCTCATCACGCAAAATGTGCGCAGGCACAATGCCGATTTTCAACTTATCCAAAAGAGGCGGAAAAGGACGATGAAGAGTTATTTTTACTTCAAAATCTCCTACAGCTTCAACTGACTTAATTTCATTAAATTCACCTGAAATAGGTGTATTTGTAGACGGGTCTATAATTTTATTAAAGGTAAAAGCAACATCCTCAGCCGTTACCGGTTTTCCATCCTGCCATTTAGCGTCTTCACGGAGCTTAAACGTGTAGATTATATTGTCCTGAGAAATTTCCCAACTCTCCGCTAAATCTGGTTTTACGCCATTATTCTCATCTGGCTTGGTTAAGCCGCGGAAAAGAAGGGCATCAATTTCCTGGCTCTCATCTAGAACAGGATTCACTTTTTCAATTTCTGATTCCGTGCCATAAACGAGTTGCTTCTTTTTGGATGTTTGAGCTTGTTCTGAATTGCCTCCGCTGCAGCTCGTTAAAACAATAAGACTAAAAATAGAAACGATCGCTAAAATTAGTTTTTTATACATGAATCTCTTCCCTCTCATTTCTTTTCACCCTTCTTTTAGAAGGAATGAATATCGGCATATAAGATAATAGCTCTTGTGTGTATTCGTTATTAGATTGGCAAAGTTTGTCTGAAGGCAATTCTTCAATAATCCTTCCTTCATTCATGACAAAAATACGCTGACAAAGCGCCATCGCTGCGCGGATATCATGCGAAATAAAAAAAATAGCCATTTCGTCAAGTTCATTCAATGATTGGATTAATGAAATCATTCTTGCTTGTGAGCTCATATCCAGATTGGCAAATGGCTCGTCCAACACAATGAGCTCTGGTTCCACTAGAAGTGCCCTGGCAAGTGCAACACGCTGCCTCATCCCGCCAGAAAGCTCATGAGGATATAGTGACATAGCAAATGGAGGGAGCTCAACTTTCTGTAAAACAGCTTCTACTTCCTCTTTTTTATTTCCTTCGCCTTTTTTCCAGTAGTCAAATCCTTCACCAACAATTTTCTCTACTGTCCAGCGAGGATCAAAAGAAGCTATCGGATCCTGATGCACCCATTGAACACCTCTGCGCAGCTCTTTTTGGCCATACCACGAAACCGATCCCTTGCTGCATGTCTCAAGGCTCAGCATAAGTCGGGCAAGAGTGCTTTTTCCTCCTCCGCTTTCGCCGATTAATCCAACTATTTCTCCAGCATGAATTTTCAGCGTCACATCTCGGACAGCTTCGAATTTATCTGATCGAAACCACTTTTTCTTGTGAAATGTTTTAGAGACATTTTCTATTCGCATGATTGGATTTTTTTCTTTGATAGGATAAACCATGGGTGGATTCGAGAGTAGCCGATAATTTTCCAGCAGATCTTTGGCTTGATCCGACTTAGGATTTGCAAATAACTCTTCAGCTGATGCCTGTTCTATGACTTGTCCATAGCTCATCACAATCACATCATCGGCCATTTCAGCCACCACACCTAAGTCATGTGTAATAAATAGAACGGTTCCGCCTGATTCTTCCTGCCATTCACGTATAATTGAAAGGATGTCAAACTGAATCTTCATGTCAAGGGCAGTCGTTGGTTCATCAGCGATTAACAACGTTGGATTCAATGCAATAGCTATTGCCATTTGAACACGCTGTCTCATGCCTCCCGATAATTCGTGTGGATATGAACGGAAAACATGCACAGGGTCCTTCATCCTCACTAGCCGCAATAGTTTGATCGCTTCTTCTTTAGCCTCCCTTTTCTTCATGGAAGTGTGGGTCATGAAGATCTCCACAAAATGGGATCCAATCGTTCTAAGCGGATCGAAGGTTTGCCATGTATCCTGAAATACAAAACCTAGATTTTTGCCGCGATATTCCCGTTTCCGTTTACCACTCATCATTTGCACATTTTCCCCTGAAAATGTCACAGAACCTGAAGTAACCGTTACTTCCTGAGGCAGCAGGTCAATAACTGCCCTTGCAGTTAAGCTTTTACCAGAGCCGCTCTCTCCAATGAGTGCTGTGATCGTTCCTTTCCGGATGTGAAAAGAAGCATTTTCCACTAAATTTATGTCATGAAGAGAGATTGTAAGATTCTCTGCTTTAAGAAGATAATCAGTCATATTTTCCTCCATTTCTGAACTGTGGACCGGTTAAGCGATCTTGCAACTCATCTCCTGCAAATGTAATGAAAAGGACGGTAAAGGTTATACAAATTCCTGGAAATAAAGCTATCCACCAAGCACCTCCCAGTAAATAACTTTGTGCACCCATCAGCATATTTCCCCATGATGGTTCATGTGGAGGAATTCCAATTCCAAGGAAGCTTAGTGTTGCTTCGGCAAGGACAGCATGGCTGATTCCGCTGACGGCTAGGACAGCGATGGTCGGCCAGCATTGCGGCAGCATATGCCGGTGCAATAATTGCAAAGGTGTAGCGCCGATCACGGTTGAAGCTTGAATAAAGATCTCATTCTTCATCGTCATTATTTCTGTTCGGACAAGACGAGCAATAGTCATCCAGCTTGTCAGGCTAATCACTAGAATAATAGACATCATCCCATTAGGAAATAGGAGCTGCAAGATAATCATGAGAAGCAGTGAAGGAAAGCTTAGAGCAGCATCCACAATCCGCATCATGATCTGGTCCATGACACCACCAGCAAAACCGCTTATCGCTCCATAACTAACCCCTATAACAATTGAAACGGTCATAGCGGCAGCACCGACTAAGAGAGATACACGCCCTCCATACAAAAGACGTGTTAAAACATCCCGCCCAAGTTCATCTGTTCCAAATAAATGTTCTGGTCCAGGGGGCTGAAGAACGTGATCCATCTTGATAGACAGCGGGTCATAAGATGTAAGAAAAGGTGCCATCCAGACAGAAAAAATAAGAAGCAAAAAAGAGGAAGTTGCCATAATAAGCTTCCACTGACGTTTTATTTTCATTTTTTTCCCTCCTCAAGCAGCTGGGAACGCAGGCGAGGATCCATCCATGCACAAAGGAGATCAACCAACAAGTTTATCGCAATGACAAAAACCATACTTAATAAAATGACGGCTAATAATACAGGGTAATCATGTGCAAGGGCAGCCTTTAAAGATAGTCTGCCAAGGCCTGGCCACGAAAAAATAGTTTCTATGACAACAGAACCGGCAAGCGCTACAGCAAGTGACATTCCTGTATAGGATAGAAAAGGGATTGAAGCATTCGGCAGCAAATGATTCAACAAAATTCTACGGTCCTCAATACCCCGAGCTTTTAAAGCAAATATAAATCCATTATCTTTCGTTATGTTTATATGATTTCGAAGGAGCCTGATATAATAACCGGCATGTGATAAAGCGAGGACTAATGAAGGCATAAGTAAATATCGAAGTTGTTCGCCCCATCCTCCTTCCCCCATTCCGGAAGTCGGCAGTACGCCTAAATAGACGGAGAAAAAAAGCATTAGCATAAGTGCGAACCAAAAAGGCGGTATGGACATAAATAATAAGCTTACCCATGTAATCACTTGATCAAAAAAAGATCGCCGAAACAATCCGGATACGACACCAAACACGCCAGCAAGCAAAAAAATAATCAAATGGGATGACATCATGAGAATAAATGTAGGCTGTAGCGCTTTGATAACAAATAAGGTCACATCTTCCCCAGAAATGAAGGACTGCCCCCATTCACCGTGTAAAATCTGGGAAAGCCACTTTCCATATTGGACCGGGAGCGGATCATGAAGTCCAAGGTTTTCTGTAATGCGAAACCTGTCCGCCTCACTCATTTTCTGGAGCTGTTCCCCATAAAGTGCAGCTGCCGGATCCCCTGGCAGCATCCGAATAAATATAAAGCAAAGCATGCTGCCAATGAGTAAAACTACGATTGATTCAGCAAACCGCTTCAAAATAAATAGACCCATTTACATCCTGCTTTCTATGAATAAACCTATAATTGTGGAAACACATACTTAGGTTTTCCTCTTGTATCTTACCATATTTTCATTCATATATTAATAGTTAGATAGAAAGCTCCAACCTCTATGCTATCTAATTTCCTATAGGCACTTTTCCTTATGCTCCCAATATCTTCACGAATTTTAAAAATACCAATTTGAGTATAAAAGGTTAATTTAAACTAAAAATACATATAGATTCTGATAAGGAGAGTAGATATGATCAATGATGTTGAATTTGCCACAATCGAATCTAATGGACAATTAGGTTATTCTCTGAAAAAGGAAAAACAGCCCGCAACAAAAGAAGATATTCAAAGCCTCATTCAACTGATTCAAAACGGTCAGCTTATTCAGCAAAGCAAGCAACCAGCTTTTCAAGACAATATATTTATTGAAACTTTAAATAAAGACGATTCTGATTTACCTTCTCATTTGCAATGAACATACTGAAGGCAAGGAATTAGGGAGACTAAAGACTCTTTAATTCTTTTTTTATGTTATATGGTCACTGCCAAATCTTTTTCTTTTTTCAATTTCACAAACAACTAAAAATAGATTATACTGAGTTCACTATCATATTAAATGGAGGAACCTTCTATGTCTGAAAATAATCAATCAGAAGCACCTAAAAAGAAAATTAGCCTGCAAGAGGCAATGAAGCAGCAGCTTGAAAAGAAAAAAAATCAGGCCAATGCTTCCGGCAAAGGTGCAGCAAATGGTGATTTATCAACGAAAAAGCTGAAGAGCCAGCAATCAAAGAAACCAAGTAATACACGCAGAAAAATGGGCGTCTAATGAACGGACAAAACCGGAAAAATGTATTCCCTGGCATGACTGTTGATATTGTTCTTAAAGCCGATCAAAGAACAGGAAAGCTGACAAGAGGCATCGTAAAGGACCTGCTCACAAAATCGAGCACCCATCCTCATGGCATTAAAGTCAGGCTGACAGATGGACAGGTTGGACGAGTCCAGAAAGTATACGCTGAATAAGAGGTGGAAAAAGCATTCAAGGATGTCCCTGAATGCTTTTATTTATATCCTTCACTAACTTGAACCAATTCTATTACTTCATCATTAAGACCCTCGTAAAAGACAATATCCCAGCCATTTTTCAGCTTATAAGGTCCTTCTGAAATATTAAATCCCTTTACACTCAGATTTCTAATCCACTCCGCTAAATCCTCCACCTGCCACGACAGATGAATAGTACTGAAAGGGACAGGCGCTTCCTCTGACTCAATTAATTCGATTCTTACCTCTTCTTTTATAAGAAAGGCTATTTTTTCACCGGGCAAAGAAAGATATTGTTCGAGCTTAAATTCGAAAACACGTTCATAGAATTCAATGGCTTCTTCTATATTTCGAACTTGAATGCCTCCATGATGCCATTTCATCCTCTTGCTCCCATCGGCAAAATCAAGTTCATATCGCCAAACTCATGCCAAAGGTATCCGTCTGCTAGCGCTTCAGTGTAAGCTTTCATCAGAAGCGGCTCTTGAATAAATGCCGTAAGAAGGTCCAAGTGGCTCGCTTCAGGTTCATGAAAACCGGTTATGAGGCCGTCGACTGCTTTTAGAGGAAAGCCTTTTTTAATATATAAATTCGTGATCCCAGCCCGTGCTTCAACATTACCGGCCTTATCGACAGCTGCTTCTAGTGCCCGAACGACAGTAGTACCTACTGCTATGACACGCCCGTTATTTTTTTTCGTTGTGTTTACCAGATCAGCCGTTTCCTTTGGAACATTAAATGCTTCAAGATGTTTGCTTGGGTTTGGCCAGCGGTCCTTTCCGTAATAGCTTAAGCCCGTATGAAGCTGCAAATAAGCAATGTTTACACCTTTTTTCTTCAGATTATTTAGCAGCTTCCACGTAAAAGCTCTTCCAGCAGAGGGCATTTCTACAGAGCCCGGAACAGAGGCATAAACAGTTTGATACATTTCTAACGGCCAAGGGGTTTCAATATATTCATAGTACAGCGGCTCCCCGTATTGATAGATCGTATCGTAAAGCTCAATTCCACTTTTTGAAAATGCGAGAATAATTAATGGGGCTTCATTTCCCTGCCCAGTAATGGTTGCTGTTAGATTACCTGGTAAATCTATTTCTTCCCCTACCTTCAGTATCCCTTCTGTGACAAGTGCCTCCCATTCAAATTCAGATATTTTCCGGGATAAGCGAATTTCAATATTTTGCTTTCCCCTTTTCCCTTTTAACACGGCTGGTATGGTACGGCTATTATTCAGGACAAGCAAATCTCCCTCTTGCAAGTAAGAACCCAGGTCGTAAAAATAATTATGGAAGCTGTCTCCCGTTTTCGAATCGAGCGCCATTAAACGGACGTGATCCCTCGGTATTCCTCGGTATTCAGCCGGCGTATTTGCATTTAAATCTTCATGGACTTGGAATGGACGTGCAGCTAGCATCATAGGAGTGGCCCCCTTTTTTCTTCTAAAATCGATTGTGCCTCAAATCGCTTTCCGTTCACGTCTACTGATTCATTTAGTCCGAGATAAACAAATGCCTTTGCGACATCATGAGGGTTACTAAGCTCATAATCACAATCAGGAACGGCAATAGCGTGCATCTCTGTATCCATTTCTCCAGGGTCAACCATCCCAATACTTACACCTGTATCCTCCAGCTCATCAGCCCAAGTTTGTGTTAAGCCTTCCACCGCAAATTTAGAAATCCCATAAGCACCCCATTCAGCAAATCCGGTTTTTCCAGCTTCCGATGTGACATTCAGAATTCTTCCGGTATTTCTAATTAGCATGCCTGGCAATACACGCTTTGTCACAAGGAAAGGATTAACTACATTCATCCGTATCACTTCCGCAAAGTCATGATCCGGATAATCGGCCAGCAGCGTAGGACCTGGTCCAAATACGGATGCATTATTTACTAAAATATCTACCCTTCCGAATGTTTCTTCTACAATTGAGACGAACCGATTTACATCTCGTACATTCGTAACATCCGCCTCCACTGCAATGATCTCAGCCCCAAGCTCCCTCGCTTCGTGCTCAACCTTGCGCAGCATCCCTTCCCCTCTCGAACAAATCGCAAGCCGTACTCCTTTTTTGGCAAATGCCAATGTCAATGCCCTTCCAAGACCTTTCGATGCCCCTGTAATCATTACAACCATTTTATTGTTCATCTGATTCACTCGCTTTCTTTTGTTTTCTTACTTTTATTTTAGAAAAAGAAAGCGCTGGTCACATCGGAAGGTTGGAGGAAAGCATTTACGCAAATCGTTTGAAGAAAATCTACGACTTTTGGATGAGGAGCATTTTTCCAATCAGCATTGAGGCCATTGTTTTCCCTTGATGGGACATCCTATGACATGGAGGGATGATTTATGGTATTGAGGATTTTATTAATAATTCTATTTACTAGTTTTCATTTTACAGTGGATGCTTTTGCCGAAGTTTCACTTAAGGCTGCATTTATACGAGATCATCAATTATGGATAAAGGAAGGCGATAAAGAAATTCAACTGACAGCAGGCCGCTATGTATTCAATCCCCAATGGTCAATGGATGGGCGGTTCATTGCCTTTTTGGATGGTGATGAGAAACAAGAAAAAACATATTTGTATGTGTACGATTCCAAGGAAAAGGAAATCTACCAACCATATGAAACGATTGAAACAAGAAATTTCAAATGGTCGCCTGTAGCAAATCAGCTAGCCTATAATGCGGGCGGTGTCCTAAACGTGACGAAATCAAAAAATGGACGGCCACACGGATTTGAGAATGTTTCCCTTGGTGTGAGTGATTTTGCATGGTTCCCCAGCGGAAAAGAATTTATTGTTTCATCGCAATCTAATCTGCTTCCTACTGGGTGGGAACCTGTTCATCTTTTTAAAGTGTCAGCTGATGCCAATTTAAATAATAATAAAATTAAGCTATTTTATACCATTCAAACAGATGAAAAAGATTTATTTGCAATCGATGCTGAATATTTTAAATGGAGT
Source organism: Bacillus sp. FJAT-29937 (assembly GCF_001509555.1). Classification (GTDB taxonomy): domain Bacteria; phylum Bacillota; class Bacilli; order Bacillales; family Cytobacillaceae; genus Cytobacillus. The sequence goes on along the minus strand of NZ_LMAS01000002.1, from coordinate 222,707 downwards.
ACTGATGGGAAATGGATTAGTTTCCTAGCAACGCCGACTGCTTCTTGGTCCAATGACAGCAATACATTATGCGTCCTTTCATCAAGAGGAGACCACTTTCAAGTCGTAGGAAAGATGCTCTGGTATGAAAACTGGATCAAATGGGCTCCTACAAAAAATCAACTAGCCTTCATATCGGGTGAAGGGAGATTTTGGGTTGAAAACAAGAACGCAGCCATTGCAGACATTCCTGTCATGACCAAACGAATGGAATACACCCCTAAAGGTTTTGTCGACCTTGATATCGAATGGTTCACTCCAGATCAAGTTATTGTTGCCCGAGCAAAAGAAAACAAGGAATGGAAAGAAGGCCCCGTTCCAACAATGTTTACAGCTCTATACGTCATTAATCTTAAATCGGGAGAACAAAAGCAGATTACCTTTCCGAAGAAAGATGAATTAGATCATGCACCGCAAGTCGTTGGGTCAGCAATCACATGGTTTCGAATGACTAAAAAGGGTCACCAAGGAGATGTATGGATTAATGATGGAATGAATGGAATAGAACATCTGTGGTTAAAAAACGTGGATTCTGCTCCGGTGCTTTTTAATAAAAAAATAGATAACTCTTAACAAGGGGGCCGCACTTTTTGGTTGGGGGATTAAAATAAGCACCCAAGCTGATAAATAGACGGAAAAATTCCGCTTAATTAGAAAATATCATTGAAAATAGCCTTAATAGACGGAGAGATTCCGCCTATTTACTCAAAAAATTCAAAAATGGGGGATTTTTCTTTGCATAGTCGGAAATCCTCCCCTTATTTACCCCCAAACTAGCTCCTTTCTGTATATAACCGGAAAACCTCCGCTTATTTCACTTCCGGTAGCACAATACAGTCTATGCCAAGTCTCCGTGTACCTCTTGCTCATCCAGAGTGCACTGCTCTCTCCTAAAATTCCTTTTTTCCAGATGCATTCACATATGGCAGTTAAAAGCCTTTCCATTTAAAGCTGAAAATCATACTCTATTGTATCTCAGTGCTTGTCAGGGAAGGAGGGGGAATAATGAGCTATAGACGGCCACACTTTGGGATTTGTATGCCGGGGTACAGGTATTGTGGGCCAGGTTGTTCCGGGCCGGGGTCTCCCATTAATGAGGTAGATGCGTGCTGTAAATTACATGACGAATGTTATGATAGATATGGCCGAACAAAACGGTGCGACCAGCTATTTCAAAAATGTCTGCGTCCCAAAATCAAGTCTCACAGTAAAATGGGCAGAGATGCTGCATTAATTTATAGTATTATGAGTTTGCGTGATAAATTTCAATAACTTGTTACAAGCCTTTAGGTGATTGTATGGCTGCGTCCTCCTCACCTAGAGGCTTGCTTAAGAAGGAGTTTGCCTAGTGCCAAAGGATTTAACAACATAATTTATATTTTTCCATACATATATTATTATGTAAAATTCATCCTGTATAATAGAGGAGAATAAAATTCAAAAACGAAGGAGCTCTATATGCCCAAAACGAGGAATTGGAAAGGACTATTTACACCCTTTACCCCTGATATTTATTCCAGAAATGATATTTTGGCAGGGCTAGCGATCACCACCTCTGCAATGATCGGAATTTTTGTAGTTAGTTTAAGTTTGGGTTTAGTAGAGATAACTAATATCGGCTTTAATTTAAAGTCCTTAATTTATTATACAGGGCTCATTTCTATATCAGCTGGATATGAGGAATTAGTATTCAGGTGTATCATATTAACAATTCTTATAATGTTATTTAAAAAACCATTTTTTCCACTACTTATTACATCAATATACTTTGGCTTTGTGCATTATGACAATGACCATGCGACATTGTTATCCGCATTTAGTAACGGTCTTGGCGGGGTGATGTATGGATTAGCATTTATATATACACGAAAAATTTGGTTCCCATGGGCGCTCCATTTTGCATGGAACTATATACAAGCACCAATATTAGGATTTCCTGTTAGTGGATTTAAAGCAGATGGAATAATTAAATTAAAGCTATTGGACAACTCTTGGATTTCTGGCGGATTATATGGTCCAGAAGGAGGAGTTATAGGAATTGCCTTTCGTTTCACAGTTATCATTCTAATTGTTATTTGGATTAAGAAGTCTCGCGGTGTGGTAAAGGAAAGTCACAGTCACCTCCATATTATTCAAAATTAACAGAGGGACAGGTTTTTTTTGTCCCTTTTTCATTGGTTAAAGTTAAAGTCCCTTTGTCTCCCAAAGAAATTTAAAGTTATATTATTTTAGTAACCAGTTGTTAAATCTATAAATAAAATAATTGTAATAAATCATTTTAAATAATAAAAAGCCACCAAATTTGGCAGCTAATTGTCTCTTTGTGCTGTATTTTTTCATTTTCATCTACAAATCCTGCGATAACCGGACCATATCCCTGCAAAGTATACCGTTCTCAATTATTTCTTCTGGGTAATGCCTAGTGAAAAAGTCTAGATCAATACCGGTCATTCGAAAACCACATTTTTGATAAAGAGCTAATTGTCCAATACTTGAATTTCCAGTACCCACTTCCATTGTTTTGTATCCAGATAATTTAGCTGTCTGGATTGCATGTATAATGAGTTGTTTCCCGATGCCGTGGCCTTGGTGCGTTTCAATCACTGCAATATTCACCAGTTCCACCGTTTCAGGTCTTGTCTGAAGAAGTACATACACCCCAACAATTTGACCATCCATTTCAGCTACAAAGCATTCTCCTCTTTGTGTATATTCCTCAACTAATTTCAAAGAAGGATCAGCCAATAGCAATAATTCAATTGGTGGGTTTTCATTAATATTTAGTTTACGGATATGCATATTGCTCTCTCCCAGGACTATTTTTTCACGATTTTACCATGACTGAACAATAAAATTACAATAAATAACCCCGTTCCAGTAAAGGAACGGGGCAATCTTCTATTATTTCTCCATCAGTTTCCCATTTTCAAATACTACTTTCCCGCCAACAATCGTTGTTGTGACTTTTCCTTTAAAGGTCATGCCAACATATGGGGAATGCTGATGACGATAGAATAAATCTTCCTTCTTCAGTTCAAAGCTTTCGTCCAGATTCACAAGTGTCAAATCAGCATCGTAATCGGCGGCAATCGTTCCTTTATTGGAAAGTCCGAATACTTTTGCCGGGTTTGTCGAGGTTAACTCAACAATTTTTTCTAAAGGCAGTTTTCTTTTAAAATGCCCTTCGGTTAACAAAATATTTAACGTAGATTGTGCTCCTGAAATGCCGCCCCACCCTTCAAAAATATTGCCTGTGCTTTCTTTCATGGATGCTGGTGCTGGTGAATGGTCGGAACCGATGACATCAATTTCCCCATTTGCAACAGCAGCCCAAAGATTTTCTACTTCATCCTCATCTCTTAATGGCGGGGCACACTTCGCTAATACACCTTTTTCTTCTAAATCCTTTACTGTCAGCGATAAATAATGTGGACATGTTTCCACTGTGACCTCTAAGCCGCTTTCCTTTGCTTCATTAATAAGCTTCACAACTCTGCGGCTGCTTGCATGGACAATATGCAGCTTACATCCCGTTAGCTCTGCATAAGAAAGGACTCTTCTTACTGCTTCTACTTCAGAAATAATCGGACGGGATTCCACAAAGTCTCTTGCTGATACTTTCCCTTGACTTATTTTTTCACTCGCAAGCTGATCACACATGACCGTACTTTCCGCATGAACGGCTAATAGCGAACCAAGAGAGGCAATCTCCTTCATTCCCTTATAAATGGATTCGTCATCCACATTATTAAAATCATCAATTCCGCTCGGTGACATAAATGCCTTAAAGCCTATCACGCCATTTTCATGCAGGCCCTTTAAATCATCAATATTTTCCGGGACTAGCCCGCCCCAAAAACGCGGATTCACAATGGACTTTTCAGCGGCAAGGGAACTTTTTATCTCTAAGTTCTCTTTATTAACGGTCGGAGGGGTACTGTTCAATGGCATATCGAAAAAGGTTGTCACCCCGCCGGCAGCTAAGCTTCTGCTTCCTGTCTCCAATCCTTCCCATTCCGCTCTTCCTGGTTCATTAAAATGGACATGTGTGTCAATCAGGCCAGGCAGAATATGAAGTCCTTCTGCATTAATTTCTTTAGCTGCTGTTCCTTCGATTGATTTACCTGCTGAAATGATTTTTCCATCCTTAATGGCAATATCTCCTTGAACAACGGAATCCACTGTCACGATCTGCCCATTTTTAATAATTAAATCGTAATTCGTCATTTGTCCATTCCTCCAATTTGTTTTTCTCTCACAACCTTTCCATAGCTTTTGTCATTAGGAGAAAAATAAAACGAAATAATATTTGAGATTATGACAAGAGGACAGCGCATAACGCGGAAGAGTTTTTAGAGGAATGATAAATGGATGATGATTAAATTTTAAATTTTGTTATGAAATAAAATTCACTTCCAAATTTTTCCAGAAGTTCTTGGAAAGAGGAGTTTATTAATAGGGGAAAAAGATTTTCAAGTGCGTCATGGTAGTCTTGCCCTAATGCTTCACGCATCATAATAAACTTATGAAAGAGCAGTGCTTTTTCAAAATCAATCCCTAGTTTGTACAAGCCGCTGTACAATTCTTCTTTCGGAATTCGTTTAATTTTTTTATAGACTTTTTCATTTTTCTCAATAAATTTCCCCTCTAAATAATGACTAACATAATCTGTATACACCATTTGTCCAATTTCATTTGCTTCTTCTTTTGTATAATTAAATCCAATTACACGATCGACCTTATTTTCACGGATTACAAAAGTTTTATTCCCCTGTAAATGTGTAATAAAACTCTTTACACTCTTATCAAAAATTTTATTAAATTGAATGATTTGATGCAGTTTAACTGCAAAGTTTGTATGCTCTTCACCAACAACAAATAATCGATCCACAATAGGCAAAAGCTTTAAAACCCCTTCGGAAAGCTGACTAGAGGCGTCGTAAATAATAATATCGTATTCCTTCTTCATCCTTTTTACTTTTTGTTTTTGCTCTGTTAATGATAATTTGGAGAATTCGTGGATAAACTCATTGGAGTTCTCTTCTTTTTCTAAAGCCGCATAGGAAATAAACGCAGCAGATAAAGGCGTATTCATTTTGAGCCACTGATAAATCGATAAAGACAATTCGGTTACACCTGACTTTGCTTTTGGCGAATAGAAACCTACTAAATACATTTAACTCACCTGCCTTTTATTAAAATAATATTCGAAATGGAAATGAATGTTTGGGACAAACCCCACTAAATAACTTCCTTTCGAAATTTTTCATCCGCCATTCCCCCTGCACAAAACCAACATATTAAATGAATAAATCGGTAAAACTACATATGATATTTGGCAACTTGGAAAAATGAGGTGTGTAGATTGGAGCCTATTGTAGAAGTTAAAAATGTCTCAAAGATTTTTGGCAAATCTCCTAAAGCCGCCATTGACTTATTAAAGAAAGGAAAATCGAAAAAGGAAATTTTGAAAGCAACTGGGCAAACCGTTGGTGTGAATAAGGTCCATTTCGAAATCTTCCCCGGCGAAATTTTTGTCATCATGGGGTTATCCGGAAGTGGAAAATCAACCTTAATCCGTATGTTTAATAGGCTGATTGACCCTACAATCGGGGAAATTCTGATTGAAAATGAAGATATCGTCAAGATGAATGCCGCAAGACTCCGAGAAGTTAGACAAAAGAAAATTAGTATGGTCTTTCAAAAGTTTGCTTTATTTCCGCACAAAACCATTTTAGAAAACACAGAATTTGGTCTCGAAATTAAGAATGTTCCTCCTGCTGAACGCCGTGAAAAAGCGCTGAAAGCCCTTGAAGTCGTTGGTTTAAAAGGCTATGAAGACCAGCTCCCATCCCAATTAAGCGGCGGAATGCAGCAAAGGGTCGGGCTTGCACGGGCTCTTGCAAGTGATACAAAAATTTTATTAATGGATGAAGCGTTCAGTGCGTTAGACCCGCTCATTCGTAAAGACATGCAGGATGAATTACTCGAAATTCAGGAACTATACAAAAAAACAATTATTTTCATCACGCATGACTTAGATGAAGCACTCCGAATTGGGGATAGAATTGCTTTAATGAAAGACGGCAGCGTCATTCAATTAGGAACCCCTGAACAAATCATGATGAATCCAGCCAATGAATTTGTTGAGAAATTTGTGGAAGATGTTGATTTATCGAAAGTATTAACGGCATCCCATGTAATGAAACGGCCAGAAAAAATTAGTCCAGACCGCGGTCCAAGGGTGGCCCTGGAAATTATGCGAAAGCAAGGATATTCCAGCATATTTGTCGTTGATCGAAAAAACAAGCTATTGGGCGTGTTAATGGCTGAACAAGCTCGCCAGGCAATCGACCAAAATCAATCCATTTCCGAAGCAATGGCAACCGACCTCCCAACCGTTACAGAAGATGCATTGATTGCTGATTTTATGGATGATATAGCAACATCCAGTCTGCCATTAGCGGTTATAGACGAAGAGAAAAGATTGAAAGGAATCGTTATTCGTGGTGCCGTCATTGGAGCTCTAGCAGGAAATAAAGATTCTTTGAACGATTTGGAGAGTGATTGAGCATGCCAAAAATCCCATTAGGACAATGGATCGATACACTCGTTAATTGGATAACCATTACATTTGCTGGATTATTTTCATTTATAACAAGTGCGGTCGAGGGGCTTTTAAATATTTTAGTGGATGTATTAAGTGCAGGTCCTCCTATCGTTTTAATTATCATTTTGGCCCTTTTAGTTACCTATACGAGCAGATGGCCATTAGGGATTTTTACGCTGATCAGCTTACTGTTGATTGATAATCTTGGATATTGGGATTCAAGTATTCAAACACTGGCCATCGTCGTTTTGTCAGGCTTGCTCACAATTGTCATTGGGATCCCGCTAGGAATTTGGTGTGCACGGAGTAAAACAGCACAAAGCATTATTACACCCATTTTAGATTTCATGCAAACGATGCCGGCTTTTGTCTATTTAATTCCATCTATTTTATTTTTCGGAATTGGCGTTGTTCCGGGAATTATTGCTTCCTTTATTTTTGCGATTGCTCCGACGATCCGTATGACCAATCTTGGGATACAGGAAGTGCCGGAAGATTTAATTGAAGCTTCAGATGCTTTCGGTTCTACACCTAGCCAAAAATTGTTCAAGGTCCAATTGCCTTTAGCCACGCCAACGATTATGGCGGGAGTAAACCAGAGCATCATGCTCGCCCTATCCATGGTTGTGACGGCATCATTAGTTGGAGCGCCGGGACTTGGAGCGGACGTTTATCGAGCGGTTAGCCAAATAAATGTGGGACAAGGTTTTGAAGCCGGGCTATCCATCGTGATTATTGCCATTATTCTCGACCGGATCTCGCAAAACCTTCGCAAGCCGGCGTATGAAAATATTGTTGGTAAAAAGGTGATTTTATCCATTTTGGCAATCCTACTAGTAGGAACTGCACTCGTTTTATCGTTTACAAAGAGTACTGCTGTAGATGAAAATGCGAGTGGAATCGGAGCTCAAACTGATTATAAAATTATTGGGATTGAGCCTGGGGCTGGAATAATGACAACGTCCCACCAAATGTTAGAGGAGTACGGATTGGAAAAATGGCAGCTAGTCGAAGGCTCATCAGCCGCAATGGTTGCTGTATTAAAGAAAGCCATCGATAAGAAGGAACCTATTATTGTCACGGGATGGTCTCCACATTGGATGTTCTCATCATTTGATTTAAAGTATCTCGAAGATCCAAAAGGTGCCTTTGGCAAAGCTGAAAATATTCATACAATCGTTAGAAAAGGACTTGATCAAGATGCCCCTGGGGCTTACCAAATCCTCGATCAATTCTTATGGGAAACGAGTGATATGGAAAACGTAATGGTCGAGATCGAAAAAGGCTCAGATCCTGCTAATGCCGCTGAAAAATGGATTGCTGCCAATCCAGACAAAGTAGCCAAGTGGACAAACGGTGCCAGGGCAGGGAATGGAGAAAAGATCAAACTTGTTTACGTCGCGTGGGATACGGAAATAGCGAGCACAAATGTCATTGCGAAGGTGCTTGAGATGAATGGCTACGATGTGACGCTGAGTCAGGTTGAAGTCGGCCCGATGTTTGCCGGTATTGCAAACGCCAGTGCAGATGCGATGGTCGCCGCCTGGCTACCAACTACTCATCTCGACTATTACAATACGTATAAGAGCGATATCGTTGACCTTGGGCCGAACCTAGAAGGGACAAAGCTTGGATTAGTTGTCCCGGATTATGTTAAGATCAATTCAATTGAGGATTTAAAATAAGGAATTGTTTTGGTATTTTTTGTTGAAAGGAACACTTTCATTGACCGTTCGAGTACTATTTTGATTTTTTGAGTAAATGAAACAGGCCTTCATTGACCGGGCAGCTTCCATTTAAGTTTTTAGGTAAATGAAGCAGGTTTTATTGCCCAGGAACCTTTTGATTTATTAAGTCAATGTATTACACTTTCAAAAAAAAACGAAAAAGGGGCATCCAATAACGGAAAAACCGATATTGGATAGCCCCTTTCCTTTTTTCACGTCAGTCCCTTCAAATTATCAGTGGACCAGCTTCTTATATCATCATCCTCAATAATTCCGAGAGTTACATCAGTTATATCTGGATCATCCATAATCTTATCCTGAACCCTGAACTTTATATCATCAGCAATTGAGAGGGAGAGGCCTTTTCTTAATTCGATGAGTCCCTCGACATGATAGTATCTTCCCTCTTGTAAAATCCGAAGCTTTCTTATATCAGCAACTTCCTTATCACTAAAGATAGCATTCTGAACTCTTTCCACTATTTCCTGTGGGGCAGCTACTCCTATGAGACCGACCATATTATCATATCCCACCCTGAAAGCCACTCCAACCATAAGGATCCCGATAAGAATAGTGGCGATCCCATCTAACGCATGATAGTTTGTTAATGAAGTCACCACTACAGCAACCAGCGCTAATAATGCACCTAAACACGCAACGATATCCTCGTAAAAGACTAGGCGGGTAGGAGGGGCTGCTCTCCCAACATTTTTCAATGCTCCTGATACAATCCCAAATCCCTTTATATTTTCAACTCTCGCTTCTTTTAATATCTCTTTCATCGCTTTAACTAGAATCGCCCCATCGATTGCAAGGTTAATAATTAAAACAATGACGCTCAGCAAAATTCCACCTGTGTTGCCTACGGGGTGTTGAAGTAAATGCCATCCTTCTTTAATTGTTTCATAAGCCATGATAGTCACAACAATGACTGCGATCATACAGAAAATATTGATCACCCTGCCAAAACCAGCGGGAAACCTGCGTGTCGGTTTTTTTTCTGAAAGCACACTGCCGACAAAGACAAACCCTTGATTTACCGCATCGGCGAGGGAATGCATCGTAGAAGCAAACATAGCCCCATTTCCACTTAAGACATAGGCAACTCCTTTGGCCGCTGCTATTACTGTATTACCAATCGCTGCGACGGCAGAGGATTTATTTCCCTTCTTTATAAGCGTTAATAAATTATCCTGTTTTGCTTCATTTGCCACATGATCTCCTCCAAAAGCCTTTCATATTATTTACTATTGTTCTTAAAAAAGTGGACATTATTCCATTACCATTTTCATGCTTATGTTTTTATTATTTGTAAACTATTTCCTTTTTACTCCCAGAAACAGTCATTAACAAAAGCCTAAGCTTTCTCATACAATAGTCAAAAAAACGGAGTTGATCTTCATGGTGAGATGGATTGATGTCTCTACTTCAAAGCATCAATTAAAATTGTTTGATGGACGGAAATTAATAAAAACCTTTCCGATTGCAGTTGGAAAAATGCTGACTCCAACACCTGCCGGAACATACACGATTATCAATAAACAACCGAACCCAGGCGGACCATTTGGAGTGCTTTGGATGGGATTGTCAGCACCTCATTATGGGATACACGGTACAAATAACCCCGCTTCGATTGGAAAAAAAGTCTCGCACGGCTGTATCCGCATGTTTAATCATGATGTCCTCGAGCTATCATCCAGAGTTCCCATTGGGACCAGTGTTTATATTCATAAATGAGTTCGGTTTTGTTTTAAAATGGGAGGATAATCCTTAGTTGATGGTGGCTGCAAATGAAAATCTTAATTAAAAAATATCCGAGGCAGATTTTGAACGGTTATTTACTTTTGAAGCGGAGAACAGATCTTATTTTGAAACGATGGTCCCAAGCCGCGGCGATGACTACTATGCATATGATCACTTTAAATGGAAGAATGAAGCTTTGCTGGAAGAGCAAGATCGGGGAGCAAAGAAGATTCGATGGTGTTGGCTGATTAGACTTAAGCGTAAGAATTACTTTTTCTGATTCTTGGACTGTCTAGAATGTGTAAATTCACTTCTAGACAGCCCTTTAAAAGCGCCTGTTACTATGACTCTATTTGTCAAACAATGTATGATTCGTTTTAATGGTTTCTAGCTTTCTATTTTGATTCTTCCTCAGCCAGATTTCCATTATAACCAAATTCCCAATTAAACTGACCCAAATCGCCGCTGTATAGCCAATTGCAAAATTATCTAAGGAATAACCGATGGCTGCTGACCAAATTCGAAAGGTGACCGCAACAAAGGTCACTGCATAACTTCTATACATCCATCGTTCATGTTCTTGAATTCTCTTCATTCGAATGTTTTTATACGCCAAATAAGTGGTTACAAGCCAAGCGGTTGATAAGGAGAAAAAGCCTAATTTAGAAATAACTCCCCCGAATGCAAAAAACGATAAATAAATCCCCGTAATCCCACTGATTAAAATGGAAACTAAATAAACTTTCCCCATGTTTCGATGCAGCGACTTTCGTTTGTTCCTAAGCTTTTTGAAAAATTGAAATGGACCGATCAAAATGGCAAGTGAAGCAGTAATAATATGAGCAAATAAAACGATGTTCCATGGTTGATTATGAAAGTCATACATATTCATTCCCTGCTCAACCAAAGTCGTATTAGTCGAAGCAGGGTCCAATACAAAATATCTTACGATTGCAGAAATCGCCAACACAAAAGCGAATATAATAACTACAGCAATACCTAATTTTTTCATAAACGATTCCGCCTCCTTTCTTTTCTTCAATAAAATGAACTCCATGTCATTTTATTTTAAATGCCATATTGTTCTTTTTCAATAGTATATTCCCACTTTAAACCAAAATTTTTAATTGCTTACAAAAGGGTAATTTGAGGAGTAAATTCACGAGGCTTTCCCAAAGCTCTCCTCTAAAAAGTTCTTTATATTTATCCATAATTCCAATAACATCTGCTATACTGGTTACCTAAGCAGTCACTATAATAATAGAAAAGGAGAATAGTATGGATAGCTTACTAACCTACATATCAATTGCTGCAATGATGGTTATTATACCAGGAGCAGATACTATGCTCCTGGTGAAAAACACGCTTAGCTATGGTCCGAAAGCTGGACGTTATACGGTTCTTGGAATGGCGGCGGGGCTTTCTTTTTGGACGCTTATTGCGATTCTTGGGCTATCTGTAGTCATTGCAAAGTCTGTCATTCTTTTCAGTACAATCAAATATTTAGGAGCCGCATACTTAATTTATTTAGGAATCAAAAGCTTTTTCGCGAAAAGCACATTCTCTTTGAAAGAAATTCAAGCTCACGCAAATACACCTATAGAGTATTCAAACCGGCATAATAAAAATTCCTTCATGCAAGCATTACTTAGTAATATTCTTAATCCAAAGACTGTTTTAGTTTATATTACAATCATGCCGCAATTTATTAATTTGAATGGAAATGTAGATCAGCAATTGATTGTATTAGCCTTAATCTTAACCCTGCTCGCTGTATCGTGGTTTTTAGTTCTAGTTTATCTAATTGATTACGCCAAGAAATGGTTGAACAACTCCAAATTCCAGAAGGCATTTCAAAAATCAACCGGCTTAATTTTAGTAGGCTTTGGTATAAAAACAGGAATTTAAATAAATTAACTAACGCATAATTTGATTCTCTCCGTTCAGAAATTTGAACGGTTTTTTTATTCATTTTGTCACAAAATCTTTCCTTCAATCGTCTTGAGTGTAGAACGAATGAATGGAGGAATTTTAATGGAAAAAGTTGATGTAGCCATCATCGGCGGTGGATTGGCAGGGTTAACGGCAGCCAATTACTTAGCAAAGGAAGGTAAAAATGTCATTGTATTTGAAAAATCCAATCGTCTTGGCGGGCGATCAATGACTAATAACGAAAACGGTGCACTGTTTAACATCGGAGCTCATGCACTTTATTCGGGTGGAGAAGCTATGACTATTTTTAAAGAGCTTGGTGTTGAAATCAGTGGAAAAAATGCGATTGTTCAAACGCATGGTATTTGGAAAAACGAAGTGGTTCCTTTTGCAACAGGACTAGGTTCACTTCTCAAGTCTTCAATGATTTCTTGGTCAGAAAAAATCCAATTTACACAGTTGATCATTCAGATTTGGAAAATGAATATAGATAATATAATGACAGTTAGTTTAAGTGACTGGGCAGAAAAAGAAATAAAAAGTCCAATGATCAGGCACCATTTTTATGCATTATGCCGTACAGCAACTTATACGTTTGCCCCGCATCTTCAGCTAGCCCGCCCCGTTTTAAGGCAACTTCAAAGAACACTGAAAACAGGTGTGATTTATGTCGATGGCGGTTGGGAGACCATTGTTGCGGATTTAAGAAACAAGGCAGAAGGTCTAGGTGTAAAAGTAAGATGTCATTGTAAGGTGGAAAAAGTAGATTACAGACATCCATTAAACACCATTAAATTTGCAAGTGGCGAAACCATTGAAGCTGAGAATATTATTATAGCAGTACCACCTAATGAAGCCTGCCGTTTGCTTGAAAATTCCACCCTATCTTTATGGAAAAGGCAGGCGGTTCCGATTACTGCGACATGTTTGGATCTCTGTTTGTCCCATTTGCCTAATCCGGACCATCAGTTTGTATTAGGCTTGGATCAGCCTATTCTTTTCACTAATGAATCCAGGGCCGCTAAGGTATGTAAAGAAGGGAATGCCGTTGTTCATTTAGTAAAATATCATGATCCGACATGCCAGGATTATGATCCTCTAACAAATAAAGAACAACTGGAAAAATTAATGGATCTCCTCCACCCAGGATGGAGGGAAGCGGTTATCACACAACAATTTTTGCCGAAAATCACCGTAGTGCATGATTTCCCAAGAGTTGGCCGGCATGATCCCATTGGACCTGAAGTTCCATCAACGCAAGGACTTTACATTGCAGGAGATTGGGCAGGCCATGATGAATTATTGGCTGATGGGGCTGTTGCGAGCGGAAAGCGGGCAGCCGCGCATATTCTGGAAAAAAGTAAAGTCTTAGTATGAGAGAGTGATTGATTTTGGAAATGGCCCAGGTTTATCAAACCTATAAACCATTACTATTCTCCTTAGCCTATAGGATGCTTGGGAGTGCAATGGATGCAGAGGACATCGTGCACGAAGCTTTTATTTTATTGGGAGAAGCGGATAACGAGACCAAAATTAATAATATGAAGGCCTATTTATGCAATATCGTAACGAATCGGTGCATTGATAAACTGCGATCCGCGGCAAAACAGCGGGAAGTCTATATTGGACAGTGGCTGCCCGAACCAATTATAGAAGATGATATAAACAATCCTTCTATTTCTTTAGATAAAAAGGAGTCCATATCGATGGCTTATTTATTGCTGTTACAACAATTAACGGAAGTTGAAAGAGCCGTTTTTCTGTTGCGTGAAGTCTTTCAATATGAATATGAAGACATTGCTTCAATCGTAGGGAAAAGCAGCACGAATTGCCGGCAGATTTTTCATCGGGCAAAAAAGGGGATTTTGCACAGAGTGGATTCTAAAAGGTCTGATAAACACCACTCAAAAACATATATAGAAAAATTTTCTCAGGCAGTCCTTGACGGAGATATTGATCAGATTCATGCAATGTTAAAAAAGGATGCCGTTTTCTATTCGGATGGCGGCGGGAAAGTTACTGCTGCATTGCGGCCAATCTTCAGTGCGGATCATATTGCACGTTTCTTACTAGGCGTCATTACTAGACTTCCTGAGAATGCAACTTACCAATTTAAAAATGTGAATGGCAGTCCGGGTATTGTCATAATAATTAATGGAAGGATCGATTATGTAGTTTCAATTGAAGTGAACGATGGGAAAATAGCCAAGATATACATGGTCTCGAATCCTGATAAACTAATTCATTTAAACAAATAATGTTAAAATTGGCCATCTGTTGTAGATGGCCTGATCTGTCGTTGGGCTGGTTTTGCTGAGTGGAATAATTACTTACCCCCTTTTATTGTCTTTTTCATCACTTTTGCCAATTGTTGAGAACTTTGATTTTCTTCCTCTTGTAATTTTTCAACGATGTTATGATAATCCTCTTCATTTCGATTCTGACTTAATTTAAAGGCAGCTTGAACCTCTTGCACTTTTATTTTAAAACCAACAATCCCTTTTAACTCACTTTTTAATAGCTGAGGCGATAACTTATCCCATAAAACTGGGTTCTCACGATGTTTCTCATATTTCTCCAGCAAATTTGTTAGATCTTGTATTAACTCTTCCGCGCTTAAAATACTTGCTTGACCATATACATGTACTGCTTGGTAGTTCCATGTCGGAACATTTTCATGCCCATACCATGAAGAAGAAACATACCCATGTGGTCCTTGATAGATGACTAGAACATCGTCACATGTTTCAAATGTTCTCCATTGCGGATTCCCATAAGCCATATGTCCAGTTATACAATAATCCTCTCCCTGTTTATGAAGCTGTAGCGGCAGGTGGGAAGCAATGGGTTTCCCATTTTTTGTTGTGACTAATGTTGCAAATGAGTTTCCCTCAATGACTTCTATTATTTCATTGGTATCTGTAACTTGATAGTATTTTGGAATATACATAATAGCCTTCTCCTTTTTATCCCTATTTTTGATGGGGATGGATATTCGTTATTCAAAATAGTAACATAATTGTTGACATATAAAAATAAAACCCGGTTTAATAATCTTACTTGTGAAGAAATACAGTTAGGCGTAAAGCTTTTAATAAAGGCATGGTTATAAGAATATAGCCATGCCTAACATTAGATTCTTCTCCCTTGAGTTGGTATTAATAAAACATTTCTAATCATATTCTTAGAAAAAGAATACTGATAAGGAGTGATCGTTTGTTAATAAAAGCTAAGGTTAATTTACGGCCCATTGTCAGCAAGCTGAATTTACCAACTGTTTTGAAATCAGCAATACTTCCGGGTGACTCAAAAGAAACATTATTTATTGCAACCCAGGTAGGAGAGATTTTTTACATAAGAGACGGGGTTATTCGGACTTTTTTAGATATTCGCCCGCGAATCATAAAACTAGGTACTTCTGAAGCAGGTGTTTCTAGTGGTGGATATGATGAACGGGGATTGGTAGGGCTAGCGTTTCATCCCGAATTTAATCATAACGGCCTGTTCTATCTTTATTATTCAGTAGCTGGTACACAAGGTCCAGGGGCTCTTTCACAAGGCTTTAACCCTGACCCGTGTGATCCCAAAACTTTAAATCTTAAGTGGAATAATCGGGAAAAGCAATTTGATCATATTAATACAGTAGAAGAATGGGCTTTACAATCAAATAGCCAACCTCAAAAACGACGGACATTGTTAAACTTAAGAAGACCCTTTTTTAATCATAATGGTGTCAACAGCTTAAACTTTTCACCTGAAACAGGAAAACTCGTTTTTACTAACGGGGATGGTGGAGCAGGCTATGATCCATTCAATTTAAGCCAGGATGATATGGAAATCGCCGGCAAAATTATTGAAATTGATGTTAGTAAAAATACAATTATCCAGAATCCACCCGTAGTCACAAGGTTTAATGAACTTCCCGTATCTATTCAGGAAACATTTACAGTGATAGCCAAAGGGGTTCGGAATATAACCGGCATTTCATTTCAAAGGTTTTATAATCAATATATCAAATATGTGGGAATTGTCGGACAGGATTTAGTAGAGTCCATTTTTTCATTCAGTCAGGATAGACCAATACCGGTTACCCAGCTTGTTCAAGCTTTTTTAAGAAACGCCGAAGCTGACCAAGAAGGATTTATTAACTTTGGCTGGCGAGGGTGGGAAGGTGTTTTTCCAACTTCAGTAATGAGGGGCTGCTCTGCAAATCCGAAATTGGATGAGAAAACAATGGCTTATTATGATGAAGCAGTAAAGCTTTCAGTAAGGCGTCTTCCGCCTTTAACTTGTTATTTTCATAAAGATCAAAGGCCCGATAAATTTGGAGGAACCGCACTTACAGGAGTGCAAGCTTATATGGGGAATAGAATCCCTGCATTAACAGGAAGTGTTTTGTTTACCGATTTTGCCCGGAAGGAAGAATCTAGATCTCCGGCTAGAGGGGTTTTAGCTTATACTAGGATAAGAACTGATTGTAAACTAAATGATTATAGCGTGATTCAAACGGATTATAATTTTGGGTCCGAGTCAGCTTATTATGTTAGTTTGGGAACGAATCTGGATCAATCTAAACTATATTTAGGGGTTTATGGCTCTATGAAAGTGACTGATTTGAACCAAGGTACTGTTTTTGAAATTATTCCGTGATCCAAGACAATAATATTCGACTTAATACTATTGTTGCAAAGTAAAAAGCGAGGCCCGATTGGTAATAGGTTCGGTTGATAGGGAGAAAGCAATAAAAAAACACAGTGTTCAGGGACGCAATTCATTGATGTTAATCGGTATCTTAGTATTTAGACTTGGAATAGCTATTTTCATAAAGATAAAAAATAATTATTGCATTAATGGGTGCGATGCTTGAAGAAGGGCATCGCTTTCTTTATTCAACGTGGCAGGTTAGTGAAAGAAAGCTAAACAGGTATAATAGAGATAAATATAACTTTAAAAGGGAATTGAGGAGAATCAGATGTCACAAGATGGAATTGTATTAGTGGCAAGCGTATCAATTTTTAGTGATGATAAAGTCTTGATTATAAAAGAGAATAAACCTACTGCTGTTGATAAGTGGAACTTCCCGAGTGGATGTATCGAGTATGGTGAGAACATTCTCTATTCAGCTGTGAGGGAAGTTAAAGAGGAAACGGGGTTGGAAGTAAAACTGACTGGCACGACTGGTGTATATAATTTTATTAGTAGTACGAACAATCAAGTTATTTTATTTCATTTTATTGGTGAAATTACTGGAGGATCTTTAAATCTCGGAGAAGAAGAAATCACTGACTGCAAGTGGATAAACGTAAATGACTTTGTAGCATTTGAAAACGACGACCTACGAGAACCAAGTGTAATGAAGCAGATAATTGATAACTTATTAAAAGAGAACTTTTACCCAATTAGCGTGTTTAATGAGCAACTTAATAAATAGTTCCTATTGAACTAAAGGGGTGCTTCAGTTCAATAGGGATAGTAAAACATTTCGCCTAAAAAACGCTCAGAATTTTCTGAGCGTTTTACTTGTTTTTATATAGGTATTTCACTGTTGAAATATATGCTGATTAACCTGATGTTTACGTTGTTAATTGGACTTTTCTCCCCATCAACCGAACCCGTTACCCGATTGGCCCTGCTTTTTATTTTACTATTACTTTTCCAACCATTCCTTCTTGGAAATGGTACCGACATATCAGTTCGTATGTACCGGGCTGCTTCGGATTCACGGTAATGCTTTTTTCTTTTCCTGGCTGGATCTCAACGTCGATTCCCAGCTTTTCCACTGTGAAGGTGTGCTCTTTCTTCCCTTTGTTTTTCAATATCAACGTTGTGGTCGTTCCATTCGGAATAGTGATGTCTTTCGGATTAAAATAATCATCACCCAATTCAACTTCAATCGATGCCGCCGTTGGCTGAGTTTCATCATCGGATTTAGCCAGTACGCCAATTGAGCCTGCAGAGCTCATAACCAAAATCATCGTAAACAAAACTGCCAATCCTGTTAAATAATTTTTTACAAACATTCGCAAGACCTCCTTTCCTATACAGTATTTTTTCCAATTCGTAAAATATTATCACTATATATTTCAGTGTTATTCAAATCGTAACCCTTTTATCACTAGAATGACTTTATTAGACTTATTCCACTTTTTCTGTCTAAAATATATCTATCACACCTAAAGGAGCGAACAACATGCAAACAATCTCAGGAAAAGTAGCGTTAATTACAGGAGCAGGGCGAGGAATTGGACGTGCAACGGCAATTGCCTTTGCGGAAGAAGGTATTCACGTAGGCCTTGTTGGACGTACGCTTGAAAATCTACAAAAAGTAGCAAAGGAATTGAAACAGTACGATGTGAAGGTAGCAATTGCTGCGGCAAATGTAGCAGATTTAGACTCTATTGCTACAGCTGTCGAATCCATTCGCGGCGAACTGGGTGCAATCGATATATTAGTAAACAATGCCGGTATTTCTAAATTCGGCAACTTCATGGATTTAACGCCTGAAGAATGGACAAATATTATTGATGTTAACGTAAAAGGGGTGTACTACACAACACGTGCGGTCTTACCGGAAATGATCGAGCGCAACACAGGAGACATCATAAATATTTCATCAACAGCTGGCCAAAAAGGTGCACCCATTACAAGTGCATACTCGGCTTCAAAAGCGGCAGTAATCGGACTAAGTGAATCATTAATGCTTGAAGTGCGCAAGAAAAATATTCGCGTTACCACGTTAACACCAAGCACAGTTGCAACTGATATGGCTGTTGAACTAAACTTAACAGACGGCAATCCAGAAAAAGTGATGCAAGCAGAAGATTTAGCAGACTTAATGGTTGCACAGCTAAAGCTTCATCCGCGTGTTGTACTAAAACATGCTGGACTTTGGTCAACGAACCCTTAATTATTTCAAGACGCTATCCAATGTATGTTGGATGGCGTCTTTTTTTTGAAAAATAAAGCACTGATAGGGGGCACTACCAAACGAAATCCAGAAAATCTATTTAATTTTTGTATTTCATTGGCGCCTCCCACAATTTAAAGTGGATGAGTAAAGAAGTTGTTTATAGTTACGCTGATCTCGTTGACGTAGTCAAGCAGTGGAAGAAGAAAGTTGCTTCTTATAGTCTTAGATCTGAGTATCTGCAAAAGTTTACTATTTCAAATAGTAGAAATGAAGTTTTCAAGATAGATCGAGCATGATGATGAACTTTGAAACTGGACAATAGTTATGAGGTTTCATAGGCGGAGAATTTCCGGCTAATGTATGTAGTGGTGCTAAAAAGACAGATATAAGCGGAGGAATTCCGGTTAACCTCTCAAAATAAGCCAAAATCCAACGATTTGAGACATATAGGCGGAAAAACTACCTTTATTTTTAGGGAAATATGGGTATTTCCCTACTTAAGCGGAATTTTTCCGTTTATTTTCAACTAGGAATTGATAATTTCCGTCAAATGTCATAAAGTGAATATCCAGTCGCAAGTTGTTGTTTACTATGTAATTTATTGTGCCAAAACACTAAAAAGGATGAGAAATTCAATGTAATTTCGCACCCTTTTTGCATTCGTTCTAAACTATTACCTTTATTTCATCCAAATAATATTCTCCTGCTTTTCTGTGTTTACTACCAACTTAAGTACATCGGGCCTTGAATAATGCCCCACTGGATCGAAGTCAAATTGACTAGAGGCTATTTGTCTCATATCAAGATCGGCAATAATCATTTCTTCTCTTCCCCAAACAGGTTCCGCCACATATTCGCCAAGTGGCCCAACGATGGCACTTCCACCGTTGCTCATCACATCTGGAGCCGACGCAAGGTCATCATAACAAGCTAAATCTTCAGGGTACATATCCTTCGTTACATATTGATTAGAGGATAAAACAAAGCATCTGCCTTCCATGGCAATATGACGGATGGTCGACTGCCATGATTCCCGCGCATCTGCGGTAGGTGCAATATAAAGCTGAACACCTTGTGCATACATGGCCGCCCTTGCTAGCGGCATATAGTTTTCCCAGCAAATCAGTGCGCCAATTTTTCCATAAGGAGTATCAAAAACAGGTAAAGTGCTGCCATCTCCCTCTCCCCAAACAATCCGCTCAGCCGCTGTTGGTTTCAATTTACGGTGCTTCCCTAAAAGGGAACCATCCGGCCCAATAAAAATAACCGTACAGTAAAGTGTACCTCCGCTATATTCGCTATCCCGTTCAGTCACACCCATAACAAGGTACACCCCCGCTTCACGTGCGGCCTCACCAAGTTGATCCGTAGCTTCACCAGGAACAGGAATCGAGTTCTCCCAATATCGATACCAATCTTTCCTTCCATCTTCCGTACGGCCTCCTATGACAGTGCCAAAAGATAATCCTCTAGGATAGGCAGGAATAAAAGTCTCTGGAAAAACAACAATTTGGGCGCCTTTTTCTCCTGCTTGTTTTATTAAGCTGACTGCTTTATCTATGGTGGCATCACGGTCCATAATAATGGGTGCGGCTTGAATAACTGCAACCCTTACATCTTGATTCACATTCGACATATATAATGACCTCCATTTAGATACCGAAAAAATTAATCTTAACGGCAGATTGATAGAATCTATCTAACTATATTCCAAATCTTATTACGGCAGAACTAGTACTGATTATTGCAAATTGCGGGAATCTATTCTTCTATCATAATTAAATTAAGTATTTTTTTAATCATCCACTTCGAAACCTTTTTACCCATCCATTTATTCCGAAAGTTTAAAAAAATCACGACTGAAATCGTGATTCTCTGTTTTATCATATTGAGTTTAGTGCATCCGCAAACCTTTTTATTCCTTCATTTATATTCTCTTCATTCTCTCTAGCAAAAGTAAAGCGCGCATAACCTTTTTGGGATCCCATCATAGACCCAGGAACATAGATAACTCCTCGCTTTATGGAGTTTTCTAATAATTTCATTTCATCTACATCTTTGTTAAATTTGCACCAAATATGAATTCCGCCTTGAGGTATCGTAAACTCGACCTGATCTTTTAAAAAATCATGAAAGCTTGAGACAATTTGATCACGCCGCTTTTCTAATTCCTTCACTAATTTCTTCATATGTGAATGGAATTGTTCTGATTCTAAAACATCATTAGCGATCCATTGGGTAAAGCTAGCATGTCCGAAGTCAATTTGTTGTTTGGCATCAGACAGTCTCTCTATTACCGACCTGGGCCCGATAATCCAGCCAATTCTTAAACCTGAAGCAACGATCTTCGATAAGGAGCTAATGTACAGGACATTTCCGTGTTTATCTAGAGATTTTAATGTTGAAACCCTTTCTCCTTTAAAAGACGTTAAACTATACGGATCATCCTCCACAACAGGAATTCCATGCTCTGATGAGATTTCTAAAATAGCTTTCAACTGGCTCTCTCTGAGCAAAGTGCCTGTTGGATTTTGAAAAGCCGGATTTAAGAATATCATTCTTATCCGATGTTTTTTATGTAGTTCCAGTAACTCATTTGGATTTACACCATGCTCATTTACTGGTAAATTGAAGATTCTTAAACCTGCTGATTTAAATATTGGGAGATTAAAATGATAGGATGGATCTTCAATCACCACTGCATCACCGGGCTTTAATAAACATTGAATTACCAGGTGCAGAGCTTGTTGGGCTCCAGAAGTAATCAGAATAGATGAGGGGTTTGTTTCAATATGACGAAGCTCCCTCACATGCTTTGTAATGGTAGCCCTTAATATTGCACTCCCCTGTGGATGATCATAACCGAGCCTGCCGTTAAAAGATCGAGTTGAGGTAATCTCTCTTAATGCTTGCATTGGAAAGAGGTCCTCCGATAATTCACCACTGGCTAAATTGATTAATTTTTGCTCTTCCATCTCCTTGCGTATTCTTTGAGCGACAGGTAGATTAGGCAAAAATGAACCTGCCTCAATGTATCTGTTCCAGCTAGGTATACGTTTTTTAGTGATCCCCCATATATCCTTACTTATAGTCGTACCACTTCCACGATTACGTTGAATGAGCCCATTTGATTCAAGCTCATCATAGGCAGCTACAACAGTACTTCTATTAATATCTAGCTCTTTAGCTAAGTATCTCTCAGAGGGCAGGGGCTTATCAGGCGGAAAAGTTCCATCAGCAATGCCATTTTCAATATATTCCGCAATTTGTTTATAAATTGGTTTTTTTGCTTTTCGGTCAATATTCCAGTCCATATATTTGCATCCCTTTTTTAGTACTTGTTTTAAATATTGTAACCTAATTATACTGTTTAAAAAAACAAATAACCTATTGAGTCATTAAGACCAATAGGTTACTTGCATTTCTTTCCACTATACTGAAGAACTAATATACACACCAAGTGCAATAACAGACAAAAGAATGACGATTACATATATGATTGATAAGTTTTTAGTATTTTTTCTAGCTGATCCACTATAATTTTTGTCACTCTTAGTCATTGCCCTTATAGTACCAACCACAGCTAGTATTGAAGTAATTGCGACAAAAGCAATCAACATATTCATCATCCACCTCTTTACTGTATTTTTACAAAAAGAATATTAGGGGATATTCTTGTATAATATTCATTCAATTAATCACTATAATATAAACAACTAAACTTGTAACCATCCAGTTCAACAGAAATTCACCCGTCCACTTTACTAGGTTTCGAAAAAAAAGTCGGTCCCTTAACAAACAGGAAACCGACTTCATATAAATTTTTACCTATTTTATCAATTACGTTCGAGCACCGCTTTAGCAGTAAAATTCCGGTTTTCGATCTCTTACACTTGGCAGTTTTTCACGTACTCGTCGAATTCGGTCTAAATCAAGATCAGCGAAAAATAACGTTTCTTCCTCACCAGCGCTGGCGAGAACAATTCCCATCGGATCAACAATCAGACTGCGCCCGGAAAAAATATCGCCAACAAGGTCGGCGCCGCAAACGAACATCGTATTTTCAATCGCCCGTGCGCGAATCAGCGTCTGCCAATGCTCCTCTTTCATCGGACCAGCTACCCATCCGGCAGGAACAAACAGGACATCCGCTTCCTGAAGCGCAAATTGTCTTGCAATCTCTGGGAATCGTAATTCATAGCATACCATTAAACCGATATTCCCAAACTCTGTTTCTACTACTTTATATGGATTATCCCCTGCAATAATCGTATCCGACTCTTTATAACTAAAAGCATCATATAAATGTGTTTTTCGGTAAGAATGAATGATCCCGCCTGAACGATTAATAAACACGGTTGTGTTATAAGCGCGTTTTTGATCATCCGCTTTTGGTTCATACATACCGCAAACAACATAGATTTCGTTTTCACGGGCGGCTTGTGCAAGGCCGGAAACAAACGGACCATCTAGCGGTTCCGCTACCTCAACAGGCAACACGCCGGATTTCGGGGTGGCAAGCGCCATATAAAATTCCGGAATAATGACAAAGTCTGCGCCTTTACTTTTGGCTTTCGCAATGTATTGGATCGCCTTCTCTAAATTAGAGGCCTTATCAACACTGGTGGATATTTGGGCAATTGCGACTCTCATGATAATGAGTACCTCCTAAATGTCATTTTCATCTATTTTAATCTATTTTCTCCTATATTGTTGATCTTTTTAATAATTAGTAGTTTTTCTTATCATTGGACAAACCTTTTTTCGATACCTTCAATAACGGTGGAACTACAGCCGTTGTTACAATTGCAGCAAGGACAGCTTCGGCAAGTCCATTTGTAAAAAACACAGTTAGAACAGCTTTATAAATGGCACTCGTGCTGCCGGCATTAATAGCTTGAGCATAGGCGTCTCGAAATAAGAAGGAAATAGAACCCATGACTAAAAATGTATGAATAAAAGTTGTAAGTAAGCCCGTTAAAAATAAAGCAGGTTTTTGATTGGGCTTTTTCTTTGTTATCGCTTTATGAACAGCTTTGAAAATGTAGTAAGGAATAAACCCCAATATTATTCTTGGAACAATAGCAATAAATAACGCCCAAAAACTTCCTTGACCCGTGCCTAATACAGGAATTGCTGGTGAAAAAGCAAATGATAACAAGGTTGGACTGATCGTATTTATTGCAATACTCGTAAATCCAAACACAAGCCCTAAGAAAGCACCAATTCTTGGCCCTAAAATAATAGAAGCAATAATGATTGGAATATGAATAATCGTCGCTTTAATTACACCTAAATGGATATACCCAAAAGGCGTGAAGGCACTTAATAAAATAATAGATAAAAAAATTGCAGTTAAAGTAAAATCTTTTATTTTCAACGTCTAGCTCCTTTAGTTATATAATTTTTTCATTTCCCTAAAGACTAGCAAAACACTATTAATTTAACTAAATTCTATTTATGATTAGTAAAAAAGTAAAGATATTTATAATAAAAAAAGGGCTGTCCAGAAAGTCAGTCAAAACTTACTTTCTAGACAGCCCCCCGCTATTTACACTGGACGAACTGTAATTTCATTGACATTCACATAGTCAGGCTGGGTGACAGCATAGACAACAGCCTTTGCAATATCAGCTGCTTCAAGTTTTTTACGATCATTCGTGGCCCTATTAGGGCTCAAGTCTGTATCTACCATCCCTGGTGAAATATTCGTTATCCTTATACCTGTTCTAGCAAGTTCCTTTTCTAATCCTATGGAAATGGCCCGAACAGCGTACTTTGTAGCACTATAAACAGTACTTGTTTTTGTTACCTCAAGACCTGAAACCGAAGCAATATTGATAATATGGCCAGTTGACCGGCTCAGCATCGATGGCAATATAGCATGAATGCCGTAAAGCACGCCTTTTATATTAACATCAATCATCTGCTCCCAATCCTCCACCTGCCCGGATCGGATGGTTGCTGTTCTCATTTGCCCTGCATTATTGACGAGAATATCTACATTGCCTAATTCTGCTTGGGCCTTTTCCGCGAGCTGACTAACGTCACTTTTCACTGACAAATCTGCCTGGACAGCAATTACTTTCACATTACCATTCGTTATCTCTGTTATTTCACTTTTTACTTCGTTTAATTTTTCCAGCCTGCGGGCAGCCAAGACAACATTTGCTCCCTCCATAGCTAATTCCTTAGCAATAGCAGCCCCAATTCCAGTGCTGGCACCAGTAATAATCGCCGTTTTTCCTTGTAGCCTGTTCATAATAGCCTCTCCCCCAACTTTTTCCACTATTATAACATGGAAGCTAAAGGACTTACTCCTGTATGTTAAGGAATTGACTTTTTAGGTTGGTATTTGCTTTGCTTACATAATGCGATTTCCCGTAGATACCT
Organism: Bacillus sp. FJAT-29937; assembly: GCF_001509555.1. GTDB lineage: Bacteria > Bacillota > Bacilli > Bacillales > Cytobacillaceae > Cytobacillus. The sequence continues at coordinate 197,353 of NZ_LMAS01000002.1, read as the reverse complement.
CTTTAGTTAAAATTAGTTCTGCCATATGGAGCCATGATCATACAGTCATCTGAGACTGACTCTTTGAATTGCTAGCCGTTTGTTTGTACCATACCGAAATGGCTAGGGAAAGCAGGCATACTACGAGCAGTATCCTGTATACATTCTCATATGCTAAACCAAGTGGAATGTTCTTCTGCATGGTAAGAATGATTCCGCAAACGGCAACAGAGAACGACCCTCCAAAGAATTGAATCAGCTGCATTAATCCCATACCTGATCCGATCATTTGTTTCGGTAAAATTTGGGTCGTTTCATTATTTAGCGAAGATAGGGTCGCGGATAAGGAAGGCGAGAAAAACAGATACCCAATCAGAATAACCATAGGCGAGGCCACTAAAGCAAAAGAAAAAACAGCCAGTACAACCGCCAATATGCCATGACCAATTAGCAAAAATCTGATATTCCCATAACGGTCAATCCACCGACCAACAAAACGGCTCAAAAATACTGTTAAAATTGCCCCCGGCGCGATAGTCAGTCCTATGGCAATCGCTGACTTAGCGGCCAAATTAGCTAAGGCAAGCGGCATAAGAAACAGATTGCCCAGGTTCAACACCAAAACGCAAAATCCTACCATCGTTAGTTTTAGGTATTCTTTTTTAGTGAATAGTTTCGGGTTGATAAATGTTTCTTTTTTTACTCTTCTTAAATACCAAGCATGCACCGCAAAAGAGAGAAGGCTGCCGATGAACCAGAATAAGGAACGCTGCATAACCGCTATCAATAATGTACTTGCATTTACAATCGTTAATATTGTTCCTGAAACATCGAATTTTAAAGGCTTCAGTTCTTCCTTAGGAAGCAGCCGCATCAATACTGGAAACACCAGAAGGATCAGACAAGTAAAGGCAAACAACCCGTTAAATCCGAAATAATCACTGATGACGCCTCCCATGATCGGACCTAATCCAAAAGCCATTGCACTGCCTGTGGAAATCATCGTAATCGCTCTTCCCCGCCGATTATAAGGGATATAACGGCTTGCCATCACAATTCCCAGACCGGACATCGTTCCTGCACCTGCTGATTGTAGAATTCGTACGGTTAGAAGCGTATTAAAGTCGCGCGCGAATAGCCCAATGATTGATGATAAACCTAGAATCGTCAATCCGACCATAAGCAGCCTTCGCAATGGTATGCTATCTGATAAACGGCTGTATATCATCGTCGACAAAGCATATCCAATGGAGTAGCTTGAAATAATCCATGATCCCAGGTCAGCTGTAATGTCAAGAGTTTTTATAATGCTAGGAATGGATACGTTAAACATCGTAGTATTCATAATTACAATAAATATGCCAAACATCCAGATTGGCATGACAACTCTGTCATTCATTCATTATTCCCTTCCTATCCATCTAGGACTTGCTTCCAGTCTTTATTTAACAGTACTTCATTTTTGCATACTTTTGCTATCAAAAACGTGAAAATGTAAGATAAATTACTGAGAGACTACGTTTCGCGTCCCGAATAAAACTCATTTGTAGGCACTTATTGGTTAGGGGATTAGATAAAGCTCCCCGGGCTGATAAATAGACGGAAGAATTCCGCTTTATTAGTAAAAAGTTTTGAAAATAGCCCAAATAAACGTAGAATTTCCGCCTATTTACTCGAAAAATTCAAAAATGGAGGATTTTGCTTTGCATAGTCGGAAAACCTCCTCTTATTTCCCCCGAAACGAGCTCCATTCTGTATTTAACCGGAAAACCTCCGCTTATTACATTCGCTAGTTACTTGATTAAGGACAAAAGCCCATCAAAAAACAATTGCAAACTGATGGTCTTTTTCATATACATTTTTAGTTCTTGTCACAGGAAACAGAACCCGATAACCTTATGATAGGTTCTGTTATCAACTCCAATTTTATCCAACTCTTCTCCCTCAATCCCCCATTCAAAAAAGCAAACTAACTATAAGATATCTATCCAAATTTTAATGGCAGTTCCTGCGATTAAAAACGCTAAAATAACTTGTAAGATTTTTGTATTAATCTTTTTACCAGCCATTGCTCCTAAAGGTGAGGCAATTAAGCTTGCAACGATCATAATGAAAGCTGGAAAATAATCCACCTGTCCTGTCGTAACCTTGCCAACTGTTGAACCTATTGATGAAATAAAGGTTATTGCTAATGATGAAGCAATAGTCATCCGTGTCGGGATTTTTAATACAACTAACATAATGGGAACGAGTAAAAATGCTCCTGCTGCCCCCACAATCCCCGAGCCGATGCCAACGATTAATGCAAATAATGCTGCAAGCCATTTATTAAACTTTACTTGATCAAGTGGAATATCATCGATTCCTTTTTTCGGAATAAACATCATAATAGCAGCAATTAATGCTAAAATACCGTAAACTAAATTTATACCGTCCTCTGACATTAATTTAGATCCATATCCTCCGATAAAGCTGCCTATTAAAATAGCTCCCCCCATGTAGCCAATTAATATTTTATTTAAATAGCCGCCTTTGCTGTATACCCAAACGCCACCTATCGTCGCAAATAAGACTTGCACTGCACTTATCCCTGAAACCTCATGGGCACTAAATGCGGCTAAACCAAATAAAGGCGGTATATATAATAACATCGGGTATTTGATAATGGAGCCGCCAATTCCTAACATCCCTGAAATATATGACCCAAAAAATCCGATTAAGAAGATTGTAATAATAAATGCAAAATCCATTATGTTACCTCCCTTTTAGAAGGCTAATCAATAACAGGGACCCTATACTGGTCCCCTATTTCTTAACCTTTTTTAATCCAAAACTTGAATACATTATTTTCTTCTTCATGCTTTATTAATTCATGACCACCTGATTTTGCCCATGCAGTTAGATCACTTTTTGCCCCCTTATCTGTCGCATGAATCTCTAATATATCTCCTGATTGAAGTTCGTTGATTGCCTTTTTTGTTCTAACAACCGGCATGGGACATGCTAAACCTTTTGCATCTAATAGTTTCTTAGTTTCCATTTTAAAAATTCCTCCTAGTTTTCTAATAAAATCTGTTATTGCTGCTGCCCTATCTCACTGCGCAGCGGTTTGGCCCAATTTCCATTTCACGTTGGATTTCTTCATCAGGGTTGATTTTACCCATGTTTGTTTCACGAATTTCTTGATAAGCATTTGGCTGTGGCGGCAGATTCTCAGTAACGAGTCTTCTAAATTCATTTTCGTCTTCAATATTTAAGCCATGATTTTTAGCGAAAAGTGTGCCTAATTTTTCTGATACACTTCCATCTTCATTTAATTCATCAATAATCATAAAGTGAGCTGGGAGAACAACTAGTTCTTCTGAAAGCTCCCTGTAACGTAAATAGAGGCTTTCTCTTAAATCTGCTACCCAATCCTCAGCCAATCCAGCTAAATCGGGTCTTCCAATTGAATCGATGAATAAGATGTCTCCTGAAAGCAGGAACTTTCCATCAACGACAAATGATGTCGATCCAATGGTATGCCCTGGAGAGTATAGAGCGTGAATATCAATAGCTGTATTACCAATTGTTACGTTATTGCCGCCTTCCAAAGGCATATATTCGAATGTTACCTCTGTTGCATCCTTTGGGGGTAGCCAGTATGTTGCACCAGTTTTATCAGCGATGTTTCTTCCCCCAGAAATATGATCTGCATGTAAGTGAGTATCAAATACATGAGTGATTGTCGCTCCAATTTCTTTTGCAAAATCAAGATAAATATCCGTCATACGTGTCGGATCGATAATTGCAGCTTCACCGTTTGAAACAACCATGTACGATAAACAGCCTTTCCCAATACGGACAAATTGATAAATTTCTCCACCATCAGTTAAATCTCCAACTTTTACAGGCTCTAGGTGTTCACTCCATGCTTTCATACCACCTTGTAGATAAAAAACTGTTAAACCCTGTTCAGATAGCATCTCTGCCACCATGATAGAAGAGCCTTCCTTTGCACATACAACTAATATTTCCTTGTCATTAGGAAGCTTTTCTACAATCTCTTCCACTCCATCAAGTAATTCAAAGTATGGGATATTTAGATATTCAAAGTTCCCCCCTTCAATTTTCCAGTCTTGAAAGTCACTCTCGTTACGAACGTCTAGAATAAATAATTCTTCTTTATTAAAAACTTTTTTCGTCATTTCTTTTGAACCTATTGCCTTTACAGTCATCCCCATTACCCCCTGTGGTATCTCTTTGATTAAAAAAATAGGTTTCTATTAAATAGAAGTATCCGTTTTTCCTGTCCAACCACTCATGCCTGGAACTACATTAATCACATTAGCAAAACCCTTTTTAGCTAATTTTTGACAAGCAAGATCACTGCGGTTTCCTGTTCGGCATACCACATATATTTCTTCATCTTTGTTTAATTCGCTTAGACGCTCTTCCAATTCTCCTAACGGAATCGAAATAGCATTAGGAATATGGTTAAATGCATATTCAGCTGATTCTCTTACATCCAGAATCACGATGTTTTCATTAGCTTCTAGCTTCTTTTCAAGCCCTTCATTGCTAGTTGCATTGAGATGTTTTCTTTCAATTAAACGATCATTCGATGATTTTCTTACATAATGTTTTAGCACATCTCCTTCTTCAATTGTCCCAAGGTACTGATGACCAGTACTGTTAGCCCAAGCTTGAATATCGGCTTTCGACCCTTTATCTGTGGCTTGGACTTCCAAAACTTGGCCAGCTTGTAATTCATTCATTTTCTTTTTAGTTTTCACGACTGGCATTGGGCAAGCTAATCCTTTTGCATCTAATAAAAATTCTGTTATTAATGATTCCATATAATAAGCCTCCTGATTTACCCCTGTGGGTATTTTATTAATTAAAAAAATTTACTTCATTTTGTGCTCCTAAGATTTAGATAAATAAATTCACGTTGCCATCTTCTGCATCAGATAAGTAAGCAGCCACTCCTGCATAATCGATATTATCCAGCAGTTCTTCCTTTTGAAGTCCTAATAAATCCATTGTCATCGTACATGCGACAAGCTTTACATCTTGCTCTTTTGCCAATTCGATTAGCTCTGGAAGCGGCACTGCATTATGTTTTTTCATCACATCTTTAATCATTTTAGGACCGAAACCCGCAAAATGCATTTTGGAAAGCCCCATCTTATCTGCGCCTCTTGGCATCATTTTTCCAAACATTTTTTCCATAAAGCCTTTTTTCACTTCAATATTCTCATCTTTTCGTAAGGCATTTAATCCCCAGAATGTATGGAAAATGGTTACTTCATGATCATAGGCAGCTGCACCGTTTGCAATAATATAAGCGGCCATTGCTTTATCATAATCTCCACTAAATAATACAATTGTTGTCTTTTTGTTTTCTATCATTGATTTATCACTCCTTATTTTATTTTTACCCTTACCCCTATGGGTATATTACTAAGAAAAAAAAAGAATGTCAAACAAAATTTTTTTATCTGCTTTTTACTAGCAGGTTAACAGCTTCTTTAATTAATTCATCCGTTTTATCTCCATTTTGTTCTGCAGCTTGCACACATTCAACTAAGTTTGAACTCACGATTACACCGACTGTTCTATCTACCGCTGAACGAACAGCTGATAACTGAGTAACGACCTCTTTACAATCTTTGTTTTCTTCCATCATTTTCAAAATCCCTCGAAGCTGCCCTTCCATCCGTTTTACTCTATTTTTAATTTGATCATTGTATTCCATAGGAATTCTCCTTTCCATTATGATAAACACCATTATCACCCTCGTTATTCACAAAAGCACTGACAAGCCTCATATTATACCCTTATAGGTATATTGTCAACAGTAGCAACTGCCTCCCTCCAGTGTAATATTTGAATTCCCTATTTTACTATTTATTAATTACAATCGATAATTGATAGCTCGCATAATTGCTTAAGCCTGTTGATCCATTACGATTCCCACATCCCACTAATCTAGTTCCCTTAAATGTACATTTTTCAAATATAAAAACTGTAGAGTAAACTATGCAACTCGCGGTTTACTCTACAGCTATCAGTGCCATTATTTTTCTAATTTAATCCGTTGTAAGCGTAAGGCGTTCAACACAACTGATACAGAACTAAATGCCATCGCTGCACCAGCAACCCACGGCGCTAGTAACCCGATTGCTGCAATTGGAATCCCTAGTGTATTGTAGCCAAATGCCCAGAATAAGTTTTGTTTAATGTTGCGCATTGTTTTGCGGCTCATAATGATCGCATCGGCAATACTGTTTAAGTCTCCGCGGATTAGTGTTACATCTGCAGCTTCCATTGCGACATCTGTGCCTGTACCAATGGCCATCCCTATATTAGCTGTAGCTAGTGCTGGTGCATCATTAATCCCATCGCCGACCATTGCCACTTTTTTGCCCTGTTGTTGCAGCTTTTTCACTTCTTCAGCCTTCCCTTCAGGAAGGACTTCAGCTATAACTGCGTCAACACCTACCTCTTTCCCAATGGCCTGCGCTGTACGCTCGTTATCACCTGTCATCATGATGACTTTGATGCCCATTTCTTGTAAACGGCGAATCGCTTGTAGAGAAGTATCTTTAATTGTATCCGCTACGGCAACCACCCCAGCGTATTGACCATTAATTCCAGCTAGCATCGCTGTTTTTCCGTCTCTCTCCAATTTTTCCATTGTTGGAAGAACTGCTGTCATATCGATGCCGTATTGCTGCATGAGTTTACGTGTACCAATGATGACCGCTTGACCTGAAACGGTAGCCTGAACACCGAAACCCGGAATCGCTTCGAAGAATTGGACGGTGCCAAGTTCGATGCCCTTCTCTTGGATGCCTTGAACGATCGCTTCTGCTAATGGGTGTTCAGATTGTTTTTCTGCTGCACCAATTAGTGATAAAAATTTCTCTTCGTCCTGACCATTCGCTAATAAAACATCTGTTAATACAGGTTTACCATGTGTGACAGTACCAGTTTTATCAACGACAACTGTGTCAATGCCCCCAGTTTGCTCTAAATGCTCGCCGCCTTTGAATAGAATACCAAACTCTGCTGCACGACCGCTCCCTGCCATAATCGAAGTCGGCGTTGCTAAACCAAGTGCACACGGACAAGCAATAACAAGCACGGCGATTAACACTTCAAGTGCCGGTGTAAACTCACCTGGTTGAACGAATAGGATCCAAATTAAGAAGGTAAGGATGGCAATTCCCACTACAATCGGGACAAAAATCCCTGAAATTTTATCAGCCATGCGCTGAATCGGTGCCTTGGAACCCTGTGCATCTTCTACTACTTTAATAATTTGGGCTAACGCTGTGTCACGCCCAACCTTTGTTGCTGACATTTTGATAAATCCATTTTTGTTAATGGTCGATCCGTATAATACGTCGCCGCTCTTTTTATCCACTGGTAAACTTTCGCCTGTTAACATGGATTCATCAACAGCCGTTGTTCCTTCTAATACTTCTCCATCAACTGGAATTTTCTCACCTGGTTTCACTAAAATGGTGTCACCAATGACTACTTCCTCTAACGGTACTTCTTTTTCTACTCCGTCACGTACAACGATGGCAGTTTTGGCTTGAAGCCCCATTAATTTTTTTATCGCTTCAGATGAACGGCCTTTTGCTCTTGCTTCAAATACTTTTCCTAAAAGAATGAGCGTAATCAACACCGCACTTGTTTCAAAGTAAAGATGTGGTGCATGGTTTGTTCCAACAGTAATAATTGCTTGATATAGACTATAAAAATAGGCTGCAGAAGTACCCATGGCAACGAGTACATCCATATTCGCTCCGCCATTGCGAAGTGAATTATAAGCACCCAAATAAAATTGCTTCCCAATATAAAACTGCACAGGTGTTGCTAATATCATTTGGATCCATGGATTCATTAAGAAATCCGGTACATATAAAAACGATGTAAAGGAAAAGTGCCCGACCATCGTCCATAATAAAGGCAATGATAAAATCGCAGAAATAATGAATTTTCGCTGTTGGTCTTTTATGTGCTTTTCACGATGGTCTACCTGGGGTTCTTCCCCTTGCTTTTGGTGTGCGCCGTACCCAAGCTTCTCAACCTTCGCAATAATGTCAGCAATCGTTACTTCCGAAGGATTAAATTCAATGGTTGCTTTTTCAAGTGCTAAATTGACGGTTGCCGTTGCGACACCTTCCATTTTATTTAACCCTTTTTCAATCCGAGTAGAACAAGCTGCGCAAGTCATTCCTGTAATTTCAAATTCTGCTTTCTGTTTCACAACTCCGTAGCCAAGTGCCTCAATTTTCTTTTCAAAATCTGCTTCACTCAGTTTTGACGGATCATATTTAATCGTTGACTTTTCAAGTGCCAAGTTGACGGAAGCTTGCTCGACACCTTCCATTTTACTTATCCCTTTTTCAATACGTGTGGCACACGCTGCACAAGTCATTCCTGTAATTTGGATACTTGTTTCTTTTAATTTACTAGCTTCCAATGCGGCCGTACTCATGTTCTTTCCCACCTCACCCTATACCTATAAGGGGTATGTTTTCACAAAAATGATAGAGTGCTCTGGAAGCACTCTTATTCTACGTCATATCCTTGATCATCAATTGTTTCTTTAATTTTTTCTAATGAGACTTGTGATTCATTAAATGATACTTCCACTTGTGCTTCGGATAAATTTACTTTCACTTCGTTTATTCCTTCTAGTTGACCTACACTTCCCTCAATAGCCTTCACACAATGTCCGCATGACATTCCTTGTACATTTAATGTTACTGTTTGCATATTTCCTCTCTCCTTTAAGTGAAATAATATTTATTACAAAATAACGTATTTTTTCATTACATCTCAATAACATCATACTATACCCTCGTGAGGTATGTAAAGTGAAAAAAATAAGTTTTTTTCATTCTTAAATCCGGGTTTTTTTTAGCCACTCAAGGTATAAAGGAATATAGCGATTCCAAAGAATCCTTAAGTGACTTTTGGGTAAAAATAGGGTTGTATTCTCATTGAGAATAGAAGGGAATTTTTGGAGGGGTTATTATGAAACAGTTTACAGAAGAAGAAAAGATAAAGATTCTATCTGACATGATAGCGATTAAATCTGTTAATGAAAACGAAATCGAAGTGGCAAATTACTTGAAAGATTTATTTGCTGAGTACGGCATTGAATCTAAAATTGTTCCAGTTACAGACACTCGTGTTAACTTAGTGGCTGAAATTGGAAGCGGGCTTCCAGTCATCGGTGTTTCTGGTCATATGGATGTCGTATCTCCTGGTGATGAAAGCGATTGGACTTCAGATCCGTTCACGTTGACAGAAAGAGATGGAAAATTATACGGACGCGGAACAAATGACATGAAAGCAGGATTAGTGAACCTTGCTTTAGTGATGATTGAACTCAAGGAAAATAATGAACTTAAAAAAGGTACTGTCCGTTTTATGGCAACGACTGGTGAAGAAGTCGGCGGCGCAGGCTCTAAAAAATTATACGATGAAGGCTATATGGATGATGTAGATTATCTATGGGTAGCTGAACCTTCTCATGACACGATTATTTACTCTCACAAAGGATCACTTAACTTACAGGTAACGTCTATTGGTGAAGCAGCACACAGTTCTATGCCTGACCAAGGCTATAACGCCATTAACCCATTGATGGCCTATCTATTAGAATTAGACGAAAAATTGAATGGCGATGTTCGTAAAAATGAAATTTTAGATAAATTGGTTATGAGTACAACGATTTTTAATGCAGGGAACCAAGTAAACTCCGTTCCAGAAAAAGCAGTAGCTGAAATAAACGTGCGGACGATCCCGGAATTTGATAATGATGAAGTGATTGATTTATTCAATACAACAGCTGACAAATACAATAAAGAAGGCTCGAATATTAATGTTGAAGTGACAATGTCATTGCCAAGTGTTTTCACTTCAGGTCAGTCTGAAATGGTTGAACTTGCTAAAGAACTCGGTAAAAAACATTTAGGTTTAGACATTTCTGTTAAAGGTTCGCCAGGGGTGACGGACGCATCAAACTTATTACGTGGTAAAGATAAAAACTTTCCATTCATGATGTTTGGTCCAGGCGAAACAAAAATGGCACACAAAACAGATGAATATGTCTATAAAGATTACTACTTAGCTTTCTTCGATATCTATAAGGGGTTAATTTTGGGATTAGCGAAATAATCGAATACATATTATTCATTGCTGATTTTTGTACAGATAAGCGGAGAATTTCCGGCTAATGTTATATTGGCGGCTTAATAAGCAGATATAAGGGGAGATATTCCGACTAACCTCTCTAAATAAGACAAAATACAAGAATTTTGATAAGATAAGCGGAAAAACTACCTCTATTTCAAGGGAAATATGGGTATTTCCCAAAATAAAAGGAGTTTCTCCGTTTATTTTCCAACTACTGTACAGAACCATAATCTCGTCTGTAAAAACGGAAGCTGTCTCAACTTTCATTTGAGACAGCTTCTTTTTATGAATAGGATATGCGATTTTGCATTCACAATCGGAATTTACAAGAACGTTGATAGTACCTGTTATGCTTTTGGAGGTGTTCCTTCAGCATTTGATACAACTGCATCGATTTGAATTAGAGCATCTCCAGGTAAAGCTGATACGCCAACTGTTCTTCTTGCAGGAACACCGCCTGGGAAGAATGTTTTGTAAGCTTCGTCTACAGCATCCATATCTTCAATATTCTTAACGAAGATATTTACTTTAACCACATCGTCCATGACGTGCTCGATACTTTCTACAATTGCCTTCATATTTTTCAAGCACTGTTCAGCCTGCTCTTTTACACCACCAGCTACCAATTGGCCAGTTTTTGGATCCAAAGGCAATTGGGCTGAAAGGTGATTGTAATGAGAGAACGCTACAGTTTGTGTAGATAGGGAACTCTTTGGTGCATTGTCAGTATTGTTCGCCCATATAACGATTCCATGTCTGTCTTCAACAGCTTGTGGAGGTGTACCATCTCCGTGTGATACCACTGCTTCAATTTGTACCAAAGCATCCATAGGCAGTGCTGAAGCTGCAACTGTTGTCAGTGCAGGGACATAGCCTACAGCTCTTGCGATAGCCGAGTCTGGGAAAAATGTTGAATAAACCTCGTTTACCGCTTCAGTATCTGAAAGATCTTTAAGGAAGATTGTCATTTTAACAATATCGTCAAAAGGAACGTCGATACTTTCTAAAATTGCCTTGATATTTTTCAAGCTCTGTGCAGCCTGCTCTTTGACACCCCCAGAAACCAATCGGCCAGTTTTTGGATCGATCGGCAATTGAGCTGAAAGATAATTGTAATGAGAGAAAGCCACAGTTTGTGTAGATAGAGAACATGTTGGTGCATTCGCCGTATTATTTGTAAGCTTAATTAGGTCGCCTGCTTGTGGTGCGTTTGGAATTGTACCTTCACCGTGTGAAAGAAGTGCTTCAATTTGAACCATAGCATCCATCGGTAAAGCTGCAACTGCAACTGTTGTCCGTGCAGGAACATAGGTTGGGAAGAACGATTTATAAACTTCGTCTACAGCATCAACATCCTTGATATCCTTAACGAATACCGTGATTCTAACAATATCGCTCATAACATGATCGATGCTGTCTACAATTGCCTTGATATTTTTAAAGCACTGTTCAGCCTGCCCTTTTATGCCACCAGCTGCCAATTTACCGGTTTCAGGATCGATAGGTAATTGTGCTGAAAGATTATTGTAATGAGAAAAAGCAACAGTTTGTGAATATAGACCGTTACCGTTTGGAGCATTTTCCGTATTTCTTGCTAATACCGCGTTATAGCCGCTCATGTTGTATTCCCCTTTTAGATGAATTTTCTTAATAGAAGTATGTACCCAGACTACAATTTTGGGCAAGCGTCAATTATAGCAGTCTTTCTTCGCCTTGGCCACATGTTAGCTTTTTTTGAGTTAAGTTTTTTCTGGATAATCTTCTCCCCCCATGTTTAGGATTAACTCTACATTCATACTTATTTTTTATTAATTTGATAATTATTATTCAGCAATCTCTTGGATTTGTGAAAATCGAAATAAAGCATAATTTTCCTAAAAAGAAGCCTGCCTCTTTTTATTTCGAGGCAGGCTTTAGTTTATTTTAATGTATTTCTCCTGAAGCAATTGGATATAAGTTCCCATTAATAGCAAATGAAATTCTACCCGTTTCTTCAGATACTACAAGTACAAGTGCATCAGTTTTTTCCGACAGACCTAGGGCAGCCCGATGACGTGTTCCTAGTTTTTTATCGCCCGTGTATCTGTCTGAAAGCGGGAGGACATTAGCTGCGGAAACAATGTGATTTTGACTTACTAACACAGCCCCGTCATGTAGAGGGTTTCCTGGAAAAAAGATTGATTCTAATAAAGAATGACTCAATTCTGCTCCAATTAAAATACCAGGATGAATGAATGATTCAAGAGAATCCTCGCGTTTAATAACAATTAATCCACCATGTTTCCGTTCAGACATATTTTGTACACAGATTGATAATTCCGGATATTTATCCGTAAACGGGGACAAATAGCAGTTTAAATAAAAGGTGGCTGCGTTCATTTCAATGTGTATAAATTGATTTTTTATTTTTTCAAAATTTCCAAGAAGACAATAATTTTCATTATCCATTGTTTCTAAACTACTCTGTAAGGCAGTTACAATTTGACCAATATCCTTTTTTAAAGATAATTTCATCGGTGAATAGTCGCAATTATTTTGGTTCACGGAGACACAACTCCTTACTGTAATCATTATTTTTTAATGTTTACAATGTGTAAGGTAATTAATCAAGTTACTTAATTAACAAATAATATACGACAAGTCTTAATTCTGGATAAGATAGGTAAGATTCTCTTAAAGAGCTTAATATTTAGTATTCCAATGAGTTTGGGTCAATGGTATTTAGAGAAAAATTCCCGATTATTTTTATTTAAATGGAAAAAGTGGTAATTGGATTTATTATTCGTTATATGCTATTAAAATTTATTTAATCATTCTCATAACAAAGTATGTATAAAACTAATCTGCAATTAATTCCAGGAGAGCCATCGAAAAATATTCGATTGGCTCTTCTTTCTTTTCACCTCATCCTGCTAATCTACTCCATTGCTGTAATTAAATCTTTTATCCATGGACGGGTCTTTAACGGCTCAATTTGAACAAAGTCTCCTTCTTTTGCACGTATACTGCATAAAAACTCAACCTTTCCATCTACCATTGCCATGCATTCCTTACATGCATTGGCTGATCTGCAAGAGTATCGAACAGAAAGGGATGGATCCTCATTTTCGCGAATCCAAAAAATAGCGTCCAGCAGACTCATCCCTTCAAAATATGGAACCTCGTATTCAATCATTTCTTTGCCATTTTCGGCATCTCCCCGAACAATGTTTAACTTGACTTGTGTCAATTCCATTCACTCCTTTCTTACTTGTTGTGTGTATTTAGACTATTATTCAAAACTGACCAATGTCCGTCTTTATTCAATTGATAACTGAATCCATAAACATCTTTTGATTGCTCAGGATAATCAAGTCTTACATGGGCACCTCTAGATTCTTTTCTTTCAATTGCCCCTTTTGTAATGGCTTCTCCGAGAACTGCCATATGATAGTTTTCAAGCTTTTCTACATGTGAAAGACCGAACTTATCCTGTTTGGCTATGGCGATATTTTTGCTTTCTTCTTTCAGTTTCTCCATTTCCTCTAACGCCTTTTTTAATTCCTCTTCATTTCTTAGAGGTCCAACACCTTTCCACATAACCTTTTGAACCTTGCGCCTTGTTTCAAGTGTTGCAATTTCATCCTTTGATACTTCTCTAGGGTGCCAAAACTGCTGCAGCCTCCCCCATTCCGCAATTAGTTCTTTTTCCACAATCTCATCAAATCTTTGCTTTCTTACTCTTCCTGCTGTTTCCCCTGCTATACGTCCAGTAACTAAAGCTTCAGTAATGGCATTTCCAGATAATCGATTGGCTCCATGCATGCCGTAAATTAATTCTCCGCAAGCCAGTAATCCATCAATAGCTGTATTCATTTCTTTATCCACTTTTACTCCACCAAGCATAAAATGAGCCATTGGAGCAACTTCCACCATATCTTTAGTCAAATCTACGCCTTGGGAAAGAAGAATATCAATAACAGGCCCGAAGCCTTCTCTTAGTTTTTCTTCCGAAACCATCGTAAAATCCAAATATGCGCCACCATGAGGCGTACCTCGCCCATTCTCTACTTCTTTAAAAATGGCATAGCTTGTCATATCCCTCGTCGCAGTGTACTTTCCTGCCTTTTCACCTGCATAGCGGTCCATAAATTCTTCTCGATTTCCATTCAGCAGACGGCCCCCCAATTTATAACGGAAAGGATCCCACATAATTGGATCAATGCCAACAAGCGGAGGGAAAAGATGGGCAATTGGGAAAAACTGAACCATTTCCATATCACGAAGCTCAGCCCCTGCATCCGCAGCTAAAACAAACCCATCACCAGTCATATTCGCGGAAGCACTATTTCTTTCATATACCTCTGTTAATCCGCCTGTAGCCAAAATGACTTGTGAAGCTGAGATACTAACGGGGATCATTTCCTCCATTAGGAATCCAAGTGCTCCAACCGCTTTCCCTTCATGGCAGACAATTTTTGTAATCATTACATTCTTTAACCGCTGGATTTTTTCATCCTTCCAAATTGCCTTGCGAAGACCATTTGAGGTTGCTCCACCAGTATTTAAAATATCTACATAAACACATCTTCTCTTTGAATGTCCTGGAGACACAACTTGTGAGCGCTTTCCATCAGGTGTTCTTGCCCAGCGTACACCATAGCCTTCTACTTCCTTAATAACTTCAGGTCCTTTTTCTACAATTACCCGGACGATATCCGGATCTGCTAACCCGCGGCTGCCCTCCATCGTATCCTGGAAGTGGATCTCAGGATTATCCTCTTCCGCTTCACCTAGGGCTACGGCCACTGTCATTTGGGCAATAATGGTCGCTCCTCCCCTGCCTATTAAACTTTTATCTGCAATCATTACGTTTGCACCTTCATCAGCGGCGGCTCTTGCAGCCATCATCCCCGCCGCACCAGAACCGACAACTAATACATCTGTCGTAAAATTTTCCTGTCTCATTTAATATCCCCCCATGCTAAGTTATTTTGTTTTTCCTATTGTTCTCTCTTTTTTATACCTGTAGATTTATGAAAACAAATCATGACATTTTTGAATTTTCTGATTCAATTGTAAATCTGGGTATTCTTGTATGTCAACTAAGTATTAGAAACTTTGTATTTAATTTGGGTTTAAAAACAAGAATCGTGTTAACTCTCTTTATCCTATGAAAATACTATTGAATGAAGAAGGGATTGTGTTTTCCAAAAGTTTAAGATGAGTGGTTCAGTGGAAAAGTCGTTGTAAATATATGCTTTGTTGGTGGCACCTATGAAGCATAAAAAAAATAAAGCATAAAGTTTCCAAACGGAAATTTTATGCTTTACGTCACAAAGGCAAATAAAAAACCACCAAATATGTATTTGGTGGAGACGGAGGGAGTCGAACCCTCGTCCAGAAACATCGGCACTTAAGCTTCTACGAGTGTAGTCGATATATTCGCGATTCGCTGATCCTTCTGCCTATCGACAGGCGTCCGGTCAGCTAGTCTGGTTGTGCTCTTCCTTTTCCCTCAGACGGCGAGATCCGGCGTAGCCCACTTAGAGTGAGTCCGCTACCCTACCACATGGGCGATGGAGGGGCGAACCGCTAAGCGCTATTAAGCAGCTAAAGCGAAGTTGTTTTGTTGTTTGCCAGTTATAGGCTTTGACGTTTTAACGAGGCCGATCCCCTCGACTCGCGACCTAAGCTCGAACTATCCCTGTCGAATCCGTAGCGTCCCCATTATATAAAGGTCTGCACCGAATCTTATTCTGCATGCTGACAACTAACGGAATGCTCAAGTTTAGCTGAGCTAAGTTTATGTGTCACAATACCTCGTGACATTTATTATTATAACACACCTAGCCTTAAATTCAATTGTAAGGTTTTGTAAAACCAACCTACATTTTCTGTCTGTCGCGGAAGGCACGCTCTACTTCACGTTTCGCTTCTTTCTTTTTCAAATCTTCACGTTTATCGTATTTCTTCTTCCCTTTTGCCAGGCCGATTAACACCTTCGCAAAGCCGTTTTTCAAATATAGTTTTAATGGAACGATAGAATAACCGATTTCCTTCGTATCGCCTATCAATTTGCTGATTTCTTTTCCGTGAAGAAGCAGCTTTCTTGTTCGCAGTGGATCGTGGTTGTAGCGATTTCCTTGCTCATATGGGCTGATATGCATCCCGATGAGGAAAATTTCGCCTTTATCGATTCTGGCATATGAATCCTTTAAGTTTACTTTACCTGCACGAATTGATTTGATCTCTGTTCCTTGAAGGACAATCCCTGCTTCATATGTTTCTTCTATTGCAAAATCATGATAAGCCTTTTTGTTTTGGGCAATCATTTTTCCTGCGCCTTTTGGCATCTTAACTCCCCCTACCCTTATTTCTGCAAGAACAAAACCTTTTGGGGGCTACCTGCAGAAACAAATTTAACTTTATTGTAGCAAATTTCCAAGGCTCACTCAATTAAGAACCTAGGAGGATTGAAAAAGAGAGCCTCAGGTTTGCAAGGCCCTCTCATAATGAAACTACCTTTTTTTACTCTTCCTCTTCGCCTTTGGAGCATTATCGTAAAACTTCTTTTTCTTTCTTGGGCTTTTTCCTGAATCTTTGCCATTTTTATTTTTCTCCTGGCCCTGATCAGATTTCCCTTTTCGTGGCTTCCGCTCACTGCTGCCAGTACGAATAATCTTCGGCAATTCTTTGGAATCCCTTCTGCGAGGCGTCCCCTTCATGCCGACAATTTCAAAATCAATCGAACGTTCTTCCTTATTTACCTTGACCACTCTGACCGTGATTTCGTCCCCGATTCGGAAGACATTCCCCGTACGTTCACCAATCATCGCTAGATGGCGCTCATCATAACGGTAGTAATCGTCCGTCATATAGCTTACGTGGATTAAGCCCTCAATCGTATTCGGCAGCTCAACGAACATCCCAAAATTCGTAACGGAGCTAATAATGCCATCGTATTCTTGGCCAATTTTATCTTCCATATACTCAGCCTTTTTCAGCTCATCTGTTTCACGCTCAGCGTCGACTGCTCTTCGTTCCATATTCGATGTATGCTCGGCAATATCAGGTAATAGGACATTCCATTTTTCTCTAGTCGTTGCATCCAGCTTACCCTGAATTAAATATGTTCGGATTAATCGGTGGACGATTAAGTCAGGATAACGGCGAATCGGCGATGTAAAATGCGTATAAAACTCCGTTGACAGCCCAAAGTGTCCCAGGCTTTCCGGATAATATTTCGCCTGCTGCATGGAGCGAAGCATGACCGTTGAAACAACCATTTCTTCCGGCTTTCCTTGCACCGCTTCAATAATTTCTTGTAACGCACGCGGATGTACAGAATTGGCCGTCCCTCTAACTAAATAACCGAAGTTCGTAATAAACTCGAAAAATCTTCTTAGCTTATCCTCCTTCGGATCCTCGTGTATCCGATAGATGAACGGAACATCTAGCCAATGGAAATGCTCAGCTATTGTTTCATTGGCGGCAAGCATAAACTCTTCAATCAGCCTTTCAGCTGTAGAACGTTCACGAAGAACAACATCATTTGGCTTTCCATCTTCATCCACTATTACTTTTGCCTCTTTAAAATCAAAATCAATAGCACCGCGCTTCATCCGCTTTTCTCGTAAAATTTGTGCAAGCTCGCCCATTAGCTGAAACATGGGAATGAGCGGCTCGTAACGCTTCAGCAGCTCCTCATCCTGATCCTCAAGAATTCTATTCACATCTGAATACGTCATCCGCTCGGTTGTCTTAATTACACTCTGAAAAATCTCATGTGACACTGCTTCTCCACTCGGGGTAATTTCCATTTCACATGATAAGGCTAATCTATCTACCTGCGGATTCAAGGAACAAATGCCATTCGACAGGCGGTGAGGTATCATCGGTATGACCCGATCAACTAAGTAGACACTCGTTCCCCGGTCAGAGGCTTCCCGGTCGATAGGGGAATCTTCCGTGACATAATGTGATACATCTGCAATATGTACACCGAGCTTGTAATTTCCGTTTTCTAATTTTGTCACGGTAACGGCGTCATCTAAATCCTTTGCATCTGCTCCATCAATCGTTACAATCATTTCATTTCTTAAATCGCGGCGATTTTCGAGATCACTTTCCGCAATAGTGTCTGGCGTACTATTTGCATGACTAATTACTTCATCCGGAAAAGCCATTGGCAAGCTATGCTTATGTATGATGGACAGGATGTCAACACCCGGGTCATTTTTGTGACCAAGAACTTGAATGACTTCTCCTTCTGCACTTTTCCTGCCTTCTGGGTAAGTAGTCAGTTTCACGACAACTTTATGACCTTCCACCGCCCCTAAAGATGCATTTTTCGGAATAAAAATATCGCTGGTGAACTTCTTATCATCAGGCAGAACAAAACCAAAATGCTTGCTCTCTGTATAAGTTCCAACAATTTGCTGAATGCCGCGTTCTAAAATGCGGACGACGGTCCCTTCTCTTCTTTGCCCTGAACTTTCCGAACTGACTCGTGCTAGAACGATATCCCCATGCATCGCGTTGTTCGTTTCATTTGGCGGAATAAAAATATCGTCCATCCCCGGCTCTTCAGGTATGACGAAGGCAAAGCCCTTTGCATGACCAGTTAGCTTACCGCGAATCAGATTCATTTTTTCAGGAAGTCCGTAACGATTGCTTCTTGTTCTTACAACAAGCCCTTTTTCTTCCATTTGTACTAATGCTTTGACGAAGTCCTTGAAATCGGATGAATCCTCAATTCCAAATGCCGCCTCCATTTCTTGAACGGTCAAAGGCTTGTATGCCTCGTCCTTCATATAATAGAGGAGCTTATCAATAATCTGTTGAATATTTTCCATATACTTTTCCCTCCCTCTCGAGGTTCGTTTCTATTATTCTTCCCAATTAAGTCTTTCTAAAAACTGATAGACGTCCTCATGCAGCATATCTTTCTCTTTATCGAACGTAATGACATGCCCAGATTCTTCGTACCATTTCAGCTGCTTTACATCTGTTTCAACTGCATTGTAAATAATATTGGCACTGTCTGTATTAATCATATGATCATGACGTGCTTGAACAACAAATGTTGGTGAATAAACTGTATCCACATGCTGACGGACATCCGAGATCAGATTTTGCAGAGCCTTTAATGTTTTCATTGGCGTCTTGCGGAATTCAGCCATCTCCTGCTCAATGATCTCTTCGCTTTTTCCTTCCAGTCTTTTATATTCCCGGGCATATTGCAAGATTCCTTCATACATCACTTCTTCGCTTTTTATATACATCGGGGCACACATTGAAGTAATTCCCTTTATAGGTACAGTGTAACCCAATTTCAGGGAAAATACGCCGCCTAATGACAAGCCGCACACCGCTATCTCCTGATGGCCTTTATTTTTCAAAAACTCGTACCCTTCCATGACATTTTTCCACCAGTCATCTGGTCCAGTAGAAATCAGTTCTTCCGGCGGAACCCCGTGTCCTTTATAAAGCGGGGCATGGCAGGTATACCCTTTTCCTTCAAGAAAACGTCCGAGCATTCTCATGTCAGCTGTGTTCCCAGTAAATCCATGCAACAGCAATACCGCTCGTTTTCCATTCCCAAAGGTAAACGGCTTCGGTGCTACAATCTTCATCTATGTAAGACTCCTTTTTCCTTAATTAAACGATTGATTAACAAGGTTTTGGCGTTTAACCAAACGTTTAATTAACATGATTATCTATATTTTTAACAAACTAAGGGATTAGAATCCAATAAAAAATCTCTTTAACAAACGAAAAAAAACCTGACCTTTCGTAAGGCCAGGCAATTTTTTATATTGCGAAATAAGAAACTAAAATAGTCAGAACAAAGAATAGAACAGCCAGAACAACTGTGATGCGGTGTAGAATTAAATCAAGACCGCGTGCTTTTTGCTTCCCAAAAAGCTGCTCCGCTCCTCCTGAAATGGCACCGGAAAGTCCAGCACTTTTACCAGATTGAAGAAGCACCACAAGGATAAGTCCGACAGAAACAATCGCTAATAAAACAATAAATAATGTATGCATCAAGGCCACCTCCTGAAAACGCACAAATACAATATTTTAAATTTATCATATTTTCCTGAGTTGGACAATAGGATGGGATCGGATTTACAAATTAAATAAAATAAAAAAGAGGACTCCTATTCAAAATAGGAATCATCTTCTAGGTGCTTAATTTATTTTTTAAGATTATGAAGAAATGAGGCTAAGGATCTCTTCTCGTCTTTTCACGAAGTCCAGTTCTGTCCGGTGCATCCGGCTTTTCCCTTCTTCGATTTTATAGGGTAAATCGCTGTACATTTCTTTAAGGATCCGGCCCGGCCTTGCTGATAGGACAATAATATGCGTTCCTAGCAATAAGGCCTCCTCCACATCATGTGTAATAAAGAAAATCGTTTTGTGCGTCTCTTTCCATATCTTTCTAATATTATCTTGCATTTGCTCCTTTGTCATCGCATCCAATGCACCAAATGGTTCATCCATCAATACAATGCGCGGGTCGTTTGCTAACACGCGAGCAATAGAGGCTCTTTGTTTCATACCGCCAGAGAGCTCATAGGATTTCGATTTTTTAAACTGAGAAAGGCCAACCATTTCTAAATAATGATCCACAATTTCCTGTCTTTCTTTCATTGGAACTTTCCTCATTTTTAAACCAAAGCCAACATTCTCTTCAATATTCAACCACGGATAAAGCATTTGTTGCTGGAACACAACACCACGATGCCTATCAGGTTTAGGTGAAATGGGCTCATTATCGAGGAGCACCTCGCCGGATGTAGCTTGATGGAAGCCTGCTAAAATACGTAATAATGTTGTTTTCCCACATCCTGAAGGACCTAATACACAGACAAAACTGCCTTCTTTAATTTGTAAATTGATATTTTGTAATGCCGTCACTACTTGTTTATCTGTTTGATAAGTTAGTTCTACATCATTTATTTGAATAACCGTAGATTCGGATGTGATTTCTGCCAGCGCATTCCTACTATTAATGGGGATCACCTCTTAATCCTTCTGGAGAAATTTTGGTTCAATGGCGTCTTCATATGCCTGAAGATCAGGGACGGTATTTATTGCATTTTGCGTTTTTAAAAATTCAGCCGTATCTTTTAACGCTTTGGCAAAAGCTCCTTTTTTATCGGATGTTCCAAGATAATCATCCGAGGCCTGTTCTTTTGCATCTAACCAAATTAATTGATCCATGAAAAACTTTGTCTCATCCTTCGATACATTCAACTCATTTTTCATCGCTTCAGCCGCTTCGTCTATTGATGAACGATATAACTGGACGGATTCATCTAATATTTTTATATATTGATTTAATACATCTGGATGATTCTCTATAAAGTCCTTCGTTGCAATCCCTACATCAGCGGTTAAAATGCCATCTTGTGCAAGGTCACGGCTTGTTAATAGGATGTCTCCATCTGTTACCATTTCCCCTAATGTTGGATACCAGACATATCCACCATCAATTTGACCTTGTTTCCACGCAGCTAACATGTCGGCTGGCTTCATATCTAATATAGTTATTTTATTTTGATCAATTCCTTTTAATTTTAGGGCAGACAACAAACTGTAATGTGTTGTTGAACCGAAAGAGACGGCAATTTTTTTACCAACAACATCTTCAAGAGATTTAATTCCGCTATCTTTTTTTACAACTAATGCCTCGTTATCTCCAATTACATCGTGAAGCCATATGACTTTGTATGGCAAATTTTGCGCTACCCCTGATGCAACTGAACTAGATCCGATTAAGCCTGCATCAATTTCCCCTGCAGCCATGGCCGTATTCACATCAACAGCCGCCTCAAACTGAACCAATTTAACCTTTACACCTTCGAATTTCTCCTCAAACATTTTGGTTGCTTTTGCTAGCAACTCTGCATTGGGAATGACTTGATAGCCAATTCGAAACTCAACAGTGCCATCAGCGGATTTTGATGTTGATTTGTTTCCACAGGCACTAATCATAAATAATGCGACAACCACCATCAAACACATGAACCATTTGCTTGTGCTATTCCTCATCCAATTACCCCCAATTATTTAATCTTTTCCTTTCCATGGAACCGCTCTCATTTCAACTTTACGAAGGATCCGATCCAGTAAGATTCCGGTTACCCCCATCAAAATAATGCCAACATACATAATGTCACTTCGCAAATATTTACTTGCATCAAGCACTAACCAGCCAATCCCTGAAACAGCAGCAACCATTTCAGAGGCAACTAGAGTTGTATAAGCAAATCCAATCGCTGTTCGCATTCCCGTAAATATTTCCGGTAAGCAGGACGGGAAAATAACATAGCGGAACGTTTGCCATTTATTTGCACCCAATGAAGTAGCTGAATGGATCCGGTCTTCCAATACACCTTTTACGCCGGATACTGCGGCAATATACATAGGAGCAAATGCTGCAAGATATAGTAAAGCAACTTTTGAAAGATCTCCTATTCCAAACCATAATATTAATAATGTGTAGTATGACAGCGGTGGCAAGGGACGATAGAATTCTAGGATGGGGTCTAACGCAGCTCTCACTTTTGATGAATAACCACTAATTAATCCTAAAGGAACAGCTGTAATTAATGCGGCGAAGAAGGCCACAGATAATCTGTATAAACTATCAAGCAGATGAAATAGTAAGCTATTCCCTTTGTATCCGTTTACAAGTAAATCAGTAAAGGCAGCCCAAGTTTTTGCTGGGGATGGGATAAAGACTTCGGAGAAAATATTAAGTTTGGTGACTGTATACCATAGCAAAAATATGAAAACAACTGAACTCCACATGATGCCTGTTTCCTGCATAATTTTCCACTTTCGCTTTTTTTGTATGATAGCCGGTTTCTCTAGTGGCGTAAGGGGGTCATCCAGTTGAAAGCCATTTTGTTCTACTTTTTTATTCATCATGTTTCCATTCATAAAATGTGCTTCACTCTCCCTTTACATGAACCCAAATTGGTCTAGTTTTATTTTCTCTATATAAGCCTTTTCTTTAAGTATTTATTAAATCTTTTGTTTATCGGTATTTAAAATTGGAGAATTCATTGCTATTTCTTCTCTATGATCACTTTCTTTTCTCCGCCGATTTATGAAGTAGGATGAAATAACAATTATGCTAAACAATGTTGTAAAAATAAACTGTGGACGCTGTGAATCAATAAACGCCATTAAGATTAACACGGAAACCATGGCAAAAATGGTCGCATAGGTTAAGTACGGGAAAAACCACATTTTAATTTTAAAGTCAGCTGAATTTTCTTTTTCCATTCTTTTTCTTAGCCGCAGATGTGAAATCGCAATGGCTAAGTAAACGAGAATTCCAACCCCACCTGAAGAGTTAACCAAGAAGAAAAATATTTTATCTGGGGAAACATAGCTGAAGATCGTGCTGATAAAGGCAAAAAGTGTACTAGCAATGACAGCAATAACAGGAACCCCATTCTTGCTCACCTTAGATAAGATTTTTGGGGCATCCCCTTTTTGTGCAAGAGAAAATAGCATACGAGAGCTCGTATAAAGTCCTGAATTTAGGCATGAGAGCAGGGCTGTCAAGACCACTATATTCATAAGTACAGCTGCAGAAGGAATCCCTATCATTTCAAGAACTGAAACAAATGGACTTTTTAATAATGATGCTGAATTCCATGGTAAAAGGGTGACAAGGACAGCAATAGAACCGATATAAAAAATCAGAATCCGCCAAACCACACTATTTAAAGCACGTCTTACAGAATTCACCGGGTCTGGGGTTTCACCAGCTGCAATCGCCGGTATTTCCACTCCTACGAAAGCATGGAAAACAATAGCAATCCCAACAACCACCGAACCTACTCCATTAGGTATAAAACCTCCGAAATGAGTTAGATTAGATAGGCCTGGAGATTTGATACTTGGTACTAGTCCAAAAATAATCGCTAATCCTAAGCCTAAAAATAGAATAATACTCCCTATTTTGATAATGGAAAACCAATATTCAAATTCTCCGAATGATTTAACCGAAAAAACATTGGTTAGTGTTAATAAGACAATGATTCCAAGACTGATCATCCAAACTGGAATCGCTGGGAGCCATTCATGGATAATTGCTGCACCCGCTACTGCTTCAAGTGCAATGACAATCACCCAGAAGAACCAATATAACCAGCCTGTCGCATAGCCTGCCCATTCACCGATGCCATCTCTTGCATATACAGCAAAGGACCCTGTATTAGGATTAACAGTTGCCATTTCCCCAAGCATCCGCATAACGAGAACAACGATTAAGCCAGCAAATACGTAAGAGAGTATTGCCCCTGGACCTGTTTTTCCAATAATAATACCGCTTCCTACGAATAATCCAGCGCCAATTACGCCGCTTAAGGAGATCATGGTTAAATGTCTTTGTTTAAGTCCAGCTTTTAACTTCTCGGGTTGATGCTCCAAACATATTCACCTACTTTATATGAAGTTTAGAAAAAAAGAGGGGCAATCCCAATAGATTACCCCCTTTTCAAAGTGATTTACCAGTTTCTGTGATCTAAGTGGGAATATTTAGGCAATAGCCTAGTCGGCATTTTCAATGCATCTTTTCTAAATGGCGGTGCCAATTGGGTTCCATCCACTTGAATGTCAATAACTGTCGGTTTGTTTGACTCAATCGCCCGTTGGATAGCAGGTCCCACATCCTCAGGTTTATCAACATTTATGCCAACCGCACCCATCGATCTTGCCACTTCAGCAAAATCAGGATTTTGGATATCCGCACCGACAAAACGGTTATTATAAAAATCAACTTGGTTTTTCTTTTCTGCACACCATGCATTATTATTGAAAACACAAGCAACTACAGGAATATTTTGTTCAACAGCCGTGCTCACTTCATGCAAGCTCATTCCCCATGCACCATCACCCACAATAGCCACAACAGGACTATTTGGATTAGCAAGCTTCGCACCTAATGCGGATGGGTAAGCAAATCCAGTATTACCGAAAGTTAACGCGGCGATATGCTGACGACCATGATTAAATTTCAAGTACGCATTGGCAGTTGAAGATACATTCCCGATATCAGTTGTGACGATGGCGTTATCTGGTAGAACCTTTGTCAGTTCTAACAGTGCACGGCGCGGATTAATTGGCGTTCCGTCTACCATTGCGAGATCCACTAACTCTTTTTCCCACTTTTCCTTTTCTTCCGCCGTTTTGAGAAGCCTTTCTTGATTTGCTGCTAGATTTGGCGTCTTTTCTTTTAAACGTTTAGCGATTTCAGAACCTGCAGCCTTGGCATCACCGATAATGCCCAATTCCACAGGATGTGTACGCGCAATATTACGCGGATTAATATCAACTTGAATAATCTTCGCGCTTTTCGGAAAATAATCGATATCATAGCATGGCAATGTCCCAAAAACGGACAAACGGGTACCAAGGGCTAACACAACATCGGCCTCTTTAAGCGTGTTCATCGCTGCTTTGGATCCCATATAGCCAATCGGTCCAACTGCTAACACATGATTCGCTGGAAATGCATCATTGTGCATGTATGAAACAGCTACAGGTGCTGTAAGGTGTTCCGCAATTTCCTTTACTGCTTCAATACCGTCAGAGTCAACTATGCCACGGCCTGAAATAATAACAGGATTTTTTGCATTTGCCAATAATTCCACTGCCTGATCGATTAACTCTAACGATCCACAGCCTCGATTATCAACCCGGTATTGGTGCGGCTCTAATATGGCATCTTCTAATTCTCCATAGAAATAGTCCCTTGGGATATCGAATAAAACAGGTCCTCGCTCGGCATACGCGATACGGAAAGCAGTTCTTAAACAATCAGCAACCCTGCTAGGGTGAGTCACTCTAACCGTTTCCTTCGTAATTGCTTTAAATACCGACACTTGGTCACACTCTTGGAATCCGTCCCAGCCAACAGTTGGTGTCCCTGCGGATGGTGAAATAACGACCATTGGAGTATGTGCTTGATTAGCTGCAGCCACAGAAGTCACCATGTTGGTGATTCCAGGTCCATTTTGGCCTATTACTACGCCCGCTACTCCACTCACCCTTGTATAGGCATCTGCCATATGTGCTGCACTTTGTTCATGACGAACCCCAATAAAGCGTATTCCAGCAGAAGGTAGAAGATCAAGCATATCCATAAAGGCAGATCCTAAAATACCAGAAATATGTTTGACTCCCTCTGCAACCAGTGTTTCAACAATTGCCTCACTTGGAGTCATTTTTACTTTTCTTGTTTTGATTTGTTGTAATTCCTTTTCAACTTTTGCCATTATTAGCACAACCCTTCATAAATTAATTAAGTTGATCAAAAGCGTATTTTACGGTTTCCACTAGGAAGTTCAGGTCATTTTCTGTTGAAGAAAGTGGAGGAGCAACAATCAGCACGTTATTAAAACCTGGCACAGTGTCACCATTTCTCCCGATTATTAAGCCTTTTTCTTTACATAGGCCAATTACTTTAGCCAACATTTCATCTGCAGCCGGTTCTTTGGACTCTTTATCTTTAACTAATTCAATCCCATATAAAAATCCTTTATGGCGTACTTCTCCAACGTTTTCATGCTCGATTAAATCTTTTAATCTTCCTAAAATAGATTCACCTAAAGAGGCAACTCTGCTTACGATATTTTCTTCTTCAATAATTTCAATATTTTTTAGTGCGACAGCACAGCTTGCCGGATGCCCGCCATATGTAGACACATGACGAAGGTGTTGGTCGGCGCCCTTCTCTTTAAAAGTTTCAAAAATATGAGATTTGACTGCGGTTGCTCCAAGCGGTAAATATCCGCTCGTCAGACCCTTCGCCATTGTTACGATATCAGGCTGAACACCTTCAGAATGCATGAATCCGAACATTTTACCTGTTCTGCCAAACCCTGAAACGACCTCATCACAAATGAGAAGGACATTATGTTTCTTACAAATCTCAGCTACTCTTTGCATATAGGATTCTGAAGGAACAATCACACCGCCGCCGGAAATAAATGGTTCCATGATAACGGCAGAAACTGTTTCAGCTCCTTCCCAATTAATCATCTGATCAATCATTTCTGCAGCCGTTTTATCGCAATCCGTGACCTCATCACCAAACGGGCAGCGATAGCTGTATGGCGGTGGAACATGAAGGAATCCCGGCACACCTGGATCGTATTTAACTCTTCGGTTTGCCTGGGCCGTTGCACTAAGTGCGCCCAGCGTTGACCCATGATAAGCGCGATACCTTGAAATAATTTTGAATTTTCCTGGGTTGCCATTCTGAATATGATATTGTCTGGCAATCTTAAACGCCGTTTCATTGGCTTCAGAGCCGCTATTGGAAAAGAATGTTTTATATGAATCTCCTAATAGTTCACTAATTTTAGCAGATAATTGGATCGCCGGAATATGACTGAGTGTTAGCGGGAAATAGGAAAGCTTCATCATTTGTTCCGCTGCCGCATCAACTATTTCCTTTCTGCCATGACCTAAATTTAAACACCATAACCCGGACACACCATCCAAGTAACGCTTGCCATTCACATCAGTAAACCACGCACCTTCACCAGATTCAGCAATGGTTGGTTTACCGCCTTCCACATGACGGCTCATAGCATGCCATAAATGATTTTGATCCTGAACTTCAAGTATTTCCTGCTCTTGAACTTCTAGTTTCGTCATTATGATGATCCCCCCTATTTTTTATAAAATGGTAGATGGTTCTTTTTGTAGAATTTCACTTAATGGTGTAAAAGGAATGTTATATGTTGCGGCTATAGCTGGATGTGTAACTTTGCCATTATAGGTGTTAAAGCCTTTTGCCAATGCCGGGTTTAGCTGTGCAGCTTGTTGGATCCCTTTGTTAGCAAGCAGCAGCCCATATGGGGCAGTTACATTTGACAGGGCATACGTTGATGTTTTTGAGACAGCTCCAGGGATGTTTGGTACGGCATAATGTAATACACCATGTTTGATATATGTGGGGGAATCATGAGATGTAATATGGTCTATCGTTTCTATTGATCCGCCTTGATCAACAGCAACATCAATAATGACAGATCTTTCTTCCATTTGTTTAACCATTTCTTCACTTACTAGCTGCGGAGCCTTTGCGCCAGGGATTAATACTGCACCAATGAGCAAATCTGCCTGCTTGACCGCATCCGCAATATTGAATGGATTGGACATCACAGTTTTGACTCTGCCGCCAAAGAGATCATCTAATTGACGGAGACGCTCAGCGCTTATATCAATGATTGTCACATCTGCTCCTAGTCCAACGGCCATTTTCGCCGCATTAGTTCCGACGACTCCTCCTCCGATAATGACAACTTTTCCAGGTTTTACGCCGGGGACTCCGCCTAATAAAACCCCTTTCCCTCCATGAATTCTTTCTAAAAATTGTGCGCCCAGCTGAACCGACATTCTTCCGGCTACTTCACTCATTGGAGTTAACAGCGGCAGTGAACGATTTTCCAGCTGTATCGTTTCATATGCTACGGCCGTCACCTGGTTATCGATCAATGCTTTGAATAGTTCAGGTTCAGCAGCCAGATGGAGATACGTAAATAAAATTAAGTCCTTACGCAGGTATGGAAACTCCCCGACTTGAGGCTCTTTCACTTTGACTACCATGTCTGCAGCCCAAGCATCTCCCGCTGTCGGGACAATGGTTGCGCCCGCTTTTTCGTATTCTTCATTCGTGATTCCACTTCCCAAGCCAGCGTCTTTCTCAACTAAAACCCGGTGACCTGCTTTTACATAAGAGGCTACACTTGCTGGATCCATTGAAACCCGATTTTCGTTATTCTTAATTTCTTTTGGTACACCGATAATCATAACCTCATGTCCTTTCAGTTAATTATGGTCAAAAGTTATCTTACATGGATGACAGCATTTACACTATACATTGTAATCCGGACGTTAGGTCATCCGTACCAGTTTGGATAACATTGAAACCTTAATTGAATTAAATCATACAAACTCTAAATTTTCAATATATTCTAATTATAATTAATATTTAATATTCTTAATACTATTTATTAATATTTTTAATAGTTCCATTTCAGCCTATCTTTAAGCCATTGTTATTATACTTCTTGAAAGTTTGATTCGAAATGAGTACATATCTGAGCGGAAATAGCCAATGTAATATTCAATTAAATCATCCTCTACGTCCATTAGCATTCGTTCTGTTACAAGGACATTGTAAGGCTCTGGTATCTCTAATAGCTCAGCATCTTCCCTAGATAATTGACCGCTTGTGATGATCTGCTCTGCTTCGGCAAATTTAATTTGCAGATTTTCCTCGAGTAAATCGAATAAAGTCCCTTTTTCAATATCTAACTCTGCTAATTTTTTGCCAATTTCAATTGGATAGTACTGAACTTCAATGGCAATGGGAACATCATTTGCATATCTGATTCTTTTAATATAGTAAGCTTCTTGAAAACCCGTTACTTCTTTAATCTCATTTGGTGTTGCCAAAAAGCCGTGCTCCACAAGCTTTGCATCAGGTTTCATGCCCATTCGTTTAATAATCTCGGTCGTACTGCTAAGGCTG
Organism: Bacillus sp. FJAT-29937; assembly: GCF_001509555.1. Lineage (GTDB taxonomy): Bacteria > Bacillota > Bacilli > Bacillales > Cytobacillaceae > Cytobacillus. Next base: position 167,613 of record NZ_LMAS01000002.1, on the reverse strand, counting down.
CCGAGCCAATCCTGAATCGGTTTAAGGGAAATAAATGTCCCTTTTCCATGGACTTTTTCTAAAATACCATCCCTAACTAAATGAGAAACAGCTTCTCTCACCGTACTCCTGCTCACTTTATAGGACTCCATCAGTTCCCTTTCACTTGGAATTTTCTCTTGGTAATATCCTTCCTTAATTAATTTCTCGAGTTTATTTCTTAATTGAATGTGAAGTGGCACCGGATCTTTTGGATTTAAATTCACTATTGCCTGCCCCCTTAATTTTCCAATTATGATATTTGTAACTATATGTTACTAATTTATGTCGCGCTTGTCATTAGTTTCTTTTATAATAGTTGATAAATTCAGAAAGTTGAGGAGGGATATAAATGAATTTAGAGCATCTTAAGGTCTTTTACACTGCCGCAACAAAAAAGAATTTTTCAGAGACTGCGAAAGTCCTTCACCTTTCACAGCCATCTGTCAGTTTACATATTAAGCATTTAGAGGAATATTTACATACAACATTATTTGACCGCTCCACGAAAAAAATGGAGCTGACACATGCTGGAACCATCCTGTTCAGTTTTGTAGAACAAATAAACCAGCTTGTTAATCAAGTGGAAAAAGAAATTTCCCTTCTATCTGACAGCATCCACGGCAACCTTCGTTTAGGTGCAAGTCTAACCATTGGCGAATATTTACTGCCTTATTTTCTAGGTGATTTTATCAAGCAATATCCTAATGTTCATATAAGTTTAATAGTAGACAATTCCAAACAGATTATTGAAAAGCTGCTGGATGGAACAATTGATTTGGGATTCATTGAGTCGGCAATTCCCCGAAAAGAATTTGATAGTCTGCCATTTTTAGAGGATGAGCTTGTCATCATTTCATCCGCCAGACACCCTCATCCTTATCTTGCAGAAGATACAATTGAACCTGAGTTATTGTTTTCACTGCCATTCATTGCTAGAGAAGAAGGGTCAGGCACCAGGCAGGTATTGGAATCAATACTATTAAAGCATCATATAGAAATTGATCAATTAAATATTGTTATGGAGCTTGAGCATACCGAATCAATTAAATCTGCAGTTGAATCCGGTTTGGGGGTTGCTATTATTTCCAAAACAACTATCCAAAAAGAACTAGACCTAGGGCTATTGAAACAAACCAGATTGAAAGGCATCTCGTTAAAACGCAATTTTTATTTAATTAATAAAAAACAAATCATGTCCCCAGCCAGTGATGCGTTTAAGGAGATGTTTATTTCTTTAATGAAAGGGAATGTATACTAACCTCCAGCAGAATACAAAGAAAAGGTGACTGCCGCAGCAGTCACCCCATTATATTACTTATTCAAATTATAAAAACTCTTCAATCCATCATATACCGCTAAATCACCAAGCTCGTCTTCGATGCGAAGTAGCTGGTTGTATTTTGCGATACGGTCTGTACGGGACATAGAGCCTGTTTTGATTTGGCCGGCGTTTGTTGCAACAGCGATGTCAGCAATTGTGGCGTCTTCTGTTTCGCCTGAACGGTGGGAAACAACGGCTGTGTAGCCTGCACGTTTTGCCATTTCGATCGCTTCAAACGTTTCTGTTAATGTACCGATTTGGTTCACTTTAATTAGAATGGAGTTGCCAACTCCTTGCTCGATTCCTTGAGCAAGCTTCTTTGTATTTGTAACGAATAGGTCATCTCCAACCAGCTGAACCTTCCCGCCAATGCGCTCGGTTAACAGCTTATGCCCTTCCCAGTCATTTTCATCTAAGCCGTCTTCAATAGAAATAATCGGGAATTCATTCACAAGTTCTTCGTAGAAGTTCACCATATCCCCGGAAGTTAAACCTGTTCGGCCTTCGCCAGCTAAATCGTATTTGCCTGTTTCTTTGTTATAGAATTCAGAAGAAGCTACGTCCATTGCAAGGTAAATATCTTTCCCAGCTTCGTATCCAGCGTTGCCGATTGCCTCGATAATCACTTCTAAAGCTTCACGGTTTGAGCCAAGGTTCGGTGCAAAGCCACCTTCATCGCCAACAGCCGTGTTTAAGCCTTTACCTGAAAGAACCTTCTTCAATTCATGGAAAACTTCAGTCCCCATACGGATAGCCTCTTTGAAAGTTGGCGCGCCAACAGGCATGATCATGAATTCTTGGAAATCTACGTTGTTATCAGCGTGAGATCCGCCATTAATAATGTTCATCATTGGTGTTGGAAGCTGCTTTGCATTAAATCCGCCAAGGTAGCGGTATAATGGAAGTCCAACAGACTCAGCAGCCGCATGGGCAGCAGCCATAGATACCCCTAAAATAGCGTTCGCACCAAGCTTGCCTTTATTTTCAGTACCGTCTAATTCGATCATTGTGCGGTCAATACCAACCTGATCCGTCACATCCATGCCGATAAGCGCTTCTTCAATAATATTATTTACGTTATTTACCGCTTTTTGAACACCTTTTCCAAGGTAACGGGATTTGTCTCCGTCACGAAGCTCAACTGCTTCGTATTCACCTGTTGATGCACCAGATGGAACAATCGCACGTCCAAAGAAACCGGACTCTGTAATGACTTCTACCTCTACCGTTGGGTTACCGCGGGAATCTAATACTTCACGAGCATAAACATGTTGGATATATGGCATATTATTTCTCTCCTTTATATTAGGTTTTACTATAGTAAAACAAATGTCTATTTCTTAATAAGTGTAGTTCCAGTCATCTCAGCTGATTTCTCCAGCCCTAGCAAATCAAGCATCGTTGGCGCCAGATCACCAAGGATACCGCCATCACGCAGCTCAATTCCAGCTTCCGTCACAATGACAGGTACAGGATTGGTCGTATGAGCGGTCATCGGATGGCCATCAAGTGTTACTACCTCATCAGCATTTCCATGGTCTGCTGTAATAATCGTTTTTCCGCCTTTTGCAATAATTGCATCCACAACTTTTCCTAAACATTCATCAACTGTTTCCACTGCTTTAATCGTCGGCTCAAGCATTCCCGAATGGCCGACCATATCAGCATTGGCAAAGTTTAAGATGATCGCATCAAACTTATCCGCTTCGATTTCCTTCAACAAAGCGTCCGTTACCTCATAAGCACTCATTTCCGGCTTTAAGTCATAGGTCGCAACCTTCGGCGAATCAATTAAGATTCGCTCTTCACCAGGAAATTCCGCCTCACGTCCCCCGCTCATAAAAAACGTCACATGAGGATACTTTTCTGTTTCGGCAATTCGCAGCTGCTTTAAGCCATTTTGAGAAATAATTTCTCCAAGCGTGTTATCTAAGTTGTTCGGCTCAAATGCCACATAGCCGTCAACAGTTTCGCTAAAATGAGTTAAACAAACGAAGAAAAGATTCTCTGGATGTTTAGATCCTCGTTCAAAGGAACGGAAATCCTTATTTGTAAAGGTGTTCGAAATTTGGATTGCCCTGTCTGGTCGGAAATTATAGAAAATAACCGCGTCATTGTCTTGAATGGTTGCAACCGGCTCCCCATTTTCCTGCGTAATGACAGATGGAAGGACGAATTCGTCAAAAATCCCATGGCTATAATTATCCTCAACTAAATCAATCGCATTAGAATATGCAGGACCCTCACCATACACCATCGAGCGATAGGATTTTTCAACCCGCTCCCAGCGCTTATCCCGGTCCATTGAGTAATAACGGCCGGAGATTGTGGCAAATTTTCCAACGCCGTATTCCTTCATTTTTTCCTCTGCAGCTTTTATGTAGCCTTCTGCCGTTTGCGGTCCAACATCACGCCCATCCAAAAATCCGTGAACATAAACGTTCTTGACGCCTTCTTCTGCGGCGAGATGCAGGAGTGCATACAGATGGCTGATATGACTATGCACACCACCATCTGAGAGCAAACCCATAATATGTAAATTAGTGCCATTCTTTTTCACGTGGTCCATTGCTTTTAAGAAGGTATCATTTTTATCAAATTTGCCTTCGCGAATGGCTACGTTGACTCGCGTTAAGCTTTGATAAACAATTCGGCCCGCTCCAATGTTTAAGTGGCCCACTTCTGAGTTGCCCATTTGTCCTTCAGGCAGACCAACCGCTTCCCCGCATGCAGTTAATGTGGAATGCGGGTATGTATTCCAGAACCGTTCGAAGTTCGGCTTCTTTGCCTGATAAACCGCATTCCCTTTATGTTCAGCCCTTAAGCCGAATCCATCAAGAATAATTAAAGCAATTGGAGATTTACTCATACTTCCCTGCCTCCAATAATTGCAGGAAGGATGGCGCCTCAAGACTTGCTCCGCCTACTAAAGCCCCGTCAATATCAGGCTGAGCCATATATTCTTTAATATTTGCAGGCTTCACACTGCCCCCATATTGAATGCGAATCGCTTCAGCAGCTACCTGTGAAAATTGACCACTCACTACTTGGCGAATATGGGCACACACTTCATTTGCATCTTCAGCAGTTGAGGATTTCCCTGTGCCGATTGCCCAAATAGGTTCATAGGCAATGACCGTTTGTTTGACTTGTTCTTCTGACAGGCCCTTCAACGCCTCTTCAACCTGAGAACCAACAAGCGCCATTGTCTCCCCGTTCTCACGCTGTTCCAGTGTTTCACCAACACAGACGATTGGCGTTAAATTGTATTTGAATGCAGCCAAAGTCTTTTTGTTGACAGCTTCGTCTGTTTCATTGAACATTTCACGGCGCTCTGAATGGCCGAGAATAACATAAGTGACGCCGATATCCTCAAGTGCCACAGGACTAATTTCTCCTGTAAAAGCACCGCTTTCCTCAAAATGCATATTTTGAGCACCAATGCCTATACCATAGCCTACTAATGCTTCTAAAAATAGTGCAGGTGCACAAACTACTGTTTCAACCTGATCCTGGTCCGGAATCGAACCATCGATTTCTTCAAAAAACGCTTTCGCCTCTGAAAGGGTTTTATGCATTTTCCAGTTTCCTGCAATAATTGGTTTACGCATGCTGGCACATCCTTTTATTTATCATTTAAAGCAACAACACCTGGCAAAGCTTTGCCTTCCATAAACTCTAGAGACGCCCCGCCGCCAGTTGAAATATGGCTCATGCGGTCAGCAAGGAAGAACTTTTCAACCGCAGCTGCTGAATCTCCGCCGCCGATTACAGAATATGTTTCATTTGCTTCCGCTAAAGTTTCCCCCACTGTTCTTGTGCCGTTAGCAAATTTAGACCATTCAAACACACCCATTGGTCCATTCCAAATGACTAGCTTAGAGCCATGAATGACATCGCTGTATAGATCGGCTGTCTTTGGACCGATATCAAGCGCCATCCATCCTTCTGGAATCTCATCGATTTCTACCGTTTTAGCATTTGCATTTTGTGAAAATTCATCAGCTACAACCGCATCAATTGGCATATAAAAATTAACGCCCTTTTCTTCTGCCTTTTGCATGAAGGATTTGGCTAACTCAATTTTATCCTCTTCTAATAAAGAGTTGCCGATTTCATGTCCTTGTGCTTTAACAAAAGTAAAAGCCAATCCACCGCCAATAATTAAATTATCCACTTTATCAAGCAGGTTTTCGATCACATCAATTTTATCCTTTACTTTCGCGCCGCCGATAATGGCAGTGAAAGGACGTTCAGGGTTGGATAAAGCTTTTCCTAGAACATTCAGTTCTTTTTCCATTAATAGTCCTGAAACAGCAGGCAGATAATGGGCAATTCCTTCAGTTGAAGCATGAGCGCGGTGGGCAGCGCCAAACGCGTCATTGACGTAGATATCTGCTAATTCTGCAAATGCTTTTGCCAGCTCCGAATCATTTTTTTCTTCACCAGGATAGAAACGGACGTTTTCTAGAAGAAGCACATCTCCTTCTTCCATGCTGTTTATCATTTCTTTTACCGTATCTCCATAAGCTTCATCCGCTTTTTTCACTTCTTTGCCTAAAAGCTCCGCTAAGCGGCCAGCAACTGAAGTCAGGCGTAATTCCTCGACAACTTGACCTTTCGGGCGCCCAAGATGGCTAGCTAAAATGACTTTAGCTCCTTGGCCCATTAAGTATTTAATCGTTGGAATGGCTGCGCGGATTCGAGTCTCGTCTGTTACTTTGCCATCCGCCATCGGTACATTAAAGTCGACACGGCAAAAAACCCGTTTTCCTTTTAACTCCACATCTTTTACACTCTTTTTGTTCATAAAAAAGAAACCTCCTATTAGCAAAGCTAGTCTATAAAGGTAAAACTTATTATGTATTAAAAAAACTGCCTATAAAAAAGAAGAGTGGTTTTATGCCCATCTCCTCTTTTCCCTCTATCATTATAGTCGTTTGCCGTTTTAAATTCCAATATGTTTAGTTCATTTTGAAGAATTAAAATCAAGTGGAAGTTTCTTGTCTTTTTCGGACAGATTTTCAGGTTCTGAGCAAATCCAGTCCAAAAAGTTCTCTTTTCTGGACAGGTTATCGGGTTCCGGGCCTTTCCTGTCCAAATAACCTTTTTTCTGGACAGGTTTTCAGATTCCGGGTCTTTCCTGTCCAAATAACCTACTTTTCTGGACAGGTTTCCAGATTCCGCGCTTTTCCTGTCCAAATAACCGAAAAATATCGCTTCTTTAGATTCCCTTTTGTGCAATATAATCAACGAGGTCAACCACTCGGTGGGAATATCCCGTTTCGTTATCGTACCAAGAAATGACCTTAATCATGTTCCCCTCTAACACCATCGTTGAAAGAGCATCAATTGTAGATGAGCTCGGATCTCCATTATAATCTCTAGAAACGAGAGGAAGTTCGCTATAGCTTAAGATCCCCTTTAGTTCCCCTTCAGAAGCTGCCTTAAATGCGGCATTTACTTCTTCAGCTGTTACTTCTTTTTCAAGCTCAGCTACTAAATCAACTAAGGATACGTTAGGAGTCGGAACGCGTACGGCGCCGCCATTTAGTTTGCCCTTTAATTCTGGGAGCACTAGTGAAACAGCTTTTGCAGCTCCAGTCGTTGTTGGAATCATGCTTTCAGCTGCTGCGCGGGCACGGCGATAGTCCTTATGCGGGAGATCAAGAATTTGCTGATCATTTGTATAGGAGTGAATCGTTGTCATCATCCCGCGTTTAATGCCGAATTTGTCATTTAAGACTTTCGCGAACGGAGCAAGGCAGTTTGTTGTACAAGAAGCATTTGAAATGACATGGTGATTAGCAGGATCATATTTATCATGGTTTACGCCCATGACAATCGTAATGTCCTCATTGGATGCAGGTGCAGAAATAATCACTTTTTTCGCACCAGCTTCTAAATGCTTTGCCGCGTCCTCGCGTTTTGTAAAGCGTCCAGTGGATTCAACAACCACTTCAACGCCAAGGTCTCCCCAGCCTAGGTTTGCCGGATCCCGTTCTGCAATCACCTTTACCTTATGTCCGCCTACAATTAAGTATTCTCCATCCACGGCTACTTCTTCGTTTAATGTTCCATGAACAGAATCATATTTTAAAAGATGTGCCAGCATATTCGCGTCTGTTAAATCATTGACTGCCACAATTTCAACATTTGGATTGTTTAAGGCTGCACGAAATACAACACGGCCTATTCTTCCGAAACCATTAATGCCAACTTTTACTGTCATGATAATTCCTCCCAAATTTGTTTTTTATATATTTAAATTCTTTATTAACTCATTTGCTGCCCCTTCATCTGTGATCAGAACGGTAGATGATGGCGCTTGTTTCAAATAGGAGGCAATTGCTTTTGCCTTGGAAGGCCCTCCTGCCACAGCAAGGATATGGGGTATATGGGCTAAGTCCTGAAGCTGAAGTCCAATCGTCTGTACCTTATGAACGACCTGGCCGGCTTCATTAAAATAATAGCCAAATGCCTCTCCTACAGCCTTTTCTTTAACGATTGAATCCATGTCATTTTCACTTGTTTTTCGGCGCTCTGCCATTACCATAGCGTCTCCAATTCCATGTAAAACCATGCTGGCCGACTTAATTAATCCCAAGACCTCTTTTAATTCCGGCTCTCTCATCATGGTGCTGTACATCTCTTGGCTGACCTGGTCTGGAACATAGAGAACTCTATGGCTGGAATTCGTTCGGTCTGCCATTGCAGCACAAATCGTATTGGCTTGATTTTTTACATCCTCACCGATTCCGCCTCTTGCTGGCACGAATAGCAATTCAAACTCAGTGAAATCTGGCGTTAACCGATCAGCGACTGCCGCCATTGTCGATCCACCGGTAACCGCGACGGAATCTTTTCGTTTAAGGGTTGATTTCATATAATCAGCTGCGGCTCTGCCAAGCTCACTTTTTACCCATGGGGATTGTTCGCTGTCACCTGGCACAATGATGATTTTTTGAATGCCGAGCGTTGTTTGAAGCTTAACCTCCAAAGCCTGAATACCTGTTATATCCCTCATCACTTCTCTAAGCTGATTGAGGAGGTCTTTGCCATCCGACGTTAAACTCATCCCGGCACTAGTAATCACTAGCAGACTCTGGCCTTTCAAAAATTCAACCTCACTTCTTAGCACTCTTTCGGTCAGGTTAAGGCTAACTGCTAAACTCCTTCTTCCTACTGGCTCCATTAAGCCGATATAATGGAGGATTTGATACCTCTTTTGCATAATGGCCAGTAAATCAGGTAATAATCTTTTTTGAATATCGATGATTGAGTTCATTTTTTTGCCCCTTTTACTTCTTATGGACATTATATGTCCCGCGTAGTCATATCGTGTCCCACTGGGGATAAAAAAAATCACCCCTGCTCTTATTTTTATTTTAGCAGGGGCAACTGAATAGTTCAACTTTTTAGTTTTTTTTTTATCTTGAAGCCCTTCTTCTATCGTCCATTTATCAATTTGTCCGTATTGAACCTCAGTTCCATCAATTTCAACAACAGGGATCATTAGTCCATATTTTTCAGTCAGATCATCACTTAAATCAATATCCATCTCTTTATAATGGAAATCCCATTCTTCCTTCAATTCCATAATAATCGACTTCGCTTTATCACATAAAGGACAGCGATTTCGTGTATATAGCACTAGAGTACGTCTGTTCACCGCGCTTCTCCTTTTTCATCAATCATATCGTTTTCGCTTTGAGGATGACGGGATTCCCAGCTGGTCCCGGTACTTCGCTATCGTTCTTCTTGATACAACCATGCCTTCCTGATCCTTCAACAGCTGCACTAATTCTTGATCAGACAAAGGCTTTTGTTTATTTTCGCCATCAATGAGCTTGCTTATAATTGTTTTTACTTGTTTAGACGATGTATTTTCGTCAGAAGTCGTTTTAATCGTGCTCGAGAAAAAAGATCGTAATTCTAACGTACCAAAAGGCGTTTGGGCATATTTTTCCCTTACAGCCCGGCTCACTGTTGATTCATGAATATCAAGCTCATCCGCAATTTCCTTCATGATCATCGGCTTTAAATAGGCAGGGCCTTTAATGAAAAATTCCTGCTGCTTCTCGACAATCTTCAAGGAAACCTTTGTTAATGTTTCTTTTCTCTGCTCTATGCTCCTCATAATCCAGAAATAATCCTGTTGGTTATCCTGTAAAAAGCGTTTAACCTGTTTATCTTTATTGGATGAAAACCTTTTAAAATAGTCATTATTAAAGCTAATTTTCGGCAAAGCTTCATCAAAGACACTGACAGAAAAGGATTCTCCATCCCAATCAATGATCACATCCGGAACAATATAGGCAGACTTCTCATGCTGAAAGGAAGACGCCGGCCTTGGATTTAATGTTTGGATGAAATCAAAGACTTCTTGAATCTCTGACATCTTTACCCCAAGTTCTTTGGAGATGTCTCTCCACTTTTTATCCGCAAAACTATTAAAATACTTTTCTATTATTTCTTCAGCCAAATCATTTCTTTGCTGCTTCCTCTTTAATTGCAAAAGAATGCATTCCTGCAGATTCCGTGCGCCGATCCCAGCCGGCTCTACTCCATGCAAAAGGTGAATAGCTTTCTCAATTTCTTCATCTGAAATCCGAAAACGGGCTGCTACCTCACTCATTTCCACTCGCAAGTAACCGTTTTCATCCAAGCACTCAATAAGATAATCAAAAACCTTTTCCCCGTTTGCAATCGAATGAACAAGCTTAAAGTCAAGCTGAGACTTAATATGTTCATCTAAATAAGGTTCTATTTTTCCAATCTGTTCAATCCAATGTTGTTTATCTTTTTCTACTTTTTTCTTTGCAGGCTTTGCTCTGTCAAAGCGGGGGTCCATCGCTTGAACGTTCCCTGTTTCAATTTGCAATAAAGGATTTTCCAATGCTTTATTCTCCAGAAATTCAGAAAGCTCCTGCGTATTATACTGCAACAAGGCAATTGCCTGAGTCAGCTCTTGAGTCATTGTTAACTTTAATGTTTGCTGCTGCCATAACCCAGCTTGTAACTTCATCTCACAACCCCCCCTTACCATTCTACAATAAGGAAGACGAATGGTGAATGGGAATATACTGGCTAAAGAAGGGGTTTTTCCTAAAAAAATACTAGCCTAATGAGCTAAACCTTGCTGTGTCTTGAATTTTTAATATTTTCTGAACGAATTTTTTTAGGTTAATAAATTTATTTTTTTAAAGTTCATAAAAAGTTCATCATTCATACATCGTGTTATTCAGTACCTTCATAATAAATTCATTTTTGTACATATTAAAGGTATTCATTTGAAAAACGCCCATTTTATACGAGTTTCTAGGCAGGTAGTCAAAAATATTCCAAAAGGTTTCCAAACATTTTATTACACATTTTTCAATCTTTGACAGCTATTATTTCATGATATTTTCCTTTTCAACAAAGTGCACATTAAACCCTTGGCTTTTTATGCACTATGGCTGTTGAAGGGAAAATAAGAAAAATATATATTTGTGATGGCGTAATGAAGGAGGAATTAGGAGTATGGAACTGCCTGTAAATATTTTGATGTGGCTAATGGCTTCAATCCCAATTATCATACTTATTTTACTAATGGTGAAGTTCAATTGGGGAGCTGCCGAGGCTGCACCTATTGGGCTATTGGCTGCATTTATTATTTCCATCGTTTTTTATAAATCAGATCTACAGCTATTAGGATTGGAAAGTGCAAAAGGGATATGGACTTCGTTAACGGTCATCATCATTATTTTGCCTGCCATTCTTATTTATGAAGTCACTAATGAAGCGAAAGCATTCGATTCTATTCGGAATGGATTAAAAAAATTCACGTCTAATGAACTGCTTCAAATCATGGCAATCGGTTGGGTGTTCGCCAGTTTTTTACAAGGAATCACTGGCTTCGGTGTACCAATTGCCGTTTGTGCTCCTTTATTAGTTGGACTTGGCGTAAGACCCCTATGGGCTGTAGTCATTGCTTTATTAGGACAGGCATGGGGTAATACATTTGGAACATTAGCTGTAGCTTGGGATGCATTAGTTTCCCAAACAGGTATTCAAGGCGGAACGGTCATCGAAGCCGCTGTCTGGGCTTCCTTATTTATTTGGATTATTAATATAGCTACTGGCATCACCATTAGCTGGGTGTATGGGCGCTTTGCGGCTGTTAAAAAAGGATTGCCAGCCGTAATCATTATTTCCTTGATTCAAGGCGGAGGAGAAACCATTTTAGCACAAATGAATCCTGCCTTAGCAGCCTTTATTCCGTCATTGCTGTCATTGGTTGCTATCTTATTTATTGGCAAGCTGAAAATGTACAGGGAACCATGGAGTATTAAAGATAGTAAACTTATGGTTCGTCAGGAAGGGAACAACAAGAAAGAAGAAAAAGTCTCTAAAGATCCGCTTACCATGAATCAAGCATTTTTCCCTTTTTATGTATTAACAGCGATTACACTGATAATTTTGCTTATTGGGCCTTTAAAGACCTTTTTGAATCAGTGGCATTTAGGTTTAAGCTATCCGGAAACAACGACCGGTTATGGTGTGGTGAATCATAGTTATGATTTATTTTCGCCTGTCATGCCATTAACGAATTCCGGGTTATTTTTGCTTCTAGCTGCTATCATCGGTTTTGTCTATTTTAAGAGCCAAGGCAGAATTGAAAAAGGCGGAGGAACCCGGGCCATTAGGAGAACCATTGAAAAAACAGTTCCTTCTACGATCGCAGTCATCGCATTGATTATTATGTCTAAAATCATGGGCGGAACTGGACAAACTACAGAACTTGCGATGGGAACAGCCGGAGTTATGGGACAGACTTATGTATTCCTGGCACCAGCCATTGGCCTTCTTGGGTCATTTATGACGAGCAGTAATATGTCCTCTAATATTTTATTTGGCGGATTCCAGCAAGCGACTTCCTCGCTTTTACATTTAAATGAAGCGGCCATATTAGGGGCTCATACTGCAGGCGGTGCGATGGGATCTGTTTTATCACCAAGCAAGATCATTCTTGGTACAACAACAGCAGGAATACTTGGTCAAGAGGGGCTCGTCCTGAAAAGGATTTTGCCTATTGCGATTGGTGTTGCTCTTTTGATAGGGATCATACTTACGATTACGACACTGTTTATTTAAGAAGGAGTTAGGTAAAATGAGAGGTTTTTTTGCAACTAAGGTAGGTCTTCAAACAATCGCATTTATTGTTACAATTGTTTCCTTTCCTTTTCTCTATGTGGGAGGCACCCAAGGAAACTCTGGTCTATTGAACATTGGAATCGTCTTAATGCTTTTCGGCATGCTGGCAGCACCAGCCATCACATTCTTACATGGAAAAAAGGCAGCAAAAAAAGATGGCTATAAAGGAGTTCAGAAGCTCGAAACTAGAGAGGAGTAGGCTTCTAGGAGAATAAAGATAGATTTTGCGCTCGCTGTATGGGGGGGTAATTCCTCATAATAGTGGGCGTTTTTATTTTTTAATGTGGAGTGTTTGGCAGCCTGAAATTTTTGAAACAAAAAAAGTTCCTGTGTTTGTATAAAACTCATACAAACATAAGAACTCATCTAATTATGACGCCCTCGGCAGGAATCGAACCCACATCTTAAGAACCGGAATCTCACGTGCTATCCGTTGCACCACGAGGGCATATTGAAAAATAGTAGGGCACAGCGGGGATTGAATGGACCCGATTTATGGTGCACCTTTTTTTATGCTACGATTACATATTATACGATATTTTTCGGAGCTTGGCAAGCTGTTCTTTGTTTAAAAAATGGTGAAGCGGGTATGATGGATACGAGGGAATTTACCCGAGCAAACGGTGTCGAACGATTAGTTTCGCTAATGAAAGTGAATTGTTTGACCTTTATTGACCATCAGTGTATCATAATATTACATAAAGAAAAACATCTTTTGTCTATATGACTTTGAATGTTTACCTTACTTTTAAGGAGGAATTTAAAGATGAACTTAATCCCTACAGTTATTGAACAAACAAACAGGGGAGAGCGTGCGTATGATATCTACTCCCGTCTTCTAAAGGACCGCATTATTATGCTTGGAAGCGCGATTGATGATCATGTGTCGAACTCGATTGTTGCTCAATTGCTATTCCTAGAAGCAGAAAACCCTGAGAAGGATATTACCTTGTATATTAACAGTCCAGGCGGAAGCATTACATCTGGAATGGCCATTTATGATACAATGCAGTACATTAAAGCTGACGTATCAACAGTATGTATCGGCATGGCCGCTTCTATGGGTGCATTCTTGCTTGCTGCAGGTGAAAAAGGCAAGCGCTATGTTCTTCCGAATAGTGAAGTTATGATTCACCAGCCACTTGGAGGCGCACAAGGTCAGGCGACTGAAATTGAAATTGCTGCAAAACGCATTTTATTCTTGCGTGATAAGCTAAACACGATTCTTGCTGAACGCACAGGCCAGTCGCTAGAAGTGATTGCTCGTGATACAGACCGCGACAACTTCATGACTGCTGAAAGAGCTCTTGAGTACGGTCTTGTGGACAAAATTATTACTCGCCTAGATGAGAAAAAAGATAAGTAAGAACATAAAATAACTCGCTAATTAATGAAAATTACAAGGCAAATGGGGTGAGAAATCGCAGAGATTTTCTCACGCCATTTTTTATTGCTTATCAATAGTTTATGGCAAATCGTTAAAAAGTCTCATTTGTAAAAAAATAGACGGAGATTTTCCGTTTAAATTGAGAAATACCGATATTTTCTTAAAAATAAGAGGAGATTTTCCGCTTATCTTATCCAATTCTTTAGATTTTGCCTTATTTTGAGCAGTTAGTCGGAATTTCTCCGCTTATATTGCTTCTTAATTACCCATTATTAACAATAGACGGAAATTCTCCGCTTATAATTTTAATAAAATAAAAAGCACGGCAAATCCCTTGACGAATTACCATGCTGTAAGTTTTTAGAACCCGCTCCTATTAGTGCGAGTTGTTTTTTATTAATGCTCCTGCTGAATATATTCGGCAAGCTCTTCAATCGCTTGGGCTTCATCTTTGCCATCGACAATCAATGTAATGACAGTGCCTGAGCCAACCGCTAGGCTCATTAAGCCCATGATGCTTTTCGCATTTACTTTCTTACCGTCCTTTTCAAGGAAAACATCTGATGAAAACCGGTTTGCTTCCTGTACAAAGAGCGCTGCAGGCCTTGCCTGTAATCCTGTTTTCAATCTTACTTCAACCTGTTTTTCTACCATTTCTCTTCTTCCTCCCCTACGGAATCTTCATTAAATCGATTCTCCTGCTCTCAATTTATCTGCTATCTCATCTATTTTTCTTAATCGGTGATTGATGCCTGACTTGCTGATTGCGCCGCCAGAAACCATTTCGCCGAGTTCTTTTAATGTGACATCTTGATACGCCACACGCAGCTCGGCAATTTCTCTTAATTTATCCGGTAAAATGTGAAGACCGACTGTTTGGTCAATAAATCGGATATTTTCCACCTGTCTTAAAGCAGCACCGATCGTTTTGTTTAAGTTCGCTGTTTCACAATTTACAAGACGATTAACCGAATTGCGCATATCCCGCACAATTCGTATATCTTCAAATCTAAGCAGAGCATTGTGAGCCCCGATGACTCCTAAAAAGTCTGTAATCTTTTCAGCTTCCTTTAAGTATGTGATAAATCCTTTTTTCCTTTCTAGTGTTTTACTATTTAGGCCAAAAGTATTCATCAATTCACAAAGAGAATCATTATGTTCCTTATAAAGTGAAAAAATTTCAAGGTGGTAGGACGATGTTTCCGGATTATTCACCGACCCCCCTGCTAAAAAGGCTCCTCGCAAATAAGACCGCTTACAACATTTCTTTTTAATTAGCTCTTCAGAAATATTATTTGTAAAAACAAATCCTTCGCTAAGGATCTTTAACTCATCCAGAATCTCGCTTGCTTGTTCAGACAATCGGACGATGTACACATTATTCTTCTTCAGTCTCATTTTCTTACGGACAAGCAGCTCGACTTGGACATGAAAGTTCTTCTTAATCAATATATAGATTCTTCTTGCAATCGCTGCATTTTCAGTTTGAATATCGACAATTAACTTTCTGTTAGAAAAGGAAAGGGATCCGTTCATTCGAATAAGTGCGGATAATTCAGCCTTCCCACAGCAATCCTTTACTTCGAGATTCGTTAATTCCTTTTTCGTTTCTGAAGCGAAAGACAACTCCTTCACCCCTATTCTTAGAAAAGCGCAAGAGGCGCTGACCACTAATAATATTATTTTTTAAGATGTTTTTCTTTTTCATCTATTAGAATTGAGTATAGCATGGATGCCACCTCTTTTGTATCATGACGAATAGCGCCGTCCTTCAGGCTGACAATTTCCCCTGGAATCACTTCCAGTCCTAATTCATGGAGTCTATCTATATCAAAGACGACCGGCTGAGACTTTTCTTCATTATAACGCTCTCGGACCTTGGAAGGGATATCCTCGTTATTCACAAGAATCGTGTTAATGAAAGCACAGCTCATATGATCATATATTGCCTGAACATGATCAGCAGCAGAATAGTTATACGTCTCTCCCGCCTGTGTCATTAAATTGCATATATATACCTTTTTCGCTTTTGCACGGCAAACCTCTGCTCCAAGCTTAGGAACGAGAAGATTCGGCAAAATACTAGTATATAAACTGCCTGGACCAATAATGATTAAATCCGCTTTCCTAATAGCTGAGATTGTTTCAGGAAGAGGTTTAATATGTTTAGGTGTAAGAAATACCTTTTTGATTTTTTTCCCAGAGTATGGGATTTTGGATTCGCCAGAAACAACAGTCCCATCTTCCATTTCAGCATGTAAGACGACACTCTGATTCGCAGCTGGCAATACCTTGCCCCTCACATTTAACACTTTGCTCATTTCCTGAATGGCATGAACAAAGTTCCCAGTAATGGAAGTCATAGCTGCCAAAATTAAATTCCCGAGAGAATGTCCCGATAATTCATTTGACGTTGTGAAACGATGCTGAAACATCTCCTCAATTAGCGGCTCTACATCAGATAGTGCGGCTAATACGTTTCGAATATCACCTGGAGGAGGAATATGCAAGTCGTTTCTAAGCCGTCCAGAGCTGCCTCCATCATCGGCAACTGTCACAATAGCAGTGATATCAACGGGATACTGCTTTAATCCCCTCAACAGAACAGGTAACCCAGTTCCCCCGCCAATGATGACGACTCTCGGCTGTCGGTTCGTCTTCATTTTTCATTTTCCTTTCTACTCTGAATATCACGGTGCGTAATTCGCGTATGATAATCATCTTTGAAGTAGTTGGAAATGTACTCAGCTAACGCTACAGAACGGTGCTGTCCGCCTGTACATCCTATCGCAATAACGAGCTGAGCCTTCCCTTCTCTTTTATAATGAGGAAGCATAAAGCTCAACAGCTCTGTAAGCTTCTCAAGGAATTTAGTCGTTTCCGTCCATTTATGAACATAGTTATATACTTCTTCGTCAAGCCCCGTTTTCGGGCGCATATGGTCAATATAATGGGGATTTGGCAAAAATCGAACATCAAAAACAAGATCAGCATCAATCGGAATTCCATGTTTAAAGCCAAATGACATGACATTAACCGTGAACATCGTTGTTTTATTCATAGTGAACTCTGTTAGAATTTTTTCACGAAGCTCCCTTGGCTTTAACTGAGTCGTATTATAAATAGTTTGCGCTCTCCCTTTTAACTCTTCCAATAAATTGCGTTCAAGCTTAATTCCTTCTAGAGGCAATCCCGAAGGAGCAAGAGGGTGACGTCTACGAGTTTCTTTATACCTACGCACCAATGTCGAATCATCCGCATCCAAAAAAAGAATTTGCGGGGTTACCCATGAGGTTTCAGAAAGATCATCGAGTGCTTTAAACAGGTGATCAAAAAATTCACGCCCTCGTAAATCCATGACTAACGCTACCTTATTCATTTTATTCCCAGAATCCTTCATTAGTTCAAGAAATTTTGGCAGCAGTGTTGGAGGCAGATTGTCAACACAGAAAAAACCAAGATCCTCAAAGCTTTGGATGGCCACCGTTTTTCCTGCACCCGACATTCCGGTAATTATCACAATTTGAGTTTCATTCACAGCACCCGTACTCATTCTATTTTCCCCCTGACACGTTCTAACTTAGCTTGGATCTAATCGATAGCTTATAAGCTCAAAATCTGGTGTATAGGTGAAAGTCCCGTAAATAATGCCTTTTCCATGAATCATATATTCAAGAATATGGTAGTCACCTGCAGCCATGGGCAGGTTCTTAATTTCCTCAAACGGATGCCAAAGAATTTTTCCCTCTTCAGACTCATCCACATTCAATCCATCTGCTTCCGTTGCCAAAAAGGTAAACATCATCCATTCAGAAAGAACCCGGTCTCCTTCTTTCATAATAAAGGTGAAAATTCCCTTTATATTCGGGTTGCGTAAATAAATGCCTGTTTCCTCTCTATATTCACGAATGCAGGAGTCCCGAACCGATTCCCCCGGCTCCATCTTGCCGCCGGGCGCTACCCACCAGCCACGTCTTGGTTTTTGCAATAACAGCACTTGATTATCCTTAATTAACACACAGTTGGTGACTCGCTGCATCATTCTTCACCTCATTTTTTCCGTTCTGACTTCCTTAAGTAATTTTCATTAGCATATGTCACTTCATTATACTATTTTTGTTATACGGTAACAATGAATTGAAAGTTTCAACATATGGAAGAAAACATTTTTAATACAAAAAAAAAGAGCACAGACGAATCTGTGCTAAAAAGGGTTATATCTTTAAAAGGGGGTCAATTTCTATTTCTATAATAACTGATTTTTATTTCACTACTGTTACAGGAAAATTAAAACAGAGTTACTTTTTGTTAAGGTTTTCCTTTGAGTGATGGGGGTGAGATTTAGGAAGAGTTCCTAAAGCCTTGTTTATGTAGCACTCATAGTGCGGGTTTTCTTCGGACATGGTGAAAAACGAGCTCCATGAACAGCTCAAAGCACGTCACAAACTTCTATCTGATTTTTAAAATACCACGAAAAAACCGCCCCCAGATCCTATCCAGAGGCGGTTGAAGAATTTATGCTTGTATCTTTAATTTTTCCCTTAGTTCTTCCACATAGTGCTGAACACTTTGTGCGGCAATGCTGCCGTCTCCTGTTGCGGTGACGATTTGACGGAGCTGTTTTTCACGGATATCGCCCGCTGCGAAAATGCCTGGAACCTTTGTTTCCATGTTCTCGT
The DNA here is from genome assembly GCF_001509555.1 of Bacillus sp. FJAT-29937. Classification (GTDB taxonomy): domain Bacteria; phylum Bacillota; class Bacilli; order Bacillales; family Cytobacillaceae; genus Cytobacillus. The sequence continues at coordinate 149,006 of NZ_LMAS01000002.1, read as the reverse complement.
TCGTTTCGATATATCCGTTTTCGTTTGTAATGCCAAGATTTTCGAAAGGCTTGGATAGTGGAAGCATACCAACGTATACAAACACGCCATCTGCTTTGTATTCTTGCTCTTCGCCTGTTTTCGTTGACACAAGAGTAAGGCTTCCTACCTTGCCGTCCTTCTCGTTAATTTCCTTAACTGTATGACTCCAGATAAATTCAATTTTATCATTGTCGAAGGCACGTTTCTGTAAAATGGCTTGTGCGCGAAGCTCATCACGGCGATGGATAATCGTTACCTTTGTAGCAAAGCGAGTTAAGTAGACGCCTTCCTCAACCGCTGAATCTCCGCCACCGATGACGACAAGCTCTTTCCCTTTAAAGAAAGCACCGTCACAAACCGCACAATATGACACGCCGCGGCCGCCTAATTCCTTTTCGCCCGGGGCACCCAGCTTCTTATACTCGGCACCTGTTGTAATAATTACAGCGCGGGCTTTGTATTGCTTAGAGCCTGCCACAACAGTTTTGAACTCTTCCCCATCGATAATTTCCTTAATATCGCCATATGCGTATTCTGCGCCAAACTTTTTAGCGTGCTCAAACATTTTTGTTGATAAGTCTGGACCAAGAATATGATCAAAGCCCGGATAGTTTTCAACCTCTTCTGTGTTTGCCATTTGCCCGCCTGGAATACCGCGTTCAATCATCAGAGTGGACAGGCTTCCCCTAGATGTATATACAGCCGCGGTCATCCCAGCCGGACCCGCTCCGATTATGATAACGTCATAAATTTTTTCTTCAGACATAATGTTTCACTCCTTCAATAAAATAGCCACTTCGACATATTTTCGGCTAGATCAATTTAGACATATTTTTATTATGACCAACTACATCCATCCTATAAAAATTAGGAGAATATGTCTAAAAATCTGCTCGTGAAGAAGAAGTTGTTTTTAGAAGCTTCACATACTTGCCCAAAGTGGAGGCTGAGATCCCATACTTTTCAGCTATGTGCTGCTGAGATCCTTTTCCTTCTCTCGTTTTGATCCAAGTATATTCAACAGCGGCTGCCCAAGCTGCCTCATTTTTTATGGGCTGATTTTGATTAACGGCTTCAACAAAAACGGTAAACCACATTAGAAATAATCCTGCTTCAACCGTGCCAATCGGGTGGTAATTCTTATATAATAACGCGGCAACATCATGAACGGGGGTTGATTTTCCTCCCTTACGGATAAAGGATATATATTCCCGCTCCAAATGGGAGAATTTAAAGTTTTGATTCATTTCCTTTGAAGTCAGCAGCTGTTCTTTTCCATCTGACATGGCCGTTAAGAACAGGGCAAATAGGCGTTCTTCAATATGTTCACTTTCTAACCTTTTAAGAATGGACGCCTGATGATTTTCAAATCCGCTGTTTTTCCCCTTTTCATCATTCCAAGGCTCGAAACCAGCTTTATCTGGATTTAATTCAACTGCTTTTTCCCAAGCTGATTTGGCGACTTGGTCTCTTCCGGTAAAATGGGCAGCATAAGAAAGCCAATAATAAAAAGCCCCATCTCCATCAAAGCCTTTTTTCTGAAGCCTTCTAAGCCAAGAAAAAGCGGATTCGTACTCACCAATTAATGCTAGTGTTGCCCCAAGCTTAAACTGGTGCTCAATGGATAATGGATTAATTTTTTTCAGGACCTCTTTAAGTGCCTTTACTGCCTTATAATCCCGCTCATAAAAGGCAAAAACAAGCTTGTTGCATAAAGCATGCAGATTCCCTGGATTTTCTTTAAAAACCTTGTCTAGAATATCAGCAGCCTTTTGGATTTCTCCGAGATAAAAATACGCAAGGGCCAAATTGTTATAGGCCGACCAATATTCGGGATATTCATCTATGACAGAGTTCAGAATTTCAACCGCTTTCGGAAAATGACCAGACTCCAACAGTTCTCTGGCTTCCTCCTGTTTCGTAATGAGATCATCCTGTTCGTAAAGCTTCTCATCCATATCTTCCGCTTCCATCGTCAGCAATTCGAGAAGATCAATCGTTTCCTCGGCAAATTCTCCATCCTCATCTAAATCCATATATAAATTCGCATGGTGATAAGCGTCCTTGAAGTAGCCTAGATGAGCATAGTTATTGGCAAGAAAATAATGGCATTCCACCATATCTGCATCCAGCTCTTCGATAATTTCCAGAAAAAGCTTGTTCGCCTGCTGGTACTCACCTAATTCCGAACAAATAACAGCTAATTGGCAGACAATCATGGGCTCAGAGGGCTCTAGCTGCACCGCGCGCTGTAAATATTTTTTTGCTTTATAAAGATCCCTTTTGTGGTAAGCCTTTAAGCCTTTTGCAAAATAATACTCACCTGTCGGGTTAAATAATAGTAATTTTCCTGTTGTTTGTCTTGCTTTAGAGTCTTTGCTCATGAAATCCTCCACCTTCTTATTAACTCAAGTAGTATATCATAGAAACAAGCTGTTGGAGAAGGGATTGGAGAATATTAACTATTCCGAAAGCACAATGGGTACAGCTCGATTAACATTCGCATACAAATAGCATAGTGTAAATTTTTAAAAAACATTTTTTGTCAATTTTTAAGTAATTTCTAATTGTTTCTGTTATTTTATTTTTATAAGAATCATCTAAACATGAGGTGTGACATCATGAAACGAAAGGTAAAGATACAGGGAATCGGGGCTTATTTGCCGAAACGGTTAGTAACAGCTTCAGAAATTGATCAAATGATTGGAGCGAAGGATGGCTGGTCGGAAAATAAGTCTGGGGTGAAGCAGCGGCATTTTGTTGAAGATGAAACGGCTTCGTTTATGGGAGCGGAAGCAGCTAAGCTTGCTTTACAGGACGCAGGGTTATCTTTTTCCGAAATTGATTGCATTGTTAGCGGCAGCGGAACGATGGAGCAGGCTATTCCGAGCAATGCTTCTTTAATTCAAGAGCAGCTTGGCTTACAGCATTCTGGAATCCCTTGCTTTGATGTGAACTCAACATGTCTGAGCTTTGTGACGGCTCTAGATATGATTAGTTATGTTATGGATGCAGGCAGATATGAACATGTTCTTTTAATATCCAGTGAAATTTCCTCAGTCGGGATTAACTGGAAACAGGACGAGAGCAGTATTTTATTCGGGGACGGGGCCGTTGCAGCCGTTTTGTCTAGAACGGACGGTCCTTCTGGCATTCTCGCCTCCCATATGGAAACCTATAGTGCTGGAGCGCATTTATCGGAAATTCGCGGTGGGGGTACGAAAATCCATCCGCGAGAGCATCGTGAGGAAACAAAGGAAGACTTCCTATTTTATATGGATGGCCGCGCGATTTTCAAAATGTCATCTAAGCTTATACCTAGCTTTATTGAAAAATTATTTGGGCAAACCGATTTGCTGATGGAGGATATTGATTTGGTTATTCCCCATCAGGCAAGTGCAGCTGCCATGAAAATTATTAGAAGGAAATTAAATGTCCCTGAAAGCAGGTTCATGTCGATTATCGAAAACTATGGAAATATGATTGCTGCCTCCATTCCGATGGCTTTATATGAAGCTATTAAACAAGGAAAAATAAAACGGGGCAATCGCTTGCTGTTATTAGGTACGTCAGCGGGTCTTTCTATTGGAGGAATCATCCTTGAGTATTAAGGTTTTAGTAACGGGTGCACGCGCCCCTGTTACGTTGCATTTATGCAGGATTCTGAAGGAGAGCGGACATGAGGTGTATGCGGCTGATAGCGTCCCATATGCTTTAACGAAATCTTCCGCATCCATTCAGGAATACTTTCTCTATCCTTCTCCAAAGTTTCGGACGGAGGATTTTGTTGTGGAGCTAGCGGAATTTATTCAAGTGAATAAAATTGACCTTCTCATTCCGACATGTGAGGAAAGCTTTTTTATTTCAAAATATAAGGATGCATTTTCTCCTTACTGCGAGGTTTTTGTAGGCGATTTTGCAAATATGCTGCTGCTTCATAATAAGTTTGATTTTATTGAGTATGTCGAGGGGCTTGGGTTTAAGACGCCTGAAACGGTAAAATGCTCCTCTGCGAAGGTTCCAGACGGTGAAATTGTAATAAAAAAAGTATTTTCACGTTTTTCAGACCATGTTGTTTTTCTTCATAAAAATGAATATGATCCCTCTCTTTTTGACTCCTTATGGATTGCGCAGGAAAAAATAGATGGGGTGCCATATTGCTCGTATGGCATTGCACGGGATGGGAAATTGCTTGCCCATTCTGTCTATCAAACTACTTTTACAGCTGGGATTGGCGCAACGATTGCTTTCAGCTATTCCGAGCGGAAGGATATTGAGCATTTTGTTAGAACGGTTGTGGCGGATTTGAGGTTTACGGGGCAGATTTCCTTTGATTTTATTGTGAATCGGGAGGATGTTGCGATTCCGATTGAATGTAATCCTCGTGCGACGAGCGGTCTGCATTTGTTTGATTATCTGGCTGCGGGGTGTTTTTTTCCAGACGCTGAAATCACCTTGTATCCGGATCAGGAAACGAGGATGGCTATCAGCCTCGCTTTGATGGCTTATGGGTTTGATAATTGGAAGCGGGGCCGAGGGTTTATGCGTTGGCTTAAGACGTTATTTTCTTATCGGGATATTACATGGAGTTTGCGGGATTTTAAGCCGTTTTTTTATCAATTCTATAGCATGTACGCACTTTGGCAGGAAAGCAGAAAGAATGGCACAACGATGATCCAGCAATCTACATTAGATATTAGTTGGGATGAGGAAGATAAATGAAGATTTTAGTAACGGGCGGAACTGGTTTTCTTGGGCAGAAGCTAGCTTTGCGTCTGCATAAAATGGGCTATGATGTCACTGCAATTGGGAGAAATCAAGCAATTGGCAAGCAGCTGAACAAGCAGGGGGTTCGGTTTATTTCCTGTTCCTTGGAGGACGAAGAGAGCGTTCTCGACTTATGTCACGGACAGGATTATGTTATTCATAGCGGCGCCCTTTCCTCACCATGGGGAAAATATGATGATTTCTATAACTCTAATGTTATCGGCACAAAGAATATAATCGAAGGCTGCAGGCAAGCAAATGTGAAGCGGCTTATTCATGTGTCTACACCAAGCCTGTACTTTCATTATGATGAAAGATTAGATGTGAAAGAATCGGATCAGCTGCCTGAAACATTCGTCAATCACTACGCCAAAACGAAATACTTGGCGGAGCGGGAAATTGATCAGGCTTTTCGGGACGGGCTTCCGGTCGTGACGATCCGTCCTCGAGCCATATTCGGGCCAGGTGACAACGCGATTCTGCCTCGTTTAATAAAAGTTTGTGAAAAAGGCATGTTTCCGAAAATTGGCGATGGCTCAGTTGAAGTGGACATCACCTATGTTGAAAATGTCGTGGATGCCTTAATCCTGTGCATGAATTCAGGGGAGCATACACTAGGTCAAAAATATAATATAACGAATGGCGTTCGTGTGAATCTGTACAAGATGATTGAAGAAGTGATGGGGCAGCTTGGGAAAACCTATTCCTATAAAGATATTTCGTTTAATAAGGCGTTTTTCATTGCAAAGGTCCTCGAGCATGTGTCGTCCATTTTTCTTGGCGGAAAGGAGCCGATTCTTACCCGCTATACAGTGAGTGTCCTTTCCAAATCACAAACATTAAACATTGAAAAAGCGAAGAAGGAGCTCGGCTATGAACCTCGAGTCAGTATCGAGGAAGGGATTCAGCATTTTGTAGATTGGTGGAAGAAAAATGAGCATTAAGATGTTAAAGCTATACGAATGCGGCTATTGTACACATCCTGAAAAAATTGTGAACCCGAACAAGGGATTTCAAGCGATTGCCTTTCCCGCGATTGTTGGGCTGCTGGAGCATTCAACACACGGTTATATTTTATTTGATACAGGGTATGCTTCCCGCTTTTTCGAGTCAACAAAAAGATTTCCTTACTCGGTTTATGCGAAGCTAACACCGGTTTATTTTTCCGAGGAGCAATCGATTAAAAATCAATTACTGGAGGACGGAATTTCACCTGACGATATCAGCACCATCCTTATTTCGCATTTTCATGGAGACCATACGGCTGGGCTGAAGGACTTTCCTCAGGCAAAGGTATATACATTCGAATCAGCTTACGAGGATATTCGCCATAACAGTAAATTCAAGGCGCTTACAAAGGGCTGCTTGCTTGAATTACTGCCAGCGGATCTAAATGAAAGGCTGACTTTTATTGACCGTGCAGCACAGATTGATTTAGACGAAAGCTTTGGGGAATTTGAGAAAGGGTACGCTGTGTTTGATGATGATTCGGTTGTCGCGGTTGATTTAACAGGGCATGCAGTCGGGCAATTCGGCATTTTCATTGAGCTTATGAGCGGAAAACGCGTTTTTCTATGTGCGGATGCGGTATGGGTAAGCGAGGCTTTTGAGCAGCTCATTTATCCGCATAAAATCGCTGACTTGCTTATTGCAGATAAGCAGCAATATGTTAGGAATATTCAAATGCTGCATCATTTATCAAAGGTTCAGCCGGAGATAGATATTTTGCCAACTCATTGCTCGATTACTTGGGAAAAGGCGAAGAGGGGTTTTATTTATGAATAAAATATCCATCTTAAAACAGTATATTACGACTAAATTTGGGAGGAATTTTTCTTCCCGCGAAGAGCTTGAAACTTATCAGAATAGGAAAATAAAAAAGCATTTGGAATTTGTGCTTGAATCCTCCCCTTTTTACCGGGAGTTTTATAAAGGATACGAGGATGAATTGAAATACAATCATTGGGACCAGCTGCCGATGATAGACAAGTCCATCATGATGGAGAACTTTGATTCCATTAATACGGTCGGGATCAAAAAAGAAGAAGCCCTTCATGTTGCTTTTGAAGCGGAGAATTCAAGGGATTTTTCACCGAAGATTGGGGATATCTCCGTTGGCCTCTCATCGGGGACAAGCGGGAATCGAGGGATTTTTCTCATATCAGACCGGGAGAGTGCACTTTGGGCCGGGACGATTTTGGCAAAGGTATTGCCAGGGAGTATTTTAAGAAAGCATCAGATTGCTTTCTTTTTAAGGGCAAATAATAATCTTTATACTTCAACCCAAAATGGCCGGATCGCTTTTCACTTTTTCGATTTATTGGATGATTTCGAGGAGCATATCCGGAAATTAAAGGCGGTTCAGCCGACCATTGTGATTGGTCCACCCTCTATTTTACGAAAAGTGGCAGATTGGCAAGCAAATGGGGACATTCAGATTCAGCCTAGAAAAATTGTTTCTGTAGCTGAGGTTTTGGAGGATATTGATAAAACATACATAGAAGCGGTTTTTCTGCAAACTCTGCATCATGTGTACCAATGCACAGAAGGGTTCTTGGCGGCTAGTTGTTCGCATGGCACCTTGCATATTAATGAAGATCTGGTTGTTATTGAAAAGGAATATTTAGATGACGGGGTTTTTGTTCCGATTATTACCGATTTTAGCCGAACGACCCAGCCGATTATCCGCTATCGTTTGAATGACATTCTCGTTGAGAAGAAAACACCTTGTCCATGCGGTTCGCACTTTCTTGCTTTAGAAAGGATTGACGGGCGCTGCGATGATATTTTCTACGGGAAACAGGCTGACAGCGGCGAGCTTTCTTCTCTTTTTCCGGATTTTATTAGAAGGGCGATTATGTTTTCCTCTGAAGATATTTTGGAATATAAGGTCATTCAAAAAGGCTTGGAGGAACTGGAGGTTAAGGTGAAGGTTTGCAGGAATGAGAGTGTTGTTAGGGAGAATATTATTCGCGAGCTGGCTAAGCTATGGGAGGAAAAGAAACTTTTGGCACCAAAGATTCATTTTACACCCTATGATATTCTTCCGTCTGATAAAAAATTAAAGCGGATTGAAAATCAAATGAAAGGCAGTATTTGAACATGATCCATCTTCATGACAAAACGACGTTGGTTCAAATTGATTGGGCAAGCAAAAAGGACGGCGCCTATGTCCGTGATTATTTTTCCCCAATTCTTCGTGATGGAGTAGAAAAGTATATTACAAATGTTCGTGCAGACGTGTATCTATTGGAAATCGATAATCTTGTTATGCCTTTGACGGTGAATGACAAAGAATTTGAAAATTCATATGTTTGCTCCCCTTATACGCACTATATTTCTTATGCGAAGGAGGAGCTGTGGGAATTAAAAAAGCCGCGATTGGAAAAGCTCCTTTCGAAAGGCATTGATTTCATTGGGTTTATTTTTCGGCAGACTGCGATTAATAAAATTGTATCGGTAAATAATTGGTTTCTATCGACTAATCTTTATTTTCCATTAAGCGCTGGGCAAATTGAGCGGATTACGAAGTTTTTGACTAGGCAATTTCCTGAGCATTCCATTCAATTCCGCTCGGTTGTTAAGGAACTCTATCCTGAAATGTTTGCTGGGTTTGAGAAAAATTCGTATAAGCGAATTATGTCGCGTTCCGTATATTTACTGCATCCTGACCGATTTAAAGAGTTAAGCAAGAAACGGATAAGGGATTTTTTCCGGGATCAAGCTTTGCTGGAGAAAAGTTCTTATCAGGTCGTTGAGGGCTCGGATGTAAATGAAGACTTGATTCATGTGATAAAAAGCCATTATGAGCAGCTTTATATCAAAAAGTATTCAGAGCATAATCCGCAATTTACGTGGCACTTTTTTAAAAACGCACTGGACTATCAATTAATGTATTTTAAACTGCTAAAGAATCAAGATTCCTATGATGGAGCAATTGGTTATTTTCATCGGAATGGTGTCCTGACTACTCCGATTTTTGGCTATGAAATAGAGAAAGGACAGATGAATGGACTGTATCGTCTGTTGTCTTATTTAATAACTGATGAAGTTCTTGAAAAGGATTTTATTGGCCATTACAGTGCGGGTGCCGGCAATTTCAAAAGAAACCGCGGGGCTTTTCAGGCGATCGAATATACTTTTTTCTATAATAAGCACTTGTCTTTGCGTTCGAGATTCGTATGGGGATTTTTGAAGCGGTTAATGGATCAAGTTGTCGAACCGATGGCGCGGAGAATGAGGTTTTAAGGAAGCACCTTACAATGAGGAGCAGAAATCCATCCGCTCCTCATCCATTTTTCAACATCTAATCTAGTTTAAAGTACAATTTCCTCCCAATAAAATTCGCCTGGACAGGAACTAAATTTAACTCCCTTGACCAAACAGATAGTTGACCAATATGGTGAATTTCGTGGGCGACAACATGGTGTAAAATTTCATCAGCTGTATACTTGTCTTGGTCCCATGGAACACTCACAAGATCATCCTTATCATGGTCTATATTTGTATTTATAAAATCTCTTATTTCAATTCGCAGTTGATCGGAGAGAAATTTAATCTTCTCAAGGGTATCATAATCATTGGACCCGAATACGATATCTTCTTTTCCTTGAATCCCTCGAATCCAGCTATATTCCACATCAATAACGTGAAAAAGAGTATTTAAAATACTTCCTGCACCCCCAACACGTTTTTTATTTAACTCCTCTGGTGAAAGCTGCTCACACCATTGAAACCATTCATCTCTTATCTGCCAATTGTACTCAAAGAATTTCCTTATTTTAAACACCTCGATAAATTTCCCCATTCACTTATAGGGATTAGCTTTTAAGTCGTAAATTCCTCTTTTTAAATGTAATTCTTTTCAGCATAAATGCCCCATTGCGCAAAATCAGCACTTTTAAGTAATTTTCTTTTCAAACTTTCTAAACGACAAAAACGTTCCCCCATAAATTAAGGAAACGCCATTCTGCACAATATATTTATCTTGATTAGTTCATTTATTTTTCTATGGTGAGCGTTTTGAAGTGAGTTTATGTCAAACTAGCGTTATGAACTCTTCATAGTTAGCGATTTGAGGTGAGTCTTTGTCAAACGAGCGTTATGAACTCTTCATAGTAAGCATTTTGATGGGAGTCTTTGTCAAACGCTTACTATGAACACTTCATAGTAAGCGTTTTGATGTGAGTTTATGTCAAACAAGCACTATGAACATTTCATAGTTAGCGTTTTGAGGTGAGTCTTTGTCAAACGAGCACTATGAACACTTCATAGTTAGCGTTTTGAGGTGAGTCTTTGTCAAACAAGCACTATGGACACTTCATAGTGCTCGTTTTGATGTGAGTTTGTTTTAAACGAGCGCTATTTTAATCTTCCTTAATAGAAGGTTTTGGTTTTCTCTCTAATATTCTCATAAAGTTTTTTCTATAATAAAACAACAAATAACCGAGGGCAATGGATAGCATGATTGCCAAAAGAAGCAACGAATGGTCTATGAATAAATGAAGCAAGAAAATGTTAGCAACAATTGGCGATAATATGGCAATCGCCAATGGAACGAACTGATTGGTCAAGAGTAAAATTCCGCATAAAATCTCTAAAGTTTTTTCCGTAATTAATAGATATTTAAATTCGAATAATGCCATAGCTTCGGGGCTTGTTGGTGCAAATGGGTCGAATCCAAAGATAACTACATAACCATTTAGACCAGCCCCCAAGAAAACAACACCTAAAAATAACCTGCTTACTTGCATAAGGATTTTTTTCAATTTGCGCACCTCCTAGTAGATTGTATTCAAATAAAAACAATGTAATCTTTAAAATAAGACACTAGTTAATACAATTGAAAAAAACCAAATCAATGATGTGATTTGGTTTCCTCATTCATACGCTATTCATCCGATTTCTTCTCATGTCTTTTATCCAACACACTCAACACTTCTTTAAACGGAAGCTCCTGCTCTCTAAGTAACACGAGTAAATGATAGAGCAGATCAGCCGCTTCCCATTTTAACTCTTCTTTGTCACGGTTTTTTGCGGCGATGATGACCTCGGCCGCTTCTTCGCCGACCTTTTTCAAAATTTTGTCCACGCCTTTTTCGAATAAATAGGTTGTGTAGGCTCCTTCCGGTCGTTCCGATTCCCGCTCTTGAATCAATTTTTCAAGTGACAAGAGAATGCTATAATCTGATAGGCTGCCAGCAGATTCGCCTGATTGATAAAGGCTCTCCTCAAAACAACTCACTGCCCCAGTATGGCATGCAGGCCCTGCAGGATCAACGAGCACCACAATCGCATCTTTATCACAGTCAAATTTCATTTCGACAATTCGCTGCGTGTTCCCGCTCGTTGCTCCTTTATGCCAAAGCTCCTGTCTAGAACGGCTGAAAAACCACGTTTCACCTGACTCGATTGATTTTTCAAGAGATTCCCGGTTCATGTAAGCTAATGTCAAAACTTCTCGTGTTGTCGCATCCTGAACAATAGCCGGGATAAGGCCTTTTTCATCAAATGATAGCTCCTCGATATTCATCGGACAGGCACTCCTTTTTCCTTCAAATAAGCCTTCACTTCAGCTACCGATGTTTCTTTATAGTGAAAAATCGAAGCAGCCAGCGCGGCATCCGCTTTCCCCTTTTCAAAAGCTTCAGCAAAATGCTCTGAGTTCCCTGCTCCTCCTGAAGCAATAACCGGAATCGTCACCGCTTCACTAACTGCTTTCGTCAGAGCGATATCAAATCCATTCTTCTCTCCATCCGAGTCCATGCTTGTCAGCAATATCTCGCCAGCACCACGCTCAGCTACTTCCTTCGCCCACTCGATGACTTTCCATTCGGATGGCGTCCGGCCCCCGTGGGTATATACACGCCATGTTCCAAGCTCTGAATCGTACTTGGCATCAATCGCAACAACAATGCATTGTGAGCCAAAAAACTTCGCCCCGTCTGTAATCAGATTCGGATTATTTACTGCAGCTGTATTTAGAGAAACCTTGTCTGCCCCAGCTCGTAAAATTCTTTTCATATCCTCTAATGAATTAATACCGCCGCCAACTGTAAACGGGATCGCCAATTCAGAAGCAACCGAACGAACAACTTCAACCATCGTTTTTCTTCCTTCAACAGAAGCTGATATATCTAGAAAAACAAGCTCATCCGCCCCTTGCTCATCATAAAAACGGGCAAGCTCCACTGGATCACCTGCATCACGAAGCTGAACAAATTGAATTCCTTTCACAACGCGGCCCTCTTTTACATCTAGGCACGGTATTATGCGTTTTGTCAGCATGATTACTTCACCTCTCCCAATGCTTCCTTCACTGTAAAGCGACCTTCGTAAATGGCTTTTCCGACAATGGTGCCTGTTACCCCATCTTTGTAAAATTCTTTTAAACTAGTTAAATCAGCTAACTCACTGACTCCTCCAGACGCGATAACACTTTTACCTGTTTCTTTTGCCAGCAGTCTGACTGCCTCTATATTGGGGCCGGACAGCATGCCATCTGTTGCAATATCTGTAAAAATAAACGTCTCTGCTCCAGCATCAGCGAAGCGTTTCCCTAACTCGACTGCCTTCACTTCAGACGTGTTCAGCCAGCCGTGCGTTGCCACATAGCCATCCTTTGCATCCAAGCCAACAGCAATTTGCTTACCATATTTCCGGATCATTTCAATCGCGAAATCTGGTTTCGAAACGGCGATGCTTCCGATGATGACACGTGAAATTCCATTTTCCAAATAATGAACAATATCGGTTTCGGTTCGAATGCCGCCGCCAATTTGAATTTGAGCCTTCAGCTCTTTAGCTGCTTTGATAACAGAAGCGTCATTGACTCTTTTTCCATCCTTTGCTCCATCAAGGTCGACCATATGGATCCAGCTGGCTCCTTCATCTGCAAACTTTTTCGCCATATCAAAAGGGGAATCCCCATATACCGTTTCCTGATTATAATCTCCTTGAAGCAGTCGGACACATTTCCCGCCTCGCATATCGATTGCTGGATAAATGGTAAAACTCATTTTCCGGTCATCCTTTCCAATACAATTCCAGTAAAATTACTTAAAAGCTCCATGCCTAATTGTCCGCTTTTTTCTGGATGAAATTGCATCCCATATATATTTTCTTTGCCGACAACAGCTGGGACTTTTACATCATAGCTGCTTTCCGCGATAACTACGCTTTTATCGTCTGTATCTACATAATAAGAGTGAACAAAGTATGCGTAATTTTCATGTACTGATTGAAGAAGCGGCGAACCTTGAACAAAAGTGAGACGATTCCAGCCCATGTGCGGGACTTTATAGGTCACTCCGTCCGCTGAAACTCCAGGAAATCTTCTCACAGAACCCGGCAGGAGATGAAGCCCCTTTGTCAGCCCGTTCTCTTCACTTTCTTCAAATAATAGCTGCATGCCTAAACAAATCCCGAGCAGCGGTTTCCCTAGCTGCACGTATTCTTTTATCATGCTCGCTAAATCCAATCGTTCTAAAAGCTCCATCGCATCCTTAAAGGAGCCTACACCAGGAAGAATCAGCCCATCTGCCTTCTGAAGCTCTTCTCTTTTATCCGAAATAAAGTACGAGACGTCTAATCTTTCAAGTGCTTTGCTGACACTGAAAAGATTACCCATTCCATAATCAATAATCCCAATCATTCACAACAGCCCTTTCGTAGATGGCACTCCTTTAATGTTAGGGTCAATCGTTGTCGCCTCATGTAAAGCACGTCCTAATGCTTTAAAAATCGCTTCAATAATATGATGTGTATTCTGGCCGTAGTGAACAATCACATGCAGATTCATTCTGGCTTCAAGGGCAAGCTTCCATAGGAATTCATGAACAAGCTCTGTATCAAAAGTGCCCACTTTTTGGCTTGGAAACTCCGCTCTCATTTCGAGGTGAGGGCGATTGCTTAGGTCAATGACAACCTGCGCCAGCGCCTCATCCATCGGCACAAACGCATTTCCGTAGCGCTTAATTCCTTTTTTGTCGCCAAGAGCTTCCCTTAATACTTGTCCAAGGCAAATGCCGATGTCCTCTGTCGTATGGTGATCATCGATCTCTATGTCACCCTTAGCATCAACAGTTAAATCAAACTGCCCGTGCTTTGTAAAAAGGTCAAGCATGTGCGTCAAAAACGGGACTCCCGTTTCCAGCTTGCTCTCCCCTTGACCATCAATATTTAAAGCTAAATAAATTTCCGTTTCATTCGTTTTCCTTTTAACCTCTGAAGTTCTTGTCATGTCTTCTCCTCCTAGCAGGATTTTGGGACCTGCCTCCGACCTTTATTTCTTCAACCTTATATCAATTGCCCGCGCATGGGCTTCTAATCCTTCAAGACGTGCAAATGCGGAAATTTTCTCCCCGTTTTCTCTTAGTGCTTTCTCACTGTAATAAATGATGCTGGATTTTTTCTGAAAATCCTCTACATTGAGCGGACTCGAAAAACGGGCTGTTCCGTTTGTCGGCAATACGTGATTCGGTCCGGCAAAATAGTCGCCGACTGGTTCGGGACTAAAGCGTCCAAGAAAAATCGCCCCAGCATGTCTGATTGTCCCTAGAAGCTCCAGCGGATTTTCTGTTATAATTTCTAAATGCTCGGGAGCAAGGCTATTAACCGTTTCAACTGCCTCTTCCATTGTTTCCGTCACATAAATTGCTCCGAAATTTCCAATGGATTGAGCGGCGATTTCCCGACGAGGCAGTAAAGCCAATTGCTTTTCCACCTCAGCTGAAACTTCCTTTGCCAAATTCTCTGATGGAGTGACGAGGACGCTGCAGGAAAAAGCATCATGCTCGGCCTGGGACAATAAGTCAGCTGCCACCTCATCTGGTTTTGCCGTGTCATCTGCCAAAATTGCAATTTCACTTGGTCCTGCAATCATATCAATATCGACATCTCCAAACACTTCTCGCTTTGCCAAAGCCACAAATATATTTCCTGGCCCCGTGATTTTATCAACAGGAGTAATCGTTTCCGTTCCATAAGCCAATGCTGCAATGGCTTGAGCACCGCCCACTTTATAAATTTCCTCAGCCCCAGCCTCTTGAGCGGCTACTAGGACGGCTGGTGGAAGCTTCCCTGTTTTTTTATCAGGGGGAGATGTGATAACAATTCGTTTCACTCCTGCAACCTTGGCAGGAAGCACGTTCATAAGCACAGAGGATGGATAGGCGGCTGTTCCGCCTGGTACATATAGGCCAACTGAATCCAGCGGGGTTACCTTTTGGCCGAGAATCGTGCCGTTTTCATCTGTTGTCATCCATGACGGGCGAAGCTGTTTTTCGTGAAAAGAGCGAATATTTGCTGCCGCTTCACGGATTATCCCTAAAATCTCATCATCGATTTCTTCATAAGCTTCCCTTTTTTCATCGTCCGTAACAGCAAAATTAGATAGGGAGATCCCATCGAATTTTTCCGTGAAGGCTGCTAATGCGGCATCCCCGTCTGCTCGAACCTGCTCAATAATCCCCTTCACTATCGCCCGCTGTTCTTCTGTTCCGTTATCTACAGACCTTTTGATGGACACTCCATCATTTATTTTCAAAATCCGCATTTATTTCACTCCTTAGAGGGCATCAAAGCTCTGCAATCTTTTCACTTCGCTTAAACGTTCAACAAGCTCACTGATCCGTTCATCCTTCATTCGGAAGCTCGCAGGATTAACGATTAATCTCGAGGTGATGTCTACCATCCGCTCATATTCAACCAGTCCGTTTTCCTTTAATGTTCTTCCTGTTGAAACAATATCAACAATTCGATCCGCCAAGCCAATTAATGGCGCTAGCTCAATTGAACCGTTCAGCTTAATAATTTCAACCTGCTCCCCTTGCTCACGGAAATAAGCGGCCGCAGCATTCGGGTATTTCGTTGCCACCTTAGGGGCTACGTTATTCATTTTCGTATTCGGTAGTCCTGCCACAGCGAGGTAGCACGCACTAATTTTTAAATCAAGGAGCTCGTAAACATCCCGTTCTTCCTCAAGCATGACATCCTTCCCTGCAATTCCAAGGTCTGCCACACCATGCTCCACATAAGTAGGGACATCCATAGGCTTTGCTAAAATAAACTGAAAGCTTTCTTCCGGCACATCAATAATCAGCTTTCTTGAATCATCAAACTCCGGCGGGAGACGAAATCCGGCTTGACGAAGCAGTTCAACCGCGTCTTCAAAAATTCTCCCCTTAGGCATCGCAATGGTTAAAACATCCTTCATATCCCTGTCTCCCTCCCCGCTTTGCCAACTAAAAAGGTGATATCTTCATATTGATTCGTACATTGATCAATGTCCTTCACCCCATTGATATCTTGTAAAACCACTCTTTTCCCAAGATTTCGTTGCTCCTTAGCAACCTGATACGCTTCCTTTCGCCGTTCCGGGCTAAATAAAATACAGCTGGCTTGCGATCCCACTTCTTCGTCCTCAAGGGCCTCAAGCAGGCGATCAATTCGAATGGCAAAACCAGTGGCTCCAGTTTCCTTCCCGAACTTTTGCAATAATTGGTCATAACGGCCGCCACTAGCAATCGGAAATCCAACTTTCCCCGCATAGACCTCGAAAAGGATTCCCGTATAATAGCTCATATGGCTGACGAGCGTTAAATCAAATTTCACTTTTTCTTCAAGCCCATAGTCTCCCATCATTTCAAATAGCTGCTGGAGCTGCAGAACATCCTCTCTGCCTAAGTCATTCTCAAGCAGACTATAAGCCATTTCAATCACTTCTGCTCCGCCTCTAAGCTTCAGAAAATCAAGCAACCGCTGTTTATCAATCGAAGAGAGGCCAAGCCCCTTCACATGCTCCCGGTAGCCGACATAATTTTTCTCATATAAGAATCTCGTCAGCGCATCGACTCTTTCTTCTGTTCCTAAAATTTGCAGAAAAAGTGTGCGGGCAAATCCGATATGGCCAACAGAAAGCTGAAAATCCTCAAGCCCTGCTTCCTGTAATGAGCTTATAATTAATGCGAGCCCTTCTGCATCCGCACTGATCGTATAATCGCCAATACATTCGACCCCAATTTGTTCGAATTCCGCCGGCCGGCCGCCCTCTCTTTGCTGGGCGCGAAACACATTGGCTGTGTAAGCGAGGCGGATAGGCAGATCATTTTTTAATAAACGCGAAGCGGCAACCCGTGCGATTGGCGCTGTCACATCTGGTCTAAGGACAAGTGTATGTCCTTCTTGGTCCAGCAATTTAAATAACTGCTGATCTAATATGGCTGAAGCCGACCCGACCGTTTCATAGTATTCTAGTGTTGGAGTTTCAATAAACTGGTAGCCCCAGCGCTCCATTTCTTCCTCAATCGAAGCTCTTACCTTCCGCTTCCGATTAAACAAATCCGGCAGTGTATCTCTCATCCCTAAAGGCTTTTCAAACATAAACAAGCGGCTCAAATCCGTTCACCTCATATCTAAAATAGCTAAATGCTTTAGTTCGCTAATATGGTAGTAAGATAAAGATTATTTTATCGCTTATCATCACTTACGTCAACCATTTAATAACTATAATTTTCGAGCAATATCGAAAATTGAAGTAGGGTTTTTGTACAAAAAAATAGAGACTCTCTAATAGAGTCCCCATCTTATTGCTTCATTTTCGGATCGAGGGCATCTCGAAGTCCATCTCCCATTAGGTTGAATCCTAATACAG
Organism: Bacillus sp. FJAT-29937; assembly: GCF_001509555.1. Taxonomy (GTDB): domain Bacteria; phylum Bacillota; class Bacilli; order Bacillales; family Cytobacillaceae; genus Cytobacillus. The sequence continues at coordinate 131,566 of NZ_LMAS01000002.1, read as the reverse complement.
TCAGCATAATAGCCAGCCCTGGGAAAATTAATGTCCAAGGGGCTTGTGTGATATAGTTTTTAGAATCGGCAAGCATTTTCCCCCACTCTGGGGTTGGAGCCAGCGCGCCCATTCCAAGGAATCCTAATGCAGCGGCCTCTATAATAGCGGTGGCAATCGCAAGTGTTGCTTGAACGATAACAGGGGAAATACTATTCGGCAAAATATGACGAAAAAGAATTCGAGTATCCTTCATCCCTACTGCGCGTGCTGCCATAATATATTCATCTTGCTTCACGCTTAGCACCTTTGACCGAACAAGTCTTCCGAAGTTCGGGATGTTTATAACCGCAATTGCGATTAGTGCATTTTGTAATGATGGGCCTAAAATTGCCACTACTGCAATGGCCAATAAAATACTCGGAAATGCAAGCATGATATCAAAAATTCTTGAAATAATGGCGTCTACCCAACGACCATAATAACCAGCGATAATTCCAAGAATGGTCCCGAAAAAGACTGAGCCTAACACTGAGAAAAATCCTACCCAAAGGGAGATTCTTGCTCCATATAGAACACGTGAAAAAATATCCCGGCCGAAGTCATCAGTGCCAAACCAATGCTGGCTGGAGGGGGCTTGCATTCTCTCTGCTATAACCTGGTCCCTAAAGCTGTACGGAGCGATATAGGGAGCGATAATCGCTAAAATAATAAAAAAGATAACAATTCCTAAACCAACTAAAGCCAATCGGTTTTTACAAAATGACAGCCAAGCTTCCTTCCAAGGAGGAATGAGCTTTTCTTCAGAAGCAATTGGCGTAGTATTTGCCGTATTTTTTGCAAGTTCAGCCATTAACAATTCCTCCTATTTGGTATATTTAATTCTTGGATCAACGACTGCATATAACAGGTCAACGATTAAGTTTATCAAAACAAAAATGGCTGCAATCACTAATATACCTGACTGGATAACTGGATAATCTCTGTACCCGATTGCATCATATAAATACCGGCCAATGCCAGGCCAGCCAAATATCGTTTCCGTTAAAATCGCTCCGCCTAAAAGCAGCCCTGTTTGCAAACCAATTACAGTTAGAACTGGAATGACCGCATTTTTTAATGAATGCTTATAAACGACCCAGAACATTCTTAAACCTTTGGCTCTAGCCGTACGAATGTAATCGGAATTCATAACCTCAAGCATCGTGGCACGCGTCATTCTTGCAATAATGGCCATCGGTATAGTCGCAAGAGCAAGACTCGGCAAGGTTAGATGTTTTAAAACTGTTGTAAACTGATCAAATCTTCCTTGAATTAACGTATCAAATAAATACAAATTGGTAATGGAGGATACTGGGTCCCTTACATTTTCTCTTCCTGTCGTTGGAAACCAGCCTAATTCGTTAGAAAATCCCCATTGCATCATTAACCCCAGCCAAAAGATCGGCATGGATACCCCAATAAGTGCAAAGACCATTGCAACGTAATCAAACCACGATTTCGAGAACCAAGCACTGATAATCCCTGCATTCACACCAATAAAAACGGCAATAATCATAGCAACGACTGTTAACTCAAACGTCGCTGCCAAGAAAGGCCATATTTCCTCATTTATAGGCCCCCTTGTCCTTAGTGAGGTTCCAAGGTCACCATGTAACAGGTTATTAAGATACTCAAAATATTGTAAGTACCAGGGTCTGTCCAAACCTAGTTCTTTCGTTAATACCGCGATTGATTCCTTCGTTGCCCTTTGCCCAAGAATGATTTGTGCAGGGTTACCAGGAATCGCATGAATAATGGCAAAAACAATAAGTGTCATTCCAAATAATACTGGTATTAATGAAAAAACACGGCGTACCGTATATGTAAGCATTGGTTGTCACCTCTTTTATTACTAAAATAAGGAGGGAAAATCCCCTCCCCATTTCATGATTATTATTTAAATTCCACGTTTGTTAATGCTTCAGAGCCAGTTGGATGCGGCAAGTAATTTGCCACGTCTTTCGCAGCTGCTAATAATGGCGTTGAGTGTACGAGCGGAACCCATGGTGCATCATCATGGATGATTTCTTGCGCTTTTCTGTATAATTCATTACGCTTTTCTTGTTCAGGCTCTGTTTGAGCTTGAATCAAAATATCATGAAGCTCATCATTGCTGTAATAAGCATAGTTATTGCTTCCGATGCTATCTTTGTCTAGCAAAGTATAAAGGAAGTTGTCTGGATCCCCATTGTCCCCTGTCCAGCCAAGCATGAACATATCAAACTCACCTTTTGCCGCTTTGTCTAAATACGTTGCCCACTCAACAGATTGGATATTGGCTGTAACACCGATTTTGCTTAAGCTTTCTTGGATAAGCTCAGCAACCTTTTGTGCCTCAGGCATATATGGACGTGCGACAGGCATTGCCCATAGATCGATTTCAAATCCATTTTCATAACCTGCTTCTTTTAGCAATGCTTTCGCTTTTTCTAAATCATATGGATATGGTTCGATTGCTTCATTGTAGCCTTCAATGGAAGATGGCATCGGGTTAACTGCAGCGTCTGCCTTTCCTCCATAGAACGCGTCAATAATCGATTGCTTATCAACTGCATGGTTAATAGCTTGACGAACAAGCTTATTATCGAATGGCTTGCGATTTGTTGTTAAACCGATATACCCAACGTTCATAGATGGACGTTCGATAATTTGTAAATTGTCATTGCCTAATACAGTTGCTTCATCTGAATTATTAAGACCATCCATTAAGTCAATCTCGCCATTTGCAAGAGCGTTCAGACGAGCAGTGTTTTCTGGTATTACACGGAAGATCACTTTATTTAGCTTTGGATAGCCATCTTTCCAGTATTCTGTATTCTTTTCAATTGTAATCCTGTCATTTTGCTTCCATTCAACGAATTTAAACGGACCCGTTCCAACTGGATTTTCTCTGAATTTATCTCCATACTTTTCAACAGCTGCAGGACTCGCTATTCCAAACGGTGACATCGCAATGTTCTTAAGGAACGGAGCCTGTGGTCTAGTTAGATCAAATTGAACAGTATAATCATCAACAGCCTTCACTTCTTTAATAACGTGCCCCTCTTCCCCTTTATATCCGCCAAACATTGAGTAGTACGGGAAGCTCTCCTCATTCCCATTCATCCAGCGATTAAAGTTAAATACAACCGCTTCTGCATTAAAGTCAGTGCCATCATGGAATTTTACACCTTTGCGAAGTTTAAAAGTGTAAGATAAACCGTCATCAGTAACTGACCATTCTTCCGCAAGCCCTGGATTAACCGTAGTATCTTGATCACCATACTCCAATAATGTTTCAAAGATATTTTCCGTTACTTTGAATGTTTCACCTTCTGTTGTTGAGATTGGATCAAGAGAAACAGAATCTCCGCTACGTCCATAAACGAGTGTGTCTTTTTTCGCGGATTCGTCGCTGCCGCTGTTGCCGCTGTCAGTGCTTTTAGTGCTTTCAGTGCTTCCAGCAGGTTCATTTGATTTTCCGCTGCAGCCAACTAGAAACATACTAATGGCTAATATAGAAATCAGCAGCATTTTGAAAGTCTTTGTCCTCATGTGCATTTTCCCCCAATTTTTTTTATATCATAAGTGCTGCTTGCTACTTGTTATACAAGTGGCATGCAACATAATGACCGTTTAGATTGTGTTCCTCTGGTCTAGTCGTTTTACATATATCCATACACTGTGCACACCGAGTATGGAATGCACATCCTGATGGCGGATTTGAAGGGCTTGGAAGCTCGCCCTGAATTAATATTGTTTCCCTCTTCATATCAGGATCCGGTATAGGAACCGCAGAAAGAAGTGCCTGTGTATAGGGATGCTTCGGATTCTCATACAATTCTTCACTTTCGGCTAACTCTATTAATCTGCCTAAGTACATTACACCAACCCGGTTGCTAATATGACGGACAACCCCTAAATCATGGGCGATAAATATATATGTAAGCTGAAATTCCTTTTGGATATCTTTCATTAGGTTAAGAACTTGGGCTTGGATCGAAACATCGAGTGCTGAAACAGGCTCGTCTGCAATAATAAGCTTGGGCCTGGTCATGAGAGCTTTAGCAATTCCAATCCGCTGACGCTGCCCACCGCTGAACTGGTGCGGGTATCTTTTCGCATGGTAGCTGCTTAAGCCAACAACTTCAAGCATCTCCTTCACTTGCTTTTTTCGTTCCTCTTTCGTACCGATGCCATGTACAATTAATGGTTCCTCCAGTATCTGCTCAATTGAATGGCGCGGATTCAATGATGCATATGGGTCTTGGAATACCATTTGGATATCCCTGCGCGTCTTTCTAAGTTCTGATTTACTCATACTCGTAATCTCTTTATCTTCGAAAACAACCCTGCCGTCGCTTGCTTCTATTAATCGCATGAGCAGTCTTCCTGTTGTCGATTTCCCGCAACCGCTTTCACCAACGATTCCAAGAGTCTCTCCCTTATTCACATAAAAAGAAACATCATCGACAGCCTTCACTTCTCCCTTTTTCCTGCCTAAAATCCCCCCCGTTATCGGGAAATACTTTTTCAGGCCATTAACCTCAAGAAGTAACTCCGACATGTTCATCACTCCTTCCCTTCAATGTATGTAGTAAACATCGGACCTTATGCCCATCCGTTTCCATTATATTTAATTCAGGGGATTCTACATGGCAGCGGTCAAATACCTCCGAACACCTTGCCGCAAACCTACATCCTTTATGCACCGTTCCGGGTGTCGGTACATTTCCTGGAATACTATAAAGTCGGTCTTTCTTCCCTCTTAAATCAGGCACTGATTTCAACAGACCCTTCGTATATGGATGCTGAGGATTCTTCAAAATCGTTCGAACATCCCCCTGCTCAACGATTTGGCCGGAGTACATGACAATCACTCGTTCACAAATTTCTGCAACTACCCCTAAATCGTGAGTGATGAGAATGATCGATGTGTTCGTTTTTTCGTTTAAATCCTTCATAAGCGCAAGAATTTGTGCCTGGATTGTTACATCAAGAGCAGTTGTTGGCTCGTCCGCAATTAGCACCCTCGGATTGCAGGCCATCGCCATCGCAATCATCACTCTTTGTCTCATTCCGCCGGATAACTGATGCGGATACTCTGAGAGAATTCCTTCTGCTCTGGGGATTCCAACAAGCTTAAGCAGTTCTATGCTTCTAGCCTTTGCCGCACTTTTTGATGTTGCAGTATGTAAACGAATAGCCTCAGTTAACTGGTTTCCAATTGTAAAAAGGGGATTCAGTGAAGTCATTGGCTCCTGAAAAATCATCGAAATTTGATTTCCTCGGATTTTTCTCCATTCTTTTTCAGAGATATTTTTTAAATCCTTTCCTTCAAAAATAATTTCGCCGGTTTCAATTTTACCTGGAGGAGAAGGAATCAATCCCATCGCTGTTAATGAGGTTACACTTTTCCCGCTTCCTGATTCTCCAACAATCCCCAAAATCTCTCCCTCGTTCAATTCGAAACTGACTCCATCAATTGCTGGTACAAACTTTTTTCCTGATTGAAACGATACCTTTAAATCCTTTATTTGAAGAATAGGTTTTTTACTCATATTCACACCTGCTTTAAATTTCTTATTTTATTATAGTGTCACAAATATTATGAATTTACATAATTTTGTGATAATTATGACATGTGCAAATAAAATATTTTGTCACAATTTGTCCTGTGAATAGATTTTTTTATCTATGACTGACAACAAAAAGCTCCGGCAGCCAAAGAGGCTTACCGGAGCTTTTTTTATTTATTTTATTCCCCCATATATCGGATCGTCTGCCCACCGTTTTTCCATTTCTTCCTGTGTATAGATAATCCGCATGGGATTTCCACCGACAAAGGAGCCTGCTGGGACATCTTTATGAACGAGTGTACCTGCTGACACGATGGCTCCATCGCCAATCGTTATACCCGGAAGGATTGTGGAATTGGCACCGATCATCACTTCACTGCCAATTTCAACCGGCCCCAGCCTGTATTCTTTAATCAAATATTCGTGTGCGAGAATCGTTGTGTTGTAGCCGATAACCGTATTCCGGCCGACACTGATTTTTTCAGGGAACATGACATCAAGCATCACCATAAGGGCAAATGACGTTTGATCACCAACCTTCATCCGCAGGAACGTGCGATACAGCCAGTTTTTCATCCCTAGGAAAGGGGTGTAGCGAGCCAGCTGGATGACAGCGAAGTTTTTTACTACCTTCCAGAACGGAACGGTTTTATACACATGCCAAAGGGAATTGCCTCCCTCTACCGGAAAGCGTTCCGTTCTCCTCATCCTTTTTCAACCTTTAAAATATCAAGTAAATCTTCCATATGATCGATCATATAATCTGGGTTAAATCCTTCTAAAAACTGTCTTCCCTTTAAACTCCACGAAACGGCTACCGTTTGGGTGCCCGCATTTTTCCCACCTAAAATATCATGGGAATTATCGCCAACCATCATCGCTTCTTCCGGTTTTGCTCCGAGCTGCTCTAATGCTTTGAAAATCGGCTCCGGATCAGGCTTCGGATTTTGAACATGATCTAAAGCAACGACCACATCGAAAAATTGATCAAGCTTCGTTAGAGCAAGGCCCATTTTTACGGTGATCATCCCCTTCGTTGTGACAATCCCGATTTTGTAGCCAGCTTCCTTTAAAGCGCGAATCGTTTCAAAGACGCCCGGAAATTCCTTGACGAGCAGGTCATGATTCGTGATATTGAAACTCTTGTAGGCCTCAATCATTTCCTCGACTTTTTCGGGATTAACTGTTTCAAATGTTTCTCTGAGTGTAGGGCCCATGAAAGGCAAAACATCCTCCCTTTTATAGCGATCCGGATAATAGCTTCCTAACACATGCAAAAAAGAGGAAATGATTAGTTCATTTGTATCGATTAATGTTCCGTCTAAATCAAATAAGATTGTATTAATTTGTGTGCTCATATACGGTTTCCTTTCTTTTATCCCAATCAATTCGGTTCCAGATGAATGAAACAATTAATGTTAATAAAATCGCAACTCCCAAACGGATAAGCAGAAGGGGAAGCACTGGTATGCCGAGAGGGACAAATATTAACGTATCTTCCACAACGGCATGACAGGCGACCAGAAATATAAACGCAATCGTAACATCCTTTTTGCTGACCCCGTCCTCTTTCACCGCTTGAATCATGACTCCCGCTCCGAAGGCTAGGCCGAATAATAACCCAGCAGCCAGCGTGGTTGAGGTATTTTCTTTCATCCCCAGCGCTCTTGTAACAGGCGCCATCCATTTTGAAAAAACGGCCAGCCAGTTTAAATCCTTCAAAAATTGAATGGCGACCATGAGCGGAATGACTATGATGGCAAGCTGCAATATGCCCAGCCCCGCCTTTTGCAGTGCATCCAGCAGAATGGCTGCCCAGCCGGAAAGCTCCTCTTCCTTTGCCGGAATCATCCCATATTTCGCTATTTCCGAACCACCATGCCAAACTAAATTAATGACGATAGCCGAAATAATCGCTAATCCAACTCTAACCGCCACAATGATCCAGAGCTTCACACCAACTTTCGCGGCTACACTGGACTCAATCAGCAGGTTATGAGAAAAGGAAAGCATAACTGCGATAATAAATACTTCTTTGACTGTTAAATCCAATGTTAAAATGGCTCCAATTCCCGCGTAAAGATTCAGTATATTCCCCAAAACGATAGGAATGGCTGCGTCACCTGACAGGCCAAGGAGATTCATCAGCGGTGTGATCAGCTTGATGATCCATGGCAGGACAGGGGTATGCTGTAGAATAGCGACAATTAATGTGACGGGAAAGATAACTTTTCCCAAAGTCCAAGTTGTCTTTAAGCCGACCTTTATCCCCTTTTTGGACGATTCAAGTAACATTTCTCTTCTCCCTTTTTGTTTGAATGACTTTTCTCTTTGGTTAAAATATATCGGTCAGTTCCGGTCATATATCGGCCTGTTTCCCCTTTTTATCGGTCACTTTTTCAATATATCGGTCAGCTCCGAGTTACTTATGCACCATTATCCAAATAACGCACTTTCGCATACCCTTTCATCCGTCTTAATACTAGCAAAATAATGGCACCCACGATCAGGACGATTGAAATGGTTTGTGCCACTCTCAGCTGCTCAGTGAGCATTAAACTGTCTGTACGCAGTCCCTCGACAAAAAAGCGGCCGATTGAATACCAAATGACATAGCTAAGAAATAGCTCGCCGCGGCGCAGGTTAACTCTTCTTAATAATATGAGAATAGCCACTCCGGCAAAGTTCCAAAGCGATTCATATAAAAAAGTAGGATGATAGTAAGCCCCGTTAATATACATTTGATTAATGATGAATTCCGGCAGATGCAAGCCTTCAAGGAAAGATCGAGTCACTTCTCCGCCATGGGCTTCCTGGTTCATAAAGTTTCCCCATCTGCCAATAGCCTGCCCTAATATAATACTAGGGGCCGCAATGTCTGCGAGCTTCCAAAATGAAACCTTTCGCTTTTTGGCAAAAATGATGGCGGTGATCACAGCTCCAATCAAAGCTCCGTGAATGGCGATGCCGCCTTCCCAGATTTTTATAATATCGCCTGGGTTTTGACTATAATAGCTCCATTGAAAAATAACATAGTAGATTCGCGCCGAAATAATCGAAATCGGAATGGCAAAAAGCAATAAATCTGCAAATAGATCCTTATGCAATCCCCTTCTCTCCGCTTCCCTCATTACTAGTATTAAGGCCAAGGCAATGCCGACGCCGATAATAATCCCGTACCAGCGAACCTCAAGCGGCCCGAGAGAAATCGCAACCGGGTTAAGCGGCTGTATCATTGATTCCATTGTCATTGCTCCTTTAATCGTTCAATTTTTTCACTGATTAAAACATGAATAAGTGCGGTAATCCATCAGGTGGGGGCTATTTTCAAACATGTCCACTTGTGGAACAAACAAAATATAAAAATCCAGCGAAATTGTCCACGAAAAGTACCTGCCACCTCAGCTTATTCCTTGCTGCCATCCATAATGTCGGCAAGGCGGCTAGTAAATTGCTCTGCGGAATTGACGCCCATCCGTTTCAGGCGGTAGTTCATCGCTGCCACTTCAATAATAACGGCCAGGTTTCGGCCGGGTCGAACCGGAATCGTGAGCTTAGGAACATCCAGATCAATGATTTTCATTTTCTCTTCATCCAGCCCAAGCCGTTCGTATTGCTTTTTTGAATCCCATATCTCTAGGTCCATCACGATCGAGATCCGTTTATTGCTTAGAACAGCCCCTGCTCCAAACAATGTCATCACATTAATAATCCCAAGACCGCGAATTTCCAATAAATGCTCGATTAGTTCGGGTGAAGTGCCGACAAGGGTATATTCATCCTCCTGTCTAATTTCCACACAGTCATCAGCCACTAACCGATGTCCGCGTTTTACAAGCTCTAAAGCCGTTTCGCTTTTACCGACCCCGCTCTTCCCCGTAATGAGCACGCCGACCCCGTACACATCGACAAGTACGCCATGGACGGCCGTTGTCGGAGCTAGCTTACTTTCAAGATAATTCGTTAGCAAACTAGAAAACCTCGTTGTTTTTTGGGTCGTTCTTAAGAGAGGGACTGATTCCCGCTTCGAAGCGACAATCAACTCTTCAGGAACCTCAAGGCCTCTTGAGATGATAATCCCAGGTGTAATGTCTGTGCATAACCGTTCAAAGCGAAGCTGACGCTCGATTACTCTTAACTTTTCCGTGAACGTAAGCTCTGTTTTTCCAATCAATTGGATTCTATCTGCCGGATAAAATTCGAAATATCCCGCTACTTCAATGCCTGGCCGGCAAATATCACTCGTAGTAATCGGCCGGTTGATCCCATCTTCTCCACTAATTAACTCAAGGCCAAATTTATCTACAATGTCTTTAGTACAGACCTTTGCCATTCCCATTACCTCCTATTGAAAAGGGGTGGAGCTGCCATGCATGTAACCCCCATTGCTGCATATCCTAGATCATCTTGTTCACATACGAAAAGAAATTTTTAGCCTAACACCTATTTTAGCACTTTTTAATAAAGAACCAAATTCTTCAATCTGAAACAGGAGAAAAAATACGCTTGTTCGCGCTCATTTTTCCATTTCAAAATAGACAGCATGATATAAATGATTTTATAATAAAATGAATATGATACATGATAAATATTTTGATTTTTTATAAAAATTTTCAAAAATGAATGAAAGTTATTCTTGGTGGCAATCTTCCTAGTAAAAACAGAATCAAGAATATGAATAAGAATCAATGACACCTAAGGAGGAACCGAATGAAAATCATCAGAACCACCAGCTATGAAGAAATGAGCTTGAAAGCAGCGGAAATCATGATTGACCGAATCCGAAATAATCCCGAAATAACACTTGGTCTTGCTACTGGCAGTACTCCAATTGGGGTTTACCAAAGGCTGATCGAGGACCATGTCCAACACATGACTTCCTATAAAAAAATAACAACCGTCAATCTGGACGAGTATGTTGGAATTGATGAACATGATCCGAATAGCTACCATTATTTTATGAAGGAACAGCTTTTGGACCATATTGACATCCCGCCTTCCCAAACACATCTGCCTGATGGGATGGCAGAGGATATGCACGAGGAATGTGCAAAATATGAGGCTTTGATTGAATCCATCGGAGGAATCGGATTACAGCTGCTTGGCATCGGTGAAAATGGGCATATCGGTTTTAATGAGCCAGGCACGCCTTTCACTAGTAAAACCCATATGATTGAGCTTGAGGAAGATACACGGCAAGCGAATGCAAGATTTTTCAATTCTCTTGAGGAAGTCCCTACTCATGCCGTTACAATGGGAATTGCCACGATAATGGCAAGTAAGGAAATTATTCTGCTTGCTTCAGGAAAGTCGAAAGCGAAAACGATTAGCCAGCTGATCAACGGGGAGATTGACGAAAGCATTCCTGCATCCGCGCTAAAGAACCACCCGAATTTCACCATTATTGCCGATGAGGAAGCATTGAAACTAGTATAGAACTTCAAGAAGAGATGGCATCATTAGCTGTCTCTTTTTTCCATTTCATCCCTAACCCATGTCCTTTTCTGGCCTTCATTCATATCATAAGGGTGGATAGCTTTCTTTTTACCGAATGCAGCATTTTCGAGAAAAATAGGAAGGAGTTGCGGAATGAAAATAATACTGGATGCGGGACATGGTTTTAATACAGCTGGAAAACGCAGCCCGGATGGTATGAAGGAGTATGAATTTACTAGGGCAGTAGCCAATTATGCACGGCCCCTCCTAGAAGCCTATCAAAATACGACTGTCTATTTTGCACACTCAGATAATCAGGACGTCCCTCTTAAAGCTCGGACAGATCGAGCGAATGAGCTAAAAGCCGATGTGTATGTGGCGATTCATGCAAATGCCTATGGAACGGATTGGAATGCCGCAAATGGGATCGAGACCTATGTGAATCCTGGAAAGCCTAAGGAATCCTATGAGCTTGCACAGAAAATCCAAAAGAATTTAGTCATTGCTACAGGTTTAAGCAACCGCGGGGTCAAAACTGCCGATTTTCACGTTCTCAGGGAAACAAATATGACGGCTGTTTTAACGGAATGTGGCTTCATGACAAACCGCCACGAAGCCTCCTTATTGCGATCCGAAACCTACCGGAAGACGTGTGCCGAGGCAATCGTGAAGGCTCTCGCAGATCAATACAGCCTCAAATTAAATGCCAATAGCAACACCATTAAAGAAAGTCCAACTGAATCTGAGCCACCAGCAAAAAATGGACTTTATAAAGTCCAGGTCGGTGCCTTTAAGGAAAAGAAAAACGCAGACGAACTGGCAGAGGCTTTAAAAAAGCTTGGATATTCACCGTTCATTTTTTTCGAATAAGGAAAAGAGGCTGACCATGGAATGGATTCCCCTAATTGCGGACAAATAATTTGTCTTCTATCAGGAGCCGTCCAATGGCTCAGCCTCTCTTTATTTATCTTTAGCAGGCTCAAGCACTGCTTTTTGAATGATTAGATTCGCAATGGACATGACCACGGCCATAAGCAAAGCCGTTCCGAAACCCGCGATTTCAAATGAGCTTCCCATAATGTCGTCCGTAATCATCAGTGTAGCCGCATTGATGACAAACAGAAATAACCCAAGCGTTACTAAAGTGACCGGCAGTGTTAAAATAATTAAAATCGGCCGAACGAGGATATTTAATATCGAGAGGATTGCACTTGCCCCAACAGCTGCACCGAAGCTCGATACGTAAAAGGATTCATCTAAAAAACCTGCGATTGCCACAAACAATATGGCATTAATTAGTATTCCTGCAACCCATCTCATATTAAAACACCCCGTCATTTAAGCTTTCTATGTTTAAAAATCAACTGATTTTGCTTTATTGATATGAATAGCACCCGTTTTCGTTTCTGCATTTAGCCGTAAAGACTGTTCTGACTGATTAACGGATTGAAAGCGAAGCACTTTTTGAATCACATCGCTCTTATCCTCAACGATTTGGATCCCGTCTAGATTCACATGCAAGCTTCCGAAATTTGTTTTTAATTCTCCATTCACTGTTAATTGATTGGGAACTTGCAATTCAATTTTCCCTGCCACAGTCTTCGCATCAATGACATCACATTTTCCATCCTGAACCGCGCAGAAAACATCGCCATTTATCGAATGAAGATCGATCTTTTCATAAGCGCCATCCACATGGATTGCCCCATTCAGCGTCTCGACTTCGATTTGTTCAATATGGCTTTTTTGAATGGTAATTTGTCCATTAGCGGTTTCGACTTCCGTATACTTGCCATTCATATTTTGAATGGAGATTTTTCCATTTGCCGTTTTGGCTTTAAAGGTATTTGCCGTTAATTGCTGGCTGTCGATGGATCCATTAAACAGGCGAATCTTTACCTTATCATATTCTGTTTGAGGAATGTAAATAACCGCATCCACTTTCATCCACTTTTGCTGTGTAGCGAAACGAAGCTTTTGACCTTCAATCGCAAAGGTAACATCATTTAAAAAGTTCCGTCGCGCTTCTTCCTGAGATTCTACCCGGTACACCTTCGCCTTACACTCAATTCGGACATCCTTCTGGCCCCAAGGCACAACCTCCATTTTCCCATTCGCAATATCCACATCTACATCCTTAAAGGAAACATCCCCTTGTTGGAATATATGTGTTAATTCTACAGATTGACCGAAGTTAAAGTCCAAATCCATATCTTTAATTTTTTTGAAAGCCGAGTCGACAAAATCCAAAATTTTATCCTTTGCAGATTGAAACTTGTAATTGAAAGGCTCTTCTTTTTTCGCTTCCTCAAATTTTACAGCCGTAGAAAGCTCCTGAAAAAGGTCACCCTTTGTTCCTTCTGCAGATTTACCTGTTTTCTCAAGCTCCTCTAATAGAAAAAGAGCCTCTTCCACAGTCAGCTTGCCATCTTCCACCATTTTAAGTATCCGTTTGCGTTCAGCTTGCATATCGTTCCCTCCAGCCAAATATGTTTATTTTTATGCTAAAAATTGTTTCCCGTAAAAATCTGGATGCCTTTAATAATATTCCAAACTGCCACAATGAGACCAAGAATAACGGTAAATAGGACACTCCCGATAAACAAGATCGGAAACTCTGATTGATTTATCCCTATCTGGGTAATCGCTGCATAAACAATCACTGGGACCGGGATCAGTATAATGAGGTGAGACAAAAACGCTTTTTTCGCATGATACTTCGTTCTTTGATCTTCCGTTGCAAAAAATAAAACAAGCGGAAAAAGAATCCCAGCAAACAATACACTTAAATAACTGAGTCCTGATAAAACCTTACTCGTCTCCATTGCCAACAGCTCCTTTCCCACTATTTACGAAAACGGATAGAGAAGGTTTCACTTTTTACAGACTCATTTATGAAATTTTTGTATTTTGGAGCAAAATAAAAAACCGTCTTTTATTTAGACGGCTTTCTGAACTTATGGGATCGCAGATTAACGTTCTGAATTACTTAAAGGCAGCCACTAAGTCGATTCTAGGGGCTTCTTTTCTTTTTACTTCATCAATTTTATGGACAAACATTTGAAATACCTTTCGTTTTTCATCCAGGTCCTTTATGTACTCTCGCAGCTCGTTGTATTTTTCTTCAAACGGCTTATGATAACGTTCACGGATATTTTCAATGATTTCTTCGTTAACAGTCGATTGGATGACCTGCTTCGTGATGCCATATTTATACGTATAAACCTTTAATTCCTTCATAATTTCTTCATACTCAACATTGATCTGGTCGAGTACCTCCGAAATATCCTCTTTCCACTCTTCTAAAGATTTCTCCAAATATGCTTCCAAGTGAACCCTCCTCAATTTTAATACGGATAGAGTTGTCCCTGGCCCCATTATAACGGAATACATTTACACGAACGTTTCTATTGGATTACAATGCGTTATCATTGGATTAATTTTTGATTAATTGGGCTTGGGTAAATTTATGGTGGGTGTTTGGGGATTTTTCGTTCGGAAACGCGTGCCATGAATGAGTCATAGTGTGTGTTTAGCGACCCCTTCTCTGAAAACGAGAGTCATGAACAAGTCATAGTGCGCGTTTCGGGACTTCGCCTTGATAAACGAGTGCTATGAACGGGTCATAGTGCGCGTTTTTGGTATCCTCATTGAAAAACGAGTGTTATGAACGAATCATAGTGCGTGTTTCAGGTATTTCCATTGGTAAACGAGTGTTATGAACGAATCATAGTGCGTGTTTCAGGTATTTCCATTGGTAAACGAGTGTAATGAACAAGTCATAGTGCGCGTTTCAGGCATCCTCATTGAAAAACAAGCACTATGAACAAGTCATAGTGCGCGTTTCAGGCATCCTCATTGAAAAACAAGCACTATGAACAAGTCATAGTGCTTGTTTCAGGAATCTCACTTAGAAAACAAGCACCATAACCCTCCCAACATAATAGAAAAAAGCAGTACTGCATAAAATACAGTACTGCCTCCTAAACTAGCTATACATTCGATACACTAGCTTCCTTCTCTTCGATTTGCTTTTTCATTCTTAGTCGATCACGTTCTAAGACTGGCTTTAGATATTTTCCTGTATAGGAGGCTGGGACTTCGGCAACCTGTTCGGGGGTACCCGTGGCGATGATCGTTCCGCCTTTGTCTCCGCCCTCTGGTCCGAGATCGATGATGTAATCTGCTGCTTTAATGACATCTAAATTATGTTCAATGACGAGAACGGTATCTCCGTTTTCTACGAGTCGCTGCAGGACAACGAGCAAGCGAGAAATATCATCAACATGCAACCCGGTTGTCGGCTCATCCAGAATATAAAGAGAACGGCCAGTTGAACGGCGATGCAGTTCCGAGGCAAGCTTGACACGCTGAGCTTCACCGCCGGAAAGAGTGGTGGCTGGCTGCCCAAGCTTTACATAGCCAAGTCCGACATCATAAATCGTTTGAAGCTTACGGCTGATCTTTGGAATGTTTTCGAAAAATACAACCGCATCCTCTACCGTCATTTCAAGAATTTCGGAAATATTTTTTCCTTTATATTGAACTTCCAGTGTCTCCCGATTATAACGTTTGCCATGACAAACCTCGCATGGGACATAAACATCAGGCAGGAAGTGCATTTCAATTTTGATGATTCCATCTCCGCGGCAGGCTTCACAGCGTCCGCCTTTTACGTTAAAGCTAAAACGGCCTTTTTTATAGCCGCGGACCTTTGCTTCATTTGTTACTGAAAAGACATCACGAATATCATCAAACACACCCGTATACGTAGCTGGATTTGAGCGCGGAGTCCGGCCAATTGGCGATTGGTCAATATCGATGACTTTATCTAAATGCTCAATCCCCTTTATTTCCTTATGCTCCCCAGGTCTTGTCTTCGCTCTATTGAGCTTTTGCGCCAAGGTTTTGTGAAGGATTTCATTGATCAATGTACTCTTTCCAGACCCTGAAACACCTGTTACTGAAATAAATGTGCCAAGCGGAATTTTGACACTGACATTCTTCAGGTTATTTTCCTTTGCCCCTTTAATTTCAATAAACCGACCATCATTTTTTCGGCGCTCGACCGGAAGCGGAATGAACTTTTTCCCCGAAAGGTACTGACCCGTCAAAGATTGAGGATCATTCATAACTTCCTCTGGGGTTCCGGCAGAAACAATTTCTCCGCCGTGGACGCCCGCACCTGGGCCAATATCGATTAAGTAATCTGCGGCCATCATCGTATCCTCGTCATGCTCAACGACAATTAGCGTATTTCCGATATCACGCATATTTTTCATCGTGTCAATTAAGCGGTCATTGTCACGCTGATGCAGGCCAATCGAAGGCTCGTCCAAAATGTAAAGAACACCAGTTAATCGGGAACCAATTTGAGTAGCTAACCGGATTCGCTGAGCTTCCCCTCCTGACAGCGTTCCAGCTGCACGGCTTAAAGTCAGATAATCGAGACCTACATTGACTAAAAAGCCAAGACGTTCTTTAATTTCGCCAAAAATCAGATGGGCGATTTTCATTTCTTTTTCAGATAGTTTCAGATGTTCAAAAAAATGATAGGCTTCCTCTACGGACAGCTCTGTTACTTTTCCGATATGCTGACCAGAAACGAGAACAGCAAGTGTTTCCTTTTTTAACCGATAGCCTTTACATGCTGGACAAGGCTTCTGGCCCATATATTTTTCCATTTGCTCACGAATATAGTCAGAGCTTGTTTCTTTATAACGGCGCTCGACATTTCGGATAACCCCTTCAAATTCAATGAGCCCTTCTCTAACTTGTCCAAAATCATTCTCATAATGGAAAAAGATCTTTTCTCCATTAGAGCCATATAAAACTTTCTCAAGGAGATGCTCAGGAATTTCCTTTACCGGAACGTCCATATCAATCCCATAATGGGTACAAACGGCCTCCAGCAGCTGTGGATAGTACTGTGAACTTGTAGGTTCCCATGGTGCAATCGCATGCTGGCGCAAAGATAAATCCGTATTAGGAATAACTAAATCCACATCGACCTCGAGCTTAGACCCAAGCCCATCACATTCAGTACAAGCTCCGAATGGGCTGTTAAAGGAAAACATCCGTGGCTCTAGCTCCCCAATCGAAAATCCACAATGAGGGCAGGCGTGATTTTCACTAAACAGCAGCTCTTCTTCGCCAATCACATCAATAAGCACTTTTCCGCTTCCAAGCTTCAAAGCTGTTTCAATTGAATCAGCCAGACGAGCAGAAACGCCCTCTTTCACAACAATTCTGTCTATGACTACCTCAATGGAATGTTTTTTATTCTTTTCAAGCTCGATTTCCTCTCCAAGATCAAGCATGTCTCCATTCACTCTGACCCGGACAAACCCTTGCTTCTTTACTTCATCTAATACTTTCACATGTGTGCCTTTTCTTCCAGAAACAATCGGGGCAAGCACTTGAAGCTTTGTTCGCTCCGGGTATTCAAGAATGCGGTCCACCATCTGCTCGATCGTCTGTGAAGAGATTTCGATCCCATGATTAGGACATGTGGGACGCCCTACTCTTGCAAATAATAATCTTAAATAATCATATATTTCCGTCACGGTTCCAACAGTCGAGCGGGGATTTCGGCTCGTTGTCTTTTGGTCAATCGAAATGGCTGGAGACAAACCTTCGATGGCATCAATATCGGGTTTGTCCATTTGTCCAAGAAATTGGCGTGCATAGGCAGATAAGGATTCCACATATCTGCGCTGCCCTTCTGCATAAATCGTGTCAAAGGCAAGTGAGGACTTCCCAGATCCAGAAAGCCCTGTCAACACAACTAATTTATCCCTCGGAATGGTGACATCAATATTTTTCAGATTATGTGCTCTGGCGCCTTTTACAATGATATTTTCCATCGCCATTTATACGTCATCCTTCCGCTTTCAGCTCTAAAATCAAATCACGAAGTTCTGCAGCACGTTCAAAATTAAGTGCTTTTGCTTCTTCCTTCATTTCTTTTTCCATCACTTGAATGAGTTTTTCTCTTTCCTTCTTATTCATCTTGCCAATTTTCGCGGATGCTTTATATTCTTCCTGATCTTCCGCAGCAATGGTGGCACGGATGACATCACGGATTTCCTTTTGAATCGTTTGAGGAGTGATGCCATGCTTTTCATTGTATTCTTCTTGAATGGAACGGCGTCGTTTTGTTTCGCTAATCGCTAATTCCATTGAGTTTGTCATTTTATCCGCGTACATGATTACATGGCCGTTTGCATTACGTGCTGCCCGGCCGATTGTCTGAATAAGTGAACGCTCAGAACGAAGGAAGCCTTCCTTGTCTGCATCAAGAATGGTCACTAATGAAACTTCCGGAATATCAAGTCCTTCTCTTAAAAGGTTGATCCCAACTAGAACATCATAAGTACCAAGGCGCAGCTCACGAATAATTTCAATTCGCTCCAATGTCTTCACTTCAGAATGCAAATATTGCACCTTAATGCCGATTTCTTTTAAATAATCGGTTAAGTCTTCTGACATTTTTTTTGTTAAGGTTGTAATAAGAACGCGCTCATTCCGCTTGATTCGGTCATGGATTTCTCCGATTAAATCATCAATTTGCCCTTCAATCGGCCGAACTTCGATGATCGGATCAAGAAGCCCAGTCGGCCGGATGATTTGCTGAATCATTTCAGGTGTGTGCTCAATCTCGTATGGGCCAGGAGTTGCAGATACGTAGACAATTTGATTAATATGGTTTTCAAATTCATTAAACGTCAAAGGTCGATTATCTAATGCTGAAGGCAGGCGGAAGCCATGTTCCACCAGCACCGATTTTCTCGCCTGGTCCCCATTATACATTCCGCGAATTTGCGGGAGGGTGACGTGGGACTCATCTATAACTATAAGCAGATCTTCAGGAAAAAAGTCCATTAATGTATATGGAGTAGAACCCGGAGGCCTTAAAGTTAAATGTCTTGAGTAGTTTTCGATTCCGGAGCAAAAGCCCATTTCTCTCATCATTTCTAGATCATACCGAGTCCGCTGCTCCAGACGCTGAGCCTCGAGAAGCCTATCATTTTCTCGCATTTCCTTCAGCTGGACTTCCAACTCTTCCTCGATGCTTTGAATCGCCACACGCATTTTTTCCTCACGAGTAACGAAGTGGGACCTTGGAAAAATCGCTACATGCTCGCGGTCCCCGATAATTTCGCCTGTCAGTGAATCCACCTCGCGAATGCGGTCAATTTCATCCCCGAAAAACTCCACACGAATACAGCGCTCATCCTTTGATGCCGGGATAATCTCCACTACATCTCCGCGCACACGAAAAGTCCCGCGCTGAAAAGCAATATCATTTCTTTCATATTGAATATCTACGAGTCTGTGGAGAAGCTGATTTCTCTCAATCTCCATCCCTGTTCGAAGAGACAGAACGAGCTCCCGGTATTCCTCCGGCGAACCTAAACCATAAATACAAGAAACACTGGCAATAATAACGACATCTTTCCGTTCAAATAACGAAGAAGTCGCTGAATGGCGAAGCTTATCAATTTCATCATTAATACTCGCATCTTTTTCAATAAATGTATCTGTCTGCGGAACATAGGCTTCCGGCTGATAGTAATCATAGTAGCTAACGAAATATTCAACCGCATTATTTGGAAAAAACTCTTTAAACTCACTGTATAGCTGGCCAGCAAGTGTTTTATTATGAGCAATGATAAGAGTTGGCCGGTTAATTTCTTGGATCACATTTGAAATCGTGAACGTCTTTCCTGTCCCAGTCGCTCCTAGTAATGTTTGATGCTTTTTGCCGGATTTAAGCCCCTTTACTAGCTGTTTAATCGCTTCTGGCTGATCTCCTTGGGGAGTATATTTTGAGACTAGTGTAAATTGGTCCTTCATAAAAAGCCTCCCGTTTTTTCTTCTCTATTAAAAAACCTAACATCCTCTAAGCAGGTGTAAGGGGTATTTGTTATCTAAGCTGGTTAAATATATAAAAGAACGTAAAACATTCTATAAACATTCTACCACAAAGCAATGAAATCTAACCACTAATATGCGAACGGATATTCGATTATTTTTTAAATATATAAGGAAGGTACTATTTATATGAAAAAGGGGAGGGATTTTTGCGTGGATTCACCTATGGAACAAATACAAAAGCCTGCCAAAATAACGGCAGGCTACTATTTTTCTATTTTTTATTTTCCTGTATGGAGTAGAATATCTCAATAGCCTTAACGATATTGTTTCGGGCAATGCTGGCGGCTTCTTCTTTATTTTTCTCTTCAAGCGCCTTCAATATAGCTTCATGCTCCTCAATAGACTTCGGAGTTAGAATAATGGAGTTGTGAAAATAAAGCCTGCGCACATGTGACAGAAGATTTGAAACGGTACTAGTGATATACGAATTGTCGGTTACCTCGACAATGCCTTTGTGAAATTCTTCATCCAGCTTTAAAGCCTTGTAGGAATCACCTGATTTTACAGCCTCTGCAAATTGATGATTAAGTTCACGAAGAGATTCAATCTGTTCCTGACTAATAATCGGTGCCGCCAATTCAGTAGCTAAAGCTTGCAGGGCACCTAATGGCGGCAAGATTTTGCTAATATCCTCTTGATTAACTGATGTAACTTGAGTTCCCACTCCTGGGTACATTTCAACAAACCCTTGAAAGCTGAGCAGCTGTAAAGCCTCTCTAATAGGAGTTCGGCTTACGCCTAAGCTTTTCGCAAGATCCGCATCATTCAACTTTTCTTTAGGATGCAAAGTCCCGTCAATAATCCATTCTAGAATTTGGGAGTAGGCACGCTTTTTTGCGGACATCCGAATAGGAGTGGAATAATTAGCAGGAATCGGCATATAATTACCCCCTTCGTTATTTTAAAAAATACCATCATGCCTATAAATGAAACGCTTACATTTTTAAATAACAGTATTATTATATTAGACTAATAATAAGAATACAATATATTACAATTAAAATAAATCTATTTCCCCTATCAATCTTGTAAAAAGTATTTTCATATAATTCTATTTTCAGAAATATATTGCATACATATAGCCTATATGTTATATTTTCTTTATTCCATTTAACATTTGTACTTTGAGCAAGTTTCAAAAAGAATATTCAAATAATTTTATTTCCTTCGAAAAAACAAAAATTAATATTCGCATTTACTCAATTTACAATAATAAAAATATTATAATAATTTACTGCACTGATTTGGGATTCATAGATGAATAGAGATAGTATCTCCCTATCAGAGTTGCAGTTCATTATTTTATCTGAAACAGGAGGGAATTATCATGTCATCAAAAGGGTCATTTTCATTTTTGATTGCTGCAGGTTTTATGCTATTCGCGTTATTCTTCGGGGCTGGGAACTTAATTTTCCCCGTCATGCTTGGACAAATGGCAGGAGAAAATGTGTGGGCAGCGAATGCCGGATTTATCGTAACTGGAGTTGGCTTGCCGTTACTAGGAATATTAGCTTTAGGATTCTCAGGTAAAAGTGATTTGCAATCATTAGCAAGCCGTGTAAACCCAGCTTACGGAATTTTCTTTACAGTGGCTTTATATTTATCAATTGGTCCATTATTTGCAATCCCAAGAACAGGCACAGTTTCTTACGAAATTGGCATTAAGCCATTTTTAGGCGAAACGAACAGTGTTCTGCCGTTAATCATTTTCTCCATAATCTTTTTCGGAGTTACGTTATTCTTTTCATTAAAAGCTTCCAAGCTTGTCGATATTGTTGGGAAAGTGTTAACGCCATTATTATTAATTTTTATTGCTATTCTTATTGTAACGGTATTTATTAACCCAATCGGTGAAATTCAAGCTCCTACTGAAACTTACATGGAAAATGCCTTTTTTAAAGGATTCCAAGAGGGCTACTTGACGATGGATGCACTTGCTGCGTTTGTATTCGGGATCATCATCATTAATACAATGAAGGATCGAGGCGCACAAACGAAGAAACAAATTATGACTTCTAGCATGAAGGTTGCTTTCATTGCAGCTGGCCTATTGGCTGTCATTTATTCATCTCTTGCCTATATGGGCGCATCTGGTGTTGCAGGACTTGGGCATTTAGAAAACGGCGGGGCAATCCTTGCGGCGGTTTCTACCCATTATTTCGGTTCTTTCGGGAAAGTGTTATTAGCGCTTATCGTTATTGCTGCATGTTTAACAACAAGTATTGGTCTGATTACGGCATGTGCTTCTTATTTTAATAAACTAGCACCAAGTATTTCTTATACAAAGTGGGCTGTAATTTTCTCCGTTTTTAGTGCGGCGATTGCTAACTTTGGACTATCTACTTTAATTTCCATTTCGGTACCGGTTTTAGTAGCGCTTTATCCTTTAGCTATTTGTTTAATGGCTTTGACATTCTTACACCCTCTTTTCAAGGGAAAAACAGCGGTTTATCAAGGCAGTATTCTAATGACATTTATCGTTAGCTTATTTGACGGATTAAACGCAGCTGGCATCGAAATTAAAGCGATCAATGATTTATTTACAACAATGCTTCCAGGATATTCAGTTGGAATTGGCTGGATCATCCCCGCGATTATCGGCGGAATTATCGGTTATGCGTTAAGCTTAGGAAAAAGAGAAAGCTTAAAAGCATCCCCAATTGAAGGAAAATAAAAGATACAAAAAGGCGATTCTTTTATAATGAAGAATCGCCTTTTTTGCCTATTAAGATCGTTTATGAATATTTTCCTTCATTCGATTTGCATACCAGAAGCCAGCAGTCAGTGAAAACGCATCAACAACAATGAGCCATATGGAATCTGTGTAGCCTTTATAAACAGAAGCGGCAATTAATGCTACCGTCAATACAAGTCCAATCACACGATTATACGCTACTCTCGTAAATAACACCACTAGCAGTCCCGGCAGCAGCAGAGCTGATAGGTATTTTAAAAACAATGATTACACCTTCTTTTTCAAAATGATCAACGTCACCATTCTTTCCTATAAGATAACATAGAATCCCCTATTACGATAGGATTTACAAGATTATTCCACAGGATAAACCGATTAGATCCGCACAAACTATTAGCAAACTCGCATATATAAGGAGGCCGAAAGCATGGCTAGAAGAAAACGGCGCCCTCTCGTACCGGATTCAAGAGGGGCTTTAGATCAGTTCAAAAATAAGGTGATGGCCAATGAAGGATACAAAGTGGACAGTGAGAACCCCGACCATGTGAAGTTTGAAGTAGCAGATGAAGTGGGGGTGCCCCTGCAAAAAGGCTACAATGGCCGCCTAACATCAAGGGAAGCTGGAAAGGTCGGCGGAAAAATCGGCGGGAGCATGGTGAAGGAGCTTGTCCGAATGGCACAGGAACAGATGAAGAAATAAGCGGGGCGGTTTGTATATGTGCCTGAAGTGGGGAAATTTGGGGATCGAGCATATATTCGCATTATCGTGCAAATATTCCTGGTATCGTGCATATATGCCGGATTAGTGTAATTTACACAGTCTCGCTATAGATCACGATTTTACTATAATAAAATGTATTTCTGTGCATATAGTGGATGGCATAAGGAGGTTTGCCATGCACGACTTAAAGGAAGATATGAACGAAATACAAGCTGCTTTTGAACAATGGCCCCGGGCGAAAAAGATTGTGCTAATCTCTCTTTTAAGCAGCTTCGGGGCCATTTTTCAATCGGCAGGAGGTTTTTTACCGGGTGTCGGTTATTTCATTAGCCCCTTGGCTACAGCGCCTATTATTGTTTGCTCTATTTTTTCAATTCCCCTTGGTCTTGCTTCCTACATTTTAACAGCTCTATTACTTTTGATATTACAGCCTTCCGAGTTAATTGTTTTTCCTTTTACAACAGGTCTGTTGGGGCTATTTATCGGAATTTCCTTTCACCAGTTCCGAAAAAGATGGAGTCATATTTTGAGCGGGGCGGCAGGCCTAATGTTTGGAATCTGCCTATTATTATACGGATTGAAATTCCCCGTTTTAGGGCCCGCCATCTCCCACCAATTTAGCGTTACTGTTGTTGGCTTGATTTTTATTTTCTCTGCTTTTTATAGCTGGATCTGGGTTGTTTTAAGCGCAAGACTTATAAAAAGAATCAGGGGTATTGTATTTTCGTAGCCTTCATTCTGTCGGTTTGGTAGTCACTTGGAATTTAGATTATATTCCAAGTGACCATATTAGGGTGGATTAGTGACCGAACGGATCATTTTTCAACGCCGATGGGCACCATGGAGACGCTTTGGTGACCGGGCGGATCGTTTTTCACCCCCGACGGGCACCATACGAACGCTTTGGTGACCGGGCGGGTCGTTTTTCAACGCCGACGGGCACCATACGAACGCTTAATGAACTATCGAATTTACCAAAGAAACCTCCATCCACAAATCCTTCTATTCATTCTCCATCTGAATTTCGATAAGCGTCAGTTCTTTTTTAGTCAACGCTTCATCAAGCATGGTTTCGAATTCATGGACATTCGCAGGCTGTACCCCTTTTATACCAAAGCTTCTCGCAAGCTGTACAAAGTCAGGATTTCCAAAAGCAGTTCCAAAATCATTGCCCAATTTTTTCATCATCATTTGTTCTTCCAATTTCAGCTTCGAATCGTTAAGGACGATGATCACAAAAGACAATCCTAATCTGGCTGCTGTTTCGATTTCTGCAAAGTTCATTAGGGCTCCCCCGTCACCCGTTATGCAAATGACCGGATCCAATGGGCATGCTAGCTTGGCTCCAATGGCACCGGGAATGGCTATCCCCATTGAAGCAAGCCCATTGGAGATAATAAGCTTATTTGGCTTCTTTGGCTGATAAGTTCGGGCTATGGCCACTTTATGTGAACCTACATCCGATAGGACAATCGTATTCTCACATGTACGCTTTTCAATGGCTTGCAAAATGGATGTAATGGATAAAGAAGAATTCGATTCTTCATTCAAATGGTAGGCCCGTTTGATATGCTCCCGTAAATTCCCGGATGGCTCCCACGGCTTCGGCTTGATTTCAGACTCATTAATAGCCTGCAAAGTCCTTTTAACATCTCCAACCAATTCGCTTTGAATAGGATAATATTCATCCGATTCAGCCAGAACAGCATTTATATGGATAACCGGCACCTTCTTTTTATTCCATTCCTTAGGAAGCCGCTCCACAAAATCATATCCGATAACGATAAGCAGATCTGCCTCCTCGATCCCCGGCAGAACCTCATCCTGCTCGCTAAAGCCAAACGTAAAATAATTAAGCGAATAATCTTTAGGAAGAATCCC
Source organism: Bacillus sp. FJAT-29937 (assembly GCF_001509555.1). Lineage (GTDB taxonomy): Bacteria > Bacillota > Bacilli > Bacillales > Cytobacillaceae > Cytobacillus. The sequence goes on along the minus strand of NZ_LMAS01000002.1, from coordinate 106,314 downwards.
TTTTGCTTTCATGCTATGAGTAACAGGTGCCTGAAGACGGTCAATGAATGCTTGTACCTCATTCACAGCCTCCCCCCTAATCACCCCATTCCCAATGATGATAAATGGCCTTTGGCTATTGTTGATTTGGTCAATAGCAGCTTTGATCTCTTCAATTACAGGCGTATAGACTGGCAACGGTTTGACAGTCATCGCATTGTCAGGAATTTTTTGACCAGCTAAATTTTCCGGTAATTCCACGATAACAGCGCCCGGCTTTTCCATTTTTGCCTTCTGAAAGGCTTTATTTACGACCTCTGTAATTGTTAGGGAATCCTTAATTTGAATGCTCCATTTCGTTGCTGGCTCGAATATTTTCACCAAGTCCAAATATTGATGCGATTCCTTATGCTGCCTTTCCAATCCAGCCTGTCCGATGAGCGCCACTACAGGTGAGAAATCAAGAGTTCCACTCGCAATCCCCGTTAATAAATTCGTTGCCCCCGGCCCCAATGTAGACGTACACACCCCAGCTTTACGAGACAGCCTCCCGTAAACATCAGCCATAAAGGCGGCTCCTTGCTCATGCCTCGTATTGACAAATTGAATTTGCTCAGATCGGGACAGGGAATCGATAAGATCCAGCGTTTCTTTTCCCATGATCCCAAAAATATATTCCACTCCTTCATTTTCTAAACATCGAACAAGAACATCAGTCGCTTTCATATGATCCTCCTAAATAGATTTACCACTTGCATGAATAGGTTGGTTATTCGTAGTTTTGCCTATTATTCAGGAATCATTTATCGTGACTAATTGAAAAAAAGAGGAAGCGAATTGTAACCAACTCTGCTTCCTCTCATTATTATTTTTCAAATACCTTTTCCCCGCCCATATAGGTCGCTTTTACCCTAACCTCATCAATCTGTTCAGGGCTTACTTCAAGAATATCCTTATCCAATACGATAAAGTCAGCTTGATACCCTTGCTTTAACTGGCCGATTGCCGGAATACGTGTGATCTCATGAGCGGCACGAGTGTAAAGCTCAATGGCCGTTTCCACATCAACGCGCTGATCCTTGCCTGTGTCTGTTCCATCATACGACACACGTGTGACAGCTGCTTTGATGCTGACAAACGGATCAACCGGATCTGCCCATGCCGTTGCTGGCGCATCAGAAGAGAAGGCTACCTTAATGCCTGCATCCAGCATCTTTTTAACCGGGTAAGTCGTTTTTGTACGCTCTGCACCCAGATTATTTAAATAGCTTTCGATTTCAGCAAAAAGAAAAATCGGCTGCGGAACAAAGGCAACCCCCATTTCAACCGCACGCTGAATCGCCTGTTCTGTTGGCATAGCCGCGTGCTCGATGCGAATAGAAGGCGCATCCTCCAGCCAGCCCTTTTTCCCGTAAAATGTATCAACGATCAGGTCGATCGCTTGCTCACCCATCGCGTGAACGACTAATTGCACACCATAATTTTCTGCCACCTCAGCCGCTTCCAGCAATTCTTCTCTAGAAGTTGTAGAAATGCCGCAGTTTTCATCATCGCCTAGGAACGGAGGGTTAACCCAAGCCGTTCTGCCGGACACACTGCCGTCAGCAAACAGCTTAATTCCGCCAATGTGAATAGGGTTTTCTCTATTCGTCTTATGTTCGTCCAAGATCATGTCCTTCTTTAAATCCTCCCACATATAGTAGAGGACAGTCCGCTGTTTCAGCCCATGATCTCGCGCTTCATTATACATGTCTAAGTAGTCAATAGGCTTGCTTAATGCCATTAGATCAGTAATGGCCGTTATTCCGCGCTCAAATAAAAATGGACTTAACTCAGCAAGAAGCGATGCATTTTCCTCTATCGAACGAACTGGCATCGCGTTTAATACAAGATGCCTTGCACTTTCTCGTAAAATTCCGGTCGGCTCCCCGTTTGCATCACGGTCAATTTGTCCTCCTGGAGGATTAATCGTATCCTTTGTAATTCCTGCAATCTCCAAAGCCCTGCTGTTGACAGAAATAATATGGCCGCATGTACGTGTTACTACAACGGGATTATCAGGAGCGGCTTTATCTAAATCCGAACGGAAAGGCGCACGCCCATCCGTCAGCTTCCCTTCATCATAGCCCCAGCCTTCAATCCATTCGCCAGAGCCTATAGATTCACTCTGTTTGCGAATGGCTTGGACCATATCATCAATGGAATAAACAACTGGAGCCATACAGACAACCTGTTTAGCAGCATTCGCTAAATAAAGCGGATGTAAATGCGCATCAATAATTCCAGGTATAACACGGCGATCTTGAAGATCGACACGCACTCCTTCCAGTTCAGCCAAATCCCCTTCATTGCCAATCCAATCGATTTGCCCTTCGCTCACAACCATCGCGCTAGCATAGGGCTGATCTGGATTTGATGTAAAAATTCGCCCATTATGAAAAATTGTTTTATTCATAACTCTCTCTCCTTACCATTTATGTCTTCACTAGTTGAAAGTGATCCCCTTATTCATTTTCTAAAAGTTCTATCGTAGGGTCCTGATCTTTTTTTATAGAAATAGTTTTATAGATGATTGTTCCTAAAATAAATCCAATAATAGCTGGTACAAGCCATGAGAAGCCATTTGCACTAAATGGAAGCATGGAAATAAAACTTTGAACTGCTGATAAATGAATTCCAGTCGCTCCCAATGTTCCTAAAATACTAACAATAAACGTTAGAAGAATCGCTCCACGATAAGAACCAGGATTCGGAATAATCTTTCGGAATAAACCGAGGAAAACTAATACGATCGCTACTGGGTATAGTGCTAGGAAGATCCATAGCGTATAGTTAATAATGTTTTCTACGCCAAGTGATCCGATTGCAATCCCTGTTAAACAAACAATTAACGCCCAAACACGATAGCCAAATTTATTTTTCGTTAAATCATTTAAAAATTCAGCTATAACAGCAATAACACCGATGGCAGAGGTTAAACATGCTAATGCGATTGCGATGGATAGGGCAACTGCACCGCTGCTCCCTAATAGGTGGTTGACCAATTCAGAAACAAGAGCTGTACTATCCATATCCTTCGGGAACATTCCGCTGCCGGAAGCCCCAATGTAAAGCAACCCGCCATAAACAATCAAAAGGCCGGCACCCGCAATCACTGTTCCAGTAATGGCAATTTTGCGCATCTCTTTTCCTTTATAGCCATAGCTCAAAATCGCAGCGATAAAAATAGGGGCACAAAAAATCCCAGTAACAACATCTCCTGTTTGATAGGCACTAATAAAGGCATTAGAAAATGGCGATTTCAAATCTGTTGCAACAGGAGTTCCAATTGGATTAAAGATTCCTTTTCCAACAATAAATAAAAGAATTAGCACTAATAAAGGTGTTAAAAACTTCCCGATTTTTTCAATAACATTAGATTGATCCATGGCAAAATAAAAACTTATTGCAAAAAAGACGATAATTGTAACAATAGATGGAACTTGAGGAAATAAGGTGTAAACACCAAGCTCATGAGTAGTAGCTGCCATGCGAGGAATCGTGACAAACATGCCAATCCCAACCATGAGCAACAGATTAAAAGCTTTATAGAACCACGGACTGATCGGTCTCGTTAATTCTTCAAACCTGCCCCCAGCATTTAAAATGGCGATGACAGCTAATAATGGGAGTGCAATTCCCGTAACACAGAAGCCAATCAGCGCGGGAATCCAATTCGTGCCCGAGGCGTTGCCAATAGACGGAGGAAAGATTAAGTTTCCTGCACCGAAGTAAATGGCGAATAAGGCAAAACCTAATATAAGACTGTGCTGGACCGTTTTATTCATATTTCTCATCCCTTTCTTTTACCAATAGAAATCGTTTTCATTTTTGTCTTTGCCCTAGGAAGTTCTTCCCGAGCAAGATATCTTTATAAATGCAATTTGCATGCCAACATTAATTTTAGTGGCTGTTGTTTTAGAGTTTTTGATGATTCTATGGCAAGTAAAGTCTTAATCTGACAGGTTTTTCGACAATTTTCTTTCCATTATAATACTTTTCATTATTTTTAATCATGGAAATATTTATTCAGCCAGCATCATTGGTTTCATTAATGGACAAAAAAAGAGGGGGAAAATTTTCTCCCCCTCCGTAAAAAAATCTTTACTATTACCTTAATTGATACTTATCCAATTTGTATTTTAAAGATTGTTTGGAAAGCCCTAAACGCCTCGCTGTTTCTGCTATTTTTCCGTTCGTTTCATTTAGTTCATTCATGATGATTGATTTTTCATAACTCTCAACTGTATCCTTCAACGACAGCATCTTCGCATGACTAACGTTCACTCTTGCTTCTTTTCCGGAATAATTTTTAATTCGATCAGGAATATCATCGATGGTTATGAGAGTTGAACTCACGTTGTTAAAGGCGTTCTCCACCGCGTTCTTCAGCTCTCTAATATTTCCCGGCCAGCTGTATCGTTTAAAACATTCAAGTGCTTCCTCCGTCATGCCTTCCACAAATATATTCATATTGTTGGTGTAAAAATTCACATAATATTGCAGAAGTACTTCAATGTCATCAGTTCTGACTGAAAGCTTTGGCAGATTGATTTGCACGACCCCTAAACGGAAAAATAAATCCTGTCTTAATCGCTTTTCATCAACGAGAATATCCGGATCCTCGTTGGTCGCGGAAAGCACTCTTATATCTAATTGAATATTTTTCTTGCCGCCAATTCGGCGAATCGTTTTTTCCTCAATCGCCTTTAGCAGCTTCACCTGAAGATTCATATCAAGCGAGTTAATTTCATCTAAAAACAGCGTGCCTCCCTCTGCCTGTTCAAACAGACCAGGCATATCCTCCGAGCCAGTAAAGCTGCCCTTCGTTGTGCCAAATAACGTGCTTTCCATCAGGCTCGCGGGGATTGCTCCACAGTTGAAGGAAATAAACGGCTTGCCGAATCTCTCACTCAAATTATGTATAGACTGGGCCACGACCTCTTTGCCTGTACCGGTTTGCCCATAAATTAAGACCGTAGAGTCCGTTTTCGCTACTTTTTCAATTCTTTTTTTAACAGTCATCATCTGCGGATTAACCGTCACAATATCATCAATCGTATAAATGGTATTATTTTTTCGATATATTTTATGACCGGCATACTGATCAAGAAATTGAATATCCTCTTTCGTAAAAAAATGCTTTGAAAACTCGATAGCTCCAATAACTGTTTTATCTTGCTTAATCGGATATGTAGAGCTTTTCGATACGAACGCACTCCCCGTTTTCGTGATCATTTGCTGCTCGACTTCACATAAAGCTTCCCCTGTTCTTAACACATTCATAATCGTGCTATTTTCAAGAGTCAAATTTTTATAAAAAGACGTAATGTTTTTTCCAAGAAACTCCTCTGGCTTTTGTCCAAGCTTCTTCAAAATATGCAAGTCTGCTAAATCATAAAAAATTGTTTTTCCCGTTTTATCAACAACAAGAACATTGTCAAAATCAGATAAATGCTTCAAATTGGGTATATCCATATTCACATTTATCCCTCCCATCGAAAAGCAATATCATATATAAACAGTATACAGACACTGTGAACGAAGACAATATTTTTTATAGCTTGCCCTAACTATTAGCAAAAAAAATATGAGAACCGACTGATGGTCGATTCTCATTGATTACATTTCCACAAGGTTAGATAATCTGTGATTTTCCATAATTCGTGAGAATGACATCCAATAGAGACAGAGATATTTACTAGCATTTTTTCATAATTCGTGAGAATAAAATGACCGAAAGCAAAGAAATTTCATCGTTTTTTCATAATTATTGAGAAAAAATCATTTTAACGAATTCCTTCTAAAAAGCAGCTTTCCTAAAGGATAGCCACTCATGAGATTTATATAGTGAAAGTATGGTGATTTATTGTTACTTTTTCAATTTCCTGTTTCTGCAAAGTGCTTTATTCTCTTGCCAACTTCATCGCGAACACGTTGGAAGAAAGTCCATTTTTCCTCTTCTGTTCCTTCAGCTTTTGCTGGATCATCGAATCCCCAGTGTTCACGTGTAACGTGAGGTGGTGTCATTGGACATTTATCAGCAGCATCTCCGCATAGTGTTACAACTAAATCAGCATTATTTAAGATCTCAGAATCGATAATATCAGATGTTTGGTTAGAAATATCCACTCCTGCTTCTTTCATAGCCTTTATAGCATTCGGATTTAAACCATGTGCTTCAATCCCAGCACTATACACGTTCCACTCATCACCTAGATATTTCTTAGCCCATCCTTCTGCCATTTGGCTTCTGCAAGAATTTCCTGTACATAAAAAGTAAATTGTTTTTTTAGACATATTGTATTTCTCCCTTTTTAATTAGTGAATGAATAACAACCATATATACAAGCCAACTAATGTAATAAATAGGGTTGGGATGGTTAAAACAATCCCTGTTTTAAAATAAGTTCCCCATGAAATCTTAACCCCTTTTTGGGATAAGACATGTAGCCATAATAAAGTTGCAAGAGAACCGATTGGCGTGATCTTAGGACCTAAATCAGACCCAATCACATTCGCATAAATAAGCGCTTCACGTATGACACCACTTGTATTGGTGTCTGCAATAGCTAATGCATCAATCATAACGGTAGGCATATTATTCATAATTGATGAAAGAATAGCGGCTATGAATCCCATTCCAACTGTAGCCGCGAACAGACCTTGATCGGCAGTCACCTGAATAAGATCAGCTAATATATTAGTTAACCCTTGATTTCGTAAGCCATAAACGACAACATACATTCCTATTGAGAAAAAGACGATTGCCCATGGTGCACTCTTAATAACGGTGCGAGTGTTCACAGCATGGCTTCTTCTAGCCATGAAAAGGAAAAAGATAGCTGCAATACTAGCGATAATCGAGACGGGAATACCTGTAAATTCACTAGCAAAATACCCCATAAGGAGGACAGCCAGTACATACCATGACAATAGAAACATTTTTTCATCCCGTATCGCTTCTACTGGTTTTTTAAGATCGGATAAATCATAATTCTGGGGAATGCTTTTACGGAAAAAGAGATATAAAACGAAAATACTAGCAGCAAGAGAAAAGAAGTTAGGAACAATCATTCTTGATGCAAATTCATTAAATCCAATTCCGAAATAATCTGCCGAAACAATATTTACAAGATTACTTACAACTAATGGAAGTGATGTTGTATCCGCAATAAATCCACTTGCAATAATGAATGGAAAAACCATTTTTTCATTAAACTTAAGATTTCGCACCATTGCCAATACGATAGGAGTTAAAATGAGCGCGGCACCATCATTCGCAAAAAAAGCGGCCACTAAAGCTCCAAGTATGGATACATAAACAAACATTAAAACCCCGTTTCCTTTAGCAGCCCTCGCCATATGAAGCGCTGACCACTCAAAGAAACCAATTTCATCTAATATAAGAGAAATAATGATGATTGCGATAAATGCTAATGTCGCATTCCAAACGATGGATGTTACATCGATTACATCTTTTAAGTCAACCACTCCAACGATTAATGCTAGAATAGCGCCTCCACAAGCTGACCAGCCGATGGATAAACCTTTAGGCTGCCAAATTACTAAAATAAGTGTTATTAAAAAGATCACTGATGCTAATATAACTGATGTCAAAACTTTATCCTCCTATTACTCACACGAGATACGTAACCCCTGTTCTTCTAGTTCTTGTAATTTATTATCTTGACTTGGGAGATGCTGAAGTATGTTTTCAACCAATGAATAGTATTCACTATCTCTGTTCAATGAATAAATAATCCATTGTCCTCTTCTTGCTTCTTTTACAATTCTAAGGTCTTTTAGTTTTCGTAAATGTTGACTTATTGCAGGCTGGCTAGTTTTAAATATTTCAACAAATTCACAAACACAGCAATCATGAGAGTCTAAAATTTTCACCATGGTTAGTCGCGTTTTATCCCCGAATAATTTTAAGACCATTGCGGCCTTTTCTATTTCAACAGTTGATACTTGCATAAAAGCACCTCCTATACTCACCCTTATATAAACATATAATAATTCACTTATATATTGATTACAAACATTTTTTTGTGAATTTATTGTTAACAAATAAAACGATAATAAACAAAAAGTTCATTACCGCAACTCTAAAAATATACAATTACATTAATACTTGAGTTTCATGTCTCTGCTCTACAGACTTTTTTTCATTTTTATAAATCTCCTGAGAGACTTAAAGCAGTAACTATGGCAACAATGACAATAACTTTGGAATTCCGCGGCTCTTTTTTAGAAACAGACATATTAGAAGTTCTCCTTTTCCAAGTGAAACTAACTATAATAAAATTCCTTTATATAGGCATTCTCTAAAGTAATAAAGGAAGCACTAAGCCCCCTTAACAATTTAATTTCATGAAGTTGAATCAACAACTAGACGTTTTTGTTTTTAAATTCACACTACACACACCAGTTTCCGGTAGGTCTAATTCCACATTTTCTGCAGATTTAATATCTCCACTTAGATTGGCCACGACTGATCTAACTTGTTCGTAACCTGTCGCCATTAAGAATGTTGGAGCACGTCCATAGCTTTTTGCACCAACAATATAAAAACCTTTATCTGGTTGGCGTAATTCTTTTTCTCCATGTGGGCGGACGGTGCCACAACTATGAATATTTGGATCAATAAGTGGTGCTAACGCATTAACACTTTCTGTTGAAGAATCGATAGATAATCTTATTTCATTTATGATTGTTAAATCTGGACGACTTCCTGTATTTACTATCATCTCATTAATTCCAGCTAGGCTTCTTTCCTCACCGCTCTGAATGCCTGTAATCGTAATTCCTTCTTGAAATCTTTTTACCATCTGGATTAAGAATGGAGTAATTACTTTTATTTTCTGATCATCAACAAGGCTGTGGATGCGGCTTCCTAACTCACCACGGGCTGCTAATGCATCCTTTTCTTCTCCACCATATGCATCTTCAACCTGTAGCCTTCTCATTATCCATATAATTTCTGTTTTAGGAAAAGACTCTTTAAGATTTGCTAAATCTAATAATGTATTAATAGCTGAATGCCCACCGCCTATAACGGCTATTCGCTTATTGGCATACCGTTCCTTTTCTTTCCCTAAAACATTAGGGATTCCATAAAATATTTGGTCATGAAGCGATTTCTCTTCATTTAGCCATATTCCACTTGATACAGCAGGATTCGGATTTCCCCAAGTTCCAGTTGCATCAATTACTGCTCTAGCTTCATAAGTTTTATAGGTTCCATTTGATTTTGCATGAATAATAAAAGGGATATTTTCTCGATTCAGTGCTTTCATTTTATCCGTATCTTTTTTACCAATTGAGATTACCTTGGTATTCAAGTGAATAAAGGGTTTAATTTCTGAAAGATTTGAAAGTGGTTCTAAATACTTCTCTACAAGTTCTTTACCTGTTGGCAATTCCTCCAAATCGGGATGTTTCCAATTACTCTTATCCAGTAGGCCCTTAGCAGCCTTATCAATGTTATAACGCCACGGTGAAAATAATCGAATATGTCCCCAAGTTAATATGTTGGAACCAACTTGGTTACCACCTTCTAATAGGAAAAAGGATTCCCCTCGACTAACTAAATGAGCGGCAGCTGATAATCCAACTGGACCAGCACCAATAATAGCGATTGGCAATTTATCTTCGTTATGGTTTAAAGTTTTTGTTTTTAAAGATGTTGTTTGTGGAGCACAGCATCCTTGTACATTAATTAATAGATTATTTAAGTCCTTCATATTTATCTCTCCTTTTATAATTACTTGCAACTTGCAACTATTTATTTTGAGGATTTCACCTCAAAGAAATTGTGCAACAATGGCTTGTTTTTGCCATTGCCTCATTTAATAGCTTAATGGATCTAATAACCGTTTCTTTCTCAAATTCATTCATATTAGAAAAAACATCGTTCAAGTATTCATTCATTTGCTGATCAATTGTTGTCGCTACATATTTCCCTTCAACTGTAAGAGATAAAATATAGACTCTTTTATCATCGCTGTGTGGGGTTTTTTTTACCAAATTCAGTTTAACTAATGATTGCACTTGACGACTAAAAGTTGTGATGTCTGTACCCAATGTATCTGCTATTTGTTGCATCGATGGTTCGTGTTGATTGTCAATCTCATAAAGAATATGACTTTGAATGAGGGAAATATCACAACCTCCAACACTACAGCAATTTTTATTTAAAAGGCCAAACCGTCGTGTCATGACTTGAAATAACTCACGTGGATTTTCCATTTTCTTCACCTCTTACACTTTTTATATAAAATAATTTGCAAAATGCAACTATTTATTTTTTATTATTTCTATGCTGAGTGGGAATTTAATATATTTCCTGACCGTAAAGCAAAAATTCCATTTTAAAATTCAAACTATAATTGCCTGCCACAGTACAAAGCTACCTTTACTTAGCTTGTACGAGTAGCTTCTCCATTGCCATAACGTTAACATATTTTCCATCCAAAATACCCTGATTCTTAAAAGTACCAACCTCACGATATCCTTTCTTTCGATATAAACCCTGACCAAGCTGATTGAATGGAAATGTAAAAAGAACTATTTTATGAAAATCATTTTCTATGGCTTGATTTTCGATAGCTGCTAGCAACAAACTTCCTATGCCCTTCCCTCTGTACTCCCTAGCAATATATACAGATAAATCTGCTACTCCAGCATAAGTACCACGGTTATTATATTGATTTAAAGAAGACCATCCTAATATTTGTCCATTTTGTTCAGCAACTATAACTTTGTACCGCCCTCTATGCTGCTCAAACCATTCTTTCATGTATTGTAAATCTTTTGTTTCAGTTTCTAAAGTTGCAATTTTGTCTTCAATGCCTTGATTATAGATATTTAAAATGGTATCAATATCATTTAAATTTCCTTCACGTATTACAGCTAACATTTTGTCACCCCTAACAACAATTATCAATATTGCCTTTAACAAATATATAATATTTACTCAAGCCATATGTAACTTTGAAAAAAGGTTGATCAATAGTTGCCAAGTGTTGTTAGTAGAAAAAAAGAAAATCCATTTTGAAAAAAGCGTGATAAAAAATGGATTCTCTTCTTATGAATTATTAGATATTTATAATAAAGATTAGCATGGAGAATTCTCACAAATTATGAAAAAAACCTCATGAATCATGAAATGAATCTCAGATTCATGAAAAAATCACAGTAATTATACCGCCTCACTGCCCTTTTTCTTCTCATCCTGCACAAAGAAAATCCCAAGCTCATGGTGGTCCCCTTCATATAAGGCCCTTTGCGCAAAGCGGATTTGACCATTCACATCGAGCACCTCCAGCTTACAATGGGCGCGGTTTTTCAAAAGTGCCTGATAGAAGCTGTTTCTGTCATGGACAGCGAGGCCGTTTACCTTCGTAATGAGCTCTCCCACCTGTAAAGCCATATTATTCGCTGGAGATCCAGGGATAATCCCAAGGACAAGAACCCCTTGATTTCTTTTTGAAAAATAGAACGGGAGATTCTCCTCCGCTATTCTCTGTCTTAACGTAATCATTTCACGTCCAATAATCGCAAGCGCCACCACCGCAATGGAAGCAAGCGGATACCAGTAGCCTGAAATGGATGCAAGCGCAATAAATATGCCAAGAGCGATTACCCTTCCACCGACTGACTTCACAGCTTCAGCTGGCAGCTTGCCCTGAATCTGCTGGAAAAAGCCAATAGCAAACGGTACAAGAATAAGGGAATACGTGCTGCCGCCGAACGTAAAGACTGGCCACCATTCAAAAGGGGTCTGCAGCACCTCTCCCGGAACGAGAAGAAACATAGGCAGCATCCAGAGCCGCTTCACCTCATGAACGCCAACCCTCTGACCGCGTTTGCTATTGATTAGCTTAGGAGACGACCCCTTTCTGCCATTCCGGGAAATAAGGATGCCTTCCCCGATTAGAAGAAGTGCAAGAAGGGCAGCAATTGATGGAAAAATCGTCTGTTCCGAATCCGTAATAGAAGTTAAAAACCCCGGCAGCTTCCACGGGAGTTCTGCCGCAAATATAGTCACAAAAAAAGCAAAGCCAAGCGTATAGGCCGGCGACATCCAGCGAATTCTTGTCGTAATGCTCCAAACGATCGTTAGGATCGCCGTATATAGGATTGTTTCCATTGGAATGACAAGTCCTGCCACAATCGAAACGAGTGACAGCCCCAGTCCCGCTAAAATGCCCAACGGGAGCAGCTGCCTCAGCTCAAAATAGGCATTCTCCGCGCGAACATGGAAATTCCTTCTCTCCCGCTTCACCCGAGAAACGCCCAATACCGCAGCCATAAAGAAAAGAAAATAGAAAACAGGGTGAAGAAAAAGCTTACCCATCCCCTTCAATATTTCAAAAAGCCATTCCAGAGCCAACTTAGCCACCTACCTTTATTAGAAAAATACTTGAGCAAGTATGTAAAATAATCATTTGTGAATGCATCTCAACCGTAATATAGGAATGAAATGAACCTATTAGTTAAAAAAAATTGCTAAATTAACCTATTACTCTATATTCTATCAAAATGTCCTCTTAAAGCCTATTGCTATATTTTTGAAAAGGGATTCTTATTGGTCATTTTAATTTTTCATATAAATACCGTTTGTGATTTTACTCTGTTTGAAAAATAAACGGAGAAATTCCGCTTAAATTGAGAAATACCCCTATTTCCTTAAAAATAAAGGAAGTTTTTCCGGTTATCTTATCCAAATCGATTGATTTTTGCCTTTTTAGAGCAGTTAACCGGAATTGCTCCGCTTATATCTGCCTCTTATGCATCCACTATATACATTAGACGGAAATTCTCCGCTTATAATTTTATACCTACAAAGAAATATAAGAAGCATGGCGAATTCACCATGCTTCTTTGTAAGTTATTTAATCCGTTTTTCACACTTCAAAACTTCACTTATTATCTAGCCACAAGCCGCAACGCCATTTGCAGCTGCATGTCGTTCTCTTCTTTTTTCATTTCGGCAATAACCGCTTGTTCGAGTGCGGAGGCTGTCTTTTTATCGATGGCTCCGGTTGGTTTTAGATCGTGCTGCTTCTGGAAAGCACGTACGGCCGTTTCTGTAGATTCACTGAAATATCCATCGTTGCGACCTGGCCCATAGCCTAAGCCCTCGAGCATTTCCTGTGCGTTTTTCACTTGCTCATTGTTCATATCTTTCTCAAGAGCTTTACTAATTTGAATCGGATGTGTATAAAAAATCTTCGGCTGCTTTACTTCCAAAGTCGGTTTGATCCCTTCATTATGAATCCAATTTCCATCTGGCGTCAGCCATTTATATAAAGTTAATTTAATATTGCTGCCATCCCCCATCGGTACCGGCTGCTGAACAGTCCCTTTGCCAAATGTATTCTCTCCGACGAGCGCATATCCTTCCGCTTCTTTTAGGGCACCCGCCAGAATTTCTGAAGCTGACGCACTGCCTTTATCAATTAGCACGGCAATCGGGTATTCCTTTTTCTTCTTTAAGCTGGAATAATATCTTTTCTTTTCACCTTCGCGCTTTTCTATTTGAATATAAGGCTTTTCATCTGTGACGAGCTCTTTCAAAATTTTCTCTACTGATATTAGGAGCCCACCAGGATTCCCGCGCACATCTATGACTAAGCCTTCCATCCCTTTTTCCTCTAATGACTTAAGGCTTTTTTCAAATTCTGGAGCTGTATCAGTTGAAAAGGATGTTATTTCGATATAGCCGACTTTTTTCCCATTTTGCTTTTTCATTTCTGGAAACACCGTAATTTGCGGGATTTCGTCACGCTTCACCTCAACAATAAGCGACTCCTTTAATCCATTGCGCGCAATTTCCAGCTTCACCTTCGTTCCTTTTTTACCGCGGATTTTGGAGGTTGCCTGGAAAAGATCCAATCCTTTTAAGCTTTCCCCATCCACTTTCAATATCTGATCATGCGGCTTTAATCCTGCCTTTTCTGCAGGAGATTCTTTAAAAGGGGAAATAATAATAATTTTTCCATCCTCCATGCCTACTTCTGCACCTATTCCTTCAAAGGAGGATTCAAGCGTCTCATTGAATTGTTTGACTGTTTCCTTGTCCATATAGATGGAATACGGATCTGCAAGGGTCGCAAGCATGCCTTGAATCGCTCCTTCAACTAGCTGCTGCTCTCCAACCTTTTCAACATAGCTATTAAGAATAAGACTATATGCCTGCTCTACCTTTGTTAAATCACTTTTTCCAGTTGCTGATGGGAAATTTCCCTCTTCCATTTGAGAAGGTTCAATTCTCTCTAGCACGGTACCTTGGCTCAACCACTTCATGCCCGCATATGTCCCGCCAGCCCCCGTCAGAAGTGAACCAGTCAAAAATAACGCCATCCATTTTCTATTCATCCCATCTTCCTTTCTATTCGCTACACACCCTGGTGAAAATTTCGGGAAGGCGAATGCCTTTGCTTTTTTTTTCCAAAAATAATGAAGCCTTCTTAAATAGTTAGGGATGCCTTAATAATTCAATATATGACGAAAGTGGACGGGTTATGAGAGTTTTATGAGAGGCGGGGTTTAACGCAAAAAGGAAGAAGCCAATGGCCCCTTCCTTCGTAAATTCCTATACTTTTAAAAACTTTCTAACAGACATCATACTGCCCCAAATGCCAATCAATGCGCCCATGAGGAGAAGCAACCCGGAAATTTGATAGACAAACGGGTTAAAAGCGAGAATCTCGATAAAATTCCCTTTCAGCTTCGGTGCAAGGAAATCATATAGATAATAGTACGAGAACGTAACGAGAATGATTGGCAGAATGGCTCCAATGATACCTAGCCACAAGCCCTCCAAGAAGAATGGCCATCTGATAAAGGCATTGGTGGCCCCTACTAATCTCATAATCTCAATTTCTCTTCTTCTAGCGACAATGGTAATTTTGATTGTATTGGAAATGAGGAACATGGCCGTAAACAACAAGCCTACGATCAGAACGATCCCGACATTTCGGCTGTTCTTAATAAAGGAGAAGAGCTTTTCAATCTTCCCTTGGCCATATTTAACCTTTGCCGCGTATTCCATTTTTTCAATTTTTTTCGCAACCATCATCGTATCAGAAGGTTTCGTCGTTTTGACAACGAAGACATCATTTAACGGATTGTCCTGTTCAAACAGCTTGTAGGCTTCCCCTTCTTCTCCGAAGCTTTCAATCAGATTATTAAGCTCTTTATCTTTCGGAGAAAAAACAACGGATTTTACCTCTGAAATTTTTTCAATTTTTTCCCCTAATATCTTCTGGTCCTGTTCATTGGCAGCCACATCGATATGGACGCGGATTTCCACTTGCTCCTCTAAATCGGTTGCCACTTTATTCAAATTCATCATAATGACGAAGAAAACTCCGACCAAAATAAGTGTTACCGTTACAGCACTCGCAGACGCAAAAGTCATCCAACCGTTTCTCGCAAGACTCTTCAAGCTCTCTCTTAGGTGACGGCGCATTGTTCTAGCTTTCATAGCCATAATCACCTCTCTGCTGGTCACGAACAATCTTTCCGCCCTCAATGGCGATAACACGGTGCTTAATCGTATTTACGATTTCCTTATTATGTGTAGCCATCACGACAGTCGTGCCCCTCGTGTTAATTTCGTCAAAGATGTTCATAATTTCCCATGATGTGTCAGGGTCAAGGTTTCCCGTTGGCTCGTCTGCGATGACAACCTTCGGAGAATTGACGATGGAACGCGCAATCGACACACGCTGCTGCTCCCCACCAGACAATTCAGTTGGCAGCATACGGGCTTTATGCTTTAAATTCACAAGCTCCAGCGTTTCCATAACCTGTTTCTTAATATATTTAGGCTGTTCCTCTGTCACTTCTAGCGCAAAAGCAACATTCTCATAAACAGATAGTGTCGGCAGCAGTTTAAAGTCCTGGAAGACTACGCCAATATTACGACGAAGAAGAGGGACCTTATTCGCCTTTAACTTCCCAAGGTTTACGCCATTTATTGTAATCGTTCCGCTCGTCGGCTTCTCTTCTCTATACATCATTTTGATAAAAGTTGATTTCCCCGCACCGCTCGGGCCTACGACATACACAAACTCTCCCGGCTTGATATGCACATCAATCCCATTTGCAGCAACTACTCCATTTGGGTACTTTTTAAATACATCATGCATTTCTATCATTTACATCACCTAATATTTTCTTAAAGTTTCGATTGAGTGACCGCTCGGCCTTAATCAAACAGCATTCGTTAAAATTCGACAGCAAAAAAACGTAAAACAAGACACCTTTTTCATTTACACTTTCCCATTATAACATCATCGGTTGTCTAATTACCTTGAAAAATTATTACATTTTCTTTTCACTCTGTAAAATGGGGCTTGAAGGGAAATAAAAAAAACGCTCTGTCTACAAAACAGAACGTTTTCTCTCGTAGCTATTACTTCTTAGCAGCTAACCAATCAGCAACTTGTGTTGCTTCATCGCCTTTAAGAAGGCCTCCTGGCATTGCACCTTGTCCATTAGCAATGATCTTTTCAATATCTTCTTTGGATAGGTGAGACCCAGCATCAGAAAGCTTAGGACCTACAGTACCTTCAAGGTTTGCACCATGACAGCTTGAGCATTTTTGATCGTATAGCTTTTGAGCATCGCCATCTCCAGCTGTTGTTGTTTGACCGCCGTTTGTGGTACCTGTATCCTCTTTTTCAGTAGCTTTGTCACCGCCACCGCCGCCACAAGCAGCAAGAACTAGGGATGTACCCATTAATAATGCAAGAAGCTTCTTTTTCACCATTATATCCCCCTCTGGTAAAATTACATACTACAGCTATATTATACCAATATGTTATACCCGTTTGAAACCCTCCCCAAGCACCTCAGAGGCATCCGAAACCACGACAAACGCAGCAGGATCAATGGTTTTGACCAATTGTTTCAACTTTGTGAATTCTGTCTGATCGACGACACACATGAGAACCGGGCGTTCATTATCGGTATAACCGCCATATGCTGTTAGTTTTGTCACACCTCTATCAATTTTATTCAGGATTTCTTCACGAACTTCATTTTCATTTTCCGTAATAATCAACGTCATCTTTGAACGCTTCATTCCCATTTGAACAATATCAATCGTCTTACTTGTCACATAGAGAGCCAGCAGTGCGTAAAGCCCCCTCTCAATATCAAACACAATCGCAGCAGTCAGCACAATTAAGCCGTCAATAATCGCCACACATGTCCCAAGTGTCATGCCCGTGTATTTATTAATAATTTGCGCAGCCAAATCGGTTCCGCCAGTTGAAGCCTTTCCTCTAAAAACAATACCCAGCCCAAGCCCCACGCCAATCCCACCAAATAGCGAGGCTAATAACGGATCATTTGTCCATGGCTCAAACCCCTTTGTCAGAAAAACGACAAACGGCAGAAAAATCGTTCCCGCCAGCGTTTTCACCCCAAACTGCTTTCCAAGGAACACAATTCCGGCAATAAAGAGCGGTATATTAAACGCCCATTGCACATACGCCGGCTCCCAGCCCACAACCGCCGCCAAAATCGTACTAATCCCGCTTACCCCACCAGACGCCACCTGATTCGGCAGCAAAAACACATTAAACGTAATCGCAATAATTGCAGCACCGATAAGTATGGATAGGTATTCTTGCATGGTTTCCCATATTATGTTCTGTGAAAAATCACGTTTTGCTTTTGTCATAGGAAAACTCCTTTTAATGTAAAAATCAGATATTGCAGCTAATGCCGTCAGTGAGTATAGCATGAGGTTATAGTTGTGTAAATGCCATCAGACTGCTGTTTTAACGCGGTAAAATGATCTGGAGGGTTGTTTTTTAATAGGTTGTGGATGATTGACTAAAACTATGAATGATTAAAAAGCCTAAAGGCCTTTTTGCCTACTTTGTGGTATAATCGCGAAAAAGGAGGTGGACAAAGATGGAGAAAATTCTTTATGAAATTTTAGACCAACTGAAGGATCATTCGAAGAGATTTGATAAGATTGATGAAAGATTTGATGCCGTTGACCGGAGACTTGATGCGATGGATCAAAGATTTGAATCAATCGACCGAAGATTCGATGCGGTTGATGAAAGATTGGATTCGATTGACCATAGACTTTATAAACTTGAGGAGACGGTTCAGAATAATGCTACAGAGTTTAGAAGCCATTTCAAGCATATCCATTCAAAATTAGACCAGCATGATGAAAACTTTCGAATTATTTCTGAAAATTTAAAGGTCGCTACTGTTGGTACTAAGAAAAACAGTACGCACTAAATTCCACTTCTAGTAATTGCCTCACAATCAACAAAGGCAAACGCCAAAATTCCAAATAAACAAAAAGGCCTTTGCTGATCAAATAATCGAGCAAAGGCTTTTTTCTATTAACTTAATTTTGATCTAAGGAAAGCATCAATAAATGAATCCAGTTCTCCGTCCATGACGGCCTGCACATTCCCAGATTCTGTATTTGTCCGATGATCTTTTACCATCGAGTATGGATGGAATACGTAAGAACGAATTTGGCTGCCCCAGCCAATTTCTTTTTGCTCTCCGCGAATATCGGCCATTTGCTGTTCCTGCTCTTCGATTTTCTTCTGATAGAGCTTCGCTTGAAGCATTTTCATCGCACGCTCACGGTTTTTAATCTGTGAACGCTCTGTTTGACATGTCACGACTACTCCAGTCGGGATATGTGTGATCCTTACCGCAGAGTCCGTTGTATTGACGTGCTGTCCGCCGGCTCCACTTGACCGATATGTGTCAATCTTTAGATCCTCTGTCCGGATATCGATATCAATCTCATCATTGAACTCTGGCATCACTTCACATGATACAAAGGAAGTATGTCGACGGCCTGATGAATCAAATGGCGAAATACGGACTAAACGGTGCACGCCTTTTTCCGCCTTCAAATAGCCGTATGCATTGTGGCCTTTAATGCTCAAGGTGACACTTTTAATTCCAGCCTCGTCTCCCGGCAAGTAGTCAAGTGTCTCAACTTTAAAGCCGTGCTTTTCAGCCCATCTCGTATACATGCGCAGCAGCATGGAACCCCAATCCTGTGATTCCGTTCCGCCCGCACCTGGATGCAGCTCAAGAATGGCATTATTTTTATCATATGGCTCGCTTAGAAGAAGCTGCAGTTCAAACTCATTGAAGCGTTTGGACATTTCTTTCAACTCTGCCTCAAGCTCTTCCCGAAGTTCCAGGTCATCCTCTTCCTTAACGAGTTCGTACGTTAACTCCAAGTTTTCATACGTTTCGTTCAAATCATACAGCTCATGTACCTGATCCTTTAACCCATTAAGCTCTCCAATTACCACTTGAGCCTGCTGCTGATCATCCCAGAAACCAGGCTGAAGCATCGTATCATCAAGTTCCGCAATTCGTGCCTCTTTGTTTTCTAAGTCAAAGAGACCCCCTAAAGTCCGCCAAACGCTTAGCTGCTTTTTCTAACTCATGTCGAATATCTGCTAATTCCAATTTCGTCACCTCATATTAGTATTGTTATTTTTATTATAGCTTTGTTAAAAAAATTGTTGATTTGCAATTCGCTTACTATGATGAGTATCATGGCGCTTCCCCATCCAAAACGCTCACTATGAAGAGTTCATAACACTCGTTTAAGTGGCACCTCATCCAAAACGCTCACCATGAAGAATTCATAACACTCGTTTGGGTGGTTCCTCATACAAAACGCTCACTATGAAGAGTTCATAACACTCGTTTGGGCGGGTACTCATACAAAACGCTCACTATGAAGGAGTCATAACACTCGTTTGGGCGGCCCCTCATGCATAACGCTCACTATGAAGAGTTCATAACACTCGTTTTGGTGGTTCCTTATGCAAAACGCTCACTATGAAGGAGTCATAACACTCGTTTTGGAGGCCCCTCATGCAAAACGCTCACTATGAAGGAGTCATAACACTCGTTTGGGCGGCCCCTCATGCAAAACGCTCACTATGAAGGAGTCATAACACTCGTTTGGGCGGCCCCTCATGCATAACGCTCACTATGAAGAGTTCATAACACTCGTTTTGGTGGTTCCTTATGCAAAACGCTCACTATGAAGGAGTCATAACACTCGTTTGGGCGGCCCCTCATGCAAAACGCTCACTATGAAGAGTTCATAACACTCATTCTGGCCGTTCTTCATGCAAAACGCTCACTATGAAGAGGTCATAACACTCGTTTGGGTGGTTCCTCATACAAAACGCTCACTATGAAGAGTTCATAACACTCGTTTAAGTGGCACCTCATCCAAAACGCTCACCATGAAGAATTCATAACACTCATTAAACCAACAATCACCAATTTACCCTTACATTAAAAAACATGATATTTATTATACTGTTTCCAATTAAAAATTTCACACCTATTTTATGAAAATTACCATTTTTGGCTTAAAAAAACCGCAAGAAGGCCGGCAAAGCTGTTCTGAACGGCTCGCCGGCCCTTATTCTGTGGACAGTTATGCATTAACCCCACAGCAGTTTTTATATTTTTTGCCGCTTCCGCAAATACATGGGTCATTGCGGCCGACGCTGAGTTGCTTGACCACTGGCTTTTTCTTCACCTTTTCGCCATCTTCTTTAGGGTTTACTGCCTGACCCTTTGCTACTTCCTGGCGCTCAAGGTTATTGCGAATTTCAGCCTTCATGATGTATTTCGCTACATCCTCTTCAATCGCAGCAATCATGTGCTCAAACATCGCGAAGCCTTCATGCTGGTATTCTCTTAATGGATCAATTTGACCGTACGCGCGGAGGTGAATCCCTTGACGAAGCTGATCCATCGCATCAATATGATCAATCCATTTCGAATCTACAGCACGGAGAACGATAACTTTTTCGAATTCACGCATTTGTTCTGGCTGAAGAATGTCTTCTTTTTCATCGTAGCGTTCTTTTACTTTTGCAAAAATCGTATCTACAATCTCATCAGATTCCTTGCCGCGAAGATCATTAACCGTGATGTCTCCTTCATGCAGAAGGTTTCCAATCACATAATCAACCAGACCTTGGTAGTTCCATTCCTCATCGTCCCCAGAATTAGGGGCAAAGGCTTCAACATTACGCTCTAGAGAAGTCGTAATCATTTTCTCAACGATTTCACGAAGATTTTCTGATTCCAACACTTCATTACGCTGTGTATAAAGAATTTCACGTTGCTGGCGAAGGACATCATCATAAGATAGAAGCTGCTTACGAGCATCGAAGTTATTTCCTTCCACACGTTTCTGAGCAGACTCAACAGCTTTTGAAACCATTTTACTTTGAATCGGCTGAGAATCGTCCATGCCTAGACGCTCCATCATCGACTTCATATTGTCAGAACCGAAACGGCGCATGAGCTCATCTTCCATAGAAAGATAAAATTGCGTAACCCCTGGATCTCCTTGACGACCAGAACGTCCGCGAAGCTGGTTATCAATCCGTCGGCTCTCATGGCGTTCTGTTCCAATAACAGCTAAGCCGCCTATTTCTTTAACACCTTCACCCAGCTTAATATCCGTACCACGGCCTGCCATGTTTGTCGCAATCGTAACAGAACCCTGTTCACCTGCATTGGCAATAATTTCAGCCTCACGTCCATGGTTTTTCGCGTTCAATACATTATGGCGAATACCTTTTTTCGTTAAATATTTCGAAATGACTTCAGATGTTTCAATCGCAACCGTACCAACAAGAACAGGCTGTCCTTTTTTGTAGCGCTCCGCAATATCCTCCACAACCGCACGGAATTTCCCATCGATCGATGAATAAATAAGATCGGCACGGTCATCACGAGCAATCGGACGATTAGTTGGAATCACGACAACATTCATATTGTAAATATTGCGGAATTCCTCTTCCTCTGTCTTCGCTGTTCCCGTCATCCCCGAAAGCTTCTCATACATCCGGAAGTAGTTCTGGAAAGTAATGGTTGCAAGCGTCATACTTTCATTTTGAATTTCCAAGCCCTCTTTTGCCTCAATAGCCTGGTGAAGCCCGTCACTATAACGGCGCCCCTTCATCAAACGGCCGGTAAATTGGTCAACAATGACAATTTCGCCTTCTTGAACGACATAATCCACATCAAGATGCATGCTCGAATGAGCCTTTAATGCCTGTGTAATATGGTGATTTAATGTGACATGACTGATATCAAACAGGTTCTCAATGCCAAAAGCACGCTCAGCCTTCGTCATCCCTTCTTCTGTCAGCTGAACCCCTTTAGTCTTTTCGTCAAACGTATAATCCTCATCCTTTTTCAGCGTACGTACGAAAGCGTTCGCCTGAATATAGAGGGCTGCTGACTTTTGAGCAGTACCTGAAATAATTAACGGCGTACGGGCCTCATCAATTAAAATCGAGTCAACCTCGTCAATGACCGCGTAATAAAGCGGGCGCTGAACCTTTTGCTCTTTGTAAAGAACCATGTTGTCACGAAGATAATCGAAGCCAAGCTCGTTATTTGTGCTATACGTAATATCCGCAGCATACGCAGCCTGCTTCTCTTCCTTCGTCAGCCCATTTAAATTCAACCCGACAGTGAGCCCAAGAAATTCATACAGCTGGCCCATTTCGTTCGCATCACGGCTCGCCAAATATTCGTTCACCGTTACAACATGAACCCCTTTGCCTGAGAGGGCGTTCAAATAAACGGGCATCGTAGCCGTTAAGGTTTTCCCTTCCCCTGTCTTCATCTCGGAAATATTTCCATCATGCAGGGACGCTCCCCCCATCATTTGAACGGGGTACGGATATAAGCCAAGGACACGACGGGAACCTTCTCTTACAACCGAGAAAGCTTCTACCAGCAAATCATCCAATGACTCGCCCTTTTGATAGCGCGCTTTAAATTCTTCCGTTTTCCCGCGGAGCTCATCGTCTGAAAGCTTTTCCATATCTGCTGCATAAGTCTCTACTTGTTCAGCTATTTTCGTTAGGCGTTTTAGTTCGCGTTTATTTTGATCGAATACTTTATTTAAAATTCCAAGCATTAAAAACGCTCCTTTATATTGGATATGGGAGGAAATGTGAAAGCCTTCTATTTCAATCTGCTTAAATCTCGTTCTTTTAGCTTAAAAAAAGATTCGCTGCCAATCGGCTGAATCCTCCCATGAAATCGTATATTTATACCTATTAATATTACCACTTTCACTAGGGAGTGACAACTTCTGGGGGGAGGAGGGGATTTTGGCGGATAGCCGTTTCTGGTTGTTGTTACCAAATTTTTAGCTGATTCGAAGTTTATTTGCTGGTTCCCTTGTAAATGAACTATATTTTTATTGGTAAAATTATGTAAGTTTTGATATACCCTCCACTACCTTCCAGACAGAAAAAAATAGCGGCATGACCCGCCCGCTATTTTCCTTGCTTCCTCATATAAGTCAAAACATCCAAATCAATTTTCCCCTGTGCCTGCTCACGGGCTTCGAAGTTTTCAGTATGAATGTAAGTGGTTAACGCTTTAAATAGCTGTTCATCGTCATGCCTAGCATCCAAATATTGCAGACGAACCAATTCATCAGCAACAGCCTCTTTTACTTCTCCCTCAACCTCAACAATATTTTCCACCTTAGCTGGAGCGAAATAAAGCTGCTGTAGCTGGTAAATGCGGATAAGCTCCTTAATCGGCTCCGGGTGTTCATCAACCCGAAGATCGACATAACGATCATTAAATCCGCCATAGCCGCCTTTATCTTTCACAACAAGGAGTGCCGCAGATTGCTGGCCCCGGCTATCCCCGCCTGCTGACTGGCCGGCATCAAGTGCCGCGAGCAATCGCTCAGCCAAAGTTCCTTCTACGTTTTGAAAAGTTTCCGCCATCGCTTGCACCGTTTTTTCGTCAACCAAAATATTTCCTTGCGCCGCAAAATGGGGACCTGTAATCCCCCCAGCCCAGTCATAACAGCCTTTACCCGTAAAGGTAGCCGCGTTCCCGAACGCATCAATGATCCCTACCTGGCGCAGCCCTTTTTGCGGATCCTTCTCCGTAATAATATCCATTACCTCTTGCGCTGTTTTCCCTTGGGCAAATAATTCAAGTGCCTTTGGGCCATAAGAAGTATTCGCATAGGATTGAGTGGCTACCGCACCACCCCCGGCTTTTGCAAACGGCACAACTGCCCCCACACCAAGAAATTTAGACTGAACCGCAATTCCCCATTCTTTCTCCTTTGGATCATAACCAACAATTGAAAACGTCATCGTAACTCCTCCTCTTTTTAAAAATAAACGCCTTACCTGATCTCTCTTGTTTTCGCGCATACATGCAAAAATAATCGCTCATATTGCCTAAACATAATTCGGTTTACCAAACCGCAATCGCCCCGTCCGTTCGGGATTCGGTTCCCCCCATAAGCACACCCGTCTCCAAATCACGCCAAATGATTTGCCCGCGGCCAAATCCGCCGGAATCTACTGTCATTTCTATTTGATGCCCTTTTCTCATCAACGCTTGTGCGAGGGAGACCGGAAAATGCGGCTCAACCAGCACCTTTTTATCCGACACCCATTGCCATCTTGGTGCATCAAGGGCAGCCTGGGGATTAAGGTGAAAATCAACCGTGTTCATCACCACCTGCATATGCCCCTGAGGCTGCATAAAGCCGCCCATGACGCCAAAAGGGCCAACAGCTTGATTCCCCTTCGTCAGAAACCCCGGAATAATCGTATGAAATGTCTTTTTCCCAGGCTTTAGAGCATTATGGTGACTCGGATCGAGCGAGAAATCATACCCCCGATTTTGCAGAGCAATGCCTGTCCCCGGAACGACCAAACCAGACCCAAAACCCATATAGTTGCTCTGAATAAACGAAACCATATTGCCCTCATCATCGACAGTAGCCAGATAAACCGTCCCCCCGCTCGCTGGCTGATAAGTCCTTGGCATGATCGCCTGCTCGCCGATTTCAGCTCTCCTTCGTGCCCCATACTCCGCCGAAAGCAGCTCACTCAGTTGAATCCTCATCTCTTTCGGATCGGTAATATAGGCCTTTCCATCTGTAAAAGCAAGCTTCATCGCTTCAATTTGTTTATGTATCGTATCCACTGAATCTCGGTGACCAAAAGTGTAGCCGCTTACAATATTTAAACCTAATAGCGCAATCAGCCCCTGGGTGCTAGGCGGAATTTCCCACACATCATACCCGCGGTAATTGACTTTTATAGGCGTAACCCATTCCGCTTTATACTTAGCTAAATCCTCTTTAGAAAGAAAAGCATTGTATTTTTTTGCAAAGGCATCAATTTTTTCAGCCAATTCCCCTCTGTAAAAACTCTCTCCATATGTGTCGCCAATAGAACGTAATGTTGTGGCATGATCTTCAGAGCGCCACTGCTCTCCAATTTTCGGAGCTCTTCCATCAGGTGCAAAGGTTTCAAACCAGTGCTGAAATTCCTCGCCTTTTAATACCTGCTTAAACTTCTGAAAGGCATACCCCCAATATTTCCCTAAGACAGGGGTCAAAGGATAGCCGCTTTCCGCATAGTCAATCGCTGGCTGCAGAACTTCCTGGAAAGAAAGCCGGCCAAATCTTTTCGATAATTCAGCCCATCCGGAAGGGGCACCCGGCACGGTAACCGGCATCCACCCATGGGCAGGGATTTTCTCAAATCCTCTTGCTTTCATGGCTTCAATCGAAATGCTTTGAGGCGCCGGACCACTGGCATCCAACCCATACAGGCTTCCATTTGTCCAGACAAGTGCAAACGCATCGCCCCCAATGCCATTCGAGGTCGGTTCTAGTACCGTCAATGCGGCTGCTGTGGCTACGGCGGCATCGATTGCATTCCCGCCCTTTTTGAGCATATCCAGCCCCGCCTGAGCAGCAAGCGGCTGAGAAGTCGCCACCATGCCTCGCTTCGCCATTACCGTCATTCTTTGAGACGGATAGGGATGATATAGAAAATCCACATTCATCTGCAACACCCTTTTAGTCGTAGTATTCCAATTATACCAAATTATTAAAATATATGATTTTTTACTAGACTATTTTTTTAAAAAAAGGCACCAAAAAACCCCGCAACTGGGCGGGGTTTTCATACTTATTGAGCTTCAATCAAGCCATAGCGGCCGTCTTTACGCTTATATACTACATTAGTTAGACTTGTCTCAGCATTTGTAAACACATAGAAACTGTGACCAAGCATATTCATTTGAAGGATGGCTTCCTCGCTATCCATCGGTTTCAAATCGAAGCTCTTTTGGCGAACCACTTCCAGATCTTGATCCTCATCAACTGGCGTTCTTTCAGAATCGTCCAGCGTCACGAACATAGCTGGTGCATTGCCCTTTTCACGGAACTTGCGGTTAACCTTTGTCTTATGCTTACGAATTTGACGCTCAAGCTTATCAGTGATTAAATCAATCGCTGCATACATATCATCATGAACTTCCTCCGCACGAAGCACTAGATTCGGCATCGGAATCGTAACTTCCACTTTAGACTTTTTATCTTGATACGTTTTCAAATTCACATGTACAGTTGATTCAGGAGTTTCAGTAAAATACCTTTCTAATTTAGCAATTTTCTTCTCGACATACTCTCGAATTGCTGGAGTTACCTCAATGTTTTCACCACGAATGTTAAAATTCATAAGTGAGCCCCTCCTTTTCATTTACAAATGCTTACGCTTTTTAGGGTTGCCACTTTAATGAAATAGCCCCTTTAAAAAAGCGCTAAGTCTTATTAAAAAGACTATATGTTTACATTTCTATTTTACCCCATAAAACTCCTGCTAGTACAGGAAAAAGAATTATTGAAATTGTCGATTGTGTGAAGGATTTGCGGTGATGGGGGTGGATAAAGCTTTTCTTGATCAAATGTATTTGTTCATATCGTATAATTTAAAGTAGGATTACCCCCGAGTGACAAGAATCTTTTACTAAATTATTGTATACTGATGATACATGACATTGAAGGAGGATGAAAAAAGGTGTCTTCAAAAAAAACGAAAGTGAAGGAAAACCCCATTCCCTATAATGAAAAAGAAGAACGGTTTGAAATTATTGAGGGCATTCGCTATGATTTCCAAGCTGCACCTGCGATAAGACATCAGCAATTAGTCGCCTATCTATGGAAATGTTTCGAGGATACTTGTGCACCGGATGGACTGGTCCTTGCCTCGCCCATTGATGTAAAATTTGATGATGAGAACGAATGTCAGCCAGATCTCATCTATATTGCCAACGAGAATCTTCATATTGTCACGGAGAAAAAAATCATCGGTGCCCCAGACATAATTGTCGAAATCCTCTCTCCTAGCACTAGCAATAATGATAAAATCCGCAAAAAAAATGTCTACGAACGCTTTGGCGTCAAGGAATATTGGATTGCCGACCCAACCCATCTATATGTCGATCAATTTATTCTTTCCGACAACAAATATATACTCGCTCACACATATGGAAAAAATGACACTGTTCGTTCAGACTTATTTTCTTGTATAAAAATAGATTTAGAATCGATATTTAGCCGGTTGTTGGTGTTTGATAGGGATTGATTTGTAAGTGATTGACTCGCTTTTCAGCCGGAACATACTCGCTAACGCGACTTAACCATGACCCAAGTGAAAAGTATTCACTTGGGTTTTTATTCGCCTGTCGCATTGTGCCATTACAAAAAGGACAGATCATCCCTGTCCAATTATTATTTCTTCTTATCCAAAAACATCCCATCCTCATAACTAGCCGCATAAGGATTTTCGTATTTGGTTTGCTGCTGTTTCTTTTGCTTCAACGAAGTAATATCCATTTTAATTTCGTTCAACTTCGCATTTAACAAGATATTAATCTTCCCATCATATTTAGCAATTTCAGCCCCAAGCAGTTTATCTTCATCACTAAACGGCGGCTTCATTTGCTCCAATAACGATTGTCTTTCATTTAACAGGTGCTCAAGCTTTTCAATATATTGCTCACGTCCATCCTTATTCCCATCCCACTTTTGTAAAAAAGAATAAAGATCCAAGGTAGATTCATAAAGCTCTTTAACAATGCTCACTAAATTCTTCCACCTTGTTGATGATTCATCTGACGGCTTTGCTGAATAATTTCCTTCCACGTATCGCGAAATTCCACAATAAACCCTTCAACTTCATCAAGAATGGCGACATTATTCGTTACATTAGCTTGTACAAGCTGACGGAATAGGTAATCATACATTCTCATTAAATCCGCTGACAGGCCAACATCTGTATTTAACGTTACCATAAGCTCTTGGACAATGGCTTGGGTTTTTTGGATGTTCTCATTTTTCAGCGGAATATTATTCTGCACAATCCCTTGCTTAGCAAGCTTAATAAATTTCAATGCTCCATTATAAAGCATTAATGTTAATTCTGCGGGTGAGGCTTGGGTTACTGAGTTTTGCTT
Source organism: Bacillus sp. FJAT-29937 (assembly GCF_001509555.1). Lineage (GTDB taxonomy): Bacteria > Bacillota > Bacilli > Bacillales > Cytobacillaceae > Cytobacillus. Next base: position 77,919 of record NZ_LMAS01000002.1, on the reverse strand, counting down.
ATACGTTTGATATGGGTTATTAATGGCCATTTATTGCTTCACTCCCATTTTTATTGCTGCATTGCCATCCCTAGCTGCTGCATCATGTAGGATGATTGCTGATTCATCTTTTGGATGGCTTGTTCCATGGCATTAAATTGTTTATAGTACCGGTCTTCCAGTTGTTTAAGTCTGCCTTCAAAATCCTTCATTCTCGTATTCAAATCATCTAAGTTCTTACCAATCGTAAACTGGCTGTTCGTCTTCAAATCATTACCAGCCGTTTCCTCAATGCTTTGCATCGTCGTTGTTAACGAATCTCTTAATCTTCTAGCAATACCCTTTTCTGAATAGTTTTCACTATCTGCTGCAAATAGCTTATAAATACCTTCCGGATCATTATTAATAGCCTCTTTTAACTTGGCCTCGTTAATCTCTAATTTTCCTTTATTCACATTATATAAATTCGTTGTGGTGATGCCAATGGCACTCAATTGCTTATATTGGCTATCTCCCTGAAAATTAACCGATGCGTAAAAATCACTTCTTAACTTATCCAACCCATTCGACAATTTTTGATCTCTTCGAAGCAATCCGCTTTTGGCCTTTTCTTCCCACATTTTAATTTCATCTTCACTCATTGAGTCCCGCTGTTCTTTTGTAAGCGGGGTAAACTCACGATAATACTCTTCGCCGATTTTTTTATTAACTTTATCGATGGTTTCATTGTACTTGTCAATAAAGCTTTTAATGTTTTCAAAAACTTTATCGGTATCTGTCTTGGTCCCGATAGTTATCGGAGAATTGGAAACATCTTTTAAGGTAAAATTAACCCCGTTAACAGTGAACGTGTTTGAATGTCGGCCTGTCTCTAAGCCGTTTAGCGTAAACTTAGCGTCATCTCCGCCTTTTTCATTGCGCCCATGAAGCTGCAGAATATTTTTCAAAAATGGATCATTCATAAAACTTATTTCTGCATTACGTGTCGTTATTGTTGTGCCATCCGCCCCATAAACGTTAGCATTGTAGTCGCCTGTTTCCGTTCGAGTAACAGTCACCTTATCCGCATATTCATCATAAAAGGCATTGACACCTAAGCCTGATTTGGAGATTTTGTCTAAAACAGAGTTGAATGAATCTCCTGCATTAATTTTAAATGACTCAGTCACTTGACCTTTTGAAGTATGGGAAGACATTTTCATTTCGAAAAATTTATAGGAATATTCCGCCTCAATTTTTGCCCCTTGTTCAAGATCTTTATCAAAAGTCAATTTGCCGGTGTTTTCATCAATTGTCACTTCATTATCGGCAGGTGAGCTTTTATATTTCCCATCCGCATCTTTCGTATAGGTGTATACCTGTTTTACAATTGAATTCCCGCTAGAATTTTTCTTAATCGTTCCATCTGCATTTTTTTCATAAGTGGTAACAGTAAATGATTGGACATTGGCAATCCCAGCATTTGATAAATTAAATTCCTTCTTTGCCGTACTAGCAGTTAATGTGTCCTTTTTATTATATTTATAGGATAAATCAAAGCTACTGCCTGCCGCTAACTCTTTTCCGAAGGTCAACTGACCGGTTTCCGTATTTACAAATACCTCATCCTCTTTTAAATCATCAAGTTTTGATTTGTCAGTAATAACCTTGAATTTATCTCCGTTCGTTTTATCACCATTAATGATTTGAATTTCCGTACCAGAAACACTGCTACTATCAATGATTCCTCCAGATAATTGAGATAGGCTTATAGTCTTACTTGCCTTCGTTACCTTGACAGTCTCTTTATAACCATTTCCATCAGTAGTTTTCCACTCAGAAGCATCCATAGATCCAGCGAATTTATCCTGCAAAGAGTAAACACTAGCCTTAGGATCAATTTTTCCACCAGCTTTAGAAATTGCAATCTCACTAGCATTCGTCGCAGCCGAAGCCAAACGATCCACTTTATTAAAAGTATAGCTAGCATTTCCTGCAGTTGGATCAGATGATGCTGAAATTTTACTATCATTTGAGGAGGTTGCGGTTTTAGTTAAATAAGTTGAAGTCAAACGCATTTTCAACGTTTCTTCCCTTAATGAGAAAAGAAGTGTATTCATTTCGCGGTAATTATCCCGTTTCCACTCAAGGGTCTGCTTTTTTTGACCCATCTTATCAAAAGGAATTCGCTGGGCCCGAACCATATCCTTTACAATACTATCTATATCCATACCGGTCGCCAATCCGGTAATTCTCAATCCTGCCATGTCCATCCTCCCTTTTCATCTCGGAGACTATCAATTTACAGTCCATACTCTTAATTATGTTATCGGCCAATGCTGAAAAAATTGAAGTCCGAATCCAAAAGAAAAAGAAGAGTTCATCACCCTTCTCCCTTAAATCTTCGTATCCATTAAAATCCCCGAATATTCCGTAATTCTAGCCATCAAATCAAGAAACTCCTTGGACGGAATCTCTTTAATCACTTCTTTTGTCTTCTGGTCCTGAACCTCGACATAGTATCGATTTGTCTCTTCGTGAAGGTTGAATTTCAGAGAGGTCATATTCGACTCCAATACTTTATTAATACCATCAATCTGAGCTTCAACTTTTTCCTTTTCATTCGTTTGTGGATTTAATGCATTCTCTGAGGTGTGTGGTTGTTTAGTGTCTAAATTCTTGCGGCTGATTTCGTTCATTTCGGGCTGTTTCTGGTATTGGGGCATTCCCTGAACACCCGTTTTCACTTGCGAGGTAACTTGCATAATCGGCCCTCCTTAACACTTTTTAATTATATCGGATGGAAATCAGCTATTTTTAGAAAAATTAATCATTTTAATATACTTTTAGAATTATAGAGACTGTTTCTTTCAAAAAGTTATCCTTTTGATTCTTGTGTTTTAATCTGTCTTATCCCTCTTAACAATTCATCACATTCATATTCATTCACACAATCCTCCCAATAGCCAAATTTTAAAATGGCATCGATGTTCATCGCTGGGTTGACAATTTTACTGTTCAAGTCCAGAATTTACCCGCGGCCACTTCCTAATTGAAGAAGAAAAGTTTTTTCATCTTGCTGAGCAATGACGTTTCTAAGAATTTGAATATTCCAATCAAGATTAGAGGTTTCTAGAAGAAAATCCTCTACAAGATCTAAATGTTCACAGAACCACCTATGCATCCATTTTTCAGGATTGCTTTGATTAATGACATCTTCTAGCGGGATCGAATACCTTGCTCTAAGTCCGGAATCCGTTTCAATGACGAGGTCAAATACGGCTTCTCTCTCAACAATATGCTTCTGAAACTCTTCAAATTTACTATTATTCCTATTGCCCCATAGTTGAACAAATAAAGCCGGGCCACCATTCTCATCAAAAGTAACCCCTGCTATCAACTCACTACTTCCCGTACTAAACGCCTTTTTCCGAGAAATAATAAATCGGTTATAATCGGCAATTTCCTTCATTCCTTGATTTCCCGGTTTCACTGTGGCATCACCAAAACGCTTGCTGAACTCTAGGCTGACTATCTCCATCCATTCACCAAGTTTCTGAAGCGTTTCTTGCATTTGTGTCATTACATACAAATCAGTTTTATTAATTTCTCCACTTTTCACTAATTTCGTCCTTTCTAAATAAAGTATGAATGCATGAACAAGGGAATCGTCATTGTACGACGAAAGATAACGATAAATATCATTCCATCTTAAAGAATGAAAGCCTATCTCAAATAGTTGATTAACTTCCTCGATGTTTTTTGTGCAATAACGCAGGTATACTTCTTTGTATTTATCTTGATCCTTCAACTGACTAAGCACTTTTTCATAACGTCTTAATTGACCCGTATGCTCAGTAGAATCCACTTTATTTTCTAAAAAACAAATACTAGTATCGGAATAAAACACCATATCTACACGGCAATTTCGATCATCATCTAGGGGGTAAAACTTTTGTGTGACAACCCGGAAATGATCGCCTGGAATATGCAATACTTCATTCACAAATCCATCGATTATAGCCTGGTTACTTCCCAAAACACCAGCCAAAACCTCTGTTGTAAAATCTTCAAGTGGAACGTTCATATGAACGTCATTTCTTTCATAAAGGCTTAAGAGCTTTTCAAAAATTGAACCCATCTCTCTTTCCATATCACTCATCCTTTAATTAGATCAGATACGTTCATAAAACCCACATTTCTTCGTACAAACCAATGCCAGAAAAGCATCCAAAGTCATATTGCCACTTTCGTCAAAAATCAACTCTTCATTGGCATCTTCAATTAGTAATGAACCACACTTGGGACAAAGCTTATTATCTGCCAAAGGGAAAACTCCTTTTCTGTTTGTTTACTATTTCCATATAAATAAAAGAGATATTGTACTAATCTTTTTTGTATAAATTATCATATTAGGTGTTTTATCATAATCATGTTGCCATTAATGAACAACTGTATTCAATTGCTTCTCTAGATGTTTAACTTCATCTTTTAAAGTATTCAATTGCTCATTGAGCTTATGAATTTCATTTAAACTTAGGTTATGAGTAAGGGAAAATTCAGCGATCTCCTTCATCTCGTGAAGCTTATCATTTATTGCATCTAAAATTTTTGAACGATCTTTACTCCACTCTAGCTGCTGCTCTAGGAACTTCATTAATTCTTGTTGTTCGGTATTCATCAATTATTCCCTCCCCCAAACCAAAATGAAAAAGAGCAACCTCCTTGGCTACTCGAATTTCCTTTTATCCTTTTAAATCAATATTCCCACCCAGATGTGGCTGAGTTGCATGCTGGAGTGCCTGTACATCAGCTGTTGCCATCATTTTTGTCAGTCCATCAGCACCTGTTTCTGCTTGGTCCATGGCTATTTTCATGACCGACATGGAAGCTTGTTGTTGGACTTGTCCTTGACTTAATGCCATTGAGAGTAATGCGATATCCATAATGATACCTCCTTGTGTAGTTATATTCATTAATTAGGAAACAATGAATGGGTTAAATGCTAGTTCTAATTCTTCTTTCAGCCTTTTGTATCGTGGTACTAGTGTAAATTGAATAATTTCTTTTACTTTAGCATAGTTCTTTTCTTCGTAGGCTGTAACAACTAGGTTGGCTGTATGGCTGAATTCCGCTTGCTTAGCAGATATGCTTTCATTGTTTAGCTCATTTACAACTGGTTCAATGTTTCTTTCAATGGTTGCATAGGCTTGTAACACTTCTTCAAACATGAAAACAGATTGTTCACTTTTTCCTTCACTTAGTAGCTTTTGGATATATCGCAAGCCTTCTAGAATCGTTTCAGAAAGTTCTAGGGACTTTTTCATTACTTCGATGTATTTTTCCATGTCGTACCTTCTTTCTGATTATTAATCTTTATCTATGAAATTCTTTAAGTAAATAATCAATTATTACTTCTGCCTGTTAAGAGTGTTTTCCAATATTAAAAATCGCTATAGGAATCCCTCACACATTTATGTAAAAAAGGAGACCCCAGCATTGCTAGAGCCTCCTTTGTAATTGTTAATTAGGATTAACCTAATAATTGTAATACTGCTTGAGGCTTTTGGTTTGCTTGTGCAAGCATTGCTTGAGATGCTTGTCCTAGGATGTTTGCACGAGTCATTTCCATTACCTCTTTAGCCATATCTACGTCACGGATACGAGATTCAGCTGCAGTTAAGTTTTCAGATGCATTGCTTAAGTTAGAGATTGTGTGCTCTAAACGGTTTTGGAATGCACCAAGATTAGAACGTTGTGCTGAAATTGTTTCGATTGCATCGTTGATAACTGAAATTGCGGCAGATGCTTTTTCATGTGTAGAAATATCTAAAGCAAACTCAACGTTTTCATTATTTGATCCATTTGTTACATTTGCAGTTGCTACGAAAGAAGCAGTTTTACCATTTTTAGCCTCTACTTCTCCAGCAGATTCTGTTCCACTAATTTTGAGTGCTTTTGAACGCATGTCACCAATTTCAATTGTCATGCTTTGTCCTGAGTTAGCTCCAATTTGGAAAGTAGCTTCGAATTTTCCACCGACAACTTCCTCTTTACCAGAACCTTGCGCAGTAGTAAATGAGAATGAAATTTTTTCATCTTTATCAAACTTTGTAGGGTCCCAAGAACCAATATTAACAGTAACCTCACCAATACCATCTTTAGCTGTTAATTTTACATTTGCTTGACCATTAGTTACAACAACAGCATTTCCTGCTTTATTACCACTACCAGCTTCAGTTAGTGTAGCTTCATATTTTGTACCAACAGTAAAATCTAATGTTTGAGCTCCAGCTGCAGCTGTAAAGTCATTTGGTGTGTAATTATCTAATGTAATCGTAACATTTTTCCCAGCAACTGAGAATGTACCTGAACCACCTGAAACATCAATAGCTCCGGCAGAAACTACACCCCATGTTCCATCAGCATTTTTCTTTTCAAGATTGACCTCATCTTGAGATCCAGTACTTACTAACCGATAATCTCCCTCAGCTAAATCAGCATTTGCTGCAATAGACACTGTAGGATTGGTATTAAAACCACCAGCAGCTGTTCCTGTTGTAGCAATTTTACCTTTATTTTCAATTGTAACCTTGTGTTCTCCATCAGCTAAACCTTTTGCTGAAACTACCTTTTCTCCTTCTAAACGCCCATTACCATATGTTTCAGTTACAGCTACTTCTGCGTTATTTCCTACAATGATTTCGTTACCAGCTCCACCACTTTGAGTGGCTGTAAGTTGGAGAACTCCATTTCCCGCATTAGATAATAAAACATTTGCAAGGGCACTGTTCGAAGCACTATATGTTCCAGCTGTTTGTGAAGCCCCTACCGCTTGACCAGCAGTTCCAGACATTGCATCTACGATTTTATCAACAACTTGCTGGCCGTTACGAGCTCCATTTAAGTCAATTGCAAAATCTGCATTACCTTCATATTTACCATTAGCACTGTCATAGAAATCAACTGATTTTCCATCAATTACAATACCAGTTCCAGCTAATGTTTCAGCAGAACTTTTTGAAAAGTCAATTGTTGCTGTTCCATGTGCTCCTTTTGAAGCTGAATTAGTAATAGTTCCTCCTGTTCCAGTTACTCCATCTGCAATTTTCACTTTTCCGCCATCAAGAGGCCCAGTTAACTTACCATCTTTATCGTATGCAATTGCATTACCTTGGATTTTAATAGTTCCAGCTGTGGATGTAGTATCTACTGTATATTTACCTTTTAAATTTTCATCATTATTAATAACACTAGTTAATTGATCTCCAATAGCCGTTGCTAAATTGGGAGCTGTCATACCATCAGTTGTTTTGATAGTAATATTATCACCATCAATTGAATGATTTGAAGCGGTTGAATCATACTTAACAGTTAGTTCACGTTCTCCAATTGTTACTCTAAAACTTTTACCATCATCATTTGTCGCAGTTGCGTTAATAGCACTTAATGCAATTGATGCATTAGCACGATCCGCTGGAGTGTTTAAAACATTCGCAGTACCTTCTCCACCTGCTAAGTTCGCAGGTACTGTTAATCCATTTCCAGATACTGATGTTTTCTTAGTTGGATCAACTCCGCCACCATTAAGTAACTTCTGAGTATTGAACTCAGTTGTGTTACCAATTCGGTTAATTTCAGAAGTTAATTGGTTCATCTCTTTTTGGATTTCTTCACGATCAACAGCTACGTTAGTATCGTTTGCTGCTTGTGTTGCTAGCTCACGCATACGTTGTAGGATATTGTGAGTTTCTTGTAATGCACCCTCAGCTGTTTGGATCATTGAGATACCATCTTGAGAGTTACGAGAAGCTTGGTCTAAACCTTTGATTTGTGCACGCATTTTTTCAGAGATTGCTAGACCCGCAGCATCGTCGCCTGCACGATTGATACGAAGACCTGAAGATAATTTTTCCATTGCTTTTGAGCCTGCATTTTGGTTAACACCCATCTGACGGTACGTGTTCAACGCAGAAATATTGTGGTTGATAATCATTTGTATTTCCTCCTTGAAATGTTTGTTTGTCCCACATCCATGTGGTTTTTTTAGCAGCAAAATAAGAGACTAGCGGCCGTCCAGACTCTTATTTTGCTTTACGATGATTATATCGGCCTATTTTGTCGAGTTTTAATAGATTTTTGTATTTTTTATTTGTTTTGTGAAATTTTCTAAGATGGAGATGGATGTTTGTGCTGCTTTTTGGTTTTCTTGCTGGATGGCTAGGTAAACTTCTTTACGGTGAATCTCTATATTTTTTGGGGCATCGATGCCGATTTTAATTTGTTCGCCCTCAATGGATAGGATTTTGATTTCGATGTCTTCGCCGATTCGGATGGCTTCGTTAAGTTTTCTTGTTAAAACAAGCATATTAGCGCTCCTCTCCTACAGAGGGTTTTTGTTTGAAAATTATATGCCTCGTAAGGTATTCAGCGTCATTCAGAACAATTTGCTTTCCTAGTTTTTCTTTCGTATTAATAATAATTGGACCTTTTAAATTTATTGTTGTTTCTTCGAAGGGCTCCTTCACAGTCAAGATGCCAAAGGTCGCCACAGTTTCTTTCTCTTCAATTTTCAACTGCTCAATCACTGCCTCTGGAATAGCGACTTTATATTCTGGAAAAAAGCTAAAGGGATCCGTTACAAGAAAGGCTAGAGCAGGTGTTGATAAGGATTGTAAAACGATAAATGGGGTATCTTCCCCCAATTCTAACAGGGTAAATCTCTTTTCTTCCTCAAAGCTAGGAATCCCATTCTCAAAATGAATGATATTTTCCTGATCAATTTCTATTTCACCATGATACTTCGTCTGGATTAACATGATTTCACCCCTCTATCTTATTTTTGAACATCTACATTTAAGCCCGGTACTGAAAATGAAATGGACGACTTTTGTTTTAGATAAATATTAGTCTTACCAGGATTTACGTTAATTACTGGTTGATTTGGCTTTATTTTAATAATGGGTTCTTGCTGATCAACTTTCATGTGAAATGCTCCAGGAGAGTATTGGATTTTTACCTTGGATGCAGATGATGGCATAAAGCCTATGTTAAATTCCCTTATCGGATCTTCGCTATTGGTCTTTGCGATTTGGGGAATGACTAGACCCCCTTGCTCAATTTTCATCATTTGATCGCCTTGCTGGGCAATCGTTGCGATGGCCTGCTTAGCTTGTTGCTCTCCCTTTTCTGCCCATTCCCGTATATGTCTGCTAATCGGCTTTAAACCTGCATCAGCAAATGCCTCTGATTGATCAATTTGAATAGTTGCGTCTCTTTGCTGATAATCTATTTGGGCATGTGGCTGCCTTATGGTCATATCTGCCATTGGCTGCCGCATTTGAATCGTTGTTGGTGTCTTCTGAATTTCAAGCTTTGCACTTGTAGCATTGATTTGGATGCTAGGTAGCCTCATCAATAGTCACCTCACTTTAGAAAATGGAAAAAGAGCTATCTTCCGAAAAAGATAGCTGCATAAAATAATTATCGTAAAAAATCCATTAATGTTGGCTGAATAATTCTTGCCCCTACAGCTAGAGCTGATCGGTGAATCATCTCTTGGATTTTGAGATCAGTGACTGCTTTTTCAAAATCAATATCTTCGTTTTCAGACATCGTTTTCCTCGCAATTAAATCCTGTTGGCCAAGTCTTTCCTCAATTAATTCTACCCGGTTAAACCTGGCTCCTAGGTCTGATCTTTCAGCCGTCACGTTATCAAAATGCTTCTCAAATTTGCTAAGGAAAGCGTTAATATCCGTAGCTTTTTGACTAGGCTCCTTTAGTGCCTTAATAAGATCTGCTGTATCCTTGAACATTTCCGCGGAAAAAACATTCTGCGGGCGAATGTTGACATTAATGTTAATGCCTTTCATTACTTCAATTTCTAGATCTTGTTGATTGGTGGAAATGGCGTTTTTGTTTGAGATGACGATGTCTCCGCTTGTAATAGAAATTGCCTTAGTTGGATCACCTGAATCTTTATTATAAACAACAGACTCTTCTTCCTTTGTAGAAGTAACACCATCCTTTGTTGTCTCAGTTAACTTATGGGTTAGTGTTATTTCCTCATTGCCGCTTTTAAATACATAGGTATGAGTTGTATCTTTGGTTGTGATTCCATCAACGGTAGAACTATTTATTATTGGAGTAGGCGCACTATCAAACGTAAATTGTTTACCCTGATAATTCAGTATTAGATCTTTCCGAGTCTGAGCATCCATCCCATTCAAATCAGCGATATTAAATCCAATTTGACTAATATCCACTGGCTTGCTGTTCGTATTCGTACCATTAAAAATATACTTGTTGTTTATTTTTGTATTGGCAAGCGACTGCAGGTGGTTTTGTAATTCACTAATTTCCTTTGCAATCCCATTTCGTTGATCGGGTGTGTACGTTTCATTGGAAGCTTGGACAATAAGCTCCTTAATTCTGTGAAGAACTTGAGTCGTATCGCTAAGTGTGGCATCCGCATTATCCATCCAGCTATGTACTTCACTTAGATTTCTTTCAAACTGTTCAACTTCTACCACTTGAGAACGATAGGACATCCCTTTAATCGCGATGACTGGATCTTGGGATGGGCGAGTAATTTTCTTCTGAGAATTGATTTGATCGAGAAGATCGCCATATCGTTCATAGTTATTGCTAATATAATTGAGGTTATTACGCATGAGCATATTTTGTGTAATCCGCATTAATTAATCACCAGCCTATCTGCCAACTAATCCCATATTATTAATAATTCGATCTAGCATTTCATCCACCATCGTTATATTTCTTGCTGCTGCGTTGTAGGCATGCTGAAATTTAACCATGTTAATCATTTCCTCATCAAGTGAAACGGATGAAATAGATTCTCTTCTTGTTAAAACGGAATCAGCAAGAACTTTTGTATTCTTGGTCATTTGGTTAGCTTGAGAAGCCTTAACTCCCATGTCCCCAATTATCGATTGGTAAAAGCTCATTACGGATGATGATGAGCCATCGTAATTTAAGATTTCGTCTTTTACTCTCGCAAGTGCTGACGCATTGGATCCGCTGCCTGCGAAAGCTTTATCTTTTGGGGTAATGCCCTCATTATTATTAATTGTTAGTGACCAGGAATCTCCTGTTTTCTGATTTGCCACACTTGAAAAATCAACTTTCAAGCCTCCTGGAAGTTCCGCTACATTGTTTTTGATGTCTATTACAGTAGCTGGGCTTACATTTCCAGATGGTTGCTCAGTAATCTTATACTTCCAGTCAGCCCCATCAGAGAAAACTTCCACATTTATCGCACTTACACCTGGCAGGAAGTCGATATTTCCAAAAATAACAGGTTCACCCGTTGTTCCTGCATCATTTGCAGCATTTTTTTGCATGGTTGAGGAAATCATCATCCCTTCCGCAGCTGCTGCAATATTATCCGTACTCTCAAGAATAGCTTTATCAATTTTTAATCGCTTGGCTGCCCCAGTCGGATCTGCAAGAGTAGGTTTAGTAGGAGAACTATCATCAAAGGTGAAGAAGTTTTTCCCGTCCTTTACCCCATTCTCCAATTCTGTCAAACTCCAGCCTGAACGATGGACTTCATTAAATTTTTGCGAAAAAGTGTACGCCATTTCGTCTAATTTTCGAAGCATGTCAGGGTATGTACCATTTGCTTTACCATTTGCGTCTGTGAAGCCATAAGATTCAATAAAAGAATTCAAGCTTCCAGTAGAATTATTTTTTAAAGGCTCGAAGCTAGTAAAAGTATAAGATGGATCCATTGCCTTTGATGGATCTGCTGGGTTGACTGCAAAGCCATCAATGCGCTTGCTATTTGGGTCAAGCTTTACGAAGTTTAGCCCTTTAACAGGATTTTCAGGATGAGCAGTGTCATATTGAACACTGATCCCGATAGCTGTTCCATCTTTATCAATTAGCTTAATGTTCCTTCCATTTGAATCTTTCAATATTTTTCCATCGTTGTCTGCAAGGTAAATATCCACTTTACCATCGGCAATTGGTGAAGCAAGACCGCCAGATTTTTGCGGGTCTACTTTAATATTTACATAGGTTGATAGGCTATCAATCAATAAATCTCGCTTGTCATACAAATCATTAGGCAAGTACCCATGAACTTCAATATCACCAATTTGTTTATTAATATCATTTATTTGGTTAAGAATGGAGTTTACTGCTTTTTGAGTAACATCAATTTCATTCTTGTAATCTTCACGAACCGCTGTAAGGCTCGAACTTAAATAATTGAACGTATCAACAACGGCTAGACCTCTCTGACGAACAACAGATCTTGTCCCAGAATCCTGAGGAGTAACAGACAAGTCTTGAAGGGACTTCCAAAATTGATCAAGAGTATTGGCTAAACCGTGCTCCGTCGGCTCGTTCATGATGGTTTCCATCGTATGCAATGACTGGCTTCTAGCACTCCAATAGCCAAGCTTATTGTTTTCACCGCGGTATTGGTCATCTATGAAGCTGTCCCTCATCCGTTGAATGGACCCTGCCATGACTCCAGTTCCCATTTGCCCTGGAATTTGCGGACGATTCATGGAAGGGTTTGGGAAAGGATTTGTCTGTTCAAAGTTGACCCTTTGTCTTGAATATCCAGGAGTATTAGCATTTGATATATTATGTCCAGTTACATACAAAGCTGCCTGCTGAGCCGACATCCCTCTTTTGGCAACTTCTAACCCGTGAAATGTAGAAATCATTATATTTTTCCCCCATTACGCCTTTGAATCAAAAATAGAACGTTTGGTTTCTTCTATATCATGTCCCTGATGCGGACGATCGTAGTTATAGGAGTCAATCTCTGGTGACAGCATATCGATTGACATGTTGACGAACTGTAAGGATTGCTCGATTAATTGCTGGTTTAGTTCGTTTTGCTGCTTCAGCATGCTGATTTGTTCTTCTAAGGCAGATTTGATCCCTGATAATTCTTGTTTTTCTGGATCAGCAGCCGCATTTATACATTCAGTCAATGTGATATTCCGATCTGATGACTGATCCGCTTTTAAAAATAATTTTGTTTCATTTTGTAATTTGCTTTCTAGCTTTTGGAGAGCTTGTAGAAAGAGTTTCTCTTCTGTAATGGTTGATTGCAGGGCAGAGAGATCACCTTTTTTGATAATTTTTGTTTTTTGAACGGCTGCTGTTGTCAGTTTCTCGTACGTTTTTAACAGCATTTCGAGTGTTTTTATAAGATTGAGAGCAGACAAAGGTTAATCCCCCTTTTCCCTTTTATTACAGATTCCAAAAGTCATACATTTTTTTAGCGATTTCTCGCGGTTTTATTTCATATTCCCCTGATTGAACCTTTTCCTTTAATTTCTCCACTTTTTCTTGTCGTTCAATTTCAAGTGGACCTCCCTTTTGAAGCTCCAATGCCTCAGAGGAAATTTCGATTTTGTCCCGCTTTGATACATTTTGTGCCTTCTCCATTTTTTCCATTTGCTTATTATATGGGTTAACGTTCACACGACCGATATTGTTGATTTTCATTTGGTTCACCCCTTTAAAATGTTTATATAAAGTTCGATTATGTTTATAAATTTCCATCCCTATTCGTTATTCTTTTTCTTATATCGGTAAAAATTCGAGAAGTTGAAGAAAAAAGTTGATTTTGTAAAAATGGCGTTATATTGTAGTCAAAAAAACTACTAGAAATGAGCTCTAGTAGTTGGAGTATGTGTAAATATTAATGAACAGACCTTTGAATTCTCCGGTGCATTTGCTTAAGATGCCGCAATACTTTTTAAGGAATTTAGGCTATTTGTCTATTTTTAGTTTTTCAACTTCAGCAACTGATAATCCCGTTATTTGTGATACTTTTTCCACATTCAAATCCGCTAGTAACTTTCTTGCTATTTCGTAAGCCTGCTCCTTTAGGGCTTGTTCTTTTTCCTGTTGATTTCTTAAAGCCTGCTCTCGCAAGGATTGTTCTATTTCTTGCTGTTTTCTTATTGCTAATTCTCGCAAGGATTCTTCCTTCTCCTGCTGATAGATTTTCTCGACCTTGGTCATCCGTAACCACTCCCTTATACTTTTAGAGTATTCTTCGTCAATAATCTTATCAGTCGCAGTCAAAATTCCTACGATGACGGCAATTTGCTCATAATCATTTTGAATTTCTTTTGCAATATCTATGCTCTTTCGAATTAAATCGTGGCGATCTTGGGTACTTTTCATGAGAGGCACAAGTATTAATTTCATTATATCCACTTTAGTAAGCAAAATTCCATTTTCTATTTTATGTTTAATTGCAACTAGAATGGCATTACCGTCAAAGTCCCGAAGTGAAACTGATTTTGTTTCTATAAACATACTTCCCATATCTAATAATTGAACGTCTGGAATGATATCGCTTGAATATATAACTGCAACATGAACCTTTTTAATTTGATTGTCTTCCTTATAATATCGATTTACAATCCGGAGAACATATTCGCTATATTTAAGATGATTTTCAATGATTCGACTGTTTGTTTCATATTCTAAAAGCAAAATTGATTCATCTTCAAGTAAAAAGACATTATCAGCTCGCCGTTCATCTACCTTCATTTGCGGAAAGTTATTAGGAAGAACTTCTTTTATTTTTGGGTAATCTAGCTGATAAACTTTCAAAACCTGATTTTTGTAAAGCTCACTCAATGATTTCATAAGTATATCATTTGAATGATAGCTTATATTTTTTTCCATACAATTTCCTCATTTCTCTTTAATTTTTGGCAAACTCCTTTCTTTAAGTTGAAAATTTCATCGATAGATTTTTGAAATTGTGATAGACATGATGGGGAATAGCAAAAAACAGGACTTCTTTCCATCGAAATTGCCCTGTTTGACTACACTTGAAGTAAATTTATTTGAGGTTTTATGTGGTGATTGCTTCGTAAAGAAGTAAGTAACTTATTAGACTCTTTATGTGTAAATATTAATCAATAATCCTTTAATCTCACCAACTTGATTTAATATGTCGAGGCCCTTCTTTTCTTTATCTAATACGGTATTCGTCAAATCAATAAGCTTTTTATCTACTTCTTTAACAATTTTGTAGATTTTAGTTCGACCGCGGCGATTGAAGCCACGTTGTTCTTCCAATTGAAGGCCATTTTGAACAGCTTCTTCTAGAAAACTTTTTACTAATTTCTTATATTTCCTAAGTTCATCAACTGTCCGCTTTTCGGATAAAGCTTTCCCTTGATCTTCGATATCTTGAACCATCTTGTTGAATTTATCATATAAAACCTGCTGACGATTCTTCGAAATTACTTCTTGGAAGGAAATACTTTCTGTTGGTAAGTTTTGTTTGGTTTGAATTTTATCCAGTCCTGTTTTTCCGATCTTTTGAACATCCATGTGACAACCACCTTAAAATCGAAGTGTGACTTTATTTTATCATAAATTAGTGTAAAAAGAGAGAGGTGCTGTGGTGTGCACCTCTCGGAAAATTAGCCTTGTAGTAATTGTAGAACACCTTGCGGCAATTGGTTTGCTTGAGCAAGCATCGCTTGAGCAGACTGATTAAGGATGTTGTTTTTCGTAAATGCAGTCATTTCAAGTGCCATATCAGCGTCACGAATACGTGATTCAGAAGATGATAGGTTTTCATGAGTTACTTTTAGGTTGTTGATTGTGTGCTCTAGGCGGTTTTGAAGCGCTCCTAGGGAAGCTCTTTCACCGTTAACTCTTTCGATAGCTGTATCGAATACTTTGATAGCTGCAGATGCTTTCTCATGAGATGTTACATCAATTGAGAATTCAACAAACCCTTCACTTAGTCCATTTGAGATATTTTTTACTACATTAAATGCAGCACCTTCGATTAGATCGCCGTTAATATCTCTAATTTCAGTTCTTGGATCTGTTGTAGCTATACCGAGCATTGGTGAACGGATATCATGTAATTCCACTGTTAACACTTGATGCTGGTTAGGTCCAATTTGGAGGTTGGATTTAAATGTATCTCCGTCGCCAGTGTTGGAAAGCATTATGTTTGGTAAGACAGCACTTTCATAACCAGGCCTTTGTTCTAATTTAATTTCGTTTCCTGAGCCAGTAACAAAGTATTTTTTACCTAATTCAGGGTTTCTTTCAATCGCTTTTCTTAAGTTATCAGCTTGCTCAGATAGAACTTCGCTGTAACGCATAGCCTTGCCCGTATTGACATCATCGTTATATTTTGTAGAATCATTGACTACTTTAATTTCAACGTCGTCAATTGTGTAGGATTGGCCTACGATTGAACGTTCGATGGTGAAGCTGAATTGCCCTGGGATGGCTTGGGTTAAATCAGTTTCAGGTTTAGTAATTGTACCAGCACCATTTGCTTTTGCCTCTAACGTGATTTTTGTTCCAGCGATACTTACATTATAAGCCCCGCCTAATGTAGTGTTTGCCTCAATTGCTTGTTTCAAACTATTTGCTTGGTCACGTGCATTGCCATCTACACTAAATTGTCCGGTCCCTGCTGTACCTAATTTACCAGTGAATACTTGGGTACCAATTTGTATTGTTTCATTTTCTCTGAATACATTTGTAATATCGATTTCATATTTTGCCGTTGTTGATGCTGAACCTGGGGAGATTTCATTAAAATGAACTGTACCTTGGGCGTTACCAACTCTATTAATCACTGGTGCAGAGCCTTTAGCCTGTCCTGCTTTTTCTTTTAGAGTTAATTTGTTATCTACTACTTCTACTGAGAATCTTGTAGAAAGATTTGAATTTGCCTCAATAGCTGCTTTAATGTTAGAAGCTTGTTCAGATTCAGTGTCTCCGATATTTATTTGACTGCCAGTTGCCCCGCTAGATACAAATGTAAAAGTTTCGTTACCTACTTTTATTTGCTCTCCGGCAATGAACTTTTTGGTTAATTCTAGTGAATATTCGCCTGATTTTTCTAATAAGTTAGTTGGGTTTGCTGTGATGGAATATGTATTTCCAGTTCCAGCCGCTTCAGTTAGTTGAATTTTAGCGCCTGTATTGGTAGCACCAGCTGTAAAATCAGAATCTACTGTTCCTATTAATGTTGCTAGTGCTGCTGCCTGTGCTGAAGGAGTTGTAGCACTTGAAATATCTACATCATTAGCTCCGGAAGGCGTAGCTGTAAATGTATACTCTTTATTATTAAAAGTAATTTTTTCACCTTCAGCAAAGGCATTTTTAATAGTAAATTCATATTTTCCTTGAGTCGTAGTTGCTACGCTAGCTAGAGTAGTTGTCAATACTGAAACTTTACCTTCTACACTAGCAGTTTTTGTTTCTAACGCTACTTCTCCAGTTGCAATTGCAACTCCATATTTATCAACTGTAGGTGCAATCTTCGTAGCCCCACCATTCAAAATCTTCTTCGTATTAAACTCAGTAGCATTACCAATACGATTTATTTCAGAAGTCAACTGATCAATTTCCTTCTGAATTTCCTTACGATCGCCTTCTGTGTTTGTGTCGTTGGCTGCTTGTACAGCTAGCTCACGCATACGGTGAAGCATGCTATGTACTTCAGTTAATGCACCTTCAGCTGTTTGGATTAGGGAAATTCCGTCTAGGGAATTTCTTTCAGCCATTTGTAAGCCGCGGATTTGGGCGCGCATTTTTTCAGAGATTGCTAGACCAGCTGCATCGTCTGCTGCACGATTGATGCGTAGTCCTGAAGATAGTCTTTCTAGGTTTTTGGAAGTGTTGAATTGGTTAGATGATAGGTTTCTATAAGCATTCAATGCTTGAATATTATTATTAATTCTCATTTCATTAGATCTCCTTTATTTTAGCTATTCTACTGTAAGGATATGTTTTTCGTAGGCATTTGCTTTTTGACGTAAAGCATTTGGCAGCTTGTTGGGTTTTGTTTTAAGAGCCTGATTCCACGATGCACTTATTTCACTAAGAATGTTTATTACTTCTTCTATTAACTTAGTATCTTTATTTATGTTTGCTTCAATTAGCTTCTCTGACATGTAGTCATAGAGGGCGTCTAGTTGGTCTGCGATAATTCCGGCTTCATAGTTTATTCCCGCATCCAGTCTGTAAAGGATGTCATTTGCTTTTGTTAAAAGTTTATTGGATTTGAAATAATCCTTTTGTTTTATGGCTTCCACTGCTTCTTCCAGAGTGGTTATACAAACTTCATATAGTAATGAAGTGATTTCTTGAGGTGATTTTTTATAAATCAATTCTTCTGTTAAGAAGTCGGTCACTACTGTGCACCTCCAAATTGGTTGTCTGTCTCTTTTATCGACAATTTTCTCAAGTGTTTAATAGTTTTTTTCCATTTCCTCAATTAGCACTAAAATTTCCGCCATGACGGCATAAAGCTGGGGGGGAATATTATCCCCCAGGTCCATGTCCAGCAGGTTGGCTACTAGTGAAGAATCCTCTTGCATATGAATATTATTCTTTTGGGCTAGTTCGATAATTTGTTGGGCAACCTGTCCTTTTCCATGGGCGACAATGACAGGGGCCTTCCCGTTTTCTTCATCGTACTTAATAACAGCGGCGGAAGGACCGTTGATTTCTTTGCGTTTCTTTTGGTTGTAAAAGTTTGAAACTCTCATATTTTGAAGTCCATTCCCTTCTCGGTAAAGACTGGTCTTGTTGGTTTAGCTTGGGCATTTGGTTCGTTTTGAGAAATAGATTCTGTTTGGATAGGGGTCATTCTTGTAAAACTTAGGCTGCTGACGTTATATCCTACCTCTTGAAGCTTATCTTTTGTAAAAGCTGCCAATGGCTCCATTTTCTCTTTAAAACCTGGCAGATCATTTTTGATTGTAATGGATAAATTTTTATCCGTTGAATTTAATAGAATGCCAACGTCTCCGAGTTTTTTCGTTTCGAGTAAAAAGTATAAATTACAATTCTGCCAATCTACTTGCTGACCTTCATTTTTCGAGTTGACAAATACTTGCAGGTTTTCTGGTTTGCCGCCTAACAGAAGCGGAAGATTAAAGAACATGCTTTGCAAGGTACCTGTTGCGTCCGATTTACTTAGTAGCTGCTGGCCAGTCAGATTTGTTAAGGCTTGTTCAGCATGTTGGGTAATTTTTGTATTGGTTTCTTCTCCTTGTGCTAGCTTCATCAGAACTGCTTTTAAGTTTTGCTGCTGTTGCTGGTTTTCTTGAGATTGATCGCCTTTTTGGAATACTAAGGACTGTGCGACATCACTGTCATGATTCAATCCAAGAGAACGGACCATTTCAAACATTTGTCTTGGTGATGCTTCCTGGCCAGCATATCCGCGAGTTGTTTCCCCAAATTGGGCCAGCATTTGTTGTCCAGGTGTACGATTTTCAAGAGCCATACTCTCTTTATTGATAAAGTGCATGATTTTTTGTTCTGACGGTTTAAAAATAAGTTTGTCGACTAAATTTTTTACGTCGTGAACAATTTTCCCAGCTTGAGCATGATCTCCTTTTGCTAATAACTTTTTCGCTTCGGCTAGCTGAGAGCTTGCCTGCATGAGCTGTTTTTCCGTTTTCATGTCTGTAAAAAGCATCATTTCACTTTTTAAAATTGCATTATCAAGCTTACTGATGGCCGTTTCCAGCATTTGCTTTGCCTGTGGATAGGCGTTATTTTTGAACGTTTCAACCAAACGATGGACGTTATCAAGGCTTCTGGATATTTCCCGCTTTAGCTCACGAAAATCATGAGTGGCCTGGGCTAGTTTCTGAGAAACCTTGGTTACTAGAATATCTTTTGATTGAACTTGCATGGATTGCAGCTGTTCATTCAGGTCGTACTGGGCTAGCTTTTGATCCGGAGTTACCTTTGGCTCTGCTTTGGCCAGCTCTTGCTCGATTTCTGATAGTTCTGATGTAATTTGTTGTCGGGCTGCTATTTCTCTTCCTCGATCTAGCAGTTGATTGGCATTATTAATTGCTTTTTCAGCTCGTTCAATTGTTTTTACATCAATACTTGGATTACTAGTGATTTCTTTTCGTACCTGCTCAAGTGCATGTTCTAGGTTTGGTTCTTTTTGCAGTTGTTTTAATGCTTGGTTAATAGTATCGGAAGGACGAACTTCTTGAGATTTTGCTAGTTCTGTCATGTCAGCATTTTTTAAATTGTTCATTGGCTGTGTAATCTTAGTAGCTGACTGTTCCTTTTGATTCATTTCTGAACCATTGTCCGTACCTTTTGTTTGCGTCTCCTGTTTTAAAGCGGCCTCCACTTGTTGAAGCATTTTAACAAGGCGCTCACGACCGGCCTGATCCAGTTGGTTGGCTTGTTTGGCTAATCGCTCTATATCTTTTGAAATTTGAGGATCTATATTTTTGTTGTTTGTAATGAGATCCTGAACTTTTTGTAAAACTTTATTCGTGTCAGACTCTGTTTTGATCTGTTCACGGACTTGTTGAATGGAGTCTTTTACATTTGGTTCTTGTTTAATCGGCTGAGTTTCAGTTTGCTTTGAATTTGGTTCGATTTTCGTTTCACTATTTAGCTGGTTTTGTGATTGTTGTGCCGGTTGGCGGATTTCTATTTGTTTTAATTCAACTTCCGCTTTGGCCAAGGCTTGTTGAAGACGATCTCGACCGACTGATTCTTTGCCTATTTGTTGAAGCTGGCTGGCTTCTTTTAGAGCTTGTTCTACTTTTTGAGAAACCTCACGATCCATTTTTGGATGGTTGACGACTTGGTCGCGGACTTTTTCTATTGCCCGCTGCAGGTTTGGTTCTCTTTGAATTTCTGTTTTTACTTCCTTCAAAATATCACTTGGGCGCTGTTCTGCTGTGCTTCGTTCTGGTTGTGATACTTGAGTCGGCTGACGGGTTTCCAGTTGTTTTAATTCAACTTCTGCTTTGGCTAAAGCCTGTTGGAGACGCTCTCGGCCTACTGATTCCCTACCGATTTGTTGTAGCTGGCTCGCTTCTTTTAAAGCTTGTTCTACCTTTTGAGCAACTTCACGATCCATTTTAGGATGGTTTACGACTTGATCCCGGACTTTTTCTATAGCCTGTTGAAGGTTTGGATTCCTTTGAACCTCTGCTTTTACTTCCTTCACGATTTCACTTGGCTGCTGTGCAGTGGTGCTTCGATCTGTTTGTGGTACCTGAGTCGGCTGAGCAGGTTGACGGGACTCTATCTGCTTTAGTTCTACTTCAGCTTTTGTTAGGGCTTGCTGGAGGCGGTCTCTACCTACTGACTCTCTCCCTGCTTGCTGAAGCTGAGCCACTTCTTTTAAAGCTTGCTCCACTTTTTGAACAACTTCACGATCTACCTTTGGATGATTGACAATCAGGTCGCGCACTTTTTCAATCGCTTGTTGAAGGTTTGGGTTTCTTTGAACTTCCGCTTTTACTTCCCTAACGACCTCACTTGGACGAATATCAAGATTTACAGCCTTTCCATTTACTTTTTCAACCGATTCCCCAATTTCAGCTAGTACTCTGCTCAAGACTTCTCTTCCGGTAGTCATCCTCCCCTGTTTTGCCAGGGCTGACGCTTCATTAACAGCCTGATTTGCTTTATCTGTTAACTCTTTAGGGAAGCGAGGATTTTCTGCAATTAGTTCTTTTACTTGATGAATGAACCGAGGGAGGTTTGGGCTTTTTGAAACCTCGTTTTGCAAATCTTTTACTGCGCTGGCTAAATGCGCTTCCTTCGTAGGAAGAGTGTCCGTACTTTTCTGTTGAATCGCTGCCTTTACGGATTGCTGCTCACTTTTCAGCAGTTGCTCTTCTGCACCTTTTAATGCATGAAGCAGGCGATCCTTCCCAATTGATTGGAGTTTCTCGGCCTCAGACACCGCTTTTTCAACCTTTTGGGCTAGGTCACGGTCGATATTTGGATTTTTTATGATGACTTCTTTAATCTGCTGAATGGCCTTCTTTAAATTGGGCTCCTGCTCCACCATTTCTCGGCTTTTCCGGACAAGCTCGCTTAGTTGATTGGATTGTGCTGGAGGTTTGGATTGTATAGGTTCAGCCTGTTGTACTGGAGTCGGCTTGGCTGTTTCAACGGGATTCGTTGGTATATTTGTTTTTTGAATATTCTGTTGCGGTATCTTCGGATCTTTATTTTCAAGTTTAAACTCCGGGTCAATTTCTTTTGCAATATCCGTCAGCACCTCATTTAATGGCTTGCCGTGCAAAGCCTCATGTACAGCACGGAGCTGCGGCTGTGTCGGTTCAAGTCTTTTATTGGCAAGTGCCTTAACAGTTTCAATTTTTGTTTCTGCCGTTCCTGTTGCTTTATCCATGAAGTTTTTTAAATCTTGAACGGTTTCCTTGGATAGTGGAGAACCCTTGTCTAATAAAATTTGAACAGCTTGCTTTAAGCCGGTGCTTTCTTTTCCGGATAGTCCTAAGCTTTTTAGAACGTTCTCTTCATTGATCACCCGAGCGTTTGAAGCTGATTTGGCGCTTTCCGTATCTATCGTTTTCACATGAATCATTTGCTCATTTTTTTCATTAACTTGGATCGTTACCCGATTTCCCGAGGCTGGAACACCATCTTCAAAACGGGCAAGCTGTTCCTTGCCTCTTATTTGTAAAATGGCTTCGTTATCGGAAACTCTCTCTTTAATCGTGGCCCGATAGACTGCCCCTTCCTTTATCTCTGCTGGACTCTCCATAAGGGCTGAAGGATTAAGTGATGGCTGGTTGTTGATTTGCATATGTTCCACTCCCGTACACTGCGTTCTGCATTTAATATCGGTTTAATCTAGATAATATTAAATAATGTGCAGCTGGATTTTATTGGGTGTGAGCTTCCTTTTTACTTCTTCGGTAAATGAACTCCCTTTGCTTTTACCGTTTAGGCTTCCTTTTTTACCTTTTTGGGAAATGAACTCCTTTTGCTTTTACCGTTGAGGTTCCTTTTTTACTTTTTCGGGAAATGTACTCCCTTTGCTTTTACCGTCAAGGCTCCCTTTTTACCTTTTCGGGAAATGAACTCCCTTTGCTTTTACCGTCAAAGCTCCCTTTTTTACCTTTTCGGGAAATATACTTCCTTTGCTTTTACCGTTTAGGCCCCTTTTTTTGCTACTTGGGAAATGGACTGCCTTTGCATTTAGGGAATCGGCTTTTTTTCCAACAAAAAAAGGATATCCCTAAAGATATCCTCTGCTCCAATTACTTCCGAAACTTCTCATTCCCCGCAAAGTAAGTCGCATGCTTCTCTCTTCGTTCTATTTCCTTCCGGCGTTCTTCTTCCGATGCATGTACTTGCAAATCCTTCCTTAGCTCTTCTGTACATTTATCACAAATTTTCCCTGTTCGAATAATTGCCCCGCATTTGTCACAAGGGTATCCTAGATTCGGAAATTGGGTTAGCTGAAGTCGGCCGGCTTTGATAAATTTCAAAATCAATTCTTCTTCGACTTCTGTTGCTTCAACGACTTGTCTCATCGTTGCGGCGCGGTTTTCGCGTTTGCGCATGAATTTGTAGACGGTTTCGTAGGCTTTTTCTTCTTCTTTCCAGCATTTATCGCACACATCGCGGAATTTATTTTTTACAAAAATACTGTCGCATTTTGGGCAATTCATAAGCTCTGCCATTCTTTCTCCCCCTCATGTTGAACATGTCTCTTTATTTCCTCCATTATAGCCAAAGTTCTCCATTTAAGAAATGACGGATTCACGAATTTTCGCTAGCCGCGGGCAAAAGTGAGGGAGCTTACTGAGTCGGCGCCCGCTTCCTTTAAACATTTGGCAGCATGCCGAAGAGTGGAACCCGTAGTATAAATATCGTCAATCAGGAGAATGTTTTGATTCGGAATGGGTTCTTTTATTCGAAAAACTTGCTCTAGATGGATTCGTTCCGAGCGGGATTTTTTCGATTGTTTTTCGGTGTGGATTCGGGTAAAAAGATCGCTTGGCTCAAAGCCACAAGCCCGAATGAATGCCTCTGACTGGTTAAAGCCGCGTTCATAAAGGCGCTCGGCACTTAACGGAATCGGGACAATCTTGTCAAAGGGGATTGCAGCAAGCTTTTTTTTCATAAAAGAAGCAAAGACATGCCCGAGGACATAGTCGCCTCGGTATTTAAATTGGGCCATGACCTCTTTGGCAAAATCATTGTACATCACGATGGAGTAGTTTTTTTCCAAGGTCTCTGCCCAATGCGGATCCTCCTCCCAGCGAACACAATCCAGACATTGGTCGTGAAGCTTAAATTGCGGTTCTATTTGCTCTAATGGACGATCACAAGTCCGGCATGTCTCGCCTACAATGATGGAAAACTTTTCGCGGCAAGACCAGCAAACTGTCACTTCCTCCTCTTTGGAAAATAAAGCGGTCCAGCCGATTTGAGGGATTATTTCTGCAAAACATACAAGACAATAATTAATAATCAATCAATCCTTTCTTTTCCGCTTCATCATTCATATTTTGGATTTGTTTTTTCGCGCGGATCATGGCTTCTGTTTTTCCATAATGAAAAAATACAATATCACCGCCGGGAGCAAGCGAGCTTCTTCCAACACGGCCAGCTATTTGCACTAAAGCGCTTTCGGTAAAAATCCGGTCTTCTGCACCCAAGACAGCGACATCAATATTAGGGAAAGTGACTCCCCTTTCTAAAATAGTCGTCGTGAGCAGAAGCGGGATTTCCTTATTTCTCATTGCCTGAACCTTTTCTTTACGCTGAGGGTCCTCGGCATGGACCGCTTCAATTTTGGGATGAAGTTTCCTTACGAGAGGAAGAATTTTTCCCATCTTATCGATTTTAGGAACAAATAATAGACATTGCTTGTTGGAATCCAGCCGGTTTTTGATCCATTGGATGACATTAGGCGGGAGCTGCTCTTTTTTGAGTCGCTTTTCCCAATTGCCGCACCATTGAAAACGAGGTACCGGGAGAGGGTGGCGGTGAAAACGTGCGGGAATGGTGACAAAATCTCGTTTTCCTTGGCGGCAATCTCTTTGCCATTTTTCATTAGGAGTGGCGGTTAGGTAAATCATCGAGGATGTCGGTTTGCGCGATTGGCGAACAGCATACTGGAGCGATTCTTCGACTGAATAGGGAAAGGCATCAACTTCATCAAGGATGACGGTATCGAAGGCATTGTGGAAACGAAAAAGCTGGTGGGTAGTGGCGATGGTGAGCGGCGCATTGAGGTGTCGGTCCTCGCTGCCGCCGTAAAGGGAGGCGACAGTGATAGTCGGAAATACTTTTTTCAGACGTGGAGTAAGCTCAAGGACCACGTCGGTTCTGGGGGTTGCGAGGCATACTCTTTTTTCAGCGGTGAGTGCCGCGTTTATTCCTTCGAAAAGCACTTCTGTTTTCCCCGCTCCGCAGACAGCCCAGACGAGCAGCTCTTTGTCGTTTTTAACGGCTTCGACAACCCGCTTGGATGCAAATTGCTGTCCGTCGGATAATGTGCCATCCCAGGAAAGCGGCGGGTCTGTACATTTTAACTTGGGCACTGGACCTGTCCAGCTGATCAGGGGCGTGCAGGTGCTCACTCTTCCCATCATGATGCATTTTCGGCAATAGAGACACTCTTCCCCGCATCTTGCACATGGAAACGAGGTGAAAAATTGTTTGTCCTTGTTGCCGCAGCGCTGACAGAAGCTTTTGCGCCCTTCTTTTAAAATTCCCTTTCGATACATGAGATACCCGTTTTCATAGTGTTTCTGGATTACTTGAATGTGTTCATTTAGGTCATCCAGCAAAAGCTGCTTTCCGGATAATTGCTGCTGGAGTTCTTGTGAGAATGGGTAGGCTGGATTTAATTCTTGGTGAGGAATGCTTTCTATGGAGGAGATTTGATGAGTTTTTGCAGGGGACGTTAGAAGTTTGTCTGGAATAATCTTGCTTTCAATTAGGGCAAATCGCATTGGGGACACCTCTTTTATATAAAGTTATAAGGACCCTCTCCAAGATAGAAAGGGTCTTTCATATCTATTTCTTCACCCACCCAAGCCCCATCGATCCTTCGCCAAGATGGGTGCCAATGACTGGGCCAAAGTAGCTGACCATGAATTCCACATTTGGGAACTGGCCTTCTAGCTCGTTCTTCCATTCAAGAGCTTCTTCTTCCCGATTGGCATGAATAATAACGGCGCGGTAAGGTTCGCCGGATTTCACATCTTCTTCCAGTAGGTCGACAACTCGCTTTAATGCTTTTTTACGGGTGCGAATTTTTTCGAATGGGACGATTTTCTTGTCTGTAAAATGGAGAAGTGGTTTGACTTGGAGCAGGCTGCCAATGAGTGCCTGTGCGCTGGAAAGCCGGCCGCCGCGCTGCAGATGCGAGAGATCGTCCACCATGAAATAAGCGCGGATGGATTTCTTCATTTCTTCCAAACGAGCGATGATTTCTTGAGGGGCTTTGCCTGCTGCTGCCATTTCCGCTGCCTCCAAGACGTAGAAGCCTTGTACCATGCAGCTAATTTCTGAATCGAATGGATAAACCTCAATTCCCTCTGCCATTTCGCCTGCAGAAACGGCTCCTTGGAACGTGCCGCTAATCCCGCTCGAAAGATGAATGGTGATGACCGCATCATAGTCCTTTGCCAATTGGTTGAAAAGCTCTACAAATTGACCAACGGAAGGCTGGGATGTTGTTGGAAGCTCTTTTTCCCTAACCTCTTGATAGAATTCCGAAGCGGTAATTTCGACCTCCTCCTGATAGCTTTCATTTTCGAAGATGACACTGAGAGGAATCATATGTATTTGTAGGGAATCTCGCAATTCCTTCGGGATATAGGCTGTACTATCCGTGACAACGGCCGTTTTCATCATTTCGTAACCATCCTTATTTTCTACTGTTATCTAGAATTCATTTTAGCGGAAATCAGGTGGGATTGCATTAAATAAGGGTAAAAGGGCCTATAAGTATATTTCATAGTGAGCGTTTCAACTTAGGCCAGAATTTTCAAGCACCATGAGCCCGTCATAGTGAGCGTTTTCAGCTTGGGACACACTTTTCGTGCACTATGAACCCTTCATAGTGAGCATTTTCAACTTGAATCACTATTTCCGAGCACTATGAACTCGTCATAGTGAGCATTTTCAACTTGGAACATCCTTTTCAAGCACTATGAACCCGTCATAGTGGGCATTTTCAACTTGGAGCACCTTTTTCGAGCACTATGAACCATTCATAGTGAGCGTTTTCAACTTGAAGCAACCTTTTCAAGCACTATAAACCCGTCAAAGTGAGCGTTTTCAGCTTGGGACACACTTTTCGAGCACTATGAACCCTTCATAGTGAGCATTTTCAACTTGGAGCACCTTTTTCGGGCACTATGAACCCGTCATAGTGAGCATTTTCAACTTGGAGCACCCTTTTCGAGCACTATGAACCCGTCATAGTGAGCATTTTCAACTGGGAGCACACTTTTCGAGCACTATGAACCTGTCAAAAAATAACTCGCATATCTGCATCCTCCTTATCACCTTTTACCTCTAAGCCTCTCTTTTCTAATTCTGCCGATAATATTTCGATAAAGAAAGGGTCAAGGTTTTGATCTATTGCTTTCTCGTATGTATTAATTAGAACGGTATCTGTCAAACAAGCTAAACTTTCCATAAGTCATTCCTCCTATAACCATATACCTATTTTGTATAAATTACCGAATTTTGTAAATAGCAATATGAAAAATGTCATTATTTTAACAAACTTGATACAATTTGGCGACTTTTATCAATTATGTTAAAGTGAACTAATATGCAGGTCTCATTAAAATATCCTTAATCATAAAAAAATGCCCTCGATTTCTTCAAGGGAAATAAGGATGAAAATTATCAACACTTGTTCGGGGGAATGTAAAATAAAATGCTACAGAATTATAAGTTCAATCAATTAAAAAGTGAGCTGGGCCGGCACAAGTCCATCAAAGTGCCGAATATGAATTATTCTATTAGTGGGGATGAATTAGCAGACTGGGTACTTGAGGTTTCTTCTCCACAGGAGTTAGATGAAATCATTCTAATGATTCAATATGCACGCAAAAGAGGTTCCAAAATTATGTCACTTCTCCAAACGATCGCTGCCGCGTTATTAAAATAAAAAACACGTCATAGCTCTATAAAGCCATCACGTGTTTTTAAAATGAGTAGTGCCAATTAACGCACTTCCACCCAGCCATTTTTAATCGCTACAACCACTGCTTGAGTACGGTCGTTAACATTCATCTTTTGAAGAATATTACTTACGTGGTTTTTAACCGTTTTTTCGCTGATGAAGATCGCTTCGCCGATGCCTCGGTTGCTTTTTCCGTCAGCAAGCAGCTGAAGGACTTCGCATTCGCGGCGAGTCAGCAAGTGAAGCGGGCGGCGAATTTCTACTCTTTGTGTGTAGCCCCCACCCTTTCCAGACTCCTCAAGAGCCAGACGGCGATATTCATTCACCAAGTTATGAGTAACTTTTGGATGCAGGTAGGATCCGCCGTCTGCGACAACCTTAACAGCCTCGATTAAGGCATCCGCATCCATTTCCTTCAATAAATATCCACTGGCGCCAGTTTTTAGCGCATGTGACACATAGTTTTCATCATCGTGAATAGATAGAATGATGACTTTTGATTCTGGATATTTCTCAATTAACTGTCTCGTTGCTTCTACGCCGTTCGTTGTAGGCATATTAATATCCATGATCACAACGTCTGGCTGATGTGTTTCTACAAGTGCTAACGCTTCACTTCCGTCATCACCTTCTGCAACAACCGAGAATGATTTTTCAAAATCTAGTATTCTTTTTACACCTTCTCTAAACAATTGGTGGTCATCGATTATGACAATCTTTGTAGTCAATTGTGTTCCCTCCCAAATAAATCCCAATTTGTCTCATTCTATTTTTTTCCTCTTATCATTCTACAATTACTATTTAAATACCTGCGAATTGATTCTGATACGAACGCTTTTTTGTTTGCAAAGTAAGAGAACCAATTCTGCTGGTAGAAGATCTGCATTTTTATCGCTTTACAATGTATGTAGCAGCTACATATTTAATGGAACCTGTATAATGACAATGGTCCCTTTTCCAACGACTGAATCGATGGCTAGCT
Organism: Bacillus sp. FJAT-29937; assembly: GCF_001509555.1. Lineage (GTDB taxonomy): Bacteria > Bacillota > Bacilli > Bacillales > Cytobacillaceae > Cytobacillus. Next base: position 49,011 of record NZ_LMAS01000002.1, on the reverse strand, counting down.
GTCCTTCCAGCAGCTCGACTCTTTCTCTCATGCCCATAATCCCAAAGGAATTGTTCTTCTTTTCTTGAATATCGAAGCCTTTTCCATCATCTCTAATGACGACAGTTACCTTCGATTTATCAATTTCCAGTCTCACTGTGATTCGATTGGCTTCTGCATGCTTTAAAGCATTTTGCACGGATTCCTGAATGAGGCGAAAAAGTGCTACTTCGTATTTACCAGGAAGGCGCTTTTCTTCTTTTATATTTGAAAAATCTATTCGAATCGACTTATGATATTCTTCGATGGTTGCTAAGTATTTTTTGAGGGTTGGGACTAAGCCTAAGTCGTCAAGGGCCATCGGGCGCAAATCATAAATAATCCTTCGAACCTCATAGAGAGCGCTTCGGACCATTTTCTTAAGATCGCGAATTTCCCCAATTGCTGCAGGACCGCCTTGTTCCTTATATACTCGTTCAATCAAATCGGAACGCATCATCACATTCGCCATCATCTGTGCGGGGCCATCGTGTATTTCACGGGACAGCCGCTTCCGCTCTTCTTCCTGCGCTTCGATAATTTTCAAGCCAAATTCCTGTTTCAGCTTGGCGTTTTCCAGCATTTCTCCAACCTGTTTCAAATCGCTCATTAAATAATTCATAACCACTGAAATTTGCGATATCAAATGCTCGGCACGTTCAATGGTTTCATTTAAGCCCAAGAGCCTTCTTTCAATATCATCCCGTCTGTCCCGGAGCTGCTTTTCGAGCTGCTGATTCATGGAATAATCCATTTGCAGGCGGTGCGCCTTTTCATAGGCATCCCGAACCTCAGCTTCAGTATAGTCCTTAAAGTGCTTGCTCACCTCGGAAAGCTTCTTTCTGGCAAAACGAGTCTGAGCCTCAAGCTTGTCCCCTTCGTCAATGGAATTTCTGACAAGCTCCTTCACTTCTTTAAGTTCATCGGATAATGATAAATGCTCCTTGCGGCATTGCTCACCAATTTGAAACACTTCGTCCTTGCTTGAACCAACTGCTTCAACCATTTGCTCTAAAATCAAATCAAGTGTTTTCGTATCAAATTTCTTATTACTCATAAGATTTTCCTCCAATGATTAGACGCCAGAAACTTCGCATAAGTTTCACTATCGCCTAACTCAATTTGGCGGGCTGGCAAAGGCAAATTGCTTCTCTACTTGAAATTTTTAGCCTTGCAGCGATCGGAAGAGTACTAACCGCATGTTTACAATGAATATTATTACTAGGTACCTTCTTTTAAGCCCATTACCTATATCCATTATATTAGTTTTATTTAACAAGAGATACTATCATTCCGCCCATTAAATTATACTAAATCATGAAAAAATCGGTAAAAAGACTCATACTTGAGTTTTTCCTCTATGTCTTATATCCTAGTATAATGACTATAGGTGTGACTAAATCCTAAAGTACTTTCCTGTTAAGCGGCCGACAAGCTCCACTAATCCAATTTTTCACTATTAGGATAGTGTTATTATACCATGGGACAAATATTGCTATATTAAGATTTCATTACAAAACAAGATATATTTTTCAACTTTATTATATTTTAGAATAGCACGTAACTTTTACCATTATGATTGATGTAATAATGGTGTCGAATTATAATGTAGAAAGGCGATTCAATGTTTGAAAAGAAAGGAGCGGTTATATGCTGCCCCGTTACTATACAGTGAAAGAATACGGTGAAAACGAAATTGTCATCCAAAAATCACGATTTATTGCTTATGTGACTAGAGCGGAGACGGAAGCAGAAGCCCAGGACTTTATTCAGCAAATTAAGAAGAAGCACTGGGATGCCACACATAACTGCTCAGCCTATATGATTGGAGAAAATGATCAAATTCAAAAGGCAAACGATGATGGAGAGCCGAGCGGCACAGCCGGAGTTCCCATTCTTGAAGTACTGAAGAAAAAACATCTTAAAGATACAGCTGTTGTGATTACCCGTTATTTCGGCGGAATTAAGCTCGGTGCCGGCGGCCTGATCCGCGCCTATGGAAAAGCCACCTCTGAAGGCATCGATTCAACCGGTATAGTCGAACGGAAATTAATGAGGGTCATGCACACAAAAGTCGATTACACCTGGCTTGGCAAGCTTGAAAATGAACTCCGCTCGTCCGTTTATTCGATTAAAGAGATCCATTACCTTGATAATGTCGAGTTTGAAACTTATGTCGAAGAGGAGCAAACGGAGAACTTCATTAACTGGATGGTTGAGCTTACGAATGGACAAGGTATTATTTCGAAAGGTGACAAGGTGTATTTGGAGGAAGAAGTGGGAAAATAATTATATTTACGATTGCCTATTATTTATGTAAAATTAACTATTGTTTCAATCCCATTTCCTAATTCAAAAAAGTGACTATATTATTTTAAAAAAAGTAGGGATAGCATGTCTAAATCTAGGTCAAATAGGCGAAAAAACAAAAAGAAACGCTTTTGGCGAGTTACTGTCCTCCTTTTCCTCCTCCTTCTCTTAGGCGGCGGGTCCTATTTTGCTATTAACGTATTTTACCATGCCAAATTAGCCGGCGATAATATTTATAAAGAAATTGATCGGGATAAAGTAAAAAATCACCGTACAGAAGAAGTAAAGATTACGAAGGATGCTTTTAATATACTTTTACTTGGGATAGAAGAGCAAGGCGGCGGTGCAAGATCTGATGTTGTCATGCTAGTAACAGTCAGTCCGCAAACAGGAGAAGTATCCATGCTCAGCATTCCTCGGGATACTCGAACGATGATTCCAGCAGCAGGTTTCCAGACAAAAATCACGGAATCCTATAGCTATGGCGGTGTAGAGTCCACAATCGAAACAGTTAATCAATTATTGGATGTTCCGATTGATTACTATATCACGACAAATTTCGAAGGCTTTGAAGATATCGTTGACACCCTTGGCGGCGTTCAGGTGAATGTTCCCTTTACATTTAAATCCCAATTAACCGGAAGTTTAAAATGGAAAACTTTCTACGAAGGCCAAATGGACTTAAATGGAAATGAAGCACTTGCCTACGTTAGGATGAGAAAAAAGGATCCTGAAGGTGATAAAGGACGTAATGAAAGACAGAAAGAAGTCATAAAAGCGATCATCGACAAAGGCACCTCTTTCGGAACGATTACAAAAATTGATGATCTATTAGGCGATCTTGGAGAGAATGTGAAAACAAACATCCCTCCATCTCAATTTGCTAGCTTTGTTAAGCTTTATTCCAAACTAAAAACTTCAGAAATTCAAACCCTTGCTTTAAGAGGAACTGATGGGAAATATAATGGGATCTCTTACTTTTTCCCAGAAGATGAATCCATCGAAGAAATTAGCACGATTCTAAATAACACGCTCAACAACACGACTACTAATAACCTGTCGGGAAATCAATCATCCGATTCGAGCGCTTCTGAACAGGCGTCCACTGGTGTAGAATACTAATTTCATTTTTTAAAAGATTACCATCTTAATAGATACTAATTAAAGTTGCCGATGCGGATGCTAAGGCAGCTTTTTTTATGTAAAAACTAAATTGTTGTTGAATTCAGCAGAACTTGTTAGTAATCACCAGCGCCGAGAAATGAAGCCAGCGACATTTATTCTAGGCTGGGAGCAGACGCTCATGAATGTTTTCTGCCTATCAAACAAGCCTATTTTAGCTTTATTTTCCTCCTTACATTTTTTTCATAATTATAAATGCCTAAATTTGCTTTTACGGGTTGGAACATTAGACAAAATTCGCTAGAATAAGGTAGTATCTATTAAATTTTGACAACGGAGGGAAGAAATTTGAAAAAACTCATTGCCTCTTCTGTTCTTGCCACTGCTGCTTTATTCCCTGCCATCGTACAAGCCGAAAATCTTAATACTCCGGCTAATATGTTCGTAGACCAAAATGTTGAGATTAGAAAAGGCGCTACAGCTGCCTATCCTCTAATTACATCTCTTCCTATAGGAAAAAGCGTTACCGTTATTGATGAATTCATCAACTCTGCTGGTGAAACATGGTATCGAGTTGATTTAGGCAGCAAACAAGGATGGGGATTAGCGAGCGGCTTTGCCGAGAATTCTACTAATCAATCTACACTGCTAACAGGAAAAGAAGCAACCATTACAGAGGATCAAGTAAATGTTCGTAAAGGCGCTACAACCACTTATGACGTAGCAGCAAAGCTATCAAAAGGAACGAAGGTAAAAGTGATTGATAGCTTTAAAAATAGCAAAGGGGAATTATGGTACCGAATCGAAGTTGGTTCGATTAAAGGATGGGTCATTCAAAGCTACTTAACCCCGGTGACCGATTCAAAGCCTGCCCCTCCTGCTATAGAAAGCAAGACGGTTCAATCCAAAGCTGCAGTCAGAAAGGGCGCCACTGGATCCTACAGCATTGTTACATACGTTTATCAAAATCAAAAGATCAACATCATTGACACATTTAAAAATGCGGCTGGAGAAACTTGGTATCGTGCAGATTTAGGCACCATTAAAGGCTGGATTCATGAGGATGCCTTTAAGCCTGCTTCCAATTTGCCAAGTCCTCCTGACTCGGAGACTGCCCCTGATGCATCCACCCTCCCAGAGGTTGGCAGCTATGTATTCAGCAGTAAAAACGGAAATGATGTAAGAAAAGGGGCGACTGACTCCTATGCATCTGTAACCAAGCTATCAGCGAACCAAAAGGTTAAAGTCGTTGATCATTTTACACATACGAATGGAACTGCTTGGCTAAGGGTAGAGGTTACCCCAACATTATTAGGCTGGGTCCCGGCTCATACAATCAGTACGACTGAATCACTGAATATTGACTTATATGTAAGTGTGGCAGTAGCCAATTTAAGAAGCGGCCCATCAACAAATGATTCTGTTGTTGATCAAGCGACAATGGGAACTCTGTTAACAGCTATAGATAAGGCATACGACACAAGCGGCAGTCTATGGTACAAAGCCCTCAACAGTTCTAATCAAACAGTCTGGGTGCATGCAACAGTCGTATCTACTAAGCCAACCATTAGTAAAGGGGCTACCCTTGTTGTAGGTGCAAGCAATATTTCTTTACATTCCGGTGCTTCGACCCAATATAAAGTAAAGGAAGTTCTCAAAAAGAGCACTAAAGTGACTGTAGTTGGCGACTTTACGAATTCACTTGGCCAATATTGGCTTCAAATAAAGAGCTCATCTGGAAATACAGGCTGGGTTCAGGAAACACATATTGATTCCCTTCAATTATTAGAGAAAAAGCTTCTTTCTCCTGAAGTGACTAGTTTGGATGGGAATCAATACTTAAACTGGAAAAAGCCTAGTAAATATTCAATCTCTTACTCTACTTTATCGTCCAATCGATTAAAGCTTTCCGGAGGATTAACGGACGTTGATCTGCCAAAAGGAAATATTCCAGGGATTCAATCCGTTGAGACGATTGCGTCCGGCAGTGAAAAATCTGTAATCATCACATTTGAACCAGGGTACTCTTTTACAATCAGAGATTATAACGATAAGTTATCGATCAAAATTGTCCCATTCGGATTGCTTGGCAAGCATATTATCGTAGATGCCGGACATGGCGGAAAAGATGCTGGGGCTGTTGGTCCGACTGGGCTAAAAGAGAAAGATGTAAATTTAGGCACGGCTCTCATCCTCAAGCAGGAACTAGAAGCATATGGTGCCATCGTCACTTTGACTAGGAGCACAGATATCTTTTTAGAGCTGTCACAAAGAACGGATATTGCCAATCGGTCACAGGCGGATGCGTTCATTAGTATTCACGGAGACTCTTTTTCTTCAACATCTAATGGAACGACGACCTATTATAATTCAACCGTTAACTTTAACGGTCCAAGAAGTAAAACACTGGGAACGGCCATTCAGAAAAATATGGTATCCTCTATGAATACGTATAATAGAGGTGTGAAGGAGCAAGTATTCTACGTAAACCGTATGAACGAGCTTCCGAGTGTTCTAGTTGAACTGGCATTCCTATCAAACCCTAAGGAAGAAGCTTTATTAAAAACAACAGAATTCCGCAAAAAAGCAGCTGTTGGAATCACGAAAGGTTTAGAGGAATACTTTAACAACTTCTAAAATCTAGTAATTCTATTTCCTGACAAAAAAATTTATGTTAATCTACTATATGTAAGTGAATTTGGGTATTTTTTATATAATACCCAAATTTTTTTTTATAAAACTATTACATAACATAGGGGGAAAAAAATAAATGAACCGGTCTAAAAAATTAATTGCTGCTGGAGCATTGACACTTAGCATTGGAGCAGGCGCTGTATTGGCAACACCCCAGGCGATGAACGCTTCTAGCAATGTTGTATTAGCCAGTGTGGAATGGGTAACCTCCCAATTAAATCCAATGAAGACAAAAATGACTGAGCTTGAGAATAAGATTAATACACAACAGCTAGAGATTAATAGTTTGAAAGCTCAAGTTGCTCAACTAGGATCAAATCCTGTAACACCACCGCCAACTACGACTCAGCCGCCGGCAAACGGAGAACTTCCATCAACTGTTTATGCAGCCAATGCATCGGTTAATATTCACTCCGGCGCAACGAAAAGCTATAAAGTCATTGCTACAAAAACACAAGGGTCAGCGCTGAAGGTCATTGATCAATTTACATCTTCTACAGGCCTTTGGTATCGTGTTGAGCTTTCCGCTACTGTAAAGGGATGGGTATTTTCAAACGAGGTTTCTGTAACAAAACCGAGCACGAGCGGTCCGACACAGGTCGTTACATTTGGAGATGTTCATCTGCGCAAAGGGGCTACGACTAGCTATGCCGTCATCGAAACACTGAAAAAAGGAACATCATTGAAATATATTTCAACATTTACTAATGCAAAAGGAGAAGTTTGGTACAATGCTGAAACTTCTGCTGGAGTAAAAGGATGGGTATCCGGATCTCTTAGCGAGGTGAAATAAATTGAAGAAATTCATTTCTATCATTGTTAGTTTCCTATTGCTACTAGTCTATCTTCCAACAGACTCAAAAGCATCTGAACTAGTAAATTATCCGAATGAAGTAAATGTATCGGTACATCTGGCAGCCAGTGTTACGCTAACAGCAAATGGCAGTTATCAGTTAAACAACAAAGATACGGCTGAAGTCACAGAAATACCACAAGGCACGGTTCTCATCGTTAAAAAGGACGGTTCAAATGTAAATGTCACTTTCAACGGAACTAGTCTTAATTCTGCAACAGGCTTCAATTTACAGGAAAAAATCAGCACAAGTACCTCTCTTGTCAGAGTCAGCAACAGCACGACATATAGGGGCAGCTTCTTTTTAAAGCCAAATGGAAGCAAGGTAGAAATCATTAACATTCTTGATATGGAAGATTATTTAAAGGGAGTTGTCCCAAGTGAAATGCCTGCCTCCTTTCATAAGGAAGCACTGAAGGCTCAAGCGATATCAGCAAGAAGCTATGCTGCCAACACCTTGATGCTGACAAGCACAGCAGCTAGCCAAGTGTATCGAGGATACTCTGGTGAAGACGCAAGAACAAATGCGGCTATTAAAGAAACAGAAGGAATGCTAGTCAAATATAACGGCAAGCCGATCCAAACATTTTTCTTTTCCACAAGCGGCGGCAGAACGGCAAATGTTGGTGATGTGTGGAACTCGAACCAAGCGCACTTCCCATATCTTGTTTCAGTAGATGATCCATATGAATCATCGCCGTTCAGCAACTGGACAGAAACATTCCCTGCCGAAACTCTGCTGAAAACTTTTGGATTCACAGATCTTTCAGCACAGATTTATGACATAGTGTTATCAAAAACAGGTGCTAACGGAGAGGTAAAAGGCATGACGATTAAAACCTCTGCAGGGGATAAAACAGTAACAGGAAATGAATCGATTATTCGAAACTATTTCCCACTGAACAACCCGCAGCTGTATAATAAATTGCAATCCAACTGGTTCGACATTCAGCTGAATGGTGGCTCGGCTTCACAAAATCTTTCTGTACAGACTTCTAGCGGAACTACTGCTATTGGAGATTTGAAAGGGCAAAAAGTGCAAACTGCGAATGGCGAAGTCACGCTGACGGATTCAAAGGTTTCTATTCAAACTGCTAATGGTGTTGTAACGAATGAAGGAACCGGAAACATTACAACCGTTACCCTAAACGGAAAAGGCTGGGGCCACCGCGTCGGCATGAGCCAATATGGTGCAAAGGGATTTGCGGAAAAAGGCTGGACAGCCGAGCAAATTCTTACTCATTACTTCCAGGGGACAACGGTGTCTAGGTAAATTTCACTTTAGGTCGTCCATTTCGCTCACTATGAACTTGTCATAGTGAGCGTTTTTACTTTGGGGCGGGCTTTTTGAGCACTATGAACCCTTCATAGTGAGCGTTTTTACCTTGGGCCAGCCTTTTCGAGCACTATGAACTCGTCATAGTGCGCGTTTTTACCTTGACCCATCATTTTCGAGCACTATGAACCCGTCATAGTACGCGTTTTTACCTTGACCCATCATTTTCGAACACTATGAACTCGTCATAGTGAGCGTTTTTACTTTGGGTCGCCCTTTTCGAGCACTATGAACATGTCATAGTGAGCGTTTTCATCTTGAGCCACCATTTTCGAGCACTATGAACTCGTCATAGTGAGCGTTTTTACCTTGGGCCCACCTTTTCGAGCACTATGAACTCGTCATAGTGCGCGTTTTCATCTTGTGCCAGCCTTTTCGAGCACTATGAACCCACCATGGACCATTTAACAAAACAAAAGCCAATTCCCCACACTCAGGAATTGGCTTTTGCTTTTCGCTTCATATCAATATTGTCTAGAATATCATCTACAATGCTCTTCCATGAATACTGTTCGATAGCAAGCTTGCGTCCATTTTCACTCATGGCTTGATACTCATCATCAGTTACTTTCATTAACTCTTCAATGGCAGCCGCAATTCCCTCTGGATTTTCCGGCGGCGCAATTTTACCACAGTGATATTCTTCCAAAATAGCCGCACTTTCGCCATCCCCACAGTATAAAACGGGTTTCCCTGAAGAAATGGCAGGAAAAATCTTCGATGGCCTTGCCCCTTTAAACAGTTCAATATTTCTCAACGAAACAATACTATAATCACAAATCGAGAACATCCTTGGCATTTCCGATACAGGAACGGATCCGTAGAATGTCACATTATCAAGCTGGAATTCCTCTTTCATGTTCACCAGCTTCTCGCGCTCCTGACCATCACCAACGAAGAGAAAATGCACATCTGGAAGCTTGTCCTTTAATATAAGAGCTGCCCCCAATACGGAATCTAATCCTTGGGCATAACCCAAAGCTCCAGCGTACATAAATACCTTTTTCCCCTGAATGCCTATTTTCTCCAAAAGCTCATGGTCTTTCGGAAGTGGCAAAAAGGTATCCGTATTCACACCATTCGGAAGAAGAAACACATCTGCCTCATCCTTCCCCTTTCGAACCATATAATCCTTAATGCCATCAGTAGCAGTCGCGATTTTCCACGACTTCTTATACAAGAACCTTTCAAGGACCTCCGCTAGCCGGATAAAGCTTTTATTTTTCAAAATGCCAAGCTCCACCGCTGATTCCGGCCAAATATCTGCAACGTTGAAAACAAACTTAGCCCGCTTCATTTTCGCACCGAGATAACCCGTAATCCCAAGAAATAACGGCGGGGAATTACAGATGATCACATCGGTTGGCTTGGATTTCATAATGGAATAAAAGGCACTAAAGGTGAAGGAAAAATAAGAAGCAAGCCGCTTCCAAAAGCTTCCCTTTGGAGATGGGTAAATCCAAGAACGATGAACAGGGATCCCATCCCACTTTTCAAACATATAAAACTTTCCTCGATATTCCTCTGGAATGATTCCGTGAGGGTGATGAGGAAATGCGGTAATCACTTCCACCTGATGTCCTCTGCTAATAAGCTCTTTACTCACTTCGTACACACGAATTTGCGGAGCACCTGTTTCAGGGGGAAAATGCTGACATAAGTAAATCACTCTCATTTTCCCATCTCCAATTAGTTCACATTTAACTGTTTAATATACGCTTCCAGCTTATCTTTAAGATCTGGACGCTTTAAAGCATAATCAATTGATGCCTGTAAGAAACCAAATTTATCCCCAACATCATATCGCTTCCCTTGAAGAATATAGGAGTAAATCGATTCTTTTCCTAATAAACGATCAATCGCATCTGTAAGCTGGATTTCACCTTTTTTATCAGGGGCAACCTCTTCAAGCAATTCAAAAATCGCCGGCGATAAAATATAGCGCCCAACAATCGCTTGTGTGGACGGAGCCTCTTCAATCGAAGGTTTTTCAACAAGGCTTTCCACCTTGTATAGATCCCCGTTTTTCTCTGAGTAATTCACGATTCCATACTTATTAACCTCAGAACGCGGAACCTCATTACAGCCCAATATGCTTGATTGAACTTCATTATATTGATTAATCATTTGTTTAAGAGCAGGAACCTCACTATCTACGATATCATCACCCAACAATACCGCAAAAGGCTCGTTTCCGATAAACTTCTTCGCACATAACACAGCATGTCCTAAGCCAAGCGGCTCTTTTTGTCGAACATAATGAATATCAACAAGATTGGAGATATTCTCAACCACTTCGAGCATATCATGCTTGCCTGTTCTTTCAAGAAGCATTTCTAACTCAACGGATTTATCAAAATGGTCCTCAATCGCCCTTTTGCTTCTTCCCGTTACGATAATAATATCCTCAATCCCTGATTCAACAGCCTCTTCAATAATATATTGAATCGTTGGTTTATCAACGATTGGAAGCATTTCCTTCGGCTGTGCTTTTGTTGCCGGCAAAAATCTAGTCCCCAACCCTGCAGCAGGAATTACCGCCTTTTTAATCATGATTTCATCCCCTCTTTCAAGGTTTTTTCATATAGGTCTAGCATTCCATTTGCATTATCTACCCAATTATAATGGGCTTTCACATGCTCGATTCCTGCTAGACCCATTTCTCTGCTCTTTTCTTTATTTTCAACTAAAGAAAGGATGGCTTTGGCTAACTCTTTCGGATTTTCCTTCGGTACAACGTATCCAGTCTTGCCTTCAACAACAACTTCTGGCAATCCGCCAACATTAGAAACGACAACAGGTACACCGCACGCCATCGATTCGACTGCAGCGACACCGAAGCTCTCACTATCTTCTGTTGAAGGGACAGCAAATACATCCATTTTATTGATATATTCCGGAACCTTGTCATTTGGAACTCGTCCAGTAAAAGTAGTGACATCTTCAATTTTCAAAGCGCGGGTTAATTGGATATATTCATCCTTCTGACGTCCATCCCCTACAATAAGCAGCCTGGCATTGCTTTTACTCTTATGGATGTCTGCAAAGGCATGAATTAAATCCGCAATTCCGTATTTATCTTCGAGTGCCTTAACCGTTCCAATCGTAATATGATCCTCAGATTTTAAACCTGGCAGAGGCTTGAACTTCGCCATATCTACTCCAAATGGTGTAACAAAAATGTTTTTATCCGTATACTTATTCGTTTCTTTAGCCATGATATGACTTGTAGAACCAATCACATCGGTTTTCGACAAAGTATATTCAACCATTTTCCGATTTAAACTGCCCTGCTGCGGAAACTGAAAAACATCTCTTCCCCAGACAGACAAATAAAAAGGCTTATAATTCGCAAGCGCTCCGACAAAGCCATAACTTGAGGCGTAATGAGCATGGAAAATATCAGGCTTAAATTGTTTTAGCACCTTCTTAAGGGCAAAAACGCTTGAAAAATAAGATAGCTTCCCAGGTAAAAGCTTAGGAAGTGTAGTCGTATCAATTTCCTTCGCATTTTCCTCAGAATAATGGTCCGCAAAGGTAACAACCTTAACGTCTATCCCGTTATTTTTGTAAAATAAGGCCCACTTATGCGTGTGGATCGACCTGCTTGGAGCCAAAATTAATACTTTCATAAATCCTCCTGTACATGCGCTTTAGCGCCTCGAAACTACTCTTTTACTAAGGCATTCTTAATTTTTTCCACCCTGGCGGTCCATGAATGCTTTTGCAAAAAGGTTTTTTGAATGTTTTCACGATATCCTGAAGCTTTGAAAGCCATCTCTTTAATGGCTCTTGCCATATCCTCAGGCTTATCCTCGCAAATAATTCCATATCCGTCTGACTCTATTATCTCTCTTTGCGCCTGACAATATGTGGCGACCACGGGCAGTTCATTAGAGAGATACTCAACAAGCTTCACAGGAACAGAGAAATCATTGTACGTGCTGCGGTATCTAGGAATATAGGCAAAGTCCATTTCACGATAGAGATCATTTAATGCTTCGCCGCTTACATGCTTGATCGCAACATTCATCTCTTTTAAACGATTCTTCTTCTCATCAGGTAACTGCCTGTATTCATCCTCACGGCAAACAATCGTCAATTTAGAAACCTTTTTCTGCTTGTTTGCCAGTTCTAATGCATCCAGCAGCAAAAATAAACCGTAATCTTCATTATTAATCCCGCCGACATAAAGACCCTGCGCGAGCTGAGTATCCTTTTCCTTCTTCACGACGTCCACTTTTTTGCCGCCCGGCGGAAGAGAAATCTTCTCTCTTTGAATATCAACATACGTCCCCATCGCATCGCTAGGAAGGAAAATAACTTGGCAATACTTGTTGTAAAACCTTTCCTCCATCCGATAAATGGTTTGCATGATCGTCTTTTTTACACCTTTTAACGGATAAAGCTCGTCAAACTTCCAATATACATCACGATAGAAAACGCCAACAGGCACTTGACGCTGCTTTAAATAACTCATCACCTTTTTATCAATGAATGGCTTCTTCGGAATATGACCTTTATCAGTCAGCCAGAAAGGAATCGTTTGATTTTCCATATAGCAAAACCAAACATGTTCAAGCTTCCCTTCTGCCTTCCATTGTTCAAAAAGGGCTTCCCGGGCAGAAGAATTTCCTGACAGAAGTAGAATTTCTATGTTCTCCTTCGCTCCCCATTCCTGAAACGCCTTATACATTTCCTTAGGTCGAAGCTTGGAACCGCTATTCGCATTTTCAGCTATTTCAAAAGGATAATAAAGCAAAACTGATTTCATATATGTTCTCCTTATCGTTCGTTGCCTGCAGCTTTTCTTTTTCCTAGATAAGCGAACAAATCCAAACGAAGTCTAATAAACAATAGCATTCCCGCGAATAAGCAAGTGATGAAAATCCAAATGGGATTGAATAGGAAATCCGTAAATCCACCTACTAATGTCCGCGGAATATTAATGGAAAAATAAATAAACAGGCATAAAAACACAGGGTTTTTTGGCAGTCTGATAAAAATAATATAGATAAGCTGAACGAGAACCCCTACGTAAATCGTGCCTAGGATAATTCCTAAATAGCCGAAATTCGCATAGGCTTCAGCAATAAATAACGTATTCAGCACGCCGCCCGTCCCATCTTCAATTCGGTTCGGGAACGCATTCGCCATCACTAATCTTGCAGAACGGACCTGCTCCATATCAAACCATCCGATTAGAATCGATGGTAAACTTCTGCCATTCAAAAATGGGATTGATTCGCCAAACAGATTTAAATGCAGATAAGTAGGCGAAATTTGCGCTAGAATTATTCTTCCGATCGGTCCGGATGAATAGTTAAGAAAACTGCCTAAATCTTTTACACCTTGGATAAAAACATACATAACAACAATAACTGCTGCTCCACTAATCGTGTATCCCACAATTTTCTGCCACTTTAATACCAATTTGCCAACATACAGTCTGACAAATATAAACATAATGATGTAGAAAATAATCGGCGATTTCGATAGATCATATACGCTAATCACCAATGCACTGACAAAAAGGGCGAAGAATAAAAAGATCCATTTCAAACGCCCTGTTTTTACCGCATATACATACGCAATTAACGATAGCAGCGGTGTCAAAGCAATCGCGAAAATATTTCTGATTAATACATTTCCGCCAAAATTCCTTGCTGCTTCAATCCGCTGCAACCCTAATTCCGAAAGATTCCCTTTTAAAAGGGAGAAAATCGGCACTTGATGAGTTTTTAAAAGCGTATAGGCAACGGCAAGCATACAAACCAAAGAGAGGCCAAGAAATAACAAGTAAAATTCATTCTTTTCACTAAACGTTTTTTCAATTGGTTTTTTCAAATACTCATTGAATTCCTTTTTCGCATCAAATCCAGCAAGTTTGCTGACAAGAAACATCGTAAGCGGCAGCATAATCATGACAAAGGATACCGCTCCGAAGCCGATATAGCGATAAACATCGTGATCAAGCTTGTTAATCATATAATAATGATCGATGTCTAAGGCTATCAGCAAGCTTCCGATATAGCAGGAAACAAACAACGAGTAATAAAAGATTAATGAATTTAAATTGGGTTTCGTAAAAGAAAGGCTTCCGGACACGCTAGAAAATAGCTTGATGGAAACAATTAAGACGATCACCCAGATAATGAAAGCCAACATTCGTCAGCACCTACTTTTTGTTAAGAAGTTCAACAATTTTTTCTGAAGCTTGGCCATCACCGAATACTTCTTTATATTCAGGGTGAACCTCTTTTTGAACGGCTGCTAAGATTTTTTCCGTATCTGTGCCTGTAAGGATATTCGCTTCCCCAGTCAATGTCTCCACCCATTCCGTTTGCTCACGGATTGTCACACAAGGCACTTGCATGAAATAGGCTTCCTTCTGAACGCCGCCAGAATCGGTTACAATTTTCTTCGCATTGGCTTCTAATGTCAGCATATCTAAATAGCCAACAGGATCAATGACTTTTAAGTTTGGAACATCTTCAAGATTTAAACCATAGTCAGCCAATTTATGCTTTGTTCTCGGATGGATTGGCCAAACTTTAACTTCTTCAATTTTTGAAAAAGCTTCTAAAATATTTTTCATATTTTGCAGATCATCCGTGTTTTCCGCTCTATGAATCGTAATTAAATGGTAATTTTTTGAAGTTAACCCAGCTTCTTCAAGGATATTTGATTTTTCCTTCGCAAGCTCACGGTTATAAAGAACAGCATCGTACATCACATCCCCGATGTTAAACACATTGCGGGTAATATTTTCGTTTGTTAAATTTTCAACCGCTGTATCTGTTGGGCAGAATAGGAATTCTGAAACATGATCTGTCATGATACGGTTAATTTCTTCCGGCATTTTCTTGTTAAAGCTTCTTAATCCAGCTTCAATATGAACAACAGGAACGTGCAATTTAGCAGCCACAAGTGCGCCCGCTAGCGTAGAGTTCGTATCTCCATAAACCAATAAATAATCTGGCTTCTCGCTTAATACGATTTCTTCAATTTTCGCAAGCATTTCACCTGTTTGCTTGCCATGGTTACCAGATCCGACACCAAGATGATAATCCGGCTTTGGAATATGAAGCTCTTCGAAGAAAATATCAGACATATTTGCATCATAGTGCTGACCTGTATGAATGATTTTCTCATCCATATGCTGTCTTAAAACCCTTGATACCGGTGCTGCTTTAATAAATTGTGGCCTTGCGCCAAGAATCGTTAGTATTTTCATTTAAATTCACCTTTCAAGCTTTGAATATAGTCTTTTGCTAAAAATGAATTAATATTATAAGGCTGTGAATATTTGTCTCCATTATGTTTGAAAGACAAAGCCATCACGTACTCAGGATAGGTCTTATAAATCCCATACCATTCCATAGGCTCGGTATAGTACTGCTGGTAAAGCTTTTTCTTGTTATAGAGCTTTTTCGCCGTATGATAGAAGACACCATATTTCTGTTTTAAAGAAGTCTCCTTCCCAGCTGGCTTTACAGGCTCAGGGAAATAATCCGGATACATTTTGTTCAATGTATAATCATATAAGTACTTCTTGAAGCGATATTCAACAGGAACTGTTTTGAAAAACTCCATTAACCGGTCATCCCATAACGGAATATCCCATCCCTTTTCATAAAACTCATATACGCGAATAGAGTTGATAATGAACTTTGCCTGCCGCTCTCGCCAGTCCCAGTATTCAAAGAGGGCGCTTGCTTGTTCGTTTGTTTGATGAGGGAGGTCTTTAAATGACCTTTTCATTTCAATTATCACGTCTGCGGCAGATGAGTGCAGCCATTGTCCCATTTCCCATAGCTTATGATGCTTATTAAAATTAAACTGGACAATATCGTCAGCAGTAAATTCACGATCGACCGTGATTTCATAGGCTAAGTGACTGCCTGCTACAAAGTCGCCGGAATGTCCTGGAATGAAGACATAATCTGCATCTTGCTTCGTAACGATCTCCCTTACCGCCGGCCAATCCTGAAGATGGGCCATAGACGAGCCATTCACAGCAAAATCAACATAGTCCTTCCATTCCTGAGAATGATACCATCGATGCCAATCATCCTTTTTGTACTCAATAAAGTCCCATTTCAACCCAAGTCGTTGGGCGATCTCACGGCTTACCTGCGCTTCTTTATTTTCCCTTTTCCCATATGTGAAGGAAGCGATATGTTCAATCCCATATTCCTTCAGCAGAATGGCAATAATCCGCGAATCATATCCACCGCTCAATGGCAAAATCGGAACTTTATTAATCAAACGTTTAATTAAATCATTAAATACCGCATGGAAGACGGCCTGAAGCTCCTCACTGAATTGCTCAAGCTCCTTATTTTCTGGATGGTGGTAAAATTGGTAGTACTCCTTATTATCAACTGTTCCCGCTTCATCGATTTGAATAGAAGAGCCGGCTTCAATTTGGTATACCCCTTCATAAAGCGTTTTTTCATTCGCGGTAAACCCTGTAAGAAGGAATTCTTTTGCAGCGGTCTTCTGGAGAATCCGATCTTGCTGGTGTGCAATTTTATCTGTCACAATCCAGCGGGATCCCTCTTTATAGTAGAATAGCGGAATACTGCGCTTCCGGTCGACAATCGCTGTTAATCTGTTGGGGCCAGCTTGAATAAATACAAACTCCCCGATTAAATCCTGTAAATGTTTTTCAAAGAAATTTTCCTCAAGGATATCTTGAATATTATCCTGATGATAATACTTCCCCTGATAAATCACATAGCCGCCAAAATAGACTTGGCCAAAGGAAACGGGAATTTCTTTTATGAGCCTGTTATTGGAAATTCTAACTTCATAGAACAAACGGATCACCTATTTTACGTTAAATTGCCCTTGATCTTTTCTTCAATAAATCTTTGTCCACCCGCGATAACAGGATGGCAACGATAAATCCAAGCCAAGCAAAAATAATATTGAGATCAGGGATGCTGCTCTCTTGAATATAGACAATTGCGATCACAGCTAATAAAGAGGTTATGAATAAAAAAGTCATTTTGCCAAATGAAACAGGCACATGGTATAGCTTTTGGCTTTTAAAGAAAATATACGTAATGGCCACGAGATAGGAAATCAAATAAGCCGCAACGCTTCCCCAAATCGAATACGATGGGATTAACACGATGTTTAAAATAATATTTACAACGGCGGCCATTCCAAACGCATAAGAAATAATCTTCGTTTGCTTCGTAAAGAAAATACCAACTGAAATGATCATATAGAAAAAATTCAGGAAAGTAACAGCCGACAAAATGGCTACATACTGGTAAGCCTCATGGTATTCGCTGCTTAACATCCGAATAATCCACGGCATAAGTGTGGCAACCATTAGAACACCCATCGTTCCTACTAACAGGATACCATAGTAGAGCTTTGCAAATAAAACGGGACTGTCCTTTTTGTCCTTTAGCGACATGGAAAAAGGACGCCAAGCCATTTGCACACCACTAGTCAGCAGCGTAATTAATGAGGCAAACTTAACCGCTGACCCGTAAATGCCCACCTCGTGAAAAGAAGTAAACTTCTCTAATAGAAGTGAATTCGCATTGACGATCACCCAGAATGCGAGGGATGCAGGAACGAGCGGTGCCGCATAGATTAAGATTTCTTTTAAAAGCTGTTTATTAAAGGTAAATTTAATGAATTTTAATAAAGGCTTGATTAACAACACGGCAACGATGGCTACACTGACCAGTCGCCCATATAATATCCCATCAATTGTAGGGCTGACATAAGCTAAAAATCCGTAAGAAAAGACGGCAATTAAAAGCATTTTCAATATCGTAAAAGTAACAACCTTTTTTGTAAAAAAGTCATACCGAAGAACCGTTAAGATTAAGGCGATGACTGTATCCAAGGCCATAACCCCAATGGCAATATAGAGCAAATAATAGAGGTTGGCATCATCTAATAGCAGTTGAGCCAGCCACCCGCCGCAGATAAGAAAGACGATCGCAATAATAAGAACAATCAGCAGTCTAAAGGTCATGACAGATCTGACATAATCAAGCTTCTTCTTTTTATCCTTCGATTCGAAGTAGTAAAAAGCGAGTGCCGAATCGGTGCCAAAGATGACTAGGAAGGTAAGCATCGAGGTAATCCGATCCAAGTAATCTATTACCCCATATTCCGCGGGGTTAAGAAAGGTGGTGTAAATAGGAAGCATGATAAAGGCGATCAGCTTCGTACCAACGTTCATAAATGCGTAAAGGAGCGAATCCGCTCCTAAACGCTTAATTTGGGCGAACACCCTATAACAGCTCCCGCTCGTCTACCATTTTGGTGAATTTAGCAGGAACCCCTTTAATTAATGTCTTCGGCTCTGTATCCTTCGTTACTAATGCACCTGCAGCCACAAATGTTTCTTCCTCTATAGTGATTCCAGGAAGGATAATGGAAGCACCGCCAACGCGAGCTCCTTTTTTTACATGGGCGCCTTTGATTTTATCAAAACGCTCTTCCGTTCTGCCCATATAGTTATCATTAGTCGTTGTCACACATGGAGCAATGAATACTTGCTCTTCAAGAGTCGTGTACGCCGTAATATAAGAGTTAGATTGGATTTTTGTCCGGTCGCCGATTTTTACGTAATTCTCAACAGTTACGCCTCTGCCAACAATGACAAAGTTGCCGATTTCCACATTTTCTCTCACGCTTGCAAGGTCCGCAATCAGCGTGCTTGAACCAATTTTGGCGCCGCGATAGATGACGCAATTCGCTCCAATTGTCACTTCTTCCCCGATTTCAAGTGCCGGGATTGAAGCAGAAAGCTTAACCGTGCTAGTCTTAGCAGGCTTTGGCGGCTTCCCAACAACTGCTCCATCAGCAATAGTCGTGTTGTCGCCAATGATTGTCCCTTCGTGAATCGTTACACGGTTACCGATGATGACATCTTTACCGATTTTCACATCTTTTTCGATTACTGAAAAATGTCCAACTTGGACGGATGGATCTACTTGAGCGGAAGGATCAATATAATTCATATTCGAAAGTCTCCCTTTACCTTTTAATATAGAGTGGCAGTTATATTAGCCGTTTTATGGAGTTGAGCCGAAATTTTTTAATGGATATCAGTATTTTTTAATTGGCTAATAAACTGTTGGATTTGGCTGACAAATCGTTAAAATTGGCTGATAAACAACTGAATTTGGCTGACAAATCGCAAAAATTGGCTGACAAACCGCTATATCTGGCTGATAAAGTTAAAATACCAACTTATACTTCACTATATCAAGTCGATAAACCAGCCAATTCAGCTAAAAAAATTACAATTTAATATATTTATTCGGTTTTTCAATGCCTTTTAATGCATTACGCGTATCAAAAATGACTTTGCTCTCTTGTGCAATCATGTTGTAGTCGAAATCTGTGTGATCAGTTGTAACCAATACGAGGTCTGCATCATTTAGCAGCTCTTTAGACAGCTCGACTGTTTCAACTTGCTGGTCACATGATCTGAATGATTTTACATATGGATCAACCACTGTGTAATCAGCGCCATGGTGCTCTAAGAGCTCAACAATTTTAAGAACTGGTGATTCACGAACATCGTCAATGTCCTTTTTGTAAGCTACACCAAGAACAGCAATTTTCGCGCCGCGAAGGGCTTTGCCGTCTTCGTTTAATACTTGCATAGAACGCGTAATCACGTATTCCGGCATGCTGTTATTAATTTCGCCTGCAAGCTCGATTAATTTTGTGTGGTAATTATATTCGCGCGCTTTCCATGTTAAATAGAATGGGTCGATTGGGATACAGTGGCCACCTAGACCTGGGCCTGGGTAGAATGCCATGAATCCATAAGGCTTTGTTTTAGCCGCATCAATAACTTCCCAAACATCGATGCCCATTTTATCGCATAAAATGGCCATTTCATTCGCTAAGGCAATGTTAATGTGACGGAACGTGTTTTCAAAGATTTTCTCCATTTCAGCAACAGCTGGAGAAGATACTTCGTGTACGTCCCCTTCAAGGACATTGCGGTAAAGGGCAGCTGCCACTTTCGTACAATTCTCAGTAATACCGCCAACAACCTTTGGTGTATTCTTCGTTTTAAATTGCTTGTTACCTGGGTCAACACGCTCTGGTGAATACGCAACAAACACGGTTTCTCCCACTTTAAAGCCTTTTTCTTCAAGGGCTGGCTTTACAATTTCCTCAGTTGTTCCTGGGTAAGTTGTGGACTCTAATACAACAAGCATGCCTTCATGTGCATATTTCGCAATCTCTTTAGATGAGCTTTTCACATAAGAAGTATCCGGCTGCTGATAAATATCAAGCGGTGTTGGCACGCAAATCGCTACAGCATCCACCTCTTGAATTCGAGCATAATCAGTAGTGGCTTCCAAATGACCGTTCTTGATCATATCCGCTAAATCTTGATCCACAACGTCTCCAATATAGTTAATTCCCATATTTACTTGCTCGACACGTGCTGCCTGCACATCAAAGCCAATTACTTTATAGCCGGCTTTTGCTTTTTCAACTGCTAGCGGCAGACCAACATAACCTAGGCCTACGACTCCAATGACCGCTTCTTTTTTTTCAATTTTATTTAATAATGATGTATATACGTCCATCTTTATTTCTCCTTTTAGAGCAGATTACGGGCAGCTGAACTGCCACTTATTATAGAACGACTTTTTTCCCTGTTTCGGCTGATTCTAAAATGGCCAGTATCAATTTTACAGGAGCGAGACCGTCTTCGCCAGTTACAATTGGATTACGGTTTTCTTTCACAGCTAGCACCATATCTTCGATGATGCATTGGTGACCTGGCTTCCCAAATGGATCTGCTTTGATTTCATTTTTTAGTTTGTCCGCATCCTCTTCGGATACACCTTCAATGTCCCACGTTTCAATGAAATTAGCATTTCGTCCGCTAATTTTCACAGATGCAGTTTCACCGAAAATGGCAAGGGATTCTTCCAAGTTCTTCGGATAAATGGTTGTCGCCGCTTCAATAACGCCTAGTGCGCCATTTTTAAATTGGACAACAGCTGCCGCAACGTCTTCTGTCTCGATTTTTCGCAGACGGGTTGCTGCCATAGCCTGAACAGATTCAACTGGCCCCATTAGCCATAGCATTAAATCAAGATCATGAATAGCCTGGTTCATTAGAACGCCGCCATCGAATTCCTTCGTTCCTCTCCATTCAGCCTGATCATAATAAGCTTGATTACGATTCCAGCGCACAGTTGCATTCGCATGGCTTAATTTCCCAAAGGCACCTGCATCCATTTGCTCTCTTAGCTTCTGAATTGCTGGTCTGAAACGGTTTGGATGAACGACAGCCAGCTTCACACCGTGGTCATTCGCATATTGAATCATATCTTCAGCATCCTGAAGCTTTAATGACATCGGCTTTTCTACAATAATATGTCTTCCGTTTTCTGCAACAATTTTCGTCAAACGAGCGTGCAGGCCGGACGGTACACAAATATTGACTACATGAATTTCCGGGTTTTCTTCGAGCATTTTTTGAAGATCTGTATATTTTTTCACATTCGGAAAATCCATTTCCAAACGTGCTGGATTTGTATCACAAATGGCAAATAAATTTGCATTCTCCGCCTTTTCAATGGCCTCAATATGTTTATTTGCTATATGCCCCATTCCTACGATGGCAAAATTAATCATGGCTGTAATTCCTCCGGGCTTCATTAATATAGTTCCAAAGCATAAGGATTAAGAAAGTCGCAAATACTCCTAAAATTAGACCTGCTAATGAAAACTCTAATTTATAGGTGTCCACTTCATTCACATTTTGACTTACAATGGAAGGCGGCTCGAAAAATTCTAAATCACCTTTCATTTTTGAAATAGAAGTTGCAGTTGAAGCCATTTCAAATTCTGTGTATTCAAGTAGACTAGTAATATGTGATGTTTCTTCAATTGTGAGGTTATTGCTTTCTAATTTCGCGCTGCTTGATGCTAATACACCTTCTTCAAGTGCATCATACTTTCTTTGATTAAGCGCTATAGCATCCTCTGTTGCTTTATATCTTCGGTCAAAACTATCTACAAGCGCCCATTCAACACCCGCCGTCATCTTTTGAAGATCCTGCTCCAGGCGTTCTTTGTTATCATCGTAAATTTTTATTTTAATATAGCTTTCACTTGATACATAAATATCCATAACCCCATGGACATCTTTGCCATAATCAGCCTCAATACTGATCGGATTCGTTAATGCCTTTAATTTTATCGATCCCGTAAAAACCGTTGCATTCCCTACATATTTTCCGTCTTTAGGAACTAAATATGAGCCTCCAAATCCTAATAGGGTAAAAATCAGCGGAATAATCAAAAAGAAAGCTTTCTTTTTCCAAAAGAATACGAGGTATTCATATAATACAAATCTTTTCTGTTCTGCCAACAGGACCACCATTCCTTTTAAAAATAATAAATATTCTTCGATTCCCGTGTGTTGCTTTTTTCTATAATCGGGAATTGCCTTCCTTACACGCAAGTAAAGAAACGCCCCCTATTCGGCGACGTTTCATTCGGTTTTTTTATTTGTTGTAAAACTCCTTAATTTTAGCTACAACATATTCCTGCTGCTCCTGTTTAAGTTCTGGGAACATTGGAAGCGATAATGCCTCTTTTGCAGCCTTTTCAGATTCAGGAAGGTCTCCCTCTTGGTAACCCAAATCTTTAAATACAGGCTGAACATGTAGCGGAAGCGGGTAGTAAATCATCGTTTGTACGCCTTGGTCTTTTAAAAACGCTTGAAGTTCATCACGCTTTTCTACACGGATCGTATACTGATGGAAAACATGATAATTTCCTTCTTTTACGACTGGAGTTTTTACAAGATCACCTAATTGCTCATTAAGAAGCTGAGTGTAGACAGCCGCTTTTTCTCTTCTAAGCTCGCTCCATTTATTTAAATGAGGAAACTTCACGTTTAGGACAGCCGCTTGAAGCTCATCTAGACGGCTATTGTAACCTAATACATGATGATAATATTTCGGTTTGCTTCCGTGCACACGGATCACGCGGCAATTTTCAGCTACTTGATCGTCATTTGTCACGATCATTCCTGCATCTCCGTAAGCACCAAGGTTTTTCGTCGGGAAGAAGCTGTATGTCGCAGCAGTTCCTAATTCACCGACCGTCTTTCCATTTTGTTTCGCGCCAATCGCTTGGGCAGCATCTTCGATAATAGCCAAATTATGCTTGTCTGCAATTTTGCGAAGTGCTTCCATATCTGCCATTTGTCCATATAAATGAACAGGAATAATTGCTTTTGTCTTTTCAGTAATAGCCTGCTCTACTTTCACAGGATCGATATTAAAAGTAACCGGGTCAATATCTACATATACAGGTGTTGCACCTGCACGAACAATCGCACCGCCTGTTGCAAAGAATGTGAATGGCGTAGTGATGACTTCATCCCCAGACTTAATACCTGCAGCCTGAAGTGCAATATGTATCGCATCACTGCCATTTCCACAGCCAATCCCATGACTGACATGACTAAATTCAGCTACATCAGCCTCAAGCTTTTTAACGTTATCACCCAAAATAAATCGGGAAGAACTCATAACCTCGTCTAAGGCTGCTAACATTTCTTCTTTTAACCCTTGATACTGCTCACTTAAATCTAACATTGGAATGTTCATACTCATTTCCTCCAACTTTCTAGATGAAATACTAAATTATATTATCACATAACAGACGACAATCAGACAAATTTCGTTACTGTTTTTTGACATTTTTCGATATTTCTTTTCAAAAAAAGCCGTTTGCGGGCGTCCACAAACGGCCTATCCTATTGTCGGCCAGTAACTTTACGATATATTTTAATAACTGGCTGATACTTTTCATGCACTAAACCAATCGCTTCAGCCAGCAGTTCAAAAATGAGCAGAAGGCCGAAGATGAGGAAAATACTAACCCAAAGTGTTGCTGTTGAGAATAGTATGGCACTTACGCTGAAAACAATTCCGAAACCGTAAATGCATAAGACAGTTTTTCTATGAGATAACCCTAATGCAAGCAGACGATGGTGCAAATGTGATTTGTCAGGAGCCGAAATCGGCTTTTTATTGACAATCCTTCTAATGATTGCATAAGTTGTATCGAAAACAGGAACACCTAATATGATGATCGGAACAATAAAGCTAAATAACGTAACACTTTTGTATAGTCCAAGCAAAGAAAGGACCGAAATCGAATAGCCCAAGAATAAGGCCCCCGTATCTCCCATGAAGATCTTTGCCGGATGAAAGTTATGGAACAAGAAGCCAATTGTGCTTCCCAATAAGATAAGCGATAACATTAAGATTAGCGGTTTCCCTGCAATTCCAGCCAGTAAAGCAATTGTCCCAATAACAATGGCTGAAATACCGGCAGAAAGACCGTCAAGCCCATCAATTAAATTAATTGCATTCGTGATAGCCACAATCCAGAAAACTGTCATTGGATAGGTCCATAATCCAAGATCATACGTACCGACAAACGGAATCGTTAAATGATCAATATTTAATCCGCTTCCTACAACGGCACCAGCAGCAAGAAGCTGGCCAAGAAGCTTATACTTTGCTGATAATTCATATTTATCATCAAGAATGCCGGTAATCACAATAATAATGGCACCGACTGTAATTCCGGTAATTTTTTCATTGTAAAGTCCACCGACAAAATAGCCTGCAATTACCCCGCCAAATATGGCCAAACCGCCAAGCCTAGGCATAATCTTTGAATGCACTTTCCTTTTGTTCGGTTTGTCAATTGCGCCAATCTTAATGGCTAATTTAATGACAAGGGGCGTTATCAGTAAGGATGTAACTATAGCCGCTAGAAAGGCAGCGATAAATTTTATCTCCAATAGTATCACCTTGTATTCGTAGTAATCCTGCTAGAGGCAAGTATAATCCCTCGAAAAAGCAAGTTTTATTCATATCAATTCAGATTAATCCTAACATATATACAAAAGAATTCAATTAATTTCATTTTTACAAATATTACAGATTAGCAACATTTGATAACTTTATTATATTATCACCTCATTTATTAAAAAGTCTTTATAACATTTCGCCCTAAATTGGGATTATCCTCTAAAATTGACGAATATTCTCGAAAAAGGTTTCAAATAATAGAGAATAATAGATTCTGTAAAAAATTAACTGCCGTTTTTCGACCAAAATATATTATACTACATTATATGTTATAATTTAGCTAGAAAAAAAGTTTTAGGAGAGAACAACATGCTATCTTTAATGAAGCGAGTATTTAATGAAGATTCTGCCGAACTAAAACGTCTATATAAACATGTTGCAAATATAAATGAATTAGAGGCAAATGTCTCAAAACTCAGTGATGAAGAATTAAAAGAAGCGACGCAATATTTTAAAGAGAAAATTGCGTCAGGCGTTTCGATCTTCAATTTAAAAGAAGAAGCCTTTGCCATTGTCCGTGAAGCTTCCAAACGGGTTCTCGGACTTCGCCATTATGATGTGCAATTACTTGGAGGCCTTGTCCTCTTAGATGGCGGCATTGCTCAAATGGCAACAGGGGAAGGAAAGACACTTGTCGCCACACTTTCAAGTTACTTAAAAGCACTTGAAGGAAAAGGCGTTCATGTGATTACCGCTAATGAATATTTAGCCACTCGTGACTTTGAGCAAATGGGAAAAGTCTTTCAATTCCTTGGATTAACGGTTGGCTTAAATATTTCCCAAATATCAGAATCAGAGAAGAAAGAAGCCTATAGCGCAGATATTACATACGGGACAGGCACGGAGTTCGGATTTGATTATTTAAGGGACAACATGGTTACACGCGTTGAAGATCAAGTGCAGCGGCCATTATATTATGCCATTGTCGATGAAATCGATAGTATTTTAATAGATGAGGCTAGAACGCCATTAATTATTGCTAGTAAATCTGATATTGCTACCGAACTCTTTCAAATTACATCTGAGATTGTAAGAGATTTTGAAGATAGCAATCACTATGAATTTTACCCTGAAACGAAGCAAATCGTATTGGCTGATAATGGAGCGAATGTATTCGAAGAGGCTTTTGGAATCGAGAACCTTTATGATGCTGAGCACCGCGAGCTGCTCCATAACATCATGCAGTCATTAAGAGCTCATGTCGTCATGCGCAAAGACGTTGATTATATTGTAAAAAAAGATGAAGTGATGCTTGTTGATCAATACACAGGCAGAATTATGGAAGGCCGGACATTCAGTGATGGACTTCATCAGGCAATCGAAGCAAAAGAAGGCGTAACGATTAAGGAAGAAAATCAAACACAAGCTTCGATTACCGTTCAAAATTACTTTAGAATGTACACAACCCTTTCTGGCATGACCGGCAGCGCCCTTCCTGCGAAGCAAGAGTTCTGGGAAACGTATAACTTAAGGGTTGTCGCGGTTCCAACGAATCAACCGAATGCTCGCCAAGATGAAGAACCATTAGTCTATAATGATTATGAATCGAAAGTGAAGAAGATTGTCGAGGAAGTTAGCAAGCATAATAAATTGGGACGCCCAGTCTTAATTGGAACGTCGTCGATTGAACAATCTGAGCGTTTATCTTCCTATTTAAAGAAGGCCGATATTAAGCATAAAATATTGAATGCCAAAACCGAAGAAGACGAAGCCCTTATTATTTCTCAAGCCGGACAAAAGAATAAAGTGATGCTTTCCACGAATATGGCTGGACGCGGAACCGATATTACTCTTGGAGAAGGGGTACGGGAATTAGGCGGTCTTCAAATTATCGGAACGGAGCTGCATGAAAGTGCACGGATTGATATGCAGCTAAGAGGACGTGCGGGCCGTCAAGGGGATCCGGGCTCCACTCAATTTATTATTTCTATCGAAGATGATATTTTCCATAGCTATGATAAAGAGGAAATGGATAGATGGAAGAAAAAAATGAAGTACGATGAAAATGGTCTTATCCAGTCTCCGAATCCTGTTAAATTCGTTAAGAAGGTACAGGAAACAGTGGAAGGCGCTCATTTCTCATCCAGAAATCATTTATTGAAGCTCGACGATATTGTTGATGAACAAAGAAAAATTATTTACAAGAGGCGCAATGATTTACTCACCATTCCTAATTTCAATGAGTTGCTGAAGGAATCGCTAAACAATCATGTACAGAAGCTCCTCGAAAAATATTGTCCAGACGATGTATTAGAGGAAGATTGGCCAACTGAAAGTCTTTATGAGGAGCTGACACTTGTTTTCGGAACCCCTCCTTTCCCGGCTTCTGAAATAAAAGGCGCTGAAAAGCAAATCATCCAAGGCAAAGTAGACGAGCTAATTAAAAATCAGCTAGAATTATTAGATAAGCTTGAGGCAAACGAAGATTTCCAAGTGCAAATCAAGAATATGTACTTGCAGACTTTAGATCACTCGTGGATTGTCCATATGGAATTGCTGTTCCACATGAGAGAGGATTTTGGCGTTCGCGGCTATGGACAGGAAGATCCTTACCGATTATATGCAGGTGAGGCATACGAAGAATTCCTGCACTTCATGTCAGAATTGGATGCCCAAATTGCTAAGCAGGCAAAATTATATATTCAACATTTTTTAGCCCAGTAAATACTGTATTTTAGCGGTGACCTCATGAGGGGCCACCGCGGAATTTATTTTACACAAATACTTTTTAAAAAGGTGGCTTTTTAATGGTAAAGGAAAATAAGACGGCAGAAGGTATTAAAACGAAGCTATCCTACCACCCTGATTGGGATTTAACCGTTCAAGAGAAATATGTATTTCAATATAATCACCAAAAGCTTCCGCGCCTTCAGCCGAACCAGCTATCTGTGAGCGGTATCAATCTATATGAATATGATGATGGCTTTGTGGTGACAGCTTTCTTAAGCAGCTCACTGCCACAAGCAATTTCTTTTGAAGTGATTGACCTTGTACTCGTCAATGAAGAGAATGAACCACTAGCGAGAAAAGGCTTTGAAATGGATCTATTCGGGGATCTCCCTCCAAACACAAGCAGACCATGGAGATTCCTATTTGAGAATGATAATAAATTAGTAGATGAAATTCCGAAAAAAGGCTGGAGACTCGTTTTTGAATTAAAGAAAAAACAAGTAAACGAGCTCACTCTTGATTTAGAAGATAGCTGGAAAGAATCCTTAAGCGACGAGCAAAAATCAAAGCTTGAAGAGATTAGCAAAAACCTCCCGCCGCTTCGGGACGGAGAAGTTAATTTCATGGGGTTAGAGGCTAATATTGTTGAAGGAAAAGGGTTAGCTGTCACATTACTCATTCGCAATGCCAGCAACCGCAGCATTTTCATTGAAAACATCCCTCTTGCATTCGAGGATGCCTCTCAGGAAGTAGTAGCACAAGCAGGCTTCCAGTTAGATAATCTTGAAGTAAAGAGCCAAACTTGCAAGCCTTGGACATTTGTTTTTCCAGAGTCCTCTATTACGAAGGAAAACTTGGATTTATCCAAATGGAAGGCGTATGTTCCACAATCAGCAAAAGTCGATGTGAAGCAATCATAAGGGATGATAATATCCGCCAATTTCTAAAGCGCCATGCGAGTGGCGCTTTTTTCTTTCGATCTGTTGACTCTAAAAACCGTCATTTGCGCGCAAGTTTTCGTAACGAAACCCTTACACAGTATCTCTAAAATTTAAAAGAGGTCTGAAGCAGCTTAGCTTCAGACCTCTCATTTTTATTTACTAGCATCAAGTGCATGGTATTCAATATGTGTTTTCATATCTGTAATAAAGGTTCCACCTAGGCCGTATTGTCCGCCATGGTTGGAATCATATGTATATACTCGGAACTTGTCCCCTGGTTGCAGCACACGGACCATTTCCAATTTATTATTGCTGTCGCGCTTCCAAAGATTAATCGGCTTCTTAATTTCAACAACTCCGATTTGGTTTTCCTTTAGATCAAGACCCATGAACTTTCCATCTGCCGGTGGAGCTGGCGGAGACTCAAGCTCTACGAATCTTTTCGCTCCTGCATATCTATTCTTCCAATAACTCTCAGTGCTTAAATTGCTAATTTTGATACCTCTTGTTGAATCTGCATGAATAAACTGGTTATCACCAATATAGATGCCTGAATGTGAGACACGATTACCAACTGTAATAAAGAAAACCGCATCCCCAGGAACTAGGTCTGCCTTATCTACAGGTTTCCCAGCATGATATTGATCAGTTGAGATTCTTGGCAAATTTACGCCAAAGTGGCTGTACACATAGGATAAAAATCCGGAGCAATCAAAACCGCTTGTAGATTCCCCTCCATATACATAAGGAATTCCTATTAAATTTCTGCTATATTCTATTAAATTTGTATTTGTAGTTTGTTCAGCTGCACTCGCTTGACTAACCCCGAAAAAGGTAGGAAATAGCAATGAGGCTGTGATGATGACTTTCGCTAATTTTTTCATGTTGGCCCCCTGAAATTAAGAAAAATGTCATTTCTTATCGGTTACTACTATGATTTTACATTATTTTCTGTCACTTTTACGTTTCAATTCTATTAAATATTACTTGTTATATTACAATTACGTTACAAAAGAGACTATTTTACTAGAATTAGAGGAGGAAGAAATAAACATGTAAAGAATAGGCAAAGTCATGCGGGTACAAGCTTATAAGCGAAATTGAAGTTGGGAGGAACAAAAGTTGTAAATAGGAAGATAGTTGCAAAACAGGGGAATCCTGCTTATTCGACAGGAAAATGAGGTTGACAGTTTTTAAAAAAAATCCTGACAAAATCAGGAAAACCTTCTTGATCACAAGAAGGTTTAGGAAAAGTCCGGCCAATTTTTTTGAAATTGGTCTCCTTTAATTTTTACAAGTGTTTTATATCGGAAAGGCATTAAATCGCTTGCATCTTTATTAATAAACTCTAGAGCGAGCTCTAAAGGAATGAGATGAAATTGATCCTCTACTTCAGAAAGAAAGAAAGCGTCCTTGATTTTTCCGCTTTTCTTCGTGTCAATCAGTAAAAAAGCTGGATAATAGCTGCCATCATTAGCTTCGAGAATTGCCTTTGCCGTTACAAACCCTTTCGGCTCTTGCTCAATATCATCATTTGCTGTTTTATCTAAAGTTTTCTGAGCCCAGCCTTGTCGCTTATATCCCCCAATAATTTTCGGAGGATCCTTTTCAAACTGTTTTCTAATTTGATCGTAATCAGAACTAAATGACATTCTTTTCCCTCCAACGAAAAGGGTCTTTAAAGATTTTCCTTAAACTAGGAACCAAAATTAAGATTGCATGTACTAGCGTATCATATCATAAATGACAAATCAAACAGATGTCTATAACAAATTTTAGCACAGACAGAATTTTATCACTCTCAAATACATTTATATCTAGTATGTTTCCCTATTAAACCGCTTTAATTACTATTATTTTTTCTTTGTAAAAACTAAATTGTCGGGTTTCAGCAGAACTTGTCTTTGATGTACGAAGTAGTCACCAGAAGCCAACGACATTTTGAGAGCAGACGCTTTTTATTAAATAAAAGGGGCTTTTCTCTGCAATAACATTGAACAGAGAAATTCGCCCCTTTTAAAAATAATTACTTGTAAACAGCTTGAATCTGATCAATATAAATGATTCCACTATTTTTATTAGCGTCATCTACTTCCATATAACGGACTGGTACATCTATGATTAGCGGTGTTTTCACACCTTGTGGAACAACTGCCTCCACATACTTCCAGCCTGTCCAATCTAAATTCTTCGTGAAATCAAGTTGAATTTCTTTATTATCCGCATCCTTCAGCTGCATTCTTAACCAATGTCCTTGGCCATCTCCGTACACCCACATCCCTATTTTCTTAGGGGAGCCTTTAATGGCAAGCGGTTTGACTGCATCAACATAAGCACCAGAAGTACCTGCTGTTCCTGAAAAATCATAGCTTAGCTTGATTGAATTTTTACCAGTTTTGATAATAGACGATTCATTTTCAATTTTTACGTTATTGTATCTGGCACCTGATGCCTTGTAATTAGCGATGCCGCCCTCGAATCCTTCAAGCAGGATCGGTTCAGGTGTTCCAACTGTAACATTCACCTTTGCGGAAACAGATCCGTGCGTGATCGTAATCGTGCCTGTGCCATCTGCCGCACCTGCTTTAAATTCACCTTTATTATTAATGGTGCCAATATTTGGTGTGACACTCCATTTAAATAAAGTCGGATCAGTTATAACTGTTTTTCCTTTATAAATTCCCTTTGGCTGGATCGTATATACATTATTTTTCTCAACGATAATGTCCTTTTCATCAACATGTATACTTTCCAGAGTATTGATTATATTAAGCTTAACCTTGCTGCTGATATTGCCAGCTGAAACAGCAATTTCACTTTGAGTTAGAGATGTTCCTACAGTATAGCTTCCGTCCGCATTTTTCTTTAATGCTGGTGAAGAGAACGCGACCGGCTGCGTGACAGGAACCGCGTTATAGTACTGATCCATTCCTTTTACGGTAATGCCTAAGTCTTTGTATGTAGCCCCTGCAAAAAGCGTAACATCAGCTGGGTTAACGATTAGCTGGTGAAGCGGACCTTTTAACCATTGGCTAATAAAAAGAAGTGCATTTGAAACCGAACGTGGTGATCCATCCGAAGGCTTGTTGACAATAGAAACTTTGTCATCCCCATGGTCCCTTGTTACTAGGGTAGATGAGCCGCCCCCATCAAAAGTAAATGCATGAATAGCGCCAAGATCCTTCATGACAGATGCCATTTCCTGTAAAGTCAGACCTACACTTTGCGTGCTGCGTCCATCCACTACAGCTGTAACGATTCCACCATCTGCTTTAATACCGATTGCGGATCTAGGATGAACTCCAGGAACATCTTGAGGAACGATTGCACCATTTTTAACGAGATGATAACGACCGCTAATCGCCTCTGTTACGTCATTCCATTCACTTGGAGAAAATTGAGCCCTAACCTCGACTTTGTCTCCTTCAACGACAGTTTGTAAAAAGTCGCTGGCAAAATGATGCCCGGATAAAACAAATTCGCCGTCATTCAATGATTCATTTCCAATTTTACTTGCAACCTTTGACACCGTACCTGTTAAAACGCTATGCCCGTTCAGCTGCCCAGTGTCAATTTTCACAACAACCTCAGTGCCAAGCTCATTCGTTCGTGTCGTGCTAGCGTAAGAAGGTGTGTAGAGTACAAGATGATTCGCTGCTCTTGTTCGGTTTACAGAATTAATTTTATATGGCTCTTGTCCATTTATTTGGACTGAAAGTGAAAGCTCTGGACTGCCGATGAGCGGTTTCCCTGTGCTCGTTAATCCAAAAACAGCTAACTGATTAATAGGTGTTTGGCTTGTTGAAACGATATTTCCTTTTTGAATCATCAGGTCAATCGGATGGCCGTTTTTATCAAAATAGTCTCCGTTGATGCCTGCAACAACTTGCTTATCCCCTGTTTGAGCCTTGTTTGCTTGACTCGCTACGGTTTCAAATCCAAATATTTGCCCATTGGCCAATGCTGTTTCCAAGCTGATCTTATCAGTTTTCCCATCATACTCAACGGTATAAATTTTCTGTTTCCCGCGGTTACTGTCGACTGAAAGCTGTGTTTCCGTTACCCCAGGAGCAATTTTCTTCGATTTCTGCTCGGTTACGGCTCCGATCGAAAGCTTCCCGATGGGCTTAGTTGGAGTAGTTCCGCTGCCATATGCTGCTTCAAGTTCAGCAAGCTTTTTCTTAGATGGGGTACGATAATCCACATAGCCTGCTATTTTCGTAATATAATAGCCGCCGCCAAGTCCGTACTGACCGCCATGAAGATTGTCATAACGATAGACTCGATACTGTTCGCCAGGCTTTAAAACACGAGTAAAAACTAGTTTGTTTCCATCTCTTTTCCAAAGGTTAATCGGCTTGAGTACCTTAATTTTACCCACTTGCCCTTTAACCATGAGCAGGCCGTCCCAATATACCTTAGGCTCACTTGCCTGAGCCGGAGATTGAAGTCCAAAAATCAATGCTGCCACAACTGCTAAATGAATAATCCACTTTTTCCCCATTTTTCCTCTCCTTCATTATACTATTCTATTATTATATGACATTTTCCCAAAAATATGGACAATTAACTACATAAAACGACTATTGGACTATGATATTTCCTAACTATTGATTAGACTTATGCAAAGTTTCTAGTTCATTTGCACGTTAATTTTTGTTTTTGCACGATTTTCGGTTTATTTGCACGATAATTTAGTTTTTTGCACGATATTCGGGTTTTTTGCACGATAATTAGTTTTTTGCACGATTTTCGGGTTTTTTTGCACGATAATCCGGATTTATCCCACAATAAAAAATCCCCTCATATTTCGAGGGGAGTACGCTATTTAATATTTTCTATAAGTTTATAAGTTTTCGGTGCAAGGGTTTGCAATCTTTTTCTTGCCTCTTTGTCGCGGTAATACATGGCGAAGCATTCTGCGAAATACTCTTCTGGATATAGAGTAAAATATTCTTCATTTGGGAATAGGCTTTTCTTTTCTAAATTCCAAACGGCACTAAATCCGGCTGAAGAAGATAAATGATTTTTTAGCAGATTATCAATGGTGTGGGCTAGCTCATGTAACTCAAGATTAACAGAGCCATGTCCGTTCCCTTTTTCACTATATCCAATTCTAACGACAACCGTTTTATTTCCGCCAATGCCAGGAACATCATCCCAAGTCTTATTCAAATTCTCCCAACCTCGTGGAATGACTCCTTTTAAGAATGCATATTCTTTTGTTTCTGTTATGGGTCCGTTTACGAGCAGAATGCGAATATTTTGCTGAATCAGCTGAACCAATACTGACTCAGGCAGAGCTTGCAAGCGTCCATTTATTTGGTTAACAGCAATTGAGTCATAAGAATCCTGCGGTAAAACAAGCAGCGTTTCGACTAAGCATTGTTGATTGCATTCCAGCAGTTTTCTTTTTGACAAAGAGGGAGTTTCATAGATCACATGATCAGATACTTTAGTTATATAGTAATCTCCGCCTACTCCATACTGACCGCCATAGAGATCATCCATTCGATAAACCCGGTAGACTTCCCCTTGCTGAAGAATTCTGTCAAATTGCAAGCCGTTCTCCGTTCTTTTCCATAGATTAATGGGCTTCATTACAGTAACACGGCCAATTTGCCCTTTTTTCAGCTCCACCCCATCCCAGTATACGGTTGCAGCCTGTGATTTCTCAGGGCTTATTGAAATAAATAGAATAATAGCAGCAAATATAAATAAAAGCCTTCTCACAAACATCCCCCCTACTAGCCTTATTTTAACTTAAATGAAGGTGCGGTCATAGCCATTTTGGATTTGTTGGAAAAATCTTCGTCAATTGCGGTGATTAGGCAGCGAATCCTTGCAGTCAATTGACCAGATCCAGTGTTTTACCGGCAAAATCACGCAATTTATCGGCAAAAAACATAGCTTCATTAATTTGTCAGCCAATTTTAGTAGTTTGTCAGCCAGATCATGCTATTTGTCAGCCAATTCTAGTAGTTTATCAGCCAAATTGTGCGGTTTGTCAGCCAATCACCCTTTCACAAGCACCTCCTTCAATTTATCGCTCAATTCGAGACGTTTGTCAGCCAATCACCTTTTCACAAGCATCTTTTTCAATTGATCGGCCAATTCGATCAGTCAAATCACATTGTTTATCAGCCAATTCACATTTCGAGGCACTACCTCCACCAAAATACCAATAAAATTAAAGCCAGCCCACTATCCAAAATGAGCTGGCCCTGATTACTTATTTATAAACATTCAAAGTATATGGAGTTAACGTAGCATTGCCGTGCAGGTCACGAACCTTGATGTGGTAGGTGCCTTTCGTTAAGTTGAAGTTAAGAACTTCATTATCCCCTTCAGGATAGTAATCGGCAGTGGCTACGAGCTTGCCATCTTTATATAGAGAGATGACGCCATCAATCTCGATGCCGGATTGAAGCTCAATTTTACCTTTAGCCGCTTTGTCGAGCTTGAGTACGTACCAGTCTTCATCCCCGTAAGGGACGCCTGCATTTAAATGGCCAACCGCTTGCAGATGCTTGGCAGATACGGTTTTCAGGGCAATCGGCTTCGATGGGATGTTGTTTTTAACAACGGAGCCTTTGTCCTCGTCATTTTTGTTTACAGGATTGATGGATAACACGTACGGGAGAAGCGAAAAGCTATTCGGCCATTCGAAATAGGCAGATAATGAGAAAATATAGTTTTTGCCTTTTTCTGTTTTGAAAGAACCAAAGGTTTTACCGGACATGGCTCCTTTTTCTAAGTATTGAGCCGTTCTCATTTCTTCTTCATCCAGCTTGCGGTTTTTGTTCGTATCCTCGTAAACCACAAACATTCCATAGAAAGGACTGAGCAGTTCTTTCGGATATTGAGCCTTGAACTGATCGCTGACCTGCTTTCTTTCCAATGTCATGCCATAAATTTCGTCGTGCTTGCTTTCAAAATAGAAATTATCCTGGTCATATGGCATGGAGAAGTTGCCTTCAATTACATTCGCCGGGAGGTTCTTTACTTCTTCCATTTTGTCGTTATCCTCATATTTATCCTGAGGATTTTTCACAATCAGCTTAGATGTAAACTTATATGGATCAAAAGAAATGGCCCCATTAAAGTAGTTTGTATTTGCTTTAATATAGTACGTTTCATTCTTTTTGAATCCAGCGAATAAACGGCTTTCTAAGCTGCCTGTCATCCAGAAGGAATATTCATTTGATGCAATCTGTTCCATGTAGGAGAACTCTTTTCCATCACGATCTTTTTCCGTTCTTACTTGGTAGATTCCAAACATCGGTACAGTTGCATTGTTCTTCTCTAAAGTAAATTCGTAAATGCCGTTTTCCTCTGGTGTGACGCTGAACCAGTCCTCATCCTCTAATGTTTGCAAATAGCCTGTCGCTTCATCATTGATTTGATAAGGCAGCGCGCCATCCTTAATCATTTGAACATAGTCAAATTCTTCTGCTGGCTGTTCCATTAAAAGAAGTTCTCGCTGTTTCTCAATCGAGCTTCCTTCATCCATGACAGGAATCATTGGCAAAGAATCTTCGTCTGGCGGAAGGACTTTTCCTTGTACCTTCAACTCATATGGAATGGCTGATGATTCAGGCGTTTGCTTTTCCCCAATCATCCCCCAGTTCATGAAAAAGTCGTAAATCCCAAAGTAGTTGCTGCCTTTATTGGAAACTTTGATGGAATAATCCATTCCCGGCTGTGCCAAAAACGATAAGGTTTCGCCTTCGCTCTTCCCTTTATTATTGGCATAGAAGTTCGGATCACGCTCGTCCTCCTTAAAAACAGGAAGCTCGAATTCGCCTTCCATTCCTCCTTCTTCAGGAGATGGCATTTTGAAAGTCTCGTAAACACTTAAACTCGTATCAACGCCTGGTATTCCTGACAAATCAATTTTAATCACCTGCTCTTCTTCAACAGAGAAATTAAAGTAATCATTGTCCCCTTCTTCACCAATTAATGTATACTTTTCTTTTGAAGAATTGTATGGCAGCTCGATTTTAATTGGTTCATCGAAAGTAGATTCATCTGCTGGAAGGACTGTGTGCTTTTTAACGGAAAGTGTGTATTTGGATTGCTGATTTTTGGAATCATCATAGCTTCCATTGACATCCTTCACACCGAATGAAAGGGTTCCCGTATAAGGAACTTTATACAATTTCCCTTCTGTCTTTCCATCCATCACGTCGTTCACTTCGAGCTTATCTTTGCCCTCCTGAGATTGGAGGTTCAGCATTAATTTGTAATCAAATTGTGTAGAGCCTTCTAGAGAAAATTGGATGTAATCTCCTTTTTTCACTTCTGCCGAATACCACTTTTCTTCGAATGGCTTGGTAATCGCTCCCTTGATCTCGCTTGTTTTCGCTAAATCAACAGGGGCTGAATTTTCAGCAATTTCCTTATCCGTCCAAGGCTTGCTCGTAAAGGAAGGAAGCTTCTTAATATCAAAGTTGAGAGCAGCGACAGGATTGACAAGTCCATTCCCGTATTTAATATCAAATCCAGGGTCACCAAGATCCTGTGCGGTATGTTCTAAAATATATTCCACCTGTGACGGTGTTAAGTTTTGATGCTTGGATAAAAGCAGTGAAGCTGCTCCAGCCACCATCGGAGTAGCCATCGATGTACCACTCATTTTACGGAAGCTTGATAATTTCTCAGGTTCATAGATAGGAGCGTATACTTCATCACCAGGTGCAACAATATCTACAGACGGGCCATAGCTCGAAAAGCTTGAGAGTTTCTTAGATTTATCGACTGAACCGACACTAATAACGCCTTCGTATGCTGCAGGATAACTAACCATCGTATCCCCTGTATTGCCGGCAGCAGCGACAATCGTTATATTTTTCTCTAAAGCCTTTTTGATCGCTTCTTCAATTAATGGCGATTTCATCGGTCCGCCTAAGCTCATGTTAATTACTTTCACGTTCTTTTCTACCGCATGCAAAATCCCTTGTGCGATCGAATAGTCATAGGCTCCCCAGCTGCGGTCAAATACATCAATCGGAAGAATCTTTACATTTGGATTGACCCCAAAGCCGCCAATGCCATTATCTTTATTACCTGCAATAATCCCTGCCACATGCGTTCCATGGAAATCGGGCGAGCCTTGATTCATTGGGTTTACTGCATTATAACTTGGGAGCAACTTTCCTTTTAACTCCGGATGCTGCATGTCCACACCTTGATCAATGACGGCGACCGTTACCGTATTCTTGCCAACTAGCTTATGGGCTTGATTGAGGTTAAGCAAGTTGATATGATATTGCTCGTTCACCTTCGGATCAGGCACGCCTAATGGCTTGTACATCGCACTTGGATTAACTGAATTCACATGGTTTAGGCCTTTGTACTTTTGCATAACCTTTTGAACGTCTTTTTTATTCTTTACCTTGACAACGGCATAATTTAAGGCTGGTATATTCGTAACAAGCGTACCGCCTGCCATTCTATGCTCTGCAGGTGTCAAAGGCTTCGTATATTTAATAATGAAAGTATCTTCACTCAAAGCCTTTTCCTTATACTGGTCTAGCTTGCTCTGAAGCTGAGGATTGCTCACTTCAATGGCTGACACATTCTGTAATTGTTTAGGAGACTCCGCCGATGCTGTCATGGAAAGTCCTAGATTACTAGAAAACAAACCAAGCCCTACAGTAACTGTAAACGCATTTTTAACCCATTTCTTCATATAATCCCCCTTCTCTTTTATAACCCTATAGTACATATATCTGTAAAAAAATAGCAAGAATTACCATGACCAAACTTTTTATGAAATTCGACAACTTCCTTCTATCTTATTAAAATCCCTTTTATGATATGTTTAAAAATATGTTTTTTTCTCATTTGCTTGATTTCAGATTGATCTATGTTTGATAGATTCAGAGGGGTAATAATTTTCGTGCCTTCACCTTTATTTATAGTAGGATTATTTACAACGAGCTCTCCCTTATCAACACCGGATTGGACCTGCAATTTATTGCCTGATATGATTCCAGTTTTGATTTCTCGTTTTTCTAGGGTTCCGCCTGAAGTAATGATCCAGACAAAGGACTTCTTCTTTTGCTTGATGATACTCTGCTTTGGAACCAGGATTGCCCCATTTACTTCTTTTGTAATTAATGTGACCTCGACAAGGGATCCTTGGAGCAGGTCAGAGGCCTCTTCATCCAACTGAACGGAAAATGGGTATAGACTTTCCTTTTCTGATGGGGCGGGATCTGGTAGTTTGCTGGCTTTCGTTAGCGTCCCTTTTCCATTTATCTGTTTTGAAGAAATAGTCGCTGGAATCCCAGTTTCTACCTTAAGCCTTTCATCCTCATTTAATTTTCCTTCAATCGTTGGGATAGATGAACTAATCGTGATCAGCGGATTATGCAATCCCACATTGATTTCTTTGATCATCCCTTCAAACTCACTGACAACCGTCCTATTCCCTTCACTCGCTTGAATGGTCTGCAGTTCCTGCTCATGCTTATCAGCTGTCTGCCTTAACAGGTCGGCCTGCAATTCTTTTTCAAGAATATCCTGCTCGACACTATGTAAAATGGAAAGCCCGACAGCCTTTTCTTCCTCATCAAAATATAAGGAATCCTTGTAATAGCGGAGCTCACTAATATGTCTGTCTAAAACATCGATTTGATTGTCAATTTTGGCTTTCTCCGCTTCAATCCTCGCCATATCCGCATCTAAATCAGCAGAAATATACTCGTATAACGGGGTGCCAACTTCAACCGTTTCTCCTTTCTTTACGAAAAACTGCTTAAATACTCCCATTTTTTGATCGTAAAAATAATGATAGTCTTCCAGAGGAGCGACAATTCCTTTTTTATGCAGAGTTTCCTTGATGTCTTTTTCTTCTGCCGCTGAATAGCTTTTTATAAAGGCAGAGCGTTCAATTTTCGAATCATCTTTTACTATTAAAAATAAATTACCCGCGACAAATAGGAAAACAGCTGCTGCTAAAATCCACTTGACCCGTTTCTTCACTCGTATCACCCCCGCCTTAAATGAACTTCTCAATTGCAAGATAGGATAACAAGGCAGACACAAGCCAAATGACAAGGTGAGCGAGAATGATCGTTAACAAAACTGTCTTCGGGCTTCTTTCACTCAACCCTTTTAACGCGTTGTATTGG
The DNA here is from genome assembly GCF_001509555.1 of Bacillus sp. FJAT-29937. GTDB lineage: Bacteria > Bacillota > Bacilli > Bacillales > Cytobacillaceae > Cytobacillus. Next base: position 9,001 of record NZ_LMAS01000002.1, on the reverse strand, counting down.
AAAAAAATCACACAAACTGTAAATAACGAAAGATGGGAGAAGAAATAAACTAATATACTGCTCGATGTTAGGTAGGCAGCCAGAACCCCCAAGGAAAAAGGTGAGGCCTCCGGACCAATGCCAAGCCAAATATGGAACGGCAGTAATATCGCTTTTTCCAATAATAGAATACAAAGGACAAATTGCTGAACGGTGACGATTTTCTTGTAAGACATATCGAGAATGGCCCAAAGGATCACGGAAAATCCAAAAAGGACTAGCATGGAATAGATCATTCCCCATATTAGACGTCCGACTATGGCAAAAAGTTTCTCAATTTCAAATTCTTTCCTGCCTATTTCTTTTGTCAGGAATTCCATCCCGATTCCGAAATAGCCGCTAAGCGTAAACAGAATCATGCTGATCACGATTAGCCATACCGCCTTTTTCCATAACCCTCTTATCAGTTCTGCCTTCATGATTTGATAGGAGAATGTGTTTGGGGCCAGAAGTCCCTTCAATAGATGCACATAATAAACCATGGGCGTACCTCCAAATGTTATCTACCTATCATTCTAGCTCACCGGAAGAAATTATTCCCCTAATAACCCCATAGTTTGAAATAATTGGGTATATAATCATAGGGCTGTTACTTATGGTATATTTTTTAAAAAATGAATGGGGGATTGCGGTCGACAATATTATTTTGTTAGGGAATTTTGGTGGTTTGTTAGCTAAATCGAGCACTTTCTCAGCGAATTTGAGTGGTTTTCGAATGATTTCCCAGCTAAATTTAAGTAGTTAAAAGGACTTTTCAACTTTGTCAGCCAATTCATACCCGTTGTCAGCCAATTCCGGCGGTTTGTCAGCCAATTCATGCACTTTGTCAGCCAATTTCAGAGGTTTGTCAGCCAATCCCATATTTTGCACCAAAAAATAAACCACTGGCAAAAAGCCCAGTGGTCTCCAATGAATCAATGATTCGTATAATTTTGTTTTTGCTTATCATAGTTTACAAAGTAACCGCCGCCTAGATCCAACTTATTATCTTGAATCGCATAGACTCTAAATACTTGACCCTTCTTCAGCGTTCTCGCTACGCTTCCATTGGAATCGTAGAGCCCGCTATCGGCGGTGATTTGAATCGTTCCTTTATAAAAAGAAACCCCGGCATTCCTTTGAATATAGTAGCCCCCGCCAACATAATAAGCATTGTTATCAAAGCTAAACACTTTAATGAGCTCACCTGGAATTAATTTTCGATGAACTTTTCCATCTGGACGGTACAAATTAATATCCTTATTTTTAATATGCAATCTTCCAATATAGACACTCATTTTACTGCTGTTGGCGGGAATATAATAATTTCCGCCCAAATTATAGTTGTTTCCTATTGTGCCAAACACTTTATAGGAGTACCCTTTTTTCAGCGTCTTAGAAACTGATCCATCAGGACTGATGAGCGGCATATCTGCTTTCAAATAGACGGCAGCAGCTGGGAGCTTGGATGTCCATTGACTGCCTACATTTGGAATTTCCAAGTTAATGCTCTTCATCTCTGAAAAAATAGCAAGAATCCGCTCGCCGTATTGATCTCCCGGCACGGCCCAGCGATTATTCAAATCTGTCCAGTAAGGAGCAATCCCCCGCTTTACATAATCAAAGCGCGGATCGTTTTTTTCTGTCACGAGAGGTTCGTTGTTTGCATAGGCTTTCAAATGCTGAATCTGCGCTCTTACCCCTTCCTCAGGCGTGTTGAAATAAGCCCCTTGTGCACCGCCTCCAACAGCCCCAATCCCGGAGTAGTTATTCTGCTCAGGCAGAACATCTTTCCCATATTGGAAGTAGCCTGTTTCTAGAATGGCTTGGGCAAAAGCAATGTCCCCGCGAATCCCCTCTTGACGGCCTAAAGATAGATATAAATCTGCTAATCTATAAATATCAACAGTCGTTAATTTAGGTTCAGGATATTTTAATAGGACAAAATCGCCCATTTGTTTCGCGGTTAAAATGGAGCTGCCGCTAATCGATACCTTTTCTTCAGAAGCTTGTACCGGAGCATATGAGACGAAGCTAAACAGTAAAACAAACAGCAAAACATAAACTTTTTTCATCACTTTCTCCCTTAAAAACTTTTTTTCATTTCGTAGTTACTATTTTACACGTTTGACAGGGGCAGTAAAAGGAATTCAAATAATTGGAGTTTCCATCTTCACTTGGAAAACTGCAAAATTAACAAACTACTTTAAAAAGCAAAAAGCAGAGAGCTCTCTGCTTTTTACTTAACCTTACTTATTCAATTCCGCCAATTTCTTCTTAGAAGGTGTTTCATATTTTACAAACCCTTCCATCTTCGTTACATAATGTCCGCCGCCAACTCCGTACTGGCCGAAGTGCTGGCTGTCAAAGCTGTAAACTCGGTATTTTTCACCTGGGTTTAAGACACGAACAAAAGTAAGCTTGTTGTTTGCATCTTTTTTCCATAGATTGATAGGCTTTTCAATGATCACACGGCCAATTTGACCCTTTTTCATTAACAGGCCATCCCAGTAAACTTTTGGAGCCGGTTTTGTTTCTTCTTTTGGTTCTTCTTTTTCAACTGGCTTTGCCACAATGCGGGCTTCGTATTTCGTGTTAACCGTACCAAGCTTTTGGATATAAGCAATGAGTGCCTCATCTAAAGCAGGGAATTCATTTTCGATTGGGCTGTCTTTGAATGAAGTATACTCATCCCCGCCTGCAGCCATGAAATCGTTAGTTGCCACAACATATTGTTTATTCATATCAACAGGCTGTCCATTAATTTTCATAGAATGAATACGCTCGCCCACTTTTTGTGCTGTGTCAATGGCAAATGTCAGACCGCTAATATGCGGGAAAGCACCTTTTGATTCTGGATACGAATCGACTGCATTTTCAAGACTGGATTTAATTTGCGCCCCAGTTAACTTCTTCGTCACGATGTAGTTTCCGAACGGCAAAACTGTCACGACTTCCCCTTTCGTAATATCTCCTTCATCGATCGATGCACGGATCCCGCCGCCGTTTGTAATCGCTACATCTGCACCGGTCATATCGACCATCGCATCTGTAATCATGTTACCGAGGTTCGTTCCGCCTGTACGAACTTGTTCACGTTCGCCATCAAGCTTCACTGCCGTTTTTCCGATTACCTCTGATAAAATTTCTTCTTGAGCCGTTTGAATATCTTTAATCACCTTTTCCACTTCAGGATCTGGTTTTACGTCAGCTGTTTCTTCTTTTTTGATTAATTTCGCTTTTTTGCCAGTTAATTTCTTGCCTTCAAATGTTAACTCTACAACACCAAGATTTTTCGTATATTCGCCTGAGCTTACAATTAACGTATCATTTTCACCTTGCAATCCCTCTACTAGAGTAGAGTGGCTGTGACCATCTACAATCAAGTCGATTCCAGGTGCGCCTTTTGCTACTTTAATAGAAGTATCCGTACTGGACTCATCAATCCCTAAGTGAGTCACAGCAATAATCATGTCAACATTTAGACCTTTTAATTCTTTTACCATTGCCTGTGCTTCAACAACTGGATCAGTAAAAGTTAAACCCTCAACATTTTTCGGGTGAGTTTTATAATGTGTTTCTGGAGTGGATAAGCCAAAAATCCCAAGTTTAAGGCCGTCAACTTCCTTAATTACATAAGGTTTTAACAGCAATGTGCCATCCGCTTTACGAACGTTCGCACTTAAAACAGGGAAAACTACTTTCTTTTCTAACTCTAGCAGTCTCTCATATCCATAGTTGAAATCATGGTTACCTGCAGCCATGCCATCATAGCCAACTTTGTTCATCACTTCCGCAATGCTTTCCCCTTTGCTAAGTGTGGCAAAAGTTGTCCCGTGTAATGTATCACCAGCATCTAATAAAAGAGTGTTTGGATTTTCACTTTCAAATTGCTTAACCAAAGTCGAAATCTTTGCAAACCCCATTCCATCACTGCTGCTTTCCACTACGCGGCCATGTGAATCATTCGTATGCAAAATCGTAATTTTCTTTGTGTCCGCACTCGCAGTTCCTTCCGCATTAACGAGAAACTGTCCTCCAAACCCAGACCAAACTACTAACGATGAAACGAATACAGCAAAACCCTTTTTCAACCTTTGCATGGCTAGCCTCCTATTAGTTTTTACTACTTCGATAGTATTATATATGATTATTATTGATTTATGGTAAACCATTTGTAAAATTAGTATTTTCCTCCTAGAAATCTATTTAATTAAACGATTGATTAATTTTAATTAAACGATTGATTAATGAAAAATTTCCCACCTTCTTAATTTCGATTTCAGCATTTAACTTACATTTTGTCGGCTAGACCCATTCCAATATTCGCGAATTCTAGTGATTTATCAGCTAATTGGGTAGTTTCTCGTCAATTGTTTTGGTTTGCTAGCTTATTTGTAGGAATTCGCCCGATATTTTTGGCAATTTATAGTCGATTTGTTTCGATCTATCATCCTATATCTATTTTATCAGCCAATTTCGATAGTTTGTCAGCCAATTCAGGCTGTTTGTCAGCCAATTTAATCACTTTGTCAGCCAAATAAAAAAAGCCTACCAATCCGCAGTAGACTGATAGACTAAAATCCTGCTTCAACACCTATTCAATTTTCCGCTGTTCATCCTTATTTTTAAAATATGCTTTTATAAAATATTTCCTTTATCTCCACCACTAGATATATTACCCGCTTTATATCCGGAAGTTTGAGCAATTGCAATGGGAGTACCAGCAGAACCCATGCTCACGATATTACCAATGAAATTCACTATTCCGTTGTTAACAGAATAAAGACCAATATTGGAATTAGAATGTTCTAATTTAATAATATTCCCATTCACTTGTCCATCCTCAACATTTGAAACTTGAATACCACGCTGCAAGGCGGGAGCACCTATAGCATCAATCGTGTTATTAAAAATATTTAAAGAGTATGATTTTTGAGAAGAAGTAGAGGAACCAACTCTAATACCGTAAAAACTTGTATTTACCGTTCTTGGATCCACACCAATAATTTGATTTCCGGTAATCGTTAAACCATCAAATACTTCAGCATCAATAATCGAATCAGTTGCTCCGCAATTTTTCACTAAGTTATCAGAAATAATAGCATGTAGTTGAATTTTTTCACGGGAATAACCGGATCTATACCCGCCAACCATGATAGCTCCCAAACCCGTTCCATTCGCACTGCAGTTTGTGATCTTGTTTCCTTTAATAATAATATCTTGACTTTGTTGTAAATCATGACTCCATTTAGCAAAAATTCCACAAGCATACGAATTTTCAATCATATTGTCTGCAAATATCATGCCAATTCCAGTGTGACTATCAATGCCTTTTCTTTTGTTATCCCTAAAAATTGAACCCTGGACAATCATATTTTTCGCCTCACTCCAATTCGTTCCCCTCAATGTAACGCCATAACCCGGGTCAATAAATTTATGTGAGATTTGAGAATCAGGATGTCCAGCTCTTTCACTTATACAATTCGTAATTTGAACTCCGTCTACTGCTAAGGCATGTATGTTCGCTCCATAGTTATCATGAACATAGCAATTTTGAATAAGAATATTTTTAGAATCGTTATATCTTAAGTCCATTGGAACAAAGTTGCCGTTATGACCGATACCAATCCCAACATAATTAAAACCATGAACGTCCAGATTAAAAAGTTTAATGTTTTCAGAGCCATTATGAATTAAAATACCATAGGAGACGTTTCCTATAAATCCACCGTTTCCAAATAATCCCCACGGTCGTCCATTATTGATTGATGCGTGAGTTGATTTTTTTGACGTATCTAGGCTGTTATTTTTATAATACCCCCAAAAGCCAGAAGTGTAGTATCCGCCATTTGCCGTACCTTTTTCCCCATATCCGGTGTACCCAACAGAAGTTGTGTCAATTGCCGGAAACTCCCCATAGCCTGCTATTTCCAATCCTTCAACTATAATGTTAGATGATAATTGGATTTCAAGAATCCCCTGTGCATGCTGATCAACCCACAGTTTTGCCCCATAGCCAACTATTCGAACATTTTTCTTGTTTCTTAACAATAAGCATGGCTGGTCATTATTTGGGAAACCTGTCAAGTTCGTATTTTTACTGACTTTATAAGTGCCTGGATCGATTATGATTGTTCCACCATCAGCTACACGATCAAATGCTTCTTGCAATTTCAGTGTTAAATCATCGGTTCCATTTGCTGGAGACTTTGTATTAATAACCTTTGTTGAACCATTTGAGGTATACCGTATCGACATCACAACCACTCCACATCATTAATATCACGATCAAAAGTAATAGAAGAATCTTTTTAACAAGTCTGACTTGCTCCTAAGTTTACTATAACAGTTTATTATAATTTTCTGTTAACGATAATGCAGGTACCCTTGTCTTAAATTAAGATTTACGAGTTGAAAGAACCGCATTGAATTTGGAGTACATATTTTTTCCTTTGTCGTCATTGCCTGATAACATACAAAAAACATTCATGAACGTCTGCTCCCGAAATGTCGTTGGCTTCATTTCTCTCCGCTGAAGATTACTCCGTACATCAAGGACAGAATCCAACAACTATTTTGTTTTAAAATAGAAAAATGCCCCAAAGTTTCCTCTGGGACATCCTCCAATCCTATTTACGAACTACATCCACATCACTCTTCTTCACAAATCCTAAACGATGATTAAAGTAGATTTGATAATACTCATCCTGACCTTTTACGACTTGGTTTGTGGAAGGATCATTAAAGATTTTCGCATGGTAATAATCTGATTGAATCGGTCCTGTTGCGACATAGGTTTGGCCTTTTGGCATTTGATAGAGTGGTTCTGCTACTCCCCTTGCCGAGGCTGCAATTCCTGTCCCATCATAGGCAGCTTGTTCCGGGTAGGCAGCACCGTAGACTGGAATGGAATCTAGCCCTTCTTTTGGGGAAATAAGAATTCCGTCTCCTGGAACGGTATATTTATTATTTGGATTATAGAACCAAGCCTTTTTTCCGCCATAGTCGATGGCTGTCCAATCACCTTGCTGATCCACTTGATAGTAGCTTTGTCCGATGGCGGCCTTGTTGCCCCAATCATTCAGATTGGTCGTTCCTTTTCCTCCGCTTTTGTGAAAATGCGGATCACTGATTAGTGGGGCCTCAAAGCTCGGTTCCGTGTATAAATGTATGAGACTGGAAGACTGAGGCTCCAGCAGCTGATTGGCGTATGTGAAGGACGGTTTATTTGTGTTGTAATTAGGCTTGATTGTCACAATTCCGCTCTTCTTATCCCCTTTGCTCGGGTTAATCGGTTCGCCGAGGAGATTAAAGAAATGGGACCAATCCCAATAGGCGCCTGGATCCCAATGCATCAGTCCTTGTCTAGCCGGAGTTAACCCAGGAATTTCATCATGGCCGATAATATGCTGTCTGTCGATTGGAATATCAAATCTTTCCGCCAAGTATTTTACTAGTTTGGCAGAGGAGCGATACATTTGTTCAGAGTACCAATCGGTTCCCTTGGCGGCAAATCCTTCATGCTCAAAGCCAATGGAATGCATATTGAAGTACCAATTCCCCGCATGCCAAGGAACATCTTCAGGTCTAACCATCTGTGTGATTTTTCCAGTATCGGAATCCAGGATGTAATGGGCGCTAACAGACGATCTATTTCTAAAATGGTTAATCGCAGATTGTGCACTGCCTTCAATATCGTGAATAATAATATAGCGGATGTCGAGACCATCGTGTGGACGATTGGCAATGTCATAGTTGCCGTAATTGGTAGGGCTGCTGGAGAATTGTTCGTATAAAGCCGGGATGAAAGAGCACTCTAGTCCATTTGGACAGTCCGTACCAGTGAATTTTGCATTGCGTAGAGGGATGGAGTCTGCTGTCGATTTATTAGGTGTGACTGCTTCAGCCTTCATACTAACTTTTTGACCAGTGATTGTTGTTCTTTCGGCACCCTGTTGAATGGTGGCATACACGTCATCAGCAAATTCTTTGGCAACGGCGTCGAATTCGGAACCGCTGTATTTCACGATGGCTCCATACCAATCTTCGGGATTGCTTGGAATATCTCCCGCTGTTTCACGTGCGTATTCGGCAAGTAAGGCTGCACCGCCGCGGATGTTTTGTTCAGGATCATCCTTTAATGTTTCTGGGTCAATTCCTATTAAATTTGCTGCTTGGTCCAGTGTGTTGATGACGGAATTATCCACACTTTGGGCTTCAACATCCTCACCCTTTCCGTGAGCAAACTCTCCCCCATCAATCTGAACAAGGTTCATTACCCCATAACCGCCAACCTCGCTATGTCCTTTGTGATAATCCCACCGAGACTGATTGTAGGCAACTGCCATCAAAACATTTTGCGGAACTTTAAATTCCTCCGCCGCTTTCTCGAACGCCTGCTGCAAATCTTCTGAATTTCTGGTACTTTCAGCCGCTGCATATTCGTTGGCCGCCGGCATGAACCCAGAGGGTATAGCCAGGCTAGTTGCTAAAGCCACTGTCAAAAGCGATGCGGAAACCTTACGCATAGAAAACCCCATACAACTTCCTCCTTTTTATTAAAAAATATAAGGAAGGAATTCCAGCTTAAAAGATGTTTCCCTGCACGAATTGGAAAAATGATCCAAAGTACATAAGGGGTTTTTCTTTGCCTAGGTAGATGGTGGGAAATGTGAGCAGACCTATAGTCATGTGTGAATATTAGCGGAGTTTGCAGAATGTCGGGATTTCATAGATTCAAGTCCAAATAAACCACTTTGATAGACAGGTTTTTCTGCTTTCATAGATTCCTGTCCAAATAAACCAATTTAATGGACAGGTTTCTCCATTTTCATAGATTCCTGTCCGATAAAGTCAATTTAATGGACAGGTTTCTCCACTTTCAGATTATGTCCATATAATTGTGTAAAAAGAAAAGGAGTCATTTTATTCCTTCTTGTCTACAATGTTTAACAGCGACGATAAACAAGGAAGAGAGGAA
>NZ_LMAS01000019.1 GCF_001509555.1 Bacillus sp. FJAT-29937 | reverse complement strand
TGTTTTTTCCAAAGAGATCCTCCTCCGAATCATTTATGAGGAGATTATCTCATAATATATTTTCCGTTAAAATGTGGGTATAGTTTGACGCTTACGTTTAAAAGGAAATTATAAAAAATTTATGCTACGAACTAACTTTAAGATCAACTGCCCTTCTTCAAAGGTTCCCGGGATATTGCCCTTTAAACAATTTAATATTAATTTATCTTTACACAATTTAATATATCTCCAGCTAATACCTTAGATCCGGAAGCGCCTTTTAGGTACTTTAGATCCCCTGTCGAAAGCCAGTCTATCTCCTTAAGGTTCACTAATAGAGAGGCGATTTTTACGGAGTCCGGCTGTTGAGATTTAGGTAGAAAGTTTTCATTAATAATTTTGTTGCCTGCAATTGCTAACGCATTTAGACAAGTAATATGGGTTAAACGATACATTTTGTTATCTTCCCATTCATCTGGAAAAAGTTCTTTTATTAAATTGAAATAAAATAAACTTAAATTTAGTTTCTTTTCTTTCGAAAGACTTTCTAAATTGGACTTTTTTGTTAGAAGATTCACGATATTATATAAGTTTTGTAATGTAATATTTTTGTCTTTCGTTCTTCTACCAGTTAATGTACTTTTATTGAAAAATGGGCTTTCTGGTTTAAGAATTAGATTTGTTGCTACCCAACTAATTTGATCATTCTCTCTATTTAAATAACGACTTAGTGACGTCCCTATTCCCTTTGCTTTAGTATTGATTACATCAAACAATTTAATTTCCTCATCTTCATCTAAATAATGAAATGCTAAAAATGGGACATTCAAAGTACTGTCTGTTTCACTAATATACTCTTTTATTCCACCTAATCTATGTTGTCCATCCATTAATGTCGCTTTCTTTTTACAAATCAATCTACCATAATTCGGACGGTCATTTTCATATGCATGAAATTCCCAATTTCCTGATGCATTTAACAATATAGGGGTATAAAGAGCATCCTCTCCTTTTGATAAATAATTAGCAAAATCCTTACAACGTTTTTTATCTATAGGACGCTGATAACCTTTTCCTGAAGGATCATTATAAAGTTTTGAGTAAGAAAAGCTTACTGCAATCTGTGATGAAACAAAGCCTTGATAAGTTACACGCCCCCTCATCTTAGATTGAATTACGTTTTCTATTGCTATATTTGAAGGTAAAATATTACTCATAATAAATATCTCCCTAATAAAATTTAATACCCAAGAATTATAGTACTTATAAGTACAAAAATCAAATAAAATTATATTATATGCATCTGTAAGCTTTTTAAAACCTCACATAGGCTAAAGGTGAGGTGATTTTGTGGAAAGTTTAGTGAAATTGGTTGGCATTAATATAAAAGAGATAAGAAAATCTAAAAAGTTAACCCAAGAGGATTTAGCCGAAAAATGTGGTATCCAAACATCATTTTTAGCTGGTGTTGAAAGAGGAGATCGAAATATTACTTTGCAAACATTAGAGAAGCTTATTACAGGACTCGAAGTAGTACCTGCAGACATTTTTAATTTCGAAGAATTGAATATTAACAAACAATACTTTGAGAAAAAAGAGTTGATTACACTATTACTTAATCTTATTGAAAATAAAGATAAAGAGGAAGTTCGTTTGATACTGAAGATTGCGTCAGAAATATTTAGTACTTATAAAGATAAATAAAAAAGATTTGTTATATTTAGGGAATAACAAGCTTTTGAGACTGGGTCAATTATTTGTGATAAAGGGTTTACTAACATTCCATTAATTTGAACATTTAATATTAAGAATTTTAATCTATGTTCAACTTTACCCTAAACAAATTACTTTTGGCTTCACTTAAATAAATTCCGATTTCGGGCATTTACAGATTTCACCACTCCAAACTCTTGTTCTTATTCCCATTTTCTCTTCAAAAAAACTAGTTTAGGTTACAATCCAAAGGAAAATTATATTGTTAAGTACTATTTCATACTGTTTTTTCCTTTTATAGACTTAGCATTGTTTGAATCTCCTTATGTTTTAAAAACTCCCTAAGAAACAAGTTATATCAATACACTCATTCAAATGATGCACTGAAAAAAGAGTGTTAGCTTAAGATTCCGATTAAACTTTTCTTTCATTTTCATAGTACACAAATCTTTTTATTATTTTAACCTCTCAGGTGGTTGTAACATCTATTCAGAAGTAAGGAAGAAATCAAAAGCTTATGCTATATTAAACACATGGATTTAAGAAAGGATGTTTAATCTATGGCTAAAAGCGTAGTATTAGCTGAAAAGCCTTCAGTAGCACGTGACATTGCACGAGTACTGAAGTGTGATAAAAAAGGAAATGGTTTTTTAGAAGGTTCACAATTTATCGTGACGTGGGCTTTAGGGCATTTGGTCACTTTAGCAGATCCCGAGAGTTACGACGTGAAATATAAAACATGGAAATTAGATGACTTACCAATGCTTCCAGAACGCTTAAAGTTAACTGTTATTAAGCAATCAGGTAAGCAGTTTAATGCCGTGAAATCACAATTAAACCGTAATGATGTAAATGAAATTATTATTGCAACAGACGCTGGGCGTGAAGGTGAATTAGTTGCACGCTGGATTATTTCCAAGGCAAAGGTAAATAAACCGATTAAGCGTTTATGGATTTCTTCTGTAACAGATAAAGCTATCAAGGATGGCTTCAATAATTTAAAGTCTGGCAAAGCATATGAAAACTTATATGAAGCTGCAGTGGCTAGATCTGAGGCTGATTGGTACATTGGTTTGAACGCATCTAGAGCGCTTTCTACAAAACATAATGCACAGCTAAATTGTGGACGAGTTCAGACTCCTACTGTGGCAATGATTGCTGCACGTGAAGATGAAATTAAGAATTTTAAACCACAAACCTATTATGGCATTGAAGCACAAACTGATAGAGTAAAACTTACTTGGCAAGACGCAAATGGCAATAGTCGTAGCTTTAATAAGGAAAAAATCGATGCTATTGTAAAAGCGCTTGGTCACAAAGACGCAAGGGTTGTGGCCATTAATCGTAAAGCAAAGAAATCCTTTGCACCAGCTCTTTATGATTTAACTGAATTACAACGTGATGGAAATAAATTCTTTGGATATTCTGCAAAAGAAACGCTAAAAATTATGCAAACATTATATGAGCAACATAAAGTGTTAACATATCCTCGTACAGATTCTAGATATTTATCTTCAGACATCGTTAACACACTTCCTGAACGTTTAAAAGCTTGCGGGATAGGAGAGTATCGTTTTTTTACTAATAAGATATTAAATTGGCCTATAAAGCCTTCTAAAGCATTTGTAGATGATAGTAAAGTAAGCGATCACCATGCAATTATTCCAACAGAGGGTTATGTCAATTATTCTGCTTTCTCAGATAAAGAGCGTAAAATTTATGATTTAGTTATAAAGCGTTTCCTAGCAGTTTTATTCCCAGCACATGAATATGAGCAATTAACTGTACAAGCTGAAATAGGTGGAGAAAAATTCATTGCGAAAGGTAAAACTGTACTTCAAGCTGGTTGGAAAGAAGTTTATGAAAATCGCTTTGATGAAGATGATGATTCAATGGATGATGTAAAAGAGCAACTTCTTCCTCGTATTGAAAAAGGTGATGTATTAAAGACTGAGTTAATCGCTCAAACATCTGCTCAAACAAAGCCACCAGCACGTTTTACAGAAGCGACCTTACTATCTGCTATGGAAAACCCAACGAAGTACTTAGAAACTGAAGATAAGAAGCTTGCAGATACGCTAAAATCAACAGGTGGATTAGGAACAGTTGCTACACGTGCAGATATTATCGATAAACTATTCAATTCATTCATGATTGAAAATCGTGGTGGAAAAGAAATTTATATTACATCTAAAGGTCGCCAACTACTTGACTTAGTACCCGAAGAATTACGTTCACCTGCGACAACAGCTGAGTGGGAACAAAAGCTTGAGCTCATCGCAAAAGGTAAGTTAAAAAAAGAAGTGTTCATCAATGAAATGAAAGAACATACAAAAGAAATCGTCTCAGAAATTAAAGATAGTAATAAGAAATATAAACATGACAACATTTCAACAAAGTCTTGTCCTGACTGTGGTAAACCAATGCTTGAGGTGAACGGTAAAAAAGGCAAAATGCTTGTCTGCCAGGATCGTGAATGCGGTCACCGTAAGAATGTATCACGTATTACAAACGCTCGTTGTCCAAAATGCAAGAAAAAGCTAGAGTTACGTGGTGAAGGTGATGGTCAAATCTTCGTATGTAAATGTGGACATCGTGAAAAATTATCTGCTTTTGAAGCTCGTCGAAAAAAAGAAGGCAATGGTAAAGTGGATAAACGTACTGTACAGAAGTATTTGAAGCAGCAAGAAAAAGAAGTTGAGCCCATTAATAATCCGTTTGGGGAGTTATTAAAAGGAATGAAGTTTGATTAGAAAAATTTAAAAATAGCTTTTAATGCAAGAAAAAAATAATAGACTAAAAACGCAAGAATGAATAATTTTCATCATTCTTGCGTTTAGTTTTAGAAAAGGTCCTACAGTTAGATTCATTGAACTATCATGAGAGTATGTTTAAGTGTTGCATCTGTTCTTTACCCTCATATTCACTTGATTTTCATGTTACTATTCCATTGTGTTTTTCTAAAAGACTGTTCAATTATGTCTTTCATCTTTTGGCCACTAAGTTTAAATCCTCTGACTGTTTTTTTATTTTTTTAAAATAATCAAATTCAAAATACGGGTCGCCTGCTCCCGATGTGACATATTTTAAAGTTTCCATATTCTCTTCAAACTCTTGATTACCATTTATATTTCGAATTCTAATTAAAAACATCTGTAAACTTATAAATGAGCAATCAAAATATAATTCTCTATAATTTGTTTTCCGATCATTTCTAGAATACTTCTGGATTTCTTCAAACTGTTTATGAAGCTTCATACTTATACTGTTTACCTCATCTAAATCACTTTGACGCCATACCTGCTTAGTCGATAGTTCCACACCTGTTAAAAACTCCAATAATGTTTGAGAAAAAATTTTGTCATTCATTACACCAAAATCCCATGCATTTAAACTTACTCTTTCAATAATTCGATTATCATACTTTACAGTATGAATTAAAGCATTTTTTGAATCACGTTTTCCTTTATTTAAGTACAATTCGATTTTTCCGTTTTTAAGTAATTCTATTTCTCGTTTACCAAGTTGTAATTGAGAAGATAATAGACCTTTAGCGATATCACTAAATATTGTTACATCATCACCAGATAAAGCTTTTCTAGTTAACGGTTTCTTTTTTATTTCTATAAAGAAAATATATTTTGCTGTTTCAATTATTAAATCACACTCTTCATTTTGATTATAATAACCAGAGCTATATGTAACATTTCTTTTTTCTAGCTCTGTTTTTATAAAGCTTTCAAGTTCAAAACCAAGCTTAGAATCAAAATTCTCAATATGGTTTCTCATAAATTGACTTATAGCTTCATAAAAAGAAATCGAATTTAATGTTCTATCTATTAAAATATAGATATCTTTTTTAAGTATTAAAGGTTTTAATTCATAATCAGATATATCATTAGGTACTCTAAAACTCTTATTTAAAGTTTTATTATTATGAGAAAAGATATCTAAAACTTTAATTAAAGTTTCTTTAGAAAGAGAAGGGAAATTTCTTTCAAAATCTACTAACTTATACCTTCTAAATCTTAGTGAACCCTCAGGATTGTTAAGAATATAATTTGTAATAGCTACAATTGAACCTAGATCAGCACCTATTTTTTTCTCCAAATCGTATTCTTTAAATAAATTATTAAGTATCCCCTTAATTATTTTTGGAACTAATAAAGGATTGTATTGTCTAAAATTAATTATTTTATCATTTAAAACGTTGTTATATAGATATTGGATAAAATTTTGCTCATTAACTAGTATATGAGAATATTTATTAAACTCTTGTAACTGTAGTAATGCGACTAAATTTGTTGCCATTAAAAATAATTCATTTAAATTCTGTTGAAATAATTTTTCAGAATGGTGATTTAGTTTATTAAGATTCTTTACACTTAGGTTAATTAAATATCCAACAGGTAATTCCAGAGTTTCTTCATTACGAAGTAATCTATATCTTAAAGCTTTTGCATCGTAGGGGACTTTCTTTAACAATGCCTCTAAAACATTGTATCCTCCTAATGTAATTAATTTCTTTTCCACTTCCAGAGATATGTTATTGTAAGTTTCGTCATCTATCTTAATCTTTCCATTTAAAACAACAATATTATAACCTTTTTTAATCCAATACTTGGCAGCAGCAGATTCGAATTTTAATTTATCCGTAAAATATCCCTTAGACCTATCTTCTTTTGATAAATATAGATAGTCTAAAATTAAAATAATAAGTGATTTCCATCTACCAGTTTCTGAAATATCTGGAAAAGTTGTTTCTCCATTAGTATAATCTCCAATCAAAGAAAGAATTTTAAAATATTGATCAATGTCTCTATCAAAAATAAGATGTTCCAACGCCAATTGGTTACTTAATGTATTTATTTCAAAGCTGCCGAGTTTCCCGTGTTCTTGAAACCTTTCTTTTAGTAATCCATATAATTTATTTGCTAATTGAAACTCACTTGTATATCCTCTACTTTCAATATCATGTCTTTCAATGATTCCTAAGATTTCATGATTCTGGGTTACTACTAAACATTCATCCACTAATTTTGTGAAAAAGTCTTCAAATTGATTCATTCAACATCATCCCCAATAATTTACTGTATATGTAAATTATACATAAATACGATATTTTAATGGTGAGAAAAAATACAATAAAAATGAAAGGGAGGTAGTGTTTTCAAAAAGGAATATTACACAAAAGAATTGCAATAACAAATTAATATAATCCTTCTATGAAATGGAATAATTAATTGACATTTTATTATGGAGAGGCTCTGCCCCCTAATACCAATATTTTCTCTCCAACAACGAAAAGGCAGCCAACTCCCGGCTGCCTTCTAACATTGAATAAATGATATTTGCGAAGTTCTTGCTTTGTATCTCATGTCTGCTCTAAGTTGATTCAACACAATTACAGAGGGCCTTGTTGAGCAATGTCTTTTTTATACAATAAACAGTACAGGACTCTGCATTTTCACCTTGCATTACTAAAACATTTACAAAATATCGGAATTTTAAATCTATTTATTGCCAAATGAATCCTTTTGTGACTTTTTTCGTATAAGTATTAAAGGAGAGAGAAAATGCAAAAGAATAATTTTACTTACAAAATTATAGGTACAATTGTTATTGTCTTTGCAATTCTTACGGGTTCTATTTGTATTTTTATATCTATTTTTGCTCAGATGAATACAATAGAGATACCTTTAGAAGAGAGTTCAGAAATATTCAGCATTTTATTATATCTACTCTTATTTATAGCTTTAATAATAATGATCATTGAAAAATATACGAATTTTAAATTTAATAGAAAGGTACTTATAAGTATAATAATTCCACTAACTGCTATAATGGGTTCACTGTATTCTTTTCTTTATATTTATTATAGTATGGGGTATACAGTGATAGATGGGTTATATGTTAATAATCAATTAAACTTTTTAAGTTTATTTTTCTTTGTAATATATACCATAATGTATAATGGTTTCTTAATTGACTGGTGGAATAATTTAAATAATATAGTGTATAAAATTTTTATGTTGATATTATTAGAAATTCCAAATTTTATCTCTTGGTGGATCTTGGCATTTTCTGCACCATTAAATTATATTGAGAGAATAAATAGTACTGAACATATTTGGTTAACTCTTACTTTTGCTTTAACTGTGGTTTTGTTGCTGTTAGGAATACGTCTAATTAAGAGTGATGCATTAGTAAAAAGTTGAGCTTAATCTTACTCTTTGAATAATACATTACTTTACTAAGGGGTGACATAAATTGAAGTCGCTCCTTTTTATTTTATGTCAAAATCGTTAGCTAGTCTGAGTATTAAGTGTAATTCTTTTTCGGATTTTCTTTACAACTGAGTAGTAAACATTTAGAGCCATTTTTTAAAATTTCAGCAGCCAGATTTAGTAGGCTGCTAAAAAGCATTGAATTTAGGAGAAAACTTATTTATAGTGCTTTCGTGTCTATGAAAGTTGACCTTCATTAAAACAGTTATTTCTAACTGACATAGGTAATGAGTTTAAAAACAAACTAAATTGAAGCTCCCTAGGAACATTCAATGTTCAACGTTTCTTAATCAAATATGATAATGCAACTGCTAAAGCAAAGTTCAAAATTAAAAATTTTAAAAGGAATATATTTTACAAGTTTAGAAGAGTTAACAAGTTAATTAGACGACTATGTTCACTAATTTAATTTCATAAAAATTCATGGGATACATAGCTATCACTGTTGATTTTTTCGTAAATATTTAAAAATAGTTGTTTAGTTTAGTACTGACAATCCATCTTATTAAACTATAGGGAGTTGGAGAAGGATTTAAATCAGCATGTATTTATGATTACTAGTAATTGTGATACAGGCTTTAAATCTAAATTTTATATAAAGGCTACGAACCTACTGCAGACCTTCGCCTTCATTATTTGGTATTATATTCCTCATAGACTATTAAATTAAATATAGAAAAGAGGATGATAAAATGGGAAAATTTTTCAAAGAAAATAAGTGGGTTATTCCTATCTCTGTTTTACTTGTACTTATTCCATGGGGTATAAATTTATTTTTTAAATATGGTGATTTAGAGACAGGAAAGAATCTTAGTAATGTCGAGTGGTTAGCGTTTTGGGGAAGTTATTTAGGAGGAGCTGCAACCTTAACCGCGGTGTGCTTGACTTTAAGCCAAAATATGAAAGTGATAAAGCAAAATGAAAAAATTATCATCCAAAATCAAGAAAATTTAAACTTTCAAGAAGAACGTTCAAGGATAGCTCTTATGCCCTATATTGAAGTTAGAATTTTCATCGATGAAGAGTTGAAGTTGCACAAGGCTAAACTTCAGCCCCCTAATGGATTCATTACTCTATCCCATAATCAGGACTCAAAAATAATTAGTTCCGATTTACCAAAAAAATATCATCAAATTATTGATTTAGGTATGATTAAAGAAATTAATGATGATAGAGTTACTATATCGCGCTCCTCGAATATCAACTTTGTTAGACTTATAATGACGCAAAAGGCGCCTTCTCTTGCAAGAAACATTGAAATATCTGTCACTACGGAAGGAGAGCAAGATGAAACAAAAAAATATCTTACTCCACCTTTTTTATTAGCTTGTGGAGAAAGTGTCACTCTCCCAATATTATTTGATGAGAATTTACCTCGAGGGGTGTATAAATTCAACGTATCTTTTGAGGATATTGAAGGGCGTATCTATGAGCAATTCTTTTCTATACAACATAAGGGAAGCGATGGTTATAGATTCACTCCTATAAACAACCCAAAATTGCGAAACAGGATCAATTCTTAAATAAACTACCAATAGAGGTTAGATTCCAATAACCAAAAAATTATGACTCTGCGAAAGATTGGCGGTTCACATCTCACTTTACTACAGGAGCAGTATTAGTTGAAGTTAGTTGATATTTACAAGAAAAATATTAATGCTGAATTGTAGTATAGTATAATTAAATCCAGAATAGTAAAAATATAGATAATATAGCGAGATTATAGTTTTTTATAATTCCTCTCATATTAAATATGGGAAAAAATTTATTTTAGGAGGAAAAAAGTTGAAGTTTTGTATTTATTTTAAGAAAACAGAGCCAGAAGTATCTTTCTCTTCAGAAGAGCATATTTTTCCCGCCGGTATAGGGGGTATTCAGAAACTCCCTATGGAATATGTAAGCCATAATTGTAATAATGGGTTTTCAGGAATGGAACTGTCATTTATGAGAAATTCACTTATCGCCCTACCCAGACAATTTGTTGGACCAGGTAAAAGAGGAAACTTAAATCCAATGAATGCGACCCAAGGACCCATAAGCTTAATGAAAGGGTTAGCGAGTCCAAATAGCATTGAATTGGGGTATCTTAGTTTAGGGATTCCATATAGCATTTCTCAAATAAAAATTGATATTAATGGAACCTTACAATTTATTTCAGACCGGTCTTTTGGTGATGCGAATAGACAGACATCAGAATTCATAAAAAACTTGGGTAAATACAATGGTAGATATACGTTGTTTGAAGATAAACGGTTAAGTCAGAACGAGTTAATTCTTGGACTTCATAATGGCAAATGGTATGTAGCCCTAAGCAATAAAGACCTTGAAACAAAAATAGATAATTATGTACAGAAATTAATTGAACAAAATCCTTTCGATAATTTCACTCCTAATTATAATTCAGAACAAACACGAGTCCACCAAACACTTCAGTTTGACGATAGCTATTTTAGAGTATGTGCTAAGATAATCTTCAATTATCTTGCCTTTGTAAAAGGTCAACAATTCGTTTTACAAGAATGTTTCGACCCTTTACGAGATTGGATTGTAAATGGTGGGGAAAACAATTTTGCCAAATTAACAGGAGAAGCTACTACTTTCTCTAATATTCCATTTCCTGATCAAGCACACAAACTGTTCATCACACAGGTAAGGAAGACTTTATTCGGTCAAATAAGTTTTTACGGTGATGCATTTGAAACTGTAGTTAAATTATGTGATAACATAGAAGGTCCATTTAATATAGAGGGTTTTATCTGTGACTGGCAAAACAGGCAAGAGTTTAGCTTTGTTGATTTTTTAAATGCTACAATTGAATATTAATAGAGATGAATAAAACAGATTCGTAGCAGTCCCTCTAAATTGCTAAAATTCTTAGAACACCTTTTGGAGAAACATATAGAATATTTAGTAGAATTCCTAACCTTAAATTCAAAATTGATTTTAAGGTTTTTTCTTATATGTTTTTATCCTCTTATAATTATTTTGCCCGATATTATTTGGGCGATATTCTTACAACCCTGATAAAATTTGGATTAACAAATTCCGCCCAAGCTATTGACAGGATACAA
>NZ_LMAS01000018.1:56317-71033 GCF_001509555.1 Bacillus sp. FJAT-29937 | reverse complement strand
CGGCCGAAAAGCTAGGAGCCGAAGCTAGACAATTAAAAAATGATTACTCGAAAATTCTTCTTCAGCATTATCTAGTTTTGAGGGAACAAACCTCAACAGGTCTAGTGGCGATAGCGAAAAGGTCACACCCGTTCCCATCCCGAACACGGAAGTTAAGCTTTTCAGCGCCGATGGTAGTTAGGGGCTGTCCCCTTGTGAGAGTAGGACGTCGCTAGGCAAAAGAAAGAACAGCTGTAATGGCTGTTCTTTTTTGTATGGTCATTTTTTACTTGAGTTAAGCGGACACCAGATACGTTAATCGTACAAAAATGGGGTAAATGTTGATGTTTGAGGACACAGCTTCCGCTAATTCATTTATTTTCAGTGATTTCCTTGTGTTTTTTGATAATAGCGAACCCAGTGTCCGTATAGCCTACAAAGAAGATCATTTAATGAAAATAACGGATCTAGTGTCCGCATTAATTTCTTTAACTAGTTTCTTCTCGACATTTTAGAACTTCTTCAAACCGCCCCCTTCTTTTTCAACGCAACAAACCACTTCATGCTTTCCCCTTTGTCAACGTTTGATAAATTAAAAAAGGTCCCTTCTTAGAGGTAATGTTTAAAAAGGACTGAATAAAAGGAAAATCCTGATTAGGCATCATTTTTATTAATTCGCTCCACCATTCTGTTTCATACCGAGCGATCATACTTAAATTATAAAGCAATAAATAGTGGATTAATAATTCCGGGAATAAATTTAGGCTATTTTTGATTCTAGGGAAATAGAGCTGTCCATTTTCCATATTGAATTTAATCGGAAGCAAGTCATTTAGGCATGTTGAGTTGACCGCAAAATGTATAAATTGTTCATCTGTTCCTTGTATATCGGCTGTATTTCCGTTATTCCAATATTCGATAAAACGTGCTTCCGTCATATGAAAGGAGTCTAAGATTTCCTTTGGCAGTAGATGTACATGATCCTGCTGATTCATTTGCAAAAATGTCTGTTTCCCCTCTGTTTGTATAAACATTTGATTAAGTTCAGGAATCTGTGCGAGCAGCTCCCTCATATTTGTTTTTTCGCCCTCTAAATGTTTCATGTGAAACAGTTTCTCTCCCATATATGGAAAAAGTCCGCTTTTCTGGATTTTCACCTCATCATGAAAAAAGTGATATTGCTGTTTTTTTCTTTTCCTAGTTGAGACTCCATGTGCAAGAACAGTCGTTGTTTCGGGATAATTTGGGTCCACAGTTAAAATACAAGCTTTTATTAAATGAACCAGTCCGTAAAATAAAAGTATGGGCTTAATTAATAATGGAGCAAGTTCTGCTTGTTTGTAATAAATTTGTCCATGTTCAAGATAATATATAAAAGGGTAGCTGTTTTCATAACTTTTTTGCTCTGCTGATTCCAAATGTTGAAGATGATAGCATTTTTTTAGAAAGGATTGTGAAGAGCTTGCCGAAAAATAATATAAAAATGAATCCCAATCTTTATAGTCATGCATGAATAAGTACCTCCGAGTTTTTAGAAAAATGCAACATATTGAAGAATCCTTGACAGTATTTTGCCCAATTGATAACCTACTAATAATATTTTCAAGAATTGGGGGTCAAAAAGATGTGGGAAAGTAAGTTTGTAAAAGAAGGTTTAACGTTTGATGATGTGTTACTTGTTCCTTCTAAATCAGAGGTTCTTCCGCGTGATGTGAGTTTAAGTGTTCAGCTTACAGAAAAGATTAAGCTTAATATTCCAATTATCAGTGCAGGGATGGATACTGTAACTGAAGCAGAAATGGCTATTGCAATGGCTCGACAAGGTGGACTGGGTGTCATTCATAAAAACATGACGATCGAGCAGCAGGCTGAGCAAGTCGATAAAGTGAAGCGCTCTGAAAGCGGCGTTATTACAGACCCATTTTTCCTTACCCCAGAACAACAAGTATATGATGCAGAACATTTAATGGGGAAATACCGAATTTCAGGTGTACCTATCGTAAATAATGGTGAAGAGCAAAAACTTGTTGGTATTTTGACAAACCGGGATCTTCGATTTATTTCGGATTATTCCATTATTATTTCTGATGTTATGACAAAGGAAAACCTTGTTACTGCACCTGTGGGAACTACTTTAGAAGAAGCAGAGAGCATTCTTCAAAAGCATAAAATTGAAAAGCTTCCGCTTGTGGACAGTGAAGGAATTCTAAAAGGTTTAATCACTATAAAAGATATTGAAAAAGTAATTGAGTTTCCAAACTCCGCTAAGGATGATCAGGGCCGCTTGCTAGTTGGGGCTGCTGTTGGCGTAACAAAAGATACAATGATGCGTGTAGCCATGCTTGTTAAATCTCAAGTAGATGTGATTGTAGTAGATACTGCACACGGACATTCAAAAGGAGTATTTGATACAGTTCGTGAAATAAGAAACACATATCCAAATCTAGCGATCATTGCAGGAAATGTTGCAACTGCCGAAGCGACAAGGGAATTGATTGAAGCAGGAGCAGATATTGTAAAAGTAGGAATTGGACCTGGTTCCATCTGTACGACTCGCGTAGTTGCAGGAGTAGGCGTTCCTCAAATTACAGCTGTATATGATTGTGCGACTGAGGCAAGAAAGCATGGTAAGGCGATTATTGCCGATGGCGGAATTAAATATTCAGGTGATGTAGTCAAAGCACTTGCTGCTGGTGGACATGCAGTTATGCTTGGCAGCCTTTTAGCAGGTGTATCCGAAAGCCCTGGAGAAACGGAAATCTTCCAAGGCCGCCGCTTTAAGGTTTACCGTGGAATGGGTTCTGTTGCTGCCATGGAAAAAGGATCAAAGGATCGTTATTTCCAAGAGGATAATAAGAAATTTGTTCCGGAGGGAATAGAAGGCCGTCTCCCTTATAAAGGACCGTTAGCAGATACGATTTATCAGCTTGTTGGCGGTTTGCGTTCAGGAATGGGCTATTGTGGAACAAAGGACTTAACAGAATTAAGAGAGAAATCCCAATTTGTAAGGATGACAGGTGCCGGATTAAAGGAAAGCCATCCGCATGACGTTCAAATTACAAAAGAAGCACCAAACTATTCTTTCTCATAATTCAATAACAATGATTTAGAGCAGAGTATGCATAATGCTACTCTGCTTTTTGTATGGAAAATCCTTAGGTAAGAATAGGTAATTCCTCTGTCTATGTTTTAATGTCGAATTATGATAAAATATCAAACGTGTACTAAAAAGTTGGAGGGCTTTGTATTGAAAAAATTTCGTAAATATGTAGCTAGTATTCTTGCATTCGTGATAGTAATAGGGCTTTTGCCTAGCTTAAATAGAGCCTATGCAGAAGATATTTTAAATGTAAATGGTGATGCTGCAATTCTAGTAGAAGCAGAGACAGGTAAAGTACTTTATTCAAAAAATGCCGACCAAGTTCTTGGTATCGCTAGTATGACAAAAATGATGACTGAGTATCTCCTTCTAGAAGCTATTAAAGAGGGAAGAGTGAAATGGGATCAAGAATATTCCGTCAGCGAATATGTCTGGAAGATTTCACATGATACGAATTTATCCAATGTACCTTTGCGCAGAGATGGAAAATATAATATTCGTGAACTGTATCAAGCAATGACGATTTATTCAGCAAATGCTGCAACGATTGCCATTGCAGAAACGCTTGCGGGTTCTGAAGAGAACTTTGTAAAAATGATGAATAAAAAAGCAGAAGAACTAGGATTAAAAGATTTCAAGTTTGTTAACTCATCTGGCTTAAATAATAAAGATTTAAAAGGATTCCACCATACTGGGACAGAAGATGAAGAGAATGTGATGTCTGCAAGAGCAACTGCAAAACTAGCTTCTTATTTACTTAACGACTATCCAGAAGTGTTAGAAACAACAACTATTCCGAAAATGACCTTCAGAGAAGGTACAGAAGATGCAATTGATATGCAAAACTGGAACTGGATGCTCCCAAGCCTTGTATATGGCTTTGAGGGTGTAGATGGCCTGAAAACAGGGACAACGGAGTTTGCTGGCTATTGCTTTACAGGTACAGCCATCAGAAATGGCACCCGTTATATTACGGTGATAATGAATGCCAAGGATGAAAGCGGAAAGGGAACTTATAAATCCCGCTTTGATGAAACAAAGAAAATGTTCAATTATGCTTTTAGTAATTTTGGCAAAGAAGAGCTAGTGCCTGCTAATTATCAAGTGAAGGGTCAAAAGACTTTACCTGTTATTAAAGGAAAAGAAGACAAGGTAAAGATTGAAACGAAGGATCCAATCACCATGGTCGTGAAAAATGGCGAAAAGGAAAACTATAAGACAAAGCTAGTATTAGATAAAGAAAAGCTTAATGATAAAGGGGAATTAACAGCGCCTGTTAAAGAAGGGGATAAAGTCGGAACGTTAACGATTGAATCCTCTAATGAAGGTGATCTTGAATTCCTATCTGAAAAAGGAAAAAATAAAATTCAAGTAGATGTAGTTGCGGCTGAGGATATTGATAAAGCGAACTGGTTTGTGTTGATGATGCGCGGAATAGGCAGCTTTTTCGGGAATGTCTTTGGAGGCATCACTTCAACTGTAAAAGGTTGGTTCTAACAAAAAGGGGTTTCCTGTCTTGACAGGGGCCCCTTTTTGTTATTTATTTTTAATATGAGGAAGGAAAAGGGGGAAAAGTAATGGTTAAGGTAGGAGTACTTGGTCTTCAGGGAGCAGTTAAAGAACATGTCCATTCCATCGAGGAATGTGGGGCAGAGGCAGTTGTGATTAAACATAAGGAGCAATTGGATGAGATTGATGGTTTAATACTTCCAGGCGGGGAAAGCACAACGATGCGCCGTTTGATAGATAAGTATGATTTTATGGATGGTCTTAAAGCGTTTGCTGCGTCTGGCAAACCGATGTTTGGGACTTGTGCGGGTTTAATTTTATTAGCTAAGCATATTAAAGGCTATGATGAACCGCATATCGGAGTGATGGATGTCCATGTTGAAAGAAATTCATTTGGACGCCAGAGGGAGAGCTTTGAAGCAGATATAGCTGTTGCTGGCGTGGCAGAGGATTTCCCTGCTGTATTCATTCGTGCCCCTCATATTGTACAAGCAGGAGAGAATGTGGAAGTTCTGGCAAAGCATGATGAGCGCATCGTGGCAGCACGTGAGGGTCAAATCCTTGGGTGCTCATTTCATCCGGAATTAACAGGTGACCACCGCATGACCTCCTACTTTATCAACATGGTAAAAGAAGCGAAGTAAAACTAATTTGCATAATATAGTTGCAAATGATTAATAATTGTAGTACATTATAAATTAAAATTTACTATAGTCGAAAGCAATGAGAGGAACTAGTAACAGGATTTTCATTCTAGAGAGAGCCAATGGCTGGTGGAAATTGGCGGATGAAGCTTGTGAATCCATCCTCGAGCAAAGTATGGAACGCCATTTTTTGGCCAGTAAATACTTTCGGTATAAAACCGTTATGAATTTAAGGTGGAAGGCTTATGCCTTCAACTAGGGTGGCAACGCGGGTAACTCTCGTCCCTTTTTTGGGGACGGGAGTTTTTTGCGTTTTCCCACAGTGAAAAATTAGGAGGGGTTATGGAATGTTAGACATTAAGTTTTTGAGAGCAAATTTTGAAGAGGTAAAAAAGAAGCTTGAGCATCGCGGCGAGGATTTAACGGATCTTGGGAAATTTGAAGATCTTGATACGAAACGACGTGATTTGATTGTAAAAGCGGAACAACTGAAAAGCAGACGGAATGAAGTTTCTCAGCAGGTTGCCATTTTAAAGAGAGATAAGCAAGACGCGGACCATTTAATTGCTGAAATGCGTGAGGTTGGAGATCAAATTAAAGAGCTTGATGATGAGCTGCGCACGGTTGAAGAGGAATTAGATCAACTATTGCTAAGCATTCCAAATATTCCGCATGAAAGTGTCCCGGTTGGAGAAACTGAAGACGACAATGTGGAAGCGTGGAAGTGGGGAGAGGTTAGACAGTTTGACTTTGAACCGAAGCCGCATTGGGAAGTGGCAGATCAGTTGAATATTCTTGATTTTGAACGTGCAGGAAAGGTGACGGGAAGCCGATTTGTATTTTACAAAGGGCTCGGTGCACGCCTTGAACGTGCTTTATTCAACTTTATGCTTGACCTTCATACAGAGGAGCATGGTTATACAGAAGTATTGCCGCCTTACTTAGTCAATCGTGCAAGTATGACAGGAACTGGACAGCTTCCGAAGTTTGAAGAGGATGCCTTCCTTATTGAAAATGAGGACTATTTCTTAATTCCAACAGCCGAGGTGCCAGTAACGAATATGCATCGGGAAGAGATTTTAACAGCTGAAGATCTGCCGATTAATTACGCTGCATTTAGTGCTTGCTTCCGCTCTGAAGCGGGATCAGCTGGACGTGATACAAGAGGGCTGATTCGCCAGCATCAATTTAATAAGGTGGAGCTCGTTAAATTTGTAAAGCCTGAAGATTCTTATGAGGAATTAGAAAAGCTGACAAAGAATGCGGAGAAGGTTCTACAGCTATTAGGACTTCCATACCGCGTGATGAGCATGTGTACAGGTGATCTTGGCTTCACGGCTGCGAAAAAGTATGATATTGAAGTGTGGATTCCAAGCTATAACACATACAGAGAAATTTCTTCTTGCAGTAACTTTGAAGCCTTCCAAGCAAGACGTGCAAACATCCGTTTCCGCCGCGAAGCAAAAGGCAAGCCAGAGCATGTGCATACATTAAATGGGTCTGGCCTTGCAATCGGCCGCACGGTTGCCGCACTGTTGGAAAATTACCAGCAGGAGGACGGCAGTGTTGTGATTCCGGAAGTATTGCGTCCGTATATGGGCAACAGAGATGTTATTAAACCGCAGTAAATCTTGCTACACTCCAAGTTAAAATACTTTTTGAGCGGGGCCAAATCCCGCTCAAAAAAATTATTAAATAATATTGACACTATTTTTGATAAATGATATATTATTTCTTGTCGATACGGAGGAATACCCAAGTCCGGCTGAAGGGATCGGTCTTGAAAACCGACAGGCGGGTCAAACCGCGCAGGGGTTCGAATCCCCTTTCCTCCTCCATTAACATTGACATTATACACGCGCATAAATTGGAGATTAAAACCGCTACAGATTGATGTAGCGGTTTTTTTATGTTTTTATATAAAAAAATAGCCGCCTGTTTAGGCGACTATTTTTTTAATAATTGAGTTTGCTTCATGAACTCTGAAATCCGCTCAAGAATCGGTTCAACTGAGCTTTCATCATCCATAATATCATAATCATTGATGTTCAATCGAAGGACAGGACAAGCGTTAAAGGAGTTAATCCAATCTTCGTAACGCTTATGCATTTCCTTCCAATATTCTATAGGTGTCTGCTGCTCCATTGGGCGTCCTCGTTCATGGATACGGGATAGAATATCGTCAAGGGAGCCCTCCAGGTAAATAAGCAAGTCCGGATGCGGAAAATAGGGAGTCATAACCATCGCATCAAATAGACTAGTATACGTTTCGTAATCGACCTTGGACATGGTGCCTTTTTCATAATGCATCTTCGCAAAGATCCCAGTGTCCTCATAAATGGAACGATCCTGGATAAAACCGCCGCCATACTCAAAAATGCGTTTCTGTTCTTTAAAGCGTTCAGCCAGAAAATAAATTTGCAGATGAAAGCTCCATCGTTCAAAATCTGCATAAAATTTATCTAAATAAGGATTGGTATCCACTTTTTCAAAGGATGTGCGAAAGTGTAGAGCCTTTGCTAGGGCATTGGTCATTGTAGATTTTCCCACTCCAACCGTTCCGGCAATCGTGATGACTGCATTTGAAGGGATTCCATATTTGTTTCGAAGAATCATGATTGCATGCTCCCTTTAATTAATGTGATAGATAACGTGTCAATGATCGTTTGAAGATCCTCTTGATTTTTTACAAAGTCTAAATGATCGCCATTGAAGCGAAGAACTGATACTTCCGGGTGCTGAGATTCGAAGTCGCTAATTGCCTTGTCATAATCTATGGATAATTGCTCTAGATACAAAGGGCTTATATTCTTTTCGATATCTCTTCCCCTTAGGCGAATACGGTTCATAATCGTTTCTAGACTTGCATGAAGATAAATGACTACATTGGGCTTTGGCATATCTTTTGTCAGGATATCGTAGATTTTTAGATACTTCTCGTTCTCCTGTGTATTTAATGAACGCCCGGCAAAAATAAGATTTTTAAATATATGATAGTCTGCAACGACAGGCTTGTCTTTCATCAGAAAATGGTTCTGAATATCAGCTAGCTGCTTATAGCGGTTGCAGAGAAAAAACATTTCCGTTTGAAAACTCCATTCTTCAATGTTTTCATAGAATTTACCTAAAAACGGATTTTCATCTACTATTTCTTTCAGTAGGGCAAATTCGAAATGATCGGAAATGGCCTTAGCCAGTGATGTTTTCCCAACACCAATTGGTCCCTCAACCGTGATAAAAGGGGTTGCTCCCATGGATAGTCCTCCTACTCCGTCCTGCTTTATCTATATAAGTGTTGTATGGCACTACGTCCTTAAATGACACAAAAATTATTTTATCATACAATTGTGGTGGAAGGGATATGGAATTTTTTTTATCAGCGAGCACAAAAAAACAGCTGCACAAAGTATCAGCTGTTTTAAATTGCTTAAGGTCTTTTTACAACGTTAAAATTCTCTGTGATCAATAGCCAGTTTTGCGGAAAGGAAAGACCCAGCTTCCAATAGCTCATTCCTCTTAGCTTCAATTCTTTAATCAAATCAAATTTTGCCTGAATGGAGCGGGCGTCTTCAAACCAGACCTCATGTCTTTTCCCCGCCTGATCTGTATAGTGGAAGAATGGCGCCTGTGCTTTCGTGTCATACTGGATAGCGACATGGTTATTCGCAGCAAGCTGGATAGCCTGCTGGGGGCTTAAAGCTCGTGCGAAGGAGCCTTGAACAAATGGCAGTGTCCAGTCATAGCCGTATAAATTTTGTCCCATTAATATTTTGTTAGAAGGAATTTCAGATATCGCATACTCTAATACCTTTCGGACGGGTCCAATTGGAGAAACAGCCATGGCCGGTCCGCCGCTATAGCCCCATTCATAGGTCATGATGACAACAAAGTCGACAATCTCCCCGTGTGCCTTATAATCATGCGCCTCATACCAGCGTCCTTTTTGCCCAGCGCTTGTTTTAGGAGCTAGAGCAGTCGAAATCAGCCAGCCTTCTTGCTGAAACCTAGCCTTAGCTTTTCTAAGAAAACGATTGTATGCTTCTCGATCGGCCGGGCGCAAGTATTCGAAATCGAAATGGATATCCCGGAAGCCATATTTTTTAGCAGTTGCCACGATATTATTTATAAATTTGTCTTGGATGGGCATATCATTGAGGAGAATCCGTCCTAGTTCATCACTAAATTGATCATTCTCCTGGTTTGTAATCACCATCATCAGTACATTTCTGTTGGCACGGGCAATCGCAGGGAAATTATTTAATAATGGTTCCTTCAGGGTTCCATCACGAAGTGCCTGAAAACTAAACGGGGCTAAATAGGTTAAATAAGGAGCGGCTTCTCTTGCACTAGTTTCTAAATTGGGTGCAACCGTTGTGCCCCTTGGCTCTACATACGCATTAAATTCTGCCTGCTGCTTCGGACGGGGCGGAATATAAAGTCTAAATCCGATCTGAAGCGGCGTGTTAACAGAAATGCGGTTAATAGAGGCTAGTTCCTGATAGGAAATATTAAATTTCCTTGAGATTGAGTATAAACTATCCCCGCTTTGCACCGTGTAAAATCGGCCGATAATGGGGATTACTAGGGTCTGACCAACCACTAGATTATTAGGATTAGGAATTTCATTAGCCTCGGATATATCATTGGCGGTCGTTCCATAGGCACGCGCGATACTTGTTAAGGTTTGGTTTGCTTGAACAACATGAATTTGCAAAATGACTCCTCCTTTATCAAACAAATAAGGACCATTATCGATGACTAAAATTAAACACTACAACCATTTTATGAAGGAATAAATGAAGTAATGATATAATTTAACAAAGGATCTAAATTAAAGGGATGAAATGAAATGGATTTGCAAATGGATCAGTCGGACGAAATTTATATGCTAGAAGCAATACATGAGGCAAAAAAGGCTGAGCATATGAAGGAAGTGCCTATTGGAGCGATTGTTGTTCTAAACGGGAAAATCATCGCAAGAGCCCATAATTTAAGGGAATCCAATCAAAATGCAATCGCCCATGCGGAATTACTTGCTATTGATAAAGCGTGTCAGCAGCTTGGCACGTGGAGGCTTGAGGATGCCGTTCTCTATGTTACCCTGGAACCATGCCCCATGTGTGCTGGGGCTATTATTCTTTCTCGGATAAAAAAGGTTGTGTACGGTGCAAAGGATCCGAAGGGTGGCTGTGCAGGCACCTTTATGAATCTTCTGCAGGATGAACGATTTAATCATCAGAGTGAGGTAATAACAGGTGTACTGGAAGAAGAGTGCGGCGAATTACTGTCATCTTTCTTCCGAAACTTGCGCGAACGAAGGAAAGAAGAGAAGAAACAAAGGAAATTATTACAGCTGGATAATGATACAGGAATTGTCAGTGAATAGGAATTGATTTTTACACAAAAGATTAGTATACTTAATTATGCGTCACCAAGACGCAACTAAATATGGTTTCAACTTTGCCGTGCTAGGCGGGGAGGTAGCGGTGCCCTGTACTCGCAATCCGCTCTAGCGAGGCTGAATCCCTTCCCGAGGCTGGTGTCCTGTAGGGCCTGCCTTAAGTAAGTGGTGTTGACGCCCGGGTCCTGCGCAATGGGAATCCATGAACCATGTCAGGTCCGGAAGGAAGCAGCATTAAGTGGACCATCTCATGTGCCGCAGGGTCGCCTGGGCCGAGCTAACTGCTTAAGTAACGCTTATGGGAGCCAGTCGAAGGAAGGTGCACGGCAGTTTAACTATAATAAACAAAACTCATCTCGCTGAATTGGGATGAGTTTTTTTATTTCTATATACTTTGAAATATTGAAAATGAATAAGGTATAATGGTTGTTGAGAATACATAGGAAGGGGGGCGTAACAATGAGTTATCAGGCTTTATATCGGGTTTGGCGTCCTCAAAGCTTTATCGATGTTGTCGGACAGGAGCATGTAACGAAAACATTGCAAAACGCCCTGCTTCAGGAAAAAATCTCGCATGCCTATCTGTTTTCCGGGCCCCGCGGGACAGGGAAAACGAGTGCGGCCAAGATTCTGGCTAAGGCGGTCAACTGTGAGAGGGCTCCGATAAACGAGCCTTGTAATGAATGCCCTACCTGCAAAGGGATAACAGATGGATCCATTCAAGATGTTATTGAAATTGACGCCGCCTCCAATAACGGCGTTGAAGAAATTAGGGACATCAGGGACAAGGTCAAATATGCACCAAATGTTGCCAAGTATAAAGTCTATATTGTCGATGAAGTTCATATGCTTTCCATTGGAGCTTTCAATGCTTTATTGAAAACGCTTGAAGAACCTCCTAAGCATGTTATCTTTATTTTAGCAACAACTGAGCCCCATAAGATTCCGCTAACAATTATTTCAAGATGTCAGCGATTTGATTTTAAACGAATTACAGCTCAAGCAATTGTAGGCAGGATGAAGCTCATTGTCGAAGAGACTGGCGTTAAATGCGAGGAGCAAGCATTGCATGTGATTGCGAGAGCAGCAGAAGGCGGCATGCGTGATGCGTTAAGCCTACTTGATCAGGCTATATCATTTAGCCAGGATGAAGTGACAATGGATGATGCCTTAACTGTAACAGGAGCGGTTTCACAAGGCTTTTTAAATAAGCTGGCTCTTGCAGTTATGGAAAGGAATGCGGCACAAGGTCTGGAATTCCTGGAGGAACTTCTATTTCAAGGGAAAGACCCTGCACGTTTTGTTGAGGATTTTATCCTATATTATCGGGATATGCTACTCTTTAAGGCTGCCCCTAGATTGGAAGAAACGCTGGAAAGAGTTATGCTAGACGAAGAGTTCCAACAGCTTGCTGAAAAAGTCCAGCCAGAGGAACTGTATGAATTAATAGAAGTTCTGAATAAGGCGCAGCAGGAAATGCGCTGGACGAACCATCCGAGGATTTTCCTTGAGGTAGCGATCGTTAAGCTTTGCCAGCTTGATAGAAAAGGATCAAGTGTAGCTGCCGGAGATCTTCAGCCGCTGCTCCAAAAGATAGAACATTTAGAGAGTGAAATCAGTCTTTTGAAGCGCCAGGGTGTTGTGGTCCAAGATGATGGTCAGCCTGCTGTTCAGAAAAAAGCACAAAGAAGCTCCCGTAAAGGCTTCCAAGCGCCAATTGGGAAAGTTAATGAAATATTAAAGCAAGCGACAAAAAATGATTTAATGGCGATAAAAAGCAATTGGGGCGAAATGCTAAGTAGGCTGGCTCATAATCAGATGAGGTCCCAAGCTGCTTTGTTGAATGAAGCAGAGCCTGTTGCAGCCTCACCAACCGCCTTTATCATTAAATTTAAATATGAAATTCATTGTCAAATGGCAATGGATAATGCGAGATTTCTCGACATCTTATCCAGTATTATGTATGAGCTTTTGGGAAAACGACTGCAGCTCGTTGGCATTCCTGATGAGCAATGGCAAAAGGTTAGAGAAAATTTCCTCAACAGCCAGCAGGATAATGGAGTCAGCGAAGAGCATCCAAATGAAGAAGAACCATTAATCGCCGAAGCAAAAAAATTATTTGGTGATGATTTAGTAGAAATAATAGACTAATTAACTGGAGGTACAATTACATGCGTGGAATGGGTAATATGCAAAATATGATGAAACAAATGCAAAAGATGCAAAAGAAAATGGCCGAGGCTCAGGAGAAGCTTGGTGAAGAAAGAATCGAAGGAACTGCTGGAGGAGGAATGGTTTCTGTCATTGTTTCAGGCCATAAAGAAGTTCTTGAAGTGAACATCAAGGAAGAAGTAGTAGATCCAGAGGATATCGAAATGTTACAAGATCTTGTATTAGCTGCAACGAACGAGGCACTTAAAAAGGCAGATGAACTAACAAATAACACGATGGGCCAATTCACTAAAGGTATGAATCTGCCTGGAATGTTCTAAGACACTCTTATTTGTCTGGCTTCAGTTGTTGGATTAGACTGAGGCTTTTCTTTTTATGGCGCTTCCGCTTTTCTTTTAAGGAGGAATGAATATGCATTATCCTGAACCGATATCTAAGCTGATTGACAGCTTTATGAAATTGCCAGGTATCGGCCCGAAAACGGCCGCTCGTCTGGCATTTTTTATATTAAGTATGAAGGAAGACACTGTCCTTGACTTTGCAAAGGCGCTAGTGAACGCAAAGAGGAATTTGTCCTATTGCTCAGTTTGCGGCCATATTACCGATCAAGACCCCTGTTATATTTGTGAAGATCAAAGGAGAGATCGAACGGTTATTTGTGTCGTTCAAGATCCTAAAGATGTCATTGCAATGGAAAAAATGAAAGAGTATCATGGCTTATATCATGTACTTCAAGGCGCAATCTCACCAATGGATGGGATTGGGCCGGAGGATATAAATATACCCACACTTCTAAAAAGACTCCAAGATGACACAGTACAAGAAGTTATACTTGCTACGAACCCTAATATTGAGGGAGAAGCGACAGCTATGTATATTTCTCGTCTTTTAAAGCCATCTGGAATTCGCGCTACGCGAATTGCTCACGGGCTGCCTGTCGGAGGAGACCTTGAATATGCCGATGAAGTGACTCTATCAAAGGCACTTGAGGGAAGAAGAGAGGTTTAAATCTAAACTGTCGAGGCGCATTCGCTTTCTAATGGGGGACGAAGATGATGTTATTTCGTAGGAAGGGCTGGCTGCGTAAGGAATTTAATGAAAAGCTTTTAAATAAAGTTTACGATTTAAGAGAAACATGGACAAATCAAAAAACACTTGTTGAAAAAAGCTTTGATCCATCCGCAGAGATTAAGACACAAGCAAAACTCGCAGAGGCAAAATACTTCTTTCTTTTTAAAGAAGTAAAAAAAAGAAAGATTACCTTACACAAATAATTTTTGGACATAGTCCTTCTATCGAGGTCTTTTTTGTATATCGATTTCATAAATTGATAGTACAAGTTTCTCGAAAGGAGGATTTTTCTTATATTGGAGCCAGTTATCGTCATTTCTATATTAGGAGTATGCATTTTATTGCTGCTGTTTATGGGAGCACCAATGAAGCCAGTAAAAATGGTTGGACAAGGTATTATTAAGATTCTGATTGGTGCATTGTTTTTATTCTTTTTAAATACGTTTGGAAATCAGTTCGGCATACATGTCCCCATTAATTTAATCACAGCCTCTGTCTCAGGCTTTCTAGGAATTCCGGGTTTATTTTCACTAGTAGCTATACAGACGTGGATCATTTGAATAGATGAACAGCTGCGCGTAAAAGTAGCTGTTCAATTTTTTTGATGAATTATGTTGACAGTGTTTATTTATGATGTTAATATAGTAAAAGTCTTCACAAGAACCTTTTAAAACAACGAAAATTCATCAAGAAAAAAGTTGTTGACAAAGACTTGCGCGGATGATAATATTAAAAAGTCGCCTATGAGCGACAAGATAGTTCTTTGAAAACTGAACGAACAAAAACGTCAACGTTTTAGTCTTTTTATCAAAAAGACATTTATGAGCTAATCAACTCAAC
>NZ_LMAS01000018.1:0-55004 GCF_001509555.1 Bacillus sp. FJAT-29937 | reverse complement strand
TAAGCTTTTCAGCGCCGATGGTAGTTAGGGGCTGTCCCCTTGTGAGAGTAGGACGTCGCTAGGCAAAAGAAAGAACAGCTGTAATGGCTGTTCTTTTTTTGTTTGGCCATTTTTTATTTTTGTTTGGCGGACACCAGGTACGTTAATAGTACAAAAATGGGGTAAATGTTAATGTTTGAGGACACAGCTTCCGCTAATTCATTTATTTTCAGTGATTTCCTTGTGTTTTTTGATAATAGCGAACCCTGTGTCCGTATAGCCTCTAAAATAGATCATTTAATGAAAATAACGGATTCAGTGTCCGCACAAATCCCCTCAACTATCCATTTCTACAAAATTAACCAAAGCAAAAATAAAAAGCCCCAAATGGAGCCCACATTAAGAAAGTAATTCTGGATTTGTGATTTTTTTCAGCTGTTTTAAATAATACTTATATTTTGGATTGCTTGTATCTGTAGCAATTAAATCACTTTCGCAATCTGTACAGATAAAAGAAGTGTATAGATGTATGCCTCTTAATTTTGTTTGCTCGCAAATGACACACTTTTCCCCTATATGCTTCTTTGCTAATAGCGAACTCAATAACTCCACCTCCATACACCAATTCTGTCCTAATTTACCATGTTGTATACAATCCTTTGAAAATTCAATTAAAAAGATTACTTGATTACTAATGTATGATAAAAGATGAATTTGGTTGTATGTCTTATTCAATTCTTTCCCATTGGCTTTTGTATTAGAAAGTATCGCAGTTCACTTCTATTTGGTAAAATAGATGGGATGATGAACAATATATTTGGTGATTATAGATGAATCAAAATAAAATGCCTATATTTGACGCTTTAAAAGCTCATATCGAACGCAGCCCTGTCTCCTTTCATGTTCCTGGACATAAATATGGAGGCCTTCTTCCTGATGGAGTGAAGGGTTATTTTCAGGAATTATTAAAGCTCGATGCAACAGAGCTTAATGGACTGGATGATCTTCATTCTCCAGAAGGGATTATTTTAGAAGCTGAAGACCTGCTGTCCCACTTCCATGGCACAAAAAGAAGTTTTTTCTTAGTGAATGGCTCAACTGTTGGAAATTTGGCGATGATCATGGCCGCAATTGCAGAAGATGATACTGTGCTTGTCCAAAGAAATTGCCACAAGTCGGTTTTAAATGGAGTACAGCTTGCAAAGGCCCATCCTGTTTTTCTAGGTCCGGATTTCGATGAGGAATGGGGTGTCGCAGGTGGGATATCTCTTCAAACTGTGAAATTGGCTATGGATGAGTATCCTGATGCAAAGGCCATTATTCTTACATATCCCAATTACTATGGGATGGTTAATGATATAGAGGAAATCATTCAGTATTCTCATACTAAAGGGATTCCCGTTTTAATTGATGAGGCACATGGTGCTCATTTTGCAGGAAACGAAATATTCCCACGGTCAGCTGTGCAATTAAGGGCTGATATAGTTGTTCAGTCAGCTCATAAAACACTTCCTGCTATGACAATGGGAGCCTATCTTCATTTTAATAGTGAAATTCTTTCAGAAAGAAGAGTCAGTGACTATCTTCAAATCCTGCAATCCAGCAGCCCCTCCTATCCCATTATGGCGTCATTAGATATGGCGAGGCACTATTTGGCTGCTTATTCAAATGAGGATGCAAGTGATCTTCTTCTAAAGATAGCTGAATTTAGAAAGAAATTGCAGCAAATAAGGGGCATTCAAGTACTGGATTACCAAAATGGCAAAGGGGATCCGCTCAAAATAACGATTCAATCCACCACATCATTGAGTGGATATGATTTGCAGAGCTTGCTCGAGGGCATAGGAATCTTTGCTGAAATGGCTGACCCCTATAATGTACTGCTTGTTTTTCCTTTATTAAAAAAAGATATGGATTTTTCTATCGAAGAGATAATTAAGCGTTTTGAGACAGCTCTTCAACCGATCCCAAATACGCGGAGGAGCAAGATAGTAAACAGCATTGACAAACCGGGAATTTCAAAGCTGAGCTTAAGTGTGGAGGAGATGAGAAGCATAACAAGCCAATCCATCCCCTTGGAAGAAGCAGTCGGTCAAATAAGTGCACAATTGCTTATTCCTTATCCTCCGGGTATCCCATTATTATTTCCTGGGGAAAAAATTCGAACGGAAGATATCGATTTTATTAAATTACTGCTGAAAACAGGCGCCAGATTTCAAGGCGGAGACAGTTTAAAATCTGGAAGAATAGACATATTTCCCAAATAATTTAATATATTATGATTGAATCATCTTGGAGGTTAGCGATTTGAAAAAAGGTATTTTTATAACGATGGAGGGTCCTGATGGGGCTGGGAAAACAACCATCATTAACATGCTTGGCTCAAGACTAGAAGCAGAAGGCTATCAGGTTATGCAAACGAGAGAGCCGGGTGGAATTGATATTGCTGAGCAAATTCGAAATGTCATTCTGGACAAGAACAATACAAAAATGGACCCCCGAACCGAGGCCTTATTGTATGCGGCGGCACGAAGGCAGCATCTTGTTGAAAAAGTCATGCCAGCTCTTGAAAAAGGTTATGTTGTTTTATGCGATCGATTTATTGATAGCTCCCTAGCTTATCAAGGCTATGCGAGAGGATTAGGAATGGATGAAGTGTTTTCTATTAATCAATTCGCCATTGAGGGAATGATGCCCCAAGCGACGTTCTATTTTGATATTGAACCAGAGGCAGGTCTTGAAAGAATCAACCGGCACAAGGACCGGGAAGTCAATCGTCTTGATCTTGAAAATGTAGAATTTCACCACAATGTACGCGAAGGTTACTATAAGCTAATAGAAGGTCATCCTGAACGGATTTATAAGATAGATGCGTCTCAATCAATAGAAGAAGTTTATAAGGCAGCTGAAGAAAAGATAAAAGAGATAATCCATCAGGAAGAATAAATGGAGGAGGGTGACTATTTATATGCGTATCACCCTCTTTTTTGCACCCAAGAATTTAGTCATGATGGATAAAGCATGTTAGTTCGTTAAAAAATTGCTATAATGAATGTAGTAAGGTAATTTTAGAAAAGTGGAACAAATGAAAGGGGATGAGAGAATGAAACTAATATTAGCGGTTATTCAAGATCAAGACAGCAATAAATTAATGAATGCATTGGTAAATAATAATTTCCGGGCAACAAAACTTGCGAGTACTGGCGGCTTTCTAAAATCAGGGAATACAACCTTTATGATTGGAACAGAGGATATTCGTGTTGACAGGGCACTGCAAATTATTAAGGAAAATTGCAAATCGAGAGACCAGCTAGTGGCCCCTATCTCTCCCATGGGAGGAAATGCTGATTCATATGTTCCCTATCCAGTTGAGGTCGAGGTCGGCGGAGCAACCGTCTTTGTACTGCCAATTGAAAATTTCCAGCAGTTTTAATAGAATTTTATTATAAAGAATTAAAGTGGTGATGACAGTGGTCAAAACGTGGGAAGACCTAGAAAGCATGCAGCCTGTTGTTTTGAAAATGTTTAAAAATAGCATCTTGAAGGATAGGCTTGCCCACGCTTATTTGTTTGAAGGAATGAAAGGAACTGGCAAACGGGATGCCGGAAGTCTTTTAGCCAAAAGTGTTTTTTGCCACTCACCCATTCAATGCTATATGCCTTGTGAGGCTTGTGTAAACTGCAAAAGAATTAATAATGGGAATCATCCTGATGTTCATTTTGTTGAACCAGATGGACTGTCCATAAAGAAGGCTCAAATTCAGTCTCTTCAAGAGGAATTTTCGAAAACAGGTGTGGAATCCAGGAAAAAATTATATATGATTGTTCATGCTGATCGAATGACTGTAAATGCTGCCAACAGCTTACTTAAGTTTCTTGAAGAACCACATCCTCATACAATGGCGATTCTGATGACAGAGCAGGCACAGAAAATACTCCCTACTATTCTTTCTCGCTGTCAAACTATTTCATTTCAGACGTTATCACCTGAAAAAATGATTGAAAGTCTTAAACTAAATGGGGTATCGGCGCAAACGGCTCCATTAATTGCCCAACTTACCAATAATATAGATGAGGCAATTGAGTATAGTCAGGATGATTGGTTTGTACAAGCACAAAAAATAGTGTTAAAATTATATGAAGTGCTTAAGAAAAGTCCTTTAGAGGCGATGGTGGCTCTTCAGGATGATTGGTTTAAGCATTTTAAAGAGAAAGAACAGTTAGATATAGGTCTTGATTTATTACTTCTAATCTTTAAGGATTTATTATATATACAGCTCGGCAAGGAAGGTCAAATTGTTTATCTAAATGAGAAAGCACGGTTAGAACAGTTTGCGTTGCAATCCTCTAGCAGACAAGTATCGGAGCAGATGACAGCTATTTTGGAAGCAAAGAGGAAATTGCATGCAAATATGAATCCGCAGCTGTTAATGGAACAGCTTGTGTTGAAATTGCAGGAGGGGTCTTCATTTGTATGATGTAGTAGGAGTCCGCTTTAAAAAAGCGGGCAAGATATATTATTTTGATCCCGGCGGGCTAGAGATAGAGAGGGATGACTTTGTCATTGTGGAAACAGTCCGTGGTGTGGAATATGGCAAGGTTGTTGTTCCACCGAAAAAAGTGGATGAGCATGATGTCGTTCTGCCCTTAAAAAAGGTTCTGCGCATCGCGGATCAAAAGGATAAAATGATTGTCGAAGAAAATA
Source organism: Bacillus sp. FJAT-29937 (assembly GCF_001509555.1). Lineage (GTDB taxonomy): Bacteria > Bacillota > Bacilli > Bacillales > Cytobacillaceae > Cytobacillus. Next base: position 50,320 of record NZ_LMAS01000018.1, on the reverse strand, counting down.
AGCAGGCTGCGAAAGAAGCTTATGAGGTTTGCAGTGAAAAAGTTAGTACTCATCATTTAGATATGAAACTAGTTGATGTTGAATATACATTTGACCGAAATAAAGTCATCTTTTACTTTACGGCTGATGGAAGAGTAGACTTCCGGGAGCTCGTTAAGGATCTTGCAGCGATTTTCCGTACAAGAATAGAATTGCGTCAAATAGGTGTGAGGGATGAAGCAAAAATGCTAGGCGGCATTGGCCCTTGTGGAAGAATGCTATGCTGTTCTACTTTTCTAGGCGACTTCGATCCAGTGTCCATTAAGATGGCAAAGGACCAGAATCTCTCCCTGAACCCAACAAAAATATCTGGCTTATGCGGACGCCTGATGTGCTGTTTGAAATATGAAAATGATGAATATGAAGAAGCAAAAGCCCAGCTGCCTGACCTTGGTGAATGGATCCAGACACCAGAAGGTCCTGGCAAAGTAGTAGGGTTAAATATTTTAGAACGGGTGCTGCAAGTGGATGTAACGGCTGCTGAACGCGTACTTGAATATACTTTAGAAGAATTAGTAAAACAGGGTGCTGTATCAGTTCAATCCACAGATTAATGAGGTGGAAACGTGGATAAAAAAGAAATTTTTGATTCAGTAAGTAATATGGAAGCCCAAATTGGACAGTTATATCAACAGCTAGGTGAGTTAAAGCAGCATTTGGCAGAAATACTAGAAGAGAATAATGCTTTAAAGCTGGAAAACGAGCATTTAAGACGCCGTTTGGAATTAACGACAGATCAAGAAAAGACGACAGTAAAAAAGGGGTCGACAGCCGCCTCGTCGGTGGATTCCGCTGATTATAGAACAGCTGATATTGGAGAAGGCTATGATAATCTTGCCCGTCTTTATCAAGAGGGTTTTCACATATGTAACCTCCATTTTGGAAGCCCGCGAAAAGAGGGAGATTGCCTGTTTTGCTTGTCTTTTCTTAATAAGAAGTAATTTTTTGGCCTTCCTCTTAAAGGGAAGGCTATTTTTCACATGGAGGAAAGAAAATGGATATATTAAAAGGGGACGAGCGTTTAGATTATTTGCTTGCGGAGAATCTGCGTATTATTCAAAGCCCGACTGTGTTCTCCTTTTCACTTGACGCCGTTTTGCTTGCCAGGTTTGTTCATGTGCCGATTCAAAAGGGCCGATTAATCGATCTATGCAGTGGGAATGGTGTGATTCCGTTATTTTTGAGCATGAGATCAAAAGGCTCTATTGTAGGGGTTGAAATTCAGGAACGGCTTTTTGATATGGCAAAGAGAAGCATCGAATATAATCAATTGGAAGATCGGCTTCAGATGATACACGGGGATATTAAGGAGATCACAAAGGAGCTTGGCTTTGGAAAGTTTGATGTTGTTACTTGTAACCCGCCTTACTTTCCGACTCCCTCATCGGAAGAAATTAATGAGAACGAGCATTTAGCCATTGCCCGCCATGAAATTCTCTGTACACTGGAGGATTCGATAAAGGCTTCAAGCGATTTAGTTAAGCAGGGCGGAAAGGTAGCGTTTGTCCATCGGCCAGGAAGGCTCTTAGATATTGTGACACTGATGCGAAAATATAAATTGGAGCCAAAGAAAGTCCAATTTGTTTATCCGAAGCAAGGGAAGGAAGCAAATACATTATTAATAGAAGCAACTAAATACGGCAGTCCCGATTTAAAAATCCTGCCCCCTTTAATTGTCTACCAGGATAATAATGAATACACCCCTGAAATAAGGAAGATTTTATATGGAGAATAATCACCTTTTCTATGTGCTGCAGTGCAGGGATCATTCGTTGTATGCAGGCTATACGAATAATCTAGAAAAGCGGATCATGCTTCACAATGAAGGAAAAGGGGCAAAGTATACAAGGGGGAGAGGACCGGTCAGGCTTGTATTCTCAAAAGCGTACGATAATAAAAGTGATGCCTTAAAGGCAGAATATGAATTTAAGCAATGGCCGAGAAAAAAGAAAGAAGAATACCTCATTAATGAGACAGGTGGTACATATGTGGCAGCAAAAAAGCTTTGATAAGGAAGACAGTAAGGGAATTTTGTATTTAGTGCCGACCCCTATTGGGAATTTAGAGGATATGAGCTTTCGGGCGATACGTATAATGAAGGAAGCAGACTTTATTGCGGCTGAGGATACAAGAAATACGAAGAAGCTATGCAATTATTTTGAAATAGATACCCCGATCATTAGCTATCATGAACATAATAAAGCGGTGAGTGGAGAGAAATTATTAGAAAAATTGGCAGGTGGAGCGAAGATTGCGCTTGTGAGTGATGCTGGAATGCCAACGATTTCTGACCCAGGGTATGAGCTGGTCACTGCTGCAGTGGCGGAGAAATTGACAGTTGTTCCGCTTCCAGGTGCGAATGCGGCTTTAACTGCACTTATTGCATCAGGACTTAACCCGCAGCCCTTCTATTTCTATGGATTTTTAGAGCGGAAAAAGAAAACGAAAAGAAAAGAGCTTGAGGAGCTTTCAAAAATTACCGCCACTACGATTCTATACGAAGCCCCACATCGTTTGAAAGAAACCCTTACACTTATTGAAGAACAAATGGGGAATAGAAAGATCGTTCTTTGCCGCGAATTGACAAAAAAGTTTGAGGAGTTTATTCGCGGGACCGTGAAAGAGGCTTTAGAATGGGCAACATCTGAAGAAATTAGAGGAGAATTTGTTCTGATTCTTGAAGGTTCATCAGAGAAAGAGCAAGAAGAGGGAGAGATTTGGTGGGAGGATTTATCCATTGAGGCTCATGTGGAACATTATATGAATGATAGCGGAATGAATAGTAAAGAAGCGATTAAGCAAACAGCAGCCGACCGAGGCATGAATAAGAAAGAGGTTTACCATGCCTTTCATGTTAAATCAAATGAGAACGAAGAGTAAAAAAAGAAGCTTCTCTGCGCAGAGAAGCTTCTTTCTATTATTTTACAAGTTCAAATCGGTTTTGAATTTCACTTAATAATTGTTCTGCACCTTCACGGCTAACAATTAGCTTGCCATTAGCTAATTGGATGTTATCGTCAGAAACTTCCCCAGTTACTAGGCAAGTCATGTTTGGCTTGTATTTCTTAAGGATGATGCGATCGTCATCTACGTAGATTTCTAAAGCATCCTTTTCAGCAATATCCAATGTACGTCTTAATTCGATAGGAATAACCACGCGACCAAGTTCATCAACTTTACGAACAATACCTGTAGATTTCATATTAAAATTCTCCTCCCAAATCTTAAAATATATATTTCTATAATTGTACTTTCGCCAATATTCGACAAAATCTTTATTAATTCAATAATACCAGCGTTTCCCAAATACGTCAATTACTTTATTTTTAATTTAATTAGAAGTTTTTACCTAATCCTACAAAGGTGATAACATCAAGGTTTGCTGAAATTAAAACGAATTTCCATGTTCGTTTGGTGAAAATTTGAACCTTTTGGATATAAAATATTATTATTATCAAAAAAATAATATTCGACAAATATCAACAGGACTCACACCATTTAACATAATAAAATACGAGAAGGAATTTACTTTTATAGGGATAAAGGTTTCGCAAATAAATTGAGGCCCTTGTCAAAAAAGTCCATGCACAATTGCAAACAAGCCAGCGAATTCATTTCAGTTAAATCAAATAAGCGGTGTCACACAATTTTAGGCCTTCAGTCATTCTATATTTGTTGCACAAATACTAAATATTAGGTATATTTTGATGGTATAAGAGGTTATGCTGACTTAATGAGTCGGTTTGCCCACATAGGTTCTAATTATGATAAGAAGCCTATATTTGGCACGTATTTCAGTTTAATCTCGTCCATTGTAAGGTCGGGATTTTTTTAGCTAAAGAGGAGGGGATATTGTGGGAGGTAAAAAGACGTTTTATCTTACTACACCAATTTATTATCCAAGCGGAAATTTACATATAGGCCACGCCTATACAACGGTAGCTGGCGATGCAATGGCTCGCTACAAGCGTTTGCGCGGATTTGATGTCATGTATTTGACAGGTACGGATGAGCATGGTCAAAAGATCCAGGAAAAAGCGGAGGAAAGTGGAGTTACACCCCAAAGCTATGTAGATGAAATTGTCGAAGGAATTCAGGTGCTTTGGAAAAAGCTTGATATTTCCTATGATGATTTCATTCGCACAACACAGGATCGCCATAAAGAGGTTGTTCAAAAAATCTTTGCTCAATTATTAGAGCAAGGAGATATTTATCTTGGGGAATATGAAGGATGGTATTGTACGCCATGTGAATCGTATTTCACAGAGCGCCAGCTGAAAGACGGGAACTGTCCGGACTGCGGAAGACCCGTTAACAAAGTAAAGGAAGAATCCTACTTCTTTAAGGTAAGTAAATATGCAGACAGATTGCTGCAATATTACGAAGAGAATCCTTCGTTTATTCAGCCGGAATCGCGTAAAAATGAGATGATTAACAACTTCATTAAGCCAGGCTTAGAAGATCTTGCGGTTTCTAGAACAACCTTTAATTGGGGAATTGAAGTTCCTGGCAATCCGAAGCATGTCATTTATGTGTGGATTGATGCTTTATCGAACTATATTACAGCTTTAGGCTACGGAACAAAGGATCCATCCAAATACGAAAACTACTGGCCGGCAGACGTGCATTTGGTAGGAAAGGAAATTGTTCGTTTCCATACGATTTATTGGCCAATCATGCTGATGGCTTTAGATTTGCCCCTGCCTAAAAAAGTGTTTGCCCATGGCTGGTTATTAATGAAGGATGGCAAAATGTCCAAATCTAAAGGAAATGTCGTGGACCCTGTCACCTTAATTGACCGTTATGGTTTAGATGCATTGCGTTATTATTTATTGCGTGAAGTTCCATTTGGATCGGACGGTGTGTTTACACCGGAAGGCTTCGTAGAAAGAATTAATTTTGATCTTGCGAATGATTTAGGAAACTTGTTAAATCGGACGCTGGCAATGGTAGATAAGTATTTTGGCGGGGTAATTCCAAAATATACTGGCTCAAATAGTGAGTATGATCAGTCCTTGCTTCAAGCAAATAAGGAAACGGTTCAGAAATATGAAGAGGCAATGGAAAATATGGAGTTTTCCGTAGCTTTATCGACCATTTGGCAATTAGTGGCCAAATCGAATAAATATATCGATGAAACACAGCCATGGTCACTGGCAAAGGATGAGGCAAAGACTGCTGAACTTGAAAGTGTAATGGCACATTTAGCAGAATCGTTAAGAAGAATCGCTATTCTCATCCAGCCGTTTTTAACAAGAGCGCCAAAGGAAATCTTTGCGCAGCTGAATGTAAATGAAGACAGCTTAACGGCTTGGGAGAGTTTAGAAGGATTTGGTTTAATTCCGGAAGGGACAAAAATCGCCAAAGGCGATCCTATTTTCCCTCGTCTTGATTTAAATGAAGAGGTAGAGTATATCAAAACAAAAATGCAGGGTTCAACACCAAAAGTGGATGAAGTGAAACAAGAGGAAAAGCCTGACAGTGAGGAAATCACCATTGATGACTTTATGAAGGTTGATCTGCGGGTAGCACAGGTTATTCATGCAGAACCAGTAAAAAAGGCAGATAAACTCCTTAAGCTTCAGTTAGATTTAGGTTATGAAAAGCGGCAAGTCGTTTCTGGAATTGCTCAATTTTACAAACCAGAGGACCTTATCGGCAGGAAACTTATTTGCGTAACGAATTTAAAGCCTGTTAAACTTCGTGGAGAGCTTTCAGAAGGAATGATCCTTGCCGGAAGCAAGGACGGAGAACTATCACTAGCAACCATAGCTGAATCGCTTCCATTAGGGGCTAGGGTGAAATAAATGATTTATAACATAGAAATGTTTCACGTGTAACATTAAACGTCAAACATTTCTATGTTTTTCTTTTATAAAATAATAATTTCTCACAAGATTAACGATAATATCAATGATATGAACGTGAAAGTATGGAATTTGTTATTTTTCAATAATGAATAAAGTAAGGCAATGCTATATTTGGAAAGTTACCCACTGATTGTATCAATTGTTACATATATGAAAGAAATGTTACCAAAATATAATTTATGTAAAGAGGGGAATTTTTGATGTTTTTCGACACCCACGCACATTTAAATGCCGAACAATATAATGATGATCTAAGAGAGGTTATTGACAGAGCATTGGAAGAAGGAGTATTCCGTATGGTTGTTGTTGGCTTTGACCGTCCAACCATTGAAAAGGCAATGGAACTGACAGAGCAATATGAATTTATTTACGCAAGTATTGGCTGGCACCCGGTTGATGCCATCGATATGACTGACGAGGATCTCCAATGGATTGAGGAGCTCTCAAGTCACCCGAAGGTTGTAGCACTTGGCGAAATGGGGCTTGATTATCATTGGGACAAGTCTCCAAAGGAAATTCAGAAGGAAGTATTTAGAAAACAAATTCAACTGGCGAAAAAGGTAAAGCTGCCAATTGTCATTCATAATCGGGATGCAACAGCAGATATCGTAGCTATTTTGAAGGAAGAGGGAGCAAGTGAAGTCGGCGGGATCATGCATTGCTTCAGCGGCAGCCCAGAAACGGCCAAGGAATGTGTAGAGATGAATTTCTATATTTCACTTGGCGGACCTGTCACCTTTAAAAACGCGAAGAAACCGAAGGAAGTAGCGGAAGTTATCCCAATGGACAAGCTATTAATCGAGACAGACTGCCCATATTTAGCCCCTCATCCTTATCGCGGGAAGCGGAATGAGCCTAGCTATGTGAAACTAGTAGCAGAACAAATTGCAGAAATAAAAAAGATCCCAGTTGAAGAAGTCGCAAGAATAACAACCGAGAATGCCAAAAGAATATTCGGCATAATTTGATAAAGAATTTTGTCGATTTTCTAGGGTACTTGTCCTATTTTTTCCTAGTTCTAAAAAGTTCTACATTTCCTTGTCCCATCATAGGATAACCATGTCGATAAGTCTCTCTTTCCTTTCACAAAAAGATTTTGCATAATAGGAAATACGTTTAGGAGAGGGCGGTGCTAAAAAAAGGAAAGTGAGAGAGAGTTGACAAAACTGTAAGATAGTCTATATAATCACTCCGAGAGAAAAGGAGGCGTTTTTCATCGTATTTCAAAACATGAAAAACCTGTTTTCCGAGTCTTTGAGTAAGAAGAGAATTGTCATTATTACTACTAGTTTCATAGTTTTTGCAGCTGCTCTAGGCTTCTTTATATTCGAATCAACAAAGAAAACGGTGGCAATGACATTAGACGGTCAGGAAAAGGTCATTAAAACACATGCGGGAACGATTCAAGAGCTTTTTAATGATTTAGACATTTCTTTACGAAAAGAGGATTATGTGTCGGTATCTCTTGACACGAAGGTGAAGGACAATTTAGAGATTGTTTGGGAGCCGGCAAAACAGGTTCACATTGTGAAAGACAACGAGAAGAAAACGATTTGGACAGTGTCCAAAACAGTAGAAGAGCTTTTGAAAGAACAGGAGATTACGATAACTGATCATGATAAGGTTCAGCCAAATCTCGAAGAGCAAATAAAAAATAAACTTGAAATAGTTGTCAATAAAGCTTTTGCTTTAACATTGTCGGATGGCGGGAAAGAGCAACAGGTTTGGTCAACTTCGACTACGGTCGCTGACTTTTTATCACAGCAGGGGATTTCGCTAAACGAACTAGATCGTATTGCACCCGGAGCGGATACAGTTGTCAAAAAAGACGACAAAATCCAAATCATTCGAGTAGAAAAAGTCACCGATGTTGTGGAAGAACCAATTAAATTTGCTGTTGTAACAAAGAAGGACAGCAGCCTGGCTAAAGGTTCCGAAAAGATCGTTAATCAAGGCAAAGAGGGCTTATTAACGAAGGAATATGAAGTTGTATTAGAAAACGGCAAGGAAGTTTCAAGAACATTATTAAACGAGAAAACCGTTCAGGAAAAACAAGATAAAGTGGTTGCTGTTGGAACGAAGCCTTTAGCTGTTAATAGGGTTGCATCCCGCGGCGAAACAGGCGGGACGGAAATCTATGTGTCCTCAACGGCATATACAGCTCATTGTAACGGCTGTTCAGGCAAAACCGCGACAGGCATTAATCTGCGTGCTAATCCCGATGCGAAGGTGATTGCAGTAGATCCTAGAGTCATCCCTTTAGGCACGAAAGTTTATGTAGAGGGCTACGGGTATGCGATTGCTGCGGATACCGGCTCTGCTATTAAAGGAAACAAAATCGATGTGTTTTTTGCTACTAAGGGAGAAGCTTATCGCTGGGGACGCAAAACAGTGAAAATTAGAATCTTAAATTAAATTTTTTCAAAGTGCAGGGGACCCCTAAATCCTCTGCATTTTTTCTTTTTTTCTTTCTTTCGACTTTTCATATATAATTAAAATCGTTATTTAACCAATCATATATACAGACGTATAAGGTTACAAAAATGTTTCAACTTTTTCTCAAATATTTTATTTTTATTTTAAATGTCTCTAAATGTCTCTAAATGAAATGTGGAACCAGATAACAGGAGGGTTTATGAAAATAAAAGAAATCATCGTGGTCGAAGGGAAGGATGATACGACTGCGATTAAAAACGCACTCGATGCGGATACAATTGAAACAAATGGCTCTGCCATCAATCAAGAAACATTAGAAAAAATAAAGCTTGCCCAAAAGACAAGAGGGGTCATTGTATTTACTGATCCAGATTATCCGGGGAAGAAAATCCGTCATACAATCAAAGAGCATGTACCTGGCTGCAAGCATGCATTTATAGAAAAAAAGGATGCTTTACATAAATACGGGAAGGGTGTTGGTGTCGAACACGCTTCCCCTGAGATGATACGGCAGGCTCTTCGCGAGGCCCACCTCATGCATGAAGAGGTGAAGGAAGTCATCACTCAAGAGGACTTGCTTGCTGCTGGCCTAATTGGCGGCACCGGAGCAAGAGAAAGAAGAGAGAAGCTAGGAAGGCTTTTAAAAATTGGATTTACAAATGGAAAGCAGCTGCATAAAAGTTTGATGATGTTCCAAATTAGCAAAGAAGAGTTTGCGGCGGCTATTCAGGCGATCCTTCAGGAGGAAGAACATGCATAAAGATATAGCAACCCCGGTAAGAACCCGTGCTATCCTTGAAAAATACGGGTTTTCCTTTAAAAAGAGCTTAGGACAAAATTTTTTAATTGATACGAATATTCTCAGAAGAATTGTCGATCATGCCGAGTTAACAGAAGAATCGGCAGCGATTGAAATTGGCCCTGGGATTGGTGCTTTAACAGAGCAGCTGGCGAAAAGAAGCAAAAAGGTAGTGGCTTTTGAAATTGATCAGCGGCTATTGCCGATTTTACAAGACACCCTTTCCCCTTATTCGAATACAAAGATCATTCATGAGGATGTACTGAAAGCGGATGTAAGAGGAATGATTGAATCAGAATTAGCGGGAATGGATGATATCATGGTTGTTGCTAATCTTCCCTATTACGTGACAACGCCGATTATTATGAAGCTGCTTGAAGACAAGCTGCCAATCAGGGGAATTGTTTGTATGCTTCAAAAAGAGGTGGCAGACCGAATTTCTGCTAAGCCGGGTACAAAAGATTACGGATCCCTTTCCATCGCGATTCAATACTATACAGAGGCTGAGACGGTTATGATTGTTCCGAAAACCGTATTTATTCCCCAGCCGAATGTCGATTCGGCTGTTATTCGTTTAACGAAACGGAAGGAACCGGCTGTTTCCGTCCAGAATGAGGAATTCTTTTTTCAAATTATTAGGGCAAGCTTTGCGCAAAGGCGAAAAACCTTATTAAATAACTTAACAAGCTATTTGCCGGATGGGAAACAAAAGAAGGAAGACATTCTTGCTGCATTAGAGCAAGCAGAAATTGAACCTGGCCGTAGAGGGGAAACGTTATCCATTGAGGAGTTTGCCCGGTTAAGTGACCATTTAGCTGCCATATTTTCTTAAGACTCGCCATTGGCGGGTCTTTTGTGCAGAAAAGGGTTTTATTAAAGCACATGTTTTTAGACGGATGCATAATTTATGAGAGAACTAGACTATATTCTTTAGAAGGCCTCCATGCATTGGCAGTTTTAGGGTGCCATATGAGGCTTGATGGGGCTAATTGGAGTGACTTTAGTTGAACATAAATATTATGGATATTGTCGGGAGGGTTTCATACCATTGTGATATTCTGTTTCGGGTCATCGATTTTCGAGAACAGAATGGGCAGAAACATGCCATCCTTTATGGGGAAGACATTCGGCTAATTGCAGACGCGCCTATTGAGGATTTAATTACGATTAGTCCATCGACAAGGGCAAAGATGGCTGAAGAGTATCATTCCATGGAAGAGCAGTCTCTCCAGCTATTCCGTCAGGATGTCGAGCTGATCAAGCAAAGACAAGAGTATGAAGCAACAGACGGCTACAGCAAATCATTGAGCTACTTTCAAATGCCTGGAAGAGTCCTCCATCTTGATGGGGATCCGGCTTATTTAGAAAAATGCTTAAATTTATATGAAAAAATAGGTGTTCCAGTGACTGGCATACATTGCAATGAAAAGGAGATGCCGCTGAAGATTGGGCAGCTAATAGATTACTATAGACCAGATATTCTTGTGATCACCGGCCACGATGCCTATTCAAAGGCAAAGGGGAAGAAGACAGATATTAATGCTTATCGCCATTCTAAACAATTTGCACAAACAGTTAGAGAAGCAAGAAAGAAAGTCCCGCATTTAGATCAGCTAGTCATTTTTGCAGGCGCATGCCAATCCCATTTTGAATCCATCATTCACGCAGGCGCTAATTTTGCCAGCTCCCCATACAGAGTGAATATTCATGCACTAGACCCGGTGTATATTGTGGCAAAAATCAGTTTTACCCCTTTTATGGAGCGAATAAATGTATGGGATGTTTTGCGCAATACCCTAACAGGAGAAAAGGGCCTAGGCGGAATCGAAACAAAGGGAGTTTTGAGAACAGGCATGCCATTTAATAGTGAACATCATCATGAGTCTTAATTGATAAACCGTTCTTAATTGGGGCGGTTTGTTTTTTTCTGTGTGGAAATTAATTGTCGTTGGTTTCAGCAGAACTTGTCCTTTATGTACGAAGTAATAACCAGCGCAGAGAAATGAAGCCAACGACATTTATACATTCTAGGTTGCATGCAGGATTTTTATAGAAAAAGTTGGCATATTTCTTTGAAAATAGCATACATATTCTAAGATGAAGAAGGATAAGCTAAAAATGTTGAAAAATAGAAGAAATTGTGGACGAAAATATATTGACAATCTTTTTTAAAGACTGTTATAATTTATATTTTTATTTGACTCCACTGTGTCAGTGTGATATACTTAACATAGTGAGGTGGAACGAATGGCAAAAACATTATTGGATATCAAAAAAGCTCTTGATTCAAACCTTGGGAAAAGATTATTACTCAAGGCTAACGGTGGAAGAAGGAAGACGATTGAGCGTTCAGGTGTTTTAGCAGAAACGTACCCTTCTGTATTTGTGATTGAGCTGGACCAGGATGAAAATGCGTTTGAGCGCGTATCCTACAGCTACGCAGATGTACTTACAGAAACTGTTCAAATTACATTCTACGAAGATACAACAGGACGAGTTGCTTTAAATTAACATAAATTTTTTTTGCACCAAAGCGGCGAACAAATGTTTGTCGCTGTTTTTCTGCAAAAAAAACGCTTTAACCCTAATGTTTAAACATGGAACGTTCATACTATAATTATCGCAGTGTGAAAGGAGATGTTAATCATAGGCAGGCGAAAAGGGATTATGACGGAAGGCTTTAAAGAGGAGCTAGCAAAGGAACTTGGCTTTTACGATGTTGTGCAAAAGGATGGCTGGGGCGGCATTACGGCAAAGGATGCTGGAAATATGGTTAAACGTGCAGTCGAAATTGCGCAGCAAGGCCTAAAGAATAATCGGTAATCTTTTGAAGCTTAACGTAAACTGTATATATAACAGATTGTGATTAATAACGAAATGGATTCACTGCGATGTGCCGGGGCTAATGCTCCGGCACTTTTTTTAAAGAAATTTTGATAAAAAGAATAACTTTTTATGAAGAAAGTCTAATCAGGACGTCTTACTTTTGTTGTTTTGTGGTAAAATAGGACAAAAAATGGAGACGTTTTGTCAAAGTAGGTGAAAATATTGAAGATCTTAGTAAAGGCACCGGCTAAAATTAATTTATCTTTGGATGTCTTGCATAAACGTGAGGACGGCTTTCATGAAGTTGAGATGATTATGACAACCATTGATTTAGCCGATCGCCTTGAATTAACATTATTAGAGCAAGAGGACATCAAGATCATATCCCATAACCGTTTTGTACCGGATGATCAGAGAAATCTTGCTTATCAAGCGGCGCTTCTTTTAAAAGAGCGGTTTCAGGTGAAAAAGGGAGTCGCGATTACGATTGAAAAGGCCATCCCAGTCGCTGCTGGGCTTGCCGGTGGGAGCAGTGATGCTGCTGCTGTATTAAGAGGGCTGAATAAGCTTTGGGGTCTTGGATTAAGTTTAGATGAACTCGCTGTGATTGGTGCGGAGATTGGCTCGGATGTTTCATTCTGCGTTTACGGAGGAACGGCCCTTGCAACTGGAAGAGGAGAAGTGATTAAAGAACTTCCTGCAGCGCCGACTTGCTGGGTCATATTGGCTAAACCCTTTATCGGGGTGTCAACAGCAGATGTGTATCGCAGACTTCAATTAGATGGAGTGAACCACCCGAAAACAAAAGAAATGATCCAGGCAATAGAAGCTGGAAGTTATGGACAGGTTTGCGGCCTAGTTGGAAATGTGCTGGAGGACGTGACCTTCCGGCTGCATCCTGAGGTAGCCCAAATTAAAGAGCAGATCAGAAGATTTGGTGCTGACGCTGTTTTGATGAGCGGCAGTGGGCCGACTGTATTCGGACTTGTTCGCCATGACTCTAGAATGCAGCGAATTTATAACGGTTTGAGAGGATTCTGTGATCAGGTATTCGCGGTAAGAATGCTTGGAGAACGACATAGACTTGATTAAATCCGTATGATAATGGTATATTAACAATAGAATATTCGGATTTGGGGGTCCTATGATGAAGTTTCGTCGAAGTGAGCGTTTAATTGATATGACGAATTATTTATTAGAACATCCAAGACAATTGGTTTCATTAACTTATTTCTCTGAAAGATATAAATCAGCTAAATCCTCCATCAGTGAAGACTTAGCGATCATTAAGGATACATTTGAACAACGGGGAATTGGAACGTTACAAACGGTTCCGGGTGCAGCAGGCGGTGTGAAATTTCATGTTAAAGTTTCGAATGAGGAAGCAAAATCATTTATTTCGGAGCTTTGTGAGTTAATTGCCAGCCCTGATCGGTTACTGCCTGGTGGTTATTTATACATGACTGATATAATAGGAAATCCCTCTATTGTAAATCGCGTCGGGCGTTTATTTGCTTCGGCTTTTGAATCAACGCCCATTGATGTTGTCATGACTGTAGCAACGAAGGGGATTTCTTTAGCTTATGCAGTAGCCAATTATTTAAATGTCCCTGTTGTCATAGTGAGAAAGGACAGTAAAGTTACAGAAGGCTCAACGGTCAGTATTAATTATGTATCTGGATCATCCAGCAGATTATCAACGATGATGCTTTCAAAGAGAAGCTTAGCAGAAGGTTCTAGAGTGCTTATTGTCGATGACTTCATGAGAGGCGGAGGCACCATCAATGGAATGGTCAGCATGCTAGAGGAATTTAAAGCGTATGTTGCGGGCATAGCTGTTTTAGTGGAAGCAGAAAAGGCAGAGGAACGTCTCGTGGATGAATATTTATCTCTCCTGCGACTATCAGATGTGGATGAAAAGGAAAAGAAGATCAATGTGAATGAAGGTAATTATTTTAATAAATAAATGATTATCAAATTATATTTGAGGGGGATACAAATATGAAATATGTTCAAACTGCAAGTGCACCAGCGGCGATTGGTCCGTATTCACAAGGAATCATCGTAAACAACTTATTTTACAGCTCAGGTCAAATTCCGTTAACGGCTGAGGGGGCCCTTGTGGAAGGAGACGTTATCGCTCAAACTCATCAAGTATTCAAAAATCTCCAAGCTGTACTTGAAGAGGCAGGCGCGTCTTTAGAAACAGTTGTAAAGGCAACCGTATTTATTAAAAACATGGACGAATTTGGTGCTATTAATGAAGTATACGGTGAATACTTCCATACTCATAAGCCCGCACGCTCTTGTGTGGAAGTTGCCCGCTTGCCTAAGGATGTTTTAATAGAAATTGAAGTAGTAGCTCTTGTAAAATAGAAGATAAAATAAAAAAACAAGCCCGCTAAAATTCACGGGCTTGTTTTTTTATTTAGGTACAAAGCTCGTAGTTCGGATATTTTTGTTATTTATTGTATAAATTTTAGTATAAAAGTCATAATGGATATGGGGTATTAAATAGAACTTTATCATTTGGAATAAAAGATTCTAAAAATTTTTTCGATTCAAGCAGGAAAAACTGAGGATATGTGGAATTAAATAGAGTAAGATGTGTATCTTCTAGAAAAGGTGGTGAACAGAATGGAAGTAACTGACGTAAGATTGCGCCGCGTTAATACAGATGGCCGTATGAGGGCGATTGCCTCTATTACTTTAGATCATGAATTTGTTGTTCACGATATTCGAGTAATCGATGGGAATAATGGATTGTTTGTTGCAATGCCTAGCAAACGTACTCCGGATGGCGAGTTTAGGGATATTGCTCACCCTATTAACTCAGGAACACGGGGGAAAATCCAAGAGGCTGTATTATCAGAATACCACCGCTTAGGTGAATTAGAAGTTGAATTTGAAGAAGCGGGAGCTTCCTAATAATAAACAACTAGAGCCTACTTCATAAGTAAGGCTCTTTTTTTGTTGTTGATTGTATGTGGCCTCCCTCTCCTAATTCCCCATTTCACATCATTTCAAACCTATCATTTCTATGAAAAAGCTCTGCAATCTTCCACTAACCTTCCTTCAAATGGAAATCATTCGATATTTATCGTGTAAAAAATATGTAGTTTTTTGTCATTCCTTGAAATAAGACCGTTAATAAGATATATTTTTAAATGGACAAAAAGGTTTTTAGAAAGAAAAATGCGGATGGAATGAACATCTAATGTATTCGTAAATAAGTGAGTAAACCAATATAATGATAAAGGAGTATTGGGGGCTTCACGCTGCCTTAATTTGTTCCGAAGGCGCTTGCGCTTTTCTAGAAATGGGCGATATTATATATTTCACTTGAAATGGAGGCCTGTCTGTGTATAATCGTTATGCGGTCATCTTAGCCGCGGGCCAAGGGACGAGAATGAAGTCTAAGCTTTATAAAGTCCTGCATCCTGTGTGTGGAAAGCCGATGGTTCAACATGTGGTTGATCAAGTATCGAAGCTTAATATAGAAGAAATTGTAACAATCATTGGCCATGGGGCAGAATTGGTACAGGCACAGCTCGGTGATCACATTAAGTATGCACTGCAGAAGGAACAGCTAGGAACGGCTCATGCTGTCATGCAGGCAAAGGAAATGCTTGATGGAAAAGAAGGCGTCACGATTGTCGTTTGTGGAGATACTCCGCTCATCACACATGAAACAATGGAGGCCCTTTATAAACACCACGAGGACAAAGGTGCTAAAGCAACGGTACTGACTGCTTGGGCCGACAATCCTGCTGGCTATGGACGCATCGTCCGAAATGAAAGCGGACATGTTGAGAAAATAGTTGAGCATAAAGACGCAACAGAAGAAGAACGAAAGATTCAAGAAATTAATACGGGTACTTATTGCTTTGATAATCAAGCTTTATTTCAAGCCTTAAGTCAGGTAAGTAATGATAATGTCCAGGGCGAATACTATTTGCCGGATGTGATTGAGATTTTGAAGAATGAAGGATCTTCTATAGCCGCTTTCCAATCAGCTGAATTTGAGGAGACTCTTGGTGTGAATGACAGGGTTGCTCTTTCTGAGGCAGAACGATTGATGAGAAAGAGAATAAATGAGTTCCATATGCGAAATGGCGTATCAATCATCGACCCATCCAATACGTATATTGATTGTGATATTTCGATTGGAATGGATACGGTCATATACCCTGGCACAATTATTTCTGGCAAAACAGCGATCGGATCTAATTGTGTCATTGGTCCTCACAGTGAGATTTCAGATTGTACAGTTGGTGATCATACGACAATCAGACAATCTGCAGCCTTTGACAGTCAAATTGGTTCCGATGTCCAAATTGGGCCATTTGCCCATATCCGTCCGAAATCTGACATACATGGGCATGTGAAAATTGGAAACTTTGTTGAAGTGAAGAAAGCTGTTTTCGGTGAGGGAAGTAAGGCATCTCATCTAAGCTATATAGGGGATGCTGAAGTCGGCCGCGATGTAAATATTGGCTGCGGAACGATTACAGTTAATTACGATGGGAAGAATAAATACTTAACAAAGATAGAAGATGGAGTTTTCGTAGGCTGCAATTCTAATCTCGTGGCACCAGTAACCATTGGGGAAAACGCCTATGTTGCAGCGGGTTCAACGATAACGGAGGATGTTCCTGGAGGGGCTTTATCCATTGCAAGGGCGCGTCAAGTAAATAAAGAGAATTATGCAGAAAAATTAAATGGCAAGAAATAATTCAGGTGGAGGCTTAACATGTCCAATCAATATTTAGATCCAAATTTAAAGGTTTTTAGTCTTAATTCTAACCGTGAACTGGCAAAAGAAATTGCTAATGTGATCGGAGTCGAGCTTGGGAAATGTTCAGTGCAGCGTTTTAGCGATGGAGAAATTACGATTAATATCGAAGAAAGCATTCGTGGATGCGATGTTTATGTGATTCAATCTACAAGCTCTCCAGTGAATGAACATTTAATGGAGCTCCTCATTATGATTGATGCCCTAAAACGTGCATCAGCAAAAACAATTAATATTGTTATGCCTTATTATGGATATGCGCGTCAAGATCGTAAAGCAAGAGCTCGTGAACCAATTACAGCTAAGCTAGTTGCAAACTTACTTGAAACAGCAGGTGCAACACGTGTAATTACACTTGACTTACACGCTCCGCAAATTCAAGGTTTCTTCGACATTCCAATTGACCATTTGATGGGTGTTCCAATTCTTTCTGAATACTTTAAAGATAAAGCGATGAATAGCGATGTTGTCATCGTATCACCAGACCATGGCGGTGTAACGAGAGCAAGAAAGCTAGCTGAACGATTAAAGGCTCCGATTGCTATTATTGATAAGCGCCGTCCGAAGCCGAATGTAGCGGAAATTATGAATATTGTTGGACATATTGATGGAAAAGTAGCGATCTTAATTGATGATATTATTGATACGGCTGGAACAATTACACTAGCTGCAAATGCACTAGTTGAACATGGTGCGTCTGAAGTATATGCATGTTGTACACATCCAGTATTATCAGGTCCCGCTATTGATAGGATCCAAAACTCCTCTATTAAAGAGTTAGTTGTGACAAATTCAATTGCCCTACCAGAAGAAAAGAAGACAGAGAAGATCGTTCAGCTTTCAGTTGCGCCTCTTATCGGAGAAGCAATCATCCGTGTACATGAGGAGCAATCTGTAAGCACACTATTTGATTGATTTAAATATTATTAACATTAGACAGGCTTGCTAAATAGCATGCCTGTCTTTATTTGATCCACAATGTTATACTAAATATTGTTAGAAGGTTTAGACTCCCCCCATTTAGGGCATTTTTTATATAGAGTCTTGATTAATGTAATAAGGAAAGGGGACCTACTTATGACAACTGTTTTACAAGCAAAGGAAAGAAATGAATTTCGTGGCTCGGTCTTAACGCGTATTCGGCAAGAAGGGAATATTCCTGCTGTCGTCTATGGGGCCAAGATTGAAAGTCAATCGATTTATTTTAATGAGAAGGATTTCACGAAAGTAATCCGTCAAGTGGGCAGGAATGGCGTCATTTCATTGGATCTAAGCGGTAAGAAGCATAATGTAGTGTTAAGTGACTATCAGGCAGACCCGATAAAAAATGAGATTATTCATGTTGACTTTCTTGCAGTAGATATGAACCAAGAAATTACTGCTAATGTCCGTATTGCTCTTACTGGAGATGCAGCAGGAGTGAAGGATGGTGGTGTTATGCAGCAGGCTTTACATGAAGTTTCTGTTACAGCTACACCGGATAACATCCCTCAATCTGTTGATGTCGATGTAACTAGTCTTCAGGTTAATGAAACGTTAACAATTGGTGATATAAAAACAAACCTCAACTATGAGATCAATAACGAGGAAGAGGAAGTCATTGCTTCTATTCTTCCGCCTAGACAGGAAGAAGAAATTCATAGCGGTGAACAGCAGGCTGGTGGAACTCCGGAAAATGAAGAAGGCAGAGAAACTAAGGCTAGTGAATAATAAAGGTTAAAAGATAAAGTTCCTTGCAATGAATAACGGGCTGACCCAAAAAAATGATTGGTCAG
Source organism: Bacillus sp. FJAT-29937 (assembly GCF_001509555.1). GTDB lineage: Bacteria > Bacillota > Bacilli > Bacillales > Cytobacillaceae > Cytobacillus. The sequence continues at coordinate 31,780 of NZ_LMAS01000018.1, read as the reverse complement.
CCCTATTTTCACGTTCAGCGCTTGTAACTTTATAAGAAGAGGTGAAATCATGAAGCTAATAGTAGGGCTAGGGAACCCAGGAAAGCAGTATGAGAAAACAAGGCATAATATTGGCTTTGAGGTCATTGATGCACTTTCAGAAAAGTTTAATATCCCTCTTGATCAGGCGAAATTCCAGGGAGTTTATGGAGTTGGTCATGTAAATGGAGAAAAGGTATATTTATTAAAGCCGCTTACATATATGAACCTTTCTGGTGAATCTATTGTTCCGTTAATGGACTATTTCGAAATTGACAATGATGAGCTTGTTGTTATTTATGACGATCTAGATCTCCCGGTTGGAAAGATTCGGTTAAGGCAAAAGGGCAGTGCCGGAGGGCATAATGGAATCAAGTCCACCATCGCACACTTGGGTTCACAAGAGTTTAACAGAATAAGAGTTGGAATTGACAGGCCCCCGAGCGGGATGAAAGTGCCTGACTATGTGTTAGGGCGATTTTCAAAAGAAGAGCAGGAGCAAATGGGTGAAGTCATCAAAAGATGTTCAGATGCATGTGAGGAATGGATTTCTAAGCCGTTTTTACAAATCATGAATGAATTTAATCAATAATTCCTCATATATCTCTACTTTTTTCATAAGATAGGATATCATTCTTATTATGCTTTATATGCTATTGCCGAATGAATAAGTTCCTTCAGAAACGCTCATACTATTAATACAAGAGTGTATTATAGGAGGAACAGGCATGGCTATACATTATCATTGCCGCCATTGTGGGGTGGAGATTGGTAAGATTGAAGATACCGACATTCACACAGAGCAATTAGGCTTTCATTTATTAAATCATGAGGAACGCCAAGAGATGATCACGTACGATATGGCGGGCAATCTTCAGGTAAAGGCCATTTGCGAGGATTGTCATGAATTACTGCAGCGAAATCCAGAATACCATCAGCATGATTTTCTAATTCAATAACAGGCTTTGGACATCCATCCAAAGCATTTTTCTATTTTATCTATAAATTGAAAATAGGGGTCATCCCCCTTAAGAAAGGGAGGGTAGTCATGAAAGGGCTAAAAGATATGATTAGTGGGCAAGATGATCTGCAATCCGTCTTGTCTGGAATTAAGGAAGGGCTTAAGGAGCAGTTAATATCAGGCTTATCCGGTTCCGCAAGAACTTTGTTTCTATCATCTGTCTATGAGCAAACACGAAGGCCGGTATTAATCATCACACATAATCTTCTGCAGGCACAAAAGCTTTATGATGATATCGTTCATCTCGTAAAGGAATCAGAAGTGTTTTTATATCCGGCTAATGAATTAATTGCCGCTGAAATTAGTATTGCCAGTCCAGAATTAAAGGCACAGCGAATCGAAGTATTAAATTATTGGAGTAAAAGTAAAAGTGGTCTGTTAATTGCTCCAATGGCAGCCTTAAGAAAAATTCTCCCGCCAGCCTCTCTCTGGAGAGAAAGTCAGCTTACTTTAAAGGTAGGAGATGAACTTCAGGAAGAGCAGCTTTTGACATTCGTCCAAATGGGCTACTCGCGTGTGAGCATGGTTTCATCTCCCGGTGAATTTAGTGTAAGAGGCGGAATTATTGATATTTATCCATTAACAGAATCCGATCCCATTCGAATTGAATTATTTGATACAGAAGTAGATTCGATTCGATCGTTTTCATTGGAAGATCAACGGTCTAAGGAGAAGCTATCTGAAGTTACAATCGGTCCCGCAACTGAATATCCATTAACAAATGAACACTATCAGAAAATGATTGAAAAGATTGAAGCGGGATTAGGCACAAGCCTAAAGAAGTTAAAGGATGAAAAAGTAAAAACATTGCTCACACAGAACATCGGATACGAGCTTGAGCAATTAAGAATGGACAGCAAGCCAAGCCAGCTATTTAAATATCTCTCTTTTGCATATGAAAAAGAAAATAGTTTAGTAGACTACCTTCCAGAAAATGCGCTGATTTTCGTTGATGAAATTAGCAGAGTTCAGGAAATGAATGACTCTCTGGAGAAGGAAGAGGCCGAGTGGTATACAAGTCTATTAAGTGAGGGGCAAATGATCCATGATGTGAAAATATCCCATAATTTAAAGGGGTTTTTGCAGCAAAAGAAACAGCCGCTCATTTATTTGTCATTGTTTCTAAGACATATTCCGAATACAAATCCGCAAAATATTATTAATATTTCGTGTAAACAAATGCAGAATTTCCACGGTCAAATGAACGTTCTCAAAGGGGAAATTGATCGATGGAGAAAAGGGAATTATACTGTCATTTTTTTAGGGTCTGATGAAGAAAGAATTAAGAAGCTTCAAAGGGTATTGGAAGACTATGAAATTGAAGCATTTTCTATCGGAAAGGACCAGCCGCTCCTTTTAGGAAAGGTCCAAATTATGGCGGGCGGTCTGTCGACTGGATTTGAGCTGACAAGTCAAAGATTTGCGGTCATTACAGAAGAAGAGCTCTTTAATAAAAGAACGAAAAAGCAGCCCCGCCGTCAAAAGCTGTCTAATGCGGAACGGATTAAAAGCTATTCCGAGTTAAAAGTTGGCGATCATGTCGTTCATGTGAATCACGGGATAGGAAAATATTTAGGAATTGAAACACTTGAAATCAATGGGGTTCATAAGGATTATCTCCATATTCGTTATCAGGGTACGGATAAGCTTTATGTTCCAGTCGAGCAAATTGATCTTATTCAAAAATATGTAGGCTCCGAAGCAAAGGAACCTAAATTATATAAGCTTGGCGGAAGCGATTGGAAGAGGGTTAAGAAGAAGGTTGAATCCTCTGTCCAAGATATTGCGGATGACTTAATTAAGCTTTATGCAGAGCGAGAAGCATCGAAAGGACATGCTTTTAGCCCAGATGGGGAGATGCAGCGGGAATTCGAGGCAGCCTTTGCTTATCAAGAAACAGAGGACCAGCTTCGTTCCATTCACGAAATCAAGAGAGATATGGAAAGAGAGCGCCCGATGGACCGGTTATTATGCGGGGATGTAGGCTATGGGAAAACAGAAGTGGCGATTCGTGCTGCCTTCAAAGCGATAGCCGATGGGAAACAAGTTGCTTTCCTTGTTCCGACCACGATTCTGGCCCAGCAGCATTACGAAACAATGAGAGAACGCTTTCAGGATTATCCGATTGAGGTCGGACTGCTAAGCCGATTTAAATCTAGGAAACAGCAAACAGAAACGATCAAAGGTTTAAAGGCGGGGACTATTGATGTGGTAGTCGGGACTCATCGTATTCTTTCAAAGGATATTTCGTATCGAGACCTAGGACTGCTTATTGTCGATGAGGAACAGCGATTTGGTGTCACACATAAGGAGAAAATCAAACAGTTGAAATCAAATGTAGATGTTCTAACATTAACGGCTACACCTATTCCTAGAACTCTTCATATGTCGATGCTTGGCGTGCGTGATTTATCGGTCATCGAAACTCCTCCGGAAAATCGTTTTCCGATTCAGACGTATGTGATGGAGTATAATGGAGGAATTGTACGAGAAGCGATAGAAAGAGAGCTTGCTCGCGATGGGCAGGTTTATTTCCTTTATAACCGAGTAGAGGATATCGAACGGAAAGCAGAGGAAATTTCGATGCTTGTTCCAGACGCAAGAGTGACCTATGCCCATGGGAAAATGACCGAAAATGAGCTCGAATCAGTTATGTTAGGTTTCCTTTCCGGCGAATATGATGTCCTTGTGAGTACGACAATCATTGAGACTGGAGTAGACATCCCCAATGTCAACACGCTCATTGTTCATGATGCCGATAAAATGGGGCTGTCACAGCTTTATCAGCTGAGAGGAAGGGTCGGCCGTTCTAACCGGGTTGCCTATGCGTATTTCACCTATAGAAAAGATAAAGTATTAACTGAGGTAGCTGAGAAGCGGCTCCAGGCGATCAAAGAATTTACAGAGCTCGGCTCCGGATTCAAAATTGCCATGCGTGACCTGTCCATTAGGGGCGCAGGAAACTTATTAGGTGCTGAACAGCATGGCTTCATTGATTCAGTCGGATTTGATTTATACTCGCAAATGCTGAAGGAAGCAATCGAGAATAGAAAAGGCAATATAGAGCTTGAGAATAAGCAGAGGCTCGAAATTGATCTTGAATTAGATGCTTATATTCCTGATTCTTATATTTCAGATGGTCATCAAAAAATTGAAATGTATAAGCGCTTTAGAGGTGCTTCAAGTATAGAGGATATCGAGGAGCTTCATGAGGAAATGATCGACCGCTTTGGTGAATACCCTGAAGAAGTCGCTTATTTATTCCAAGTCGCACAAATGAAGGTTCTTGGAGAGCTCGCCGGAGTTGAAACGATTAAACAGAGTAAACAAGAAATATTGATTCTGCAGTCAGAAAAGGCAAGTGAACGAATAGACGGACCGAAAATCTTTGAAATCACGAGCAAATTTGGGCGCACAGTAGGGCTTGGAATGGATGGGAAAAAGCTCAAGGCTGTCCTCCATGTAAAAGGAATCAAACCAAATGAATGGTTAAAAATAGCCTTTGAAGTTGTACAAGGGATGAAGGATTCCATCAAGGAACAGCAAAGTCAGGCATTATAAATGATTATGAACCTAAAACGATATGCGACAGAACAAATGGCCAAAAAAGCTTTCAAAAATGTTTATTCTTGAAAACGAAGGGTATTGCATTAGAAAACCTGAAATTTTTTCAAAGGTCAAAACGATTCAGATGATTTTCCCGAGTTTTAATGAAAAGATAAACTCCAGAAAAAATAATTGAACGTGTATAGAACTTTCCATATGAAAGATACTAAGTTCAAACATGGCGATGTATTCAATTTCTCCCAATTTTGAATCATGGCCAGATAAGAAAAGCTGAAAATTGCGCGCTTTCAGTGCGGGACTCCAACCTTGGCCTTATACTTTAGTACAATGCGCCATAATCGGACATCTGTCTGAATTTGGAAAATCCTTTTTCTTATTTCAAAAAAAAATCATCAGATGAAAGTGAGGCAACATTGGATGAAAGCAACTGGTATTGTTCGTCGAATCGATGATTTAGGGCGTGTGGTTATTCCTAAGGAAATTCGCAGAACGCTGCGTATTCGTGAAGGAGACCCATTAGAAATTTTCGTTGACCGCGATGGAGAGGTCATTTTGAAGAAATATTCACCGATCAGTGAACTAAGCGACTTTGCAAAAGAGTATGCCGAGGCACTGTTTGACAGCTTAGGAAATCCAGTATTAATTTGTGACAGGGATACATATATCGCTGTTGCAGGGGGCTCCAAGAAGGAATATTTAAACAAAAACATTAGTGAATTAGTTGAGAAGTCGATGGAGGACCGCAGTTCCGTTCTCATTAATCAGTCAGGTGATTACTCTCTCGTTGATGGTCATAATGAAGCCATTTCTTCCTATACCATTGGACCAATCATTGCAAATGGAGATCCAATTGGTGCTGTGATCATCTATGCTAAAGAAGATACGTTAGGAGAAGTTGAGCAAAAGGCTGTTGAAACAGCTGCAGGATTTCTGGCAAGACAAATGGAATCATAAGGTGAAACTTCCATCAGTGGGCCTCCATATAATTGGGGGCCCACTGATGGTTTTTTTTAACAGCGTAAAACGGATTCAGTCAATAATCGTCCTGAGCCATGATATAATACTTTCGAATGTAAGATTTGGAAGGAGAGGGGAAATGGGGCCCGAGAAAAAAGCTAAAGAATTATTTAAAGGGGCTTTCATTTTAACTTTTGCCGCATTAATCGTCAAAATATTAAGCGCCGTCTACCGCGTACCGTTTCAAAATATTGTGGGAGATGTTGGTTTTTATATTTATCAGCAAGTTTATCCGTTTTATGGAGTTGCCCTTGCTTTATCTACATATGGTTTTCCGGTCGTGATTTCTAAGCTTTACACAGAGCTTTCGAGCAAGAAGGAAAAAAACGGGGTACAGCATCTATTTATCACGTCAGCCCTCATATTATTTATAATCGGTTTTATTTGTTTTGCTTTTCTTTTCTGGGGAGCAGCCTGGCTGGCGGCTCAAATGAAGGACCCCAATCTTGCGATTTTATTGAAAGTCATTTCAGTTACCTTTTTAATTTTCCCTGTAGTTGCATTGCTGCGAGGCTTCTATCAAGGGAGAGGGAATATGGTTCCTACAGCTATATCCCAAGTGGTTGAGCAATCCATAAGAGTAATCACGATTTTCTTTGCCGCCTTTTTGCTGACAAGTAAGGGATATAGCTTGTACGTAGTAGGAGGAGGAGCGGCGTTCGGCTCTGTAACAGGCGGAATCGCCGCGATAATTGTTCTTATCACCTTTTATTGGATAGGAAGGCGTAAATCTCATCTTCCTTTCGCGAAATTTGATATTCAAAAAAACATACAAATAGCCAGGGCTCTTTTGGTTCAGGGATTTGCCATATGCGTAAGCAGCTTGCTCCTTGTGTTTTTGCAAATGGCAGATTCTTTAAATCTGTATTCGATGCTTATTTCTTCTGGAGTAGATGCTCTTGAGGCGAAAGAGCTTAAAGGAATTTATGATCGAGGTCAGCCGCTTATTCAGGTTGGGATGGTCGTTGCCACTTCGATGTCATTATCATTAGTTCCGATTATTACAAGTGAAAAATTAAAGTCAAACTTTGCATTTATGCATGATAATATTCGGCTGGCGCTCAAAATCGCCTTGTTTGTAGGAGTCGCGGCAACAATTGGCTTGTGGAGTATTATTCGTGCCACAAATATTATGCTGTTTGAAAACAGCGAGGGTTCAGAAGTTCTGGGGATTTTGAGCATGATGATCTTATTAAGCTCCATCATTATGACTGTTACCGCTATATTACAAGGCTTAGGCATTATTCTTTTTCCAGCGTTTGTTATTCTCAGCAGCTTTTTGTTGAAATACGTATTGAATGCGATACTTGTTCCGCTATACGGGACAATAGGAGCAGCGGCAGCCTCGTGTTTGACCTTAAGTTTCATTATGGTTTTCTTGCTCGTTAAGCTTCGAAGCCAGGTAAGGACGCGGATTTTGAACAAACGATTTATCCTGATTATTGGAATAGCAGCTCTTTCTATGTTTATGGTTCTGCGTTTTTATTTATATATGACGGGTTATTTAACCGGCTTCGAAGAGGGGCGTTTGTTTAATGGCTTTCAGGCATTAAGTGCAGTGGCTGTAGGCGGATTTATTTATCTATGGATTGTATTAAAAGGGAATACCTTTAAAGAAAAAGAGCTTACGATGCTGCCATTTGGAAGCAAGCTGTTATTTTTTCTGCCTAAAAGGAATAGGAGATGAACGAATCAATGTCAAAAATCACGATACTTGGGTTAGGGGCCGGGGATTTAGAGCAGCTCCCTCTAGGGGTCTACCGTGCCCTGAAAAGCGCTTCCCCTCTATATTTGCGGACGAAAGAACATCCTGCCATCACGGAATTGGAGAAGGAGGGGCTTGAATTCACTTCATTTGATTCTATATATGAAAAACACGAGCAATTTCATGAAGTATATGAAGAAATTTGTTCGAGCCTGCTGGATGCAGCTTTAAGCGGTAATGTTACTTATGCAGTTCCAGGTCATCCGCTCGTTGCGGAACGCACTGTTCAGCTGCTGCTGGAGAGAGCGGAAGATCATGGAATAACGATAGAAATCGGCGGGGGGCAAAGCTTTATTGATGCCTTATTTCAGTCACTAAAAATTGACCCAATCGAGGGATTTCAGCTTCTTGATGGAACGAGCTTGAAGAAAGATGAGCTAGAAGTGAAGCATCACATGATCATTGGACAGGTGTATGATCAGTTTGTCGCATCTGAAGTAAAGCTCACACTAATGGATGTCTTGCCTTATGATTATGAGGTTTTCATTGTGACAGCCGCAGGTAGCAAGGAAGAGCAGATACGCAAGGTCCCTTTGTACGAATTGGATCGGGATATGGAGATAAATAATCTAACATCTATTTATGTTCCTCCTGTAACGGATGAGGCCATTTTGTATAAAAGCTTTTCCAAGTTGCGTGAGATTATTGCCGAGCTTCGCGGGCCAAATGGCTGCCCATGGGATAAAAAACAAACGCATGAAACGTTGAAGAAATATTTAATTGAAGAATCATACGAGCTTATTGAAGCGATTAATGAAGACGATATTGATCATATGGTGGAGGAGCTCGGAGATGTTCTGCTGCAAGTTATGCTTCATGCGCAAATTGGAGAGGATGACGGCTTTTTCTCCATTGAAGATGTCATTGAAGGAATTTCCGGAAAAATGGTACGCCGCCACCCGCATGTATTTGGGGATGTAACCGCTGAGACAGAAGAGGATGTATTAAGAAACTGGCAGGATATTAAGCAGGAAGAAAAGGGCCAATCAGAGGAAAAGTCGATCCTTGACGGAATAAGTAAATCGCTTCCCAATTTAATGGCCGCAGCTGAAATTCAAAAAAAGGCGGCTGGTGTTGGTTTTGACTGGAAGGAAGTCGGGCCAGCTTGGGAGAAAGTAAAGGAAGAGCTTGGTGAATTTGAATTAGAGGCTGAAAAAGGAAGCAAGCAAATAGTGAATGAGTTTGGTGATATCCTATTTGCTATTGTGAATATTGCACGTTTTTACAAAATTGATGCTGAAGAAGCTCTGTTTTTAACAAATCAGAAGTTCAAACGCCGCTTTGCCTATGTAGAAAAGAAGGTGAAGGAGAGCGGAAGGAGCTTTGCTGATTATGAGTTAGAGCAATTAGATGAATTCTGGGAAGAAGTAAAACGGTTGGAGAGGAGTCCAGACAATGAGACTAGATAAATTTTTGAAAGTATCCCGATTAATCAAAAGAAGAACGCTGGCAAAAGAGGTTTCCGATCAAGGAAGAATTCTTGTGAATGGCCAGCAGGCAAAGGCTAGCACGGTTGTTAAGGTCGGGGATGAGTTAGTTATACGCTTTGGGCAAAGAGTAGTCACAGCCAAAATTGACCGTATTCAAGAAACGACGAAAAAAGAAGAAGCAGCAGAAATGTATTCGATTGTAAAAGAGGAAAAGGCCGGCACCGAGGAATAAGCACCTCCCTTTCTGTTTGTCTAGCTCCAGCACCTAGGGGCTCGCCGACTAAGTACGCCACGTCCTGTGGCAAAGTCGGCACTAGTACGTCCTGTACGTCGGAGGTCATAAGCCAAGTTGACATGAAGGTAAAGACCAACCTTCCTGCCAACTCGTCTTATGCTTGTCGCCCCTGACCGAGGTGCTTACGCTTTTCTATGTTCTAAATCTTGTCCTTCTCTCATAACATGTACAAAAAGCTTGTACTTTGTGATTGTGAGGGGATGTAAGGTGAGCCAATATTATGAGCAAAATTCAACAAAGTCGAATGTTCAGGACCACGATGTTATTATGCGTGGAAGAAGGCTTTTGGACATTACAGGGGTTAAGCAGGTAGAGAGCTTTGATAATGAGGAATTTTTATTAGATACTGTAATGGGGTTTCTGGCGATTAAAGGACAGAATTTGCAGATGAAAAACCTTGATGTCGATAAAGGGGTTGTCTCTATAAAAGGGAAAATATTTGATCTCGTTTATTTAGATGATCAGCATGGGGATAAGGCTAAAGGCTTCTTTAGCAAGCTATTCCGATGACTTTATCGACACAATTTATGACCATGCTAGCCATGATTGGCATGGGCAGTGCCTTTGGCGCAGCTCTTGATACTTACAACCGCTTCCTCAAACGCAGTAATCGCAAAAGCTGGATCGTATTTATCAACGATATCCTCTTTTGGGTTGTACAAGGGCTGGCTATTTTTTATATTTTATTTATCGTCAATCGCGGTGAGCTGAGATTTTATATATTTATTGCCCTTTTATGCGGCTTTGCGGCCTATCAAAGTTTATTTAAAGGATTATATCTGCGTCTTCTGGAGATTTCTATCTCGGTAATTGTCGCTATTTATCGCTTTTTTTTAAAACTATTCCATTATCTAATCTATAAACCAGTAAGAGGACTCATATTTGCTGTTATTTCTTTGCTTTTAATGATAAAAAGGGTCCTATTTGCTCTTCTAAAATTAATATTCAGGATTATTTTATTCGTATGTAAGATTATTCTTCTCCCTTTCAAGTGGCTTTCGTTGTTATTTTGGAAAGTTTTGCCGAAAGGGCTTAAAAAATCAGTCGAGAAGATTTATAATAGAATGGCAGGACTTTTAATAAAGACAAAGAATCATTTAACTAAGTGGATGACCATCTTGAAAAAATATAAAAAGTAAGGAGGGGTGCGAAATGGGGGCTGTCAAGAAAAGGAATGTAGCCAAAATTCAAACAAGCTATGTGAAGCAGCAGGAGGCCGAAGAAATTCATGCGGGAAGGAAGAGACGACTCTTATATAGAAGATTAACAGTCTTCTTCACGGGTGCCATCGCTCTATCTTTTTTCATGATATCCACGCTCGTTTCGCAATCCTCAACGATTGAAGCAAAGACAGCTGAGAAACAAAGGCTTGATCAGGAATTGGCTTTATTAGAGAAAAAGGAAGTGGCCCTGGAGGAGGAAATTGTCAAGCTGAATGATGATGAATACATTGCCAAGCTTGCGAGAAAGGATTACTTCCTTTCGGAAAACAACGAGGTCATTTTTAATTTGCCTGAGGTAAGGGAAAAAGAGGAAAAGAAGGATTCACCATCTAATTAGACCTTGTATTGAACTCTTTTCTTAAGTTCGGTATAATATGTAGTAAGTATTTTTATATCTTTCAAGGAGGCAATTTCTTTTTATGTCAATCGAAGTGGGCAGCAAGTTACAAGGAAAGGTAACAGGAATTACAAATTTCGGAGCGTTTGTGGAGTTACCGGAAGGCTCAACAGGTCTGGTGCACATTAGCGAGGTCGCTGACAATTATGTGAAGGACATCAATGATCATCTTAAAGTTGGTGACCAGGTCGAAGTAAAAGTTATTAATGTCGAAAAGGATGGAAAGATTGGACTTTCCATTAAAAAGGCAATTGATCGGCCTGAAAGACCAGTAAGACCAGAAAGACCGGATCGACCTGAAAGAGGCGAAAGAAGAGAGTCTAGAGGAGGACATTCACACTCCCAACGTCCACGTCAAGGCAGAGCAAACGATAACCGTCCATCAAGAGAAAATTTCGAATCTAAAATGGCTCGTTTCTTAAAGGATAGTGAAGATCGTCTGTCATCATTAAAACGTAATACTGAATCGAAGCGTGGGGGAAGAGGCGCTAGACGAGGTTAACTTGCTGCTTAGTTGATATATATTTTTAATTTTGCAGGGTTGAACGTTTATGATTCCCATTCAAGACAAGTCTTAAAGGACTTGTCTTTTTTATTTTTTTATAGAATATTTTGTTCCCTTTTTGGGCTTTACGGGGAAATGAGTCGAACGAAAAATAGAAGCCTGTCCGCTATTTTGACAAACTTCTAGTCTCGATGAATTTATAATTAGCAGAACGATAAAGGATGGGGAGTGTAATCAAATGGCAAAGGTAGAAAGGAATTTAGTCGAGCCGATCGGAGAAGTAAATTTAGACAGACCAAAATTGGAATTTGCAAAAGGATTGAATAAATTTCAGTTATGGATGGAAACCTTTTTCTTCAAAAAAGGCTATCTTCTGTTGCTGATTGGTTTTTTACTTGGCAGAGCGTTAATTTTGGCCAAGCTTACTCCTTTTAGTCTCCCGTTTTTTGCTGCGGTTTATTTCATCAGAAGGGATAAAGCCCCCCTCGCATTAGTCGGATTAATTGCTGGTGCTGCGACGATTTCCATCCCAAATGCGGTATCCGCTTTTGGAATTACCTTTATGTTTCTATTTATCTTTCGAATAGCAAAGAAGTGGCTCCATAATGAAATGCGAGCATTGCCATTTTTTGTATTCCTTACCTTGCTGGGCGGAAAGTTATTAGAGGATTTTATTTTGACAAAAACGCTGACTCTCTATGACGGAATGATGGCCGGAGTGGAAGCGAGCCTCGGCTTCATCCTCACACTTATTTTTATCCAAAGCATTCCGCTGTTATCGATCAGCAAGCGCCGGCAATCGTTGAAGACGGAAGAGATTGTCTGCTTAATCATTATGCTTGCTTCTGTTATGACGGGTACGATTGGCTGGACGGTCTACGATCTTTCTGTTGAACATATTATGTCGAGATATCTAGTTCTGCTTTTTGCCTTTGTTGCCGGAGCAACTGTGGGGTCAACAGTTGGAGTGGTAACAGGCCTAATCTTCAGCCTTGCGAATGTTTCCAGCTTCTATCATATGAGCTTGCTAGCGTTTGCGGGCCTTCTTGGCGGTCTATTAAAGGAAGGGAGAAAAATAGGCGTTGCCGCTGGATTAATGATTGCTACTCTATTAATTGGGATGTACGGGGAAGAAAGCAGCAATCTATTAAAAACGGTATTGGAAACGTCCGCTGCAATTTTCCTGTTTCTTCTAACTCCTCAAGCATTAACAGCCAAGCTCGCCAAGCATATTCCGGGCACACCTGAGTATGCCGCTGAACAGCAGCAGTATATGCGGAAAATGCGTGATGTTACTGCTCAAAGGGTGGCTCAATTTTCAAATGTCTTTCAAGCCCTTTCAAAAAGCTTTTCCTCCTATGATGAGCCGACTGAATGGGAAGATGGCGAATCAGATAGGGAGCTTGATTACTTTTTAAGCAATGTAACGAGTAAGACCTGTCAATCATGCTTTAAAAAGGACCATTGCTGGACAAGAAACTTTGATACAACTTATGCGTACATGGAAGAGATTATGAATGATTTGGATGAAAATCACGGCGAACTTTCACCGCGACTTTCAAGAGAATGGGAGAAGCATTGTACAAGGTCGAAGAAAGTGACAGAGACGATTCAGCAGGAGCTCACCTTCTACTATGCAAATCAAAAACTTAAAAAACAGGTCCAGGAAAGCAGAAAGCTAGTCGCAGATCAATTGCGCGGCGTTTCAGAGGTGATGGGGGATTTTGCGAAGGAAATTCAAAGAGAGCGGGAAAACCATCATAAGCAGGAGGAGCTTATTCTAGAGGCTTTACAGGATTTTGGGATCCATATTGAACAAGTTGAGATTTATAGTCTTGAGCAAAGAAATGTCGATATTGATATGACCATTCCTTACTGCCAGGGGCACGGGGAATGTGAGAAGCTGATTGCCCCGATGCTTTCAGATATTTTGGGCGAATCGATTGTTGTGAATAAGGAGGAATGTTCAGCTTATCCAAATGGATTTTGCCACGTTACTTTCCGGTCTGCGAAGGCGTTTACGGTGGAAACGGGGGTTGCGCATGCTGCAAAAGGAGGCGGGTTTATCTCTGGTGACAGCTACTCTACGATTGAATTAGGCTGCGGGAAATTTGCGATAGCCATTAGTGATGGAATGGGAAATGGAGAGCGGGCGCATATAGAAAGCAAAGAAACACTTCAGCTTTTACAAAAAATCCTGCAATCAGGCATTGAGGAAAAAGTGGCGATTAAATCAGTCAACTCTGTCTTAACCTTGCGAACAACAGATGAAATATTCTCAACCTTAGACTTAGCGATGATTGATCTCCAAAACGCGGGAGTTGAATTCCTGAAAATAGGCTCCACCCCAAGTTTTATTAAAAGGGGATCTAAAATTCTAAAAGTCGAAGCTAGTAATCTTCCAATGGGCATATTTCCAGAGTTTGAAGTAGATGTCGTGAGTGAGCAGCTCAAGGCTGGAGATCTATTAGTGATGATGAGTGATGGGATCTTTGAAGGGCCGAAGCATGTAGAAAACTTCGACTTGTGGATGAAGAGAAAAATTAGTGAGTTAAAAACGGAGGATCCGCAAGATGTAGCTGATTTAATTATGGAGGAGGTTATCCGCTCAAGATCCGGATACATTGAAGACGACATGACAGTAGTTGTCGCCAAAATTAAACATAATACGCCAAAATGGACAAGTATTCCTGTCCACGCCTTGCGTAAAAAAGCCAATTAGTTAATTTAACCTAAATCATCCGAAAATATGTATAAATCCCCTTCTTAGAGTCGAAAATGGAGATAGATTTAATAATGGAGGGGAGAGCTTATGAAAACCGGCACGTTAAAGCAAATATTATTGATAACAGATGGATGCTCTAACCAAGGCGAGGATCCGATAGCGATGGCTGCCCTGGCAAAGGAGCAAGGAATTACTGTAAATGTCATAGGAGTTATGGAAAAAGACGTAATAGATGAAAAGAGCATGAGTGAAATCGAAGGGATTGCTATGTCAGGAGGTGGCATCAGTCAGATTGTCTATGCCAAGCAGCTTTCCCAAACGGTCCAAATGGTGACGAGGAAAGCGATGACGCAAACACTTCAAGGGGTTGTAAACCGTGAATTGCAGCAAATTCTTGGGGGTGCGAAAACAGTTGAGGATCTTCCGCCTGATCAAAGAGGCGAGGTTATGGAGGTTGTCGATGAACTTGGCGAAACCGTTGAGCTTGAGGTGCTTGTGTTAGTCGATACGAGCGCGAGTATGGCACATAAGCTGCCAACCGTGAAGGAAGCTCTGCTGGATTTATCATTAAGCCTGAATGCCCGTTCTGGAGAAAATCGTTTTTCAGTCTTCGTATTTCCGGGGAAAAAGAAAGAAGTCGAAAAGCTGCTGGATTGGTCCCCTAATCTAGGTGCCCTAACAAGTATTTTCGGGAAATTAACAACAGGCGGCATTACCCCGACAGGCCCTGCCTTACGCGAAGCCTTATCTCAATTCAAGAAAAAACGCTCATTAAGGAGTCTGCTTTCCCGTGATGATGAATCATTCTTTGAAGAATCAGTTTAAATTTAATCCAGGGACAGTTATCGAGGGAAAGTGGCATCACAACCGATATACCATTGTGAAAGAGCTAGGGTTTGGGGCGAATGGCATCGTGTTTTTGGCTAATTCCGGCGGTCAGCAGGTTGCGTTAAAAATAAGTGATAACGGAATGTCCGTAACATCAGAGGTAAATGTATTAAAATCCTTTGCAAAGGTCCCAGGCACAGCCCTTGGACCTTCTTTGCTTGATGTTGATGATTGGTTATGGAATGGAAGGCAAATATCCTTTTATGTAATGGAGTATATCGAAGGGCCGGATCTTTTAACGTTTATTCAGGAAAAGGGTCCATCCTGGACTGAGGTTGTCATCCTCCAGCTCTTAAGTGATTTACATAGGCTTCACGAAAGCGGATGGGTATTTGGCGACCTTAAACCAGAAAACTTAATTGTAACAGGCCCGCCGCCTAGAATTCGTTGTATTGATGTTGGCGGCACAACCATACAGGGAAGGGCCCTCAAGGAATTTACGGAGTTTTTTGACCGGGGGTATTGGGGGCTTGGCTCGAGAAAGGCTGATCCTGCCTATGATCTTTTCGCCGTTGCAATGATTCTAATAAATATTGCCTATCCGAAAAGATTTCACAAAACATCAGGTGATTTGAAACAGCTCATTTTTATGGTGAGGCAAAAGAAAGAGCTTCTGAAATTTGAAGGAGTAATCCTGCAGGCTTTACAGGGGAAGTTCACTTCAGCAGACGAAATGCGACAATCTATTTTCCAACTGAATCAGCCAGAACCAAAGTCTCAGAAAGTAAATAGAGCCCCGCAAAGGAAACAAGTACAAACAAATAATCCTACAGTTAGTCGTCAATCATATATAAAGAAGAAAAAGAGGGGGGGCGTTCTGGAATCCATTCTCATTTTTCTAATCATTTCCCTTTTATACGTCCTTTATATATATGGACAATTAGTGTAATTTTTGAAAAAAACATCGTGAAAATGTTATGCTTTAAGTAAAATCAAGAAGGACGAATCATATGCTAGATGCGAAAGTAAGAGCATTTCTTCAGCGTAAAGGCTTTATGCTAGCCAATAAGAAGCTTTTGATAGGTGTTTCAGGCGGGCCTGATTCATTGGCCCTTCTTCATTATTTATGGAGCAAAAAAGAGGCGTTAAATCTTCAAATTTTCGCTGCTCATGTTGATCACATGTTTAGAGGAGAGGAATCGTTAGCAGAAGCAAAATTCGTTCAGCATTTTTGCGAAGCTAGAAAGATTCCGTTTGAAATGGAACAAGTGAATGTTCCGTTATACATACAAGAAACAGGAAAAAGCTCACAGATTGCAGCGAGAGAGTGCAGATACCGCTTTTTTGAAAAAGTAATGAATAAACATAAAACAGATTATCTCGTATTAGGCCACCACGGTGATGATCAAGTTGAAACCATTCTTATGAGGCTAACAAGAGGGAGTTCGGGGGAAGCTAGAGCTGGAATAGCCTTTTCAAGACCTTTTGGCAATGGGCAAATTCTCCGCCCCTTTTTATGTCTCAATAGATGGCAAATAGAAAAGTATTGTCTGGAGCATGATTTGGACCCGCGGCAGGATCCCAGCAATGAAAAGGGGATATACAGCCGAAACCGTTTTCGCAAGGAAATTATGCCTTTCCTAAGAAAGGAAAATCCACAGGTTCACGAGCATTTTCAGCGTTTTAGCGAAGAAATTCAAAGCGATGAGTTTTTTTTGCAGGAATTAACTGTCCAAAAAATGAATAAAGTAATGGAAAAGAAATCTGCTCAGGAAATAATCCTAAATATAAAGGAATTTCAAGCAATGCCAATGCCTTTACAAAGGAGAGGTATTCAACTAATATTAAACTATCTTTATAAGAAAAAACCTGCGTCTTTATCTGCATTACATACAGAAAATGTTTTTTCATTAATGAGCAGTCCTCATCCATCCGGAACCCTTCATTTCCCAAACGGTTTGAATATTGTACGTTCATACGAAAGATGCCATTTTCTATTTCGTTCTCATTCCGTACAATCTTATCGTTTTGAAATAGCTGAACCCGGAAAGATTAAGTTGCCTAACGGCAGCAGTATAGCATTTGAATATACGAATGGTTCAGATGGGAGCTTGAAGCCTCATACCCTTCTAATAGATCGGAACTCCATCTCCTTGCCGATTATTATTCGCACAAGAGAAAATGGTGACCGTATGACATTGAAAGGGATGCAGGGGTCCAGGAAGGTAAAGGACATTTTCATAGATAAGAAGGTGCCGTTGCAGAAGCGAAACACTTGGCCGATTGTAACGGATAGCAAAGGTGAAATCTTATGGATACCAGGGATAAAGGAATCCCAGTATTCCATCGGTTCCCATCCTGATTCTAGTTATATCCTTTTATCTTATATGGAAAAATGATTTTGAATGTATGACAGTAAGTATAAAATTACATTTTATTACTAGCAATGATCTTCTAGGGGGCTCACGAAAGATGAAAAATGATATTGAAAAGGTACTAATTTCAGAAGAAGAAATTCAGGCGAAAATAAAAGCCCTTGCTGCTGAGCTGACAGAGGAGTACAAGGAACGCTTTCCCCTTGCCATTGGCATTTTAAAAGGGGCAATGCCTTTTATGGGTGATCTGTTAAAGCGTATGGACACATATTTAGAAATGGACTTTATGGATGTTTCCAGCTACGGGAATTCCACTGTTTCTTCAGGAGAGGTCAAAATTGTAAAAGATTTGGATACTTCAGTTGAAGGCAGGGACATTCTAATTATTGAAGATATTATTGATAGCGGCTTAACGTTAAGCTACTTAGTTGATTTATTCCGCTACCGTAAGGCAAAGTCCATCAAAATTGTCACTTTACTTGATAAACCAACAGGACGGAAGGCTGATCTTCATGCAGATTATGTTGGCTTTATTGTTCCTGATGAATTTGTTGTAGGCTATGGTTTGGACTACGCTGAAAAGTACCGCAACCTGCCATATATTGGCGTACTGAAGCCAGAAATATATAGTAACAACAATTAAGTTAAGAAACCAAGTTCATGACGATGAAGCTTCATAAGCATCTAGAATATTCCGAGTAATAAGAAGGGTAATTCCTTGAATTGTCGCAATTCACTATGCTACTATACATTATAGTTTGTTAACTGTGGGAGGAGGTAAGGGATGAATCGGATCTTCCGGAACACCATCTTTTATTTATTGATATTTTTAGTCATTATAGGTGTTGTCAGCTTTTTTAACGGCAATAATGAGCCGACTGAACAAATTTCTTACGATAAATTTGTCACTTACTTAGAAAGTGGAGAAATAAAGTCAATCACCATGCAGCCGGAAAGAGGCGTTTATGAAGTAAGAGGCCAGCTTGAAGGCTATGAAAAGGGAAAGTATTTCCTAACTTACGTGGTGAATAGTGATAATATCCTTGACCGTATTGATGCACTTGCTAAAGAATCGGAAGTAGATTTTCAGCCAGCGAAGGAAACGAGCGGCTGGGTCACATTTTTCACGTCCATTATTCCATTTATCATCATCTTCATTTTATTCTTCTTCTTGCTGAACCAAGCACAGGGCGGTGGCAGCCGTGTAATGAATTTCGGTAAAAGTAAAGCAAAGCTTTATGATGAGAGTAAAAAGAAAGTCCGCTTTAAAGATGTGGCGGGTGCAGATGAGGAAAAACAGGAGCTTGTAGAAGTTGTTGAATTCTTGAAGGACCCAAGAAAGTTCTCTGAATTAGGCGCAAGAATTCCTAAAGGGGTTTTGTTAGTTGGACCTCCAGGAACGGGTAAAACATTACTTGCACGTGCTGTTGCAGGTGAAGCAGGTACACCGTTCTTCTCCATTAGCGGATCAGATTTCGTTGAAATGTTTGTCGGGGTCGGTGCCTCACGTGTCCGTGATTTATTTGAAAATGCGAAAAAGAATGCACCATGTATTATCTTTATTGATGAAATTGATGCGGTTGGCCGTCAGCGTGGCGCCGGTCTTGGCGGCGGTCATGATGAACGTGAACAAACGCTTAACCAGTTACTAGTTGAAATGGATGGATTCGGTGCAAATGAAGGGATTATTATCATTGCAGCGACAAACCGTCCAGATATCTTGGACCCAGCCTTGCTTCGTCCAGGACGTTTTGACCGTCAAATCACAGTGGACCGCCCTGATGTGAAGGGTAGAGAAGCTGTTCTTAAAGTGCATGCTAGAAATAAACCTTTGGATGATTCAGTGAACCTGAAGGCGATTGCACAACGCACACCGGGCTTTTCTGGCGCAGATTTAGAGAATTTATTAAACGAAGCCGCACTTGTTGCAGCTCGTTCAAATAAGAAAAAGATAGATATGATCGATATTGATGAAGCGACAGACCGTGTTATTGCCGGTCCTGCTAAGAAAAGCAAAGTCATCTCGAAAAAGGAAAGAAATATCGTTGCGTTCCATGAAGCTGGCCATGTTGTAACTGGGGTTGTTCTTGAGGATGCAGAAATGGTCCATAAAGTTACTATTGTCCCTCGTGGCCAGGCAGGCGGATATGCTGTTATGCTTCCGAAAGAAGACCGATTCTTTATGACGAAGCCGGAGCTTCTTGACAAAATTGTCGGATTGCTTGGCGGACGTGTTGCTGAGGAAATTGTATTCGGTGAAGTAAGTACTGGAGCCCATAATGATTTCCAGCGTGCAACTGGAATTGCACGCAGAATGGTTACTGAATTTGGAATGAGCGATAAGCTCGGTCCGCTGCAATTCGGTCAATCACAGGGCGGCCAAGTATTCTTAGGCAGAGATTTCAACAATGATCAGAATTATTCTGATGCCATTGCCTATGAAATTGACCTAGAAATTCAGCGTATTATTAAAGAAAGCTATGAAAAGGCAAGAAAGGTTCTTACAGAAAATCGCAAGAAGCTTGATCTAATTGCCAATACCCTGCTTGAGGTTGAAACGCTTGATGCGGAGCAAATTAAGCATTTAATGGATCATGGATCACTGCCGGATCGCCCTGTCTCTAAGGAAGATGACGCATCTTCCAATGACGTTAAAGTAAATATTAACATCAATAAAGACGACAATGCGGTCACTGGAGAGATCCCTGAGACAAGAGAAAATTCATCGCCTGCGGAAATGGAAAACCCACCTGCAATTGGCGAAGATAAAAAGGAATAGTCTGGTAAAGGCGCCCGTTTTGGGCGCTTTTTTGTTTCTCATTACACCATCTCATTCAAGTTATGTTATGATGTTTTCAGTGAAAAAGCTGTTAAAACTCAAATATAAAAGTGGTGAGAATATTGATATTTGTTTTTGATATAGGGAACACGAATATGGTATTAGGTGTATATGATAGAGACGAGCTTAAATACCATTGGCGAATAGAGACAAACCGGCACAAAACAGAAGATGAATACGGGATTGTGATCAAGTCCCTGTTTGAACATGTGAATCTAACCTTTGCCGATATAAATGGAATTATTATTTCTTCAGTTGTCCCGCCAATCATGACAGCTCTAGAGCGAATGTGTGAAAAGTATTTTCATATTAAACCGCTGATTGTCGGTCCTGGAATCAAGACAGGATTAAATATTAAATATGAAAACCCAAGAGAGGTTGGAGCGGACCGAATCGTTAATGCCGTTGCAGCGATTCATGATTATGGCAGCCCGCTTATTATTGTCGACTTTGGCACAGCTACAACCTACTGTTATATTAACGAAAAGAAACAGTACATGGGCGGCGCCATTGCCCCTGGTATTGGCATTTCAACGGAGGCCCTATATTCTAGGGCAGCTAAGCTTCCTCGAATTGAAATTGCGCGTCCAGAGGGTATTATTGGGAAGAATACTGTTTCTGCCATGCAGGCAGGAATTTTATTTGGTTATGTTGGCCAAGTAGAGGGAATTGTAAAAAGGATAAAAGAACAGGCAAAAGATAGCCCTACGGTAATTGCTACTGGGGGATTAGCAGGGTTAATTGCGAAAGAATCAGCCGCTATTGATATCGTTGATCCATTTTTAACACTAAAAGGACTGCAGTTGATTTATAAGCGTAATATGGAAACCGCAAAATAAAAAACAGCGTGTGATAGCAACTGAAAGGGGTTTACAAATGAGTGATTATTTAGTGAAGGCCATTGCGTATAACGGACAAGTTCGCGCATATGCCGTTCGTACGACAGAGACGATTGGAGAAGCACAAAGACGGCACCATACATGGCCGACTGCGTCTGCCGCACTAGGCAGGGCAATGTCCGCAGGTGTGATGATGGGAGCTATGTTAAAAGGTGAAGAGAAAATCACCATCAAAATTGAAGGCGGCGGTCCAATCGGCCCCATTTTAGTAGATAGTAATTCCAAAGGTGAGGTGCGCGGGTATGTGACCCATCCTCAAACCCATTTTGACTTAAATGAACAAGGCAAGCTTGATGTCCGCCGCGCGGTCGGCACTACGGGGACTTTAACGGTTATTAAGGATATCGGAATGAAGGAAAACTTCTCAGGTCAGGTTCCGATTGTTTCAGGTGAATTAGGAGAAGATTTCACATATTACTTCGTCACTTCGGAGCAAACACCATCATCCGTAGGGGTAGGCGTTCTAGTCAATCCGGACAACACGATCCTTGCTGCAGGCGGATTTATTTTGCAGCTAATGCCTGGAACGAAAGACGCGACGATCAGTCAAATTGAAAATAGATTAAAAACAATTCCGCCAGTATCTAAGCTAATTGAACAGGGTTTAACACCTGAGGAGTTGTTGGAGGAGCTTCTAGGAAAAGAAAATATTAAAATCTTAGAAAAACTGCCTGTATCCTTTACTTGCACATGTTCAAAAGAGAGATTTGGAAATGTAATCACTAGTTTAGGCGATGAGGAAATACAGGATATGATTGAAAAAGAAGGAAAAGCAGAAGCACAATGCCATTTCTGCAATGAAATATATCATTATTCAAAAGATGAATTAGAGGAATTAAAAAGAAAAGCAGAGTAGACGGCTTTGGAGGAGAGTGAATTGAAGAAGGAGAGGTTGAAGAAGGATAAGCTGCGTTTCATTATTGTTGGGCTCATTTTGCTAAATGGCTTAACGATTGCTTTTTTTCTTGCAAAAGGCAGCTCAGTTAATCATGAAACTGTGGCGACTGTTGGGAAAGAGAAGATTACTCGTCAAGAATGGCTAGATGAAATGGAATCACGATATGGGAAAGAGGTTTTAATAGAGCTTATTGACCAAAAGGTGATTGAAACAGCCGGGAAAAAGTACGAAGTTAAAATATCAGATAAAGCAGTTGAACGTGAATTAACGATGTTCAAAACGATGTACGGGTCATCCGGAGGCTACCAAGCGTCTGACGAGAATAAATGGAGACAGCAAATAAAAAGCAGTCTTATGCTCGAGGAACTTTTGACAAGGGACGCAAATATCCCGGAAAAAGAAATAAAAAGTTATTACGAAAAAAATAAAAGCCAGTTTAACTTGCCTGACGCCTATCACATTTCTCAAATCATTGTCAAAACAAAGAAAGAGGCAGACCAGACGATAAAGGAATTAGAACAAGGCTCTAGCTTTTCTGTATTGGCAATGGAGCGCTCGATTGATGAATTCACAGCTAATTTTGGCGGAGATGCCGGGTATATTAACGAGGATACTGAACGCTATTCAAAGGCCTTAATTGATGTAGTTAAAAACCTTAAATCAGGCAAATGGAGCCAGGCAATCAAGGTGGATGATGGTTATGCCATTGTCATGCTTCACGAGCAAGTCAGAGGAAAAGAATACTCCTATAAGGAAGTGAAAGACCAAATCCGCCGACAAATTGCACTAGAGCAAATGGATTCACCTGTTTCTGCAAGGCCACTTTGGGATGAGTTAGATGTAGAATGGTTTTATGGAAAAACGGAAGCACATTAGTATACCTTTAGAGATGACTCGGGACGAACAGAGTCATCTTTTTTCGTGCGGAAATTAATTGTGGACAGGCATGATTTCAGTTGAAGAAGGATAGCTTAATGAAGAATAGGCGAAAGTATGAATTTTTGTATAAATAAGCCTTTTTTCATAGAAAACATTTGACATGGACGCCTATAAGTATTAAATTTTAATTAAACCAATAAATATACTCGGATTAAGGAGTGGGGAAAATGCCTCGTTTAGCAAATTCAATTGCAGAATTAGTAGGTCAAACACCGATTGTGAAGCTTAACCGACTTGTAGATGAAAATAGCGCAGATGTGTATGTCAAATTAGAATATATGAACCCTGGAAGCAGTGTAAAGGATCGGATCGCCTTAGCTATGATTGAAGCAGCAGAAGAGAGTGGTGCCTTGAAGGAAGGTTCAACCATTATTGAGCCTACGAGCGGCAACACTGGAATTGGTCTTGCGATGATTGCAGCCGCAAAAGGCTATAAGGCTGTCCTTGTCATGCCGGAAACAATGAGTATGGAGCGCCGCAATCTTCTTCGTGCCTATGGTGCTGATCTAGTGTTAACTCCAGGACCTGAAGGAATGAATGGGGCGATCCGCAAAGCTGAAGAGCTGGCGAAGGAGCATGGCTACTTTATGCCTCAGCAATTCGAAAATCCGTCCAACCCAGAAATTCATCGCCGTACAACGGGTAAAGAAATTGTCGAGCAGATGGGCGACCAGCTTGATGCCTTTATTTCAGGTATCGGTACGGGTGGAACAATCACAGGTGCGGGCAGCGTACTTCGTGAAAAATACGATAATGTAAAGATTTATGCTGTTGAACCAACTGATTCACCAGTTCTTTCCGGTGGAAAGCCTGGTCCGCATAAAATCCAAGGAATTGGTGCTGGATTCGTTCCAAAGGTTCTTAATACGGAAATCTATGATGAAGTCCTTAAGATTTCGAATGATGAGGCATTTGAATATGCACGTCTTGCAGCGAAGGAAGAAGGAATTCTTGGCGGAATTTCATCAGGAGCAGCTATCTCGGCAGCGTTAAAAGTAGCGAAAGAACTTGGTAAAGGGAAAAAGGTTCTTGCTATCCTTCCAAGTAACGGGGAACGTTATTTAAGCACACCGCTTTATCAATTTGAAACAGAATAATTAATGTAAAAGCAGTAGCTTAAAGTAGAGGCTGCTGCTTTTTGTATTTTTATCTGCGCCATCTTCATGTATGATGGAAAAAGATAAATATGTAGAGGTGAAAATCCTATGAAAAAATTCAACATACACGCCAAGAAAATTCATTTTTCTTTTGATCAATTTTATAAGCAATACCGGCATTTAGCTGAAGGTAAGCAGCATCATGTCATATTGGAAAGCGGGAGAGGGGGACAATACAGCATCGCTGCCTTTGACCCTGATGCCGTGCTAATCGGGAAACAATCGAAATTAGAAGTGATCCAATCAGATGGAAAACAGGTGCTAGAAGGCAACCCCCTTCACTTGCTGAAAGATTGGATGAGCCAGTTCGAAGTTGAAAGAGTAGATGGACTGCCTGACTTCCAAGGCGGAGCCATTGGATTGATCAGCTATGATTACGGCCGTTATATTGAGCGCTTGCCTAATATTGCAGAAGATGATCTGCAAATCCCTGATATCCATTTTTTAACTTTTAAAGAATGGTTTGTGTTTGATAAAGTACATAATGTTTTATGGATCATGTTTTTGTATGGGGAAAATAAAGATGAGCAATCATTGGAAGAGAAAGCTTCAGTGTGGGAGTCTCGTTGGACGGAAGAATATCCTCCATTACTTAAAAACAAACCTCGGAATGTAGAGGACAAGCTTGATGTTTCCGTAAGTGAAGGGGAATTTATTCAAGCTGTTGAAAAGGTGCAGGACTATATCTCTCGGGGAGATGTTTTCCAAGTCAACCTTTCTGTTCGTCAAAGCCGGCCAATTCGGGTTGAGGGCATTGATGTTTATGACCAGCTAAGGGTGCTCAATCCATCTCCGTATATGGGCTATTTTCACACGCCTGAGTACCAGCTTGTCAGCGCTTCCCCTGAATTATTAATTAAGAAAAATAATCAGGAAGTAAGCACTCGTCCAATCGCCGGCACTCGTTCTCGGGGCAGAGATGAGGCAGAGGATCTGAAGCTAGCGAATGAACTCATTGAAAATGAAAAAGAGCGGGCTGAGCATGTGATGCTTGTCGACCTAGAAAGAAATGATCTTGGGCGCGTTTGTGCTTTTGGCTCCGTTGAAGTAAACGAATTCATGGTCATCGAAAAATACTCTCATGTCATGCACATCGTTTCAAATGTGAGAGGAGAGCTTGCTGAAGGCAAGGATGGCTTTGACTTAATAGATGCTGTATTCCCAGGGGGAACAATTACAGGTGCTCCGAAAATCCGGACGATGGAAATTATTGAGGAGCTGGAGCCTGTAACGAGAGGGCCATATACTGGTTCATTAGGATGGATTAATTTTAACGGGGATGTTGAACTGAATATCATCATCCGCACGATGATTGTGAAAGATGGAAAAGCACATGTACAAGCAGGTGCTGGAATAGTTATTGATTCAAATCCAAAAAATGAATATGAAGAATCCTTGAAAAAAGCCATTGCCCTTTGGAAAGCGAAAGAAATGGCTGAACAGGAAGCAGGTGCATCAGAATGATTCTGATGATTGATAATTATGATTCATTTACGTATAACCTTGTTCAATATCTTGGCGAGATTGGCGAAGAATTACTTGTGAAAAGAAACGATGAAATCACCATTGAAGGGATTGAGGAGCTGAAGCCAAAGTTTCTGATGATCTCACCGGGCCCATGCAGTCCGAATGAAGCGGGTATAAGCTTAGAAGTGATTGAGTCATTTGCTGGCAAGATCCCGGTATTCGGCGTATGTCTTGGGCATCAATCGATTGCACAGGTGTTTGGCGGGGATGTTGTTCAGGCTGAAAAACTCATGCACGGGAAAACGTCTGATATTTATCATGATGGAAAAACTATTTTTGAAGGTTTGCCTAATCCATTTCCAGCAACAAGGTATCATTCATTAATCGTTAAAAAGGAAACCCTTCCTTCATGCTTAGAAGTGTCTGCATGGACCTCTGAGGGGGAAATAATGGCTGTCCGTCATAAAGAGCTTCCTGTTGAGGGTGTGCAATTCCATCCGGAGTCGATTATGACCGAGGCGGGGAAGGATTTACTAAAGAACTTTCTTCACTCTTATGGCAGATAGGGGGAGTGGCAATTGTATTTATATATGAATGGCGAGCTGGTTCGGAAGGAAGAGGCGTTTATTTCTCCATTCGACCATGGCTTTCTGTATGGGATGGGCTTGTTTGAAACGTTCAGAACATATAGTGGTCATCCATTTTTATTGGACGATCATTTGGAACGGTTGAACAATAGTTTGGATGTGTTAAATATTCATGTCCGATACACTCGTGAGGAAATCTTACAGGCCCTTCAGCTCCTTCTAAAGGTGAATAAATTAGAGGATGCATATTTTCGGTTAAATGTATCTGCGGGAATAGGGGAGATCGGGCTGCAAACAGAACCATACGATCACCCCAATTTGATTATTTTTGCAAAGCCTCTTCCTCCAAGGAATCCGATGCAGGAGAAAAAGGCAGTGACACTAAGATTAAAGCGCAATACACCTGAAGGATATGAAAGGCTAAAATCACACCATTATTTAAATAATATTTTAGCTAAAAGAGAAATAGGCAATTCCTCTGATTCTGAAGGGGTTTTTCTAACGAAGGAAGAGTTCTTGGCTGAGGGTGTTGTTTCGAATCTGTTTTGGATAAAGGATCATATTCTTTTCACGCCGGCAGTGGAAACGGGCATTTTAAATGGGATTACAAGACAGTTTGTTATCAAGATGGCTAATTTTATTGGGTTCGATATTCAAGAGGGCTTTTTTACAGTAGATCAGGCTTTAGAGGCAGACGAAATGTTTGTCACAAATTCCATCCAAGAAATTGTTCCAATCTCCTCGTTTGATGGGAAGGAAATGCCTGGAGCGTCAGGAGCAAAGGTAAAGGCTCTCCAAGAGCTTTATGAGCAGCAATGTACAAGGCTGTGGAGCAGACAAGATGTTTGAGGAGGTTTTGTCCTTGAAAAATGAAATTCAATGTGGACCTTATACATTAGATTACAGCAAGAAAACACTTATTATGGGAATCTTAAATATGACCCCTGATTCTTTTTCAGATGGCGGAAAGTTTAACCGCATGGATGAAGCGGTGGAGCGCGCTTTTCAAATGGTAAAGGACGGGGCTGATATTATTGATATTGGCGGGGAGTCAACACGTCCGGGATTCGATCCTGTGACAGTGGAGGAAGAGCTGGAAAGGGTCATCCCAGTGATAGAGGCTATCTCAAAAGAAGTAGAAGTTCCGATTTCAATTGACACATATAAAGCGGAAGTGGCTAGGCAATCGATTAAAGCCGGCGCTCACATTATAAATGATATATGGGGGGCAAAGGCTGATCCTGATATGGCCGGGGTTGCTGCCGATTTGCAGGTGCCGATTATATTAATGCACAATCGAACGAATATTGATTATACCGATTTTTATCGAGATGTTGTAAATGACTTATTTGAAAGCATTACTTTAGTGAAAAATGCTGGAGTTAAGGACGACAATATTATTTTAGATCCAGGCATTGGTTTTGCGAAAGGTTTAACCTATGACCTTGAAATGATGAAAAACCTGGATAAGCTCGTTTCATTAGGCTACCCAGTCCTATTAGGAACCTCCCGAAAATCTATGGTAGGGAAAGTTCTTGATCTGCCTATTGAAGAGCGGCTGGAAGGAACAGGTGCAACCGTTTGCTACGGAATTGAAAAAGGATGCCAGATTATCCGTATTCATGACGTTAAGGAAATGAAGCGAATGGCTGTTATGATGGATGCGCTTGTTGGGAAGGGGAGCTGATCTCGATGGATAAAATCACCTTAAAGAAAATGGCTTTTTACGGCTACCATGGTGTTTTTCCTGAGGAAACCTGCCTTGGTCAGCGCTTTTATGTAGATTTGGCAGTAGAGACGGATTTAAAAAAAGCTGGAGAAACGGATAATCTTAAGGACTCTATAAATTATGCTGAGCTTTATCAAGTTTGCAAGGATATTGTTGAAGGGAAGCCTTTTAAACTTGTAGAGGCTGTAGCTGAAAAGATTGCCGGGGAAATGCTTCATCATTTTGATACTATTTCCCAAGTGACCGTAAGAGTGATTAAGCCCGACCCTCCCATTCCTGGCCACTATGAATCGGTAGCAGTTGAAATCACAAGGAGCAGGGATAATGATTAATGAAGCTTACATAGCTTTAGGCTCGAATATCGGGGATCGGTTTGAGAGCTTAAAAGACGCTATTAAAAGTATTAATTCGGTGCCGAGTATACAGGTGGTAAATGTTTCATCCATTTACGAAACAGATCCGGTCGGATATGAAGAGCAGGATCAATTTTTGAACATGGTTATTCAAGTGAAAACAGACTTAAGCCCTTTTGAATTACTTAGCACCTGCTTAGAAATTGAAAACGACCTTGGCAGAAAAAGGGATATTAGATGGGGTCCTCGGACGATTGACCTTGACATTTTGCTGTATAATCAAGAGAATATTATTTCAGAGAAATTAACTGTTCCCCATCCTCGGATGCATGAAAGAGCCTTTGTCATCATTCCTCTTTTAGAGATTCATTCCGGCATCAAGCTTCCGACGATGGACACTCCTCTTCAAGATGCTTTAGAGGAAATTCCTGATAGAGAGGGAGTACGGATATGGAAGCAGATAAATGGGGAAGACGTATTCGCGCTTTTCGAAAATTGAAAGGCTATACACAAGAAGGATTTGCAAAAGGGTTAGGTGTATCTGTTTCCATTCTTGGAGAGATTGAAAGAGGAAACCGTATGCCTGCACCGGATTTAATAGAGCGGATTGCTGGCTTGCTAAATATTACCCTTGAAGATTTAGCGCCTCCTGAGGAAAATGAGTAATTATAGTCTGTAGTTTTTTAAGAAGGAGGTTGTGTCATTTGTTTAAGATTGGCGACATTGGGCTAAAAAACCGAGTCGTACTTGCCCCAATGGCTGGAGTATGCAACTCGGCATTCCGTCTGACTGTGAAAGAATTTGGCGCTGGACTAGTGTGCGCTGAAATGGTCAGTGATAAAGGAATTGTTTTGAAAAACGAAAAGACGATGAATATGCTTTATATAGATGAACGTGAAAAACCGCTAAGTTTGCAAATTTTCGGCGGTGAAAAAGAAACCTTGATTGAAGCGGCTCAATTTGTAGATAAAAATACAAATGCCGACATCATTGATATTAATATGGGCTGCCCTGTTCCGAAAATCACCAAATGTGATGCTGGGGCAAAGTGGCTGCTGGACCCGGACAAAATTTATGAAATGGTCTCGGCTGTAACGCAAGCAGTGGAGAAACCAGTTACTGTTAAGATGCGGATGGGCTGGGATGAAGATCATATTTACGCTGTCCGCAACGCTCAAGCTGTTGAAAGTGCCGGAGGAAAGGCCGTAGCTCTACATGGCCGTACACGTGTGCAAATGTATGAAGGAAAGGCGAATTGGGATATCATTCGTGAAGTAAAGCAGAACCTTAACATTCCTCTGATCGGAAATGGAGATGTTCAGACTCCTCAGGATGCGAAGCGAATGCTCGAGGAAACTGGTTGTGACGGAGTTATGATAGGCCGAGCCGCACTAGGGAATCCATGGATGATTTATCGTACTGTTAAGTATTTGGAAACAGGGGAATTAATGGGGGAACCAAGTGTTCGCGAAAAAATCGATGTATGCATCCTTCACCTTGACCGCTTGATTGCTTTGAAAAATGAGAATATAGCTGTCCGTGAAATGCGAAAGCATACAGCATGGTACTTAAAAGGAATCCGCGGAAACGCAAATGCAAGAAACGCCATCAATACTAGCGAAACAAGAGAGGATCTTGTTACCTTGCTGAATGCGATTGTTATAGACGCAGAAGAGAAGGAGCAAAGCCAAGTACAAGCTGGGTAAAGTTTGACATCACTAGCTTCTTTAACTATAATACTTTTGATACAAAGAGGACTGCCAGTGTATAAGCTGGCAGTTTTTATTCTATTTAAAAACTTTATTGGTGTGTGTGCTGCTTACTTTGTGTAAAATAATAAAAGTATATAGACTTTTAGATAACAGTTTTATGCTTTACATAAAAAGATTTGCAAATTGGAGATGATACAAGTGAGTCAGAATCATGAGGAATTAAATGACCAACTCATAGTCAGAAGGGAAAAAATGAATAGCCTGCGCGAGAAAGGGCTAGATCCATTTGGGAAGAGATTTGAACGTTCCCATCAGTCTCAGGAATTAATTGATCAATATGGAGAACTTGAAAAAGAAGAATTAGAGGAAAAAAACATTTCAGTCACAATTGCTGGACGTATTATGACAAAGCGCGGAAAAGGTAAAGCTGGATTTGCGCATATTCAAGACTTAACTGGCCAAATTCAAATCTATGTCCGTTTGGATTCTGTAGGGGAAGAGAGCTATGACATTTTCGATTCTGCCGATCTCGGAGATTTAGTTGGAGTATCCGGAACGCTTTTTAAAACAAAAGTAGGAGAGCTTTCTATAAAAGTACAAGCGTTTGAGCTATTAACGAAAGCTTTACGTCCACTTCCTGATAAGTTCCACGGACTTAAAGATGTAGAACAGCGCTATCGCCAGCGTTATTTAGATTTAATTATGAGTGAAGATAGTAAAAAGACGTTTGTGGCGCGCAGCCGTATTATTCAATCTATGCGCCGTTACCTAGATAGTCAAGGATATTTAGAAGTTGAAACGCCAATGATGCATTCTATTGCCGGCGGTGCATCAGCTCGTCCATTTATTACTCACCATAACGCATTAGATATGGAGCTCTTTATGAGAATAGCAATTGAGCTGCATTTAAAGCGTCTAATTGTAGGCGGCTTAGAAAAGGTTTATGAAATTGGCCGGGTTTTCCGAAACGAAGGGGTTTCGACTCGCCATAATCCTGAATTCACGATGATTGAACTATATGAGGCTTATGCTGATTACCGCGATATCATGAGTCTAACAGAAAACTTAATCGCCCATATCGCGCAAGAAGTGCTCGGAACAACTACTGTTCAGTATGGAGAATACGAAGTAGACCTTAAACCTGAGTGGAAACGACTCCATATGGTTGACGCTATTAAGGAATATACAGGAGTAGACTTCTGGAAAGAGATGTCTAAGGAAGAAGCTCATGCTTTAGCGAAGGAACATGGAGTTGAAGTAACGGAGCACATGCTTTACGGCCATATCGTAAATGAATTCTTTGAGCAAAAGGTAGAAGAAAAGTTAATTCAGCCAACATTCATTTTCGGCCATCCGGTAGAAATTTCTCCTCTTGCTAAGAAAAATGAGGAAGACTCAAGATTTACAGATCGTTTTGAATTGTTCATTGTGGCTCGCGAGCATGCGAATGCATTTACAGAATTAAATGATCCAATCGATCAAAGAGAGCGTTTTGAAGCTCAGTTAAAAGAACGTGAACAGGGCAATGATGAAGCTCATATGATGGATGACGATTTTATTGAGGCATTAGAATATGGTATGCCTCCTACAGGTGGATTAGGGATCGGGATTGACCGCCTCGTTATGTTATTAACGAATTCTCCATCTATTAGAGATGTACTTCTTTTTCCGCTCATGCGTCATCGTTAATAAAATACTAAAGGCAAGGCACACTAAAAAGGTGCTTTGCCTTTTTTATTGAAGATAGCCCTTTTTTACGGGGAGGAAATAATATGAATATTTTTACTTCCATATTATCCGAAAAAAATTTAAAAACCTATTGCACAATAGTATTTATGGTGGTATATTTATATCCGTTGCCGCAAAACGGCAGCAAAAAAAGATGAAAAAAGTTGTTGACTCAGCTTTTTGAATCTGCTATTATTAAAAAGTCGCTTCTGAGCGACAAGATAGTTCTTTGAAAACTGAACGAACAAAAACGTCAACGTTTTAGTCTTTTTATCAAAAAGACATTTATGAGCTAATCAACTCAAC
>NZ_LMAS01000017.1 GCF_001509555.1 Bacillus sp. FJAT-29937 | reverse complement strand
CATAAGAGAATGGGATATTTTTGACATAAAAAAACTCCCCCTAAGGTTCAACAGATTTTTATTTTTTAATCTGTCTACCTTATGGGGAGCATATCAAAGTGCTTGTGTACTCTCAATCTTTTTTTATATGTAAAAACTAAATTTAGGTTAATAGTAGTGGGAAAAAAGAAGGGAATTCTCTATTTTTGTCGAATTATTCTTATAATTAAGCAGACTATTTTAATTTTGGAAGAGGGAGGGGGAGAGTTGTGAAGATCATTAAAAACTTTAAAATAAAAAACAAGCTATTTATTTTAATCATAACTTCCATCATATTTCTTATTACGATTAGCGCTATTGGCTATATATACATGAGTCAAATGTCTAATAATACGAAGGAAATGTATACGGAACGGTTAATTCCAATAAAAAATATTAATCTTATACGGAATAACAATCGTGCGCTTGATTCCTTTATACTAGAGTTAATTTTAACGAATGATCGAGCTAAGCAGGTTGATTTAGAAACAAAAATTAATGAAAGATTTGAGCAAAACAGTCAGCTTATGAAGGAATATGAAGCCACTGGCCTAGATGAGGATGAAAAGCAAAACTTTACACATCTGCAAGAGCATCTGAAAGCTTATGAAAGAGAGCTTTATAAAATAGCTGATTTAGCCTTAGCAGGTAAGCGGGAGCAGGCATATTCAGCGTATTCTACTAAGCTTAATAGTGTCAGAGTTTCTGTTAGTGGATATTCAGATGTTATTAGTGACAGCAATATTATTGCATCTGAACATCTAAATCAGCTCAATGAAGAAATGAAGAACCAGGCAACAATGATCATGCTTATTGTTTCTCTGCTTGCAGCTATCCTCTTTACGGGCATCGGATGGGTCATTATTAATCTAATAACGAATCCTGTGAAGGAAATTCAGAGTCTAATGTCAAAGGTTGGGAAAGGCGATTTTACCATACAGGGTAGAATTGATTCCAGAGATGAAATTGGACGATTAACCGAATCATTTAACAGCATGATTAGCGGAATTCAAGGGCTGATCAAACAAGTTTCCCTGACGTCTGAACATGTTGCGGCTTCCGCTGAAGAGTTAACAGCAAGTACTGAAATGACAAACAAAGCAACAGAGCATATTGCAAGGACTATTCAAGAATTAGCGGCTGGAACAGACCAGCAAGTCCATAGTGTTGGGGAAACAACGAATACTATTAATGAAATGTCTGATGGTGTTCGTCAAATTGCTGGTAATGCGCAAAATGTGTCTGATGCAGCATTAATTACTTCTGAAAAGGCATTAGAAGGAAATGAAACCATTTCAAATGCTATTCTCCAAATGAATTCAATCAATCAAACCGTGTCTTTATTAGGAGATACGATTAAGGGGCTAGGGGAACGGTCTAAGGAAATCGGATCCATTATCGAGGTGATTACAGATATTTCAGCTCAAACCAATCTTCTTGCCTTGAACGCGGCAATTGAAGCTGCCAGAGCAGGCGAAAGCGGACGCGGATTTGCTGTTGTAGCTGATGAAGTTCGAAAGCTCGCAGAACAATCAGCTGGATCAGCTCAAAAAATTTCAACCTTAATTACGTCTATCCAAAGTGAAACACAATCAGCTATTTTATCAATGGAACAAGCTTTTACAGAGGTAAATGAGGGAATTGGAATTGTGAATACAGCAGGAGAATCATTCCAGCAAATTCAAAGTGCAGTTAAAGAGGTTGCTAGTGATATACTTGATGTCTCATCGGCTGTCCAGCAAATGGCTGCAAGTTCAGAGCATATTCTTAATGCGATCAATATTGTGAACGAAGTAGCGGCCACGGCTGTAACCGGAACCGAGGAGGTTTCATCCGCAACCGAAGAACAGCTCGCATCCATGGAAGAAATAGCTGCGTCC
Source organism: Bacillus sp. FJAT-29937 (assembly GCF_001509555.1). Lineage (GTDB taxonomy): Bacteria > Bacillota > Bacilli > Bacillales > Cytobacillaceae > Cytobacillus. The sequence continues at coordinate 64,317 of NZ_LMAS01000017.1, read as the reverse complement.
TCCCATGCTTTATCGAAAGTGGCTGATGAATTGAAGGTGTTAATTGGGACCTTTAAAGTGTAAATGTGTAAAAGAGAAATAAAGAAAAGGTACTTTCCCAAAAACACGTCCCAAATATCTACCTTTTTTTAAAATCGTTAAAAAGCCCGAATCTAGGCAGGTAGACATTGCCAAAGATTCGGGTTTTGCCATTTCGGTTATTTGCTGCCTGGTGCGGGCTGGTCAACACCTTTTACACGATGACGATGGCCATCGTTTTCCGTTGTATAGAAGTCATAATAATGAACATGCATGCCATTGCCGACAGGGATTGCAGGACCTGAGTATGCTTTATAATGGTGATTATGACCATCCTCAAAAAGGACATATCCTTCTGTATAATGAATATGATTTCCATCCTGGGTTTGGATAGGAGGAGAAGTAATATCTAAACACTGATGAACATGTCCGTCACTAACAGATGTATAATCCACAGAACCATGATTATGATGAGGCACAAAGCCAGGCTTAAAATCATCCTTTCCTACTCTATTCAACGTACTCACCCCAAAAATAATATTTTCCCCTCTAGATGTATATGCTCATGAATTGGGTAATAATTCTTGAGATGTTGTGAACAGATCTTTATTTAATCAGAGGATTATGGGTGTGAGGGTGGACTTTAATAAGATGAGTGAACAATAATGGAACCACAGTCCTCGAAAATTTGCCCAGCCCAGCTATTTGCAATATATCTTCACAAATGCAGTCTATTTAGACCCCCTCTTATTAATTTTTTACAATAACAAATAACTTTCACTAGAATTTCAATCAAACGTTTGTTTAAATAACTTTTTTAAAAATTTAATCAAACGTTTGATTAGCGGTTTAACCCAACTGCCCCAAGGGATTGAGGGTTCAATTAAACGTTTGATTAATTAGGTTTTATTCAAATTTAATTAAACGTTTGATTAAAACTTTTTCCCGAATATACCATGATATCCCCTGTATTTCGAATAATATCTTTCCACATTAATAAAGGGAAACCATTATATTTAGGAGAATAATATAATTAAACAAACGGGACATCATTCATACAACAGTTTAAGAGGTGTTTGCCATGGATATACACATACTTGCTAAGGATTCATTGGAAGCTCAGGGAATACGCTGGATTATTGAATCACATTTGGCTGGAGTGAAGCTGAGTCAGTGGGATACGATTGAGGAGCTTATTCAGTCTGTGCACAAACAGCTCCCACAGCTAGTCATAGTAGATATGGATCGATGGGGCCCTGAGAGTGAGCGGCTATGCAGCGGGCTCCAGCAGCTTAAAATTCGCTGGCTGGGGATTTCTTCGGAACGGATTTTTCAAACGGCGTATCGGGCTCTCCAATTTCGGGCGGAGGATGTTTTGTTTCGGCCTTTTTCAGCAGATGACTTAGTTAAACATATTCAACAGCTTCGTTACCAAACGCGTAATGAACAGCCATTCTATTTAAATCAAACTGTTAGTAAACCTAATGCGGATATGATCGATTACCCGGACCTCTTTTTATCAGATAGAAAGAATGGCTATCCAATCACAATGGTAGCGTTCTTAACACCTAATCCGGATACTCTTCGCCTTGTGTATGATGCACTGCAGCGATACTCTTTTCCAGGTAACTATACATTATTTGCTCTTTCCGATTTTATCCTTTGTGTTCAGGAAACGGAAAAGATTGAAATTTTACAGGAGGTTTATCAATCTTTTTTAACGAAGTGGAAGGAAAGGATGGACGAGCCTTTAGCTATTGTGATTAATACAGAGTCGGCCGAATTTTCTCTAAAGGCTAAATACCAGCAAACACGGCAGCTGACGAAGAGGATTTTCTTTGAAGGATACGATATTATTTTAGCAGAAAATGATCAAATGCTTTCAAGGGAATTAGATCCTTTCCTCACTCCGCTTGAACAGCGCCAATGGATTGAGATGCTGGAAAAGCAAAATTTGCGGGCTATTAAGGAATGGGTGGAACATGAATTTCTGACATATGAAAAGCCATACCCCGATCCTGAAATGGTTCGTATTCGTCTGACTAGTGTGCTTGCTCAAATTCGCAGGCATATGAAGTCTTATAATCTTCAGAGTCCAATATTAGAGGCAGCTTACCATGATATCTTTCAGCAAATTATTCACAAACCAGTCATTTATCAAATTGTTCAAGAGCTTCTCACTTTTACTAGCCGTCTGCTTAATCAGGTAGAAGCCCAGCTTCTTCAGGAAGGTCCGCGTTCTCTAGTTGAAAAAGCAAGAGAATTAATTGAAGCGAATTATTGGGATGCAGGATGGAATCTAGCGGCTTGCGCTGAGGCACTTCGAATCAATAAAAGCACACTGAGCCGACGTTTTTCAATGGAATCTGGAATATCATTTAGGGACCTGCTACACCAAGTAAGAATTCGGGAAGCAAAACGCCTGCTCCAAGAAACGAATTTGCCTTTAGAAGAAGTAGCAAGATTAACGGGCTATTCTCATCAAACGTACTTTAATTCTAAATTCAAGCAGTATGAATCCTGTACCCCGTCAGCCTACCGCAGCGGATATAGTAATTTCTAATAAGTTTATTGAAAATCGTGAGACATTTTATAAAAAACGGTAATTATATAAAAATGGGTGCAACAGAGTATAAAATTATCATTATTTTATAAATAATTATCTGAAATTTCCCTATACAATAAAAGTATAAACAAAGGGAGGTAAGGATAATGAAAACGATTGCAAGTGAAAAGATTGTACGTTACCGAGGAACAGACTTGAATACAAAAGGGTGGCAGCAAGAGGCGGCACTTCGGATGCTGATGAACAACCTGGATCAGGACGTAGCGGAGCATCCAGAGGAGCTTGTTGTATATGGTGGCATTGGAAAAGCCGCGCGAAATTGGGAATGCTTTGATGCCATTGTAAAATCCTTAAAAGAGTTAGAAGATGACGAAACTTTACTCATTCAATCAGGAAAGCCAGTAGCAATTTTTAAATCACATACGGATGCACCAAGGGTTCTTCTGGCAAACTCAAACATTGTCCCTGCCTATGCGAATTGGGATACATTTCATGAACTCGATAAAAAAGGTCTGATGATGTATGGACAAATGACTGCGGGCAGCTGGATTTATATCGGATCACAAGGAATTGTTCAAGGAACCTATGAAACGTTTGCTGAGCTTGCTAAGCAGCATTTTAATCATTCGCTTAAACATACCATTACTGTAACAGCTGGTCTAGGTGGAATGGGTGGTGCTCAGCCGCTTGCCGTTACGATGAATGGCGGGGTATGTATCGGTATTGAAGTCGATGAAACAAGGGTTGACCGCCGAATCGAAACACGCTACACAGATGTGAAAACCAATTCCCTAGATGAAGCGATTCAATGGGCGCAGGAAGCGAAATTGTCTGGCAAGGCTTTATCGATTGGTTTAATCGGAAATGCCTCAGATATTTTACCAGAAATGATTGCCAGTGGCTTTATTCCAGATGTTTTAACAGACCAAACTTCAGCTCATGACCCTCTTAACGGGTACGTTCCTTCAGGCATGACTTTGGAGGCTGCCGCTGAATTACGCCAAGCGGATCCAGTTGAATATGTGAAACGCTCTAAAGCTTCAATGGCAAAGCATGTTGAAGCGATGTTAGAAATGATGGAAAAAGGCGCGATTACATTTGATTACGGCAACAATATCCGTCAGGTTGCAAAGGATGAAGGAGTAGAAAATGCATTTGCGTTCCCTGGATTCGTTCCAGCCTATATCCGTCCACAGTTCTGTGAAGGAAAAGGACCTTTCCGCTGGGTAGCTCTTTCTGGAGACCCTGAGGATATTTATAAAACTGATGAGGTTATTTTGCGTGAATTTAGCTATAATACTCACCTTTGCAACTGGATTAAGATGGCTCGCGAAAAAATTCAATTCCAAGGTCTTCCATCCCGCATTTGCTGGTTAGGCTACGGAGAGCGTGCACGATTTGGAAAAATCATCAATGATATGGTAGCAAGAGGTGAATTGAAGGCGCCGATTGTGATCGGGCGTGACCATCTTGATTCTGGTTCAGTAGCTTCACCGAACCGTGAAACAGAAGGAATGAAGGACGGCTCTGACGTTGTAGCCGATTGGCCAATTTTAAATGCAATGATCAACGCAGTTGGCGGGGCAACATGGGTTTCTGTTCACCATGGCGGCGGTGTTGGCATGGGTTACTCCTTACACGCGGGAATGGTCATTGTCGCAGATGGAACAAAGGAGGCAGAGGCACGTCTTGAGCGTGTATTGACAACTGATCCAGGAATGGGAGTTGTCCGTCATGTTGACGCGGGATACGAGCTAGCTGAGAAGACAGCGAGGGAAAAAGGCGTCAATATTCCAATGCTTAAAAAAGGGAATGAATAAAAATGGCAAAACCAATTTGGATTAAACATATTACACAGCTGGCGACACTTGCTTCAGAAGTTAAAGGACCTCGTTCAAAGGAAGCTATGTCAGAGCTAGGGTTAATAGAGGACGGCAGCATATGGCTGGAGGACGGTGTGATTCTGGCAGTAGGAACAACTAAGGAGCTTGAAGAAACCTACTCGGCAAGAGCAGGGGAAGCTGAAATTGTTGATGGGACGGGACATTTAGTTACTCCTGGTCTAGTTGACCCTCATACACATGTTGTTTATGGCGGCAGCCGTGAACGGGAATTTGAAATGCGCCTTGAAGGTGCAACCTATATGGATATTATGAATGCGGGCGGCGGGATTCATGCAACGACCCGCATGACCCGTGAAGCGTCTGAAGAGGAATTAATTGATCAAACGACCCGGAGACTTGATTCATTTCTAAAACACGGTGTGACAACCGTTGAGGGAAAAAGCGGCTATGGCATGAATCTAGAAACGGAATTGAAGCAATTAAGGGTGATGAAAAAACTGCAGGAGTCTCATCCAATTGATTTAGTTCCGACCTTTATGGGCGCTCATGCCGTTCCGCCTGATTTTAAAGGAAGAGAAGATGAATTTGTTGATCATTTAATTGAAGAAATGCTGCCTATAATAGCAGAGGAAAAGCTGGCAGAGTTTAATGACGTTTTCTGTGAAAAGGGTGTATATACTCCGGAACAATCTGAGCGGATTTTAGAAGCGGGAAAACGATTCGGCCTGACACCGAAGATACATGCGGATGAAATTGAGCCGTATGGCGGAGCGGAATTAGCGGCCAAGGTTGGGGCCATTTCAGCTGAACATTTATTGAAGGCATCAGACGAGGGAATCAAGGCAATGGCGAAATCAGGAACGATTGCCTGCTTGCTGCCGGCGACTGCCCTTTACTTGCGTGAACAGGCAGCTGCAGGAAGAAAAATGATTGATGAAGGTGTTGCAGTTGCGATTTCTACCGACTGTAACCCAGGCTCTTCACCAACAACTTCTATGCCGCTCGTTATGAATCTAGCATGCATTTCTATGAGGCTCACACCTGCTGAAAGCTTAACAGCCGCAACCTATAATGCAGCTTGTGCAATCAACCGTCAGGAAAAAGTCGGCTCTCTGGAAGTTGGCAAACAAGCAGACATCGTTCTCTGGAATGTAAAAAGCTATCAGGAATTACAATATTTATTCGGCGTCAACCATGTGAAATCAGTATGGAAAAATGGCGTTCAGGTGGTGTAAGAAATATGAAAGAAAATTGGCTTCAAAAGCCGGAATGGTCTTGGAATAAAGGAGAAGGAGAGCCCACTTATGTTCATCAGTGGGTTCGTCCTCTTCATGAAATGAACGAAAAGCCTGATTTGATTTTATATGGGGCTCCGATTTCAAGGTCCTCTATCAGCGTATCTGGCGCCTCCTTGTATCCGACTGAATTTCGGCGGATGTGGAAAGGTTTTGCTACCTATAATTTAGATGAGGATGTGGACTTATCTGCGTATCGTGTGGCAGATGCGGGCGATGTTGCCATGCACACAACGGATATTTTGTTATCCCATCGGCGTATCCAATCCTCTACTGCATCAATAGTGGAGGCTTATCCGGAAACGGTAACGTGCATGATTGGCGGCGACCATTCCACAACTGCTTGTTCAGTGCGCGGGGTGAAGGAAGCTTTTCCAAATGAAACGATTGGGATTTTGCAGCTCGATACCCATCTTGATGTAAGAGATCCCGCTGAACTGGGGCCAGCCAATGGAACGCCTATCCGGCAATTGATTGATGGCGGCACAGTTAAGGGTGAGCATGTTTTTAATATTGGATTGCACGGTTACTTTAACGTAAAGCCGCTTGTTGAATACGCAAAAGAGCATCAGATTCAAATGGTTACATTGAAACAAGCGCGTAAAAATGGAATGATCAAGACCATTCAGGAAGCCTTAACCAACCTTTCAGATCAAGTTGACCGTATTTATGTGACCGTTGATATGGATGTGCTCGACATTTCCGTGGCACCCGGTGTTCCCGCATCAACACCTGGTGGAATGACAGCCATAGAACTATTCGATGCATTATTAGAAATAGGTAAATATCCGGCTGTACGGCATATCGACTTCGTTTGTCTCGATCCTAGTAAAGATTCGTCAGTTGCCGAAACAGTCAAGACAGGTGTGTATGCGTGGCTACAATTTGTAAGCGGTCATGTTTCCCAAACAAAATAAGAGCGAGTCTTAATTCAAGATACTAACTAATATTATCGTTACGCCAATTGCGTGTTTAATACTATAACTAAACATTTGTAAGTAATACAGAGGAAGTGACTTTGAATGTCTGCTTCCTTTTTTCATTTAAAGTAGCCCGTTTAGATCCCCGTTCCCGTCAAAAAAAGCCACACACGGTCACCAAACAAAGGCTATGATGCCCGCTCCCAGGGTTTTACGCCGCGAGCGGGCATCAAAAGCCAATTTAGGTGACCGCTCCTACCAAAAATAATCAACTACGGTCTTCAAACCCAGCCAAATATTTAGCATATCGAAAAGGTGAAGTTCAACAAACCCATCCTTTTCTGCTCCTATTATTTTCATATTAAATTGTCAAATTTGTTTCTTAAATAATAAATTTTTCGATTATTTCGCGTATTACCTTGTAAAAGTGCTTCTTTTCAGTCAAAATAACAAGATAAAAATGTAGAAAAGAGATGATTTTGATGCAGGCTGAAGTTATTCAGGGGAAGTCGATAGAAGAATGGAAAAAGGAATACCCGGTCCTTTCAGAAATGACTAAGTTAAAGGAAGTTTTTTGGACGAATCCGAAGTACAAGTCAATTGCGGAGGCTTCTTCATTGTCGATGGAAGATGTCATTGATGCGGAGGAAAGATTGGCGCGCTTTGCCCCGTACATAGCAAAGGTATTTCCGGAAACGGCGAAGGAAAAGGGATTTATTGAATCACCGCTCTTTCCGATTCCGAAAATGAGAACTAAGTTGGAAGAGTTTTATCAGCATGCTTTACCTGGAAGCTTGTTTTTGAAGGGGGATAGCCACCTTCCGATTTCAGGCTCTATTAAGGCGAGAGGCGGAATTTATGAAATATTGAAATATGCCGAGGAATTAGCCTTAACAAATGGGCTGCTTTCACTCGAGGATGATTATTCCATATTGGCTGAGCAAAAATATAAAGATTTTTTTTCAGGCTACTCTATTGCTGTCGGGTCCACAGGAAATCTAGGGCTTAGCATCGGAATTATGAGCGCGAAGCTCGGCTTCAAAGTGTTCGTTCATATGTCTGCTGACGCCAAACAGTGGAAAAAGAATTTGCTGCGCGAAAAAGGCGTAGATGTCGTTGAACATGCATCTGATTTTAGTGAAGCGGTTGCCCAAGGGAGAAAGCAAGCAAGTGAAGATCCCGATATGTATTTTGTCGATGATGAAAGCTCCAAGCATCTTTTCCTAGGCTATTCAGTAGCGGCCCTTCGTTTGAAGAAGCAGCTGGAGGATAAGAATATTAAGGTGGACGCAGAGCATCCATTATTTGTTTATCTGCCATGTGGTGTAGGTGGAGGGCCAGGAGGAGTCACATTCGGCCTTAAGCTTGTATTCGGCGATCACGTCCATTGTTTCTTCGTAGAGCCGACTCATTCCCCATGCATGCTCCTTGGTTTAATGACGGGACTTCATGATGGAGTAGCTGTTCAGGATTTTGGCATTGATAACAAAACGGAAGCTGACGGACTTGCTGTCGGACGCCCATCTGAATTCATTGGCAAAGTAATTGAAAATAAACTTAGTGGAATTTCAACCGTGGAGGATGAAAAGTTATTTTCCTATCTGGCATTGCTTGCTGATACAGAAGGGATTTTCTTAGAACCATCAGCTCTTGCAGGTTTTTCTACTTATATCGAATTATTAAAATCAGAAGCTGGAAAAACATATATGGAAAAGGAATATCTTCAATCAAAATTAAACAATGCAGCACACATCGTCTGGGGAACAGGCGGAAGCATGGTGCCAGAGAAAGAAATGAAACAATACTACGAAAGAGGAAAGCGCATAATAGAATAGTTGTATAGTGCCTGCTCGCAACCTAGAATGTAAATGTCGTTGGCTTCATTTCTCTGCGCTGGTGATTACTTCGTACATCAAGGACAAGTTCTGCTGAATCCAACGACAATTAAATTTAATTACACATAAAAGCAAAGGAGATTAAAACATTGGACAGGAAGTTATATTACAAGGATCCATATATAAAATCCTTCCGTGCCCATTTGCTTAAACAAGAGAAGGATGAGCAGGGCAGATGGTTTGCTGTTTTAGATGAAACAGCTTTTTATCCAACGGGCGGGGGACAGCCTTTTGACACTGGCACCATGAATGGTGTGCCTATTTTGGATGTGGAAGAAGTTAACGGAGAAATCCGCCATTATTTAGAGGCCGAGCTGGAAGAAACCGCTGACTTGGTTGCATGTGAAGTAGATTGGGACAGGCGTTTTGACCATATGCAGCAACATGCGGGCCAGCATATTTTAACGGCGGCTTTTGTAGAGCTTTTCAATTTTGCAACGATTAGTTTTCATTTAGGAAGAGAAATAAATTCGATTGATTTAGATATAAGTGAGCTTACCGAAGAGCAGGCAATGGAGGCGGAGCGGCTAGCGAATCGAATCGTTCTAGAGGGACGGCCAATCGAAACGAAATGGGTTTCGGAGGATGAACTTTCCAATTACCAATTGCGGAAGGAGCTGGCTGTTTCCGAAAATATTCGCCTAGTGATTATTCCTGATTTTGATTATAACGGCTGCGGCGGGACTCATCCTAAATCCACGGCAGAAGTGGGACAAATCAAAATATTGGATTGGGAACGGCAAAAGAATAAAATCCGGGTTCACTTTGTTTGCGGAGGACGGATTTTAACCCAGCTCCATCAAAAGCATAAAGTACTAAAGAGTTTAACAGATCTATTAAATTCGCCGGAACAAGATCTAGCGGCAGCTGCTAAAAAGCTAATAGAGAATGGAAAAGATTGCGAAAAGTCAATAGAAGCAATGCAGGAATTGCTTTTGAACTATGAAGCAAAGGATCTTCTTAATGCTATCGATCATACAAAAAATAGTAAAATCGTCCATGCGGTTTTTCAGAATCGCTCCATTCAGGACCTTCAGAAGTTAGCCCGATTGATTGCTGCGCTTGCTGATGATGTAATTGTACTTTTAGTAAATGAAACGGATAATAAGCTCCAATTTGTATGTGCAAGAGGAGTCCAGCAGACTGTTAGCATGAAGAGTATTTCTAGTGAGCTGCTCTCATTAGTAAATGGAAAGGGTGGAGGAAACGATCAGTTTGCTCAAGGCGGAGGAGAGAAGCTTATAACAGGAGAGCAGCTTCTTCAGCATGCTAGGGAAAAGGTATTATTGAACGTAAAATAAGCAATAAAATAAAGCGGTAGTTAATAAAATATTTAGAAAAATCTTATTAAGTGGTTGTCAGTCAGTCTCTGTTGTATTACAATCCTATTAAGGGCTATGCATTACATTGAATGTTTATGTTACCCACATAAACACCCCATGTAATATCCTTGCTCTGCAGGAGGCATGTTCATGTTTCAGCAAAATACGGTTTATATTTTGGGTGAAAGCAAGACTTCTTCGAACAATCCGATTATGCAAAAGTATAATGGTTTCTTCATTGGTCTTGTCATCAACCGCGAAACCGACCAAATAGTTGATGCGGAGTGTTCATCCACGATTGCATTGACTTCATCTTTTATTCAATCACTGTTTGTAGGAAAGTCTATTCTAGAAGTGGATCATGTGCTGGAAGAAATTGAACAGCGTTATTTTGGATCATCTCAAAAGGCTTTAATGGTGGCTTTTAAGAATGCCAATATTAAATATACACAAATAATGAATAAATAAGCTGCTTTTTCTGTTAAACGCAGATGAAATCCAGCTGTTGGAGATGATTATTTTCTCTGGCAGCTGGTTTTTTATTTCACATACTGTATATTTTTTCAAAGGAAGTTATTTTTTGATACATTCTATTAAACTATAAAGAGGGGGAATTATATAATGAAGCTATACATATCCGTTGATATGGAAGGGATCACAGGCCTAGCTGACTATACACATGTAGATTCTTCTAAGCATAATTACGAACGAAGCAGAAAGATAATGACCGAGGAAGCTAACCATGTGATTACAGCAGCTTTTGACCAAGGGTGCCAAGAGGTTTTAGTGAATGATAGCCATTCAAAAATGAATAATCTCCTCATAGAAAACCTCCATCCAGAGGCTCAAGTAGTAGTAGGAGATGTTAAGCCATATTCAATGGTCCAAGGGTTAGATTCCACTTTCGCTGGGGCTGTTTTCGTTGGTTATCATGCAAGGGCTTCCATGAAGGGCGCAATGTCCCATTCAATGATTTTTGGTGTACGCAATATGTATATCAATGATGTGGCAGTTGGAGAGATGGGCCTTAATGCATATGTTGCAGGCTACCATGGAGTTCCGGTCATAATGGTGGCAGGAGATGACCGTGCTGCATTAGAGGCGGAGCAGCTCATTCCAAATGTAACCACTGCCATTGTAAAGGAAACGATTACCCGTTCAGCCGTTAAATCATTGACACCTGCAAAAGCAGGCGAGCTTCTAAGAGAAAAAGTGGCCGAGGCATTAAAAAATCGCGATTTAGTGAAACCGCTTGCACCGCCGGATAACCCAGTTCTCAGAATCGAATTTGCCAACTATGGGCAAGCAGAATGGGCTGCTTTAATGCCGGGAGTTGAGATTGAAGAAAACTCGACCATTGTCCGTTACCAGGCAAAGGATATTCTTGAAGCGTATAGAGCGATGCTGGTTATGGTTGAATTAGCAATGAGAACATCATTCTGTTAGGAAGTGTTATTAAATGACATCATACATTGTAAAACGCCTCATTGCCATGCTTGTAACACTTTGGCTAATCGTTACACTTACCTTTTTTCTCATGCATTCGATACCAGGCTCTCCTTTTAATGAAGAAAGGGCTACGAATGAGACGGTTCAAAGGAACCTGGAAAAGTTCTATCACTTAGATAAACCACTTTATGTTCAATATGGAATGTATTTGAAATCAGTTGCTACATTAGACTTTGGACCTTCTATTAAAAAATCATCCCAAACCGTCAACGAAATGCTTGGAAGGGGATTCCCGGTTTCGTTTGAGTTGGGGATTGTGACATTAATTGTAGCGGTACTATCCGGCATCACACTTGGAGTGATTTCTGCCCTTCGTCACAATGGCTTTATTGATTATTTGGCGATGACGATAGCTGTTCTCGGGATCTCGATTCCAAACTTCGTAATGGCCACCCTTCTTATTCAACAAGTGGCTGTTAACTGGGGCATCCTCCCAGTCGCTACATGGGTGAGCCCGAAGCATATGATCCTGCCAACGTTAGCGCTTGCAACAGGGCCCATGGCCATCATCGCCAGGTTAACAAGGGCCAGTATGCTTGAAGTGCTGACACAGGATTATATTAGAACAGCAAAAGCAAAGGGATTGTCACCAGTGAAGATAGTCTTTAAACATGCATTAAGAAATGCACTATTGCCGGTCGTTACCGTATTAGGCTCACTTGCAGCCAGTATTCTGACAGGGACATTTGTTATCGAAAAGATTTTTGCCATCCCGGGCATGGGAAAATATTTTGTGGAGAGTATTAATCAACGCGACTACCCTGTCATCATGGGGACAACAGTTTTTTACAGCTCAATTCTAATTATGATGCTATTTTTAGTGGACATTGCTTATGGCATCCTCGACCCTCGAATCAAGCTGCATAAAAAGGAGGCGGCCTAATGGAACTGAAAAAACAGCATGAACGTCATATTGCAGCAGACATTCCAGATGAATGGTTTGTTCCGAAAAAAAGTAATGAAGGTGAGGCTGAGGCCGTTGTTCGTCCAAGTCTTAGCTACTGGAAGGACGCATGGAGGCGCTTATTAAAGAATAAATTAGCCATGGCGGGACTTACCTTTCTTGTTTTACTTGCCTTTATGGCGATATTTGGGCCAATCATTTCTCCTCATGATGTCACAGAACAGAAGCTCATGAATCAAAATTTGCCCCCTTCAAGCAAACACTGGTTTGGCACAGATGAACTGGGCAGGGATGTGTTTTCCCGAACGTGGTATGGAGCTAGAATATCCTTATTTGTTGGGATTGTAGCTGCCTTAATTGACTTTATCATTGGGGTTGTCTATGGAGGAGTCGCCGGCTATAAAGGCGGAAAAACGGATAATGTCATGATGAGGATCGTTGAAGTTTTATACGGATTGCCATATTTATTAATTGTTATTTTAATAAGTGTTGTCATGGGGCCAGGTTTATTTACGATTATCTTCGCCCTTACTGTAACAGGATGGATTGGAATGGCCCGGATTGTAAGAGGGCAGGTCCTGCAAATAAAAAACTATGAATTTGTTCTCGCATCTAAAACATTCGGAACGAAAACATCAAGGATTATTAAGAAAAACCTGCTTCCAAACACAATGGGGCCGATTATTGTACAAATGACGTTAACCGTCCCATCTGCTATTTTCGCGGAAGCATTTCTAAGCTTTCTCGGGCTAGGCATTCAGCCGCCTTTTGCCAGCTGGGGTTCAATGGCAAGCGATGGTTTGTCTACTATTCTATCAGGTCATTGGTGGAGATTATTTTTCCCGGCATTCTTTATTTCACTGACCATGTTTTCATTTAATGTGCTCGGGGACGGACTCCAGGATGCACTTGATCCGAAGTTAAGGAGGTAATCATCATGGAAAAAGTTCTCGAAGTCAATAATCTCCATGTTTCGTTTAAAACATATGGTGGAGAAGTGAAAGCTGTCCGAGGGGTTACCTTTGACTTATACAAAGGAGAAACTCTAGCGATCGTGGGAGAATCGGGATGCGGCAAAAGTGTAACATCGCAAAGTATTATGCGCCTGATCCCCAACCCGCCAGGTAAAATTGTGGATGGCTCGGTTCTATTTAAAGGAAAAGATTTAACTAAATTGAAAGAGCCGGAAATGAGAAATATTCGCGGGGCTGATATATCGATGATTTTTCAGGATCCGATGACAGCTCTTAACCCTACTTTAAAGATTGGCGAACAGATTATTGAAGGGATTTTGCAGCATAAATCCATTTCCAGACAAGAGGCCAAAAAGACAGCATTAGAAATACTGAATTTAGTAGGCATCCCTGACCCAGAGGAGAGGCTAAAGCATTATCCTCACCAATTTAGCGGGGGGATGAGGCAGCGTATTGTCATAGCAATGGCTCTCGTTTGCCAGCCGGAAGTATTGATTGCGGATGAGCCTACGACAGCACTGGATGTAACGATACAGGCACAAATACTAGATTTATTTAAAGATATTCAGAAGAAAACAGGTGTATCTATTATACTCATTACTCATGATCTTGGTGTAGTTGCGCAAGTGGCTGACCGGATTGCGGTCATGTATGCCGGAAAAATCGTAGAGGCCGGTTCGAGAAGAGAAATATTCTATCAACCGCAGCATCCGTATACGAAGGGTTTATTAAACTCTGTTCCTCGTCTTGACTTAGAAGGTGCTGATCTCATCCCGATAGGCGGCTCCCCTCCGGATCTATTTTCGCCTCCGAAAGGCTGCCCTTTTACAGCGAGATGCAGCTATGCGATGGAGGTCTGTGAGCGGGCTTATCCATTTAAAACCCACCTAAGTAATGAACATCAAGTTGATTGCTGGCTGCAGGACGAACGTGCTGTGAAAATGCTGGCAAGTATGAAGTAGGTTAGATCTTTCAGAGGGTTTCTAGTTTTTTAAATAGCCTTATTTGCCTATAGCAAGAAGGGTGTGATGACATGAGACCTTTGAAAGTTCTTTTCTATCAGCGATTATCATATAGCTGAGAATAGTAAAAAAATGATCATTCATATTAAAAAGGGGGAAATGGCATGAAAAAGTTTTTATCGCTTTTGCTGACAGGTCTATTGATTTTGGTACTTGCGGCCTGTACAGCAAAGCAGGAGGCAGGAAAAGAGCCTGCAGAAAAAGAGAAGGATGACGGCAAAAAGGAAGAAGAGGTAGTAACTGAAAAGGTTCTTTATTTAAACAATGGCATGGAGCCAACTTCGTTTGATCCTCCAATCGGTTTTGATAATGTTTCTTGGAGTGCATTAAATAACTTAATGGAAGGTTTAACACGTTTAGGCACTAACCATGATCCAGAGGCAGCAACGGCGGAAAAATGGGATGTATCAGAGGATGGGAAAACATATACTTTCCACATTCGTGATAATGCAAAATGGTCAAATGGCGACCCTGTAACAGCGGGCGATTTTGTATTTGCATGGAAACGCCTTTTAGACCCTGAAACCGGATCTCCAGCTTCATTCCTTGGCTATTTCATCGAGGGAGCAGAAGCGTATAACAATGGCGAAGGTTCAGCTGATGATGTAAAGGTTAAAGCAGTTGATGATAAAACATTCGAAGTAACTTTAATTAGTCCACAAGCTTATTTCTTAAGTGTTATTACAAATCCAGCTTTCTTCCCTATTAATGAGAAGGTAGCAACTGAAAATCCAAAATGGTTTGCTGAAGCGGAATCATTTGTTGGAAATGGACCTTTTAACTTAACAGAATGGCAGCATGACAGCCATTTCGTAATGGAAAAGAATGACCAATACTGGGATGCAGGAACTGTGAAATTAGATAAAGTTCATTGGGCAATCATTGATGATACAAACACGGAATACCAAATGTTCCAAACGGGTGAACTTGACGCATCAGCTGTTCCAGCAGATCTTGCTGAGCAAATTCTTGCTGAAGGGAAAGCAAAAGTTGAGGATCAGGCAGGGGATTACTTCTACCGTTTTAACGTAACAATGGAGCCGTTCCAAAACGTAAATATTCGTAAAGCTTTTGCTATGGCTATCGACCAGCAGCAAATTGTTGATTTTGTAACGAAAAACAAACAAAAGCCAGCTTATGGATTCGTTGCCTATGGGTTTAATGATGCGAACGGCAAGGATTTCCGTGAAACAGCAGGCGATCTTGTAAAAACAGATGTTGAAGAAGCAAAAGCTCTTTTAGCTAAAGGGATGGAAGAGGAAGGCTATCAGACACTTCCTGAAGTAACAATTACTTATAGCACAAGTGATTCTCATAAGAAAATTGCTGAAGCTCTTCAGCAAATGTTTAAGGATAATCTGGGTGTAGAAGTGAAGCTTGCTAATATGGAGTGGAACGTATTTGCGGAAGATCAGAAAGCATTGAAATTCCAGTTCTCACGCAGTTCCTTCCTTGCTGACTATGCGGATCCAATTAACTTCCTAGAAAACTTCCAGACTGGCCTATCCATGAACCGTACGGGCTGGAGCAATGCAAAATATGATCAATTAATTAAAGATGCAAAAAATGAAGCAGATGAAGCAAAGCGCTACGAAATGATGTACGAGGCTGAGAAAATCCTATTTGAAGAAATGCCAATCGTCCCACTTTATTTCTATAACCAAGTGAATTTAGAGAATGAAGCTGTTTCAGGCATCGTTCGCCACCCTGTTGGATATATGGAACTGAAATGGGCGGATAAAAACTAAAAGCGGAAGCGCCTGAACTAAAGTTAATTTTAAATTTGAAAAGGGATGTTCGGCTGAACATCCCTTTTTTTAAAAGAATATGATTAAGGAAAGATCGAATTTTCAGGAAGGATGTGCCAGCATGTTAATTAAACCTCGTGCGCTAAAGGCTGGGGACACCATCGGGATTATTGCGCCAGCCAGTCCGCCAAATCAAGAGAATTTGCATCGTTCTTTCGCTTTCATGGAAGATTTGGGGTTAAAGATAAAGCTTGGAAAACATGTGTATGATCAATATGGATATTTAGCTGGAAAAGATGAAGATCGGTTAGAAGATTTACATATGATGTTTGCAGATAGTGAAGTAAAGGCGATTATCTGTGCAGGCGGAGGATATGGAACAGGGAGAATTGCTTCCCATATTGACTACGAGTTGATAAAAAGTAACCCGAAAATTTTCTGGGGCTACAGCGATATTACCTTTTTGCATACGGCTATCCGAAAGCTTGCTGGCCTGATTACTTTTCATGGTCCAATGCTTGCATCTGATATCGGAAAAGTGGATGCAGATCCCCTTTCGAAGGAATACTTTAAGCAATTATTCGCGCCGACTGAGATTCAATATAACGAAGAAATTTCTCCATTAGAAACATTAATTGAAGGCAAGGTAAGCGGGGAAATAACTGGGGGAAATCTGTCCCTTATTGCAAGCACAATTGGCACCCCATTTGAGATTGATACAAAGGGCAAACTTTTATTAATTGAAGATATTAATGAAGAGCCTCGTTCTATAGATAGAATGCTAAATCAATTGCATATGGCAGGGAAGCTATACGATGCTGCAGGACTCATTATTGGTGATTTTAATAACTGTGTTCCGGAAAGGGAGCTTTCTTTATCTCTTGATGAGGTAGTTCATCATTATGCGCTTTTAGCTAATAAACCTGCTATTAAGGGATTTAGATTCGGTCATTGCTCACCGCATATTTCCATTCCGCTCGGTGTAAATGCGGAATTGGATACTGCAAATAAACAATTAAAGGTCGAAAGCGGCATACAGTAAAAAAAGATTTCGTTCAAAGGGTTCTATGATTCAGTTCCTTTTGAACTACCTTAAAGGGTGGTATAGATGAAAATAGACAAAATTGAGACATACAGGGTAGCGATACCACTTATAAAACCATTCAAAACGGCACTTCGCACTGTGACTACAGCTGAGTCCATCTTAGTAAAGGTCACATGCGACAACGGAATAACCGGATGGGGGGAAGCTCCGCCAACGGTCGTCATTACTGGAGAAACTCTTTCAAGCATTGAATCAGCCATTCACCATGTATTAAAGCCATATTTAGAGCAGCAAAGTCTATTAAACTATGAAGCGCTTTTTCAAGGAATTCAATCGATTTTAATCGGAAATTCGAGTGCAAAAGCGGCGATTGATATGGCCTTATATGATTGCCTGTCACAGCAATGCAAGCTCCCGCTTTATCAGTTTTTAGGGGGGCATAAACAGGAAATTGAAACCGACTTTACCGTCAGTGTGAACGGACCCGAAGAAATGGGAGAAGATGCTGTTGCTTACGTGCAGCAGGGCTTTGATGTATTGAAGGTGAAGGTTGGAAAGGATAATATTCTAACCGATATCGAGCGGATTCGTGAAATCAGGGGACGTGTCGGCAAGGCAATAAAAATTCGACTGGATGCTAATCAGGGCTGGTCACCGAAGGAAGCCATTCAAGCCATTCGCAAAATGGAGGAAATGGATTTAAATATTGAGCTTGTTGAACAGCCAGTTAAAGCTTGGGATATAGCTGGTCTAAAACAGGTGACTGATCATGTGGATACTTTGATCATGGCGGATGAAAGTGTCTTCTCACCGCGGCAGGCCTTTGAGGTGATTAAAACTAGAAGTGCAGATTTAATAAATATTAAACTAATGAAATCTGGCGGAATCTATCAGGCTCAAATCATCAATCAGCTTGCAGAGGTAAGCGGAATGGAATGTATGGTTGGAAGCATGATTGAAACACGGATCGGCATTACAGCTGCAGCACACTTTGCGGCCAGTAAGAAAAATATAACCCGCTTTGACTTTGACGCTCCGTTAATGCTGGCGAAGGAGCTAGTAGAAGGCGGCGTTAAATATAAAGGCAGGAAGGTTACACTGCCATCAGAGCCAGGATTAGGCATACGCCATGTTCATGTTGGGGAGGGAGCTTCAATTGGCAATACAATATAAATGGCTAGTAAATGTTCCAGTTGCTACGGTTTGGACATCTTACGACTCTGCGAGGGATATCGATAAAGAAGCAGTGGAGAACCCTGCAGATGTGGAAGTGTGGCTAAATGGCCTGACTTATGAAACGAGCTTAGGGCTATGTAATCAAAACCTCGTCCAAACGCAAGCGTTATTTGGTCAAGAGGTTCTTATTACAGAAGAGAAGGAAGATTGGGCGCAAATCATTGTGCTCGACCAAGCTTCTTCCAAAAATCCGAAAGGCTATCCAGGATGGGTTCCGAAGGCTCAGCTCATTCAGACTCAAGACTGGAAGCTTGATGAGGAAACAATTGCAGTCGTAGACGAGAAAAAGAGTATTCTATATGGAAGCGATTATGAGCCTATTATGATATTAAGCTATCAAACCGTATTGCCAGTAATAGAGGCAGAAGGTGAGTGGGTACGGGTTCAAACGCCATCAGGAGAGGGTCTGTTAAAGGCTGGAGAAATCAGTCAGTATGATACCTGGCAAGCCCGTCCTAAAGGAAATGGACAAAGTATTGTTGCAGCAGGTGAGCAATACCTAGGGCTGCCTTATTTATGGGGAGGAATGAGCAGCTACGGCTATGATTGCTCAGGGTTTAGCTACTCCATGTGTAAGGCAAACGGGTACACGATTCCGCGTGATGCACATGACCAGGCCGCTTCAGGGGAAAAGGTTGAATTGAACGAAATAAAGCCAGGCGACCTTCTATTCTTTGCCTATGAGGAAGGGAAGGGCAAAATTCACCACGTCGGCATTTATTACGGGGAAGGAAAGCTTCTGCATTCCCCTAATACAGGAAAAACGATTGAAATTATTGATTTAAAAGACACGATCTATGAAAAGGAATTATGTGCAGCTAGACGCTATTGGCAAGAGACGGGGGAATAGTTATGACAAATGAAGCATTGTTAGAAGTGAAGCATCTTAAGAAACATTTTTCTTTAGGAAAAGGACAAATTTTAAAGGCGGTTGACGATGTTTCATTCTATATCAAAAAGGGAGAAACGTTCGGAATTGTTGGGGAGTCTGGCTGTGGAAAATCGACGGCCGGACGTACCATTATCGGACTGTATGATCGGACAGAGGGCGAAGTTATTTTTGACGGAAAAAATGTCCATGAAATGAATGAAAAAGAAAAGTTTGCTTTCCATAGAAAAATGCAAATGATTTTCCAAGATCCATATGCTTCGTTAAATCCGCGTTCAACCGTAAAGGAAATCATCTCTGAGCCCATGGAGGTTCATGGGGTATATCCGAATAAGCAGGAACGACTTGAAAGAGTATATCAATTATTAGAGGACGTTGGTCTTAATAGGGATCACGCGAATCGCTATCCACATGAATTTAGCGGCGGACAAAGACAGAGAATTGGGATTGCCCGCGCCCTGTCACTAGACCCGGATTTCATTATTGCAGATGAACCGATTTCCGCGCTGGATGTATCTGTTCAGGCACAGGTTGTTAACCTTTTGAAGAACTTACAAAACAAAAAGGGGTTAACGTATTTATTTATCGCCCATGATTTATCCATGGTCAAACATATTAGCGACAGGATAGGCGTTATGTATTTAGGGAACCTTGTGGAATTAACGGAAAGTGCTAATCTTTATAAAAATCCACTTCACCCATATACACAGGCTCTTTTATCAGCTATCCCGATTCCAGACCCGGATGTAGAAGACAGGCGTGAACGAATTATTTTACAGGGAGAGCTTCCGAGTCCAATTAATCCGCCAAGTGGATGTGTATTTAGAACTCGCTGTCCATATGCGATGGAAGCTTGCGCAACGATGAAGCCTGAGTGGCAGGAAGTGGAGGAAAGCCATTTCGTTGCTTGCCATTTATATAATAAAAACGTGACAGGTGACTCTAACAACTCGCAAGTAGCTGTTACGTTGCGTGCGAAAGAGTAATGATGGACAATTTAAAAAGACAGGTTTCTGAACTTGTTGCTCATTGTGAAGGAAGAGTCGGATTAGTTATTGAAACTTGTGAAGGCCGGATTGAAATCAATCATAACGATAAATTTTCTGCAGCGAGCCTGATTAAAATTCCTATTTTAATAGAGGGATTTCGGCAGTGTGAAAAGGGGCTTCTTGATCTTCACGAATATTTACTAGCTTTGCCTTCTAATCGAGTAGGAGGCGCCGGGGTCATACAAGCTTTGTCGGCTGATTTGACATTAAAGATAATCGATTTAATGGCATTAATGATCATTGTTTCTGATAATAGTGCGACAAATCTAGTGATTGATCGGGTAGGAATGACTGAAATCAATGAGTGTATAAAAGCGCTAAACCTGCAAAACACTGAACTTAACCGAAAGATGATGGATTTTGAAGCGAAGAAAAATGGGCTAGACAATTTTACGACTGCGAATGATATGTTAACTTGCTTAAAGGTCATTGACCAACATCGCTTTTTATCAAAGGAGAGCTCGGATAAGGCCTTTAGTATACTGGAAAAGCAACAGTTTAAGAATAAGCTTGCTGAGACGATCGATTCAGAGGCTGTGCAAGTTGCTAATAAAACGGGAGAATTACCTGGTGTGGAACACGATTGTGCAATTTTTAAGTACGGCGGAAAAACAATTTATGCCGCTGTTTTGATTGATCAGCTTTCTAGCCAGGAGGAAGGCAAGCAGACACTAGTACAAATCGGTAAGGTGCTTTCTAATTTTATGAAGAGTTGAAGGACGTTCTATCTTTGAGGATAGGGCGTTTTTTTCTTCGGGGCTGGCAATTGGCTGACAAACCACCAGAATTGGCTGATAAACGGACTGATTTGGCTGACAAATCCCCAGAATTGGCTGACAAACAGGTCGATTTGGCTGATAAATTCCAAAATGGCTGGCAAATGGCAGGGAAAATTGCAAAAAGGCGAAGTTATTTCGGCTAAAAGCGTCAAAAAAGGCTTGTAGATCAATCCTCTCTACAAGCCAACCAGTATATTTTCATCCTGTTAATATATCTTCCTTAGGATAACGCACTTTTTGTTCCTTTTGATGGCGGGCAAATGAAAATACTAATGTTAAAGGGCCTAATTTGCCAAGGAACATAATAAAGATAATGATCAGTTTCCCAATTTCAGATAAGTCTCCCGTTAGTCCCATTGTGAGTCCAACGGTACCGAAAGCAGACAGGACTTCAAAAACAAGTTTTATAAAAGGCTGATTTTCTGTAATGGTAAGGAAGAATATCGCGATAAAGATAAACAGGATGCTAATCATTGTAATGGCTAAAGCTTTAATAACGAATGTATCAGCAATGGTTTTTCGAAAAACTACAATAGCGCTCTTCCCTCGTATAAAGGCTGTTACAGCTAGAATAAAAATAATAAAGGTTGTCAGCTTAATCCCGCCGCCTGTAGAAGCACTGCCAGCACCAACAAACATGAGTAAAGTCATGAAAAACGCAGTGGGATCCTCAAGGCCGCTAAGATCAATCGTATTAAATCCGGCAGTTCTAGGGGAAACGGCTTGAAAATAAGTGGCCCAGAATTTCTCCCAGCCGGTTAAAGGCCCTAATGTGTTTGGATTATTGTATTCTAAAAGAAAAATAATAATCATTGATGCTATGTTGACAGCAATTGTGCTTGTAATCATAAGCTTGGAATGTAAAGATAACTCTTGAAATCTTTTGGCTCTTCTCAAATCAATTAAAACCGTAAAGCCAATCCCGCCAATAATAAATAAAAGCGAAATCACGAGATTAATGACAGGATCTCCTACAAAGCCCATAAGATTATCCTCCCAAAGAGCAAAACCTGCATTATTGAAGGCTGAAACAGAATGAAACAAACTGTAGTAAAGACCTTTTGCTAAACCGTATTCAGGGATAAAACGGATCGAAAGCAAAATAACGGCGCAGCCTTCAATGGCAAAAGAAAAGATAAATAAATTCCGAACAAGACGAATAATTCCCCCAAGTGAAGTCTGATTCAAAGCATGCTGCATAATGAGCCGCTCTTTAAAGCCAATTTTCCTTCCAAGCATGAAATAAATCAAAACAGCAAATGACATAATTCCTAAGCCGCCTAATTGGATGAGACACATAATAACAATCTCTCCAAATAGAGTGTAGGTCGAACCTGGATCAACAACATTGAGACCCGTTACTGTCATAGCAGATGTAGTCGTGAACAGTGCATCAACCCACGAAATAGAGTGCTCTGTAGATATGGGAAGTTTTAAAAGGATTGTCCCGACACCAATAAAGAATGCAAATACAAGTACGAGAAGCTGAGGTGGACTGATTTTTAATGTTTTATTCATCATGGCTCATCTGCCCCCTTTTTCCCAAAAAGGAAAAATGCCCTTTCATGAAAATTCCTCCAATAATTAAGCTCTATTAAAGAGTTCCCCAAAATAATGTGTTTAATAAAATACTCCTGAAAAGAGGGAATGTCAATAAAAAATTTTCGAGGACACAGAGTGCGTTATTTCAATTAAATGCGCCCAATTCAGGGGCTAAGAGGACACAAAAGCCGCTATTGACGAAAAAACACAATGAAATCCATGCTTTTTGGCAAAATAAAGGAACCCCTGTCCACAAACATTAGGAATTGCCCAATTTGGCTGGGATAACGGAAAGAGTGTCCGCAGGGAGTATCATAGGCTTGCAGTTTTACAGAAAAAAAGACCAAATCAATACGCGATTTGGTCTGCCAATGCTTTTACCTCTCTTTTTCAATACAGTCTTTTCGAATAACTTTCCTCAAGAGATGTATGAATGGTTTCGCTATTTACATCTGGTAAATTAATATGATCTGCTAATATTTGCGGTGGATATGGCAATTGATCTTTTGAGGCCCAAGTTTCTGGGTACCAAAGCTTTGACCGCTTAAAGGCCTTTGCACAATGGATAAAGCACTCTTCTACCTGTACCCCGATGCCAAGTGAAGGGACCTTGCCGTGAACCGCCATTTTTTCGAGAATATCCGAATCTTTAATGATGCATGCTTTTCCATTTATTCTTAAAGTTTCTTCGAGGCCTGGAATGACAAAGATTAGACCGACATGGGGATTAGCAATGATATTCCTCAGCGAATCTATCCGTTTGTTTCCGGGTCTTTCAGGAATAACGATATGCTGCTGATCTATGATATGTACAAAACCAGGCGCATCCCCGCGGGGAGAAGTATCACAGTTTCCATTTGCATCCGAAGTTGAAATAAATAGAATGGGAGATTTTGCGATAAAATCCTTGCAGTGATGATCTACATGATGGATTACCTTATTTGCCACATTCTTGCTAGGTGTTCCTAATAATGTGCGAAGTTCTTCCTCAGAAGAAACGGTTTCCTTAAAAATCATTATTTAATTCCCTCCTAAAAAACTTTCAAGCTCCTAATCGGTTCCTGGACATTCTAATAAACCGAAGCTGGGGTATGGAAATGCCAATTAAAATAAGAGCAATCCCAATCGTTTGCGCACTTGATATTTCCTCTCCCAATATAAGCATGGCAGCGACAATCGCAGCAGGCAGTTCAGCAGACCCAACAATGGTAGCTAACCCAGCGTCAATTTTCGGTGTTCCAATCGCAAAAAGGACGATTGGGAAAATCGCTCCGAAAAACGCCATGGCTAAACTATATTTCCACAGGCCATCAAGGTGAACCCCATTTGTAAGAAGCATAGGACCTGCAATGAATAAGAGAATGATAAGTCCTCCAAGTGTAATAAAAATACTTCTTTGAATAGTTGGCACAGCTGTTGCCACTTTTCCGCTTGCAAAAATAAATGATGCATACGTAACAGCAGATAATAATCCATAAACCAAACCATCTATTTGAAGAGGTTGGGCGCTGCTGCTCAAAAGATTACTAGCAAAAACCGTACCAATAATTAGAAAGATGACAGAAAGAATTTTATTTTTGCTTGGCATCTTCTTTTCATAAAGGGCTTCTAGTAATATACCAATCCATGTGAATTGAAATAAGAGAACAATGGCCAGGGAAGCGGAGGCACGTTCAAGGCTTAGCCCATAAAAAATTCCTGTCAGGCTTAAGGCAGTCCCAGTTAACATCAGTGACCCAGCTTGTTTAAAGCTAATTTTTACCCGTTTAATAAAGGGAGAGGTTATTAAAAGCAACAAAAAACCAAATAAGTACTGGCTGCCAGTTAATTCATATACTGTATGGCCGGCAATTAAACCTGTTTTGACGATAGATGCTAAAACCCCATAACTGCACGCACCGATGAGAATAAAGAGTGAGTACTTGAAGTTATTCATATGCTGTTGCTCCTTAAAACGTATTCATAAGATAATCTTACCATTTTCTTGCAAACTTTAGTTATTATTTTAGGATTGGGCTTTCTTCATGAGAAGGATCCTTGTCATCATCTTGAGATGCTTTTCCTAACTCCTTGTTTATAAAATAAAAACCGCTCAATGACACAATCGTAAAGCCCCAGTTTAGTATTTGTCTTAAGATGATTCCTTTATCAAATGCTTCTACACCATATTGTTGAATAAGCCACGTTTTAATCGTTGCCAAAATGATGAACTTAAGGGCAAAGCCAGCGGTAATCCAGCTGAAGATCGTTATTATTTTCTTCTCAAAGAAGAGGGACTTCATCTTTGAACGATCCTGCCCTTGCATTTCCGTTAAATCAAGCGCCATATATAAAAAAATAGGCTTTTTGAAGATAATGGTTCCAAAGTAAACAGCGCCTAATATATAAGAATAAATGACGTTATTCCACAGTAGCTGGAGAGCTGAACCTGCTAGTACATCGATGAGGAAGCCAATGATTAGATTGGTTAGTAAATAAATACCGAAGAAGTTAATTTTCTTAAGCTCATAAAAGCGGTATAGACTGTATAGAATACCTGGTACTGAAGATAGAATCATGGCCATGTAGTCCCCGAGCCACTCACGTCCTAAGTTCCATACTGCCAAGGGAAACACAACATAAAAAATAATATCAAGCAGAACAATATATTTCTTCAATTGACCACATCCTACAAAATAGTTATTGATATAGTTCACTATTTAGAAGCCAATTCCTCTTTTTAACGAAAAAAAGCCAGTGAGGAATCTCACTGACTTTTCATCTATCTTATATTATTCTCCTAAGTAAGCGCTAAGCATCCAAATATGTGTATCAATTTTTGCTATGAGTCCGACTGCTAGATCATTAGTTGCGTCTTCATTTTGTTCGTCAGCTAAATCGGCTAGCTCTTTTAGCTCGGATTTTAATTGCTTGTAATCGGCAATTAAACTTGAAACCATTTCATTTGAAGTTGTTTCGCCTTTTGTTTCTTCTAGTGTTGCCAAGTTTAGGTATTCCTTCATTGTTGCGACAGGTGTTCCGCCAATTGTTAGCAGGCGTTCTGCAACCTCATCTACAACACTTGCAGCCTCATCGTAGAACTCCTCGAATTTCTCATGAAGCGTGAAGAATAATGGTCCTTTTACTAACCAATGATAGCGGTGAAGTTTTGTGTAAAGGACACTCCAATTTGAAATTTGAACATTTAATGCTGAATATAAGTTATCCATTATTACATCCTCCTCTGTTATATCTAACCTTATTATAACATATACAATATTAAAATCAATACTTAATTATAATAACTATAAATAAGTATTGATTATTAAAAGCTTAGCCATAAAAGGAACCATTTTGTTATTAGCTTTTCTTCTTTTTTCGAATAAATACATAAATAATATAGCCTATGCTGTTAATGGAACATTCCCCTCAATTTGGTGATTTAAACGTAAAACATTTAGTATTTAGCGGGTAAATCATCTACAATATAGGAAAGGTCGCATTCAGTAAGGGGTTTTATGATGCTCATTAGTTTGTTTTTTCTATTAGGTGCCTGTATTAGTGTATTGTCTGGATTTTTCGGGGTTGGCGGAGGGTTTATCTTAACCCCACTGCTCATGCTTTTTGGCTATTCTCCTATAGAAGCGGTGACGACAAGTTTATTATTTACACTTGGAACTTCATTTTCAGGAATCACCACACATATCCGCTTAAAAAACATCCTTTGGAAAAATGGAATCATTCTCGGCATAAGCGGAATTGCCGCCACTCAGCTGGCAAAGCCATTTGTGCTATTCTTGGAAAACAGAGGCTTGGATGAATGGGTAATCCCGATCTTCTATATTATTTTACTCTCTTATTTTGCCATGAAAATGTTTAAACAAGGGCGTAAGAAAGAGGGGGCTGAAAAAAGCAATCCTGTTGGGCCATCCATAATAAAAATGATTCTGATCGGGGCATTCGCCGGATTTGTTTCTGCAACATTAGGTGTGGGCGGAGGCTTTATTATTGTGCCGCTTTCAGTTGCCTTTTTGGGCTTGGAACCGAAGAAAGCAATCGGAACAAGTCTTTTTACCATTTTTCTAATCGTTCCAGTCGCTTTTTTATCGTACGCATTCACGGTTCCGATTAATTATAAGGTAAGTCTGCTTCTTGTTGCGGGCGGTCTCATCGGCTCATCTTTTGGCGCGAAGCTGACGAGATATTACGAAAATAAAGAAATAACTCTGCTGCTTAGCAGCATCTATATTGCAACCTTAATTAGTGTCATCTTTAAACTTATCGGTTTAAGTATCGTCGGACTAATTTTACTAGGCTGCTTTATTCTGTATTTCTTTATTAAATCCATTATGAAGGTTCAAAACTATAAGGCAAAAACCAAAGGATCAGTATGAAAAAATCGGGCAGAAAATATGCCCGATTTCTTAATTTGCTCTTTTCGCCACGTATTTGGCATCAGATGCAAACATATAAGCTTTATGGTGGTACCTAATACTGAAAATAAGACCCATTGCCATCATATTGCCCATTAAGGAGCTTCCCCCATAGCTAATAAAAGGAAGAGGGATCCCTGTAATCGGCAGAACTTGAATGGTCATCCCGATATTTTGAAAAACGTGGAACGTAATCATACTGATTACACCCACACAAATATAAGTATTAAATGGATCCTTCGTTTCAAGAGCCGTTTTCGTCAAATGGTAAATGAGAAGGAAAAATAAACTTATAACCAAACTGCCGCCAATAAATCCATATTCTTCGCCTATTACGCTAAAAATGAAATCTGTATGACTATCAGGAATATAAACCTGTCTTTCGCTAAAGCCTTTTCCTGTTAAAAGGCCGGAACCGATGGCCTGCAATGATTTATAAAGCTGCAATCCTGCGCCCTGTTTATGGCCGGCTGGATCGATCCAGGAGTATATTCGAAATAATTGATACGTTTGAATACTAAAGTGTTTTTCCAAAAACTCAGGCGCCCAAATGACGAGGTATAGAATGGTTCCACCAAAAGCGCCACCTAATCCATAAATAGGGACGATGATCTTCCATGAGATCCCTGATACTAAAATAATCCCTGTTGCAATAGCGATGACTACTAGGGCAGTACCTAAATCCTCAATAAGAATCAGACCTAATGGAACAGCTGTTACAATTCCAATTTTAAATAAAAGATATAAATCCGTTTTGATCGTTTTGACGATAAACTTTTCGTAATGGTTGGCAATGACTCTGCTTAACGTAATGATAAGAAAAATCTTCACGAATTCAGATGGCTGAAAGGAACCAAGTGCAGGAACTTTATACCAGAGCCTTGCTCCCTTTATTTCGGGTACTAAACTTAAGGGTGCGATAAACAACCCAATGAGAAGCAAGATCCCCAGTCCGTAAAGAATCCAAGATAGTCTTTTGATTTGTTCGCTGTCAAAATACATGACAACTCCAATAATCACAATCCCTACTACATAGTTCTTAACCTGGCTTAACACAAAATTGCCTTCATATTGCCCGGATGCTTGCCCGCTATAGATAGAGATACAGCTGATTAGAAAAAATATAAATAAAAGAAGACATAAAGTCCAATCGAATCGTTCGGCTACTTTAATTGGCTTATTCATTAAGCATACACCTATTCCTATTCATTCTTACTATTTCATCGTAACAAAGAAAAAATACCCTTTCAATGCATTTCCACTGAATACCTTATATGACGAAAAAAGAAGCCAAGAAGTTTCCAAAAAATAAAAGCACGGAAGAAGATCCATGCTTTTACATTAGATGATTAATAAACATTGTTGCAATCCCAAAGTATGTCACTAGTGAGAAAATATCATTTAGTGTTGTAATTAACGGCCCTGAGGCAACAGCAGGGTCAACTTTAAAACGGTACAAAATTAATGGAATGATCGTTCCTGCAAGTGTCCCAATAATTAACGTAAGGAATAATGATACGCCGACGACGATTCCCAAAATGGCATTATCTTGCCAGAAAAAAGCAATAAGAAATATTAGAATTCCACAAATCAAACCGATAATCAAGCTTACCCCAAATTCCCTCATAATGAGATTAAATACCGCTTTCTTGTCGATATCATTCGAAACAAGCCCTCTGACAACGACAGCAAGAGATTGAGTTCCGGTATTTCCAGTCATCCCCGCTATCATTGGCATGAAAAAGGCAAGAGCGACAACCTTTTGCAGAGTTTCTTCAAACCCGCTAATAATGCTGCCTGATAAAATTCCAATAAATAAGAGCAAAATCAGCCACGGCAGTCTTCGGTATGCTGCAACGAAGGCCTTTGTTTCAAAATCAATGGATTTTCCGGTTGCAGATATTTTTTCAAAATCTTCGTTTGCTTCTTGGATTACAACGTCGATAATATCATCGACTGTAGCAATTCCCATCAACACATTTTCTTCATTGACGACAGGAATCGCGAGAAAGTCATATCTTTCAACGAGTCTTGCTACTTCCTCCTGATCCGTTGTCACGGAAACCGAAATCACTCGTTCGTACATAATATTTTTAATAATCTCGGAAGGCTCGGCAATAAGGAGGTCACGGTAAGATACAACACCGACCAATTTCCGATCTTGATCAATGACGTACAAATAATTAATGGTCTCGGCAAGTTCAGCAAACGATTTAAGCTTTCCAACCGCATCCATAATGGTATAGTAATCACGAATCCAAACGAAGCGGTTTGTCATTAATCGCCCAGCTGTTTCAGGCGGATAATTCATAATGTCCTGAACAATTTCGGATTCGCTTTTCTTCATTCCGGAAAGAAGAGAAGCGATTTTTTCAGGAGATAAATCATCCAAGAGAAGGGCTAAGTCATCGTTGTCCATTAAATCGAGAACTTCTCCTGTTTTCTCGATGCCTAATTTATTTAAAACCTCAAGCTGATCTTCTTTGCTTAGCTCCTGAATTAAGTCCGCAAGCCGGTCAACATTCATGAAAAGCAAAAAACGTGTTTTATGCTTTTCTGGAAGGTCTTCGTAAATTTGGGCAATATCATAAGGCTGCAATTCATCGAGAATGGTTTCAAACTCTTTTTTCTTGTTTTCTTTTAATGTTTTAATAATGTGAAGAGTGATTTGATTTTCTGTCATATTCTGAATCATTCGACTCACACTCCTTTCGCGGGAATGAGGTTTTATCTTTAAGGCACATGCGCCATAATGAATAACATACCATTATTATTATAAAAAAAGTTGCTATTGAAAGAAATGCAGTTATGATAAATATAATTAAAACTTTTTTAAGGAAAATAATATTAAATGATACATTACCTGATTTTAATTGGTAAGATGATTCTGTTATTAAATATCTTATTAAATGGACTCTTTTATTCTGAAGCTGTAAACAATTTTGATCATTCGTACGGAGGTTTCACCATTGAAAAAGAGGAATTATAATATTCGGGATATCATCTATATTCATTTGAATGAACGTGAGCAATATGTGATGACGTTCGGAATTGAATTTGCTGAGTTCACACAAGCTTTGTTCGATACGATAAACAATCTGCTATTGTTAAAGCATCGCTATGATGATGCTGACTTTAATATGCACACCTTACATGAATATGTATCAAAAGACAAGCTGAGAAAGCTAATGGATAAAGATGTATATGGGTATGGTGATTTCTGCTGGATTGATTTCGAAGAGGAAGAGGATTTAAATGAGCTTTCGGGCCAAGCCATCGCAGAGCTTTTATACATTGGGCATTTGAAGGAGCATCTGAAACCGCCTTTTTATAATAATTTAAGCAATCGGTATGTTTATTTAGCACATGATGACGGCTGGTTTAATAAAACGTATTATCGGGATTTTAATGATTTTTTCCGAATGCTTGGGGAAGTCATCCCAGAAAAGATGGGCCATACAAAGGTAGAGAAATCATTGCTTGGCTTAAAGAAAAAGAAAACCTATCCGCCGATCCCAAATGATATTCTGCGTACATTGAAGCCGCTTATGAGAGACGGGGTTATTCTGTCTATTAAAGATATTGAACAAAATCGGACAAAAATTGAAATACCAGTTTGGCCGATAGGCGATTTTGCCGATATGGATGAAATGTATGAGGAATACAAATATATTGTGAAAACCCCATGTGCGGCAAAGCTTGTCTTTGATAAAAAGCTGAGGGAATGGAAAATGTACGGCCAATAATAGAATGAAAAAATATCTTTGCCCCATTTTCTAAAAAGATAGTGTATAATCGGAAGTGCGGAAAATTTCATACATATTTAAAGAATGGGTGTCTTCTTAAAAGGAAGACTTAAAAGGGAAGTTGGTGTTATTCCAACGCGGTCCCGCCACTGTAAATGGGAGCTTACTGCATTTAGCCACTGTACAAGCCATGTATGGGAAGGCGCAGATTTGCTACGACCATGAGCCAGGAGACCTGCCTAATTCTTATGCACCACAAGCCTACGAGGATAGGAGGTGTTTGACAGGTACAAGCCTTTATTTTCACGTATGCCTATGCAAACATCTCCATATTACAAGTGGGGATGTTTTTTTAATTTCAAAAGATTGGGGATCTGGGATTTTAGGTTAGGTGCATCCCTATTTCAAAATTGGAGGAATTTAGAATGAAAAAGCTTTATTCATTATTATTCGCATTGCTGTTGGCTGTTGGCATTTTGGCAGGATGCGGGGGAAGTGCAGAAGAACCAAAGGAAAATGCGGCTGAGAAAGAAACGCAGCCAGCACAAGAAGAGAAGGCTGAATTTCCAGTCACTATTAAGGATGCCCTCGATAATGAGGTTGTCATAGAATCGAAGCCAGAGAAAATCGTTTCACTGCTTCCAAGTAATACGGAAATTGCATTTGGATTAGGTCTTGATAAGGAAGTTGTAGGCGTGTCTGATTTTGATAATTATCCGGCTGAAGCTGCCGAAAAAGAAAAAATTGGCGGGATGGAATTTAATATCGAGAAAGTTATTTCTCTAAGCCCGAACCTCGTATTGGCCCATGAATCTAGCGCACATAATGTAGAAGCAGGTCTACAGCAGCTAAGAGATGCAGGGATTACTGTTCTAATTGTTAATAATGCAGCGAATTTCGATGATGTCTTTAAGTCTATTAACATGATTGGGACTGCTGCTGGGAAGAAGGAAGAAGCAGAGACTCTTGTTGAAAGCATGAAGGCAAAGCTAGAAGAAATTAAAGAAAAAGCTGAAGCCATTAAGGACGAAGACCGCAAAAAAGTGTTTGTTGAAGTTTCTCCAGCTCCGGAAATTTATGCTGTTGGAGCGAACACGTTTATGGATGAAATGCTAAAAATGATTCATGCAGATAATGTTGTAACCGAAGAAGGCTGGCCAAAAATGGATCCAGAGGCGGTCATTGAAAGAAATCCGGATGTAATCATTACAACTCACGGATATTATACAGAGGACCCTGTTGGAAATGTGCTGGGCCGTGATGGCTGGCAGGAAATTAATGCCGTTAAAAACAATCAGGTGGTAGACGTAGATTCCGATACCGTTACGCGTTCAGGCCCAAGGCTTGTTGAAGGAGTAGAGCTACTTGCAAAAGCTATTTACCCGGAAACATTTAAATAATAAAATCTTTGCCTATATCATAGCAGCCGGATTTCTAGTTATCGCTATGCTGCTGGGCATTTCCATTGGGACAGTTTCTGTTCCTGTGATGGATATTATTAAGATTATTGGTGCAGAAATTTTCCGCTTCACACCAAATGAACAAGTTGATTCTATGTTTTCAAATATCGTCATGAATATCCGTCTTCCTAGGGTTATTCTGGCTGGCTTGGTAGGCGCATCTCTCGCAATTGCGGGAGCCGCCTTCCAAGGTTTATTGAGAAATCCCCTCGCAGACCCGTATACGCTTGGCGTTTCTTCAGGTGCCTCAGTGGGAGCTGTTATTACACTATTCTTCGGACTTTCCATTCCGTTTGTAGGCTTATTTACGCTTCCATTGTTAAGCATCCTTTTTTCTTTTGCTACCATTTTTCTCGTTCTGCTATTTGCCCGCCAAGTGGAACGATCGATGAAGGTAGAGACGATTATTTTAACAGGTATTATTTTCAGTTCCTTTTTGGGAGCCTTTATCTCACTGATGATTGCTTTAACAGGCGAGGAATTAAGGCAAATTATTGGCTGGCTGCTTGGAAGTGTATCCATGCGAGGCTGGGCATATATCAATATTATCATTCCATTTTTTATTATTGGGTCAGTTATACTGATCATAAATAGCAATGAACTGAATGCCATGTCCTTTGGGGAGGAAAGAGCCCAGCATATCGGCGTGAATGTGCAGAGAAGAAAGCTGATGATTCTTATTGCAGGCTCGATGCTAACAGGAGCGGCTGTGGCGGTTTCAGGTACAATCGGTTTTGTAGGGCTCGTTATTCCACATTTGACTAGGCTGCTGTGGGGCCCGGATCATAAGCATTTATTGCCTTTATCCATTTTAACAGGCGGCGGCTTCCTTATTCTTGCCGATCTTGTAGCAAGAACGATTATCTCTCCAACTGAACTTCCCATTGGCGTCATTACAGCGCTTATAGGAGCACCTGTATTTGCAATTATTTTGATGAAACGAAGAACGGAAAGAAGAGGATAAACCATGCTTAGCGTCCAACAAATAACGGGAGGATATACAGGAGAGTCTGTCATCAAGAATGTATCCTTTGAACTGGAAAAGGGAGAGCTATTCGGGATATTAGGTCCGAATGGAAGCGGAAAAACGACTTTGCTCAAAATGCTGAGCGGCATTTTGCCTTTTAGCAGCGGGGAGGTCTTATTAAAAGGAAAATCGATAAGTGATTACTCCACTAAAGAATTGGCGAAAATCATAGCCGTTCTTTCGCAGCATTCCAATCAAAGCTTTTCTTATACCGTAAAGGAAACGGTTGCATTAGGCAGGTATGCCCATCAAAAGGGCTGGTTTCACTCATGGTCACAAGAGGACGAACAGATGGTTAGGCAGGCGATGGAGCAGACAGGCGTAGAGCATTTCGAAAGCCATTATATTCATGAGCTATCAGGCGGAGAGAGACAGAGGGTTTTCTTGGCGCAGGCACTGGCACAGGAGCCTGAAATTTTGCTGCTGGATGAACCAACGAATCATCTTGATCTTTCCTTTCAAAAGGACTTGCTTGATTTGTTAAAAAGCTGGACAAAAAATCGGGGTCTAACCGTTGTTTCTATTTTTCATGATTTGAATCTTGCGGGGTTATATTGTGACCGGCTTTTGCTACTGGAGAAGGGTGAAATTAATATAAACGACACACCAAACGAAGTGTTACGGGAAGACCGGATCCGAGGGGTCTACAAGACGAAAATTGAAAAGCAGCCACATCCAAAGGTTCCAGCACCTCAAATGGTGCTACTTCCTGAAGACTTAGCAATGGATCAAGAATGGGTTTGCCTGGATGAAAGTTTTCTAGAGCTTTCTGATCAGCATGTTGTTTTCCGGTCGCCGATCCCCCTTCGAACGATGTCATCCGGAGTTGTTGGCTCCGGAACAGGCTGGCATCAACTATTTGTGAATCGCCATGTCGATAAAAATTATAACTGCAGTGATCATCGGAAAGAGATGGTTGATTATCTAAAGGCTCATGGGTTCGAGCCAGGGGAAACTGTGGGCATGATGACAGCCGTCATGCTGCAGGATGTGAGCTATCAGCTTTATCAAGACGAAAGTTTTTCAGCGTTTATTATTGTAACAGCTGGTGTAGGAAATGCCGTAGATGCCGCCAAAGCCGATGAACATGTTTTTCAATTACAGCCTGGTACGATTAATACATGGGTTTTTGTAAGCGGAGACATGACCGAGGAGGCCATTATCCAGAGCATCATGACTGCAACGGAAGCAAAGGTAAAAGCGCTGCATGACCTGGAGGTAAAGGACCCCATTACAGGCACAATCGCCACAGGGACATCAACAGACAGTATATTAATAGCATCTACGCAAAGAGGGCAACAGCTAGAATATGCCGGTACGATCACGCCACTTGGTAAAATGATCGGTAAAGGCGTCTACGAATGTACTAGAGAAGCGATTCATAAGAGCAGAAAAAGGGTGAAGAAATGATTTTGCATCACCTAATTGCCCTAACGATTGCCGTACTAATCGATCTAGTAGTAGGTGACCCGCCAAATTGGCCGCATCCTGTTAAATGGATGGGTTCATTTATTTATAAATTAGACAAAAGCTGGAATAAAGGAAGCTTGAGAAGATTAAAAGGGACGGCGATGTTGTTTACAGTTTTACTGACAGTTGGGGTCATTTCTCTTCTGCTTGTCTCTTTCTTTTATAGGATCCATCCGATTGCCGGTATTTTTGTAGAAGCGATTTTGATTTCAACGGCCATTGCCCAAAAAAGTCTAAAAGAGGCTGCTCTGACTGTTTACGATCCTTTGAAAAGGGGTGATCTCGCTGAGGCTAGACATAAGCTTTCTTATATTGTCGGCCGGGATACTGATAGGCTGGACGAGCCCGAAATTGTAAGAGGAACAGTAGAAACCGTTGCTGAAAATACGAGTGACGGAATTACGGCTCCGCTTTTCTGGGCGTTAATTGGAGGAGCGCCTCTTGCACTTATGTATCGGGCGATTAATACGTGTGATTCGATGGTTGGCTACCGCAACGAGAAGTATGAAGACTTTGGCTGGGCTTCTGCCCGTATAGATGATGTCGTTAACTGGATTCCGAGCAGGCTGACCTCTGTCTGTATGCTATTTGGAAACCGTTCTGTGCACACTAGTAAGAAAAAGGTGCGGGAAATGATTTTACGTGATGCAAAAAAGCACCCAAGCCCAAATTCTGGCTGGGGAGAGGCGTCTGTTGCAGGGCTACTGGGCATTCAGCTCGGCGGCATCAATTATTACAAAGGAATTGTTTCGAATCGGGCAACAATGGGGGACCCCCTTTATCGTTTGGAAAAAAAGCATATCCTTCAGACGAACCACATTGTTTCACGAACGATTCCAATATTTTTAATCATGTTATGGATAGGAGGAATCATCATTGAATTGGCCCGCACATGGTTCTAATCCTCAGTATTTATTCGCTGCATTAAATATGCCGCTGCCTGACCAGATGGTTGACTTTAGCGCTAATATAAATCCGATGGGCCCGCCTCTGATTTTGAAAAAAAGGTGGGGAGAGCTTTATTCTTTGATAGCTGATTATCCTGATCCAAAAGGATATAGGTTTAAAATGAAGATTGCCGAAAAAGAAAAACTGTCTGAGGGTCAACTATTAATTGGCAACGGGGGAGCGGAGCTGATTTCACTTATCGGCAGAATGCTCGCCGGAAAAAGGATTCTGATCATTCAGCCAGCTTTTTCAGAATATGAAGAAGCGTGCCGGATTAATGACTGTACGATCGATTACCATCAGTTGAGCCCTGACAAATGGGAATTGAATGTAGAAGCTTTAGCAGAAAAACTGCCCCATATAGACGCATTATTTCTGTGTAATCCATGCAATCCAACAGGTGTTTATTATTCTAAATCTAAATTGATTGAACTAATGAACGAATGTCAAAAACATAATTGCCTTTTCATTTTGGATGAAGCATTCTATGATTTCCTATCCGAATATGAGTCAATCGTTCCTTACATAAATGCATTTTCGAACTTGCTTATTATTCGGTCGATGACGAAAATGTTTGCGATCCCAGGTTTGCGATTAGGATATGTGATGGCAAATCAAGCAATTATTGATCATTTGGCAAGCTTTCAGCCGCATTGGAGCATGAATGCACTTGCCTTACAGGCAGGGGAATGGTGCCTTGAAAGTGAATCTTATGTAAGGGAAACTAGGGAGTTAATTGATAGGGAAAGAGAAAGACTATTTAATTTTTATAGTCAGAAAGAGTTAATGGTATCCCCATCACAAGTTAACTTTTATTTATTAAAGGATCCATTCGTTGATGATCAGCTTCCACTTTTTCAATTTTTACTCTCGATAGGAATCATTCCAAGGCACACGATGAATTTTCCAGGACTAGAAGGTGCCTGGCTGCGTTTTGCCATAAAGGGCCCAAAGGAGAATGACAAACTGATGGGGGCGATAGAGGAATGGCGGAATCGACCATAATCTTTATTAGCGGCGGCGTTCGGAGCGGTAAAAGCAGCTTCGCTGAACAGCTTGCAGCAGGTGAAGCGGAAAAAACGGGCGGACAGCTTCATTACATCGCTGCAGGACAGGCGAGTGATTCAGAGATGAAGGAGAGAATCCGGCGGCATCAAAAGGACCGTCTAAATAGCGGCTTAAGCTGGCAGACGTGGGAAAAGTCCACTAAGCTGCAAGAGCTCTCGGGTGTCTTTACCAATACAGATATTATATTGCTAGACTGTTTAACGACTCTATTAAATAATGAGCTCTTTAGTGTGGATGAGCAATGGGTGAAACGTGAATACCAACAAAAGGTCATGCAAGGGATTCTAGAGGGAATTGAACAGATTTCGCGAGGTTGCCATCGGCTCATTGTTGTAAGTAATGAAGTGTTAAATGAACCGCTGGAAAGCAATGAATTAGTCTTCATTTATGGGAGAATGCTTGGTCAGCTCCATCAGCAAATCGTTGCCAATGCTAGACAAGCTTTTCTCGTGGAATCAGGCATTCCCATCCTGATGAAAGGAAAAGAATGAGCATGCAAGGGATTATGATACAAGGGACAGCTTCAGACGTGGGGAAAAGCTTAATTGTTACTGCCCTTTGCCGGGCGTTTGTCAATAAAGGCTATAATGTAGCACCATTTAAATCACAGAACATGTGCAATTTTTCTTATATTACTAAGGATGGCAAAGAAATAGGCCGATCTCAGGGACTGCAGGCTGAAGCCGCCAAAACGGACGCTACTGAATGGATGAATCCGATATTATTGAAGCCAAGGCCTAATCAAATTTCGGAAATTGTTTTACTAGGGAAGACTTTGGAGACTGTCTCGGGAAAAAGCTATCGGGATTTGTTTTACGAAAAGGGACTGCAAACGATTGAAACAGCGCTTGAGGAATTATCGAAAGATTTTGACCTCCTTGTGATGGAAGGGGCAGGCAGTCCGGTTGAAATCAATTTAAAGGATAAAGAGCTCGTCAATATGAAGGTTGCAGAAATAGCTGATGTTCCGGTTGTGTTAGTAGCAGATATTGAAAGAGGCGGTGTCTTTGCCAGCCTTGTCGGCACATTAGAGCTGCTTACTGGTGCGGAAAGAGCCAGGGTGAAGGGGCTTATTATCAATAAGTTTCGCGGTGACCCTACGTTATTCGAAGATGGAGTGAAATGGCTGGAGGAAAGGACGGGCGTTCCTGTTATAGGCGTTCTTCCTTATGTAGAGAATCATATGATTGCCGAGGAGGATTCTCTATCGATGCCTTCCGCGAAACCGTTTGTTATCGAAGCATCCCGTCCCAATGAATTAGATGATGAAAAATATGATGAACTAGCTTCCCGATTATTGAAGCATCTAGATTGGGAGAGGCTAGAGGAGATTATTTTTAGCTGGGGTATGGCTGATGAAGTGGATTAAAGGATTACTTATCAACCTGCAGTTTTTTACTTCGATTCCGATCCCTTTCGAACTGCCAATGGATAAAGCTCATCTTGAAAAATCGATTAAGACTTTTCCGCTGCTTGGCCTTTTACAAGGGGTTATATATGCATTGATTCTTTATGGCTTTCTCCACTGGACCCCATTTTCTATATTAACTGCTGCATTTGCTGTGTGGCTTGCTGGGATTATGCTGACTGGCGGAATTCATCTTGATGGGTGGATGGATGCAAGTGATGCGTTCTTTTCTTATCAGGACCGAGTGAAAAGGCTTGAAATTATGAGTGACCCGCGGACAGGTGCCTTTGGTGTGTTATCTGTCATCGTATTATTAAGCGCCCGTTTTCTTTTTATCTATGAGGTTATCCAAATGATCCATCCGGTTTCATATGTGCTGATCGCATTGATGCCGTTTTTCAGCAAAATGGTGATGGGCGTGCTGCTATTAAAAGTGAATGCGGCTAAAAAAGAAGGCTTGGGGCCCCTCTTTAAAAATGCGGCTAATGAAAAGACGTTGTTCATCTATCCGATTTATATCGTCATTTTGCTTATCATTACAGTATTTTTTCTTAATGAAGCCATTTGGGGGATGCTCTTCTTTATTTTAGTCTCAGGATTTATCTTTCTTTTATTACGCAAAAAAATTGTCACTTGGTTTGGCGGGATGACAGGGGATGTTCTCGGAGCAAGTGTAGAGGGGACGGAGGTGCTGCTATGGATGACACTGTGGTTATTGCATTATTTCGCCATGGGTTGACAGAGGCAAATAAGCGGCAAGCTTATCTTGGCTGGACGGATTCCCCTCTTTGTCAAAAAGTAGAAAGAGCTTCGGAAGAATATGATTATCACTTTTCTAGTGATTTAGGAAGATGCTTAGAGACGGCAAATAGGATGTTTCCAAATGACAAAGCTCATACAATGGAAGAACTTCGGGAGATGAACTTTGGTGGGTGGGAAGGCAAAACATATGAAGAACTTGAGGATGATTCGGAATATCAGCTTTGGCTGTCTGATTCCTTTTCCAAAAAGCCGCCAGAAGGTGAATCGTTTGATGAGTTTTCCGAACGTGTGGATTTTGGCTGGAATAAGGTGATCGATATCATGATAAACCTTTCTTTGAACAAAACAGCGATTGTTACACATGGAGGGGTCATCAGGGCAATATTATCGAAATGGGCACCGATGGAAAAGGGCTTTTGGGAATGGGAAGTCCCACATGGCAAAGGCTATGAGCTTATCTGGAATCGGGAAGATCTGAGGAGGGGTGAACGATGCACTTTGTTACGGGAGGCGCCTCTAATGGCAAATCTAAGTGGGTAACAGAATATTATCAATTAGAGGATGCTCCTCATTTATGGCTTTCCTGTAATAAACATGAACTCGCTCCATTGAGATTTGATGATCATCAAATTGTCATTCTTGAAGGAATTGAACTTTTGCTAAAGGATTTATCAGCTCAAAATGAAATCAGTCAGGCTAGGGAGCAATGGCAGCTTCAGCTTTCTGAGTGGATGAATTGGGAGAATGAAGATCCGCAAAGAAAAATAATATTAATAGGAACAGATATGAATAAAGGAATTGTTCCGATGCTTGCAGAAGAACGTAAGTGGCGTGATTTGACCGGATGGGCTTATCAGGATGCCGTTCGGGCGGCAGATCGTGTTGATTTAATCTGGTATGGTATTTGCCAACGGTTAAAGTAAGAAAATCGCTATGAATGCTAGATGTAAATTAAGAAGATTACAATATCATTAATAAAGGGGCAGTGAAAATGAGAATTTATACGCGTACAGGTGATAAAGGGAAAACAAGCATTATCGGCGGAAGAGTGGATAAAGATGATATTCGGGTTGAAGCATATGGAACGGTTGATGAAGTGAACTGTTTTGTTGGTCAGGCAATGGCACAGCTTGACCAAGTCAAATTTAAAGATATTTTAGATGACTTGGAAAAAATCCAGCATGAATTATTTGACTGTGGCGGCGATTTAGCAAATGTGATGAAAAATCGTGAACTGAAGCTGCAAAAGGAATCGGTTGATTACTTGGAGAAAAAAATAGACGAATTAACTGAAGAGGCACCTAAGTTAGAGAGATTTATTTTACCAGGGGGAACACCTGCCGCAGCATCGATCCATATTGCCCGGACGGTAACGAGGAGAGCGGAGAGATTAGTCGTTTCTTTAAAAAAGGCAGACCCTGAAATTCCAGAGGCAGCCCAGCAGTATTTGAATAGATTATCAGATTATTTCTTTGCGCTGGCGAGGGTCATCAACTTCCGCTTGAATGAAAAGGATGTTGAATATATCCGCAGTGCGAAGGTTTTTCGTGAAGGGAAACGCAAGGAGGATAAGTAAATGAAAAGCATGAAAATGGCTTTAATTGCATTATTAGTGGCCTTGACGGCCATTGGTGCTGCCATTAAAGTTCCTGCGATTATCGGCAGTGTGGGATTAGATGCTTTTCCTGCGCTGCTTGCCGCGGCCATATTAGGCGGTCCTTCGGGTGCTGTCGTTGGGGCTATGGGCCATCTGCTGTCTGCTTTACTAGGCGGGATGCCGATGGGACCGCTTCATGGGATTGTCGCCGTTGAGATGGCTATCTTAGCCTATGTTTTCGCCGTTCTGTACCGTAAAGGGATGAAGTGGCAAGCCGGTGTATTCTTTATTCTTGGAAATTCATTTGCTGCACCGCTTCCGTTTACGTTTTTGATTAGTGAAGCATTTTATTTGACTATTGTGCCGTCTCTTTTAATTGGCTCCGCCTTAAATACTATCCTTGCCTTCATTCTCATTCCGAGACTAGCCCGATTGGTTGAGCCTATCCTTTCTAGAGTGAGAACAAATCAATGAGGGATGTGCTGATCATCCCTTTTAATGGGGTAGAATCCCTTGTTATTGCTAGTGATAATAGCGGAGGAATTGGATTAAAGGAGATGGATGAAGTCCAAGTTCCTTATGAAACGGTTGCTTATTATAGCTTCCGAGTAGCGGTTATGGAGTGTATGGCAGCAAGGGGTAAGCCCTTTGCTGTTACGGTGCAGAATTTTTCTGGCGAACATGCTTGGAACGCATTAATGGACGGAATTAATCGAGGGATTGAAGAACTCGGTTTAGAGGGGTTTCAGATTAATGGGAGTACGGAAAGTAATTTTTCGCTCGTACAGTCGGCGACGGGGTTAACTGTTCTTGGAAAGGTGAAAACCGATGCTGTTGGTCATAGTTTGAAGTTTTCAGATGAGACGGTGGTTGCGGTCATTGGGAAGCCATTGGTTGGAAATGAGGTTGTCGAGTCAGAAGCGGAAGTCGCTCCTATATCTTTATTTAAGCAATTTTGTTTATTAGAGGACGTTTTTCTTTTACCCGTTGGCTCGAAGGGAGTTCTCTATGAGA
The DNA here is from genome assembly GCF_001509555.1 of Bacillus sp. FJAT-29937. GTDB lineage: Bacteria > Bacillota > Bacilli > Bacillales > Cytobacillaceae > Cytobacillus. The sequence goes on along the minus strand of NZ_LMAS01000017.1, from coordinate 22,848 downwards.
TGAACCAATTGTTTGTGAATCGTACATTCGGGGAGACTGAGATAGTTGCCGATGTAGATGTGAAAAAGTCTTCGGGACCATCTACGTGCTTCCTGGCTGTTTTTGGCCGAGAGAAAAAGGAAGAAGTCATGGCGGCGGCTGGTCCATATTTTCATAAAGTAGAAGTGATCAAATGTTAAATTTATTTGTGATTAGACACGGGGAAACGGAATGGAATACGCAAAAAAGAATGCAGGGTCGGCTAGATTCTGATTTGACAGAAAAGGGCAAGAAAGACGCGCGATCATTGGGAGAAAGACTAAAGGATACAAAATTCGTGCGGATTATTTCTTCTCCAAGCAATCGGACATTAGAAACGGCTAAGCAAGTTGTTGTGGAAAGAGCAGCAGCTGTGGAAACCGATGAAAGATTGATGGAGATCCATTTAGGAGATTGGCAGGGGAAAGTGGAAGCGGATATTGAGAAGGAGTATCCAGATTTGTTTCATGCCTATTGGAATTTGCCGGCTTTGTATGAAAGTGTCGGTGGAGAGAGCTTTTCTGATGTGAAAGAGCGGCTACTTGAGTTTTTATTAGAACTAGAGAAAGCCACTCCCTCTGGAAATGTCCTCATTGTTACACATGGAGTCGTGATCAAAGCACTTTATCTTTTATGCAGAAATGCACCAATTGAAGAAATCTGGAACCCCCCTTTCATCCATGGAACGAGTCTTACTAAGATTAAAATGCGGGATGGAAAAATGGAATTAATCTTGGAAGGCTGTATAGCGCATTGTGGCTAGACTTGCTTTTTTAGCGGGTCTGGTTTTTTATTAGCAAAAAAAGGGCGAATTATTTCATCATTCTAGGTTCATGAAACTCGTTTTGAATGTTTCTAGGAGAAACCCTTACTATGTAGGGTTCATGACGTTCGTTATGTATGCCTCCAGAAGAAAACACTCACTATGAAGTGTTCATGAAGCATGTTTAGAATGTTCCTAGGAGAAAACACTCACTATGAAGTGTTCATGAAGCATGTTTAGAATGTTCCTAGGAGAAAACACTTACTATTAAGCGTTCATGAAGCTCGTTTTGTATGTTACCAGAAGAAAACGCTCACTATGAAGTGTTCATGAAGCATGTTTAGAATGTTCCTAGGAGAAAACACTTACTATGAAGGGTTCATGAAGCTCGTTTTGTATGTCACCAGAAGAAAACGCTCACTATGAAGTGTTCATGAAGCTCGTTTTGTATGTCTCCAGAAGAAAACACTCACTATGAAATGTTCATGACGTTCGTTTTGTATGTTACCAGAAGAAATCGCTCACTATGGAGTGTTCATGAAGCTTGTTTTGAATAACAGCATGAGAAAACGCTCACCATGAAGTGTTCATAGGCTCGATCCGAAAAGAAAAGTTAATAAAGAAAATAAAATTAGAGGTGAATTCATGAATCTAAAGTTAGGGTATGTCATTTTATATGTTGAAAACCTTGAGAAGACAAGACATTTTTATGAAAACCTTTTAGGTTTAGAGCTAAGGAATGAATTTGGAACCTACATCGAATTTAATACAGGATCAACGGTTCTTTCTTTTAACACAAGAGAAGGAGGACGTGAAGTTACAAGTCTTCCAATCCCAAACGGCATTAGACAGGAACAAACCTTTGAACTTGGCTTTGTAACGGAGGATGTAGAGGAGGTTATTGAAAATCTTCGAGAGGAAGGGGTTCCAATTTTAATGGAACTGGTCGAGAAGCCTTGGGGGCAGAAGGTTGCATATGTGGCGGATCCTGATGGGCACTATATTGAGATTTGTTCGCCGATGGAGTAAAAAAGGCTTGAGAATTGGTAATGTTTAATTGATATGTACCCTTAAAACGCTTGGCATACCTGATGCGGAGGCCATTTAATTAAACGTTTGATTAAAACTAAACAAACGTTTAATTAAAACTAAACAAACGTTTAATTAAAACTAATCAAACGTTTAATTAGATCGAGAAAAGCCTTGCTGGACAACGAGTTTAGACGGTTAATGAAGTGCCGGCACTTTTCCCGTTTTATGGTATTGCACATTATTTGCCAATGTTCAATTATTCTAAAGAAAATACAAAATTATCAGCCAAATTTGATTGTTTGTCAGCCAATTGCACTGGTTTGTCAGCCAATTCCACAGGTGGCGCCCAAAATGTAGCAACCTTTAAGCAAAGAGAAAGAATCATGGTACAGATCCAGTAAAAGGGGTCTGTTTTTTTGATAAGAAGGAATTACTATCTTATAAAAAATACAGAAATTCCATTATTAAATAAACTATTTTTAATTAAATTGAAATAATAAAATAGTTTTTTGTCATTCTTTTTTAAGATAAAATTAACTGTGTTAAGCTTGTAAAAACAAAATTTAGTTTCCACACATGATGTTTTTACATACATATAAAGTAATGGGCGAATGTTTGGAAAATATTCCTCAATAAATCACAACTTAATCACTCCCTTTCTTAATTCACTAAGTGGTAAAATAGGAAAGTGATTGAGAATGGAGGTTCACATTATTTATGAAAACGAAAGTTGGACTATTATACGGCGGAAAATCTGCTGAACATGAAGTTTCTATGCAAACAGCTATGGCTGTCTTAAAGGCTTTGGATCAAGAGAAGTTTGAAGTTTATCCTATATATATATCAAAAGATGGCGGGTGGAATAAAGGACCACAGTTAACAGGACCTGTTACAAATGTGAAGGAGCTGGCGTTTTCCAACTTGGATGCACTGCCTCCAACTGCTCTAGCTCCTGCATTGTTTAAGGCTGCAGAAGATGAAAAGAGTTCATTGGATGTTATATTCCCTCTATTGCATGGACCAAATGGAGAGGATGGGACAGTTCAAGGGCTGCTTGAGCTTCTCAATCTTCCTTATGTAGGAAATGGTGTCCTCTCCTCTTCGGCAGGAATGGATAAGGTAATCATGAAAAATATTTTTGCCCAAGCGGGGCTTCCTCAAGTTAAATATGTCTGGTTTATTCGAAGAGAATGGGAAAAATCACATGAGGATGCTTATCAAAAGGTTGAACAGAAAATAGGCTATCCATGCTTTGTTAAGCCGGCCAACCTAGGCTCAAGTGTCGGTATCAGTAAGTGTACGAACAGGTCGGAACTTGAAAAAGCATTTGCTGAAGCTTTCCAGTTTGACCGTAAGATCATTATCGAAGAGGGCGTGACAGCAAGAGAAATTGAAGCAGGCATCCTTGGAAATGATGATCCTGAATGCTCGGTTGCTGGTGAAATTGTGCCGAAGAAAGAATTCTATGATTATAAGGCTAAATACGAAGATGGAAATACAGCTCTTATTATTCCTGCAGAAATTACAGATGCTGAGTACAACGCGCTAAAGGAAATGGCAATCAGGGCATTTAAAGCATTAGATTGCTCCGGGCTTGTAAGGGCGGACTTCTTTTTGACAAGGGAAGGGAAATGGTATATTAACGAGGTCAATACAATGCCTGGATTTACACCATTTAGCATGTTCCCGCTTCTTTGGAAACATACAGGCGTTGCCTATCCTCAGCTTATCGAGCGTCTTGTAAATTTGGCTATTGAAAGACATGAGGAAAAACAGCATATTAAATATACGATGGAATAAATAGGCGAGAGCGTATAGGGGCACGGCGATTTGCCGTGTTTCTTATGTGTTTGAATGGATTTTCGCAGTCTATTTGGAGGTAACCGATGATAACAAAAACTGTTAAAGAAATTTCCGAGATGATCAAGTTAGAAAATGAAATCTCTAGTTTTCAGAATACCATCATTAGCGGTGTAAGTATTGATACGAGGAAAATACAGCCTGGCAATTTATTTGTCCCTTTTAAAGGTGAGAATCAAGATGGTCATCGATTTGTCGAGGATGCTATTAAAAAGGGTGCAGCCGCAGCCTTGTGGCAAAAGGATGTACCGAATCCGCCATTACATTTGCCGGTTTTACTAGTAGAAAATACACTATTGGCTTTACAAGAGCTTGCAAGAAATTACCGGCATATGCTCGGCGTCCGCATTGTTGGGGTAACGGGCAGCAATGGGAAAACAACAACAAAAGACATGACGGCTAATCTGCTGTCAATCCAATATAAAGTCCAAAAAACAGAAGGCAATTTTAATAATGAAATTGGTCTGCCATTAACGATCCTTGCTTTAGATCATGATACAGAGATTGCCGTTCTTGAGATGGGGATGAGCAGCAGAGGGGAAATCGATTTTCTAACTCGTTTAGCTGAGCCTGAGGCTGCGATTATTACGAATATTGGTGAGTCTCACTTACTCGATCTTGGATCAAGAGAGGGAATAGCAGAAGCGAAGCTGGAAATTATTAATGGACTGCTGGAAAATGGAATCATTACTTATTATGGGGATGAACCTTTGTTAGATGAAAAGCTATCTGACAATAAGGGTAATTATACAATTAGCACTTTTGGAAGAAGCGGCAGGAATGATATATATCCAGTAAATATAGAACAAAATGATACTGGAAGCACTTTTAAAACAAATGTTTCGGATATAGACTTTAAGCTCCCAGTCCTTGGATCACATAATGTCCTAAATGCTCTAGCGGCGATGACAGTTGCCAGTCACTTCGGTATTCCTTTTGAAAAAATGAATGAAGGATTTGCGGGCCTCAAGCTAACAAATATGAGAACCGAGCTTCTACAAGGCAAAAAAGGCGAAAAAATAATCAATGATGCATATAATGCGAGCCCAACCTCCATGCATGCAGCGATCGAACTCCTTACCCATCTGCCAGGGTACAAAAATAAAATTCTTGTTCTTGGCGATATGCTCGAATTAGGGCCACAAGAAAAGGAGTTTCATTTAAAAATGGGTGAATCCATTGACCCTGAAAAAATCGGCTATGTCTTTACGTATGGGAAGCTAGCAGAATGGATAGCAGAAGGTGCCAAAACGCAATTGCCTGCTGAACGGATTTTCGCATTTGCTGAAAAACAGCCTCTCATTGAAAAACTTGAACAGCTCGTTGATAAGGAAACGATTGTATTAGTAAAGGCGTCAAGAGGCATGCAGCTTGAAGATATTGTTGCGGCACTTCAATAGTGGGAGAAAACTTTAATTCCTGACCGATGTGCAGCATTACTATAAAAGGGAAATTCCGTTTCAGTTGAAATGGGATTTTCCTTTTTTATTTGTTGTTTTTACATTAATATTTGCCAAAGCAAAAATCAGCATGGCTCCGAGAAAAAGGTGTAAAATATGATTAATCTACATTTAGGCTGGTGGTGATTTTTGTGATTGGATGTTTATGTATTCATGGCTTTACGGGAGCACCTTTTGAAGTAGAGCCGCTTGTATCCTACTTAAAGAAACGGACGAATTGGGAAATTGCAGTTCCGACACTTCCAGGTCATGGAGATACGTTAAGCTTAAAAGGGATTGAATATAAAAATTGGATCGAACATGCTGAACAGGAATTGCGGCAGCTTATTGAAAAGTGTGAAACTGTGTATGTTATTGGATTTTCAATGGGCGGTCTGATTGCGAGTTACTTAGCTGTTCACTATCCGGTGACAAAGCTCGTGTTACTTAGTGCAGCGGCCTATTATGTAAATCCTAAGCAGCTGCTCTTAGATATTGGTGAAATGGCAAAAGACGCTTTTCGGGGCAGATTAACAGAAAATGAAATGTTTATGAGATATAAAAGAAAAATATTAGCTACACCTATTACGGCTACACTCCAATTTCGAAGACTTGTGGCAGCAATCAGACCGATTTTAGGAAAAATTGAAATTCCAACCCTTATCGCCCAAGGAGAATGTGATGGGGTTGTTCCGCCAAAGAGTGCACAATATTTATACCACAGGATTGGGACTTCGGTGAAAAAGCTTATCTATCTTAAAGAGTCAAAACATCTCATTTGCCATTGTGACGAAAGAGAGAATCTTTTTTCCGAAATTTATCAGTTTCTATTGAAGAGGGAACCTGCTTAATAAGGGTTCTCTTTTTTGCATTCATTGCAAACACCTTTATAAAATGATAAAATTATTTACAAAGTGCCAAAAGGAACTTCTGATGAAACCTGGACATACTCCTATTGGGGAATGTCTTTTTTCACTTTCAAGTAGGATTAATTGGATGTGAATATATACAGAACTTAGATTAGTTTTTTTTAGAAGGAGAGAAAACAGTGACAAAGTTTCAAGATCTGGGAATTAGCCCTGCAACGATGAAATCCCTGAAGCGAATGGGATTTGAAGAAGCCACACCCATTCAAGCGCAAACGATCCCTTTAAGCTTAGAAAATAAAGATTTAATCGGACAAGCACAAACGGGTACTGGAAAAACAGCTGCGTTTGGAATACCAATGATTGATAAAATAGATTATGAAAAAGATGTTATCCAAGGAATCATTATTGCCCCTACTCGTGAGCTAGCGATTCAGGTATCTGAAGAATTATACAAAATCGGCTATGGAAAAAGAACGAGGGTACTAGCCATTTATGGCGGTCAGGATATTAATCGTCAAATCCGCGCTTTAAAAAACCGCCCTCATATCATTGTAGGAACGCCTGGACGAATATTGGATCATATTAACCGTAAAACATTGCGTCTTGAAAATGTTCAAACAGCTATTCTAGATGAAGCAGATGAAATGCTAAATATGGGCTTTATTGAGGACATTGAAGCGATTCTTGCTCAAATTCCTGTGGAGCGCCAAACGTTGTTGTTCTCAGCTACGATGCCGCCTCCAATTCAAAGAATGGCTGAACGGTTTATGAAGGATCCGCAGATCGTTCGCGTGAAAACAAAAGAGGTAACCGTTCCTTTAATTGAACAATATTATCTGGAAGTACAAGAAAGAAGCAAATTTGATATTTTGACAAGACTGCTTGATATTCAATCTCCTGAGCTTGCGATCGTGTTCGGACGTACAAAACGCCGTGTCGATGAGCTTGCCGAAGCTTTAAACCTAAGAGGCTATAACGCTGAAGGTATTCACGGGGACTTAAGCCAGGCGAAACGCATCTCTGTTCTAAGGAAATTTAAAGAGGGCTCAATTGATGTTCTTGTTGCGACTGATGTGGCAGCCCGCGGATTAGATATCTCCGGTGTCACGCATGTTTATAACTTTGATATTCCGCAGGACCCTGAAAGCTATGTACACCGAATTGGACGTACAGGACGTGCTGGGAAGTCAGGAGTGGCAATGACCTTTATTACGCCAAGAGAAAAGTCTTACTTACAGGTCGTTGAAAGAACAACAAAAAGAAAAATGGAAAAAATGAAGCCGCCAACATTAGATGAGGCTCTTGAAGGACAGCAAAAAGCAGTTGTAGAGCGTATTCTGCAATCAGTGGATTCGAATAACCTTCAATACTATAAGCAGGCAGCGGAAGAATTACTAGAGCAGCAGGATGCAACGATTATTGTACAGGCCGTACTCAAAATGTTGACGAAGGAACCTGACACAACTCCTGTTAAGTTAACGGAAGAAAAGCCAATGCCTGCAAAAAGGGACCGCAGACAAGACGACCGCAGTAAATCTTACGGAGGCCAAAGAGGAAGACAGAGCGCACCAGTAAGATCTCGCCAAGGATCATCAGGAAAACGCTACAGCAATAATGGCAGCAATCGAGGCAATTCTAATAATTCCCGTTAAGTTAGAAGAGAGCAATGCTCTCTTCTTTTTTCTATTCATTCATTAAGGATTAAGCTTTTGTCATGTTTAAATCCCACACGATTCCATAAGGATCCTTCACTTTTGCATATTTCGCTCCCCAAAATGTATCTTGAAGCTCCATTAAAACCGTACCTTTATTACTTAAGTGGTCATAAACCCTCTGGATTTCATCTTCTGATTCGAACTCAAGAACTAACGAAATATGATTGCCAGTTTGAATATCGCCATCTGAAAAGGAATCAGATGCCATAAAGAATAAATCATCTCTTTTAAATTGTGCGTGCATGATTCGGTTGTCAGCTTTTGGTGGAGTTGGGTAATCCGCATCGCCAAACGTTTGTAAATTTAAAATTTCACCTTCGAATACCTCTTTATAATATTCCAGTGCTTCCCGTGCATTTCCGTTGAATGATAAATAAGGTGTAGCTTGACCTTTCATAAATGTCACTCCCTAAATATTGTCCAATACCATAGTTCCCATTATAAAGAGTGTTTAATCAAAGGTAAAGAACAAATGTTCGGCAAAATAGAAAATTATTAATTTCAAGCAAGATCAGTTTAGATTTTGAATCCTATTTAGTACTATGAACTTAATGATACTTAGCTCAAGTTTAGGAGGTACCATATGGTTTTAGAACCGCAAAGAATGATATCTGAAAGAGGGTTAACAGTCTGGAGGATTTCAGGTGCAATTCATTCATTTTTTTCATTATTGCTAGCGGGAGGAGTAATCGCTCTTACCATCATATTTAATTGGCCAATGTGGATTATTGCCATTGCCCTTATCTTATTTGCAATCGATATGTATTTAGTGATTATGCTCATCCCTACTTTGAGATGGAAGCGTTGGCGGTATGAGGTAAGGGAAAATGAAATCGAGCTTCAGCATGGAGTATTCATCATAAAAAGGACTCTCGTACCGATGATTAGAGTTCAGCATGTTGATACCCGGCAAGGACCGATTTTGCGAAAATACCGTTTAGCCACTGTGGCCATTTCCACCGCTGCGACTGTACATGAAATTCCGGCTTTGGATATGGATGAGGCGGAGGAGCTGAGATTTTTTATTTCTAAGCTGGCAAGGGTGGCTGATGAAGATGTCTGAGCCTAAAAGACTTCATCCTATTTCGGCCATTGTTAATTTTTTAAAGCAATTGAAAGATTTAATTATTCCATTTCTTGTTTTTGTTGTATTTGGAAGCAGGGATGGGAGTATTCAACTTATTATTTCAGTTGTTATTATCGCTTTCATCCTAATCTCTGGAATCATATCCTGGCTGAGATTCACGTACCGGCTAGAAGAGGGAGAGCTCAGGATCGAGTACGGTGTATTTGTTCGAAAGAAAAGGTATATCCCATTTGATCGCATTCAGAGTCTTGATTTATCGGAAGGGATCTTGCATCGCCCATTTGGACTTGTAAGAGTGAAGGTGGAAACGGCCGGCTCGGGAAGCAAAGGAGAAGCCGAAGCAGTGTTAACCGCCATTTCAAAAGATGAGGCAAATCAAATTCAGCACATTCTTTTTTCCGCAAAAAACGAAATGGATGATGAGGTGTCTGTTGAAGACAATCAAGAGAAGATACTTTATAAAATTACCCCGGGCGAACTCCTGCTTATGGCGTCTACCTCTGGAGGAGTCGGTGTTGTTTTTTCAGCGTGTTTTGCTTTCGTTTTCCAATTTGAAGAAATGATCCCTTATGAAAGATTGTTTAAAGGGTTGGCGGATGTGATTTCAAACGGGATACTTTTTATAAGCATTCTAGTGTTTATTGGGTTTTTGATTGCATGGGTGGCTGCGTTAGTAGGGACTATGGTCAAGTATGCTGGTTTTTCCGTTAAGAACGTTGGGGAGGATCTTATCATAACGAGAGGCCTTTTAGAGAAGCGTCAGATTACGATTCCTTTGCACCGAATTCAAGCCATTCGGATATCCGAGAATTTAATTAGACAGCCTCTCGGATTTGGCACCGTATTTTTAGAAAGCGCGGGCGGGTCTGCAATTGATCAGGAAAGTGCGCGAGTCATGATACTTCCAATTATCAAAAAAGAACGCATTGCCAACATTTTAACTCCATATTTAAATGATTATTCATTTGAGTCTGTTATCGAATCTGCACCGAGCCGGGCATTAAAACGGTATTTGTTTAGAGGGCTTCTGTATAGCTTACCGGTCGCAGCAGTACCGGTTATCTTTTTCAGACCTTGGGGGTATTTGGCTCTGTTGTTCGTTCTCCTATCCATTGCTTGGGCATTTGTTAAGTATAAAGATGCTGGCTGGGGAATGGATGAATCACAGTTAATATTAAGATATCGTGCAGTAAATAAAACAACCGTTTTTATGAAAAGAAATCGAATTCAGTCCTTAAATATAAAAGAAAGCTATTTTCAGAGGGGGAAAGAGCTTGGGACGGTTACTGCAGTAGTTATGTCTGGTTCAGGCGGCACAGGCGGTACGGTTGTCGATTTAGAGAAACAGGATATAAACGATATTTATAAGTGGTATTCGTATTCGAAATAAAGCGCCTGTTCGGCGCTTTTCGTATTTAAAAATTTAGAATTTAAACCGATAGTAATAATGGACTAGTTTTCTTTATGGTACTTAACCCTCTATCGAGTGAGCCTTACCCAATTCGGGTTTATTGAGGGGAAGGTTGAAAGGCGTTCTATTGAAGGTGGTCGAATTGGATAATGTGACTCAGGGAGGGGAATTTATTTGTTTACGACTAAGAAAAGAAATATTCAATTGACAGAAGAAAATATAGAATTAAAAAATCGCTTGAAGGTTATTTTTGAAAAGGCACAGCAAAATGAGGATTATCTTAATGATTTTATTGAGGGATTTAATAGTGAATTAACCATTGCCATCGAACAGCACGAGAAGGTTAATGGGCAGCACGATGTCTTGGGCGAATTAGTCGGAAAAATAAATGAACGGTTTGATAAAGTAAACGTTATTAGTGAGATGTCCTATGATAAATCCCTTGGCCTTCACGAAAAAGGCCAGAATTTATTTGAATCCACTGTAGATATGGTGAAAATCTCAGAAGAGGGAAGGGATTCTGTTAGTAAAGTAGAGGGCCTCATTGCCAAACTCGGCGACCAGCTGCATGAAACATCAGTTAAAATGAATCAGTTAAATGAAAGATCGAAAGAAATTGAGATGATCGTCAAAGTGATAAAGGAAATTGCTGATCAAACGAATTTATTGGCGCTTAACGCTTCCATTGAAGCTGCAAGAGCGGGGGAACATGGCAAGGGGTTTGCTGTTGTCGCTGAAGAGGTAAGAAAGCTTGCTGAAAATACAGCGGAAAGCACTCATAATATAAGCGTCCTGACACAGAATATCCAAAAGGATATTGAGGACTCTCTGCAATCGACAAAGATGAGCACAGGGCTTATCGAAAATGGGATTCAGCTAAGTACCGACACGACGAGTAAAATCAATTATATTTTAACAGTATTTAATAATGTCCAATCTGAGGTGAAAGATGTTATTGGCACAATCGAAGAGCAAAGAGAATATTCAAATGATGTGATGAGTGAATTAGCAGAAACAAAGGATCTTATTGAACAAGCGAACGAAATGATTATTAATCATATTAATGACGCAAGTATAGTTGATGAGAAATTAGAAGGCGGCATTAGACAGGTTGCAGAATTAAGCAATTGGGGCAAGGTGCTTAACGAAGATAATGAATAGATACATTCGAATACCCCATTTACAAACAAGAACGCTCAGTTCAGTCTGAGCGTTCATTTACTTCACTACTTTAAAAAGAGAAGAGTGCCAATAACGGAACCACAGTCCACAAATTTCCTCAACCTGAAGAATTCGATTACCTTTTTACTTCAACTTCGTCAGGACATCCCTTTTTTTTTCAGCCAGCAATCCCACATTCACCTAAACAATAACCCTAATATCGCCAAAATGATAATTCCGCACCATATGATTAATTTTGGAGCCGATACCTCTTTGAAGGATGCTGCATGTTTTTTTCCCGAGTTAAAGTTGAATCTTATGTTTGGTCTTTGCTTATGCGGCAGCAAGGCTAAACCCAGCAGAAAGCCAGCTAGCAGCCCGAATAAATGGGCCGTTACATTGATATTTGGCTGCAAAAACGTCATAATCAAGGCGATGATGGTGATCGTCAATATGAGTTGAGAATTTGCCTTTGACATTAAATCTTTTCTGTACATAATGACGGACGCATAAAATCCGAATAATCCAAAGATGGCTCCGCTTGAACCAACATGTATATAAGTTAACGGTTCCAAAACGAGTGTCGCAACATTCGCGGCCACCCCAGCTATAAAATACACGAAGATGAACTTTCCCTTTCCTAGCATACGCTCTAAAGCAGGACCAAAAAGGACAAGGGAAAAGCTATTAAAAAGCATGTGCGGCAAATCGCCGTGCATAAGAATTGGTGTGACTAAACGCCAATATTCCCCTTCTGAAATATAAAGGTTTACCCCGGCGAAATGTTCATAAAGCCAAAAATTGGGGAGCATTGGGAAAACGGATATGAAGTAAAGTACAATATGAATGGCGATAATGATTGAAACTACTGGATAGTATCGCAGAAACTCTTTAAAGCTTTCCGTCCGTATAAACATAAGGCCCCTCTTTTCTCTACTTTCTCTCCATCATAGCCTAAAATGGAAATGAACATGATATAAAAACACGCAGACTTACTATTCTTATATTATTGTCTATGCAAATATTAAATGAAATAGAAGGATGATCAAAGATGATTACTGGAATTGGAATAGATATTGTAGAGCTTAATCGAATAAAAAAAATATTTGAAAGGCAAGTGAAATTTGCGGAAAGGATTTTAACACCGAAAGAAACCGCTGAATTTCAGACATTACCTATAGAAAGAAAGACAGAGTTTTTGGCGGGAAGATTCGCAGCAAAAGAAGCCTTCTCTAAGGCGATGGGGACAGGTATTGGAGGAAGCCTTTCCTTTTTAGATATTGAAATTGAAAAGGATGAAAAGGGCAAGCCATATGTGTCCAAGCCGATTCATAAGGGTGTACATCTATCCATTTCACATAGTAAAGAGTATGCCGTGGCTCAGGTCATCATTGAAAAGGTGTAAGCAAAAAAGCAAAAAGCTTGTCATTCAACCTAGCATATTCCAGAAGGTTGTCTCATATATTCATAGTGCAATAGGAGAGACAAGGCTAGACAAGGGGATTCATTTTTTCGTCTATCCTTTACCTCCTCCACGATTAGCGCAAAACTAAGTCAGATCATTAACGAGGAAATTTGTTCCAGTTGCAAAAGAATTGTTAAGCAACTGGATAGATGGATATTGTTGAGAAAATGACTTAGGTGCTGTGGCTGGACAATACACTGAATAGAGGCAAAAGGGGTTGAAGGAATGAGGAGAAAGTGGTTAATGCTGCTAATCGGGATATTGGCAGTGCTAGCGTTGTCTGCTTGCGGAACGAAATCCAAGGAAGATGTTGTGAAGGACCTGAATGGGAAAGTCGGGGAAATAAAGGGTTACAAGGCAAACGCGAAAATGACATTAGAAATGGGAACTGAACCACAGGTGTATGAGATTGAGGTTTGGCATAAAGATCCATCCTACTACCGTGTCAATTTGAAAAATGCCCAAAAAGATCAGAGCCAAATGATTTTGCGCAATGATGAAGGAGTCTTTGTTCTAACACCAGCACTGAATAAGAGCTTCCGTTTTCAAAGCGATTGGCCACAAAACAGCAGTCAAGCTTACCTTTATGAGTCTTTAGTGAAGGATATTGTCGAGGATAAAGAGGCTAAATTCACTGCAACGAAGGATCATTACGTTTTTGAAACGAAAACAAGATATCAAAATAATCAAATGCTTCCTACCCAAGAAATCACATTAAAGAAATCTGATTTAGCTCCAGTGAGTGTTAAGGTTATGGACACGGATAAAAACACACTTGTAAAAGTTGAATTCACTGACGTTAAATTTAATGCCGCCTTTGATAAAAAAGATTTTGATATGCAGAAGAACATGACTAGTGCCCAACTATCAGTTCCTGTATTAGCGGAAGTCGGCAGCGAAGAGTTCTCGGTCAAATATCCTTCTGAATTCCCGGGTGCTGATTTAGTTGATGAGAAGGCCATTACAACGGATAACGGCAAACGAGTTGTCCTAACATATGATGGAGAAAAGTCTTTCACAATCGTACAGGAAAAAGCCAATGTTATGCCAGCCTCCTCTTCCACAACGGTTAGCGGTGAGCCGGTAGATTTAGGCTTTACGATAGGTGCTCTATCAAATAATACAATTAAATGGACGTACCAAGGAGTCGACTATGTGATTGCCTCAAATGATCTGACAGAAAAAGAACTAGTCGAAGTTGCAAGGTCTGTTCAAGAAAGTACAGTGAAATAATTTCTTTATGGGCTCTGAATAAGGGCCTTTTTTTATATGGAAATATTCAGGAAACTTCGGGAAATGAATTGACAAAGGTGTCGAAGGGAGTCGATAATCGACATATAAAAAAGAAAAAAGGGTGTTCAAAAGATGGCCAAAGTTGCAGATTGCCAAACAGCTTTTTATAGAGATACTTGGGCGGAAATTAATTTAGATCATATTGCATATAATGTTGAGGAATTGAGAAAGCATGTACAGGATGATGTTAAGATCTTTGCTGTTGTCAAGGCTAATGGGTATGGACATGGGGATGCGGAGGTTGCCAAGGCAGCGTTAGAGGCAGGTGCTGACTATATTGCCGTGGCCATTCTGGATGAAGCGCTTTCCTTAAGGAAAAAGGGAATTAAAGCACCGATTCTTGTTCTCGGTGCAAGCCGTCCAGAGGATGCGGAGATTGCCATTGAACAAAATATCACATTAACTGTTTTCCAGCTGGAATGGCTTGAAAGAGCAAAGCATTACGTAGGATCCAATCAAAAGTTAACGATCCATTTAAAGCTTGATACCGGAATGGGGAGAATAGGAATTCGAAGCGGGCAGGAGCTTCAGGAGATTGAGACTGTTGTTGCCAAAAGTCATGCTTTCCATATAGAAGGGGTTTTTACCCATTTTGCAACAGCTGATGAAATGGATCCCGCTTATTACAATATGCAATTGGAACGCTTTAATGAAATGATTTCATGGCTGAAGAAAAAACCTGAATTGATTCATACAAGTAATAGTGCAGCATCTTTAAAATTTCCGGAAGCGCATTTAAATGCTGTCAGAATGGGGATTGCCATGTATGGATTAATGCCGTCAGTTGAAATGGAGCCGATCCTTCCGTTTCCTTTAAAACCTGCCTTTACTCTTCATTCAAAGGTTGTGAATGTAAAAAAGGTGAAAAAAGGGGAGAAGATTAGCTACGGTGCTACGTATGAAGCACAGGAAGATGAATGGATTGGTACGCTGCCAATTGGGTATGCTGATGGATGGACACGAAGGCTTCAGGGGCAGGATGTACTTGTAGATGGACAAAGAGCTCCGATTGTCGGCAGAATATGCATGGATCAATGTATGATTAAGCTGCCATCTGATTTACCTGTTGGTACTGAAGTAACCCTTATTGGACATCAAGGAAAAGAGAAAATTACCGCCGATAACATTGCAAAGAAACTTGGAACGATTAATTATGAAATCACTTGTATGATCGGTGCAAGAATTCCGAGGGTATACAAGAAAAATGGGCAAGTTTCAAAAATAATTAACAGCCTGCTCTAGAACGTGATGACATTGAACTGACCTCGGTTGAAAAGGGATCAGGAATAAATTAATTTCTTCAATATGAAAGCAAAGCTTTATGCATAAAAGAATAATTTTTTGGCGGATAATAGAGAAGAATTGATAAACCCCCTTTGCATGAGGTCGGATTGATGTTAATATTAAAAATGGTAGATATAAAATGGTGTGTAGTGATGGTGGAGGTGTTTGTTTGTGTCTGAGTCCAGCGCAACAACAGAGATTATGGTGAAATTACCGCAACATCTTGTAACCGAGTTAGATGGCTTTGTAAAGCAGGAAAACGTAAATCGGAGTGAATTCATTTATCAAGCAACCAAAATGTATTTGCGCGAGCGAAAAAAGAGACAAATTCGTGAGGCCATGAGACGTGGTTATATGGAGATGGCGAAAATAAACTTGACGATTGCATCTGAAGCATTTCTTGCAGAATTCGAGGCAGAAAACACAGTTGAACGTCTAGTAAGCGGAGGGTAATCCCTTGATTGTCAAACGTGGTGACGTATATTTTGCAGACCTATCCCCAGTTGTTGGTTCAGAACAAGGTGGCGTCCGTCCAGTGCTGATCATCCAAAACGACATCGGGAATCGGTTTAGTCCCACAGTAATTGTTGCTGCAATCACTGCTCAAATTCAGAAGGCTAAGCTGCCTACTCATGTTGAAATTGATGCGAAGCGCTATGGTTTTGAACGAGATTCGGTAATTCTTTTAGAGCAAATTAGAACAATCGATAAACAGCGCTTAACCGATAAAATTACCCATCTCGATGACGAAATGATGGAAAAAGTGGATGAAGCCGTTCAGATTAGCTTAGGGCTCATCGAATTTTAATACAAAATACGCTCTTTCCATAAGGGCGTTTTTATTTGTGTGTATGACAATTGGTCTTTTAATTATTTTTATCATTATTAACATCTACCCGCGGCAAGCATTCAAAATGCTTGCCATTTTTAATTTTACAGGCTTTCCAACCTTTACCCATCCGCTATTTCTGCTAAACTGTAACTAATCATTTTGAAAAATATAAATAAATAGGTTTATTCATTCGGCAAACAGGGAAGTAAATATCCAATTGATATGCAAAAAGGTGGGTCAGTTATGAATATGTCAGTTCAAATTCACGAGCAGGGAAATCAAATGAATGTGATTGTTCAAGGTGAGATTGATGCGTTTACTGCACCAAAGCTAAGAGAGAGAATCTTTCCTCTTTCAGAAAAAGAAGGAATAGAAATGATCATTAACCTATCTAATGTATCCTACTTAGATAGCACAGGGTTAGGCGTATTTGTTGGTGTGTTTAAAAATATAAGCTCCAATCATGGCAAGCTTCGGATCGTTGGATTATCTGAGCGCTTATTGAGGCTTTTCAAAATGACTGGTCTCGCTAATATTATTGATATTTCCAGCCAGAATGAAGGTGAAGAGAATGAATCAATCGTTTGATTATATTGAAATTAAAGTCCCTGCCAAAGCAGAATTCGTGAATGTAGTTCGGCTTACCCTATCGGGAATTGCGAGCCGGATGGGGTTTGTGTATGACGATATTGAAGATTTAAAAATTGCAGTAAGTGAGGCTTGTACAAATGCTGTACATCACGCCTATAAAGAGGAAGAACAAGGGGAAGTGGTCGTCGGTTTCGGGTTATACGAAAACCGGCTGGAAGTAATGGTTGCCGATAATGGCAAAAGCTTTGACTTTTTATCCGCCAAGCAAGGGATTGGACGGTATCAACAGACAGAATCCATTGAATATTTGCGTGAAGGAGGTTTAGGGCTATACTTAATTGAGTCTTTAATGGATGAAGTTAGAATCCATGATAAAGAGGGTGTGACGGTATTCATGATCAAATACCTAGAAGGAGAGCAGGTGGAGATGGATGCTAAAGCACTCTCGACCTAATCAAAAATCAAAGGATGAGATCAACCAGCTCATCAAAGCTTATCAGCAGCACCAAGATGAAGAAGCTCTAAATTCGCTTGTGTTATACTATCAGAATTTGGTCGAATCGATTGCACGAAAATACTCAAGGGGAAAAGCCTTTCATGAAGATATCACTCAGGTAGGGCTAATTGGATTACTTGGGGCTATACGCCGATATGACGAAACCTTTGGGAAGAATTTTGAGGCATTTGCAGTCCCGACTATTATCGGTGAAATCAAGAGATTCTTACGTGACAAGACATGGAGTGTTCATGTGCCCCGCCGAATTAAGGAGCTAGGGCCGAAAATCAAAACAACGATTGAGGAGTTAACAGTTAAACTCCAAAGGTCTCCGAAAATGAACGAAATTGCGGAAGTTTTAGACATTGAGGAGGAAGAAGTTCTAGAAGCCCTTGAAATGGGAAAAAGCTATCATGCGCTTTCCGTTGATCATTCGATTGATGCTGATTCAGAAGGCGGAACTGTGACCTTACATGATATAGTGGGTCAGGTCGATAAGGGCTATGAAAAGATCAATCAGATGCTTGTATTAGAAAAAGCATTGCATGTGCTAACGGAGAGAGAGAAACAAATCATCCAATACACATATTTAGAAAACTTGAGTCAAAAGGAAACGGGTGAAAAATTACAAATTTCACAGATGCACGTTTCAAGACTCCAAAGACGAGCTATTAAAAAATTGCAGGAAGCAATACATGCAGAATCAGCCAACCAAGAATCAACAAATACTTAATGTTTATGATATGAGGCTGCCTAATTGTCTAGGCAGCTTCTTTTTTTGAAGATAACGCGGGGTCCCATATGAAACTTAATCAAGAGTTTGGTAAAATGAAAAACAAGACTTAATGGCTGGGGGTAAAATATTGGAAACAACTATCGCAAATAATAATCAAGTTTTTGAAAAAATAGCTTCAGAACAATCGTTATCAGTTAAACAAGTTAGACACACAATCGGCCTTCTGGAAGAGGGAAACACGGTCCCCTTTATTGCTCGTTATCGTAAAGAACAAACTGGCGCTTTAGACGAGGTTCAAATTCGTGACATTATGGAGCGCTGGCATTACATACAAAATCTTGAACAGCGAAAAGAGGAAGTTATTCGATTAATTGATGAGCAAGGAAAGCTTACAGATGAATTAAGAAACAACATTCAAATTTCAGAGAAACTGCAGG
Organism: Bacillus sp. FJAT-29937; assembly: GCF_001509555.1. Classification (GTDB taxonomy): domain Bacteria; phylum Bacillota; class Bacilli; order Bacillales; family Cytobacillaceae; genus Cytobacillus. The sequence goes on along the minus strand of NZ_LMAS01000017.1, from coordinate 4,359 downwards.
AAATAGAGGATTTGTATCGCCCCTACAAGCAGAAGCGCCGGACGAAGGCAACCGTTGCGAAGGAGAAAGGCTTGGAGCCATTTGCAGAATGGATGTTAACCTTTCCGTTAACAGAATCTCCAGAGAACAAGGCAAACGAATTCCTCTCAGAAGATAAAGAAGTGAATTCCGTTGAGGAAGCCATCTCGGGCGCGAAGGATATTATAGCTGAATGGGTATCCGATGATGCGGACAGCAGAAAATGGATTCGCGAGCAAACGGCAAAAACCGGAACGATTGAATCAACAGTGAAGGATGAAGCAAAGGACGAGAAAAAGGTTTTTGAAATGTATTATGAGTACGAAGAGCCCATTTCAAAAATCGTCCCGCATCGTACATTGGCATTAAACCGCGGTGAGAAGGAAGAAATTTTACGCATCAGCCTTAAACCGAATACTGATTTTATTTTGAAATACTTACATAAAAAGTGGATCAAAAATGAAAAATCGAAAGTTTCGACCATTGTCCAAGAGGCCTATGAGGATGGGTACAAACGTTTAATTCAGCCATCCATTGAAAGAGAAATAAGAAATGAATTAACGGAAAAAGCGGAAGAACAGGCCATCATGATTTTTTCAGAGAATTTACGAAAACTCCTCCTGCAGCCGCCGTTAAAAGGAAAAGTTGTGCTAGCGGTGGACCCGGCCTATCGGACCGGCTGTAAGCTTGCTGTCGTAGATGAGACAGGAAAAGTTCTGAAGATCGCAGTCATTTATCCGCATCCGCCAGTTTCAAAGGCGAGAGAAGCAAAAGCACAAATTATTGATATCATTCAAACGTTTCAAGTGGAAATGATCGCCATTGGAAACGGAACTGCTTCACGAGAGACTGAACAGTTTGTTGCTGATATTTTAAAAGAGCTTAAAGAAGAGGTTTACTATCTTATCGTCAATGAAGCGGGAGCCAGTGTATATTCGGCTTCTGATCTGGCCAGAGAAGAGTTCCCGGATTTACAAGTAGAGGAAAGAAGTGCAGTTTCTATTGCCCGTCGTCTGCAGGACCCATTAGCAGAGCTTGTGAAAATTGACCCGAAGTCTGTTGGAGTCGGGCAATACCAGCATGATGTTTCACAAAAGAGATTATCAGAATCATTAACATTTGTTGTAGAAACGGCTGTGAACCAAGTAGGTGTAAACGTTAATACAGCTTCTTCTTCCTTGCTCCAATATGTTGCAGGGCTTTCAAAGACTGTTGCCAATAATATAGTAAAGATGCGGGAGGAAGAAGGGAAATTTTCAACCCGCAAACAGCTTAAGAAAATTCCGCGCCTAGGAGCGAAAACATATGAGCAGGCTATCGGTTTCTTAAGAATTATAGATGGAAAGGAACCGCTCGATCGTACAGGCATCCATCCGGAAAGCTATTCAGAGGTTATTAAATTGCTTGAGCAACAAGGTTTTAAAACAAGCGACTTAGGTTCAGCAGCATTAAAGGATTCAATTTCAAAATTAAATGTTGCTGAAATAGCTGTTGAATTAGGGATAGGGGAGCTTACGCTAAAGGATATTATCGATGCGCTTGTTAGACCAGAAAGAGACCCGCGTGATGATTTGCCAACACCGCTATTAAAAAAGGATGTTCTACAGCTGGAGGATTTGAATGCAGGTATGGAGCTTCAAGGGACTGTTCGCAATGTCGTGGACTTCGGCGCTTTTGTTGATATCGGAGTAAAGCAGGATGGGCTTGTTCACATATCTAAATTAAGCCGTCAATTTGTTAAACACCCACTAGATGTTGTTTCTGTCGGCGATGTTGTTACTGTTTGGGTCGATTCTGTTGATAAAAATAAAGGAAGAGTTTCTCTTACGATGCTTGCTCCAAATGAATAATTTACGATGTTAGAGCGCTAGGTAATGCCCGGCGCTCTTTTTGATTGCTCAGTCTCAATAAGATAGGCTTCTATGAACAGTGTTTTTTTCTGTAGAAAAACCAGCATTGATTTAATAATTTTATAGTGGAACGATCTTTTTCTAAAAAGGCCCTCTGCATTTGATTTTGAAACCATCCAGGCATCTGAATACCTCCTCGATAGGAATTCGAACTTAAAATTATCTATAAAGAAGTGTGGGTAATAACTTCTTAAATGAAAAAAATAAATGATTATCAAACTTATTACTATATGAAAAGGTATATATAGCCTATGCTATAATAGGTTGTCATGTTCACATTTATTTAGAGGGGAAAAAACGGATGGATGACTTAGAACTGCAAAAGTTAGTTGAGGACATTTCACTTCAAAGCTTTGGGAAGCCATTTCGGCATAAGGCTTTTTTTAATGAAAGGCTTCGTTCGACAGGCGGGCGTTATATGCTTAACACCCATAATATAGAGATAAATAGAAAATACTTAGATCAGCTCGGGTTTGAGGAATTATGCGGAATTATTAAACATGAGCTATGCCATTATCACCTTCATATTGAAGGAAGAGGATACAAACACAGAGATCAGGATTTTAGACATTTAATGAAAGCCGTTAGAGCACCAAGATTTTGCTCGCCTCTGCCAGAACGCACAAAAAAGGCCATGCCTAAAAGAATTATCATATATGCTTGCAAAGATTGCGGGCAATTATATGAACGGAAAAGAAGTATTAATACACAAAAATACGTTTGCGGAAAGTGCAAAGGGAGATTAGAGAAAATTAAAGAAGTAAAACAGGGGTAATATCTATAAGTAAAATAGATAATTATAATGTAAAATAGCAGAAGATTTTTTTTAGAAAACCTTCTTGACTTTTAATAGCTAGGTTTTTATAATAGTAAGAGTCGACAAGATGATGTGAGAAAACACAGTGTTTTGTTAATGACCAAAACAAACTATTCCGCAGTAGCTCAGTGGTAGAGGATTTTAAAAGATTGCAGCAACAGAGCATTACTTCACTGATTGGCAAACTTTTAAAATCTGCGACAAAGACCGAAGGACTTTGGAGCACATTCCCAAAGCTAATCAAACTGTAGGGAACAATACAAACTGATCCGCAGTAGCTCAGTGGTAGAGCATTCGGCTGTTAACCGAACGGTCGTAGGTTCGAATCCTACCTGCGGAGCCATTTATGGGGAAGTACTCAAGAGGCTGAAGAGGCGCCCCTGCTAAGGGTGTAGGTCGCGTAAGCGGCGCGAGGGTTCAAATCCCTCCTTCTCCGCCAGAGATATTTATATATGGCCCATTGGTCAAGCGGTTAAGACACCGCCCTTTCACGGCGGTAACACGGGTTCGAATCCCGTATGGGTCACTTTAAGAAAATATTATGGTCCGGTAGTTCAGTTGGTTAGAATGCCTGCCTGTCACGCAGGAGGTCGCGGGTTCGAGTCCCGTCCGGACCGCCATATACAATTAATGGGCTATAGCCAAGCGGTAAGGCATCGCACTTTGACTGCGACATGCGTTGGTTCGAATCCAGCTAGCCCAGCCAAAATTTTAAAAAACAACTTCGAAGCATTGCTTCTCTGGATGATTTTTTAAAATTTTTGCGACAAAGATCGCAGGACTTTGGAGCAAGTTTATGACTGCAATCAATATATAGAGAACAACAAAACATCTTTATAGCGAGCCATTAGCTCAGTCGGTAGAGCATCTGACTTTTAATCAGAGGGTCGAAGGTTCGAGTCCTTCATGGCTCACCACCTTAAACAAAAAGTCGGATAAGTAATTTATTTTTCTTTTGTTTAGGATATATGCGGGTGTGGCGGAATTGGCAGACGCACCAGACTTAGGATCTGGCGCCGCGAGGCGTGGGGGTTCGACTCCCTTCACCCGCACCATTAAATACCAGTTGAATTTCAACTAGATATTTGCTATGATAGTTTTTGTCACTTCTTTATAAAGCGGTCGTGGCGGAATGGCAGACGCGCTAGGTTGAGGGCCTAGTGGGGGCAACCCCGTGGAGGTTCAAGTCCTCTCGGCCGCACCAAAAAAGTTGTTGACATTCGAAGCGAAACAAGATATACTATAAAAGTTGCTTTAATAAATGCGCCCGTAGCTCAATTGGATAGAGCGTCTGACTACGGATCAGAAGGTTATGGGTTCGACTCCTTTCGGGCGCGCCATTAACGGGAAGTAGCTCAGCTTGGTAGAGCACTTGGTTTGGGACCAAGGGGTCGCAGGTTCGAATCCTGTCTTCCCGACCATTAAGATTAATAAAATAATATTGCGGGTGTAGTTTAGTGGTAAAACCACAGCCTTCCAAGCTGTTGATGAGGGTTCGATTCCCTTCACCCGCTCCAGAAGATAGTTCTTTGAAAACTGAACGAACAAAAACGTCAACGTTTTAGTCTTTTTATCAAAAAGACATTTATGAGCTAATCAACTCAACTTTATTGG
>NZ_LMAS01000016.1 GCF_001509555.1 Bacillus sp. FJAT-29937 | reverse complement strand
TAAGCTTTTCAGCGCCGATGGTAGTTAGGGGCTGTCCCCTTGTGAGAGTAGGACGTCGCTAGGCAAAAGAAAGAACAGCTGTAATGGCTGTTCTTTCTTTTGTTTGGCCATTTTTTATTTTTGTTTGGCGGACACCAGGTACGTTAATAGTACAAAAATGGGGTAAATGTTAATATTTGAGGACACAGCTTCCGCTAATTCATAAATTTCCGGTGATTTCCTTGTGTTTTTTTAATAATAGCGAACCCAGTGTCCGTATAGCCTTTAAAATAGGTCATTTAATGAAAATAACGGATCTAGTGTCCGCTTGAAATAAATCCACGAATTTTTTCGAAAGTACTCCCCGAGATGATGCTAAAATTCAGCATTTAAATAATAAATTAAAAAGTTCATCCCACATAATTCACTACAAAGATATCCCACACCAAAAACCCACCACTCCAAATTCCTTCCATCCCCTTAACTAAAACACAGAAATAAAAATCATTTAAAGGTTTGAGAACACAAAAAAGGGGAAAAATTAATAACATCTGTTAATTGCAACGAAATATATTGTTATGTATAATTAAAGTCAAATATAGTCAAAGTCAGATTTTGGGGGGAGGAATATTGAGAAATATCTCAGACATTATTGAAGATTATTTAAAACGGGTTTTAGAAATGAGCGAAAGGGAAATTGTTGAAATAAAAAGAAGTGAAATTGCAGATAAATTCCAATGTGTTCCGTCCCAAATTAATTATGTGATTAATACGAGATTTACAATTGAAAAAGGCTATGCAGTTGAAAGTAAACGCGGCGGCGGCGGATATATTAGAATTATGAAAGTGCAATCACATGACGATGCTCATTTAATTGACCAATTATTATCATTAATTCAAGGCCGACTGGCTCAAAGCAGCGCAGAGGATGTGATTATCCGCCTTGTGGAGGAAGAGATTATTACAGAAAGGGAAGCAAAAATAATGTTAAGCGTTATCGACCGCTCTGTCTTGTATATTGAACTTCCTTATCGTGATGAACTCCGCTCAAGAATGCTGAAAGCCATGTTGACGACGTTAAAATATAAATAGTTAGCAAGCTGGAGAGGTGAAAACATGATATGTCAGGAATGTAATCAAAGGCCGGCAACGCTTCATTTTACGAAAATATTAAATGGAGAGAAGGCCGAGTATCATTTATGTGAGAAGTGTGCTCAGGAAAAGGGCGATATGTTCATGCTAAGTGGTGCACCGGGTTTTTCAATTCACAACCTGTTAGCCGGTTTGCTAAATATGGATACAACTTTTCAGAATACAAAGGAGGATCCGTTTAAGCAGGAAGAAATTCTCCAATGTGAACAATGCTCCATGACTTTTCAGCAATTCATAAAAGTAGGAAGGTTCGGCTGTGCACATTGTTACAAGGCTTTTGGTGACCAGCTTGAGCCAATATTGAGAAGGCTGCATAGTGGGAATTCAGTCCATAATGGAAAAATTCCTGCAAGAATAGGAGGAAGCATTCATTTAAGAAAAAGCATTGTTGAATTGAAACAAAGCTTAAAAGATTCCATATCCAAAGAAGAGTTTGAAAGAGCTGCTGAAATAAGAGATGAGATTCGATTACTAGAAAATCAATTGAACTCTAGTCACGGGGGAGGGAAGTAAGCTTGTCGCTAGAAAAATTTATTAACCAAGCTGTGAGCTCCTGGATGAGTGCTGAAGGTCCAGATTCAGATATTATCCTAAGCTCAAGAATTCGGCTGGCAAGAAATATAAAGCAATTTACGTTTCCAACCTTATTTACGAATGACGAGGCCAAGTTAGTTATTCATATGATGAAGGAGAGGATCCTTAATTCCTCTTTTTCAAAACTAGGGAAATTTGAGCTGTTGCTGATGGATGAGCTCCAACCGCTACAGAAAAGGGTTCTAATGGAAAAGCATTTAATCAGTCCGCATCTTGCGGAGAATTCCTCTTATGGTGCTTGCATTTTATCTGAAAATGAAGAGTTAAGCATGATGATTAATGAAGAGGATCATATACGGATTCAATGCTTATTTCCAGGATTCCAGTTATCAGAGGCTTTGAATATGGCTAATGAAGTGGATGACTGGCTAGAAGAAACGATTGATTATGCATATGATGAAAGCGCCGGCTTTTTGACAAGCTGCCCAACTAATGTTGGAACAGGACTAAGGGCATCAGTTATGGTTCACTTGCCTGGGCTAGTTCTCACTCAGCAAATGAATCGAATTGTACCCGCAATTAATCAATTAGGGTTAGTTGTTAGAGGAATTTACGGTGAAGGCAGCGAAGCTTTAGGGAACATCTTTCAAGTGTCTAATCAAATCACTCTTGGCAAGTCGGAAAAGGATATTGTTGAAGATTTAAAGAGTGTTGTCAGTCAGCTAATTTCGCAAGAAAGATCAGCTAGAGAAGCATTAGCGAAAACTTCTAACATACAATTAGAAGATAGAGTCTTCCGCTCTTATGGGATCTTATCAAACTGCCGAATTATTGAATCAAAAGAAGCAGCAAGATGTTTATCAGATGTTCGGCTAGGAATTGATATGAAATATTTAACTAATATCTCCAAAAACATTTTAAACGAATTAATGATCCTGACACAGCCTGGTTTTTTACAGCAGTATGCAGGAGGGCCATTAAGGCCTCATGAACGGGATATTCGCCGGGCGTCATTAATAAGGGAAAGAATGAAAATGGAAAACGAAGAGACAGGGGGATGAGAATATGATGTTCGGTCGTTTTACAGAGAGAGCACAAAAGGTGTTAGCATTAGCTCAAGAGGAAGCTATTCGTTTAGGTCATAACAATATTGGAACAGAGCATATTTTGCTTGGTCTTGTACGAGAAGGAGAAGGAATTGCTGCGAAGGCTCTGCATGCATTAGGCTTAGGTTCGGAAAAAATCCAAAAAGAAGTAGAAAACTTAATCGGCAGAGGGCAGGATGCATCACAGACAATTCATTATACGCCTAGAGCTAAGAAAGTAATTGAACTTTCCATGGATGAGGCACGAAAATTAGGCCATTCCTATGTAGGGACAGAGCATATTCTCCTTGGCCTTATTCGGGAAGGGGAAGGCGTTGCTGCGAGGGTACTTAACAATCTTGGAGTCAGTCTAAATAAAGCTAGGCAACAAGTGTTACAGTTATTGGGGAGCAATGAGTCTGGCGGTCATCAAGGGTCTTCGGCAAGCGCGAATACGCCAACACTTGATGGCTTGGCAAGAGATTTAACAGCCATTGCTAGAGAAGGAAGCTTGGATCCGGTAATTGGGCGCGGCAAGGAAATTCAGCGTGTAATCGAAGTTTTAAGCCGTCGTACAAAAAACAACCCAGTTCTCATTGGGGAGCCAGGTGTAGGAAAAACAGCTATTGCTGAAGGCTTAGCACAGCAAATTATCAATAACGAAGTACCGGAAACTCTCCGTGATAAACGAGTTATGACCCTTGATATGGGTACAGTTGTTGCAGGTACAAAATATCGTGGAGAATTTGAAGACCGTCTGAAGAAAGTAATGGACGAAATTCGCCAGGCTGGCAACATTATTTTATTCATTGACGAACTTCACACTTTAATTGGTGCTGGAGGAGCTGAAGGGGCCATAGATGCTTCGAATATCCTTAAGCCATCCCTTGCCCGAGGAGAATTGCAATGTATTGGGGCAACAACACTAGATGAATACCGTAAATATATTGAAAAAGATGCAGCATTAGAAAGACGTTTTCAGCCTATTACCGTTGATGAGCCAACTGCAGAGGAATCTGTACAAATTTTGCAAGGACTTAGAGACCGGTATGAGGCACATCATCGTGTAACCATTACAGATGCAGCCATTGATGCAGCAGTGAAGCTATCAGATCGTTATATTTCCGATCGTTTCCTTCCCGATAAAGCGATTGATTTAATTGATGAAGCTGGGTCAAAGGTAAGACTTCGTTCTTATACAACTCCACCAAATTTAAAGGAATTAGAGCTAAAGCTTGAGGATGTCCGTAAAGAAAAGGATGCAGCTGTCCAAAGCCAGGAGTTTGAAAAGGCTGCCTCATTAAGAGATACGGAACAGCGCCTTCGTGAACAGCTAGAGGAGACAAAGAAGTCTTGGAAGGAAAAACAGGGCAAAGAAAATAGTGAAGTCACTGTTGAGGACATTGCAAGTGTTGTCTCCAGCTGGACGGGAATTCCGGTTTCTAAGCTAGCACAAACCGAAACACAAAAGCTTCTAAACCTTGAAAAGATCCTACACTCTAGAGTTATTGGCCAAGAAGAAGCGGTAAAGGCAATTTCCAAAGCAGTTCGCCGTGCTAGAGCAGGATTAAAGGATCCAAAAAGACCAATTGGTTCATTTGTATTTCTTGGACCGACAGGAGTAGGGAAAACTGAGCTTGCCCGTGCGCTGGCTGAGTCAATGTTTGGCGATGAGGATGCCATGATCCGCATTGATATGTCCGAATACATGGAGAAGCATTCGACATCCAGATTAGTAGGATCTCCTCCGGGATATGTTGGATATGAAGAAGGCGGACAGCTAACAGAAAAGGTTCGCAGAAAGCCTTATTCTGTTGTTCTGTTAGATGAAATTGAGAAGGCACATCCAGATGTATTTAATATTCTTTTACAAGTACTAGAGGATGGCCGCTTAACAGATTCGAAGGGAAGAACAGTAGACTTCCGGAACACTGTATTGATTATGACTTCCAATGTGGGCGCAGAAGCCTTGAGAAGAAATAAATATGTTGGTTTTAATATTCAGGATGGGCAACAGGATTACAAGGATATGAAAGGGAAGGTAATGGAGGAGCTGAAGAAATCATTCCGTCCAGAATTCCTTAACCGTATTGACGAAATTATTGTTTTCCATGCGTTAGAGAAGAAGCATCTGCAAGAAATCGTGACGCTTATGTCTGATCAATTAACAAAACGTTTAAAAGAACAGGATATTAATCTGGGTCTTACAGATGCTGCGAAGGAGAAAATTGCTGAAGAAGGCTATGATCCTGAGTATGGAGCTAGACCTATTCGCAGAGCAATACAAAAGCATATCGAGGACCGTTTATCGGAGGAATTGTTAAAAGGAACGGTATTAACAGGCCAGGACATTGTTATTGATGTCAAGGATGGGGAATTTGTAGTGGAATCAGCAAAAGAAAAGCCAACTGCAACCTTACAAAAATAGTGGCATCTATACAAATGGTCTGATGGAAATCAAGAGGGTACACGTAAGAGCGTGTGCCTTCTTTGTACTTAATAGTGGGATATTCAAGCAATTTTCTATTAAAAAGAAGAGGAAGAAACTAGAATGGCCAAAAGAAAAACAAAGTTTATGTGTCAAGAATGCGGCTACGAATCTCCAAAGTGGATGGGGAAGTGCCCAGGTTGCGGCGTATGGAATAAGATGGTAGAGGAAGTAGAGAAAGCAGCTGGCTCGAGAAGAGGAGCCTTCGCACACTCACAGGGCTCGGCCGTCCTTTCAAAAGCTACACCGATTACTTCTATCGAAACCGTAAGCGAGCCTCGTATTTACACAGACTTGAATGAATTAAATAGGGTGCTTGGGGGAGGAATTGTCAGGGGTTCGTTAGTCCTGATCGGCGGCGACCCTGGGATTGGGAAATCAACCTTGCTTCTCCAAGTATCTTCTCAATTAGCCAACAAAAATCATTCTGTCTTATATATTTCCGGTGAGGAATCTATGAGGCAGACGAAATTGCGTGCGGATCGATTAGGCGTTGCTTCCGAACATTTACTCGTTTATTCAGAAACGAGCCTCGATGAAATTAGCCGTACGATTGAAAGTGTCAATCCTAGCTTTGTGATTGTCGATTCCATTCAGACGATTTTCCATCCAGAAGTAACCTCTGCTCCAGGCAGCGTCTCTCAAGTAAGAGAGTGTACGGCAGAGTTAATGAGAATCGGAAAGACGAAAGGTATTGCCATATTTATTGTCGGGCATGTTACAAAGGAAGGGTCCATTGCAGGTCCAAGATTACTAGAGCATATGGTAGATACAGTTCTTTACTTCGAAGGTGAGCGTCATCATACATATCGAATTTTGCGGGCAGTCAAGAATCGCTTTGGCTCTACAAACGAGATGGGAATCTTTGAAATGAAAGAGTTTGGGTTAGAGGAAGTGGAAAACCCATCAGAAATTTTCCTAGAAGAACGGTCCCAGGGGGCGGCAGGTTCAACCGTAGTAGCTTCAATGGAAGGCACCCGTCCAGTCCTTGTAGAAATTCAGGCTCTTATTTCCCCAACAAGCTTTGGAAATCCCCGGAGAATGGCAACCGGAATTGATCATAATCGTGTACCGCTATTAATGGCTGTGTTAGAAAAACGAGTTGGGATGTTGCTGCAGAATCAAGATGCCTACCTTAAGGTCGCTGGCGGAGTGAAGCTTGATGAGCCTGCTATCGACTTAGCCATTGCTGTCAGCATCGCTTCTAGCTTTCGTGATAAGCCTACAAGGGCTACTGACTGCATTATAGGCGAGGTTGGTTTAACAGGAGAGGTTAGAAGGGTATCAAGGATAGAACAGCGTGTTCAAGAGGCAGCCAAGCTTGGGTTTGAACGTGTGATTTTGCCAGCTAATAACATAGGTGGCTGGTCTGCACCAAAGGGAATTGAACTTGTAGGTGTCAGTTCTGTCAGTGAAGCATTAAAAGCAACTTTAGGAGGTTAGAGCATGGAGATAAAAAAGCTTGGTGAAAAAACGATGAGTGAAATTCTGCAATTTATGGCCCCAGGTACCCCGATTCGGGAAGGAATCGATAATGTGCTAAGAGCAAATACAGGTGGCTTAATTGTATTAGGAAGTAAGGACAAAATCACACATATCGTTGATGGGGGCTTTCAAATAAATGCTTCTTTCTCACCAAGCTATTTGTATGAGTTGGCCAAAATGGATGGGGCGATCGTATTAAATCAAGAAGGGAACAAAATTTTAATAGCCAATGCCCAATTAGCACCAGACCCAACGATTCCGTCAACGGAAACAGGCATGCGCCACAGAACAGCGGAAAGGGTTGCAAAGCAGACAGGAGAGCTTGTTATAGCTATTTCACAAAGGCGGAATGTCATCACCCTTTATAAGGGCCATTTTCGCTACGCACTTAGGGATATTGGGGTAATTTTGACGAAAGCAAATGTTGCCTTACAAACACTTGAAAAATACAAGGTTGTATTAGAAGAGGAAATTTCTAATTTAAGTGTGTTGGAATTTGAGGAAATTGTGACTTACAGCGATCTATTAAACGTGTTTCACAGCATTGAAATGGTCCTAAGAATAAAGAATGAATTACTAACTTATTTAAACGAGCTTGGAATAGAAGGAAGACTGATTCGCCTACAAATGAACGAGCTTTTAGAAGATATTGAGAGAGAAGTAGAGTTAATTATCAGGGATTATGCCCATTTAAAGGACATTCACCCTAATGAAGTGTTTAATAAATTACAAGAGCTGTCGGTTGGGAGAATGCTGGAGGATTCAGCGATTTTAAAGCTGTTGGGATATAACGGATATGTCCATACAGAAGAGTTTAGGTGTCCCCGAGGCTATCGGATGTTATCAAAAATCCCAAGATTGCCTCCTGTTATTATCGAAAATTTAATCATTCGGTTTATGGACCTGCCATCGATTGTTACTGCGTCAGTAGAGGAATTAGATGAAGTAGAAGGGATTGGGGAAGTAAGGGCTAAAAAAATAAAAGAAGGCCTAAAATTTATAAAAAAACAGCTTTTAGCCGATCGGCAGCTTTAAGTGACCATTGAACTATATATGCCGTTATGATAAAATGATCGGTTATTTGTATTATTTGACACTTGATTACGAATGGTGCTAACCTAGTTTGTAATAGATCCTTTTTTTTATCATCTGTATTTTAATATAATTTTTACTGCTTCAAGGTTTCAATTTGAAAAATCTGTTTATAATGAGTAAAAGGAGGTGAAGGTATGTTAAAACGTATTGTTCAAGCATGCTTTCTGATAATCGGGATTACGCTGGGGATATTTCTCATTCCCGAACTATTGATATTAATATCCCTGGATGACGTTGCACTATTAAATAATCCATATGTATCCGCCTTGTTTGGTGCTATTATTTTTTATCTTATTTCTTTTTGGGCGGTTGATCATGTTGTAAATGTTGTCAAGTGGGTGGAAGAATCGCTTGTAAAAGCACCGATAACCGATATTATTTTCGGAAGTGTAGGCCTAGTTTTTGGTCTAATTATCGCCTTTTTAATTGGGTATGCGTTAACAACGATTGAAGTGCCTGTCTTAAATACTGTTGCTCCTATTGTGTTAACCCTTATATTCGGCTATTTAGGCTTTCAGGTGGGTTTTAAAAAGCGTGATGAGCTTCTAACCTTATTTTCGAACAGAAAGAAGAAGAATACAGAAGAAGAGACTGAAGTTCCACCAAAAAATGTGTTGAAATTATTGGATACAAGTGTCATTATTGATGGCAGAATCGCCGATATTTGCCAAACAGGGTTTCTAGAAGGAACCATTGTGATCCCGCAGTTTGTGCTGGAAGAATTGCAGCATATTGCTGACTCATCAGATGTATTAAAGCGGAATAGAGGACGAAGAGGTCTCGATATTCTAAATCGGATTCAGAAAGAGCTTGCGATCAAAGTAGAGATTTATGAAGGTGACTTTGAAGAAATTCAGGAAGTAGACAGCAAGCTAGTGAAGCTTGCGAAAGTAACGAACGGCATCGTTGTTACAAATGATTTTAACTTAAATAAAGTTTGTGAATTCCAAGGGGTTTCTGTCTTAAATATTAATGACTTAGCCAATGCGGTTAAACCGGTCGTTCTTCCTGGTGAAGAAATGAAGGTACAGGTCATTAAAGATGGAAAGGAACAAAATCAAGGAATTGCTTACCTGGATGATGGCACGATGATTGTGGTCGAGGATGGCCGGGATTATATCGGCAAGCATATTGATGTCCTTGTCACAAGTGTTCTGCAAACCTCAGCGGGACGAATGATATTCGCGAAACCAAAGCTATTGGAAAAAGCATTATAAGGGATTGGGGTTTATTTGAAATGGCTTATCAAGTCATCATTCCTGCTGCAGGCCAGGGAAAAAGAATGGGAGCGGGCAGGAATAAAATTTTGTTAGAAATAGATAAACAGCCGATTTTTATTCATACATTAAGAATTTTTGAGCTGGATGAAAATTGCGAGGGCATTTATCTTGCCATCAATCCCCAGGATGAAAAGGAAATGAAGGAGCTCCTTAATGAATATCACATTTCAAAGGTGATCGCTTTAGCTCCTGGCGGAAAGGAAAGGCAGCATAGTATTTACAATGCCTTAAAATGTGTGAAGCAAGAGGGAATCATTCTTGTTCACGATGCAGCAAGACCATTTATTGACAAAAGACACCTTGATCTGCTAGTTAAAGCTGCAGAGAAAAATGGGGCCGCGATACTAGCGGTCCCTGTCAAGGATACAGTAAAAAAGGCTGCCGGAAATATTGTGACGGAAACGGTAGAACGATCCAGCTTGTGGGCTGTCCAAACCCCACAGGCTTTTCGTTTTTCTTTTTTAATGAATGCTTACGAGAAGGCTTTTGCAGATCATTTCCTTGGAACCGATGATGCAAGTTTGGTGGAGCGGATTGGGCAGGATGTTATGATTGTTGAAGGAAATTATGACAATATTAAGCTGACAACGCCAGAGGATTTATATTTTGCGGAGGCCATTATTCGGAAACGAATGGGTAACCAGCCATAACTATTTTTTAAAAAAGAGGAGACAATAAGATGTTTCGAATTGGACAAGGCTTTGATGTGCATCAATTAACAGAGGGGCGCCCGCTTATACTAGGCGGAATTGAAATTCCATATGAAAAAGGTTTATTAGGTCATTCTGATGCAGATGTACTATTACATACAGTGGCGGATGCATGTCTTGGGGCTATCGGTGAAGGAGACATCGGAAGGCATTTTCCTGATACCGATCCTGAGTTCAAAGATGCAGATTCAGCAAAATTATTAGAGCATGTGTGGAATCTAGTGAAAGAAAAGGGATATGAGCTTGTCAATGCAGACTGTACGATTATGGCCCAAAAGCCAAAAATGGCTCCACATATTGGCCAAATGAGGGAGAGAATCGCCGAATTACTAGAAACCTCTGTTGAAAACATTAACGTAAAAGCTACGACAACGGAGAAGCTGGGATTTGTCGGCAGAGGCGAGGGAATTGCTTCGCAAGTTGCTGTTTTATTGCAGAAGAAGAAATGATAAAATAAATCAATAAAAAAGTAGATTTTTAGAGGAGGACATAAGTAATATGTCAAACGATATTCGTGTACGTTATGCCCCTAGTCCAACTGGACATTTACATATCGGTAATGCCCGTACAGCCTTATTCAATTATTTATTTGCGAAGAGCAAAGGCGGGAAATTTATTATCCGTATTGAGGATACTGACAAGAAACGTAATATTGAAGGCGGAGAGGAAAGTCAGTTAAAGTACTTAACATGGCTTGGCATTGATTGGGATGAAAGCATTGATAAGGATGGCGGCTTTGGCCCATATCGCCAATCCGAGCGGAATGATATTTATGAAAAGTATTATCATGAACTGCTTGAAAATGGCTCTGCCTATAAATGCTATTGTACGGAAGAAGAGTTAGAGGCTGAGAGAGAAGCGCAAACAGCTAAAGGAGAAACACCAGCTTATTCCGGCAGATGCCGTCATTTGTCTCCAGAGGAGCGTGCGAAGCTTGAGGCAGAGGGAAGACAGCCAAGCATTCGCTTCTTAGTTCCACAAGGAAAAGTTTATGCATTCGATGATATGGTTAAAGGAAATGTATCCTTTGAATCTGATGGCATTGGCGATCATGTTATCGTCAAAAAAGATGGGACACCTACCTATAATTTTGCCGTAACGGTTGATGATCATTTAATGCAGATCTCCCATGTATTAAGAGGGGATGACCATATCTCCAATACACCTAAACAATTGATGATTTATGACGCACTTGGCTGGGAAGTTCCGATTTTTGGCCATATGACATTAATTGTGAATGAGAGCCGGAAAAAGTTAAGTAAGCGCGATGAGTCCATTATCCAGTTTATCGAGCAATATGAAGAGCTAGGCTATTTGCCTGAGGCCCTCTTTAACTTTATTGCCCTGCTAGGTTGGTCACCATCTGGTGAGGAAGAAATTTTCTCCAAGGATGAATTCATTAATATTTTCGATGCAAGCCGCCTATCAAAATCACCAGCTCTCTTCGATAAGCAAAAGCTGACTTGGATGAATAATCAATACATGAAAACAATCGATATTGATCGTCTTGTCTCCATTTCGCAGCCGCATCTTGTAAAAGCTGGCCGAATCAGCGAGAACTTGACTGAAGTGGAAACACAATGGGTGCGCAGCCTCATTGCCTTATATCAGGAAAAGATGAGCTATGGTGCTGAAATTGTTGAGATGTCCGAGATTTTCTTTAGTAATAAAGCAGAAATGGATGAAGAAGCAAAGGCAGTGATTGAAGAGGAACAGGTGCCGGAAGTGCTTTCTGCATTTTTGCAGGAAATTGAAAGCTTAAGTGAATTCAAGGCTGATGAAATTAAAGCGGCAATGAAGGCTGTCCAGAAATCAACAGGCCATAAAGGGAAGAAGCTCTTTATGCCTATCCGTGTAGCGATTACAGGACAGACACACGGACCTGATCTTCCGCAAGCCATCGAGCTTTTCGGGAAAGAAAAAGTAAAAATGCGATTAATGAGTATTTTAGATTAACATATTGCCCAAAATGTAATATAGTAGTAAGTAACTCAATAGCTGAAAGTGTTGAAGAGGAAAAGTAAGAACATGATGCTTTTTAGAGAGAACCATCACCGGCTGAAAGTGGTTTAAGCCTCTCATTGATCTGAAGTGCCCCTCTGAGCCTCATTTCGAACGGATTTTCATGCATGAAAATTTCCTACTAGAAGTGGGCGGAACTAATCCGTTAACAAGTAAAAGTTGAGACATTTCGATGTCTAAACAGAGTGGAACCGCGCATAAAGCGTCTCTGTCGTAATTGACGGAGGCGTTTTTTTTATTCCCTAAAAAGCAGAATCGATATAACAATTTTGATTGGGTTTTTATAAACGTCCTGTAAATGACAGTTTAAATTCACTGAAAAGACATCGTGTACACACACTTTTCAAACCCGTGGAAATAAAAAATTTCCCGGAAAATACTATTCAAAAAAACCATTTTAAAAAAATATGATTATCGAATTAGGGAGGGGACAGACGTGTTTAAAAGGCTAAAGGAAGACATTGAGGTTATATTTGAACAGGATCCAGCTGCAAGAAGTTATCTAGAGGTAATCTTAACTTACTCTGGCCTACATGCCATATGGGCACATCGGTTAGCACACGCGCTTTTCAAAAAGAAACTCTATTTTCTTGCAAGAGTCGTCTCACAAATAAGCCGCTTTTTTACAGGAATTGAAATTCACCCAGGTGCAAAAATTGGGAGGAAGCTGTTCATTGACCACGGGATGGGAGTAGTCATTGGGGAGACATGCGAAATTGGTGATAATGTAACCATCTTCCAAGGGGTAACCTTAGGGGGGACTGGTAAAGAGAAAGGAAAGCGGCACCCTACTATTAAGGACAATGCATTGATTGCTACAGGAGCAAAGGTGCTTGGATCTATTACAATTGGGGAAAATTCAAAGGTTGGAGCAGGATCTGTCGTTTTACATGAAGTACCCCCTAATTCGACAGTAGTAGGAATACCCGGTAGAGTGAAAATCCAGGATGGGGTCCGGATTAACAAAGATTTAAATCACAGTGATCTTCCAGACCCAATCGCAGATCGTTTTAAAGATTTAGAACAAGAAATTGCCAAACTGAATAATGAATTAGAGGAGCTTAAGAAAGAAAGGAGCCTAGTTAATGGCCATTAAAATTTATAATACACTAACAAGACAGAAAGAACCGTTTATCCCTTTAGAGGAAGGGAAGGTAAAAATGTATGTGTGCGGTCCAACTGTTTATAATTATATTCATATAGGAAATGCAAGACCGCCAATTGTTTTTGATACGGTTAGAAGATATTTTGAGTATAGAGGTTATGATATCAAATACATCTCCAATTTTACTGATGTGGATGATAAATTAATCCGTGCGGCGAATGAATTGGGAGAAGAAGTTCCCGTCATTGCAGAGCGCTTTATCGATGCCTTTTTTTCAGATGTTTCGGCGCTTGGCTGCAAACGTGCTGACGCCCACCCGAGAGTGACCGAAAGCATGGACATTATTATTGAGTTCATTGAAGCATTAATTGAAAAGGGATATGCCTATGAGTCTGAAGGGGATGTCTACTACCATACCCGCAAATTTAAGGAGTATGGCAAGCTTTCACACCAATCCATTGATGAGCTTCGGTCAGGCGCCCGCATTGCTGTAGGGGAAAAGAAGGAAGATGCACTTGATTTTGCCCTTTGGAAGGCGGCAAAAGAAGGAGAAATTTATTGGGATAGCCCATGGGGTAAAGGACGCCCAGGCTGGCATATTGAGTGCTCCGCGATGGCGAAAAAGTATTTGGGTGAAACGATTGATATTCATGCGGGCGGACAGGATTTAGCCTTCCCTCACCATGAAAATGAAATCGCTCAATCCGAAGCAGTAAGCGGAAAAACATTTGCGCGCTATTGGATGCATAACGGTTATATTAATATCGATAATGAAAAAATGTCTAAATCACTTGGCAACTTTGTTCTTGTGCACGACATTATTAAGAATCATGATCCGCAGGTGCTTCGATTCTTCATGCTGTCCGTTCATTATCGCAACCCGATCAACTATAGTGAAGAATTATTAGAAAATACACGTGCGGGTCTTGAAAGAATTAAAACCTCTTACCAAAATTTGAAGCATCGCCAAGATACAAGTGCTGACCTAACTGAAAATAATCAGGAATGGCACGACAAAATTGCGGCGCTGCATGAAGAGTTCATCAGGGAAATGGACGATGATTTTAATACAGCAAATGCCATTTCTGTTCTCTTTGAGCTTTCCAAATTAGCGAATTATTATTTAATGGAGAAAAACACCTCCGTACAAGTGATTAAGGCATTTACTAAGGAATTTGAGGATCTTTTCCAAGTGCTTGGGCTCACTTTAGATTTCCCGAAAGAGGATTTGCTTGATGAAGAGATTGAGCGTTTAATCCAGGAGCGTATTCAAGCACGTAAGGATCGAAACTTCCAATTAGCCGACCAAATCCGTGACCAGCTGAAAGACATGAACATCATTCTTGAAGATACACCTCAAGGCATTAGATGGAAAAGAGGCTAAACAATGCTTCAATACGATCATAAAATTGATGAGAAACAGCTTAACAGCCTCGCCCTTGCTTATATGGGCGATGCTGTTTTTGAAATCTATGTAAGAAGACATCTAATCCAGAATGGGCAGGTTAGGCCTAATCAGCTGCATAGAGAAGCCACTCATTATGTGTCTGCTAAAGCTCAATCGGTCATTATTCACCAGTTGCTGGATTCAGACTTTCTGACAGAAGAGGAAATTGCCGTTGTGAAAAGAGGGAGAAATGCAAAGTCCGGATCAATCCCTAAAAATACAGATGTTCAAACCTATCGATATAGCACGGCATTTGAAGCGTTAATTGGCTACTTGCATTTATCAGGTAAAGAGGAGCGGATGGAGGAAGTGATCTTGTCTGCTTTTCGAATGGTAGAAGAAAGGAAAGGAGGAAATTCTAAATGAGCCAAGATTTTATTATGGGAAAAAACCCTGTAATGGAAGCACTTAAATCAGGACGGGATATTAATAAAATTTTCATAGCAGAGGGGTCACAAGGCGGACAAATGCAGCAGGTTATTGGACTTGCCAAAGCATCAAATGTATTTGTTCAATTCGTCCCGAAGAAAAAATTAGATCAGATGGCAGAAGGAAATCATCAAGGGGTTGTTGCTCAGGTTGCAGCCTACCAATATGCGGAAATAGATGATCTTTTCCAAGCAGCAGAAGAAAGAAATGAAGCTCCCTTTTTCTTATTATTGGATGAAATAGAGGACCCTCATAATCTCGGGTCAATCATGAGAACAGCGGATGCAGTAGGTGCTCATGGAATTATTATTCCGAAACGGAGAGCAGTAGGTTTAACTGCAACAGTTGCTAAGGCATCGACTGGCGCAATTGAGCATATCCCTGTTGTCCGTGTGACAAATATGGCTAGAACGATCGATGAATTAAAGGAAAAAGGTGTTTGGATTGCCGGGACTGATGCAAAGGGAAGTGAAGACTACCGCCGTTTTGACGGAACATTGCCGCTGGGACTAGTTATTGGCAGTGAAGGAAAAGGCATGGGCCGATTAATCAGGGATAAATGTGATTTCTTAATTCATTTACCGATGGCAGGCCATGTGACCTCCTTGAATGCATCTGTTGCAGCTGCTCTTTTAATGTATGAGGTGTTCAGGAAGCGACATCCTCTTGAGGGATAGAAATGGACATCCTACTTGTTGACGGGTATAACGTAATTGGTGCCTGGCCAGAGCTAAGAGAGCTAAAGAAAAAGGATTTAGCAGCTGCCAGAGACCGGTTAATTGAAAAAATGGCAGAGTATCAGGGGTACTCTGGATATAGGGTCATAGTCGTATTTGACGCTCATTATGTGAAGGGTACCGAGAAGAAATATAAGGATTCAAAGGTTGAGGTTATTTTTACACGGACAAATGAAACGGCTGATGAAAGAATTGAGAAACTGGCCATCAGCCTAAACAATATCAAAACTCAAGTTCATGTTGCAACCTCTGACTATACGGAGCAATGGGCGATTTTTGGACAAGGTGCGCTGCGAAAATCTTCAAGAGAATTATTAAATGAAATGAATTCGATTGAAAGTAAAATAGAAAAAAGGGTAAAGAAGATTCAAAAAAAGCAGCCATTCTCGAAAATTCCGCTTAGCAAAGAAATGGCAGAAATTTTTGAAAAGTGGCGCCGAGGGGACCAATGAGTGGTTGACGCTGGAAAAATTCTTACTGTATAATATTTCTATCTATGCTTGGTGCGGTCGGGGGGATCTTAGTGGATACTGACTTGAAAACAATCGATGAGAATAATTTAGGGTATATGCAGCTTGAAGATGAAGAATTGATTGATTTAGTGCATAAAGGCGAGAGTGAAGCGTTAGATTATTTAATTCATAAGTATCGCAATTTTGTACGTGCCAAAGCAAGGTCATATTTTTTAATTGGCGCAGATAAGGAAGATATTGTTCAAGAAGGAATGATTGGCTTATACAAGGCTATTCGTGATTTTAAAGAGGACAAGCTATCTTCGTTTAAAGCGTTTGCAGAGCTGTGTATTACTAGACAAATTATCACAGCCATCAAAACCGCTACGAGGCAGAAGCATATTCCGCTTAACTCATACGTGTCATTGGACAAGCCGATTTATGATGAAGAATCAGATCGGACGTTAATGGACGTTATTTCGGGTGCAAAGGTAATGGATCCTGAGGAATTAATCATTAATCAGGAAGAGTTCGATCATATAGAGGTCAAAATGTCCGAGCTGCTTAGTGATCTTGAAAGAAAAGTACTTTCCCTTTATTTGGATGGGCAATCTTATCAAGAGATTTCGGAAGAATTAAACCGTCATGTGAAATCAATAGACAACGCTCTGCAAAGGGTGAAACGAAAGCTTGAGCGGTATTTGGAGGTTCGAGAAATTACGTTGTAAAGCAGATGGGAACAAGCAGACCACTCCCACTCCCTGTTATTGACATCATTTATGGTCCATGATAAAGTTTTAAGGACGTAAATGTATTTTAGTAGGTGGAATGAATGAGGAAAAAAGTAGTACTAGCATGCAAGGAGTGCGGGTCCAGAAATTATTCGACAATGAATAATAAAGACTCTGAGCGCCTAGAGCTTAAGAAGTATTGCAATACATGCAGCAATCATACTATTCATAGAGAAACAAAGTAAGTGATGATAAACGAATTTTATATATGTATTTTTCTAAATTTCATAAACTCTTATTCATAAGAATAATCGTAATTTGATTACTCATTTAGTTAAATACATTATGAAATTTACTTAGATTATAAGTAAGTTGGGGGTTACAATATGCAGCGCATCTTGAATTTTTTCCGCGATATTGGACGTGAAATGAAAAAGGTCAGTTGGCCAAAGCGCAAAGAACTGACTGGCTATACTGTAACAGTCCTAGCAACTGTTGCGTTTTTTGCAGTGTTCTTCGCAGTGGTTGACTTAGGTATTTCTGAATTGATTCGATTAATTCTTGAATAACCCCTGTATATCCATGGTATAATGGTGAATAGCACAGGAAACATTTGCAAAGCCCGGTAACGGGTTTTTTATTTGGTTAAAAATGTTTAATATAGGCAATTTTTTGTGAAAATAGTCAGACCTATTTAATGATACAGGGAGGGAAGGACGATTTAGTCCCCTTGAATGGAAAAGAATTGGTATGTTGTTCATACGTATTCCGGTTATGAAAATAAAGTAAAGGCAAACCTGGAGAAACGTGTAGAATCTATGGGAATGCAAGACAAAATCTTCCGGGTTATCGTGCCGGAAGAAGAAGAAACTGATTTCAAAAACGGCAAAAAGAAAGTAGTAAAACGTAAAGTTTTCCCTGGTTATGTCCTCGTAGAAATTGTGATGACAGATGATTCATGGTACGTAGTTCGGAATACACCAGGCGTTACGGGCTTTGTCGGATCAGCCGGTTCCGGCTCAAAGCCGACACCGTTATTACCTGAAGAAGTGAATGTTATCTTAAAGCGTATGGGTGTCGATGAAAAACGAGTGGATATTAACTTCGAACTTGGAGAAACGGTACAAGTGAAAGAGGGACCGTTTGCCAACTTCACAGGATCGATTGAAGATATTGACAGAGACAAAGCGAAAATCAAAGTCCTTGTTAATATGTTTGGCCGGGATACACCGGTTGAATTGGATTTTTCTCAAATCGAGAAACTATAATTTGAAAAAAACTTGAAATTAGCTTTGAAAAGTGATAATATTTCAAAGGTCAGTATGTCTCAGGTTTTGAGACCAGACTATTGTTATGTTCTTTATCTTGATATAAAGACTATAAGTTGAGTGGGAGGGACCCTAACAGTCACTTAGGCCCCAATTACCACATCACGGACTTTAAGGAGGTGTGTCTCGTGGCTAAAAAAGTAATCAAACTTGTAAAATTACAAATTCCAGCAGGTAAAGCAAACCCTGCGCCGCCAGTAGGACCAGCACTAGGTCAAGCGGGTGTTAATATCATGGGATTCTGTAAGGAATTTAACGCACGTACAGCTGAACAAGCTGGCCTAATCATTCCTGTTGAAATTACGGTTTTTGAAGACCGTTCATTTACATTTATTACGAAAACTCCTCCTGCTGCCGTTCTTCTAAAAGTAGCAGCTGGAATCCAGTCTGGTTCTGGTGAACCAAACCGTAATAAAGTAGCAACAGTCAAGCGTGACAAGGTACGCGAGATTGCTGAAACAAAAATGCCTGACCTAAACGCTGCTAGCGTAGAAGCTGCAATGCTTATGGTTGAAGGTACTGCACGCAGCATGGGTATCGTTATCGAAGATTAATCCATGCTTAAAGTTTTAGGCAGTTCAATGGGGTTGCGTTGCTGAGCTTAGTTTCACACGCAACCTTTGTTCTGTCTAAGGCTTTTGCTTTTCAAGTGGGAGGATATTCCGCTAAAACCACAATTTTAGGAGGAAATAAAAATGGCTAAAAAAGGTAAAAAGTTTTTAGAAGCTGCAAAGCTTGTAGACCGTATGAAGGCTTATCCAATCGAAGAAGCGATTGATCTTGCAAAGAAAACAAACTTTACTAAGTTTGATGCGACTGTAGAAGTTGCTTTCCGTTTAGGAATTGATCCTAAGAAAGCTGACCAGAATATTCGTGGAGCGGTTGTGCTTCCAAACGGTACTGGTAAAACTCAACGCGTATTAGTATTCGCAAAGGGTGAAAAAGCGAAGGAAGCAGAAGCTGCTGGAGCAGATTATGTAGGCGATGCAGAGTATATCAACAAAATCAGCCAAGGCTGGTTCGAATTTGATGTAATCGTTGCGACACCTGACATGATGGGTGAAGTTGGTAAGCTTGGCCGTGTGTTAGGACCAAAAGGCTTAATGCCAAACCCTAAAACTGGTACTGTTACATTTGATGTAGAAAAAGCTGTTAACGAAATTAAAGCAGGTAAAGTAGAATACCGCACTGATAAAGCTGGTAACATCCATGTTCCTATCGGTAAAGTTTCTTTTGAAAACGATAAGCTTATCGAAAACTTCAACACAATTTTCGAAACAATGCTTAAAGTTAAACCATCTGCTGCAAAAGGTACTTACATGAAGAACGTATCTGTTACTTCAACAATGGGACCTGGCGTGAAAGTAGATCCTTCTACTGTAACAGTTAAGTAATTATTGGAAATAAACTTACAATATTGACAAACAAAACTACATCTAGTAATATGTATTTTGTTGTTAAAATATAATACCATTTGTACCGTAGACAGCAGGTGCTTCTCGCTTAATATCCTGCCGAGGTCATACGATAGATTATTGTCTTACCTATTGTATACTCCCTCCATGTCTGCTTGATGTGGAGGTTTTTTATTGAACGGTATAAGTGCAGAAATTTCTACAGGAGGTGTAATGATGAGCAGCGTTATCGAACAAAAGAAACAAACTGTCGAAGAAATTGCTGACAAACTAAAGGCTAGTGTATCAACAGTTGTTGTTGACTACCGTGGTCTATCTGTTGCTCAAGTAACTGAACTTCGTAAACAGCTTCGTGAAGCTGGTGTTGAATTCAAAGTATACAAAAATACTTTAACACGCCGTGCTGCAGAAGTTGCTGAACTATCTGCTTTAAACGAAGTATTAACAGGCCCGAATGCAGTTGCATTCAGTTCTGAAGATGTCATTGCTCCAGCAAAAATCATTAATGAATTTGCTAAAAAGAATGACGCTCTTGAAATTAAAGCAGGTGTTATTGAAGGAAACGTTGCAACTGCAGAAGAAGTTAAGGCTCTTGCAGAACTACCATCTCGCGAAGGCTTACTATCTATGCTACTCAGCGTGCTTCAAGCACCTATCCGCAATCTTGCTCTTGCTGCAAAAGCTGTTGCAGACCAAAAAGAAGAACAAGGCGCGTAAGTTAAATTTTTTAACGGTAAACACATCGGTTTAAACCAAATATAAGGAGGAAACATTATCATGACTAAAGAACAAATCATTGAAGCAGTAAAATCTATGACTGTTTTAGAATTAAACGACTTAGTAAAAGCTATTGAAGAAGAATTTGGTGTAACTGCTGCAGCTCCTGTAGCTGTTATGGGTGGCGCTGCTGGTGCTGCTGTTGAAGAAAAAACTGATTTTGATGTAATCCTTGCTTCTGCAGGCGATCAAAAAATCAAAGTTATCAAAGTTGTTCGTGAAATCACAGGTCTTGGACTTAAAGAAGCAAAAGAACTTGTTGACAACACTCCAAAAGCAGTTAAAGAAGGCGCTTCTAAAGAAGAAGCTGAAGAAATCAAAGCTAAACTTGAAGAAGTTGGAGCTGGCGTTGAAGTTAAGTAATATAGAAAATGAAAAGTCCGCTGTTTAGCGGGCTTTTTTTAACCTCTCATTATTTCTGCAATCAAATCCCCGTTGGAGGTGACTATGTCGTGTCAGAACATTACTTTTCCAAAACACAAAGTACAGAAAGCAATCCTAAATATTGGAGCTTTACTTTAAAGGAGCATTCATTTCGTTTTAAGACGGATAATGGAGTCTTCTCAAAAAGCGAAGTTGATTTTGGATCCAGGCTGCTAATCGAAATGTTCGAAAAGCCGGGTATTGAAGGAAACATCCTTGATGTTGGCTGTGGATATGGGCCAATTGGACTTTCAGCAGCAATGCTTATGGAGGACCGAATTGTCCATATGGTGGATGTCAATTCAAGGGCGTTAGCACTCGCCCGTGAAAATGCGGAATTAAATCAAATTAAAAATGTACGTATTTATGAAAGTGATCGACTTGAAAATGTGAAGGATGACAAGTTTGCGGCGGTATTAACGAATCCTCCGATACGGGCTGGCAAAAAAGTTGTTCATGATATTTTTGAGCAAAGCTATCATAAATTACAAAAAGGCGGAGACCTCTGGGTTGTGATACAAAAAAAGCAGGGAGCCCCGTCAGCTATTGAAAAGCTATCAGAGTTTTTTGGTGAAGTGGAAACGGTAGAGAAGAAAAAGGGCTATTATATTTTGCGGGCAAAAAAAGATTGACTTGACTTTTTGCGTATGTTAGCATTATATAATGCCAACATAATATGTTCCGATTATTTACTAAAATACACAAAAGTTGTATAATTTTGGTTTTTGTTGGGAAAGATAACAAAATATTGTCGTAATGTGAAAATGTGGTTTTTGAACTAAAAACCCTTTTTTCTTTTTGTCTTGGCTGAATTAGTGATTATCGTTGATTAGCTATTTGTGCATGTGAACGATGTTTTTCGAGAACATGGGAGAAATGGCCTTTGTAAGTCAACGATATTATTTAACATAGCCTTTGTCTTAAGATAGGACAGTTGTTCTATTTGAGAATATTATTGCCATTAAGCTTGATTTGAGGGGTGAATCAGTTGATAGGTCAACTTGTTCAGTATGGACGACACCGCCAACGTAGGAGTTACGCGCGAATCAGTGAAGTTTTAGAATTACCAAATCTAATCGAAATCCAAACCTCTTCTTATCAATGGTTTCTTGATGAGGGTTTACGTGAAATGTTCCAGGACATTTCACCGATTGAAGACTTTACTGGTAATTTATCGCTTGAATTTATTGATTACAGCCTTGGCGATCCAAAGTATTCCGTTGAGGAATCGAAAGAACGAGATGTTACATACTCTGCACCGTTACGTGTAAAGGTACGTCTTGTAAACAAAGAAACAGGCGAAGTTAAAGACCAGGATGTCTTTATGGGTGACTTCCCGCTTATGACAGAAACAGGTACATTCGTGATCAATGGAGCTGAACGTGTAATCGTTTCACAGCTTGTTCGTTCACCGAGTGTATATTATAGTGGAAAATTAGATAAGAACGGGAAGAAAGGCTTTACGGCAACTGTCATCCCGAACCGCGGCGCTTGGCTTGAGTATGAAACAGATGCCAAGGATGTCGTGTACGTTAGAATAGATCGTACTCGGAAACTGCCCGTTACGGTTCTTTTGCGTGCCCTTGGGTTCGGTTCTGATCAAGAAATCATCGATTTGATTGGGGACAATGAATACATTCGCAACACGCTTGAGAAAGACAATACAGAGGGTACCGACAAGGCCTTATTAGAAATTTACGAGCGCCTTCGTCCAGGAGAGCCTCCAACAGTAGAAAATGCAAAAAGCTTATTAGTATCAAGATTTTTCGATCCTAAACGTTATGATCTAGCAAACGTAGGAAGATACAAGATTAATAAAAAGCTTCATATTAAAAATAGATTGTTCGGACAAAAATTAGCAGAAACGCTAGTAGATCCGGAAACAGGTGAAATTATCGCTGAAAAAGGGGTAACTCTTGATCGCCGTACACTTGACCGTATTCTGCCAAACCTTGAGAAAGATATTGGCTTCAAGACAGTAAGTCTTGTTGGCGGAGTATTAGATGAGGATATCACTCTTCAGTCTATTAAAATTTATGCACCTAATGAAGATGGCGAAAAAGTAATTAATATAATTGGGAATGCGTATGTGGAAGAGGCTGTAAAGAATATCTCTCCATCAGATATTATTGCTTCTATCAGCTATTTCTTTAACCTATTGCATTCTGTCGGGGATACAGATGACATTGATCATCTTGGAAATCGTCGTTTGCGTTCTGTTGGTGAGCTTTTGCAAAACCAGTTCCGTATTGGTCTTTCCAGAATGGAACGTGTGGTTCGTGAAAGAATGTCCATTCAAGATACAAACACGATCACTCCGCAGCAATTAATTAATATTCGCCCTGTTATTGCATCTATTAAAGAGTTCTTCGGAAGCTCACAGCTATCTCAATTCATGGACCAGACAAATCCGCTTGCAGAGTTAACGCATAAACGCCGTTTATCTGCGCTTGGACCAGGTGGATTAACTCGTGAACGCGCAGGCTTTGAAGTGCGTGACGTTCACTATTCACACTATGGCCGCATGTGTCCGATTGAGACTCCTGAGGGGCCGAATATTGGATTGATTAACTCATTATCATCATTTGCAAAGGTGAACAGATTCGGCTTTATTGAAACGCCTTATCGTCGAGTTGACCCTGAAACAGGCAAAGTTACAGACCGTATTGATTATTTAACGGCTGATGAAGAGGATAACTATGTAGTAGCCCAGGCCAATGTGCTTCTTGCTGATGACGGCTCCTTCCTTGAAGAGGAAGTTGTAGCACGTTTCAAAGGTGAAAACACTGTTGTACCTCGTGATCGTGCCGACTACATGGATGTATCACCGAAGCAGGTTGTATCTGCTGCTACAGCGTGTATTCCGTTTTTAGAAAATGATGACTCCAACCGTGCACTAATGGGTGCGAACATGCAGCGACAAGCTGTACCATTGATGCAGCCAGAAGCTCCAAGAGTTGGAACGGGGATGGAATATGTGTCTGGAAAAGACTCCGGTGCTGCGGTTATTTGTAAGCACGAAGGAATCGTTGAACATGTTGAAGCCCGTGAAGTATGGGTTCGCAGAATGGTTAATGTAGATGGCCAGGAAGTAAAAGGCGATCTTGATAAATATAGAATGCTGAAATTCATCCGTTCTAACCAAGGAACTTGCTACAACCAGCGTCCAATCGTTGCTGTTGGCAACCGTGTGACGAAAGGTGAAATCTTGGCGGACGGTCCTTCCATGGAACTTGGAGAATTAGCGCTTGGGCGTAATGTTCTAGTTGCCTTCATGACATGGGATGGATATAACTATGAGGATGCAATCATTATGAGTGAGCGTCTCGTGAAAGATGATGTTTACACCTCTATCCATATTGAGGAGTATGAATCTGAATCACGCGATACGAAGCTTGGACCTGAGGAAATTACTCGTGATATTCCAAACGTTGGGGAGGATGCTCTTCGCAATCTGGATGAAAGAGGAATTATTCGTACAGGTGCTGAGGTGAAGGATGGCGATTTGCTAGTAGGTAAAGTAACGCCTAAGGGTGTAACAGAACTTACTGCGGAAGAAAGATTGTTACATGCTATCTTTGGTGAAAAGGCTCGAGAAGTCCGTGATACTTCCCTTCGTGTTCCACACGGGGGCGGAGGAATAGTCCTGGATGTAAAAGTCTTTAATCGTGAAGATGGAGATGAACTGCCACCAGGTGTAAATCAACTCGTGCGTGTATACATTGTTCAAAAGCGTAAAATCTCCGAAGGGGATAAGATGGCTGGACGACATGGTAACAAAGGGGTTATCTCTAGAATTTTACCAGAAGAAGATATGCCTTACATGCCGGACGGAACACCTGTTGACATTATGTTAAACCCATTAGGGGTACCATCACGTATGAACATTGGTCAGGTGCTTGAGCTGCATCTTGGAATGGCTGCCAGATCTTTAGGTATTCACGTTGCATCACCTGTATTTGATGGTGCTACTGAAGAGGATGTTTGGGATACGATAGAAGAGGCTGGAATGGCCCGTGATGCGAAAACAGTCCTATATGATGGACGTTCAGGTGAGCCTTTTGACAACCGGGTATCTGTTGGTGTCATGTACATGATCAAGCTTGCCCACATGGTTGATGATAAACTTCATGCACGTTCGACAGGTCCATACTCTCTTGTTACACAGCAGCCGTTGGGCGGTAAAGCACAATTTGGCGGACAGCGTTTCGGAGAGATGGAAGTATGGGCGCTTGAAGCATATGGTGCTGCTTATACATTGCAGGAAATCTTAACAGTTAAATCGGATGATGTTGTAGGACGTGTGAAAACGTATGAAGCCATCGTCAAAGGCGAAAACGTTCCAGAGCCAGGTGTACCTGAGTCATTTAAAGTATTAATTAAAGAACTTCAGAGTCTGGGTATGGATGTTAAGATTCTTTCAGGTGATGAGGAAGAAATTGAAATGCGTGATACGGAGGATGAAGAGGATCTGCAGCAAGCGGAATCCTTCACAATTGCTCCTGAACCAGAAAACTCAGAAGCTGAAGAAGTTGTTACTAAAGAGTAGGTTACGGATAAAATTTAATATTAGTTCACAGCCTTCGCCTTTATGAGCGGGGCTGATGAACATTTAACATTGCACCCCAATTGCTTTTTATGGGCAAAATGGGCATAGCCCGGAGATAAAAAGGGAGGTAGGCCCCTTGATAGATGTTAACAATTTTGAGTATATGAAAATCGGTCTTGCTTCACCAGATAAGATTCGTTCATGGTCACACGGTGAGGTGAAAAAGCCTGAAACGATTAACTATCGTACGTTAAAACCTGAAAAAGACGGCTTATTCTGTGAACGAATTTTCGGACCAACAAAGGACTGGGAATGTCATTGCGGAAAATACAAACGTGTACGCTATAAAGGTGTAGTTTGTGACCGATGCGGCGTTGAGGTAACGCGTGCAAAGGTTCGCCGTGAAAGAATGGGGCATATCGAGCTTGCTGCTCCTGTTTCCCACATCTGGTATTTCAAAGGAATCCCAAGCAGAATGGGACTTGTTCTAGATATGTCTCCACGAGCGCTTGAAGAAGTCATTTATTTTGCTTCTTATGTAGTAACGGATGCTGGTGACACAGCCCTTGAAAGAAAGCAGCTGCTTTCAGAAAAGGAATACCGGGCATATCGTGAAAAATACGGAAATAAGTTTCAAGCTTCTATGGGTGCTGAATCCATTAAAAAACTACTTTCAGATATTGATTTAAATAAAGAAGTAGATATTTTAAAAGATGAGCTTAGAACCGCACAAGGACAACGAAGAACTCGTGCGATTAAGCGTTTGGAAGTATTGGAAGCTTTCCGTGGTTCAGGCAATGAGCCATCTTGGATGATCCTTGATGTGCTTCCTGTTATCCCGCCGGAGCTTCGTCCAATGGTTCAGCTTGATGGCGGCCGTTTCGCTACATCTGACCTAAATGATTTATACCGTCGTGTGATTAATAGAAATAATCGTCTAAAACGTTTATTGGATCTTGGCGCGCCTAGTATTATCGTTCAAAACGAAAAGCGTATGCTCCAAGAAGCCGTAGATGCTTTAATTGATAATGGCCGTCGCGGCAGACCTGTTACCGGGCCTGGTAACCGTCCGTTAAAATCACTATCTCACATGTTAAAAGGTAAGCAAGGACGCTTCCGTCAAAACCTATTAGGGAAACGTGTTGACTACTCTGGCCGTTCGGTAATCATTGTTGGACCTAACTTAAAGATGTATCAGTGCGGACTACCGAAAGAAATGGCATTAGAGCTATTTAAGCCGTTCGTTATGAAAGAGTTAGTCGAGAAGGGCTTATCTCATAATATTAAATCAGCCAAACGCAAAATAGAACGTGTTCAGCCAGAGGTTTGGGATGTGTTAGAAAGTGTTATCAAGGAACACCCAGTTCTCTTGAACCGTGCCCCTACTCTTCATAGATTAGGAATTCAAGCGTTTGAACCAACATTAGTTGAAGGTCGTGCTATTCGTCTTCATCCGCTCGTATGTACAGCCTATAATGCTGACTTCGATGGTGACCAAATGGCGGTTCACGTTCCGCTTTCGTCAGAAGCACAAGCTGAAGCACGTCTATTAATGCTTGCAGCCCAAAACATTCTGAATCCGAAAGACGGAAAACCGGTTGTTACTCCTTCTCAGGATATGGTGTTAGGAAACTACTACCTGACTCTAGAAAGAGATGGTGCTGTCGGAGAAGGTATGATTTTCAAGGATATTAGTGAAGCGTTGCTTGCGTATCAAAATGGATATGTCCATTTACATACACGTGTGGCAGTTCATGCTGGTTCCTTGAAAAACCCAACATTTACACCGGAGCAAAATCAGAAGCTCCTTATTACAACTGTAGGGAAACTTATTTTTAATGAGATTTTACCAGCGTCATTCCCTTATATAAACGAACCTACAAGATATAATTTAGAGGAAGAAACTCCTGCTAAATATTTTGTAGAAAAAGGGCAAGAAATACCTTCAGTTATTCGAGAAATGCCGCTTGTGGATCCATTTAAGAAGAAGATTCTTGGTAATATTATTGCTGAAGTTTTCAAACAGTATAAAATCACTGAAACATCAAAAATGCTTGACCGTATGAAAGACCTTGGATTTAAGTACTCTACAAAAGCTGGGATTACAGTTGGTGTATCAGACATTGTGGTACTTAGTGAGAAGGAATTGATTATTCAAGAAGCGCAAGCGAAGGTTGATAATGTCATGAAGCAGTTTAGACGTGGTCTAATTACTGAGGATGAGCGTTATGACCGTGTTATCTCCATTTGGAGTGCTGCGAAAGACACTATTCAAGAGAAATTGATGAGATCACTAGATAAATCAAACCCGATCTTTATGATGAGTGATTCAGGAGCCCGTGGTAACGCATCTAACTTTACTCAGTTAGCAGGTATGCGCGGACTGATGGCGAACCCGGCTGGTAGAATTATCGAGTTACCTATTAGATCAAGTTTCCGTGAAGGTTTAACAGTATTGGAATACTTTATTTCCACTCACGGTGCTCGTAAAGGTCTTGCCGATACAGCCCTGAAAACTGCGGATTCTGGTTACTTAACACGACGTCTAGTAGATGTTGCACAGGATGTCATTGTACGTGAAGATGATTGCGGTACTGATAGAGGCTTGTTCATTAGCGCCCTTAAGGATGGAACTGAAGTCATTGAAACCCTTGAGGAACGTCTAGTTGGCCGTCATGCAAGAAAAGCGATTAAACATCCGGAAACAAAAGAAGTGATTGTACCTGAAAATGGCTTAATCACGGAGGACCTTGCACAAGAGGTTACAGCAGCAAATGTTGAAACAGTATGGATTCGTTCAGCATTTACTTGCAACACGCGCCACGGCGTATGTAAGAAATGTTATGGCCGCAATCTAGCAACTGGTCAAGAGGTTGAAGTGGGAGAGGCAGTAGGTATTATCGCTGCTCAATCTATCGGTGAGCCTGGAACACAGTTAACGATGCGTACATTCCATACAGGCGGGGTTGCGGGAGACGATATTACACAAGGTTTGCCGCGTATCCAAGAATTGTTTGAAGCGCGTAATCCTAAAGGGGTAGCTGTTATTTCCGAAATTGAAGGAATTGTAATAGGCATTAATGAAGGCAGAGACCGTCAGCATGAGATTGTTGTCCAAGGTGAAGTGGAATCCCGCACATACTCAGCGCCATACACAGCACGACTTAAAGTAGCGGTGAATGACCAAGTAGAGCGCGGTCAGGAATTAACGGAAGGTTCGATTGATCCGAAGGAATTAATCAGAGTGAAGGACGTTACCGCTGTTCAAGAATACTTATTACGCGAAGTACAGAAGGTTTATCGTATGCAAGGGGTTGAAATTGGTGACAAGCACATCGAAGTAATGGTTCGCCAGATGCTTCGTAAGGTACGTGTCATTGATGCAGCTGAAACAGATGTACTGCCAGGGACGCTTCTTGACATTCATCAGTTTACAGATGCTAATGAGAAAGCTCTTCTTGCTGGTAAGCTTCCTGCAACAGGACGTCCAGTTTTACTGGGTATCACAAAAGCATCACTTGAAACAGATTCATTCCTATCTGCAGCATCATTCCAAGAAACAACTAGAGTTCTTACAGATGCGGCGATTAAAGGAAAACGTGATGAACTACTGGGATTAAAGGAAAATGTTATCATTGGTAAGTTAGTCCCAGCTGGAACTGGAATGCAGCGTTATCGCAGAGCTGAGCCTTACACGAAGGAAGAGGCAGCTGAGGATGCAGTTCCTGTAGAATAAAATAAAAAATGATCGGTGCTGGCTAATTCGCTTGGCCAGTACCGTTTTTTAAACGTATTATCATCATGTTTTTTTAAAAAATATAAGATTGTTTGTTGACATCGAAAAATGAAGATGGTAATATAGCAAAGGTGCTCCTATTAACTGGATACTTTGGAGGATGTCACTTATGTCTTATGAAAAAGTATTGCAGGCAAAAGAAGTAATAATAGGAACTAGGCAAACTGTAAAAGCACTTCAGACAGGAACAACTAAAGAGATTATTATTGCCAAAGATGCAGACGCGAAAGTGATTGCAAATGTGGCAAGTAAAGCATCTGAAGTAAATGTTCCGGTTCACTATGTAGATTCCATGAAAAAGCTTGGAAAAGCATGTGGAATTGATGTTGGTGCAGCAGCTGTTGCGATTATCAATTAAAAACTGTTTTTGTAGAGTGATTCTGCAAAGACTTTGTTTTTTGCAACAAAATGAACCACCTGGATGTGTGGGCTTAAACAAAATAATGAAGGGAGGACAATTCAATGCCTACAATTAACCAATTAGTGCGCAAGCCTCGTCAAACAAAAGAGGATAAGTCAAAATCACCTGCGCTAAACAAAGGCTATAACAGCTTCAAAAAATCACAAACAAATGTTTCTTCACCACAAAAACGCGGTGTATGTACTCGTGTTGGTACAATGACTCCGAAAAAACCAAACTCAGCATTACGTAAATATGCTCGTGTACGTTTATCTAACGGAATCGAGGTTAATGCTTACATTCCTGGTATCGGTCATAACCTTCAAGAACACAGCGTTGTTCTAATCCGTGGCGGACGTGTAAAGGACTTACCGGGGGTACGTTACCATATCGTTCGTGGAGCATTAGATACAGCTGGTGTTGCTAACCGTATGCAAAGCCGTTCTAAGTACGGTCAGAAGAGACCAAAAGCACCGAAAAAATAATTTCACTAAAATAAAGAAGAGAATTTCTGAAAGGAGGAACTAATATGCCACGTAAAGGTCCTATAGCAAAAAGAGACGTATTACCGGATCCGATTTACAACTCAAAGCTTGTTAGCAAACTTATCAACAAAATGATGGTTGACGGTAAGAGAGGTAAATCACAAGCAATTCTTTACTCAGCATTTAATATTATTAGCGAGCGCTCTGGAAAAGAACCAATGGAAGTTTTCGATCAAGCGCTTAAAAACATCATGCCTGTACTTGAAGTAAAAGCACGCCGTGTCGGCGGATCTAACTACCAAGTACCAGTAGAGGTGCGTCCAGATCGTCGTACAACTCTTGGTCTTCGTTGGTTAGTAAACTACTCTCGTCTACGTGGAGAAAAGACGATGGAAGAGCGTTTAGCTAACGAAATTCTAGATGCTGCTAACAATACTGGTGCATCTGTTAAGAAACGTGAAGACACTCACAAAATGGCAGAAGCTAACAAAGCATTTGCTCACTATCGTTGGTAGGATTTATACCCAATACAAACTATTACTCATACTAGGAAGGAGAAAGACCCAATGGCAAGAGAGTTCTCCTTAGAAAATACTCGTAATATCGGGATCATGGCTCACATCGATGCCGGTAAAACAACAACAACTGAGCGTATTCTTTACTACACAGGAAAAATCCACAAAATCGGTGAAACACACGAAGGTGGAGCTCAGATGGACTGGATGGAGCAAGAGCAGGAGCGCGGAATCACGATTACATCTGCAGCAACAACTGCACAATGGAAAGGTCACCGCGTAAACATCATCGATACACCTGGACACGTAGACTTCACAGTAGAAGTTGAACGTTCACTTCGTGTGCTTGATGGTGCTGTAACAGTGCTTGATGCTCAATCTGGGGTAGAACCACAAACTGAAACAGTATGGCGCCAAGCTACAACTTACGGCGTACCACGTATTGTTTTCGTAAACAAAATGGATAAGCTAGGTGCGGATTTCTTATATTCTATTAGCACCCTTCATGACCGTTTACAAGCGAATGCGGCTGCAATCCAACTACCAATTGGTGCTGAAGATTCATTCAGAGGTATCATTGACTTAGTTGAAATGGACGCTACATTCTACAACAACGATCTTGGAACTGATATTCAAGTAGGAGAAATCCCAGAAGAATATCAAGCTCAAGCTGAAGAATACCGCGAAAAGTTAATTGAAGCTGTATCTGAATTCGATGAAGAATTAATGGAAAAGTATCTTGGTGGAGAAGAAATCACTAAGGAAGAGCTAAAAGCAGCGATTCGTAAAGGTACTTTAAGTGTTGAATTCTATCCAGTATTATGCGGAACTGCTTTCAAAAACAAAGGTGTTCAAAAAGTTCTTGATGCTGCAGTTGATTACCTTCCATCTCCACTGGACATTCCTGCTATTAATGGTGTGGATCCAGAAACAGATGAAGCAACAGAACGTCATGCGGATGACAGTGAGCCGTTCTCAGCTCTTGCTTTCAAAGTTATGACTGACCCTTACGTTGGTAAGCTGACATTCTTCCGTGTTTACTCTGGTACATTGAACTCAGGTTCTTATGTCAAGAACTCAACGAAAGGTAAGCGTGAGCGTGTAGGACGTATTCTGCAAATGCATGCTAACTCTCGTGAAGAAATTTCAATCGTACATGCTGGAGATATCGCAGCAGCTGTAGGTTTGAAAGACACGACAACAGGGGATACACTTTGTGATGAGAAAGCTCCTGTTATCTTAGAATCTATGGAATTCCCAGAGCCAGTTATTCAATTATCTATTGAGCCAAAAACTAAGGCTGACCAAGATAAGATGACAACAGCTCTTCAAAAGCTTCAAGAAGAAGATCCAACATTCCGTGCACATACTGACCAGGAAACTGGGGAAGTAATCATTGCAGGTATGGGTGAGCTTCACCTTGATATCCTTGTTGACCGTATGCGTCGTGAATTTAAAGTGGAAGCTAACGTTGGTGCACCACAAGTTGCCTACCGTGAAACTTTCCGTGGTTCTGCATCAGTTGAAGGTAAATTCGCACGTCAATCTGGTGGACGTGGACAGTATGGTCATGTTTGGATCGAATTCTCTCCAAACGAAGAAGGAAAAGGCTTCGAATTCGAAAATGCAATCGTTGGTGGGGTTGTTCCTCGTGAATATATCGCTCCTGTACAAGCTGGTCTTGAAGATGCATTAGATAGAGGAGTTCTTGCTGGATTCCCGTTAGTTGATATTAAAGCTAAATTATTTGATGGATCATACCATGATGTTGACTCATCTGAAATGGCATTTAAAATCGCTGCATCAATGGCATTGAAAAATGCAGCATCTAAATGTAACCCTGTAATTCTTGAGCCGGTAATGAAAGTTGAAGTCATTATCCCTGAAGAATACATGGGAGATATTATGGGTAACGTTACTTCACGCCGTGGTCGCGTTGAAGGTATGGAGGCTCGTGGCAACGCTCAAGTTGTACGCGCAATGGTTCCACTTTCAGAAATGTTTGGTTATGCAACTTCATTACGTTCAAGCACGCAAGGCCGTGGTGTGTTCTCAATGACATTTGACCACTATGAAGAAGTACCAAAATCAATTTCTGAAGAAATCATCAAAAAACACAAAGGTGAATAAAAGTAATTGATTTTACCTTTTTAATCAAGTATAACTACTATTGTAAGCATCATGGCTGCGAAAGGGATATGCCTTTTCGTGGCTCAAAAAAATACTTAATTTTTATATATTAAAGGAGGATTTCCCTAATGGCTAAAGCTAAATTTGACCGTTCAAAACCCCATGTTAACATTGGTACAATCGGACACGTTGACCATGGTAAAACTACTCTAACTGCGGCTATCACTACTGTTCTTGCAAAGAAAATGGGTGGAGAAGCAAAAGGTTACGACCAAATCGATAACGCTCCAGAAGAAAAAGAGCGTGGAATCACAATCTCAACTTCTCACGTTGAGTACGAAACTGAAAACCGTCACTATGCACACGTTGACTGCCCAGGACACGCTGACTATGTTAAAAACATGATCACTGGTGCTGCTCAAATGGACGGCGGTATCCTAGTAGTTTCTGCTGCTGATGGCCCAATGCCACAAACTCGTGAGCACATTCTTCTTTCTCGTCAAGTAGGTGTACCTTACCTTGTTGTATTCATGAACAAGTGTGACATGGTTGACGATGAAGAGCTTCTTGAATTAGTAGAAATGGAAGTTCGTGACCTTCTTTCTGAATACGACTTCCCAGGAGATGACATTCCTGTAGTTAAAGGTTCTGCTCTTAAAGCTCTTGAAGGCGAAGCAGATTGGGAAGAAAAAATCATCGAGCTTATGGCTGCTGTTGATGAGTATGTTCCAAACCCAACTCGTGACACTGAAAAGCCATTCATGATGCCAGTTGAGGACGTATTCTCAATCACTGGTCGTGGAACGGTTGCTACTGGACGTGTTGAGCGTGGAGTAGTTAAAGTTGGGGACGTTGTTGAAATCACTGGTTTCACAGAAGAGCCAAAATCAACTACAGTTACTGGAGTTGAAATGTTCCGTAAATTACTAGACTATGCTGAAGCTGGAGATAACATTGGTGCTCTTCTTCGTGGTGTAGCTCGTGAAGATATCCAACGTGGACAAGTACTTGCTAAGCCAGGTACTATCAAGCCACACACTACTTTCAAAGCTGAAGTTTACGTTTTGTCTAAAGAAGAAGGTGGACGTCACACTCCATTCTTCACTAACTACCGTCCTCAGTTCTACTTCCGTACAACTGACGTAACTGGTATTTGTAATCTTCCTGAAGGCGTAGAAATGGTTATGCCTGGAGATAACATTGAAATGCACGTTGAGCTTATCGCTCCAATCGCTATCGAAGAAGGAACTAAGTTCTCAATTCGTGAAGGCGGACGTACAGTAGGCGCTGGCGTTGTTGCTACAATCGTTGAATAATAAATTCATATTAAAACCAGGTGGATGACGATCCATCTGGTTTTTTTATTTTTTTTTTTTTATAGACTATGGAAATATTTCTGTTTCTTCTATATATATGTATGTCGAAGTAAATAATGATGTTTTTAAATGGATAGCAACTTGATATGTAATTATTGGATTACAGAAGACACACTTGAAAATTAGAATGAATGCCGCTATAATTATACGAGTGTGCAAGACATATAGAAATTGCAGGAATTTATGTTGCAATTGACTTGTGTTTTCTGTATAATAGACAATGTTGGTCTTTGACTGCGATGAAGTGAAAGGTTGCTGACACACCCGGCCGCTTTGCCATGGCGAGTGTGTGGGAAATTTTCACGGAGAATGTCTATTTTAAAATAGGCGAAAAGGAGGGAAAATAATGGCAAAACAAAAAATTCGTATTCGTTTAAAAGCGTATGATCACAGAATCCTTGATCAATCTGCTGAAAAGATTGTTGAGACTGCAAAACGTTCTGGTGCGGCTGTATCTGGTCCAATTCCATTACCAACTGAAAAGTCGATCTACACAATCCTTCGTGCGGTTCACAAGTATAAAGATTCTCGTGAGCAGTTCGAAATGCGTACGCACAAACGTCTAATCGACATCGTTAACCCAACACCACAAACGGTAGATTCATTAATGCGTTTAGATTTACCATCAGGTGTAGATATCGAAATTAAACTTTAATGAAATAAATTTAATTTAACAATCTAGGAGGTGTGACTGAAATGACCAAAGGAATCTTAGGAAGAAAGATTGGTATGACTCAAGTGTTCGCTGAGAACGGTGACTTAATCCCAGTAACAGTAGTTGAGGCGGCTGCTAACGTTGTTCTTCAAAAGAAATCAGTTGAAACTGACGGCTACGAAGCAATCCAAATTGGATTTGATGACAAACGTGAAAAGCTATCTAACAAACCTGAAAAGGGCCATGTTGCAAAAGCTAACACTGCTCCTAAGCGCTTCGTTCGTGAATTACGCGGAGTAAATTTAGGAGAATATGAAGTTGGTCAAGAAGTCAAAGTTGATATTTTCGCAGCAGGTGAAACTGTTGATGTAACAGGAATTTCAAAAGGTAAAGGTTTCCAAGGTGCTATCAAACGCCACGGACAATCTCGCGGACCAATGTCTCACGGTTCACGTTACCACCGTCGTGTTGGTTCAATGGGCCCTGTTGCTCCAAACCGTGTATTCAAAGGTAAATTACTACCTGGACGTATGGGTGGAGAGCAAGTTACAGTACAAAACCTTGAAATTGTAAAAGTTGACGCTGAACGCAACTTATTACTAATCAAAGGAAACGTACCTGGATCTAAAAAAGCTTTACTAAAAATCAAAAGTGCGGTTAAAGCATAGTAATAAGTCGGAAAGGAGGAAACAAGAATGCCGAAAGTAGCATTATTTAACCAAAGCGGATCTCAAGTTGGTGAAATCGAGCTTAATGATACGATCTTTGGTATTGAGCCTAATAACCATGTTCTATTTGAAGCGGTTGTTATGCAAAGAGCTTCTTTACGTCAAGGAACTCACAAAACTAAAATTCGTTCTGAAGTAGCAGGCGGCGGTCGCAAGCCATGGCGCCAAAAAGGCACTGGCCGTGCACGTCAAGGTTCTATCCGTTCACCACAATGGCGTGGCGGTGGTACTGTGTTTGGTCCTGTTCCACGCAGCTACAGCTACAAGCTTCCTAAAAAAGTTCGTCGCTTAGCAATCAAATCAGCATTATCTTCTAAAGTGTTAGCAGAAAACATTTTAGTATTAGAAAGCCTTGCTTTCGAAACTCCAAAAACAAAAGACTTTAAAGGTGTTTTAAAAGGACTTTCTGTTGAATCCAAAGCACTTATTGTAACAGCAGACCTTGATGAAAACGTAGCATTATCTGCTCGTAACATCCCTGGTGTAACTGTTGTAACTGCTACAGGAATCAACGTTTTGGACGTTTTAAATCATGATAAACTAATCATGACGAAAGCAGCAGTTGAAAAAGTAGAGGAGGTGCTTGCATAATGGATGCACGCGATATCATTAAGCGCCCCGTAATTACTGAAGCTTCTTCTGATATAATGGCCGATAAAAAATATACTTTTGAAGTTGACGTTAGAGCTAACAAAACTCAAGTAAAAGACGCTGTAGAAACAATCTTCGGTGTTAAAGTTGAGAAAGTAAACGTTATGAACTACAAAGGTAAATTCAAGCGTATGGGACGTTTTGGCGGATACACTAACAAGCGTCGTAAAGCAATTGTTAAATTAACAGCAGACAGCAAAGAAATCGAATTCTTTGAAGTTTAATATTATTTGAAGAGGAGGGAAATGAAATGGCGATTAAAAAGTATAAACCTACCTCTAATGGTCGTCGCGGAATGACAGGTTTCACTTTCGAAGAAATCACTACTGATAAACCCGAAAAATCCCTGTTAGCTCCATTAAATAAAAAAGCAGGCCGCAACAACCAAGGTAAGATAACTGTTCGTCATCAAGCCGGCGGTCATAAACGCCAGTATCGTATTATCGATTTTAAACGTAACAAAGATGGCATTCCAGGACGCGTTGCTACGATCGAATATGATCCAAACCGTTCATCAAGAATTGCACTAATCAACTATGTAGATGGTGAAAAGCGCTACATCCTAGCTCCTAAAAACCTAGAAGTAGGTATGGAAGTAATGTCTGGTCCAGAGGCTGACATTAAAGTGGGTAACGCACTGCCATTAATAAACATTCCAATGGGTACTGTAATCCATAACATCGAGTTAAAACCTGGTAAAGGTGGACAATTAGTCCGTTCTGCAGGTACTTCTGCTCAAGTTCTTGGTAAAGAAGGCAAATATGTTCTTGTTCGTCTAAACTCTGGCGAAGTACGTATGATCCTTGCTACTTGCCGTGCAACAATCGGTCAAGTTGGAAACGAGCAACACGAGCTTATTAACATCGGTAAAGCAGGACGTTCCCGCTGGTTAGGTAAGCGCCCAGCAGTGCGTGGATCTGTAATGAACCCTAACGATCACCCACATGGTGGTGGTGAAGGACGTTCACCAATCGGACGTAAGTCTCCAATGACTCCTTGGGGCAAACCAACACTTGGTTTCAAAACACGCAAAAAATCAAACAAGTCGGATAAGTTTATTGTTCGTCGCCGTAAAAAATAACGGGATTGTCCTACGGTTCACATATGGAACCGTAGATCAATCGCGAAGGGAGGTTCACTCATGGGTCGCAGCTTAAAAAAAGGACCTTTTGTTGATGATCATTTAATGACAAAGATCGAAAAGCTAAATGAAACTGATGGCAAACAAGTTATCAAAACTTGGTCTCGCCGTTCTACGATCTTCCCGCAATTCATCGGACACACAATTGCAGTTTACGATGGTCGTAAACACGTTCCTGTATATGTCACTGAAGACATGGTAGGCCACAAGCTTGGAGAATTCGCTCCAACTCGCGCTTACAAAGGGCATGGCAATGATGATAAGAAAACAAGACGTTAATGAGAGGAGGGCATTCTTATGCAAGCTAAAGCTGTTGCAAGAACAGTTCGTATTGCTCCTCGTAAAGCTCGTTTAGTCGTAGATTTAATTCGAGGAAAGCAAGTAGGTGAAGCAGTAGCAATTTTGAACTTAACTCCAAAAGCTGCTTCTCCAATCGTAGAGAAAGTTTTGAAATCTGCATTAGCAAACGCTGAGCACAACTACGAAATGGACGTTAACAATTTAGTAGTTGCTCAAGCTTTCGTTGACGAAGGACCAACATTGAAACGTTTCCGTCCTCGCGCAATGGGCCGTGCAAGCCAAATCAACAAACGTACTAGCCATATTACTATCGTTTTATCAGAAAAGAAGGAGGGATAATCAGTGGGTCAAAAAGTAAATCCAGTCGGTTTGCGTATCGGTGTTATCCGTGATTGGGAATCAAAATGGTACGCAGGCAAAGACTATGCTGATCTTTTACACGAAGACCTTAAAGTTCGTGAGTACATCACAAAGCGTCTGAACGATGCTTCTGTATCAAAAGTTGAAATCGAACGTGCAGCTAATCGTATAAACATCACTATTCACACTGCCAAGCCAGGAATGGTTATTGGTAAAGGTGGTACTGAAGTTGAAGCACTTCGTAAAGCTCTTAACTCACTTACTGGCAAACGTGTACACATCAATATTCTTGAAATCAAAAGAGCTGATATCGATGCGAAATTAGTTGCGGAAAACATTGCTCGTCAATTAGAAAACCGCGTATCTTTCCGTCGTGCTCAAAAGCAAACTATTCAACGTGCAATGCGCGCTGGTGCTAAAGGTATCAAAACAATGGTATCTGGACGCCTAGGCGGTGCTGATATCGCTCGTTCTGAATCTTACAGCGAAGGAACAGTTCCACTTCATACTCTTCGTGCTGATATCGATTATGCTACAGCTGAAGCTGATACAACTTACGGTAAGCTTGGTGTGAAAGTATGGATTTATCGTGGAGAGGTCCTTCCTACGAAGAAGAAATCTGAGGAAGGAGGCAAATAATATGTTACTGCCTAAACGCGTAAAATATCGTCGTGTGCACCGTGGGAATATGCGCGGTCAATCAAAAGGCGGCACAGAAGTAAATTTCGGTGAATTCGGTCTACAAGCTACTGAAGCTTCATGGATCACGAACCGCCAAATTGAAGCAGCTCGTATCGCTATGACCCGTTACATGAAACGTGGCGGTAAAGTTTGGATTCAAATATTCCCTCATAAGCCTTTCACTGCAAAGCCTCTAGAAGTCCGAATGGGTTCCGGTAAGGGTGCTCCAGAAGGATGGGTAGCAGTTGTTAAGCCTGGGAAAGTAATGTTCGAAATTGCAGGTGTTTCAGAAGAAATCGCTCGTGAAGCTCTTCGCCTTGCAGCACACAAGCTTCCTGTTAAGTGTAAGTTTATAAAACGAGAAGAAATTGGTGGTGAATCAAATGAAAGCTAATGATATTCGTGACCTTACCACTGCCGAAATTGAACAAAAAGTCAAATCATTAAAAGAAGAATTATTCAATCTTCGCTTTCAATTAGCGACTGGCCAGCTTGAGAATACTGCTCGTATTCGTGAAGTGCGCAAAGCAATCGCTCGTATGAAAACAGTGATTCGTCAAAGAGAAATTGGTTTTTCAAAGTGAAATTGAGAGGAGGTTCGCACAATGAGTGAACGCAACCAACGCAAAGTTTACACTGGGCGTGTTGTTTCAGACAAGATGGATAAGACTGTTACTGTTCTTGTTGAAACTTACAAAAAGCACCCTTTATACGGTAAACGCGTTAAGTACTCTAAAAAATTCAAAGCTCATGATGAGCAAAACACAGCGAAAACTGGCGATATCGTCCGTATTATGGAAACTCGTCCGCTTTCAGCTACAAAACGCTTCCGCCTTGTAGAAGTAGTAGAAAAAGCAGTTATTATCTAATTGTTCGGAAAAGAGTTTAATTCCGAAGGGAGGTTACACACATGATTCAACAGGAATCACGTTTGAAAGTTGCTGACAACTCTGGTGCTCGTGAAGTACTTACAATTAAAGTTCTTGGTGGCACTGGCCGCAAGTACGCTAACATTGGTGATATTATCGTTTGTACAGTGAAACAAGCAACACCAGGTGGCGTTGTTAAAAAAGGTGATGTTGTTAAAGCAGTAGTTGTTCGGACAAAGAGCGGTGTACGCCGTAATGACGGTACTTACATTCGTTTTGATGAAAACGCATGTGTAATTATTCGTGACGATAAGGGTCCTCGTGGAACTCGTATCTTCGGACCTGTTGCTCGTGAACTACGCGACAGCAACTTCATGAAAATTATTTCTTTAGCTCCAGAAGTTCTATAATTCAAACTAAATTGCCTTTAAGGAGGTGCTTACTGATGCATGTGAAAAAAGGTGACAAAGTTATGGTCATCTCTGGTAAGGATAAAGGCAAAACGGGTGTCATTCTTGCAGCGTTCCCTAAACAAGACCGTGTTCTTGTTGAAGGAGTAAACATTGTGAAAAAACATTCCAAGCCATCCCAAGTGAATCCGCAAGGCGGGATCATTAGCCAAGAGGCTCCAATTCATGTATCAAACGTTATGCCTGTTGACCCTAAGTCTGGCAACCCAACACGGGTAGGCTATAAAACGGTTGATGGCAAAAAAGTACGTGTAGCAACAAAATCCGGTGAAGTTCTAGATAAATAGTTTATAGAAGAAGGGAGGTAAAATGAATGAGCCGCCTAAAAGAAAAGTATAAAAAAGAAATTACTCCTGCTCTTATGAGCAAGTTCAACTATAAATCAATTATGCAAGTACCTGCGATTGATAAAATCGTTATCAACATGGGTGTTGGTGATGCTGTTCAAAACGCTAAAGCATTAGACAATGCGGTTGAAGAGTTAGCACTTTTAGCTGGTCAAAAACCAGTTGTAACTCGTGCGAAAAACTCTATCGCTGGATTCCGTCTTCGTGAAGGTATGCCGATCGGTGCTAAAGTTACACTTCGTGGAGAGCGTATGTATGAGTTCTTCGATAAGTTAGTCTCTGTATCACTTCCACGTGTACGTGACTTCCGCGGTATTTCCAAGAAGTCTTTTGACGGACGTGGAAACTATACTTTAGGTGTTAAAGAGCAGTTAATCTTCCCTGAGATTGATTACGATAAAGTAAACAAAGTTCGTGGTATGGATATTGTTATCGTAACTACAGCTAATACTGATGAAGAAGCTCG
Organism: Bacillus sp. FJAT-29937; assembly: GCF_001509555.1. Lineage (GTDB taxonomy): Bacteria > Bacillota > Bacilli > Bacillales > Cytobacillaceae > Cytobacillus. Next base: position 27,368 of record NZ_LMAS01000016.1, on the reverse strand, counting down.
TGAACTTTTAACTCAATTTGGAATGCCGTTCCAAAAGTAATCGCTAAATAGAGGGAGGCGAAAACGTGGCTAAAAAGTCAATGATTGCGAAACAAAAACGCACGCCTAAATACAAGGTACAAGAATACACACGCTGCGAACGTTGCGGACGTCCACATTCTGTTTACCGTAAATTTAAGCTTTGCCGTATCTGTTTCCGTGAATTAGCATATAAAGGTCAAATTCCTGGCGTGAAAAAAGCTAGCTGGTAAACCAATAGGTTTAGGAAGGAGGTAAAAACAATGGTCATGACAGATCCAATTGCAGATTTGCTAACTCGCATCCGTAATGCGAATATGGTACGTCACGAAAAATTAGAAGTTCCTGCTTCTAATATCAAAAAAGAAATCGCTGATATCCTTAAGCGTGAAGGTTTCGTACGCGATGTTGAGTTTATTGAAGACAACAAACAAGGGATCATCCGCATTTTCTTAAAATACGGTTCTAATAACGAACGTGTAATCACTGGTCTAAAGCGTATTAGCAAACCTGGACTTCGTGTATATGCAAAAGCTGATGAAGTTCCACGTGTACTTAACGGCCTTGGAATTGCACTAGTTTCTACTTCTCAAGGTGTTCTTTCTGATAAAGAAGCTCGTGCAAAACAAGTTGGCGGAGAAGTTTTAGCATACGTTTGGTAATAGACTTTCTTAATGAATGGAGGTGCAATAAATGTCTCGTATAGGTAAAAAACCAATTGAAGTTCCTACGGGAGTTACAATTAACATCGATAGCAATAACACTGTTACAGTAAAGGGTCCTAAAGGTGAACTTACTCGTTCATTCAGCCCGGACATGACGATCCAACTGGAAGAGAATGTACTAACTGTTTCTCGTCCATCTGAATCGAAAGAACACCGTACTTTACACGGTACTACTCGTGCATTACTTTCTAACATGGTTGAAGGTGTATCTAAAGGTTTTGAAAAAGGTCTTGAGCTAATCGGGGTCGGATACCGTGCTCAAAAGCAAGGTAATAAACTTGTTCTTAACGTAGGATACTCTCATCCTGTTGAAATTGAACCTGAAGCTGGCGTGGAAGTGGATGTTCCATCTAACACAAAGGTTATCGTTAAAGGAATCAACAAAGAACGTGTTGGCGCTTTAGCAGCTAACATTCGTGATGTTCGTCCTCCAGAGCCTTACAAAGGAAAAGGTATCCGCTATGAAGGCGAATATGTGCGTCGTAAAGAAGGTAAAACTGGTAAGTAATGCCGCATAGGTAAACGAAAGGAGTGACTTAAATGATTACGAAGGCTGACAAAAATGCAGTTCGTAAGAAAAGACATGGCCGTGTACGCGCTAAACTTTCTGGAACTGAAGCTCGTCCTCGTTTAAACGTGTTCCGCTCTAATAAGCATATTTATGCTCAATTAGTTGACGATGTAAAGGGAGTTACTTTAGCAAGTGCTTCTACTTTAGATAAAGAAGTAAGTCTAGAATCTACAGGCAACGTTGATGCAGCAGTTAAGGTCGGAGAATTAGTTGCAAAGCGTGCAGTTGAAAAAGGAATCAAAGCTGTCGTATTTGACCGTGGAGGTTACCTCTATCATGGCCGCGTTAAAGCATTAGCTGATGCTGCTCGCGAAAACGGTTTAGAATTTTAATAGACAAAGGAGGGACACAAAAAGATGCGTCGTATTGATCCAAACAAACTTGAACTTGAAGAACGCGTAGTTACGGTTAATCGTGTAGCGAAGGTTGTTAAAGGTGGACGTCGTTTTCGTTTCTCTGCTCTTGTAGTAGTAGGTGACAAAAACGGTCATGTCGGCTTTGGTACTGGTAAAGCACAAGAAGTACCAGAAGCAATCCGTAAAGCGATTGAAGATGCTAAGAAAAACTTAATCGAAGTACCAATGGTTGGAACAACGATTCCTCACCAAGTTATTGGTAACTTCGGTGCAGGGGAAGTACTTCTAAAGCCTGCATATGAAGGTACTGGAGTTATCGCTGGTGGACCAGTTCGTGCGGTACTTGAATTAGCTGGTGTTGGTGACATTCTATCTAAATCATTAGGAACGAATACACCAATCAATATGGTTCGAGCTACTTTGAACGGTTTAACACAATTAAAACGTGCTGAGGACGTAGCTAAATTACGTGGTAAATCAGTAGAAGAACTGTTAGGATAAGGAGGGAAATCAAATGGCGAATAAACTAGAAATTACCCTCACTCGCAGCGTGATTGGCCGCCCAGGGGACCAACGCGAAACAGTTAAAGCTCTTGGCTTACGTAAAATGCACCAAACAGTTGAGCATCAAGACAATCCGGCTATTCGCGGAATGATCAATAAAGTTGCTCACCTTGTTACGGTAAAAGAAATATAATATTCACTCTTCTACAAAATAAGGAGGTGCCAACATGAAACTTCATGAATTAAAGCCTGCAGAAGGTTCACGCGGGGAGCGTAAACGCAAAGGCCGTGGAATCGGTTCTGGTAATGGTAAAACTGCTGGTAAAGGTCATAAAGGTCAAAATGCTCGTTCTGGCGGCGGTGTACGCCCTGGTTTCGAGGGTGGTCAAACACCTTTATTCCAACGTTTACCGAAGCGTGGATTTACAAACATCAACCGCAAAGAATATGCGGTAGTGAACCTTGATGCTCTAAATCGTTTTGAAGAAGGAACGGAAGTAACTCCTGAACTTCTTATCGAAACAGGTGTAGTAAGCAATGAAAAAGCAGGAATCAAAATTCTTGCAAAAGGCAAAGTTGAGAAAAAGCTTACTGTTAAAGCTCATAAATTCTCCTCTGCTGCAAAGGAAGCGATTGAAGCTGCCGGCGGTCAAACTGAGGTGATTTAATGTTTCAGACAATCTCCAATTTTATGCGCGTGGGTGATATAAGAAGAAAGATCATATTCACCCTTTTAATGCTGGTTGTATTCCGCATCGGTACATTTATACCGGTACCAGGCGTGAATGCGGAGTTTTTGAAGTCACAAGACCAATTTAATGTATTTGGACTTCTAAATACATTTGGCGGCGGAGCGCTAATGAATTTCTCCATACTGGCAATGGGTATCATGCCGTATATCACGGCATCCATTATCATTCAGCTTTTACAAATGGACGTTGTTCCTAAGTTTACTGAGTGGTCAAAGCAAGGAGAAGTGGGACGCCGTAAGTTAGCTCAGTTTACCCGCTATTTTACGATTGTGCTTGGTTTCATCCAAGGTTTTGGTATGTCCTATGGGTTTAATAACCTTGCTGGTGGACAGCTGATTGAAAATCCAGGTATTGGAAGTTACCTTCTGATTACAACTGTATTAACGGCTGGAACTGCATTCTTAATGTGGTTAGGTGAGCAAATTACCTCTAAAGGTGTTGGAAATGGAATCTCTATCATCATCTTCGCTGGGATCGTGGCTGGTATTCCATCAACGATTAACCAAATCTACGCTCAGCAATTTGAAAATGCTGGAGAACAGCTATTCCTTCGCATTGTAACAGTCGTATTAATTGCAATTGCTGTCGTTGCTATCATTGTAGGTACCATTTTTATTCAGCAGGCTTTAAGGAAAATTCCTATTCAGTATGCAAAAAGAATGGTAGCAGGCAAAAGCCCTGTTGGAGGTCAATCCTCACACTTACCTTTAAAAGTAAATGCTGCTGGTGTTATTCCAGTTATCTTCGCAGTTTCTTTTATCGTAACTCCTAGAACCGTTGCCTCGTTCTTCGAGCAAAATGATGTAACACTCTGGATTCAGCGAGTATTTGATTACTCACATCCAATTGGTATGGTCGTGTACAGTGCACTGATCATTGCCTTTACTTATTTCTACGCATTCATTCAAGTAAACCCAGAACAGGTTTCTGACAACTTGAAGAAGCAGGGTGGATATATACCTGGTATTCGTCCAGGGAAAAACACGCAAGAGTATTTAACACGCGTTCTTTATCGTTTAACATTCGTAGGTGCCTTATTCTTAACCGCTATTGCGATTTTGCCAGTTCTATTCATTAATATTGCTGGATTGCCTGAATCAGCTCAAATTGGTGGAACTAGTTTACTCATCGTTGTCGGTGTTGCACTGGAAACAATGAAGCAGCTAGAGGCTCAGCTTGTTAAACGTCACTATAAAGGCTTTATTAAATAATTTGGTTTTTAGGGAACCACGAAGGTCCCTAAAAGCCAATCAGATTTAGGGGGATTTCACATGAACCTAGTATTAATGGGGCTCCCTGGTGCCGGAAAAGGTACACAAGCAGAAAAGATTGTCGCTAAATACGGCATCCCTCATATCTCTACTGGAGATATGTTCCGTGCAGCCATCAAGGATGAAACGGAACTTGGCCTTCAGGCGAAATCATTCATGGATAAAGGCGAACTTGTTCCTGATGAAGTGACAATTGGCATTGTCCGCGAAAGATTATCCAAGGATGACTGTCAAAAGGGCTTCCTGCTCGACGGCTTTCCTCGAACTGTTGCTCAAGCAGAAGCATTAGAAAACATCCTTGCAGGGCTAAATAAACAGATAAATTATGTGATTAATATTGATGTTGATAATAGCATTCTTATGGATCGCCTTACTGGCCGCCGCATCTGTAAAGATTGTGGTGCAACTTATCATCTTGTTTTCAATCCTCCTGCAAAAGAGGGAGTATGCGATCGCTGTGACGGAGAGCTGTATCAGCGTGCTGATGATAACGAGGATACTGTGAAGAATCGCTTAGATGTTAATATTAAACAAACAAAACCACTGCTCGATTTTTACGAAACAAAAGGCTATTTGCGCAATATTGATGGGCAGCAGGAAATAGATAAAGTATTTTCTGATGTAGATCAATTACTCGAGGGCTTGCAATAATGATCATTTGCAAAACACCGCGTGAAATTGATATCATGCGCGAGGCTGGAAAAATTGTAGCACTCACTCATGAAGAACTGAAAAAACATATTGCACCCGGCATTACAACGTTAGAGCTAGATGATATTGCAGAAAAGTTTATTCGTAAACATAATGCAATTCCATCCTTTAAAGGTTATAATGGCTTTCGCGGCAGCGTTTGTGTTTCGGTTAATAATGAGCTTGTTCATGGCATTCCTAGTAATCGGGTATTAAAAAATGGCGATATAATTAGCGTTGATATCGGTGCTAAATATAACGGTTATCATGGTGATTCAGCTTGGACGTATCCGGTAGGTATCATTGATAAGGAAACTCAGGCTCTTCTTGATGTGACTGAGGAATCATTATTCAGGGGCCTTATGGAAGCAAAACCAGGTGTGCGTCTGTCGAACATCTCACATGCGATTCAAACGTATGCGGAATCATTTGGTTTCTCCATTGTACGTGAGTATGTGGGTCATGGAATCGGGCAAGACTTACATGAGGATCCGCAAATTCCTCATTATGGTCCCCCAGATAAGGGCCCGCGTTTAAAACCAGGAATGGTTCTTTGTATTGAACCCATGGTGAATGCAGGAAGCCGATATGTGAAAACGTTAGAAGACAATTGGACAGTTGTGACGGTTGATGGAAAAATGTGTGCCCACTTTGAGCATACGATTGCGATCACCGATACAGGCTATGAGATTTTGACTAGAGCTTAAGTCAGGTCGTAATCTCGCTGTTAATGCAATTTGTTCTGCTTTTAGTCAAACCGTATTGGTTCTTTGCGGACTTGATGCTATCGATGTGGTATAATAATAAGGTTGTTGTACGGCCGATATTTTTTAAGATTCATCTTAAGAATAAACCCAAACTGCAACTGTAATTTCATTGATCATGCATCTCCAGAAGTTCAGGAAGTTTACAAGAATCCGGTTGTGTAATGGATGGAATACACTTTGACTTTTATGCAAAGTGAAATAATGAATTCGTATATATTTGAAAAGGGGGTCTTGTTCGATGGCGAAAGACGATGTAATTGAAATAGAAGGTACTGTTGTTGACACTTTGCCAAATGCCATGTTTAAAGTAGAATTAGAGAATGGTCATACTGTACTAGCTCACGTTTCTGGGAAAATTCGCATGCACTTCATTCGAATTCTGCCAGGAGATAAGGTAACAGTTGAGCTTTCTCCATATGACTTAACACGCGGAAGAATCACTTATCGTTTTAAATAACCACTGCACTCCGTACTACTAAGGAGGTTAGGATAATGAAAGTAAGACCATCAGTCAAACCAATCTGCGAAAAGTGTAAAGTTATCCGCAGACGTGGAAAAGTTATGGTTATCTGTGAAAACCCTAAACATAAACAAAAACAAGGCTAAAAACAAGGAGGTGCGCAAAGAATGGCACGTATTGCTGGTGTAGATATTCCACGTGAAAAACGTGTAGTAATCTCATTAACTTACATCTATGGGATTGGTAAAGAAACAGCTAAGAAAGTTTTATCAGAGGCTGGTGTTTCTGAAGACACTCGTGTTCGTGATTTAACTGAAGACGAATTAAATAAAATTCGTGAAGTCATCGATAAATTAAAAGTTGAAGGTGACCTTCGCCGTGAAGTATCACTTAACATTAAGCGTCTAATGGAAATCGGCTGCTACCGCGGTCTTCGTCACCGTCGTGGTTTACCTGTTCGTGGACAAAATACTAAGAACAATGCTCGTACACGCAAAGGTCCTCGTAAGACTGTAGCGAACAAGAAGAAATAATCAGTAAAGGAGGTACTTTAAATGGCACGTAAAACTAATACACGCAAACGCCGTGTGAAAAAGAATATTGAACAAGGTGTTGCACACATTCGTTCTACTTTCAATAACACAATTGTAACTATTACTGACGCTCATGGAAATGCACTTTCTTGGTCAAGCGCTGGCGCATTAGGGTTTAAAGGTTCTCGTAAATCTACTCCTTTCGCAGCTCAAATGGCAGCAGAAACTGCAGCGAAGGCTTCTATGGAGCATGGAATGAAAACTCTAGAAGTAACTGTTAAAGGACCTGGTGCAGGCCGTGAAGCTGCAATTCGTGCACTTCAAGCTGCTGGTTTAGAAGTTACTGCAATTAGAGACGTAACTCCAGTTCCTCATAATGGATGCCGTCCGCCAAAACGTCGCCGTGTATAATTTTTCTGTATAAATTTTGTATCCTTGTCTATAATGGGATATGATGGAAAAGTTTCTCGCTTTTATACAGACTATTATTCAAGTTGTTGTGCGCAAAACGGGAACGTATACATGGGGAATTTCGGTTATGAATGTAGCCGGGGTTTCGACGTTTTGAAGGAGGGTGTATTTTCATGATCGAAATAGAAAAACCAAAAATCGAAACGGTTGAGATCAGCGATGATGCCAAGTACGGGAAGTTCGTTGTAGAGCCACTTGAGCGTGGATATGGTACAACTTTGGGTAACTCCTTACGTCGTATCCTTTTATCCTCACTTCCTGGTGCCGCAGTTACATCAATTCAAATTGATGGGGTACTTCATGAGTTCTCAACAATTGAAGGCGTCGTAGAAGATGTAACATCTATTATTTTGAACATCAAAAAGCTTGCACTTAAGATCTACTCTGATGAAGAGAAGACGCTTGAGCTTGATGTACAGGGTGAAGGTGCTGTTAAGGCTGCTGATATTACTCATGACAGTGATGTTGAAATTCTAAATCCAGATCTTCACATCGCGACTTTAGGAACAAATGGTCATTTGCGTATGCGTTTAACTGCTAAGCGCGGACGTGGATATACACCTGCTGTCCAAAATAAAAGAGAAGATCAGCCGATTGGTGTCATTCCAATTGATTCAATCTATACACCAGTTTCACGTGTTTCTTTCCAAGTAGAAAATACACGCGTAGGCCAAATGACTAACTACGATAAGTTAACATTTGACGTTTGGACTGACGGAAGTACTGGTCCTCAGGATGCGGTAGCACTTGGTGCAAAGGTTTTAACTGAGCATTTAAATATCTTCGTTGGTTTAACTGATGAAGCTCAAAATGCTGAGATTATGGTTGAAAAAGAAGAAGATCAAAAAGAAAAAGTACTTGAGATGACAATCGAGGAACTAGATTTATCTGTTCGTTCATATAACTGTTTAAAACGTGCTGGCATCAATACCGTTCAAGAGTTAGCTAATAAAACGGAAGAAGATATGATGAAGGTTCGTAACTTAGGCAGAAAGTCTCTTGAGGAAGTTAAACACAAACTAGAAGAGCTTGGACTAGGCCTACGAAAAGATGACTGATAGGCACAACGCTTTGAAGCATTTTCAATTAGCTGCGAAAGCTTAAAGAATCACTTCAACAAAGGAGGGAAACTTTCATGGGATACAGAAAGTTAGGACGTACTAGCTCTCAACGTAAAGCTATGCTACGTGACTTAGCAACAGACTTAATCATCAACGAGCGTATTGAAACAACTGAAGCTCGTGCGAAAGAACTTCGTTCAGTTGTTGAGAAATTAATCACTCTTGGAAAGCGCGGCGACTTACACGCTCGTCGTCAAGCTGCTGCATTCGTTCGTAACGAGGTAGCTAACGCTGAAACGAATCAAGATGCTGTACAAAAATTATTCAGCGATATCGCATCTCGCTTTGAAGAGCGCCAAGGTGGATATACTCGTATTATGAAGCTTGGACCTCGTCGTGGAGACGGTGCACCAATGGTCATCATCGAGTTAGTATAATTTTTTAACAAAAAGGGGCGAGAGACAGTTTATTCAGAAACTTGTTCATTGCCCCTTTTTTGTAAAATGTCCTTTTGCCTAATTGTGGCATCCGAGGAATTTAAGTAAAAAGTGAGTGTTACGATGAGCATACTTTTTTTAAAGTTTTTTTGTCTAGCTACAGCGCCTAGGGTCTCGAGGTCATAAGCCAATCCGACAAGAAGGTTAAAGTACAACCTTCTCGCCGGCTCGTCTTATGCTTGTCGACCCTGGACGAGGCGCTTCCGCTTTTCGTGTATGACTCGTCTAGCTCTTGCACCTTTCCGAGTTTTTTTAGTTTGCGTATAACAGGTGGGGCCTGTTCTTTTCGGAAAGGTGCAGACTTTTTAAAAATAAGTAAAATGACAACTGTTGTATGGGCTTTTAATAGGGAGGCAGACTTGGCATTTTATACAGCTCAGATAACAGATTTGAAATTGGAGATTATAGTTTTCTATCGTGAGGAAAGTGTAATTTCTAAAAAATTGTTATCAGCATTATATATCCGCTGTCATACTATTGAGGCTCGCCAATTGTGGCGGGTTTTTTAATAGCTAAAATTCTATTTCAGTATTGATTGTCTGGCAGTTCAGTTTAGAATAGAGAGAGAAGAGTGAGATGAGGGGAGGAACAACTATGAGCAAGAAACCGCTAGTTCAGCTAAATAATATCTCATTTCAATATGATATTCAGGCTCCGTATGCGCTTCATGATGTATCCTTTGAGATTTATGAAGGGGAATGGCTTGCCATTGTAGGCCATAATGGTTCTGGTAAATCAACGTTAGCGAAGCTATTAAATGGCTTGCAGTACGCACAGGAAGGTTCCATTACAGTGAATGGGATCCCATTAACTGAAGAGACGGTTTGGGATACTCGGAAAGTGATTGGAATGGTATTCCAAAACCCAGATAATCAGTTTGTTGGGACGACTGTTCAGGATGATGTGGCTTTTGGTTTAGAAAATAACGGAATTGCTAGAGAAGAAATGATTGAAAGAGTTCAACACTCCTTGGAAAAGGTGAAAATGGCGCAATTTCTTGATCAAGAGCCGCACCATCTATCAGGTGGTCAGAAGCAAAGGGTGGCCATTGCAGGTGTCATTGCTCTTAGGCCTTCCATTATCATTTTAGATGAAGCAACATCCATGCTGGATCCACGGGGCAGGGAAGAGGTTCTAGAAACGGTCAGGGAGTTAAAAGAAACCCATAATATGACCGTTATTTCCATCACTCATGATTTAGAAGAGGCAGCAAAAGCTGATCGAATTATTGTGATGAACAAAGGTAAGCTGTATAGAGAGGGAACACCGGCTGAAATATTCCAAATGGATGAGGAGCTGGTGAAGCTTGGTTTAGATATTCCTTTTCCAGTCAAAATAAGTAAGCTATTAAAGGAACAAGGAATTTCCTTATCAAGGCATTTTTTATCTGAAGAAGAGTTGGTGACTGAGCTATGGACATCTCACTGCAAAGAGTAGAATATCGCTATCAGGCTAATACGCCTTTTGAACATTTAGCTATAAAAGATGTCTCCATTGATATTCCATCGGGAACGTTTCTGGCGATAATTGGGCATACAGGCTCCGGTAAGTCTACTGTTCTTCAGCACTTAAATGCCCTGCTAAGACCAACAGCTGGAAAAGTCTTGATTGGCGACAAAGAAATTACCTCAGAAAAGAAGCAAAAAAACCTAAGGGTAATCCGGCAAAAGGTTGGCATAGTTTTTCAGTTTCCCGAGCATCAATTGTTTGAAGAAACCGTTGAGAAAGATATTTGCTTTGGGCCAATGAATTTCGGCGTTTCTGAGGAGGAAGCGAAGAAACGGGCTAGAATTGCCATCAAGCAAGTAGGGCTTGCAGACGAAATTCTGGAGAAATCCCCATTTGACTTATCTGGTGGGCAAATGCGCAGAGTTGCGATTGCTGGAGTACTAGCGATGGAGCCGGATGTGATTGTCCTGGACGAGCCTACTGCAGGCCTTGATCCAAGAGGGCGGAAGGAAATCATGGATATGTTTCACGCACTCCATCAGGAAAGAAACTTATCAACCATTCTAGTCACTCATAGTATGGAGGATGCTTCCAGATATGCAGATCAAATTGTGATTATGCATAAGGGAGAAGTGTACAAAAAAGGAACGCCTGAAGAGATTTTTTCAAAGCCTGAAGGTTTAATTGAGCTTGGATTAGATGTGCCAGAGGTTGTCCGTTTCCAGCAAAAAATTGAAAAGACATTCCAAATGAAATTTCCACAAACATGCTTATCTGTTGAAAAGCTAACAGAGGAAATTGCTGCTGTCATAAAGAGGGGTGACCAAAAATGATGGAGAAAATGATTTTTGGCCGCTACGTACCAGCTCAGTCTGTTATTCATCGAATGGATCCCAGATCTAAGCTTATTGTGATTTTTCTATTTGTATGTATCGTTTTTATTGCAAACAACAGTTTAACTTATGGGGCATTATTAATTTATACTTTTTTAATGGTATCGATGTCTAAAGTTCCTTTGCAATTCATTCTTTCAGGCCTGAAACCTGTTCTTTGGCTCGTGCTTTTTACATTGCTTTTGCATTTGTTTTTGACAAAGGAAGGAAATGTCCTGTTTCAAGCAGGCTGGTTCACTATTTATGAAGAGGGATTAAGGCAGGGGCTATTTATTTCTATGCGATTCTTTCTGTTGATCTTAATGACATCCATCCTGACGTTAACAACGACACCGATTGAAATTACAGATGGTCTTGAAAGTCTGCTGCATCCATTAAACAAAATTAAGTTTCCCGTTCACGAGCTTGCTCTCATGATGTCCATCTCTTTAAGATTTATTCCAACCTTGATGCAGGAAACAGATAAAATTATGAAGGCGCAGACAGCAAGAGGGGTAGACTTTACAAGCGGACCGATAAAAGACAGGGTGAAGTCGATTATTCCTCTTCTCATCCCACTATTTGTCAGTTCCTTTAAACGGGCTGAGGAGCTTGCCACAGCCATGGAAGCAAGGGGATACCGCGGTGGTGAGGGAAGAACGAAATACAGGCAGCTTAGCTGGAGCTTTACAGATTCAGCGATGATTGTTCTTCTTGGAATTTTAACCATTGTTTTATTCTTATTAAGAACATAATGGGGCCCTTAGATGATGAAAAGGTTTAAGTGTTTAGTTGCTTATGATGGAACTTTATTCTCTGGCTATCAGGTCCAGCCGAATAAGCGGACTGTACAAGGAGAACTGGAAAAAGCCTTTAAAAAGCTTCATAAAGGGGCAGACATTAAAGTTAGCGCCTCTGGGAGAACGGATGCGGGCGTTCATGCAAAGGGCCAGGTGATTCATTTTGACTCCGATTTAAGTATTCCGCTTGATAAGTGGGATATTGCGCTTAATTCGCTTTTGCCAGATGACGTTGTCGTTATGAGCACGGAAGAAGCTGATAGCGGATTTCATGCTCGATTTGATGCAAAGGGGAAGGAATATCGGTATGTCATGAGCCTTTCCTCTAAGAGAGATCCTTTTAGCCGAAATTATGCCTTTCAGTATCCTTATCCATTGAATATTTCAGCCATGAAGGAAGCGGCAGCTTATTTAATAGGGACTTATGATTTTACAAGCTTTTGCTCCGCCAAGACGGAGGTAGAGGATAAGGTCAGGGAATTAAAGGGAATTGATCTAATTGAGGGAAAAGGCTCTCTTGCGTTTCGATTTGTTGGCAATGGCTTTTTGTATAATATGGTCAGGATATTGGTTGGCACTCTTTTAGAGGTTGGGGCTGGAGAGAGAAGTCCGAATTCCATGGCAGATATATTGGAAAAGAAGGATCGATCCTTCGCGGGAAAAACAGCACCAGCTCAAGGGTTATATTTGTGGAAGGTATTTTATTAAGAGCTAAAATATTTTCTGAAAACCATATGATCCACTTGGTACCGTTGTGATGCAGATTTTTGATAAAAAAAATTTCAAAACAACTAAACCTGGCGTAACATTTTATTGACATTAGCTGTATAAAAGTGTATCATAGCAAAGGTATTGTTATTAAAACCACGATAAGCCCCGGAACTTATTGTGTCTAAGATAAATGAAACCAATGAAATGATGAAGATTGAATTTTTAGGAGGGAAAATAATGCGTACAACGTTTATGGCGAATGCAAACAATATCGAGCGTAAATGGTACGTGATTGATGCAGAAGGCAAAACTCTAGGTCGTCTTGCTAGTGAAGTTGCGTCAATCCTACGTGGTAAACATAAACCAACTTTTACACCACATGTTGATACTGGTGATCATGTAATTATTCTTAATGCAGCAAAGATCGAATTAACAGGTAATAAATTAAATGACAAAATTTACTACCGCCACACAAACCACCCAGGTGGTTTAAAACAAAGAAATGCTAATGAAATGCGTACGAAATTTCCTGAGAGAATGTTAGAGCTTGCTATTAAAGGCATGCTTCCAAAGAACACTCTTGGCCGTCAAATGTTCAAGAAATTACACGTATATGCTGGCGCTGAACATAAGCACCAAGCACAACAACCTGAAGTTTACGAACTTCGTGGATAATTTATAGGGGAGGTTATTAACTTGGCACAGGTTCAATATATTGGCACTGGTCGTCGTAAGAGCTCCGTTGCACGAGTTCGTTTAGTTCCAGGCGACGGTAAAATTATTATCAATGGTCGTGAAATTACAGATTATATCCCATTTGCTGCTTTACGTGCAGTTGTAAACCAACCGTTAGCAGCTACTGAAACTCAAGGCAGCTATGACGTTCATGTAAATGTAAATGGTGGAGGTTACACTGGTCAAGCTGGCGCAATCCGCCACGGTATCGCTCGTGCGTTACTTCAAGCTGATCCAGAATACCGTCCAACACTTAAAGCTGCTGGACTATTAACTCGTGACGCTCGTATGAAAGAACGTAAAAAATACGGTCTTAAAGGCGCTCGTCGTGCACCTCAGTTCTCAAAACGTTAATCTTACGTTTCCAAAACTCTCAACCGATTGGTTGGGAGTTTTTTTGTGTAGTTGACTTAAATTGGTCGTGAAAAAACAAACCCCTATTCCGAAAAATGGGGTTTGTCTCTACATTATCTGGGGAAAGCCCGTTTACAGTATTTTTATTTATTGCTGGATGAACCCTGTCTTTCAAGGTCCAAAAGCTTTGTCTTCATTTCTAACCCACCACGATAGCCCGTTAACGCTCCGTTTTTGCCTACTACACGATGACATGGAACGGTGATTAAAACGGGGTTGGCTCCGATGGCTGTTCCGACAGCACGAACTGCTGCTGGTTTATTTATATCGTTTGCTATGTCAGAGTAGGACTTTGTCTGTCCATACGGAATCTCGCAAAGTGCATTCCAGACTGCCATCTGGAAGGGGGTCCCATTGTAATCAAACGGGACTGTAAAGGTTTGCCGTTTTCCGTCAAGATACTCCGTGATTTCAACCGTATAAGGTTCGAGCTTACCCCCATCTTCAACAAGCGTACTTCCGGGAAAACGTTTATTAGCCCATTCAGATAATTCCTCGAATGGTTTATCCTGTGAGCCGACAAACACAAGCCCCTTAGAAGTCGAAGCGATATAAAAGTTCCAATGCTTATATTTTAGCAAGGACCAATAAAGTGTTGGTTTATTTTCTGATCTCATTTTCATTTCCCTCCGTTTCTTCACTGGCTAATTTGAGGCTTCCACGATTAAAGTCGCAAGCCCTACAGTCATAATGGGAAACGGGTAGGATTCTTGCGTGATTTAGCATTCGCGATTCACTTTTTCTTCGCTCTTACCTATATTATTTATATTATATTAGATTTTTCATTGTACAGCAACGTATGTTCGTAATTAATGATATCGGTGTTTTTAACGCTCATTTCGCAAGGGAACAGCAGAAAACACACAATGTTAGGTGTTTATGACGTTGATTTTGCAAGGGTATAGCAAAAAATACGCACCATGAAGAGTTCATGATGCTCGTTTTACAAGAGTATAGCAAAAAACACGCACCCTGAAGAGTTCATGAGTCTCGTTTCGCAAGGGTATAGCAAAAAACACGTACTATGAATGGTTCATGAGGCTAGTTTCGCAAGGGTACAGCAAAAAACACGTACCATGAAGAGTTTATGAGTCTCGTTTTACAAGGGTACAGCAAAAAACACGTACTATAAAGGGTTCATGAAGATCGTTTCGCAAGGGTACAGCAGAAAACGCACACTATGAAGAGTTCATGAGTCCCGTTTTGCAAGGGAACAGAAGAAAACGCGCACTATGAAAAGTTCATGATGCTCGTTTCGCAAGGGTACAGCAAAAAACATGTACCATGAAGAGTTCATGACGCTCGTTTGGCCGTTTTTGACAGATATGAATATCAAAGCCCCAGGCACCCTATAGCTAAACTAGAGGTCCCTAGGGCTTTTCCGGCTTACTTACTAATCAACACGCTTTTCGCTCATCAGCTCGCTCACGGTACCGAGTTTGTACCCTTTCGCTTTAATCTCAGTTATCATGGTCTCCAATCCTTCGGCAGTCGGCTTTGTAGGATGCATAAGAATCATTGTTCCATTCTCTACCTTTGACACAACTCTTCTCACCATTTCGGAAGCAGGCGGTTTTTTCCAATCGACCGTATCGACTGTCCAGAGAATGGTTTTCATATTAAGTCGTTTAGCAACTTGAATCGTGACTTGATTAAAGCTTCCGCTTGGCGGAGCAAACCAAACTGGTGTGATGCCGAGGGTTTCTCTAATGACATCATTCGTCTTTTTCAGCTCCATCACCGTTTCTGCCTCAGACCGCTGCTGTAGATTCGGATGGCTATAGGCGTGGTTGCCAATCTCATGACCGGCATCCTTAATCGACTTGGCTAGACCAGGATTCTTTTTAACCCAACTTCCATCGAAAAAAAACGTGGTCTTTATTTGATGTTTATTTAAAACATCCAGCATTCCCGGAATGTATTCATTTCCCCAGGCCACATTAATTAAAAAAGCTACCATCGGCTTCTCAGGATTACCTCTATAAATCGGATGCGGCCCCAAACTATCTAAATGGACATTTGGCGATATTTCCTTAAAAACAATATCGTTTTTATTAAATACACCGCTTGCTTTCATCTTTTTATAACTGGCTTCAATATCTACGCTCAGGCCGTTGTATCCAGGTATCGCTTTCCAAATCCGGTCGACTCTTGCATCAATTGGCTTTATATTATGTTGATCACTATACATTTTAATTTCCCTATAAAGTTGATTTTCCTCATTTATTTTGGCGGAAGTTGTGACTCCATAATCAGCACTGGCATTATACGGAATGATAAAAATCCCTAGCAACAAAATGATCATTCGCAAAAAAAACTTTCTAATCAAAGCAAACCCTCCATCTTCTTTTGATGGTATTAGGCTTCCCATTCGCGAGAATTTAAATAGGAGTAACAAGGCTCAAGAAAATTCTGAGGTTTTTATTAAAAATTGGCAGTTGGCCTTTTTGTATGTCTCTCCTTGCGGAGTTAAAGACTATTTCTAAGAGGTGAGACTGTATGAATGTAATTACAACCTTTGTAGAAAAGAAAAGGGAAAAACAAATTAAATATGAAAAATCCGTGTTGCGTGAAATTTCGATAAAAGCTCTAAAGGAAAAGGTGCAGCAGCATTTTGGTTCCTCACGATTTATGAACGGCTTGCTGATGAATAATGGAATAGAAGAAGCCTGCTATGATGTGGCCATTGAAGCGTATTTATTAGGAGCGCATTTTAGCCGGTTTGGATATTACGGTGAAAGCGCAGAGGATGTAAGATACCGCTGCAGGCAAGAAGAAAAGCATTTGGTTGATACTTTATACCATTTCCTGCTGTATTGGGGGCACGGGGAAGAAGGGGTAATGAGTGAATCCCTCTACTATTTATGCGAGCAATACGTATTATACTGGTGGATGGAAGGTTTTGATAAAGGAGAAAAAAGACATAGATTAAGGCTTCATTAAAGATTTCTGCCTAACCCTTTATAAAAATAGGCGTCCGTTCCCTTTGTTAATATTGTCATTTCAATGACTCTCAACCTAATTGGCTGAGGGTCTTTTATTGTTTAAATGGCAGATTCCGAAGAAATCCTATTCAAAAATAAATAAATTATTCAAAATTGTATAAAAACATTTCATCTTTTGGTATAACTAGATAATAAAGCATATTTATTTGAAAATTATTCATTTTTAAATAATTCTTGAGCAGTAGAGGGGGAACTAGTTTTGACTGAGGAAAAAAAAGTTTGGAATGAAAATGAAGCGATTCTTCACTCCTTGCGAGATGACATTTTAGTAACAGATACTGATGGAATGATCTTAAAGGTTAGTGAAGCAACGGAAGCCATATACAATATGAAGTCAAATGAAATGGTCGGCCGATCGGTATATGATCTAGAAAAAGAGGGGGTATTTACCCCGCTTTTAACACCAATGGTTATTAAAGAAAAGAAGAAAATTACGTTTGTCCAAACAACGATGGAAGGGAAGAAGCTGCTTGTTACAGGCATTCCCGTTTTTGACCCGAATAATAAGCTTGTTCGGATTGTTAGTTATTCTCATGATGTGACAGAACTGCTTAATATGAAGAAGTACTTAACGGATATGGAAGACGAAATGGAGAGAGTGAAGGGGGAGCTTGAGATCCTTCGCAACCTTCATTACACAGACGGCATGATTGCTACATGTGACGAAATGAAAAAGGTTCTTCACTTAGCCTTGCAGGTGGCTGAAATTGATGTAAATGTGCTGCTTCTCGGTGAATCAGGAGTGGGGAAATCTCACATTGCCAGTTTTATTCATAAAAAGAGTAATCGAAACAAAGGGCCCTTTATTGAAGTGAATTGCGGGGCAATTCCGGAGTCGCTTTTTGAGGCAGAGTTTTTTGGGTATGAATCAGGTGCTTTCACTGGTGCAAATACGAAAGGAAAGCTAGGGCTGGCAGAGCTTGCAGATGGTGGAACGCTGTTTTTAGACGAGATAGGTGAGCTGTCACTAGCCAACCAAGTAAAAATACTCAAGTTCATCCAAGAGAAGCAGTTTTACCGTGTTGGCGGTACAAAAATGCGAACCGCAGATTTTCGATTGCTGGCAGCAACGAATCGAAATTTAGAGGAAGCTGTGGAAACCGGAACGTTTAGAAAGGACCTTTTCTTCCGGTTAAATGTTGTTCCAATTATCATTCCACCTTTAAGGAAGCGGCAGACCGATATTATTCCTTTAATTGATTATTTTCTTAAGTTTTTTTCGGAAAAGTATAATCGTCCGCGAAGTTTGGATGAAGGCGTTATTCATGTCTTGTTGTCCCATGAATGGAGAGGAAATGTACGAGAGTTGATCAATTTAATGGAAAGGCTTGTGGTGACCTCATCTAAACACCTGATTGAGATGGAAAACCTCCCCCATCAATACAGAAAATCAGTCCCAGATGTCTCATCCTTTGATGACAGAAATCGGTCATTGACTGAGATTCTGGAAAGTGTGGAAAAGCAAGTACTTATTAATGCAAGACAGCGTTATAAAACGACAACGCAAATGGCTAAGGCGTTAGGCGTAAGTCAGCCATCCATCGTTAGAAAAATCAAAAAACACAGAATTAAATAAAGATGGCACAATTCTTGCAGAGTAATTTAGTAGAAAAACATTTTTTTTCTAAAAAGAGGGGGAAGTTTGATGAAGAAATGGTTGATGTTAATATGTTCATTTATGCTGCTAATCGCATTAGCTGCCTGTGGAAAGGAAGAAGCAGCGAATAAGGCTGGCAGTGAAAAGTCCTCGCAGCCGTTAAGAGTAACCCTTCCGACTTGGACAGGATATGGACCGCTATTTTTGGCAAAAGAAAAGGGCTTTTTTGAAAAGAACGGTGTTGATGTTGAGCTTTCCATTATTGAAGGATTGGGAGAACGGAAACAAGCATTAGCAGGCGGAAAAATTGATGGTATGGCAACGGCATTAGATGTGCAAGTAACATTAGCAGCTTCAGACATTCCTGTACAAGTCGTATGGTTATTGGATGATTCATATGGCGGAGATGGAATCCTTGTAAAAAACGACATTCAAGATGTGAAAGACTTAAAAGGCAAACAAGTAGCATTTGAAGTGGGTTCCACAAGCCACATGCTTGCTTTAACAGCGCTGAAGCAAGGGGGATTAACGGAAAGTGATATTGAAGTCGTACAAATGTCTGCAGGGGATGCTGGTGCTGCGTTTGCAGCGGGCAAAGTGGATGCAGCTGTAACGTGGGAGCCTTGGTTAACAAAAGGGGCAGAAGCGAACGGAAAAGTCTTATTAACGACTAAAGATCTGCCGGGTATTATCGTTGATACGATTAGCTTTAAAGAGGATATTATTAAAAATCGTCCTGAAGATGTAAAGGCTTTTGTGAAGGCAATGGGAGAAGCAATGGATTATTGGAAAGAGAATAAAAAAGATGCGAATGAAGTGATGGCGAAAGGCTTAAACATTGATGTAGCTGAATTTGAAGCAACAGAAACAGGCCTGAAATTCATGACAAAAGAAGATAATGAAAAACTATTTGGCTCAGAAAGCAGTAAAGGGGCTATCTATCAATCGACAGAAAATGCTATCAAGTTTTATTTAGAGCAAAAATTGATTGATAAAGAGCCGAAAGCAGAAGACGTCCTTAACGGAAGCTTTGTATCGAAATAATAGGCAATAAAAGTGGATGAAGAGGCATATCCTTAGTGCCTCTTTATTTGCCCAAATAGGTTAATAGACAGGGGGATTTAAATGGGGAGAAATTGGTTTACTCCTAAAAAAGAAATACCAAAAACGATTTATACCTCAGCGGGATTTATAATATTTGCTCTTGTTTTTGGGATCTGGTCAGCGTTGAGCTATGGGGGGATTGTGAATCCATTATTTTTACCTACGCCTACGAAAGTATTAGCAACAGCTATAGATTTATTTGTCAATGGCGGAATCCTTTCTGATATCGGAATTAGTTTTTCTAGAGTTCTCGCGGGATTTCTTTTAGCGGCTGCCATAGGAATACCTTTAGGAATTTTCATGGGATCGCTGCGAATTATTGAAGGAGCTTTTGAGCCAATCATTGGTTTTATTCGTTATATGCCGGCTTCTGCATTTATTCCTTTATTAATATTATGGATCGGTCTTGGTGAAACAGAAAAAATGTCAGTTATTTTTTTAGGAACGTTTTTTCAGCTCACGCTTATGGTGATGGATGTGACAAAAAACGTTCAAAACGATTTAATTGATGTTTCCTATACGTTAGGGGCTAAAAAGGGACAAATTTTTGGCAAAGTCATCTTGCCGGCTTCCTTGCCGGGAATTGTCGATACCCTTCGCATTACATTTGGATGGGCGTGGACGTATTTAGTTGTTGCTGAGATTGTCGGGTCATCTAGTGGTTTAGGGTATATGATCATGCAAGCCTCCCGTTTTCTGAAGCCAGACAAAATTATCGTCGGAATCTTGATTATCGGTTTATTAGGGCTGATTACAGACTTGTTGTTTAAAGCCATTTACCGAGCTTCGTTTTCTTGGATGAGAAAGGATGGTTATTAATATGGGAACACCGAAGTTGGAAATGAGTGAAGCGGAAACATTCGATTCGAAGATTGTTCCTCATACGAAAACGCCCAAGCTGGAAATAAGAGATGTGGGGAAAATCTTTAAAACGAGAAGCGGAGAAACAACAGCCTTGGAAAAGACCTCTTTTACTATTGATGATGGGGAATTCGTCACTATCTTAGGACCGTCGGGGTGCGGGAAATCAACGGTATTGCGCATTGTAGCAGGCTTAGAGGAGTCAACGTCAGGGACTGTTCTTCTTGATGGGCAGGAAATTAAAGGGCCAGGACCTGACCGTGGAATGGTCTTTCAATCATACACATTATATCCGTGGCTGAATGTGAAGGAGAATATTACATTCGGGCTAAAGCTTAAGGGAGTTTCGCAAAAAGAGCGGGACGATGTGGCACGGCATTATTTGCAATTAATTGATTTGGAAGGGTTTGAGAAGCATTACCCGATTCAGCTGTCAGGCGGAATGAAGCAGCGTGTTGCGATTGCCCGCGCATTGGCGAACGACCCGAAAATATTATTAATGGATGAGCCATTTGGCGCGCTAGATGCCCAAACAAGAAATATCATGCAGGAAGTGCTGCTGAAAGCATGGGAGGAGTCTAAGAAGACGATTTTATTTATTACCCACGATGTGGAGGAATCAATCTTCTTAGCGGATTCTGTTTATGTTATGACGGCAAGGCCCGGGCGTTTAAAGAAAAGGGTTCCAATTTTACTTGATAGGCCGAGAGAGTTTAGCGTGAAGGGAACGGCGGAGTTTGGAGCTTACAAAGAGGAACTATTGACGCTCATTCGAGAAGAAAGTTTAAAGATTAAATGACAGCTTTATTTTTAAGAATCGAATTAGAATGTGGAGGTCAATGATATGGAGAATAAATGGGCTCATCTCATAAATAATATGCCAAACCGGCTTGCGCCAAGCATGGCTAAGGATCACCCAAATCTTCCAGTTATAAAAGAAGAAGGCTGTTATTATTACGGAGCGGATGGCAGGGAATATCTTGACTTTACATCAGGAATTGCTGTAACGAATGTTGGACATCGCCATCCGAAAATCGTTCAAGCGATTAAAGATGCAGCTGACAAATTAGTGCATGGACCTTCTGGTGTCATTATGTATGAATCCATCTTGCGATTAGCTGATGAATTGGCGGATATTCTGCCAGGCGATCTGGATTGCTTTTTCTTTTCCAACAGTGGGGCGGAAGCGATTGAAGGAGCAATTAAACTGGCTAAGTACGTAACGAAGCGCCCTTATGTCATTTCATTTACAGGCTGTTTCCATGGCCGTTCATTAGGTGCGTTAAGTGTAACGACTTCTAAAAGTAAATACCGAAAATTTATGCAGCCATCAGGACTAACGTATCAAATCCCATATGCAAATACGAAGGACTGCCCTTCAGGTTCTGACCCTGAAGCCTATGTCATTGCTCAATTGGAAAAAAACTTTGCCGCCTTATTTAGCCATCAAGTGACTCCGGAAGAGGTAGCATGTGTGATTCTGGAGCCTGTTCTTGGGGAAGGAGGCTATATTGTGCCTCCAAAAGGGTGGCTGAAAAAGGTACGTGAAATTTGTGACCGCCATCAAATCTTACTTATTTTTGATGAAGTCCAAACGGGGTTTGGGCGAACAGGTGAATGGTTTGCCGCACAGACATTTGGGGTTACACCAGATATTATGGCCATTGCAAAAGGCATCGCTTCAGGTCTCCCTCTAAGTGCGACCGTTGCTTCCGGTGAATTAATGAAGCAGTGGCCGCTTGGAAGCCATGGTACGACATTTGGAGGCAACCCAATTGCCTGCTCTGTTGCCTTAGCAACATTAGAAGTATTAAAAGAGGAGAATCTTCTTGATAACACGAAGCGGATGGGCAGGTACGCGGTCGAGAAGCTTGAACAAATGAAGGATCGGCACAGTGTCATCGGAAGTGTCCGGGCTGTAGGGCTAATGATTGGCATTGAAATCATTCATCCAAAAACCGGGGAACCGAATGGAGAAGGATTATTAAAAATTCTTGATTTAGCGTTAGAAAAAGGGGTACTATTCTACCTTTGCGGAAATCATAGCGAAGTCATCCGAATGATTCCTCCGCTAACCGTCACGAAGGAACAAATCGATAAAGGATTGCGAATTCTTGATGAGGCTTTGACAGAATATGAAGCAACATTGATGAATGCAAGAAAAGCGTAGTTAGAATGGAGAGACTGACCCTATATGGGTCAGTTTTCCTTTTTTAAAATAGGGTACAAGCTCAGTTGTTAAAGTCATCTCCAAGTTCTATTTCTCCAACTCGTCCCATATATTGAAATGAGGACGAGCGGGAGGACTGACTATTTAATGGGGAATAGACTAAAAAAAGTGGCATTTGCCATGGGCCTAATCATTTTATTTTTCATTTTGCAATATGATTTCACAGATAATGACTCGTGGGAGTCATGGAACTTGCCTCTGACAGGAAAAATCATTTTGCTAGATCCGGGTCATGGAGGGCCGGATGGGGGTGCAGGTGATGATGAGGTACTTGAAAAGGACATTGCTCTCGCTGTATCTCTAAAGGTTCGGGAACTTCTCCAGCAGCAGGGGGCGCTTGTTCTGATGACAAGAGAGGACGATCGGGATTTAGCTCCTGAAGGGACAAGGGGATACAGCCGAAGGAAAGTTGAGGATTTAAAACAAAGGCTGGATATGATCAACAATTCAGGAGCAGAGTTTTTTGTAAGTATTCATCTAAACTCTATTCCTTCTCCTCGGTGGAGCGGGGCACAAACCTTTTATGCAGCGAAACGAGATGAAAATGCTCGAGCGGCTAAGTTTATTCAAGATGAGCTTCGGAGAAACCTTGAGAATACGACAAGAAGAGCAAAAGAGCTGAACGTATATATATTAAAGAACGCAAAAATTTCCGGCTCACTCGTAGAAATTGGTTTCTTATCAAACCATGCTGAGAGAGCGAACTTAAGGAAAGAGGAATATCAGAATAAAGTAGCCGCCTCCATTTACACGGGGATTTTGCGTTACTATTCTGATGAAAAAGAATTAATAGAGCCGGAATGGGAATGAAAGGTGCTGCTTAAAAAGCATCTTTTTCTTTATTAATGAGCGAATAAGGTGTGATACAATTAACAGTGGGGAATAAATGATATGGTATACTTTAATGGAAACGAATACAATAAGGCAGGTGCTTAATTTGTTAACTGAACAAAATATAAGAGAAGTCTTAAGTGGACTGCAGGAGCCATTTTTACATAAAACTCTAGGAGAGTTAAACGCAATTGAAGAGGTAAAGATTAAAGAAGAAAAAAATCATGTAAGCGTGAAGGTGCTAATTGCCAAAACAGGGACAGCTGAGCAGCTTCAACTCCAAACTCAAGTAGTAAATCTTCTAAAAGAGGCGGGAGCGGCTACGGTTGGAATCCGATTCAGCGAACTTCCGGAAGAAGTTTTGTCTCAATATCGCCAAGCAGCAAAAGGGGAAGATAAAGGATTGCTCTCCCCAGACAGCCAAACAACCTTTATTGCGATTGCGAGCGGAAAAGGCGGGGTAGGGAAATCGACTGTATCTGTAAACCTAGCCGTTTCTTTGGCAAGACTAGGTAAGAAGGTCGGTCTGATTGATGCGGATATTTATGGCTTTAGCGTGCCTGATATGATGGGCATTACGACTCGCCCTGTCGTAAGAGGGGAAAAGATTATTCCAGTGGACCGGTTTGGGGTAAAGGTCATTTCGATGGGATTCTTTGTTGAAGATAATTCACCAATCATTTGGAGAGGTCCAATGCTTGGAAAAATGTTAAACAGCTTCTTTAATGAAGTCGAGTGGGGAGATATTGACTACTTGTTACTAGATCTTCCTCCTGGAACAGGGGATGTAGCATTAGATGTTCATACGATGCTTCCGTCTTGTAAAGAAATCGTTGTTACAACGCCGCATCCAACAGCTGCTTTCGTTGCAGCCCGTGCTGGCGCCATGGCAATCCGGACAGAGCATGAAATTCTAGGTGTCGTTGAAAATATGTCCTATTTTGAAAGTAAGCTTACGGGCGAGAAGGAATATGTCTTCGGAAAAGGCGGAGGCGAAAAGCTAGCTGAGGAACTCCAAACAAATGTGCTAGGGCAATTGCCGTTAGAGCAGCCAGATTGGAACGAAGCAGATTTTGCTCCATCCGTCTATGACGCGGACCATAAACTAGGCCAAATCTATAGTGATATTGCGCAAAAGATTGTACAAACATTGGAAAAATAACAGGAAAAAACCTCTTCCCTTCGGAAGAGGTTTTTATGTTTGGCAGCGGGCATTACCCACCGCCGTCCCCGCCGCCATCTGAGCCGCCGCCAGCAGGTTCTTTGCCACCGCCTTCTTTCCCGCCTCCGCTTTTCTCGCCGCTTTTTACTTCATCAGCGGCTTTTAAAAGAATATCTTGGATTTTTGCTTTAAAGAGCGGGCTTTCAAAGGTTTCCTTTACAACGGTTTGCAAATGCTCACGGTATTCCTTGCTTTTTAATACTTTTGTTACGTCTTTTTCTAGTGCGGGGTCTTGTAAGACTTCTATCATCATGCCGCGATACTCAGGATCCTTCATTAAATCTTTAAGAAGCTTTTCATTTTCTTTTTTCATGCTTTTAGCAACACTTTCAGCAAATTTAGGATCCTCAAATGATTTCTTCCAGAAATCCGCTCCCTTATCAGATGTTAAGGTTTTTTCAATTGTCTCTGAAACAATTTTCTGATCCATGATCAGCTGCTCTTTGATTTTATCATCTTCCATTAGTTCTTTTATCGCTTTTTTACCGTCATCGGTTTTTAGAATATCGACAACCATTTTTTTGGTTTGCTCATAATCCATCTGATTGCCGCCAGTTTCACCTTGAGCACAGCCCGTCATGAGAATGATCAGCAGAATAGGCAGGAGCAAACGGAATGTCTTTATCATATTTTGAAGCTCCTTTCAGGAGAAGGTATCCTTATTTCTAGAATGAAGAAAAAGGCCAAATTTTATTCGTCACAAAATACTATCCCTAGATTTTTCAAAGCATGGTTTGGTACAATCATATAGGTGATTAATTTTTACTATGGAGGAAAAATAAATTGACTAGCCGAAATTGGGTAAAGCTGTTTCTATCCACACTTTTGGTAGGGGGATTAACTACTGGGGTTGTTGGTTTTATTGTTAGATGGAAAGAATTTGAATCTATATTTGTTCCTTTTGATTTTCTTGAAATTGTATCAGTTTTATTATGGTTAATGGGAGTTGGATTAATTTTTAGTATTCTGAGCCAGATGGGTTTCTTTGCCTATTTGACGATCCATCGATTCGGATTAGGAATTTTTAAATCGCGGTCTTTGTGGAATGCTGTTCAAGTTTTTCTTACTTTGTTCGTACTATTTGATTTAGTGTATTTCCGCTATAGTGCTTTTGCTATAGAGGGAGAAAGCATAATGCCTTATATCGGTATTGCCTTATTTATATTGGCTGTTGCTATTCTGGTAGCTTCTATTAAGGTGAAATTAACGAATAAGGATGCGTTTATTCCTGCTGTTTTCTTCATGGTTGTCGTGACGACGATTGAATGGGTCCCAGTCTTAAGGGTTAACGAGCAGAGCTGGGTATACCTAATGATTTTTCCATTATTAGTATGTAACGCCTATCAGCTGCTTATTCTTCATAAGCTTAATGAAAAGTCTCAAGTACAAAGACAACAAATCTCATCAAAAAAGCCGTCCAAATAATGGGCGGCTTTTTAATTAATTGCTTTAGTTTTGGTATCGGCATTTGCAAGCATCTCAGAAACGGTCACGAGCTTTAGCCCTTTTTTATTCACATTATTAATGATTTGCGGTAAAGCTTTAGCCGTTTGTTTGGCAGAGTCTGAAGCATGAAGGAGAATAATATCCCCCTTTTTTGCCCGTGAGACATTGTTGACAATTTCCTCTATACCCGGGTTCGTCCAGTCCTTCGAATCAATGCTCCAATGAACAACTGAATATCCGAGTCTATCGGCAATTTTTAAAGTCCTTTGATCGAAATGTCCAGTAGGAGCGCGAACAAGCTTAATATCTTTTATGTTTAGTTTTTTAAACACTACCTGAGCTTTTGCTAAATCCTGTCTAATTTTGGCATCCTCAAGATCTGAATAATCCTCATAATTATAGCCAAGAATGCCAATTTCATATCCTCCTTTTACGATCCTTGCCACTAAATCCGGATGTCGCTCTGCCCATGAACCGGAAAGGAAGAAGGTTGCTGATTTAACATTCTCCTTTTGAAGAATATCAAGAATAGGTTCGGCCTTTTCGTCTCCCCATCCTATATTAAAGGTAAGGGCAAGATCCTTTTCCCCCTTATATACAGCTTTAGGTCCATCTTTCGTTGAAAAAGCCGGCATGTGTACAACGTTCCCAATATATAAGAACCATGCAGCAAAAAAGGCGAACACCACGATTAAAGCCATTTTTTTTATTGACTTCTTACTCCAAATATAAAAGAAATTCATCCCTCTCACCTCGTCCAATACTCCTTGTCTCAATCTTATGCACAGAATTTCAATAAATGAGTTCAAAAAGAAATTCATAAAATATTTTTATTTGGAAAATACTACAAAAACCAAATTAGAAGTGAGGATGATTAGCATGCTAGGAATTTTAATTAATGATAGAGAACAGAAGGAGATGCAATACTTAATTAAGAGAGAAATGGATGAAATTCTATTTGACTTAAATGATGAGCGAATTGATCATATTGTAAAAAGAGCAATGGAGGAGAGATATAAGATATTGTTTTCTTTATTTAAGAGGGTAGCTTCACCAGGCGATATTCTGAGATATACACGAAACAATCAGTGGAAAGAACAAAAGGGTTGAAAAAAATAAATAAAATCTATTGACTTCTATGTTGTTAGTTGTTATATTAATAAGCGTCGCTGCTGACGAGTCGAAACAAACTTAAAAAAAGTTGTTGACACTTTAAGCGAAAGATGTTAAATTTAAAAAGTCGCTTCTGAGCGATTAGATAGTTCTTTGAAAACTGAACGAACAAAAACGTCAACGTTTTAGTCTTTTTATCAAAAAGGCATTATGAGCTAATCAACTCAACTTTATTGGAGAGTTTGATCCTGGCTCAGGACGAACGCTGGCGGCGTGCCTAATACATGCAAGTCGAGCGAATC
>NZ_LMAS01000015.1 GCF_001509555.1 Bacillus sp. FJAT-29937 | reverse complement strand
TGGGAGGTTATTTGGCATGCCTATTTTTAGTATAGCATGAAAAACTTTATGTTTTTATTGAAAAATGTTGACAAACTATTAGCTGGTTTTAATTAAGGGTATTTTTTAAAATTTAAAAGTAAAAGAAAGATCCCGATTAACCACAAAAGGAAGTGCAAAAAATCGACCTCGAGACTCAACAAAATAGCGAATAATGTCAACAAATATTACCTTTAGCAATCCTTTTTCTAGTTGTTTTTTCCTATTTCATTAAGGTAGACTAATAGAGTGTTGTTTAAATATTCAAAATTATCACGAAAGTAGGGGGTCTATTTGTCTAGGCATTTTGTAAAGGTTTTATTTGCGTTTGCGCTTTTATTTGGGATGATCGCGCAGCCAATTGCTAGCTCAGCTGCTGCTGAAAAGAATGTGTATTATGTTAGTCTTGGGGATTCATTGGCTGCCGGCCTATCGCCGTTTGGCGAGATTGGCAAGGGCTATACTGACTTTATTGCGGAAAACTTCCAGAGCGCCGAGGTTCTCCAAACGTTTGTAAGGGATTACGCTGTACCGGGCTATACGACAACGAATGTGCTTGAAGATATTACTAATAACGTGACAAAAGGAGAAAACGCTGGAATCCAGGCTGTTTTGAGCCAAGCCACGCATGTGACACTAGATGTCGGCGCCAATGATATCTTAAAGAAAATTAAAATTGATCCGGTCAATCAAACTGTTTCTTTTGATCAAGCAGAGGTTCAGCAAACTTTTGCCGAAATTCAGCAAAACCTTGTTAAAATCGTTACAGCTATCAAAACGGTAAATCCAGATGTAAAGCTTTATATCATGGGCTATTACAATCCATACCCGCATTTGCCAGCTGAGCACCAGCCCGCTCTTAACCAATTATTAGCTTCTCTAAATTCAATGATTGAACAAATTGCGATTAAATCCGTCTCTACTTATGTTCCTACTGCAGATGTCGTCGCAAAAAATATTGCTTTTTTACCAAACCCGAAAGATATTCATTTGAGCGTGGATGGCTACAAGGCGGTCTCTGAGCTTTTCTGGAATGTGATGAAACCGGCAGCTACAGAAGAGGAAGTGGAAGTCGAAGTGCCTGCCAAGGAAGCACCGGTAGTTTATTGGGATGGCGTTATTTTGAAAAAGGGCCAGATTGGCAGACTTTCCATCCAAAAACCTATCAATCTATGGAAACGAACTGATGAGGGTCTTCAGTTCGTAAGAGTCCTAAATCCAGGTGAAAAATACCGTGTCTACCGCTATGACAACGAATTTGGCGGCCAATATTCGGTTGGCGAAGGCCATTATGTGACAAAGATAGAAGGCTATGTATCCTACCAAACTCCGTCTAAACATAAATTGCAGCTGCTGAAATAAATAAATGGGGAATATTCTAATACTTCCTTCCAATAAAAGAGTACTTGCTGGTTCGAAAAAGTCAGGTGATTTAGCTCATCATCTTAACCGATAAGCAGCTCCGTATTTGTGGGATAACATTGTAAATAGCAGTGAGATTAGGAGACCAAATCACATCTGATTTGGTCTTTTGCTATTGCTTTTAAAAAACAAAAAACTGTAACCTATTTGAAATATATTCGTCAATATATTGGAAAAAGCACGATATTAAAAGAGTGGAGCTGTGTGTATTTATGAAAAAAGGAATGATGTGGGCTTTATTTGCGGTGTTTTTATTGACCCTTACCGCATGCTCAAACAATCGAGAAACTAAGATTGAACCAAAAGTAACAGTAAAGGAAATGGCGGAACAACTACTAATACAAGTGGAACAACCAGCCTTTATGGAACTAGAGGAGGTACAAGTCAAGGAAAGTTATTATATAAATCCTAACCTTCTTGAGGAATATATAATACAAATGCCGTTAATGAATGTAACATCCAACGAACTATCCATTTTGAAGTTGAAGGACAAAAAAGATCTAGAAACTGTTAAATCTGCACTCGAAAAACGTGCTGCAGATGCAATAAGAAACTTTGAAAACTATTTGCCGGATCAATACGAAAATGCCAAAAACTATAAGATCGTTACCAATGGCAACTACATGTTATTTGTGATTTCTGAAGAATCCGAAGAACTAATTAAACATTTCAACGCCTTCTTCAGCAATAAATAACGATCATGGTATTTAGCAGCCTGACATTTCTATTTATATTTTTACCGATTGTTTTAGTACTTTATTATTGTTCACCCAGGAGGTTCAAAAACCTCCTTTTATTTTTAACCAGTTTGTTATTCTATGCCTGGGGAGAACCCATTTACATAGTTATTATGCTTTTTTCCACCCTTATGGATTACACATTTGGGTTGTTGCTCGGTAGCACAAAGTTTTCTTCGACAGGGCGTAAAGTGATTGTTGTCATTTCTATAACTTTCAACTTGTTGTTACTATCCTTTTTTAAATATGTTAACTTTCTAATCGAAAATATAAATATTCTATTAGGAACTTCCTTTCCGTTAACTGAATTAGCACTTCCGATTGGCATATCGTTTTATACCTTTCAATCAATGTCCTACATTATTGACGTATACAGGGGGACAGTTAAAGTTCAAAGAAATTGGATTGATTTTGGCACATATGTAGCTTTATTTTCGCAGCTGGTAGCGGGTCCGATCGTTCAGTACAAAACAATTGCAGAACAACTTCGCAACAGGAAGGAAAGTATAGAACATTTTGCAATAGGTATTCGCCGCTTCACGATTGGTCTAGGAAAAAAAGTTTTGCTGGCCAACAATATCGGGATTCTTTGGAATACTATTTCAAATTCAAATATCGAAACACTACCCATGTTAACAGCGTGGCTCGGGATTATTGCTTTTGCTTTCCAAATTTATTTTGATTTCAGCGGATATTCTGATATGGCGATTGGCCTTGGTTATATGTTTGGATTCCGATTCAATGAAAACTTCAAATATCCATATATTGCACAGAGTATTACTGATTTTTGGAGAAGATGGCATATCTCACTTGGCACATGGTTTAGGGAATATGTTTATATACCATTAGGCGGCAACCGCCGGGGGCTAATGCTCCAGTTCCGAAATATCTTTATTGTCTGGTTATTGACGGGATTTTGGCACGGAGCTAACTGGAATTTCGTTTTTTGGGGGCTGTATTTTGGTATCATCCTTTTGTTTGAAAAATGGTGGGGATTAAAACTTTTAAGTCAAATTCCACGTTGGATGAGGCACATATACGCGATATTACTTATATTAATAGGATGGGTTCTATTTTCATTGGATAACCTTGAATTAATCTTCGGTTACTCAAAAGCGTTGTTTGGATTGAATAATCAAGCAATATGGAATCAAGAGACATTGTATTTAGGATATACCAATGTAGTTTTATTTTTATTTCTAATTACTTTTTCAATGCCTCTAAAGAAATGGCCGAAAGAACATTCAGTGCTTAATCTTGGATGGTATGGATTTCTCTTCCTTTTATCAGTGGCCTATTTAGTAGATTCAACTTTTAATCCGTTCTTATATTTTCGTTTTTAATAGGTGAGGTGAACTTAAAGAAATGAAATCAAAGGCAGACAAGTTTTTGATATTAAGCTTCTGCACAACACTCGCGCTCGCCTTATTGCTTTTGCTATTTATGACACCGCAACGTTTTTCCGAAATGGAAAACCGACTTTTGCAGCCCTTTCCAAACTTGACCTTAGACAAATTAATATCCAAGGAATATGGAAATGAGCTAGAAAACTACTTCTCTGATCATTTTCCTTTTCGTAACCATTGGGTGATGGCCAAATCTCACATAGAACGACTGCGACTCAAAAATGAAAACAATGGTATTTATTACGGAAAAGAAGGTTATTTATTCGAAAAGTTTTTAATGCCAGAAGAACAAAAACTGCTGCAATACACTGATTCTCTAAATGAATTTTCATCGAAACATCCTAATGTAAAAATAACATTGATGCTTATCCCGACATCAGTAGGGATTTATCTAGATAAATTACCCTGGTTAGCACCTTCATACCCTCAGGACAAGGTAAACCAAAAAATAGGGGACTATGTAAAAAATACACTCACTTTTATAGATGGCTATGATTTTTTAAGTGCAGATGCTTCTGAGCCTGTTTACTATCGGACTGACCATCATTGGAACACAAATGGGGCCAATTTAGGATATTTGGCTTATGCAAAGGAGATGGGGTGGAAACCATTATCAAAAAACGAGTTTAAAATACAAACCATCAGTGAATCATTTCTAGGGAGCTACCATACTCGAAGTCAATTCAGCGGGATCACGCCCGATACCATTCAGGCCTATTTTCCTCGTAAGCCGATACAAACGAAAGTATACATTGCGGATACAGAAGAAACAGTAAATAGTCTATATAATGAAAGCTTCTTAACCCAAAAGGACAAATACTCCTATTTTTTAGGTGGAGTCCATGCCTTAATGAAAATTACGAGCCAACTAAAGCCCGAACAAATTCAACAAGAAAAACTCCTTGTAATCAAGGATTCCTACGCACACAACTTAATTCCATTTTTCACGAATCATGTCGCAGAAATCTACGTAATAGACATCAGATATTACAACGGAAATATTAGTGCATTCATGCAAGAAAACGGAATCGGTGAAGTCTTGTTTATATTTAACACCTCAACCTTTGTGAATAATTCAGAATTGTTGAAACTACGAAAATAGCAACTAAAAGCACCTGTTTCTCTAATTAAAATAGAGGAGCGGGTGTTTATTTTTGGGGAAAATATCCTTTTCAAAGCTTAATATTTGAAACTCTTAAATCACTGCAAATTATGATAAATGTTGTATACAGCAAGGAGAGTAATGAGATTAGATGTCGGATAAGGCCTTTACCGCATTTAAACAAAGACTCATTACGATTAAAAAGGATTAATGGCTCACTAGCCACTTCCTCTATCGAAATAGATTGCCTCAATGCTAATGGATGGCTTGGATAAACCGCCAAAACCATTTCATCCCCCATTAAATGAAGAGTTTCAATTTTTGGATGACTGACTTCTCGGGCTATTCCCAACGCAACCTCTCTTTTTAATACCATATCGAGAACATTGTGGGAATGGCCAGTGTGAATCGTTGGTTTTATTTTTGGAAATGACCGGTAAAAATCCTTGACCAGGATAGGTAAAAGGTAATTGGACATCGTCAAACTATTGATTAATGTCATTCCTTGGATTTAACAGAAGCTTTTTTTACAGCTGCTATTGAAGGGGATATTGAAAATTTAAAAAGCCTTTTAGAAAAGGGCATGGATATTAATGTTAGAAATAAGAAAAAGCAAACAGCTATATTAATTGCGGCCATACATAAGAAACTGGATACTGTAGAATTTTTGGCTAATGAAGGCACTGATATTAATCTGAAGGATCAAACATGTCTTAATCCATTTTTATATGGCTGTATTAAAGGGGACCTTCCTCTAGTAAAATTAATGATTAATCATGGTTCGGATTTAGAGTGTTTGACTCGTTTTGGAGGTGTTGGTTTGACTCCGGCGTGTGAAAAGGGGCATCTTGATGTCGTTCGCTTGCTATTAGCCACAACGGATATTAATGTAAACCACACCAATTTTGTCGGCTGGACACCGCTGATCGAGGCAATCATCCTGAATGACGGCGGCCCAACACAGCAAGCCATTATTAAATTATTAATTGAACATGGTGCAGACACTCAAATGGTTGATAAATATGGGGTTACCCCCCTTGAACTTGCGAGGGAAAAAGGATACTCGGAAATCGAGAAAATATTATTAGAGGCTGGGGCGGAGTAATAGTATTGAGTTTTATAATAGGCTGGGGGTGATTCTGACTCGCGGCCTTCTTCATTGAGATTGGAGAATTGGCTGAGAAAGTTCCCAAATTGGCTGACAAACGCCATGAATTGGCTGACAAATGATAAGAATTGGCTGACAACCGGACAAAATTGGCTGATAAACTTTTAAAATGATCGTCAGGTCGCAAAACTAGAGGGGAAATTCCCATTAAAAGAAGAAAACTGAAACTTGGATCTGAAAATCTTCTCAAATTGTATTTTTTAAGAAAATTACCCCCGTTTCCCAAGATTTATACGCGTATTTTCCGAAAGTTCCTCCTCTATGATAAAAATTTTTTATACCCGCTTAAATGGTCAACAAAAACCAGGCGGATATAGGTCATAAAAAATAATAGTGGTATAGTATTCGTAGCGGTAAAAAGAAAGGATGATTAAACCATGGATATAAAAGTTGTTGCAATCACAGGCGCAGGGAGCGGGTTGGGTGCTTCTCTTGCCAAGAAATATTCTGAAATGGGCAGCCATGTTTGTTTGCTTGGGAGAAACGCTTCAAAACTAAACCGGGTGGCTGAACAATTAACGGGCAGCTATTCAATCTACGAGACAGACGTTTCCTCAAAGGGCGAAGTCGAAAAAACGGTGGCGTCTATTAAAGAGGAAGTGGGCCCAATCGATTTATTAATCAATAATGCTGGATTGGGTGTATTTGATTTGGCGGAAAATCTAACGGAAGAAAATGTACATGATATGATTGATATCAATCTGAAGGGAACCATTTTTTGCACACAAGAGGTCCTGCCAAGCATGAAAGAGCGAAACGAAGGCCTCATTATTAATATTGTGTCGACAGCGGGAGTGGAAGGGAAGGTCACCGAGTCCGTTTATTGTGCGAGTAAATTTGGTGTGCGGGGCTTCACAGAGAGCCTTGTCAAGGAACTAAACGACACCGGTATTCGTGTATTCGGTGCCTATATGGGCGGAATGAAGTCCCCGTTCTGGGAGGGCATTTTAACAGAAGAGAGAATGAAAAACCTAATGGACCCAGACGATATTGCGGATATCATCATTGCAAATGCGAAGGTGCGGAAAAACCTTATTGTTACGGAGGTTATTATTAAAAATAAGATTTAAATTAATGGTATCTTATCCTCGTGAATAGCCTTGCAACTTTTGAACGTTTGCAAGGCTTATTAGGTTAGTCCACCCCGTACGCTAGTCTTTTCTTGTTGCTAAAATATTGTTACACTATTTAGAAAAGAATAAATTTGACGTGAGGGATTGGGATGGATGTAGGACAAGACCTTTTTAATGCGGCTGTAAATTTGATTAAGACAAGATTTCCTCAAGGGGATGGGTATGCTGCGGCGATGCTAACAGAAGATGGTCAAATATTGACAAGTGTTGCTCCCGAAACTTTTAATCCTTCTACCGAAATTTGTGTTGAAACCGGTGCAATCTGCGAAGCTCATAAACTTAATAAAAGGGTAACTCATTCGATTTGTGTTTTCCGAGTAGACGAAGATTCCCCTTTTCAAATCTTTTCACCATGCGGCATTTGCCAAGAGAGATTGTATTATTGGGGAAGCGATGTAAAAGCTGCCATTTCATCAAAAAAGGGTGAGGTTATTTTTAAAACCTTATCTGAGCTTCAACCATATCATTGGTATAAAATAATTGAAGAAAAATAGAAAATGTAAGTCGGCAGAAATTCGGGCTTTGAATTTCACAGTTGGACGATAATGTGCAGCAGGATGGAATCACAACATTTAAACAAACTCTTAATATGTGCTTTCATATTTTGGCTGACACCCAGCTTTAAAAATTTGCTGGTATCCGCTCATTTTTGGCGCCGCTTATGGAATTGGCTGATAAACTGCCAAATCTGGCTGATAAAATATCAAAATTGGCTGACAATCACCAAGAATTGGCTGACAAACTACTCAATTTGGCTGATAACCCTCCAAATCTGGCTGATAAATCTTGAAGAGACCTCCTTCAGGTGTCATTTTATATTGTTTCAGCCCCGTGTCAGAGGAAATTTATATAATTTAATAGAAAAGGAGAGTTAATCATAAAGTACTCTCCTTTTTTTCTGTATATTCGATCATCATTTGTAATTATCTCCACTAGGACTTTTTCTCTTTACAAAAAACCTTGTTACTTTAACACCATTTCATAATCTTGGGTTTTTTATCTTATAGATTGCAAATTAGTTTATAAATGCTTTCCTTTTAAAACGCCTTTAGGTACAAAAAACTTAAAAGGGCTCTCCAAAGCCAGAAAATCGACTTTAGGATGCCCCTTCAATTATTATAGCAATCCTTCATTCACCATCATTAAAATATCACTTTCTGCTTGTAAAATATCCTTTTCGGCTCTAATGGCGATTTGTTCAGCTGCCTGTTGCGCCTCAGTAATAGCAGCTGTTTCATCCACGGTGTGGATTTTTCTATTTTCCATAATCACTTGTCCATCAATAATGGAAGTTTCTACTTCGTGTCCACGTGCGGAATAGACTAGGTTAGGGACAATATTTCGAATCGGCTTTGTGTAGACCGGGAAGAAGGATGGATCTTGTAAATTAATAATGATCAGATCCGCTTTTTTTCCTTTTCGGATCGATCCGACTTCATGATCAATTCCCATTACCTTCGCTGCTTCAATGGTTGCCATTCTTAAGGCCATGGTGGCATTAAAAACTCTTGGATCCGCTAGTTTTACTTTGTTTAAGATTGCTGCAAATTTCATTTCATTTATCATGTTGTTACAGTTATTGCCTGGAGCTTGGTCGGAACCTAAGCAAGCGACACCTCCTGACTGCAGGAAGTGGTAAACAGGGGGGACTAGACCATCAATAATCCCTATACTGCCGGAGCAATAAACCATGCCGGCACCGCTTTTAGCAACTTTTTCAGTTTCTTCATTTGTGGCTTCCGTCAAATGTACAGCAATTAATCTATCATTTAAAAGTCCATGTTCTTCGAGAAAATCGATGGATCTTTTGCCGTAACGTTTTATCATTTGATCAATTTCTCGATCACCTTGAGCCACATGCATATGAAGTTTTGTATCGAATTTCTCTCCATACCCTTTGATCTCATTAAGTAATTCTAAACTCATCATATCAGGACCATGTGGACCTAAAATGGCTGTAATTCTTTCATTTTCACTCCCATGATGCTTTTCAAATAATTCGAGGTTTCTTTTCAGTTTTGTATTTCCAATAGATGGATTGAAAGGGTATAGCTCCCCAACCGGTAAATCACCCACGTTATCTGGAATTTCATTAACGAGTTCAGCTAGTCGCGCTCTGGCACCAATCTTTTTATAATTCTCAACGATTAGGTCCATTCTTCCATCGTAATCACAAAAGGTTGTTGTACCAGATTTAATTCCTTCAATAATGTTTACCATTGAACCTTTAACGCTTTCTTCCGGTTGCAAATGCTTTTGAAACGGCCAAAGGCCCTTTTGCATCCAGTTTGACATATCCTGAGCGACCCCTCGGAAAATAGCAATTCCCGTATGGATATGTGCATCAATAAAACCAGGTGTTACTAATTTGTTGGCTGCATCTATGATTCTATCAGCTTTATAGTTTCTATTTATTTCATAGGTACTTCCGACCTCTTGAATAAGGTTTCCTTTAATGGCAATGGAACCGTTTTCTATAAACCCGACACCTTTTCCTTCCATTGTAAGAATATGTGCGTTTTGTATAATCAGATCGACTTTCAATCCACTTCGCTCCTTTTTACATACTGATATTTAATGAATTTCTAGAGTGCTTTGCTTTCTTATTTAGGAGATAGAGAGCTATAAATGTTGTAACTGCTGTTGTAATGATTCCTAGCCAGCCGACTGTTGCACCGGCTACAATAAATCCTATTAATGTACAGACCGCGATTAATATGGCATAAGGAAGCTGAGTTCTTACGTGTTCAATGTGATCACATGCTGCACCAGTTGAAGCAAGAATAGTTGTATCTGAGATAGGTGAGCAATGGTCGCCGAACAAACCGCCGCTAATAACAGCCCCAATGATCAGTGGGATATGAATGTCCATCGTTACTGCCATTGGAATAGCAATCGGCATCATAATTGCAAATACTCCCCAGGAGCTTCCTGTTGCAAAAGCAATCAAAGAGCCAAGTAAAAAAATTAAAGCAGGGACAATAAAAGAAGGCAAGTAGTCACCGACAACGGAGGACATGTAGGCACCTAACTCCATTTGACCTGCAATTTTCCCAATGGACCATGCCAGCACAAGAATCATCGGTACAATCATTAAATTAATGATTCCTTGCGTGAACTCATCAAAAGCAGACTTAATCGTATGAAGCTTGGATGCAACGGAAATCACACCTGCACCAATCGAACCAGTTAAAAATCCACATGAAATGGCTAAAACAATGTTTGCATTAATAAATGCGCCTCTAAACCCATTTTCTGCTATATTCCCTGTCCAAAAAATAACTGTGAAAATCGTGATGAATAGGAGCAGCATTGGAATTAAGAATTGATGGAATTTAAACGTATGTCCTTCTGGAAACTCGTCCGTTTTTTCCGTAGCTACCAATGGCTTGTCATTTTCTCCTAACACTTTACCAGTCTCAATCGCTCTTTTTTCTGCATGATACATAGGGCCGATATCCAGACCGGTATTGATTACATATAAAACACCAATCATCGCAAATAGTCCATAAAGGTTATAAGGAATCATTTGAATAAATAATGTCCAAGGGTTGTCCGTTAAACTTAATGCTGTAATTTGAGTTGCAATCAGTCCGGTTATGAATGGGCCATAACTGCTGATGGGTGACATAGATGCAAGGGAACAGCCCATTGAGTCTAAAATGTAAGCCAGCTTAACCCGGGAAACGTTTAGCTTATCTGTTAATGGTCTCATAATCGTTCCCAGGATAAGAACTGGCTCCGTATAAGAGAATAGAAATGCACTGCCCCATGTTACATTTTGTGCCTTTCTTCTTGTGTTTACTTTTTTCGTTGCCACCTGAGCAAAGGCTTGGGCAGCCCCAGTCACTCTTAAAATATGAATAAATCCACCTGCTAAGCTTACTAAGATTAGTAGCCCCGCATTCCACGGATCGGCAATGGAGGGAATCATATAATCAGAAATACCTTTTGCAAATCCTGACAAAGGATTCCAAGAATTAATAATGGTGGCCCCAACCCATACTCCAATAAATAGAGATAAAATAGTCTGTCTCGTTAGTAAAGCAATAACAATGGCAACTAATGGCGGCAATAGCGATAAAACTCCAAATTCCATACATTTTCCCCCTTTATAAATTTTTTAAAAGTAATCCTTTTCTACGGTGCTGAATATTTCAAAAATTGGGCCTATGGGAAAAATATAACACAATAAATTCAAAATTCAACAAAAATATTAATTGTATTTATATTTTATTAAACTACGTTGCGCTTTTGGTTGTGTATGTATGGAATTAAGTACAAAAAAACAGAGAAGGCTGCTGAAAAATGTTTCAGCAGCTTTCTCTGTTTATTAATTAATGGGTTCCCAAGGAGTGCCTGTCCAAATAGCCACTGCAGGAAGACTTCCTGGATTTCGAAAAGCGTGGGGATGTGTACTATCGAAATAAATACTATCTCCTTGTTTCAGAAGATACGATTTATCGCCAATAAGGACCTCTAATTCCCCCTGTATGACAACTCCGCCTTCTTCTCCATTATGGGGATGAAATTGGAGTTCTTCTCCCTGATCCGGGCTAACCGTAATTTCAAAAAACTCAATTTTCCGTCCAGTAAGCGGGGCTAACACTCTGTATTGAACATTTTTATGTCTCATTTTGAGTATTTCCTGCTCATCCCGTTTAGAAACGATAACGGATTGTTTTTCAATACCCTCAAAAAAGTAGGATAGAGATACATCAAATAAAATACTTAATTTCCACAACGTATCAAGAGAAGGTTTTGCTTTTCCTCTTTCTAGTTGAGAAACCATACTCTGGCTTAAGCCAATTTTCTCTGCAACCTCATCTACAGTTAATTGGGAATTCTTCCTTATCGAGCGAATTTTCTCTCCTATCATCCCGACCGGAAGTTCAGGTCGAATTAAACTACTATCCATTATTTATTCCGCCCTTCCGGCAACTATTATCTAAATATATCTTTTACACATTGAGTTATTATAGTGATTAACCTCTTAAGGAAGGTCGATCATTAGTATTTTAAATATTCTTAATGATTATACCATACAGTTTTGAAAAAGAGATAATATAACAAGGTGAGATTAATAATTATACTTAATCCTTTAAAAGCTGATAAGAGCGGTTTGAAATGTCCGATGGGTCAATTCCTTATGTTTGCGGACTTAGGATCCGCTGATATGAACAAAACTGTCAAGCTTCTACCACTTTTCCCTTGTTTTTTGGGTTTTTGGGCAGCCTTAATACAGAAGCCTTTGCTGCTTCTTTGTGGAAGGTTAACCAATTTGGTTAGACTATCTCCTTCTCATCTTACAGACCATTCCTCAAGCTATAACTAACTTGAGATCCTATCCCAGGATGAGAAGGAAGATTAAGAACACGGCACGAAGGCAAAATCTTTTAAACACCGGTCGGCATTCTGATATACGTGGGTTCTCACATTTTATCTCTCCGTGCAAGGACTTTTCACGAACTATTTACGTGCGTTCACTATTAAAAGCTAGCACAAGCGGAACTCGTGAATTTTCCTCTACGGTTTTTTACTTTGCCTCCGAGCCCTGTTCTTACTCCGTTTAGTAATATTTCCAATTGACTATTAGTGCTATAGCGTAAACTTGAACAAATAACAATTTAACTTTGTAATATTACTTAATTTGCAGGTAATTCTTCAACTTCTTGTGCTATTGCCCAAATGAATCCTGCTAATTCCCGAGCTACTGCTGTAATCGCTGTATTACTTGATTTACCACGAGACAATAATCGGAAATACTTTTTATGCAGTCTTTGTTGGGCTTTCCACGATATCGCCTGAATGAAGCCTGGTTGTCCATCTTGCCTTCTCTTTAATCTATCTCGAACAGCCGGTTGATACCGATAACTCCAGGACGATTCGATCAGTAAGCGTCGGGCATGAGTGTTTCCTGCCTTCGTGATTTTCCCTTGCCTTCGTATTTCCCCACTAGAACTTTCACTTGGTACTAGACCTAAATATGCCATTAGTTGTTTCGGTGTACGAAACCGTTTAAACGAACCAATTTCGGCAACTAGACTTGTCGCTGAAATAACAGCTACCCCACGTAAACACTGGAGTGCTTGAATCATTGGGGCATGTACACCTTCATCTGCCTGAACTTGTATTTCCTCTTCTAAACGTTTTAAACGTTGCTCTACTTCCTGTAGAGCCTGCAGGTATTCTTGGAAAGCAACCCGTAAAGAAGAATAATCAAATTTTAATGTATAGATCCACTCACGATATCTAGATGACCAATTTCTTCCCACTTTTTGTGGAGGGCGAATATCATATCGAAGGAGTAGTTTAGTAATCCGATGCTTTACACGTAACTCATCTTCTTTTGCATCTTCTCTAGCTCTTACAAGATCACGTAAGGCTTCATCTTCTTTGGTTGGCACATATACCGAAGTTAATTCTCCTGCCCGATACAACTGGGCTAAGCGAATGGCATCTCTTTTATCTGTTTTTACTCGATCACCTGGCTTTTGTGGAATTAAAGTTGGTGCGATTACATCACAGTGAATTCCCATACTTAAAAATAAGCGGAATAATGGATATCCTGTTGGTCCGGCTTCGTAACACACTCTAAGATTTTCTTGATCTCCTAATTTTTTTACTAGTTTTCTGATTTCCTCAGGAGTGTTCGGAATCATTCCATAATATCTTGGTTTTTCTCTACCTTGATCTGCAATTGCGACAGCAATTTTTTCTTTCGATACGTCTAAACCTACAAATTTTGTGTTATCCTTCATAATAAGGCTCCTTTCGTAATGTAGCTCTGATTTGGTTATTGTTTTTGCATTAAACAGTCTAACCAAGTTAACCTACGTTTTTACGATTAAGGAGCCAGTTTTGTTCATGATAACTATTTTGCTAAAAAGCAGTGGATTCCCAGTGTTTTTTAGCATATAACGAACTCGGTGTCCGCTTGGCCTAAATACGTGGTTAATTTCACCAAGAGGATGTTTATTCACACCCGCTGTCACTAGGGGAGCAGCTTGTCGTTTTTTTACTAGACAATACAAACTATTTTCCGAGATTGAAAAAGTAAAAGGCATTTACGGGGCAGAGGGACGCATCCTTTGCTACAATTAAATTAAGGGACTTGTCCCAATAACCCCGCCTAGGAGAGGAGTTTTTGAGAATGGCAGTCTTAAATCGTGAAAAAGGTATTATTTACGAGTTTAACAAAAATCAAAAGCCGATTATGACAGTATCTTCAGGAACAACAGTTGAAATTGAAACTTATGATTGCTTTAAAGATCAAATTGAATCTAGTGAAACAGTCGTGACTGAGATTGACTGGAATCAGATTAATCCTGCAACCGGGCCAATTTTTGTTGAGGGAGCAATGCCTGGTGATGTTTTAAAAGTAAAAATTGAAAAGCTCGAGGTTGGAAACCAAGGTGTCATGGTTGTCGGTCCTAATCTTGGTGTAATGGGGCACCGTATTAGCCAAATGGAGGCAAAGATTATTCCTATCCGCGACGGGAAGGCAATTTTTAATGAAATTGAAATTCCTATGAATCCGATGATTGGGGTTATTGGGGTTGCACCAGAGGGTGAAGGCGTCAATTGTGGTACACCGGGTTCTCATGGCGGAAATATGGATAATAAGATGATTACAGAGGGAGCGACTCTTTATTTTCCTGTTTTTGCGGAAGGTGCCTTATTTGGATTAGGTGATTTTCATGCTGCCATGGGGGATGGAGAAATTAGTGTTTCCGGTATTGAGGTTCCGGGTAAGGCTACAGTTACATTAGAGGTTCTAAAAGGGGTAAAGCTTCAGAATCCAATGCTTGAAAATGATGAAGTTTTTACACAAATTGTCTCCGCTGTGACACTAGATGAAGCAGTCAAACTTGCAACGGAAGAAATGGCCGATCGACTAGTTGAGAAAACAGGTTTGCCGATCAGTGAAGTGACTATGCTTTTAAGTGCGGCAGGCCAAGCCGAGATTTGCCAAGTTGTGGATCCCCTCATGACTGCTCGCTTTGTTGTGCCGAAGTGGCTGTTGAAGCAATTGAACGTGGAATTAATTTAAATGGTGGATTAGTATTTGCTGGTGGGGCGGGGATATTGTCCTCCGCCTCACCAAATTTTTTGTATGAATAAAAGGAAAAAAGGGGGAACCTCTCAAATTCACATTCATTTGCAAATGGGGAAAGTAGATCCCGTGAGTAACTCCTATTTAGAAACTACCGAAGCAAATGAACCATTATTTAAACAGGAGAAGCATCCTAGTCATAAATAATTGCCACATTACCACCCAGCATACTCCTTCACCAGATCCATATTAATATGCCCCTGCTCCATATCAGAAAAAGCCTGATCCAAAATCGATATCGCTAAGTCTATTTCCTCTTTTGTTATAGTCAGAGGCGGGGTGATTTCGATGACGTTGCTATGGATGCCAACGTAAAAGACTAGCAGACCTAATTCGTAGGCACGATAGCAGATGGCCGCAGTTTTTTCGGCTGCAGGAGTTTTGGTGATTCTGTCTTCTACAAGCTCGACGCCGATGGCAAGGCCTTTTCCGCGGATGTCGCCAATCCATTC
Source organism: Bacillus sp. FJAT-29937 (assembly GCF_001509555.1). Lineage (GTDB taxonomy): Bacteria > Bacillota > Bacilli > Bacillales > Cytobacillaceae > Cytobacillus. The sequence goes on along the minus strand of NZ_LMAS01000015.1, from coordinate 58,483 downwards.
GTATTTTTTCTGCAGTTCCTTCAGATGCTGCATAAAATAATCACCATTTACCCGGGCATTTTCCACAAGTTGTTCATCCTCGATTACCCCGATATTTTCCAACGCAGCCGTACTGCAAACAGGGTTTCCGCTTGTGGTGAACATATGTATCGCTGTGCCAATGTCCAAAATTTCTTTTCTGGCAACGACTGCACTGATTGGCAGGCCGGCGCCCAACGATTTTCCGAGAACGACAGCATCTGGAACGACGCCGCTATGTTCGAAGGAGAACCATTTTCCTGTTCGGCCTAAGCCGACTTTTACTTCGTCAAAAATAAGGCTGATATCGTAACGGCTACAAAGCTCCTCTAGCCGCGGCAGAAAATCATCCGGTGGTACGAGCAGCCCACCATCACTCTGGATGCCCTCCATAATAATCCCGGCTGTATGCTCCGGCGGACAAATGGTTTTGAAAACCTCTTGTTCAATGTAATCAATCACTTGGTCGGTTAAGCGATTTGTTTCGCCGAATGGCGGGCGATAGGTATTTGGAAACGGAATTTTCGCCACATTGCCGCTTCCGATAAAACCAGCTTGAGCCGGATGGCCGGAAAGGGAGAGTGACCCCATTGTTTGTCCATGGTAGGACCCCATAAATGAAATCATTCTTGAGCGTTTTTTCTCAAGGGGGATTAGCTTGGCAATACAGTCATTGGCATCTGAGCCGGAATGGCCAAACCACACCTTTTTTGAAAAGTCTCCTGGAGTGATCTCAATCAGCTTCTGGGCTAAAGAAACCATCGTTTCCTCAGGGGCGGAAAGCTGCGAAGTGAAGGACAATGAATCATACTTTTCCTTGATTTTGCTGCTGACCCGAGGGTGGCCGTACCCGATATTGGCCACTGCCCAGCCTGCTGCCAGATCGATGTATTCTTTACCAAATTGATCGGTAATTCTCGTTCCCTTAGCGGATTGAACCGCGATCGGATAAAAACGGATTTTTAAACTATTGGCAATGACTTGATCCTCAGCAGTAAGAAATGGATTCTGCAAATTGATTCCCTCCTAGTTATAGTAATAATTGAATTTGTTTTGTCATAGTGCTCGTTTTATCTGTATCTCCACCAAAATGTTTGTTATGGAGCTTTCATAGTGCTCGTTTTAACAGTAGCTTTTTTCAAAATGCGAGTTATGAAGCTTTCATAGTACGCGTTTTATCTGTATCTCCCTCAAAACGCGAGTTATGAATCTTTCATAGTGCTCGTTTTAACAGTAGCTTTATCAAAATGGGAGTTATGAAGCCTTTATAGTGCTCGTTTTATCTGTAGTTCCCCCAAAACGCGAGTTATGAATCTATCATAGTGCTCGTTTTACCTGTAGTTCCTCCAAAACTCGTGTTATGAATCTTTCATAGTGCTCGTTTTAACTGTATCTCCTCCAAAACGCGAGTTATGAAGCCTTCATAGTGCTCGTTTTATCTGAAGCTCGGCCAAAACGCGAGTTATGAATCTATCATAGTGCTCGTTTTATCTGTAACTCCCGCAAAACGCGAGTTATGAATCTATCATAGTGCTCGTTTTACCTGCATCTTCACCCAATGCGAGTTATGATTCTTCGTTTTATCTGTAGCTCTACAAAAATGCGTGTTATGTAGGCAGCCTACTAACTAAGTCCTGCGTATTCCGCCTTCTATGTGTAAATCTGATATTTTTTAATTTTATAGTTCAGATTTTGCCTAGAAATCCCGAGTTGTTCTCCGGCTTTGGTAACGTTTCCATTTGTGCTGGTTAGGACTTGTTGGATCATGGTGCGTTCTAAGCGTTCGATTTGTTCAGGCAAGGTGCCAGTGATTTGTACGGAAGCACCGGTGATGATTGGATTTTCCTGCTGCTGCATTTTATGTTTGAGCATGGGCGGCAGATGGTCGTATCCAATCATTTTTTCGTCATACATTAGGTTAAGGCAGCCCTCAATTACATGCTCCAGCTGCCGGACGTTGCCGGGCCAGTGGTAATTCATGAAAAACTCAAAAATATCCGGTTCGAGGCCGTCCACCTTCACGTCAAGGATTTCCGCATGCTTCGCAATACAATGATCAATTAGGACGCGAATATCTTCCTTCCGATTCCTTAATGGCGGAATCCATAAATTCACAACCCCTAGGCGATAAAATAAATCCTCACGAAGGCGCTCATGCTTAATGGCTTCCATCGGGTCTTCATTCATCGTGGCGATCACTCTTACATCAATATCCATTTCCTTCGTTGACCCGAGCCTTGTCACCTTCCGTTCTTGCAACACACGCAGAAGCTTTGCCTGCAGATTAATACTCATTGAATTAATTTCATCCAGCATAAGGGTCCCATTATGAGCCTGTTCAAATAATCCCGGCCGGTCGATGGCGCCAGTAAAGCTGCCAGCCTTCGTGCCGAATAGAAGGCTTTCGAGCAAGGATTCAGGGAGGGCCGCACAATTTTGCGCAATAAATGGCTGGTTTTTCCGTGGGCTTTCATTATGAATGCTTTGGGCAAAAAGCTCTTTTCCTGTTCCTGTTTCACCAACGATTAATATATTGGACTTCGAACGTGCAGACCTTCTTGCTTGCTCAACGGATTGAGCCATTTCTCTGCTGGAAAAAACAATGTTTTCAAAATGAAAGCGCGTATTGTTTTTTTGTGAAGGGAGAGAGCTTAATGGCTCGACACCGCCCTTCACCTGCTTTTGCAGCCTCATAATTGTTTCTGAAAGCTGCTTTTTTTCAGTAATATCCTGTGAGACTTCCATCGCTCCGGCAATATTCCCATCAAGCACGAGAGGCACTGTCCGGACAACTGTAGTAATTGCTTTTCCATTTGTTGAAAATTGGGTTTCCCGATGATTAAGCGTTCTTCTCGTTCTGAGAGAGGTTAATAGGGTGCTCGTGTTTTCGTCCACACTCCATACGTCAGTTACCCGTTTATTTCTTACCGTTTCCGGCTCCATTGTTTCGACTTCGCCTGCTTTTCGATTATAGAAAAGGACTTCTCCCTTATCATTGATAACAGCAATTCCCTCATCCAGCTGATCCAAGATTAAATCAAATAATTGCTTTGTTTTATTCATCTCCTGGATTTGGTGATGAAGCTGCTGGACTTGTGAAAGATCCTTTAAAAATAAAAGATACGTACCGAATTGGCCGTTATCGAAAAAGGCGATGTTGGCGAGCAATTGCTTTGCACCTAATAAGATCGAAACGCCTGTCTTCGCTTTTCCCTGAATACATTTTCTGAAATCATCTGATGGGATCAGTTCAAAAATAGAAGAACCAATAAGGGTGGACGGGCTTTCTAGGAATAAGCGTGCAGCCGTACGGTTTAATGAAAGAATGGATCCATCTCCGCTAAATAGAATCATAGATTCGTAGGAATGATTCCATACTTCCCGTAAGGCCAAATGAGATTGGTCCATCGATAATCACCTGCCTCTTTTGAAAAATATTTTGCTGCAAATATATTTTCCTCCTATTGAGCAATTCTTTATATATTTGGAATGTTAACATAACTGTCAACGGAATTAAATGGATATTCATTTTATTTAGATAAATTGAAAAAACAGAATAGAAAAATATTTTTCGGTGTATGAATTTTTTTCGGTTATTAATGGATGGATTTCTCAAAAACACTCACACTTTTTCGACAATTAAGGCATCTTTGTGCCGTTTTTTATGATCTGAATAATTTGGCACGGAACTTGCTAGATAAATTCCTGTAAGACTGAAGGAGGAATGAACGATGAAAGTTTCATTAAAAAACGTACAAGCCATTGATGTCCATGCGCATCCATATGTAGCAAATGAAAAACCATATACAGCTGAGGAATTTTTAAGACAATTATCCTTAGCGGTTATTCCGCTTCAAATACCGGAAAATTATCAGCGATTGCCTAAACAGCCTTTTCCGGGAAGCAATATGTGGGTGCAAATTTTAATACAGCGTTTAGCAAAATATTTTTCATGTGAACCAACCCTTGAAGAAGTGACTAAGCATCGGAACGAACATGCAGCTGATTTTAAAAAATATACACGGAAGCTTTTCACGGATGCGAAGCTTACTGGTGTAGTAGGGGATTTTGGATACCCACAGCCGCCTTTAAGCAAGGAAGAGTATGCTGATTTAAGCGGAGCGCGCATTTGGGAAATCTATCGAATTGAACCAGTGATGGTTAAGCTCAGTCAAACTTGCGGAAACTTTTCAGAATTCAATGAAAAATATCGTGCGGATTTAGCAGATGCATTAAAGACGGAAGGAGTCGTCGGACTAAAGTCGATTATTGCTTACCGCAGCGGTTTGGAAATTTCCCCAATGGATGAAAAGCAAGCAGCTGATGAATATGAAGAGTTCAGACAAGATTCCCGTGCGATTGTTAAGAATCTACGAGACTATTGCCTGCATGTGGCGATGGAAGAGTGTACGAAGGCTGACAAGGTCATGCATATCCACACGGGAATTGGCGATGGGGAGGTTGTTCTTCCTAAGGCAAGTCCAAGCTTCCTGATCGACATGCTTCGTGATGAAAAATATCAAAATACGAAAGTCCATCTTGTTCATGGAGGGTATCCATGGATTGAAGAAGCGGCATTTATCGTTAGCATTCTGCCAAATGTATATATGGATATTTCCTTGCAAAATCCGTTTAGCGGGCATGGGGTCAAACGAATTTTGTCACAAGTATTTGAATTTGCGCCATTCGAAAAGGTGATGTATGGATCTGACGCCTTTACTGTGCCTGAAATGAATTGGCTCGGTGTTCATTTATTTAAGGAGTGCTTTGAGGAAGTGTTAAATTCATGGGTCGATTCTAACTATATGGATGTTGAGACTGCTCAGGCAATCGGGGAAATGGTGCTCTATCGGAACTATGAGAATGTATATCAAAAATATATGAAGGAGGCAACTGTATGTCCAACCAATTAGAGTTAAATCCGCAAAGAAAGCTTGGCTTCTGGGCGATTTGGGCGCTGGGAGTCGGGTCGGTTATTGGAGATGGAATCTTTCTTTTAATGGGGCAAGGGATTGCTACGGCTGGTCCAAGTGCCATCGTAGCCTATGGAATTGCGGGGTTTTCCCAATTATTTTTAATGGTTGCTTTAAGTGAATTGGCAGTAGGGATGCCCAATGCCGGGGCTATGTCCCAATGGGTTGAACGATTTATGGGTAACTGGTGGGGGTTTTTGGCCGGGTTCACGTTTGCTGCCGGTTGGGTAATTTGCGGCGGAAGTGTCGGCATCGCCCTAGGAAGAATTACGATGTGGTTTTTCCCGCAGCTTCAAGGGGCTATGTGGCCAGCGTTTTTTGCTATCCTGTTCCTGACGATTTTTGCTATCTTGAATATTCTTGGCGCTGAGGTAGCTGCGAAAACACAGCTATTATTAGTAGTCATTATGACTGTCGTTATGGCGCTTTTCTCCATTATTGGTTTAAAGGATGTTAACTTAGACAACTTCACTCCATTCCTTCCTCATGGATCTGATGGCTTCTGGGCAGCCATCCCGTTAGGTACATACGCATATTTAGGAGCTGTTACGCTTGCAACGGCTGGCGGCGAGGCAAGGAATCCGAGAGATTTACCGAAAGCTTTATTATGGTCAAGTATTACATTTATTGTGCTTTATTCAGCTGCTCAATTTGTGTTACAAGGGCTAATTCCTTGGGATCAAATCACAATTGACAGTTCACCGTTCACAGTTGCTGCTGAAATGGTGTTTGGAATCGCTGGTGCATACATCATGAATATGACTGCATGGATTGCAGCTGCTACATGTATTTTGATGGGTACGCTTTACGCTGCATCACGAATCTTTTATGCACAGGCAAAGAGCGGATTTATGCCGGCAGTCTTCGGAAAGCTTCATCCAAAAACTGGAACGCCAGTTTATGGAATTATCATTGTGTGGGCACTTTCAGTCGCTCTAATTATTCTAGGAACATTTAATCCAGATTTCCTTTATATCGAATTATCGAATCAAATGGTATTTGCATGGCTTATTTCATGGACGCTTGCCTTAATTGCAGCTGTTCTTTACCGAAAAAATGCAAAGGAAGAAGTCAGCCAATTATCATGGAAACAGCCGCTTTACCCGTTATTTCCAATCCTCGGCTTCATTGGAATTGCCATCGTTTTCTACGGAAGCTTCATTGGCTCGCCGATGACACTTCTTCGCGGAGTCATTTGGATGGGAGCGTTATATATTCTGTTTAAAGTATTTAACAAAAATAAAAATCAAAAGCCTTCCGGTGAGAAAAAGGCAGTGTAGGAAGGGTGAAATTGAATGGAAACAGTAACTGAAATAAAGATAGATGAACAGCTCGCCAATCAGCTATACGAAATTCGCCGGCATCTTCATCAAAATCCAGAGCTATCATTTGAGGAATTTAAGACATGCGAGTATTTAGAGAGTGTGCTGTCAGGCTGGGAAATTCCTTTTAACCGGATTGGTGAGACGGGAATTTATGTGGACATTATTGGGGAAAAAGGGGAAGGGCCTCATGTCGGAATAAGGGCAGATATTGATGCCCTTCCGATTCAGGAACAAACCGATCTGCCGTTTGCTTCTGCTAATCCGGGAGTGATGCATGCCTGTGGCCATGATGGGCACACGACGATTTTGCTCGGCACGGTGTACCAGCTTTATCACCATAGAAGTAAGCTATCTGGAAGGGTTCGCTGTATTTTTCAGCCGGGTGAGGAGGCAGATGGGGCAGCACAGCAATTAGTCAATCTTGGAATCCTCGAGGCTCCGGTGGTTGATTGTATGCTCGCCCTGCATTTATGGCCGCATTTGCCGCATGGAACGATCGGTATTAGATATGGTGCGGTAACCGCATCCTGTGATGATTTTATTATTGAAGTGAATGGAAAAAGCGGACATAGTGCAAGGCCGCACCAAGCGATTGATGCGATTACTATTAGTTCGCAAATTGTCCAAGCACTTCATACACTTGTCACGAAAGCGAATAGTCCAGTGGAGCCGGTTGTTGTTCATATTGGAAAAATTAACGGAGGGAAAGCAAGTAATATTGTCGCTGACCAAGTAATTTTAGAAGGAACAACACGCGCTGTTTCCTTTGAAACTAGGACTCAATTAAAAATACAGCTTACTGAACTATGTGAGAATATCGCAAAAAGCTTTGGCGGAAAGGCGTCAGTTCGATTCAAAGAGGACGCCCACCCGCCTGTGATTAATAGTGAATGGGTCACACAGATTGTTGATAGAACGGCAAATGAACTTTTTGGACCGGAAAAAGTGGTTCTTTTACATGAGCCATCAATGGGAGCGGATGATTTCGGAGCATTTGCTGAAAAGGTGCCAAGCACGTATTTCCGGCTTGGGACTGCTATGAAAGGGAAAGAGGCCTTTGATTTACATCATCCGAAATTTAAATTCGATGAATCAGTTATGTTGACTGGCATTGAACTATTTACTTCTGTTGTGCTAAACAAAATGCAAAGGGGATAATTCATCATGATTACAAAAGAAATGCAGCAAACAATGACGAAAGAACAAGTACTTGAGATTGTAAAAAGTGAAAAAATCGAATTTATTCGCGTAGAGTTTTTGGACTATGCCGGTATTACTAGAGGACGTACGATCCGTCCGATGCAGCTAATGGATGCAATGGAAAAAGGGATTAATTTTAGTACAGCGATTATGAGCTTTGATGTGTTTGATGAATATATTCCAAATCCGAGCTTTGGTGCAAATGACGGCGACTTCTTTGCCGTGCCAGATCCAAGCACATTTGCTATTCTGCCATACCGAAAAAACACCGCACGGATGCTTTGCGACTTGGTAGATATTAATGGCGACCCATGGCATGGCTGCCCAAGAGGCGCGCTAAAGCGTCTTTTAAATGAAGTAGAAACCCTTCTAGGCGGAAAAATGAATATGGCCTTTGAACAAGAAGCCTATTTATTGAAGGAAGAAGACGGCAAGCTTGTTCCTGCAGATAACAGCCATTGTTTCTCGATTGAGGGAGCGGATATGCAGGAGGATTTCATTCAGGATTTTGTATATTCATTAGAAGCAATGGGTGTGGAGACAGAGCAATTATCAAGTGAATACGGTCCAGGGCAATTGGAAATTAACCTGAAATATACGAACGCATTGAAGGCTGCTGATGACCAGGTTACATTTATGCATTTATATAAGCAAATCGCGCGCGATAAAGGTTTAATTGGCACCTTGATGCCAAAGCCTTTTGCAGAGCATGCCGGAAGTGGCCTGCATGTGCATATCAGCTTATTTGATGAAGGGGAAAACCTGTTTGAGGATACGACTGACCAGCGCGGGCTAGATATGTCTGAAAAAGCCTACCATTTTATTGGCGGATTGTTAAAGCACGGTTCATCCTTGATTGCAATCGGAGCGCCGAGCATTAATTCCTATAAAAGAATGCAGCCAGGTTCATGGGCGCCTGCTCATATTTGCTACGGCTCCGGCAACCGTTCCGTTCTCGTCCGTATCCCGGAAAAAAGAAGAACGAGAAGATTTGAGTTCAGGGGTGCAGATGGCACATGTAATCCTTATTTGCTGGCCACTTGTCTAGTAGCAGCAGGGCTTCGCGGCATTCAAAACCAAATCGATCCTGGTGAACCCATTGAATTCGATGTCAGCACGGCAAGCGAATTTCAATTAAAAGAAAGAGGCATCAAGTGGGTGCCGAGAAGCTTAAATGAAGCGATCAATGCTTTGGCAGAAGACTCTGTTTTGGCGCAAACAATCGGCCGTACCATTTGGGAAGAATTTATTAATATTAAGCGGACAGAATGGAGTAAATATTCTAAGATAGTAAGTGAATGGGAACGACAGCTGTTTTCTTCTAGATTTTAGTGGAGTGGAGCCTCTTAAGGGGGCTTTGCTTTGTTTTGGGGGAATTTCAGACGTAAAACGAGCATCATGAACCCTTTATAGTGCGTGTTTTTTGCTCTAGCTTATCAAAACGAGCATCATGAACCCTTTATAGTGCGTGTTTTTTGCTTTTGCTTATCAAAATGATCGTCATGAACTCTTCATAGTGCGCGTTTTTTGCTTTAGCTTATCAAAATGAGCATCATGAACCCTTTATAGTGCGTGTTTTCTGATGTACCCCATCAAAACGAGCATCATGAACCCTTTATAGTGCGTGTTTTTTGCTTTTGCTTATCAAAATGATCGTCATGAACTCTTCATAGTGCGCGTTTTTTGCTGTACCAACTTATCTTAAAGAGATTTACGCTCGTTTTGGAGAACTTCCGGCTTAACTCATTCTTAAAGGGATTTACGCTTTTTTTGGAACTCCATTTTTTGTTAACCTTTTTAAAGAGAGGGGGATTTTTTCAGTGAAAATACATTATATTCAAAATGACCCATTGGCAACATTAGGATTTATTGAAAAATGGGTATCAGAAAAAGGCTTTACGGTGACAAGGACGCAAATGTTCGAGAACGATCCACTGCCCTCGGTTGATGATTTTGACCTATTAATTATTTTAGGCGGCAGAATGGGTGCGTACGAAGTGGAAAAATTTCCGTGGCTTGAAACGGAAAAAGAATTCATCAAGGAAGCGATTGACAAGAAAAAATTAGTATTAGGAATTTGCCTGGGGGCACAAATGATTGCCAAGGCCCTAGGGGGGAACGTTTACCCGCACAAGCATCAGGAAATTGGCTGGTGGCCGATTGAATTAACAGCAGAGGCGGGGGAAGTTTCACTTTTTAATGGGATTCCAAAAACTTTTACCGTCTTCGAATTCCACGGTGACACCTTCGACCTTCCGGAAGGCGCCACCCATCTGGCAACAAATGAAGCATGCCGTAACCAAGCCTTCTCCTATGGAGACAAAGTAGTCGGCCTGCAATTCCACCCCGAATTCACAGGTGGAATGGTAAGCACCTTTGCCGAAAAATTCGGACCTAAGCTGCAGCCCGAAACGTTTATCCAAAACCCATTGGAGTGGACTGACCAGCAGCATCTGGTTGGGGCTGAAAGCATTATTCGAACTATATTGGAGAATATGGCGGGTAGTTTGGAAGTATAGCGTTGTCTTGTTCGATTTGAAAAGTGCCCTTCCCTTGGCTGGGCTGGAGGAACTGTGCTCCCTATTAGGTAGACGGATTAATCTGTTTGCCTGATGGGGAGTTTTGATTTTTGTCCTAGGAACAAAGGTCGCTTTCGCAGCACTTTGACTTTTATTTACAATTGTCTAGAAAAGGAAATTTGGCTTCCGGATACATATGCACCGAAAGGACACCAGATCCTTTATTTGTGCAAAAATGGGTTCATTCCTTATGTTTGCGGACTCTGGATCCGTTATTTTACTAAAAAGCAGTGGATCCCCTGTGTTTTTTGGCGAATAACGTACCTGGTGTCCGTATAGCCCTAAAAAAGAGCTATTTAAGACAAATAGCGTACCCAGTGTCCACTCAACCCTAAAAATATGGTCATTTTTTAAAAATAGCGGACTCAATGTCCGCATAATATTCAAAAGTGTAAAAATAACGCTTAAAACACTACTACTCTCAGTATTTGACAAAAGGGGGCCCTAACCGTCTGAAACCGTTCAGGCAAGAAAATCCCCCCTCTTTTCCTTATGCTATCTACCACTTTCTGCGCTTCACTTTGGATTTCTTCATTTAACTTTCCAACATTTACCCTATGAATAGAGTGAATAAACTAACGATTACTTTAAATTAGAATATTGACATTAGTGGTAATTTTATTTATCCTTTAGGTAAACGGTTACACATCTTAAGAAAAGACATATAGACATTCAAATTACTAAACAAATTAATTTTTTTTACTTAATAGGTAAACGGTTACATATATTTTTATGGAGATGTTTGCATAATATGGTACCGGCTTCATGAGGAAAGGTGACTACGTTTGACTACCACAATAAGGGATGTTGCGAAATTATCAGGTGTATCTGTGGCAACAGTTTCAAGGGTTATTAATAAAACAGGATATGTTAGTGCTGAAACTGAGGCAAAGGTTCAAGAAGTGATGAAAAGGTTGGATTATGAACCAAACCAGCTTGCTAGGGGATTAACAGCAAAAAAGACGAAAACGATCGCTTTAATTGTACCGGATATTTTAAATCCCTTTTTCCCTGTTTTATCAAGAGGGGTTGAGGATGTTACGAAGCTGCATGGATTTACGCTAATTTTGTGCAATTCAGATGACTCTGGCATTAAGGAGAAATCCTATATCGATATCCTCAGAAAAAAATATGTAGATGGGATGATTATTGCTTCAAATAATTTGGGATTAAAGGAGATCAAGGATTTGGAACAATCCAATATTCCCTTGGTCGTATTGGACAGGGCACAAGATATTGAAACCAATTGTGTTATACGGGTCGATAACTTTGGTGGGGCAATAAAAGCAGTACAGCATCTCTTGGATGTAGGATGCAAAAAGATCGCCCATATATACGGTCCCCTTGAATATAGTACAGCCCGCGAACGGCTTGCCGGTTATGAGGAGGTTGTGAAAAAGCTTCCTTGGTTTACACCAACCTTATTGGTACCTGGGGATTTCACAATTGACGGAGGAAAGAAGGCAACAGATGAATTACTTAAAATACATCCGGATGTTGACGGCATTTTCTCAGGTAATGATCTTATGTCAATTGGAGTACTAAAGCAATTACACAATGTAAATATCAAAGTCCCTGAACAAATTGCTGTATGCGGCTTTGATGGAATCAACCTAACTGAAATTACTCAGCCGGAACTCACTACAGTCGCGCAGCCCATCTATGAGGCAGGAAAATTAGCAGCTGAGAATTTAATTGCCAGAATCAATAATTCTAAAACTGGGAAGGAGGTAATAAAATTACCGGTTTCCCTCATTGTAAGAGATTCAACGAGAAAGAAGGTGCAGGAGAAGAATGATATCTAAAATTGCAGTCGTTGGCAGCATTAATATGGATTTTGTTGTTCAAACGGAAAGGATTCCAATCCAAGGGGAGACGCTTTTAGGTAAAGATATTAGCTACTTACCCGGGGGGAAGGGGGCAAATCAGGCGGCAGCTGCCTCCAGACTTGGGGCTGAAGTTCGAATGATCGGGAGTGTCGGCAAGGATCTGTATGGCAAAGAGCTAATTTCATGCCTAAGCTCAAATGGAGTAAAGGTTTCTTCAATTAAGGAAATCGAAGGCTTTTCTACTGGAACAGCAATTATATTGTTAGCTAATGGGGAAAACAGCATTATCGTCATCCAAGGTGCAAATGGAAAATGTCTGCCGGAGGATATTGATCGTAACATTGATGTCTTAATGGAATCAGATATTGTTCTGATTCAAATGGAAATTCCTATGGAAACCGTCTGTCATACGGTTAAGGTTGCAAAGCTCCTAAATAAGACTGTTATCTTAAATCCTGCTCCTGCCCAGCCTATTCCGGAAGATATATTGGCATGTGTGGACATGATTACACCAAATGAAACTGAGCTGGACATTCTTACAAATAATTGGGCAGTGGGGAATGATCTAGAAAATAAAATGGACGCGCTGCTTTCGAGGGGGGTTCGGAATGTAATCACCACGCTAGGTTCAGAAGGGGTTGCATTTAAGGGGGATGGGCAAAGCTTCCAAAGGATTCCAAGCTATAAGGTGCCGGTCAAGGATACAACTGGAGCTGGTGATGCATTTAATGCGGGGTTAGCCTATTCAATTGGCCAAGGCAAAACCATTTTAGACTCAATAGAATTTGCCAATAAAACAGCAGCATTGGCTATTGGGAAATCAGGTGCATTATTAGGTATGCCGAGCTTAACAGAGGTATTAAGCTTTCAGGAAAAGGCATGTAGTTCTCAATAATTAAACTATATATAAAACTATCAATCAATTAATTTTTAAGGAGAGTGTGTTACAAATGAAAATTCTTTTTATCGGGGAATCCTGGATGGTTCATATGGTTCATGTGAAGGGGTACGATTCCTTTGAATCCACTAAATATGAAGAGGGTGCTACATACTTACTTAATTGCTTAAGAGAGGCAAATGTAGAAGTAGATTATATGCCTGCTCACGAAGTCCAGGTACGCTTTCCAAAGAAACTAGAAGTGCTTCAGCAATATGATGCGATTGTTCTGAGTGATATTGGGGCAAATACATTCTTGCTGCAAAACTCTACATTCTATCAAATGGAGATTATTCCAAATGCATTAGAGCTGCTGAAAGAATATGTTTCTCTTGGCGGGGGCTTACTGATGATCGGAGGATATCTATCATTCATGGGCATTGAAGCTAAAGCAAATTACAAAAATACTGTTCTTGCAGATGTCCTTCCAGTTGAAATGCTTGATAGAGATGACCGCGTAGAAATGCCACAAGGAGTACGGGCTGAAACGGTTAAAGAACATGCGATTACAAAGGGTATGGAAAATTGGCCAAACTTCCTAGGATACAACCAGTTTAAAGCGAAGGACGGGGCAGAGGTTCTAGTTAACATTCAAGAGGATCCCCTTCTTGTAGTTGGTGAATATGGCAACGGGAAAACAGCATGCTTTGCCAGTGATTGCGCACCTCATTGGGGTCCAAAGGAATTCATGGAGTGGGAGCACTATCAGCCGTTATGGGTACGGATTTTAGAACACATTAAAAAATAACAACAGTAAGTTGGTGATGGACATGACCGTGGAGGAAGTCGTTCGGGAAAACAAAGACGAATATATCGATTTTTTGTCTAAATTGGTGCAGACAGATACCCAAGTCATTGGACATGGGCTGTTAGGCGGAAATGAGAAGGCTGGGCAGGAAATCATTAAAGGGAAGCTATTGAATCTTGGTTTTGAAGTAGATGAATTTTTAGTAGAAGATGAAAAGATCAATAAATATCCCGGAGCCAATTTAGGCCACAATAATGCAGATCGTCCCAATATTGTCGGAACATTAAAAGGATCAGGAGGTGGTAAATCCCTCATTTTAAATGGTCATATTGATACGATGCCTTATGGAGATCGAGAAAAATGGTCCCATGACCCTTTCCTAGGACAGGTTCAGGATGGTGTGCTATATGGACTGGGATCTACGGATATGAAAGCATCACTAGCCGCAATGGTTATGGCGGCACAAACCATTAAAAACATGGGCTATCAACTGAAAGGCGACTTAATCATCCAATCGGTAGTCGATGAGGAAGGTGGAGGAAACGGAACGCTTGCATGTGTAGAACGCGGTTATACGGCTGATGCTGCAATAGTTGGAGAGCCAACGCAATTACACATACAGCCTGCACATATGGGGTTCCTGTTCCACGAGATTGTTGTAGAGGGACACAGTCTTCATTCTAGTCAGCTTTGGGAAGGCGTAAATGCGATCGACAAAGCTTTCAAGATTTATCAAGGGTTAAAGGACTTAGAGCACCATTGGCTTATGACAGAAAGGCACCCGCTCTTGCCAGGTCCTACAATCAATCTGGGAGAAATAAAAGGTGGGATAGCCGGGTCTGTTGTTCCGGGCTCTTGCACATTAAAAACATGTCTTCACTATCAGCCTAGACAATCTGAAACGTATGAACAAACGAGAGAACGTGTGAACAGAGAAGTGATTGAAGCAATAGAAAGAGTGGCAAAAGGGGATGAATGGTTAGAGAAGCATCCTCCTAAGGTGAGCGTCTATCAGGAGGGGTATCCTTTTGAAACGCCGATTACTCATCCTCTTGTTCACGAGATGAAGAGAGTCATAGAGGAAGCATTAAAGGAAGATGCAGTAATCGAAGGAATGCCGGCAGGGTGCGATGCCCGTTTGCTTGCAGGGTTTGCTAACATACCAACAATTATTCTTGGGTGCGGTGATCCGAAACAATGTCATTGTGTGGACGAGTCCGTGTCAATTTCCCAATTTTTATCACTAATCGAGATTTATGTTCAATTCATCATCTCATGGTGTGGCGTTGAAGCTATAAATTAAAAAACTATTCATTTAAATGGAGGGGAAAATTTTATGAAAAAAACGTTGTTTCTAATTTGTTTGTCCATGTTACTAGTTTTATCAGCTTGTAATTCAGGGGAAAAAGCAGACTCTGGTAAAAAAGATGATGGAAAAATAACAATTGGGGTTTCAACAGCTACGCTTCGCCACCAATTCTTTATTGATATTGATAATGGAATGAAAAAGGCAGCAGAAGAAGCGGGAGTAGAATTGTTAGTTAATGACCCGAACCTCGACTTAGCAAAGCAAGTATCTTCTATTGAAGATTATATGCAAAAGGGTGTAGACGCTCTAGTCGTTTTAGCAGTAGATAATGCTGGGGTTGTTCCAGTTGTTGAAGAGGCAAAGGAAAAAGGCATTCCGATTATTACGGCAGATGCAGTAGTAGAAAGTGGAAGTGTAGATACTTTCATTGGAACTGAGAACCTTGAAGCCGGTAAACAACTTGGTGAGTATCTAAAAAAAGACATTGAAGCTAAAGGCAAGGATGTACAAATCGCAGTTGTTACACATGAACAATCTTTCGTTCAAAAACAAAGATTAGAAGGCTTTAAAGAAGTATTAAAGGATATGGGAAATGTAAAAGTCCTAAATAGCCAACCAGGTTACGACCGTCAAAAGTCAATGGCAACAGTAGAAAATATTCTTCAAGCTAATCCAGATGTTGATTATATTTACGCTACTGCAGAAAATAGTGTGCTGGGTGCGTTAGCCGCTCTAGAATCAGCGAACAACAAGCATACAAAGATCATAGGTTTTGATGTAACAGAAGAAGCAGCAGAAGGAGTTCGCAGTGACTTTATTCTTGCTATGATTCAGCAGCAGCCTTTCAAAATTGGTGAAGAATCTATCAAGGCTGCCCTTGATGCTATTAATGGAAAAGAACTAGATAAAAATATTAGTGTACCAGTTATTTTAATCGACAAATCGAATGTAGACGAACATTTCTAATAGTAGAACAGGGAGATTTTCTCCCTGTTTTCTCACTAAACAAAAGGGGGAGTATGGAAGTGAACTCACCAATCATAGAACTGGAGAATATTACAAAGGAATTTTCCGGTGTAAAAGCACTTAAGGGTGTTTCTCTGACTGTTTATCCTGGAAGTGTTCATGCGCTTGTTGGAGAGAATGGAGCAGGCAAGTCTACCTTAATGAAAATTCTAACAGGCGCCTATTCAAAAACGAGTGGGGAAATTCGTTATAAAGGCGAAATCATTGACAATATGGATCCTAAATCCTCAAAGAAAATCGGGATTCATTGTATTTACCAAGAATTAAATGTAGCCAATTTCTTAACGGTTGCAGAAAATGTCTTTCTTGGCAGTCAGCCAACTAAGAAAATGGGTTTAATTAATTGGAATTACATGAATGAAAAGGCAGCAGAAATTTTTAAATCGCTTCAAATTAATCTTAATCCGAAACAATTGGCAAAAGAAATTAGTATTGCACAAAAACAGATGATTGAAATTGCACGTGCGATTTCTCAGGAAGCTAAAATATTGATTATGGATGAACCTACTTCATCATTATCTGAAAGAGAAACAGAGATTCTGCTGTCTCTCGTAACCGAACTTAAAAATAAAGGTGTCAGCATCTTATATATATCCCATAGAATGGATGAGATCTTCAAGGTTTGTGATACTGTTACTGTTCTAAGAGATGGTACTCATATTAAAACCCTTCCAATGGATGAGGTTAAGGATGTAGACCAGCTCGTTGAATTGATGGTTAACCGGAAGATGGACGATTATTTTAATAAAGAGGAAGTTCCTATCGGAGAGCCTGTATTAAAGGTGCAAAACCTTTCAAAATCAGGAGTGCTTAAGGATATTAACTTTGAATTACGAAGCGGTGAAATTCTCGGAGTAGCCGGCTTGGTAGGCTCAGGAAGGACGGAAATCGCTCAGGCATTATTCGGCCTGTTAAAAATAGATAGTGGTGAAATATTGATTGACAATCAAATAGCTAAAATTAATAATCCCAGCGATGCAATCAGGATGGGAATTGGCTTTGTTACAGAGAACCGTAAAGAAACTGGCCTGATTCTAAAGCAGACTGTAAGAGAAAATATTTCTCTTCCAAGCCTCAGCAAGTTTAAAAAGGGTCTCCTTATTAACAAAAAGACAGAAAAAGAAGTTTCAGAGGATTATAAACAAAGGTTAAATATTAAGGCGAGCACGATGGAACAGAAAGTATCTACGTTAAGTGGAGGAAATCAGCAAAAGGCCATTATCGCACGCTGGATGATCCAAGAACCAAGAATCCTAATACTAGATGAACCATGCCGCGGGGTTGATGTAGGTGCAAAGGCCGAAATTTTTGCCCAGATCAGTAATCTTGCCAAGCAGGGCGTTGGAATCATCATGATTTCTTCCGAGCTATCAGAAATTGTTGGGATGAGTGACCGAACAATTGTCATGAGAGAAGGGGCTATTGCCGGCGAACTTAGTAAAGAACAAATAACCTCAGATAATATATTAAAATTAGCCTTTGGAGGTGGAATAGGTGCTTAATAATACATCAACAAACATGAATTTGGATCAAAACACACAGAAAGCAAACTGGAAGCAAAGGCTTTATGTCCTTTTCGACAAGGGTAGTACGACTATCGGTCTAGCTTTACTATTTATCATTATGTCTATTATTACTACTGACTTTTTGACAGTTGATAACTTGCTTAATGTCATGCGTCAATCCGCTGTATTATGTATTATGGCTGTAGCAATGACCTTCATTATTATTACGGGAGGAATTGACTTAAGTGCAGGATCCCAGCTAGCTGTAAGTGGTGTAGTAGTGAGCGGGCTTATTGTAGCGGGTGTACCGATTCCGCTTGCGATTCTTATTACCGTCTTAGTGGGCGGACTAATTGGTCTCTTTATGGGAACTGTTATTTCAACACAGAATATCCCGCCGTTTATTGTCACTCTAGCAATGACGACCATTTTAAGCGGGATTGCTTTTGTGTATACAGCAGGAACCCCGGTTGTTATTACTGATGCTGGATTCAGACAAATTGGACGCGGGTATCTTGGCCCTATTCCAACAGCGATTATTATCATGATTGTTGTGGCCATTATTGGGCATGTTTTGTTATCACATACTCGTTTCGGCAGAAATGTTTATGCGATTGGTGACAATGAAGAGGCTGCAAGATTATGCGGTATTAATGTGAAATGGGTGAAGACAGGCGTTTATGTTTTAGGGGGAGCTGTTACGGCTATCGCCGGTATCGTCCTTGCCTCTCGTCTGTCTTCTGGTTCACCGAATGCAGGTACAGGATCTGAATTAGATGCAATCGCCGCTGTTGTATTAGGCGGAACTAACCTATTCGGAGGCGAAGGGAAAATTGCTGGAACTTTAATGGGTGTAGCGATTATTTCTATTCTGAACAACGGGTTAAATTTATTAAATGTTTCTTCCTATAATCAATTGATGATTAAGGGTGTTGTTATTTTATTAGCGGTTTGGCTTAATTCGATTAAAGCAAGAAAAAATGCGAGTGTGTAGGTGAATATTATGAGTGGCGGTATTTTTCCGGAAAAGAAGCATATATTAGAAAATTTATTTCATGTATCAAAACCAATTATAGGTATGGTTCATTTGAAACCACTTCCTGGAGCTCCTCATTATAAAGGCGAAAGTATGGATGAAATCATCCAGTTTGCCCTTGAGGATGTCCGCCGTATGGAAGAGGGCGGAGTAGATGGCTTACAAATAGAAAATGCATGGGACCTTCCTTTTCCAAAGCCAGAGGACTTCAGCTTTGAAACGGTTGCAGCCATGACGGCAGTAGGGGTCGAAATTCGTAAAGCATCTAAGCTGCCTCTAGGTGTAAACTGCTTAGCTAATGCAGTCGTCCCGGCTATTGCGATTGCCAAAGCATGTGATGCTAAATGGGTTCGATCAAATCAATGGGTAAATGCTTACGTAGCTAATGAAGGAATCGTCGAAGGGGCCTCAGCAAAAGCTATGAGATATAAAGCAAACCTCTTCGGTGATGATATAAAGGTTATGGCCGATGTTCATGTAAAGCATGGCAGTCATTCCATCGTTGCTGACCGCAGCTTGGCAGAACAAACACGGGATAATGAATTCTTTGATGCTGATATTTTAATTGCTACTGGAAACCGAACCGGGGATGAAACTTCACTAGATGAACTCATCGGTATTAAGGAGTCTGCTAGTTTACCAGTTATTATTGGAAGCGGAATGACTACTGGCAATGCCAAGAAGATTCTATCTATTGCAGATGGTGCGATTGTTGGAAGCTTCCTTAAGGAAAACGGAAACTGGTGGGAAAGAGTAGATATTGAAAGAGTAAAACAGTTTATGGACCAAGTAAATTCACTCCGATAGAATAGGGAGTTTTTAACATGGTAAAAGTTGCGGTACATGGATTTATTAATGCAGACTTAATTGGACTGATTGATGGATTTGCAGAAATCGATCAAGAAGTGGAAGGCAAGGAATTACAAATAGCCCCGGGTGGATCGGCAGCCAATGTTGCTGTCGGTCTTTCGCGTTTAGGGGAAGAAGTATATTTCTTAGGGGCAGTCGGTGAAGAATCGTATACTTCTTTTCTATTAAATAGCCTTGAAAAGGTTAAGCTTGATTATATTCAAAAAATACAAGGAAAAACCTCTGGCACTGTTATGGTGCTTGTAAACAATGCGGGATTACGAACGATGTACACTTTCCCAGGGGCTAATTCACATTATGATGCTGATCTCGTCCCGCGGGGATTTTTTGAAAGTATTAGCTTATTGCATATAAGCAGTCCCGTCATAAATCTGGCGCCCTCACTATTTAGATGGAAAGAAGAATGTCCTGACTTGAGAATTTCTTTTGATCCAAGTACTTTATTGACAAAGAAAGGTTTGCCATTTTTGGAGCCATTGCTGTCAAAAACAGATATTTTATTCGTCAATCGCTCCGAAATAAATGATCTATTCCCGAATCAAGATCTGGATCATTCGATAAAATCACTCCATGATTTAGGAGTGGGCAATATATTTGTTAAATTAGGTAAAGAGGGTGCACTGTCTAGTTTTATCACAGAAGGAAGAGGCTATAGTCAGCTAGCCCTGCCATCTATAAAGGTTCATCCAGTTGATTCAACTGGTGCAGGTGATGCTTTTGCTGTAGGTGCCCTATATGGAATCATTCGAAATTGGTCGCAAGAGGAGATCTTGCGGGCCGGAATTAAATTGGGGTCTAGTGCTGTATCTGAAGTTGGTGCGAGAAAAGGCCTGCCGCATTTTCTAGAGAGGGAAGTGTAGCTATTATGGATATTCAAAAGGTATTTCAACATCTAGATAAAGATGATGCTATTCAATTTTTAAAGTCATTAATCCAGATCAATACGATCAATCTTCCAGGTGGGGAAAAAGCGCTAGCGGACAAGATTAGTCAGCGCCTTGAAAAAACAGGATTATTGGTACAGCCAGATTTAGTGGAAAAGGATAGAGAAAACTTAATCGTTTCATATGTAAATGAAGAAATCGCACCTGACCATTCAAAAAGGCTAATATTCAGCGGACATTTCGATACCGTCCCAGTCGGGAATGTAGAATGGACCTATCCAGTGTTTGAAGGAAGACAGGTTGATGGCCGGATATATGGGCGGGGCTCATCAGATATGAAAAGTGGTGTAGCCGCCATGATTATCGCAATGGAATGTATCCAAAAAGCGGGAATTAAATTGAATGGTATTCTTCAATTTGTAGGTACTGTCGGTGAAGAAGTGGATTGCCTAGGTGCTAAAACAGTGGTGAAAAAAGGTCAAATTAATCAAGCTTCGGCGATTGTTATTAGCGAACCCACTTCAAATCAACCCGTTATTGCCCATAAGGGTGTATTGTGGTTAAAAATCTCTATGTTTGGAAAAACAGCACATGGTTCCATGCCTTCGGAAGGAATTAATGCAATATTGGCAATGAATCAATTTATGAATGAATTGAATACTTATATTCTCCAATATGATGAGCATGAAATCTTAGGAGGCTCTACATTGAATATTGGAATGATCAATGGGGGAGTTGGGACAAATGTCGTTCCAGACGAATGTTCTATGACTATTGATATTCGTACTGTGCCAGGACAATCACATCTAGAAATTACTGAGGATATCAACCAGCTGGCACAAAAGGTATCTGAAAAAATGAATGTGTCGTTTGGAATAGAAGTACTGAATGATATGGGCTGTGTCTATACTCCTGCAGACGATCCTTTTATTGATTTAGGGATTGGAACAGCTCAAAGCTTGAATAGTAAGGAAAGCCTAAAGCCAGGCGGGGTTAATTATTATACAGATGGATCCATTTACAAGGCACACCTTCCTAAAGTTCCTATTTTAATATATGGACCGGGAGAACCTAAACAAGCCCACCAGCCTGATGAATGGGTTGAAATTCAAAAATACCTCGACTCCATAAAATACTACATTGCCTTGGCCATTGATTATTTAGGGGTTCAAGAGGGTGCGAATGGCGCTTTGGACTAAGAAGGAGGAGAATATGATTTGGAACTAAAAGTTGTTGTTATCACAGGTGCCGGCAGCGGACTAGGTGCTTCTCTGGCTAAAAAGTATTCTAATATGGGCTGCCATGTATGTTTAATAGGAAGAAGAGCTTCAAAACTTGAAGAAACCGCTAAACAATTAACTAACAGCTACTCTATTTACGAGTTGGATGTGACGTCCAAAAGTGCGGTAGAAAAGGTAATGTGGTCCATTAAGGAAGAAGTGGGGCCCATTGATTTATTAATCAATAATGCTGGACTCGGCGTGTTTGATTTGGCAGAAAATATATCGGAAGAACATGTGCATGATATGATCGATATAAATTTAAAGGGAACGATTTTTTGCACACAAGAAGTCCTGCCGAGCATGAAAGAGCGCAACCAAGGCATTATTGTAAATGTTGTGTCAACGGCTGGAGTTGAAGGGAAAGTTACCGAGTCCGTTTATTGTGCGAGTAAATTCGGAGTGCGGGGATTCACAGAGAGCCTTGTCAAGGAACTAAATGACACGGGCATTCGCGTGTTCGGTGCTTATATGGGTGGAATGAAATCACCTTTCTGGGACGGCATTCTCACAGAAGTGAAAATGAAGGATTTCATGGATCCAGATGATATAGCGGATATTATCATTGATAATGCTAAACTTCGAAAAAATCTGATTGTAACTGAAGTTGTTATTAAAAATAAATTTTAGTAGGGCGGTTGGGTGTGGAGTGGTTTTTGTAAGTTCCATACTACGTTAGGTGGCTGGCCATTTTAGTTTTCTAATTTGGCCTTAAACCCACGTAACGTAATCTACATAAAACATCGGGACGGTTCCGTATTTCTTTGAGGAAATGCCGGAATGTTCCGGTGTTTTGTTTCCTAGACTTAGTAAATTGCTTGGAAAAATGTGCTCCCTTGATCTCCTGCCTAGTTACCTACGTCATGCTGCGATAAACCAATGGGTAAAAATTTAAATTAGGAAAAAACATATTCGAAGTCTACCTAACTGAACTTGGCGGACTCCAGTTCCGTTAAATGCGACAAAATGGGTTAATTCCCTGTGTTTGCGGACTCAGGATGCGCTATTTTGCTAAAAAGCAGTGACTTCCCTGTGTTTTTTTGCGAATAACGTACCTGGTGTCCGTATAGCCCTAAAAAAGAGCTATTTTAGACAAATAACGTATTCTGTGTCCGCTTAACCCCTGAAACGAGGGCATTTAATGAAAATAACGAACCTGATGTCCGCAGTAAATACTTCAAGGGATTCTCATTTACAATCCATGTACTAATTCCTGTTGTTAATGGAATACTAAAAATTGCAGTAACACAACTAAGGAGGAAATTAGAATGGATGAAAGACCAATTGAGGTAACAGGGGATCAGCTTGATGAGCGAAATACTTTAACAGGCCCTGACGAAGGGAAGGGATCCTTTCCTAGACGTCCCCAAAATGTAGAAATCGAAAAGAAAAACTCTAAACCGGTGTTGAGGTATCCGCTTGGGTAATAAAAGGAACACGTGAATTGATAGGTCAAGGACAGAGTTAACTCCTTGACCTTTTTTGTTAAAAGGGAAAGCTGTTCGACCACAGACATCAGGTTAAGCGGACACAGGTGCCGCTATTATTAATAAAACGGGTTAAATCATATGTTTGTGGACATTGGTTCCGTTAATATGAAAAAAGCAGTGTATTCCCTGTGTTTTTTTGCGAATAACGTACCCGGTGACCGTATAGCCCTAAAAATAGGGCCATTTCATATAAATAGCGGATTCAATGTCCGCTTAAAAGGTATTACTAAAAGATTTTTGACAGTGGGAAGGTGGAGAGAGTTTTATTTCTACCTTCCCTTTCATTTTGTAGTATTATTTAACCCAAGGAGTGTGAAATGATGAGATTGATTAAATTTTTAATAGTTACGGTTATTTTACTGGGTGGCATTGGGTTTGGTGTTTATCACTTTGGTACAAAGTTTGCCTCTGATAAGTTAGTAGAGACGATTTCCTCTGAACTTGAGAACAGTGGGGAACTGGAGGAAATAAAGAAAACAATTGAAAGCGATCCTAAGTTACTGGCATTTATAGAAGAGGCTGAAACGGCTGACACTAGCAACTTGCCTTTTAAAACAAAAGAAGAGGCCACTAAAGTTTTGATTCAAAAGGTTGGTATTTCCGAACTTAATGATATTAGGGTGCAAGTGCAGAATGGATCTGTTTCGAAAGAAGAAATCCTTCAGGAAATCCAGGGGAAATTAACAGAAGAAGAAATCATGGCATTGAAAGTAATCGCCTATAAGGAGTTATATAAATAACGTCGGTGGATTCAAAACACCCCATGATAGGGGAATTTCTTATAGAAAGAGAAGGTGTTAGATTTGGAACTTAATTTGAACAATAAGGTTTCACTTGTTATCGCCTCTAGTCAAGGATTAGGAAAAGCAGTGGCGGAGAGACTTGTAAAAGAAGGGGCAAATGTCATGCTAACGAGCAGGAATGCTGAAAAGCTAGCTGCTGTTAAAAGTGAATTAGATGCCCTGGGCAAAGGGAAAGTTTCCTATTTTCCAGCTGATATTACAAAGGTTGAAGATATTTCACTCCTTGTTCGCAAGACGAGAGAAGTCTTTGGAAAAATCGATATTTTAATTAATAATGCCGGCGGCCCTCCTGGAGGAACATTTGAAATGTTCTCCGATCAAGACTGGCAAAATGCCTTTGAGTTAAATTTGTTAAGTTATATTAGAATCATTCGTGAAGTTCTTCCGGATTTAAAAGAAACGGGCGGACGAATTGTGAATATTGCTTCATCCTCTGTAAAACAGCCTATACCTGGGCTCATTCTTTCGAATACCTTCCGGACAGGAATTGTAGGATTGGCTAAAACATTGGCAGAAGAATTAGCGCCATATAACATTTTAGTTAATACGGTAAGCCCTGGCAGAATTGCAACAGACCGCGTTGCCTATCTTGACAAAATGAATGCTGATAGACGGGGCGTTTCTCAAGAGCAAATTAAAGAAGAAGCCCAAAATACCATTCCCTTAAAACGATATGGAACTCCAGAGGAATTCGCTAATGTCGTCGTATTTTTAGTTTCCGATGCAAGCACTTATGTAACTGGAAGTTCGATTTTAGTTGATGGCGGAATGATTAAATCGATATAAATATTAATGGGACGCGGTACCTCGCGCCAACTCGGATAAAAAAGCACGGGAATGAAACTTCTGTGCTTGTCCGAGAAATGGTGTTAAATTCTTAATTGGCTGATAAACGGGTAGAATTGGCTGACAAACTGCCTAAATTGGCTGACAAACAGGTGGATTTGGCTGATAAATGCCCACATTTGGCTGACAAACATGAGGGCAGCGTAAAAAGGTGCATAATATGATTGAAAAACGCCTGATTTTATTCAAATTTAGTAGTTAACTAGTAAATGTTTCCCCGTTTTAAAGCTTATGACGGAATTCGGCAACTTTCCCACTTAGTTTCCCCATTTTCAATCTCAAAGCCCCCTCAAAATATCAACAGGTTTTCCCATAGAATAAGAAAATAACGTTCAAATAGACTTTGTAGGGGATTGATGTAGTTAGCAGTCTAATATTTGCTCTTTTTTAGGAAAATCATAGAATGGCAAGCTACGAAATAAGCCTTTTTGAGTTTCCTGAGGAATTGGCGGACACCAGTTCCGTTATCGGCGACAAAATGGGCTAATTCCTTAAGTTTGAGGACAGAGCTTCCGTTATTTCGCAAAAAAGCAGTGATTTTCATATGTTTTTCCGTCAATAACGTATTCTGTGTCCGCTTAACTCAATAATTAGCGTCATTTATTGAAATAACGGACTCAGTGTCCGCATAGATTTCTTCCTCTACCGGATTTGGAATACTATGAACGTTTGAAGTCTCAAAAGTGTATTTAAAATATTCCTACTCAAACGTTTGATTGAAATAGCGCCACCCCTTGCCGCACAAGGGCTAGAGGTAATTTAATTAATCGTTTGATTGATATGTATGTTCGTATTAGTTTCCATTCAAGAAAATAGGAAGGAGGCTCAGTCCCTAAGAAAACCCCCTTCACAAACAGAAGGGGGTCTGTACTAATTGTCATTAACTTCCTAACTAGCCATCTTAATCAAAGTGTCAGTTTCTTTCCTTGATTTCGCTACAATCAAGCCAATTACAAATCCGATTAGGCCGGTAACAATCCAGCCGGCGCCATTTTCAAATAGTGGGATGAATCCGAAGATGCTGTTAATGGCTTCCGGTGCAATAATGCCATCCTTTAAAGCATCAAGAATGGCAACGAACCCAACGCCAATCATGGTTCCAATGTAAACGGATTGATGACCTTTAAATAAATTATTTGTAAAAATTAAAACGATTAAAGCGATGGCTAAAGGATAAAGCAATAGTAGAATAGGAGAGGCCATTGCCAAAATTTTGTTCAGACCAAAGTTTGTAATGATTAAGCTTAAAATCGAAAAGAGAATTAACCATTTTTTATAAGATATAGAAGGAACAATTCTTTCGAAGTATTCGGAAACAGCTGCTAGACAGGCAACATTTGTTGTGATTCCTGTTAAGAAGATAATGGTACCGATGATATAAATTCCGATCTGCCCGAATAGAACCATAGAGCCTTGCGCTAACACTTGTCCTCCATTTTCCTTAAATCCAATAGCATCAACACTTGAAGCGCCAATCCATGCCATTGAGATTTGTAGTCCGACCAATCCGATAATGGTCACTATTCCTGCTTTAATAAATAGCTTGGATACTTCCTTTTCAGACTTTATCCCTAAGGAACTGATGGATTTAATGAAAATTCCTCCAAATACAAACGCAGCGAGAACGTCCATTGTGTAGTATCCTTGTATAAACCCTTTCAAAAATGCTTCAGTACTTTGAATATACTCTCCTTGAGGCTGTCCAATACTTCCCATTGGTGTAAAAATTGACTTTCCGATTAGCAATAATAGTAATATTGCGAATATAGGAGTGATGACTTTTCCAAGACGATCGACAAACTTTGTTGTATTCCATGAAAGCAGGATCGTTAGAACGATGAATAAAACAGAGAAAATAAACAAGTAGAGACTGCCATTTGATTTCGTTTCAATTAATGGATTGATGGCAATTTCATAGACGACAGAAGTTGTTCTCGGAATGACATAAATCGGCCCGAGCGATAAGAATAGTAAAATTGAAAATATAGTAGCGAATATGGGGTGAACTCTTCCTGAAAGTTTCTCAACGGTTCCTCCTCCGCGGGTTAAAGCTATGATTGCAAGTAAAACTAAACCGACGCCTGTAATTAAAAATCCTCCCATGGCAATCCAAATATTTGTTCCTGCCTGTTGGCCTACCATTGGAGCGAATATCACGTTTCCAGCTCCCAAAAACATAGCAAAAAGCATAAAACCAATTGCGATCACCTGTGAAAATGATACCTTCTTTTCCATTGTTTCTCCTCCTTAATATACAATTCGAGGATGACTATTTAATAAGGAGGGATGGATATGGACCATCCACTCTATTAAAAATATTATAGTAGTATTATAACATTTCAGTCATCTTAATTTTTATGCAATTCATTTTTTACTTAATCTTCCTAATAGAAAGGCACCCGCTCCAAGTCCAATAAGCGTGTTTGTTTTTTTGGTAAACATCTGTTTTGCTACGAGATTGAGATTTTGTGGGCGTTCCGCTAAGCGGCGCATGAAATAGCCATACCAATCATTTCCGAACGGGACATATGTGCAGAAATTATATCCTTCTTTTGCAAGCTTAAGCTGTAAATCCTTTCTGAATCCATATAGCATTTGGAATTCAAATTTATCCTGTGGAATATGATTCTTTTTCGCAAAACTCTTCACATGATCGATAACACGATGGTCATGCGTTGCGATCGATGTGAATTTCCCGTTTAGCAAGTGATATTCAATTAACTTGATGTAGTTTTGGTCAATATCGTTTTTGTCTTGGTAAGCTAAGTTTTCAGGCTCTTTATATGCACCTTTCACGATTCTTAAGCGGTAGTTTTCATATTTCTTCAATAATTCTTCTGCTTCAAAGAAGTATGCTTGAATAACGGTTCCGATATTATCATATTCTTTCGAAAGCTCATCGATTATGTCAAAGGATGGCTGCAGATGGCCGTAGTCCTCCATGTCAAAGTTAATAAAGATGTTATACTCGTATGCTTTTGCAACAATTTCCCTTAAGTTCTCCAGGCAGAAGCTATATTCGATATCCAAGCCAAGCTGAGTAGGCTTCAAGGAAATATGGGCATCCAATTTATGTTCATGGATAGCCTCAATAACGCCTAAAATTTGATTCTTTGCCTCGGTTGCTTCTGCTTTTTCAAAAACAAACTCACCTAGATTGTCGATTGTTGCAGAAATTCCAACCTTATTCAATTCCTTGACGCTTTCTACCATTTCCTTAATATTCGTTCCGGCTACAACGGACTGTGCGCCTAGTTTTAATCCCCATTTTTTTGCCCCGCTATTTAGAGCTTTATTTTGTGATAGCATCATAAAAAAGTCTCTCGTTAAACTCAAAGTAATGACCTCCGTTTTTTAATAAATTATTTTAATAGAAATCCTTCCGCATAAGGATCTGTCGCATCTAATAAGAATTTATGAACTCCTGTTACCCATGCTGATCCTGTGATTTTTGGAATGATAGCTTCATATCCTTTTACATTCGTAAAATCAACAACTTCCCCTTTAAACTGAGATCCAATGATACTTTCTTGAATAATTTGCTCATTGCGTTCAAGATTCAAGGTTGCTAGTTTTGCGCATGTTCCTGTTCCGCAAGGGGATCTATCGATTTGGCCATCTCCAAAAACAACGGTGTTTTTAAAATGGTTTTCATCTAGCTGAAGACTGAATTCAACAAGGTCGATGGTATTGATTTCGGGAATTTCGGGATGCTCGATCACCAATTGCGCATTTGCTGCTTTTCTAATGGCCATGCCCATTGCAGTAATCTGATCTTGTTCATCAATATTTAGTTTTAAATTAAATTGTTCAGCATCCACGATGGCAAAAAAACTTCCGCCAAACGCAATATCCATCTTAATTAACCCTAAGCCTTCTACTAAAACGCTTACATCCTTTTTAAATAAAAATGCTGGAACATTAATAAAGGAAACTTCCTTCACCTTATCGTTTTCGTACGCTACATGGCATTCCACTATTCCAGAAGGGGTATCAAGAAATACCTTGTCCTTTTTAGGGATGAGGCCATTATTTATTCCAACTGTGACAGAGGCAATCGTCCCATGACCACACATGTTCAGATAACCGCCGCTATCCATAAAAAGCACACCGAGATCACAGTTTGGATTGCAAGGAGGTGTTAGGATGGCACCGAACATATTTAAATGACCTCTTGGTTCATGCATAAGAAGTTTTCGAATATGATCCAATTCGGTTTCTAAATATTGCTTCTTTTGCATCATTGTATTTCCTTGAATCACCGGAAGCCCGTCAACAATAATTCTCGCTGCCTCTCCCATCGTATGAGCATCAATGGTTTCAATATACTTTTCCATAGTTAACATCATGTTTGCATACCTCCTGATGATATTAATTGTGATTATGTTGTTAATATGCAAATCTTGTGCCAACTTGAATAGTTAGTGAAATTCTATTATTGCAAACGTTTTATAGTCGCTGTACAATAAGAAGTGTTCACAAAGTTTACACTATTGTAAATACAACTTTACATTTACAGTATGACAGCGGGAGGTGCAAGGAATGAGTGATTTTTCCTTCAACTATTTAAATGCTTTAATGGAAACAAGCTCTGATGCAATAACGATTATCAATGCATTAGGGGAAGTGCAGTATTGGAGTGCGCAGGCTGAGCAAATTTATGGAGTCCCGCTTAAAGCTATTAAACAGAAGAAAATTAGCCAGTTTTTTAAAATAGAAGATTTAAAAATACTAGAGATATTGGAAACGAAGAAAGCTGTTTCGAACGTGTATCATCAGCCAAAACCAGATGTGCATGTGTTAATTAGTTCATCTCCTATTTTTGATAAAAAGGGGAATTTAATAGGAGCCATCTCGATCGATCAGGACATAACCAATATTGTGAAATTAAATGAGAAATTAACGTTAACGACAACCCAATTACAAAAAATAAAGCAGCAGTTTCATTTGCAGGAACAAATAGGCCCATTATCAGAAATTAAAGGACATAGTAATGCTTTACAACATGCAAAGGGATTAGCTCTTAAGGTGGCAAAAACGGATGCCACCGTATTAATTCAAGGTGAAAGCGGAGTAGGGAAGGAGCTTTTTGCCCAAGGTATTCATGAAGCAAGCCCAAGAAAGAATCAGCCTTTTATTCCGATTAACTGCGGCGCAATTCCCGACGCTCTTTTTGAAAGTGAGTTATTTGGCTATGAGAAAGGGTCTTTTACGGGTGCCTATAAGGATGGGAAAGCGGGAAAAGTGGAGATGGCTGACGGCGGTACATTATTCTTAGATGAAATAGGGATGCTTCCACTTGATATGCAAGTGAAATTACTAAGAGTCCTTCAGGAAAGAGAAGTATACCGTATTGGCGGAAATGCTTCGCTCAAAGTGGATATTAGAATCGTTGCCGCGACGAATAGTGATCTGGAGGATATGGTTAAACAGGGGACATTCCGAGAGGATTTATATTACCGTTTAAATGTTGTGACATTGAAAATTCCGTCGCTTCGGGAGAGAATTGATGACATTCCCGTTTTGGTCGATCATTTCGCCGGGGAGTTTGCTGCCAAATACCAAAAGGAGATTCCAACACTTACAAATAGCGCCCTGGAAGTGTTTACGAATTATCACTGGCCTGGAAATATTAGAGAACTTCGAAATGTTGTAGAAAGAATGATCATCTTTATCGATAAATCTGCGATTACTGCAGAGGATGTAATCAATATATTTCCGATTATCCAAAACGGAAATATGAACAAAGAAGGCTTAACCCAGGAGAAAGCTTCGCTAGAAAAGGATAGAATAAAGGAAGTCCTTATTGAAACATACGGCAACAAAAGCGCCGCCGCGAAAAAATTAGGGATTTCAAGGGTGAGTCTTTACAATAAAATAAAACAATATGATATCAAGCTTTGAATGAGGAAAGGGGGGAGGGGACAGGAACTGTGTCCCAGTTTATATATGAAATTGGGGCACTGGACTTGACCCATTTTCCTTCACGGATTTCCGCTTAGTTTTACTGTGCAATTTTCTCACTTTGTGTTGCAACAGCACTACTTCCTTTTAATAACGAGAAAAATATCCTTAACCAAACGTTTGATTAAATAGCCGCAAACCCTTGCCACACAAGGGATAGAGGGACTTTAATTAAACGTTTGATTGATATATATGTTCGCATTGTGACCCCAATCCTAATATCTTGAGGAGAGTCCTTAACCAAACGTTTGATTAAACATCCGCAAACCCTTGCCACACAAGGGCTAAAGCCAATTTAATCAAACGTTTAATTAACACGTACGTTCACATGGGGCCTTCCCATTTTTAAAACGTCCATCCTAAGTAGAAGGGTACCCGGCACCTCCTACGAAGCACGAGTCCCATTCTCCCCTTGCTTCTTAAATTGCCCCTTATTCTGCAAACTCACAAACCGAATACTCATCCCGACAAGTACAAGGCCAACTATCAGTCGATAAGTTACGGTTTCTCCTAAAAAAATCACTCCGAGGAGAACGGCCACTATGGGGATGAGAAAGGTATAGGATCCAACTTTGCTTGCTTCACCGGCGCTGACAAGTTTGTAGTAAAGGATGTAGGCAAATGGGATGCCAATGGTCGTGCCGAAGCCGAGCCCAAGCTGGTATTGTGGTTGGCCCCATTGGATGGCAGACCAATCTTCAAAAATGGATCCGATCCCAACAAGGCACATGCCCCCGATGATACATTGAATCGCGACCATCCAATATGCGTCGACTTCTTTGCTGATTTTTTTTACATAGATGACACCGAACGCCCAGCTTATGGCTGTTAGTAGCCCGAGCGTCACTCCGATGGCTGATATATGGACGGTTAATCCATCCACACTAACGACTGCAATTCCTGCAAATCCAAGCATCAACCCGAATATTCGGATGGGGGATAAGTGTTCGCCGAGTAAGAGCCAAGCGAAAAAGCCGAGTAAAATTGGCTGGAAATAGACAAGGATCGAAAACAATCCGCCAGGTAAAAAGAGTAATCCTGCCGTTTGAAGCCCGAAAAAAAGGATGGAGTTGAAGAGTGTCGCTATTAAGTATTTTTTCCAGTTAGTCCGCCAATTGATCGCGTTCCGTGTTTTCCAAATAAATAGGGTCAGCAAAATTCCGCCTATAAGTGCACGTAATCCGGCATAAAGCAACGGCGGTGAATAGGGTACAGCTACTTTATTGATGGGCCAGCTTGCTCCCCAGATCAAAATCAGGACTAGCAGCATAGCATTTGATTTTGTAAACACGTTATCCATCCCCTTTTTCTGAGTAAAACTAAATAGTCGTTGGAAGCCTTGATCACCAGCAGTTGCGAGTTGCCGAAATTTTTTTAAAAGATTTTACCGTGTTTGAAAAATAAACGGATAAATTCCGTCTAAATTTGAAAATACTCATATTTCTCTAAAAATAAGGGGAGGCTTTCCGCCTATTCTCCTTAAATCCTTGAATTTTGCCCGATTTAGAGCTGTTAATCGGAATATCTCCGGTTATATCGACCCCTTAAGCCTCACTTACATACATTAATCGGAATATCTCCGGTTATATCCACCACTTAAGCCCCACTTACATACATTAACCGGAATATCTCCGGTTATATCTGCCTCTTAAGCCTCTCTCATATACAATAGCCGGAAATTCTCCGCCTATAAATTCTAATACCTACTCGAAAACACGACAATCAAACCTAAAAAGTCCAAAGAGACGATGTATGGAGGCATCGTCTCATGATATGCTGCTTATTACAATACGCTCAAGTCTTTATCCTTTATATCACTGATGAACATGCATCCTGGTGCATGTGTAATCATGATGGAAGGCTTGCTTTCCATGGCAACCGCTTGAGGGGTGACGCCGCATGCCCAAAATACGGGAACCTCTCCGTCTTTCAAAGTCACAGCGTCTCCGAAATCAGGTTTTGAAATATCGGCAATGCCAATTTGGCTTGGATCTCCGATATGGATAGGTGCACCGTGTACAGCAGGGAAACGAGTTGTGATCTGGACAGCACGGATGGCGTCTTCCGGTGTCATTGGACGCATACTAACAACTGTCGGCCCCTCGAATAGCCCAGCTTTATTGCACTGAATATTCGTTTTGTACATCGGAACGTTACAGTTTTCCTCGATATGGCGAATAGGAATCCCATTCTCGAGGAGAGGTGTTTCAAATGTAAAGCTGCATCCCAGCAGGAAGCCAACCATGTCATCTTCCCAGTACTCCGTTATATCTGTGACTTCCTCTGTAAATACCCCGTCTCGATAAATACGATATTTCGGGATGTCTTTTCGGATATCTGCCTCTTTTGCAATCGCAGCCGGAACAGGAGAGCCGGGCTCCGTCACATCCAATAATGGACATGGTTTCGGATTACGCTGGCAAAATAACAAGAAGTCAAAGGCATGCTCTTTTTTCAAAATGACCAAGTTCGCTTGTGTATTCCCTTTTGACATTCCGGCTGTCGGCCCTGTGATTTCTTGCTTTCGAATCAATTCCCTAATTTCTTGCGGATTCATAGTTTCATAGTTTCCCATTTATCCATTCCCCCGATTTATTCTATAGATTACTTAAATAGCTGAGGTAATTGCTCGATCAATGTTCTAATACTCAAATAACTCATGATGATCACAACAATTCCACCTGTAATCGTCAACCATAGCGGATGCTTATATGCGCCAACAATATTTTTCTTGTATGCCGCAACTAATAGAGTTCCTAATGCTAACGGTAAAATAAGAGCATTTAACGCACCAACGAGAAGCAAGATTGTAACTGGTCTTCCGACAAGGGCGAATGTTAATGTTGAAACTAAG
The DNA here is from genome assembly GCF_001509555.1 of Bacillus sp. FJAT-29937. Lineage (GTDB taxonomy): Bacteria > Bacillota > Bacilli > Bacillales > Cytobacillaceae > Cytobacillus. The sequence continues at coordinate 25,007 of NZ_LMAS01000015.1, read as the reverse complement.
ATAAATCCAATAATGATCCAGTTTTTGTGTTTTTCAATTGTTGGGTGAAACGAGCGGATAAAAGAAACAGACGTATAGGCTGCTCCGACAACAGATGTTATGGCCGCCGCCCACATGATTACACCAAACATGCGAAATCCGACTTCACCTGCAGCTAGTTTAAAAACAGAAGCTGGCGGATTCGCTGGATCAATCGTTAAACCTTTTGCAACAACCCCTAGGACAGCTAAGAAAAGCGCGACACGCATAACGCCAGTTACGGCAATCCCAAAAACAGAGCTTTTTGTCACTTCTGGCAATGACTCAATACCTTTGACTCCCGCATCTAATAGACGGTGTCCGCCGGCAAATGTAATGTATCCCCCTACTGTACCACCAACTAGCGTAACAATAGCGAATATACTAATCTGTTCCGGTGCGAACGTATTCACGATTGCTTCTCCGACAGGCGGTGAAGTTGAGAAAGCTACGTAAAGCATAAGAAGAATCATGACTCCCCCTGCAATTTGGGCGAATCTATCCATCGCTTTACCCGCTTCTTTTACTAAGAAAATAAAAATTGCAACCGCAGCACTAATAATAGCGCCCATAATTGGATCCAGGCCGAGCATCGCGTTCAGACCTAATCCAGCACCGGCTACGTTCCCGATGTTAAATGCTAAACCGCCTATAACGATTAGGATGGCTAAAACAACGCCAAGTCCAGGCAACACTTTGTTGGCAATTTCCTGTCCGCGCAGTCCTGAAACCGCAATGATTCGCCAGATGTTTACTTGGGCAACAACGTCTAATAATAATGAAATTAAAATAACAAAAGCAAAGCTTGCCGCCAATTGCTGTGTAAATACCGTTGTTTGTGTTAAAAATCCAGGTCCAATGGATGAAGTTGCCATTAAAAAGGCTGCACCGAGTAAAACACTTCTACTTGCCTTTTTCTTCACCGAAGTTTTTTGTGTATCTTCCACTTTAGGAACTCCCATATTATGCCTCCCAGTTACAGATTGCTGATACTGTAATATTATTTTTTTCTAATGTTTCGTTAATATATCTTGCAAAATCTAGTGCATGTTCACCGTCTCCGTGAATACAAATGGTATCTGCGCGTAACGAAACTTCTGTTTTTTGCTGAGAAACGACTTTTCCTTCTGTCACCATTTTCACAACTTGTCCGACAGATTGTTCTTGATCTGTAATCAGTGCATCAGACTGAGATCGTGAAGTTAGAGAGCCGTCTGCTTGATACGTACGATCAGCAAATACTTCATGGGCCGTCTTTAGTCCGATCTTTTCTCCCGCTTTCGTTAATTCACTTCCAGCCAGGCCGAATAATATCAATGAAGGTGATACATCATAAACGGCTTGTGCGATGGCTTCGGAAAGCTTTTGATCCTTTGCAGCCATATTGTACAAAGCACCATGGGGTTTGACGTGCTGCATTTGTTCATTAAACGTTGACAAGAATCCTTGCAATGCCCCAATTTGGTACACGACCATGTCATATCCTTGCTGAGGGGTAATGGCCATTTCTCTTCTTCCGAAACCGTTAAGATCCGGCAAACCAGGGTGAGCGCCAATTTTGACCCCATTGGCAATAGCCATTTTCACGGTTTCTCTCATTACTGTTGGGTCTCCGCTATGAAAACCGCAAGCAATATTGGCAGAAGTCACGTACTTCAAAATTTCTTCCTGTTCTCCGAGCTTGTACCGTCCGAAGCTCTCTCCTAAATCACAATTCAAATCGACCTGAAACATGTTCTCCCCTCCACTTTTTGTTTGGTAAGCGTTTCCAATGTTGTTGTTTCGATATTCGGAACCTGAGTTTTGAAACGTAAACCAATTCTAGCATACTATTTTTTACTTGAAAAGATGAAATTATATGAAAAGTTAAACTGTTGCGGTTTTCCCTATTTTCTCACTTGTTTTTCGATTGAAATAAATTATAATGTGAATAGTATCCGTTTAACAGAACGGCGTTACCGAAATTCGAAACCTCGAGGAGCTGTTACCTATGGCCCACCACAAAAAAGATATAAACATCAGGCCTCTAGGAGATTCTGCGCTAGTGATTCAGTTAGGCGAAGGAATCTGCCCTGCCACCCATGAAAAGGTGAAAGGTCTATCAAACTTATTAGAAAAATATGCGTTTACAGGATTAATGGAATCTGTGCCGGCCTATAATAGCTTGACAGTCTACTATGATCCTGTTGCTGTCTATCGATCCAATACGGATAAAAAAGCCTCAAGTCCTTATAAACTAGTAAGCACTTACATTTCTGACTTATTGGAGAAATTAGGTGAAAGTGGAGAATCCGAAAAACGGCTTGTCACAATCCCTGTTGCCTATGGAGGGGAGTTTGGCCCAGATCTGGAGTATGTGGCGAAATATAACGGACTTTCTGCTGAAGAGGTCATTCAAATTCATTCGTCAAATGAATACTTAGTCTATATGATTGGTTTTGCGCCAGGGTTTCCGTTCATGGGGGGAATGGATGAAAAAATTGCCACTCCACGTAAAGAATCTCCGCTGCTAGCCATTCCGCCTGGCACTGTTGGAATTGCAGGGAAACAAACAGGCATCTACCCGCTTGAAACACCAGGAGGCTGGCAGCTTATCGGCCGGACTCCGCTTGATTTATTTCTTCCGGAGCTCTCGCCGCCAACGCTGTTGCAGTCTGGCGATCGAATCCGCTTTGAACCCATTCCTCTTGAAGAGTATGCTGCCTATAAGGAGATGAAACAATGAGCGTGAAAGTACTTCATCCTGGATTAATGACTACCATTCAAGACTTAGGGAGATTCGGTTCGCAAAAATTTGGGGTTCTCGTCAGCGGGGCAATGGATGCCACTTCACTAAAGATTGCCAATTTGCTCGTTGGCAATAATGAAGGGGAGGGAGCGCTTGAAGTTACTCTTTTCGGGTTAACTCTCCAATTTGAAAGCGATCAGTTAATTGCCATCACGGGCGGTGATTTGCAGCCAACCATTGACGGAGAAAAGGTGCCGTTGTGGAGACCGATTCTCATTCGTAAAGGTTCTATTTTACAATTTAAATCCGCCATTAAGGGGTGCCGGGCTTATTTGGCTTTCGCCGGCGGAATAGATATTCCCGAAGTAATGGGGAGTAAGAGCACGTATCTACGAGCAGCAATCGGAGGGTTTCAGGGCAGGGCATTGCAAAAAGGCGATGTGTTTACATGTGGAACCCCTAATACAATCAGTCAGTCATTCGTTCATCAATTAGAAAAAATGGATGCTCATTTTACATGGTCCGTCAACTATTCAGAATTTCTTTCATTGAATAAAAAACAAACGATTCGGGTTGTGCAAGGTTCTGAATACAAGCGGTTCGATTCAGCTAGTCTGCAAAAGTTTTTTTCAAATCCTTATACATTAACAACACAAGCGGATCGGATGGGCTACCGGTTAGAAGGGGAACAGCTTAGTTTATCTGAGCAGTTTGAGCTACTGTCAGAAGGTGTCACATATGGCACGATTCAAGTTCCGTCAAACGGCCAGCCGATTATTTTAATGGTGGATCGACAAACGGCAGGAGGCTATCCAAAAATCGGACAAGTCATTTCCGCTGATTTACCTCGTTTGGCTCAATTGCAGCCAAACTCTACTATCCAATTCAAGGAAGTTTCGCTTGAACAGGCAGAAACGGAATTGATTAAGCAAGAGAGAATGCTCCGCAAATTAGCGATGGGTATTCGCATGAAAGCATTAAAGAAAGAGAGGGCATAAAGAGATGAAAACCGATGAATTAAAAGAATTAATGGGAATCATAGAACAATCTTCAATTGACGTGCTGAAGCTAGAAAAAGGGGATTTCAAGCTTTATTACCAAAAACAAGGCGCAGAAAATATCTCTGCAAACATAGAAAATCGAAAAGCTGTGGAGGATACACAAGCTTTATTAGAAGCCGCAGAGAAGAAGACAGAAAGTCCGGCTGCTGTTAAAGAAGAAAGCGGTCTCCATGTCATTCAAGCACCAATGATTGGAACTTTCTATGCCCGTCCAAATCCAGAAGCAGAGCCATTCGTACAAGTTGGTTCCATTGTTGCCGAAAATGAGCCTGTATGTATTTTGGAGGCTATGAAACTATTGAATGAAGTTCCGGCTGGAGTTAATGGAGAAATTATTGAGATTCTAGTAGAAGACGGACAAATTATTGAATATGGCCAGCCATTGTTTACCGTGAAGGTGAGTGAATAAATGCTTACAAAAATATTAATTGCGAATCGAGGAGAAATTGCTGTTCGAGTCATCAGGGCGTGCAAGGAGCTCAACATCCAAACAGTTGCCATCTTTTCGGAAGCAGACCGGGATGCGCTCCATGTAAAAATAGCGGATGAAGCGTATTGCATTGGACCTGCCCCTTCTAAAGACAGTTATTTAAACACCGAAAATATTATTAATATCGCCACTTTGACAGGTGTTGACGGCATCCATCCCGGCTACGGTTTTCTTGCTGAAAATGCTGATTTTGCTGCACTATGTCAAGAAGCTGGCATCGTCTTTATCGGCCCATCAGCTGACTCCATTCGAAAGATGGGCATTAAAGACGTTGCCAGGCAGACAATGCAAGCTGCGGGCGTTCCCATCACCCCAGGCTCTGACGGAATTATAAAGGATTATGAGGAAGGCCTCCAGATTGCTGAAAAGATTGGATTTCCAGTGATTATTAAAGCAACAGCAGGCGGTGGCGGAAAGGGTATCCGTGTTGCACGTGACGCTGACAGCTTGAAAAAAGCGATTGAAATTACACAGCAGGAGGCCGCAACAGCTTTCGGCGATCCAGGAGTCTATTTGGAAAAATTTATAGAGGATTTTCGCCACGTTGAAATTCAAATTTTGGCTGATGGGGCTGGTAAGGTCATCCATCTTGGCGAACGTGATTGCACGATTCAACGAAGAATGCAGAAGCTGATTGAGGAAACGCCGTCCCCAGCCATTTCATCAGAGACACGTGAAAAAATGGGACAAGCGGCTGTTCGAGCCAGTCAAGCAGTCAACTATACGGGGGCTGGTACGGTTGAATTCATTTACGACCATACAAATGACACATTCTATTTCATGGAAATGAATACCCGTATTCAAGTGGAGCACACAATTACGGAGATGGTCACAGGAATTGACTTGGTTCAGGAACAAATACGCATTGCTTCTGGTTTCCCATTGCCATATCAACAGGAAGATATTGTGCTTTCTGGCTGGTCTATCGAGTGCCGAATCAATGCTGAAAACCCGGCCAATAACTTTATGCCGTCACCTGGGAAGATCACAGAATATACTCCTCCGGGAGGGTTGGGCGTCCGTATTGACTCGGCTGTCTATTCTGGATATACTATTCAGCCGTTTTATGATTCGATGGTTGCAAAATTAATTGTGCACGGTAAAACAAGGGATGAAGCCATTCGCAAAATGATCCGTGCCCTTGACGAATTTACGGTGGAAGGCGTCTATACGACCATTCCATTTCACATAGGCTTGCTGCAAGACGAAGTGTTTTTGAGCGGCGATTTTAACACAAACTTTCTTGAGACATATAAAATATAAATAGCGGAGGGTCTCCATTTGATGGAGACCCTCTTTTTCTATTTCGTATGCCCTAAACGCATCGATATTTCTTCTGCCACTTTCTTCGCTTTATTGGCAAAGTACTCGATGTTCCCGTCCTGATAATTTGCTTCGATCCCCGCAATGCTGATCCCTGCAATCACTTCGCCCTTGTGATTAAAAATAGGAACGGCAACAGCAGATGTATAATTTTCCAATTCGGAATGACTGATTGTAAATCCATTGATTCTCGCTTGTTTAATGGATTCATAAAGTCTTTCTTTGTCAGTAATCGTACCGAGCGCAAACGATTTGAGTTCTATGGAATCAAGATATTCTTGTATGTCCGAATCAGGTAAGAATGACAAAATAGAACGCGAACAAGCCCCCGCATACAGCGGACTTTTCCTTCCAATCGCTGTATACAGACGAACCTTTTGTTTCGTATCAATTTTTTCGATATAGATGGCTTCATTGCCTTCTTTCACGATCAAATTAATGGCTTCTTTTACATCATTATGTAAATCATTCATTAATGGATAGGCAATCTGACGTAAATCAAGCCTTGCCGAAACGAGATGGCCAAATTTGAGAAACAAAAGTCCTAGTCTGTATTTCGCATCTCTTCCTTTTTCCAAAAACCCCATTTCCTCCAACGATAGGAGCATTCGATAGACTGACGTTTTCGGAATCCCTGATAGATTGATAATTTCTTGGAATGACAATTCAGAATGTTCAATAAATAAATTTAACACATCCATCGACCGGACAACCGTTTTGTTTTTGTTATTCAATTGCAGTGCAGCCCCTTCCTATTCACCGTGTCCCATTATTCAGTATTTTACAGGTAGTTAGTCAATGGGACAAGAGGGGGAGGGGCAGTGTTGTCTTTGGCTATATGTTGCCATTTTCTTCAATTGGCTGACAAACAGGTCGATTTGGCTGACAAACGATCCGAATTGGCTGACAAACTGATGAAACTGGCTGACAAACGACCCAAATTGGCTGACAAATACATCGAACTAGGGAAGAGGCAGCTTCGTTTGCTTAAAAGTCAGTCCAAACTAGCTGATAAATGACTCAAATTGGCAGACAAATACATCGGACAAGGGAAGAGGCAGCCTCGTTTGCTTAAAAGTCAGTCCAAACTAGCTGATAAATGACTCAATTGGCTGATAAACAACTCTAACATGAAAATGAGTTGCTAAATTTGCCTAAAGGTCATCCAAACTCCTTGAAAAAGCATAATTGAGTCAAAATTTTGAGTGAGCGTGGAATTTTCAATTTGAAAAAGGTGGACCAATCCACAGTCCACCTCAAAACCCCCATCTACAACGACACAATACCCGCTCCAATTTCCAGCGGAGTAACCGCATTCGAATTATTCAAATAAACAAACGCATCATACCGCTCCGACATCCTTGACGGCACATAATTCCCATAATGTTCATTCATCGGACTATAAACCACGCCAATGGCACGATGACCTATCGTTTGATTAAATAAATGCCTATTCTCGTCATTAAACATTAGTATTTTATCTTGTGCTCCGGCCTTATGCAGCAGATCCTCCCAGCTTCCATCCTTAGCTGGAGGAGTCATCATTTTTTTGAAATGGTCACCCCAGCGATGAGCAGCTATGACGGAACCGCGATGTGTGCCAAAGCCAACAACATAAACGTTTTCCTCGCCTTCCTGTTCTCGCAGGAGCTGCCCAACGTTCACCATTCCTGCATCCGCCATATCTGTGGCTCGGGCATCACCGACGTGAGTGTTATGCTCCCAGACGATTCCCTTAGCCTGATTTCCGAAGAAAGACATCATTCGATTCAGAACCTCAACCATATGGCGGTCGCGAATATTCCAAGATTCATTGTCATGGACAATCATCGTCCGGTAATAATTCTCTGCATTTGCCGTGATGAGGGCATTCACCTCGAGATTTAATCCGACCTCCTCATGATCTGAAAAGATATTTCTTTTTGAAGAGATTTCGGTTAACAGCTTGATGACTTCTTCCCGACAGTTTTCACCGTAAAAAGCGGCCGATACGCCATATTTTTCGGGCTGCCGGTTGAATGGCTCGAAGCAGGCGAAAGTCTCCCGCGCAGCTTCAAGATCCGAGGAGTTCGTTTCCTTTAAATACTTCATCATTTCATCCATCGATTCCCAAAGGCTGTACAGGTCAATGCCATAAAAACCGACTTGCTTCTCCCGAGGCTGCTTTCGATTGTAGTCCTTTACCCATTCGATGAGATCGATCATTTCCTCATTCGCCCACATCCAGGTCGGCCAACGGTTAAAGGATTGCAAAACGTCTATCGCACGGGAATAGGTGTTGTCCCAGCCTTTAATATACTCATTCACCCGCTGACATGCCGGCCAGTCACCCTCAACGGCAATAAAAGTAAATCCTTTTTCCACAATAAGTCTCTTTGTAAGCTCAGCCCGAATTTTATAAAACTCTGACGTTCCATGTGACGATTCCCCAAGCAGGACATACTTTTCATCGTTGACTCTTTTTAAAAAAATATCTAAATCCCCTAGCTCACTAAATGGACGTGCGTGCTCTTGAATGGCTTTAATTAGTTGTTCATTCATTTTCATCCCTCGATATCTAATGATAGGGATATTGTTTCCTAAAAGTTAAGATCTATTACGTTGAGGGGAGGGGAATAAAGGCTGAAAAGGTTAAATCAAACGTTTTGAATTTCGTTCACACTACCTTTGATTCGAAGGTGCCGTTCCTCTTCTTGTATTTTTGCGAAAAAAAAAAGGGGCTTGCTCATCATAATGAACAAACCCTTTATCTATTTACTGACTCACAGTAATTGTTGTACCGGATTTAAGTGTATTAAAGGCTTCATCTCTAATTGTCGTTCTGGCAGCTGTTTGAATAGTGAGGTTGTCACCTGCAAATGTTGTTTCTTTTTTCGGAAGAATGATTAGTTCTTTTTGATTGTCCCCTCTAGTAATTGAGTATTTTTCTAATGGAACCTGCTTTTTATCTAACATAATAATGAAATCCGAATGGCTGTTTTCTAAGTAAATGGATTCAGAGAAGCTAAGATAAATTTTATTGTCCTTCTTTTTGACGGCTCCGGTTAAGACGGGTTCTGTATTATCTCCAATGGTGATTGTGGCTGTATAAGGATTCATCGTGTTATCAGATAAATCTTTTATGCCGCTTGCTGTAATATTGTATTTCGTTGTGGAAGGGATTGTGCCTTCCGGGAATGTTATGGTGACTTGCGTAAGATCATTGCTTATCGTTAACACAGATTGAAGCGGAATCGGTCTGCCATTCAACAAGTAATTTGCTGCAGAAGTGGCTGACTGTGCTTGGACACGTTCATTAAATGACGCCTTGAATTGCCCATTTGCAGATGTTTCAATAAAAGTGACAGTTGGCTTATCTTCATCGGACTTTTTCGTAATAGATGTAGTAAAAGCGCGATTGTTATTCTGGGAAATGGTATTGTCTTTAACAGCTCCTTCTGCGACTGAAATGGTTAGGATTCCGTCTAGCAGCCCATTTGCATCCAAAATCATTTTGTTATCAATGTTTGATCTGACTGTTGCCTGAACGGTTTTATTGTTTTGGTCGGTTACTTTAATTTTGCTGGCAGTTGGAAGCCCTGTTAGTAACGTTTTATTAAAAGTGATATGGATTTCATCTTTGTTTTTATCGTAAGCGGCTTGAACAAATTGCGGCGGTGATAGATCCTTGTTGATCGTAATCGTTCGGTCATATGTTTTTCCGGTATTATCCTCTAGATCCTTATAGCCTTTGACCGAGATGTTTAGTCTGGCTGATATTTCATTCGTTCCATAAACAGATGCCTGCAATTCAACGTCAAATTTAGTCTTGCTGCCGTCTGAAATATCTTTTACAGAAGCAGGTTTAATCGTTGTGTTGCCTTTTTTGATGGTGAGATGACTTGACGCTGTGAAGCTTGCAAGTGTTTCAGTAAATTCAACGGTGAATGTTTTTTCGTCTTTTACTTGTAGAGATTTCACTTCTGGTGGTGTGGTGTCGGCTGCTGGGTTATAAAGGAAGCTGCTTCTATAGGTGTCCATTGTATTTGGGGTATTGATCACTAAATCTCTTGCGCCGGTTACTACCAACGAATAGGAGCGCCCTTTTCGCAGGCTGATCCGGTCAAGCTCAGATTTAGGGACCACGATCGTGTCTGTATCACTATTCAGCTGATTGTATTTAACTGCTTTGCCGTCAATTGTAATCGAAACAGGTGAATTATAGGCAATTAGCTCGGAAAAAGTTAGTTCGACATTCCCGTTAGATTGGGTTTTCACTGTCGTGATGGTTGGTTTAATTTTGTCAGAGAATGTGAAAGTCGTGACATAATCGTTTTGCCCTAGAGATTCGTAGTTGGTTGTTTGGATATTTTTCTTCACTGTTACCGTATAAGAAGAATTAGGATAGAGTGGTTCATGAAGTTCGATAACGGCTGTTTTTTTATCAGCAGAAAGGTTGACGCTTTTAATCGCTCTGCCAGAAACGAAGTAGTTAGACAAATTTTCTGCTCCGTTTGATCCTGTTCCAGCTAACATCGCTTTGCTGAAGGTGACCTTAATCCGCTTTGGCTCGGCGGCACTGACTTTATCGACTTTTGGCGTGAATGTGGCAGAGATGGAATTTAGGCGATCGGTTAATGTTTTTTTAATCACTGGATTGCTGACAAATGGCAGGTAGGTTCGAGCCTCACTGAGGTGAATTTCTGCTTTTGAAAAATTACCGCTGGCGATAGATCTTTGTGCTAAATCGAGTTCAATTTTCACCGTAACCGCATATATCGCGCTATCCCGCACCTTCTCAGCAGATTGCTTGTAGTGGGAGCGGATCAGGTCACGGGTGGATTTTCCGTAAACACGGTCTAACATAATCGCTTGCTTGCGGATCTCTCTTGAAAGCTCATGATAGGCCAATTCTGTTTGATCATTAATCAGGTTCATATTTAGTTGATGGGTTAATGCCTGCTGCTTGGCCTTAATTTTTTCACCGGCTGTAATGGCATCAATATAATACATCGTCCGGTTAATATGGAGTTTGACATGTTCGTCAAGCTCAGCGAGGAATCGATTTTTCTGTGCTGTCGGTAATGTGTTTGCGGCTTTGACTGCTTGATCATAAGCAGCTTTTGCATTATTATAGGCTGCCCATGGCCGGGTTTTCCCATCTGCACTTCCTTCAATCGAAATCGCCCATTTTAAAATCGTCCCCGCATCCCTCGCCACCTTCACGAGCTTTTCCACTTCGCTAACGGATGCTGCCTCCGCTGGGTTTGTCGTGATGATCGCAGAAACAGCTAATATAGAAGCACTTCCTGTATAGATAACTTTCTTTTTCCTCATTCATTTGCCCCCTTCTTGTAAATATATTCCTATTTTAAAAGATTATTAATGATAGATAAATAGATAAAAAGGCATGATGGGAGGGGGAATTTAGATGTGAATTTTTGTATGTTGGCAGATCACCATAATTAGAGGGGAAGTGGTGGATTGGCTGATAAACTTCATTTGGCTGATAAACTTCATTTGGCTGAAAAATTGCATTGTGGCTGATAAACGTTCATTTGGCTGAAAAATTGCATTGTGGCTGATAAATTTTCATTTGGCTGGTTAATTGCATTGTGGCTGATAAATTTTCATTTGGCTGGTAAATTGCATTGTTGCTGGTAAATTTTCATTTGGCTGGTAAATTGCATTGTTGCTGGTAAACCTCCATTTGGCTGACAAAGTGCTAAAATTGGCTGACAAACCACCAGAATTGGCTGACAAACTACCCAAACTGGCTGATAAACCAATCAATTTGGCTGACAAATTCACTTTTAACAATTAATCAGACTCCCGCGCCCTTAAAATCAGGTGAAAATAGTGAAAAAACTTCAATATTTGCTTTATAATTTACTAGGAGTATATAAAATGGAATGAAAGAAGGTAATCTTATGAGTGAACGGGCAAAAATTTCACAAAAAACGGCTATTTTACTAGAACGTGCACGGAGACTTGGTGTGGCTGATGATGTGTTGCTCGCCAGTAAGGCAAAAGGAGACCCCACTCCGTTAAAAGTGGCCGAGGAAGAGTATTATCATTATGATGATTTCTTTACCTATGCGGAAAATCATGGGGAGGATCTAGAGTCCGCTATAAAAAATGGCTACATCATGAAGTTTAATACAAATGGCGGCATCCAGACTTGGCTGAAAGAGAGATTTGGTCTAGAGGCTGAACGTGATTATCTCTTTAGCCCCGGAAATTTTACTCAATTGAAATTATCCGTTGAGCGGGCCGAAGTTCTTTTCAGTGTATTAGCGGGGAATTGGGTCATGCTCATATCAGCTGATGGCCGTGAAGCTTTAGTGGATGACCATGCTGCTTTTTCAAATTTGGCCGAAGATATAGTAAACATTCATTTAATCGTTGGATCTGAATATAAAGTTAGCGCAAATAAGTAAATTCAGGAGCAAGAAGGGAAGGTGAATTCTTGCTCTTTCCTATTTCATTGCTTTGAATCCTTTATTAGCAGAAATGGTTCTGAGCATCATTATTTTAAAAGGATTGTCGTCCACTCAACGGACTCACATTCCGCTATTGGCTTAAAATCCCCCCACTTTCCAATGTTTGAGGACACGGGTTCCGTTAATCGATGAAATTCATCCTAAAATAACCCTTTTAACCCCTGTTAGCGGAACCTAAGTCCGATCAGACTAGAAATGAGGGCTATTTCGAGAAATAACGGATCCACAGTCCGCAAATTTCTCCAACCCGAAAAACAATAGGAATAATCACCACATATAAAAAAACCAAATCAAAATAACGATTTGGTCTCCTAATTACTATCCTATTCATAATGTTTCTCTACTATATAACCGGAACTTTCGGCATAGCCACCCAATGGCCATCTGATACCTCAACAAGCTCCGATGTGCTTAATTGATATTTATCTTCCTCAGTTTGCTCTTCCATCAATACTCTCTTTTTCTGCCTTTCGATTTTCGGATCCGGAATCGGAATGGCAAAGAGCAGGGACTTTGTATAGGCGTGCTGAGGATTGGAGTAGAGCTCCTCACTTTCAGCTAACTCAACAATTTTTCCTCGATACATAACGGCAACGCGGTCACTAATATGCTTGACCATTGAAAGGTCGTGAGCAATAAATAAATAGGTTAAGCCCAGTCGATGCTGTAAATCTTCTAACAAGGTGACGACTTGTGATTGAATGGACACATCGAGTGCAGAAAGTGGTTCGTCGCATACGATGAACTTCGGCTCTACAGCCAGTGCTCGGGCTATACCAATCCGCTGCCGCTGACCGCCTGAAAATTCATGAGGATAGCGCAAAGCGTGTGACGGCTCCAGCCCCACCATATCAAGCAGCTCTTCCACTCTTTTCTTCCTTGCTTCTTTACTAGGCGCCAGTTTATGAATATCCAATGCCTGCCCGATAATATCCAGAACTTTAAAGCGTGGATTCAATGACGCATATGGATCCTGAAAAATCATTTGCATATGCCGGCGCATGGTTTTCATTTCACCCTGAGTTAGCCGATTAACGGGAATCCCTTGGTATAACACCTCGCCGCCAGTAGGCTCATGAAGCCGCAAAATCGCTCGGCCTGTTGTTGACTTGCCAGATCCGGACTCCCCTACAAGCCCCAACGTTTCCCCTGGTTTAATTTTAAAGCTAATATTATCTACAGCTTTCAGAACATTTCCTTTGCCTAAATCGAAGTATTGCTTCAGGCCATCTACTTCCAGTAATGATTTACTAGAATCAATGCCAGGCAAGATGAGCGGAGCAGGCTTTGGTTTCTTTTTTTCATTCAGTCTAGGCAATGCATTTAGCAGTTTCAGTGTATAAGGATGCTTTGGCGATTCAAAGATTTCCTCAGTTGTTCCGGTCTCAACAATTTCTCCGTTTTTCATGACGACAACACGATCACACATGCCCGCAACGACACCAAGATCATGAGTAATTAAGATGATGGATGTGCCAAATCGTTCTTGCATATTTTTCATCAGATTTAAGATTTGCGCCTGAATGGTTACATCTAGCGCGGTCGTCGGTTCATCCGCGATTAACAGCGTTGGTTGGCAGGCGAGTGCAATCGCAATCATAACCCTTTGCCGCATTCCTCCTGAAAACTCGTGCGGGTACTGGTTATAGCGTGTTTCACTATCGCGAATGCCCACTAATTTTAATAATTCGATTGCTTGATTCTTCGCTTCTTTTTTTGATAACTTCTGATGTTTGATCAGGCTTTCGGCTATTTGCTTGCCAACACGAATGGTTGGATTTAAGGAAGTCATTGGGTCTTGAAAAATCATACTGATGTCGCGGCCGCGAATTTGTTCCATTTCCTTTTCTGTTTTGTGCGCAAGATTTTCTCCTTGAAAAAAGATCTCTCCCTCTTTCATAAATGAGGGCGGAGAAGGGAGCAGTCGCATTATGGACCTTGCTGTTACACTTTTTCCGCTACCAGATTCCCCTACAATTCCTAAAGTCTCACCTTTTCTGACTTCAAAGCTCACGCCTTTTACTGCTTCAAACTCATGATCTCGGGACATGAAGGATACTCTTAAGTTGTTAATCTTCAATATTTGTTCCACACTTCACACCTGCCCATTTTAAATTGCTATTTATATAAATGAATGTTTTTAGTAAAATAAATATATTCTGTCTTCTTCTAGTGAGAATAGCTATTTTTGCATAATAACTTAATGTTGACTTTACTATTCGAATTAAAATATACTATACTGGTCGGAATAATGCAATATAAACGGGAGGAGGAAATCCCCATGGAAGTGAGCAAGGGTGCGAACGCAAATAAAAGCTTGAGTTTTTCAGAAACCTTAAGCCAATCCTATAAGAAAATGCAGCCACATCCAGCCTATAAATGGCTTATATATATTCTGGGCCTTCCGGTGCATCTCATTGTTTTTATTATTTACCTTAACAGTAGAAAAATAGATTCCTATTCCTCCCTGCTTAAGGAAATAGAAAACGAACTTGCCCAATCCGGCCTTAAGGAACAGTTAAAGCAGCAGTATAAGGAACAGATATTACGGAAACAAGCGTTTTTTGGACAAAAGCAAGAGGAAGCCAAAACGGATCAGCTTGCGGCAATTTGGGCTGAAGAACAGTTTCGAAAAATAGCTGATGAAAAAACCGTTGAGCTCTTAAAACAAAAAGGGCATGAAAGATTGTCTTATGAATCGACTTTTCAATCGCTCATCAACCATCCGCTGTTTCTATTATTAACGTTTTTACCCGGATTGCCTATGTATCTATTAATTTTAATACATAGCAACCCATACTTGAAATATATATTTGAAAGATTGGTCATGAGTATATTCGTTATTGTGGGGGTCGCGTTTTTCGTATTTACTATTTTGTATATTTCGCCTTTCGATCCGGCAGCTAACATACTCGGAGAGACCGCTACAAAGGAACAAATTGCAGCCTTTAATCAGATTTACGGTCTTGATCAGCCTTATCTGACACAATTATGGAATGCGATGAAAGGGATATTCACCTTTGATTTAGGAGCCTCTTATTCTGGTAATGAAGAGGTCGCTGCAAGTATTGCTAGAAAATTCCCAATCACGTTAACGCTGACGCTCATAGCCTTGATCATGGCGATTGTGATTTCCATTCCAATCGGAATTATTTCAGCAACAAGACCGAATTCTTTCTTTGATTATACGTTTATGTTTATTGCCCTTATCGGATTATCCATCCCTAACTTTTGGCAAGGGCTTATCTTTATCTTGAATTTCTCGATTAAATTACAATGGCTGCCAGCCACCTTCAATCCGCAAAACTGGCTGTCCATTATTATGCCTGCCGTTGTTCTAGGAACGGGCTTAACTGCCTCCATCGCTAGGATGACCCGCTCGGCTACACTCGAAGTGATTAATGAAGATTATATTATTACGGCGAAAGCCAAAGGGCTAAACAAGCGCCAAGTATTATGGAAGCATGCAGTGGGCAATGCGATGATTCCTGTTATTACAGTTATTGGCCTCATGTTTGGCGGCATGCTTGGCGGAGCGGCCGTTACAGAAAAGGTATTTAATATTAGCGGAATTGGAAGCTATATTGTTGATAAGCAATTTATACCTGATATCCCGAGTATTATGGGTGGAGTTGTCTATATTGCGATTACCATTTCTTTAATTAATTTATTGATCGATATTCTGTATGCGTTTTTTGACCCGCGGATCCGATCAAAAATGAAACAATATTAAAGCAGGTGTATAGAAGATGTCTACTCATATGAGGGAAAATGAAAGCTATTTTAAGCAGTACGCACTGAAAATTTCGCCGGAATACAGGCAGGCAAGTTTTACGTCGATCACTTCGCTTGCCTTGACTGTCATATTTCTATATAGCAGCTTGAACTTTGCGACAAATACGATCAAGCCGTTTGTGTTTGGCGTTTTCATCGCATATGCGCTGTTTACGCTTGTACAAATCGCCATTACGTTGAAAATTAAGCAGGATCTTAAGAAGTCTGGCGAAATACGAAAGTCAACTAGAGTTCTAGGATATTTTCAAGTTTTAAGTATTTTAACGGCAAATGTATTCGTGGCGACTTTTGCCTTTCAACTCATTAAAAAAGAAAAATCACCCGAATATATATTTGCTGTTTACATGCTGATCACTCAATTCTTCATTATTGCGGTGTCCGCACTTAATCTATTCAAACCATATGTCTCTGATACCTTTCTGCCATCCATGGGCTTCCTAATGATTGCGGCGGTTTTCTATTTGGCAGTCCTTATTTTTACCGCAAAGGACCAGGGAGGCAGTGGAAAGGAAAAATTGAAATTCTTTTTGGGCATCCCATTAGTATTGACTGCTGTTACGGGCAATCTTTTTGCACTCGTAATTGGCATTCATTATATAAGAGAAAAATGGAGAAACAATGAAACTAGCATAGGTAAGTGGGTTAAAATTTGGGAGAAAATATCAGTGAATACGACTTCCATGCTAGGGTTGTTTTTTATCACATTTATATTTTCGATCTCGATCTGCAGCTATTTGACATTCGATTACAGCATGGCAGTGGATAACGATTATAGTGCGATCCTGCAGACTCCGAGTATTTCTTATCCGCTTGGAACAGACAATTTTGGCAGGGATTTATTTTCTCGGATTGTTTTCGGGGCAAGGATTTCTCTTATTGTCGGGGTATTATCAACCGCAATTCCGTTTTTGATCGGGGGATTCTTGGGAGCGATTTCTGGCTATTATGGAAACCGCACGGACAATATTATTATGCGTTTGCTTGATATATTGTACGCGATTCCGGGTATTTTGCTGGCGATTGTTATCATCGCTGCGTTTGGTTCTAATGCGGTAACTCTAGTAATTGCTCTGAGTGTTGGGTCCATTCCAACGTACGCGAGGACGATGCGTGCCAACGTTCTGATGGTTTCGAACCTTGAATATGTGGAATCTGCACGAGCGCTCGGAACTAGCAATCTAGCGATTATCTTTAAGCATGTCGTTCCAAATTCACTTGCTCCGATGATTGTGAAATCTACACTAACGATCGGCGGCGCAGTCATTGCTACAAGCAGCTTAAGCTATCTGGGACTAGGTGTTGAGCCGCATATTCCGGAATGGGGAAATATATTGAAGATTGGCAGTACCTATCTTGAATCCCATTCGTATTTAGCCATTTATCCGGGGCTGGCTATTATTGCCCTCGTTTTATCCTTTAACTTTTTGGGAGATGGGCTTAGGGATGCTCTTGACCCGAAGCTTGATTAATATAATAAAATTTTTAGGAGGAAAGATGATGAAAAAAATGATTCCACTGCTCCTTGCCTTCGTTTTAATGCTGGCAGGATGTGTGAAAACTAAATCAGATGTGAATGAAAAAGCTGGATCTGATTCTAAATCCGGCGGTACAGCAAGTGAGCAAGTTGAAATTGAATTGCTTGGAATGACTAGCGGGGAGGAAGATCTTAACATTCTTCGCGACCAGCTTGTAAAAAATGGCTTCAAAGTAAAGCTTAATATTCAACCTGACTATGGCAGCTTTAAAGCTCAACAAGATGCCGGCAACTTTGATGCGGCATTATCCAGCTGGACAACAGTAACAGGAAATCCAGATTACGCTGTCCGCTCACTATTTAAAACAGGTGGAGATTACAGCATTTTGGCTGATTCTGAAATTGATGACCTAATTGACAAAGCAAGCACGCAAACACCTGAAGAATACGCAGACACTTATAAGCAATTAGAACAGCGTCTAGTATTTGACAAGGCTTATATAGCACCATTGTACATTTCTTTAAAATCACAGGCTGTAAACAAAGATGTCTTAAAGCCTGAATCTGTTAGACTTTCTAAATCTCGTGCCCTTGCATGGGAGCCGATTGATTTTATTGACGAATCAAAGCGTGCAACAGAGCCGCTAATTTTGTCTCAAACGATGTCGACTTTAACATCACTTGACCCAATCAAGGGAAATGATGGTTCCATCAATCAGATTAATACAAATATGTATGTCCGTTTAATTAACTTAACAGATGATGACAAAATTACATCTGACGGTTCACTGTCTCTTAACCATAGTATTGCAGAAGGAAATGAAGAGTATTATTTCATCTTAAGAGATGATATTAATTTTGCAAAAATCACTGATAAAAAAGCAGTGGATACAGGCGAACGCGTTGGTGCAGATGATGTTATTTTCTCTTTAGACCGTGCGAAAAATAAAGATTCCGTGCCTGATCACCGCACATACAGCTTACACGAGCATATTAAGAATATTGAAGTTGTAACTGATTTAAATGCACTTGACCAAGTAAAACAATCTAGCGGCAGCGATTCTGTTAAAGCTGCACTTGAAAATGGTCTAGATACGAAAATCTCTGAACTTGTTGCTGATAAAACACAAGCGAACAATAAAGAAGGTAAATACCAAGTTGTAAAAGTAACAACAACTGAACCTTTCCCGCAAGTGCTTAACTATTTAGCACACCAATCAGCTGGGATTGTTTCTAAAAAGCAAGTCGAAAGCATTAACACTTACGATGTAGCCACTTTTGATGTAAACAAAGACATTCCGTACGGTGACCAAAACACAGTAACGGAAGGCGACAAATACAACAACACTTTATTCGCAAGCGGCCCATACATCCTTTCACACAAGAACGATTATGAAGCCATTTTCTACAAAAACCCTGGCTACATGAAGGGAACAGAGCACGAGGCTAAAATTGAAACTCTTAAACTTCGCTTCATCAAAGATATGGATAGCTCACTATCTGCCCTGCGTAACGGTGAAACTTACGTATTATACGGTATTCCGGAAAACAAACAAGAAACCGTTGAGAGCGACAGCAAATTAAAACTTCAAAGCATGGAAAGCAATGGCGTATCTTACTTGCTTTTCAACACAGCTAATCGTGAAATCGCTAAGAGTGAAGACCTAAGAAAAGCCGTCCTGCACTCGATCAACCAAGATGAAATTCTAAGCTACTACCATGGCAAGAAAGTCAAAGCGGTATCCACTGTCAGCCCGCTTGTCAAAACTGGACTCGAGCTGAAAGCAGATCCAGCTAAAGTGAAAGAGTTCTTGGAAAAATATCAGTCTAGTAAATAATTAGTAGAGAGAACGGATCGGTGCGTGGGCGCTGATCCGTTTTTTTTGAGGGACAAAAGCTAATTGGCTGACAAAGTGCATGATTTGGCTGACAAAGTGCATGATTTGGCTGACAAAGTGATGAAATTGGCTGACAAACCGCATGATTTGGCTGACAAAGTGTTGAAATTGGCTGACAAACCCCATGATTCGCGAATAAAGCGTTAAATTGGGTTGATGGCCGCCACAGTTTGGCTGACAAACTACTTTTTATCATTAAATAAGATTGAGAAAGGCTACAATGTTTCCGTTTTTTATTAAATGAATAGATTCCTGTATAATCAAAGTTAATAATTGCAGAAATCTGTAAGGGAGAGTCCAATAAATGCTCATTCAATGTACAAAAAAACTATTAGATCAGTTTGGAATCAAACCTGCAACAGAGGAAAAGGAAGAACCGCTTTTTTCATGGCATGCCAATTTGATTACCCTAAACCGTAGAAAAACGATTGTACTTGTAAATGATCAAAATAGGTATGTGGTCGTTTTGCATGGACTAAAAGCGAAGGATTTTAAAAATCTCGATAGAGTGTTACTACAAGGAATACGTGAGACTTTTATGGAAGAGGGAATGAAGGATGAGGTAATAGAAAAATTTCTCTCCCAATCTAATGAAATAAGCTATACCAAAACAAAAGACCGCACCTCTGTAGCAAGAATGAATAAGGCTTGTGAAAATGTTTATTTTTTCGAGGAACTATTGGAAAACGATTCTATCTTCAATACAAGGATGAGTATGCGGGTCAGTCGCTTTCTTGTAGGGAATGGGAAAAATGATTATATTTTGCCGAATGAAGAGATGTATAAGGATCTCGAAGAATTTGCTGGTGAACCAATTTTTATGACGAAGGCGGTACAACTGAAAGTCACACTAAGGCTGGAAAAAAGTAATACTTGGCGACGTATACTTGTTCCGATAAATAGGACCTTTAATCATTTGCATGATATTCTTCAGATAGCTTTCGGATGGCGGAACTATCATCTCCATGAATTTTATATTTATGACAATGCACTATCTAAACAAGTCTTATCGCCAAATCATTCGGCTTATCATAAGGACGGGCTTAAACCAATGGTGAATCTGGTTAGTCACGAAGAAGCTTTTTCCTATCCGAATGACGTGGAGATGAAGCTCGATACCGATATTAAGTTATCAGAATATATCCCCGCATACAAGAGGCTGAAATATAATTACGACTTCGGTGATAACTGGCAGCATGATATCGAGGTGGAGGAAGTAATTGACAATTATGATGCCAACTATCCTGTTTGCCTTGAAGGAGGAGGCAATACACCTCCGGAAGATGTTGGGGGGACCTATGGCTTTGAGGAGTTTTTAAAAATCCTTGCTGATCCTATGCACCCTGAGCACAAGCATATGGTCGAGTGGGGAAGAATGCAAGGCTATAAGGAATTTGATATTAAGGGAGTAAATAGAGACCTTAAAAATAAATGATGGGTTATTAGCATCCTTTATGGGCTTGCTGGCTAATTCGAAGGGTAGCTAGGGTTATTCTTGGAATGTGGTTATATTGGACAGGAAACTGCGAAACCGGAAAAACTTGTCCATCAAAATGGTTTTATTGGACAGGAATCTATGAAATCGGAGAAACCTGTCCAACAAAGCAGTTTTATTGGACAGGAATCTGTGAAATCGGAGAAACCTGTCCGGCAAAGTAGTTTTATTGGACAGGAATCTATGAAATCGGAGAAACCTGTCCAACAAAGTAGCTTTATTGGACAGGAATCTGTGAAATCAGAAAAACCTGTCCGGCAAAGCGATTTACTGAACAGGAAAAAGCAAATTCAAAAACTATCCAACAAAAGTACATTTTTTGTAAGAGGAGGGGTTAGGCAAGAATGGTATTGTTCCTCCTGATTTTATTGCTAACTTACAACCACTCCCTTGAACGCCACATCTCCAAGAATTTGATAAACACGCACATTCGGTAAATGAATCGCGTACATGGTCTCTTCCGGTGCTCGAACGATTAACACATTCGGATGAACTCTTTCAATCACTTCAATAGGGGTAGGCAGAATCGAGGCATTGATATCACCACCGATTGCCCAAAAGGAGTGAGTAGATGCCTCATTTTCTTCTAGCTTTTTTTCGGTGAATGCCCGAGGCACACTTTTTCGATTAATGTGTGCCAAGTCCTCGATTATCGCGCTTGCTGTTGGAAGCATTCCCGCCCCTGGACCTTGAAGGCTGATATTCCCAACAATATCCCCGTCAATGGAAACCGCATTTTGGACACCTTCTACATGGTAAAAGGGGTGCTGCTCATTCACAAGCACAGGTTTTACGCTGCAAAGAATTCCACTAGCAGTGCGTTCGATCGAAGCGATATGCTTAAACCGAAGCCCTAATGATGTAAAAATTTCAATTTGTTCAGGGGTGATTCTCCGAATACCTTCCCTGATCGAGTCATCCCAGTTTGGCGCCTCCCCAAATGCAAGCTCACTTAGGATCACCGCTTTGTAGAAGGCATCATAGCCGTCAACATCATTAGTCGGATCAGCTTCGGCATAGCCTTTTTCCTGAGCTAGCTTCAAGGCTGACACAAATGGTAGGTTTTCTTCTCTCATTTTCGTCAAAATAAAATTAGAGGTTCCGTTAAGTATGCCCTGAACTTTTTCGATATTATTGACATTCAGCAATTGGTTTATTGTTTGGATTACAGGAATTCCACCAGCAGCCGTTGCTTCAAAGCCGAGAGAAACACCATTCTCACTTGCTAATTGTTTTAATTGTGCGCCGTGATGGGCAAACATTTCCTTGTTCGCCGTAATCACATGGCAGCCCCGTTTAATTGCTTGCTGCAAGTAGGAGAAGCACGGATCTTTACCAACAATGGCATCTATTACAACATCCAATGGTTCCAGTGAAAGAATTTTTTCAAAATCATCGGTTAAAAGAACCTCTTCATCCGGTTTATTGTGCTTATTTAAATTTTTCACAAGAATGCCAACGATTTTCACTTCTTTTCCAAGTAGAGCCTGAAGCTTTTTTTGATGTGATTGGACAGTCTGATAGACGCCCTTCCCAACGGTACCAAATCCTAATAATGCAATATGAATGGCTGACATGCATGCATTCCTCCTGTTATCTTATGTTTTAGGTCGATTGGCTTCGTGTAAAAATAAAAAACCCCCTCTGCATATAAAGACAGAAGGGGACACGAATGACCTAACAAAATCCGTTCCACCTTCTCATCTTCGGAATGGTGATCATTCCTCTGAAATTGGCACCGTGCACAAGTATGCTGGTTGCCGAGGCTTCGCAGGGTCAGTCCCTCCACCTCTCTTGATAAGAAGATTAGCAATTATGAAATTATTAATAATCATATCGGTTTCTGGGGGCTGCGTCAATACAAATGAGTTGGGCACATGCTGGAATGGGTTGTAGAATTTCCTTGTTTTCCATGTATAATAGGTAAATAAAAGGAGGTAATTAAAAAATTGAGGGTATTGAAGCTGTAATCATAAAAAAAATACTAAATCAAAAGTCAAAAGCAGTAATTGATATTGAAGGGGAAGTTTTTGTTATTCAGAAATTAAAAGAAGATACGATTTTATCGGATATTGAAACAGATATTGAGTTAAAAGAAATGCTTGAAAGAGCAGATAAAGATATTGTGAATGGGAGACTTTATTCCTCTGATGAGTTATTGGAAGCAATTGAGAGGGGTGATTTTTAAATGGAATTGAAATGGACAGCGGAAGCAAGGAGCAGCTTCACTCGAATAATTAGCCCCTATTTTAGTCCCAGTGAAACAAAGGAATATAAAAAAAGATTGCTGATAAAAATTCTTGCGATTATGGAATCAATGCCTGCCAATGAATCTGAATGGCAAGGAAACTATCGAATTCTAGTCGATAACTATAAAGTGTACTTCAACACCAGCAATGAATCCACATAAACTCTTCGTGCCCATCACCCTCGAATAAACTTATTTCATAGTCATATTTCGTTTTGGTTGACCATATAGAAAATTAAAGCTTGATAGTTGGATCATACTGCGGGATCCTATAAAAAAGCAATCATCACACTTGTCGCAAATAGATTACAAATAAACCCATTACTTTCGCAAATAAACCAATAATATAAAGAAATAGATAGACTCACTTATTACTAATATATTCCTTTATTTTAGACCTAACACAGTAATCCAAATTATGGATATCCATCCATAATATAATACTAGATGAAAATTTTAATATACCATATTCTAAATATGGCTTATGTAAAGATTACTTTTATAAGACTAATGATTTGCAGGAGAATCTGTATGAAGAAATTATTATCTATTTTATTAGCGGCTGGGATTGCTGGGACTGGTGCTCTTACGCCTTTTAGTACTGCAGAAGCGGCATCAACCACTAAAGCTGAATCTTTAGTGAAAACAGCAGAACAATATGCTGGATCATTAAAATGGCAAATTTCTTATGAGTTGACGAAAGAAATTAAAAATCCGGATATGAAGATTTTTAATTTAACAAAAGATGCTTATTTTAATGCAAAAAAAGAGATTGCTAAAGTAAGTGTGAAGGATAAAGTTATTTTAGAAAAGCGTCTGGAAGACAATGTTGGCATTCATTATAGCCGTGCAATGGGATATATTGATGCGATTACTTCCGGAAAGAAAATTGTAGATAAAGCAAATCAATTCAATGCTTTATACTCAGAAAATCCAACATCAGATGTAACTGAAAAAAGTTATCATGAATTATCAAGTGAAATCCGCAAACAAGCCATTTTATTATATCGTGTGTACGGTAAGTCGACACGTGATGCAATCCTTGCCAAATACAAAACTCCTGGTGAAAAGGCGCTTCAATCTGCAAAATATGTCATCACTGCAAAGATGTCATTAGATAAACTTGACGAGATGATTACTAAAAATGCGGATCAAAAAGCAGTAGAGGCACATGTTGCTGGCTTCTTCGACTTGCTTGACGTCATTGAAGATGAAGAAATCACAAGTGAACTGTACGCTGCTTACCAAGAAAGTATCAGAAAAGATGCGAACTTCCTAGCACAAGAAAAGGAAATTATTGAGTTCTTCAAAAAAGCAGATGACTATGCAAATGCTGAAGATGTAGAAGGGATGATGAGCTTATACAGCGAAGAATTCCCTGAATATGCAAATCTAAAAGATGAAATCGAAACGACATTTAAAGATTTTGATGTTAAATATGAAACGACAGGGCTTGAAGTTCAATATATTATTGATGGAACAGCCATCGTTATCCTAGATCAAAAGGCAAATATCGATCAAGTGGATGAACTTGAAAATACGTATGTCTATTATTTAGAAAAAGATGAAAGTGGAAACTGGAAATTAGCTGATATTTTAGATGTGCAATAATGTAGGCGGGTGGTGACTTTATGTCATTACCCGTTTTTTTTGGTTCAGGCTTATCCTTGTAGAGAGGAATCTATTCGGGGGGGCCTTTTATTGGGTGCTTGCTGGGCGAAAATCTAGAATTGGCTGACAAACTATCCAATTTGGCTGACAAACCATTAGATTTGGCTGACAAACCATCCAAATTGGCTGACAAATCAATAAATTTGGCTGATAAATATCTCGGCATAGAAAAGAGTATGGAAAAGTTGTTCAGAAAAGTAGTTTATTGGACAGGAATCTATGAAAGTGAGTCAAGTCCTTATTTTTGTGTAAAATCAAATCAACAATGCTAACCTTAGTATAGTTGATACCTCTGTTTGATTTTTTTCTGGGGGAAGGGGGTAC
>NZ_LMAS01000014.1 GCF_001509555.1 Bacillus sp. FJAT-29937 | reverse complement strand
TCACACCCGTTCCCATCCCGAACACGGAAGTTAAGCTTTTCAGCGCCGATGGTAGTTAGGGGCTGTCCCCTTGTGAGAGTAGGACGTCGCTAGGCTGTTTTAAACATATTTACTATGCTATATATGAGCATAATAAAAATCATATAAATATTACTATCGCGGGGTGGAGCAGTTCGGTAGCTCGTCGGGCTCATAACCCGAAGGTCGCAGGTTCAAATCCTGTCCCCGCAATCTGGTCCGGTAGTTCAGTTGGTTAGAATGCCTGCCTGTCACGCAGGAGGTCGCGGGTTCGAGTCCCGTCCGGACCGCCATTTACATGCTTAAACAAGAACGAAACTAAGTTTCGTCTTTTTTTATTTTGCGAAGCTTTTTTTGCTAGCCGTTTTAAAATCATGTACACTATATATGAAAGATACCCTTAGGATGCATCCTAAGGTTTTTTTGATAATAATCAGGTGGGTTAGTCATTCCAATTCTAGAAAAATAATGGTGATCAATTATTATGAGTATATATGAGTTTATTTCGAAACATCCTGAAGATACGATGGAATTTTCAAAACGTCTGGCCACCCTTTTGCAGCCTGGAGATGTCATCGCTCTTGAAGGTGATCTAGGCGCAGGGAAAACCACGTTCACGAAAGGATTGGCCATTGGGTTAGAAATTAAAAGAAATGTTAACAGTCCTACTTTTACCATTATCAAGGAATATCAAGGCAGGCTTCCGTTATATCATATGGATGTTTACCGAGTAGAAGATTCCTTTGAAGACCTGGGATTTGATGAATACTTCGAGGGGGATGGAGTTACAGTTGTAGAATGGGCACACTTAATAGAAAGCCAGTTGCCTGCTGAATTGTTGACCATCTCTCTTTTTCTAGGAGAGAATGGTTCCAGAAGATTTGTGTTAGAACCAAAGGGTAAGAGATACGAGGAGTTATGTAAGGAGATATTAGGATGAAGGTGCTTTCGATTGATACATCTAATTATACGTTAGGTGTTGCGTTATTGGATGGGGATCAAGTAAAAGGCGAATATATGACCAATCTGAAAAAGAATCATTCCGTACGAGTTATGCCTGCTATTGAAGCTTTAATGCGTGATTGTGACATAAAGCCAGCTGACCTTTCAAAAATTGTTGTAGCCAAAGGGCCAGGCTCTTACACAGGTGTTAGAATTGGTGTTACGATTGCGAAAACATTAGCTTGGACACTTAACATCCCATTAGTGGGAATTTCAAGCCTAGAAGTTTCTGCTGCATCAGCTGGACGTTATTTCGATGGCGCTGTATCCCCGCTATTCGATGCAAGAAGAGGACAAATCTACACGGGCCTCTACCAGTTCGTTGATGGCAAAATACATACTTTGCAAAAAGATCAGCTGTTATTATCAACAGAATGGGCAGCAAAGCTTAAGAAACAGGAACGTAAAATTCTATTTATCGGCAATGATTTGCCACTGCATCAGCCTATTCTGAAGGATGTTCTTGGAGACCAGGCTGTTTTTGCGGAAATCACGGAGCAAAATCCTCGGCCGGCAGAGCTTGCTTTGCTAGGAAGAGATAAAGAAGGGGAGGATATACATTCCTTCGTTCCTAACTATATCCGTTTGGCAGAAGCAGAAGCGAATTGGCTAAATGCAAACAAAGAGAAAAAGTAATGATGAGGAAGAACATAATGACGAATTCTTTCACTTTTCGTTTTTTAAGTGAAAAAGATGTGAATGAAGTATTGAAAATTGAACATGCCTCATTTACATTGCCGTGGACGGAAGAAGCTTTTAAAAACGAATTTAAACAAAACAAATTTGCCGTATATATTGGATTAGAAGATGAGGGAAGATTAATTGGCTACTGCGGGGTTTGGGTAATCGTTGATGAGGCGCATATTACAAATGTGGCCGTCTTGCCTGAATACCGAGGGCTGAAGCTTGGGGAAGCATTAATGAAGAAGATTATGGAGATATCCTCAGAAATGGGCGCTCGAACGATGACACTTGAAGTCCGTGTGACTAATTCTGTTGCCCAGTCTTTGTACCGAAAGCTAGGCTTTCAGGATGGAGGCATTCGAAAAAGTTATTATACCGATAATCGAGAAGATGCATTGGTAATGTGGGTGAATTTATAATGAATAAAGATCAATATATTATGGGTATTGAAACAAGCTGTGATGAAACATCCGTAGCGATTGTCAAAAACGGCAGGGAAATTGCCTCCAATATTGTGGCATCGCAAATAGAAAGTCATAAAAGGTTCGGGGGCGTTGTACCTGAAATTGCATCGCGGCACCATGTAGAACAAATAACGATTGTTCTTGAGGAAGCATTAAATCAGGCAGAAATAAGCTTTGATGATCTGGATGCTATTGCCGTTACAGAAGGTCCAGGCCTTGTAGGAGCCTTATTAGTGGGTGTAAACGCAGCAAAAGCGCTTGCCTTTGCCCATAGTATCCCGTTAGTCGGTGTTCATCATATTGCAGGCCATATTTATGCGAATCGGCTTGTGACAGAGCTTGAATTTCCGTTACTCTCCCTCGTTGTTTCTGGTGGACATACAGAGCTGGTCTATATGAAAGAACAAGGGCACTTTGAAGTTATTGGAGAAACTAGGGATGATGCGGCTGGAGAGGCTTATGATAAAGTAGCTAGAACCTTGAATCTGCCATATCCAGGAGGTCCTCACATAGACCGGTTAGCACATGTTGGGGAAGCCGCTATTAATTTGCCAAGAGCTTGGCTGGAGGAAGGCTCCTATGATTTTAGTTTTAGTGGACTAAAATCTGCAGTTATCAACACTGTCCACAATGCGGAACAGCGTGGGGAAAAGTTATCCCCAGAAGACCTAGCCGCAAGCTTTCAGGCAAGTGTCATTGATGTCCTTGTTACGAAAACGCTGAAAGCTGTCGAACAATATAAGGTAAAACAAGTACTCTTAGCAGGTGGAGTTGCAGCCAATAAAGGTTTGCGGTCCACATTACAGAAGGAGTTTGACAAGCTCCCTGGAATTGAGTTGGTCATCCCTCCCTTAAATTTATGTACGGATAATGCGGCTATGATTGCAGCCGCTGGAAGCATCCTTTATGAAAAAGGCGCAAGATCAACGATGGCATTAAATGCGAACCCTGGTCTTGAAATTACTATCCACAACTAATTTGGGTATAAGAAAAACGTCCCTGTTTCTACGGGGACGTTTTTTGTGGATAAAATAGCAATTATCCAAAAAATATGTGTATAATGTGGATAAAACGGCGATTAAATGTGGATAGTGTGGAAAAGTCTGTGGAATGCTATTATTTCAGTCGTTTTAATGTGAATAGTTTTGTGGATAAAAAAATACCAGGAGTGAGTATACTCCTGGTTCAAAATACTCTGAAAAGAAAAGTGTCCCCATTACTCTGCTAAAACTGTCCACTCCTCAACTAATTCATCTAGTTTAGACTTTGCCTCGTTATTTTCCTTCGTTATTTCCAAGACCTTTTCATGATCTTGATAGATGTCGGGCTCACACAGAAGCTGCTCGAATTCAGCAATTTGCGCCTCCAATCTCCCAATCAGCTTTTCAACTTCTTCTAATCTTCTCTGTTTTTGTCTTTCTAACTTTTTTGCTTCCTTATCCATCTGATAGCTGCTTTTTTCTTGATTTACGTGAGTAGAGGAGGAGGGCTTTTCTGCAAGGTCCAAAGCTTTTAACTCTTCTTGTTCTAGCTTCTTCTCCACATAATAATCGTAATCCCCAAGAAACTCATTTGCACCATTTTCGTGAAGCTCAAGCACCTTTGTTGTAATGCGATTGATAAAATAGCGGTCATGAGAAACGAATAGGATCGTTCCAGGATAATCAATTAAAGCATTTTCTAATATCTCTTTACTATCTAAGTCGAGATGGTTTGTTGGCTCATCCAGAATTAAGAAATTTGCCTTTTGCATCATTAATTTTGCCAATGCTAGACGAGCCTTCTCTCCTCCGCTTAAAGTAGAGACGATTTTTAGCACATCATCTCCTGAAAAGAGGAAGTTTCCTAACACCGTTCGAATTTCCTTTTCTGGTGTAAGGGGATATTCATCCCAAAGTTCATTAAGTACACGTTTGTTCGAGGTGAGCTCAGCCTGTTCCTGATCATAATAGCCAATGGCTACGTTGGATCCGTAGTGTATACTTCCTGCTAGTGAAGGAAGCTTCTCAATGATCGTTTTTAAAAGTGTAGATTTGCCAATTCCGTTTGGTCCCACGAGGGCTATACTTTCTCCACGAGTAATTCGGAAGGAAATATTTTTCGAAATCATTTCATCATTGTATCCTACCGCAACAGATTCCACCTTCAGCACTTCATTGCCTGTTTGCTTTTCAATTTGGAAACCGAAATTAGCAGACTTCTCATCCCCTGAAGGACGGTCCAATAATTCCATTCTCTCTAGCTGTTTTCTGCGGCTCTGTGCCCTTTTCGTTGTGGAGGCCCGAGCCAGATTGCGCTGAATAAAGTCTTGCAGTTTAGCTACTTCTTCTTGCTGCTTTTCAAATTGCTTCAAGTCGCGTTCATAGTTTGCTGCTTTTTGGTCAAGATAAGAGCTGTAGTTACCGATATATTTTCTAATTTGATTTCTTGATAATTCATAGACTTGGGAGACGACTTTATCTAAAAAATATCGATCATGGGAAACGATTAAAATAGCCCCGTCATACGTTAGCAAATATTGTTCAAGCCAAGATAAAGTATCAATATCTAAATGGTTCGTAGGCTCGTCCAAAATTAAAATATCAGGCTTCTTTAATAGCAGCTTTCCTAGAGCGAGCCTCGTTTTTTGTCCTCCGCTTAAAGTGGATATTTTCGTATCATAGCTAAAGGATTGAAAGTTCAGCCCGTGAAGAACGGAGCGGATGTCTGATTCGTACTGATAACCGCCTTGTTCTTTAAATTGAACTTGACGATCATCGTATTCTTTTAAGATGCGTTCATAGTTTTCGGGATTAGCCATTGCCTGCGGATCAGACATTTCACCCTCGAGCTTTCGCAATTCTTTTTCAAGCTTTTGCAGATGCTCGAATACGGTTAGCATTTCATCCCATATGGATCTTTCCGATTCAAGTCCGGTATTTTGCGCAAGGTAGCCAATTTCCACTTCCTTCGGCTTAATAATGTCACCAGAATCATAGGATATTTGGCCAGCTATTATTTTTAAAAGCGTGGACTTTCCAGCCCCGTTACGCCCCACAAGGGCAATTCTATCTCTAGTTTGTACTTCAAGTTTTATATTCGATAATATAACTTCAGCACCAAAGTTCTTTATTAATTGATTGACTTGTAATAAAATCATTTTTGTTCACCTCAAGCTTTATAGAATAAGTGTAACTCATTCATATTTGTTGGGCAATGTGTGTGAGGCTGGACTTGAATTATTGTGAAGTGTTTTACACATTTGGCTAAAAATAGTGTATGATTTTGTTGTGAGGTGTTTTAAATGAATGAATTTACCCATTTTAATCAAGAAGGCAGAGCAAAGATGGTCGATATTAGCGAAAAATCTGTGACGGCGAGAACGGCGATTGCTCACTCAAGTATTACAGTTAATAAAGAAATATATGAAAAAATCACTTCTAATCAAATGAAAAAAGGCGATGTCCTTGCGGTTGCACAAGTTGCTGGAGTGATGGCATGCAAGAAAACATGGGAAATAATCCCAATGTGTCATCCGATCCCTTTAACAGGGGTAGATATTTCCTTCTCATGGAGCGTTGATCAAGAAGAATATACATTGCTCATTGCCGCTACTGTCAAAACAAAAGGGCATACTGGAGTTGAAATGGAAGCGTTAACAGCCGCATCCGTATGTGCCTTAACAGTTTATGATATGTGCAAGGCAGTTGATAAAGGAATGGTTATTGGCAAAACCTATTTAGTAGAAAAAACAGGCGGAAAAAATGGGGATTTTAAAAGAGATCCCTTGTAATAATTGCTCTATGTGATTAAGTCATATGAGCAAACGTAAAGGTTTCTATGAGAGGAGATAAGATAATGGCGAATGAGTCATTAAAAATTCCACAAGCAACGGCCAAACGGCTTCCTTTATATTATCGATTCTTAAAAAATTTGCATGCTTCTGGGAAACAAAGAGTCTCTTCTGCAGAATTAAGTGACGCAGTGAAGGTCGATTCTGCTACCATTCGGCGGGATTTTTCCTACTTTGGAGCTTTAGGGAAAAAAGGGTATGGGTATAATGTAAATTATTTACTTACCTTTTTCCGGAAAACATTAGATCAAGATGAATTAACGAAGGTCGCTCTTATTGGTGTTGGTAATTTAGGAACTGCCTTTTTGAATTATAATTTCCTCAAAAACAATAATACGAAAATTGAAGTAGCCTTTGATGTAGACGAGGGAAAAGTTGGCACATTCATTGGTGATGTACCGATTTATCATATGAATGATCTGGAAAAAGTAATCGAGGACCAACAAATTCAAGTCGCGATTTTAACAGTTCCAGCTCTTGCAGCTCAGCCGATTGCTGACAGAATTGTTCAAGGCAGTGTAAATGGAATTTTGAATTTTACTCCTGCGCGTTTATCTGTGCCGTCCTCAATCAGAATCCATCATATCGATTTAGCTGTGGAGCTGCAGTCGCTAATCTACTTTCTTAAGCATTATCCTACAGATGAAGAATAAGCTAAACAAAGAAAATGAGCATTTACATAGTGCTCATTTTCTTTGTTTGTTATTAGCAAAATGAAAGGCAACCATCCGCAGGCCAGTACCTAAATCAAGGGTTGCGATAATTATGAGAAAGTAAGTAAATATTCCCCAGCCATCGTTTCTTTGAATGCTTTGGATCGCGATATAGGTAAAGAGGATCCCAAGAATAATATAAATGATGCCTGACATTAATGGTGTCCTTCTCATAAAAATCCTCCAATAAAGCTTTGCATTTTTTCCGCTTCTTTAATCCAGTTTTCAATATTTTCCCTGTTGAATTGGATAATAACGACAAGTGTATTCATGGCCACATGTGCAAAAATCGGTACAAGAATTCGCTTTGTTTTGACATATAGGAAAGCAAAGGTAAAGCCCATTGCTGAGTACAAAAGAATATGTTCAAACTCAAAGTGAGCAACAGCAAAAATAATAGAACTTATTAATGCTGATAGAAAAAAGTTCAGCCGTTTATGAATCGTTCCGAAAATAATTTTTCGAAAGACAATTTCCTCAAGAATTGGCCCAATAATAGAGCTGATGACAACGACTAATGGTGATGCCTGAATAAGTCTGATAATTTGCTGAGTGTTTTCCGAGCCCATTTCAATACCGAGTAAATTTTCTATATTGGCAGCAATTGATTGGGCAAATAAGGCAAGAAATACCCCGCCAATGGCCCAGGCTATGGAAGATCCGGTAGAGGTCGTATGCCTCATGGAGAAGCTGTCTTTTATTTCCTTTCTAAGGAAAACTAAAATAATAATGAAAGCCAGTGTAAAGCTTATCACGATCCAAGATGAAACTGCGAATGTTTCCATGTCCTTCATGCTTTTCCCGAATAGTGTTCCCCAAAACGCAATAAACGGAACCCCAATTAAGCTAGATAAATGCATCCCTATATAAGCAATGAGAATATACCAATATTCTTTTTTCAATATTTTATCTCCTTATCCATTGTGTATACCAACATTCATTTTACCCGTAAAAAGGTCCAAGTATCAAATAGTAGACTTTAAAAATGGTTTGCTGTTCGGTTTTTTAGGATAGACTATCATTTGGCAATGAATGTAAAAAAGTAAAGTGCCCATCTTAAATATTTTTTACAAAAAATTGAGCTTCACTCTTGCAAATGTGCACCAGATTCATTAATATAATAATTGTGTTAGCACTCAGTAGATGAGAGTGCTAATAAATAAAATTTACATATTTATTGAGGAGGTTGTTTCACTTGTTAAAGCCACTAGGTGATCGAATTATTATCGAGCTTGTTGAAACTGAAGAAAAAACTGCAAGCGGCATCGTTTTGCCGGACACTGCAAAAGAAAAGCCTCAAGAAGGCAATGTAGTTGCTGTTGGAACTGGCCGCGTTCTTGAGAACGGTGAGCGTGTAGCCCTTGAAGTTGCTCAAGGCGACCGTATTATCTTCTCAAAATATGCTGGTACTGAAGTGAAGTACGATGGCAAAGAATATTTAATTTTACGCGAAAATGACATTCTTGCTGTGATCGGCTAATTTAGTCAGACAGCTTTACAAATTGATTTGAACTGCCTATTTAACTATTTCGAGGAGGTTATTTATTATGGCAAAAGAGATTAAATTTAGTGAAGATGCACGCCGCGCAATGCTTCGCGGAGTGGACGCTCTTGCAAATGCAGTAAAAGTAACTCTTGGACCAAAAGGACGCAACGTGGTTCTTGAGAAAAAATTCGGTTCTCCGTTAATTACAAATGACGGTGTAACAATTGCAAAAGAAATCGAATTAGAAGATGCTTTCGAAAACATGGGTGCAAAGCTTGTTGCTGAAGTTGCAAGCAAAACGAACGATGTTGCTGGTGACGGAACAACAACTGCAACAGTTCTTGCTCAAGCAATGATCCGTGAAGGTCTTAAGAACGTTACAGCTGGTGCTAACCCAATGGGTATCCGCAAAGGTATCGAAAAAGCTGTTGCTGCGGCTGTAGAAGAATTACAAGTAATCGCTAAGCCAATTGAAGGCAAAGAGTCAATTGCACAGGTTGCTGCTATTTCTTCTGACGATAAAGAAGTTGGTGCTCTTATCGCAGAAGCTATGGAGCGCGTTGGCAACGACGGCGTTATCACAATCGAAGAATCAAAAGGCTTCACTACAGAGCTTGACGTAGTAGAAGGTATGCAATTCGACCGTGGATATGCTTCTCCATACATGGTAACGGATTCTGACAAAATGGAAGCTATTCTAGATAATCCATATATATTAATTACTGATAAAAAGATCACTAGTATTCAAGAAATCCTTCCAGTTCTTGAGCAAGTGGTTCAACAAGGCAAGCCATTATTGCTTGTTGCTGAAGATGTTGAAGGAGAAGCACTTGCTACATTAGTAGTGAACAAGCTTCGCGGAACATTTAACGCAGTAGCAGTTAAAGCTCCTGGCTTCGGTGACCGCCGTAAGGCAATGCTTGAAGATATCGCGATCCTAACTGGCGGTGAAGTAATCACGGAAGAATTAGGCCGTGACCTGAAATCTGCAACAATCGAATCTTTAGGACGCGCTTCTAAAGTAGTTGTAACGAAAGAAAACACTACAATTGTTGAAGGTGCAGGAGACAGCGCACAAATCGCTTCTCGTGTAAACCAAATTCGTGTTCAATTAGAAGAAACTACTTCAGAATTCGATAAAGAAAAATTACAAGAGCGTTTAGCTAAATTAGCTGGTGGAGTAGCGGTTATTAAAGTTGGTGCTGCTACAGAAACAGAATTAAAAGAGCGCAAACTTCGCATTGAAGATGCTCTAAACGCAACTCGTGCAGCTGTTGAAGAAGGAATCGTATCCGGTGGTGGAGTAGCTCTACTTAACGTTTACAATAAAGTAGCTGCACTTCAAGAAGAGGGCGACATCCAAACAGGTATCAACATCGTCCTACGCGCGATTGAAGAGCCTGTACGCACAATCGCTGAAAATGCCGGCTTAGAAGGTTCTGTAATTGTTGACCGCTTAAAGCGCGAAGAAGTAGGAATCGGCTTCAACGCAGCAACTGGCGAGTGGGTTAACATGGTCGACGCTGGTATCGTAGATCCTAAGAAAGTAACTCGTTCTGCCCTTCAAAACGCTGGTTCCGTAGCAGCTATGCTTC
This sequence comes from Bacillus sp. FJAT-29937, assembly GCF_001509555.1. Taxonomy (GTDB): domain Bacteria; phylum Bacillota; class Bacilli; order Bacillales; family Cytobacillaceae; genus Cytobacillus. Next base: position 65,146 of record NZ_LMAS01000014.1, on the reverse strand, counting down.
TAACTACTGAAGCAGTCATTGCTGATAAGCCTGAGCCAAACGCACCTGCAATGCCTGATATGGGCGGAATGGGTGGAATGGGCGGCATGATGTAATAAGTGCCTCCAACCCTTGATATGAATGGGTTTGTTGGTAAGGTGAGAGTGGTTTGCTAACATTTTGCAACATTGAGGTTTTTAACGGAGGCTTCTCATTAGTTCACCGAACTTTTGAGAGGCTTCTTTTTTCATTTCTTTCGTAACATGGAGATACACATTCTTTGTAATTTGGTCATCAGTATGGCCGAGCCGATCCATTATTTGTTCGAGTGAGACACCTGCCTCTGCTAAGAGAGAGGTATGCGTATGTCGCAAAGAATGTGGTGTTGACTCTTCATTTAAATCTGCGATTTTAAGTAGCCTTTTCATACGGTCTCGAACATTTTTAATCACAATAGGATATCCGAAGTGCCGCTCCATTTTGGCAAAGATAAAGTCTTGGTTATAGTAATGGTTGCCTAATTGATCAATGACTTGATTCTGAACCTTTTTATGTTCCTTCAAAGCTTCAATCACCTCTTCATCGACAACTATTTTTCGTCTAGACTTTCGGGTTTTCGGTGGGACTAATTGATACTCAACCGTATTATTATTATTAGGATTATAATACGTTTTAGTAATACTGATTGTATGGTTTTTGAAGTCTATATCCTTCCACTTAAGAGCAACTAATTCTCCAACCTGAATTCCTGTATAGGCGAGTATTAAAAACACCAAGAAATCATGTTCGAGACCATGTTGTTTTGCTGTTTCTAAAAACAAGGCAAGCTCTTCTTTTTCTAAGTAATTTGGAACTTCCTCTTCTTCGAGTTGTTCAATCGTTTTTCTATCCTTCTTCACATAAGCAAATTCCGTCGGGTCCTTCTTAATAATCTCCAGTTCTAAGGCCTTTCGGAAAATCATTCTCCCTGTACGATTGATTCCTTCCCTTGTGCTATCAGCTAACCCTTGATCTTTTAAATCATTGAGAGCATCTTGGTACATCTTTCTTGTGATGTCTTTCAATTTTAATTGAGCAAAGTAGGGTAATAACCTCCCAATTTCATGAATTCGAACACGAATAGTTCCCGGCTTAACGTCCTTTGAGTCACGGTAGATAGGCAGCCATTCATTAGCAAAGTCGCTGAAGGTCTTGTCTGTCTCTTCTACATATGTCCCTTGGTTTAACTCATAAATGAGAGTATTGGCTGCCGCTTCAGCTTCTTGTTGGGTCAGAAAACCACTTTTCGATTTCTGTTTCCTTTTTCCAGTGATAGGGTCTATTCCTATATCGACGACAAAAGCCCATTTTGAACCACAACTGCACTTTTTCTTCTTCTTGCAGGTGCAGTTCCTTCGATAAATATGTCCTTTCATTGGCATCCTCACTTCCTGAAAAATATTTTGTTGCTAAAAATACATTATTACCAAGTGTAATTCCAATAATTCATTCCATTCATTCGAAACATTGATTAGGGGGAAGTATATACGTAGTAGACAAATACTGCGCAGCAAATAAATTGGGACCTGGAAAAATGTATTGAGTTTTGATTTATTCCTCGAGTTATTTGAAAAGTCAAAACTAAACCTGGAATTAAGAGGGATGACTATACTCGGATAATTAAAGTGGCAATCTAATTCTCAATAAATCATGTTTATCATTTTATCTGCTATTTGAAAATTTTATAATGGAAAGCACAAAATTTAACCCTAGTTAAATTAACTAGGGTTTGTTGTAACTTTTTCACTTAAAGCCTTAATTTCTCTTATTGCGGAATTACAAAAATCTATATTAATTTCACATCCTATCACGTTTAAGTTATTATCTAGTCCAGCTACTAAAGTAGTACCTACACCTGAAAATGGATCAAGAATTAGATCGCCTTGTTTAGTACATAAACTAAATATAAAGTTAGGTAAAGCCAATGGAAATTTAGCAGGGTGATTACTACTTAATCTATTCTCTGTAAAACCTATATTTGTATGAAAATAATTAGGTCTAGATTTTTTAACTAATTTATTTTCTGTTTTGCAACTCGCGCATTTAAAATCTAATGACATTGGAAGATAATTTTCTCTATTTATTATGGCTTTACCCTTGGAAAACATTAGTATATATTCCCAACCATCATCTAAATAATAAGGTTTACTAGTTGAAAGTAATGGCCTTGGGTTGTTTTTAAACCAAATTATTGTATCTCTATGAGAAAATCCTTGAAGAGTTACTCTCCTAACTATCTCATGACTTATATCAAAAGTAGTCAAGTTATTCCTAATTTTATTTACATTAACAAAAAACCACTTATTATTTTTCAAGACTCTAAAACATTGCTTAAATACTTCCTCTAAACTATTAAAGTAATCTTCGATTGATTGACCAAATCCAATTTCATTCATCATTGGAATACCACTTCTTGGCATATTATATTTTGCTTGATTTCCTTCTTCTCTTCCTAGTTCTCCATATGCCCTTGAGTTAAGATAGGGTGGACTTGTTAAGATACAATCTACAGAATTATCTTTTAGTTGTTGCAATGCTTTCCTATTGTCATAAGGATAGATTGTCCATGAGTTATCTCGTATGCGCCCTTCCAAAGTTGTTCTATTCAAATTTAATAGAACTCCTTTCTTTGTAGACTCTGAGCGCTCATAATAAATTTATATGAGTGAAAAGACTTTGTATTACAACAAAAAAAGAAAAACCTACAATAAACCTTTTATATTTGTATCCAACAAATTATTTTAAGGTGACACCTGATGAGGAGGGCATTTAAATGAATTAATGTATTTATTTATTCATTTAACCCAACACTAATTATAAGATTTGGGGGTTAGGTGATAAGTATTGCTTGAGAATAATAATTATGAACTAATATTAAATAGGTTCAAAAGTCTAAATTTCTATGAAGCGTCTACATTGAAGGATAAAATACATAAGAATAATCATATAGAAGTTCGAAAACTTCTCAGCAACTATAATATTGTAAAACCTTGGGATACAAATAGGTCTTGTGGTAAAAGTGATTATTTTGATATTCCCGAATTAAAGACATCCAAAATTATTAGATCAAATAGTAAGCTAGTAGTAACTAGACCTACTTTAGACAGCGAAAAACCTGTTGTTTATGTGTATCAAAACTGGCAAGAAAAATTTTGGGAAATTACGGAAAAAATAATAGGTAAGGGTTATTTTGAAAATTTCCAAAATGATTCCAAAAAAATAAAAGGTTGGTTTGATGAACATAACTTACTGAGATTTGGTACTAAAAAAACTGACAGTGTTTATGTTGAGTTTGATCGAGCAAATCTGAATTCTCTGTTAAAGCAAAAGTATTATTTTGAAGATGAAGAAACAGGACAACATTTACACTTAAGTTATCAAGCACAACTTAGTGCATTGGGAGCTTATTTTGGTTTAAAGTCAAAATTGGCTAAAGGTGAAAAAAACCAAAGCTTATACGGGTTAGAGTTAAATACCATCGCAAACCTAACAATGGAAGATCTTAATATAGAAAATCTTAAAGTTGGAAAATCGAAAGAGCAAGTTGATTATTTAGATGTAATTTGGGCCAATAAAAATCATAAGATTTTAGCTGCTTTTGAAGTGGAATTAAAAAGAGATTGGTTGGATGTATTATCCAAATTTCAGAATTTAAAGCTATTGAGTGGAGAAAATGGAGAAGAAATTTATTATGTAATAGTCGGTAATCATCCCAATAAAGATATACCAGCTATTTTGGAATGGGTTTGTGCTGAAAATATCCGTAGAGATTTTGAAAACACACAATTACTAAAGTATCTACCTATCCAAAATTTAAAGGAGATATTATATAAACGAGACAAGCATACAATTCCAAACTTATTAAGAGAAGAATTCTTTAATGGAAATATATTAGTGGATATTAATTAATTTTAATAAGAATTAACCCCAATAAGAAAAGGTTAGATCCACACTATTAATACTGTAAAAAAGATGGCAAAACCTTTTCGGTGATGAAAAAATAACTGCTTCTTTACCGGAATACCTTACGAATCGCCTCATATATTCACCTACTAAACGAAGAATCCTATTATTTCCGTTAAAGAATATAAGATACTAAGGGTACCCTGAATACCCATTTATCACCAAGTGACTCCCGCTTTTAAGCGATCACTCTGGGTCAATTTTTATTTTGACAAACAGGTCGAAAAATATGTGAGTACATTATTGCGCAGTACAATATACTGTAAACATTGTTAAAGGCGATTACTTTAAAAGTAGTCGCCTTTCGTATTTGACTTATACTGTGCAGCAAAGACCTTCTTTTTTTGTTACATTGTGAAGGGGCGCACTTTTTCCTGGGATGTTAATAAAAGAGATAGATAAGAATGTTTTCGGCAGTTTCAAACAACCTATGATACTGGCTTTTTCTTAAGAGAAGAAGTCTTGAACATCCATCCAAACCAGCAAATCATAAAGACTATGGAGACAATTTGAACAAATAAATCACCAAATACAGTATGTCCAGTAAAACTATAAAAGTCAGCAAAAAAGTGCTCGATAATGAGAGGGATGATACTACGATAATACAACATCAGATAAAAAGTCGGAATAACACCGAACATAATCGGGATACCTGCTGTAAATTCATAGCTGAATACATGTAAGTGTCCAAATATAAATGCGGCTATAAGAGTTGCAATTAAGATTCGCGTGTTCTTGGTGCCGACAGTGATCAAACTAAACAAAGCTAAAAACATCAAAAGTTTAAAAAATTCTTCACCAACCGCAATAAAAGGGAGTATTTCTAATTTATTTAGATATTCCTCATTCGTTAAAACAAGGTCCTTTAATCCTTGTGGATCCATTACCCCAAACAAAGACATAATCTTTAACCCCGCAATTGAAAAGAGAAGAGATACAACAATGGTAATCCCCGATATTTTTAACAGCTCCAAGAGCTTGTATTGTTTGAAATTAACAAAAGGCTTAATATCCTTGTACCCAATTAACAAACATACAAGGGTAAGCCAAATAGCGTGATACGCACCTTCATTTATGCTAATGAGCATGCCGGGAATTAATAAAGAATACAGCACAGCTCTTCGAAAAGGAATAGAATCTAAAATAGGGTGAGAGTTAACTTTTTTAATAAAATCTTTAATCATCCATGTCACTTCCTAACAAGGGTTTGTACATATATACAGCAGCTCTAACTAATATATGTGACTAGATCATAAAATCACGTTATTATTAAAACGGAGAGGCTATAGGGGTTCGGTTGGCATTCGAGTAATATGCTTTTTAAATTGGAAAGGAAATTAAGGGTTTTTCGAAATCGTTTCACATGATGATGACTTAAGGCAGTTTTATAAGAGCCATAGGTGTATAAAATACTTAAATAAAATACCCGCTCCAGCGATAAATCGTAGTGAGTAGGTTATGTTATTTGTCCTGGTTTTAAAAAATGAGGTTTACGTGTGGAGAGGTCTAGATTTTTGAAACAGGACTGGACGTTAATTATTAATGTATGAGGAAAAGAGGGTGGTCACTACTTGACCGTCTTTTTTGGCTTATTCAAGTAACGGGCCTTTTGTTGAATAAGTCTTGTAATTTATAACAGGGGATTTTAATGCGCAGTTCAACGATACTGTTCATTAGAAAAGGGTATTTTAACAAACTTATATAAGTGAAAGCAAAATGAGGAATTTTGCTTTCACTATAATTAATTACTAAGCGCTTTCCATGAAGTTATCAAATTTATCAGATGCTTCTCTCTTCACAGGGTCTGTAACATGAAGATATATCTTCCTGGTTATTGCATCATCAAAATGACCTAAGCGTTCTTTAATGTCCTCGAGTTTTACTCCAGCTGCAGCAAGTAGTGAAGTGTGCGTATGACGCATGCTGTGAGGGGAAAGTTTGGTATTTAAATTGGCTAATTTAAGTAACCTTTTCATTCTATTTTCCACTAACTTTGTTAAGATAGGGAGGCCTTGATGGCTTTTAATATTTGTAAAAATGAAACCCTTATTATTGTAAGAATCCCCTAATCTAGCAATGATCTTTTCTTGTTCTTCTTTATGTTTTTTTAGTAGTTCAATAACAAGGTTTGATACCACAATTTTTCGTTTAGATTTCTCTGTCTTAGGTAATACTAATTCATATTTCGCGATATTATTATATTCGCTATAGTACGTTTTGTTAATGCGGACAGTTCGCTTAGTAAAATCAATATCATTCCATTTAAGTACTACTAATTCACCTACCCGCATACCAGTGTAGGCTAACATAGTGAAGATGAGATCATCCATATACAGTCCATTTGTCTTTGCTGCATCCAAAAAGACTTTGAGCTCTTCTTTTTCAAAGTAATTTGGAAGGTCCTCATCCTGCTTCTTCTGATCATCCTCATTTGTTTCTTTGATTACTTTAATATCTTTTTTAATATAGGCCTTCTTTACCGGGTCTTCTCTTATCAGTTTCTTATGGACGGCCATATCAAAAATCATTTTACCAGTTGCCAGGATGCCCTCCAGTGTACTTTTGGCTAAATTACTAGCTTTTAAATCATCCAAAGCCTCTTGGAACATTTCCTCTGAAATGTTTTTAAGCTTTATGTGAGCAAGGTAGGGGAGTAATTTATTTATTCCATATTTTCGAAGTCGAACTGTTCCAGGTTCAGGACAAGTTCGTTCGATATACGTGGGCAACCATTGCTTAGCAAAATCCTTAAATAAAATATTAGATTCCTTGATAAAAGTACCTTGTTTCACACTAGTGATTAACGCGGTTACAGCATCTTCCGCTTTTTTTTTGTTTTAAAACCGCCCTTTGTTTTTTGTCTTCTTTCACCAGTTTTCGGGTCGGGCCCAATGTCTACCCAGTATGTCCACGATTTGCCACAGTGCTATGGTGCCTGTCCCCCAGTACGGTAATACTTTATATTACTGGGGGATAGGTACCTTTTTTGGGGGTCAAGTGTACAAAGTGTAAGTGAAGAATCAAGATATTCATAGCCCGAAATATAAAAATAAGCGTACCCATATCGGTATGCATGGCAAATAACCTTATTTCATGATCTTTTTAAATCAGATTTACGGTTATTTCATTTTATTTTCCACATTCCGCTTGAATTATTTTCGAGCAAGGCATATAAAGGTGTATAATTTCTTGATTTCAATAGATATCTAGATTTGGAAGATCCGTCAATAATCTTATAAGATAGCGATAGAAATCCACACCATTTGCCTTTGCTGTTTCTGCGATACTTAAACAGATCGCATTGGTCCTGGCATCAGCTTCGCTAATGCTATACTGCCTGTCCCCCAGTGCGGTAAAACATTAATTTACTGTGGGGGACAGGCACCTTTTTTCTAACTACTGAAGCGGTAATTGCTGACAAGCCAGAATCAAACGCACCTGCAATGCCTGACATGGGTGGAATGGGTGGAATGATGTAATAACTGCTTTGAAACCTTGTTATAGCAAGGAATCATGCGGGTTACATTAGGTCATTTGCCTAAAAAAGTCACATTTTATTCATAAAAGAGGTTTCTCATAAGTTCAATGAACTTTTGAGAGGCCTCTTTTTTCGTCTACTGAAGAGTATCTAAAGAAAAATAAGCGGAAGATTTCCGATTGAATTTAGAAATACCCAAATTTCCTTAAAAATAAGGGGAGGTTTTCGGAGGTTTTCCGTTTATAGTATCCAAATCAATGGATTTTGACATATTTTGAGCAGTTAGTCGGAATATCTCCGGTTATATCAGCTTTTTATGCTTCTACTATATACATTATCCGGAAATTCTCCGCCTATGAATTCTCATACCACACGAAAATCAACAAAAAAACACCTACTCAAATAATGCGAGTATGTGTGAGATTTTGTATGCGATTTACTTATTTTGTCCCCTTTAAGAGAACCCGTTGGACTTTTATAGATGGCTCAAAAAAAGTAAAATTAGTTTAAAATCTAATCAATTATATAGAACAAAATAGAAGAGGGTTTTATAATGTTACAAGAATACCCAGAAACCGTTCGAGGAGTGACAGGCACCCTTCATGGGGTTTATAGAGAGTAATTACAAAATCATAAGTTTTATAGATTGTATTTGTCTTTTTTTCTAGAAACATTTCCAAATATTTGTCACTCTCTTGTGACAAGATTTAAGCGCTGGTATCATTGTAATAAGACTATATTCTTATTTAGTATAATAGAAATCCAAAAAGGTAGAAGAAATCTGTCATCTGCTGACTGAAAAGCAGCGTTGAAACTAGAGGCTTCATAATATGAGAAAAAGGAATGCAAATAAGAAAACAATCAAGAAAATAGAAAACAGGAGAATAACAATGAATGAATTGAATCGTAATTTACAAACAGCAATCAATGTTCAGAAGCAAGCCAATCTTATATGGAACGTAGCAGACATTTTACGAGGGCTATACAAGCCTCATGAATATGGGAAGGTTATCCTTCCGATGACAGTTATTAAACGACTTCATGACACCTTGATATCAACACGTGATGAAGTTTTAAAAGCTGCTGAACAATATAAAAATATGAATGAAACAATGCGCAATCGCTTTTTAGAAAAAGCATCTGGTTATTCTTTTTATAATACAAGCTTATATACATTTGAAACGTTGCTTGCAGATCCAGCAAATATCGAAACAAATTTTAGAGCATATTTAAACGGATTTTCAGATAATATGCAAGATATTTTGGCGAACTTTAAATTTGATGTTGAAATCACAAATATGGCTGAAAATGATGCGCTGTATTATGTAATTCAAGAATTCAACAAAAAGGAATCTTATTTAGGACCTGACAAGGTAACAAGTACAGATATGGGCTATGTTTTCGAAGAATTGGTACGAAAATTCTCGGAGAGTTATAACGAAGAAGCAGGAGCACACTTTACAAGCCGAGATATCATTTATTTAATGACAGACTTGTTATTAGTTGAGGATCGAGACACATTAACTGGTCAAGATGTAGTAAAAACAGTTTACGACCAAACGATGGGAACATCACAAATGCTGTCTGCTATGATTGAGCGTATTCATGATTTTAATGAGAGTGCTGAAGTACGTACTTTTGGACAAGAATTAAACCCAGAAACTTTTGCCATTGCGAAAGCAGACACGATGATTCGTGGAGGGAATCCAGACAATATGGCTTTAGGTAGCACGTTATCGAATGATCAATTTGAAGGCTATACCTTTGATTATTGTATTTCAAACCCACCATTCGGAATAGATTGGAAGAAAGATAAAAACAAAGTTGAAGAAGAGCATCAAAAAGGTGAAAATGGTCGATTTGGTGTGGGATTACCTAAAATTAGTGATGGTCAATTGTTATTCCAACTAAATGGTATCTCAAAACTAAAAGAAACAGGACGTATGGCAATTGTTCACAATGGATCGGCATTATTTTCAGGAAATGCAGGTGGGGGCGAAAGTGCAATTCGTCAATATGTAATTGAAAATGATTGGTTAGAAGCGATTGTCCAATTACCTACAGACTTATTCTACAATACAGGTATATCAACGTATGTGTGGATTATTACGAAAAATAAATCGGCTGAGCGTCAAGGTAAAGTTCAATTAATTGATGCTTCTAAAATATTTGAAAAGCGACGTAAAAACATTGGGGAAAAACGTGTTGATATTAGTGAAGAATGTCGAAATATTATTGTTCAAGCATATGGAGAGTTTGATAACAAAGAATATTATTTAGATGAAAAGTTTGTAGAATCAAAAGTGTTTGAAAATGAAGAGTTTGGCTTCACTAAAGTCACAGTAGAAAGTCCTCAAAGAGATGAAGAAGGTAACATCATTTTGAAAAAAGGAAAGCCTGTAGCGAATACAAATTTACGAGATACGGAAGATATTCCACTGAAAGAAGATATTCAGGAGTATTTTGAACGTGAGGTATTACCATTTAATCCAAATGCTTGGATGGATCGTAAGAAAGATAAGGTTGGATATGAAATCCCACTCACACGTTTGTTCTATAAATATCAAGCTCCAGAATCTTCTGAAGTGATTGCAGTACGAATAAAAAAATTAGAAGAATCGATTGTAGCGAACTTTGAGGCTTTGTCAGGTAAGGATGTGAGTAATGTTGACTAGGGCAATGAAAGACTCAGGTGTTAGGTGGATTGGGGGAATTCCAAGTAATTGGGAATTATCAACGATAGGCGCCCATTATAAACAAAGAAATGAAAAAGTATCTGACCTTGACTTTGCACCTTTATCTGTTACAAAGAATGGGGTTGTACCACAGTTAGATACGGTAGCAAAGTCTTCTAATCATAATGATAGAAAATTAGTAAAAAAAGATGATTTTGTTATTAACTCGAGGTCGGATAGAAAAATGTCAGCTGGCATTGCAAATGAAGATGGATCTGTATCTTTAATTAATACAGTGTTATTTTCTAAAAGTATTTCAAAAGAATACACAAAATATTTATTGAAAAATACATCTTTTGCAGAGGAGTTTTATCGATGGGGGACTGGAATTGTTGCTGATTTATGGTCAACAAAATGGGATAAAATGAAAAAAATTTCTATACCTGTACCATTGTTAGATGAACAAATGAAAATAGCAGATAAACTAAATGAAATCACTAATACGATTGACTTAATCATTTCTGATACTCAACAATCTATCGAAGAACTAAAGCAGTATAAGCAAGCCTTAATTACTGAAGTGGTAACAAAGGGGTTAGATAAGAATGTTGAAATGAAGATGGTTGATGATATTGAAATACCTAATAATTGGGAATATATATCTTTAGGGAATATTTTTAATTTTATTGGTGGGAATGCTTATAAAAGTGACAAGTTTAAATTTAAGACAAATAATCAGGTTATCAGAATTTCTAATGTTAAAAACTTTGAACTGAATTTAGATAAAGCACCTGTTTTTATAGATGATGATTATGCAAAAGAAACCGTAATTTATAAAATAAAAGAAGATGATATTCTATTTACTATGACAGGAACAAAAGGAAAAAGAGACTATTTTTATTCCAAATTAATCACCAAATTTGATGTTGATTCTAAGAATTTATATTTGAATCAACGAGTAGGAATTTTAAGAAGGAAATCACCAAATTTAATTATAAATTATTTCGACTATGTTTTAAAAATTGATTCGGTGTTAGATCAAGTTTTTGATTATGAAACTGGTACTGCTAATCAAGGAAACATAGGATTTGAGTATACAAAAAAAGTAAAAGTTCCTGTGCCTAGTATTGAAGAGCAGAAAGAGATAGTCATATATCTTGATAATAATGTTAGTAAAATAGATACGTTGCTTTGTTATAAGGAAGAAATTATCGAAGAGTTTGAACAATACAAAAAATCACTAATCTATGAATACATAACTGGTAAAAAAGAAGTTTAGGGGGTGAAAGGGTTGATAGAGGACAAGGAGATTCGTTTTGAACACGATATAGAGACGAGTTTAATTCAATACGGTGGCTGGCAAAAAGAGAGTTTCAAAGATTCCAATTTTGATGCAACTATTGGGCTTGATTTGAATAAATTAATTGCTTTTATTAAAGAGACGCAGCCAAAGAAATGGGAACGTTATGAGAAAATTTACAAGGAAGATGTACGACGAAAGTTTTTAAAGCGTTTTGAGGAAGAGGTACATATGCATGGTATGCTTCATGTTTTGCGCACTGGCATTAGAGATCGTGGTGTTTCTTTAAAAGTAGCGTTTTTTAAACCTGTTTCAGGGCTCAATTATGAGTTATTGAAAAAGTATGAAGCGAATCGGTTTACTTGCACACGTCAATTTGCATACAGTCCAAATAATCGCAATACTATTGACATGGTGCTTTTGTTAAATGGTATTCCTATCATTGCTTTAGAACTGAAAAATCAGTATACAGGTCAATCTGTTGAAAATGCAAAAGTTCAATTCCAAAAAGATCGTGACCCTAAAGAGTTAGTTTTTCAATTTAATACTCGTTTCTTAGTTTGTTTTGCAGTAGATCATTATGAAGTATTTATGACAACAAAACTGGCTGAGAAAAAGACGTATTTCTTGCCATTTAACCAAGGTTCGAATGGTCCGGGGAATGTAGGTGGGAAGGGGAATCCCGAAAACCTAGAAGGGTACCCAACAGCTTACCTGTGGGAACAAGTGCTGCATCGAGATAATGTAATGGATATTATTCAACGTTTTATGAACCTAGAAGTGAAGAAGGAAAAACAAGGTGACCGAGAAGTTACGAAAAAGACACTAATTTTTCCTCGCTATCACCAACTAGATGTTGTTCGTAAACTGCTTGCAGATGTAAAAGAGCATGGCAGCGGTGAAAATTATTTGATCCAACATAGTGCTGGATCAGGGAAATCAAATAGTATTGCGTGGTTAGCATATCATTTAGCGTCTGCTCATGACAATAACAATAATCCGATATTTGCATCAACCATTATTGTTACTGACCGTACAGTGTTAGACCGTCAATTACAAAATACAATCATGAGTTTTGATCATACAACAGGACAAGTTGAAACGATTGATGATAAAAAAACTTCACAGGATTTAAAACAAGCCATTAACGATGGCAAGAAAATTATTATTACAACGCTTCAAAAGTTCCCTATTATTTATCAAGAGATAGATGCTTCTAATGGTAGAAATTTTGCGGTGATTGTTGATGAAGCGCATACTTCTCAAACCGGTAATAGCGCACAAAAATTAAAAGCAGCTTTAGCAGATAAAGAAGCGACACTAAAAGAATATCAAGAGATTGAAGAAGATATTGAAAACACTACATTAGATGACCAAGACGAGTTAGTGAAAACATTATTAGCTCAAGGACGTCATCGGAATTTAAGCTTCTTTGCTTTTACAGCGACACCAAAAGAAAAAACAATTGAACTGTTTGGAACGAAACAAGCTGATGGAAGCTTTGCGCCATTTCATGTGTATAGCATGCGCCAAGCAATTGAGGAAGGATTTATTTTAGATATCTTAAAAAACTATATGACATATAAAACTTCGTATCGTATTGCGAAGGAAATTGAAGATAATCCTGAGCTCCCTAAAACAGAAGCTGTGCGTGCTATTGCTCGCTATCAGTCTTTCCATCCTTGGGTATTGCGCCAAAAGACAGAGGTTATGGTTGAACAATTCCGATCGGTAACAAAAAAAGCGATTGGTGGTCGTGCCAAAGCTATGGTTGTCACCCCTTCCCGTTTACATGCAGTGCGATACATGCAAGAATTCAAAAATTATATTGAAGAAATGGGATATAAAGATTTAGATGTGTTAGTAGCTTTCTCAGGTTCTGTTACTGATGAAGGTGAGGAATATACTGAACCGAGTATGAACGTTACAAAAGACGGGGATCGCATCAAGGAAAGCCAATTAAAAGAAACGTTCCACACAGATGATTTCAATATTTTAATTGTAGCTGAAAAATATCAAACAGGATTTGATGAACCTTTATTGCATACGATGTTTGTTGATAAAAAGTTACGCAGCGTTAAAGCTGTTCAAACATTATCTCGCTTAAATCGTACAATGCAAGGGAAAAAGGATACGTTTATCCTTGACTTTGTAAACGGTGAGGAAGAAATTTTAGAAGCATTTCAACCGTTCTACGAAGTTACTACTTTGGATAGTGAAATCAATATTAACTTAATTTATGATACGCAAAGTAAATTGCGAAAATATACTATTTACAATCAAGAAGATATTGATCAAGTATTAAAGCTAGTCAAACAGGCACAAAGAAAACAAGATGAAAAGTTACTCGGGCGTATTTCCAGCCTTTTTAAACCAATTATTCAAAGGTATGAAGATCTCCCTAAAGACACACAGTATGAGTTTCGAGTAACCCTTCGTAACTTTGGTAAATGGTATAACTATATCTCTCAATTAGATCGCACATTTGATATGCAACTTTTAGAAGAAAGCATTTTTACAAACTATCTTTTAAAATTCATCCCGAAAGAGCAACGTGAAAAAGTAGATGTGGCTGACAAAGTGAAACTAGAATACTACAAACTTCAAAAGGATTTTGAAGGTGAAATTATGCTAGTGGCAGAAAACTCCGAGAGTGGGATACTAAGCAATCCAAAAGAAATTAATGCAGGCATTAAACCACCGGAAGAACGAGATTCTTTAGAAGAAATCATTTATCGAATCAACGAACGATTCCCAGACGATTTCACAGAGGGAGATAAAGTATTAATTGAAACCCTATATAAATCATTTAAAAGAGAACTAGATTTAAAAGTAGTGAATATGGCTAAAAATAATAGCTCAGAAATGTTTGAGAACAATTTATTTAAAGATATCTTCCAAGACAAAGTGATGGAAGAATACGCTCAAAATCAAAATGCATTTGAGAAGTTAGTTGGTTCTGACGAAAATTATTATAATGTGGTGTACTCTTTACTTGCGAAAGATTTGTATAAATGGTTTAGAGCACAGGCTTAAGAAATTGGAATAATATACAGCTAAGAAATATTTGCATGTGTCTGATGCTGGGTGTGGATTGTTAGAAAAATGAGCATAAGGAAAAACTGATGCTATCACTTTCGGTGATAGATCATGCAAAGCCTGATGTTTCCGTGATATCAAAATAAAAAAGTATGTCAAAAGTGTGTGACAGTAGAACATTACTTTGTCACACGCTTGTGACACCACTAAATAAAATGTCCCCACCCAAATATCAGGCTTTGCCTGATTCCCCTCCGCAAGTGGGGACACATTTCCCTTATACTCTTCTAACTAAATGTCGTAGTATTGGTTGTTTAATTTACAATAAAGGTATTAAAAAAATGTGAGTCTTTCTATTCAACGAACGGTCCATATTATTGAAGATTATGGTTAAACTAAGAATAAAATTAACAAAAAATAAACGGTGACTTTTATGCACATTTCATTTCAATCTGGATTGTTGATATCTTTATATTCCTGACTGTATTCTCTAATGATAAACAGAACTGGAGAAAACATCTCCTTAAGTTTATTTATTTTGCTGTTGGTTTCTCTATTTTGTACTTTCTATTAGAGCTATTGTTAGACAAGCCTTTGTAATTTTTCACCGACAGGGTGCGTTTCTGAAAAAGTTGTATTAGTTTAACAAGACATATAACAATGATCTTCCATAATCGCGATTATGGAGCAATACAGGTATGAAATGATCAAACTTTTTTATAAGCCAACACAATGGTAAAATAAACTAAAAGGGAGATGAAGATGGTGAATGAAGAACTTATCGAAGAACTTGAAGATTTAGAAAGTGAAGATGATAACTTTTTATCAGTAAGAAACCAACAGGATACAGATAATATCTATCCCCAAGCCAATATTAAAGTAGAGAGAGATCAATATTCAATTTTTGAATTGAATCGTAAATTTGAGAGAAATCAGTTAGTATTGGATCCGGATTTTCAAAGAGAAGCAGTTTGGAAAAAGGATCAACAATCAGAATTAATAGAGACAGTTTTAATGGGGATTCCATTACCAATATTTTATTTGAATGAGACAAAAGAGGGGAAATTAGTTGTAGTGGATGGTAAACAGCGATTAACTACATTTTTCGCCTTTTTAAATAATGATTTCAAATTAAAGAATTTAAAAATACTGAGGGAATGTAATGGCATGTATTTTAAAGATTTGGAGGAAAAGTTGCAAGCTAATTTGGAAGATTTTCAAATAATTGCACAAGTAATAAAGCCTCCGACCCCTGACAGAATAATGTTTGACATCTTTGACAGGGTAAATAGAGGTGGAACTTCTCTAAATAATCAAGAAATGAGAAATGCTTTATATCAAGGAAAATCAACTGAGTTAATACAGTCTCTAATAAATTCAGAAATTTTTAAAGTTGTTACATGCAATTCTATAAATTCCACAAGAATGAAGGATCGTTATCTTGTTTTGAGATTTGTATCTTTCTATTTGTTGAATGAAGGTCTATTAATGGATGAAAATAATAAGCCTGTTGAATATAAAAATGATATTGATGAATTTTTAGGTAAATCGATGGAGTTTTTAAATAAGAGAAATGATGTTGAGATAAATAACATAAAAAGTAACTTTGAAAAATCAATGCAAAATAATTTGTTGATTTTTGAAGGAAATGCATTTAGAAGATTGCCAAACGGCGATAGGAAGAAACCGATAAACATGATATTGTTTGATGCATTTGGATATCTTTTTACTCAATTTGATACATCATTTTGTAAAAACAACAAGGATGAGATAAAGAAAATTTGTAATGAACTATTAGCCAATAATCGCTTAAATAAATTACTTACAGATGATAGGGGTAGAAGTATTATTATTACTGAAGTTTTTAATATGGTTAATGATTTGAAAGTGAGGATTAAGTATGATATCAAGATTAAAAATTAATAATATTAAGAGTTTTGATAGTACAATCTTGGACTTGCAAAATTTCACTTTACTTGTTGGTATGAATTCGGCTGGGAAGTCAACTATCATACAGTCATTGTTGTTGGCAATACAAAACATTAATGAGGAGGGGCGTTCTCCTCTAAATGGCAGATTGGTCTCATTAGGTGAATTTTCTGATGTTAGAAACTTTATTAAAAATGCTAAATCGTTTTCTATTGAATTGACATCAGTTAATGAAAAATTAACCTTAACATTTTATGAGGATAATGATTCCGTTATTTGTGAAGTTGAACCAAAAGAGAATGAATTAACTGAATATCTTAACCAGAAAAATAAGAGGATACATTACTTGTCTTCAAAAAGAATTGGATCTCAAGATTTATATGGGAAAAATTACGATAAATATAATGACTACGGTATTTTAGGGGAGTATGCAATTGATTACTTTGATAAGAATAAAAATAAGCAAGTTAACGAGTATCTCATCAAAGATAAGTCGATTGGTTCTACACTTGGCATACAGTTGAATTATTGGTTGAAATATATATTAAATAGTGAACTTCTTACAGAAGATATTACTGATACAGACCAAGTAAAAGCAAAATTTCTTTCCGTTAATAATAGGTATGTAAGACCAAAGAATATTGGTTCCGGTTTAAGTTATGTTATATCAATTTTAGTTAGTATATTGTCATCACAAAGAGGTGATTTAATAATTATTGAAAACCCTGAGATTCATTTGCATCCAAAAGCACAATCAAAATTGACTGAGTTAATGACTTATGCTGCACAAAATGGTATTAAATTAATTGTTGAAACTCACAGTGACCATATTTTTAATGGAGTTAGAAAAACAATCTTCAAAAAAACAATTTCAAAGGAGAATGTATCGATATACTTCTTCGAAATTGATCAAAAAGAATTGGTTACAAAGGCTACGAGAATTAATATTAAAAATGATGGGAACGTAGAAAATCACCAAGATGGATTATTTGATCAATTCGATGATGATCTTGATGAATTATTGGGGTTAAAATAATGGAAGTATTATTAAATGAGTTATCTTTAGAAGCACAATTTGAAAGTCCTGAAACATTTTTAGATTCACTAAAGGATATAATTAGTATTCAAAATATAATGGATTTATGTTCAGTCACATTATTAAAGCACCAAGATTTATATAATTTTAAAGTTACAGGAAATCGAACTTTACATGATATTCTTATTGACAAAAAAATAAGTACTAGAAGTGAGGCTCGTAAATTTAAAATCTTTTTAAAAAAATTAATGTCTGATCCACCTTTTTGGCAGGAGAACCAAAGGCATATAAATAGTGATAGGTATTTTTGCGAATACACAAATGAGGTAAGTGGATATTCATTAGCCGAAGCATGTGAAAGGGACAAAATAGTTTTATCATTTGTTAGTCAACGATTTAGAGAAATATCATTAGATATAAAAAAAAATGGACAATCTATTAGTTTGTTAAATATAATTGATCCTAGAACATTCGCAGACTATTTACTGGAAGAGAAGAAAATTGATTATAAAGAATATTGTAATAGTAGATTTGAAGGTCTTAATATATCATTCTTAAAGCTAGAATCTAATTATGATTTTAATAAATTAGAAGAAGATGAGGCTAAGGCGTTTATTTCCACATTTAAAAATTTTAGCGAAATGACATGGGATGCAATTCAACAGTCTACAGGATTAGATTTCAAAAAATATCAACCTCCTTCGAGAAAAGTTGATTGGTTTTTAAACTCTCCCAATGCTGATAAACAAATT
This sequence comes from Bacillus sp. FJAT-29937, assembly GCF_001509555.1. Lineage (GTDB taxonomy): Bacteria > Bacillota > Bacilli > Bacillales > Cytobacillaceae > Cytobacillus. The sequence goes on along the minus strand of NZ_LMAS01000014.1, from coordinate 46,956 downwards.
TATAAGTTCAGAACTAGTCAAAAATATAGGTGTTTTGGGTATAGAGAAGGAAATGTATTTTATGTTTTAAGGTTTGAAGTAGATCATTCTGTTAGTGATAACGGCTAATAAAATAATAATAGTTACTACAAGGTTTACATGACTGTTGGCGAATCCCTTCATAAATTTCAAGGTCATATTCTCCATAGACTTTTCCATCTTTGATATAGTAAATGGCATTCACATGCGACATTTCATAATGGAATGGGTTTTTACTTAAACCATCAGCATTTTCGTTTTCACCATCATTTCGAAAGACGTTAAATTGTAAAGCCGTTTCCTTTTTTTCTAGTAACGCTTTTTGAACTTCATCTAAGAATGTGGCATCTGTTTCATTCGTAATTATGACGAACCCACTTTTTGATCATCAATAATTTGTTGGATAACATCTGTTGAAGCTATTTTAGCTCCATAATCGTGGTTACATCCTGATACAACTCGCAACAAAAGCCATTTTAATTAGCTTCATTGTTGAAACCCTCCTTAACAGGTTTATTAATAAAGTTTTATACTTCATCTAAACCTTTCTAAAATATGTGGTCACACACATGGTCATTTTTTTGGTCATGAGAGATTGCGGAACCATTTAACGGTATTTTCTGATTTTATTCGAAACGTTGATTTTAATGGGTTTCTTTGAAGCTATCTTAGAGGATTTATGTGGCGAGCTTATTGGCGGCATGATGTAATCTGCCCCTCAATCCCTTGATAGACAAGGATTTGAGGTTTTTAACGGAGGCTTCCCATTAGTTCACCGAACTTTTGAGAGGCCTTCTTTTTTAATCTCTTGCGTTACATGGAGATACAAATTATAGCCAACTATAAACCTCAATTAGGGATAAAAAACCTTATTAGGTATCAGAAGATGTAAATTGAAAAAGTCCTTGAAGTTTGCAGTTATACAGATGAAAATAAAATGGACATGGTTATATCCGATTAGCAAGATTATAAGAAGGTGGAGATGGGTATGAATCATATTGATTCTTTAACAGTCCATGAATATCTTGAAAAATTGGCTGCCCCCGATTTTCCGGGTCCGGCAAGTGGCAGTGCTGCAGCAACCGTTGCTGCGATGGCGGCTGCCTTGCTGGAAATGTCCTGTAAAGTGACAATAAGAAAGGGATGCGAAAACATACCTATATCCTTAAAACACATAGAAGATGTTCGTAATCAGTGCCTGGCCCTTGCGACAGATGATATGAAAACACTCGCAGTAGTAGTGAAGGCAGCAAAATTAAAGGCAGATTATCCGGATGAGCATGAAGAGGCGATGAAGAATGCGACAAATACGTTAGCTTCAGTTGTGAAAAATTGCGAAGAAATTTTAACTGGAGTCGACCAATTCTTTCATCTATCTGACAAAAGAGTGATAGGGGAACTTGCTGGAAGTGCCAACATGGCAGAGACTGCAGCTGCTTCGGCAAAACATGGGGTAAAAGTAAATCTCTCATTGATACAGGATGAATTCTTCAAAGAAAATGTATGGAATATTGTTCGTGAGAGCTATCAAAATAGTAATGAAATGAAACAGCGAATTGAAAGAAGTATTAATAGATATTAGAACGCATGTAGGGTGATGGCTCTTTTTTTGGTAGAGAAGAAGGTAAGAGCCGGCGTTACTTAAAACAAAATATGTAATTGAAAATGAATGAAGCTGTTGCTACCAATGTTCGCAACAGCTTCCACTTAGATATTAAAGGTGTAGATCCTTGTCAAGCTCAGCTTCTATAGGTATAGGGGCTACCTTCGAACGTTCTAATGCCGGTGTATCAGGACGGGCTGCCTGATAGATAGCCGCACCTAGTACTTGAGCTGTTTTTAATAATTTTTCTTTGCTTATTAATTCAATGTTATCGCGAGAAGTATGGTATTCCGGTTCTAGGGGGGCATACGAAAAGACAGCTGCCGGAATGCCAACCTCTGTGAATGGCTGGTGGTCACTTCTTCCGACTTGGTTATATGAAATCGCTTCATACAATCGAGTTCCGGCCGAATTTCCTAAAGTGGTGACGGTGTTCGGCTTGCCATCTACTGTAAACATGGCAAATTCCCCGGAATTTTTGCTTCCTACCATGTCCATATTAAACATTGCAACCGTACGGTTAATTTCATCCTCGGAAAGCTGCTTAGTATAATGATAGGATCCCAGCAAACCTCTTTCTTCTGCACCAAACGTAATAAAACGAATTTCGGTATCAGAAGGGGTGTTTTCAAGTACTCTAGCTAACTCCAATAAAACAGACGTTCCTGATGCGTTGTCACTCGCGCCTGTACCAACAGCAACTGAATCATGATGAGCTCCAACCATGATAATTTGCTTCGTATCCTTATTGGCTTGCGGCTTTTTGGTGGCGATGACATTATGGGAGGTTGCCACAGTAAACTTTGCACCTTCAATTCGCATTGTGCCGATAAGAGGTGTTTGATCCAAAGTAGAAACTAATGCGTCCCCATCTGATTTGGTCATGAATAAGGTTGGAAGATTCGATTCATCAGCTGCAAGGTTGGACGTGGGTAATCCTGCCACATCGTTGATAATAACGACTCCGCTTGCCCCGGCATTTTTGGCATTTGACATTTTTGTTGCAAAGGGAATTCCTCCGCCTCGATGAATCAAAGCAATTTTTTTGGAAACATCTTTTTCAGCCACTTCAGCTTCACTTCCGAGGCCAACATATACCAACTCACTGCTCGTTCCGTCGGATGGTGTATTTTGCGAGTAATTAAAAGCCGTTACCTGATAACTCGTGCCATTTACAGAAAAAGAGGATGTCGTTGGTCTGTTGTAGCCGGTTACAAATTTAAATGGCTGGATCTCTACATTATTGAAACCATATTGCTTAAATTGATTTGCTATGTACTCTACTGTTTGGTCTTCCTTTGCTGTGCCGGCTACACGCGCGCCGATGGTCTCTGCCAAATAAGAAACATTTTCATAAATACGATCGACATCAATCCGTTTTACAACCTTGTTGTCAAAGGCTTGTTGAGATGGATTGTCCTTTGTCTGTGCAAAAGCATTGTGTGAAGAGGCCAATAAACTTCCAATAAGAACTGTTGTACCTACAATCTTCAAAACCCTTTTCAAAGTCGTTCCCCTCCCTATTTTATTATCAAGTTAATTATATAGTCATAGTGTAAACGCTCTCAATAGGTGGTTTTGTCGTATTAAGACTAGTATTGCTGAATGATTGTAAGAAGGTTGTTTAATAGGGAATCCTTCAAAGAAGGGTTCTTCTTTTCCTTTCAAGTTTTTTCACATCTTCTAAGCGGTCTGATTTATAAAGTCCTGCATGCCATGCGATAATGTGTATGAGAGCTAACATTTTGCTAAGAAAAAGAGCTTCTCTTTAGTCATTGGACTATTGAGAAGCTTCTTTTTTGTTATTAATCAAACGTTTTGATTAATATGCCCTGTGTTTCACAATTTACATTTTCCACCATGATAAGACAGGAACAGATAGTTCTCCAGTTAATTGAACCGTTTCGCCAATTTTAGGGGCGATGAGATTCCGTTCGACTTTCTTTGCCTCTATTAATGCGCGTTCAATAGGGTCAGTCCAACTATGATACGCAAGCGTAAAAGCCCCCCAATGAATTAACATCATATTCTTTCCATTTACATCTATACTGGCCTGTACAGCTTGTTCGGGTGTCATATGAACCCAAGACCAATGTCGGTCGTATTGACCGCCTTCAATTAAAGTGATGTCAAAAGGTCCGTATTTTTTTCCGATTTCTTTGAAATGTGCATCATAACCACCATCCCCACTCGTATAGAAACGGGTATCTTTACCAAGAATGACCCAACCACCCCATAATGTCGAATCCCGATTAAGAAGTCCTCTTCCAGAAAAGTGTTTGGATGGAGTGAATGCAATCGTTAAACCTTGGAAATCCGTTTCATCCCACCAATTAAATTCTGTAATGTTTTCTTTTGCAACTCCCCACCGGATCAAGTGAGTACTTACACCGTAAGGAACGAAGAAATGACCGACCTTGTCCTTCAGCTTTCGAATGGATGGATAATCGAGGTGATCGTAATGATCATGGGTAATGAAGACAGCATCAATAGACGGCATTCTGTCAATAATAGGCAACATATCCTCACTGTAGCGTTTGCTTCCTGCAAATGAAACGGGTGAAGCCACTTTACCTAGCATAGGGTCCACAAGCATCTTTTTGTTATCGATACTGAGTAAAAAAGCTGAATGCCCAAACCAGGTTAAACTATCTTCTTTACTGTTAATTTTGTGCCAATCAATCTCTGAAACGGAAACTTGACCGGCAGGATTGCGATCTTTACGACCTGAAATAGACTCCTTCATCAAAGAGAGGTAATCGGATAAACTCATATTTAACTTTGTTGGCACCTGATTGACAAATTTTCCTCCGACATAATTACCAAGCTTCTCATACACTTTTTTTTGTTCTTTACTAGGTTTTCCCCCGAATGTCGGATGTAAGTTAATAAACAATGAAATGGCAACACAGAATACAACGAAAAAAATGAATAAATAAATCATTATTTTTTCAAAATTCCTTTCCTAGCGGTTATATAAATTTGATGTTCATATAAAAGTAGACATGAGTGCAAAGGGGCGCATATGTATATAATTTAAAATAAAAACATGATAGTTTCAATTGATTATACTTGTGCGATTATGTTTTCAGGAGAAGGAATAATATTGTTAAGATTGAGTATAACGGTTCTCATCACGCAACCGTGAAGTTGCTTATGATTGACAGGCAACTGTGCAGTTGCTTATAATCGATATATGAATGGGAACAAAGATGCTATATTCAAAGCACTCGGCGACTCGACTCGGCGACTGATACTAGACGAATTATCCGAACGCAACGAGTTGACGTTGTATGAACTTACGGTCCGTCTCATTATGAAGCACCACCTTTCCATTTCGCGACAAGGGATAGCTAAACATATTTCCGTATTGGAGGATGCGGGACTCGTAATATCAAAACGAAAGGGAAAGTATCGAGTACTTACGTTCATCAACGAGCCACTTAAAACCTTGCTAAAAGGATGGATAGAGTAATCGAAGTCCTCCCTGATGGTAAATATTCTTTTCGGGGAACGACGAAATTTAGGGTTTTGCTGGAAGCTAGATTGTTAACTGAGCACATACATCGTAAAATTTAGGGAGGCAAAACAGTATGAAAATCATTGTTAAAAGTATATTCGTACAAGATCAAGACAAGGCACTGGAATTTTATTCAGAAACTCTCGGTTTTATAAAAAAAACGGACGTTCCCGCAGGAAAATTTAGATGGATTACGCTTGTTTCTCCAGATGATCAAAACGGTACCGAGCTTGTGCTCGAACCAAATGACCATCCAGCAGCTAAAGAGTTTCAAAAGAAGATATATGCCGATGGAATCCCAGCAACCATGTTTGGCGTTGCAGATGTTCGCAAAGAGTACCAACGATTAGTGGAAAAAGGCGTGAAGTTTACTATGGAGCCGACAGACATGGGCGTAGTCACAATAGCTGTCTTTGACGATACATGTGGCAACCTTATTCAGATAGCTCAGAAATAACTTTATAACGAAATGGGGTTAAATGGCTCATAGGGAGTTTAATACGACGGGCGGAATGATGTAATAATGGCTTACCAATTAAAAGAAGCTTCTTAATTAGTCATTAGACTTATGAGAAGCTTCTTTTTTTGCTGTTAACCAATCGTTTGATTAAAATGAAATGCAATTTGTTTAAAATAATTTGTGGAACTAAGGAGTTAGGGATTACACCTAAGAGTTAAATTAATAGACGGATGAATTCCGCCTATTTAGTAATAATTTCAAAAACGGGCTAAAATAGACGGAGAAGTTCCGGCTATTTTCTTAAAAAGCGCAAATATGGAGGATTTTTCAACCCTTAACCGGAAAAACTCCCCTTATTTCCTCCGAAAACGAGCTCCATTCTGCATTTAACCGGAATAACTCCGCTTATTTTCCCTTTTACATACCAATAACAATGACAATACAATTATCATATCAGGCACGTATTTTTATAAATACAGCTCAAAACGGAACCCTCTGAATAAACTCCCACGAGATTTTTTTCCTCCTCTTCCAAAAAGGGGATTTTGACTTTCAATATATTTTATTTATAGCTAATATTTAAACTAATCACTCAATTTCCGAACATTAACCACTTATTTTTAAAGAGTATTCGTGTTTTTATTGACGACCTGAATTTCGGATGTTACTATGGGTTAGTATAAAATTAATGTTATTCTCGTATAATATTGGGGATATGGCCCAAAAGTTTCTACCAAGCTACCGTGAAGAGCTTGACTACGAGGTTGTGTATATAAATATGGAACAAAACTCCATTATCTACCATCCTAAAGTCAAGCACCGGTGTAACTCGGTGCTTTTTATTTTTCACAATCAGCAGCAATTCAAAATGATGAAAATTTAGGAGGATTATTTCAATGAAAAAGAAAATTGTCATGATATTATTCATAGCTTTAATGACTGCAGTAATGGCAGCATGCGGAAATAACTCTGCGAAGAATGAAAACGAAGCTAAGTCTGGAAAAGGTGAAGAAGGATTAAAGATTGCCATTGTAACAAGCCCTTCAGGCGTTGATGATGCAAGCTTTAATGAAGATAACTATAAGGGAATATTGAGCTTTATTGATAAGCATCCAACAGCAACAGTAAAGGCTGTTAGAGAAGAAAGCGGTGACCCTGCAGCGTCTGTACAAGCTGTTGCTGATATTGTGGCAGATTATGATGTTATTGTCACACCTGGGTTCCAATTTGCTGGAGTTTCTAGTATTGCTGTAGAAAATCCTGATAAAATTTTTATTATAAATGACTCAGAGCCCGCACCTGTAGGGGATCAAACAGAATTCGATAATGTATATGCGATGAATTTCGCTGAACAAGAAAGTGGCTTTTTTGCAGGAATGGCTGCAGCACTTGAAACAAAAACAAATAAAGTAGCAGTTGTAAACGGTGTAGCGTATCCTTCAAATGTAAATTATCAATTTGGCTTTGAATCTGGTGTAAATTATGTAAATAAAGTATATGGTAAAAAGGTTGAAATGGTAGAACTATCTGGTTATGCAGGAACGGATGTAACGGGTGCCAATGTAGGTGGCAACTATGCAGGATCTTTTGCAGATGAAGCTACTGGGAAAGTGATTGGAAATGCGTTAATAAAACAAGGTGTAGATATCATGTTTGTTGCTGCAGGTGGTACTGGTAATGGGGTATTCACGGCAGTTAAGGAAGCTAAGGGCGATATTAAGGTAGTTGGTGTGGATGTTGACCAATTTGATGAAGGTGCAAATGGTTCCGAAAATATCGTATTAACCTCTGCGGTAAAGTTCATGGCTATGAATATTGAAAAGGTCTTAAATTCTGTTGCTGATGGAAGCTTTAAAGGTGGAAATGTCGTTCTTTATGCAGATACAGATTCAACTGGTTTTATTAAAGAAGAAGGCCGCCATCAATTATCAGAGGATGCACTTAGTAAAATGAATGAAGCTTACAAGTTAGTTCAAGAAGGTAAAATCGTACCTGCATCTAATTTTAATGGTCATACTCCAGAAAAGTTCCCGGGGTTATAACATTAAATAGAAAAAACAATGAAATGAACCATTAGAAGTTTATCATTTCCTAATTTAAGTAAAACTAGGGAATGATGAACTTCTTTTAAATTATTTTTCCTGATAAAGGAGACGAAAGATGTCTGATTATATTGTAGAAATGAAACATATAACCAAACGATTTCCTGGAATAGTAGCGAATGATGATGTATCCATTGGTATTAAAAAAGGAGAAATATTTGCCTTGCTTGGAGAAAATGGTGCAGGTAAATCAACTCTGATGAGTATTTTGAGTGGAATGTATGAACCGGATGAAGGTGAAATCTATATCCGGGGAGAAAAGGTGGAAATTAGTTCACCGAACCATGCGGCAAAGCTTAACATCGGAATGGTCCATCAGCATTTTAAGCTCGTCCCTGATTATACGATTACCGAGAATATCACCTTAGGAATTGAGCCAATCAAAAAATTTGCGGGACTCTTCCCATATGTAGATATTCGAAATGCCAATCGTAAAATTGAAGAACTGTCTAAAAACTTTGGCTTAGAAGTGGATCCTACGAAAAGGATAGCTGATCTTACTGTTTCGATGCAGCAGCGGGTGGAGATTTTGAAGGTGCTTTATCGTGAAGCAGAAATCCTTATTTTTGATGAACCGACAGCTGTCCTAACGCCACAAGAAATTGAGTTCTTGCTCGGAATTATCGAAGGCTTAAGAAACGGTGGAAAAACAATCATCTTAATTACACATAAGCTGGATGAAATTAAGAAAGTGGCCGATCGATGTGCTGTATTGAACAAAGGCAAATTAATTGATGTGTTGGATGTAAAGACGACCTCGGTCAAACATATGGCCCAATTAATGGTGGGCAGAGAGGTAAACTTTGAATCTGAAAAAGTACCTGCTCAGTTTAAAGAGGCAGTATTAAAGGTAGAAAATCTAACTGTTAAAAATGAAGATGGTTTTGAAGTGGTGAAAGACGTATCCTTTACCATCCACAGCGGCGAAATATTTGCAATTGCTGGCGTTGCAGATAATGGCCAAGTTGAAATAGCGGATGCCATTGCTGGATTAACAAAGGTGAGCGGCGGGAAAATCTTCCTCGAGGGCAAGGACATTACGAGTGAAAGTATAAGAAACCGAACAGAAACTGGAATATCTTATATACCAGAAGATAGACAAATCTTTGGGCTATTTTTGGATTTTGATTTATCAACGAATTTAGCATTAAAGCAATACTATAGGGAGCCCTTTTCAAGCAAGGGAATCTTAAATAAAGAGGAATTTGAGCAATTCGGCAGTCAGTTGATTGATAAATATGATATTAGAAGTGGACAAGGCAATAAGACGCAAGTTCGTTCGATGAGTGGCGGTAATCAGCAAAAGGCCATTATTGCTCGTGAAATCGAGTTGCAATCACCGCTTATGATATTCGTTCAGCCAACACGGGGAGTAGATATTGGGGCGATCGAAAATATTCATAAAATGATGATTCAAGAACGGGAAAAAGGAAAAGCGATCTTACTTATTTCATTAGAGTTAGATGAAATTATGAATGTAGCGGATACCATTGGAGTGATATATAATGGCCAACTTCAAAAAATTGCTAGCAGTGAATCATTAACAACGAATGAAGTCGGTGAATATATGATGGGGGCAAAGCATGAGTAAAAAGAAAAAAACCTTAAGTTACAGTCTTATTCGACCAATAAGTAATGAGAAATGGCAGCCATTCACCATTCCGTTAGTATCCATTATCATAAGCTTTATCGCTGCTGCTATTGTCATCCTATTAATTGGAAAAAACCCCTTACAGGCATTCTATAATTTATTCCAAGGGGCAGGAATCTTCCCTAAGCCTTTTTATGCTGGCTATAAGAGCATGTTAACAGACTTTTTGATTTTGCTAAATGCCATGACCCCACTTGTGTTTGCAAGCCTTGCAGTTGCTGTTGCATTTAAAGCGGGTCTATTTAATATTGGGGTTTCCGGTCAAATGCTCGTCTCTGGTTTTTTGGCGACGATTATTGTTGGTTACAGTGGTTTAGATGCCATAATCGCAAAGCCGCTAGTTTTAATCATCGGATTTATTGCCGGAGGGTTAATTGGCGGATTAGTAGGATGGCTAAAATATAGATTTAACATTAATGAAGTCGTATCTACGATTATGTTAAATTATATTGCTCAATATGTCATAAGCTTTTTTATTCAGATGTATTATATTGATCCTGTTTCAAGGCAATCCAAATATATTTCAGAAGCAGCAAGATTAACTTTAGTAAATGTTGAAATGGCCAACTTGAAAATGGATATTCCATTAGGCTTTGTTTTAGCCATCATTACCGCTATTTTAGTAAAGTTTGTCATGGACAAAACAGTGGTTGGTTTTGAACTTAAAGCGGTAGGTTCCAACCGAAATGCAGCAAAATATTCAGGAATTAATGTTGGAAGAAATACAGTTTTAGCCATGGTTATATCAGGAGGCTTGGCAGGTCTTGCAGGTGTCACTTATTATTTAGGTTATTTTTCTTCCATCCAGCCAAAAGTATTATCGAGTCTCGGTTTTGATTCCATTGCTGTATCACTGCTCGGAAACTCCCATCCAATTGGAGTAATTTTTTCATCATTTTTAGTATCGATTATCGATCAAGGAAGCACGTATATGAGTTCACAGTCTGGAATTAGACAAGAAATTGCTTCTGTTATCATCGGGTTAATCCTATTGATTAGTGCATGTGGAGAATACATGAAATTTAAAGTCAAACGCCTGAAGGAAAAAGAAGTGGATCGAAAGGAGCGTGAATCATAATGGATACAATAATTATTGATGGATTATCCTTTGCTCTGCCTCTTTTTATATTGGCAATAGGCGGAATTTATAGTGAAAAGAGCGGTATTATTAATTTAGCGCTTGAGGGCTTCCAAGGTTTTGGGGCATTCATCGGGGCACTGTCAGCTGTTTTAATCGCGAATGCTTCTGGCAGAGATATTCAAGATCTATTCTACGTGGCGTTACTATTTGCGATGATTGGCGGGATGACTTTTTCTATTATTCATGCTGTGCTATGTATTAAGTTTAAAGCCAATCAAGTAATCAGTGGTGTCGTAATTAATATTTTGGCGTTAGCACTAACAACTTTCTTAACAACACAAATAAATGCACTTGTATTTGGGGCTGCTTCGGACAAGTTTCGATTAGGTGTATCGCAGCGGTTTACGATTGAAGGCTTAGCCAATATCCCAGTGATTGGTGCGGTCTTTACGAATGTGTATCCGTTTGAAGTGATCATCGTCGTGATTGCCATTTTTGCTTGGTATCTTTTATATAAAACAAAATTTGGCATGCGTTTAAGAGCAAGCGGGGAAAACCCTCAATCGGTTGATGCAGCAGGTGTAAACGTATCAAAAATTAGGTTTTCCGCAGTTCTCATATCGGGTCTATTATCAGGCCTAGGCGGCATGTGTTTTGCCTATTCCATTTCAGCTAACTTTTCTTCAAATATTTATATGGGATATGGATTCTTAGCCATTGCCGCATTAATTTTTGGCAATTGGAGGATTCTCCCTACTTTAGCCGCTTGTCTATTATTTGGCTTTGCAAAATCTGGGGGAGCATATATTGCTCAATCCATGGCATTGCCAAGCAGCTTCACCGATTTATTCATGATTTTACCGTACGTTTTAACGTTGTTGTTATTAATCTTTTTCTCGAAATCTAATCGCGCACCGAGAGCATTGGGTGAGATTTATGATAAAGGGAAGAGATAGAAGATTTTCTAGGCAGTTTCCCCACCACATAAACGTCAAAAGGAGTTTGTACTCTGGGATATTCCGGAGTACAAACTCCTTTTCTGTTGGTCCTAGGGTCTAATTCAAAAATGAAAGGTTCATAACGCTCGTTTTGGGCTGTAGCTAAAGAAAACACGGACTATGAATGGTTCATAACGCTCGTTTGAGGTGGTAGCTAAAGAAAACACGCACTATGAAAGGTTCATAACACTCGTTTGGGGCGGCAGCTAAAGAAAACACGCACTATGAAAGGTTCATAACGCTCGTTTGGGGTGGCAGCTAAAGAAAACGCGTACTATGAATGTTTCATAACGCTCGTTTGGTGTGGTAGCTAAAGAAAACGCGTACTATGAAAGGTTCATAACACTCGTTTGGTGTGGCAGCTAAAGAAAACGCGCACTATGAAAGGTTCATAACGCTCGTTTGGTGTGGCAGCTAAAGAAAACGCGCACTATGAAAGGTTCATAACGCCCGTTTGGTGTCGTAGCTAAAGAAAACACGCACTATGAATAGTTTTTAAAACAAGAAAAGACCAAAACTCCAATAAAGAATAAATATGTTAATGAAGTTTGTGGGGGAGACTTTGTTAATGATATGAATGATTTAGAGTATTAAAATCAAATTATTATTTCAATCAATTGAAGAAGGAGCGTTTTTGGCTCGTATCGCTGGGCGATATAAGTTGCAAATATAACTTAAAACCTTCATATTTAATAGTATAGGAGGTCCGATATGCGACGTGATATACAACCGAATGAACGAGCCTACTCTTCTAAGGAAGTGGCAGAAGAAGTAGGGATTGCAACTCCCACTGTCCGAAAATATGGCCAAATCTTAGAGCGGAATGGATATGAGTTTTTGAAAGATGGCGATCGACGAATCTTTGTTCAATCTGACATCGAAGCACTTATAGCGTTGCGCGATACAGACAAGCCCCTGGACGATACAGCTAAAGATCTTGTGAATCAACAAAAAGAGAGATTAGAAGAATCCAATGAAGCCGAGATAGCGGTAATCGATACATATGAAAATTTGCCTCATGACCCCAATCAATTAAAAGAGGTCTTAATGGTATTAGCCAATGAACTCGCAGCCACACGTGAAATGAACGTCCAACTGACAAACGATATGTCAGAGCTTAAAACAAAGGTTTCCAGACTCCAGCAAGATCATCATGCTATAAGTTCTAGTATTGGAAATTCAGCTCAAAAAACGAATGCTAAAATTGAAAAATTAACTGAACAACAAAATATCCATTACGAAACATTGCTGCAACAAGAAAAACAAAAAAGTGAACTTTTACAAAAAGAAATACAAAATATGAGGGACGAACAAAAAAGAGAATGGAGTTCACAAAGTGATTTTAATAAACGTTTAGAAGAAGCGATACAAAAACCTAAAGAAAAATGGGGAGGGCTTTTCTCCATATTCCGAAAATAAGGGAACAGTTAGACTCCTTAAGAAGTATGTAAAAGCTCTTTTTTTGTGCCGTATCGCTGGGCGATATACTTTGAAATATGTACCCAGAGTCGCTTTTTGTAATTCTGATATGCGATATGACATGCCCCTCGACCCGATTCAATTTAATAAAACACTATTTTTCAAATTTCAACAAATTTCCGGGGAAATATCGACAAATTATGATTTTAAATATACTGACTGATAAAAAGTCGATATGTGGATAGGAAGGATGTATTATGAGGCGATGATTTGCAGCATTCCTCATTCACAAGAGAAACGCCTGGATGTTTATCGATTATTGGCACGGGAATTGCTCAAGTAAAGTGAAGGGCGATTGAAAAGATTCTGACCCCAAATACGGTATTGCTTGATGTATCTGGGGTCAGGAACCCATTTCAATTTTTTCAAGAAAATCTACTGCTTTTTTTTCAACCAGCTAACGACTCCATAAATAATGAGCAGCAACACTCCTATCTCAATTGCATGGTCGGCTAAGTTAAGAATTCCACCAGAGCGAATGATAAAATCTGTCACTTGCCCAAACAAGAACCTATCAATGCCGTTTCCTATTGCTCCACCGACTAGAAATCCAAAACTACTATCGATGAGGGCGCCCTTCATTTCTCCCGTTCTGCGAAAATATAAAACACCTATCACGAACAACACAGCGACAACTCCGAAGAGCCGTGCATAGCCTTGAAATAAACCTCCTGCCATCCCGCTATTTTCGATATGTGTGAGTGGTATTCCCCACAATGAAAATCTAACATTTATGTCAATGTAAGTACGAATTAAATATTTAGAAACCTGGTCCATCACAATAACGAGGATTGCAATGACATTAAAAAGCATATATTGTCCTACTTTCTTGCAGAATGATTTGCATCTTATCATCATTATAATGGAAGGCTATTTTCTATCCTATTATGACGCTTTATTATGTTTGTTCAATAATCCCTGGGTATTAAAAGCAAAACCATTGTTTACAAACCTTCTTTTTTCATTTCTTATGTTACAATGGTGATATCCATATTAGGGGATTTATGAATGTGAGGGGATCGGAAAAAAATGTCCACTGTTCTTACATATTTTGTTACCCTTATTGCCATTGTAATTTCAGTATTTGCTACACTTTATATTAAGTCTGAACTAGAGCGGATGTTTGGGGAAGAAAAAGATGAGTTCGCTTTTCATTTATGTAATGTGATTATTATCTTAATGGCTGCTTTTGTAGTAAATGCTGTCATGACTATTTATATCAGTGGGAATGGATTCAATTGGATGGTCCAGGTAGTCATTCTCCTATTCATGATCATACCCATTTATATTCTGGGGCACCTTGCATTTGAAAAATATAAATTAGTTTATCGAAAATACACTGCTGAGAATGGAAAAGTGATTGTCCTTAATGAAAGGTACATAAAGAAGAAAAAACCATTTTCAAAACTTAAACATTATAATGCTAGTGCAAAAGAAAATAAATCAAAAGAATATAAAAATAAGAGGTTTTCCAGGAGTTAAGAAACTTAGGGGAAGCCTTTTTTCAATCCAGGGGGCGCCTTGGCCCCGTTCTTATTTCGCTAGGCTTTCTGCCAATTGATTTTCTTTCCACATGACTGTAATTCCGAAGCCAATGACCATGATGACAGCGGCAAACAAATAAGGATAATGGATGTTTACGTCAAAAAGTACTCCGCCCATTGCTGGTCCAACGATATTTCCTAAGCTCGTATAGGTAGAATTCATTCCGGCAACAAACCCTTGCTCTTTCCCGGCAGCCTTTGATAAAAATGTCGTCAATGCCGGGCGAAGCAGGTCAAATGCTAGGAAAATAAAGCTAGTTACTACCAGCATTGCCAAAAAGCTAGAAACTAGCGTGGAAACCACTGCTAAAATTGCACCAACTACTAAACATAATTGGATTAGCTTCTTCTCACCGAGTTTATCTACCATTCTACCAAACAAAAATACTTGCACAATAACGCCGAAAATGGAGCTTACTGTAATAATGATGGCAATATCCTTCGGGGTAAAGCCAAATTTATGATCAGAAAAAAGGCTAAAAACAGTTTCATATGCCGACAAACCGAATGCGAGTACGAACACAATCATAAAGGCAATAAAGTATAGTGGGCTAATTGATCTTTTTAAATCGCCAAAAAAGTTTGTTTGATTTGTTTTGGCAGAGATTTCAGCAAGCTGTTCCTTTGTCAGCGGTTCTTTTAAAATAAATATCGATAAAATGCATGCTAAAAAGGCAATAGCTGCCGCAAAGTAGAAGGGGACGCGTATCCCATACTCTGCAATAAAGCCGCCAATCCCAGGTCCTATAATAAAACCAGTACTTATAGCAGCAGAAAGATATCCCATCGCTTTCGGCCGTTCCCTAACGGACGTAATATCCGCTACATACGCAGTAACACCTGGCATAATAAAGGCCGCACTAATTCCCCCTAGAGCCCTTGACAAATAAAGTACTGATACATGCGTTCCTAAACCAAAGATAAGTTCCGAAATGCCAAAAAGGAATAAGCCGATGATAATGATTTTCTTTCTTCCATATCGATCAACCCATCGTCCCGCAAGTGGCGACATAAGCAGTTGTGCCACAGCAAATACGGCAACAAGATACCCCATCGTCTTTCCAGATAAATGCATGATATTCATAAAAGACGGCATAACGGGAATAATGAGACCAATTCCTAAAAATGCAATGAATATATTGCTTAAAAGAATAATTAATACCGATTTTTGTTCTTTAATTGTTTTCGTCATGTAACCTCACCTTTTTCTTCACGAATCACTGATGTGAAATACCCCTCCAAAACACGGACCATGATGCTTCTAATTTATCCTTTAGCCGTTTCTCATCATTGCCGTATACGAGTTCCAGCATGATTGAATCGACTACTCCTAAGAAGGCGAAGGTCGGTGTTTTTGCAGCATTCCAGGCAATGACTCCGGTATCGATCCAATCCTGGAATTTATCTTCTAGTACCCCTTGAACCTTATCCTCGAGATCGATGACTTCCTTTTCAATTGCTTGTGCAAGGTGTGCCGGCGGAAAAAAAGACATACGCAGCCAAAACTTTAAATGCTCATTTTTTTGAAAAAGATCGATAACCAATTTTAGAAATCCGTATAAATCCTTTTCAGGCTTTTGTGAATCAATTTTACTGAAATATTGGAGTTTTGAAGATAGCTCAGTCTCTTTCGCATCCCATAATACTTGCAGAAAAAGATCATCCTTCCCTTTAAAATGGGCGTAAATGGACTGCTTTCTCATCCCAACTTCTTCAGCTATTTGGGAAAGCGAGGCTCCTTCATAACCATGAATGGTGAAATATTTTAAAGCCGCCTCTTTAATTTCAATGCTTTTCAAAAGAATCACCTCGAATTTAACGAACGTTCGTCAGTTATAATAGCAAATTAGGTAAGTATAATCAAGCGGAATATATCATAAATTTTAACTTATAAAAGCGGGTAATCTTATGGACACAACTTGATATATAAGATTCTATGTTGAAATGGAGGATTAAAATGATTGTTGATTGCCATTTTCATGTGGATGAAACAATGCTGACTTTAGAGAGAATGATAGAAGGTATGGATAAAAACGGTGTAACTAAAACAGCACTAATTGCTCCTATGAACGAAACAATGTTTGAATTGGATAGCGGTTTTCAACGAGCTTTACAATACCTATCCCGTTATTTAATACTAAATGCAACTCAAATTGGGCTCAAAGTTTATGATGGTCTAGTAAAAGGTGGCTATTTGAAACTCTACGGCAATTCATACAAGATTTTTACCAAGCCGAGCAATGATATTGTTGCTGCTGCAATTGATAGATTTCCAGATCGGTTTCTAGGCTGGGCAGCAGTCAATCCAACCCTTCCTGAATCAGTAGAAGAAGTAGAATTATATCTTAATAAACCTGGCTTTATTGGGGTGAAAGCTCATCCATTCATGCATGAATATAGTATTAAGGCACTTGACCCAGTTGCGGCTATGTGTGAATCAAAAGGCATCCCGATGATTATCCATCTATCTTCAGAACCAGAATCCTATAAATATTTACCTGAAAATTATCCTAAACTTAAATTAATTTATGCTCATGCAGGTCTTCCATTTTGGAAAAAGCTATGGAAATACATTAAGGATCAACCAAATGTATTTGTTGACACATCAAGTGATTATCTTAATCCTGCTATTGTAAAGAAGGCGGTGGAAACTTTAGGATATCGTAAAGTTCTTTATGGTTGCGATGGACCATATGGAATGGAAAAATTTAATGAATATGACTATTCGGCAAAGAAAAGTTGGATTGATTTGCTTCAAATTCCTGATAACCAAAAGGAATATATACTTGGAAAAAACTTTTTAGAATTGATTGGTTAAATCAAAGGGAAAGTATATTCATTACATCAATCTATACGAACTTTTTTGTTCAGAATACATTGATTAATGGACAAGATTAAAAGTTGAATGACCTTACTGTATGGAGCGATTATTTTATAAAGGAAGGTGTTTAAATGGGAATTTTGTGCGGTTGTGGTGTAACTGCAACTTCGAATGCAAGTCCTGTAAACTATCTTATAAATGGAATAGCTCATTCGGGAACTTTGACTGTGGATTTAAGTGTTTGCCCAAGCTGCCATCAAAGAAACGACTTTGTAAAAGTTTTATATGCAGATAATGTAAATGCAGATTTCGACTTTTCCTTTACCTCACAGTCAGTTAATTTGCCTTCATGTGAATTTTTGGGAGAAGGAAATTTTGCTACCTTAAATTCCATCGTAAAGGGGAATGCTGTTGGGACAATTATTAATGGAGCGGCTACAGTAAACGTTTTTGCCGAATCAGAGCCAGATATTGTTGTTTTTCCAACTAATCAGTTTTTTTTCGGGATCGATTTAGAAGATGAAAATGGAAACAAATTCATACAGGACTCACCTATTCAGCGTGATTCAGGAGAATTTGATTTTTGTGCTTTTGTTTAGGGCTTTGCTTTTAAAGTAACATAACTTCAAGGACATAAGTCTCTTAAGTGTAAATGGCATTTATTATGCAGGGGATGATTTCACTTTTAATCTTGCCACCTATAGGTTGCACGCTTGTCCGCAACCAATTTTTGTCCTTATTTTTAAAAAAATGCTTACTCGAAAGGGATTATTGGTTCTGTAATTATGTTGAGTTTACCGTGTTTGAAAATAAACGGATAAATTCCGGCTATTTTTAGAAATACTCATTTTTCCCTAAAAATAAGGGGAGGATTTCCGTCTATCTTATCCAAATCTATGTATTTTGTCCTTTTTAGAGCAGTTTATCGGAATTTCTCCGCTTATATTGACCTTTTAAGCCTTTCCAAATACATTAGCCGGAAATTCTCCGCCTATGAATTCTCATACCTGCATGAAATTCTTAGGCATATCAAGCCGATAGTTCTAAAAAGGTAATCATGTTGACAAATAAACAGGAAATCCAAGCATTTATAGAGAACTTTAGTAGATAATTGGGTTAAAATCTATAATATAAAAAAATAAATAAGAAAAGTGATAATCTATCATTCGTAGAAAACTCTTAAACATAATATGAATATTTTAAAGACAATCTCGGGGATATTAATCATTTCTAAGGAAGTGTAAGCCTTGTCTAATCTAATTAAGAATGACAATAGCTTAAAAGCAGACTGTGAAAATTGTTTTGCCTTATGTTGTGTGGCTTTGCCCTATGCAAAGTGTGCAGATTTCGCACATAATAAAGATGGGGGTACTCCTTGTCCCAATCTGCAATCAGATTATCGATGCAGCATTCATAGCAATCTAAGAGAAAACGGGTTTCGAGGCTGTACGGTTTATGAATGTTTTGGTGCTGGGCAAAAAGTTTCACAGGTGACATTTGGCGGAAATGATTGGCGGGGCAGCCAAACTTTAGCTAAAGAAATGTTTGACGTATTTCCGATCATGCAGCAGCTTCACGAAATGCTATATTACTTATATGAAGCAATTGGTTTGGAAGAAACAAGATCCATCTATGATGAATTACAAACAGCCATTAAAAAAACAGAAAACCTTACCTATTTAGATTCGCAGTCAATTTTAGACTTAGATGTACCAGCTCTACGTGGACGCATTAACGAGCTGCTTCTGCGTACAAGTGAACTCGTTCGTGCAAAAGCTCCTAAAAATCCAAAGCAAAATAAATGCACCAAAGGAAAAGATCTTATCGGTGCAAAGCTAAAAGGTGCCGACCTGAGAGGATCTAATTTACGGGGGGCTTTGCTCATAGCCGCTGACCTCCGACAAGCAGATTTAAGATGGACCGATTTTATTGGTGCCGACTTAAGAGCTGTTGATTTAAGCGGTGCTAATGTGACAGGCAGCCTCTTTCTCACTCAAGCACAGGTGAACTCGGCAAATGGTGATAGGCACACCAAACTACCATCTTCCTTAAGGTTTCCCGATCATTGGCTAAAATAACCTGAACTAACATCTTTGTTAAAGCAGAGGTGTTTTTTTATTACTCGATTTTTTATCCCTTTAAAGCCCAAAAGATTTTTTCAATTTTCTGTTGTTTATAAGTAGATAGACATGGTATTATCGAAATATTAACAATTTATTACTTGATTTCAAGTAGAGAAAAAACTAGTAGAGTAGAGGAGCGTAATACCATGAGAAAAATTTGGATGACCCTATTATGCGGGATGTTGCTCATACTTGCGGCTTGTGGTTCCAACAGCAGCGGGGGAAGCAGTAGCAGCAGTAGCGATAGCAATAGCAGCAGCTCGGATGGCGGCGGAAGTAAAGAGGCAGAGAAAACGGTTAAAGTTGGAATTATTCAGCTAGTAGAACACCCGTCTTTAGATGCAGCACGGGAAGGTTTTGTAGCTGCATTAAAGGATGCAGGATATGAAGAAGGAAAAAATTTAAAGCTTGATTATCAGAATGCTCAAGGTGATATGAATAATAATATGTCAATTGCACAAAACCTTGTGGCAGATCAAAACGATGTTATTCTAGCTATTGCCACTGCTAGTGCTCAAGCAGTTGTACAATCTACTAAAGAGATCCCGATTCTCTTTACAGCGATTACAGATCCAGTTGGCGCGAAACTAGTCGAAAGCTTTGAAAAGCCAGGCGGAAATGTATCAGGTACATCAGATACACATCCGGACGCCATCAAAAATACAATTAACGCTATTAAAAAATTCATCCCTGATGCGAAAAAGGTTGGAATTATCTACAACTCAGGTGAGCCAAACTCTGTGGTAAACGTTGAGAATGCGAAAAAGGTTATTGCAGAAATAGGACTAGAAGCTGTGGAAACATCCGTATCTACAAGCTCTGAAGTGAAGCAAGCTGCTGAATCTTTAGTCGGAAGAGCAGACGTATTCTATATTCCAAAGGACAACACAGTCGTATCGGCTCTTGAATCTGTTATCACAGTAGCAAATGAGAAGAAAATTCCAATGTTTGTAGGAGAAGGCGATTCCGTAAAGCGTGGAGCATTTGCTTCATACGGGCTTGACTATCATGACCTTGGCTATTCTACTGGAAAAATGGCATTAGACATTTTAAACGGTAAAAAGCCAAGTGAGATCCCAGTTGGCTTCCCTGAAAACTTAGAGCTAGTCATTAATAAAAAGGCAGCTGAGCTTCAAGGAATTACATTAACTGACGAGATGTTGAAAGAAGCAAAAATAGTAGGGGAATAAGATAAAAATCACACTGCAAAGTTTAAAGCAGTGTGATTTTTTATTTTAAGATATTTTATGATAATTTTGCAGTAAATCTCAAATATTAAACGTGAACTAAATTTTATAAGCACTTTATGATCCTAATTAGGAGGAAAAACAATGGAAGCAGCTAGTTATAAAGGTACAAATAAATTGATCATTGGAATTGTGTTTGGGGTCATCACGTTTTGGCTATTTGCTCAGTCAATGGTTAACGTAGTTCCGGCTGTTCAGAAGGATTTAGGCATTTCACTTGGCACATTAAACATCGCCATCAGTTTAAGTGCTTTATTCTCGGGTTTGTTTATTGTGGCGGCCGGCGGGCTGGCAGATAAAATTGGGCGAAAAAAAATGACATATATCGGGTTAAGCCTAAGTGTGATCGGCTCCCTTTGCATCGTTTTCACACAAGGATCACTTTTACTGATCATCGGGCGAGTTATTCAAGGACTGTCAGCAGCTTGTATAATGCCTGCAACAATTGCTCTTGTGAAAGCTTATTTTGAAGGTGCAGATCGGCAGCGTGCTCTAAGTTACTGGTCCATCGGATCTTGGGGCGGCTCAGGAGTGGCTTCTTTCGCAGGTGGTGCCATTGCAACTTATCTGGGGTGGAGATGGATTTTCGTTTTTTCAATCATTTTCTCTTTACTCGGGATGTGGCTGATTAAAGGTACTCCAGAAAGTAAAGGTGAATCAAAAGGTGCATTTAAATTCGATTACACTGGATTAATCGTATTTATTGTCACCATGGTTGCATTAAACATATTTATCACCTACGGTTCAGATTTAGGCTGGACAAGTTTCATTACGATCGCTCTTGCCGTTGTAACCATTATCGGAGCCATTGTTTTTATCAAAATTGAAAAAGGGAAAGATATCGCTCTCATTGACTTTTCTATTTTTAAAAACAAACCATATTCAGGTGCAACGATTTCCAATTTTCTATTAAACGCAATTGCTGGAACACTTGTTGTGGCAAATACTTATGTTCAAGTAGGCAGAGGCTTTAGTGCCCTTCAATCAGGCATGCTCTCTCTTGGATATTTAGTCGTTGTCTTAGCAATGATTCGTGTCGGCGAGAAAATTTTGCAAAAAATAGGCGCAAAAAAACCAATGGTTTGGGGAGCCCTTATCACGACTATCGGTGTAGCCATGATGGGGTTGACCTTCTTGTCTGATCTAGCCTACACAGTGGTCGTTTTCAGCGGATTTGTATTATTCGGACTTGGGCTGGGAATGTATGCCACACCATCAACAGACACATCTGTATCGAACGCGCCTTCAAACAAAGTTGGAGAGGCAGCAGGCGTTTATAAAATGGCAAGTTCACTTGGCGGGGCGTTCGGCGTTGCGATTTCAGCTACTGTATATGGTGCGATTTCCGTCGCTTCAAGCTTGGAAATGGCTGCAACAGCGGGGATTATCGTAAACGTTATTTTCGGAGTTCTTTCTATTCTTTCTATTCTATTCATGGTTCCTTGGGATGCTGGAAAAACAGGGAATGAAAAAGCGTCAAAAAAACTAAAAATACCAACTCCTGGTCAACCAGAACCAGAGCCTAGTCACTAAATAAAAGGAGAATAGACAGATGTTGCTGAACGAAATAATGAAAAAGCTAGATGATAAAAATGAGCGGATTATTGATATTCGCCGCTATCTTCATGAACATCCGGAGCTTTCTTTCGAAGAAGAACAAACAGCTAAATATATAGCTGATTTTTATAAAGAAGTACCAGTGGATTCGGTAGAGACCAATTTCGGAGGACAGCGTGGAATCGTTGTAACCATTAAAGGTTCCAAGCCGGGAAAAACGATTGCCATTCGTGCTGATTTTGACGCCTTGCCAATCAAGGAAGAAACGGGGCTTCCTTTTGCATCGAAAAACGAAGGAGTCATGCATGCTTGTGGCCATGATGGTCATACAGCCTATATGTTGGTATTAGCTGAGACATTAGCTGAGTTTAAAGATCATTTAAAGGGAACGATTCGAGTCATCCATCAGCCAGCAGAAGAAGCTCCTCCTGGCGGCGCAATCGGCATGATTAAAGCGGGGGTTCTTGATGGTGTAGATGCAATCATTGGGATCCATGTCATGTCTACAATGAAAACAGGTCATATTTATTACAGAAGCGGGAATACACAAACTGGCCGATCCTATTTTAAATTAGTTGTTCAAGGGAAAGGCGGACATGGGTCGTCTCCTCACCTGGCAAATGATGCTATTGTGGCAGCAAGTTCATTCGTCATGAATGTACAAACAATCGTTAGCCGCCGAATCAACCCATTTGATACAGCTTCGGTTACGATTGGTAATTTCGATGGAAAAGGGACATTTAATGTCATTAAAGATGCCGTAACCATTGAAGGAGATGTCCGGTCCATGTCTTCTGAGACGCGTGATATCATCGAAAAAGGTGTAAATGCTTTTGCAGAAGGACTAGAAGCTTCATACGGAGTAAAGTCTATTCTTGAATATAAAAATGATTACCCTGTTCTTTATAATGACCCTGAAGTAACCGAACATGTACATCAAGCTCTGGAACAAGCATCCATCCCCGAAGTTGAGGCTGTTTTGGAAACACCGCCGCAGCCGCCTTCTGAAGACTTTGCTTACTATCTTGAAAAAGTGCCAGGATGCTTCTTTTATGTAGGTGCGACGCCTGAGTCAAGTGAGGCCTATCCACATCATCATCCTAAATTTAATATTAATGAAAAAAGCCTGATCATTTGTGCGAAAGCGATGGCAGCCGTCGTCACCTCTTACTGCGATGGAAGCGAAAAAGATACTGAATAATGATAAACAAAAATGCAAAAAACTGCTGTCAGAGATGACAACAGTTTTTTGCATTTTTCAAGTCTACTTTTTTAGGACGGTTTTACTAGTTTTCACAAAACCGCTTTCATTATTCGACAATATTAATTTTTATTTAAAAACCAAAAAATAATAAATAAGCCCTATGAATTGTAATTTTTGACATATAAGATTTACGGAAATTTTAGTTATATTTTTATTACTCAATTGAAAAATGATAAATGGACTACTTCTGTCTGATTCATTATTCCTAAAAAACATTCTCATTTCAAGATATTTACAGGAGTAATATAACAGACAATATTCGACAAAAAACATGGGAGTATTTGACCAAATTGTGAACAGATGTTACTAAATATATAACGAACAATTAATTTCAATAAATTGGATTTTAATGGTCAATGATACAGCGCTGTTAGGAATGGTGAAAGATGAAGCAAAGTGAGAAAAGCTGTTCAGGATTATTACGGAGCTATTAAAAACTGAATATTGACTAAAAGAATAGTACCTCTTTCATATTTTCTAAAAAGGATCCGGACTATACCGACTTTTTGCTGAGATATAAAACGCTCGATTGGAGCAATTTTAGAAGTTAAGTGCAATATTACACTTATTTTTCCAGAAGGGAAAGTTCTTAGAATGATTAAGTGCCTAAAAGGCAATGTAACACAAAATAATAAAAACTAAGAAAAACAGGATTAAAGGTCTATAAAATGTAATATTTGTAAAAAAACTACAAGACATTTCAATAAAAAAACTGAAACATAATTTTCTCTGCCTAGATACATATGATCCATTTGTACTAAAAATCATCTTGGGATTGAGATATTACAGGGATTAAATTCATAGATAGATTTTCATGTAGCGATATGCGGGTTTGACGGGAATTTGAGCCCATGCTAGAAATTAAATAACAAAAAAGAAAATGTATTCGTCCAGATAAAAAACCTACATTGGGAGAGAATCGAAGAATGTTAGAGTCAAAGAGAAGGGCCATTATATTTATTTCCATCTCGTTAATTCTTGCGCTCGTTGCAGGATATATGCTGCTAAAGAAAGTCCAAGAGCTTAATGAAGACCTTGGTGGAATGACAAAGATATATGTAGCAAGTGACAATATCGCATCAAGAGCCATTATTACACCTAAACAAGTGGAGACAATTGATTTACCCAATAAGTTTGTTACTCCTTCACATGTTACAGATCCAGCAGATATTACGAATCGAGTTTCGGTTGTTCCATTATCAAAGGGAGACATGATTACAAAAAATCTGTTAAAGCCAATATCGGAAGTTGCAAATGAGAATAACCGCCTTATTTCCTTCTTTGCAAATGAAAAAATTTCATTTGATCAAGACTTAGAGGCGTTAGATCGAGTTGACATTATTGTCTCTCAGCAATTTGAAGGAAAGCCAAAAACGGAAATTTTTATGACAGATGTTCCGGTTTCAATGGTAGCGAAATCGGAAGGCAATTTAAGAGGGGTTGCCTTGGAGGTTTCTAAGGAACAAGCTCCTAAATTAATTCACATGCAGCATTATGCAGATAGTATAAGAGTTTTAAAGGCTAATGTAGGAAAAACAAATCCAATCGAAAAGCCGGAAAAAGCGGAAGAAAAACCTGCTGAAAAAATAGAAGAGAAACCTGTAGAAAAGAAAGCGGAGGAAAAACAAGATTCTAAGCCTGCTGAAGAGAATCCAGCTGAAAAACAGGGTGAAAAGCCAGCAGAACAAAAGCCGCCTGGACAGGGATAAATTAAGAATGTTTTTTGAATGAATTTCATTTTCGGAGGTAATATTCATGGGTACAGGAAGCAATATTTTGCTTGTTAGTGATGATAAACAAATAAGCGAACAGATCACACAGCAAGCGTTACAGTTGTATCCTAATTTTCAGAAGGTCACACCATTTGAAGTAAAAAAAGAGATTGATCGAATTTCTCCAGATGTTGTACTTCTTGTGAATCCTGATGATGAATCAGGTATAGAGATAGTCCAATATATTCACAGTGAATATCCGGATATCATTATCGTGTTTATAGCTAAGCAGCAGGACTTTCTATTATTCCGCGATGCTTCAAGGGCAGGGGCAAATGATTTCTTCGTACTCCCGGATGAGCTAACACAGTTTAGTGACAGAATTGAAAGGATTCTTCTGGTTTCAAAGGAGCAAAACAAAAAGAACACGTTAAACACATTGACAAACCAAGGTTTGCGTCGGGGAAGAGGGCAAATTTATTCCTTTTACAGCGGAAAGGGAGGCAGTGGGGCTACGCTGCTATCAAGCACATTTGCTCAAACAATCAAATTAGAATCAACGGCACAGGTCATATTTATTGATATGAACCTGCAATTTGGAGGGGCAGAAACCTTCCTTGGTATTGAGAGTAACCGTTCGCTAGCGGATCTAAAGCCAGTTATAAACGAATTAAATGAAAATCACATTCGAAATGTTAGTGAGAAAGAGCCATTTTCCAAATTGGAAATATTATTGAGTCCAAGGGATGCAGAAATTGCAGAAGGCCTAAACGATGACTTCTTTACGAAATTATTAAGGGCATGTCGACGCAGCTATGATTTTGTCATTGTTGATTTGCCTTCCAATATGACAGCCACTACATATGTAGCCTTAGAAGAAGCGGATACTATCTTTTATGTAATGAACTTGGATACACCTTCTTTTAAAGTATTTAAACATGTAGAGGAATTATTTAATCGCCTAGGGATGGATGCGGAAGGGCGCTTGCAGATCGTTGTCAATCAAAAAGGAAGAGAGAATGAACTTACTCCGTCTGATGTAAAGAATTTTATTTCTTCTCCTGTAGGTGCTGAAGTAAGAAGGGATATTAAAGGAATCCAGTCGTTTGTTAATAAAGGGGAGCCGCTTAGAAAAGCAACGAAAGAAAAGAGATTAACTCCTGTTGCTAAAGATATTCGCAAATGGGTTTTAAATGTTTTGAAATGATGAAGTGAGGAAGGAGGGGGAATCATGTCATTATTTAACCGCTCAGAGAAAAAACAACCAGAAGAAGCATCAGAAACCCAGGTAAGCTATTCAACTTATAATAGCCCTTATATTGAAGAACTGATTGAACATTATAAGGGAAGGCTGTTAAGAGAAACGAACCTTGAGCAGTTAACAAGCATGACTCAAGGAGAGATGCGCCTTGCTATTGAAAGACTAATCAGCCAATTCATGACAGAAGAAAAGGTGATTATTTCAAGACGGGATAAAGAAACTCTCCTAACTCGCTTAATTGATGAATCGGTAGGATTTGGCCCGCTTGAGCCTCTTCTTCAGGATCAAGAGATTACTGAGATCCTGATAAATGGTCATAAAGAAGTATATATCGAAAAGAAAGGTCAATTGCAATTAACGAATTTACAATTTCGTGATGAAAATCATGTTAGGCATATTATTGACCGAGTTGTCGCTCCATTAGGAAGACGAATTGACGAAAGCTCGCCAATGGTAGATGCAAGGCTGCATGATGGAAGCCGTGTCAATGCTGTTATCCCTCCAGTTAGTTTAAATGGCACACTTATTTCCATTCGAAAGTTTAGAGCAGATCCCTATAAAATGAATGATTTAATAGATTTTGATTCGATAAATACAGCAATGGCTGAATTTTTAAATGCGGCTGTATTTGCTAAGTTAAGCGTTCTTATTTCCGGAGGTACAGGTAGTGGAAAAACGACCTTACTTAACGCATTAGCGCAGGCTATCCCGAATGGGGAAAGGGTTATCACCATAGAAGACTCAGCTGAGTTGAAGCTGGACCGCCCGAATGTAGTAGGAATGGAAGCGCGTCCACCTAACGTTGAAGGAAGCGGGGAAATTTCGATTCGGCAGCTTGTGCGAAATGCACTGAGAATGAGACCTGACCGAATTATTGTTGGGGAGGTACGTGGGGCGGAAGCATTTGATATGCTTCAGGCTATGAACACAGGACATGAGGGCTCGCTAACGACTGTCCATGCAAACTCCCCGCACGATGCCCTAAAACGTGTTGAGGGGATGGTGATCATGGCTGGTATGGATCTACCCTCGAAGGTTATTCGAGAGTACATTGTCGGTGCATTAGATCTAATTATTCAGGGAACCCGCCTGCCTGATGGTCAGCGGAAATTAATGTCTATTTCTGAAATTGTAAAAAAGCCAAACGGTGAAGCTGAGATTCAGGAGATTTTCAGATTTAAACGGACGGGAATTGACGGAAATGGAAAGGTATTAGGCTATTTTACTCCAACAGGTATTATCCCAAAATGTTTAGATAGATTAAGAGTGTTTGGTGCAAATATTGATGAATCTATCTTTCAAGCAGATGAAGAGGTGAGTACCCGTGACCATATCTATTCTTTATAGTCTAGCTGTTCTTTTTGGCATTTGGGGAGTGTATTACTATTTAGGTTATCGTTCATCAAAGAAGGAATGGCGAATCAAAGTTGGCAAGTGGTACGGCAATCAGAATAAAAGAAAAAGCGTTGTGCTCGTATTAGGGGATAAATTCGATAAAACCAAATTTGGCGAAAAAACATTACTCCAGTTAAAAAGGGCTAACATTCAATTAATGCCATCAGAATTTTACGGGATTCTTCTGCTTGGCGGATTCACGCTTGCTTTTGTTTTAAACAACTTTTTCGGTATAAAATTCCCGATAAATATGGCCGTCTCCATTGGTCTTATGGAAGTAATCAGGCGCAGTTTATTCTTTATTCGAAAAAACAAGTTTCAAGAGAGAATGAATAGTCAGCTTCCGGAAATATGTCGGATACTTGCCAACTCTACTAGGTCCGGAATGACCTTAACGCAAGGAATAGGTGTAGCTGCCCAGGAATTAAACGAACCAGCAAGAGAGGAATTCCAAAGATTATACGGTGAATTACAGCTTGGTGTTAATTTTAACCGTGCATTAAGAAATTTACAAAAAAGGGTTCCTAGCAGAGAATATCAACTATTTATTGCATCCCTGCTTATCCAGAAACAAGCAGGAGGGAATATCCATGCTGTACTTGATGAAATGGGGCATACGCTTGAGGAGAGAAAGCTACTGCTTCAGGAAATTAAAACGATGACAGCAGAACAAAGATTTGTCGCCTATATCATTCCTGTTATGCCAGTTTTTCTTCTATTAGTGATGAATAGCATGAACGAAGGATTTATTGACCCATTGTTTTCAGGAATTGGATTAATTCTTTTAGCGCTATTCCTCTTTGGGACATTTTTAACGTTCTTTTTAGTAAAAAAAGTAACGAATATAAGGGTGTAGTGAATGGATGGGTTTATTTTAATTTGTGTAGTCATGTGTTTATTCTTATTAGCGCTAGGTTTAAAGTTTCTCTTTGATTATGCTGTGGCAAAACAAGAATTAAAACAGCATATTGAGGAACAAGTTATCGATCATTCTTTTAGTTTAAAAATGAAAAAGTCCAGACGAGAAAAGACATTGGAAAAGATGTTTCACTATGCAGATGATTTTTCTTCATTGGGCAATAGAATAAATTTCTTTAGTGAGTCCCATGAAGTAGAAAGATGGTTAATGCAAGCAAGCTATCCGTATAAATTGACTGTCGAACGTTTTCAGGGTTTGAAAATTTTCATGCTGCTTGTAGGCTTTGTAGTTGGATTTATGCTCATGATTATTCGATTTCCGCTATCACAGTTATTGATTATCTTGCTTCCGCTAGCGGGGTACTTTAGCACAATTATATGGCTGAAAGGAAAAGCAAAGGCAAGACAGGATGAGCTAGGATTTGTCCTTCCTGACTTTTTAGATACTGTCAGTGTTACTTTACAGGCTGGAGTGGGGCTGGATCAGGCTTTGCGGGATATTGTTCCTTACTTTGAGGGACCGGTGGGAGAGGAGTTCACGCGCTTTAACCAAGAAGTTAACCTCGGGGTATCAAGGGAACAAGCATATAGACATCTGCTTGAACGAAATGATAATGAAGCTTTTCAATCTTTAATAAAATCGTTGATTCAAGGGTCAAGACTAGGAGTTCCAGTAGCAACGACATTTAAAATCCAAGCCAATGAAATGCGCAGTATGAAGAAGGAAAAGGTGAAAGAAATAGCAGCAAAAGCTTCACCCAAAATAACATTAATAACA
Organism: Bacillus sp. FJAT-29937; assembly: GCF_001509555.1. Classification (GTDB taxonomy): domain Bacteria; phylum Bacillota; class Bacilli; order Bacillales; family Cytobacillaceae; genus Cytobacillus. Next base: position 17,424 of record NZ_LMAS01000014.1, on the reverse strand, counting down.
ACCTTTATCGTTATGCCTACAGCGATGTTTTTAATTGGCGGCTTATTATTGTTAAATATGTTCACAGGTGAAGATAGTCTATTTAAGTTATTTGAATAGAAAGGCAAATTTATATATTGAAAGGAGGTGGGAATCTTGAAGAACATGGCAATTAAAGTATTCTCAAGGTTAAAAAACACAGTAAATAACGAACAGGGTGCACAAACTTTAGAGTGGATTGCAGTTGGAGCAGTAGTAGTTACGATTGCTGCATTTCTTGCCAATGCTTTCGGTGATGGAGGCGGAATCACGGATGTAGTTGATACTATTATAAACAAAATAAAGACTAGTGCAGGATAAGTCATAATATATTTTTATTTCAAGTATTTAGTGGTAAGGGATTATTAACCCTTACCATTAAATATTCATTTTGTTTAGGAGTGTTATATCTTATGGGAAAGAAACCATTATTCGCAGTCCTTATCTTGTTCGGAGTTTTTTTCCTATCAGGATGTAGCGAGCAGGAAGCAAAAACACCGGCTAGTAAGACTGACCAAGTGGAGATAAAGAAGAAAACAGATTCACAAACAGAAGGGGAAAAGGAAAAGGACTCAACAGTGCAAACGGTTTCTTCCTTACTAGAAGAGGTCCCGGCCCCTACAACAACCATTGAAGAGCTTGCAAATGCGGTTCCTGGACCATATTCAGGAAAAAGATATAAGGACTTGCCCCAGGAACAAAAAGAAGAGATTATTCATGAGTTTATGAAGTACCCGAAAATAGGTGACAACCCGACAGAAGAAGAAATAGAGCTGTATTGGAGAAAGGCAATTGTTCTATTTCATGAGGATTATCCAAATCCAACTGAAATTATTGAACAGCTCGCAATAGAATCCTTTGGAAGCCCAGAAATCGAGGATGAGAGATACCATTTCAAAGATCAGCTAAATGTTCAAATTCTTTTAGATGCGAGCGGAAGTATGGGGAATTATATTAATGGAAAGATGATGATGGATATAGCAAAGGAATCTATTCGGGAATTTGCTGAGTCTTTACCAGAGGGGGCTAACATCGCTCTTCGGGTATACGGACATAAAGGCAGTGGATCGAATCAAGATAAAGAGCTTTCTTGTAAAAGCAATGAGCTAATATATGATCTTAAAACCTATGATCCAAAAGAATTGAATCATTCATTAAGTTCAATTAAGCCAGCAGGCTGGACTCCCCTTGCAAAGGCAATTGAAGAGGCAAAAAATGATTTAATTCAATATAAAGGTGAAAACAATACAAATATCATTTACTTAGTAAGTGATGGTATAGAGACATGTGGCGGTGACCCGGTTTCAGAGGCTGAAAAGCTTGCGAATTCTGATATTCAGCCAATAGTGAACGTAATCGGCTTTGATGTTGATTCAAAGGGGCAGCAGCAATTAAAAGAAGTGGCATCCGCGGCGAAAGGAATTTATAGCAACGCTAGAAATCAGGAAGAATTAAAGAATGAGCTAGAAAAGGCTCAAAGGATTGCGGACAAATGGAGTGAATGGAAGGATAAGGCCATAACAAGTGCCTCAAATGAGAAATGGAATAAAAAGATCTACGATATTCCCAATTTCAATATAGAATGGCGTCATGCACATGGCAGTGAATTTACTAATATTCGGGCTCCGTTATGGGAGTTATATGAAATGGAGCATATTAGTAAGAAGGCGTATCAGTTACTAGAGGATAAGACAAGTGAAAGGGCTGAAAATGGCAGAGTACTAGGAAATCAATTATCAGATGACCTAAGAAATCTGGCTGATCAAAATTTTGAAAAAATGAAAGAAGAAATCAATAAGAAATATAAAGCCAATACAAAATAATCGATAGCTTTGCAGAAATAAAACATTGCTTATTTCTACAAAGCTATTGATATAAACATAGAGTGATTGTTTCAGCAGCATTAAGGAGGGGTTTAAATGTTAATGAACAAAAAAATGCTGCGCGAAGAAAAAGGCTCAATGACCCTTGAATTCCTAATGGTCCTTCCTTATTATTTTTTCTTTTTCTTGCTTCTTTGGCAGGTTGTAGCTTCAGGAATCACATTTATGAAGGCGCAGTCTGCTGTTAATGAGGCGGCCAAGGTGTATTCAATTACAGCTGATATTGACGAGGCAAAAATTAAGGCTAAGGAAATTCTTGGTTCAAGTGATATGATGACTTTTAAAGATTTTTATATAGATCCGCCGCACTCCTCGGATGATTTTAAAGCAACAATTGAGTTCGACCATGGTTTTGTGTTCATACCAAAACAATGGCGAAAGGATGCTGCGATTGAAAACATATCCTTAAATGTTCACAGCAAGGTGATTAAATGAGAAAGATTATTCATAATGAACGGGGAAGCGGCCTCTTTTTTACGATGTTTTATATAATGATTTTTGGCATAGCCCTTATTCTAATCCTCAATATTGCCTTAGTTTTCATGGAAAAGGGTCAGGCTAATATTGCTGCCGAGCAAGCAAGCTTGGCTGCTACGAGTGTTATATATAAAGAGGTTATACCTATTGTTAATAGCCATGTAAAAATTATAGAAGTTAAAGATGCAGATGGAAATATTATTGAAATAATAAAGGAACCCTTAATAGACAAATTCAATATAGTGAAAATTTCAATTGGAAATGCTAATTCGGAACTATCCCATAATGAAGTGGACTTTCTAGCTGCAAATAAAGTATTAATTCAAGAAATTCCCGATGACGAAGAGCTTAGTAATAAAATATCAGGGGCTTTAAGTTCAGCAAAAAGTAAAATTTCTTCAGTTGTAGAAAGAATAATTAGAGATAATGGCGGAAAGGATTCCCCAACAGAATATGACTGGTTTCTTAATGAACACAATCGTATTGAAGTCTTGGCAAAATCCGAGTTTGAGGCTGTCCATCATAACGGCATAAACTTTGGAAGTGATAATGACATTTCACAAAAAGGGGAAGGTCCAACTATATCCCTTTTTGAAATTATTAGCTGGTAAGAATCTTTTTAGAAAGGCGTGAGTAGAATACTTGATAAAAAAGCGAAATTAATGATTCGGAAGGTCGGTGCGGGCTTTTTCGCTTTCTTTTTTGTGTTAATGAGCTTTTTACCTGCCGCAGTCTTGGCTGAAGGAAATTTTAATCCTGGTACCTTTTCACCTGGTTCTTTTTCACCTAACTCTTTCAGTCCAGGAAGCTTCAAACCTGGCGAATTTAACCCGGGGGAGTTTAGTCCTGGCCAATTTGACCCTGGTGAATTTAATCCTGGCCAATTTAGTCCGGGAATTTTCAACCCAGGTCAGTATAATCCAGGTCAATTCAGTCCGGGTCAATTTAACCCAGGTGATTTCCAACCAGGTGCCTTTACGCCCGGTCAAACTTCTCCTGGACAACACTCTCCCGGCAACAATACTTTTGATCCTACAACCAGACCTGGAAACCATACTGGAGAGCCAAAACCTATTTCTCCGTTTGATCCACCAACAATAGACCTGCCTGGTAATGTAAAACATCCTAATGATAATACTGATAATAATTCAAATGATCCAAATACAACAAACCCCGGTGAGAATGGTTCGGACAATCCGCCTCGTTTTGACTTTGAAGATAACGAGAATTATAAGAATTTTAAATTTGTTCTTGACAGTATGGTTGTTCCGGCTGTTGAAGGAATTGACAAATTTACGCTGACTGATATTGATTGGGATAAGTATGGAATGGATTATCAAAAGAGTTTATCATTAGGTTTATTAAAAAATCAGTTAGAGCGGACTTTTACTGGTGAATCCTTTATTAGTGATGTGGGGAATATTGGATTAGATGTCTGGTCTGGAGTTGAGCATGCTAAGCATATTGGGGGCTTCGTGAATTCCTGGACAGATATTAAAGCAGCATGGAATGCAGCTCAAACAGGAAGCAGCTTTAGTACTGCAGCTTCAAGTACGGGATCAATCCTCTCCAATGCAACAAAAACCTTTGATATGGGAACAGGAATAGCCGGCAAGGCAGCACCTTGGATGGCAGTAATCAGCACGGGTATTTCTAGCGCCGAGACAGTTATGCACTTTGCTAATGGCAATAAGCTAGATGGATTCGCTAGTTTAGGAGAAACATTAATGTCGGGTGCAGTTGTTTTATCAGCATCAGGTGTTGGAGCCCCGATAGCTGCTGGGGTAGCTATTGTTGGAGGAGTACTTTGGGGCGTATCAACAGTCATTAAGAATAAAGACAAAATTGCTAGGACCGCTAAGAAAGTAGGGAAATTCTTTAAAGACGGCTTTAATAAAGTGAAAGGCTGGTTCGGCAAATAGAGTATGGGTCCCTAGAGTTATAGGGGGCTTCTCAAGGAGGAAAAGATCATGATTAGAATGAACAACTTACCAGAACATATCAAGAATTCATTAAAACCTTTTTACAAACAGAACGAAACACCAGATGTCTTTCCTTCTATGTTTAAGATTGATGATGAAATATTCTATTACTTTACTTTTGCCCCCATTGCAGAGCAGTTAATTATGAAGGAGGATGGCACCGTCCCATCATTCCATCAGGTTCAAAAAGAGGCATTAATTTTTAATAGTTATAATGTTTCCATTGAAACAGTAGCAAATATAGGGAAAAAGTGGGCTGAATCAGGAAAAAAGGAAAAATACCAAAAGCTCATAGAGGTTTTAAATGAAATCAAAGAAAAGTTGGGGCCTTTTTCACCTGAATTAGAAAATGCGTTTCAAGCGTATTATATGACCGCAAAAGAGATTATTGAATTTCAAACCATTATTAATGAATCTGTAAAAAGAGCAACGGCGATTTGGGACAGAACAAACCTTGACGAGCTTGCAACACATCAGGACCAAATTGATATGAGAAACTGTATTGTCGATATGACGAGAGCAGCATATAGACAAAACGAAATACAGCTGAAGACGGAATATGAGCGGGAGCAAATTTGGGGATTTGTTTCTTCTAAAAGATGGGCAAAAGGTATCACAGGAATGGGTCTGTACTTAAAGCTAAAGCCTTATCAAAAAGATATGATGAAAAATACTTCAGAAAATGTGAACCAAGCAAATGAACTAGGAAAGATGGTATTAAATGATGATCTCCCATTAGAACAGCATGAAAATGCCAAAGGTGTTTTAACAAGTTTACGAAATCCAAAAACAATATAAGGAGGAAGCCCAGTGTTTGATTATTTGAAGGGGTCCCTCAATTTTTATAAAAATAACTTTTTCCGTGTATTGCTAATTGCCCTAACTATTATTCTTCCAGTTCAAGTTATTTATACAATTACTATCAATTACATCACTTTGCCTTTTTTGTATTTTAATATACCTATTTGGCCAACTATTTTTCAAAGCGTATTTATGTTGATGGCGCTTTTTATTATGTTAATTCCAATGGTTAGTTTAGTAGTTCAGGATATGAGAAAGGAGCGTGTTAAACTAGGAAAAGTGTATGGGGATACTATTAAATATGCTTTTTTTGTATACGCAATAAGTATTCCTGCTTCCATTATCACAACAGTTGGATTACTTTTTCTTATTGTACCGGGCATTTTTTGTTTAGTATTCTTTATTGGTCTTCCGTTAGCAAAGGTCATCGAAGATGCTTCAACCTTAACCATAGTGAAACGTTCCTTTGCTTTTGGTAAGGAGAATTTTCTCATGATTTGTGGGTTCCTTTTATTGTTTGCATCGATTGATTTTATAGGATCATATTTATTGTCGTTCTTAGCACTACTTGTAACCGGACAGATGGCTATAATTAATTGGATGCTAATGTTATTCAATTCTTTGTTACTGCCACTTTTTATCTTTATCATTTCTAAAGTATATCTAGATTGGAATGGAGAAGCGGATTTTGTTCACGAGAAAGAATATGATTATCAGTTAGAATTATATAAATCTTAATTTTCACAAACAAGAAGCAAACACTGCATGACTTGGCAGCTCATACAATTGTGATAATGGATGAAGCTAGACCTTACATAAATTCGGAGGAACAAAAATGAATGCGAAAAGGAATTTTTATGCGTTTGTAATATGTTTGTTGAGCAGCGTTTGGATCCTTTCTGCTTGCAGTAATGCTAGTCCAAGTGATTCAGAGACAAAAGCGCCTAAGAAGCAGGAAAATAAATATGAAAAGCTGGCTAAGGAAAAAAATAAAGAATTTGAGCTGGAGCCAATCGAATTAACTTCTTATAGCGAAGAGATTGGTGTAACGCTTAAGAATCCAGAACATAAGAAATTTGCGGTTAATGGAAAAGTCATGGTTGAGGGAGAAATTGAAAAGCACGCCCTATTGAAATTTCATTATGCCTGGATCAAGGTCCAATCTGATGAAGAAGGGCCAGCAGGGAATAAGCATGAATACTACACACCAATAAAGGACGGCAAATTTAAGCAGGAGATTCATTTCTTCAAAGGAGAGGGCGAATACCGAGTAACTGTCCAACTACCTAGTAAAGATCGTGATAATTATTATTATGATACGGCGAAATTTGACGTTTATAATGTAAATCCTGAAATTCAGCGGGATATTACGTATACACCATTTGGGCAGGATGCTGAACTTGCCCTAAATTTAGATTCTAGCTTTGTAGAAGAGGATGGAATTTTTCAGTTAAAAGGGAAGGCGGGTAGTTTGACAGACGAGGATACACTTATGCTCAGGCTCAATAAGGACTCTGAAACATGGAAGCATGTGATTCCTGTTAAAAATGGGGGATTCTCCTATGACATTCCTTTGTTTTATGGGGAAGGGGTACATACGCTTGAAGTGTTAGTTCCAGATAAGGAGCGGGATAATTATTACCAGACCGCTACAACGGTTTTAATCGATAACAAGTCTAGTCGGACGATGAAGCCAATCGAGTATTCAAAAACTTATATGGAGCGTGGAGTTACATTAGAATATCCTCTATTTGGCGGGGAAGAGTCAGAAGGGACTTTCAATATTAAAGGTTCCCTTGACCCGGAAGCTGAGTTTGCACCGGAAACAACACATATTTACATTACTTCGAAAAAAGACGAGGATGAAGCTTTAGATGTGATCCCTGTTAAGGATTTTCAATTTGATGGCTCTTTTTATTTGCGATTTGGTCCCGGTACGTATGAAGTGACAGTAAGTGTACCTGAAATAAAAGAAGAGAACAGTAATTACTTCCGCTACTTCGGCTTTGCGCAGTTCGAAGTAGAATCAAAAGCCCTTAAAGATGAGCGGGATCTTCTCCCTTCCCGAGGGGTTCAATCAGACGCACCTCAAATTCAGTCGCTAGCAAAAGAAATTACCAACGGGAAAAGTACTGGCCGGGAAAAGGCAATGGCTGTTTATGATTACGTGGCTAAAAACATAAGTTATGACGTTGGAAAGTTAAGGAATGATGAATTTGAATGGGATGACAGCGCCTTAAAAACGCTCGAGCTAAAATCAGGCGTTTGCCAGGATTATGCGTACTTAGCGGTTGCTCTTCTTAGGGCGAGTGATATTGAAGCCAGATATGTGGAAGGAATGGCACGCGGCGGATTTTGGCCTTCAAGGCATGCGTGGGTTGAAGCGAATATTGATGGCAGCTGGCTGACGATGGATCCTACATGGGGAGCAGGATATTTAAAGGATGATAAGTTTGTTCCTAAGTATACTGACACTTATTTTGACCCCGACGTAGAGGAGTTTAAAAAGACGCATACACGGACAGGTGTTTCTTATTAATTTATTCATGAGTAAATGGAATCTCTGAATCTTGCTAATTCGGAGATTCCTTTCAATTTATTGGTTAGATTTTTATTCGAGGGAGCATGTTTTCTTCTCCATCATTTTAGTATTCCCCTATAATTCCCAAGAGAAAAGCCCTCCAGTTTTTCAGAAAAGATATTATACTAGAAATATGGAAATAGAAGTAGTAAAACTCTTTTATTCCATATGCCATCTTTCTTCAAATAAAAGATTAGCAGAATATTACAGGAATTTGACGTAATTTATCGAATAAATTACATGGTAAAGGAATGGCAATTTTTAAACAGAATGGCAGGCTTGTATTTCTTAATAAATAATGAAATGACGCACAACAGGAGGATATATATGACTAGTGAGCACATGCATCCTATGATAGAGAAGGTTTTAGCCAATATTGAAAAGGTTATGATTGGAAAACGCCAAGTTGCTGAATTAAGCTTAATTGCCTTGCTGGCGGAAGGGCATGTTTTATTAGAGGATGTACCTGGTGTAGGAAAGACGATGATGGTTCGGTCCCTTGCAAAATCGATCGGGGCGAATTTCAGACGGATTCAATTCACACCCGATTTATTGCCTTCAGATGTGACAGGGGTATCCATCTATAACCCAAAGGAAATGGAGTTTCAATTTAGACCCGGTCCAATCATGGGGAACATTATTTTGGCGGATGAAATCAATCGTACCTCACCGAAAACTCAATCAGCTTTACTGGAGGGAATGGAAGAAAGCAGCGTGACGATTGACGGTGTGACACATAAGCTTGAAAGGCCGTTTTTCGTTATGGCGACTCAAAACCCGATTGAATACGAAGGAACCTATGCTCTTCCGGAAGCTCAATTAGATCGATTTTTATTAAAAATGAAAATGGGCTATCCGGATATGGCGGAAGAAATGGAAGTGTTAAATCGCGCCCAAAGGTCAAAACCCATCGATGATCTTGAGCCGGTTATTGATTTAATAGAATTAAGAGATTTACAGGAACAAGTAAAACAAGTTCATGTGGATGGAACGATCAAGCGCTATATCGTTGATTTGGCAAACCGTACGAGAACCCATTCAAGTGTTTATTTAGGAGTTAGTCCAAGGGGGTCTATTGCGCTAATGAAGGCTGCGCAGGCATATGCCTTTATGTATGGAAGGGATTATGTTCTTCCAGATGATATTCAATATTTGTCACAGGCTGTTTTTGCTCATCGCATTATTTTAAAATCAGAGGCGAAGTTCGAAGGCATTACGGCTGAAGATGTAGTGGGCCGTGTCATGGCAAGGACGCCGGTTCCGGTACAAAGGCTTGTGAAGTAGATGAAGCGTCTATTATCTACTGTAAGAAAGGCATGGAAGCTAGCTGTTTTGTACCTGTTAATTCTGGTTACCTTCTCCTATGCCATGTTCCAGGGAGGGTTTGTCAGCTGGTTTTTATTTTATAGCTTTGTCCCTTTTGCCATTTATGCGCTTTTTCTTTCCTTCTATCGTCTCCAGCATTTACAGGTGTCCCGCGTATTCTTAAAGACGGAATATAATGCGGGCGAGTCCATAAAAGTGGAGATTACACTGAAAAGAAATATATCGTTTCCATTATTTTATATCGTCATAGAGGATGAGTTAGGTGAGAAGCTCCGTTATTCGCAAGAAAAGAATTGGACTAAATCCTTTTTGTTTCCTTGGTTCAAAAAGGAAATCAATTGGGATTACCAAGTCAATGATCTGCCAAGAGGAGAGCATCATTTTCAGTCCATAAGGGTGAAAACGGGTGACCCCCTCGGCTTAATTGAAAAAGAAATACACTTACAGACAGATCAGAAAATTATCGTGTACCCGGCCTATGAAGAATTAATTTACAGACCGCTTGAAAACCATTTTGATCAAGGAATGACAGCTTCTAAGGAACGTGTACAAAGAGATACGTCTATGGCAATCGGAATACGTGAGTATCAGCCAGGCGACCGATTTTCATGGATTAATTGGAAAGCAACGGCAAAACGAAATGATATTATGACGAAGGAATTTGAGCAAAGGCAATCCCATGATGTGTATATTCTTATGGATTGTATGCCGTCAGGCCGTTTTGAAGCCATTGTTTCTTTCTCAGCCTCCATTATTAGAGCCATTCTCCAAAAGGGTGCACAGGTTGGTTTTCTTTCCTCTTCTTCTGAAAGAGTGGCTTTTCCTATAAGAGGAGGGGAAGGCCAGCAAACGCAATTATTCTATCATCTGGCAAAGGTGAAAGATGATAGCCCTGTTCCATTAGACCGTATCCTTGAGGCTGAGGGGTTTTTGCTTCAGCAAAATAATCTCATGCTGATCACTGCTCAATTGACTAGAAGCTTAATTGAAAAAGCAGGTCTATTAGTCACGAAAAATGGCTCAGTGACGATATTTATCGTAAAAAATGAAATGGAATCTCTTTTACCGGATGAGCTGGCACTTAAGGGAGCTGCGAATGCAAGGGGGCTGCGAGTTGTTTTAGTTCACAGCGGAAACTTTAAGGCTGTTTTTTCGGAGGTGGCTCGGGCATGAAGTCTCGTAAGGTCCAAAAGGATTTAGCTTCTTTTCTGCTATACACATTTGGCTTCCTGTTGCTTTGGGAGTGGCTAAGACCGTTAGAGCAGCTAACAGATACATCGAATATATGGGCTTTTCTCCTATTCAGCATCGTGTCACTGCTGTTAGCTTTTTTAGGCGCTCACTTTTTGATCAGCGGTTTGATTAAATGGATGTTCATGTTCTATGTTTTGCATTTCTTATATTTTGAGGGATCGTTTTTTAGATTAGAATGGATACCTACTTTATTGGGGGATTTTTACAAGAGCTTACTGCTGCTTGTCGAAAGGGACACATCTGGCTTAAGTAATCTTTTTAAAAGCTTTCTATTTTTTGTCCTCCTTTGGTTAATGACCTATTTAATTCAATATTGGCTCATTAGGAAAAGGCAGATTTTTATCTTCTTTTTCATGACAATGATTTATATTACTGTACTTGATACGTTCACTCCATATGAAGCGGAAGTGGCGATTGTCAGAACAGTCATTTCGGGATTTGTCATTATGGGGATGCTGACCTTTTATCGGGTTATGGATCGGGAAGTTATTCAGAGAAGGGCCGATCTGTCACGAAAATGGTTAACGCCTTTAATGATCATGATTGTTATTAGTGTTGCTTTTGGGCTAGCTGCACCAAAGGCTGATCCAATTTGGCCTGACCCCGTTCCGTTTATTAAATCGTATGCAAAGGGCAGCGGGGATGAAAGAGGCGGAATTCAGAAAGTTGGCTATGGCTTAGATGATTCAGAGCTTGGGGGCCCTTTCTTAGGGGATAATCAGGTTGTGTTTCGGGCGGAAATTGAATCACGCCAATATTGGAAGGTAGAGACGAAAGATGTGTATACAGGGAAAGGATGGATTACCTCTGGTCCAAGAGAGGAAGTCACTCCATTCCGTGTGGAGGATGTTGTTCCGGTTTCTTCGTTTATCGATCATGAAGGTGTAAACAAAGTCGAGGAAACAAGCTTTATCAATGCGTCCATGGAATATCAACATATTGTGTATCCTTTAGGAATTAAAAGAATTGATGCACCCTTTCATCCTGATATTTCTTTTCAAATCGAAAATTTCACAGAAAAAATCCATACTTTATTAGGCGGCGTACCTAGGACAATATATAACTACTCAGTTATTTATGATGTGCCGAAATATAGTGTGACTGCTCTTATGAATGCAAGTTCCGATAGTAACAATGACCAAAACAATGCATTCATCAATCGGTATACTCAGCTTCCGGATGAATTGCCTCAACGAGTTCGAGATTTGGCTGTGGAAATAACGGAAGGAAAGAACACATGGTTTGAACAGGCAAGAGCGTTAGAGTCATATTTTAAAAGGTCGGGATTTGTATATGATCAGAAGGATGTGGCTGTCCCTGGTGCCGATGATGACTATGTTGACCAGTTTTTATTTGATACGAAACGAGGGTATTGCGATAACTTCTCTACTTCCATGGTTGTGATGGCGAGGTCTCTCGGTATCCCTGCAAGATGGGTGAAAGGGTATACAGAGGGGGAGTACAAGGGGCTCGCAGAAAATAGCCGCCGGATTTTTGAAGTGACGAACAATAACGCCCATTCATGGGTAGAGGTGTATTTCCCTACTATCGGATGGGTTCAATTTGAACCAACACAAGGCTTCTCTAACAATGTTCAATTTAATTTCGATCAGACGTCACAAAATAATACCCCAACTCCAGAAAATCAGCAAAAACCAGAAGAAAAAGAAAAGCCTGAGATTGAAAAAGACAAACCTGAAAAATCAGCTTCGTCCTTTTCATTCACGAAGCTTGCTCAATCTGTTAAAGGATTTTTCGCAAAGACTTGGAAGTGGCTGCTAGGGTCTGCTCTTGCATTGTCCTTATTGCTGCTAATCATTTATCGCTTACACGGCAAGTGGCTTCCTTATTATTTAGCCTTAAGATTTAAATGGACAAAAAGGGATGAAAACTTCCCTAAAGCATACTTGCTGCTATTAAGAGAATTGCAGCGTTATGGTCTGAATCGTAAAGACGGGCAAACCCTTAGAGATTATGCTCAATATGTGGACCGTTTCTATTCAACTAGTGAAATGAGCAAGCTTACCTCCCGTTACGAGAAATTAATTTATCGTGGGGAAGTAGCAGAAGGCAGCTGGGAAGAGACGAAAGAATTGTGGGAAAATTTAATTAAAAAAACAATCGCTTGACCGGAAAATTAACCTGTTGATACAATAGGTTCGTTAATCTGTGAAATATTATAATTGAATGCATACCTTCATATATCCTCGATAATATGGTTCGAAAGTTTCTACCAAATCACCGTAAATGATTTGACTATGAAGGCAGATTCTTCTATCCCTTTATAGGGGTTTTTTTACCAGAATGTCTGCCTTCACCAATAATGGGGGAGCAGCGTCTGGTTTTTTATTTTATTTGCCTGGTTTTATTAAATGTATCTGCGTTATTTTTTTATGTAATAGAGAACACTATTCATAATAAATGGTATTTTATTAAATTTGTGGGGTGAACAGCTTGACGGCGAAACTAGAAGGACAAGAAATGATCGTTGTATTAGATTTTGGAAGCCAGTACAATCAGTTAATTACACGTAGAATTAGAGAATTTGGTGTGTATAGTGAATTACACCCTCATACGATTACAGCTGAGGAAATTCAAGAAATGAATCCGAAAGGTATTATTTTCTCAGGGGGCCCAAACAGCGTATATGAAGAGGGGGCTTTCCGCTGTGATGAGAAAATCTTTGATCTCGGCTTGCCGATTTTCGGAATTTGCTACGGCATGCAATTAATGACGATGCATATGGGCGGGAAAGTGGAGAAGGCGAAGAATCGTGAGTATGGCAAGGCTGAGCTGAAAATTGAAAATGAGTCTAAGCTTTTTGCGAATCTGCCTTCCGTTCAAACGGTTTGGATGAGCCATGGCGATTTAGTTGTTGAGGCTCCTGAAGGTTTCACAGTAGATGGTGTCAATCCATCATGTCCAATTGCGGCAATGAGCAATGAAGAGCGCGGAATGTATGCTGTTCAATTCCACCCAGAAGTCCTTCATTCTGTCTATGGAAATGACATTTTGAAAAACTTTGTTTTTGGTGTTTGCGGAAGTAAAGGCGACTGGTCGATGGGGAACTTTATTGAAGTAGAAATGGAAAAAATCCGTCAGATGGTTGGCGACAAAAAAGTACTTTGTGCACTAAGCGGCGGCGTGGACTCTTCAGTAGTGGCTGTTCTTATTCATAAAGCCATTGGCGACCAGCTGACATGTATTTTTGTTGACCACGGGTTGCTTCGTAAAGGAGAAGCGGAAGGTGTCATGAAGACATTTGCTGATGGCTTCCATATGAACGTTATTAAAGTAGATGCGCAAGAGCGTTTCTTAAGCAAGCTAAAAGGTGTATCTGATCCAGAACAAAAACGTAAAATTATTGGAAATGAATTTATTTATGTATTTGATGATGAGGCTACTAAACTTGAAGGCATTGAATTTTTAGCACAAGGTACGCTTTATACAGATATTATCGAAAGTGGTACAGCGACTGCGCAAACAATCAAGTCCCATCATAATGTAGGCGGACTTCCTGAAGATATGCAATTTAAGCTGATCGAGCCGCTTAGTACATTATTTAAAGATGAGGTCCGCGCTTTAGGAACAGAGCTTGGCATTCCAGATGAAATTGTTTGGAGACAGCCATTCCCAGGTCCGGGTCTAGGCATTCGTGTTTTAGGTGAAATTTCAGAGGACAAGCTTGAAATCGTCCGGGAATCTGATTATATTTTACGTGAAGAAATTGCAAAGGCTGGTTTAGATCGTGATGTTTGGCAGTACTTTACTGTCCTGCCTAACATTCGAAGTGTTGGGGTTATGGGGGATGCCCGTACCTACGATCACACAATCGGCATTCGTGCAGTTACATCCATCGATGGCATGACATCCGATTGGGCAAGAATTCCTTGGGACGTTCTGGAAGTGATTTCTTCAAGGATCGTTAATGAAGTAGCCCATGTGAACCGGGTTGTGTATGACATTACTAGCAAGCCGCCGGCAACGATTGAGTGGGAATAGGAAAAGCGTAAGCGAATTTGACAGAAATACGAACAATACAAAGAGCGGACATATAAATGTTCGCTTTTTGTATTGACGGACTTTTGTCATGCTGGTAAAATAAATTTGAATTTAATATAAGTACTTCATCGTATAATTCTGGAGATATGGTCCAGAAGTTTCTACCGGGCTGCCGAAAATAGCTTGACTACGAGGTAAGTGTGATTATTCGGGCTTTTTCAATCTGTCTTCATGTTCATTTATTTTTCCCCGATTTATTGCATGTAACTTGTCGTCGAGCGCTCACGTATTAACTTGAGCGTATTTTTTATGGCTTGCGGTAAAACTATAATAAAAATTTTGTAGGGGGAAATATAGTGAAAAAGTACTTCAGATTTGAAGAACTGGGCACAAACTATCGTCGTGAGTTTTTAGGTGGGATGACTACGTTCTTAGCAATGGCTTATATACTGGTTGTTAATCCGGCCATTCTAACTCTTGCGGATGTAACAGATTTTCCTGATGCTTTACGAATGGACCACGGAGCTGTATTTGTCGCAACGGCCCTTTCTGCAGCAGTTGGTTCCATTATTATGGGGTTAATAGGAAAGTATCCTCTAGCTCTAGCACCAGGTCTTGGATTAAACGCCTTTTTTGCCTATACAGTTGTTTTAGTAAATGGAAGCCCGTGGCAACACGCGCTTGCAGCAGTTTTTATTTCAGGTGTTTTCTTTCTTCTTTTAACACTTACTGGACTGCGCGAAAAATTAATTAACGCGATTCCGATTGAGTTAAAACATGCAGTTGGAGCCGGAATCGGTTTGTTCATTACATTCATTGGGTTCCAAAACGCAGGTATTATTGTAAATAGTGATGCAACGCTCGTAGGGTTAGGTGATCTAACGAACGGAAATACTCTGCTTGCAATATTCGGATTGCTAGTAACTGTTATTTTTATGTCAAGAGGGATTAAGGGCGGTGTGTTCTATGGAATGATTATCACCGTAATTGTAGGGATGATCTTTCAATTAATTGACATGCCTGAAAAAGTGGTTGATAAAGCACCAAGTCTTGCACCAACGTTTGGCGCACTCTTTAGTTCATTTGGCGACAGTTCTTTCTATACAACAACCATGCTTGGGATTATTTTAACCTTTTTATTCGTTGATTTCTTTGATAATGCAGGGACGTTAGTTGCTGTTGCAAACCAAGCGGGGTTTGTGAAGGACAATAAGCTTCCTCGGGCGGGAAGAGCACTTATTTCAGATTCAATCGCTACCATTTCCGGTTCTGTACTTGGGACTTCAACCGTTACTTCTTTTATTGAATCATCGGCAGGGGTGGCAGCCGGAGCAAGAACGGGATTTGCCTCACTAGTAACTGCAGGATTTTTTATTATATCTATTTTCTTCTTCCCGCTATTAGCGATTGTTACACCAGCGGTCACAGCACCTGCTCTTATTATTGTCGGGGTATTGATGGTGTCATCGCTTGGGAAAATTGATTGGAATAAATTCGAAGTGGCTGTACCAGCATTTCTAACAATGATTGCGATGCCCCTTTCATATAGTATTGCAACTGGAATTGCCGTTGGATTTATTTTTTATCCAATAACAATGATTGTGAAGGGACGCATTAAAGAAATTCACCCAATTATGTATTTCTTCTTTGTTATCTTTATTCTTTACTTCATCTTTTTAAAATAACTAATTTTGCGGAGATTCGATTCAGTGAATCTCCGTTTTCTTTTTAAGTGCACATGGCATGAATATAGTTCACCTCCTAATCGCATCAGGGAGTTGATAATTCGGTGCAAGTGCACTCGATACATTTATTCATTAGAAGGGCAGGCTACGCATTTAGTCACTAGATTTCCATCATTATCAACTGTTAATAGCCAGCAGGAACTATTAGGGGATTTTAAAATAATCCCATTGCCTTCACCGAGGATCGCAATATTATTATGTGCTTGAACTCTAATAGTGCCATTCACACTATTATTTAGCTCACCAATTATATTAATCGATTCGTTGCCGATATTACCTAACTGTGTATTTTCGTTAACGACTAAAGACTTGTTTATAGAAAAATTCCCAGATATGAATCCTTGGCCATTAATATGAACTGTATCTAAATCGCCGTTTCCTAATTTAGTATTTCCAACGACTTCAAGTTCATTTAGTTTTGTGTCTCCAGAAACAGATAATCCCCCAATAATCTTAACGGAATCATCATGATGTTGGCTGCCTAACTGAGTTTTTCCATTTACGGATAAATCCCCTTGTACCGTTAACTTACCGGCAACATTTACTTTTTCCGTCATGGACTTGCCGAGCTGAGTATTCCCATTTACAGTTAAGTTCCCCTGTACGGTTTCATTGCCGGCTATATTAACCGTGTCTGTCAATGTCTTACCTAATTGTGCATTCCCGTTCACTGTTAAATTCCCGGCTAAATTAACAGTGTCTGTCACAGAACTTCCTAATTGAGTATTTCCGTTTACTGATAAGTTCCCAGCAACTTTTACCGAATTTATTAACGAACTCCCTAATTGAGTATTTTCATTTACATTTAAATTTCCTTGTACAACCTCATTGCCAGCTATATTTACAGAATCCGTTAAGGAATTTCCTAATTGTGTCTTCCCGTCTACTGTTAAATTATCAGTTACAATTATAGAATCATAAGTTGGCAAACTAATCATTCCTCCTTAGAAAATAATATTCATATGTAAGGAACAATGTTACCTAAGCATATGTTTGCATAGAAAAATTCTAATCGCTTTATTTAATGATCATTATAGGTACTGTAAAACGGGTTTTATTTAGGATGGAAATTTATTCGAGAAAATTGTTGAAAAGATGTTGACGGATTGGGTATGGGCTGGTATTATATAAAAACAGTCGCTGACAGGTTAACAACATTTTGATGATAAAAAAAGTTGTTGACATCACGATTGAGAGATGATATATTAATAAAGTCGCTTCTGGGCGATAAGATAGTTCTTTGAAAACTGAACGAACATAAACGTCAACGTTTTAGTCTTTTTATCAAAAAGACATTTATGAGCTAATCAACTCAACTTTATTGGAGAGTTTGATCCTGGCTCAGGACGAACGCT
>NZ_LMAS01000013.1:80654-88865 GCF_001509555.1 Bacillus sp. FJAT-29937 | reverse complement strand
TGATATGCTCCCCATAAGGTAGACAGATTAAAAAATAAAAATCTGTTGAACCTTAGGGGGAGTTTTTTTATGTCAAAAATATCCCATTCTCTTATGTTTAAAATAGAGGTATTGGCGGCTTACAAAAATATAGATTGCTCACTTAAAGAATTCTGTACTAGGTATAAAATTTCTGTAAAAACTTTATATAGATGGATCAATCACTTTGAGAGGTTTGGGGAAAGTGGGTTAGAACCATCTACTTCATGGAAGAAGTACTCTAAGGTATTAAAGGAATCTGCTGTAAAGGATTATTTAACTGGCAATTTTTCTTTTAATGAAATTGTGCTTAAGTATGGAATCTCTTCTGATTCAGTCCTCCGGAAATGGATTAACAAGTATAATAGTCATAGAGTTTTAAAGGATACATCGGAAGGAAGGACAAGCTCTATGATTAAAGGGAGAAAAACTACTTGGGATGAACGGATTCAAATTGCACTAGATTGCCTAGGGAACGGAAAAGATTATCAAGTAACAGCTGAGACCTACGGGGTATCCTATCAACAAGTGTACCAATGGGTAAAGAAGTATGATGAGGGCGGAGAGGAAGCACTTAAAGATAAACGTGGAAGGAAGAAAGAAGAAGTTGAGTTAACTCCAGAAGAGAAAATAAAGCTTCAAATGAAAAAATTAGAACGAGAAAATGAACGGTTACGTGCAGAGAATTTATTCTTAAAAAAGTTAGAAGAGATCGAAAGGAGGCGAAGATAAGCCAAGTCCGATTTGAAGATAAGTATATTGCTATTCAGGAACTTCATAAGGAAGAGAATTTGAGCATTCTTTTACTTTGTGAAATTGCCGATATTTCACGAGCTGCTTACTATAAGTGGCTTAATCGTATACCTACGGTTCGAAAACTTCAGAATGAAGAAATTATTAAAGAAATGAAAGCTCTTCAAGAGAAAGTAGATGGAACCTTTGGATATCGTCAAATGACGTTACAAATGAATCGGAAGTTTAAAGCGAATTTCAATCATAAGAGAATATATCGACTAATGAGAATCTCAAATTTACGCTCGGTTATTCGGGTAAAGAAGAAACAATCATTCAAACGCTCTACCCCACAACATGTGGCAGAAAATATCCTAAATCGCGAGTTTACAGCTGAAAAGCCTAATGAAAAATGGGTTACGGATGTCACTGAACTTAAATATGGGACAAAGAAGGCTTATTTAAGCGCCATTCGTGATCTATACGATGGTTCGATTGTTAGCTATGTACTTGGGCATTCCAATAATAATAACCTTGTATTCAAGACGCTTGATCAGGCTACAATACTTTTGGATAGAGATCGCCCACTAATCCATAGTGACCGCGGATTTCAATATACCTCGAAGGGGTTTAAACGAAGAATAGACGCAGCAAAAATGAAGCAAAGTATGTCCCGAGTTGGTAGATGTATTGATAACGGACCAATGGAATCTTTTTGGGGAACACTTAAATGTGAGAAGTATTATAGGCATAAGTATAAGACATTTGAAGAACTTTCTTTAGCGATAAATGAATACATATATTTCTATAATCATGATAGGTATCAAAAACGATTAAACGGCCTTAGCCCTATGGAATATAGAGCTAAAGCCGCTTAGATCAATTTTATTATTACCACTGTCTACTTGACAGGGGGCAGTTCANAAACGATTAAACGGCCTTAGCCCTATGGAATATAGAGCTAAAGCCGCTTAGATCAATTTTATTATTACCACTGTCTACTTGACAGGGGGCAGTTCATAGGATTTACACTCTATTATCTATTTATTAATCATGCTTTTTACTCTTCCCTTTTACAAATCGATAAGCAAGATAAGCTATGTAAAGTGGAGTTGCGATATAAATTAAATATGGAAATTGGCCTTTTGTGCCTTTTATATAGATGATATACAGAATACACCCGAGGAACACCGTTACAATGGTCCCATACTTCGGAAGCGGGATTTCTTTAAGACTAGGAATTCTAATTTTACTAACCATTAAAAAACACATGCCTGTAAATACGACCGTTGTAAAAATATGAGGGATTTTATCTCCAAATAAAGTTAAAATCGCCAATATTCCTCCAGCAGCTGTTATAGGTACTCCGACAAAATAATTTAAGGAAGTCTTGCTGGAGCTAATATTAAATCTAGCTAAACGATAAGCACCAAACAATGGAAATAGCCCAGCAATGGCCATTCCTAAAAGGCCAAATTGAAAAAAATAAGTATAATATACTAAAAATGACGGCGCTACTCCAAATGTAACAATATCGGCTAGAGAATCAAGCTGTTTCCCTAATTCACTATCGACGTTTAACATACGGGCTAATCTTCCGTCCATGCTATCAAGCATCATCCCGATTAAAATTAAAATAGCTGCGTTCTTAAATTGTCCGGTTGCAGCAAAACCGACTGATAAAAATCCGCAATATAAATTTCCAAGAGTAACCATATTGGGAATTGCCTTATAAATTTTCACAAGTCTTAATCTCTCCTAACAATATTTATGTATATCATATGCCATTACTTTATTTCCACCCAAAATAATATGTAAAATATATTCCCTTTCAGCTTGCTAAAGAAGATTATAACACTTTTTTCCTTTATTTAAGCAAGCTCTTTATAAAAAAGGATTATAAAAGCATCGGAAATTGCACCGATGCTAAATAAAATAATATCGATATATCATGAATCGATTCTTTCTATAATTGTCGCATTCGCCATACCATGCCCTTCGCACATTGTTTGGAGACCATATCTTCCTCCTGTGCGTTCAAGCTCATACATCATTGAAACCATTAATCTTGCGCCGCTCGCTCCAAGAGGATGACCGAGTGCTATTGCACCGCCGTTTGGATTCAGTTTGGCAGGATTCGCACCCGTTTCCTTTAACCAGGCTAGCGGGACAGAAGCAAAGGCCTCATTTACTTCAAATACATCTATTTCATTGATTGATAATCCTGCCTTCTTTAATGCTTTTTCAGTAGCTGGAATAGGTCCGGTTAGCATTAAGGTTGGGTCCGAACCGACAACGGTTCTAGTGAGAATCCGGAATCTTGGCTTCAGTCCCAGTCCCTCTGCTTTTTCTCGGGACATAATTAATAATGCTGCAGCTCCATCACTAATCTGACTAGAGTTTCCTGCATGAATGACTCCATCCTCTTTAAACACAGTTTTTAAACCGCCAAGTGCTTCAACAGACGTTTCCGGCCGCGGTCCGGCATCCTCTGAGACAGTAATAGTTTCGCCGTTAGGCAGATTGACTTGAACAGGAACAATCTCTTTTGAAAAATAGCCATTGGCTTGCGCCCTCAATGCTTTTTGATGGCTATCATATGAAAATTGGTCCAATTCCTTTCGAGTAAATCCGTATGTTTCAGCTATTCTTTCTGCTGATAAGCCTTGATGAATCATTTCATGCTGGTCCATCAGCTGGTCACTAAATGGAACCCCCTGATAGCTGGAACCAATTGGTACACGTGACATATTCTCAACCCCGCCAGCAATGACAACATCCATATCACCAGCAATAATCGCCTGGGCAGCAAAATGAACAGCCTGCTGACTTGAACCGCATTGACGATCAATGGTCGTTCCTGGAACCTCAATTGGAAAACCAGCAATGAGGGAGGCCACTCTTGCAATATCGCCACTTTGTTCTCCAATTTGGGAAACACAGCCCAAGATAACATCGTCAATAATCGCTGGGTCTATTCCTGCTCGCTCGATTAATCCCTTTAAGCCTTGAGCAGCAAGATCATCCGCTCTAAAATTTTTAAAAAAACCATTTCTTCTGCCTACCGGTGTTCGAACGCCTTCCACAATAACCGCTTCCCGCATTCTTTCAACCCCCTATTAACTAATAAATCTAATTTCCATTCATTGTATTCAAAATCCTGCATAAAATTAGACTTACTTTGATAATTAACAGGCTTTTATTATTTACTATGGACACTATTGATGAGAACATAGTCTATTAAACTTGGTTCGGCAAGCAACTCGACCTCATTGCACTTTTCTTTTCCAGGTATTCACATAAATTTCTTTTCACGGGTAATGCAATCCCGTTTCTTTTACCTTGGACTCCTTTTTTTACTTTTCGCGGGTAATGCAACCTCGTTTCTTTTACCAGGAACCCCTCTTTTTCCTTTTCATTAAAAATATAGCATTTGGATATAGGGCTAGCATGAAAAATGGCCCGTGGAAAAATTATCCCAACGGACCTTCATTGATATTTATGCTAATCCCTTTTCAAGCAATATCGCCTTTAAATATTTTCGAATTCGATACAATTTCGTTTTAACTGTATTTTGGTTGAGCTTTAATAATTCAGCTATTTCTCTTTCCTTTAATCCATAATTAATCTTAAGTAAAAACACGTTTTTTTGATCAGGTGTAAGAGAGTTTATTACAGAATGGATTTGCTCATTTAAGAAATTTAGTTCTACTTCCTGCTCTACATCCTGATTCATAATCACGTTCGTATTCTCAAAATCTGTGTTTGCGGCCAATCTTTCTGTTGTTTTTCTTTCTTTTCGAATCACATCAATAGCTGTTCTCGTGGCAATGGACGACAGCCAGGCCCCCATTTTCTCTTTATCCTGAATCGTATCCATTTTTTGATACGCTTTGAGTAATGTTTCCTGAACAACGTCCTCAGCTAAATAATGGTCTCTCGTAATGCAATAAGCTGAATGAAAAATCCGCTTATAATACAAATCACAAATTTCTTTCATATTAATCGAGCAAGTATCCAATCTCATTCCCCTCCCTCACCTTCTATTCAAAATAACTCTTTACAAAATCTGGAACGTACTCACTGGAAAAGCTTTTTATATCGATATACCGATCATTTTTATATTTAATAGCAACAACATACGGTCCATCAATATAGCCCTTCGTATCCTTCAAAGTTGTTTCCAGCATCGTTTTATCTGTTACTTTAAGGACATTCCCGGACGATTCCATCTGCTTAAATACTTCCTCATGGGAATAGCCGCTATAATCGATATCTAGTTGTTCTTTTGGAGCAATGTAGAGCGTGTCAATATCTGAAGCATTAATTCTCGCATTCTCTAATATCCCTTTTTCGGCAAGCCACTGTTCAAACTTTTTATATGAAACTCGCCATTCCATCGTAACTGTTTTATCATTTCTTTGGAGAATTTCAATTACTGAATAGGCATCTCGATGATCCTGCATCTCTTCGTACGTTGCCTGATTAATCTCATCTTTTAAGATGGAGATCGCTTCTTCCATTTCAGATGGGTCGACAATGGTTGATCTTTTACTTATAGGACCGTACGGCTGAATTGATATCTTCTCGATCTGACCTTCTTTTACTTGAAAAATTTCATTTGTTGCCCTTTTATATTCTGGCGACTCATAAATTAACTTATAATATTGAGCATATTTATTTTTATCAATCTCATAGTTTCTGACGATTCTCTTCCCATTTTTAAGCTCATAGACAAAAAAGGCAGAATCTCTAGAAATTGTATTGTTACCTTTATTCGCTACGATTTCCTTATGAAGCCTCCTTATGAGCTCGATATTATCTGTATCCTCCAGATAATAGGGTTCAGCTTCAGTATCAGTAAATCGGTAATAGCTGTTTCCAAAATGGACACGTTCGATTTCACTCGTAAACGGAATATTTTTCTCATATTGAGTGAAATCAAATTGAAATAGCATGAAAAGAACAGCCATGGCAGAAACGTATATGAGAAATCCTCGAATATGAATGATAATTCTCCAAGATTTTTGTAATACCATTTCAGCTATAAAATAGCCTAGAATAGAACCAAATAAATAGCCTGCAATTAGCCAAAAGATGCCTCCGCCCATTTGCCCGAAGTACATTCCGCCTAATAACATGGAGCAAAATGTTGCCCCATATTTAAAGATTGGCTTCATAAATGGAAAAATGAGAGCCTGTGAAACCGCTTCAAGCCTTCTCTGCTTATAAATCCATAAGGATAATCCATAAAGTATGAAGATCAGCAAAATATAGATGATGATTTCTACCCATCCAATCGGCCGTCCGCTAATTAAGCTCATAGCGACCAAAGGCGAAAAGGACTCAATTTTGCTTGCCATAAAATATTGTTCAGGAAAGCCGTATAAGTAAAACGGCAAATTAAAGCCGAACAGGATAATCAGTCCAATTGGAAGAAGGAGAAGAATATAGGTTAACCCGCCTTGGACAACAGATAGTCCTGTTAACATCGCAACAAAGACTGATGCCATATAAATGACTAAATTAAACATAATCGTAAGGCCCAGCCATTGAAAAATATCACTCATCGTTAAAAATTCATGCAAATTGAAAGGTCTGTAGATGATTATTAGAATTATGGCATTTAAAATGACGGGTGTTATTAAAATGACGGCACCCAAAAGAGTGAAGATGTGATAAAGTCTCTCTCTTTTAATTGGCAAACTATGCATAAAATCGCTAAAATGCTTTACATGCAAAAAGCGAAATAAGAAAATAGCCAGCAGAACAGGCAGTGCTATAGTTAAAATACTTTGAATCTCAGCATTGTACCTAAATAAATTCTCAGCCCTATAAATATACTGATGCTCCTCGAATTTCGATGCTGTCATCAAAATATCTAATGGAACTAAAATAAATAATCCAAGAAAATAGACGATCGCTACCCATCCAACACTTCTCAAAATGGTTTTCCAAATCTCTTTGCTAACCAAGGATATTTTGGACTGCATATCCAACATCCCCCATTTCATAAATAAAAATTTCTTCTAAAGTAAGTGGAAGGATATCAAATATGATAGGATTATACTTTATGATTCTGGCTGTTATCTCTTCTTCTTTTCCATTCACAATATATAATTGTACACTTCCGCGCTTTTCCTTATGAAGGATTTTGATCTGGTCAAAAATTCCCGGCGGAGTCGGCCCGTTAAAAGCAACTTGAATTTTGTGGGTATCTGATTTCAGATCATCCAATTCTTTTTCAATCATTAAATTCCCTTTATGCATAATGCCAATGAAATCACATAAATCTTCAACTTCTCTTAAATTATGAGAGGAAATTAACACGGTCATTTCACGTTCAGCTACATCTTCAATTATTAGCCCTTTTACTTTTTTTCGCATAACTGGATCCAGTCCATCCATCGGCTCATCAAGAAGAAGAACATCAGGTTTTGTTGAAAGTCCAAGGATGAACGCAGCCTGTCTTTGAATCCCCTTTGAAAATTTATTAACCTTTTTATGTAAGTCCATATTAAATGCCCCGACTAATTCTTCAAAACGTTTCTGATCCCAAGATGGATACATATTTTGATAGAACTGCGCCATTTGTTTCACTGTATATTGTGGCAGAAAGTATGGAATATCCTGGATAAAGAATATTCTTTCCTTCACGTTAGGATTTTCATAAACTGGCATTTCATCGATGGTGATCGACCCATCATCTTGAATATAAATGCCTGTTATTAGCTTGAGTAGAGTTGTCTTTCCTGCTCCATTCGAACCAAGCAATCCATATATCGACCCTTTATTCACTGTTATATTCATATTCTCTATAGCTTCTAAGTCTTCAAATGCCTTGCGGACATTTCTAATTTTGATCATCTTCTATCCCTCCCCCGACTATCGCTTCAACCTCTTGAATGATTTTGTATAAATCATCTGCCGATATGCCTAAATACATCGCTTCAGAAATCAGCTTAACTAGCTCTGATTTCACCTTACTAAGCTTTTCTGCATTAGGCGAGGGACTAGCCGGACTAACAAAACTGCCTTTTCCTTTAATGGAATAGATATATCCTTGAACCTCAAGCTCTCGATAAGCTTTTTGGATCGTATTTGGATTTATAGTCAGCTGCTGGGCTAGCGTTCTCACTGAAGGTAGCTGTTCATCTGTTTTTAATATTTCTGTAATTATCAGCTCTTTAAGCCGCTCAACCAATTGTTCATATATTGGCTTACGGCTTCTCACATCCAGCTCAAACATTTTATGCCCCTCCAATCTGTACTTAGTGTACTACGATACATAGTACAGTTGATACAGTTAGGATTATATTATAAAAATGTGGAAAAGGGAATAGGTATTTGGAATTTTTTTGAACAAAAAAAGAGGCTGGGACATAACTAGCTTCAAATAGTGAGAAAGGAGAATTTGAGTGAACTCAAATTCTCCTTTCTCTATTTTTTGATATTAATTCT
>NZ_LMAS01000013.1:0-79468 GCF_001509555.1 Bacillus sp. FJAT-29937 | reverse complement strand
TATTTAAAAATAATCAAAGCCTGTGAAATTTTACTTGTCGTAAAATTTCACAGGCTTTTTCATTTCAGAGGAGGGTTTTGTCCCAGCCTCTTTTTTCCCAACAATTCTATTCAATTACTTTATTCAATGCTTTAATCTTCACAGCACAGGCTTTATATTCTGCGGTACCTGAGATTGGATCAAATTCATTAATTGTTAAGACGTTTGTTGGAACGTCTTCAAAGTGGAAGCTCATGAAAATTAGGCCCGGTGCAACTTGGTCGGTTACCTTCGCTTTCACTTGGACGCTTCCCCTTCTTGAGCTTACTTCGACTAAATCACCGGTTTCGATGCCTAATTTCACAGCATCTTCCGGATGGATATCTGCCGACTCCTCGGTTTGTTTAATTTTCACACCACTTGCATAGATATTTGTTTGGGTATGAGTATTATAAGATTCATATCGTCTGCCAGTAGTGAGTGTAAACGGATATTCCTCATCTGGCCGCTCAATTGGACCTGTATACTTAACAGCATTGAATGGTGACAATCTTACATTGCTTGCATTTTCATCAAAGAATCTCTGATGAAGAATAAATGTGCCAGGGTGGGATTCATCCGGGCAAGGATAATGAAGACTGTATTCCTTCTCCAATCTGGAATAGGGCATTCCGCCATACATTTCCCATGCTAAAGTACGAACTTCCTCCCAAATTTCTTCGCTGCTGTTATAGTTCATCGGATAGCCAAGCCTTTTTGCAAGTTCACAAAGGATTTCCCAATCGTCCCTCGTATCAGGATGAGCATCAACGGCTTTTCGAACTCGCTGTATTCTACGGTCTGTATTTGTATACGTACCCTCTACCTCGCCCCATGATCTTGCAGGAAGAACGACATCTGCCAGCCTAGCAGTTCCAGTTAAAAATATATCCTGGACTACTAAAAGATCTAGTCCTTTTAATAATTTTTCCGTATGTTGCCTATGAACATCTGCTACTAATGGATTTTCGCCAATACAGTACAGTGCTTTTACAGTACCGTTTTCCATTTGTTCAAATGCGCGCGTTTGTGTGTTGCCTGGGGCAGGATTAATTTTTACACCCCATGCCTCTTCAAAGCGGCGGCGATACTCCTCATTGGATAGGCTCACAGCACCTGGCATCTGGTTTGGCAAGCATCCCATATCGCCGGCACCTTGAACATTATTTTGTCCGCGTAAAGGCATGATGCCACAGCCTTCTCTGCCAATATGTCCTGTTAATAGGGCAAGGTTGGCGATATCAAATACATTATTAACACCACAATGATGCTCTGTTATTCCTAATGTATAAGCAATCATGGCTTTGTCTGCCTTAGCATATTCTCTTGCTGTTTCAATAATATCTTCAGCAGGTATTCCTGTTATCGCGGCCGAGTATTCAGGCGTATACCTTTTTACATGTTCCTTTAATGTGTCAAAGTCGACAGTAAATTTGTTAATAAATGCCGGGTCATATAAGTTTTCTTCAATAATCACATGTATCATAGCATTCATAAGGGCGATATCAGAACCCACATTAATTTGTAAATGTCGATGTGAAACCTTTACCATATCTATTTTTCTTGGATCGATTACAATAATCTTTAATCCAGATTTCACTGCTTTTTTCATGCGGTTTGCAATAATCGGATGGGCTTCAGTCGTGTTCGAACCCATTAATAGTAAAACCTCTGCACGATCGATATCTTCCAATGTGTTTGTTGGAGATCCATTTCCAAATACAGTTGCCAGACCGGCAACGCTAGGTGCGTGTCAGGTTCGGTTGCAGCCGTCAATATTATTGCTGCCAATCACCGCTCTCATAAATTTCTGTGTGACATAGTTTACTTCATTCGTACTTCTAGCCGTAGCAAACATCGTAATGGCTTCAGGACCAAATTGATCTTTGATTCCCTTAAGTTTGTCTGCAATAAAGGTGTAGGCCTCTTCCCATGTTGTTTCCACAAGCTCACCGGCCTTACGGATCAGCGGTGTTGTTAAACGCCTATTCGAATGAACGTATTCATAGGCAAAAGAACCCTTTACACATGTCTGTCCTTTGTTAACCGGCGCATCTTTATCCCCGCGAATTTTGACAATTTTATTATCGTCAACTTCCACAACAAGACCACAGCCGGTTCCACAATATCCACAAACTGTTTTAACTTTTGCAGCTTCTCCCATATTCATCCTCCCATTTGTGAAATTGATAAGAGTCCCTTTTTTCCAAATATGGATCAAAAAAACCTTAAGAGAACATCTTATTAAGTAGCAGCTAATCTCCCCAGATAGCCGTATTTTATATAATTTCAAATAAATTGAAATATAAAATACATCTCTATTATACTATATTTTTCCTACAGGAAATAGGTGAAACCGTCTAGAGGAGTATTCTGCTTTATTCATTGTATGCTAAGAGCCAGCGAAATCTCCCTGGCTCTTTTCTATCATTATTTTTTTATTGAAGTGTCTTGTAGTAGTAGTAAGTTTGCCCGCTTATTATTCGTGGCAATGATGTAAACGGCAGCGACTGCGATGATGACTGCGATGAATGAGCCAATGTTGAAGATGCCTTTTTGAGAATACCAAACAATTGAATATCCCACTGAACCCGCTAACAAGGCATAATAAGCGAATGGGAGTAAAGTTTTTCGAATGACGACCCCTTCTTTACCATAGAGGCCAACAACTGCGGATGCAGCTACAACGTTATGAACACAAATCATGTTTCCAGCAGCACCGCCAACAGCCTGAAGTGCTACGATCCATGTTGGGTCTACTCCAATTTGTAACCCAACATCATGCTGGAATAGGGCAAACATCATATTACTAACTGTATTACTGCCAGCAATGAATGCGCCAATTCCTCCGATAAAAGTGGAGAAAAATGGCCAATATTCTCCCGCAAGTGCAGCAACACCATTTGCTAGCTCAATCGGCATTCTTTCAAACCCTGCTGCTCCTCCTCCGGAATTCAAGAACACTTGAACCATTGGCACGGTAAAGATTAAGGCTGTGGATGCAGCAACAGTCGTTTTCGCTGATTGAGACCAAGCTTTCTTGTAAGCGTTTCCACCCATGCCGTGAATAAAAAATGTTAAAGCTGACACGACAATAAAGATTGTCCCCGGCGAAAACAGAATTTCAAAGCTGGATGTAATTCCAGAACCGAAAATATTTTCAAATTTAATGACGACAGACTTCAGCCAAGCCATTATTGGCAATGCTTTTAATCTAGTTAAAACAAGAAATAATCCTACTAATATATATGGCGACCATGCCCGCACCATACTCATTTTTCCATTTTGATGTTCTTGAATCTTTATTTCCAGCTTTCCAGACCATTCCGGATCCCATTTTGACTTTTCTTCAAAATCCCATTCCTCTCCTTTTGGAGGCATAAGGAATCCTTTTTTTGCAGCAAAGACTACGATAGCAAGTCCAACTAATCCTCCAGTCATAGAAGGGAACTCAGGTCCGAGTGTATTTGCAACGATTACATAAGGAATCGTCATGGCAAAGGCTGCAAATAAGGCAAATTTCCAAACCTTAATTCCTTCAGAAAACGATTTGTTTTTCCCAAAGAATCTTGTCATTAATGCTACTACAAAAAGAGGCACTAAAGTCCCTGCAATCATATGTAAGATTGCTACCTGCCCACCGATTCCAGTCACAAATTCAACCATATTATTTGTAATGGTTGGGTCAGCTGACAAACCGGTACCAGCTCCTACAAGCATAGGTGTACCAACAGCACCAAATGAAACAGGTGTACTTTGAATAACCATTCCGGCAACAACCGCAGCCATCGCAGGGAATCCTAAACCAACCATCAATGGAACAGCTACAGCAGCCGGTGTGCCAAAGCCTGACGCTCCCTCAATAAAGGATCCGAACAGCCACGCAACAATGATTACCTGGATTCTCCGGTCAGTAGAAATATCGGTAAAGCCCTGCCGAATTGTACTAAGGCCCCCACTTTCCTGTAAAGTATTTAAAAGCAGAATAGCCCCAAAAATAATGTACAGTAAGGTAATTGCCACAACTAGTCCATTAATGGATGCAGCTGCAACATTAGCGCCTGGCACCTTCCAAACATACAGCGCCAAACCTACCGCGATGACATAGGAAATTGGCATTGCTTTACTGGCTGGCCATTTGAGACCAACTAAGAAAACTCCTACTGCAATGATTGGCATGAGGGAAAGAATAGAAAGCAAACCTGTACTCATAAGACATTTTCCTCCTTTTGTTTCATATTGACAAACTTATAATAGCTGGCGTTGCTTATGGCGAAACAATGTTTTCCAAAATGTTTCAACCTATACAATATTATACAGACATTTGATAGAATATCAACAATATTCGGAAAATATAAATAATATTCCTTTTTATTTACCAATCTATAAAAAAAATACTGTAAACACTATTATTAGTAGCATTTACAGTATTTCACTATTTTTCATAATATCCGAGCCTTGCTGATATTTGCTTCCCTATGGAGATCATACGCGGTTGAAGTGACTCTAGCCGATTATTAGTCATTCGCATTGTTGTTCCAGAAATACTGATAGCTGCAATGACTTTGCCTAAATGGTCAAAAATGGGGACAGCCATACATGTAATCCCATATTCATTTTCTTCTAAATCTAACGCAAATCCATTCTTTCTAACTTCAATGAGTTCTTGGAGAAATTGATCTATGTCCGTTATTGTTTTATCTGTATGGACTGGAAGCCCCTTTCGCTCAAGAATATCAGTTGCAACTACAGGGGGTAAATGGGCAAGTATAGCTTTTCCAACCGAAGTACAGTGCATTGGCGCTCTTTTTCCAACCTTTGAGTGCATTCGGAGAGTTTCATTCCCGTCTAATTTTTCAATGTAAACGACCTCTCCTTGATCGTAAACAACAAGGTGGATAACTTCATTCGTCTCCATTTCTAATTCTTTCAAAAATGGCTTAGCTTCTTCTCTTAAATCAATAGACTCCAGAAGTTTTGAGCTTATATCCAAAAATTTGTATCCAAGTTTATACCTTCCTGTTTCCTCATCCTGCTCGACATAGCCATATTGAACGAGTGTTGAAAGTATTCGATAAACAGAGCTTTTGTTAATATCCATTTGGTTTGCGATTTCCGTAACACCTAATCCCCCTTTTTTCATACTGACGAACATAATAATATCAAGTGCCCGACTTACTGATTTAACCATATTCTCTCTTTCCAATATTCCCTCTCCTCGAATAAACACTATTTATTTCATTATATCGAAAATTAAAATTGCATGGCATTCAAATTGAAATGCCATGCTTAAAAAATCTTATTGTTTAATAGCAAACTTCGCCTTTGCCTCTAAGCGACGTTTGTGAAGAATCGGCTCTGTATAGCCATTAGGCTGATCATAACCTTTAAAAATGAGATCTCGCGCGGCTTGATACGCGATCGAACGATCAAAGTCTTCTGCCATTGGACGATAGTCAGCGTCACCTGCATTTTGTTCATCGACCACTTTCGCCATGCGCTGTAATGTCTCTTCCACTTGTTCCTTCGTACAAATCCCATGATGAAGCCAATTCGCTACATGCTGACTTGAAATCCTTAATGTAGCGCGGTCTTCCATTAATCCTACATTATTAATATCGGGTACTTTAGAACAGCCGATGCCCTGGTCTACCCAGCGAACGACATAACCAAGTATCCCCTGTGCATTATTATCAAGCTCCTGCTGAATTTCATCTGTTCCCCATTGCGGGTTTTCAGCAGCTGGTACTTGTAATATTTCATTCTTCAAGTCTGCTAATTCATTTAGCAGGCGGGTTTGAACCTCTTTTACATTTACTTCATGATAATGAAGCGCGTGTAACGTTGCAGCTGTTGGGGAAGGAATCCATGCGGTATTAGCACCTGCTTTGACATGGGCAATTTTTTGCTTAAGCATCTCGGCCATCATATCAGGCATTGCCCACATTCCTTTTCCAATCTGGGCACGGTTTTGGAAGCCTGATGCCAGACCATTATTGACGTTAGATTTTTCATAGGCATACAGCCACTTTGTCCCCTTCATGTCATTCTTCCTGATCATAGGCCCAGCTTCCATAGAAGTATGAATTTCATCCCCAGTGCGGTCAAGGAATCCTGTGTTAATAAAAGCGATCCGTTCTTTCACTTCGCGGATACAAGCTTTTAAGTTCAATGATGTCCTCCGTTCCTCATCCATTAAACCAATTTTTAATGTATTCCGTTTGAGGCCGATTAAATCCTCCACACGATTGAACAGCTCATTGGCAAAAGCAGCTTCCTTTGATCCGTGCATTTTCGGTTTAACGATATAAACGGATCCTTTTGCAGAATTTGTATGAGAAGTATTTCCTAATAGTGAATGTTTTGCTATTAAACTTGTTACGATCGCATCTAAAATACCCTCTTGGATTTCTTCCCCGTTCTGATCCAACACGGCATTTATTGTCATTAAATGACCCACATTTCGGACAAACATTAAAGAACGTCCATGAAGAGTAATGGAATCTCCGCTTGGTGATGTGTAGCTCCGATCTGAATTCATCGTCCTTGTGACGGTTTTACCCCCCTTCTCAAAGCTTGCCGTTAAATCTCCCCTCATTAAACCAAGCCAATTTCGATAAACGAGGACTTTATCCCCCGCATCAACTGCTGCAACTGAATCTTCACAGTCCATAATCGTTGAAAGCGCAGATTCAAGAAGGATATCCTTCACACCAGCTTGATCTGTCTTTCCAATTGGGTGGGTCCGATCTATTTGAATTTCAAAATGCAATCCATTATTTTTAAGCAGTATAGCCGACGGATTGTCTGAATCACCTTGATACCCTGCGAATTTCCCCTCATTCTTCAATCCAATTTCCTGACCATTATTTTGGACAGCAATCATTTTACCCGCAATCACTTTGTACTGGTTGATGTCATGATGAGTCCCTTCCGCTAATGGCACAGACTGATCTAGGAAGTTTTTTGAAAATGCAATAACCTTTCCACCGCGTACCGGATTATATCCCCCTGTCCTAGCTGCGCCGTCCTCTTCATTAATCACATCCGTTCCATAAAGGGCATCATATAGGCTTCCCCAACGGGCATTTGCTGCATTAAGGGCGTACCGGGCATTATTAACAGGCACAACTAGCTGCGGACCTGCCTGAAGTGCGACCTCATCATCGACATTTTCAGTCTGGATTTTGTAATCCTCTCCTTCCTCCTCAAGATAGCCAATTTCCTCTAAGAAGGCTCTATAGCGAGCAAATTCATACTTTTGATTTTCCCGATGCCATGTATGGATTTTTCTTTGAAGCTCATCCCGAAACGCAAGTAATTCCTTGTTCTTCGGGGTTAAGTCATTAACAATTTCCTCAAAGCCAATCCAGAAATGCTCCTGATCTACTATACTCCCTGGAAGAACTTCATCATTAATAAACGCAAAAAGCTCACTAGCTACCTGCATTTTTCCAACTTGTTTATAAGCTGTCATCCTATTTCCTCCTAATAGTTCGTTCTCCCAATTTTATATTTTCTCTCTGTTTGTTATTACGCAACAGCGTTTCATCCTATCGATAAAAAAAGAATAGCATAATCAACTTCCTATTGCAATAATATTCAGAAAATTTTTATTGATTATGCATTTAAAGCTGCTTCTTTCATCTCTTTCTTAATTTCAACACAGCGGCCAGGCGTTGGAAACAGCTTGCCGGCATTTAACAGGTTTTGCGGATTGAAAACTTCGCGTATATTTGTCTGTGCGATAATTTCATCGTCATTAAAAACAAACCGCATTTCTTCCCGTTTTTCGATTCCCACTCCATGTTCCCCTGTAATCGTTCCACCGACATCTGCACACACCTTAAGACATGCACTGCCCGCCTGCAACGCTTTTTCAATTTCGCCGGGTTTTCTTGCATCAAAAAGAACAAGCGGATGAAGATTTCCATCTCCCGCATGGAAAATATTCGCAATTCGCAGGCCAGATTCTTCACTGATTTTATTTATTTTTTGCAATACTTCTGGAAGTTTGCTGCGTGGAATCACACCATCCTGTACTAAATAATCGGGTGAAATGGCCCCCATTGCTCCAAACCCTGTTTTCCGATTCGCCCACCATCTTTCTCTTTCTTGTTCATCCTTAGCTGCCCTCACTTCACGAACATTGCACTTCCTGCATACGTCCAGGATCTGATTGATTTGTTCATCAATTCCGGCAGCAATCCCGTCTACCTCAATGAGTAAAACCGCTTCAATATCTTTCGGGTGTCCGACTGGAAAAGCAGCAGCTTCAACCCCTTCGATTGCAACTTTATCCATCATTTCTAAAGCTGCAGGCACAATCCCGGCAGAAATTATTTCTGAAACAGCCCTGCTCCCATCCTCTACATTGTCAAAATAAGCCAGAACTGTTTGCTTTCCTTCAGGATTCTTTAATATCCGTACCGTTATTTTTGTGACAATCCCTAAAGTACCCTCAGACCCGGTTAACAGACCAAGCAAGTCATAGCCGGGCTCATCCAAAATACCGTTATTTCCGATTTCAATAATTTCACCATTTGGCAATACGACCTCAAGTCCTAATATATGATTCGTTGTGACGCCATATTTCAGGCAATGAGCTCCCCCAGCATTTTCGGCAACATTTCCGCCAATTGTACAGCAATATTGACTAGAGGGATCCGGTGCATAATAATATCCTTTATCAGATATTGAATGTGTCAGCTTCAAATTGACAAACCCTGGCTCTACTACAGCCTTTCTGTTCTCTAAATCAACACTAATTAATCGCTTCATCCGAACAAGACTAATAATCACTTCGCCATTAATCGGAATGGCGCCGCCGCTTAATCCAGTTCCTGCCCCGCGAGCAAGAAAAGGGAGATTATTTTTCGTACAATATTTAACAAGCTCCGCCACTTCCTCGGTATTCTTAGGGAAAACGACAGCCTTTGGCAGATGCTTATGAAGAGTGAATCCATCACAATCATACGAAATTAAGTCTTCCTTATGGTAAAGGATGGAACGTGCTCCACCGACAATTTCGGCTAATTGATGAATGTGAATATCATTCGTTTTAATTTTTGTCTTCATCGTTCACAACCCCCTTCTCATTTTGATAGGCCCAATCCAAAAGCTGAACAGTATGAACGATTTTTTGATTTCTGCCATATTTCTGCACACCAACTGCCATCTGAAGCATGCAGCCGGGATTCCCCATGGAAATCATATCAACATCAGGTACATTTTCCATTTTACTTTCCAAAACAGCATCAGCCATTTCTGGATTCGTAATATTATAAATTCCCGCACTTCCACAGCAACGATCCGCATTCGGCATATGGACCATCTCCACACCAGGAATATCTAATAATATTTCCCTCGGCTCCTTGCGAACACCCTGCCCGTGTGCTAGATGACATGCATCATGATAGGTGATCCTTGTCTTCACTTCCGCTTTTGGCTTTTCATATCCGGTGTCGTGAAGATGCTTTGAAATATCCACAACCTTTTTGGAAAATTCCTCTGCTTCCTTATGCCACTCTGGCTCCTCACGGAATAATTCTGCATACTCCTGCATCATACATCCGCATCCAGCCGCATTCACAATCACTTTCTCAGCATCTTTAAACGCTTCAATATTTTGCTTCGCCAGCTGCCTTCCCATATCACGGTCTCCTGCATGAACATGCAGCGCTCCACAGCACGTTTGGTTCTCTGGAATCTTTACATCATTGCCATTTCTTGTTAAAACATTAATGGTCGATTCATTAATATCACTAAACATGACATCCATAATACAGCCTGTCAGCATAGCTACTTCCCTTTTCGTTTCTCCTTTTGCTTTAATAACTGATTGATTTTTATACTTTTTACGCACGGGCTTATTTACTTCCGGCATGATGGCTTCCATTTGAACTAAATGCTCCGGCATGATATTAATGAGCTTTGTTTTTCGAACTACCTTTTGAATTCCGCTTTTTTGGTAAAATTTGAGCATGCCGCCTAACGTATTCAGGCGATTTTGATGCGGAAAAATGCCATGCAGAAAGAATTTACTTACAGTCCCTTTCCAGCCTTTAAGGGGAATTGCCTGGCGGATCTGCCCTCGAGCTTCTTCAATCAAGCCGCCAACATCTACATCAGCTGGACAGGCAGTTGTACAAGCTCGACAATCTAAACATGCAAATACCGGATCCATAAATTGCTCATTCACTTCGAGTTTTCCTTCAGCAACTGCTTTAATTAAATACACTCGTCCACGGGGAGAATGCTGTTCTTGACCGGTTAGTTCATAAGTAGGACATGACTCCAGGCACATTCCACAGTGAACACAGTCAGCCCATTTATTTTCATCAGGCGGGTCCTTCCATAAATAATTGCCTAAGCTTGTTGTACAAGGGGGTGCTTGTTTCAATTCTGTTTCCGTCATACTCACTTCAAATCCCTCCTACAAAACGATTCGGGTTTAAAATCCGCTTCGGGTCAACCTTCGTCTTGATCCCTTCAAGCAAGGAAAAATAAGATGGTTTTTCTCCCCAAACATTTACTTCCTTCCGGATAGAAAATGGCAGATGCCTCACAATCGCATAGCCGCCTATAGACTCAACAGTTTTTCTTAATTCGTTAATGGTGTCAACAACATCTTCTTTAGCGCCATTTATCTTCACTTGGCAGAGTCCATGCCCAAGTCCGCCATGTGCTTCAATGGCTACATTTTTTAAATCCTGTAGTGTCACCGCCTCCTTCATTACCTTCATGACATCAAGATTTACGACTCCTATCCTTAATACAGCTGTAGTTTCTTCCCCAGAATCTTGCTCATTTAGACGCAGTTCGTAAAACTGTTCCCAGAATTTCTGTGCCTCCCTTTTGTGGAGAATCGTGAGCATTGAATGTGGTGGTGTTAAAGCTTTAATCATCTCCTCCTGATATTGAACAGATGTTTCAACATCCTCGAAGCTTATTGCAATTGTATAACTTCTTTGATTATTCAGTCTTTCAGTAATGGACGGGGTTAATAATTCAATACAGACCGGCTCAAGTATGGAGTCCAACACTTTAATCGCAAACTCTTTAATGCTTGCTTCATTTCCATCAGGAAAGCTAACTAAAACAAGTGATTCGTATTTTGGTAGCGGCCTTAGCTTGAAAGTCACTTCTGAAATAACGCCAAGAGTCCCCATTGAACCAATAAATAGCTTGTTCATGTCATAGCCTGCCACATTTTTAACTACTTTGCCGCCAGACCGAATAATCGTTCCGTCTGGATATATGGTTCTAAGTCCAATGACGGAATCCCTTGCTGATCCATATTTCAGCCGTTTAGGTCCGCTATCATTTGCTGCAATAATACCGCCTATTGTAGCCTCAGCGGGTGAAAATGGATCAAGCGGAATTTTCTGATTAGACTTTGCCAAATAATCCTGAAGTTCCTGAAAAGTTGTCCCAGATTTAACCGTGATCGTCATGTCCCCGACCGTATGCTCTACAACACCTTTATACTTTGATAATGAGAGCAGGATATCACTCGTTTCGTTTTGTCCTCCAAATCCCCTTTTTGTGCCGCTGCCCGTAACCGAAACGGATAAATTATTTTCATTGGCGTGCTTTATAACAGCTGCAATATCTTCTTCCGTATATGGATAAATGTTTGCCAAGCCGCCATTACCTAAGTCATTATTATGACTGCTTTCTATCGATAATTGCTCTTCTGACAAAACTGACCTTAAGTCTTCTAATAAAACAGCAGTTTTCATAACCAGCTCCCCTTATTGTTTTGTAATAAGAAACATCGTTTTTCATTTATCGCAAAAGTAGTTACTAATTTATGTATTCTATATTAATTAAAACATTCTATTCAATTAAATTCAATAAATATTTAGAATTAATCGAAAAATCAAAACGCAGCTACTGGCTATTTTTAAATATATGGTGATTTTACTGTGTTTGAAAATAGACGGACAAATTCCGTTTAATTTGAGAAATAGCGATATTTTCTTAAAAATAAGGGAAGAGTTTCCGTCTATCTTATCCAATTCTTATGATTTTGCCTTATTTAGAGCAGTTAACCGGAATTTCTCCGCTTATATCTGCCTCTTAAGCATCCACTATGAACTTTAGACGGAAATACTCCGTTTATAATTTGATGCCTCAATGAAATATAAAACGCATGGCAATTCTTATACGAATCGGCACCGACCCCCGAAAGTTAGAGTAATAAATCTAACTTTCGGGGGTGTTTTTTATGGCAAAATATAGTGAAGAATTCAAAATAAGACTTATCACCGAGTATTTAGGGGGCAACATTGGGTATGGATCATTGGCAAAAAAATATAATATGGGCAGCCAGACATCTATACGTGAATGGGTGAATGTATATAAGTCTCAAGGGATGGATGGGTTAAAACGTAGGAAAACGAAAAAGGAATATTCTGTTCAATTTAAAATGGATACGATACAATTTATATTAAACACAGGTGCTTCTTATTTAGAAACTGCTGTTCATTTTAATTTGAACAACCCTTCCTTGATTATTCGCTGGATGAAAGAATTTCATGAACAAGGAGTAGAAGGCCTAATTCCAACACCAAAGGGGCGGTCTTCTATGTCTAAGAAACCCAATAAACAAAAGAAAAAGGAAGAAAAAAAATTAACACGTGAAGAAGAATTGGAACGTGAGAACGAACTACTAAGGTTAGAAAATGCATACCTAAAAAAGCTGAGAGCTTTTCGGGAAAATCCGAATGTCTTCCTCGAAAAGCCCAAGCAAAATTGGCATTCGAACTCAAAGAAGAAGGATTCCGATTAAAGGATATTTTCCTTGTGGTGGGTATTCCTGAAGCAACATATCTCTATCATATCAAAAACTTTGGAAAAGAAGATCCGGACGGAGAACTAAAAGAACTCATTACTGACCTATTTAAGAAATTTCATGAACGCTATGGTTATAAACGCATCACGAAGGAATTAAAGAAAGTAGGACATCGTGTTAATCATAAAAGAGTATATAGACTTATGCGAGAACTAGGATTGAAATGTGTAAAATTTATGCGGAAATCCCGTAAATACAATTCCTATAAAGGAAAGATTGGGAAGGTTGCGAAAAACCGAATATCCCGCCGTTTTAGCACACCTATTCCTCTTCAGAAATTAGTAACCGACATTACTGAATTCAAATGTCTTGGGGAAGAGAAGTTATATCTAAATCCAATTCTTGATCTTTATAACGGAGAAGTTATAGCGTTTGGAATTAGGAAACGTCCAACATTAGATCTTGTCATGGAACCTTTAAAAGAAACAATAGGGATAATAGAAAATCATGCAACCTATCGCACCACTATTCATTCCGATCAAGGCTGGCATTACCAACACAACCAATGGGTGAAGACATTAAAAGCAAATAAAATATTCCAAAGTATGTCGCGTAAAGCTACCTGCGCAGACAACGCTTCGATGGAAAACTTCTTTGGCATTTTAAAGCAAGAAATGTATTATGGGGAAAAACTAGTAAGCTATGAGGAATTAAAAAGAAGAATAGAAGAATATATCTACTGGTATAACAATGAACGTTCAAAAGCAAAATTGGCCGGATTGAGTCCAGTCGAATACCGAACTCAATCCAGCCAATCAGCTGCATAATAAAACTCTAATTTTTGGGGGTAACCACCATCACCATGCGTTTTTAATCTGTTTTTCACTTTTTGTACTTCAAAAGAGAAGCCGTTATAAAACTCGAATGACTCGGCCATTAAATTTGCTCTTCCAGTAGCCGCTGCCCATATTGGCAATAGCTACTCCTGTAGAGCTTTGAGATCCAATAAATTTACCGCCGCCAACATAAATTCCTACATGTCCATCTTTTTTGTAAGTATCAAAGAATACGAGATCCCCAGGTCGCATCTCACTGGATGAAACTTGCTTGCCCACACTCTTTAATGACTCCGTATATGCTGGTAATTTAACGCCTGCTTGGGAGAAAGCCCATGAAACGAAACCAGAACAGTCAAATCTTCCATTAGCAATATCAGAAGAAGACCTGCCGCCGCCAAACACATAAACAGAGTTCCCAAAATACTTATAGCCAGCTTTGATAACTGTATTAATATCACCCTTAGCAGCAGGAGCTTCCTTGACTGGAGCACTTGGTGCTACATTAGCTGAAGCTTCCTTCGCATCATCATTTGATCCGCTTGCTAATTTTAAATTATATTGAGGAGCCTTCGGTTTTGATGGTGTGTATTTGCTAGCTTCCAGTCTAGCTTGAATTTCTGCTTGTTTTGAGGCAAGCTCACTATCTTGGATTTTCAAGTTAGCTCTTATAGCAGCAACTTCATTTTCTTTCGCTTGCAGTTCTTTTACTAATTGAGCATTTTGCTGCTTTTGTTCTTTCATTTGAGCCTGCATTCCTTCAAGCTCTACTTTCATATTTTGCAAATCAGAAAGTTTTTTCTCAACAGCTGCTTTCTTTTCTTCTACTGCTTTCTTATCCGCATCATGCTGAGCAATAATATCTTGGTCTGCTTGAACGATCGTTGTTACCGCCCCTACTCTTTCAATGAAGTCACCAAAGCTAGTAGACCCAAGCAAAACTTCAACATAACCAATTTTACTATTGCCGTTTTCTTGATAGGAAACAGCGCGTTCCTTTAAAATATTATTTCTTTTATCAATTCTTT
This sequence comes from Bacillus sp. FJAT-29937, assembly GCF_001509555.1. Lineage (GTDB taxonomy): Bacteria > Bacillota > Bacilli > Bacillales > Cytobacillaceae > Cytobacillus. The sequence continues at coordinate 64,787 of NZ_LMAS01000013.1, read as the reverse complement.
CTTGGATTTCAGCTATTTCTGTTTTCAATTGTTCTACTTCTGCCATCGTACTAACAATATCTTTTTCTGTTTGATTCATTAAATTATTATTGTCTGTAATGGCCTGAAGGACTCTTTTAATTTGTGCATCTAAAATGGCACGTTCCTCAAGAACAGCCGTTAATTCCTGTTCAGCTTTTGAAAGGCTTGCTTGTACGTTAAGTCTTTGTTTTTGAATGTCTGCTTTTTGGCTATTTAATGATGATGCGTCAGCTGAAGGAATGGCAAAAGCGCCAAGCCCAAGCATAAGCGTCGTATTTAATACTATCAGTTTCTTTTTCATTTATGTCCTGCCCCCAATTGTTAGTAGCTCTCGTTGCCCATTGGCATATGTATTGGTCTATTTAAGTTACTTATCATTTCCGTTAAATAAAATGGTATACTACTAATAATTATTTTATAGTTTGAATTATATCATGCTAATTTAACAGGACTATTTTAGTTATATTACAAAAATATTTCAATCTGTTACAACCCTCGCCTAGCTGAGGAAATCATTGGTAAAATATTATTAGCATATATGATTTATAACAAAAAAAAGCTAATCATACAGCAAATAATACTTTGCCTGTATGATCAGCTTATATAATAGAAGAAACTAGATTAGCTCATACTCATTTCAAGTTCTTCAATTCTCTTTTCCACATATTTACGATCCTTTTGGGCATGGAAGGTTTCTGCCTTTTCGAGAATAATCGTAGTGTTGTATTCCGGAATTTCAGCGTATTTCTCATACACACCCTTCGGAAGCAATACATTTCCTTCCGGCCAGAATACCGCGATATTACCTGATTTCACATCTTCGAATTTAGCTCTGCCCTGATAACTTCCGTAGCTGTTAAAAGCAACGATGGCATCACCCTCTTGAATGTTTAATTTCTCCGCATCGACTGCATTCAATAAAATATCATAGCGATCTGCCCCATTGAATTGATCTGTTTCGCTATAAACCATTGAGTTGAATTGTTTTCCGCGTCTTGTTGTCACATAGAACTGGCCTTCCGTTTTCCGCAGCTCGGGAATTTCGATAGCCAGCAGATTTCCTTTGCCATCAGGAGTAGGACAAACTCCGCCCTCGCATAACCAGGCGCCGCCCCATTGGAACACGTCTCCTTTGTTCTTCAAATGCTCGATGCCATCATAGTTTCTGTTGGCAATGGAAATTTCATCACGAATTTCTTCTGCATGCTTGAATTCAATAAGATGCTTCTTATCAGGATATACTCTCGATGCAAGATCAACATAAATTTCCCATTCCGGCCTTGCTTCCTCAATTCTTGGCCCTTTAACCTCAGGACTAAAATAAACCATTCTTTCCGTACTTGTGGATGTACCTCCACCTGGCTGCTCATATCGCGTCATTGCAGGTAATACAATGACTTCTTCCTTTGCATCTACTAAGGTAGATGTATTAAAAATGATATCCTGATGGACCCGAAGATCAACATTTTCAAGAACCTCCTGAATAAAACGAGGATCTGGCATTGTTTCGAGGAAGTTTCCTCCACTTGTAAAAAAGAGCTTAACTTTTCTCGGATGATTCTCAGGCAGCATGATATTTTCCAATGTTTGGCCAACTGTATCACCCTGCCATCTAGGAACAGGGAATCCCCAAATATATTCCATCCGTTTTGCATTCAACTCATCAAAATCACTTCCCGGAAGAACAAACGGATCAGCTCCCATTTCTCCCGAGCCTTGGACGCCGCTATGTCCGCGGATTGGCATAACACCGCAATGCTCTCTTCCAATAAAGCCGCGCAGCATGGCAAGATTAGCCACCTGTGAAATATTATCCGTTGCAAAGCGATGTTGTGTTAATCCCATACTCCAAATGAAAACACCTGATTTTGATTTGGCCAGCAGCTCGGCAAACTCAAACATTCTTTCCTTCGTTAACCCGGATGACTTTTCAAGCAATTCCCAATCTTGATGCTTCATATGTTCTCTTAATTCAGAAAAACCATTTGTATGCTCGTTGACAAAATCATGGTCAATCGCAGACCCTGGAGCTTTTTCCTCCATTTCAAACCAATGCTTCATTACACCATTCATAAAGGCAATATCTCCGCCAATATTGACTTGATAGACATCATCAACAATTTGTGTACCGAACAATGCACTTTCCGGAATGGAAGGAATCCAGTAATTTTCCATGGCCGGCTCTCGATATGGATTAATCATAATGATTTTTGTTCCGGCTTTCTTTGCTGCATACATATATTTAGTTGAGACAGGCTGATTATTCGCTGCTACAGAGCCCCAGAAAATTAATACGTCTGTGCCAATCCAATCCTTATAGTTACAGCTTGATGCCCCGATGCCTAATGAACGTTTTAAAGCTGTTTTACTCGGTGAATGGCAAATACGGGAAGCGTTGTCAATATTATTAGTTCCAAGAAAACGAGCAACTTTTGCAGCTGTATAGTAGACTTCATTCGTAATTCCCCTTGCAGTTAAATAGAATGCAAGCTGTTTAGGATCAATATGCTTTATTTTTGCTGCAATCCTGTCTAAAGCCTCGTCCCAAGATATTCTTGTAAACTTTTTTTCTCCTTTTTTTCGTGAAAGTGGATATGGAATTCTACCAAGCTTTCTAAGCTGTGTACTATCTAATTCTTTCAATTTATCTATATTTTCAAGCCATTCCGGATCAATAGCCGGCATCGTATTTAAGCGAAGAACATTCAATCTTGTTGTACATAAATGAGGACCAGTCAAAGTTTGATCATAAAGCCCAGATACACCAAGGGCACAACCATCACACACACCTTGTGTGAGAATCCGATAAGCATATCCTAAATTATCCTTATTATCCCATGCTACCTTCATCGTATCTCTAATATGATGAGGCTTGATTTTCCCAAGACCCATTGGCGCCTTGCCAGCCCACAAGGATGGCTTTAAAGATGTATCTAATTTGATTGGTCCTGTATGTTTCGTTGAACTCATGACATTCTTCTCCTTTTTCATTTATGCTGAATTTTTATTTTAATGATCATAAACGCATTTACAGTATTTTCCATAAAAAATATAAAAACCACCAGACACATGTATTCCATTTGTGTTTGGTGGTTAGTCTTTAGCAGGGTCGCTACCAAGTGCCAACTTCCATTGACTATTTAGTTTTAAACATTTCTTCAATGTTTTTATCAAAAACAAACACCGACATCCCAAAATCTCTTTCGATATCGATATCGACAAATAGGTCGATGAGTTTGGATTGCAAAAACTCCTCCATCTCAATTGGCTGGTTCTTTTTATACATATCCTTTACCATTTCAGTTCTTGCCGCGCGGACCATTTGCTTTCCATCATCTGCACTCACAATAAACTTCTCGACTGGGGAGAGGTTTCCCTCCATTTCACAAATAGCCCAGTTTTTGCAAAAGGTAGTCGTCACTTTACTTGGTCCTTTTCCCATATGCTTTTTTCGAAAGGAACGGACAAGATTGCTAAATTCCGCTTCATATTTATTCATGCTATTTTCAACCCTTTAATACCAGTATAATATGTTTATGAATCATTCTTGTATGTGAATACTTATTTAATAAGTTGAAAGATTGATCCCATTATTACTAGTAAATCAATGATTCACAAAATTGTCAAACTGAATTCAATTTATGTTTAACATTCCTGCAATTTCAATTTTTTAATAAACATATCGTACAAGGATTGAATTTATTAATACAACCGCAAACAAACCAGTAAAATACAAAACCGTCAATCCTCCCTAACAAAAAATTAGGGATAATTGACGGTTAGTTAACAGCAGGATCGCTACTTTACACCAACAGTTAATCGCTTTCATATAATATCATAACCATCATTAACCGATGACAGGTTCGCTATCTCGCATCAATAATGTTACAACTTTATGAACTTTTCTAAATTTTAACATTATCATTTACTTTTTTCAACCTTTTTTAGTTTTTCACTATGTTAGATATTTTTACTATTGCTATATGATATTTTTATGCTACTATTTTGGTAATTAAGTACAGATGAGCAGGTGAAAATGAATGGCGGGTCAAATAAGTAATAACAGCTGGATTTACAGGTACGAGAATGGTATTTTACAAGAACAGTTGGATGAGATTGTGACTGAACAGCCTTTGACGATCATGTTAGATGGACAAGAATTTGCAACAATGGTTTGTTCACCAGAACATCTTGAGGAATTAACGATAGGATTTTTGGCATCGGAAGGATTTATCCGTCAACAGGAAGAGATTAAATCCCTTAATATTGATGAAAGTAAAGGGATCGCTTACGTTGATTTACATGTTCAGGTTACAACTAGTCATGAATTTCACTCGAAACGATTTATTGGATCTTGCTGCGGGAAAAGCCGCCAGTTTTATTTTCACAATGATGCTCGTACGGCTAAGACCTCTACCTCCAAGACTACGGTAACGCCAGATCAATGTCTATCCATCATGAGACAGCTGCAGGACAGCAGTTTAATATTCCAAGAAACTGGCGGAGTGCATAATGCTGCCCTTTTCTCGGGTGAAGATATGATAATTAGCAGAACTGATATCGGAAGGCATAATGCATTGGATAAAATTTACGGATACTGCATCCAAAATAAAATATCTGTTAAAGACAAAATTATTGCCTTTAGCGGCAGAATTTCATCTGAAGTATTATTAAAGGCTGCAAAAATTGGCGTAGGAATTATTCTATCTAAATCAGCTCCTACAAATCTTGCCATTAAATTGGCAGAGGATTTAAATATTACCGCTGTTGGATTCATAAGAGGAAACTCATTTAACGTATATTCTCATTCACATAGAATTTCAGACTAATAGAAAAGGTGGCGATCATTCTTGATATTACAGGATAAGAGAAACAGGCCGCTCAGAGATTTGCGAATCTCGGTAACGGACAAGTGTAATTTTCGCTGTACGTATTGTATGCCTGCAGAAATATTTGGGCCCGATTACCCCTTTTTACAAAAAGAACAGCTTTTAGCATTTGAAGAGATCGAGCGGTTAGTTAGGATTTTTTCTAAAGCCTTCGAAATAAAAAAAATCAGGCTCACTGGCGGAGAGCCATTAATGAGAAAATCTTTGCCTGATCTTGTGGAGAAAATCGCTCGAATTGATGGCATTGATGATATTGCCATGACGACAAACGGAGTATTGCTGCCGAAATACGCAATGGATTTAAAAAAAGCTGGCTTAAAGCGAGTTTCCATCAGTCTTGATTCACTTGATGACCATTTATTTGGAAAAATCAATGGCAGAGGGGTAAAAGTACAAGAAGTTTTAAATGGGATTGAGGCGGCATCTGAAGCAGGGTTAAAAATTAAAATTAATATGGTTGTAAAAAAAGGCGTCAATGATCATGAAGTTGTCCCTATGGCTAAATTTTTTAAAGAAAAAGGCCATATTTTACGATTTATTGAGTTTATGGATGTCGGAAATACGAACCAGTGGAATATGGAATCAGTTTTTTCCAAAAAGCAAATTCTTGATTCTATTAACAGTGTCATGCCGATTGAGCCCATTGCGCCGAATTATTTAGGCGAAGTAGCGTCAAGATTTAGGTACGCTGGAACTGAACAGGAATTTGGAATCATTTCATCTGTTACAGAGGCTTTCTGCTCATCATGCAACCGAGCGCGACTTTCAGCTGAAGGAAAGCTCTATACTTGTCTGTTTTCTGGTGTTGGACATGATCTGCGCACAATCCTGCGATCTGAAGAAAATGATTCAACATTAGAAAAGGTGATTACAGACATTTGGACAAAACGTGATGATCGCTATTCCGAAGAGCGCGATATTCTCCTGCAGCAAAATAAAGGCAGAAAGAAAGTGGAAATGTCTCATATTGGCGGATGAATCCATTATTAAAGTCAATCGAACGGATTGGCTTTTTTATTTTTCAAAAACAATCCCCCTGTTCATTTAGCAGAGGGATAAAACTTTTAACATTGGAAAGCAGCTGGAAACTGTTTTATTATTCCGGATGTGAATTCGTCTGCCATTCCTAAAGCCTGCTTTTGTATTTGGTCAAATATAGCCACATCTGATGCAAAATCCTTTGTTATCATGTACACGGCCTCTGATTTTGTAAGCCTTAAATGTTCATACATCATTTCCCTTACACCTTTAACTGACCAATTCGGATTAATGCTGTTCAAAAATATCGCAATTTGATCTGCATTTGCATACCATTTTCTTTCAGCAATATTGGCCGCATTTGTATTACCGGCAGCTGCAGCCGTGACTAAATCAGCGGCAAGAACTAAATGTTCTTTAATTAATTGTGCAAAGCGATCACCAATCCGATTGCCATAAAATTTTCTCATAACATTCCCCATATCTGTTGCATTATGAAGAAGTCGCTTTATTACAAAATCTTTATCAGGCAATTTGAATACGATACTAATGATTGCCATTCTTGTCCAAGCAACATGCTCTTCCCAAAGAACTCTCCAAAGGTTATTTAAATCCATTTGAGCCTTGCTGACACATGTATTTACCCGGTAATTTTGTGGCAAGGAATGAAATGATGGTGAGTGATATTCGACCGCACCTCTTTGCATGTGTTGACCATTAAGAGCTTGATGATAAGGATACATAATGGGATCTCCTTTTTCATACAACGTATGAGGAAAGGTGGAAAAGGTGCCTAGTATATTTAATTATTCAAGTATGGATTCAGAATGCGTATAGCCTCATTCAATTTTTTTGCGTTCTTTTTATACATTTTTTTGGCATCTGGTGCGTCTGTTTCCAATTCAAATAATTCTAAGTCTGCTTGGCATTTTTTCAGCAACGCCATTAATAGCGGCCTTGTTTGTGGGGATGGCTGTTTTATTTTATCATCGTAGAGATCGATAGTTAAATCCCCGTATGAATCAACCTGCCCGTAAAAAACATTGTCCATCGTAACTTCAAGCTTATCAAGTTCGTCCATAAGCCACTTTCTGTTTTTGCCAGCAGAAGCGAGCGAATCATGAACGATGCTGCCGTCACGAATAACCGTTTGTGGAACTTTTTCATCTGGGGTGATTAGGTTAATATCTTTAGGTGTAAGCGGCCTATTTTCTTTCTTTAATAAAACGCTTAAATCCCCCGTATGCTCTAATACGGCAAACTCTACATCCGCTAAATTAAATACATCTTTTTTACGCAGAAGATAAGTAAGTTCATCAGACGAGTATTTTTCCTTTTTCAAATTATCTTCCATGATTTTTCCATCTTTAATGAAAATCGTTCCCTTACCTTCAACGAAATCCCGAAATGAATTGCTTTTTAGCGCAATATAACCAACAGCGAAAGTCACGATTCCAATAAGACCAATCCCTAAAATCCCATGCCCAATTTTAATATCTAATCCCGTAATTAAATTTCCAGCAATATCACCTATCGTAATGCCTGCAACATATTCAAAAAAGGTAATTTGGGAAATATGCTTTTTTCCAAGAATCTTCGTGATGATGAATAGCACAAAAAGAAAAATAAAAGTACGAATAATAATATGACTCCACTCTGACATTAAATCACCTCATTCTTTGTCAACCCTTATATTGTGGCTCTTCTAACATCATTTCATTTACCCGAATTTGCAGGTCCTTTTTTATATCATTCATCATGTTCATCATGTCATGAAATGTTCTTTGTGCTTCTGGATCTTGAGAATTCAATGCCAAAATGGACAGCTGTGCTTCAATTCCTTTAATTGTTGAAAGGCTTTGTTTTACATTTGCAATAACGGTCATGGCTTTATGACCCTCCCTGCCAAAAAAATGGTGAAAAGGTTGGCTAAAAAGCCAACCAGTTTTAACTATTGATTATATTGCGGCTCTTCTTCAATAATTTGCTGTAAACGCGGTTGTACAGAGTCAATAACTGCTTGTGTTTGCTGCGCACAGGACTGATATAATTGCTTAGCTTGCTGATTATCAGTGGCTAATGCAAAACCCTCAAAACTTGCCTGAGCACTTTTTAGACCTGCAATTGCTTGTTTAACCTGTGTACCAACTGTCATTCTGTTCCCTCTTTTCTTTGAAAATAACTTACAATACGTATTATTGCTTAATTCCTGTTCTTTATAATTATCTATTTTTGGAAACTAATTGGAAGCAACAAATATGAATGATGTGATTTATATCAATACTTCTTTTCTAAAATTGGTTATGATTAAAGTGTAAGAGATACTTCAATAGTTGGAGGTCATATTAATGGAAAAGAAATCAATTACAGATGCAATTGAATTTAGCGAAGAAAGGTTTACAAAAAGGATTATTTTTCGCGAGGGCGAAAGCACAGTATTCGTCTTAAATTTCATGCCTGGTCAGAAGCTTCCTGCACATAAACATCCTGGAACAAATGTGTATTTAATGGTCCTTCAAGGCAACGGAACACTCGTCATTAATGGAGAACCAATCGAGGTTGCAGAGAAAGATGTCATCCGTGCAGATGGAGAAGAAGAATTTGCTTTTACAAACAGCGGAAATGAAAATGTAAGCCTTTATGTCATGTTAAATAAAATACCCGATGAGCGTTATGCACAAAATATATAAGTAAAAAAAGCTTTCCTAATAAGGCTAGTCCCCTTTAGGAAAGCTTTTTTTCAATTACAATGGTAATAATTTTATTTGAGATTTGTTTTTGATTTCTTCAATCATTTGCACCCATTCCTGAGGCTTGTTCGAAAGCACGGAATAATAGGTTGTTAAGAAATCTGATACTAATTGTGCTGGTATTTCGGAAACATTGTCATCTGTCGGCATAAAGCAGAAATCAAGTCCTTTTACTGCTTCCCCATCATTTTTCCATGACGGATGAATATAAGATAAATCTAAACGCTTATAGCCTAGATGGGACAAGACTTCACGGCGAACAAATGGATTCATTGGCTTTACTCCGCCAAATTCATGATCATCAAGCTGGTAAGGATCATAGATTTCTGCGAACATGCCAAATAATTGTTTGCCATTGGCTTGAGCTAATTCATTTAAGTCCTTTTCCCGGTTTTGTGCTAAGAAACGGCCAAGGCTAAGCCCAGGACGGCCAATAATTGTAAAATCAGTCATAGCAATATTCCAGTCTGCATAGTAGCGATATTCCGTCGCACCTACAACATCATCTTGATGAACAGCGACAAATACCCTGATTCCTGGATCTTCTAATGGCTCTTTCCACAATTCAAATTCCAGCACCTCTTCAGGTGGAAATACCTCTTTCATTAAATCATGCATTTTGACAAACAATGGATCTTCAATGCTTGTTATTCTTTTGTATTCCATAATCTTTCTCCTTTCTATTTAAAGGGATTTTTCCACTCCATTAAGACAGCATGATGAAGGGATTCTTCATCTTCTAAGTAGTTTTCAATGAGTGCAATCGGTTTTCTGCCTGATCGCAAAAGAAAGGAAATAACGGGATCACGCTGAACCCCATTGACAACAGCATCGATATATTCGTTTGGCGACATCGTCTCTGCCACTTTGTGATACCCTGGCATTCTCCCGCCTCCAAGCAAACGATCAAGGCCAAACTGAACGACAACCTGGTACATCGATTGCATCATCATTTTTCCAAGTCCGAGCTTCCGGTACTTTGGTCTAACACTTATGTCAACAATATAAAGGGTGTTTCCTTTCGGATCATGATTGCGAATATATCCGTTATCCGTGACCTCTTCCCACGTATGTGAAGGATGTTTCGGATCAAAGTGAACGCAAACTCCTGTTAACGATCCAGCTAATTCTCCATTTACCTGGGCGCAAAGCGCCCCTTCTGGAAATAACGTAACATGATTATGCAATTGTTCTTTATTCCACCATAAATCGGAAGGAAAGGGCGGCGGAAAACATTCAGCCTGAATTTGGATCAGCTCATCAAAGTCAGTTTCCTTGTAATTCCGAATGACAATCGGGACTGGTTTTTCCTGATCAAAGGCATAAAATTCGCTGCGATAAGCCATTTTCATCCCTCTTTACTATTTATTTTTCCCAATCCGGATATAGATCGACACGTCGATCACGCCAAGTTGTCACTGAACCTCTTTCTCTCACTTCATGTAAAAGTGTTAAATCAAGATCTGCCGTAACAATCATATCATCATTGATTTCCCCTTCAACCATAATTCCTTTCGGAGGAAATGGGACATCATTTGGTGTAATAACCGCTGCTTGGCCAAAATTCCCCCGCATGAAATCAACAGTCGGAAGCGAACCGACAGTCCCTGTTAAGACAACATACAGTTGATTCTCAATTGCACGTGCATGACTTGTATAACGAACGCGATGGAAGCCGTGACGGTCATCTGTACAAGATGGACAGAAAATGACATCTGCTCCTTTAGCCTTAGCCATTCTAACGATTTCGGGAAACTCAATGTCATAGCATGTCAAAATAGCAATTCTCCCCTTATCGGTATCAAAGACCTCAAGTCCATCTCCTGCAGACATGTTCCATTCTTCTACCTCTGTTGGGGTAATATGCAATTTAGCCTGCTCAACAACCCGGCCATCCGGATAGAACATATGTGCCACATTGTATAAACGGCCTTCCTTTTCTATCACATGTGTACCAGCTATAATATGTGTATTCGTTTCTTTAGCAAACTTTGTAAAAAGATTCTTATATTGTTCTGTAAAGTTAGGAAGTTCATTAATCGTTAAACTTGTCCCTTGCTCGTTCCCAATAGATAAAAGCTGGGTTGTAAAAAATTCAGGAAACAAAATAAATTCCGAACCAAACTCCTGTGCTGTTTTAATATAATGTTCACATTGTTTAGCAAATTCCTCGAATGAATGAATGGTATGCAGATGATACTGCACCGCAGAAACACGTAATTTCAATGTCATCCCCCTTATCAGTAAATAATAGAGATGAGTGGTTAACTCAATCTTTATTGATTATCAGATATTTCACAATAAATAACAATACTCAATTGAAAAGTTTTCATTTACAAAGAAAAAAAGCGATGCTTAAAGAAGCAGCGCCTTTGGTTATTTTTAAAATGAAATCCTTCAATTAATCAAGATGCGGCTCCATCCCAGCACTTACAATTTTGAATTCCATTTCCCCTGTATTTTCGATTAGAAAGTACATTTTATTTTGACCATTTTTCAATTGGCCCTTATAGCCCTTTTCTAATTCTGCATGGAAGGATACGACAAATTCAACTTGAGTTTTCGATCTGGCACGCTCTTCTAACGTTTTTATTTCAATTTTTTTAATCCCTTTTTTAAATGCTTCCGTGTTAAAATCCCCATACAAGAATTGTTCTGCAGCCTGTTTTTGGTCTACAAGCAAGAATTTAAAAAAGATAAAGGCAGGATTAATATTACCTGGAATATCTAAGTTCACTGGCATATACGGTCTTTCACTAATTTTCCACCCTTTGCCTTGCAAGTAGATAACCTCAGTATGAAATGCTTCAGTTTCTTTTAACTCGCCTACCGGAACCTCTAACTTATATGTTCTTTTCTTGTCATTCTTTTCTAAGAAAATTGCCTTTGCCTTATCCCATTGCAGGAGAGATCCGCCATCCGCTTCAGGCTGTGCCATCTTCCCTTTATGCTCGATTAGTCCCCGTTCCTCGATAAACTGATTAGCCTGTGACCGAGTCAATGTGTTAGTCAAGTATTTTAGGAGCTTTTTCTTTGTGCCAATATCACTTGATAAATATCGGTAAGACATATTTTCGTATTGAAAAGATTTGTATTCTCCATCTTTATAGTTCCCGCCACTTTGTACATACGATTCACTTTTCTTCCATTTACTTACTAAAGCTACTACTTGTTTTTCAGTTATCGCCTTTTCCTGCTTCACATTTTGAACGATTTTATTTGGCTGCTCTTTCGCCATTGCTCCGTCCGTTAAAGTGAATACTGGTAAACTTAATATTGTTACGGCTAACCCTGAATATAACCATTTTTTTGCATTCATTTTAAATTCCTCCATCAACTCGTTTTGCTTTGTTTCTATCTGAATTGTACTCCAGCTCCGAGTTTAAGGATTTACGAAATGGTTAAAAAAGAGTGGAAATTTGGTAACAGAGATGCTTGGATGCCTTGTTTGTTAGATCTGTTTTATTTGAAGCATAAAAAATCCACTCAGAGTGATTTTTTAATCGCGCATTGCTCCTGCTTCTCGATTTTTAAAAATGCCGGTTCATCGCTTACTATAGGCAATTCATAGCACGGGTTTTCTAGATTTGCCATCGCAAACGAGCATTATGACCGGGTCATAGTACGGGTTTTCTAGATTTTCCTGTGCAAACGAGCACTATGACCGGGTCATAGCACGGGTTTTCTAGATTTGCCACCGCAAACGAGCACTATGACCGGGTCATAGAACGGGTTTTCTAGATTTTCCGGTACAAACACTCACTATGAGCAGTTTTTTAACAACTAAGTGTTTAGAATCCTTTACAGGTGTAATCAAGGTGCTACGTGTTCATTTGTGTTATTTGATTGGGGCTTACCTTTTTCATTTTCATCTAAACTTAATCTTTACACCCAATTGATTCAATACTTCAGAAATAACAATTCCAACTGCGATAGCTCCAGAAATCATGAAAGCTTTCGCCGCCAGCTGCATGGCGGTGCTATAGTCATTGAAGACAAAATGACGCATCGCATCATACGCGCTTCCTCCGGGTACGAGCGGAATAATTCCCGAAATACTAAAAATGGTGACAGGTGTTTTATATATTTTTGAGAAGATTTGACTAATCACTGCAACAAAGAAGGCAGCGATAAATGATGCAACAACCGCATCAAACCGATAATCGACAAGCAGTCTAAAGATAAACCAGCCAGTCATGCCAACAAATCCGCAGCTAATGAGGGATTTTTTAGGTGCATTAAATAGAATCGCAAACGCCGCGGTAGCAATAAAGCTAGTCACTAAATGTACAATCATATAATATTTCTCCCCCCTATGCATTTTTTAATAAAAAGCAACTACAACCGCTATTCCAGTACCTATCGCACAGGCTGTTAAAAAAGCTTCTACTCCTTTTGATAATCCCGCTACTAAATGTCCGGCCATTAAATCCCTGATTGCATTTGTAATGAGAAGCCCAGGTACTAATGGCATGACCGAAGCGATAATTATTTTATCAAGCTGTGTCCCTATCCCCGTTGCCACAAATAAAAAAGCACTTGAACCTATCGTTAATGCAGCTAAAAATTCCGAGCAGAATTTAACTTTGACTAATCTATGGACATAAACAAAGCATATAAAGCCGAGGCCGCCTGAAATAATGGCTGGGATAAAATCTCCCCATAAACCCAAATACATCAATAAGAAGCAGCCACTGGAAAGCGCTGCGGCTAAAATTTGCTGATAAATCGGGAATGCAAAGTTTGCTTTTTCAATTTCATGCAGTTTTTGGAAAGCTTCTGTCATTGTTAAATTGCCGCTGCTTATTTTACGAGAGATGCTGTTAACTAAAGTCACTTTATATAGGTCAGTCGACCTCTCCGAAATTCGAATGAACTTAGCAGGCTCCGTCCCATCTAGAGAGAAAATGATCCCTGTTGGGGTCACATAACTATGTGAATGAGGAATGCCCAATGCAGCCGCGATTCTCGTCATCGTATCTTCTACCCGATACGTTTCTGCCCCGCACTGCAGCATGATCTTTCCTGCCAGTAAGCATAAATTGATTACTTCCAAGTTTTGCGCAAGTTTATTCTCCATCCTTTAACCTCCTCACAGATAATCTCCTAATATTTGTGGATATGTATTTTTTCTGTAATTATGTGTGATTTACGAATTGCTTAAACAATATAAGATTAATCTTATGATTTTGCAATATCAATTGTTAAGGTTTTGTAATTTCACCATAAATGACACCCTAAACTTATAAAACTTTTGTTATGATAATAATGATTTCACTAAGGAGTAAATAGAATGACTCAACACAGCCTAAAATCTTTATTTGAAATATTTACTGTAGCATTTAAGCTCGGGGTAACATCCTTTGGAGGACCGATTGCCCATCTTGGGTATTTTCATAATGAATATGTAAATAAAAGAAAATGGGTGGATGAAAAAAGCTATGCTGATTTAGTTGCATTATGCCAATTTCTTCCGGGACCTGCGAGCAGTCAGGTGGGCATTGGCATTGGGGTTATTCGCGGCGGATTGATTGGCGGAATCATTGCCTTTCTTGGATTTACAATGCCTTCTGTCATTGCCTTAATTTTGTTTGCCCAACTGCTTAATAACCAAGAAATCGGGGCTTCCACTTGGATTCATGGGCTAAAAATTGTAGCAGTTGTAGTAGTAGCCCACGCCATTCTCGGCATGTCCCAAAAGCTTGCACCTGATTTAAAAAGAAAGATGATTGCCCTAATGGCCATTGTTTCCACCCTTTTATGGCAAACAGCTTATACACAAATCGGCATCATTCTATTATCAGGTGCTATAGGCTTCTTACTATATAAAAGCTCTATTGATCAAGTTAAGGAACAAATTCAGTTTCCATTATCCAAACGATTGGCTATAGGATGCCTCCTATTATTCGTTATGCTGTTAGTAGGGTTACCTGTATTGAGAGAGATGACTCATTTAAACTGGATCGCTTTATTTGACAGTTTCTATCGTTCTGGCTCTCTCGTCTTTGGCGGAGGACATGTAGTTTTGCCTCTGCTCGAGCGTGAATTTGTTCCGGCAGGATGGCTTAGTGAAGAAGCGTTTCTAGCAGGATATGGGGCAACACAAGCTGTACCTGGGCCTTTATTTACATTCGCTGCCTATATTGGTGCGGTTATTAACGGCTGGCAAGGTGGTTTGCTTGCAACTTTAGCCATATTTCTACCTGCGTTTTTGCTCATTTTAGGAACATTGCCCTTCTGGAACCAGCTCCGTTCAAATCCGAAGATAGCAGGAGCTTTAATGGGTGTAAATGCAGCCGTAGTTGGCATTTTAGTGGCAGCATTTTATACTATTTCGAAGGGTACGATTTTAGCACCTAAAGATTTCGCATTCGCCGCCATCCTTTTTAGTATGCTTAATTATTGGAAGCTTCCGCCATGGATCATTGTTTTAACTGGAGCATTGGGCGGAATCTTGCTGGAATATATTTGACAGAAAAGGCTGCCAAGTTGGCAGCCTTTTTATAATGGGATCTCTAAAATGACTTTTGTTCCCTTACTTTTTTCAGAATGGATCGTTAATGAACCACCCACCGCACGTGCCCGATCCTCCATACTGAAAAGTCCAACTCCACGTGATATTTCTTCAATATCAAATCCTATGCCCTTATCTTCAATTACCACTCTAATTACATCATCTAACTTTCGAATGATTATTGTAGCCTCATCTGTTTCCGCGTATTTCCGAATATTCGTTAGACTTTCTTGAATGATGCGATAGATAGAAATTTCCGTACTGGGACTAAGACGGCTATTTAAAAACACATCAAAATGTACATTGATGAGATAATTATCTGAAAACCTCACTAAATAGGACCGTATTGCCGGAATTAGTCCTAGATCATCAAGTACGGACGGTCTCAGCTCCCATGAAAGATCACGAAGGTCTTCAATAATTTCTCTTGCTTCATCCTGCATTTGTTCCAGTAATGGATGTTCCATTTCTGTCTGCAGCCTGTTTATCGTAATTAAGTGGCTATATAAATTTTGTCCCACCCCATCATGCAGCTCTCTTGATAATCTCTTTCTTTCTTCTTCTTGAATGTCGATGATTTTTGTCATCATATTTTGGAGCTCATCTTCTATCTGCTTCCTGTTTGTAATTTCATGACGAATAGCTAAATATTGATAGGGTTTGCCATTTTCCCCTAGGAAGGGAACGATTGTCGTATCTACCCAGTATAAAGAACCATCCTTTGCACGATTCCTTATTTCACCCTTCCATACATCCCCAGAAGAAATAGTCCGCCAAAGCTCAGTGAAAAACTCCTTAGAATGATAATTTGAGTTTATGATTCGATGATCTTGCCCAATAAGCTCCTCTGCTGAATATTTAGATACTTCGCAGAATTTCTGATTAACATATGTAATGATGCCTCTATGATTAGTAAATGCGACAATCGTTGACTCGTCTAATGCAAATTGTAAATCGACAAGTTCATGATGATGATAAGATTGCTCGTTATTAATTCTGGATTGATCCATCGCATGATGGAAAATAACTAGATAGTATTTCTCTTGATTTAAAGAAAATGTGTTCACCCTGAATATAAGCGAAATGCATTGACCATCCAAATGCTTTCCCTTTTGATGAGTAACAACACCTTCATTAGTTTCTCTTAAGTTCGTTTCAGGGAATAAAACATTAACATTCATTCCGACCATTTCACTTTCTGGATATCCAAAGCTTTCACAGGCTTTATAGTTGGCGTACGAAATGACGCCTGATTCATTGACGAGAATAGTCGCTTCACTCGAATCAGGAGCGGGTAAATTCCGGTTCATTATTAACCTCCTGTGGGCTGCTAAAACAAACTTTCAAAAGCTATTGCTGCTTGTTTAACAGTTAATTGTTCCTTTTCCGTTAGCGGGATATTTGATCTCCTCCCAACTAATAACACACCTTTCGGAACACTATTTATAAATAAAGGGACTGCGAATGCATATACAAGTTTTTCAGCAAGCATAATAGGATATTCGAGTACCTTGCCAGTAATCCCTTCCGGAAAGCTTTTTATTGTGATCGGGCTTCCTGTAGAAATCACTTTACCAGCGATTCCTTTTCCATAACGAACAGTAATTCTCTTATACTTCTCATTACTATTGCCAGCTGCAAAATGCCAGCTGACATCTGGCCCCTCCTGATTTTGCAAAGCCAGTCCAACAAAATCAACATTCATCTCTGTTAATATTTTTTCACATTGATTGGCAATTCCCAATGAGTTTAACAAGGTTTTGACCATCCCTTAAATTCCATATCCTAATAACCCCTTTTTCAAAGCTAATTCAACAAGCTCTGGCCTTGTTTTCATTTGAAGCTTCTCCATTAAGTTACTCTTATGTGTTTCGACTGTTTTCACACTAATGACTAGCTGCTCCGCAATCTCTTTATTTGAAAATCCTTTGGCAATAAAGGTAAGAACTTCCTTTTCCCGATCAGACAACAGGTTAAAAGTATCTGTATTCCCTTGTTTAACTCCGAATAGGTACTCCTCCATTAATCTTTTCGTGGCTGATGGATGCAAATATGCATTGCCATTAGCAACGGAACGAATAGCCGCCAGCAGTTCATCATGTGGGGCACTTTTCAATATGCAGCCTGAAGCTCCTGCTTGGATAGCTCTAAACAAATACTCTTCATCATCATGCATAGTAAGAATGAGGATAGCCGTATTTGGCAATAGTTTTTTTAATTCAGTAGTAGCCGATAATCCATCTCTGCCATGTGGCATACTTAAATCCATGACCACAACATTCGGATTAAGCTCAAGTGATTTTTGGATCCCCTCATTTCCCTCAGATGCTTCACCGACAACCTCTATGTCCGGATGATTATTTAAAAGCATTTTTAATCCCATTCTGACAACGGCATGATCATCACAAAGAAGAATCTTAATCAAGTCATCTCCCCCATTCGTTTTCATTTTTCTATGTAATCCATTATATAAAAATATTCACAAGACTCCTAGTTTAGTGTGCCAAAAATATAATAAGGGATTGCATGCAGCAAATCCCTCTAATGTCTGAACTATTATATTGGCAACTGCAGTTCAATCTGTGTGCCTTCCCCTATTTTTGAAGAAAGAAACCATTGTCCGCCAATTAAAAGCATGCGCTCCTGCATGGCGGCTAGGCCAGTCGATTGATTCATTCCTTTTTCCATATCAAAGCCTTTTCCAGCATCTTTAATGAGGATCCGCAAATGGCTTTGCTCCCAAATAAAGGTTACCTCCGCATTTACTGTGTCCGCATATCTGGCAATATTAGCTAAGGCCTCCTGACAAACTCGGAATAATGTAATCCTTTTCTTCTCATCAAGAGGGACCTCTTCGCCAAAACTCTTTAAATGAACCTCGATCCCATAGGTAGAAGTATAAAGCTTTATATAGCTTTTCATTGCCGGCAGAAGTCCGAGCGTTGTTAAAGTGGGAGGGTGTAATTCAACCGAGATCAGCCTAATTTCTTGAATCGTTCTTTCCAGTAATTCAACCATGCCGCCGACATAGCCTTTTATCGTATCTTCTTCAACAGCTGATTGAATGAATTGCATACCTGTATAAATACTATACAAATTTTGCCCAACACCTTCGTGAAGTTCAACGGCTATCCGCTTGATTTCATCTTCTTGGGACTGAATGATATAGGAACTAATATTTCTTTTAGCTGATTTTGTATCCATACCTACCCTCCTCACTCACTTAAGCTTCTTTCACATTTCTGCTCGACATATCACTAAACATTCCCGCATACTGCACAATTTCGCCTGCATCATTTTTAATGGCACTAATCGTTAGCCATTGCAGATATGATTCTCCATCCTTGCGTTTATTCCAAACCTCTCCTTGCCAGAATCCGTTTGCTTCAATCGATCTCCATAGGCTTTCGTAAAATTCTTTCGATTGCATGCCTGATTTTAAGATATTCGGATTCTTGCCGATGACTTCACTCTCTGTATACCCTGTAATTTTAGAAAAAGCGGGGTTTACTGAAATAATTTTTCCATGAGTATCCGTTACAAGGATCCCTTCAACTGTATGATCAATTACCTCTTTAGCGATCCCCATTTTTCCTTGGTAATACATCCAGATAACTAATATTAAACTTGCTAAAGCGACTTCAGATAACGCCATAAACCCGATAGCATAATGGCCTGTAATATTAAACAGAATTGTTAGAATTAATGGAGGGAAAAATCCTCCAAGTCCGCCCATCGCAGAAACAATCCCATTGACGATTCCTGCCTGCTTATGAAAATACATTGGAACGAGTTTAAATATTACACCGTTTCCGACACCTGCACATAGGGCAATCGTTAAACAGCCAAATGTGTACCAGCCAATGGATGGAGCGAAGGATAGAATCATTGCAGAAACTGTATATACTCCAAAAACGAACATTAATAAAATGAGAGAATGAAAACGGTCAGCTAACCAGCCGCCAAGTGGTCTCATAATAGTAGCAATCACGATGAACCCGGCCGTTCTTAAACCGGCATCTACTTTATCAAGCCCGAAGTTGGCAACTAGGAAGTTTGGCAGATAAATAGTAAAGGCAACAAATGAACCGAAAGTAATAAAGTAAAATAAACTTAATAGCCATAGCTTTTCATTTTTGTATACACCCTTAATTTGTTCTAGTAAAGGTGTTTTGACGCGATGTTCTTTTTTATCTCCTAAAAAGAAGTTGGCAATGATGAAAATAGCTAAAATAATTAGATAAAACTGAACTGTAGTAGACCAGCCAAACTTGGAAGCAAGTACTGGTGCTCCAAATGCTGATACCGCCGTACCAAGGTTACCAGCTCCATAAATACCGTTTACAAATCCATGGCGCTCCTTTGGATAATATTTTGGCAGAGAGGTTACCCCAACAGAGAAAACCGCTCCTCCTAATCCTAGGAATAAGCCGCCAATTAATAAATCAGTAATCGTTTTAGCAATACTAATATAATACACTGGGAAAATCAGCAAAACAAAGCTGATTAAAAAAATTGTTCGGGCACCAAATTGATTCGCATAATAACCTAATGGAATTCTAAGAATGGAGCCAAGGATAACAGGAACAGCTGTTACAAGTGCCAATTGATTTGCAGGTATGGCAATATCCTCTTTAATAAAAGGCATTAATGATGAAATTAATACCCAGACCATGAAACCGACGACTAGGTTTAATGTTTGTAATGGAAGCTGTATTTTTTTAACCATTCAAACCACTCTCTCTTCTAATCACATAATTTAAACCTGATTGCTCATCCAAGGCTGACCATTCACTATCATTTAAAATAACTTTCGCCGTTAGCGGGACCGCGAAGAAATATCTGTCATCAAAATAAATCCGAAGATGTGTCCCATCTGGGCATAGCCCCGTTCTTGCAATCGTTTTTTCCACAAATGGGGCTTGATTCCCATTCTCCTGATCTAAAATTGCTACATTTACTCTCTTTTTTACAAATGAATCTAAAGTTTCCATTTCAATGGGCTCCACAGCTTGAGCATCCTCTCTTTGCAGGGTAGATAAACATTTTATAGCCTTGAAGGTATTCCCAGAAAGCCAAATCTGCATGATCCTCGATAAAGGCAGCTGTTTCATCCTCTGAATTCCATTTACTCATACCCTTTACTTCAGCAATAACGATTTCTACATCATTTTCGATTTTTTCTTCTAAATACCAGTTCAAACGGACACCAGCAAAAAGCTTTGTCAGCATTTGATCAATTTCACCAGTAAAATTTCCTGAAGGCATTCTCATAAAACAAAAATCAAGATATGTTTCACTGTTCATATGCTTCACGCCTTTACATTTTTCATCTTTTTATAAGCTAACCAAGCAATTGGAAATAGGATCATATTCAATCCGCAAAATATTAACGTATTCACATAGTTTTCGTAAAAGAATTGATGGACCATGTATTGCGTAAATACGATATTGAGAAACAATACGGCAGCTAGGACAAAGACTCCAACGTAACTACGCTTCATATCTTTTCACCTTTACTGCATATACAGCACCCTTCTCAACTTTTACTTGAATTTCCGGAAGAGGCCGTCTTGGTGGTCCAGCAGTTGGGGCACCTGTTTGAACATCAAATTTTCCGTGGTGACAAGGACAAACCATTTCTCCTTGATCCTTCACCCAAAAAACGGGACAGCGTAAATGTGTGCATGCATTTTGGTAGGCAACATATTTATTTTCAGATAATCTTATTAGAATCGCATCATCATGCTCTCCTGGAAATTTGAAATCCACGGCATCTCCAATTGGGAGCTTTTCAATATCGATAATTTTTTTATGAGGATATTCCTTCTCTCCAAGACCCAATAATTCTTTTGCTGCAACCGCACCCCAAGGAAGGGAGGAAACAGCGAACACCCCTGCTGCTCCCACTAACGTTTTCATGAAGCCGCGTCGGTCGAGCTTCCGTTCATTATTCTGATTAATATTGTGAGTGTAATTATCTTCTTGAAAGGGGATTTTATTATTTTTATCTGATGGCACTTGAATCCCTCCTAAAACAACTTAGTTACGCCTTGTAAAATACCAGGCAGATTGACTTTCACGTTCGTATCACCTTCAAGATAAGGCAGGCTCGTTACCCATTTGCCATTATCAAGATTGAATTGCTTTTTCTTATTTTCAATTTCTTCATCTGTCAGCCATTGAAGCGTATTAGATGGACAAACACTCGCACACATTGGAGGAATGCCATCCTTCGTACGATCAATACATAGGTCACATTTATACATTAAGTTCTGTTCTGTATCAAATTTCGGTATTCCATAAGGGCAGGCAATCGTACAGTTTTGGCAGCCAATGCATTTCTCGACTAATGCTGATAAAACAGCCCCGGTTTCATGTATCTGAATCGCTTGCGCCGGGCAGCTTCTTGCACATGCCGGATTCACACAGTGAAGGCACATGAGAGGCATGGTCTGCCTGTTCACAAGCGGGTTTACATCGTAAACATAGTTCCTGTTTCTTTCCTCATGCCCGCCGCATTGTGTACATGCGGCAAGGCAGGAACGGCATCCGATACAGTTTTCTAATTCTAAATAAAGCCTCTTTTTCATTTACTGCACCTTCTTTAGTTCAAGTTTTTCAATTTGTGCGGCACATGTTTTAAATTCTGGCATTCTTGAAATTGGATCAAGTGCACCAATTGTTAAGAGATTAATAGATTTTTCATGGCCCCAGTGGTACGGAACAAAGACAGTATCCTTCCGAATGGCCTCTGTTATTTTCACTTTGTAAATGGCTTCGCCTCTACGAGTATAAAGACGGACCGATTCTTCATGTTCAATATTGTACTTGGCTGCAGTTTCTGGATGAACCTCTACATATGGATCAGGACACATATCGTGAAGGAATTGAATTCTTCTCGTTTGATTACCTGATAAATAATGGTAGACGACCCTGCCATTTGTTAGGCGTAATGGGTACTCTTCATCTGGTTCTTCTGCAGACGGCCTGTATGGCAATGCAAAAATTTTTGCTCTTCCATCTGGATGATTGAACTTTTTATCTAAAAATAATCGTGGTGTTCCAGGATCATCTTCATCTTTACATGGCCAGAACACGCCGTCTTGCTTGTCGATTTTTTCCCATGTTACTCCGTAGTAATCAGCTGTTCCGCCTTTAGAAGCAACACGAAGTTCATTAAATATGTCTTCAGGGTTTTTTAAGTGAGAAAAGTATTTTCCGCGCCCCAACCGCTCGGTTAATTCCACTTGAATCTGCCAGTCTGGCTTTGATTCGCCTAAAGGTTTTTGGGCTTGATTAATCTTGATAATCCGTCCTTCAACGTTTGTCGTTGTCCCTTCATCTTCTGCCCAAGTTGTTGTAGGCAGCACAACATCGGCATATTCAGCTGATTCTGAAAGATAAAAGTCAACACAAACCATGAAGTCTAAGTTTTTTAGTTGCTCTCGAACATAATTTTGATCAGGTGCTGATACGGCTGGATTAGAACATAATAGATATAAAGCACGAATCGTCTTTTGTTCCATCAATCCAAACATTTCAAATGCGGATACACCCTCTTTTGGCATTTCTTCGGGTTCAATTCCCCACACCTTTGAAACATATTTTACGTGATCGGGATTCGCTATTTTTCGATAGCCTGGCAGTGCATCGGCTTTTTGCCCATGTTCACGTCCGCCCTGACCATTTCCTTGACCGGTAATAGTCGCAACACCCGATTTAGCCCTGCCGATTTTCCCTGTAACAAGCGCCATATTCGTATAACCAGAAACGTTATCGACCCCTTTAATTTGTTGCTCGATTCCTCTGGCAAACATGACAATTGCATTAGGAGCTTTCCCGTACAATTCTGCAGCACGTATAATTTTCTCAGGTGCCACACCTGTAATCGCACTCGTATACTCTGGTGTAAATTCCTTAACTAGTTCCTTTGTTTCTTCAAAGCCATTTGTATGATTTTTAATAAATTCTTCATCCGTATAGCCATTCTGAATGAGTAAATTTAAAATCCCATTTGCAAGTGCAAGGTCAGTACCAGCTTTTAAATCAAGGTGGAGATCCGCTCTTCTAGCTACAGGTGTCTCTCTTGGATCGGCTACAATCACATAGCCGCCCCGTTCTTGAATGGCCCAAACCCGGAACATCATCGTTGGATGGCATTCTGCTGTATTGCTGCCAGCAAGAAAAATACAATCGGTATCCTGTACATCAGTCCAAGGAATGGTTGAACCTCTATCTATACCTAATGACCGATTTAAACCACCTGCTGCACTAGCCATACAGAATCGGCCATTATAATCAATGTAACGTGTTTGGAGTCCAACACGAGCGAACTTCCCGGTTAAGTAACACTTTTCATTTGTCATGGAAACGCCGCTATACACTGATAGTGAATCTTTTCCATAATTCTCTTGTAGCTCGGTGAATTTTTTAACGATAAGATTGTATGCCTCTTCCCAGCTTGCTTCACGGAAGCCATTTTTCGTACCTTTCAACGATTGATCATCACGAATTAACGGTCTAAGTAAACGATCGCTATTGTTAACCTGCTGATAAGCAGTAACTCCTTTCGGACACATTTTTCCTAAAGTTACCGGCCAATCATAACGGGGCTCTACCCCAATAATTTTGTTTGTTATTGTATTTACCCTCAAGTTCATTCCACATTGCATAGCACAATAGCTGCAGTGTGTTTTGATTAAAGTTTCATTTGGGTGATTCAGGTTTTCAACTTCTTTAAAGAACTGATCCCTTTCATTTCTAAAACTAACCTTTTGCATTTTGGTTTGCCTCCTTCACTTTTACCTCATGGGTTGGGAAACCGGAGAATTGTGCAATCCGGTATTTTCTTCGGCAAGGGAGGCACATTTCTGCAAGATGATGCCCTTCCTTTGTCATAAATTCGATATCATTCACGCCGAGTACCTCGACGACATCCTTTGATTGTTCTGCTGATACGAAGCCTTCTCCACAAACCTTACATTTTTTCGTTTCTTGTTCTGCATAATGTTCTCTGTAGTTTCTCGCTAACACACTCATTGGGCGGAAAGGAATATGAGCAAGCTTTCCAAATGGAAGATAAATGAGTGTAATGATGACTGACCATTGATGAATCAGTGACATTGCCGGCTGACCCGCACCGTGTAAAAAGATGTTCATAAATGTAAGAGCTAATCCGGTAATACTTACTAGTAACAACATGTATAGTGGAAGGAAATCGTATAGAAATTTCTGTTCGGCTCTAGCCTGCATATTTTTTAAGCGGCGGTAAAGCGCCATGCAAACACCTGCGATTACCATGACGGCCGTTATATTTAAGGCATTATAGGATAGGTTTGCAATGATTCCGTTTGCCGGGACTGTCATAACCTTCATGCCCATTGCGATAATATTGTAGTAACCATTGTCGTCCATCGTGAAATACATCCATCCGAATACAAGAGGAAAGGTTACTAAGCAAGAAAGGACACATCCCCATCCGATTAGAACGTGTTGGGTCCATCGGTAAATTCCCCTATTCCAGATGAAATTGTATGTAGCTAAGTGCTCTACAGATGTTTTTGGCGTTGATTTTCTAAAAAGCAGCTTCATGCCTTTTTTGATAAAGATCTTTGTTGGCGGTCTTTCGCCCCAAGCGATAAATCGATAGAAGAACCCGCCGATAAACACGATTGTTCCAACCATATAACCATAAAGATTTAAATCAACATGTGTGAACATTCTTGTTCCAATAAAGGAAAGGATGACTAAGCCAAGAACTGATAGAAACATAGATTTAGCAAAATTTGATGCAAATGCATTATTAATTGTATTGACGCGCTTTTCTTCAACCGCGGCTTTTACCTGCATGTTTATTCCTCCTCATTCCAAACGATTAACTTACCCTTATTGTAAGAGTTAGGAGATTTTTAACCTATCGGGGAACTTCCCTATCTTGTGGGGGAAATCCCCTTATCTTGTGAGGGGAAAAATATTCCGAGAAAAACATAAGAACCATCACTCGTTTAAAGGAAGTGATGGTTCTTTTTTGTTATATTATTGGGCTTTTAAATATTTTTCCCTATAGGTGATATAGGATTGTAAACTTCCTTGATAAATAAGTCTATGAGAGGATGCTTCCTTAAGGTCTTGTGGGGTGATCATGCAAAGATGCTTATTATTTATATCGAGGAGCCTGCCTTCTTGTAACACCATTGCAACAAAATGCGAGCAAAAAAAGGCGTGCTTTCTATGAATTCTTTTATTTAAAGCAATGGCCAATAAGCCAAGCAAATTGTAGCGATATTTTTGCTTATTTTCATCGATTTCTTTTATTAAATTTAACATTTGAATATATTTCTTTTCACTTACTGTAAATACATATACTGCACAAGATGCATTCTTGAATAACTCCGACCGAATATCTTCCTTTACAAATCCGCCAACAAAGGGATTCCTTGGTCTTTTTCTGCCAAAACTGTACACTTCAGTCAGTTCACAGTCGAAGCCAATCGAAGCATGGTTATGACATTCTTTCGTATATAACTTAATCATTCTAGTAAATAACGTTCCTGTATCGGTAAGCAGAAGATACACCTTTCTGTCCCCCATGAATAACCCTCCTGCAAAACAATTCAAATTGGAATCCCTAAATCTATTCCGCAACTCTTCTGCTTCCATTAAAACAAATAATGATTTAATTCATAAGACACTAGAGATTTATATTTTGGTAGGACCTGAGACTTAGTACTTATCTTCATATTATTATACAAAAATTATTCACCTTTGGAAATTAAAAAGGTGAAATCATATGAATATTTTGAATATAGATACAAAGAAGAATTGAAGTTAGTAAGGGGGAATTTCATGTGGTCCTGGTTACATATATTTATCATGATCATCATTGTTTGGATACTGATTGAAGAAGGGATTTATTTTTTTGTTAATCGCAGCATTTTCGGCCATTCTTTTTTAGAAAGGAATGGAGAAGTCTTATGAATAGGGTAAGGAATAATATCAAAAGGAACGCATCTTAATTGCATTTTTGTTAAAAGTATAAGAGGATGTAGTTATTGAAGTATACATAAATTTATTTGGAGGTAAAAGCATGAACCCTGTTAATCATTTTTTATCACATCGCAATGTTACAAATGCCTTAGTTGAAAAAATTGAAAAATCCAATTACGAGTTTAAGCCCACTGAAACTTCGATGAGTGCACAAAAATTAGTGACACATATTTACACATCCTATTATAAGTTCATTAAAACAGTTAAAGAGGGAAATGGATCTCCGTTTATGGAGAAGTTCGAGAATACGCAATTGTCCCTATCGAAGCTAGGTGAAGAATTCACAGAGAAAACAAAAGAACTTCTAGCTTCACTTACGAATGAAGAGCTAGACCGCGAAATCGACATGTCGAAAATTTTCGGAATGAATGTGACGGGTCATCAAATGGTGCAAATGGCCATTGAACATGAAATCCATCATAAGGGTAATTTATTTGTCTACGTCAGAGCAATGGGACATACGGACCTGCCGCTTTACATAAGTCATAAATAATGAAGTAAAGATTAAAACAGACTTGCTGCCATTGCTAGTCTGTTTTTTTGCGGTAAAAATATAGGATAAAATACTTGAAGGATGTACATATTAACATTGTCAGCAGGACTTATTTAAGGAGGCATGATTGTGACTAAACAAGGAAGACATAATTCAAATCAAACCCGCGCTCAAATTGAAAAACAAGATAAAAGGAACGATATCGAACTAGGTGAGGAATTCCAAATCGGAAATGATTCTTCACAGAGTCAGAAAAAAAGTGGGAAACAGGTAAATATGAAGAAAATGAAATAATAAGAAGACCGCTTCGATAAATGTCATCGAAGCGGTATTTTTTAAGTAATCTTCTTGCGTGAGCCATGAACACTTCATGACGAGCCTTTTCACTAACTCATAGCAAAAACGCGAGCCATGAACGCTTCATGACGACCCTTTTCACTAACTCTTAGCAAAAACGCGAGCCATGAACACCTCATGACGACCCTTTTCATTAGCTCCTAGCAAAAACGCGAGCCATGAACACTTCATGACGACCCTTTTCACTAGCTCTTAGCAAAAACGCGAGCCATGAACACTTCATGACGACCCTTTTCACTAGCTCTTAGCAAAAACGCGAGCCATGAACGCTTCATAACGACCATTTTTCCCAACTCTTAACACAAACGAGCTCCATGAACACTTCATAACGACCGTTTTCATTGACTCATGGCAAAAACAAGCGCCATGAGCATTTCATGACGAGCGTTTTCACTTTCTAATAAACAAAACCCTTCTTAATTCTCAACATGAGCAATTTTGGAAGCTTTAATCAGCTCTTTAATTCCATCAAGATCCCCTTGTTCAAAAAGTTCAATGATTTTGCTTCCTACTATAACGCCATCACAAAATTGGTTCATTTCTCGGACATGTGATGGGGATGCTATCCCAAAGCCGGCCAAAACAGGCAAATGGCTTACGCTTTTTACCTTTTTCAAATGCTCCCCAAGCTGTTCATTGAACCCTTTTCTTGCTCCAGTTATCCCATTAACAGTTACGGCATATAGAAAGCCGTGCCCTTTGCTGGATATTTCTTGAACCCGCTCTAACGGACTTGTTAGTGTAACGAGCCTAATGATCTCAATACCAGCCTTCTCCGCGTAAGGAGCTATAATATCTTCCTCTTCTATCGGCAAATCAGGTAATATCAATCCATCTACACCTGAATGAAGACACTCATCAATAAACTCTTGAATGCCGAAAGCCATGATCGGATTCATGTAAGTCATAAATATTAAAGGAATATGTACAATTGGGCGTATTTCCGCAATTGTAGCCAATACTCCTCTCAATGTCGTTCCGCTTTCAAGAGCTCTTATGCCAGCTTGCTGAATAACGGGTCCGTCAGCTACAGGATCAGAAAAGGGAATGCCAATTTCAATCGCCGTAGCCCCTGCTTTTTCTAAAAAAGTAATCCGCTCCGCCAAACTGCTCAATCCGCCATCTCCAGCCATTATATAAGGAACAAATGCCTTCTCTTTATTCTCCGCCAACGTCCGCATCACATTTTCAATTCGGTTCATTACTCATTCCCTCCTAGTCTTGCTTTTACCGTTTCAACATCTTTATCCCCTCTGCCTGATAGACAGATGACTAATCCTTCATCTTCCTTCATTGTTGGAGCGAGCTTTAATGCATAAGCGACTGCATGTGAGCTTTCTAAGGCAGGAATAATTCCTTCTAACTGACAAAGGAGCTGTAAGGCTTCCATTGCTTCTTCATCCGTGATTGATTCGTAATTTACTCTGCCGCTATCCTTTAAATAACTGTGCTCTGGTCCAACCCCCGGGTAGTCAAGCCCAGCTGAAATAGAGTGGGCCTCTTGAATTTGCCCATCCTCATCTTGAAGCAAATACATGAGTGCGCCATGAAGGATTCCCGGTTTTCCTTTTGTCATTGATGCTGCGTGCTTTGAAGTATCTAATCCTAATCCTGCCGCCTCCACCCCATACAGCCGGACCGCTTCATCTTTTATAAATGGGTAAAACATCCCCATCGCATTGCTTCCGCCGCCGATACACGCTACAACTGCCTCAGGAAGCTTTCCTTCTTTTTCTAAAAATTGCTGCCTCGTTTCCTTTCCAATGACACTTTGGAAATCACGGACAATCATTGGAAATGGATGAGGTCCCATTACAGATCCAAGAATATAATGGGTATCCTCTACATTCGTTACCCAATAGCGCAATGCCTCATTGACAGCATCCTTAAGAGTTGCACTGCCTGACTCAACACTCACAACCTTCGCTCCTAAAAGCTCCATTCGAAACACGTTCAGCTGCTGCCTCCGAATATCCTCTGCTCCCATATAAATAATGCATTCTAAATTAAGTAGCGCACAGGCTGTTGCAGTAGCCACTCCATGCTGTCCGGCCCCTGTTTCAGCGACAATCTTTCGTTTCCCCATTCGGGCTGCAAGTAAAGCCTGACCTAATGAATTATTAATTTTGTGTGCGCCTGTATGGTTTAAATCTTCTCGCTTTAAATAAATCTTGGCCCCTTGAAGATGCTTTGTTAAGTTTTTGGCAAAATATAACGGTGTTTCCCGTCCAACATAATCTTTCAGAAGATCATTAAGCTCATTTTGGAACTTTGGATCTTCCAGCGCCTTTTTATATTCTGATTCCAGTTCAAGAACGGCTTGCATTAACGTTTCTGGCACAAATCTTCCCCCAAATACACCAAAATGTCCACGTTCATCAGGTAATGTATAGGTTGTCATCATAGTTCCTCCCGTTGTCAGGTAATTTTCATGTTTATCAGCTATTTCAGGTCTGTCCTTAGCAAGTTTTTGTGTTTATCAAATCAAGTTCAGTCCTTTATCAGCCAATTTCATACGTTTGTCAGCCAATTTCAGTCCTTTGTCAGCCAAATTTCTACGTTTATCAGCCAATTCCAGTCCTTTATCAGCTAATTTCAAGCATCGACCTCTTTTTAGCCTGATCAATAAATTTTTTTATCTTATTTACGTCCTTTTTACCGACTGTTTCTACCCCGCTGCTGACATCGACCATATAAGGTGCAGCGATCTCAATGGCCTCCTCGACATTATCAATGGACAATCCGCCGGCAAGAATGATTTTTTTCCCGTCCAATTTTTCACCGTTTAATACATTCCAATCAAAGGTGACCCCGTTCCCCCCGCGATATTTCCCTTTTGGGCTATCCAGAAGGTAGTAATCACATGAATACTTACCCATTTGATTAAAATCGTCTTGAGATTCAATGCTTAACGCCTTAATGACCGGTACAGAAAATTGCGCACAATATTCTGGAGTTTCATCCCCATGAAGCTGAATAACATTAATTCCTGCTTCATCGACAATCTTTCGGATGTGATCTGGATCTTCATTCACAAACACGCCAACTTTAAGAAGCTCATCAGGTAGTTCTTTAATAATTTCCCTTGCTTGCTCAGAAGTGATTTTCCTCTTGCTCTCTGCAAAAACAAACCCAAGCGCATCTGCACCCGATTCAACCGCTGTTAACGCGGTTTCAACGTCCTTAATTCCACAAATTTTCACCTTCATTTGTTCGTCACCTCTTTTATTGGCTGTTTCATTCGTTTCATTAATCTTTCGAGATTATCAGATTTCATAAATGCCTCCCCAACAAGGATCCCGTCGGCGCCAGCATCTATTACCCTTTGAACATCCTCTTCTGTTTTAATGCCGCTTTCACTGATGAGGAAAGCACCTGCTGCTTTAATTTTTGGAGCAAGCTTTTCCGTTATAGCTAAATCAACTGTGAAAGTTTTTAAATCCCGATTATTAACACCGATTATTTGTGCACCTGTACGCAGGACCTTTAATAATTCATCCTCGTTATGAACCTCCATAAGCACTTCAAGCCCGTTGTTTATTGCAAAAGTGTATAGCTCTTTCAGACGCTCCTCCTCTAATGCTGCAGCAATTAACAGAATCAGATTTGCCCCAGAGCTTTTCGCCTTCAGAATCTGAACTTCATCGATAATAAAATCCTTGCAGAGCAACGGGGCATCAACCGCTTCCCTAACTAACGATAAATCCTCAAAACCTCCTTTAAAAAAGGGAGTATCAGTCAGAACAGAAATAGCATCCGCTCCAAATTCTATATAAGATTGAGCTTGCACCTTAGGATCAGCACCGAGATTTATATCCCCTTTTGAAGGAGATGCTCTTTTAAATTCAGCGATAATCGCAAGTGAATCCCGCTGTTGAAGCTTTTTTAAAAAGGATCGCTTTTTTCTAAGCGGCTGGTCATGAATGTCCAATTCTTCATCCCTTAGTTTCAATACCTCCTTTTCTTTTTCTTCCAAAATGATATTTAAGATCGTTGTCATTTCAGATCACCCTTTCCTTTATAAATTTGCTCTCGTGAATGAGCTGTTCCAGTTTATTTAATGCTGCTCCCGAATCAATGCTTTCTTTTGCGGATTCAATCCCTTTTTGAATCGTCTGCGCCTTTCCAGCTGTGAAGATTCCAATTCCTGCATTAAGGAGAACGGTGTCTCGATAAGCTCCTTTCCTTCCATTTAACACATCTAAAAGGATTCGTGCGTTCTCTTTGGAATCGCCGCCGCGAATAGCATCATTCTTGTATACAGATAGACCTACCTCTTCTGGATGGAGCACCCTTTCAGTCAAGTTTTCATTTTCCAAAATGACTAAATGATTCTCTCCCTGAAGTGATGCCTCATCCATAAACCCTGCCCCATTTAGGACAACTGCACGTTTTCTTCCTAATGTCTTTAACACTTCTGCAAAAAGGACGAGATAATCGCGGCGATAAATCCCGAGGAGCTGTGTCTCTAATTCAACAGGATTTGTAAGAGGTCCGATTAAATTAAAGACAGTCGGAATTCGCAAATCTTTTCTCACTTTCATAATCCTTTTTAGCTGCGGGTGTACATGTGGAGCGAATAAAAAAGCAATCCCAACCTTTTGCAGAATTTCCTCTGTGCGTGCAGCATCCAAATTTAAATCCACTCCAAGATGTTCCAATACATCCGCACTTCCCGTTTTACTTGATACACTTCTGTTTCCATGCTTGGCCACTGGAATTCCAGCACCTGCAAGAACAAAAGCAGAAGTTGTGCTAATATTAAAGCTTTTCGACCCATCTCCTCCCGTTCCGCAATTATCCATAACATTCGGAATTCTCGTATTAAACGTCAGTGATTTTCCCCTTAACGCTTTAGCTAAGCCGGCAATTTCTTCAACTGTTTCTCCTTTCGTTTTCAGGCCGATTAATAGACCGGCAATTTCACTATCCGTAATATCTTCAGTAAATAGAAGCTCGGTTGCTTCCGTTATTTCTTGTTCTGTTAATGAGTCCCCATTAGAAATTTTCTGTAAGATCCTTTTCATGGTTACTTCCCCTCCCGATATGATTTAAGAAATTTCCCAAAATTCTTTTTCCTAATGCAGTGCCAATTGACTCAGGATGAAATTGAAGGCCAAATAACGGGAATTTCTTATGTTTGATCGCCATTATTTCATTGTCATCCATTGATTTTGCTAGGACTAAGAAGCTGTCAGGCATTGTCTCCTCGGAAATCACAAGAGAATGGTATCGCATGATATCAATTGGCTGCGGCAAATATTCAAATAAATCTGATCCATTATGTTTTAATTTAGAAATCTTCCCGTGCATAATATTGTTGGCTTTCGTTATATTTGCTCCAAATGTATAACCGATTGCTTGATGTCCAAGGCAAATTCCCAATATTGGCGTCGTCTCATAGAAGGATTGGATAATGGCAGAACAAATGCCTGCATCCTCCGGTCTGCCGGGCCCAGGTGACAAGACAATGGCATCCGGTTTCATTCCCTTAATCTCCTGTATTGAAATCCTGTCGTTCCTAACGACATGTACTTCTTCCCCAAGTTCTCCTAAATATTGATATAGGTTATAAGTAAATGAATCATAATTATCAATAAGTAATATCATCTTGGCCCTCCAAAAAAGCTCTTAATTTATGAATCGTTTCTTCAAACTCTTTTTCTGGCACAGAATCATGAACGATCCCTGCACCCGCCTGTATAAATGCTTTTTGATCCTTAATTAACATCGTTCGAATGGCAAGAGCAAAGTCCATACTTCCATTCGCTGAAAAATATCCGATTGCTCCCGAATAAACACCTCTTTTTACTTCCTCCAGCTCGTTAATAATTTCCATCGCCCTAATTTTCGGAGCCCCAGAAACCGTTCCTGCCGGCAAACAAGCGATTAAAGCATCGATCGCTGATAAATCCTTTTTTAAAGTTCCGCTCACTTCTGAAACTAGGTGCATGACATGCTTGTATTTCTCAATCTTCATATACTTCTCAATTTCAATTGAACCAAGCTCACACACACGGCCAAGGTCGTTTCTGCCTAAATCCAGCAGCATTCTGTGCTCTGCAAGCTCCTTTTCATCAATCAATAAATCTTTTTCATTGGATTGATCTTCTACCTCTGATTTCCCTCTAGGCCTTGTTCCCGCTATTGGATTGGTTGTTACCTTCCCGCCATTTACTTTAATTAAGCTTTCCGGTGAAGTGCCTGCGATTTTGTAGCCATCGAAGTCCAAATAATACATATAAGGGGATGGGTTTTGCACTCTAAGCTTTCGATAGAATGAAAATGGATCACCTGTAATTGTTCCTTGCAAACGCTGAGACAGGACCACTTGGAAGATATCACCTTCTACAATATGTTCTTTCGCTCGCTTCACTTTTTCGATAAACTCTTCCCGCTTTATGGATGCTTTAAAAGTTGAAAGTGAAACTTCATCTGGGTCACTGTTCACATTGCCATGCTGAATTTCATGCAGCCTCTTTTCATGTAAAGTTTGCAGTTCAGATAACTCGCTAAATAGTGGAATAGAGATTAAATACACTTTCTGTTCAAGATGATCAAACACGACCACTTCCTCGAAAAACATTAAATGAACATCTGGAATATGTAATTCATCCTTTGGAGCCTTCCCGATATTTTCATATTGGCGGATGACATCATAGCCTACATATCCTACAGCCCCTCCGCAAAATGGGAAATGATGAATCTCAGCCTGTTCAATCGGGGGCAGTATATCTTTTAATACTTCTAGCGGATGCTTCTGAATCTGTTTCCTCCCGCTTGCTGAAAGGATTGTACTGGCATCTTCTTCACCAATTAATTCAATAAAGGGATCTGTTCCAATAAAAGAGTACCTGCCAGCCTTTTCATGTTTAAGCGAGCTTTCAAATAGAAACTTTTTTGTTCCTTTAAGACGCTGGTAAATAAGAATAGGGGTTAATGTGTCCCCTTCAATTTCGCTAATAATGATTTCCTTTACTTTCGGCATGCTACACTCTCCTTAAAAGTTATATAAATAAAAAAAGTCCACTATACGCACAATAGTTGTGCGTATAGAGGACGTATCTTTGACCGTGGTGCCACCTCAAATTTAGAACAGAATTCTGCTCCCTTGTTCAGGTACGGACGTAAATCGATACCCTATCCATATAACGGTGGAATTCCGTGCTTCCCTACTGTCCTTCAAGAAGCCTCTCGCAAGTCCATTCCAAATGTTCTCCACATACCGGGTCTCACCCTTTCCGGCTCTCTGTCATACTTCTGAACATTGTACTACTCTTACTCAGCGATTTAGTTATTCTTTTTTTGAAATACAAAAAGGGCCTCCCTCCAAAAAAAGGACGAGAGACCCGTGGTGCCACCTTCATTAGCTAAAAATTAGCTCACTTAACAGATATCCAAAATGTTCATCATTTGAATACCTGTCTCTTGTAACGATGAGACCGTTCGCCAAAGCCTACTACTCCAAGGAGGTTGGGTTTGGAGGCTCGGAAGTCCATTCGCAATTGCATTTACACTGATTTGCACCACCCATCAGCTCTCTAAAGTATCTGCAAAAGTTACTACTCTTCGTCAACGCCGTACGTTATGTTGCTTTTTATATTATTCTTAATTATAAAATAAGTCAAGGGGAAATTTTCATTTTTTTTAAAGAGCCTTCTTTAACCTATTTCTCCAAGCTTCTGCAAGCTCCTCCACCTGGATCAGCTCTTCAATTGCTGCACGATTTTTTCGATCATGAAACATTAGTTGATTTCCCGCTAAAACAGAGAACTTCTCCTGCTTACGTTCCATTAATCTCAGTGAAGAGTCTTCCTTCACTATACCTTCCTGCAGAACCCTAAAGAAATAGCCGGTATACCCAGTCTCCACCACCCTGCTAAGCAGGTTCTCTGCTTTGTTATGCATAGAAATAGATGCACATGGCACCCTCCCTTGCGAAACCTGGATAATGGCTTCACCAAGTGAAAAAATATCACCAATATAAACATTTTTCTCCAGTTGATTAGCTGCACAAATATTCTCCCCAAACGCCGGCATTTGAAACGGCTTTTGAAATTCTTTTTCCCATTGCATATAATGCTCAGACGGATATAAACAAACAGCCCTTTCTGGTCCCCCGTGAACATCACGGTTGCCAACTGAATCCCCCTTAAATCCATTTTTTGTCAGTAAAACCTCACTCACTGGCTTTTTTCTAATAGCGGAATTATATGTTACACCATTCCACAGCTGAAGATTTGGCCTGCCAATATTTAATGTCAAAATTTGATTCCCCATTATAACACCTCGAATAAAATAATTATTTTCTTCCTCAATTCAGTCTTTATAACCATTATAATTCATGTCAATGTATTCCAATTACAATTTACCATAAAAAGTCCCTACTACTTTCTCTTTTTAAAGACATATTAATATTAGGTATGATGATTAAGGGGATGGTATGTTCAATGGAGCATGTTGAAAAATTAGAAATTGGAGGCCAAAAGGCTAAGAAAAAGTCTAAAGGCAACGTCCATAACAAAAAGTGGGCTGTTCTTTCGCTCGCTTCTATTCCTCTTGTAATGACACTAGGAAATTCCATGCTAATTCCTGTCCTGCCTGCAATGGAGAAAAACCTTAAAATTTCCTCATTGCAAACTAGTTTGATACTGACCGTTTATTCAATTGTTGCCATCATCCTAATCCCGATTGCTGGAGGATTATCAGACTATATAGGACGGAAAAAGGTTATAATCCCAAGCCTCCTAATTGCCGGAATCGGAGGTCTTATTTCTGGATGGGCAGCTTGGAAGGCTAATGATGCTTATTGGCTCATACTTTGCGGCCGTGCTTTACAAGGAGTTGGTGCAGCGGGAGCAGCTCCCATTGTCATGCCACTCATTGGAGATATGTTTAAAAACGATGATGAAGTTAGCAGTTCGCTCGGTGTAATCGAAACTTCAAACACATTTGGTAAAGTACTTAGTCCAATACTTGGAGCTTTTCTAGCTAGTTTTTTTTGGTTTCTCCCATTCTTTGCCTTTCCAGTATTTTGTACACTTGCAATATTGCTTGTATGGCTTTTAGTCAAAACACCTAGAGAACGCGAGGAGCCCGTTCCATTTAAGCAATTTTTAGAAAATATCAAAAATACATTTACACACAATGGAAAGTGGCTAAATGCCATCTTTGTCATTGGCGTCATTATGATGTTTGTATTATTTGGAGTTTTGTTTTACTTATCTGATGTGCTCGAGAAAAAATATGACATCATAAATATTAAGAAGGGGTTGTTTCTTGCTCTGCCATTAGGGGCATTATGTATTGCCTCTTTTGTAACCGGAAAAATAATAAAGGAAAATAAAGTTTTAATGAAATGGATCATTTTTGGAGGGACTGTATTGACCGCCGTTTCCGTTGGCATTTTAAGTTTTTCCAATGGATTATGGTTCATGCTTATATTATTTACCTTTGGCGGGATCGGAATAGGTGTAGCACTTCCCTGTTTAGATGCCTTAATAACATGTGGAATTGAAAAGGAAGAAAGAGGAACCATTACATCCATATTTAGTTCAATGAGATTTATTGGAGTTGCCGCAGGTCCGCCTGCTGTGGCTTTATTTTTAGAACATACCGAAAAGATACTATTTTATTTCTTAAGCGGCCTTACTGTCATAGCCATCATTGCCACATTTATGGCAATAAAGCCAGATGAGGAAGATGCTTAAGTACAGAACTTCGGGATGACTTTCTTAATCGCATATGTTATCCTATAGTTGTAAATAACATTTAAATGAATGACCGCAGGTGTTGGAGCACCCACGGTCATCCGCAATAGTTTGTCGTTCCCTGAGCGGCGGCCAGTCCAAAGACTAGACCTCTCCTCAATTATCAGGTCAAGGGAGGTCTATTTTTTGTGGTTAAAAGATAAGACAGCAAGGATTAGACTTGAAAATGAAATCATAATCATAATCGTTTCGAAAACTGTCATAGGCATCACCCCCTTTCAAACGGGGTTAGCCGACCACCCTTGAGAAAACTCCCTATTGCTTCTCTATTATAACACAAACTTGTCCCGGAAAAAGAACGTATGTTCTATATTTGTAAAAATGATGCTTTCTAACTAGAATTAAGTAAATCTTTAAATATCTACAAAAAAATGACCACCAAAAAGGTGGTGTTTCACTTTTCTATTCCTTCAATCTAGGCTTACCAGGATTACAATCAGGTTTTTCTGCCTGTGTTGATTCTGCAAGCTTTGTTAAATAATAGCATTCTTCTCTGAACATATGGTCTGCCATTAAAGCAGAGAATGTTCCCAATGCCTCTTTATTTAATCTTAACTCTTCAATTTCATTTAAAAAGTTCATAAATACCTTCATTTCTAATGACACATCTTTATTAAATTTTTTCAATGCAGGAAATTCGGAAAGGTTTGTGCGAAGAAATCCCGTCAATTCAACAGCCTTTAAATAAAAGGCTTCAAAATCCTTTGCAAACTCATCACTCAATTTATTGATCGCTTTTTCCGGAAGTTCCATACCATCTGATATTGCCCCTGCATGCCCCGCAGCATCTAAAAGCCATAGCAAATGGTGATGCAGCTCATGAAATACAGGCGGCGCCTCCCCGTTTTTCAAATACGTTAACTGAAGCAGATACTCATCTACCTCATTCACCATATGATTCATAAAAGTCGGCCCGAGATGAATCTTTACTTTTCCAACGAGATGGCGCTCGAGTATAGTCAGCTTAAACTGCCTGATTTTTTTGGCTTCTTCATCTGCCTTCATGCTTAAATCCTGTAAATTCTCTGCTCCTACTCTTCCAAGGAGCTGATCAAAAACATGAATAAAATAATTAGCTTCATGAATAAGTTCTTTTTCCGACGGTGCAAGGGAATCATGGATAAACCTTGCATGATCTCCTAATACTTGCAGCCAAAATCCATGCTCAAATTTTGCAGCCTTTTCGTAGCCAGCAGCCAAACAATCTCCCCCTTATGACAGTTCATTCATAAAAGCTTATCGGAGATTCGAGACTTTTATGACATGGAAATCATTTAACTCTTTTTTGGACATAAAAAAAAGCCGGATTAATTGTCCAGCTTTTATTAAAAGTGAAAAGCAGAAAGCTGCTCATTCAATATCTCTGCTTTATACCCGTTTGTTTGTAAATAGGTAAGCAAAGAGGGCAAATGCTCTGCTGTTGATTTTCTATCATGCAGTAAAATGACAATAGGTCGATCTTTATGTTTGAAATTTTCGATTTGTTGAATAACTCTTTCAACATATTCACCATTGCGGTATTTCCAATCTTCACTATCTACGGTCCAATCCCAAAGTTGAAATCCGGCTGCTTCCACGGCTTTCAAATAGGAAGGTTTCATATATGGTGCGGAACCATATGGTGTTCTAATTAAAGATGTTCCTGTACCCGTCATTTTCATTAAAGTTGCCTGCGCTTTTGTCATTTCATCTACTACTGTCTTTTCCGACCGATAGATTTTGGAGACATTATGTGAAACGCCGTGTAATGCGGGGACGTGACCGTTATCGATAATAGCTTGCAATTCTTCCGGATACTTTCTCATATTAGGCTCAAGCATAAAAAAAGTGCCTTTCATGTCAAATGTATTCATTGTTTGAAGTATGTCTGATGTAAAGGCGGAAGGTCCATCATCAAAGGTTAAATATATAACTTTTTGTTCATTTTGCTTCTTTATTTGGGAGTTTTCTTGTTTTGAAGAACCGTTATCTTTTAGATTAGTTTCTGCATTAATTTTATCATTTTTTACTAGGGCATGATTTTCTGGATTATTTCTCACTTCTTGTTCTTGATCCATTTTTTTCTTTAATATGTAAAAAGCTTGAATTTTATTATTTACATACCCATTCATCTCATCCGTATGATCAAAATGACTCTTTGTAAGTAAGGAATACATAATATTAATCGGCTGTGATAAACTAGAAACAGCCAATGCTTCACTATGATAGTTTGTACTGCCCGTTGTAAAAACGAATGTCATACAAATCATTAGTGAAATTAGTAACTTTCCTTTTGAAAATGTTGTTGTTCTTTTCCGTTTACTCCTCATGATGTTCACCTTTCCATCTCTATTCTTCTTGTAAAAGTATAGGTCCTACGTAGTTTTATATTAAGAAAAGTTGTCAATTTTCACTATTTCATTACAAAACTATTAAATTTTCACTACAATTCTCCTTACTATTAGATTACATAATCTCTCATTCTTTTTCAATTCATTCCGAAAATTAAATTTTTAGTATGGCAGGACGAAAATATCCAATAATATAATAAATAATTTGCTCTAAAAAAATAAATGTGGTAGAATCTTTCTAACAATATATAGTATTATTATATTCACGCAAATACTATATATTGTTTCCACTATGAATTAATTCTTATTTGATCCAAGGTCTCTTTTTTATCCGCTCCAGCAAGGGCGGAATTTTTTTTGCAAAAAAAGGCTCTTGCATGAAGGCAAGAGCTGCAATTGTTACTAAATTCCCTATATATTTGTTTCTAATCACGATTTATGACATGTTGATCATACACCTGGGTGATTAATTCTTTAAATCCTATTATGCCATCAACAAGACTTTCCTTCGGTAAATACATCGCAGCATAAAGAATTTCCTGATCCGAATTTAAAAAAATATTTAGCGGGCCCTTCCCTTTTCCCTCCAGCTTCTGACACTTGCTCAAATATAAAGAAGCAATATCCGGACGCTCTTCCTTGTCAACCATCATGCAAACAAACTTATCATTTAAAAGCTGGACTGTCTCCCCATCTTTCTGCGACTCCTGTTCCATGTCCGCACTCAAATGGCAATGATGATCCCCAATACTGATCAACACCAGCTTCCCTTCCCTTTGCGCTTTATCAAATCCTTCTGTTGACCACTCTAACCAATTTACAGGACTCTGCTCATTCTTTTTTAAATAAGGGCTTTTGGACATCACTAACCAATTATATGTTGGGGAATAACGTTCTTCGGATAAGAAAGATTGCATATTTCATAACTCCTTCATTCGAGATGCCTTCATCTGAAAAAATAATCTATGATTGAATGATAAAGTTATTATTTCCAATTAGGCGAAGAAAAATCATGGTCATCTTTTGGCTGCCATATAAGTCCGCATCACTTGTTCAGCTGTTTGCTGGAGTAAAATAGCAGCGCCCTCAATGGCTTTCTGGAGTGTCATAGGGGAATTAATAATACTATGAACACTTGTAATACCGTGTTCATACAAAACCTCAATTCCACGGCCAATGGACCCGGTCAGAGCAAAAACAGGGATTCCTTTCGATTTAGCTGCTTCAGCCACGCCCATAGGTGTCTTCCCAGAGGCGGTTTGGAAATCAATCTGACCTTCACCGGTAAATACACAATCGGCGCCTTCTAAATGTTTAACAAGCCTAGAATATTCGATGACAATGTCAATGCCGCGCTTTGTTTTAGATGGAAAAAAGGCTTGAAAAGCTCCGCCTATGCCACCTGCAGCTCCGGCTCCTGGTTTGTCATGGAGACTTATTCCCGTTTCTTGTTCAACTAAATCTGCCCAATGCCTTAAGTTATTATCTAGAATTTCAACCATTTCAGGTGTAGCGCCTTTTTGCGGTCCAAACACATGAGTTGCTCCATTTTCCCCTACTAATGGATTTTGAACATCAGTCGCAATCAAAAATTCACAATTTGCAATTCGTGAATCAAATTCTTGAACATCAATATCAACAATCCTTAATAGTTCTGATCCCCCATATCCGACTGGCTCTCCATTAGCATCGAGAAACTTCATTCCTAGAGCTTGAAGCATACCTAACCCGCCATCATTAGTCGCGCTTCCTCCGATAGCTAAAATAAACCTTCTGTATCCGTCATCTAAAGCTTTTTTTATAAGTTGACCAGTTCCAATGGTCGTCGTTTTCATAGGATTAAGCTCTTCTTGATTTAGGAGACCTATTCCTGAAGCACTAGCCATTTCAATGACACATGTTTCCTCGTCTCCTAACACTCCATAAGCAGCTTGAACGTGTGTAAGCAGTGGTCCCATAACTTGAAAACCTACAATTCTTCCCGCTGATGCTGCAACAAGGCTTGCCATCGTTCCCTCCCCACCATCCGCAACTGGAACTAAAACCGTATTAATATGTGGATTTACCCTTTTTATTCCTCTTTCCATTGCCTTCGCCGCTTCTAAAGCAGTTAAGCTCCCTTTAAATGAGTCTGGTGCAATCACAATTTTCACCATTAACGCCACCTTAATATTCTTTAATAAATCGACACTTTGTTTGAAATTGAATATTGTAAATACTTTATTAACTATTATTATAAGCAATTATTTCTTATTTTCCTATTTCATGACTTAGTTTGGAGAAGAAGATTAAATTAAGAGATGTTACGGTTTTTTTCTAATACAATCCAATTACGCTGAGATGAAGGGCTATGAAATTGATTATCCAAAATTCCACTATTGTATCAGGCAGTTTGTCCATACTTTTTGTCCCCTCATGAATAACTTGTTAAGGAACTTACCATGAAGGGAGAAATTATTAATGTCAGAAAGAAGCAGACAAAATGTTAGAAATACCACAAATGTAGACCAGTCAGAATATCAAGGTTTAGTCGTCCGTAACTCTCATACAGTTACGGTTACACAAACGGAGGTTCAAGGATTAGTTCTAGTACAAGCAGCACTGCAAGCTGCGATCGAAGCGGCAATTGTTGTATTGGGCAGTAACTCAGACAATAATATTAAGCAATTACAAAAAGTTGCTCAGTCTCTAGATGTTAGTCAAATGCAGAAACAAACAATTGTCATTGAGGATTCTGGAGAAGTTATTGTAAACCAAACAGAGGTACAGGTAGATGTAGTAGTTCAAGCTTCTATTAACCTATTAGCTCAATTACTGTTAAAGATTGCCTAATTGGACTGATCAATAGAAAAGTGACTATCTGAGATAGTCGCCTTTTCTATTGAGCATTCGGTGTTTATTGCACTACTAATCACCTATCTGCTGATTATGCATATTTCAGTGACGTTTCATAAGATAAGATGTTAATTAATGATATATAAAAAGCCAAACCCTGTATTTCAATATGAAATATCGTTTGGCTTTTTATTAATAAACTGTCATCCTAGTGATGAAATCGTTGTGCCAGCATCTCCCAGTCACTCATAAATAATGGCCATAAATTTGGCCTTCTTCTGATGGCAAGTGGATGATAAGCAACAGCTGTCGGGATTCCATGTACATTGTGCCAGGAGCCTCGGAGCTTTTTCACTTCTGCTTCAGGATTTTCAAAAAATGATTGGACTGCAATATTTCCTAAACAAAAAATAAAATTTGGCTTCTTTTCTGCTAACTGCACTCTTAAATGCTGGATACAAGAATTCCTAGCTTCCTCTTTATTATAGGCACGGACTGGTCTTCTTTTTAAAATATACGTTACAAATAAATTACTAGGCGGTATGCCTGCCTCGTTAGCCGCTTTTTGTAATGTAAACCTAGTTCCGCAAACATATGGGTTCCCTTCACGATCTTCTCGTGCTCCGGGATTATCAAGGATAATCATAATAGGAGCATCCGGATTCCCCTCCCCCCACACCATCCTTGTTCCATGCATATAAAGTTTGCAGTCAAGGCAATCCTTCTGATCCTCTGGTACTGGTTCCTCGGGCCAAATATTTGGACAAAATTCAATAATACCAGTCATCCCCCTGTTCAATGTATTTCCCTCCGATTAAATCAGCAGATTTAAATCCAAGGAGGCTATTCATCCTCAGAACTATGATGATTCTTATCCATATGTAATTCAGATTTAGAAGGAGTTAGTTCTTCTGAAGCTTCTGTTTGGTACTGAAGCTGTCTTGAATGTACAGGACTAGTTTTCATATTTGTAATGATCTGATTGGCCATATATCTATGAAAGAGAATTTCAAAAAGGGCCACACCCGCTGCAGCAACGAGAGACATAATCACAATATTTTCTCTAAGCGTCAAACTGATACTTAAAGACCAAATCACAAAGAAAGCAAGAACAAAATCGGTGATTGTCGCAATGAAATTATTAGATCTAGGCAACACAAGAAAGTCGCCAAGAACATAAGAGGATGCCCCTAATGCTAATGAAATTAAGAATACCATTCCAAAGGACATGCCATAAAATAGGCCAAGAATAATATAAAACAGGACTAAACATGAAATAAACTTTAACAGAAATGCTTTTGAATGCTTCACAACATCATCTCCTTTTTAGTTTATGGTCAAATAATAATTATTTCTTTTTCTCTTTCGGTTCTGGTTTATCATTCATCGTTCTAAAAAATTGTGTATTCATGCTGCCTTGAATAATATCCTCTAAAAAGAATTGACCAATCAATTTTAAATACTCTTCATCATCGAACATCTTTTTGTTCTGCAACTCCATTTCTGCTAGGCCTTCGTAAGTTGAAATAACAGCGTATGTATGGTCCTTTCCCGTGATTGGTGTTA
The DNA here is from genome assembly GCF_001509555.1 of Bacillus sp. FJAT-29937. Classification (GTDB taxonomy): domain Bacteria; phylum Bacillota; class Bacilli; order Bacillales; family Cytobacillaceae; genus Cytobacillus. The sequence continues at coordinate 21,235 of NZ_LMAS01000013.1, read as the reverse complement.
AGATTTCTACTTTGTGATTATAATTTTCATTTCTGTATTTCTTAATCTCAAGTAAGTTATCTAACCCGTCCTTAAATTTGTCCTGTTTTATCTCAAAAGTTTGGTAAACCATAACTGACATATAGAATGCCCTCCAGTATGAGTATTAAAGAAGATTTCAATTTTATTATTTTCCCAATTGAATTATTTATTCTTTAGGAAACTTGAAATACCCAAATGTATACATCCTATCCTATTCAATTAAGGAATTTTGATTTGTACCTTACCAACTAGCAAATATTTATAAAGCAAATGCGCATACTAATTTTGTGCGCTTATTGAAAGGTGGCACCAAAATGAATAAATTATCTACAAGTTTGAGGAGGTTAACAATGGGCATTCTAAGTGGAAATCCAAAAGATGAGCCTTTACATTACGGGGAAGTATTTGATATTTGGTCTTCATTATTAGTGGCCAATGGAAAAGTAGCTGGATATCAAACGATGATCAATCATACTGGCGATGATGATCTAAAAAAGTTATTACATGAAGCTTTAGAAATAACGAAGCAGGATAAGAAACAGATTGAAGAAATTCTAAAGGAAAATGGGGTCGGTTTGCCGCCAGCACCTCCTGAAAGACCTGAGGCATGTTTGGAGGACATACCTCCTGGTGCAAGAATGCAAGATCCTGAAATTGCTGCTGCACTTTCTGCTGATCTTGCTTCAGGTTTAGTCCTTTGCAGTCAGGTCATTGGCAAATCAATTCGTGAGGATGTCGCCATGATGTTCGGTCAATTCCATATGCAAAAAGCTGCATTAGGAGCTAAAGTATTAAGGCTGAATAAGGAAAAAGGCTGGCTTGTCCCGCCTCCACTGCATGTTAATAAAGGCAATAATTGCTAAGCAAACTTGCTAGGGCGATTTAAACAGCCCTAGCATTTTCATTTGATCCTTCGTTAGCAAATTCAATCAATTTCTTTTAAATTTTTTCAATCGACATATTTCTCTATTTTTTAAAGGTTGTCAAAATCTAGTGTTTAGCTTATAATCGAAAAAGTTACATATATATAGTGTTTTTTTTATTCACTAACACAATATACAGTGATAAACCAATAAATATGGTGTCCTTTATGGACTTAATAGGGAATCTGGTGAAAATCCAGAGCTGTTCCCGCAACTGTAAGTGCTATCGAAATAAGTAGAAACCACTGTCTTTTTTAAGATGGGAAGGACTTAAAGTAGGCTAAAGCACAAGTCAGGAGACCTGCCATATTTATAACGTGTTATCTTCTTCGGGAGTTGGGAAGGTAAAACGAGGGTATTTTGATAGATTATTTATATATTCTATTATCATATCAGCGTTTTACTTTACCCATCCTCTAAAAGAGCGATGGGTTTTTTATTGAAAAAAACAAGTAAAGGGGATATGAATATGGATACATATGTTCATACAAATTTGGAATCAGTTTTAGAAGAGTTAAACAGAGCTTCAATCTTATATAAGATTGACGTTGACCCACTTATACAGCAATTGGAAGAACTAAAGCAAAACGATGCAGCCGTAAATCGGCATACACTTCACTATTCATTAAACAAAATCTCAATGGACGAACCAAACTGGACCTTTCTGGCGGCTCATCTATACTTAAATGAATTGTATGCAGAAGCATCGAAAAATAGAGGATATAAAATGAATGTAAAATATGGGGATTTTTATAGCCTCATAAAGAAACTGACTAGTATTGGGATTTATTCAGAAGATTTACTGGCTTTCTATTCTAAGGAAGAAATAGATCAATTAGATATATTGATTGATCCTGAAAAAGATTATCTATTTAACTATATTGGTCTGTTCCTCCTTGCTGACCGTTATCTTGCAAAAGATTATGAGAAAAATATTTATGAACTGCCGCAGGAACGATTCATGATTATTGCTATGACTTTAATGAAAAACGAAGATAAGGCAAAACGAATGTCTTTAGTCAAGGAAGCTTATTGGGCTTTAAGTAATCTATACATGACTGTTGCCACTCCAACACTTGCTAATGCAGGAAAAAGCTATGGCCAGCTATCCTCCTGTTTCATTGATACAGTAGATGATTCATTGGACAGTATCTATTTGAATAATTGGGATATTGCCAGATTAAGCAAGGATGGCGGCGGAATTGGCATTTACTATGGAAAAGTTAGAGCTTTAGGGTCAGACATTAAGCAATTTAAGGGCAATTCATCCGGTGTTATTCCTTGGATTCGACTTGTTAATGATACGGCTGTCAGTGTCGATCAATTGGGGCAAAGACAAGGAGCCATTGCGATCTATTTAGATGTCTTCCACAAAGATATTATGAATGGATTTTTAGATATAAAGACAAATAACGGAGATGAGCGCAGGAAAGCCCATGACATATTTACAGGAGTCGCGATACCTGACCTATTCATGAAGAAACTTGAAGAAGTGGACGGAACAGGCAGAAGCATTGGCGAATGGCATACGTTCTGCCCACATCAAGTTAAGCAGATAATGGGCTGGAAGGACGAGAATGGGAACCCATTAGGACTTGAGGACTTTTATGATGAATCCGATAAGAAACTTTTCACAGAAAAATATGAGGAGGCAGTAAATCACCCTCTTCTGCCTAGGAAGAATTACCGTGCAATGGATGTTATGGCTAGAATCATGGTATCCCAATTGGAAGCGGGCACACCTTATATGTTCTATAGAGATGAGGTAAACCGCCAAAATCCGAATAAACATGTAAAAGGAAATGGGAGAACTTCCGTTTATAGCAGCAATTTGTGTACAGAAATTATGCAGAACATGTCAGCAACTGTTATTCAGAATGAATATCAAGACGAGGATGGAAATATTATTATCGTTCGCAAGCCTGGGGATTTTGTTGTATGTAACTTATCTTCTATTCATTTGCCAAATGCAGTTAAAGCAGGCGTGCTTGAACGCCTCATCCAAATTCAAATGAGAATGCTCGATAACACAATTGATATTAATCAAATTTCAGTAGGTCAAGCAAAATGGACGAACCAAAAATACCGGGCAGTTGGATTAGGAACCTTTGGCTGGCACCATCTCCTAGCTATAAAGGGGATCCATTGGGAATCTGACGAGGCGGTTGAGTATGCAAATGACCTTTATGAGGATATCGCCTATTTTACAATACATGCTTCAATGGAGCTTGCAAAAGAAAAAGGCGCATACAAATTATTTCATGGCTCTGAGTGGCATTCAGGAGAGTATTTTAAACGGAAAGATTATTCATCTGATCGATGGAAGGATTTACAAGAAGATATCCGAAATAACGGTGTCAGAAATGGCTGGATGATGGCTGTTGCTCCGAACTCTTCAACAGCAAAAATTGGGGGCTCCACAGATGGAATCGATCCTCTTTATGCGATTGAATATGCGGAGGAAAAGAAAAACTTCAAATTCAAAGTGACCGCACCTGATTTAGATCATAATACTTACAACTATTATCGCCGTGTGAGACACGAGTTAAACCAATTATGGAGCATCAAGCAGAACGCAGCAAGGCAGCGGCATATCGATCAGTCCATTAGCTTCAACCTTTATGTTCGCCACGATATAAAAGCAAGAGATTTATTGCAGCTTCATTTAGAAGCCTGGAAGCACGGTTTAAAAACGACCTATTATGTTCGCAGCACTTCACAAACAGAAATTGCTGATTGTGAAGCTTGCCATAGTTAATATATCAACGAAACGATTTTTCCGTTATATCAGCGACTTTCCGGATATATTGGCGACTAGCCTTAATAAAATGAAAACCATTTTCAAAAGGAGCGATTCCATGGCACACCAACAATTATTATCAAAAATAAAATTGCTAAATCCTGAGTTCCCAAATAAATCTACTAGTCTAATAAACGGTCAAGCATCAGGGATCCTAAATTGGAACGACATTAGATATCCACAAATGTATCGAATGTATCAAACTTTATTAGCCAACTTTTGGAAGGCCGGGGAAATAAATATGCAGGATGATATTAAACAGTGGGATTCCTTAAGCACAACTGAACAAGATGTTTTTTTACGAATTAACACGCAGCTGGCTTCACTTGATAGCTTACAAACGCCTATGATGACACAAGTAATGGATTATGTTACAGACCCAAGCTTTAAAGCGATATTTGCTGTCATTTCGCAGCAGGAGGCGGTTCATAATGAATCATATTCTTATATTCTGAGTTCTCTCATCCCTATTAGTGAACAAATTGCCCGCTTTGACGAAGCAAAGGATGATCCAATTGTACGCAAGCGGAATCAGCTAATACTTGAATCCTACGAAACTTTTAGGCACAATCCAACATTGCAAAATTTATTCGCGCTTGGAATCAATTCAATTAATTTAGAGGGCATATATTTCTATGCGGGCTTTGCCTTTTTCTATCATCTAGCCCGTCAGCAAAAAATGCTAAAAACGAGTTCCATGATTAGTTATATTCAACGGGATGAAATGCAGCATGCCTACTTCATTGCACAATTTATTCGTATTCTTCTTACTGAAAATCCTGAATTGAATACCCAGGAGAATATTCAATATGTGTATGAGACGATTCAAAAGGCAGTCCAGCTCGAAAAGGAATGGGCTCATTATATATTGAAGGATATTCAAGGAATCGATTTAGATGAATTTGAAGGCTATGTTGAATATCTAGCGAATAAACGGCTTAGGCAATTAGGCCTTGAAAACCTGTATGAGGGACGGGAAAATCCGATGCCTTGGATCCATGTTTTTAGCGATGATATGATGAATGAAACGAAGTCCGATTTCTTTGAACAAAAGTCTCGTACGTACACAAAGGTTTCTCAAGACAACGGTTTTGATGAGCTATGAGAATTGGCTTAATTTATACCTCGATTAGCGGAAATACAAATGAATTGGCATTATTAATATATGAGCAGTTCATGCAAAGAAACGTAAATGTTGATCTATATAACATTGAACAATTTGACTGTAATCGGTTAGATCAATTTGATGCATTTGTTGTTGGTACCTACACCTGGGGTAATGGGGAAATCCCTAATGAAATGATACCCCTTTATCGGGAGTTTGAAAAAGTCGACAGAAGATACATGATAACTGGCGTATTCGGGACAGGAGACAGTTTTTACCCTCACTACTGTGGAGCAGTTGATATGTTTAGAGACCTATTAAAAGTAAAAACAGAGTTATCGGTCACTTTAAAGGTTGAATTATTGCCTCAAGAACAGGATCTAACGAAATGCAAAAAGTTCGTTGATTTATTTATGGATCGACTTGAAAATTTGATAATGCATTGATAAATGATAAAATGTAATAGAAATATTTAGCAATGTCAAAAAAATACAAGGAGTGTTGCAGATGGCTGTTGATGTATATCTTAACTTTAATGGAAATACCCGAGAAGTAGTTGAATTTTATGCTAATGTTTTTGGAACTGAACAACCAAAAATTATGACGTTTGGTGAGGCCCCTCCAAATCCAGAATATCCACTTCCTGAGGAAGCAAAAAATCTTGTTATGCATGCAAGATTAAACATTCATGGCAGCAATATTATGTTTTCAGATGTTTTTCCAGGTATGCCTTTTATTGAAGGAAATAATATTAGCCTCGCTGTCGTCAGCACGAATCTTGACGACGTGAAATCTCAATTCAACAAAATAAAAGAAGGCGGAAAAGTAGTCATGGAGCTTCAGGAAACCTTCTGGAGCAAATGCTACGGACAAGTAACAGATAAGTTTGGGATCTTCTGGCAATTCAATTATGATAATGGCGAAAGTGTCATGTAGGTGTTAATTTTAGATTTAACAAGCTATTAAGATGAAATCACTATTACATAAGACCAAAAAAAGACCTATAAAAAGTCTTAAATGACTATTTATAGGTCTTAGTATGTTCTTAATATTTCATAACTCCGCCAGTATTGGCTGATGTCACGAGCTTCGAATATCTTGCTAAGTAGCCTTTTTTCACTTTCGATTCAAAGCCCTTCCAGTTTGCTTTTCGTCTTTCCATTTCCTCATCAGAAATTTCCAGCTGGATCGTGCGTTTCTTTAAATCAAGCTCAATGATATCGCCATCTTCTACAAATGCGATTGGTCCTCCCTCTGCTGCTTCAGGAGAAATATGGCCGATTGAAATTCCTCTCGATGCACCTGAGAAACGTCCATCTGTAATTAATCCAACCTTTGCTCCAAGTCCTCTTCCTACAATTTGAGAAGTAGGTGCAAGCATTTCCGGCATACCAGGACCACCTTTAGGGCCTTCATAGCGAATGACTACGACATGTCCTTCCTGTACTTTCCCGGTAATGATTCCAGAAAGTGCGTCTTCTTGAGAATCAAAGCAAATCGCTGGCCCCCTGTGATAGCCACCAACTGACTCATCAACCGCACCGACTTTAATAATCGAACCGTCCGGAGCTAAGTTTCCGAATAAAACAGCAAGTCCGCCCTGCTCTGAATGTGGATTATCTAATGGCCTAATCACATTCTTGTCTAAAATATCACTGCCGGCAACATTTTCGCGAATTGCTTTTCCTGATACAGTTAAACAATCACCATTAAAGGCATCTGGCTTCTTAAGAAGCTCATTGATAATAGCGCTAACCCCGCCTGCATTATGCACATCTTCAATATGATAGTCTGAGGCAGGCGCGATTTTCGCTAAATGCGGTACACGGGTTGCAATTTCATTGATACGCTCTAATGAATACTCAATTTCAGCTTCATGTGCTAAGGCAAGGGTATGAAGAACTGTATTAGTAGAACCGCCCATCGCCATATCCAAAGCGAATGCGTTATCGATTGCATCGATTGTTACGATATCACGAGGTTTAATATCTTTTTCGATTAGCTCCATTAATTGCTTAGCAGATTGTTTAACAAATTCTTTACGTTCCTCTGCGACAGCTAGAATCGTACCATTACCAGGAAGTGCAAGGCCAAGCCCTTCTGCTAAACAGTTCATAGAGTTTGCCGTAAACATCCCTGAGCAAGATCCGCAAGTTGGACAGGCTAGCTGCTCAATTTCGAGCAATCTTGCTTCATCAATTTTACCGGATTGGAAAGCCCCTACCCCTTCAAATACAGATGTTAAGTCAAGCGGATTGCCGGCACTATCCGTTCCAGCCTTCATCGGACCGCCGCTGACGAAGATTGTAGGGATATTGAGGCGCAGCGCTGCCATCATCATTCCAGGTGTAATTTTGTCACAGTTTGGAATACATACCATGCCATCGAACCAATGCGCCGCAACAACAGTTTCAACAGAATCAGCAATGATTTCGCGGCTTGGCAATGAATATCTCATTCCGATATGTCCCATTGCAATCCCATCATCGACACCGATTGTGTTCATTTCAAACGGCACCCCGCCAGCTTCGCGGATAGCATCTTTCACAATTTTTCCGAACTCTTGCAAATGAATATGTCCTGGTACTATATCAATATATGAATTGACTACCGCAATAAACGGCTTTCCAAAGTCCTCTTCTTTTACACCTGCTGCACGAAGCAAGCTTCTGTGAGGCGCACGATCAAATCCTTGTTTAATCATATTACTGCGTAGATCTGCCACGTATAATCCCTCCATAATTCTTTTTAAAATTTATACATATTTTAGTTGATTAATATTATTTAATTTTCCTAAATAATATTATAATTTAACACCATTTCTTCCATAATGTAAAGGAAGAACTTTAAAAATTCAGTATTTTTATAGTGTAGAATTTCTACTGTTTCCTATTTCAGAATAATTAATTCGCGGATTTTTTTATAAGCAAAAAAAAATGCCCCTATTGGACACTATCTGCTTAGCTTTGATTATCTATCTACTGAAGCTTCTCTATTTGCTGATTCCCTATTTTCATACCACAGCTTAAGATGTGTGAGGATTGTAAAAACAAGAAATGCATTCATTGCCCAAACAGATATGAAAGGTGTCATGCCGCCAAACTCAATGGAATAATACCCTTTTAATGCCATAACAATATAAGCCTCAATGAAAATTAAAATAAAGCCCACAATGCCCGCTATTGCTATACGAACCATCCCTCTCCCACCTTTTCATTATCGTTTACGTATACGATTTTCAATTATTTTATAATAATTATAAATCAAATATTCGCACCCTTCAATGATATAATTCATAAAATAGTCAAAATTATGCACTATTATTTCTTGACAAATCAATTTAAAAGGCAAGCTGCTATTAGCTTGCCTTTCCCTGTTTTTCATCCTTTGTAAAGGTTACTAATAAAAATAATAAGAAACTAAGCAAAAGGATGGACCCTCCAACAATATAGAAAATCGTGTTGACCGCACTTGGAAGAAAGGCTGGTTTAAAAATATAAAGTGCCATCCCGCCTGTTAAGCCGATAGAACCGATAATAGCAGTATATACATGAAACTTTGCAAGGATCCCAATTTTCGGTGAAAACACTTTATAGTATACCGCCCATGCGAATAGTGTTAACCATCCAACAACAAGTATATGGGCATGTATTGGTCTAAAAGCATAATCCCCTGCTCCCGCCATATGTGACCCTAAAAAAGCGCCGATAAAGCCAAATAGTGCTGATAATCGTAATAATACTTTGCTATAATTCATCGTTTTCCTCTCCTATTTACATTTTATCCGTATTCTTCTAATCAAAGCCTATTTAATAATATACATCGCTTCCCCGCTTTTTCCTATATTAAGCTCCTAATATGAACAGAAGATGAACATCCGTTTACAAATCTGACAATCACTATATTTTAATCTTAATATTTATATGTTAACTTAAAATAAAATAGGTTGACATATACTTACGTTAGCCATTATCCTTTATTTATATTTACTAACAATCTTTGGAGGATGGGGAAATGAAAAAGAAATTAAGAACGATTGATTTAACGCTTGCTGGAATGTTTGTAGCTTTGATGTGTGTAGGTGCGAATATTACTACATTTGTTCCCTTTATGGTTATTGGCGGTGTACCAATCACGTTGCAAACATTTGTTGCCATTTTATCTGGAGCTATCTTAGGCAGCCGACTAGGAGCCATTACAATGGCCGTTTATATGTTTGTTGGTCTCGCAGGTGCGCCAGTATTTGCTAAATTTGGCGGTGGTATGTCTTCCTTAATTAGCCCTACCTTTGGCTTTATTCTCTCTTACATTCTTACAGCCTATATTACTGGAAAAATCATCGAAGCGAAAAAGAGTCTCCCGATTTATATCACTGCAGCCTTAATTGGTATGGTTATTAATTATGTTATTGGTACAAACTGGATGTATTTTGCCTATAAGCTTTGGGCAGCTGCTCCAGATGGATTTACTTATAAAATGGCTTGGTTGTGGATGGTTGTGCCATTGCCGAAGGATATTGTTCTCGCCATTTGTGCTGGGATCATGGCAAATCGTCTTGAGCATAAAGTTTTTGCCCGCAGCCAATTTAGAAAAATTCAACGGGCTTCATAATCATAAGGAGGAGAATTAATGAGGAACTGGAGGAATCTTGCTGAACAAGTATTGGAAGGATATGAGCTTACAAATGAAGAAGCTGTTAGCATATTAAATTGCCCTGATGAAGAACTTCTAGATCTATTACAAAGTTCTTATAAAATCCGCCACCATTATTATGGAAATAAAGTAAAGCTTAATATGATCATAAATACAAAATCTGGGCTTTGCCCTGAAAATTGCGGCTATTGTTCACAGTCAAGCGTATCAACTGCACCAATTGAAAAATATCGGATGATGGATAAGGAATCCATTGTTAAAGGTGCTGAACAAGCATTTAATATGAATGTTGGAACTTATTGCATCGTTGCCAGCGGAAGAGGTCCGAGCAATAAAGAAATTGACCAAGTCGTTTCCGCCGTTAAAGAAATTAAAGATAAATACAACCTTACCGTATGTGCATGTCTTGGATTATTGAAGCCAGAACAGGCTTCCTTGCTTAAAGAAGCCGGCGTGGACCGCTATAATCATAATATTAACACATCCGAAAATCATCACGAATCCATAACTACTTCCCATACATATGAAGACCGGGTGAACACCGTTGAATTAGTGAAAGAATACGGAATTTCTCCTTGCTCGGGTGTTATTATCGGCATGCGCGAAACGAAAGAAGATGTCGTGTCAATGGCCAGAAGCTTAAGGTCCCTAGATGCAGACTCCATCCCTGTTAACTTTCTTCATGCTATAGACGGAACTCCGCTTGAAGGAACGAAAGAACTCAATCCTAGATACTGCTTGAAAGTATTGTGTTTAATGCGATTTATTAATCCAACTAAGGAAATTCGCATTTCTGGCGGGCGTGAGGTTAATTTGAGAAGCCTTCAGCCTTTTGGACTGTACCCGGCAAATTCTATTTTTGTTGGAGATTATTTAACAACTGCAGGACAGGAAGGTTCAGCGGATCATCAAATGTTAAAAGATCTCGGCTTTGAAATTGATTTTGTTTCAGAAACTGCTGCCACATGTTAAAGTTTTTTAAAATATTGAATAGGCGGCAATAACTAGACAACCACCCTAGGGTGGTTGTCTTTTACTGTTCTTGAAGTTCTGTAATATCTACAATCGATCTTTCTTCAAGCGGCCCTCTTAAATGTACAGTAGCTGTCTTTCCATCTTCATTTAACTGATCAATCCACACAGATGCCCCATTGTATGTGACTTCAATATCTGCTGATGATGAAAGGATTTGTTTTACCCGATTACTATCCACTGTAATCACTCCTTCTTATTAATCATTATATTTTTTGTTGGAAGGTGAAAATTATGCCTATTAAATATAATCCTTTTCCATTGGAAAAAGGTAATCCTTCGTCCTTTTTACAATAAATACTGTGAACAGTTTGATGAAAGCGATCCCAATGACAACATTGTAATCAACAACATGAAGAAAACCCATTTTAATTTGGACAAAATCAAAAATGATCAAAAAAACCAAAAGCCCAATCAACGTTAAATACTTATATGAAAAGAGAACGATAGCCGTTAACGGGATTGCCATAGTGATATCAATGATAATTTTTAAGATAGTATGATCTTTATACACCGATTCAAATAAACCAACGGAATACCAGCTTAATTTGAAAACAGTTAATAATAAAAAGGTTTTCGTATGAAGAATTATTGTAAATAACATATAGATTGTTAAAAATTTTATAAGAGTGGAAGGGTCATTTAATTTCCTTCTCCACCATTTCATAATATAGGCAGCTAACAAAAGTAAAACAATCGTATACCATGTTTTCCACCAATTATGCTCATAAATATGAAGCCGTAAAAACAATTCTTCAATAAATGCAATAAGCGAAATAATCAGTATAACCCATTTTGTCTTTAACCGAAATGCCGCTATCGCCATTAGCACAATCGGAATAATAACTCCTTGAGAAATTAACGATCCAAATATATCATCGGTCCATTTCTCCTTGAAAACATGAGGATAATAATGGTATGAATTCAGAAGAATAAGCACGACAAATTCTCCAATGAACGAAAGACCGGCAGCAAAAAAATAAACAGCTAAATCTTTTCGAAAATGATTCGAATTCCAATATGTAAACATGAAGATGATTAGGCCTATGAAAACTAATGAAAAATACCAAATGGAGTTTGCCAATGCCACTTCACTTCCAAATTATATTCTTTCCATTATTTTGTTCATGTTAGGATAACCTATACAAAAAGAAAGAGGACGATCAAAGATCGCCCTCCATTATATTAATTATTGGAATAAATACTATTATTATTCACTACTTGAAGCTCCCTTATTGCCTCTTTCATTTCACTCTTACAAATTGGACAAGAAGGCTGCTGACTGCTCTTAAAATTATCACGGACCCAAGCATTACATGAATCTGATGTGCATTCCCAAACCTTTACTTCTTCCATTTTGATTTCTTCTGTGTTTTTTCTCCCAAATCCCATTGCCATATTAAGGCACCTCCCAAAGGGTAGACCCCTATTTTTCCCTAAAAATAAAAACACCTGTTAAATAAAGGGGAAATACTTACCAACTCTACATAACAAGTGAATTATGGGAAACTTTATATATTCATTAAGCTCTTTAATTATTATAACATAAATTTCCTTGGCAGTCAAAAGAACAATTAACATACTTTTTTAAACATTTAATAACAAGTATTAGTTTAAAATTTAGAATGTAGAAACTTTTTTTAAAAAATAGTAATACTATTTCTTTTTATCGGGCAAGGTGTATAATGTTCTCGTTAACCAGATTTAGGTTTGATGAAGAAAGGGTGAAACCTGATGGAAATTTCAAGTTATACTGTAGAGCAGCTAAAAGACCCTACAGGAATATTATTAGGTGAACGTTATGAATTCTTTTTAGATATTGCCGTTGATGAAGATGATGATTTATACGATGAGAATGGCTTACAGCTTCGAGTTTTATTTTATAAGAAAGAAGATGATTTTCGCATTTTAAATTATCACTTTTTAAGTTCCGGGCAAATATTAGACTTTGCTTTAGAAGAGGAAGAAGAGAAACTAATCTCAAAGTTTTGCACGGATCATTACATAGAAGCAGAAGATCTTTAAGCAATGAGAGCAGGATATGCCCCTGCTCTCAAACTTTTTTATAGTTGAATATCTTTTCCGTCTTCAGCAATATGATACATTAAATGCGCTAAATGATGGATTGGACTATATTCTTCCTCGTCATCATCGCTCTCATTCTCTTCCTGGAACTCTAAATCATTTAAGTGCAATGCAGCAAATTGGTAAAAGTCCTTTAGTTCAAAAGCATAGCATGCACTTGGGTCTTCATTCTCTTCCTCGTATTGAAGGACCATATACGATTCTTTGCCGCTGCTATCAATAGCATCAAAGAAAATAAAGAATCCAATATTGGTGTCCAATTCAAATAAATGTCTTGTTCCACCCTCGGTTAATCTTTCAAAATCGTCTTCACTTAATTTCTGAACCTTCATCGCTTCAACTTGATCTTCCTTATGAAATTGAACAGTAAATTCCTTCACAGCTCTTCCCCCTTTTATCAGTATCCATTTTATTATGACCAATTAACTTGCAAAAGACAAAAAAATAATAAAAGAGCCTATAAATAATATGGCTCTTTTACATTTATTATGCTTTAGTTACGTTCACTGCTTGAGGTCCGCGTTGTCCCTCTTCTATGTCAAAATTAACTTCTTGGCCTTCATCAAGACTTTTGAAGCCTTCACTTTGGATAGCTGAATAGTGTACAAATACATCCTCTCCACCTTCAACCTCAATAAAACCAAAACCTTTTTCTGCGTTAAACCATTTTACTTTACCTGTTGCCATTTTAATCCTCCTAAATATCAATCAGTGACAGAATATATATTACCCTGCAAAACTTATTATGGGCAATTATTTAGGATTTTAACCAATTTCGCTAGAAGAAATACATGGAAAAATAAAGATTTACCGATTTATCGCAGAATAACGGACGATCATACCCTGCTGACTATTTATTCGTTGTACGGTTTCTTCTTCTTTCCCTGCCGTCTCTTCTGTCTCTTCCAGCACTTCCTGAGCTTCTGCCTCTGTCACTATAGCGTTTTCTATCGCCGCCTCTGTCTGTTCGCGGTTTTCTTACACGAATTGGTTCAACAGCAGTTAATTTAACTGGAGTCACATCAATGTCCTTAGTTAATAACTTTAACGCTGCTGCTAATAATGAAACAGAGTCCGTGTCTTCGAGTAAATTTTCAGCGGCACGTTTATAATCATTATGGTCATTTTTCTCAATAACAGCCATTAGGCGATTAATGGTAGCCTGCTGATTTCCTGCAAGAACGTCCTTAAATGATGGGACTGGGGTCTTCATCATTTTGCTCTTAGTTACACTTTCAATAATCTTCAAATGATCAATTTCTCTTGGAGAGACAAACGTTACTGCAAGTCCTTTATTGCCGGCACGGCCAGTTCGTCCAATACGATGAACATAGCTCTCAGGATCCTGCGGGATATCAAAGTTATACACGTGGGAAACACCGCTAATATCAAGACCCCTTGCTGCCACATCTGTAGCAACCATAATATCAATCGTTTGCTCTTTAAAACGGCGAATGACTTGATCGCGTTTCGCTTGCGGAATATCCCCATGAATTCCTTCTGCTGAATAGCCGCGTTTAATTAATCCTTCAACTACTTCATCTACACGCTTTTTTGTCCGTCCGAATACAATTGCAAGCTCAGGAGATTGAATATCAAGAAGACTGCATAGCACATCAAATTTCTGTTTCTCATGAACTTCCATGTAATGCTGTTCGATATTTTTTACAGTCATTTCTTTTGCTTTAATTTTTACTAATTCCGGATCCTTCATGAACTTTTCTGCAAGTGATTGAATTCTTCTTGGCATTGTCGCAGAGAATAGAAGGGTTTGACGCTCCCCTTTAATTTCACCTAAAATTCTTTCAATATCTTCAATAAAGCCCATATTTAACATTTCATCTGCTTCATCTAGGACAACCATTTTAATATTACTAAGACGAATCGTTTTTCTTTCAATATGGTCAATCAGTCTTCCAGGAGTAGCAGCAATGATTTGCGGTCTATTTTTTAATGCACGAATTTGGCGATTAATATCCTGGCCGCCATATATTGGTAAAGTTTTTACACCTTTTACTTGACCAATACGGTTTAATTCCTCTGCTACTTGAACTGCTAACTCACGAGTAGGAGCAAGAACTAGGCCTTGAATGCCTTCTTCAATATTGATTTGTTCTAGAAGCGGAACACCGAATGCAGTCGTTTTTCCTGTTCCAGTTTGGGCCTGTCCAATCATGTCTTTGCCCTCTAAACCAATCGGTATTGCTTGGGCCTGAATAGGTGTTGGTTCCTCGAAGCCCATATTTGATAATGCTTTTACTATTTCATTACTTAAGTTAAAATCTGAGAATGTTGTCAAAATATTTGTTCCTCCTTATTGTCATTACACTGTTTGCTTTTTTAAATCAGATATATTAATCAATAACTACGTTAATAGGTTTTCCAGTTTGCATCTCTTTTTTACATTTTTAGAATGAGAATTTATTTTCCCATTGTAAAAAATGATCTTTATAGTATTTTCCAATTAAATGAGGAAAAGTATTATTCCTAAAAAGCAAGTTGGATGGATTCTCTTTTGAGGAATGGATGAAGAATATACAAAGTGGAGAAAAAATAACGTAAATAGAAAAGCAAAAGCGCCTTGCCCAGCCCGACCTCGAGTGGGTAGGCGCTTTCGCTAGACAGCAAAAAGTGATGCATGAATGACATGCACCACTCCATTTCAAGCAATATTATGCTTTGTTTACGTTAGAAGCTTGTGGTCCACGGTTACCTTCAACGATTTCGAAAGTTACAGCTTGGCCTTCTTCTAAAGTTTTGAAGCCATCAGTTTGGATAGCTGAGAAGTGTACGAATACGTCTTGACCTTCTGAAGACTCGATGAATCCAAATCCTTTTTCTGCGTTAAACCATTTAACTTTACCTGTGTTCATGTTATTACCTCCAAAAATTTGTTTCACTATAAGTCTTTAATATATAGGCTTTAACATAAAAAGATCACAGCCACAATAAATGAGGAATAAAATCGTCCACAATTTATTGCAGCTACGACCACTTATCCAAAATATATATAACGAACATTACAGCGTTAACTTTATAATAAATGAGGAACCTAATATTGTCAATAACAAAAGGATAAAATTCATTTATTACACTATTTGGCCTATTCGAGGCTTTACTATGCTATGATTCAGCGCATAATCTTAGTATAGCACCTAAAACAATGAA
Organism: Bacillus sp. FJAT-29937; assembly: GCF_001509555.1. Lineage (GTDB taxonomy): Bacteria > Bacillota > Bacilli > Bacillales > Cytobacillaceae > Cytobacillus. The sequence goes on along the minus strand of NZ_LMAS01000013.1, from coordinate 5,448 downwards.
AGCCCTACCTCTCTTCCATCCTTACGGCTCCAAGACCGTGCCAGTGGGAATTAGGATTAAAGAAAATCAGTTCATTATCGAGATTAATAAAATAATTGTGATTTTTCATTTTGTAGAATTTAAAACTGAAGTGAGATGTTTCGGGTATTCAGAAGAAGATTTAAGAAGAAATTGCAAAATAAGCTGCTAATTGATCAATTTTAATTTTTTATTCCGAACCTTAAACAAACGAATGATGTATTGGGTTACATCAATATTCACTACTCTACGAGTAAACCTCAAATAAGCAAGAATTAATCTTATCAGGATAAACGCGGTATGTCAACTAACTTTTAAATACAGAAATATTAAAGAGAAAAAGCCCATCGTTTGATGAGCCCTTTTTATTCCTAGGGATTTGTTGCATCGTTTAATTCCTGCTCCAGCTCCCTATTAAATTGTTGTTTCCGCTCTTCGCTCCAGTCAAAGTAATCGGACATATAATCATTTACCAGCTTTTGATAGTTCCTTACCGAATTTATATCAAAGAGCAGGTCACCTGTTCTTCTTGTAAAAAAGTCGGAAGGGGTCGCAGCCATTTCATAATCAAGCGCATATTTCAGCTTAACCCATAAAGTAAGCGGCATTTCATATTTTTCTGCTTCATTGCTGTTGGCTTCAATCATGTTAAATAAAATTGGAGTATTAGACCCATACATGGAAACGAGATGGAAAGCCTCACCTTGTGTTAATCCGATTTCTATCCCATCCCGAGATAATTTTTCGATGAAGGAATTATAATTCCTAGAACCTCCCACATCCCCGCCAGAAATAGGCAAAGTCTTTGTCAAACAGCGCGTAAATTCCAGGTTACTTTTCTCTTTTAAGTTTCTTGCAAGTAAATTAACTACGGTTTCTGCCATTTTGCGGTATCCTGTTAATTTACCGCCTGCAATTGTAATGAGACCAGATGGAGCTTCCCAAATTTCGTCTTTCCTCGAGATTTCCGAAGGATCCTTCCCCTCTACCGAAATTAATGGCCGAACTCCCGCCCAGCTTGATTCAATATCTGTTTCACTTACCCTTGCATCTGGAAACATATCGGTAATTGCATGAATGAGATATTCTCTGTCTTCTTTCGTTATTTTCGGATTTTGAGGATCCTGATTATAAAAAGTATCAGTCGTCCCTACATAAGATTTTCCATTTCTCGGAATCGCAAAAATCATGCGCTTATCTGGCGTATCAAAATAAACAGCCTGTTTTAAAGGCAATTTAGATTGATCAACAACAATATGGACGCCTTTCGTCAGCTGCATTGACTTTCCTATTTTTGAACCATCCATATCCCTAATAAAGTCAACCCACGGCCCTGAGGCATTGACAATTGTATGTGCTTTAATCTCGTACTCATCTCCGGTTAACTGATCAACTGCAAGTATGCCTTCTACTTCACTGTTTTTATAAAGAAGCTTGTAAGCTTTCATATAATTTATTGGCACGGCCCCTTTTTCATAGGCTGCTTTCATCACTTCAATTGTTAAGCGAGCATCGTCCGTGCGATATTCTACGTAATATCCAGCTCCCTGAAGACCTTCCTTTTTAATAAGAGGGACTTTTTCAATCGTTTCTTGGACATTCAGCATCGTTCTTCTCTCATCACTGCTTACACCTGCTAAATAATCATAAACTCTAAGACCTATTGAAGTGCTTAGCCGACCGAATGTCCCATCTTGATAAATCGGCAGAAGCATCCATTCAGGTGTTGTGACATGTGGGCCGTTCTCATAAACAATGGCTCGCTCCTTTCCAACTTCTGCAACGAGTTTAACCTCAAAGTTTTTCAAATAGCGAAGACCGCCATGTACAAGCTTTGTTGAGCGGCTCGATGTACCCGAAGCAAAATCCTGCATGTCAACTAAAGCGGTCTTCATCCCTCTTGAAGAGGCATCAAAGGCGATCCCCGCACCGGTAATTCCCCCGCCAATGATTAAAACATCAAATGGATCCTTTTGCAGTTTGTTAATTATTTCGGTTCGGTTTTTATTTGAGAACATTAATATTTCATCCTCCATTTCAAAATTCAGTTAAGTTGCCTACAAGGAGAGGATGTACGAAAAATTATTTAAAAGCCATCGCCGCATGAACTGCTTTCTTCCAGCCGTTATATAGATGATTCCGATTCTCTTCATGCATATTGGGGTTAAAGGAACAATCAATCACCCATTTCTCAGCGATTTCTTCCTGGCTTTTCCAGAAGCCTACTGCAAGTCCTGCTAGATACGCTACACCGAGTGCAGTCGTTTCATTAATGATTGGACGGTCGACCGGAACATTTAATATATTTGATTGAAACTCCATTAGAAAATTGTTTTTCACCACTCCTCCATCTACACGCAGTTTTTTTAAATTAATGCCCGAATCAGCTTCCATAGCGGATAAGACATCTTTTGTTTGATAAGCAAGAGATTCTAAAGTCGCGCGGATGAAATGTTCTTTCGTTGTTCCCCTAGTTAAACCAAATACGGCCCCGCGAACATCGCTGTCCCAGTAAGGAGTGCCAAGACCAACAAAAGCAGGAACTACATATACCCCATCAGTTGATACTACTTTTTTCGCATATTTCTCACTATCTTTAGCATTTTTAAGCAGTCTTAGCCCATCTCTAAGCCATTGGATGGCAGACCCCGCAACAAAAATACTCCCTTCTAAAGCATATTCCACTTTTCCATTTAAGCCCCAAGCAATCGTTGTTAGCAGTCCATGCTCAGAACGAACAGCTTTTTCACCTGTATTCATTAACATAAAGCAGCCTGTGCCGTACGTATTTTTTGCCATGCCTTTTTCAAAACAAGCCTGTCCGAAGAGGGCTGCCTGCTGATCCCCAGCGATGCCAGCAACCGGCACCTCTCTGCCAAAAAAGTGGGTGTCCGCTGTATGCCCATATATTTCAGAAGATGGCTTAACTTCCGGAAGCATACAATCTGGTATATCAAGAATTCGGAGCAATTCCTCATCCCATTTTAAATCATATATATTAAACATTAATGTCCGTGAAGCATTCGAAAAATCAGTTACATGGCATTTCCCGCCTGTAAGCTTCCAGATAATCCATGTATCCATTGTGCCAAACAATAATTTCCCTTGCTTAGCATCTTCCTTTGCACCCTCAACATGATCCAATATCCATTTAACCTTTGTGCCTGAAAAATACGCATCAATTAATAAACCTGTCTTTTCACGGAAAAGATCATTATATCCATTAGCTTGTAATTGTTCACAAATATCACTAGTCTGTCTAGATTGCCACACAATGGCATTATATACGGGATTTCCTGTTTCTTTATTCCATACTACAGTCGTTTCCCTCTGATTCGTAATGCCGATTCCAGCAATTTGTTCAGGTCTTATTCTTGATTCTGAAAGAACCGCAGCAATAACCGCCAGAATGGACCCCCATATTTCATTTGGATTATGTTCAACCCATCCCGGGTTTGGAAAGTATTGTTTAAATTCTTTTTGCGCAATATGGACAACAGCACCCTTTTGGTCAAAAATAATCGCGCGGGAGCTTGTCGTTCCCTGGTCTAGAGATAATATATACTTTTCCACTTTCCATCTCTCCCTATTTTAATAATCCGCAGCTTTTTTCCTTATTATTACTATATTAGCAAAAACAATTAATTTGCGATAAAAAACCGATTTTGTAAATACAAAATCGGTGAGGTGTAATATTAAGCTTCTTTTTTTGCTTTTGTCGCCGCACGTTTTTTCTTGGCTGCTGGTTTTTTAGGCTTTGTTTTATCAATCGATGCTTGTAAGGCCGCCATTAAATCTGTAACATTTGCCACTGGCTCTTTTTCTGTTGGGGTAACTATTTCTTTTCCAGTACGCTTCGATTCAATCAGTTCCAGTAAAGCAGTTCGGTACTCGTCCGTATATTTTTCCGGTTCAAATTCTGTTGTTAGTTGATCAATTAGGAGAATGGCCGTATCAATTTCCTTTTTCGTTACTTTATCCTCTGCTGGCACATTTGGAACATCCTCGGCCTTTCGAACTTCATCCGGATAATGAATCGTTTCCATGACAAGCGTTTTTTCATAAACCCGAATAACAGCAAGCTGTTCCTTAGAACGGATGATAATTTTCGCCAGTCCAACTTTTCCAGAGTCTTCTAAAGCCTTTCTGAGTAAAGAATAGGCTTTACCTCCCCCATCACCTGGAGACATATAATAGGTTCTATCATAATAGATAGGATCTATTTGTTCCATCATGACAAAGTCCATAATTTCCACGGCTTTATCTTCATTTTCCTTCTTTAGCTTTTCCAAATCATCGTCCTCAAGAACGACAAACTTCCCTTTTGTATACTCAAATGCTTTAACGATGTCCTCATTCTTTACTTCCACATCACAGACCGTGCATTTTTTTTCGTATTTGATTGGTGAATGACATTCTTTATGAAGAGTCCGAAGCTTAACATCTTTATCCTCTGTTGCTGTGTGGAGCTTAATTGGGATATTGACTAGACCGAAGCTGATACTTCCTTTCCACATTGTATGCATAAGTAAACTCCATTCTTCTTTTTCTTTAATTTGTGTGAAATACAGCAACTCATTCCCTTAAACTTCTGGAAATGGAGTAGTGAATAGAATGTAAATGTCGTTGGCTTCATTTCTCTGCGCTGGTGATTACTTCGTACATCAAGGACAAGTTCTGCTGAAACCAACGACAATTTAATTTTTTCCACACAAAAGGGAAATTCTATAATCATTAACATGTTTAGTTGTGAGGAAAGGATGTTCTATCATGATCAAACCAATGCTGCCTAGTTTATCTTTTGAAGCCCCACAAGGAAAGGATTGGCTTTATGAGGTGAAATATGATGGATTTCGAGCCATCTTACATTGGAGTCAGAATGAAATGTCCTTAGAGAGCAGAAATGGGAAGTCATTACTGGAGATTTTTCCGGAAATTAAATCTTTTCTTGAGACAAATTTAGATATATTCCGTCCCTTTCTCCCCATTACATTAGATGGTGAACTCGTTTTTCTAGAAAATGCATATAAGGCTCATTTTGGACAAATTCAAGTTAGAGGAAGAATGAGGTCTGAGAGAAGAATTTCTGAAAAAGCAAACACTTCACCGTGCCATCTGTTAATTTTCGACATCCTGGAAATTAAAGGGAAGTCATTAAAGGAATTAGATTATCTTTCAAGAAAAAAGAAATTGGCTGAACTGTTTAAACATTGTTCTTTCCCTCTTCAACCGGATGAAACGAGCACCAAGCTTGTACAGCTAATCCCCTTCTATCGTACGTTTCAAAAAATTTGGGATAAAGTTACTCTTTATGATGGAGAAGGAATCGTTGCAAGTATCTACATATAAATGTACAAAATATAAAATGTACATAATGCATGATGTATACTGTTTACGTCAGAGGGATTAACAAATAATTAAAAGGTAATC
>NZ_LMAS01000012.1 GCF_001509555.1 Bacillus sp. FJAT-29937 | reverse complement strand
TAAGAGAATGGGATATTTTTGACATAAAAAAACTCCCCCTAAGGTTCAACAGATTTTTATTTTTTAATCTGTCTACCTTATGGGGAGCATATCACTAGTGGTTTTGCACTCTTTTTTTGTTTGAAATAGGAAAAAATGAAGCTTAAATCAATTAAGGTTCTACTGTTCGTTATTCCGCGATAAACTTTAACAATTAAACATATCAACAAAAAAAGGAAATAGATAATAAGCGTAGAATATAGTTAATATTCGGAATTTTTAATTTACTATATTGCAAACAGGGGGAGATTGCTAGGTGGGGATTTTAGAAATAAAGGGTATAACTTTACGATTTGGGGGAGTCGTGTCCTTAGATCATGTATCTTATGAAGTGAAGGAGGGGGAGATTTTCTCACTTATAGGTCCAAACGGGGCTGGAAAAACAAGTATGCTCAATTGTATTAGTGGCCTCTATCGTCCATCAGAAGGATCAGTCCTTTTTAAAGGAGAGGAAATTACCCAATTTAAGCCTCATAAGCGTGCAAGCCTTGGAATCGCAAGGGCCTTTCAAAATATTGAATTGTTTCCGCATCTTTCTGTTTTAGATAATTTAATGCTAGGCAGACATGTCCGCATGAAAACCGGTGTTCTTGCTGGCGGATTATACTGGGGCAAGGCGCAAAGGGAAGAAGTCGAACACCGGGAAAAGGTTGAAAATGTTATTGATTTCCTAGAAATTGAACATATTCGGGATACGCCTGTCGGCAGGCTAGCCTATGGCTTGCAAAAACGTGTTGAAGTCGGGAGAGCCCTTGCATTAGAACCGGAAATATTGCTACTGGATGAACCGATGGCCGGAATGAATAGTGAGGAAAAAGAAGACATGGCCCGCTACATAATTGATATTCATGAGGAAATGAATACGACCATTATTCTAATAGAACATGATATGGGTGTCGTAATGGACCTTTCTGATCATATCGCTGTTCTAGACTTTGGAAAATTAATTGGTTACGGAACGCCTTATGAAATTCAAAATAACCAAAAGGTTATTGATGCTTATTTAGGAGAAGAAAATGTTGGATAAGCAGATAGGGGAGGTTTTAAATTGATGTCCAGCTCGAACAAGACATTTCCGAAAATTTTACTTGAGTGGGCAAGTAAAGCCGGTTCAAAAGTGGCATTAAGAGAAAAGGATTTTGGCATATGGAATGAAATTACATATGAAAAATACTTAGAAGAAGTTAAATTCCTCAGTCTAGGATTAGCCAAGCTAGGACTTAAGCGAGGTGATAAGGTAGCTGTAATAGGAGATAATCGCCCTGAGTGGGTCATGAGCGAATTAGCTGCCCAGTGCCTAGGAGGCGTTTCAGTCGGAATTTATCAAGAATCACTGCCAAGTGAAATTAGCTATATTTTAGACCATTGTGATGCTACCGTCGTTGTAGTAGAGGATCAAGAGCAAGTGGATAAAGTTTTTGAAATTCGCGAAGAGATTCCAAAGGTGAAGACGATTATCTACTATGATCCTCGGGGAATGAGAAACTATAAGGATGATTGTTTACTAAGCTTTAAGGATGTCCAAGCACTTGGAAAGAATTTTGAAGTAGAGTCTCCTTCATTTTTTCTATCAGAGGTAGAGAAAGGGAATGAAGAAGATGTTGCGATCTTTTCATACACTTCCGGGACTACCGGGAATCCGAAAGGAACGATGCTCACGTATAGGAACCTGATGGAAATGGCAAAAAACCTTTCAGACATTGACCCGCTTACAGAAAAGGATGAATATGTATCCTTCCTCCCGCTCGCCTGGATTGGGGAACAAATGATGACCATGGCGATGGGCCTTTATAATGGAATGACCATTAACTTCCCAGAAGAACCTTCCACTGTGTTAGAAAATCTACGAGAAATCGGACCTCAAGTGATGTTTTCGCCACCAAGAATCTATGAAGATATGCTTTCAAAATTTCAAGTAAAAATTCAGGATGCCGGCTGGCTAAAAAGAAAAATTTATCAATGGTGCAAGCCTATCGGCGTAAAAGTAGCGAGAGCACATTTTGAAAATAAACCAATATCTTTCAGTACGAAATGGCAATATAAAATCGCCGATTATTTAATGTTTAGCGCAATAAGAGACCACTTAGGCCTGCTAAATATGAAGCGTGCCTATACTGGAGGCGCTCCTCTAGGTCCAGATGTGTTCGAGTTTTTCCATAGTATCGGTGTAAATGTAAAGAGTATTTATGGACAAACAGAAGTATCTGGAATTTCCATCGTTCATCGGGACGGCGACATTAAATTAGACAGTGTTGGCATCCCCATTCCTGGAACAGAGGTGAAAATCTCTGAGGAGGGAGAAATACTTATCAAGAGCTCAAGCATATGTAAAGGGTATTACAAAAATGAAAAGTCTACAACGGAAACGATTCAATCCGGCTGGCTGCATACTGGAGATGCTGGGAGACTGGATGAACAAGGTCATTTATATGTGATTGATCGAATCAAAGATGTTATTCGCTTGCATTCAGGAGAAATGTTTTCGCCGCAATTTATTGAAAACAAACTGAAGTTCAGCTCATACATTCAAGAGGCGGTAGCGATTGGGAAAGACCGTCCATATGTGGTGGCGATGATAAATATTGATATGGAAAACGTTGGCAGGTGGGCAGAGAAAAATCAAATAAGCTATACGACATACACAGATTTATCATCAAAGCCTCAAGTATTAGACATGATCCAAAAGCAAGTTAATGAAATCAATCAAACATTACCAGAAAAAGCACGCGTGAGAAAATTTGTCCTTCTTTATAAAGAGCTGGATGCCGATGATGAGGAACTGACTAGAACGAAGAAGGTTAGAAGACAGTTTGTCGCAAAAAAGTACGAATCGTTGATTGACGGATTGTACACAGAACAAGGGCAAATTAATGTTGAAGGAAAAATTAGATATCGTGATGGAAATGAACAAACGATTCATACAACACTTCAAGTGATTTTCATGGATGAAGGTGAGGGAGCTGCTTAATGGCGTTTTTTTTGCAAATGCTTGTAACAGGCATCGTAGTTGGAAGTGTGTATGCATTGGTGGCACTGGGATTTGTATTAATCTATAAATCTAGTGATGCCATTAACTTTGCGCAAGGGGAATTTCTGTTAATTGGGACATATGTGTGTCTGACCTTAATAACTGCTTATAACATTCCATTTATTGCGGCATTGCTAATCGCGCTTATATTCAGTGCTGTACTAGGTTTTGTTATTGAAAGAATTGTATTAAGGCCGTTTATCGGTGAACCAGTTATCTCTATGATCATGGCGACAATTGGATTATCAAGTGTGTTAGCGGGAATCGTCCATATTATTTGGGGACATGAAACACGTGTGTTTCCAAAAATCTTCTCTGAAGAGCCCGTTCGTTTAGGGCAAGTTGTAGTGGCTCCTGTTTATTTATGGTCATTGGTCATTGTAATTATCATGCTGTTAATTTTCACTCTGTTTTTCAAATATTCAAAGCTTGGGATTGCCATGCGTGCAACAGCAGATGATCAGCAGGCTGCCATGTCAATGGGGATAAGTGTGAAAATGATCTTTGCAGTGGCTTGGGCAATAGCAGCAGTTGTATCAGCAGTAGGCGGTATATTGCTCGGAAATATTAATGGGGTTAATGCATCCCTTTCGGCTATTGGGCTTAAGGTGCTTCCTGTTGCCATTCTTGGAGGATTAGATAGTATCCCCGGGGCGATTATCGGAGGACTCATTATCGGTGTGATCGAAAGTATGACAGGGGGCTATCTTGATCCATTAGTTGGCGGTGGCTTAAAAGAAGTCATGCCATTTGTCATCTTAGTCTTTATTCTTATGTTCAAGCCATACGGTTTATTTGGCAAAAAAGAAATCGAGAGGGTGTAATCGGATGAAGAATCCATTTGTAATGGGGTGTGGAGAGTTCCATGTGAACTACAAGCAAGATATGGCCATATGGAAAATCACCCGCGTAAGAGTGCGTGTCTTTATCATGCTTGCGCTACTTTCTATCTTTCCGCTATTAGCGTCCGATTACGTCGTCGGTCTCGCGACTCTATGTGGAATTGCTGCCATCGGTGCCATCGGGCTTAATATATTAACCGGATTTACAGGTCAAATTTCCATTGGGGTTGGTGCCTTTCTAGGTGTCGGCGGCTACACATCAGCTATTCTTACGGCAAAGCTAGGCTTAAGCTTTTGGATTGCAATGCCAACTGCAGGGGTCATCACTGCAATAGTTGGAGGTCTATTTGGTTTACCATCGCTCCGCTTAAAGGGATTGTATTTAGCTATCGCTACTTTGGCAGCCCAAGTAATCATTCTCTTTGTCATTTCCAGATGGGACTCACTTACTGGCGGGACAGCTGGAATGGTTCTTTCTAGGCCAGAGATTGGCGGATTTGTGTTCAATAGTGAAACAAGCTATTTCTATTTAATATTTGTCGTCCTTATTATTACGACAATGTTTACATTAAATCTCTTCAGGTCAAGGGTTGGAAGAGCCTTCATCGCTGTCAGGGATCGAGATATTGCTGCGGAAGTAATGGGCATTGATTTATTTAAATATAAGGTACTAGCCTTTATTGTAAGTTCCTTTTTTGTAGGCGTTGCTGGGGCATTGCTCGGACATTACACAATGGTTGTAAGTCCTGAACTGTATAGCATTGGGGTCTCGATTGAATATTTAGCCATTATTCTTGTCGGTGGATTAGGCAGCGTGTTTGGTTCCATTTATGGCGCTGTTTTCATTACATTGCTTCCAGTTGTGCTGCGTTCAGGTGTAGAGCTGCTAAGCGGAGTTTTCCCTGATATCGCTAACGTTCTTGTGGGAATGAAGGAAGTGGTATTTGGTCTTGTTATTATCTTATTCCTCATTTATGAACCGCAAGGATTAGCGAAAATATGGAAAAACATCAAAGACTATTTTCGACTGTGGCCATTCTCGTATTAGGTGGTTAATCATTGGAGGTAATTTGATTTTACTTCTAATTTTTAATAATTTTCACACAAGTTAAGGGGGAAGAAGATGAGAAAGTTTTGGGCTGTGTTGTTAGTGTTAATGTTAGGATTGCTTGCAGCATGTTCAGGCGGTGAGAAAAGCTCTGGCGGTACATCTAGCGACACAAAAGGAACAGTAAAATTTGGCGGAATTTTTGATATTACAGGGGGAACCGGTGATGTTGGAACTCCTTATGCTGAAGGAGCGAGAGCATATTTTGAGCATATGGCAGATCAAGATATTAATGGATATAAGATTGAAATAGTCAGTGATGATTATGCCTATAAAATTCCAGAAGCTCAAAAACTTTATCAAAAGCTTAAATCAAAAGATAAGGTGTCAGCTATTTTGGGATGGGGAACAGGCGATACGGAAGCTCTTCGCCAGCAAGTGGCAACTGACAAGCTGCCATACATTTCTGGCTCTTATTCCGAAAACCTCAAAAATATAGAGGAGAGCCCATACAACTTCTTAGCAGCGGCAACCTATTCAGACCAAGCTAGATCAGCCTTGAAGTGGATAAAAGATAATCATAGCGGCGGTACCCCAACGGTGGCTTTGCTTTATAATGATACAGCATTCGGAAAGTCCCCAATTGAGGATGCAAAAAACTTCGCAAAAGAAAATGGCATTGATGTAGTTGATGAACAAATTATTGAGCTGCAAACGCTTGATGCGACTTCACAATTATTAAATATGGAAAAGAAAAACCCTGATTATGCGATTATTCAACAAACGTGGGGAGCAACAGCAACCATTCTAAAAGATGCCAAAAAGCTAGGAATTGATACGCAGTTTATTGGATTGAACTGGGCAGCAGGTGAAGGGTTGCTTCCAATTGCTGGTGATGCAGCTGAAGGCTTTATTGGTGTTGTGACACATGCATTTCCTTACGAAGATTTACCGGGATTAGCGGAGATTAAGCAGTATTTAGAAGGTAAAGGTGAAAAATTGGAAGACAAGAACCAAAAGTTCATCCAAGGTTGGGTATCAGCTAAGATTATGATTGAAGGGATGAAGCTAGCTGATGATCCGACATCGGGCGAAGGAATCCGCGGTGGCTTAGAAAAGCTTTCAAATCTTGATTTAGGCGGTCTAGCTGCACCAGTTTCTTTCTCGGCTGATAACCATGCAGGTACAAATCAAATCCGACTGGGAAAAGTAGAGAATGGTAAATTTGAAGTATTTACAGATTATATCGGCTATTAAATAGGAGTGGGGGCGTTTTAACGGACGCTCCCTTTTTTAAAAGTGATGAGCAGGAGGAATTGTATGCTGACGATTAATAATGTCGAAGTCATGTATGATCGGGTTATCCTTGTTTTAAAAGGAATGTCAATGGTCGTTCCTAAAGGAAAGATTGTTGCCCTATTAGGCAGTAATGGTGCGGGAAAAACGACTACTCTTAAAGCTATATCAGGTCTTTTAAAAAGCGAAAATGGTGAAGTGACAGACGGGTTTATCGAGTTGTACGGAGAACGAATTGATATCAGTGATGCCGAAACTATTGTCAAAAAAGGGATTTTTCAATGCATGGAAGGGCGTCGTGTATTCGAGCAATTAACGGTAGAGGAAAATTTAATAGCAGGTGCCCATACTCGCAAGGACCGCAAAAATATTAAAGATGATATCCAAAAGGTGTATCATTATTTTCCGAAGCTGGAAATGTTAAAAAACCGGCAGGCAGGCTATTTATCAGGTGGGGAGCAGCAGATGCTGGCTATCGGCCGGGGAATCATGGCAAAGCCTAAAGTACTATTATTAGACGAGCCTTCGCTTGGACTCGCTCCATTGCTTGTAAAAGAAATCTTTGCCATTATCAAGAAAATAAATGAAGAAGAAGGGACAACGATTTTAGTAGTTGAACAAAATGCGAATGTCGCGTTATCTATCGCCGATTATGGCTACATAATGGAAAATGGCCGCATTGTGATGGATGGTACAGTTGAAAGATTACTAGCTAATCAGGATGTTCGTGAATTTTATTTAGGGATGAGCGATAAGGGAAGAAAAAGTTATAAAGATATTAAATCATATAAAAGAAGAAAGAGGTGGCTGTAATGGAGGCATTGAAGGGCGTTATCCAATATGCTTATGACCATGCAAAAGGGTTCAAAGAGATCATGGATAAAGCTGACGTTTCTCCATATGATATTCAGTCAATTAAGGATTTGGAAAAAATTCCGGTATTAAAAAAGGATCAATTGCCTGGCCTTCAAAGTATGAATGCCCCATTCGGAAATTTTGCAACGATCCATGCTTCAGAAATGGCAAGAATATTTATGTCTCCTGGTCCCATCTACGACCCTCAAACAGATGAACAAGATTTTTGGAGGTTTTCGGAAGCTCTATCTATTGCTGGTTTCGGCAAAGAGGATATTGTACAAAATACTTTTTCCTACCATTTGTCACCTGCGGGCTTTATGTTTGATTCTGCTCTTAGAGAATTAGGAGCAACAGTTATACCAGCTGGAACTGGAAATCGTGAATTGCAAATACAGGTGATGAAGGATTTACGAGTGACTGGTTATGTCGGTACACCGAGTTTCTTTTCCATTTTATTAGATGCCATGGAGGAAAAAGGATGGATGCCAGGGAAAGAGATTCACATTAATAAAGTATTTTTCACAGCGGAAATGCTTACAACGGAAATGAGAAAAAGATGTGAGGACAGCGGAATATCAGTCTATGAAGGATATGGCACTGCAGATTGTGGCTGTATTGCCTTTGAGGATAAGAAAGGGCCTGGTTTATGTTTAACTAATACAGCGGTTATCCAAATTTGCGACCCCCATACAGGGAAGGAAGTTCATACAGGTGAAGGTGAAATTGTCGTGACTTTATATGACAAAAGCTATCCGCTCATTCGCTTTGGAACCGGCGATTTATCTCGCTGGGTGGAAGGATATGAAGGTAAGCGGATTGCTGGAGTTCTTGGCAGAGTGAGTGATGGAATAAAGGTAAAAGGGATGTTCGTTAGAGAAAAGCAGCTTTCCCTTGTATTGGAGGAAGCGGGGTATAGAATGTTTCAGGGAATAGTTTCGTGGGAACGCAACCAGGACGAATTCGAGCTATTAATAGAGTCTGAAGAGGAGATTAGCGAAAGTCTCGTTGGCAGACTACAAGATGTGATCCGCGTAACGCCCATTCTCAAGAGAGTCGCACCAGGTACGATTAATAAAGGTGATAAACGCCTAATTGACAAAAGGCTGTTAGATTTGAAGAATGCATGAAAAAGAATGAGGGGGAGTTCCTCTCATTCTTTTTCATGCATTATTTAAACATATCATTTAATTTTTCATAGGTTTCCGGATATTTTGCCTCATATTGCAAATACGTTGGAACTGGATAGCGGACACCGCCTTTATGCGTTTGCTTCAATCCATCAATAAAATTTTCGACTGTGGAGAAAGGAACAGTGAAGGCCATTTCATGATCATGTGTTTGTCCGAATACGCGGTCACCGTTACATGGAAGAATAACTTGCGGCTTGTCTGATTTCATAGTTTTAATAACAATATCTGCACAATCTGCCCTTGCAGTAAAGGATGAGGTAATTTCACCGCCCGTATGGTAAAGAGCTGCTGCGACCATGCGCATAACCTGGGCAGAATTCCCATATACAACAATCACATCAGGCTCAAATGCAGTACGGGATAAAGGGGCCATTAATACGGTTCCTGCTTCAGCTGTTGTAAACTTAGGAACAACTGACTCTGTAAGGGCGCCTAAATCACAAGTTTTTGTATACATCCCATCAGTTAAATTTCCTTCTGAATAATAGGGTAACTCCTCTTCAAATCCAAACGCGATCTTTGCAATCGGACAGGAAAGATCCTCCCGATCCATCGCTAATCCCCAGCCATATCTCCTTGCCATTGTGATACCTTGGCAGATACTAAATGTTTTTCCGAAGTCTTTATAAGGGCGTTTGACCCGATCAGGCAGGGCTTCTCCTTTTTTCATCACCCGAAGAGCTAACGGAAATGTATCTGGCCTCACATAGATTTGAATGGCTTCCTCTAATTCAGTTAATAATTTTTTGCTATCTGTTTGCTGCAAACTACCATCTCCCTTCTATTAATTAAATATTCTCTCGATTGTAGCTTTATTCCTTCCATCATCTACTAGAATATTACTCTGGCTTCTTTATAAAAATAGATTACTAACTTGCTAGTAGGGTAAACTCGACAGCTTATTGTATTAACCGACAGAATGTGATAAAAATAAACTAATCTGCGGACAGTTACATTTTTTACTAAATATACATGATTTTAGACGGGTTTTTATGATTCTTTTGGAATAAGGATCGTTCTTTTTACTTAATATTAATGGTTAAACAATTTAAAGGGGTGTGAAAATGGCTGGAATGTTTGAAGAAAATCAAGTGCAGCCATGGGTTAATTCGAAAGAGTTTTTTGAAAAAGGCCATAAAAATTATCAGTCCTTCTTAGGAATAGAAGAGAATATTCAGGAGATTAGCTCTTTCCTTGAAGACTATTCAAATCTAAAATTCGCACTTGATGTTTCAGCAATCGTAGCTGTTACGAACATAAAGGGAGAAATTATTTATGCTAACAACAAATTCTGTGAGCTTTCAAAATATAGCCGTGAGGAGTTAGTCGGAAAGGATCATCGTATTCTGAATTCAGGCCATCATGATAAGCAGTTTTTCAAAAATATGTGGACCTGTATTAATAATGGAGAAGTATGGGAAGGTGAGGTGAAGAATAAAGCAAAGGACGGGTCATTCTATTGGGTAAAGACAACCATCGTTCCACTAAAGGATCTCTCTGGAAAAACGGCTATGTTTATAGCCATACGGACTGATATTTCAGAAGGCAAATTTGCACAAGAAAAACTATTAAATGCCTTGCAAAATGATTACCAGCAAATTGTTGCTTCAATGAATAATCTAATCTTTAAAGTAGCTAAAGATCATGATCAATATGTATATACACTGAATGAGGGACAACTAACATATAAATTAGGTTTAGAAAACGGAAATATGAAGAATAAAAAGGTAGATGAAATATTCCCTAAAGAAATAAGCGAGAACTTAATTCAATATTATCATCAAGCCTTTTTAGGACGCCAAGTTACCTATCAATATCCATTTCGCGGGAGACAGATCTTAACTCAATTAACGCCAATTTACGAGCATGGAGAAATTAAAGAAATTCTTGGCTGTATGAATGATATTACTGAACTGCATCACGCCCAGCAGCAAGTGGAGTATATGGCTTATCACGATATATTATCTAGTTTACCTAATAGGCGAAAGTTTAGCGATGATTTAAATCACTTAATCTCAAATTCCCAAAGTCAGAATGAAAGAATGGCTTTACTATACCTCGACCTTGACCGTTTTAAACAAATTAATGATTCCTTCGGTCATGCAGTAGGAGATCAATTAATTACAAAAGTTTCTTTTTTGCTTAAAGAAGCTCTATTCCAAAAAGCGCAAATTTACCGTTTTGCTGGAGATGAATTTATTATTCTCTATCCACAAATGGATGATTATGATTGCGCAATACATTGTGCCAATCAAATTCTATCTATTTTTGATCAATCAATCAAGCTATTAAACAATTTAGAAATTTTCACTACATGCAGTATTGGAATTAGTATTTTCCCTGACCATGGCGAAGATGGTGAAACATTATTAAAAAATGCTGATTCAGCGATGTATAAGGCAAAATCAAAAGGCAGAAATACATTTAATATTTATGAAGAAGATATGTCACAGACACATGAGAAGGCGCTATCAATTGAATATCATTTACGAAATGCCATAGAGAACGATGAATTTGAGCTTTATTTTCAGCCAAAGATGAACTTAGTTTCGAAGGAAATGAATGGGATGGAGGCTTTAATACGCTGGAATAACCCTGATCTTGGAAAACTCTCACCTGATGAGTTCATTCCAACTGCTGAAGAAACAGGTTTTATTCATAAGTTAGATAAATGGGTGTTGGAAAAAGCTTGTCAGCAAAATAAGGAATGGAATGAATCTCTTTTTTCCAAGCCAGTTAGAATTTCAGTTAATATTTCTCCTCTTCATTTCCGGCTGCCTAATTTTCATCATGTTATTAAGCAAGTGTTAGATAAAACAGGGCTTGAGCCGCATCTTCTTGAAATTGAAATTACGGAAAATAGTTTCATTGACCATGCAGAGGAATGTATTTCCTGCCTAAATGAATTGAGAAAAATGGGTGTAACTGTAGCCATTGATGATTTTGGCAAAGGATATTCATCACTAAATTATTTACGTAAATTTCCCATTCATTCCTTGAAAATTGACCGAACATTCATTCAGGAAGTGGCAAAGAATTCAGATGATATTGCCATTGTTAAAGCTATTACGCTTCTTGCACATGAATTGAATCTAAAGGTAGTTGCAGAGGGGATTGAAACGGAGGAAGTCATCTATATTTTAGAAAAAATCGGTTGCGACGAAATTCAAGGATATTACATAAGCAAGCCGTTGCCAAAGCATGAGTTTGAAACGGCCTTCAGCCTTTAAAAAACAACAATCTTTGTTTTTGGACAGGTTTTCGAAATTGGCGCCTTTTTTTTCCTTATGAATCGCCCTAATATTCTTATTTTTTGCATGCTTGGCATAATATTTCCATTTATAGGAATCCTAAGAATGAGCTGATTTTTACGTCAAAGGTTTATTTAAAGGAGTCTTTCAATTGGAAATTCTTAATCATTTATTAAATACCTATGCTTCCTTTTTTGATTGGGAAATGTGGGGAAAAGTATTGTCTGATCCTGTATCATGGGGCTATATTGGAACATTAGTTATATTGGAAGGGTTATTATCTGCGGATAATGCCTTGGTTTTAGCTGTAATGGTCAAGCATCTTCCTAAAGAGCAGCAAAGGAAAGCTTTAACTTATGGATTGATCGGCGCCTATTTTTTTCGATTCATTTTCATTGGACTTGGAATGCTGTTAATTAAGTTTTGGTGGATAAAGGCTCTCGGTGCTGCTTATCTAGCTTGGATCGTCATTAAGCATTTCTGGATGGGTGAAGGCGATGAAGAAACAAGCGGCATGAAAAAAGATAGCTGGCTCGTCCGCACATTCGGAATCTTTTGGGCAACAGTTATTTCAGTTGAACTGATGGATTTAGCATTTTCCGCCGACAGTATTTTAGCTGCCTTTGCTGTTTCGGAAGAAGTATGGATATTATTAATCGGGGGCATGCTCGGCATATTAATGATGCGGACCGTTGCTAAAGTTTTTCTTGTCCTCATTGAAAAAGTCCCAGAATTAGAAAACACAGCATTTATCCTAATCGCCATTATTTCAGCAAAAATGTTTGCTAGTGTATTTGGATTTGAGTTGCACCATTTAATCTTTTTCGGAATTTTGATTTTAGCCTTCATAGGAACTTTTGTAATCCATAACATTAATAAGAAAAAACAAGATGAATTGCAATCGGCAGAAGAGTAGGAAGAAGCTTTCATAGAAATTACAAACTAGTTTTCCGACCAAATCAAGGGGTTTGGTCTTTTTTTGCGTTTACTAACTTTTTCATTATTAATGGATTGCTGAAATATTCCTAAAAAATTTTTTCTGGGCATTAATAAAAATATTCAAAATTTATAACAAACATGGTAAAATATACCTAAACTTAGTGATGGAGGGTTTTTAAATGGCAGAAATAGTGTGGGGGAGTCCAGCTAGTTTATTTTGTTTAGGTTTTTTCTTAGCGGGGCTGGGAGTTTTTATTAAGTTATCGAGATTGCCGAAAAAATAATATCCGTAATTCTATTTTTTGAACAAAACATAGAAATAGAAAATGGGGGCTGTCCAGAGAGTATTTTTTAGACTTTCTGGACAGCCTCTTGAAGTTGAAAAGGCAAATCTTTGCTATCATACTTAGATTCCTGAACTGAGATTAATTTTATTTTAAATATTCTGTAAATTATATATAATAAAATTGAGCGGCCGTTCGATCATAATGGGTGATAGGAGGAATTGCGTATGAAAAACTCTAGGGTTGTTTTCTTTGAAAGAACATATCCAAGTGCAAACATGGTTCTAATTCAGGATCAGCTCCCGGTCTTGATTGATACTGGTTTTGGGAGTGATGTGAAAAAAACTGAGCAATTAATTAAAGCTCATGGTGTTTCACCAGAAGAATTACACCTTATTGTGAACACACATTATCATAGTGACCATGTAGGTGGGAATTTTCATCTTCAAAAAAATTACGGTGTGAAGATTGCTGCTCATAAATGGGATGCCGATATGATTAATTCTTGTGATCCCGAGGCCTGTAGTGCGGAATGGTTAGATCAGCCTGTAGATCCCTATCGAGTAAATAGGAAGCTTTCAGATAACGATGAAATTAATACGGGAAGTAGAACATTTAAAGTCATGCACACTCCGGGACATACGTTGGGGCATATTTCTTTATATGATGTTGACGAGAAGATATTAATTTCCGGGGATCTCTTTCATAAAAATGATATCGGCTGGTTAAATATCTTTCGAGAGGGTGTTGCATCGATCCATCGATCTATCGAAAGTTTGGATCGGTTGTCCAAGCTCCAGATTAAGCAGGCATATTCAGGACATGGACCACAAATAGAAAATCCAGATGCTGCTATTGATTCCGCAAGGGCACGGTTTGAAAAGTGGCTAATGGCCCCAGAAAAAATCTCATGGCATGCCTGCAAAAGGATTTTTTCATTTACCTTAATCATTAAAAACGGATTGGCAAGAGAAGAAATCGATCAGTACCTGTTAAATTGTGGTTGGTTCCAAGACTTTGCACGTTACACTTTTCAGGTTCAGCCTGAGGAATTTATCCAAATTCTCCTCGAAGAAATGATTCGTTCCGGAGCAGCAAGCTGGCATAACAATCATTTAATGGCTACCGCCCTATATCAACCACCACAAAAGGAATGGATGAATAAGAACATTAAGCCTAAAAATTGGAAACCTCAAGATTTTCCCTCATAACTAAAAGTGTGGTGGCTTCTATCTAGGGTTGGCGGACATCTGTTCCTTTATTTGTGTCAAAATGGGTTAATTCTTTATGTTTGCGGACAGAGGTTCCGCAATTTTTAAAAAAGAAGTAATTTCATGTGATTTTTCTCAAATAGCGCATTCAGTGTCCGCTTTGCCTCCAAATTATAGCCTATTAATAGTAATAACGGATTCAATGTCCGCTCAAAATATGACTTTAAAGGGGAGAATAGAATTGTCTTTAAAAGTAGGCGATATTATTACATTTGAACGGAAATTCACTAAAGAAGATGTTGAAATGTTTACAAAAATATCTGGAGATGAGGGGAATCACCATGTTCATCCTGATGAACGGGGAACACTTGTCGTTCAAGGGTTGTTGACCGCTACTTTACCGACAAAAATTGGTGGTGATAACAACGTCCTCGCTCGTACGATGAATTTTGAGTTTTTAAGACCAGTTTTTACAGGAGATACGATTATATGTGAAGTAAGAATTGAGCAATTTGAAAAGCAGGATAATAATCGAACTCGCATCGCTGCTTCCTTTTTATGCAAAAATCAAAATGAGAAAGAAGTGCTGAGCGGGGATTTTTCAGGAGTGATCCTATAATTTTGTCTTGAACGGAACAAACGATTAAGAACTAGGAAATAACAAAGGAATTGAAATAGTGAGCAAGTACATATCATAATGATAAATTGCAAAGTCTATTTCCGAAATAAAAAGAGCATATTGTTCAAATTAATGTTACAGTTAGAAAGAAAATTTTAAAAGTGAGAAGGTAAACAACATGATAGAGGTAAAAACATCTTCACTAAGTGATGGAGAATTCAATAGAGGGGTATTTGCTACACATGATATCAAAAAAGGAGAGCTTTTACATGAAGCGCCTGTTATTTCATATCCAAACGAACAGCATCAGTACATTGAGCAAACTTTACTCGCTGACTACGCTTTTGAGTATGGGATCAATCATTCGGCGATCCTTCTAGGTTATGGAATGTTGTTCAACCATTCTTATGAACCTAATGCGATTTATGAGATTAATTTTGAAAATCACACATTTGATTTCTATGCTTTTACAGACATAAAAGCAGGAGATGAGATTCTTATCAATTATAATGGCGATGTTGATAACAAAGATCAATTGTGGTTTAATCAGGACTGAATGGATAGAAGAGATTCCATATTAATTGTGTGACTGATTCTGATATAATAAGAAGCTTAGGTAAATTACAAATATTGCTCATAACTAGATCGGATGCCAAGTATAGCCTCCGCGCAAAGGTAAATAGGGAGGTGTAAGAGAATGAATAAACGATGGACGATTGGTAAAATAAATGAATTTGTCGAGAAAAATTCGGATAGTAAGTTGCTAACAACGGAATATCACGGTTTTTCTCAGAAGTTATTATTTAAATGTGCATGCGGCAGCAATTTTGAGAAAACATTTACGAAATTTAAAAATAATCACCAACGTAAATGTGATGTGTGCCAACCGCCAAAAGCGTCACGCTAAATGTAACGAAGTGCGGATAAAAAAACAACGCTTGGAAATTAATTCCAAGCGTACAAATTTATTTTTTTTTTTCAATCTGTTACTTGTAGCTTCTCTACATTTACCCTTCCAGAAAAGAAGGTTGCTCCGCCGCCCATATCTGATAGACGATCTGGAGTAAGAGAGTTTACATGCTGTTTTTTTCCTGGAGCATCTGCCCATAAACCTTGGGAAACGACCACACCTGGAAGAACTAAATCTCCAACAGCTGCCTTCAGCTCACATTCTCCGCGGTTATTCCAAACACGTACAGTCTCACCATCTTCAATATTTAATTCATGTGCATCCTCAAGATTGATATGAAGCTTAGGTTCCTTTTCTAGAGTAACATGCTTCTTATTATTGGAAAAAGTTGAATTCAAGAAATTATGGTTTGGCGCTGGGACGAATAAAAATGGAAAATCTTCATCCTCATGAAGCTGGACATAGGTTGGAAGAGCAGGATATCCGTCTCTCTTCATTTGTTCAGAATAAAGTTCTATTTTTCCACTTGGTGTTGGCAGCTTTCCAGGAAATAATGGTTTTATATTTGCTTTCAAATAATTCTTTTCAAATAAGCTCTCAAAACTTATGTCCTTCGTATATGGATTACTAGGATTGTCTAAAGATTGCCGAATCATATCCTCTTCCGAATCTTTAAAGGCCTGTTCCTTAAAGCCCATGCTATCCGCAAGCAAACGAAAAACCTCTACATTCGATTTAGCCTCTTCGTATGGCTCAATCACTGGCTGCTGCAATTGGATGTAATGATGCCAATAGGAAGTATAGAAGTCCATATTTTCAAAGGATGAAGTCGCCGGAAGCACAATGTCAGCATATTTTGCTGTTTCGGTCATAAATAAATCATGGACAACGATAAATAAATCATCTCGCTCTAATCCTTTTCTAACTTTATTGCCTTCCGGAGCAACAACAGCTGGATTACTGCTATAAATAAACAAGGATTTAACTGGTGCCTCTAGCTCTAATAGTGCCTGGCCAAGCTGGTTCATGTTAATGATCCGTGTGTTTTTGTTTTCCAATAAGTCTGGACGTTGCAACCCTTTAGAATTATGAGCTAAATAACCAGAATTCCCTTTAATCGCGCCGCCGCCTTTTTCCAGCCATTGGCCTGTTAAAGCAGGGAGACAGGCGATTGCACGGATGGCCATCCCGCCATTATCATGATGCTGAAGTCCATTTCCAATTCGAATATAAGATGGGGCAGTTTCCCCGTACATACGAGCAAGCTTATAGATATCTTCCACTGGTACACCCGTAATTTCGGAAACGAGTGCAGGCTGGTACTGCTTTACATGTTCACGAAGTTCACGGTGACCGACTGTATATTCTTGTAAAAAATCCTCATTTATCATACCTTCATCAAATAAAATATGCATGATTCCAAGGGCTAACGCTGAGTCTGTTCCTGGTAAAATCGGGATAAACCAATCTGCAAGCCTTCCAGTTTGGTTTTTATGAACATCTATGACAACGATTTTTGCGCCGTTTTTCCTAGCCTTTTGGGCAAGTGCGACCTGATGCATGTTCGTGCTCACGGCATTAATTCCCCAAAAGATAATCAATTTCGAGTGGATGGTGTCCTCAGGATCAATCCCAAAGCTGCCTCCCATTGTGTACTTCATGGCTGTTGTACCTGCAGCTTGACAGATCGTGCGTTCAAGCTGCGATGCACCAAGCCTGTGAAAAAAGCGGCGGTCCATTCCTTCCGCTGTTAAATTACCCATATTTCCGTAGAAGCTATAAGGAAGAATGCTTTCAGGTCCGTCCGTTCGGATGAGCTCCTGCCAGTGAGAAGTAATGGCGTTAATCGCTTCCTCCCAGCTAATTCTATCAAACGTTCCTGAGCCTTTCGGGCCAGTTCTTTTCAGCGGATATTTCAAGCGATTTTCATCATGGATTCGTGCATTCATGTGACGCACTTTATTGCATATATTCCCTTTCGTGACTGGATGATTAGGATCTCCTTCCACTTTTACGATCTTTCCATCCTCTTTATGTAGAAGAAGTCCACATTGATCGGGGCAATCGAGTGGGCAAACAGATGGGAATACACCATTTCGCTCATGTACAAAAGAGGGCATGATTCAGTCTCCTTTTTAAATGGAATAAGAATAATAATATCATAGAATAGATTTATAGGAGTAGCAACAATTGAACCTGCAAGTTTAGTTTCAAATCATGTGAAATGGAGATAATATCTCAATGGAATAGCACAATTTGGAATAACTTTGTTATGATTTATACGAATAGACTTATACAAATGGAGGATTGACATGAATTATTCAGCTAGCAAGAAAATTCGAGATAGAGGATATACAGTAGGGACAATGAAAACTGGAAAGAAAAATTGTATTACAGATGTTGAAGGTGTAAAGGTGGGTCATGTAACGCTTGATTTTCCAATGGATGGGGATGATTATGCGTGCACAGGAGTAACAGCAATACTTCCGCACGGCGGTAATCTTTTTCAAGAAAAGGTAGTTGCTGCAAGCTATGTGATCAATGGATATGGGAAAACAGCTGGACTTATTCAGGTAAATGAGTTGGGGGTTATCGAATCGCCGATTATGTTAACAAATACATTTGGCGTCCCAGCGGTAACTCAAGGGACATTAGAATATATGCTTGAAATGAACCCAGAGATTGGGGATACAACGGGAACGATTAATATCGTAACAGGCGAATGTAATGATGGGATCTTAAATTCCATTCGCAAATTCCCTGTTCAATCAAGTCATGCGATTGAAGCCATTACATCCGCAACACCGAATCTTGCTGGAGAGGGTGCAATAGGTGCTGGCAAGGGAATGGTTTGCTTCGGATATAAAGGAGGAATTGGAAGTTCCTCAAGAGTAATCTATGATGAAATGGAAAAAAAGGAATACATAATCGGGTGCATGGTATTAACAAATTTCGGATCTAAGGATGAGTTGCCAAAGGAGAAGTTTTCTCATGGTGAGCTTAATGGGAATAGTATTTCGAAAACATCTGATGGATCGATCATCATCGTACTGGCAACAAATATTCCATTAAGTGATCGACAGCTTGAGAGGGTAGCAAAACGGTGCGGCATCGGGCTTGGACGAACAGGAAGCCATTTTGGCCATGGCAGCGGAGATATTGTCATTGCTTTTTCAACGGCTAATAGAATTTCTCATTTTTCCAAAGAGAACTTTGAAACAGGAAGATTTATTAGGGAGGACCAGCCCATTTTTAACGAAATATTTACTGCAACCGCTGAGGTCACGGAGGAAGCGATTTGGAATTCTCTTTCACAAGCTGAAACCACTCATGGGAGAGAAGGAAAAGTGGTAGAGAAACTTTTTCAGTTTTAGATAAAAAATAACAAATTATTCCCTATCTTATTCCCTAAATTTCTGTCGGTTTGGCCGTTGTTTCGACATTATTCTCATTTTGTTTTCAGATTTCACCCTGTCGAAAGTATCATCTTTCAAATACTGTTCGTAAGGAGATAAATGATAGAGGTGTTTTGTACTAAATTTTTATGTTGTTGGGGGATTGAAAAAAGTGTCAGTTCCCCCTTAATATATATTGTTTATACAGTTTCTGCCTATTATTGGATAAGTTAACTCCAATGGATATAGCCTATTTTGTCTGATAACTAGGTCAGTCACTCTATTAACACAGTTTCTCTCAAATCGTACAATGAGCGTGTAACATCAAAAAAGAATTGGGAGGAACGTTTATGAGCTTAAAAAAGAAGGTACTTTCTGTTTCATTATCAAGTTTAATGGCGTTAGGGGCAGTAACAGCTGTTTCGATGCCAGCACAAGCTGTTGGAAATGGGCCAGGTGCTGGGAACGGTTCAATTCAAACATCCATTCTTCATACATATGATAGTTTAGTTGATTATCTGAAAACCCAGGATGCTAAGCAACAGGCAATGGCGCTTGAGGTAATTGGCCAAACAGTCAAAGGCCGTGATATTTACATGGCAAAATATATTTCGAATCCAGCTAATCCAACTATTTTATTTCTAACTCAGCAGCACGGAAATGAACAGCTTACAACTGAAGGTGCATTAGAATTTATTAAACATCTGGGAACAGGTAAGACAAAAGGTGTGCTTGATCATGTAAACGTTCTCATTATTCCGATGTTAAATGCCGATGGGGCGATGGGAGATGTTAATTTCTCTCTTGATAATTATTTAGCGGATGGTGATCGACATTTAACACGCTACAATGCAAATTATATTGATTTAAACCGTGAGCATGATAAAGCCCCTAGTCAAATGGAACCTGAAGCAAGGGCGCTGCATGAAAATGTTCTTCAAAAATACAAGATTGATTATTTGATTGACCTGCATCACCAAGGGACATTAAGTGAAACAGAAGGACAGCTTGTTTCTGGTTCCATCCTTTATCCGACAAGTCCTAGTGTAAAGCCTGAAGTGTTAGAAGGGTCTAAAAAGTTAGGGTCAGTCGTATATAATGCGATTCAACCGACAGGCTGGGGACATCTTGGAAAATATTCTGGAGGCTCGACTAATAATATTGGCCGTAACGGAATTGCTGCTTATTATGATGTTTCTACATTATTGTTTGAAATGCGCGGCATGTCTGATCATTATATTGAATCTTATGCGATTGGCCAAAAGAGTAACGGCTATTTAATTAAACAAACGATTACTACACTAGATGCAGCTGTTCGAGCAATCGCTGACGGATCAATCGACTCGGCCGATACAAGCTTTTGGGATACACTTCCTACACAAAAAAGTAGACAAAGTGAAGAATCCGACGAATAAGATGTAGGTTAGTAATGTGAAGTTAATAAAAGATTCATACAAATTAAAATAACGTTCCGACTTGGAGCGTTATTTTTTACGCAAATTTAATTAATCTAGATGGCGGAAGAAGTTAATGCGGACAGTAAATCCGTTATTTTCATTAAATGACCCTAATTAATGGGCTAAGCGGACGCGGGGTACGTTATATACGAAAATTAACAAGGAATCACCGCTTTTTTAGAAAATAACGGATCCTATGTCCGCGTTCCATAGGATTTATCTAATTTTAGCTAACATTACGGAACTGGTGTCCGCAAACGCATTTTTTACAAGTTTTGTTTCATTGTATTCCATGAACATATGTCATTGCGCAGTCAGACAAGTTCATTCCAATCCCCGTAATCGCCGCTGCCGTTACAGCCTGGACAATCGAGTAAATTGCCATAATAGGCAAATTCATTCGCAGGGTAAGGCATAAATCCTCTTCCATAGCATTCAGGACATTTGTTCATTTCCTTCATTTGGGTAACATGGTTTTCATACCTTGCAGCTCTCCAATCATTAAATGCTTTCACAAGACCCATTCTTTTCTCTCCAATCTTTTTTATCTTAGTTTTTATTAAAATCTTTATTTTTATACAAAGAGATTAAATAGGCTTTTACTTTCGTAACAATACCCAAACGCTTTTCATACTTTGTTGAGGAAGGGTATGGGTGCGTTAACCTATTCATTATGGCTAAGCCGTGATTATTCTTTGTTGCTAGACACCTGTATAAAAAATAGGGAGGCTATGCAAATGTATGATTTTCAAAGAGATCTGCAAATGTTGAATGTTGGTGATTTCTACGCAAACGCGCCAATTCCTTGGGATCCGAATCAGGTTCCTATGGATCGGCAATTTGGACTTTTGGGTTTTGGCTCTTGTTTTGGTTTAGGGTTTGGTTCTTGTTTCGGATTTGGTTCCTGTTTCGGATTCGGTTCTTGTTTCGGTTTCGGATTCCGTTGCGGCGGTTTCGGTCACTGTGGCGGCTGCGGACGCTGCGGCGGTTGCGGTCACTGCGGACGTTGCCGATAATCATTATTTAGTTTTCTACCCGAAAAAAGTGGTTGTCAGCTGAGGAGACTTTGCCCCTGCATGAGTTGTTTTGCCGGGGCTTTTCCCTAAAAGTTTAGACATATGGGACATCTTGCAGTACATAGGGTAATAGTGAAAATAATATGTTTGTTGAAGTAAGCTCACGGGTAAGGAGGAGCGAAATGACGAATTTAATCCCGTCTATGCGTTTAAAAGTGAAAGGGGATACATCTTATTTCCCAGATCGAAACAGTGGAGTATATTTTCGTAATAACGTAAGTTCGTTTCGGATGGAAGGCAGTATGATTGATAAGTGGGTTGAAAAGTTAATGCCAATGTTTAACGGGGAGCACACGTTGGCAAATTTGACTGACGGATTGCCGGGTCCATATCGGGATCGGGTGTATGAAATTGCACAAGTACTTTATCAAAACGGATTTGTAAAGGATATAAGCCAAGATCGTCCACATCAACTGACAGATCAAATAGTTAAAAAGCATGCCTCACAAATTGAATTTT
This sequence comes from Bacillus sp. FJAT-29937, assembly GCF_001509555.1. GTDB lineage: Bacteria > Bacillota > Bacilli > Bacillales > Cytobacillaceae > Cytobacillus. Next base: position 61,667 of record NZ_LMAS01000012.1, on the reverse strand, counting down.
TAGACAGTTTTGGCGATTCGGGTGCGTACCGTTTTCAAGCCTATCGTCAGGCTAAGGTTTTGGCAGTTGGCTACGGTCCTTTTTTTGTTTCCTTAATTTCTGCATTGCTCGAATCAGGTTTGCCAAAGTTTCATGTGCTGATTACGGATTCGGTCCAGACTAATAGGCAGCGAATAATGGAATTGGTGGCACACGCACGTAGATCAGACCCAGAAGCAGCTGTAGAGGAAGTTATCCTTCAAGAGAAAGATGGGAGTTCCTTACGGGAAACTGTGCAGGCTTATCAAGCAATTTTATATGTCTCGCAAAATGGGGATATAGAGGAGCTGCAAGATCTTCATACAATTTGCAGGGAAGAAAAGAAGGTGTTTATACCAGCTGTTTGCCTTGACCAGGTTGGACTTGCAGGTCCTTTAGTGCATCCAGATTCTATTGTATGCTGGGAGTCAGCTTGGCGTCGCATCCATCAATCTGTATTTTTTAGAGACCAGCAACAGATAAGCGCCTTCTCATCTACTGCGGGAGCGATGTTGGCTAATGTGATCGTGTTTGAATTATTCAAAGAGAGTACGAAAGTGAGGGAATCGGAACAGAATAATCAAATCTTCCTGCTAAATATGAATACATTGGAAGGAAGCTGGCATTCCTTCGTGCCGCATCCGTTGGTCGCTAATGGTGTGTCTGCTGAATGGGTACAAGATATAGACTCACGGCTTGAACGCAGCATAAACAAAGGTGAGTCGAGCAAATTACTCTACTTCTTTAGCCAGTTAACATCAACTGAATCAGGTATATTTCATATTTGGGGAGAGGGGGATTTAAAGCAGCTGCCGCTTGCTCAGTGCCGTGTTCAGGCAGTTGATTTGTTGTCGGAAGGACCAGCAGAGGTGCTGCCAGAGATGATTGTTACCGGTTTGACGCATGAAGAGGCACTGAAAGAAGCAGGATTGTCAGGAATTGAGGCTTATGTCTCACAAACTGCTAATCTACTCATTTCATCTTTGCCCCCACACAAGGGCGTGGATAGCAGTTTGGCAGTTCAGAAGAAATTGATTGGGTTTGGCGCAGGGGAAACATTTGCTGAAGGTGTTGGCCGCGGATTGCAAAAATGTTTGGTTATGGAATTAAACCAACAATTGGACCATCAGAAAAATTCGGTCTCACGGGTGGGCATAAGTGAGATAGAAGATGAGTGTTGCCATTATTATTTACAGGCACTAAAGACGATCCGGGGAGAACCAATAATAGGCTTAGGGCAGGAAGTGGCCGGATTCCCAGTAGTATGGATTGGTACGAACGGAAGCTGGTATGGCAGTGTAGGATTGAATATCACGGGGGCGTTAAGAAATGTGCTGCAACATGTACTTTTAATTGAACAAAATCAAGCAGCTTCCGATTCAACAAAGGTGTTGGAGGTTTCAAGCGTCCGTCTGGAAGAAAGGGAGCATCGAAGACTTGTTATCCATGATTGTGAAGTGTCAACAGAACCAGCCTTGCTTCATACCGCAATAAAAACACTCGAAAGAAACCACAAGCAGCTTTTTGTCTTTGAAGTAGAGTCGGAGCCATTATTGAAAGCGGGACTGGAAGGGATTTATGGTGTGATGATTCGGGAGGTGGAATCCCAGTGAGTGCTGTTGTTGTAGTGGTCGGAAGAGGATTGTTGGCAGACAGCGTTTCTACAGAACTATCCACTCAATACGAGATCGTTCGCCTAGCTGATTTTGAGACAGATGTACCACAAGAGGCTAAATTGGTTCTTGTAATGCACGATACTTGGAATCCCTCTGTTCACCAAAAGGCGGAAGTGATCTTGCAACTAACCGGCATCCCTTGGCTGCGAGGATTCGTTTCATTCGGCGAGGGAGTTGTCGGTCCATTAGTTCAAAAAGGCAAACCAGGGTGCTCCCAGTGTGCAAACATTAGACGTCTTTTGGCCGGACGGGATCGTAAAGAGATGTGGGAGATTGAGAAGAGACTTGTTAATCAAGAAGAAAAACCTCGTGATCCTTGGGCGTCGAGAACGGGAATTTTACAAATGACATACCTCATTGAAGATGAGGTGCAAAGCATTTTGCAAGGTGATAAGTCGCGATTGGAAAATCATGTATTATTAATCAATCTAAAAATATTGAAGAGTTCACGGCATTTCTTTTTGCCTGACTCGTTGTGTGCGGTTTGTGGAAAATTACCTGACGATTCAGCGGCAGAGGCCCGAATTTCGCTGCAGCCCAGTCCAAAAATCAGCCATGGCAGTTACCGCACCCGATCAATGGATGAACTGAATAAGGTTCTTGTCAAAGAATATTTGGACCATCGGACTGGCTTTTTAAATGGAAAAATGTATGACGTGAAGACACCCTTTGCCGATGTAGGTGTCAATTTGCCGTTGTTCTCTGGAGACGAAGGAGTGGCAGGCAGGACAAATTCATATGCGGTAAGTGAATCGACAGCTATCCTAGAAGGTTTGGAGAGGTATTGTGGATTATCTCCCCACGGCAAGCGGACAGTAGTCTATGATTGTTACCAAAATTTGAAACATCAAGCACTCAACCCTCTCCAAGTAGGTGTACACACTGACGATCAATATTCACAACCTAAGTTCCCGTTTGAACCATTTCATCCCGAACGCTCAATGAATTGGGTATGGGGCTATTCGCTACTGCAAGAGCGTCCGATTCTAGTTCCGGAGCTGCTTTCTTATTACAGTTTGGGCTGTGACGGGGGATTTGTCTATGAAACTTCAAACGGATGTGCTTTGGGAGGAAGTTTGGAGGAGGCCATTTTCTATGGAATGATGGAAGTGGTCGAGCGTGATTCGTTTTTGATGACTTGGTATGCTAAGCTGCCACTCCCTCGTCTTGACCCAAATTCTGCAAACGACCAAGAATTACAATTGATGGTCGAACGTGCACGTGCGGTTGCAGGATATGATTTGTATTTTTATAACTCGACAATGGAGAACGGAATTCCAAGCGTATTAGTGGTGGCGAAAAACAGGAAAGAAAAGGGACTCAATATCATCTGTGCTGCTGGTGCGCATTTGGACCCAGTACGAGCGGCAAAAAGCGCGATTTACGAATTGGCAGGTATGATGCTGACTCTTGACGAAGATTTTGAAGCGGGCAAAGAGGAGTATGTGCGAATGCTGCAAGATTCTTCGCTTGTACGGAAAATGAATCATCATGGGATGCTATATGGATTACCACAAGCGGAAGAGCGCCTGCAGTTCTTGTTGAACGAGAATCGTCCAATGCGGACGTTTGATGATGAATTCAAATGGAAGTCAAAGCATAAAGACTTAACCGATGATTTGCGTGATATTTTGCTGGAATTTCGCCGATTAAATCTCGATGTCATTGTGGTTAACCAGACGGCACCGGAAACGAAAAGAAACGGTCTGCATTGCGTTAAAGTGCTCATTCCGGGCATGTTGCCGATGACGTTCGGACAGCATCTTACCCGGGTAACTGGGCTGGATAGAGTGTTAAAAGTACCAATGGAACTTGGCTACTCGAAACAACGGCTGTCATATGAGCAGCTCAATCCATATCCGCATCCGTTTCCATAAGCGGCTGCTGGGAGGTAAATTAGATGAGTCTTGAGACATTTCTCCACAATCTCCATTTTAATATTGAAAAGATCATTCCGCCGGACTGGGAAGCGGATTGGGCTGATGCACCATTAGCATATAAACTCTACCGCGACTTGCCAGTTGTGGAGTTATCTCTAGAAGTACCACTGACGCTAGAAGGAAGGGGAATACCTGAAAGACTTGATCTTCACACAATCGGTCATTTTCTGTGGTTTGTAAATGGCCTTACCCAATTTACCCAATCAGTCTCTCCATTAGAATCCACAGAAAACACAGCTAAATTGATGCATTCCTATAGGCGATTCATTCCTTCTGGCGGGGGACTGTATCCAAACGAATTATATATGTATTTAAAATTGGAGGATTTGCCTGTTGGTGTGTACCATTATGATGTCGCACATCACCGTTTAGTGCTGCTGCGAGAGGGGAACTTCGATTCATATTTAGCTAAGGCTCTTGGGGATGGCTGTGATGTGGCCACTTGCTTTGGCACTGTTTTTGTTTCGACTATGTATTGGAAGAATTTCTTTAAGTATCATTCCTTTTCCTACCGGCTGCAAGGGTTGGATGCTGGTGTGCTATTGGGGCAACTGCTGGAAGTATCGAACCGTTTTGGCTTTGCATCAGGGGTTTATTATCAATTTCTTGATCGGGCATTGAATCATCTGCTTGGCCTGCCCGAACAGGAGGAAAGCGTGTATGCAGTTATCCCTTTATCGATAGAACCAACCAATTGGACTTTGAACCTAGGAGAAAAGGATGGGGTAATTACTGCTGAAGAATTGTGCCGAGAGATGCCTGAGATTTATCCTCATCATTTTCAACGATCAAAGCGGCTTGCGGACTATTCAATGTTAACAAGAATAAATGAATTATCTATGATGGAAATAGCACAGTCGTTTCGGAAGATCGAGTCAAGAAATTATGTAGATCGAAACGGTCAAGAAGTGCCTTTGCCGCAAGTCGAACGTTTGTCTTATGACTTAGCTGCAATTTGTAAAAAGCGATATTCACCGGATATGGATTTCATATTAGGAAAAGTTAGCCCCCTTCAACTAGGCAATCTGCTGAAGGAGGCGGCTGCTTCCTTCTCGTATCGAAATGATTTGGATGAAATTCATGTAAGAAACAAGCCACGTGTTTCCTTATATGGCTGCTTTTATAATGTGGAAGGCATTCCAGATGGCGCTTATTATTATGACAGTAATCAACATATACTTCGATCGATAAATCCTGGAGATCACCGCTTCAGGCTGCAAAGCGGATTGACTGGACCCAATATTAATTTGTTTCAAGTGCCACTCTGCCTCCATGTAGTAGGGGATAAAGATCATTTAATTGAGGCAATTGGGTATAGAGGATATCGTATCCAGCAAATGGAAGCAGGTATGTTGGTACAGCGATTACTGATAGCGGCATTAGCCAACGGAATGGGAGGGCACCCGCTTCTCGGTTTTGATGCAAATGCATGTGACGAGATTTACCAGTTGGATTCAATTGGAAAAACCAGCCTTATTCAAATCCCTATTGGCCCCTATCGTGATCGGGCATGGTTAAAAGGAAGTTTGCAAAGTTAAGAAAAAATTAAGAGAAGCTACCCATTCGAATTGGGTAGCTTGTTATTGTTCTTCAACTATTACTAGTTTAACTTTGAGGATTCATTGTGACAAATTTACTAAAATCAACTGGCAAGGAAAGGCACTTAAAATAAAAAATTCTAACTGCGTATAAATTTAACATAAACCTATGACAATAGTTCTGTTTTGTCGTTTTAAATAGAATTCTCAAATGCATCATGTATAATAATAAGTTGCAAGAACACATTTAGGTAAGGGAGGTATAGAATGATGGGATGGGCATTAGCCATTTTATTTATTGCAGCAATTGTGCTGCTCATTTTATCGTTTTATAAATCAAAGCAATCATCAACAAGACTTGAACAACAAATAGATCATCTTACCTTTTCATTAATGGAAGAAGTGTATCAGCTTCAGCAGCAAATTAAAAGTCTTGAAATCGACGCTGAAATTACAGCAAAAGAAGCTGGTAATGAAACTATTCCTTATGAGAAAAGACTGTTGCTTCGAGAACTGATCGACTTACATAGGCGCGGGTATTCTTATGAAAGCATTGCTGAGGAAAATCAAATGAGTATAGATGAGGCCGAAAGCCTGCTAGCTCCCTTTATAAAGCAAAAAGAGGAAAGGGGCAAGGTCGACAATGACAGCTAAATCGATGCGCAGCTTTGCAGGTGGACTATTAGCAGCGGCGACCTTGTGCGGTATTGTGTACTTTAATGGTCCTGCCGAAGCGACTACAAATAATAAAGTTGAAAAACTATCGAATGAAGAGATGAAGGACAAGCTTACATCTGAAGGCTATGTGATTTATACAGAAAAAGAATGGGATCAGCTTGCAAATCAAGCAGAAAAAAAGGAACCCGCAGAAACTGAAAAAGATAACGGCAATAAAGAGGAAAAGGTTGTTTATCGCACAGTATTGAACGTTTCTTCAGGTATGACAAGCATTGATGTCGGAAGAAGTTTGGAAAGAGCAAAAATCATCGATCGTGCTAGAACATTTTCAAATGAAGTGGAAAAGCGGGGATTATCAAACAAGTTGAAGCCTGGAATCTATGAAGTCGAATCTGGAATGAATATGGATAAAATTCTATCTATAATTTTTCCTAAATAAACCTATTAAGATGCACCTTATGCAAGGATGCATTTTTTTTTCTGTTTCAAAACTAAATTGTCGTTGGATTTATTGAACAAGCCTTGATGTACGAAGAAATCACCAGCGCAGAGAAATGAAGCCAACGACATTACACTCTAGACTTCAATGTTTCGAACCATTTATAACAATCAATTTTTGACGAATTTTCAGAATAATTATTGTTTGTTTTGTCGAAATGTGTTATTTTAATAAAGTAATAAAAATGAAGTATAAACTTCATAATTTTTTCAAAATTAAGTCTACACTTCATTTTTAAGGGGAAAAACATGGAACTGAAAAAGATTATCCTTGCAAACTATAATAAGCTCTCAAAGGGACAGCAAAAAGTCGCTAATTATCTTCTTAAAGTGCCAAAGGACTTTGCTTTGAAATCTGCAAATGAAATCGGTTCCATTGTTGGAGTCAGTGAAACGACAGTTATTCGATTTTGTTATGCGATAACATTATCCGGCTATTCCGATTTGCAAAAGAAGGTCAGGGAACAGCTGCTTTATCAGGAGAGCAGCCTTGGGACATATCACACAACAAAGCTGCAGTTAGCCGAGGAGCCCAACTTTTTCTCAAAGGTTATGGAAAAGGATCGGGAGCGCATTAAAGAATTGATGTCGCTCGTCAATGAAGATGAAATGTCCCGAATGGTCGATCAGCTTGTAAATGCGGAAGCTATCTATATTTCAGGAATGGGAACATCATTCCCGGCAGCATATTGGCTGTCTTTTACACTTAGTTTAGTGAAGGATCGGGTTAAATTAGTACGTTCAGATTCAGATGATATTGTATTCACGTTAAGTGGAATGAATAGTCAATCTGTCATGATGGCCATCTCTTTTCACCGTTATTTAAAAGAGACGATCCAAATTGCAAAATTGGCAAAGCAGCAGGGTGCAACTATTATCGGGATTACAGATTCCCCTCAATCACCGATAAGTGAATTTTCCGACATGCTATTTCCGATTTTTCCTTTTAATAAATCTAGCATAGATACGTCAACAGCCCTATTTTCTTTCTTAAATGCTGTTGTTGCCGGTGTAACAGTAAAAAATTCAAATCGCTTTCAAAAACGCAAAGAGCAATATGAAGAACTATTTAAAGATTATTTCTTTATTGATGGAGGGGAAGTTACTTGAAAGAACACTTAGCACAACTTAAACCAACTATTAACTCCCTATTTGATTATTTTCATCAACATCCAGAGATTAGCTGGGAAGAGTACAAAACGACTGAATATATCCAAACATTTCTTGAGGAGCAAGGCTTTCATGTACAAACCTTTGATGATTGTACAGGTCTAGTTGCCGAAGTCGGAAGCGGAGATTTTTGTGTGGGATTGCGAACAGATATTGACGCTCTATGGCAGGAAGTGAATGGAACCTTTAAAGCAAACCATTCGTGCGGGCATGACTCTCATATGACGATGATCATTGGAACGATGCTGCTGCTTAAGAAAATCAACTTTCAGAACAAGGGAAAGCTTAAATTTATTTTCCAGCCTGCTGAAGAAAAAGGGACAGGGGCATTGAAATTGATCGAGAATCATGTGGTAGACGATGTTGACTATCTTTACGGTGTTCATCTAAGACCTGTTCAGGAGCTTGAAGATGGGTATGCGGTACCTGCCGTTTATCATGGAGCGGCTAAGTTTATTACCGGTGAAATAATTGGTGAAGATGCTCATGGAGCAAGGCCGCATCTAGGTCAAAATGCCATTGAAATTGGCGCCGCGATCGTTAGTGAAATAAAAGGCATTCATTTAAATCCAATGGTTCCGTATTCGGCGAAAATGACTAAATTCCATGCCGGCGGCGATTCAGGCAATATTATACCTGGTAAAGCATCCTTTAGCCTTGATGTACGAGCGCAATCGAATCAAGTAATGGACGAGCTTACGGAGAAAATCGAAAATATTTTTAAGCAAATAAGTTTATTGTATGGAGTAGACATTTCATACGAAACAAAAGCAAGTGTAGCTGCGGCAGAGGTTGATTTGGAAGCAGTGGAGTTTATGAAGCAGGCTATTATCGATACGCTAGGTGAAAAAGGGCTGAAAGAGCCGATTATTTCTTCTGGCGGAGAAGATTTTCACTTTTATACTTTAATGAGACCAAACATAAAAGCAACAATGCTAGGACTTGGCTGCGGATTAACGCCTGGCCTCCATCATCCGAACATGACATTTAATCATGAAGCGATGTTCTCAGGAATTGAAATTCTTACGAGAACCATTATGAACACATTTGCAGACAACTAAGAAGGTGATTATCTTGAATGGAAATTTTGAAATCCGGACTTTACACAGCAGCAATGAAATGAAGCTTGTTCAGAAGCTAGAAGAAGAAGTATGGAATATTAGTGCCATTCCAATTCATCAAACAGTTACGGCTGCAAAAAATGGCGGTATTATGTTAGGTGCTTTCGACCAAGAAGAACTAGTTGGATTCAGCTACGGATTTGCTGGATTTGATCAAAAGCAATCCTATCTCTGCTCTCATATGCTCGGAATCCACCCGGAGTATCAGGAAAAAGGGATTGGTGCACAATTAAAATGGGAACAAAAAAGAGTAGCTGCCGAAAAGGGATACGAATTGATCATTTGGACATTCGACCCGCTTGAAAGCAGGAATGCCTACCTCAATATGAATAAGCTTCGCGGCATCTGTTGCACCTATATTGAAAATTGCTACGGTGAAATGGAGGACGGACTGAATAGCGGGCTGCCGTCTGATCGGTTTCAAATAGATTGGTGGATTAATAGTGAGCATGTCGCAGACAATCAAAGTTTGAATGACGTTCAGTCCAGCGAAGGAATCCATTTGATTGAATGGGAGACAACAAGCAATGGCCAGCCAAAATTAGGAGATTTAGATCAAGAAATGATGACTAATTTAACTAATATCGATCACCCGCTGCTCGTACCAGTACCTGCAAATTTTCAAGAGTTGAAAAAAACTGATCATGAGCTTGCCATTGACTGGCGATTTAAGACAAGAAATGTTTTTCAGCAACTCTTTGAGTCAGGTTATGCTGTAGTTTCTCTGCAAAAAACAACAAATGAACCAGTTCATTATTATGTTTTAACGAAGCTTAGAAATCTAAGTATTAAATAGGGAAAAGGTGGATTCCAATGAAATTAAAAGAAATTACTTTGCGTCAATTAAAGATGAGAATGAAATCTCCTTTTACAACAAGCTTTGGAACAATGCAAGACAGGGATTTTATATTGCTTGAAGCAAAGGATGAAAATGGTAATAGCGGCTGGGGCGAATCGGTTGCCTTCCATTCGCCTTGGTACAGTGAAGAAACGCTAAAGACTAATTGGCATATGTTAGAGGATTTTCTTATACCAGAATTATTAAATAAAGAAATTAAACATCCCGACGAGGTATCGGAAATCTTTTCTTACATTCGGAAAAATAATATGGCAAAATCTACCCTTGAGGGAGCCGTTTGGGATCTTTATACTCAAGAACAAGGAATTTCACTAGCGAAAGCACTCGGCGGAGAAAAATCAAAGATTGAAGTTGGCATCAGTATTGGCATCCAAAATACAGTTGATGACCTTCTGAAATTGATTGATGAGTATGTAACGGAAGGCTATAAGCGGATGAAAGTGAAAATCAAGCCAGGCTGGGATGTAGATGTGATGAGGGAAGTCAGAAAGCATTTCCCTAATGTTCCGTTAATGGCTGATGCTAACTCGGCATACCGCTTAGAAGATATCGATCATCTGCGTGCCTTGGATGAATTTGATCTTATGATGATTGAACAGCCATTAGCATCTGATGATATTATCGATCATGCCACACTTCAGAAACAAATTAATACGCCAGTTTGCTTAGATGAAAGTATTCATTCATATGAAGATACTCGTAAAGCAATAGAATTAGGAAGCTGCAAAATTATAAATATTAAAATTGGCCGTGTTGGTGGATTGACAGAGTCAAAACAAATCCATGACCTATGTAAGCAGCATGATATTCCAGTTTGGTGTGGAGGAATGCTTGAATCGGGAATCGGCAGAGCACATAATATTGCACTCACAACTTTAGATAATTTCATACTGCCAGGGGATACGGCTGGATCTTCTCGTTATTGGGACAAAGACATCATTGATCCAGAAGTAGTTGTAAAGGATGGTTTTATCACAGTTCCTGATACACCTGGAATTGGATATAAGCCAAACAGAGATACAATCAAACAATATACAATTGCTGAAAAAGTTTTTTCCTAATTATTTTTAAAAAGGGTTGAAGGCAAAGGAACGCCTTCTGCTCCTTTATAAAATAAGTTTTCAAAAAATTCAATTATACGGGGGCCTTTATGAAAAAGAGTATTCAGATGGCAGGTGCATACATTGGTACAGTAGTCGGAGCCGGGTTTGCTTCTGGACAAGAGGTATTGCAGTTCTTTACTAGCTTTGGATGGTTAGGTTTTTTTGGAGCAATCTTGGCAACCTTACTATTTGCGTTTTTAGGAATGAATATTATTCAAATTGGGAGCCGTCTGCAAACAGATTCCCATAAAAACGTCGTATATAGTATTTGTGGAAAATATTTAGGAATTGCAGTCGACTTTATCATTACGTTCTTCTTATTTGGAGTAGCTGTAATTATGTTCGCTGGTGCTGGTTCAACATTCCAACAGCAATTTGGCATTCCAAGCGCAATCGGAAGTTTAATTATGGTGATTTTAACGATCGTAACTTGCTTCTTTAATGTGGAAAAGGTTCTTAATATTATTGGAAGTATTACTCCTGCATTAATTGTGTTAGTTTTAGTAATTGCTGCTTATGCGTTATTCACAATGGATACAAGCTTTGCAGAGCTAAATATAATCGCTGAAGGGCAGGATTCTGCTGCCTCAAACTGGTTCCTTTCAGGCTTATTGTATGTTTCTTTTAATATCACATGTGCGATTCCAATGCTTGCCGTTATGGGTGGTACGACAAAGAATTTGAAGATCTCAGGAATGGGCGGTATTCTTGGCGGAGTCGGTCTAGGTCTTATGCTAATTCTAATTAATGTCGGCATGTATACAAGACTGGACGATATTGGCGGTTTAGACATTCCAATGCTTTACTTGGCAAATGAAATTTCACCAATTGTCGGAATTTTGATGTCAATTGTCCTGTTAGCGATGATTTTTAATACGGCAGTAGGTATGCTTTATGGCTTCGCCGTACGCGTAATGAAGCCAGGCACAATGAAATTTAAAGGATTTGTCACAGCAATTGGATTTGCCGGATTTGCAGCAAGCTTCGTAGGATTTACTAAATTGGTTGGAACATTATATCCAATTACTGGTTATCTTGGCTTTGCTTTAATTGCAGCAGTTATTGTTTATTGGGTAAGAGGGAAAAAAAATAATAATCAGCAAGCGGAAAAAATCGCTTCTTAAAACAGGAGAACCCTTTGACATTACTAAACGTAATCTCAAGGGGTTCTTTCCTTTTTCAGAGGTGATTAAATTTTAGGCAATGAAACAAGCGTTTCATTAGAAATACACATATAGTAAGTAAAATGATGAAGGTGTGATGGTCATTGCCAATAGATTCTAGAAGAAATAAATGGGACAAGCATCAGCTTTTATTGCAATGTGAGGATTTGGCTCAATATTTGCCTGAAACCTATATATTTTCGATTAATCGATTTTGGGAGATGATGAATGCTTATAAAGAGGTCGTCATTAAGCCTTCCGGCGGAACTGCGGGCAGGGGGTTGATGAAGGTAATGGAAGCTAGTACAAATAAGTATATAGTCCATGTCGAGAATCGTGAAATCATCATCGAAGGAAAAAGCAAGCTTGAGCGATTTTTACAAAAAAGACGAATTGGGCGAAACTCACTTGTACAGTACTGCATCCCCCTAGCAAAAATTGACGGAAAACCAATTGATTTTCGCTATATTGTTCAAAGAAAACAAGAGGAAACTGAGTGGGTGATTACAGGGAAAAATGGAAAGGTGGCACAAAGTGGTTATTTTGTGACTAATTTAATGCAGGGGGCAGAGTTTCTTGCGGTTGATGAGACGCTATTAAATTCAAATATTCAAAACCTAGACTTAGTAAAAACGATGGCTGATTTAGATCATCTGGCCATAGCTGTCTCGAATTGTCTTCTGCACACATATAAAGATCAAGCTATTTGGGGGCATGATTTGGCGGTGGACGAATTCGGACGTGTTTGGTTTATTGAGGCTAATTGGGCACCGTACCTGGGCGGATTCAGCCGTTTTAGAGATTCGTCGATGTATAACAAGATTATCTCGTATAAGAACTATAATCGAAGGTTGAGAAGAAAAAGTAAGATTAGACCACAGGATTAAATATCAGTTGAGGAAATATGTTAAAAAAAGAGCCTAGTGCAGTCCATAAGGATTGGTTTAGGCTCATCTTCATGTTTCCAGCAGGATTATCGTCTGGACCCTAATTTTGCCGAAATACGCTTTCCGGTTTCAATCACTTTATTGATTAAAAAATCATGCCGGTTTTTAGATGCATTGAAATTAACATATCCAATACTGACGGCACCTATTAAATCATTCCATTGGTTGAAAACCGGTGCTGCTACAGATGATGTACCTTCCGTTCTTTCTCCATGGCTAATTCCGTAGCCTTGAGATCTGATTTGTTTGAGCATATTTAAGAAGCTCATCTTTTCTTCTTCTTTCACGATCATATTTACGATATTCATCATTTCCTCAGCAGGCATATGTGCAAGCATCGTTTTATTGGCAGCTCCGATATTCATCGGGATCCGTATTCCTAATTGATCATTAATACGAATCGGGTTGGTTGGGCAATCAATTCGTTCAACAACAATCGATTCCACTCCAATTGATTTACTATAATAAATACTCTCTTCTGCCTCTAGCATTAATTTCTCCATTTCTGGACGAATTAAATTAACAAAATCAAAACTGTCATATAGCTGCAACCCATATTCAAGCCAAGTGTTACCTAAAGAATATAGTTTTGAATCGGGATCTTGCTGAACAAGTCCGTGTTTTTTCATTGCTTGTAAAAGTCTGTGCATTGTACTTGCTGGCAAATCACACTCTTTTGATAAATCTGTTATGGACAGCCACATTTTATCCTGACTATTTGCTAAGGCGCTCGTTACTTGCATAGCACGGTCAATCGTTTGCATAATTTTGTTCTCCCATTCCATTTATATATTTCTATTATATATAAAATATTGAAAATTAAAAGATTCCTTCAATTCGAAAAATATTGACATGTTCCTTTTTCTACTATAATATCAGAAATATACAATTCCTAACAGAGGAATTAAATTCCGATAGGTGGAAAAAGGAGGGGTTCGAGTGGATTACTGTCAATCTATGTACAAACAACTTAGATCCGTAGTAGTAAAACACCCAAACGATGCTTTCATTAGCCAAGAAAACTTAAGTAAGGAATGGGAGAGATTTAATTACATAGAGGAACCCAATTTTGCCGAGGCACAGAAGGAATATGAAGAATTCCTTTCCATCCTTAGCAAGCATGTCGAAAATATTGAATATTTACCTGCTTCAGGTCAAGTTGGCCTAGACTCCATTTATGCCCATGATCCAGTCAAATTTACAGGTAAGGGTGCAATTATTTTAAAATCAGGGAAAAAACTCCGTCAAAGTGAAGCACTGGTCTATAAACAATTCCTTCAGGAAAAGAACATACCAATTATTGGGGAGCTAACAGGGAATGCAATGGCAGACGGAGGAGACATTGTCTGGTTAGATGACCGTACACTTGTTGTAGGCCGTGGCTACAGAACGAATGATGAGGCCATACGCCAGATTAAAGAAATGACGAAGGATTTGGTAGATGACTTCATTGTTGTTCAACTCCCGCATGATCAGGGGGAAGCAGAGTGTCTGCACCTTATGTCTTTTATAAGCATGGTAGATGCCAACTTAGCTGTAGTTTATTCAAGATTAATGCCGGTATTCTTTAGACAATTGCTTATCGAGAAAGGTATTCAATTAATTGAAGTTCCTGAAGAGGAATATCATAACCTTGGCTGCAACGTGTTAGCATTAGCACCTAGAGTTTGTATGATGGTTTCTGGAAACCCTTCCACGAAGCAACAATTAATTGATGCCGGAGCAACAGTTTATGAATACAAAGGCCGTGAAATCTCTTACTTAGGTACAGGCGGACCAACTTGTCTAACTGGCCCTGTTATCCGTAACTAACCGACTTTTAGGAGGAAAAATGATGTTTAAAAATACAATCGTAAAAACACCTGGTGAAACGTATGTAAATGGCTTAACCACTTCAGATTTAGGTACACCAATCTATGAAAAAGCGTTGGAACAGCATGAAGCTTATATAGAAGCGTTAAAAAAATGTAATGTGGAAGTACATGTCATGCCAAAGAATGCTGATTTTCCGGATTCAACATTTGTAGAGGATACAGCTGTTTTAACACAAGAATTTGCTGTAATTTCAAATCCGGGCGCACCAACAAGAAACGGCGAGATTATCGAAATGGAGCCTGCTGTTAAGTCTTATTATGAAAAGCTTTATTATATTAAAGCGCCAGGTACGTTAGATGGCGGTGATGTCCTTCAAGCAGAGGATCATTTTTATATCGGTCTTTCTGAACGCACAAATTTAGAGGGTGCTGAGCAATTAAAGGCAATCTTTGAATCTGAAAACTACAAAGCTACCATTATTCAACTGGAAAAGTTCTTCCATTTGAAAACCGGTATTTCTTATTTAGGAAACGAGACAATGGTTCTAGCAGGAGAGTTTATCAACCATCCTGACTTTGCTTCTTACAAGAAAATCATTGTGCCGGCTGAGGAAGAATATGCGGCAAACTGCATCCGCGTTAATGACTATGTTATTATCCCAGCTGGCTATCCAAAAACAAAGCAAATGATTAATGAAGCTGGGTATCAAACGATTGAGCTTGATATGTCTGAATTCCGTAAATTAGATGGTGGTTTAAGCTGCTTATCATTACGATTCTAGAAGGAATGATGAAATAGAAGAAGCTGAAAAATAGCAGAGACGATTACGGCTTATTTCAGCTTCTACTCACCCTAAAACTTACACCAAGATTCAACATTCTTAAATATGTAAGGGCTAACAATTATTTGAAAATTCTACAAAGATATTAGGAAAATCTATTTTGAAGGGTGTGAGTCGTGTGGTAAATAAGGAATTACAAGATAACCAGTTGAATCGTTCGATGAAGAGGCGGCATTTATTCATGCTTTCTCTTGGAGGGGTTATCGGAACGGGATTGTTTCTTAATGTAGGTTATACAATCAACCAATCAGGGGCTGGCGGCGCATTAATCGGGTATTTATTTGGGGGATTAATTTTATACCTCGTTATGGTTTGTCTAGGGGAGCTTGCCGTCTATATGCCTGTTACCGGTTCTTTCCAAGCATATGCAACAAAATTTATTAATCCTTCAGCTGGCTTTGCATTAGGATGGATGTATTTCATCGGTTCAGCAACAACCGCCGGGGTTGAGTTTACCGCAGCAGGAATTATCATGCAACGCTGGTTTCCGGATGTCTCTATTTGGATATGGTGCGCCATTTTCATCGTCTTGTTATTTTCACTTAATGCCCTTACAACAAAAGGGTTTGCGGAATCAGAATATTGGTTTGCTGGTATTAAAGTAGTCGCAGTTATATTCTTTATTATTATTGGAGCGGCGGCTGTCTTTGGAATTATCCCACTGGCTGATCGTCCAGCACCACATTTTCAAAATTTAGCTCCGTCGGGATTATTCCCAGCTGGGATTGCGATCCTGTTTGTTACTATGATGAATGTCATCTTTTCCTATCAAGGTTCTGAACTAATTGGAATTGCAGCGGGAGAGAGTGAAGAGCCTGAGAAGAATATCCCACGTGCGATTCGAAATGTACTTGTTAGAATTATTGTATTCTATATTTCTTCTATTGTAGTATTATCAGCTATTTTCCCATCTGCAGAATTAGGATTACTGGAAAGCCCATTTGTTACTTTGATGGATCTAGCTGGTATCCCATTCGCACCAGACATTATGAACTTTGTTATCTTGACTGCTATTTTGTCAGTTGGAAACTCTTGTTTATACGCTTCAACTCGTTTGCTTTGGGCAATGGCACATGAGGGGATGGCGCCGAAGCGATTTGGCAAGCTATCTAAACGGAAAGTTCCTTTTACAGCACTAGTGTTCACAATGCTTTTTTCCTTATTATCCTTGTTAACTAGCTTTATTGCTGCCGATACCGTTTTCGTCTTATTAATGTCCATAGCGGGAATTTCAGTTACCATCTCATGGATGGGAATCGCCCTTTCACAGTTTATGTTTAGACGAAAATATTTACAGGCTGGCGGAAAAATAGAGGATTTAAAATATAAAGTTCCATTCTATCCGTTAGTGCCGATCATTTGTATCGTATTTTGTTTAGCCATCCTGATTTTCTTAGCATTTGATCCAACACAGCTTGTAGGATTATTAGTTGGAATAGGCTTCCTTGTAGCATGTATCTTATTCTATCGATTTAAACTAGCAAAGAATGAAAAGGCTGATGAAGATACAGATATAAATGGGACTGCTTGAAAATGACTTCAACACATTTTAAGGATTTGTGATATTTTGAATAAGAGGGAAATCAAAGGGGGTTTTGAAGGATGACACAACTTAAATGGGGAGAACCAGTTGCGTTACGTGAATTATTATGTGAGGTTGTAAGCTGGAAAAGCATGACCCTTACAGAAGGAGAACGTGAATTTCCTGTTAAACTTCTAGCTAAGCTCCAAGAACTAGATTATTTTACTCATCATCCTGATGATTTAAGACTAGATGATGCAGATTTGGGCCGCCGATTTCTTACTGCACTGTATAAGCATCCGGAAGCTAGTGAAACGATTGTGTTAATTAGCCATTTTGATACGGTCAATACGGAAGAATATGGGGATATTGAACCCCTTGCCTATCAGCCGGAAGCATTGACTAAATTACTTTATGAAAGAATTCATGATCTGCCTGAGGATGCGAAACAAGATTTATTATCTGGTGAGTATTTATTCGGCAGAGGCACAATGGATATGAAAATGGGCCTTGTAATGCATATGGGCTTGATCGAAAAAGCATCGGTCGAGCAATGGCCAATTAATCTGCTATTACTAACCGTTCCGGATGAAGAGGTAAATTCGACGGGAATGCGTGCTGCTGTTAACAAGCTGTTGGATCTAAAGGAAGAACATAAATTGACTTATAAGCTTTTCTTAAATGGAGAGCCAGTATTTACCCAAGAGCCTGGGGATCGAAAATACTATGTGTATTCTGGCACGATCGGAAAAATTATGCCGTCCGCTTTATTTTACGGAAAAGAAACACATGTGGGGGAACCATTGAGTGGTATCACAGCTCCGTATATCGCGTCATTTTTGACACAGCGGATGGAATGGAATCCTGCTTTTCAGGAAACTGTCTTGGGAGAAAAGACGCCACTTCCAGTGACCCTTCAGCAAAAGGATTTGAAATTGGAATATTCAACACAAACTCCATATCGTGCTGCAGCCTTGTATAATGTATTTTTAATGAAAAAGAATGCATCTGAAATTATGGATATGTTTGAAGAAGTTGCACAGGAGGCAGCCGTGGCTTGTAATGAAGCATACAAAAAGGTGTGTTTAGGTCAAGGTGCAGCTCCTGTTGGGGAAGTGCGTGTGCTTCGCTATGAAGAGCTATTAAAGCATGCTATAGGAAAAATTGGTTCAGACCATGTAGAGGAAATCAAGAAGAATATACTTGCCAACAAAGAGTGGGATGACCGTGAAAAGTCATTTCGCATTGCTGATGCTTTGATCATTCAATGTCAGGAACTAACACCTGCAATGGTTTTACTTTATGCACCGCCCTATTATCCAGCAATCAATTCTTCAGAAGATGAGCTTATCCAAAAATGTATCGGTTATGTGAAAGAGAAAGGGCTTCAGAAGTTTAACTTACCTGTTCACCAAATCCACTACTTTAATGGAATCTGCGATTTAAGCTACGTGAATTATAAGGATGAAGGGGAAGGTTGGACCGCGTTTGTCACAAACACGCCTGTTTGGGGGGAAAGCTACAGCATCCCATTTGAAGGAATGAAACTGCTTGATGCGCCTGTATTAAATGTCGGGCCATTCGGGAAAGATGCTCACAAAAGAACCGAACGCGTTCATATGAAGAGCGCTTTTGAAGAGGTTCCTTCACTTGTTGAAGGGATGATTAAGATGATGGTGAATGGGAAAGTTAATGCTTAAATTTTGAAAAAATTAAGAGACATCTCCTTATATTTGGGGGATGTCTCTTTTTGTTTTGGGCGGTTAAGAAGTTTTTTTCTGCTGTTCACTTTTTTCAATGAGAGACCCTTTTTTTATCCAATATTGGAAATTGTCCAATGGAAAGACCCCTCTGCAATCAGGGTTATTCATTTGCACAACGACACTCCTTGGGTTTATCTCTATAATCCTTAGTGATTCTGACTTTGCGATATTTGGAATAAAACAGCTTTTCATTTCAAATTCCATATTATTTTGTATATTCATCTTTCTCACTTCCTTTAACTGATGATATCCGCTTCATTATTATGTTCCCCAATGGATTCCTTCTTATCCAAAAATTGGACAAGTTTACTTTGAAAAAATAGATTGAATTATCTAATAATTACTGCTAAAATAGAAAAAAGGTCGAGGAGTTGGTTAACGATGGAAAAACATTTATTGAATTCAGCTCAACAACATGAAGAGAATATGGATGAAATTCTTGCAGAGCAATTTTTAAACAACACCTTACTGACATTTCGGAGAGCACGGCTCAAATTGGAAATTGATAAAACCCTTACTGAACGGAACAAAGAAGAATTTATGCGCTTAACGGAAGAATTAAAGAGCATTTCATAAAGAAAATCAAAGGCTGCCATCTTAAGATGAGCAGCCTAAATTTTTGAGGGGGATTACGTTATGATAACACCACCAGTATATATTTCGGATGAAGCATTGGAGAAGCTTAGGAAATTGCTTGAAGATCATTTAGATCAATTTGTGCGGTTGAAAGCCTATCCTACAGGGGAGTGCTGAGGAAATGTTGAATTTATGTTGTCCCTGGATGGGGCAAAGGATATGGATATTCAGTTTTTGGTTGATGAAATTCCATTTGTGATGGATAGGCATTCAGCGGTTTTTGTATTTAAGGTATTGTGTATTTCTTTTGAACAAAACGATGGATTTGTTGTTGTTGATCGATTCTTGTAAAAAAGGATGTAAATGGATATGATTAATTGAGAGCTATAATAATTTAGCTGAAAAGTTGTAATAGATAAAGTGTAATTAATTATTTAACTTATAAGGATGTGAGAGAAATCATTATTAGGGCACGCCAGGAACCAGAAGAGTTAAAGTTGTTAAAATGCCTAAGCCCGAGGAAGGATTTATCAGAAAAAGAGTTGAACACTCTTAGAAATCTCGAAAGGGGCTTTGAAGGGGAGCTGCTTTTTGATAATTGGGTAGAGGATCTTTCAAACGGTTGGATTATCCTCAATGATATATTGCTTGAATACAATCAAACTGAATTTCAGATAGATTCCTTATTTATCTCCTCAGAGTTAATTTATTTATTTGAGGTAAAATATTTCGATGGTGATTTTTATATCGATGGCGATGGATTTTATACCCAATCAGGAAAAGAAATTAATAACCCGCTGCTTCAATTGGAACGCAGTGAATCCTTATTTCGAAGACTACTTCAAGATTTCGGCATCAAAACTCCGATTAAATCCTTCGTATGTTTCGTCCACCCAGAATTCCACTTATACGAAGCCCCACGAAACCACCCTATTATTTTTCCAACACAGCTTCCTCGATTTGTTAAAAAATTGCAAATGAACCCTCCAACAATACAAAAGGCATCCTTAAGGCTTGCAGAAAAAATAGTAGCGGCCCACATTAATGAATCCCGACATAAGCGGGTTTATGAGTATCAATTTGAGGAATTGAAAAAAGGAGTTCGCTGCTATAATTGTGTTTCGTTTATGGACGACTATAGTCCCGAATACTTAATCTGTAATAAATGTGGAATAAAAGAGAAAGCGGTAACGGCGATATTGCGTAATGTTGAGGAGTTTATCTTTCTTTTTCCAAAGAAGAGGATATTCACAAATACTATTTACGAATGGTGTAATGGAATAAGGTCTAAGAAAACCATTCGTAGGATTTTGATGTTAAAATATACACCCGTTGGAATCAGTAAAGACAGTTATTTTGTTAAGGTAGCGAGCTCTGATCATTAAACAGTGTGATTTGGACAGGTTAATGAAAAACCACCGCAACCTGTCCAGAAAGCCAGTAGATTTGGACAGGTTAATGATAAAACGCCGCAACCTGTCCAGAAAGCCAGTAGATTTGGACAGGTTAATGAGAAACCGCCGAAACCTGTCCAGAAAGCCAGTAGATTTGGACAGGTTAATGAAAAACCACCGCAACCTGTCCAGAAAGCCAGTAGATTTGGACAGGTTAATGAAAAACCGCCGCAACCTGTCCAGAAAGCCAGTAGATTTAGACAGGTTAGTGAAAAACCGCAGCAACCTGTCCAAATAACAACGGGAATGATGATTGTAACCATGGGGGTGAAGCATATATTGAACTAAGGAATCCAGAAGAGACTGAGGGGGGAATTAGAATGTTAGGGTTCAATTATAAGGATTTCGATGGACTTGGTTTAGCAGAACTAGTACAGAAAAAAGAGGTGAAGCCGATTGAGTTGGTGGAGGAGGCGATTCGCTTAATTGAATCTTTAAATCCGAAGATTAATGCGGTTATTCATAGAATGTATGAACAAGCAAGGAAAAATGCGGACAACGTACATCCCGGTTTGTTTGCAGGAGTCCCAATGCTGTTGAAGGATATCAGTCAAGACATTAAAGGAGAGCCTATTACATTAGGATCGAAAGCTTTCAAAGACTTTCGGGCTGAAAAGGACTCGTTGTATGTATCGCAAGTAAGAAAAACAGGAGCTGTATTTTTGGGTCAAACGAATGTTCCAGAGTTTGCATTGGTGGCTATAACCGAACCTGAGCATTATGGAGTCACACGGAATCCATGGAATGAGTACTTTACTCCGGGCGGTTCTAGCGGCGGATCAGGCGCGGCAGTTGCTTCGGGAATGGTCCCCATTGCTGGTGCAAATGATGGGGGCGGATCCATTCGTATTCCTGCTGCTTATTGCGGGTTATTTGGATTAAAACCAACAAGGGGAAGAACGCCGGTGGGGCCAAAGATAGGAAGGAGCTGGCAGGGGGCCTCAGTAGAGCATGTGTTAACTCGATCGGTTAGGGATAGCGCAGCCATGTTGGATGAGTTATCAATATATGAAAAAACAGCTGCTTTCCATGCTCCTCTATTTAGCAGGAATTATCTCCAAGCCGCACAAACACCTATTGAAAATCAGCTTCGCATTGCGGTTTCTCTACAGTCTCCTATTGGAACTAAAGTACATGCGGACTGTAAAGAGGCAGTTTGGAAAGCAGTTAAAGCGCTAGAATCAATGGGGCATAGTATAGAAGAAATAGATGCTCCCGTTGATGGAAAGAAAATCGCAAAAAGCTATTTAACTATGTATTTTGGTGAAACGGCCGCAATCCTAGCTTCCCTAGAAGAAATCCTTGGAAGAAAAGCGACAATTCAAGATGTTGAACCGACTACATGGTTATTAGGACTGCTAGGTAAAGCTACAACTGCAGAAGAATTTGTCCTAAGTTTAAGAGAATGGGATTTGGCAGCTTACAAAATGGAAACCTTTCATGAAACCTATGATTTATATATAACACCAACTACAGCCTTTCCACCAGCAAAAATTGGTGAGCTAGATCCGACATCTTCTGAGAAACTACTAATAAACATCGCAGGAAGATTAGGTGCTGGCGGGATATTGAAGAAAGTAGGAATTGTAGATAAAATTGCTGAGGAAAACCTCATGCGAACACCTTTTACCCAGCTTGCAAACCTCACAGGCCAGCCTGCTATATCCATGCCTCTACATCTTACGACAGATGGCCTGCCAGTAGGAGTACAGGTGATGGCAGCTAAGGGCAGGGAAGATTTACTTTTACAATTAGCGGGGATGTTTGAGCAAATGGAGATTTGGCAGGATGTACGATTAAACCCAAAGTTCAATCATAATAGATAATCTTAATTCATATTAAAAACAAACATAATTGCACATATCGCTTTATTAAGTATATTCTAATCATAATTAATTCTTATGAACTTCCATAAATAACTTTGAATTTATTTATCACCTAAATGGCACTATACTTAATTTAGGGGTGGTAAATGATGGAATATGTTATTCTGTTTTTTATTGGAATTTGTGCTACGACATTGGGGACACTGGCTGGCGGCGGCGGATTAATTAGTCTGCCAGTCATGCTGATCATGGGGATCCCTGTACATTCGGCGATTGCGGCAAATAAAGTATCAAATACCGTTAGTTCGTTTTCAAGCTTTTTCTACTTGCTCAAGAAGAAGGAAATCTCCCTAAAGGAATGCTATTGGATTATTCCAGTGAGTATTTGCGGGGGAATCACTGGGGGAGTTATTGCATCATGGATTTCGGGGAAAAACATGTATATTGTTGCAATTGTTCTCCTAATATTTGCTTTTATCGTTTCATTTATAGGAAAAGGAAATTTTACCGGTGAGAAGCCTTTAATATTTAATAAAATTAGTGCGCCGGGACTTTACAGTATTGGAATCTATGATGGTCTATTCGGCCCTGGTCAAGGGACATTGATGCTTTATTTATTTGGCTTTTTAAATATCGCATATATTCGTGCAGTCGGAATGGTCCGCCTAGCTACTTTTTCAAGTTGCTTTGGGGCAGCCATTACCTATATCGCCACTGGAAAAGTCATTTGGCCGGTTACATTGGCGCTGCTATTAGGATCTCTAACGGGTGCACAAATTGGTGTTAGGATTGCTCAAAAACTAAAACCACAATATGTAAAACCGATTTTAAGAATTGTAACAGCAGCACTCATTGTTCAAATATTTATTGAAAATGTTTTATAATTCGGCAACGGTTGGAGAATTGAGTTTAATGAGTATTGGGAATCCCTAAGACAATGGTTTTTAGGCACTGGGACAAAGCAGAGTGAATTAGAAGTTTTACAATGGCAAACGAAAGAAACGACCCGACGGATGACAAGATATGTACAGTGTATCGGAGAAAGACAGCAGCATTTTCGGAGCAGAAAAAATGATTATCTTCATTTAGCAAAATGGTTTGCAAATTGTCCATCATTAGACGAGGCACATAAACTTTCTTCCGTCGCTTTCTTGTTAAGTCCGCAATATTTGAACCCTACTGGTTAATCTCTCAAAATCTATCGGACTCCCATTCCGCTATTTACTTAAAATCCACTATTTTCATATTTTTACGGACACCAGTTCCGCTAAACGATGAAAATCATACGAAATTACCCAGCTTGACCCCTATTAGCGGAACCTAAGTCCGATAACACTATGAAATATAGGTTATTTTGTGAAATAACGGAACCACATTCCGCAAATTTCTCACAACCTGAAGAATTCAGATCATCGAGTCTTCTCCTTCACCTAACTTGTATGCTTCTTCCAATATCCTTAATCCATCCCTATAACTTAATAGAAAATTAGTAAAGGGATGAATCAATCTTTTAATACCCTTCAGGTAATTTCTCCAGCACCTTCTCAATCGGAATGGCAAGTCCTATTTGATCCTTGGTAGTTAATGCAAAAACAACTCCAATGACTCTTCCTTCTAAATTTATGACAGGACTACCGCTGTTTCCGTTATAGATCGGGGATGAGAGCATAAGAACCTCATTTTTATCAGAACCCTCTAGTATTTCTCCATCAATTTCATTTGCAACAACAAATAATTGAATTATCTAAATAATAAGTTACAATATAAGGTGTCAACATATGTTTGAACTGAATAAAGCTATACTTACTATTATTGAACTATAGAAAATCAGTCAGACTTGTCCATATTGGAAAGAGCTGTCTGATTATTTTAGGTAGTCACTTACCATTAGTTAATAGGGGCAGATGGCTAATGTGGAAATCGAAAGTGTTAGATAAGGGAGGACACAACGGTTGAACTTTGAAAATCTTAAAGTGTTTCATATGGCAGCAAAGAAAAAAAACTTTTCTGAAACAGCCAAAGCACTACATATGTCCCAACCGAGTATAAGTTTGCAAATTCGGCAGCTTGAAGAATCACTTAATGTTAAACTTTTTAAGCGGACGACAAGAAAAGTCGATTTGACCCCAGCAGGACTAATTCTATTAGATTCTGCGGAGAAAATATTCAGAATCATTCATCAGACAGAACAGGAGATTGCCCTTCTATCAGATTCGCATTATGGAGTTCTAAACATCGGAGCCAGCATAACTATTGGAGAGCATATCCTGCCTCATGCTTTAGGAAAATACAAAAAGGATTATCCAAATGTAACGATCATCTTAGAAATCTACAATTCAGACCAAGTTATTGAGAAACTAGTAAATGACGAAATCCATCTTGCTTTTGTCCAATCGATGATAACTTACCCAAAATATCGTCAGCGTCCTTTTTTTGAGGATGAGCTAATCCTTATCGCATCGAATGAATCTACCCATCCACATTTGGATCATCAGCAACAATGCATCAGCTTGGATCATATATTCTCTCTTCCCTTAATATTGCGGGAAGCAGGTTCAGGCACAAGACAGGTCATTGAGGAACAGCTGCGGCACAACAAGCTAAACCCTGAAAAGCTTCAGATCATACTTGAACTTGACAACACCCAGTCTATTAAATCAGCAGTCGAATCAGGTATGGGTTTTTCCATTATTTCTAAAGCTTCTGTCCAACACGAACTTCGTTTGAAAACACTTAGGCAATTTTCGATTGTGGGAATGAATTTAAAACGAAATTTTTATACTGTTTATGACGAGAAAAAGCTAACATCTACTAGTAAATCCTTTCTTACATTTCTTCATAACTATTACGGTATGAAAGGCGAGACATCCCAATTGTAAAAGAAATAAAAACGGACATTCAGGTGTCTGTTTTTTTTATGAATTGAAAAAGCTTATAGATCCGGGAAGGGTTGGATTCATAAATATATTTTATAAATGTAATAAATTATCAAAATATATTAAATATTTGAAATATATTGAAAAATATAAGGTAATTGAATTACCATAAGGAGGCAGGCTTCCAAAATATTTAAGTCTGAAGACCTTATGAAGACATTGGATGGAGATTTAATAGGAAAATGAAAGGGATGGAGGGTAAAGTATGACAAAGAATATAAAAGATTATGTGCAAAACGCAGATGTAGCCGATGTGAAGGAAGTTATTTCAGACATGATGCAAAAAGCCAGGGCAGCGATGAAAACATTCAATGAGTATAGCCAGGAACAAGTGGATGAAGTGGTTCAAGCAGTTGCCTGGGCAATCTACAAACCAGGCCATGCAGAGGCATTAGCAGAACTGGCACTAAAGGAAACAGGCTTGGGTTGTTATGAGGACAAAGTAACGAAAAAGCGGCGTAAAACGCTTGGAACTCTTCGTGATTTAAAAGGGGTCAAATCAGTAGGCGTTATAAACGTTGACGTTGCTAAAGGAATCACCGAAATAGCAAAGCCTGTAGGAGTTGTCGCAGCTGTTGTCCCTTCCACAAATCCTGGTGCTACACCAGCCAATATCGCCATGATGGCTCTAAAAGGCCGAAATGCGATTATCATTGCCCCCTCACCAAAAGGATTAACTACAAGTCAATTGCTGATGCAATATATTCATAAAGAATTTGAAAAAATCGGTGCTCCTCTTGACCTTTTTCAAGTTTTGCCGCCGCCAGTCAACAAAGCCATTACAAAAGAACTAATGAGCCAGGCTGATTTCATCACGGTAACAGGGTCTGCCAATAATGTGTACAACGGCCAAACTTCCGGGAAACCTAATGCGTGTGTCGGAGCTGGAAACGTTGTATCGATTGTTGACGCAACGGCCAATATTGAAGAAGCAGCCCGGAAAATTTATTTAAGTAAAACCTTTGATAATGCAACTAGCTGTTCCAATGATAACTCGTTAGTGATTGAAGCCGCTGTTTATGACGACATGATCGCCGCATTGCAAAAAGAGGGAGGCTACCTCTGTAACGAAAAAGAGAAAACGCTGCTTCAAGATGCCATGTGGATAGACGGAAAACGAAATAGCAAAACGGTGGCGAAAGATCCTTACGTATTGGCGCAAGAGGCTGGCCTGGAAAGTGTCGAATCGAAAAATGCAAAGTTTTTTATGGTGAAAGAAACGGGTATCGGGAAAGAGTTTCCTTTCTCTGGAGAAAAACTAGCAGTCGTCTTAACAGTTTATAAGGCTGCTAATTTTAGTGAAGCATTAGAGCTGACAAAAGAAATCCTTCAATACCAAGGTAGAGGCCACTCTTGCGGGCTGCATACGACTGATGAATCCCATATAGAGCAGATTGGTTTGGAGATTGATGTGTGTCGATTGTTAATTAACCAAGTGCAAGTATATGGGAACGGAGGAAGCTTCAATAACGGCCTTAATTTTACCCTATCAATGGGTGGCGGCTCATGGGCCGGAAATAATATCGGGGATAACTTATCTTATAAGCATTTCTTGAATATCACAAAGGTTTCACGTGTTATTCCAGAAGTGGTACCTACTGATGAAGAACTGTGGAGTACGTATTGGCAAAAATATGGCCGTTAAAGAGGAGGGATACTGATTATGAAATTATTTGAGTACCAAGCTAAAGACATATTTGAAGAAAGCTCAATTCCTGTTCCGAACAGGACGTTAATTGAGAATAAAGAGGAAGCTGAAAATGCGGTAAAAGCAGTAGGCCTTCCTTGCGTATTAAAAGCACAGGTTCTTCATGGAGGAAGAGGGAAAGCAGGGTTAATTAAGCTTGTAACAGAGCAGGATGCGATTCAAGAGAATGCTGAGGGAATATTCTCACGGGCGAAAAACATGCCGTACTTATTAATTGAAGAGGCGATTAACATTGAGAAAGAACTGTATGTGTCGATCACTGCAGATCCCTTAACAGGATTTGCGATGATCATGGCTTGTGCAGAAGGCGGAATTGATATCGAAGAAATTGCAAGAACGATGCCTGAGCAAATCAAAAAGACATTCGTAGACCCATCCGTTGGACTTTTACCCTATCAAGCTAGAAGTCTGCTATACGATTTGGGCATCCAGCAGGAAATGATTGGGCAAGGAACAAAGATTCTATTAAACTTATACGATGTTTTTCAAAAATATGAATTGGAATTGGTGGAAATTAACCCTTTGATGATTACAAAGGAAGGAAGTTTCATAGCGGGTGACGGAAAAGTAAGCATTGATGACAATGCATTGTTTCGACACCCACAGTTTTCTATGACTAGGGAGTATTTTGAAAACGATGCTCAATATGAAGCGGCACAGGAAGGAATCCCTTATCTCCAGTTCGATGGCAATATCGGCTTGATGTGTGCAGGAGCTGGATTAACAAACACGGTCTTTGACCTTGTAAATGATTATGGCGGGAGTGTCGCTAATTATCTCGAATTTGGCGGTCCTAATTACCATAAGGCACAGAAGGCCATGGAGATTATGATGAAAAATGACATTAAAGTCTTGCTGATTGTCACATTTGGTACAATTGCCAGAGCCGATGTGATGGCAAAAGGGGTTGTTGATGCAATTAAAGAGTTAAAGCCAGACTTTCCAATTATTACGGCGATTCGAGGGACGGGAGAAGAAGAAGCTCATGAACTTCTTCGGAGCGCGGGGCTAAATCCGCTAACGGATACGGAAGAAGCTGTAATCACAGCAATAGCATTAGCTGGAGGTGGAAAGAATTGAGCATTATTTTAGATGGGTGTACACGAGTATTGGTGCAGGGAATTACGGGGAAGGAAGGTGCATTTTGGACACAGCATATGATTGATTACGGAACAAATGTGGTTGCAGGTGTAACACCAGGCAGGGAAGGGCAATATGCAGCAGGAGTCCCTGTATACCATACAGTTGGCCGTGCTGTAGCTGATATTCCAGTAGATGCTTCACTCTTATTTGTTCCTCCTAGATTTGCTAAGGATGCATTAATGGAAGCGCTTGATGCAGGAATTAAGAAAGTAGTTATTTTATGTGATGGGATTCCATTGCATGATGCTATGCAGATGAGGAGAGCTGCCCGACTGGCTGGTGCCATGGTGATTGGCGGCAATACATCAGGCATTATTTCCATGGGTCAGGCAATGATGGGCTTTTTCCCGTATTGGCTAGAACGTGTTTATCGTCCTGGCCGCATAGGGATTATGACAAGGAGCGGTTCATTAACAAATGAAGTAACAGCTGAGGTCGTTCGAGCAGGATTTGGTTGCTCATCATTAATTGGAATCGGGGGGGATCCTGTTCCAATGACTAGATTTGCTGAAGTTCTGCCATTATATCAGGAAGACCCGGAAACAGATGCGGTTGTGATGATTGGTGAACTCGGTGGAACGATGGAAGAAGAAGTGGCTGAAGCAATTGAGAATAAAGTCTTTACGAAGCCGCTCGTTGCCTTTTTAGGTGGGAGGACCGCACCAGAAGGAATGAAGATGGGGCATGCCGGAGCCATTGTAACGGCAGGAAAAGGAACAGTGAAAGATAAAATTGCTGCACTAAAAAAAGCAGGTGCATTTATTGCAGAACGTCCAAGAAATGTCGGAAAGCTTCTTGACTCCATTTTAGTTAGCAACAAGCTTTGAGCCGATTATTGAAAATGAAAAAAAACGATCATTATAATGTAAGCGCTTAAATTTATTTTGATACGATTTAGTCAATCTGAATGATAAAAAGTTCCGAAAAAGCTGAGCGGATCCCTGCCGATAATGAGGCAGGGGTCCGAATTAAAAAGAGTTAATATGTGATCTGGAAGATTAGAAGCATAAACAAGACTTAGGGAGGCAAGGGGATGAAGAAAAAAATCACTGTTGGAAACAAAGTGTTATTTCTTCTATGTGCTATGTATTTTATCACATATATTGATAGAGTCAATATTGCCACGGCTGCTCCGTTTATTCAAAAAGATCTCCAGCTATCCACGACTGAAATGGGAATCATATTATCTGCGTTTGCTTATCCTTATGCATTTTTACAGATTTTTGGCGGATGGATCGGGGATAAGGTAGGTCCTCGTAAAACATTGACCTTCGTTGGAGCGATTTGGTCATTGACGACCCTATTTACAGGAATGATCACAGGAATGTTCACTGCCATTTTGGCACGAGTTGGTCTTGGTCTTGGGGAAGGAGCCGCATTTCCTACAGCAACGAGAGCGATGGCTCAATGGCTGCCTAAAGAAAAGTTCGGATATGCGCAGGGAATTGTTCATTCTGCTTCCCGGCTCGGAAATGCAGTAGCACCGCCCCTTATTGCTTTATTGATCGTAGCCTTTGGCTGGCGTGAATCGTTTGTCATAATGGGTATTATCAGTCTTGTGTGGATGGTTGTGTGGATGTGGTATTTTCGAGACAATCCGAAAGATCACCCAAAGATGACATCGGAGGAGCTTGAAAAACTGCCTGCCTATGTGACGAAAAGTGAAAAGGCAAAAATCAAGGTACCATGGAAAAAACTGTCCAAAAGAATTCTTCCCGTTACATTTGTTGACTTTTGCTATGGATGGACATTATGGGTGTATTTAACTTGGCTGCCTTCCTTTCTATACACAGCTTACGGCTTAAATATTAAAGCTTCAGCGCTATTTGCAGCTGGAATCCTAATGTCTGGAGTAATCGGAGATACGTTGGGAGGCGTCATATCAGATCGAATTTATCGTAAGACGAATAATTTGAAATTGGCACGCCGATCGTTATTAATCGTCGGATTATCAGGTTCATTCATCTTCCTATTACCTACCTTATTTGTGCACAATCTGACTTTTATAGCCATTTCGATGAGTCTTGCTTTCTTTTTCCTGGAATTGTGTAATGCTGTTTTATGGGCGATTCCAATGGATATTGCCCCTAAACACTCAGGCACAGCTAGTGGAATGATGAATACAGGCTTTGGTGTGGCAGGGATGCTGTCACCGGTTGCATTCGGTTTCTTAATTGCGGTCTCAGGAAACTGGCAGGTACCTTTTATCATGTCTATCGTCTTGCTTGTTGCGGGAATTATTGTCACATTTAGGATTGATCCTTCTAAGCAGCTAGAGGATGACACGGACATCCCAATCGATCCACTAAATCCAGATGTAAAAAGTGTATAATGTAAATTGATCACTATCTGAAATATATTTGAATAATTATTGGAATGTTAATATGATTAATTATGGAAAGATTACAATATTGGAAATTGAAAAAGGATTGGGCACTCAGATTATGGAGTAGTCCAATCCTATTAATATCTATGAGAAAAAACTGAACAATGAAAAAAATAGCAACCATCTTAGCAAAATTCGATTAATCCAATTTTTACTTTTCCCTGATAGGGTTGCCGTAAAAATTCAATATCCTTCTGGTAGCTTCTCCAGCACCTTTTCAATAGGAATAGCAAGTCCTATTTGATCCTTCGTAGTTATCGCAAAAACAACTCCAATTACATTTCCTTCTAAATTGATAACAGGACTTCCGCTGTTTCCGTTATAAATAGGTGATGAAAGCCTAAGATCTTCATTTTTATCTGAACCCTCAAGTATTTCTCCATCAATAGCAATTTGATTGTGCAAAAGCGGATTGCCAATCACATAAATTTGATCAGAAACAATCCATGTATCAGGTTGACTTAAGGAAAGTGCGGGTAAGTGTTTACCCTCTATATGTAAAAAAGCAAGATCGATGTCGGGATATGATTGTAAAATGGTTGCTTGGAAAATTTCTCCGTTTGGGAACGTGACTGTTATTGGATACATGTTATCAACAACATGGTGGTTCGTAATGATTAACCCATTTTCAGATATATTAAATCCGGTTCCTCGGGAATTCTGGTCGTTAACTGTAACAACGGCTTCTTTATATTTCTGAATATCTTCCTGTTTTGAAAGCTCAGCTGATTTC
The DNA here is from genome assembly GCF_001509555.1 of Bacillus sp. FJAT-29937. Taxonomy (GTDB): domain Bacteria; phylum Bacillota; class Bacilli; order Bacillales; family Cytobacillaceae; genus Cytobacillus. Next base: position 30,253 of record NZ_LMAS01000012.1, on the reverse strand, counting down.
TGTAAAAAATTTATCGATGACAGATTAAAAAGTTGCGGCCAAATTTGAAGTAGGCTTACTAATAAAGCAATCGCCACACCGACCGAAATCGTTCTTTTTACAAATAAATTTCGCCTTTTCTGCCTTTCTCTTAGCCATTCATCCTCTTCATTTGGCAAGAAATCCTCTATTGGCGGTTCTTCGAATTGATCCTCGATTTCGTCTTTATCAAACTGATTCATTCCGAAAATCCTCCCGTTATGTATTCGGACTTTATTATAAATATAAATCTACTATACAATTGCCAAAACAAAATTGCTAATAATAAAACGTTTACATAAAGCTTGCCTTATGGTTTAGTAATCTAATACGGAAAATGATTTTTCAGAATGATTACCGAAAAATGTAAAAGAATAGTGAATAGGAGGAATGTAAATGCAAACATTGGAAAAAATTAGTAATCGGTTTTGGTATCAAACACCTGTTTCGGAGACTGATCGGCCTATTTTAGGTGTGGTCATTGGAGACAAACGGACTTTGATGATCGACGCTGGCAATTCCGAAGCACATGCGAGGTATTTTCTTAGCGAGTTAGAAAAAAATAATATTCCAGAGCCAAGTTTAGTAGTGCTTACACATTGGCATTGGGATCATATTTTTGGACTGTCCGCATTAGACATGATTTCTATTGCTTCCAAACAAACGAAAGATGAGATGGAAAAGCTTGTTTCGTTCGAATGGACTGATGAAGCGTTAGATGAACGGGTGAAGTCGGGTGTGGAGATTGAATTTTGCTCAACTGCTATAAAGAAAGAGTTTGGAAGTGAGAGGAATATTACGATAACCCTGCCAGAAGTAACTTTTGATAAAAGAATAGACATTGACCTGGGGGAAGTGACTTGTCAAATTGAGCATGTTGGCGGAGATCATGCCCAAGACTCTGTGATTGTGTATATAAAAGAAGAAAAAATATTGTTTTTAGCGGATGCGATTTACGCTAACCTTTATTCTAGTAAAAACAATCTGACCGTAAAAGGAACACTTCAGCTTTTAGATAAACTTGACCAATTCGATGCAGAAACCTACGTCCTTTCTCATTGGAAACCAGTATCGAAGGACGAATATCAGCAAGAAGCCAAAATGTTAAGGAATTTTGCTAATTTAACTGAACAATTCGAAGGCCGATTTGATGATATTAAGGCAGCCTATCAAACGATTGTCAATCGAGACTTGAATGAGGATGAGCTTGAAACGTTGGGGTATTTTGTGAATGGATTTGAACTTGAAAACTAAATTCAAGTTTGGAAGGGATGAAACACCCAGTTTGAGGGGTTCTAACTTATTTTCAATGCAAATAGAAAGGAGCTGTTATTACCACAGCTCCTTTCGGGGGAAAATTACTTTCCAGGTGTAAATTTGATCTTCATCGCTTCTCCCATTAAGACAGGCAGATCAGTATTTTCATGAAGTCCTCTAAATAAATCAGAGCCTGGTCCAAATGCATATAACGGAACATCTGTACCAGTGTGACCAGTGCTTGACCATCCAACGATTGCACGCTCGGAAACGATTTGGTTTATTGCCATTGATGGACTTTTTGCTGTTTTAATTCTTCCGGCTTCCGCATCAGTTAGGTCAAGGTTCGTATATTGTTTAACGATTTCTTTAACATTACTCCGGTCAGCATTTAGTTTGCTTTCCATAAAATCGCCAGTTGCTGTAACTTGGCGCAGCACCTCTAGCTTTGCATCACCCTTGCCATAACCGCCGACTGACATGCCGCCAGTATCATGATCTCCTGCAACGACTACTAATGTGTTGCCATCTTTTTTCGCAAATTCAACCGCTTTTTCAACTGCCTTTTCAAACGCTTCGCTGTCCTTCATTGCCCAAGCAGCATCATTATCATGACCTGCCCAATCAATTTGGCTGCCTTCAACCATTAAGAAGAAACCGTCCTTATCATTCTTAAGTACATCTAAAGCTGATCCTGTCATCTCAGATAGGATTGGTTGATCAGTCTCATCACGATCCAGCTCTGGTGCCATGCCATCTTCAGCGAAAAGCCCGATTAGCTTGTTTGATTTTTTCACTTTCGCAAGGTCTTCCTTATTTGAAGCGAATTGATATCCCTTTGCTTTAGCTTCATTTAATAAGGACTCTGGAAAATACTTTTTCCCGCCCCCAAGAATGACATCAACATCATTTTCCAGCAATTGAGGTGCGATGTCCGCTTCATTTGCACGTGAAGCAACGTGGGAAGCAAATACAGCAGGAGTTGCATGAGTAATTGTTGAAGTAGCGACTAAGCCAGATGCTTTACCAGCCTCTTCAACCATTAAGTACCTGTCCCCCGGTGCTTTAAATTCCTGAGGGACAGGCGACCGAGAATTATTTTCCCTTGCTTGGCCTTATGGATTCCTGAATTGTTAACAAAGTAGTGGGAATAACTAGTAAACTCTTACCCCAAATCTGCTAGGGAATTAATCATTCTTTATCTCATTTCCCGAATATGCCAGCCAATAGAAGCTGCCGACGAAAATCGCTCCGCCGATTGCATTCCCGAGAAAAACGGCAAAAAAATTTTCCACATACATGAGCCAATTAAAAGACCCTGCAAAGATCGCGGCGGGAATGATAAACATATTGGCGACAACGTGCTGAAATCCGATTGCAACGAATGCCATGATTGGAAACCAAATGCCAAGGATTTTACCCGCTGTGTCTTTTGCTGCATAAGCAAGCCAGACTGCAAGACAGACGAGCCAGTTAGCACCAATCCCGGAAATAAAAGCTAGATGGAAAGGTTCGTTAATTTTACTCTCTGCAACGGATATGGTCTGTGAAAGATATGGTTCTGTCTCTGTTAAACCAAGAAAGTGGCCAAATAGATAGGCAATGAAAATCGCGCCGATAAAATTGCTGAAGGTAATGATTGTCCAATTTTTTGCAATCTGCCAGGTTGTTATTTTTCCAGCGAGCCAGGCGGTTGTTACAGCCATGATGTTCCCAGTAAGGAGTTCCCCACCTGCAACGAGGACAAGGATCAAACCAAGCGGAAACAGTGCTGCCCCAATAAATCCCGGAATCGAGCCCCATATTTGCAGTGAAAATCCCGCTGTAACCCTAATATATAGGAGAAAACCGAATGCTATATATGCGCCAGCCAAAAAACCTAGGATCAGGATGCTGGGGAGCGGTAAATTTACCTTTTTAACACCTGAATCTCTTACAATATTAACTATTCTTTCTGGAGGATAGAATGCCATGTTGTAAGCTCACCTCATTTATGAGAAATAGTATTTCCATTACTTATTGAGTCGGAACTTGTCATTATTAAAAAAAATTTCCTTCTATTATTATATGATTGGTTTCTAGATTATAGAATTGGGACGAGAGGCAGGGGCATTCCAACCGTTTCCATTCACACAGGAGAACCCTACCATAAGCTTCCACAGGCTATTTCTCATTAAAAGTAACCATCTCAAGGGAATATTGCTATAATAGTCATGATTTTGTTTCTATTTGCGTTCAGATTCAATTTAGTGTTCAAAACACATTAAAGCTCAAGTATGATAAAAATCAAATTCAACAATGTCTCATTATTCTATTTAAGAATGCCATTGAATCCATGAGAGAGACTGGCGGCATCCTTACCATCGATGTAAACGAGGAAAAGAAGGCATGAACCTTTTACATGAACCTTTTAAAGGAAACAGTAATTAAAAGAGCCTAATCTGCCAATTGACAGTTTAGGCTCTTTTTTCATTCAATCAACTAGTTCCTCGTAAACTCTCTTTCATCCCCAAAAGAAAGATCGATCACTTCCGTTTTCGAATAATCCTTTAATAATTCAGCTAATTCCTTGCCTGTATCCACCATATACCCGACAATTGGAAAAATCTTTGTTAGCTTAGTATAAGAGTCTAAGTTGGTTGCGGTCTTTTCGGTTGGAAAGTTATGGCTTGGGATAACATATTTCACATCTAATAAATGTTGAACGGCATAGGCAGCCTCTTTCGGTCCCATTGTAAATTGGCCAGATGAAGAGAGGATGGCGATATCAGGCTGATAGAAATCTTGTATCAGCTTCATATCAAGCATTAAGCCTGTATCTCCAGAGTGATAAACGGTATAATCCTCTTTAAAATCAAAAATATAGCCGGCCGCCTCCCCACCATACACAGGTAATCCCTCTGTTTCGCCATAGGATGAAGTATGCATAGCCTGAACCATTGCTACCTGAACATCATCTAGCGAAATGCCCCCGCCGATATTAATCGGAAAAACATTTTTCATTCCCTTTTGAAGGAGTATCATGGCTAAATCATATTGAGCGACAATCATGATATCTGGCTTACATTGAACTAATTTAGACAAACCACTCGTATGATCAAAATGACCATGGGTCAAAAAAACGGCATCAATAGATTCATAAAAAGTATCATTATCTAATTTTGTTGCAAAACCAGGATTCAAATCGAAAAACGGGTCAATCAGATAATTTTTTCCTGCGTTGCTTTTCAATACATACATTGCATGACCTAAACGCAATATTTTCATTTATAGCCTCCTCGTAAAGCGGATTATTATCCTCTATGAATAAATTTATGAAGACTGTGAGATTTTGATGTATCTTTTGCTTCATTCTTCAAAATGAACATAACCTGCTACTATTCTCCCTATTCAAAAAAATATTGGCCCGCCTTTTTGTATTTTGTTGTCCTTTTATAGGACCGTTAGGATTAAGAAGATCAGAAAAAGGTTCTGTCCCATTACAAAGCGAGTATACATGCTATATAAGCGATTTGATCTCATTTGACTATGAACGGTAGAAACTGAGTTTGCGTTGGTTAAGGTTTCCATCAACCGAATCTGAGATCTAAAACCAATTTTTGACAGCGTTTACATTTATTCTAATCAATGGTTTAGAGGGTGAACAAAATCGCTTAGGAAGTAGATTATGCAATTGATTTAGTTATTCAAGACTTCGTTCGATTGTGGCACTTTGATCAGCTTGTTCAATTTGCCATCATCTGTTAATGGCGAGGTAGTCTTTGCCGGCTTTATTGTGTAATTAAAAGTAGAAAGGGAGTGTTATCATTGCAAAAAAGATTAATGTCACAAATGACTTGGATGGAGGTTAGGGATGCTGTTGATAATGGATATGGAGTCATTCTACCGATTGGTGCCACGGAACAGCATGGCCCGCATATGCCTCTATGTACAGATGCACTTCTATCGGAGAGAATGGCTGTTGACGTGGCAAAGGAAACAAACTTGATCGTTGCACCTACTGTGAGCTATGGGTTTCGCTCGCGTCCGTGCACTGGTGGCGGGCAGACCTTCCCAGGTACTACATCAGTTAGTGGGTCAACCTTAACCGCAGTCATTATGGACGTTGTGAAGGAATTTATCAGAACAGGCTTTAGAAAAATAGTCCTGTTTAATTGGCATTTTGAGAATTCCAATTTTATCTATGACGCTGCTTACAATGTGTATGAAGATAGAAAAAATGATTATCCCGATTTAAAGTTGCTTATTATTGAAACTCCTTTTAGTGATTTAAAGCCTGAGACAATGGAGTATGTATTTGAGGGACAATTTCCTGGGTGGGGGATTGAACATGCTTCAATTTTTGAAACATCTGTGATGATGTATGTGGCACCTGAGTTAGTCGATTTTTCGAAGGCAAAAGATGATAAAGCAGAATACTACCCATTTTATGACATGCTGCCTATACCAAAAAGAATAACGGCAGAGAGCGGTGTACTGTGGAAGGCATCTTTAGCAACTAAGGACAAGGGCGAAGTGGTATGGAAAGAGATTTCTCAAAATTTGGTGGAATCTGTAAATATGGAATTTTCAAGGTGGGAAAAGGAGAACTAGGCAGATTCTATGAAGGTGAGCGTGACCTTGATGTTGGTGGCACAATGCTAGACCGACATCAAGGGCTCATACACTGGTGGCAACGGAAGATCTGATGTTTTTCGAAAACAATTTCGGGAGGGAAATATTATGATAGATTTTCAGGCAAAATCTGAACATGACCTCTATAGCAAATCGTTGGCTCCAGTAGAGTATTCCAAAAGAACGATTGGTCCATTTGGAATCGGTATGATTTGGTTCGGAATCGCGGTACAAGTGACAAGCTTTCTAGTTATGACCCCTTTAGTTCAGTATTATACAATTGGAGAACTTGTCTGGATTAATCTGATTGGTCAGATACTAGTGTGTTTAGCCTGCTTTGCCACACAGGAGATTGGACTGAAATATGGTGTTTCCTTCGCCACCACCATAACTGCGGTAGCGGGACCGCTCGGAGGGAAGATTGTTGGACTTGTGCGAGCAATGCCTGCGATCATTTTTGTTGGATTAAACGGTTTTATTGGTGCAACTGCAGTAAACATGTTTATGACAGCAGTATTTGGGTTCAATAACATGTTAGTTGCCATCATTATTAATGCATCGCTGCTCATATTAGTAACCATATCCGGTGCGAAAGGCATTGAACGATTTACGACTTTTGCGGCGCCACTGATGATCGTAATTGGTATCATTATGTTTTATGTATTGATGAAAACTCATAATGCTACTTTGATGAGTGTTTGGGATCTTGGCCGTACAGCGGGAACAAGTAAAAGCTGGCTTTACGGCTTTGGTGTTTGTTTAGGTGGCTATGCAGCTGTTGCTATGGGGTTCAACGATTTTACTAAGGACTGTAAGATAAAAAATGGCAATTTGAAAAAATCTGCAAGAGCGCACTTGTTTTCGTACACTATTTGGTCCGCGCCTGCATTTATGTTTTTTACAATGATTGGCATAATTACCGTTGTTCTAGTGCCCGGCATGACAGGTTCAGAAGTGCTTCCGTACCTTACGGATCTAGTCGCCGGAGGAAATAATTTAATAATCGCCATATTAGCGTTGTTTGTATTTGTAGCACAATTATCAACCAATACTGCCGCAAATCTATTCCCTTCAGTGTATGTAATATGCGCTCTTGCTCCTAAAAAAATTAATTTCAAAACCGCCACTGTCATTGTGGGTGTGCTTGCGTTTGTTTTACAGCCGTGGAAGTTTGGTCCAATTTTAGACGTGTTTTTAGCTGTATTCGGTGCTGCGGGTGGCCCTGCGCTAGGAATCATAATAGTAGATTATTTCTACTTCAGAAAAAGAAAATACAGTCTTGGGGATCTATTTAACAGCAAGGGGAAATATTCCTACTGGTACGGCATAAATCCTGTTTCCCTATCTTGTTATGTATTAGGTATAATAATTGGCTTAATGTTCCTGGATTATAATTACTTTGTTTCCCTAGGTGCTACATCATTGCTTTACATGTTAGCAGGCAATTTGTTCGCGAAAAAGTTCCCAGTTATGGTTACCGAAACGGCTGAGGATCTTACGGACTTTACTGTTAATGATAATCCCAAAATGACCATGTAATTTAGCACTTTTTGGGCAACGAAATGTAGAGGGAAAATCCTAAAAAGATGAGGTTGTGGAACCTTGAATGTTCTAGTTGATAATAAATGGCTCATCTTAGTAATCCTCGAGGTGCTTGCATGGGCTTCAATCTTTTTCCTGCTATATGCTAGGTACAGCTTAAAATCAGACTTCTGGTTCAAGGTTGCCGCAGTTTTAGTTGCCATTACGGGTGTAATTCCCCAAGTACTGATGGGCATCGTTAATTTCATTTTCACAAGAAAAGTGGATCTATTTACCCTGATCATATTGTTGTTGATTTTGTACGGTTTTACTATTGGAAAAAAACATGTGAAAAAGCTGGATGCCTGGGCACAGGTGAAATTTTCAAATAAGGGATCTTCTAACTAATAAATATGGGGAATTCTTCGTGGTACTTTAAGTTATCTTGATGGATTGCACCCTTCGGTAGTTACATCCCTTTTGGAAAATAACAAGGATCACTTGGATACACTCTCACTTTAATGCCTATGACCTACTGTTACTAGAAGGTCATAGGCATTAACTTCTTAACTGCGATGGTGGACTCATTTAGTACACTCCTCGTATACGTGCGAGAACTGCCTATAGGTGTGACAAAATTTGCTTACTGTGAAAAGGGAGGAATCATTATTAAATAGAGTACTTCATTTAACAATGAATAAATTATTCTAGTTTTCTATCGGTTTCCTTTTCAAGGACAATTCCAAGATTACTTTTTTTCCTCATTAAAGTGGATATCCCAATTTCTAACTTGTTTGCACATTCTTTTAAAGTTGGGGATGTCTTAATTGCATCTGAAATATAATTTCTTTCAAAAATGGCAACTGCTTCTTTTAAGGGAAGATTTGGCTCAATTTGATCTAAGCTCCTAAAATGTGTTTGGTGATGAATACACTGATCCTGTATAGATTGGGGAAGGTGATCCAATGTAATGATCTTTGTTTCACTCATATGGTACATTCGTTCTACAACATTGTTTAACTCACGTACATTTCCTGGCCAATGATAGGCAAGAAGCCATTCTAGGACATTTTTTTCAATATGCTTTTTTTCCTTATATTTTTTTTCTAGATTATTAAAAAAATAAAGAGTCAGTGCAATGATATCCTCCTTTCTCTCTCGAAGAGGAGGTATTGTTATAGATAAAACATTTAAACGATAGTACAGGTCTTTTCTAAATTCATTACGCTCAATCATCGATTGTAGATCAAGATTAGTAGCTGCAATCACTCGCATATCTATATGCTGTGTTTTAGTGCCGCCAATTTTTCTAATTTTTTTATCCTGTAAAACGTTTAATATTTTAACTTGTAATTCATATGGCATATCTCCAATTTCATCAAGAAAAATGGTTCCTCCTTTAGCCAATTCAAACAGTCCTACCTTAGTGTTACCTGCCCCAGTAAAAGCTCCCTTTTCATGTCCAAAAAGTTCTGACTCTAGCAAATGTGCTGGAATAGCACCGCAATTTACTCTCACAAAGTCTCCGGTTCTTTGGCTCATTTTATGGATGTATTGAGCAATGACGTCTTTTCCGACTCCTGATTCACCCAATAGTAAGATGGGCGATTCGTTTTTTGCAATCCTAAAAGCCAGTGAAATTAAGTTTTTCATTTTTTTACTTTGATAAACAAGATTAGAATCAAAAAGAAGCTGTTCATTTTGATATAAAAGTCTTTGATATTCGTTATTTCTTCGGTTTGCTTCTTCAAGTTTTTCTTGCAAATTTTTTAATTCTGTTATGTCTCTTACATTTGATACTACACAAAAAATTTCATTATTCTCATCAAAAACAGGTGTGGAAGACACGATCGCCTTTTTACCATTGAAATAGTCAATGACCATGTTATATTTTCTTTTGTTTTTTAATGTTTGGTAGGCACAAGTGTTGGGAATAATATTTTTTTTCACCAATTCTTTAAGAGTGTGACTATAATACTGTTCTTTAGAAATGTTAGTTATTTCAATTAATGCATCATTAATTAGCAATGTATTGCCGTTCTTATCACATACATAAATACCATCCTGTGACATTGCTATTGTGGATTCGAGCAATTTAACCATGCTTGAATATTCCTTACTATGTTCTAAGTTTATATTCATCTAACTAGTCACCTTCCTTTATTAAAAATTATATTAATATCAATCTGTTATTTCAAATATTATGAATTATCAGATATGGGAGTATATCAAAAATGAGATGCCCAAAAGTGAGATACAAAAAGTAAATACAACTCCTTTTTACAGAAAAATAGCTTAAAAGCTTTATTTATTTTGGCGCGTTTTTTGCATTAATAAGGATAAGCAGGTGTATAGTAAGGCTTTTCCGGTAAGGCAGAAAAAATCAAGGGCAAATACGGTCTATAAATACTGAATATATCCATAATAATGATCATTGGAGTTTGGGCACTAAACTTGCAACAAAAAAGGTGAGTACTATGCAAAGGGAATGGGGGGAATTTCATTGGATGTAGGTTTTATTACAAGAAAAATGGCAAATGATTTAAATCCATTGAATCAAAGAAAAATAGCCATACGGGAAGAAACGGGAAAATCATGGACGTATTCGGATCTGCACCATATATCAAACGCTTATGCCAATAAGCTTAGCGAACTAGGGGTACGAAAAGGAGACCGTGTTGGTATTTTGCTCTATAACTGTCTCGAATATTTCGGACTCTATTTTGCTGCTGCAAAAATTGGAGCTATTGCCGTAAGGCTTAATTTTCGGCTTTCAAGTGCCGAGCTCGAATATGCATTAAATGATTCGCAGACGAAAATATTATGCTTTCATTCAAATTTATCCCAAAAGCTGGAATCAGTACTTCATCAAATATCTGTTGAGCATTATATTTGTCTCGAAAATAGTAAAAAAGTGATTCCGAGTTGGTCAGCGCCTTGGAGTATTTTAGAAAGCGGTTCAGCAGATGAAGTCAAGGTCAATCACATAAAGCTAAACGATCCAGTTATGCTGATGTATACATCAGGGACAACCGGCAGACCTAAAGCTGCAATTTGGACCCATGATACAACATACTGGTTTTCAGCTATACAGGCATTAAAATGGAAGTTTACTGGGGAAGAAATTGGGATGACTACTGGACCTCTCTATCATGTTGGAGCGATGGAAGATATTGCACTTCCCATCTTGATGATGGGCGGATCTGTCATCATTACTAAAAGCCACGGCTTCGAGATTGGAAGAATTCTTTCTGTAATTGAACGCGAAAATGTAACTGATTGCTTTTTATTCCCATTTATGATTTATGAGATGCTAAATAATCCTGAGCTGGATAAATATCAGCTAAAGTCGTTAAAAACGATTTATTCCGGCGGTGACCCGTTAATGCCATGGGCACTTGAACAGTTAAAAATGAAGTATCCACATCTTGGGGTTGTTCAAGTTTACGGTTTAACTGAAGGTCAGCCCATTGCGGCTGCGCTTGATTCAGAGGATGCTTTTACGAAAGGCCATACAGTTGGAAAGCCAATGCCTCTTACAGAGATTAATATTATTGATGATAATGGAATGTCTCTTCCTATTGGAGAAATTGGAGAAATTGCCATTAAAAGTCCGGGCGTTTCAGAAGGGTATTGGAGGAAGCCGGATGCAACAATGGAAACATTTGTGGATGGCTGGTGTAAAACAGGAGATTTGGGAGTATTCGATCAAGATGGTTATCTATCAATTGTAGGCAGAAAAAAGGACATGATTCGAAGTGGCGGTGAGAACATTTATGCAGCAGAGATTGAAGATGTAATATATCGTCATCAGGATGTGAAGGAAGTTTCTATAATTGGTATTCCTGACCCGAAATATATAGAAGCTGTATGCGCTGTTATTATTAAGAAAGAAGGGTCAAATCTGACAGAAGAGGATGTTATTGATTTCTGTAAACAACACTTGGCTAGCTATAAAAAGCCTAGAGAAGTAAGATTTGTTGATGAAATACCTCGTACTCCATCCGGAAAGGTGCAAAAGTATATTTTACGAAATCAGTTTAGCTAAGTGAATTAAATAACCCTTCTCTTTAAAGTATTTACCATCTTAATGGCAGTTAAATTCTTTCTAATCAGAAAGTTGAGGAGAAATCCAATGAATAAAGTTCAAGTAGTTTCGTGGTCAAAGCAGAGCCAAATCGCAAAAATTGTGATTGATAATCCGCCTGTAAACGTACTTAGTGCTGGCGTTTTAGAACAATTGAATTTTGTGATTGATGAAATTGAATGCGATTCTGAAATTACAGCCGTGATTATTACTGGTGAAGGCGATAAAGCTTTTGTAGCTGGAGGAGATATTAAGGGATTCCCGGAATGGATGGGAAAAGGAATGGAGGAAGCGAAGCAAAAGTCACTTTGGCTTCAGGAAACACTTAACAAAATTGAAAGTTTGTCACGGCCAACGATTGTCGCCTTAAACGGAGTGGCATTAGGCGGAGGATGTGAACTGGCTTTATGCTGTGATATTCGAATAGCAGAAGAACAAATTATGATTGGTCTACCCGAAATAAAATTAGGTTTATTCCCAGGTGCTGGGGGCACACAAAGGCTTCCGCGTCTAGTTGGCAAAGCGAAAGCAAAAGAAATGATCTTCACTGGTGAGCCTTTAACTGCAGAAGAAGCCAAAGAAATTGGGCTAGTCAATCACGTCGTTCCTAGAGGGAAATCTTTTGAAAAGGCGCTGGAACTCGCAAAGTCTATTAGTAGCTTTTCTTTACCTGCTCTTACTTTTGCTAAACGTTCTATTGACATTGGCTGCGAACAACCGCTTCATGAAGGTTTAGTTACGGAAGCTGAATATTTTGGTCATGTATTTCAAACGAACGATGTAAAAGAAGGCGTTGAAGCCTTTATCCAAAAGAGGGAACCTAAATTTACCAATAAGTAAACTAAAATATATTGATTTGTTGTCGAAGAGCAACTGAATGTGGCGGTATTATCCAAACTGCAACCTATGCCAATATCTCGTACGGCTATGGCTTATATGGTGAGGTAATGCAAAATGGAAATATTTCGCTCATGCGAATTTTGCCACTTGCTTTTATTGACTGTGACGAGGATGCCATCAAGGATTTATGTTTGTTTTAAATGGGGAAAGAGTCAGTCATGATACAATGGAGAAAATATCGTCGTAAACTGAAGGAACAAAAGTTGAAACAATTGCCATGACTAATGATGTTGTCTGCTGCAGATTCCAAAAATAAAAAGATTGATCATGAAATTTTAATGGAATTGGAGGATATCGGAGAATGCATTAATTCCATTAAATATTGAGTGCGCTGCTTTTAAAAAGACAGTGCACTTTTTAATATAAAGAATTGTTTTAAATAGGAGGCTATTATGAAAAAGGATATATACGTTGTTGGTGCGGTAATCATTGATAATGGCAAGATTCTGTGTGCTCAAAGGGGGAACGATAAAATCCTGCCTAATAAATGGGAATTTCCCGGTGGAAAGATCGAAGACAATGAAACACCGCAAGAAGCATAAATACGTGAAATTAAAGAAGAAATGCAATGCCAAATTGAAATTAGTGAGCAAATCGATCATACCGTTTATGAGTATGATTTTGGTATTGTTCATTTAACAACATTCGCCTGCGAGTTGAAGGAAGGAGAGCCATGGCTCACTGAACATAAGGAAATTAGGTGGGCCAAGCCTAAAGAACTAAATACTTTGGATTGGGCGCCAGCTGACATCCCGACGGTAGAAAAATTAGAAAAAATGAATTTAAGTAATGAATAACAGCTATCTTGTCGTTTGAATAAAATTTTGATTATCCAAGATTTTCCCAACGAAAAATTAAATTGCAGAGTTTTTGCCAAAGGATTACAATGAGGGTAATTGGAAATGACTGGATAGACTATAACTTAAAGCATAAGTGAGGAACAGTCCGTGCTTAAACAAGGAATCTATGAAGAAATCATAAATCATAAGTTGAAGGACGAGCTAGCAAAGCTTGACTCAAGTGCCTTTAATATTGGAAAAGAAGCAATCGACGTAGAGGAAGCAAGGAAGCTATTATCCTCTTACATTTCGTTAGTGACAAGAAAAGCATTGAAGTTTGTTCGTGATCAGGAGAGTGATGATAAGCAAGCTTTAATTAACCAAATTAAAACCTGTAATGAGATTATCACAACTTTGAGTAAGCAGCTTGATGAGGATGAATTCAGATAGCTTCGGATTGAAGAGGATGGCGAAGTTCTTACCTCTATTTATTCACGTATGAATTCAATTAGAAGCTTACAGAATGAAGAGGTGATCAGGCCTGTTACTCCACTATCTCAAAGCTCGCTGTTCACAGGTTCGAGTTATGAGCCGAATATGCTTGGTGAGCTGAAGAAGGAGATACTTACGGCTGATTCTATCGACATGCTCGTTTCTTTTATTAAATGGAGTGGACTCCGATGTATTATCGAAGAACTGCGGACGTTTACAGCAAATCCAAATAATTAGCTCCGGGTAATTACTACTTCATACATGGAGGCAACGGATTATAAGGCCATTCAAGAGGTGAGTGCCCTACCAAATACGGAGATTAAGATTTCCTATGATGTGGAGCGCACGAGGCTTCATGCAAAAGCCTATCTTTTTAATAGAGAAACAGGCTTCAGCACAGCATATATTGGATCTTCTAATCTCTCGAACCCAGCACTCACATCCGGCCTAGAGTGGAATATTAAGGTGACGGAAAAGGATTCCTTTGATATCGTTCGAAAATTTGAGGCTACTTTTGAAAGCTATTGGAATGATCATGAATTTAAAATGTATCAGCCGGAGTCGATACAAGACCAAGAACTGTTAAAGCGTGCATTATCTAAGAGCAAGGTTAAAGAGGATCAGGAGAGTTATTTCATATTTGATATTCAACCCTATTTTTATCAAAAAGAAATCTTAGAAAAGCTGCAGGTAGAGCGTGAGGTTTTCGGCCGTATGAAAAACCTACTTGTTGCTGCGACAGGTGTTGGAAAAACAGTCATCTCCGCATTCGATTACAAACGGTTTAAGCTGAAGAATAAATCTGCGAAATTATTATTTGTTGCACATCGAGAGGAAATCTTAAAGCAAAGTCTCGACACGTTTCGGGCCATTTTAAAAGATCCGAATTTTGGAGATATGTTAGTCGGCAACAGCCAGCCAACCTCGCTTGAACACTTATTCGTAAGTATTCAAAGCTTTAATAGTAAAAGATTACATGAAACAACAACACCTGATTTCTATGATTTTATTATCGTGGATGAATTTCACCACGCAGCAGCAGATTCTTATCAAAAATTATTAGCTCATTATCAGCCGACCATTCTTCTTGGGTTAACTGCAACTCCAGAACGGATGGATGGCAAGGATATTCTAACTCATTTTGATGACAAAATTTCTGCAGAAATGAGGTTAACCGAGGCGATCAATCGAAAGCTATTAAGTCCGTTCCAATACTTTTGTGTAAGTGATTCGGTCGATCTTTCAAAATTGAAATGGAGTCGGAAAGGATACGAAATTAAGGAATTAGAAAATGTCTACACACACAACGATCACAGAAGCAGTCAGATCGTCAAAAGCATTTATAAATATGTTACCGATATCGATCAAGTGAAAGGGCTTGGCTTCTGTGTTTCGATTGAGCACGCCAAATATATGGCAGCATTTTTTGAAAAAGTAGGAATTCCTTCTATCGCTCTTTATGGAAATGTAGATTGAAAGACTAGAAGAGAAGCTCAAGCTAGACTTGTCCAAGGAGAAATCAAATTCATTTTTGTTGTGGACCTTTATAATGAAGGGATCGATATTCCAGAAGTGAATACGATTCTATTTTTGCGACCAACTGAAAGCTTAACCGTCTTTCTGCAGCAATTAGGACGTGGTCTGCGGCTCTCCGAAGGCAAGGAATGCTTGACAGTACTAGACTACGTGGGACAAGCACATCAAAACTATCCATTTGAAGAAAAGTTCCGGGCCTTGCTTGGAAAAACAAAACATTCCGTTCGCCATTATGTTGAAAATGGATTCTTCCATTTACCGAAAGGATGCTTTGTTCAGTTAGAAAAACAGGCGAAGGAATATATATTGAGGAATATTAAATCTACCTCACACACTCGTGCTAACTTAGTTGCCAAGATAAAATATTTTGAAGAAGATGCAGGCATGTCATTAACCCTAGCAAACTTCCTAAACTTTCACCATCTTACTATTTATGATCTTTACGGTAAAAGTGGAGATCGAAGCTTTAAAAGGATGCTCGTGGAAGCAGGGCTAGCAGAAGACTTTCAAAGTGAATTAGAGAAAACGTTCATGAAAAGGCTGCCTAATTTGTTTCACTTTAATTCGCCAAAGCTTCTACAATTCTTACTGACTTATATTGGAAATCAAGTAGTTCAAAATGAAGAAGATCGACTAATGGAAGCCATATTCTATTATTCGTTTTACAAGGCTCATCCCGCTAAAGAAGGTTTTCGCACAATGCAGGAGGGGATTAGACAATTTCTGTCTGTCCCCGAAATGAAGGAAGAAATACAAGAGATACTATCCTATCTTTACCAATCATTAGAGACTATGGAATTGGATCATGATTTAAATTTCCCATGTCCATTAGGTGTTCATAGCCGCTACAATACCTCACAAGTGCTTGCTTCACTAGGCTATTATAACGAAACAAGCAGTCCGGCATATCGTGAAGGGGTTAAATATTTTGAGGATAAACAGCTGGATATCTTTTTCATCACATTAAATAAATCCGAAAAAGACTTTTCTCCATCAACACTGTACGACGATTATGCAATAAACGAACGTTTATTGCATTGGCAAACGCAAAGCCAGGTCGGTGAAGGAAGTAAAACAGCAGAGCGGTACATCCATCACAAAAAGCATAATCACAAAATTGCCCTATTCGTACGCGAATATAAAAAGGAGAATGGCTATACATCACCGTTTGTCTTCTTGGGAACAGCCGATTACGTAAGTCATAGCGGTAATAAACCAATGAGCTTTATCTGGCGGTTGAAAGAGGAAATGCCATCGTATTTGGTACCGAGGGCGAATAAGAATGTACTTTAAAAATAGATTGTAGGCATAATACAGAGGCAGCCCCCTGGCCAAAGAAAATTATTCGGCTAAGGGACTGTCTTCATTATTTTTATTTAAAAAGGAAAGAATTATAAAAGGTGAACCATTTACGAACTTGGAAAAACCTAAATTATACTCTTACCAATGATGAAAAACACCCAAAGCACAAAATCGAAAAGAGCATATGAACACAAAACACTTACAGAGTATCAAGATGAAGATATCGCATATTATCTTATCGGTTCTATGGCTGCGGTCAATTATAGTCATTTAGAAGAACCAGAGAAAGCAAAAATACTGGAGGTGCTTAAAATGGCAAAACCATTCGATGAACTTTATAGGAAATTTGAATTAATTGGAGAGGAAAGAGGGAGAAAAGAAGGGAAAGAAGAAGGAAGACATGAGGGACGGAAGGAAGAAAGAGTGGAAATTGCCAAAAAGCTCTTTAAGAAGGGTACGAATGTAGGGGTCATTGCAGAGATAACGGGATTAACGGAACATGAAATTCGTGAATTAATCAAACAATAATGGTTAAAAACGGGAAACAGAAATCCAGCGCTAAATATAATAAAGATCCTATTAAAAGGGTTATAAATAGGATGTAGAGAATAAATATTTAATATGAGCTTGGTTCCTATTGAACAATAGTTAACCAAGCTCTCATTTTTTGAAAAATATATCACTTTAAAATGCTCGGTAAAAACATCGTAATCTCCTCGATATAAGTAACTAATAAAAGTGTGATTAGTGAAAGTAGAATAAACGGAATAACCCCAGAAATAATTCTAGCTACAGGTACTTTGGAAATCCCCGAGGCTACAAAAAGATTTAGGCCGAACGGAGGTGTAAACATTCCAATAGCTCCGTTTAGAATCATAATCACACCTAAATGTACTGGATTTATGCCGAAATGAAGAGCTATAGGTAAAAATAGTGGAGCTAAGATAATTGTAAAAGAAGCTGAATCGATAAACATTCCCGCCACTAGCATAATTAGATTCATCATCAACAATATGGCAATCTTTGAATCACTAATAGAAACCATTAATTCCGCTAAACCTTGTGGCACCTGGAACCTTGTTAATAACCAAGCAAAGATCGAAGCAGAAGCCAGAAGTATCATAATTTGTGCGGTTCCTACTCCTGATTCGATAGATGCACGCATTAACCCTTTAAAATCAAGTTCTTTATATACGAATAGAGAAATAAAAATGGCATAAATGGATGCAACGGCAGCAGATTCGGTTGGTGTAAAAATTCCACCGTAAATGCCAACGACTATAACTACAGGAATACCTAGAGCCCATATTGCATTCTTAAATGCCGAAAATAATTCGTTTTTCGAGGCTGTTTCGTTAACTGGAATTTGATTTTTCCTAGCATAGTAGTAACTATAAACGATAAAAATTAATCCGTAGAGGATTCCGGGCAAAATTCCTGCGATAAATAGATCTCCTACAGATGTCCCAGTTACCGCCCCATATACAATTAACCCAATACTCGGAGGAATAATAACGGCAACTGCAGAAGTTGAAGTAATCAGCCCAGTTGAGAACTTCTCATGATAACCAGCTTTCATTAGGGCTGGTAGCATTAATCCGCCAATTGCTACCACCGTAGCTGGGCTAGACCCAGAAACTGCTCCAAAAAACATACTTGCAACGACAACAGAAATAGCAAGTCCACCTCGTAGATGCCCAACAAGTGCATTAGCAAGCCTTAATATGCGTGCAGATATCCCTCCAGTTTGCATAACATTAGCTGCAAGTATGAAAAAGGGGATGGCCATAAGGGAGAATTTATCAATTCCTGCATACATTCTTTGGGGAATGACTTCCATTGGCAGGGTAGTAAAAAAGTAGAGTGCTATGACGGATGCAAGTGATAATGCAATATAGATAGGGGCACTAGTCAAAAGTAAAACGAATAAGACAACAAAGAGAGTAACAATCATAATAGTTTCCCCTTTTTACGTACCATATTCCATAACTGAGCCCCATAATTAATGGCCATTAAAATTCCGCTAAATGGCATGACCCCATAGATCATATAAATAGGCACCCCAATTGTAGAGCTAACTTGACCAGTTTCAGCTACTTTTAAAGTAATCGTAAGTGATAATACAACAAAGATAATTGAAAAAATGACGCAGATGACAAGAACAATGGAACTCATGAAACGAGCCCCTTTTTCAGAAAGCATTGACAATAAGGAATCTATACCCAAGTGAGCACCTTTATAAATACAGACGCTAGCACCGATAAAAGTGATCCAAACTATACCGTAGCGAGTAAATTCTTCAGCCCATTCGATAGATGATCCAAAAAGGTATCTCAGAATTACGTTTATAAATAGAATGAGAGCAATAATTAATAATCCCACTCCAATAAACCATTCTTGAATTTTCTTTCCCCATTCTGATAGTGAGGCCAAATTTATCATCTCCTTTTATGCGAAGGAGGGATGATGGATAGATATCCAACACCCCTTATTTGTATTAGTTCCCTATTGAAGAATGTACCTTATCTAATAAATCTGATCCGAATTCAGCTTTATATAATTCATGAACTGACTTAGTTGCATCTCTAAGTTCGGCTTTACTAACTTCTGATAATTCAATAACCTCAGTACCGTGTTTTTTTATTTCCTCTAAGTATTGAGATTCCTCTTTTTGTACTTCAGCCCTTTGCCACGCTGCTAACTCTTTACCAGTCTCTTCTAAAATTTGTTGCAATTCATTAGGTAAGGAATCAAACCAAGCCTGACTAAACATCAAAACATGGCCTAAATATCCATGACCGCTTAGAATCACATAATCCTGAACCTCATAGAATTTCATGTTCTTAATTGTTACAAGTGGATTTTCTTGTCCATCCACTACACCTTGCTGGAGAGAATTGTATAGTTCCGTAAAGTCTATTGGAGTGGGGTTAGCCCCTAACTTTTTAAATTGCTCCATAATAATTGGACTTTCCATTGTACGAAACTTTAGTCCGTTAAAATCTTTTAACCCTTCTATTTTAGAATTAGCGGTAAAATGTTTAAAACCATCCTCATAGAATGCAACACCTTTAACCTTTTGTGCGGTAAGCTTTCCTAGCAGTTCTTTCCCAACATCTCCATCCATGAGCTCATAGGCTTTCTCTCGACTTGGAAATAAGAATGGAAGATCAAAAAGCTGCAATTCAGGGACAAATCCGCTAATCCTCGCAGTAGGTAAAAGAGCTACTTGCTGAGTGCCAATTTGTAATCCTTCAAACTGTTCTCGTGCACTCCCAAGTTGATCGGAAGGAAAAATATTAACAACCAATTTCCCATCAGATTTTTCCTCCACCATCTCCTTAAACTTTAATGCCGATTGATGGTGTGGGGTTTCTGGCATAAATCCATGGCCAAAGCTAACTTCGATTACATCAGAGCTTTTAGGTGTATCAGATGTTGGAGTATCTACTTTTGCTGGCTCAGCAGCGGGTCTTCCGCAGCCTATAAGGAGAATACTGGCACAGAGAAACAATAAAAAATACTTGCTTGTTTTCTTTAACAAACAAACACCCCCTTGTTTACTTACCAAATGGTATTATAGTAATAGGGAATATATGACAGTAATTCAAAAATTTACACAAGGTTGATTAATAAAATTCTATGAAAAATAATTACTAAGAAAGATTGAATACTAAGTGAATCTTAATGAAGCAATCATTTTAGCCCTAAATAGTTTAGGAGGAGAAGGAACTATCGAAAAGGTGGCAAATTGGGTAGAAAAAGAATATCCAAATAGATGGAAAGATATTGGAACAGCATTGGCGGATATGGTACCTGAATCCCTAGGTGGAAATTCTACTTCTAATACAAAAGAGGAGTTTAGGATTCTAGAAAAAGTTTCACGTGGGAGATTTAGGTTAATTAGAAATAATGTAAACAATCATTAATAGTATGTCTTCTAAAATCTATTAACCATATGATATGATTTTCCTATAAACCTACAAGCTCTCAATTATTCATGTTTAAGAAGAGTTGATGGCAATAAATAATTTTATGCAAAAGATTTAATTTATGTAAATAGAATATTTAAGAAATTTTTTTTAAGTCTTAGTTGGGAATTGGAGGAGAAGGTTGAAGCAAAGCAAAGACGTACTGAGGTTATTATGTGCGTTCTAAGTAGAGATAATAATTGAAATTGATAGAACTTAAAAATAGAAAACAAAAATAGTTGGTGGAAAAATGATTAAAGAAGTCCGAAGTTGGTCAAAACCTCAAGTATCAAATTTAATAGCAAGAAAAAAGGTAGATTGGTCTATTTTTGAATATGGAACTCAAATACCATTTGAGTTTCATCAGGATTTTGCTATTGCGAATGCTAACCATTATTTAAATATTGGTGAAAAAGTTTCAATAGAATTAATTATTAATGAGCAAATATATAAAGTCAATTTGATAAATTTTAAGCGTAAAGATTCGAATACAGGATCACTACAACTCCGATATGATCAGAATAGTTCTTTAAAAGAATTATTAAAGGGAGTTTTTGATACAAGTTATCAATATTTAAGCGAAAATCGTGAAGAAAAGTCAAAAAAACCAGTACATACTCCTGAAGAAATGTCGGAGTATATTGACTTTTATCAGACCGAAAACCCATTTATATATAAAGTAAAGCTTTTATCAAAACAGAAACAGCTGTCCAGACCATCATTTTGGTGGGTGAATCAGGGTCAAACCTATAAACAAGAAAAAAGTGGTAGTTATCTATGGGCTCCCCAAAAATCTAAACAAGGAATACCTCTTCCACATCATGTAAGACTTTTGGAACCTGTAATAGGGGATATTGTATTCTGTTATTCCGCAAGGGAGCTAAGGTCCATCGGGGTTGTAAAGAATACTGCTGTTAAAGCACCAAAACCAATAGCAATTACTAGTGATGCTTGGCAAGAAGATGGATATTTGTTGGCATTGTCATATTTTCAATTAGAACCAACCATTAGAAAAGAAGAAATCCCTGAGGAGTGGAGATTAAAGGAAAGCGGTCCTTTCGATGTAAATGGGGATCTTAAACAAGGGTATTTCTTTGGATTGACTGAGGAATTTGCAAAGAATTTATACAAATTATTTAATTATAGATTTCCCTCGGAGGTTAGGTTGAAATTGGAAGAATATGAAACAAGTAAAGAGCAGAAAAATATTAAAGAAATTCCCCAAACATATTTATCCAATAAGAAGCTTATCGATCACATCTATGGTTACATAAGATCCAAAGGCTTTTTCTTCAAAAAAGAAGAGGTTATAAACCTTTTCCTTTCTTTAAAAACCAAACCGTTTGTAATACTTTCTGGTATATCGGGTACAGGTAAAACTAAAATGGTTCAATGGTTTGCTGAAAGTTTGGGTGCAACTGAGGAAAACGGTCAATTCGCCTTGATTCCTATCCGTCCAGACTGGAATGATGGTTCAGATTTACTTGGGTATGTTGATATAAAAGGAGAGTTTAGAGAAGGACCTCTGACGAAGGTGATCAAAAGGGCGCTGGACCATCCTAAATTGCCTCATTTTGTATTATTGGATGAAATGAATTTGGCTAGAGTGGAATATTATTTTAGTGATATTCTTTCCGTGATGGAAAGTCGAAAGTGGAAGGAAGGCAAGATCGTTTCTACGTATTTATTAACCGAAGAGACGGCGGGTGTGAATCTAAAGCTACCGAATAACCTTTATGTCATTGGGACCGTTAATATGGACGAGACAACACATCCTTTTAGTAAAAAGGTTTTGGATCGAGCGAATACAATTGAATTTAACCGAGTTGACCTTGGAAATCTTACCTTTTTACATGAACTTGAGCAAGTGGAACCTGTTGTTGTAGGACAAGCTTCCTTAGCGGCAAAGTATCTTCATTTAAAAGACGTTTATCGGCAGAAGCAAGATTTAGTGGAAAGGGTAACTCTTGAACTAGTAAAAATGAATGAATTACTTCAGTTGATAAATGCTCATTTCGGTTATCGCGTTCGTGATGAAATCTGTTTTTACATGGCTTATGCAGAAGAAAATGATTTAATGAAGTTCGATGAAGCACTAGATCATTGTATTCTGCAAAAAATCTTGCCGCGAATTTCTGGCAGTGATTCTCGGGTGGATGAATTACTAAGGAAATTGTTTCAACTCTTTACCAATAAACAGTATGAGGATAGTGTTGACATAGCTGATCTTGATTTATCAGGTACTACATTGTATCCTCAAAGCACAAAAAAGGTAGCGGAAATGCTAAGGAGGTTGGAGGATGGCTTCACTTCCTTCTGGATCTCGTGAGGATGTTGAATTAGTACAGATTGAAACAGCGAATCTTTCGCTAATCCTTAAGGGAAAACCGTACCATGAACGGTACGAGGGATTAAAACAATACCGCAGCATGGATTTTCACGATATCATGAAATTTTCTTATGATGGTGACGATGTTCAAGAGGTAAAAGTTTATGATATTAATCAGAATAAACTTGTAAATCCAAAAGACCTAAGACCAATCTTCTTTGAAAATGGGATGTACCAGCTGATCGTGGTTCCTAAAGAAGAGCAGGATTTATCCTTTTATCATGAGCATCCGCTATTAAGACAAGCAATCTCGTCTGTGAAAATTGGCGGACAAGCAGTATTGATGGGAAACCTTCAATTCCAAAATGAAGTTGGTTTTACTACTTTTGAAATACGAAGAGAAGGTGAGCCTATTTTAGAAGTGACACTTGAAGTTTTTCCATCAAAGCTGGATTATAAAAACGATTATAATAGGTTATTAGATGAAGTCAATGATGAGATATACAATCTAGCTTACCATTTTATTCGGAAAACCTATTTAGGAGCTCGTTTAAAACTTGAGGGTAAACCTTCAAGATCTGAGTTCTTTCGCTTAATAAGTGAACATTTTCACCATTTTCTTCAAGCGATTATCCGGATTGAACAGCAGCCTCATCATAAGCTGCATAGCACTTACGAAAAGGCTAGAGGAGATCAATTAAGAAAGCTTGATTCGACCAGCAGAAGTTATTTACGGAAACGCTCAAATGTATTTGTAGAGGTAGAAAGAGGTATCCCAGTTTATAGCAAATGTCTGATGCCGATGGAAGGATTGCGAATTAAGAAGGAACTTACATATGATACTCTTGAAAATAGATACGTGAAATGGATGATGGAAAGATTAATTCATAAGCTTCAAGATTTATTAGAATCTGTTAACTATTCCATGAAACGATCTTTAAAAGAACCAGATCAAGATTTAGTTGAGAAAATTGAAAAGATGATTTATCAATTTCAACTACGTTTGAAAAATCCTTTTTGGAATACGATCGGGATGCTTGACCGTTCGATAATGAGCCTTGTCCTTCAAATGGCCCCTGGGTACAGAGATGCTTTTCAAATATTTCTAACGGTTTCAAAAGGATTAATTCTACAGGGGAAAATCTATAAAATGTCCGTAAAAGATGTGGCTGTTTTATACGAGTATTGGACATTTCTTAAGCTTGGACAAATACTTGGGCGAAAGTACACGCTTATGAGTCAGGACATTATTCAAGTCAACAGAGATGGCTTATATATAAATTTAGTGGCTAATAAAAAAGCGACTAGGGTGTATAAACATCCAATTACGAATGAGAAAATTGTATTGACTTATCAGAAATATGAAGGGCCAATGCCAACTGTTTCACAGAGACCTGATACAATGCTTAGTATTAAGAAGAAGGGGAAGGATTATAGCTATAAATTTATTTTTGATGCAAAATATCGAATAGACTACGCACAGGAAGATAGTTACTATCGAAAACAATATCAAAGTCCTGGACCAATGGAGGACGATATCAACACTATGCACAGGTATAGGGATTCCATCGTATCTTCCAATGATGGTCCTTATGCACGAACTGCCTTTGGAGCCTATGTATTGTTTCCTTGGTATGATGAACAAACATATCAGAATCATCAATTCTATAACAGCATTGAAAAAGTAAACATTGGTGGAATACCATTTCTACCGAATGCGACTACTCTAGTCGAGCGATTTGTGGAAAATTTAATCGATAAAAGTCCAGAGGAAATCCAAAAGGAAGGGATTCTCCCACGAGGAACCTTGGAGGATTGGAAATCAAATATGCATGAATTTGTTTTTGTGGGACTTGTATCAAATCGTGAAGACTTTGATCGTTTTGTCAGAGATAGATGTTATTTAATACCTGTTGAAAATCTGAAAAAAGGCTGGCAGAAAGCCAAATATGTCGCATTGTACGTAAAAAAAGGAATTGAGAGAGAAAACGGTGTGTTGATTTACGGTAAGGTAGAGGAAATTAATCCAATCAGAATTAATGAGTTGGAACTAATAATGTTAAAGGTTGATTTCTGGATCAATCTTAATCCTGTTATTAAGCCTGTAAATTACGGTATTTCGAATTACATAATGACGACATTTAATCAATTAAAAGAATCTAGAGAACTCCCTGAATTATTTATGAAGTCCAAGGAAGAATTAACTTTATGGCGTATGCTTAGAAGGGTGTCTGATCAAATAAAGCTAGACTTAGATGAGATAAATATTGATCAAGCAACGCGAGTGAAGGAGTATAAGATAAAAGATATAAGTGTAAAAATGGACTTAGACGAAAGAGAAATTGTTTTTGTTAAGGCTACTGTTAGAAAGGTAGTATTAATTGATGAATTAGAGAAAAATCCAGCGGGAGTATTTAGAATTTTAAAGTCATTAGTGTAAAAATTAGTAACTAATAAGTACCAGGATTAGCATCTAATGGTGAGTTCTGGTACTTTTTGTTGGTCCAATTTGTTGAATCTAGTAAAATAGTAGGGGAGATTCGAAAACAAATTAAAGGTAAGCCGTCTTTATCTGGTATTATTTGGTTAAATTTGTAACTGGCCAACTCAGCAGTTTAATGTAAGAGGAGGTGTCCTTAATTGAAGCTTATAACAGTAGTATTCATTTTTACAATATTGCCGGGGGTTTTAACTATATTAAGTTACTTTATTCCCTCATTAGCATACCCTCTTAAGATCATAGTCCCCTTATCCATAACCGTACTTTATTTTATTGGGCTAGCAATATTTTTACAAATCAAACTTAACAAGGAACAATCTAATAGTGGTACCTTAAATTATGAATTAGATAAATTAAACCATGAAAAAGTCCGCCTAGATAATAAAATAGTAAATTATGATAAGTTTGTACATAAAAGAGAGCTATTTATTAATCACGATTTAGTGGAATTAGGTACATTGATAACTGAGTACGAAGGGTATGTAAAAAACTCCTACAGAGGACAAAAACACCAAGAAATGAGAGATGAAGCAGGAAGTGTAAAAAAGAGAACCATAGAAATTATTAATAAAGAAAAGAGGGAATTTGATGAGCAGTTATATAACGTTCAAAGTTATAAAGATAATTGATGAATATAGTCTAGTGATTAACGGAGGAATTAATGATGATATTTCTTTAGGGGATAATATTGAGATATTTTTAGAAGGTGATGAAATAATAGACCCATTTAATGAAGATGAAAAGCTTGGAACACTAGATTTTATAAAAGAAAAATTAGAAGTTACAGAAATATATTCAAATTTTGCGGTGTGTAAAAAGATAATAACAGAAAAAATATTTCATCCATCTGCAATGCAAAGAGCCTTTAGTAGTATTGCTACCAACGGTTTGGGTGGAACTACGGAAACAAGGACTATAGTAGAAAAAATTAATGTTGATAAGTCCGAAATCACTGGTAGAAAAACCGGAGAGAAAGTTATTAAGATTGGTGATTTAGCAAGGATTGCTCTCAGTGAATAAAGAACCTCCAATGTAAAAAAGTCAGTTTTTATGCTATCAAGTTAATGATGTTGGAAAACCGCATAATGACAAAACTCAGTATTAGATCCGCCGTGACTGTCTTGATAAGTGGAGCAACCAAGTTAGACTTCTAATTACTTTGAGGCCGAGGAGCTGGATTCCGGCGAGATGTCACATGTGTCTATCAGGATTTCCCAGATTTCTTTGGCTTTTTCTTGCCGCTAGCCGGGATCACGACCGTTAAGCAGGTACGCGACAGTTTTTTCGATATCCGGGTACGAGCCGGTTGAACAGGCTCTAGTCGAGCTATTGAAAGGCAACCCACAATAGGGTACGGACGAACGGCACCACGAGATCAACCACTTCATGGAGCGGCTGATCTTTTGCTCCTTTGCAGAGAACACCGGAATTCTCAGCGGGAAAAATCTGTTCAGTGACACTATGGAGCAGATGAGCGCGCGTATGCCTCGAATATGCATGAAGTGATCAGTGAAATCTTCCGCGCTATGAACACGAAAATTCTTGACTGCTTGAAAGCAAAATTACCACGCTGGGCCAATGCGTTCCCTTACGTGAACGGCAACTCTTCTCAGACAGTGTAGATTGTTCCAAGAGGTTCAGCAAGATCGCGCGCTTTTACCTGCTGCACATCGGTAATCTGGACTGGACTAATTCTAGTAAATTAACTTTATAATCAATAATTAACTTTATGGGTGGCCTAAAAAAGTTATTCTTAGTCCAATATTTGTAAAATTCCCCCTCCTTTTGTAGTATAATGTAAGAAAACCTCAGATTGTGAGTGGGTAGAGTGGCTTTTACAATTCCTGAATCGATTCGTTCGACTGCAACGGCCGGTGAGAGGCTGCTATTTCGAACGTTGAAGACATATTTGCCTGATGACTATATTGTGTATTATGAGCCTGAGATACATGGGAAGCGGCCGGATTTTGTGATTATTGGCCCTGATCTCGGGTTATTAGTATTGGAAGTAAAAGATTATACAAAGAATACATTGTTTCAAATAAATCAAGATGAATGGACCCTGATTACTTCTTCAGGGGAACAGACGAAAACGAAAAGTCCATTAAAGCAAGCTCGCGAGAATACGTTCCATATCGTAGATGCATTGAAGAAAGATCGAACTCTGGTTCAACTAGAAGGGAAGTATCAATTCCAGCTAAAGTTCCCTTATGGGTTTGGGACGGTGTTCACTCGGCTTTATCAGAAAGACTTTATTGAAAACGGGCTGTATTCAGTGGTTGAGCCGTCCCTTTGTTTAACCCGGGATGAGATTGATCCAGACAAGGAAGCTTTTTCAGAAGAAAATTTATTTGATAAAATCTGTAATATGTTCATTGTCCCTTATCGTTTACGCACCCCATTAGGGAAGGAAGAACTGGATGCAATCCGCTACCACTTATTTCCGGAGGTACGTATTAGTGCTGAGTTTAGGCAACCAGTTCCATACCAAGACCAGTTGCTTTTGTCATTGCATGATATTAAGGCAATGGACCTTCATCAAGAAATGCTGGCAAAGCAAATTGGGGATAAAAATCGTCTGATTCGCGGAGTGGCTGGAAGCGGAAAAACATTGATACTTGCCAGTCGGGCAAAGATGCTGGCAAAGGATCATCCGGATTGGAAGATTTTAATATTATGCTATAATATTTCTCTTGCCCGAAGTATTGAGCAAATGATTCATCATATGATGAATGAGCCTGATAACCTATTTGATTTTGATTTTTCAGCGGTAGAACAAGAAGTACACTCAAAAATACATAATATAGAAGTCCGTAATTTCCACGCATGGCTAAAGAATGATTTAAGGATCACAGAGGATGCTATCCCATCCATGATTGAAAAACTTGAAATCGGGCAAGCTATTTTACCGATGTATGATGCTATATTAATAGATGAGGGCCAGGACTTCCAAGGAGATTGGTTTGGTCTTGTTAGTCAATTGCTGAATCCAGATACAAAATCCCTCTTATTGGTTGAGGATAGGGCACAAACCATATACAAGCGGAAACGCAGTTATGTGCAGGACACGGGGCTGAGCTTTCAAGGAAGATCTAAGGTATTAAGCATTAATTATCGTAACACAGCTCAGATTGTGAAATTTGCTTGGGATTTTTATCAAAAGCATTCTGCTCTTAAAAATAAGGTCGTTAGTAAGGAGTACGAAGGGGAAGTCATTGCACCTCAAAGTACTAGAAGAAAAGGTGTAGAACCAGCCATTGTTAAAACTGACAGTTTTTTTAAAGAGGCAAAAATTGTTGTACGGCAAATTCAAAAGCTGCATGAGCAATACAAAGTTCCTTTTTCTGAAATGCTGATTCTTTATCGGGTGAAAAAGACATACCAGATGAATTACATCGATGTGTTAAAGCGAGCCCTTGATCAGGAGGGTATTAGGTATTACTGGCTAACTGAAAATAGTGAGACCAAGCGGAGGTTTGAACGAGAAGAAGATTCCGTGAAAATTAGCACAATTGACAGCAGCAAAGGCTTAGATTTTCAGGCAGTTTTTATTGTGAATATAGATAACATGCCGTTTGCTTTAGAAGATGATAAAGAGCGGGAAGCATCTTTGTTATATATTGGAATGACAAGGGCGAAAGAATACCTTTGCCTATCCTATTCCGGAGAATCGGAGTATACGAAATATTTTGATGATATTAATATGGAACGACAGGCTGTTAAGAAGTCCGGAGAAAAGACTAGTTAGTATGAATATTCCTTCTGTTGTAAAGGGGAGGGGCGTGGTGAAAATGGATCGGAATGAATTAATTAATCGATTAAATCAATTATCGATTTGGAAAAAAGGAGATCAACGTGCTCCACATAAACCTCTCTTGATTTTGTATGCAATTGGGGATTTGCAAAAAGAGAGTCACCGTCTTATCCCATATAATAAAGCGAGAGAAAAATTAAAGGAGCTATTAGTAGAATTTGGTCCTCTTAGAAGTTCTTATCATCCGGAACAGCCATTTGTGAGATTAGTAAATGATGGTATTTGGGACCTCTCAGAGCCAATAAATACAAGTAAATTCACGAATAAACAACTAATCGATAATCAAATTTCTGCAGGCTTTAAAACAGAGATATATAATCTATTAAAAAATGATATACAGTTACAAAGGGAAGTGGCTGAAACAGTCCTTTATGCTCACTTCCCGGAAACCTTGCATGAAGACATTCTTGATGCTATTGGGCTAGATTTTACGATTGGGAAAAAAAGCAGTCGAGATCCTAAGTTCAGAGAACGAGTGCTCAAAGCTTATGAATACCGGTGTGCAGTTTGTGGTTTCAATGTACGATTAGGGAATCAATTAGTGGGGATAGAGGCAGCTCATATTAAGTGGCACCAGGCTGGCGGACCAGATACAGAAGAGAATGGTATTGCACTTTGTTCTTTGCATCATAAGCTATTCGATCGTGGTATTTTTACAATAAACCACGAAAGAAAATTCCTAGTCTCCGAATATGCAAATGGCGGTGATGGTTTTGACGAATGGGTCATGAAATATCATGGGCAATCAGTACACAATCCTGTTCAACATTACTATGTTCCGAATGATTCATTTATTGGATGGCATGTCAGAGAGGTCTTTAAAGGGCCATCACGGTATGTAGTCAATTGAGATTACATTTCACATTTATGTAAAAGGATCTTATTTCCAGCTTGCCTGATAATATTAAATCCTTTACTGGAATGCTTAAATCCCCTGGAATCCTAACCAGGGGATTTTTTTGAAGGCTAAGCTTTTTTTAAAACACCATTTTTTACTAGATTAATTAGTGTCCCCTTATTCCCATACCTTTGATAGGCGTAAGCGTCAAACTATACCCACATTTTAACGGAAAATATATTATGAGATAATCTCCTCATAAATGATTCGGAGGAGGATCTCTTTGGAAAAAACA
>NZ_LMAS01000011.1:12229-99512 GCF_001509555.1 Bacillus sp. FJAT-29937 | reverse complement strand
GGATCAAACTCTCCAATAAAGTTGAGTTGATTAGCTCATAATGTCTTTTTGATAAAAAGACTAAAACGTTGACGTTTTTGTTCGTTCAGTTTTCAAGGAACTAATGTTGCTGACAAGTAAATACTATATCAGCTTATCTTCATGATGTCAAACACTTTTTTGAAATAATTTTCTATCGCGTTTGCGACAGATTTTCATAATAACAATCTCATTTGTTTTTGTCAACACTTAAATTGTTATATGAAGATTCTTTTTATCTTCTCGCCTGTATTTCGTAGCGAGACTTTTATATTACAATCATATTCTCTATAAGTCAACAATTATATTGAAATTATTTTATAAAGTAAAAAACACTCTTATAGAATATGATTTCCTCAACGTTTATGAAGAAAGAAGAATACTATAAAAGCCGCTCTTCTTAATAAAGAGCGACTTATACTTTTTCACACAATATTTTAATATATCAATATTACTGATCCATTTTTATAAATAACATGCACTTTCTGACCGGATTTCTTCTGATAATCTGAAGCAGTTCCATAGGGCACTTGCAGTACAAGAGGTTTTCCTTGCTCCGTAAATTCTACAGTAAAACTATCAGCTGCTCCAACCACTTCTGCTTCTGCAATTTGTACAGCCCCAGGTATATTCAGTTTCTGGCCAATTAGAATCATTTCCTTACTAAGCCCATTTGCATCAGCAAGTTCTTTAGCTGTTACACCGAAGCGTTTAGCAATTCCCCATAACGTATCTCCTGGTACAGCCGTATAGATACTTTCCACATTGCTACTAGTTTCTGTTGGCAATAAGAGTTTTTCCCCAACAATTATTTTGTCGGAACTCATATTGTTTTTCTTTTTTAAATCATGAATAGATGTTTCATACTGCTTAGCGAGAGAATATATCGTATCCCCTTTTTGGACCGTATATGAAACAGCCCCCTCTGCGGTATGTTTATTAGGTAAAAGAAGGCGCTGGCCCACAGTAATTTTTTCTGTATCTAGACCATTTACTTCTATTAACTGTTTAACACTCACCTGATATTTTTTAGAAAGATTGTATAAATTATCTTTCGGTTTAACTGTATAGGCTGAGCTATGTGCTTCTGCTTTGCCATTTAATAAGATAATAGCTGTAATAGCTCCAGCAGCAGTAGTTATAACTACTTTTTTATTACGAGCCTTCATTCTTTGCTTGCGAACCTCAGCAATTCTCTGTTTACGCTTGGTTGTAATTGTGATCAATCTTTCATTTCCCCCATATCTCTCTATATAGAAATTCGAATTACTCAATAGTAATTCGAATCATCAGGGGGTTTTATGACTGTTTTACCAGAATTATTATCAGGACCCTTTTCCCTCCTCCCACATTTCTGCAATTCAAATTTGATTACTCGGTTTTACAACCGAATTATCTCTCGTTTAAATAAATTTAAAGAGGGTAAGTGATATTCTTCTGAATCATCTTTTGCAGGTGCTTAACTGTCGGAGTTAAATTAACTAGGAAATAGGATTCTCTGAGTCTTCTTGCTGGATCGCTATTTTTCAAGTATCCCGCTCCACCTTGATGAAGCATACATCCATGTACAGCTTTTAGCGTTAGATTCACAGTATCTAGTCTTAGCTGCAGTAACTCGTTCCATTTCTCAGAAAGATTGTAGCTTTCAGCAATCTGGATTGTTTTTCCAGCAATTTCATTTAAAGTCACTTGCAGTTCATCTGTTTGAATATCTAAATACTGATTGCACCCACTCTGCTTGTTGCAAACCTTTTGAATAGACTTAATCGACGCCTCTGTAACTCCTAATCCCAGTGGAATTTGATACAGCACAAAAGCCGGACGAATATTAAGGATAAATTCATCTGCCTGTTCAGCAATTATCCACTCTTCTCGTATCCTTACTTCGTTAAATGCACAGGAATAAGTGGCACTTCCGTTTACTCCCATGTACTCTATTTTTTCCTTTAGAGTTAATCCTTCAGCTGAGCACGGGACGAAAGCCATAATTCGTTTGTGTTCATCTACTTCAGCAATAATTCCAAACCAGTGATCTTTCCCTAAGTTAGAAACAGCGGGTAAATTCCCCGAAATTATATACCCATTTTGAGACTTCTTTGCCTTTAAATGCAAAGACTCAAGACCTGCATAATATTTCATCGGATTCGATAAGCCAGTGCCGCCTAATAATTCTCCGTTTTCAAGCTTAGGAAGAAGCTCATTTTTCAAAAATGGATTATCAGTGTGTCGAATATAAGTTAAAGAAGCTAAATGACACCATAAATTAAAAGCTGTCGTCATACATACCTTTGCCGTTTCTTTTAATAAATGAACTTCTCGCGATAGACACTCTCCCTTCGGCAAATCCTTCGAACTAAGCAGCCCCTCTTTGCCAATAGCCTTTAGAAAATCTTCCGGGTAGTAGGCTTCTGAATCTATCTTTCTGACTAGCGGTTTCAGTTGTGTTTGCAGCAAACTTTCAAAATTCATATTAGCGGCCTTCCCCTTTCTTTAGAAAAATCAAGCCAGGAATTTCACCCTTTATTAAGAAAACCTCCATAAAGGAGGTTTCCCTTTCATTTTTATGAAAGCTCAGTGATTGTATCAATCGGCGCTTTAACCGCTCGACGTGCTTTTTTTACTGTTCCTTCATCTGGTGCATCATAGAAGCACAGGCACTTCGTCATATCTTCGCATACATAAGTTCTGGAAAAAGAAACCTCGGGAACCTCTGCATAATGAACGGAATTTGTTGTCTTCCTATCTAGATATTGCTCCATAGTTAAGTTTTCCGGGAGATTCCACTCAACTAAATAATTTACTTTTTCCTTCTGCTCCTTAACCTTTGCTAATTCCTGGCCAACTAGACGCACCGGCTTAATAAGAGCAACGGATATTCCTAATTCTCTTAAACTATCAGTAATCGCATTGCGGTCTTCTCCTTCAAAAATGAAGAAAGCTCTTGAAAACTCTTTTGAAACTTGAACTTCAATTAAACTCGTATTTTTTCCGCTAACTGATTCCTGTACCTCAGAAACTTTATCTTCAAAAGCTTCCTTTGTATTTACTGCCTGATTCAAAATAGATTCAACAAGATATAAAGCCATGTTCTTTTCCTCCTCAAAGATATAATTAATAAATTCTAAGTTAAATAACCTAATATGCTATTGGTTTGCTCTTCCCCATTGCCTATCTACCCATTTCTCAAACAAACCAATTGCCTTATCAAGCAAAAGCCCGCAAACCCCAATAAAAATAATACCGGCCAACACTAAATCTAAGTTCATTGAA
Source organism: Bacillus sp. FJAT-29937 (assembly GCF_001509555.1). GTDB lineage: Bacteria > Bacillota > Bacilli > Bacillales > Cytobacillaceae > Cytobacillus. Next base: position 96,224 of record NZ_LMAS01000011.1, on the reverse strand, counting down.
TTTCTTGCATCTACTATTAAATAGCCTAACCCCGACTGCGCTCCCACCATTTCTCCAGCGACTAGGAATATCCAGGCAGTTCCTAAGGCAATGTGCAAGCCATTTGCAATGAAAGGAAACGCGGCAGGAAGAATTATTTTTACAAGTAAATGTGATTTCCTTATTTCAAAGTTCTGAGCTACTTTCAGATAGATTGGATCTACTTTCCTTACCGCTGAAACAGTTGATAGCAAGACAGGGAAGAATGCAGCAATGAAAATAATGACGATAGCGGGAATATCACCAATCCCGAACCACAATACAATAAAAGGCGACCACGCTATTGGTGAAACAGGCCTTAAAACCTGCACAACCGGATCAAGGATATTCCATAGCGCTAGAACCCTTCCAAAGATGAGCCCCAAAATGACAGCAATAATTACTGCCGATAAATAACCAATTAAAAACCTCATCAAACTTACTTGCAGATGGACGAAGAATGAACCGTCCTTTATGAGCGACACAATTCCCTCCCATACTTTAAGAGGCGGCGGCAGCAGGGCTTCATCATAATTTCCAATAATAATCGTTATTTGCCAGGCGGCGATCAGTAGTACAAAACCAGCTATGACATTTGATAGTTTTTTTACACTTCCCATTTCATCACTTCGCCTTATCAAATAATGAATTATCAACAAACTCCTCATAGGAAGGCGGATTTTCTGATAAGCCCATTTCCACTAAAGTTTTTGTTAATTGATCGTGGCTGCTTTGATTTACTCTTAAATCATCGTAAGAAATCCATTGAAATGAAAGATCCATCACCTCTTTATCAACCTTCATATATTTAGAAGAAGCCGTCAGCGTATGGTCGTCTTTTTTCTCGGCTAATTCGCCTGCTTTGACATACTCATTAACAAATTCCTGGGCCACTTCATTTTCTTTTTGGATAAAGTCATTTCTTAAAACGAGCGCGCAATCAATTGAATCCTTCCAAATATCCGTATCCTGATAAAGAACCTTTCCTTTGTTAATAGCTACCGAGACTGCCCCAAACGGTTCAGCAACTACATATCCTGAAATTCTCCCTTCAGAAAGGGCTGCCGGCATTTCCGCAGGCGGCAATTCAATAGCCTTTACATCCTCATACTTCAGCCCTGCCTGTTTAAGCATTTGATAGAGCAAAATATTATGAGTAGAAAACTTATGAGGGATTGCAAAGTTTTTCCCCTTCAAATCTTCAACACTATTAATATCATTTGCCGCAACCAAAACATTTCCATCTCTATGACCAAGCGCCACTGCTTTTAAATCAATTCCTTGCTCCTTTGCCTTCAAAGCAAGAGTCACAAGTACAGAAGCACCATCTATACGGCCTGTATTAAGGGCATCCATTAACTCCGGCCATGAACCAAACTTAACAAGCTCCAATCTAAAGTTTTTAAACGAATCCTGTTCATTTTCTAAGTACAAAGGAACCGCATGAGTAATCGGCAAATAGCCAATTTTCACTACTCGCTTTTCCTCATTCACGGATTTCCCTGCTGATGATGGGTTAGACCCACAAGCAGCTAAGCTCACCGCAAGCAACGAAATGATCAATAAGGATAAAAGCTTTTTATAACTTTTCATCATATCCCTCCTCTTTATCTAGGAAATTTAAATATTAAACTCAATTGAAGGTGCAGGTCTGTTAAAGTGGAATTCTTCAAATATCGTCTTTCGATATTGCTGGAAGTCCCCATGACTTCGATCTCTAGGCTTGGAAAGTGTTATCGTTAACTCTTTATTTATTTCACCTGGGTTAGCTTTCATCATTATTACCCTGTCTGATAAATAGATCGCTTCATCAATATCATGCGTAACAAGAATAATTGTCGTCTTCTCCTGCTCTTGAATTCGAAGAAGCTCATCCTGCAGATAATAGCGATTAAATGTATCTAAAGCACCAAACGGCTCATCCATTAAAATCAATTCCGGCTGAATCGCAAGAGCTCGTGCTATTGCAACCCTTTGCTGCATCCCCCCTGAAATTTCATGTGGAAAAAGATCAACTTTATCCCCTAAACCGACCAGATTCAAATATGCGCGAGCTCTCTCCTTCCGCTCCTTAACCCCCATTTTCTCGCCTTCTAACCCAAGCTCTACATTATTCAAAACAGATCTCCATGGTAAAAGTCCGTAATTTTGAAAAAGCATAATACATTTTCTATTCGCCTGGTTCACTTGATTTCCATCAATGAAAACCTTTCCTTCATCAGGCCTTTCGAATCCTCCAATAATATTAAGCAATGTGCTCTTCCCACATCCGCTTTCTCCCAATATGGAGATCATCTCTCCCCTTTTAATCCCAAAGGTCACATCATTTAATACTCGTACAGTTTGCTCCTTATTCTTAAACGCTTTACTCACTTTGTCCACACGAATAAATACCGATTCAACCAAGCCTTCTATCCCCCTTAAGAAGATAATTCATCTAATTCCCATACAAATACTATGTTTAATGATTTTAAGTTATTCTATTACATATTTTCCGGAATGACAACTAAATTTTTTGAAAGTATAAAATTTTCATTAACCGACTTGGTTTTTAACGTAAAAATGGCTGCCCCATCAATGATAAAATCATTAATTGGTCAACCATGTATGATCATTTATTTAATTAATAGGACTCTGCGAAAAAGCGGGAGAAGGAAATAGCCAAGACATACACCCACTGTATTTAATAGGAGGTCGTCAATATCAAAGCTTCCTCTTTTTGATGCAAATTGCAGACCTTCTATTATACTAATCAAACAAATTGTGATAAATAAGAGCTGTTTTATTGAAGCTTTCTTTTTTATAAACCCGTAATACACGCCAAATGGAATAAATAACCCAATATTTGCGCCCAAATTATAAAAGGCAATTAAAAAATCAGCATTTCCAAATAAATAAAGAAGAATAGTCTTAAAAGGCATGATATTGACTGCCCCGTAATTTGTCCCATTCGGTCTGAAAAATAATAGGATTAACAGTCCGAAAGAATAGAAAAATATAAGGCCATTGAGGACCCCTTGTGATAAATGAACTCTTTCATTAAACACCCAGCAAACAATAAATAAAGTTAGAAAAGAAATAACGAACCAAACAATCCCAACAACAAGCGGATGCAAATGGTTTGTTAGTCCAAGCCATACCGGCATGAGAATAAAAAATATGACTTGAGAAATGAAAACGCTAAGCAGAATAACTTTTTTCATAATAACCTCGCAGGTAGTTTTTACATACTGTTTATTATTTTACCTTAAAAGCAATTTGCGCTCTTATCTTAAATCCTTCTCCCCTTTCCCTAATAAATTTTTCAATCTGTACAAATAATAAATATGTACTTTATATTAATTTTAATTTTTTGCCACTTCTACAAAAATCGAGATAGCTAATAGGAGAAAATCATGGATTTATTTCGTAAAAAAGCGGTAGGGAATGAAATTTCTAACAATTCACTTAAAAGGGTACTTGGGGCTCTAGATCTAACTATGCTTGGGGTTGGGGCGATAATTGGAACTGGAGTATTCGTTTTGACAGGAGTTGCTGCGGCCAAATATGCCGGACCCGCCTTAATCCTATCATTTATTATTGCAGGTTTAGCGTGTGTATTTGCAGCATTATGCTATTCGGAATTTGCTTCGATGATTCCTGCATCGGGCAGTGCTTATACGTATAGTTATGTAGCCTTCGGTGAATTATTTGCTTGGATTTTGGGCTGGGATTTAGTTCTGGAATATGGACTTGCCTCTTCCGCTGTAGCAAGTGGGTGGTCAGGTTATTTTCAAGGATTATTATCTGGGTTTGGAATTCATTTTCCGACAGCTTTAACATATGCCTTTGATCCCTCCAAAGGCACAATTATCGATTTACCGGCGGTTATTATCGTCCTTTTAGTTACTTTATTACTTTCTAGAGGAGTAAAAGAATCTGCAAAATTTAATGCCATCATGGTTGTTATTAAGGTGGCTGTCGTACTATTATTCATTATCATTGGGGCTTGGTATGTTGAACCAGATAACTGGACTCCGTTTATGCCGTTTGGATTTTCTGGAGTCGTTACTGGAGCTGCAGTTGTCGTGTTCGCCTACTTTGGCTTTGATGCGGTATCTACCGCCGCTGAGGAAGTTAAAAATCCACAACGGAATCTTCCAATTGGGATTATTTCGGCATTAGCGATTTGTACAGTCTTGTATATTGTGGTCTCTTTAGTCCTCACTGGGATTGTACCGTTTGATTTACTAAATGTGAAAGACCCAGTAGCTTTTGGATTGCAATATATTAATCAAGATTGGGCAGCAGGTTTTATTTCTCTTGGAGCCATTGTTGGAATTACGACTGTCTTAATCGTCATGATGTTTGGACAATCACGTCTGTTCTATTCAATTAGCAGGGATGGACTTCTGCCAAAAGCTTTGTCTGCTGTTCATCCAAAAACAAAAGTTCCTTTAAAAAGCACTTGGGTAACAGGAATATTGGTTGCTGCTCTTGCCGGCCTAGTTCCCCTTGATAAATTAGCTGAGCTTACAAGTATTGGTACATTATTTGCTTTCACAGCTGTTTCTCTTGGTGTTGCCGTACTTCGTAAAACTCGGCCAGATCTCAAACGTGGATTTAAAACACCTTGGGTACCCGTTATTCCAGCTTTAGCAGTAATCTTCTGTGTTTATTTAATGCTTCAACTGTCAGCATTTACATGGAAAGGCTTCGCTGTTTGGCTAATTCTCGGCCTTATCATTTACTTTACGTATGGTTATAGGAAGAGTCATTTAAACCAATAAAGAGTGACAGACACCCCAGAGCCCATTTCATAATAAGGAATCGACTTTGGGGTGTCTTTATACTATTTATCCTTTATATATAGTAATAATGATCATTTAATACCCACGTTTGCGATCTACTAGCCCGTTTAAAGGCTGTCCATTCATGAATTGTTTAATATTTTTTGCAAAAAAGGCGCAAACACCATTGATTGTGCTGGGCCCTGACAAATGGGAGGTAACAAACACATTCGGCATTGACCAGAATGGATGGTCATTTGGCAAAGGCTCTTTTTCAAACACATCGAGAACTGCCGCACGAAGGTGTCCCCCCTTCATAACTGATAGTAAATCCCCTTCGTCTATCAATGCTCCACGGCCCACATTGACAAGACTAGCATCCGGCTTCATCGCTAAAAGAAGCTTTTCATTGATTATATGATGTGTAGCTTCTGTTAACGGAAGGATTGTGACTAAGTAATCGAGATCCTTTACAAAATCAAACCACTGGTCTGATGTAAAGTGGCTATCCACTATTGAAGCTTGACTCCCGCTAAAGCTTAATCCGTACACATTCATATCAAAGGCACGAGCTTTTCGGACAATTTCAGTTCCGATCGATCCAAGTCCTGCGACCCCAATTGTCTTATCAGCGAGAGATTCAGAAATGAAAGGATCCCAGTTCCGTTCCATTTGTGCCTGCCTCAATCTCGGGACATCCTTCACAATGTGCAAGAGAAATGTAAACACATATTCGGATATATAGGTACCAAATTGATCCACAATACGGGTTAATTGAATGGTGTCGGGAATTGATTTATCTGCAACAAGATCATTGACCCCAGCTCCCATCGATTGAAACCAGCGGACATTCGATGCAATTGGCTGATTTAGAATATGAGTCGGGAATTTCCATCCTAAAATAATTTCAGTCTGCGGTAAATATTTTTCTGCTTCTTCTAAGGTTGCAGCAGCCTTCACTGAAGTAAATCCAAAATTATGAATGCAGTCAGCGTAAGCTTCGGCCTCTTTCTTATCAGGTGTAAAAGCTAGAATGTTTGGTTGGAATGAACTCATCGGAATTCTCCTTTTTTTAATTTTATGTAAGTCGTATCGATTTCCTTTATATAAATAATCATGATGATAAACTTTCGAATACCTCAATTGGCACCCATCCAACAAGACCATTATTCTTTTTTACCAATAGATAGCCCGAAGTATTTGAGTCAAGCACCTTCACAATTTCACCTTGTCTTACTGATAAAAACGTAGTGCTTAAATCATTTTTACAGCTCACTCCCTCATCATTTTCAACTATATACTCATTTTTCACCCATTGCTCAACCCCAAGTTTAATATTCCTGCAAAGTGTAAAGTAAAATTCTCTGTGAATAATACTCATTTCATAATTGGGATAGGTGACCGTTCCGACTCGACCTGTCTGATCTAAATAGTCTTTTTTAACTTTCCTTTCCTCATGCAGCTCATCAACAAACTCAAACGAAAATTGATTATTCTTGAAAATAAGGGCATTCAGTTGTCCATCCCTTTTAATCTGATTGCCGCCATCAATGGCAATGATTTTTTTCTCAAAATCAATCATTGGATTGTTAGAACTCTCGGAATGAAAACGATAATTAACGACTGGCCAATGTCCGACTATGACGGTTTTCTTAGCCTGATGTCCTCTATCAAAAAAGGAATCGACAGATAAAGCGAAGTTTTCATCTGTTTTTTCCCAATCGGCCCGGTCCTCAATACCAGCGTGGATCAAAATGAAATTCTCTGTTTCAATAGCCACAGGCAAAGATTCCAGCCAGCTCAGTTCTACTTTAAAATGAGTTTCATAATATTGAGCAAGCTGCTGAATTTGACTGAAATGCGTTAAAGACTGTTTCCCCTGCTCCAGCATTTCATTTAAGATAGAATTCTTTCTTGCCTTCATATAGTTGAGAATTTTTTCATTCCCCATAAATACATAACGGTGCAAAATATCGCAGTTCCCTTTCGTGACAAAAACATTCGAGGATTGTTCTGTCATCTTCTTTACATAGCGAACAACCTCTAAACTGTTTTCTCCTTTTTCACAAAGGTCTCCGTTTATAAAGAGATAATCGTCCTTCTCGTAATGAACCTTCTCTAACAGCCTTTTAAATAACAAAAGATTAGCGTGTACATCTGAAATAATAATAGCTCTTCGGTTTGGGTCTAAGTTTAGATTGATAACATTTAACATTTGAATCTCCTCTTATCTGAATGCCTGGTTATACATTTAATAAAGAGTACACGTTCGTATCGCAGGGAACTCCATTTTGATACATATAATTTCTTAATACACCCTCTTTTTCAAATCCCAGCTTTGTTAGAAGTGCATTTGATGCATCATTTTCGATAAAAACAACTGCTCCAATTCGTGTTAATCCAAGTTCATTAAAGCCAAATGATACAATTTTGGAAACCGCTTCAGCAGCATAACCCTTGCGCCAATGATTGGGATGGATTTCGTAGCCAATCTCAGCCCTTTTATGTTTAGGTGACCAGAGATTAAACCCGATTGTGCCAATGATTTCTTCTCCTCCGTCTTTTACCTGAATTCCCCATCTAATCCCACGTTTTCCATTGAAATTTTGTTCAAAGAGCCGGATAAACTCTTTAGCCTGCTCCATGTGTGTTAAAGTATCTTGTCCATAGAAACGTGTGACATCAGGATTGGAAAAACAATTGAAAACCCCTTGTGTATCTTCTTCAACAAGCTCTCGCAGCAGCAATCTTTCTGTTTCAAGTATTGGAAACATTCTCTCACTCCATTTGTGTATATAGGGTTTATATTCTGGAAACTACCTACTTTTTCCTTTATCTCATTCCTTACTAAAATACGCCATTATTTTTATTTTTGGGCTGAAGTTTCAAAAAACATTATTGACCTTTGGTTTCTAACCAAGGTATACTTATTTTGTATAAAAATGTAAACTCAAAGGAGTTTGTTTTATGAGTGTGAATGTTCTTAACTAACCGTTATTTTCATACGGCCTTGAAGAAAGCAAAAAACCAGTCAAATTACTGGTTTATTAAGTGTGCGCTTTTTCGAGGGATGTTAAGAACACGCATCATAGCATAGAAGATTTGGTGAACCCGCTATGGCATGTTTTGTCATAGCTTTTTTGTTTGCAAAAATAGGAATAATGAGGGCATTTCCCTCCCTATTATGCTGCACGCAATATTAGTTTGCCATTGCATGTTTCCATTTCTTCTTACCGTCATGAGCGATATTGTTCATGGCGGTTTTTTTATGCAGTTAAATGGTTTAAATAAAAGATCATAATAGGAGGCTCAAAATGAATCAGCAAACGATTGATGTATTGGGGTATCAAGAAATTCTAAACGAAATCGCCAATTTTGCAAAAACGAACCGAGGGAAAAACACCCTTCAGTCACTCCGTCCGCTGCCAGACAAAAGGCGAATGGAGCTATCATTAAAAGAGATCGCGGAAGCAGAAGAAATTATCAAAATTAGCAGCAGTGTCCCTATTCACACGCTTGATGAAATGGATCTTTATTTAACACAGGCACAAAAAGGGATCTATATTCGTGCTGATCAGTTTACGTATGTTCTTTCGTTCCTGCAGCATTGCTCTAAGTTAAAACAATTTATGAAGGATAAGCACAATGCCGCTCCGAATGTGAGCTTATACGCAGAATCGATTGGTGAGGTGCGGGAGCTGGAAGAGGAAATTAACCGATGCATCCGTCATGGGCAGGTTGACCAGCACGCTTCAAGCGATTTAGCCTATTTGCGCAGACAGCTTTCAATCCAAACAGATAAGCTAAAGGAAAAAGCCCAGCAGCTCGTAAAATCGAAAAGGTATGCAGCATATCTGCAGGATACACTGATCGTTGAACGAAGTGGACGGATTGCCATTTCGGTGAAAAGACAATATCGATCCAAGGTAGAGGGAACCGTTCTTGACACTTCCGCGTCAGGATCAACCTTATATATGGAACCTGCTGAACTAGGCTCTATTCAAGAAGAAATTGAACTTTTGCGTATGGCTGAAGAGCAGGAAACGGAAAGGATTTTATATGAATTAACAGACAAGGTGCTGCAGCATGAGCACACAATAAAAATTGCTATCGAAGCGATGCATCATTATGATGTCCTATTTGCAAAGGCTGCTTATAGCCGAAAAACAAGCAGTTCGACTCCTATATTAAATGAGGATTATATGATCAATCTAAAAGAAGCTCGGCATCCGATGCTTGGCAACAAAGCTGTTCCACTTTCCATTCAATTTGGAGAAGAACATCGAGCTTTAGTTATAACAGGGCCGAATACCGGTGGGAAGACAGTTACCTTGAAAACAGTTGGTCTGCTCACCATGATGGCACAAACAGGTTTACCGATACCAGCTAATCCCGGGAGCGAGATTGCCATTTTTCAACATATATTCGTTGATATTGGAGATGGGCAAAGCATTGAACAGAACTTAAGCACATTCAGTTCAAGGCTTGTCAATATTATTGATATCCTTCGAGTCACAAATGACCGCTCGCTTGTCCTCCTTGATGAATTGGGATCAGGGACTGACCCAAGTGAAGGTATGGCATTGGCAATCGTGATTCTCGAGCAGCTTTACCAAAAGGGAGCTACTTTATTTGCCACTACCCACTACAATGAAATGAAGGAATTTGCGGAAAAAACAAGCGGATTTCTAAATGGGATGATGGAATTTGATATTGAAACATTGCGGCCAACCTATAGGCTCCTTCTTGGACAAAGTGGAAATAGCCAGGCTTTCGATATCGCGATCAAGCTTGGCATGCACCCAGAATTGATCGAAAAGGCTCATGAGATCACTTATAAGAATAATCGAAGCTATCGCGATGAATTAGATACAGCGAGTTTAAGAGATCCTGGCTATCAAAAACAAATTGCCATTAATAAATATGCGAGAAGGACTGCAAAAAAGCCATCCCTGGATTCAAGCACGGAAAGCATTGCCCTTTTTGAACAAGGAGATAATGTTTTATTTACAGAAACAAATGAGATGGGGATCATTTACAAAGGCCCGGATTCGAAAGGTGATTATGTTGTTCAAATTCAAGGAGAAAAGCGGGCCATTAATCATAAACGGTTAAAGCTCTATATAAAAGGACGAGAACTGTATCCCGAAAACTATGACTTCGATATCATTTTCAAGTCAAAGGAATATCGGAAAATCAATAAGCAGCAAAAGAGGAAGCATGTAGAGGGTGTTTGGTTAGATGGTGAGGATTGATTTTTAAGGCAATATGAAAGCTGAAAAGACGTTTATCAAGTAAGTTTTACTTAATGAACGTCTTTTTGTTACTTAAGGTCTCTGCGATACAAATCCCTAGTTTTGTAGCCCGCTGCTAGAATCATTTTCATTTCATCACGCCTTTTTGCTTTTGTTGCCTCTTGTTTGGCGCTGTACACATAGCGAGCCCAATCTTTTCGATACCCTGGTGTTAGCGATTGATAGATTGCAAGCAATTCTGGTGTATCCTTCAAGTCTTTCTCTACATCTGGAATCATTTCTATATAATCATCCACACATTGGCTTGGTTTTGTAGAAGTGCTTTCTTTACTTTTAGCATCAAATTTTAGACCCACAACTGTAAAGACATCATCCAGTCCTACCATACGAGCAAATTTAAGATTGCTTGCACCGATGTAACCATCCTCATCCGCACCTAACCCGCCTAATAAATCATCGCGGTGAATAAAGGTAGGGTAAACTTTATTCCCCTTCTTCGGATAAGCCAAAAAGATATATCCATTTTCATTTAAATCATTTTTCGCAATCACTTTATCCACAAGACCCTTTAAAGACTCCATCTCTAGCACGAAGGCAAATATCAGGTCATAAGGACTGTTCGTAAGCTCTGTATCATAATTGGTTAACTCCGCCAGGTAATCTGCACCCTCAGGCAATCCCAAAACAGCTGCTTTTTTATATTTTGTTAGATTTAGTTTTTCAACGATTGTTTTAGCCATTATAATCCACCTACTTTATCCTGAATTAAATACCTATTATTGCTCCCAAACATTCATTAAAGTACGGTTTACAATCACTATTATCCCATAAAACCAAGCTATTTGAACCTTTCCTAGATTAATTAGCAGGGCGACGGGCAAAAGAAAGATGCATATTTCTAACAATAAAAGAGGGAGTCCCGAAAGCTGAAAAATTGCTTTTGGCGACCCAAATAACCCCCACACAACCGCAATCATAAAAGGAATCCCAGCTGCAAACCCCCACCTCATAATGGCAGTCATCCCCATTTTGTATCCCCAATATCCATAAACAGTCAGACCAATAAGCTCCAGCAAAAAACGCAGGATGACGTTTACTACCTTAATACTCTCTAAAAGCATTACCATTCACCTTCTCATTTTCATAAGAACGAAGACCCTTAATAAATGTGTTGATCAGCATCGACAAACTTTTATCCGTATCATAGGGAAGCCCAAAGCCACCCATTTGTTCAATCGAAGCAAATCCATGCAAAATACTTCTGAACCCCCTGACCATATGAATAGCCTGCTCTTCATCCAGGTTATACACTTGCAATACTTGGACAGCAAGACGGACAATGGACTCCTGCGCTTCCTGTAATTCCTTATCTTCTAGATCAGAAAATCTCGAAGTTGCCTCATAAAGCCCAGGGTGATTTCTGACAAACTGAATATATGCTTCACTTAGGGCTTTAATGGCATCATCACCTGAACGCCCTGCGGCAGCTTGAAGCAATGTGTCATATAGCTTACTCGTTCCATGAATGGCTAACCTTTGTTTCAAATCATTTAATCCGTTTACATGGTTGTATAAGGACGGCGGACGAATTTGCAGTTCTTCTGCCAGTAAACCAAGAGAAAGTTTCTCTATACCCTGTTCATCAATTATTTGTGTTGCTTTTAGTAAAATTAAAGCTAAATCTATTTTCATACGACCTGTCATCTTCGTTACCTCTATTCTCTTGCGTTTTATTTCATTTCTGCTTGATTAATAGCCTTTTTCATCAATTCAATTGGATGATTAATCATTTTTCCATGTCCCGCAGCCAGCAAGCTTGGTTCAAATCCGATTAACTTTTCAGCACTTATTAGCGCCGTTTCCTTATCCCAAGTTGCCATGGCCGGGAAAGGAAAGAAAGGCTTCACCGTTCCAGAAACAGCCATCCCACCTCTAGTCTGGAATGCATCCCCAACAATTAAACTTTGATTTCTCATATCTAGAAGAGAGATAGAGCCAGGTGTATGGCCGGGCGAATGGATAACCTCTAACGAACCAATCCGATCTCCTTCATGAAGCAAAATATCTGGGCGGGTTTTAATATTTTTTGGAACCCCTCCTCGTATTGGGGTGTTTTTTTCGTCGGGTTGGATTGTGGCGTCTCCCCTCAATAGGTGTGAATCCCTGGAAGAAATGCTTACTTGTGCTTCCGGTAAATTCGCTTTTAGCATATCTAATGCGCCTACATGATCAGCATGAGCATGAGTAATTATGATATTGGTGATTGGCTTTCCTATCGTCTTCGCCGCTTGGATGATGCTTTTTGCACTATATGGCATGGCGGCATCAATAAGAGTAAGACTAGTATCCTCTTCTACTAAATAACAATTTACAGGAAATAACTGCGGCATAAAAGCTAATTGGTAAACAGAATGCATTTTTGTTATTTTCATATTTTCGCAACCTTTCACGGTAACTAATTATATTTCTATTTTAACTAATCGGATTAGTTAAATGCAATATTATTGTTAAAAAGCTTTATTTTTGAGATTTGCGGACTTACAATCTGTTATTTTCACTAAATGACCTTAATTTGGGACTTGGCGGACAGGAAGGACGTTATTATCGAAAAAACATACGAAAACCATTATTTTTCTCCATATCAGAGGAACCTATGTCCGTAAGCATAGGAATTAACCCGTTTTGTCACAGATAGCGAATCTGGTGTCCGCCAAGTTACATTATTGTTCGATAGGCTTATTACCAATTTTATTTTTCAAAAGGAAAATAAAAGACCAGATCAGTTTACGATTTGGTCTGCAAATTGTCTAAAAACGTTAGTCTTTACTAAGAAAAACGTTCTTTATTATTTTTGAATGTTTATCATCTAAGGTACCATAACCTTCTATATCATTATTACTGATAATTGTGGAAGTCTCATTAGGATTAAACCAAATTCTATATTCATAAAGTCTTTCAGGCATATTCTCATCATAGGTATAGAATAATATAGCCAATACATCCTCTTTTCTCGACATTTCAGCTTTTGTGTTGGGTTCCCATTTCACTTTTTCAAAAGAATTCCTTAGTAGATTGATCGTTTCTTTATCTGAAATAATGATCTCCTCTTCGTACATTCCTTCTTCATTCACTTTTTGAACATCAATCCTTGTTAATTGTTCTTCTTGTCCAGAACAACCAGTGAACATGATGAGAAAAAGAATCCACAAACTTTTTAGTTTTTTCATTGTATTTATCCCTCCATAAATTTAGACGGGAGTTTTAGAAAATGGTTCCACTTTTCAATATCAAATTTAACGTTGGCCGTCATTATAACAAGATTGAACATATTGAAAAAATTTACTAAAATGGATATTAATAATAAATTAAAAGATTAATAATCTTAAGGAGGATATGAATTGGAAAAAAATTATCAGCCTAAGCATGTTTTTTTGGCCATTGGAATATGTATTGCTGTTTCATCTCCATTTCTCCTCATCTTTGCCCCGCAGACAATAGCAGATAGTGTATATTACACGAAAGGAATTTACCAGGTTGTTTTTGTACCCGGAGAAAATTACATTGTTTATGGGATCGGGTTATTTTTATTAATTATTGCTGCAATGATTATTTCTATATTCGATATCCGGAAATTTTCGATTATATTAAGTTTCGTATTTGTCTGCTTGAGTATCATTCCCTTTTGGATGGCATCCCAATCTTTTAAATTAATTTCAGAGGATGGCCTATCATACAGAACTCTCTTTTCTAAACAGGACCTTTCCTATTCATGGAGCGAGGTGGAAAAAGTGATTTATTATAAGGGAGAGAAAGGGGATTTTCCTGAATATGAATTCTTATTTATAGACGGAAATCAATTGAAATTTAAAGCAAATGCCTATTTCCAAATGGTCGTCCCCCTAGTAACTGACCGATTAAAAAAGGTAAATGTAAGTATTGAGAAAGACGAATAAGAACCTCTACTTAGACTTCCGAGATCTATGCAGAGGTTTTTTCTATTTAGAAAAACTAAAGGACTTTTTAATCCAGTTGATAAGTTGCTTGACCTTTTTACTTTTGCTCGGACTTTTTAAACCTTTTTCACCGGCGAAATTTCCATCCTGACACTTTGCCCAGCTAAGTTCAAACTCTCCAACGGTCTCTGTATTCAATCAAAAAAGAATATCTTCCCTGGATTGAACAAACCATCTGGATCAAGCATTTTCTTCATCTGTTTCATAATAATAACCGCATTCCCGTGCTCAGCTTCTTGAAATTTCATCTTCCCAAGCCCTACACCGTGTTCCCCTGTACAAGTGCCGCCAACCTCAATAGCTTTTAAGGCAAGTGCTTCATTCGTATATTCAGCTTTTTCCTTTTCACCAGGCACCTTCGGATCATAAATAACCATCGTATGGAAGTTTCCATCCCCCACATGTCCCAAGACACCTCCGGTTAACCCACTTTCATCGATTAGCTGTCTAGCATACACGACAAGCTCTGGCAGCCGTGAAATGGGTACGCAGACATCCGCTCCCGTAGTGGCCATACCCTTAATATGCTGGTATGCATAGGCCATTTCATGCCGAGCCTTCCAAAGCTCCATCCGTTCCTTCGATCCGCTTGCCGCTTCCCAATTTCCACAGCCGAGGTCACGCATTAATTGTTCCGTTATCTTCGCCTCTTCCTCCACCGCTCCCTTGGTGCCGGCGAATTCAAAAAATAAAGAATGGCTAACCGGGAATTGATAGCCACCATATGCATTGACCTGAGAAATACTTTCTGCATCCACCAGCTCCATACGCATGACCGGAATCCCGCTAAGTAAAACTGTTTTTGCCGCTTCCGCACATTCCTCGGGTGTGTCAAATGTACAGCGGGCAGCCAATGAGTGTTCTGGAATTCCGTGGAGCCTTAAAGTGATTTCCGTGACGATGCCTAACGTTCCCTCAGAACCCGCAAAGAGTCCTGTCAAATGATAGCCAGAAGATGACTTTTTCGCATGAGATCCCGTGTGAATGACGGTTCCATCAGCCAAGACAACCTCTAAATCCAGCAGCTGATCACGCATTGAACCATAACGGACTGCCGTTGTCCCACTCGCATTATTTGCAACCATCCCGCCAATGGACGCATCCGCTCCTGGATCAATTGGAAACATTAATCCATGCCGGTTTACCACTTTATTTAATTCCAAACGCGTGATTCCCGGTTGAACGGTAACCAATAAATCCTCTGGGGAAAAGTGAATGACCTGATTCATGTTGCTAAAGTTAATAGAAATCCCCTTTTTGATAGGGATCGCTTGACCTTCAAGTCCAGACCCAGCTCCATAAGGGGTAACAGGGATTTTATGCTCGCGGGCTATCCCAATAATGGCCTCAACATCTTCACGGCTCTTCGGAAAGCAAACTACATCGGGCTCTACTGGTGTATGAAATGATTCATCATGGCTATGACGGAACAGCTCTGTTTCACTTTGGCTTACTTTCTCTTTACCTAGACAATCAATGAGTTTTTGGATAAACATAAGAAGACTCCTTTTAATTAATTTTTTCAAGAGTGGAACTTGCGACCTCATATTATCAGGATAAGGCTGAGGCCTGGACTGCTTTAAAAGACAAATAGTTTCTCCTATGTAGAAAAGGACTACTTTGCCAAATATATTTGACAAAGTAATCCTTCTTCCCTTAAACAAACTTATTCAAAATAAGCCCACTTGTATTGAACATCACCAAGTCCAGATACATGAACACCTTTTAAGTGATCAACTTTTACCCAGTTTAGTGTGTAGAAGTAAATTGGAGCAACTGCCATTTCATCCATAAAGACAGCCTCTGCATCCTTTAATAATTGTTGACGCTTCGCAGCATCGCCTTCAAGAGCAGATTGAGCAAGTAAGTCCTTGAATTCTTTGTTTTCCCAACCTGTATTGTTGTTACCGCCATCAGCATCACGGTACATTTCTAAGAAATTGATCGCATCGTTAAAGTCACCTAACCAGCCTAAACGTCCAACTTGGTAATCAAGTGAATGCAATTTATCTAAGTATACTGCCCACTCCGCATTATCAAGCGTAACTTCAACACCTAGGTTTTGTTTCCACATATCTTGGATCGCTTGTGCAATCTTTTGATGTGCTTCAGATGTATTGTAAGAAAGCGTTACAGCAGGTAATTCAGATACATCACTATAGCCAAGTTCTTCTAGGCCTTTTTGTAAATATTCTTTTGCTTTTTCTACATCGTTGTCAGGGAAGTAACCCTTTTCATTTTCAGGGAACATAGATGGAGGCACAATCGCCATCGCTGGAAGCTGTTCACCTTGAGTAATGTTGTCAATGATTTCTTGACGGTTGATTGCATGAGCAAAAGCTTTACGGATGTTTACGTTGTTAAAAGGTTCAACTGTTGTATTGAACTTGTAGTTGTAGATACCAGCAATAGCTTGAGTAGTTAAACGCCCTTGATCTTTAAGAGCCTGCATAGCGTCTGTTGGCAGATTACCTGTAGGCGATCCAGCCCAGTCAAGCTCCCCATTATCAAACATAGATAATTCTGTATTAGGATCATTAACCATGATCATTTCGATTTTTTCTAGTTTTCCAGCGCCAGCATCCCAATAATCCTCATTCTTTTCTAGGATGATTTTGTCACTATGAGCCCATTCAGTCATAACGAAAGGTCCGTTAGATGTATAGTTTTCACCAGCATCATTAGCCCAATTTGGATTAGCTTCGGCTACTTTGCTGTTAATTGGGAAATAAGTATAAAACGCTGTTAGCTCTGTGAAATATGGAGTCGGGTTTTCTAATGTAACTTCAAGAGTTTTCTCATCTAACGCTTTAACACCAACTTCATCTAGGGATCCGCCAGCAGTATTTGCAGCTTCTGCACCTTTAATATAATAAAGCTGGTATGCATACTCAGATTGATTATTCGGGTCTAAAGCCCATTTCCAAGCATATTCAAAGTCATTTGCAGTTACAGGATCACCATTCGTCCACTTTGCATCACGAATTGTAAATGTATAAACCTTTTGGTCTTCTGAAACTTCAACTTTTTCTGCTGCTGCTTCTACAGGCTTGCCTTCTTGATTAATACGTGTTAAACCTTCGAATGTTTGAAGCAATACTGCACCAGAAGTCGTGTCCTTCGCTAAACCAGGATGTAAAGAAGGTGGTTCCGTATTAATATTTATTCTTAAGTTCTGTGGCACATCAGACTTCTCTGCCTTTTCTTCCTTCTTGTCATTGCCTGTTGCTGTTTCTGTGGTGGTTGTTTTCTTGTCGCCGCCGCAAGCTGCCAAAAACATACTGAGAACTAGCAGCATGGTAATAAAGATATAATTCTTCTTACTCATTGTATGACCCCCCTAAGAATGTTCCACCCTCGCTTTTCTATTACCCTATTCTATTTATTAAATAAACTAGCAACTAAGATGTATGTAATATTCGTCATGTTTTGCTTTGGATTTTATTTAGGATAATTTATAGAAAAGTCCGTGTGTTAAGACAATTATAAATTTTATAAAATAATAGAGCAAGTTATTTTTGTACAATCTTCGGCTTTATTTTTAGACAAACGAAATTTTCCTTGATAAAAAATAACCCCTTTGAGATTGGATGAATCTCAAAGAGGTCTTTTTTACTCAGCTCCGCTTTCCAATAAAGCAAAGGTTCCCTTTTCACAATGAATCTCCGCCATCGCACCATATGGCAAAATAAACTTTGGTTCTGTATGCCCAAAATTCATGTTGTAGAGAATCGGCACATGCTCTAATTTAGTTTCTTTCATGACTTTAAGAATCTCAATCTTATATTCCTCGTAATAGGTTTCATCTTGTGGCTTCCCGAAAACAATCCCATTTGCCCTTTGCAAAATGCCTTGTGCAGCATAGTTGCGCAGCCAATACCTAATTAAAGCCGGATCTGGCTTATCTTCTGATGTTTCAAAAAATAGAATGCTATTATCCCAGTATTTCTGGTCCGGCCAAATGGCAGTCCCTTTCGCAAA
This sequence comes from Bacillus sp. FJAT-29937, assembly GCF_001509555.1. Lineage (GTDB taxonomy): Bacteria > Bacillota > Bacilli > Bacillales > Cytobacillaceae > Cytobacillus. The sequence goes on along the minus strand of NZ_LMAS01000011.1, from coordinate 78,188 downwards.
CTCCAATACTTCCATACAACCGCCAATTAGACGCCCCTGAACTACACCTTTCCCCTGAAGGACTTCATAACCAGAATTCGGCTGCATTTTACGCCGCTTGTTTCTATTTGATTCCGCCCATTCCAAACGCTCACTAGTCCAATTTTCCGCTGGCTCAATTTCTCCAATTACTTCATTTGAAAAGAGGATTCGTTTGACCATTTCTATAGTATATGGATCCATTTCTACATTCTCAGCAAAATCCGTTAATACCGCAGGACCGTAATAGGAGGATAGCCCCGCCTTATGACAGAACAAATGTGAAATCGTCACATCCGAATACCCAACGAAAATCTTTGGATTCGCTCTTATCACATCAAAGTCTATATAAGGAAGAAGGCGAATGCTGTCTTCTCCGCCAATATTCGCAAAAATCCCTTTAATGCTCTTATCCTTAAAAGCAGTCATTAAATCTTCTGCACGTGCCTCCGGATGATGGTATAAATAATCTGACCCTTTTAAACTATTAGGCATCGGAACAACCTTTAAACCAAACACTTCCTCTAATCTTTTCACACCCTGCTCATAGCGCCATTTAAGCTCAGGATCTCCTGCCCCTCCCCATGAAGGACTCACTGTTGCTACAAGATCTCCGGGCTGTAATTTTTTTGGTTTGATTAACATTTGAATACCTACTTTCCAAATGGTTATTAATCTTTCTCAAAGCTTTTACGACAATTATTCACGATACTTTTTCATGAGCACCTTAGTTTCATCAAAAAATGTGAGATTGCTTTTTACCCCAAGTATTTTCACCACAATCAGCGGACACCAGTTCCGTTATTTGTTCAAAAATGGGGTAATTCCTTATGTTTGCGGACACAGGTACCGTTATATTGTAAAAAAGCGGTGATTACCTCATGTTTTTATGGCAATAGCGTACCCTGTGTCCTCTTAGCTCTAAAATTTGCCCATTAAATGAAAATAACGGACTTGTGGTCCTCTTTATAAAAAGTTAACGCCCAAACCTTGAGCGTTAACTTTTTTGCATGAACAGAGCCTACCTACTTGCCCCTAACCTACACTCACTTTTTTATGCAGTGACTTCGCCTGCATTTGATACATTTGATCATAGATGCCGCCTTGTGCCAGCAGTTCATCATGTGTACCCTGTTCTTTAATCACGCCTCGCTCCAACACAAGAATCCGATCAGCATTTTTAATGGTTGAAAGACGGTGGGCAATAATAAATGTTGTTCGTCCTTTTTTCAGAACATCCATCGCATGCTGGATGATTTCTTCTGTTTCTGTATCAATATTTGATGTCGCTTCATCCAATATTAAAATCGCCGGGTCAAAGGCAAGGGCCCGCGCAAAGGAAATGAGCTGACGCTGTCCAGAGGAAAGGGTGCTGCCTTTTTCAATAACAGGCTCATCAATCCCTTTTTCCAGATGACCTAGTACACGTTCGGCTCCAACTGCTTTCAATGCTTCCTCTACTTTTTCCCTCGTAATTTTTGGATCATTCAAGCTTACGTTTGAAGCAATCGTTCCCGTGAATAAATATGGATCCTGCAGAACAATGCCCATATGTTCACGGATGGTCTGTCTAGGTACAGCCGTTATGTCGATACCATCAATATAAATCCTCCCTTTTGACGGATCATAGAAACGGAACAGCAAGTTCATAATGGAGCTTTTTCCAGAGCCTGTGTGGCCAACAAGTGCCACCGTTTCGCCGCGCTTCGCTTCAAAGGATAACTCCTTCAATACGTAATCTTGGTCTTGATAAGCAAATGACACATCTTCGAATACGACATGCCCATCGTATCTTGGCATCGTTTCCTGCGAGACCTTTTCGCCTTTAATATCCAATACCTCAAATACACGGTTTCCCGCAACTAGCGAGCGTTCAAGCTGTGAAAACTGATTTACCACATTCGTAATAGGATTAAACAATCTCGTTAAATAATCAACGAATGCATATAAAGTTCCCGCTGAAACCATTTCTGCTGCCGTAATGGATCGGGTGCCAAAATATATAATGAAAATGGTAAACATGATAAGCCGTATGACATTCACTAGATTAAAGGAAGTGGCTGAATCCAGAAATAATAATTTCCGCTGATAAGCATAATGCTCTTCATTCATATCATCGAATTCCTTCGTCATCTGCTGCTCACGGCGAAAGGCTTGAATAATCGTCATCCCTTGAATGGACTCATTAATCATCGCATTAATGTCAGCAATTTTCGTCCGAATCACACCATTGTATTGCTTCGCATATTTTCTGTATAAAATCATCCACAAATAAATAAATGGAATCATGATTAAGGCAATCATCGCCAATTTCCAATTTAAGATAAACAGTGCAATATAGACACCTGCGACCGAAATAAAGCTGGTCGCGAAATTAGAAAGTACCTGTACATATAAGTTTCTAATCGCTTCTGTATCATTTGTGACACGCGCGACAATTTTTCCTGCTGGCAAGTTATCAAAATACTGTATTGGCAGTGTTTGTATATGCCCAAACACATCCATACGCAATTTTTGGACAATCCGGTTTGCGCCAGATTGCAAATAAATATACATAAAATAGCGTAATATTGCTGTGGCGATCGCTAAAATAAGATATAAGCAAAGGAGCCAGGCAATCGGCTTTATTTCAATGACACCCATTGTCATATGCTCATCAATAATTTTCTTAGCGATGAACGGGCCCGCTAGATCTGTAAAAACCGCAGCTGATAAGAAAAGTAATCCAATGAAAATGACCCGCTTAAAATGCATTGCATACTTCGTTAATCGTTTACTCGTACTCATGCCCCGCCTCCTTCTAGCTGTTGACGGTCAAATTGTTCCTTATACCAGCCATTTTGTCCGAGAAGCTCTTCATGTGTTCCCTGTTCAATAATTTGCCCTTCATCGAGAACAATAATCTGATCTGCATGCTGCACGCTGGACAGACGATGTGTGGTAATAATGGTAGTCTTGCCACTTCGTTCACTTTGAATGTTTTTAATAATGCGAGCTTCTGTTTTAGCATCGACTGCTGACAGAGAATCATCCAGGATTAAGATTTCAGGATCTTTTATGAGCGCACGGGCAATGGACACACGCTGCTTCTGTCCGCCTGACAACGAAACCCCTTTTTCGCCAACTAATGTTTCGAGTCCGCTTGGCAGATTCTCTAAGTCCTTTTTAAAATATGCAAGATGAATCGCTTTCTCCAAATCCGCCTCTGACGCATCCTCTTTCCCGAATAAAATATTTTCCCGAATCGTCCGTGAAAATAATACATGATCCTGCGGGACATACCCGATCCAATCAAGAATCTGATCTTTTGTTTGGGACGCGATGTCAATTCCGCCAATTTGTAATTGCCCTTCATTAAGCGGATATTCACGAAGTAATTGTCTTAGGAAAGTCGTTTTACCTGCACCTGTTTTCCCGACAATTCCAAGCGTTTCCCCCTTTTTGAGTGACAACGAGATTTTCTGTAAGTTTTTCACCTGGCTTGTTGGATATTGAAACATAAGGTCATCAAATCCAATAGCATTCGGAGCTGCAACAGCAATCGGGGCCTTCGTGTCTTGAACATCTGCCTCATAATTAAGTGTTTCTTGCACTCGATCAAGTGAAGCATTCCCCTGCTGCATCACATTAATTAGCTCGCCAATCGCGAAAATCGGCCAAACCGCGAGCCCTAAATACACGTTAAATGTGACGAGCTGGCCGACTGTCATTTCGCCATTTGATACAAGAACCGCGCCGTAGCCGAGTGCTACCACATAGCTAATACCAGTTCCAATTTTCGTGATTGGGCCAAATAAAGCATTTATTTTCGCTGTGTGCATATTTTTCTCGTAGACCTCTTCACTCTTGTTAGCAAAGTCCACTTCATCTTTCGTCTCCTGCACGTAAGCACGAATGACACGAACTCCAGCCACAGACTCTAGAACACTATCATTCAGTTCCCCAAATGCATCTTGCGCTTTCATATATCGTTCGTGAACAAGCTTTCCAAAGTACTGAATGAGCGCCGCCATAATCGGCACTGGCAGCATGGCGAAAAGCGTTAACTTCCATGAAATCATGAAGCCCATTGCCAAAATAATCGCACCTAAATATAGCGTAGAGTCAATGAGTGTCATGATCCCGAAGCCAGCCGTTTGTGCCACGGAATTTAAATCATTTGTCGCACGCGCCATCAAGTCACCTGTACGATTTTTCTCATAAAAGGTTGGCGTCATTTTGAGAAATTGCAGCATTAACTTCTGGCGCATAACTCTTTCAAGATTTATCGCCCCTTCAAATAGGCGGTACTGCCAAATGAAGTTCAAGAAATAGCCGCCAACAATAATCACAATGAATATGAGAATATATTGGACTAATATCTCCTTCGTCATATCACCGGCTGTCAAAATGTCGATAATTGAGCCAAGTAAATACGGCGGCACCACCTCAAGCACACTAGCGATAATTAGAAAGAAAACGGCAACTGTATATTGTCTCCAATACTGCCCGAAAAACCAACTCAACTTCCCTAAAACATCAAACATCGATCAAACCCTCTTTCTCTTTCAGGTTAGGAACATGGCTACCCACTATCTAGCGATTCCTTTCTAAAAATCAGTCTTTTTTGTTTGTTTCTCATCGTCATCTACTCCTCTTTTTCCATTCACTAAAAAATTCCAACAAAAAAGATGCATACCCTAAAAAGAGCATGCATCTCCAAAAGGTATAGAATTCCTTCCATACCCTTCATCGCTTCAGGAATTCACAATTACACAGAGAATCGGCATGGACAATGTATGAAGTTTTTCATCTCGAAATTCATTTTAACTGTTCTCATTGTCCTTACCTCCTTTGCTAAATTGTTTAGTGTTCTTGAAGGTTACCACCCTTTTCATATAATTGTCAACTGTCAGACAAGTCTATTTTTGTTATTTCAATGAATCAGCTTTTAGCATTTTTAATTCTTTGCGATAGCCTGCAATAATTTTTGTCAATAACACAATCCACATGACCGTTATAAATAGTAAGGCTACTTTTATAAACCCATAAAAAGACCATTCAAAAAAAGAATCTGGCATCGAAATAAAATTTACATACAAACTTTGAATGCAAATAAACATTAAAAATACACCCATACCAACGTTCATCATAAAAGCCTTCTTCATATAGCGCCGCTTCTCCTGCAGATCGTAAGTAAAAGCTGGTACCTCTTCTTCAGCACTGTAGGATTTCGCCCAAATTGAATAATTAAGCCATGTAATATTTGACGTAAACTTTAGCTTCCAGCCCATTTCCTTGTGGAGCGCGAAATAATTTGCATTCACTTTCGGTTCAAAGCTCACTTCGTAAATAGTCTTTTGAGATTCCGTTTTGCGGAAGGTAAAAACAGCTCCGAAAACTGATTCTAGCTCCAGCCCATCACTAGCCATTTTTTCTAGCCATTCCTTCGTTTGGAACGGTTGATACATCCAGCCAAGATATAATTTACGCACTTTTTGCCCCATACCTCTTTTTTCAATCGCCATATCCATTACACTTCGCTCAAACCTGCGATAGGCACGGAAAACAAAAACAGTTAATCCAATCAAGAAAAGTAAGATAATCACTGGGATGGCAACCGGTAATACACCTATTTGCCCATTCGCTATGCTCATAATTGTCCCAAAAACAAGGAGTGCAGGCACCTGAATGGAAAGCATAAACATCGTGATCAGCAAAAATAAGTAAGCATGCATTCTTGTACGTTTGAAAATAGCATCCCGTGCAGGATAAGCCTCTATTTCAGAACTTTCATTTTTCAGTATTTGCCACTTTCCTGATGAGGCCGCTAATTCCCAGCCTGCACTTGCAAGTCCATGTGGCAATGCTCTTCCTCCATACTGCACAGCATATTGGGCCTTCTTGCCCTGACCCTCCTGAAATGAAAACTTTCGGGACCAATGATTAAAATTCACTAGGAGATAGCCGTCATTAGCCATTTGAGTAAGCCATCGTTCCGTCTGATCAATCCGATAACTCCAAAGCCATTTCATTTTTTTCATAGGAAATCCCCCTCAAAGCGTAAAACGTTTCCGTGTAATTCCTTTAACCGTGCCATTTCAGCCCTCATAACCGACTTGCCAAGCTGTGTCACTTCATAAACCGTTTTTCTTTTATCATCTGCAAAAACAGTAATTAATTCATCTTTTTGCATTTTTGTTAAGGTTCCATAAATAGTGCCCGAACCTAGCCTTATCCGCCCTTCTGTCAGCTCTTCTACACGCTTAATAATTCCATAGCCATGATAAGGTTCTGTAAGGGTCAATAATATATAAAAGGCGGTTTCGGACATTGGTACATATTTTTTGATTAGCTTTTCCACCTCTATACCTCCATATATCGGAACTTGATATGTCACACCATGACATATTGTATCTTGACTATATCATGCCGTGACATATAATTTCAATACAAAAAATATCATAAAAAAAGAATCCACTTTGAACTAACATTCAAAATGAATTCTCAGATTTCCAGCCGAAGTTTTTTTATAAATATATGCTCAGGCACTATCTCACAACAATCGAAGGTGTAGCATATGAATATATAATTTTACTCAAAATTTATTCATTCAAATCAATATCAATTTGTAAATCTGAAAATACTTTATAAGTCGAGTCAATCATATTAAATTCCAGTGGTTCTTCATGACTTACTTTTGGATAGGTTACCTCTATGTGATCAGGCATTTGCTTGAAGCTAATGGCCTCATACATTTGATAGGTCTCTTGACTTATGATGCTTGGGAAAACGGGCTGTAATGGGTCCATCTCGTATTGGACAACAGTCCCATTGGAATTCTCCGCAATATCTATTACTTTTATTTTTGAATCTGAGTTTAAAATAGCTCCCTTCATAAAAGGTGCTGTGACATTATCCCACTCATAGGCTTTTCCATTGCTGGATGGCACTTCTCTTCCTTTATACGTTGTAATATAAGGAACAATTTTATAAGAATGGGCATTTATGCTTCTAGCCACTTCTACTTTCTCATGAAGCGTTCTTTCCTGAACCATTTGGTCATAGGCATTTTTATAGCCGCTGGTGCTTCTGATCGGGTGTTCTGGATACATAACCCCATCAGGTCCTATCGCAACCAATGACAAAGCAAGATAACTATTTTCGGGCAGAGCTTCCTCCAGCTTCATTTCTATTCTAGTATTTAAAAGTAAAACCGATGGAGTTAGCTGAACATTATTAACAGCAAATGAATTTCCTTTTCCATCCTCTTTAACAATTGGGCTTGTCTTTTCAATGAACTCACTTTCCTTCTGCAAGGTAAAAGCAAACGACCAATCTCCCTCTACATCATTGATTTTATGAATACGCATTTCGATTTCTGAAGTAGACGGAAATTCCTTCGAATTATAGAACTTTAATATATCTCCCTTTTCTATTAGATCCTTTGTATCCATTCCGCTAAAATATGAATTTCCATCTGACTTTTCATTCACGAAAAGTTCTAATTCAATGTCAGATGTATCATACTTCTTTCTCATCTGATCACTAAGCTCAACGTGATACGATATAGCTAATTGATGATTGTCCATATACCCTTCTTCTAGCATGACCTTTATATTTTGATCTTCCGCTACTAATGATAGACTTTTTACTTTCCCCTCCTTAACCATCAATTTTAACCCTTCATCCCCGTTATTATATAAAATGTTATTAGGGGCACCCGCCGTTGTCGTTCCTTCAAGGAATGAATTGAATAATAATCCTCCGATTGCTAGGATGAGAATGGAGGCGATACTCGCAAATATGGTCTGCCTTTTTATAAATGACTGTCTTTTTGTGCTTTTTCCTATTTTTATTGCCTCTTGGACCGTTTTGTCTAGTTGAGCAGCTGGTACAGGCACATTATTTATCATCTTCCTAATATCATCTTGTAGCTTCTCCATATGTGTCTCCTCCTTTTTCAAGCATTCCTTTTACCTGATAAAGTGTCCGGTGTAATTGGGACTTGATGGTTCCTTCTGGTTTTTCCATTATTTCTGAAATATCCGAAATAGAATATCCGTAGTAAAAGCGAAGCAGCAACAATGTTTTTTGCTGTGGCTTTAGCCTTTCAAAAACCTTTTCAATATCCATCGCCATAATAGCAGCATTTTCCTCATTCAAACCAGTATCTACCCAGTCCGGTTCAAGCAAAATAACATCTTTCGTTTTTCTAATAAAGTCAATAGACGTATTTATTAGTATCCTAGTCATCCATGTTGAAAAATAATGAATATCCTGCAATTTATGAAAGGATTTATACCCCTTAATAATGGCTTCCTGTACAATATCAAGGGCGTCCTGTTCATTTTTCACATATGAATAGGCAACTTTATAAAGTTTTTCCTGTTCATGCTTGATTAACTTTTCAAAGGAATGACCGGAGAATGATTTAAAAATGGACACAATCTCCCCTCCTTTTATCTCGTGATCACGGATACAACAGCGCGCTCAGTTTAAAAAAAGACGTCTTACCTATTAGACATTGGCTCAGACGGAATCGTTCCATTTATATTTAATTTAAAAATAGCGTGTCGCGTCTAATAAATCGCTATGGATTGCTAAATAAATGTTTATTACAATGATAAATATTATAACTGTATGGTGTTTTTACTATGTTTAAAAAATAAACGGAGAAATTCCGTTTAAATTGAAAAATATCTATATTTTCTTAAAAATAAGGGGAACTTTTCCGCTTATCATATCCAATGCTATTGATTTTGCCTTATTTAGTGCAGTTAGTCGGAATTTCTCCGCTTATATCTGCTCCTTTAGCATCCAGTTTGTACATTAGACGGAAATTCTCCGACTATATTTTTACATAATAAAAAGCATGGAGAATTCCTTACGAATTACCATGCCTTGTTGTTCTATTTACCCAATTTCTAGTATTCATTTGATCTTAATAGGATTTATTTCACCAACGCCCGCTTTTTACGGAACACTGGCTTCACTTCAGCAATCAATATTGCGAGCATGATTAACACAGCACCGATGATCATACGGCCTGTCAATATTTCATGTAAAAAGATAACCGATAAGACCATTCCGAAGAAGGATTCGGTTGATAGAATGATAGCTGCCTTTGTCGCCGTTGTATATTGATGGGCGATATTTTGAAAAAGATAAGCAATCGTTGTTGAGAAAATGGCTAAATACACAATTGAGTAAATGGCTTCGTTTTCAAACGTCGTCGGTAAATCTCCTTGAATTAATACCGCAATTACACTTAGTAAAGAGGCTGTTATGAATTGCACAATGGTTAGTGATATGGCATCTTCCTTTTGGACAAAAAGATTCGTATAAAAAATATCAAATGCAAAAGCAACTGCACAAGCAAGTGATAATGCATCACCAATATTGATGGTCATTGTACCTTGCAATGACAAAAATCCTATTCCAACAATAGCTATACAGGAGCCAATCATTTCATAACGATCAATTCTGCGCTTATATAAGAGATACGCAATAATTGGCACTACGACAACATTTACGGCTGTTAAAAAGGCATTTTTGGATGGAGTGGTATATTCCAAACCAACCGTTTGCAAGGCAAAGCCGATAAATAAAAAAGTTCCTAAAAGGGCGCCTTTCCATACGATAGACTTTGTAAACCCTTTGAATTTATATCCAAATAAGATCATTAGAATGAGGGTTGCGATCACAAATCTGCCAGCCATCACCTGGTAAGCTGTTAAATATTCTAGTGCAATCGCAGTGACAACAAACCCGCTGCCCCAGACAATCGCTGTAAATAGCAGCATTCCATCCCCAATATATCGTTTCATCTTCTTTCTCCTCCTGACTAAAAACAATAATACCATGAGAAGAAATATATGAAGCCGATTAATTTTCTAAACTTACTAATTTATTTTTTTACAGGCTCCATTTTAGAAGCCTTGTTTTACCTAAACACTTTACTAGGGACATCAAATACCTGCCATAGAAAGATAATAAAAAGAAATGAAAAGAACCAGGCCAATAGTGGACGGGTATGATGGATTCTAAATAACATAAACATAACAATAGTAAACAAGGTTGACCAATATAAATTCCAGCCATTAAAGTATTTGAACTGGTTAAGCTTTACATCGATTAATTCATTAAAGAAATAAATTAACACCCAGCCCAACATATATAATAATTGCTTAAACTTATTTTTATCAGGGAATTTAGAAAGGTATATAAGAATGGTGGCTGGATACTTAATGAAAATACTTGCTAAGGATATTTGGGTACCGGTTAAGCCAAAATATTTGTCCAGACCCTGTGGGACATATTTCCACATTGGATAAAAGTCTGATAATAGATACAGATAGAGAAAGTCGCCTAATGCAAAAAATAATATGGTTGGATAATACTTCTTCCAATTTTTCATATCTCCCCATTTTACCGTTGCCAGAATCCACAATAAGCCATAAACCACATTCAACCTTTACACACCCTCTGTACATTCAATTCCCTTTTTCTGCACGTTAACCCCTTTTTTTGTAGAAAAATCTTCTGCCTCCATTGACAGCCACACCTCTGATGGGATGTTGCCTTTCTTTTCCTAATAATATGGACATTTTCACTATTTCTATCCTGCTAGTTTTCAGTTTCCTGTATATTTTTAAAAGGACAGCTGTCATCCTATTGATTAATGCTTGATTCTTGGATTATTTGCACGATATTTTAGATATTTGAACGATTCTCGGATTATTTGCGCGATATTTTAGATATATGCACGATATCGCACGTATTTGCACGATACTACTGAGGGCAACTTAACTTCATAGAATATATTCCCTACCCTTTTTTTCTCCACTAAATGTAAGGTTTAAAGACTTGAGGATGCGAGTTGCCGCAGATTTGGAGGGTAATTGGAGAAAGTTGCGAAGTTTTTGATTGGTGATAGTATTTCCAATTAAGAGCTTATAATCATTGATAGCAGAGTGATGAGCTGACCTTGAGGAAAAGCCACATGAGATACACTCCCATTTTCTTTGTGCCCATCTCATTTGCAAGGTTTCGCAGTTGGGGCAATGAACTCCTTTTAGTAACTCCCTTTCATGAACACCAAATTCCTCAAGGATGCATTTATCATATGGAGTGTGTAGTTTTAATAATAGTTTTGATAATCTATGTAATTGCTTATTATCTAACACCTTATCTTTATGCAGATTTTCTAGCATGTTTATTTTACTTGGAAGATTGGCGCTTTTAATAATTTTATTAACTTGCCTATGGTTTTGGGAGGCAGTTATTATTGCTGCGGGATTTGTGATGACTAAAAGGGGAGCAATAGGTATTTGTGGGTATTTGTTTACTTGCAGCAATTGGCCTAGCTGAAATTGATGTCTATTTATTTGTGCAAGTGGGCTGGGGAATGCTTTCTTCACGTCATCAAAAGTCTGGATCAGCTGATCAAATAGTTCATCGAAGTATAGTTCGCCACGATAATTTTTTGAATCAATGGGGATTAATAGTGTTGGTGTTAGTAAAAATACGTCCATTTCAAAAAAGTGTCCATTCTTTGAATCAGGTAAGCGAAGGTTATGAAAGATTCGATACCGTTTTTCGTCAAGAAAGCCCAAATAATATAATAAGGATTTTCTCCCCAGTGGCCTGCCAGTCTTCTCTTATATTCACTATCTACCTTTGGAAAAATTTGATGCGCATTTGGCAACCTCCTACGTAAAGCATCAATTTTCATAAGCCTTTCGGGAAATTCGAATTCTTTTAATATCATATGACCAGCTCCTTTGGTATTGTATATTCAATTAAACTAGCATATTATCCTGCTTATGTTATATGCGAAACAGAAATTATCCTTCACTTTGGGAAAAGGGAGAGGAAATTGCAGTTTTAGGTCCATTTTTGTCTCGGAATGAACCATATATTTAAGGATTTACTGATATTTGCACGATATTTTAGATATTTGCACGAAACTTTGGATATATGCACGATTTCGCACGTATTTGCACGATATTAAATATATATGCACGATACGAGCCGAACACCCATTAAAGGGGGAATATTATCGTATGAATTTATCAAACACTTTTCCCGTATTGGAAACGGAGCGTTTTATCCTGAGAGAGGTTGTTCAGACCGATGCAGCCAGTCTATTGACTTACCTATCGGATCAAGAGGTGATGAAATACTTTGGAATGGAGCCCTTTCAAAGTGAGGAGGACGCGATTGAAGAAGTCCAGTGGTACAAAGAGATTTTTGAAAATAAAACAGGAATACGCTGGGGAATTACATTGAAAGAAAAAGATACAGTGATTGGGAGCTGCGGCTTTCTGAATATGTCTACAAAGCATTCTAGAGCTGAGATTGGCGCTGAGCTCTCAAAGGATTATTGGAGAAAAGGGATAATGTCCGAAGCTTTATCAGCTATTATCCCCTATGGCTTTAACCATCTTAATTTAATGAGGATACAGGCTTTGATCGAACCTCCAAACATCCCTTCCATTAAATTATTTGAAAGTATTGGATTTTTTCGTGAAGGCCTTCTAAGAAAATATGAATACTCTTGTGGAAAATTTGATGATTTGTATATGTATTCTTTGTTAAAAACTGACTAGCATTAGGGACAGAGTAGTGATTTTACATGGCACATGAATATCATATTTATATTTGGATATAACAACCTTGTAAATATTTTGCCAACTAAACAAGAAATTATTTTTTATTCCAAGACAAGTTCACAAAATAGAATTAAAACGAGAGGGAATGCTAAATAATAAAATGGATGTGATTATGCGATGGAACCGCTTGAACCATATAAAGCAGTCGAAACACTAGCAAATCAAAATGAAAAATTAACATCAGCCGAAATGGGAAAACTGTGGGCAGTATATATGGGGAATAGTATGTCAAGATGTGTGATAACCTACTTTCTTAAACATGTCGGCGATCAAGATATTAAGAAATTATTAGACCATGCTTTGAACCTAGTTAATGAATTTTTAAACACGATAGAGGGCATTTTTGAAAAGGATCACTTCCCGATTCCGGCTGGGTTTACTGACGAGGATGTAAACCTTGATGCACCGAGACTTTTCGAAGATGAATTCTACCTGCATTATATCAATTATGTGGGGAAAGCGGGTATGAGCATATACAATGTCGCCATTCCTTTAGTGTTCAGAAAGGATGTAAATGACTTTTTTCTCTATTGCATGAAATCTACAATTGAGTTAATGGAACAAGTGAAAAGTATATTATCGAATAAAGGCTTCATTAGGAAACCACCCTATATTCCAATACCAGAGAAAGTTACGTTTATTGACAAAAATTTCCTAAATGGTTTTTTTGGAGATATCAGGCCTATGCACGCTTTAGAAATCGCACACCTTTACGATAATATTCAGAATAACGTAACAAGCAAAGCGCTTCTCTTAGGCTTTTGTCAAACGGCAAAATCAAAAGAGGTTCGAGAATTGTTTAAAAGAGGGGAAGATATTACAACTAAGGCAATAGAACGCTATTTTGAAAAAATGCATAAGGAAGACTTGCCATCACTAGCCTATCTGGACCATTTGGTCACTACATCAATCGTTGCTCCTTTTTCAGATAAATTAATGCTATTTCATAAAGTAGATATGTTTTCCATGAAAATTCGATCAGTAGGGAACTCCTTAGCCGTCAATGGCAGACATGATATTGCACTGGTGTACACTAAGTCATTAGCAAATATCTCCTTGTTTGTAGAATTAGCCGCCAAACTTATGATTGATAATGGATGGTTTGAGCAGCCGCCAGTAGCGGCAAACAGAGAGGATTTGGCCTCTAAATGAGAGTGCAGGGACAGGATTTCTGTCCCTGCTGTTCTTTGCTATGAATCGGAAAGAGCCCCTTCCTCCTAATCCTCACTGTTCCTCATTGCCTTCAAAATTTTATTTAAAAAGTCTATTTGAAGCTTGTAATGATCCAGCATATTTTCGAAAGTGATCTTTGTTAATTCATTTACTTCTATAAACTGAGACTTTGCCGTTTGGCCTGCCTCAAGTTTATTCATCTTTGAGGAGAGCTCGGCGATTTGTGCTTCTACTGCTTCTGCAATCAAATGTGGTTCTGCCTGATGATTCGGCAAATTTAGCATCGAAAGTCCTGTATATAAATGGACCGGCAGAATAACGGAAGTCTCATGAAAAGATTCCACTAAAAGCTTCTTATATTCTTGTTCACCGGAATCCGTTATTTCATAAATAGCTTTCGAACGGTGACCTGTAGTTTCAACTTTAGTTACTTTGACGAGTCCTTCCTTATCCATTCTTTTTAATGCGTGATAAATGGAACCCGGGAGAATTCCAGCCCATTCATCCACTGCACTCACCTGTAAAAGCTGTTGCATTTCATAGCCTGACATAGGTTTTGTCCTTAATAATCCAAGTACCATTAGTCGTGTCATAACCACCACTCCAACATTAAGTATTCAACGTTAAGTATCGTGGTAAAAATATAACACCATTCAATAGTGATGTAAAGAGAGGCCCATTTATTCATCTATTTGATCAAATTTGAAAAAGCAGTGCGAATCTCCCTTAGACAGCAGCTTTGGTCGTGAAAATGTCACACCATGCTTTTTAGGATGAAGGAGGTCTCCCCAAACATCATCCATACTGCAAAAAATTGGCATGACTTCAAGTGCCTGATTTGAGCGGAAAAAGTCAAAGTAGAAGCATTTCTTTATATGCAAATGATAGGACTGTTCTGTATCTTTTTCGGTATGGTGAGTAAAATGATGGTTTCCATAATGCTTTATTTGTTTAAGTTTAGATATTTTCACAATTCGTTTAAATGGCTTACGATCCAAAAGCAAATACAATTTCATAAAAAACTGCTGCTTACTTTTTGTTCTTTCTATTAAACAATAGCGGATAATTTCTTCCCAATTCTCATAATGATACTTCTTCAATACTCTATACGAAGCAAGTACCGTTGAGGTAAAAATTAAATTGAGTTCGGTAGGTTTATCCGTTGCCCAACTTTTATTTTCTTCAAGAACAGTTAGGTACAAATCGTGGGCTTCCTTTGTCTTTTCTTTTCCAATCTTTTGTTTTAGGCCCTTAAAAAATCCCTTTTCAATAATTTTATTAATCATGTTATCTCCTCCAAAATGATTAATGTTGGATAATCAACGTTGAATATAAAATAACATGTTAGTTATAGATTGTAAAGCCTGATATTTTCTAAGGTAATTCCAAAGTAAACTCCCCGTATTAACGCTGGCAAGTTCTACAGAAATAAGTTTTTCGTGAGGATATTTCCACTTTCGCAATAGGTGTACCACATCGCTGGCACTTTTCCCCTTCTCGGTTGTGAACGGACATCTTATAGCCCCCTGTTTTGACATCACCCTTAAAAAGAGGTTCCTCCATGTAACCTCCATGTTGAATTCCCTGCTGAAGAATGTATCGGATTGATTCGTATAAACGAATAAGATGATTGTCATCTAGTTCAGTTAATCTTCTTTCTGGCAGGAGCTGAGCATGCCAAAGAATTTCATCCGAATAACGATTGCCAATCCCGGCAATAACCTCCTGATTCAGCAGCGTGTTTTTTAACCCGCCTTTCCTGCCTCTCATAATGGCAAGAAAAGCATCTGAAGAAAAACCATGCTCGAGCGGCTCTGGGCCTATGCTCTGAAATTCCTGCTCGATCATTTCCGGTGTTAAAAGGTGCAGGTAACCTAAACGGAGTCCAATAAAATAAAGATGGTGATCTCCAAAGGATAACTGTACCTGTACCGTTCGGTCTGGCCGATCTTCTTCTTTCCCATAAAACATCCAACCGCCAAGCATCAGGTGTAAAAGCAAACACGAGCCATTTTGAAGTTGGAATATTAAATATTTTGCTCTTCTTTCAATAGCTTCAATTTTCTGATTCACTATTTGAAGCACAAATGGCTCCTTAGCTATATTAATAGATTTTTCCCGGTTAATCGTAACCCCTGTAATCGTTTGCCCGCCAATCAATTGTTGCAGCAGCGATTTATACGTTTCCATCTCAGGTAGTTCTGGCATCGTTTTTCCTCCGCTCTGAAATAGGAGCTATGAACATTCATTTAGTTAGCAGATTAAGTCATCTCTCAGCCTTTTTCCTTTGTTATTCTTTACAAAAGGATGAATGAAAATTCAAGTGAACTGATTACTGTGTAGTATACTTCCCAATAATAAAATCAATAAAATATCTGCTTGCTATTGGCAATACCCGTTTGTCTTTGTAGGCCAAACTAATGGTACGGGCAAAAGTGGGGGTAATTGATCTCGTTATAATATTATATGAACATCTTTCTAGGACAAGCTTCGGTAAAATGGAGATACCAAGACCTTGTTCAACCATGGACATAATGGAATAATCATCGTGTACCCGGTATTGAATATTAGGTTCGAAGTTGTTTTGTTTAAAAACAGTTAATGGCTCACTTATTTCTCCCTCATCTAAAAGGATATAAGGTCCATTCGTTAACTCCTTCAATGTCACGTTGCTGTGAGCAGCTAAAGGGTGGTCTGTTGGCAATACAGCGAGCATTTCATCTTCTTGCAAATCAATAGTAGTTAAATTCGAAACGGCCTTCGGATTCACAAAGCCAAAGTCAGCACTTCCATCTTTGATCCAATTAGCGATATCCGTATAATCACCTTGAAGTAATTCGAAATAGACGGCTGGGTATTGTTTCTTGAAATCCTTTATCAATCCAGGCAGCCAATGACAGGCAACACTGGAAAATGTGCCAATTCGAATAAGTCCGCTTTCCAGCCCTTCCATTTCCTTTTGCTTTACCTGAAGCTCCCTGTGCGAATTACAAATATTCCTAATAAACGGCAAAAACTCCTCCCCATCGGGTGTCAGCGTTATCCCCGAACGAGAACGCAAAATAAGAGTAGTAGAAAGTTCTTCCTCCAATGAATGCACCATTTGGCTAATGGCGGATTGGGTATAGCCAAGCTCTTCAGCTGCTTTAGTAAAACTGCCTGTTTCGATCGCTTTGATAAAAGCATAATACGAATTCATACTCACTACCCCTTACATTAGAATTACTAATACTTCTATTATAAATATTCGTTTTACTAATGCAAATGCAGGTGATACGATATAGCCAACCATAAAGTGAATCAGGGTCTTACAGCCTTTTAATCTACGATAAAATAAATACTTGAGAGGAAATAACGGAGATGACACAAAAACAAGCTAACTGGATTTTAGCTACTTGCGCAATGACGTGGGGTACATCTTATATTTTCATGAAAATGAGTGTCGATTCAATCTCTTCATTGACAATTATCGCCTTACGCTTTGGTATTGCCTTTATCGTAATGATGATGATATTTTATAAAAAATTAATTCATGTCAATACAAAAGTATTGACGTACAGTGCCATACTTGGAGCTTTGCTATTCATTATATTCGTGGCTCTTTTGTATGGCATGGAGAGCACGTCTGCTTCTTCAGCGGGCTTTTTGATAAGTACAACCGTTATTTTAGTGCCCATTTTGCAGACATTCATCACACGAAATTTGCCGCGCAAACAGATTGTTTATGGTGTTATGATCGTTTCTATTGGGTTAGCTCTAGTTACGATTGAAGATGGTTTCAATTTTGCACAGGGCTCGCTTTATTGTTTAATTTCCGCCTTCCTGTATGCGGTCCACATTATCTTAACAAACCTCTTTGTTCAAGAGGTGGATACTCTTCAGCTCGGCATTTACCAGCTTGGATTTGCCAGCCTGTATGCAACCATTGGAATTTTCATTTTTGAAACGCCTATTTTACCAAGTGGAATGCTTGATTGGGTCGCAATACTCGGTCTAGCACTTTTTTGCTCCGCTTATGGCTTTGTCATGCAATCCATTGCTCAAAAATACACGACTCCTGAAATCACTGGTTTTCTCTTTTCGCTTGAACCAATTTTTGCAGCTATATTTGCATTTATCTTCCTGCATGAAAATATGGGGATTCAAGGTTATTTTGGTGCTTTGCTTATTTTGGCTGGCGTTTTGATTGCAAACTCTACATCTAAAAAACACCTTTTATTAAAGGAAATAAACGTCTGAAATAACTGAACACTACTATTCTAAACAACTTGCAAATAGCCATATGTGCACATGTTCCCGAACTAAACCCGTTCACATGCATACATATGGCTTTAATTATTTACTAATCTCCTTCTTAAATTGTTGTACTTTTCCATATGTCATTACTCGCCACAGCCATTCGAAAGGACCAAACTGGTACTTTTTTAACCAAAGATGGCTAAAGACGATTTGTACACAATAAAAGATTAGCGTATATAGGAGTCCCATCGCCAACGATATCTCTCCGAACAAACCAAATCCATAAAATACAATGACACCAAAGAAAGTCTGGCATAAATAATTGGTTAGCGCCATTTGCCCGACATAGCGAAACGGATTTAATAGACGCTGCCAAATTTGTTTTTCCAGCAAAAGTGCAATTGTTACTATATAAAAGATTGATAATGTAAATCCGCTAAAATGAAGGTAAAAATAGTTTCCTAGGCTGTGCATAAATACTACTTCTTCTAGCCTGGAGTAACTGAAAACAATGGCAGCCAGCGGTGGAATGCTGATCAAAAGCGTAATAAGCTGTATAATGCGGAGTCTGCGCTTCAATTCAGCAACTCTGCGGAATAAATTGATCTTTCCTGCATACAGACCAAGCAGAAACATTCCAAGAACATCAGGAATGACAAAAGGTTCATTCATGACGATTTCTTTTAATTCATTAGGAACACGCCATTTCAACAACTCAATGTATGAAAGACTTGTATAGGCCTCAATCTTCTCTTCTCCCTCTTCCATCCTCTCCATTTGCAGCTGTCCCGAAATATTTAACGATTCGTCAAATTGTTCGCCAATATAGGCAAATAAGGCTGATGCCCCAGTTATAAATTGGAATAGAGAAATGAGGATGAGTCCCCAAATAAGTACCGTTTTTGCCTTCCGGCGATAGAACAATAATAGAAAAAACCCAATTAACGCATAAGAATGGAGAATATCTCCCTCCCAAAGGAAAACTAGGTGCAAAATGCCGAATAACAGCAAAGCTAGCAGCCGTTTAGAAAACAAACGGAATACTTTTTCCCCTCTTGCTTCCGCTCGTTTCATAAAAATATAAAATCCAAGTCCAAATAGAAAAGAAAAGATCGTATAGAATTTCGTTTGGATAAACATATCAAACAGCATTCGAATCGTTTTATCCATTCCCGTATAGACCATGAATTCGCTTCCTGTAAAAGACGGCATATTCACTAAAAAAATGCCGAGTATGGCAAACCCTCTTATCACATCTAAAGTGATTATTCGATCTTTCCCTAATACAGATTCGTTAGACATTGTTTCCCTGCCTTTCTTTATGTACCTTGACACTCCTCCAAATCCTCACGATAGCCCAAAGAGTGACAATAGCCGTTTTTTTCCACTTGTATATACGTCCTATGCGAGCCAATGGTTCCCAAAATCTTGCTTTTCTTGCAACTTCCCACTAGAGTTGCCTCTTGAATTGTCCTTTTTTGCAAAAGAGGACTCCTGTTCCGCTAAATATCTAAATAGCATGTTTTTCTAGAGGTTCAAGGACACTGGTTCCGTTATTACATGAAATTTAGCTAATTTCTCATGTTTTTACACCATTAACGAACCCTGTGTCCTCTTCATACGATAATATGCTAATTTTATGGAAATAAAGGATCCACTGTCCACTACGTAAAGTGTTCTGCGCCTCTCCTTCTACACTATTGCTATTGTCATCTATTGAAGTTCATGTAATAGAAAAAAAGAACGGGCACAAATTTGTGACCGCCCCATCAAGCTATATTTTATAAATTGTACCCTTCCTATTTCCCTACCATTAACTGATATTATAAAGTCAGATACCATTTACCCGCTGCTCCAA
Organism: Bacillus sp. FJAT-29937; assembly: GCF_001509555.1. Lineage (GTDB taxonomy): Bacteria > Bacillota > Bacilli > Bacillales > Cytobacillaceae > Cytobacillus. The sequence goes on along the minus strand of NZ_LMAS01000011.1, from coordinate 58,244 downwards.
CTTCCTCAGCTGTCAATTGATGACCCCTATTTTCCCAATGAAGCTCCACTTTTGCATTTGCCTCTTCTAAGAGCGATTGAAGTTCTTGAGATTCGGCTGGTGAACAAATTGGATCATTTGTTCCAGCTGCAATGAACACAGATTTTCCCGATAAATCAGGAAGCTCTATTCCCCTTCTAGGCACCATCGGGTGATGAAGAATAGCTCCCTTCAAAGCATTTTGATAATGAAATAATAAACTCGCAGCAATATTTGCCCCATTTGAGTAACCAATAGCAATAATATTATCTCGGTCAAAGCTATATTTTTCTGCTGCATCATCAAGAAATTCATTTAATTCTTTTGTTCGGAAAATAAGATCTTCTTCATCAAAAACTCCTTCTGCTAATCTTCTGAAAAAACGAGGCATTCCATTTTCTAAAACATTCCCTCGCACACTTAATACAGAAGCTTCATCATCAATCATTCCGGCAATAGGCAATAGATCTAATTCATTTCCTCCCGTTCCATGAAGCATTAATAAAGTCGGTTTATTAGGATCTTTTCCCTTATTAAATATATGTTTCATTCGTTACCCTCCTACTATTTAGGTCTTTCTATTTCAAAAACTTCTCCGATTTTCGCGTAATAATTACCCGCCAATCGACTAACAGCAGCCAACCCTTTTGAATCGATTCTTCCATTTTCATAAATTTCATTTTCTATATGAAATTGAACGACTTTTCCGATGATAAAATCACAGCCAGGCGTTTCTTTATCTCCCAATTCCAACGAATGCTCAAGTACACATTCCATTCGAATTTTTGCTTGCTGAACACCTGGAACAGAAATTTTAATACTTTCGATTGGTGTTAATTCTGCTAACTCCACTTCACTCTCATGAGGAGGAAGACTGGCAGCTGTTTTATTTACCTTTTCAACATTTTGTTCATCGACAATATGGACGACAAATTCCTTTTTCTCGAGAATATTTTTGGCCGTATCCTTTTGTCTCCCTGCGGAACGTTGAATCGATAAAGAAATCATTGGGGGATTCGAAGATACAATATTAAAATAACTAAAAGGGGCGCCATTTAATACGCCCTCTTCAGACAAGGTTGTAACAAAAGCAATTGGCCTTGGGATAATGCTTCCAATTAGAAATTTATAATTTTCTCTTTCTGTAATTGTATTAGGATCAATGGACAGCATAGGAATCATTCCTTCGCGAAATTAATTTAATTCTCTTACCTTAATCGGTATCAAACTGCGTTCAAGCTGTTCTCTATACTGTTCATACTGTTCAGGCAGCATTAACTGCTCTCCCATTGTTTCTTGCGATTCATCATGAGCGAAGCCTGGAGGATCTGTTGCAATTTCAAATAAGATTTCTCCGTATTCTCTAAAGTAAATGGCATTAAAATAATTTCTATCCTGAACAGGAGTGACACCATAGCCATTTTCCGCAACATATTTCTGCCATTCCAATTGATCATTGTCATCAGCCGCTCTCCATGCAATGTGATGAACGGTTCCAACACCCATTTGCCCTCTGCCAGACGCAGTTGCTTTCAAGTCAATAATATTTCCAATATCAGCTAAAGAACGGAAGCGGATAAAGTCTCCTTCTTTCCCGATAAGCTCAAGTCCCATTACTTTTTCTAACAGTTCTGCTGTTTTTTCTGGCTGAGAAGATAATAATACAGCACCCCCGAACCCTTTGATTGCAACTTCTGGAGTGATCCCCCCAAAGGTCCAAGTATTGATTTCCCCTTCTTCCCTCTCCACGATTTCCAAGCGAAGCCCGTGTGGATCATCGAATTCCAGATACTGTTCACCAAAGCGTTCTGTTTTTGTGAATGAAATATTGAACTTCTCTAATCTCTCTTCCCAGAAACTTATAGCCCCTTTAGGTACAACATAAGAAGTCACACCTACTTGACCATCGCCAATCCTTCCCTGATAAGCATTAGCCCATGGAAAAAAAGTAATTATTGTACCCGGTTTCCCGCCTTCATCACCAAAATATAGATGGTAAGTGCCTGGATCATCAAAATTTACCGTTTGCTTCACTAAACGCAAGCCCAAAACTCCTGCATAGAAATCAACATTTTCTTGGGGATGACCAACGATTGCAGTAATATGATGGATACCCATTGTTTTTTTATTCATTCTATTTTCACTCCTATTGCGATTTATGCTCAAATTTTAGTATCTCAACGTCGAGATATATAATCAAAAAAAATCTAAGTTTATACCCTTACCTTTTTCAATAAGTGTACCAATGTCTCTGCCTCATTAGAATCTAGCGGCTCAAACAGCCCATCAACAACCCCATGATACTTCGGCATGATTTCATTCATCAATTCATTTCCCTCATCAGTTAATAACACATGAATCGCTCGGCGGTCATCTTTACAGGCGGATCTAATCAATAATCCTCTTTGTTCTAACTTGTCCAAGCAATAGGTCATCGAGCTGCTTGAGATTAATATGCGCTTTCCAATTTGCTGAATGGTTTGTTTCCCTTTTTGGTATAGGACCTCTAAAACGGAAAACTCCGTTATATTTAATTTACTTTTTGCCATTTCTTCTTTTATTCGATCATGAATTTCTTTGGATGTTTGCATTAATATCAGAAAGGGCAAATTTGTGCATGTTCTCTCCATATATTTTACCCCCCATAATCTCAAATTTATTTATCTTGAATTCAAGATAATAATATTACTTATTTTTACTTTTGTCAACAACCCTTTTATTAGCTGAGCTTAGCGGCGGACTTCAGTTCCTTTATTTGAGGCAAAATGGGGTAATTCCTAATGTTTGCGGACTTTGATTCCGCTATTTTACAAAAAAGCTGTGATTTCCTGTGTTTTTTCGTAAATAACGTCCTCAGTGTCCGCTTAGCCCTAAATTATGGTCACTTCACAAAAATAACGGATTGAATGTCCGCCAAAAAAAAGCCCAGTGCCTTTGGATTACGCCTATTCAATGAATATCTTGCTTTATGAAGCTGCCGCCCTTCACTTCTGATACATCGTATATTGCTACAAAGGCATTGGGGTCAATTTCATTGATGATTTCTTTCATTTTGCTTTCTTCCAAACGGTTGATGATGCAAGTGATTTCCTTGAATTGCTCATTTGAGTAACTGCCAAGTGCCAGCGTATACGTTGCTCCACGGCCTAATTTCTCACGAATCATTTCAACCATCAATTCAGGCTGAGTGGTGATAATTTTGAAGGTTTTCGAGCCGCTTAAACCTTCCTCCACAATGTGAATGACTTTAGATGCGATAAAGTAGGCAATCGCTGATAGAATAGCTCCCTGTAAACCGAATATCGTTGAGACGACTATAAAAACAAACATATTCAAAAATAAAATGAGATCACTCGTCCCAAAAGGCAGCTTTCGGGAAAGCAATACAGCTAACATATCAATTCCGTCTAATGCTCCGCCATTACGCAAGGCTAATCCCATTCCAAAACCGATGATAATCCCACCAACAACGGTTATTAGTAATGTGTCCCCTTTAACTATGGTTGTTACATGATGCATTAAGCTAGTGCTAACTGCCAGTGAAGCTATACCGAGAACCGAAAAAGCAGCAAAGGTTTTGCCAATTTGTTTGTATCCTAGAAATACGAAGGGAATATTTAATAATGCAATTAGAAGTCCTAGAGGTAACCCAATCAATTGTGACCCAACAATACTCAGTCCTGTCACACCACCGTCTGATACTTGGTTCGGGATTAATACCGCTTCTAGTCCATAGGCAGTTATAAATCCTCCTATAATAACCAAGCATGCACGTACCACCATCATCAGTTTATTGCGTTTTTGCTTTGTTTTTGTACTCATTCATGATCCTCGTTTCAACTTTTCATTTATTTATGTAATTATTTTTAACACAATTTTACTTTTTAGCACAAATGATACATCTTTTTCAAACTAAGAGAATTATTCATCTGCTCGAAAAAAACGCAACAATTCCATTTGAAGTTGTGCTAACATGGCAATACTAGATTTAGAGAATGGAGAGGATAGGCCGATGAAAATAAATCAATTAATTGCCAACAATATTAACCGTTTAGATGCTGTCTTGCCGGAAGATCAATCGTTAGGAATTGCTGGTTTGTCCGGATCTGGCAAGACTACATTTTGCCAAACCATTGGGGAAGAATCCAAGAAGCGTCTCGTTTCCTTATTGCCAAAGGCTGAATACCAGTACTTATTTCCAAACATTATGGAAACTAATTTCAGTGCCATCAAGATGGAGGAGATGCCTTTAGTTCTTTTTCTCGGAAGATCATCCATTTCTTCCAATCCGCGTTCAACGATTGGCACGCATACTGGCGTATTTACAGAGGTTCGTGTAAAACTTGCTGAAAAATACAATCTTTCTCCAGAAGTCTTTTCATTTAATAATGAATTAGGCTGGTGTCCTAAGTGTAAAGGCCGTGGTACTAATAGTAATGTCGAATGTCCAAAGTGTGAGGGAAAGCGCTATAATCAAGAAACCCTGCAGTATACGATTGAATTATTTGATCAACCACATAATATTTCCGATATGAATAACTTGAGTGTTGAGACCATTCTTTCACTAGCAGATGTTTTAGATCTTAGTGAAGGGAAACAAAACATTCTTCAAAATATAATCAATATGAATATTGGTTACTTAACCTTGAATCGCATTATGGGTACATTGTCAGGCGGAGAATTAACACGGCTTTACTTGGCGGAATTTATGGCAGTAAGCGAGAATACCGTTATTATCATTGATGAAATCTCTGTTGGCCTTGATCACCAAACACTTTTGAACATTTTAGAACAGATTAAACAATTAGGCTATAAGAATCAAATTTGGCTCATTGATCATTCAGATACAGTGCTCGATACAACAGATGAGCAATTGTTCTTCGGACCTGGCAGCGGGAAATATGGTGGAAAAATCGTAGAGGAATCCCCACGTCCCGCTCCAATCGTTTTGGAGCGAAACGAGGCAACGCCAACAGAATACTATCAATTTCATGATCTATATTGCCGTAATATTCAAATGGCCAAATTTCAGATTCCCAAAAATAGACTGGTAACCGTTACGGGTGAGTCTGGATGCGGAAAATCTACACTTGTCAATGAATGTATAGCTACAGATTTTCTGAAGAGATATCCGAAAGATAAACTCGTTATGGTAGGCCAAGATCGAAATCAATCGATTACGAGTAGGTCAACCGTTGCGACTTTTCTTGATATTAAGAAGAAACTTACAAAATATAGCGAAGATATTGATGATATTTTTCTGCGCTCTATTGAGGAAATTATTAATGAACTGCCAAAAGAAGACATCGTACATAAACGCTTAAGCTTATTAATCAAACTTGGACTTGGTTATTTGACGTTGGAAAGAAAAACACAGTCTTTATCGACTGGTGAATTTCAATGTGTCCATTTAGTTTCTGAGCTGTTTGCTAATTCAAGAAACCCACATACGCTTTTTATATTTGACGAACCTTCAAAAGGTTTATCACAAAATATTTTAAATCAATTTATTGATAGTATAAGAGACATTCTGCAGGATGAATCCGTCTCAATCATCATGATTGAACATAATTCGTATATGCTGGCAAACTCAGATTTTATCGTGGATTTTGGTAAAAGACAGCTTGAACCTGTGGAGCATCTTGATGTTGTCAGTCACGATGATTATTATCGTCTTAAAAACAGAGAAGATACTGCTGCTCCAACGCCTATATCTTCCACACTCAATCAGCAAAACGGCATTACCTATTTAAAAGAAAATCATATTGCCTACTTCAAAAATGCAGAAAACGTCTATAAGGGCGGCATCTTAAAAACCTTATCATCCATGGCCCGTTTGATTTACGGTGAATACGAATCTGAAAAAATCGCACCCGTTATTGCCATCGATCTAGAAAGACACTTATATAGCCAATATAGTTTTCTCTATGAAATAGGCGGACTGATCAATCATATTGTGGCCGCTCATCCGACTAATAAAGATACGAGAAAATTTGATTTCTTTTCTCCTGACAATCATTGCCAATCATGCTCGGGTCGTCTTAAGATTGAAATATTTGATAAAGATCTTGTGATTCAAGACAAAAACCTTCCATTCTGGGATGGTCTATTCTATCCAGATATAATGGAAGTATTAAAATTTTATCAATACCCAAAATTAGAGTTTCTATTTGAAGAAATTAAGAATGAGCTTGGTCAAGATTTAACGAAAAGCTATAATGAGATGTCAGATGAAGAAAAGCATACATTTTGGTACGGGTATTTTGAAAAGTCATTTTATGATAAGAAAGGCAAGGCACGTCGAACATGGGTCGGTTTTAATACGATCCTTGGTATGTATATTGTTGTTTCAAAATCAAAGATTAAGGAGCAAATGAAAGCTTCTAAAGAAATGATTACATGCCCCATTTGTGAGGGTACTGTTTTAAACCATCATAAGCCGCTTAAATTTGGAGATATAGATATCCGTGAAGTAATTAATCAGCCGATTGACCAAGTATTGACAATAACAGGTGGCTTACCTGCACTCGACAAACTGAAATCGATTGTAGGCGGAGATATGATTTTGACAGAGGACGTCTCACTAATGCCTAGAGAAACACAAGTTGCCCTGAAAATGCTTGAACTCGAACTGGCGAGCTTTACGGGTTATGAAATGGTTTTACAAAATGTCTTACCATTCTGGGGCAGTATTAGCGGCAATATCGAAGCCATCAGCCTTCATAATCAAATCACTATCTGTGACTTTGCCAATATCACAGAGACGAGAGAAGTAATCATAGATAAATATTTCACAAATGGTAAATACAAAAAACTAACCTATGTCTATGAAGCGTTTGGCTACAAAAAGTTAATTACCGAAATTAATAAAATTAAAAAGAGCCATCCATGTCCTTTCTGTAAAGGAAAGAAAGTGATATCAGAAGATAATCTCCATGATGGCGTGTATAAATTAACCATTCCGTGTGTAAGTTGTTATGCAAGCGGCATCAATGATGATGGCCTGATGGAACTTGTTGAAGACATACAAGTAAAAACATGGTTAACTGGAACTGTAAGTGATGTTATTGATGAAAGCTTATATACAGAAGCTGTTGCGGATATTCCCATTTTCAATCGTATACGTGAATTGAATAAACGAGATATGATGGCAGTGTATCAATGCCTTGAGCAAAATAACTAAAATAGAAAACGTTGTTGGTCTAGTCTTGGATAAAAGCCTGGGGGAATCTGTATAACAGTATTCTCTCAGGCTTTTAACTTAGTTATATAAGTGTTTTGGTCAATATTAAATCCGTTTGTTCTTCATCACCCATATAAAAAGAATGAGCCCCCGTTTGAACAAACCCCATTTTCTTATAAAAGGCAATCGCATTTTCATTTTGTTCCCAGACGCCTAGCCAGATTTTCTTTTTCTTACGTTCCGTCGCCAATTCCACAGAATTATTGAGCAGATATTTACCAAGCCCATGTTTTTGGAATTTATTTTTTATATAAATCCTTTCGATTTCAAATGATTCATCATCCATTTCTTCAGACTGAGCTTCATTCGTATTGACCTTTAAATATCCAGCAATTTCGTCATTAAAATATACAAAAAAGAATTCCGAAGACATATTGGATAATTCTTTTTCCAATTGGTTTAAATTAAAAGCTCTTTCCAAATAGGTACCCATATTTTCGGGTGAATTCTGATTTTTAAATGTATCATTGAATGTTTCAATGCTTATTTCTTGGAGTGTTTGTAAATCTTCAAGGGCACACATTTTTATCTTAATTGTCATTTAAATAGGGCTCCTTTATCTATTTAATAAATTCTTTTGTTTCCTTTTTTGACAAACTCCCATTCTTTTTCAATATTATTTCTTACTCGTTGAAGGAGGTTGGAAATGGTTTCTGCTTCACTTTCGGAAAATCCTGTTAATGCGACACTATTCGAATGATCATGTTCTTTTTTTATAAAAGGGTAAACACTTTTTCCTTTCTCTGTTGGAAAGAGCTTTTTTATTTTTTTGTTATGTTCATCATCTTTTTTTTCAATAAAGCCATTCATTTCAAGCTTTTTTATAGCACGAGCTGCAGTTGTTCGATCGACCATGATCATCTCAGCTACCTTTTCTTGAATGATTCCAGGGTTCTCACATATTCGCACAAGGTATAAATATTGCCCTTTTGTAAGGTCATATTCTTTAAATTCGATATTGCTTATGGAATCTAATGCCCTTGCGATCATTCCAATTTCACGAAGAATTTCCTTCATTATAAACTCCTTAGCACATAATTTTGTTGCAAATGCAATAAATATAGCCTATATTAAATGTAACTCGAATTTGTTGTATTTGCAACAAAAAATAATGTTGAAGAGGTCGAGTGAAGTGAAATATGCTTTTTTTGTACTGGGAATTTTAATATTAACGTTTGGTATTTCTTTGACTATCCAATCAGAACTTGGAACATCACCTTTTGATGCGCTTTTGGTTGGGCTTTCCATTAATGTCGGGCTTACTGTGGGAAGTTGGGAAGTCATAATCGCTATCATAATGATTGGCTGTAATTCACTTTTGAAAAGGCAGAGGCCCGAAGTTTTGGGTTTGCTGACAGCTTTTATAACAGGTGTTGGTATTGATATGTGGCTTTTTTTGTTACACTTTTTTGTTACACCTGAACTATGGATCAACAAAGTTGTTTGTTTTGGAATTGGCTTAGTTGTAATAGGATTTGGAACAGCCTTGTATTTACATACAAATTTTGCACCGATACCAGTTGACCGATTAACATTAATCCTACAAAAATTAACTAGAACAAATATATTCTTTTCGAGAACATTCATTTACCTCGTATTCTTGATAATGGCATTGATTTTTAATGGGCCGATTGGCGTTGGCACTTTACTAACCGTTTGTTTAGGCGGGCTAATACTTAATTACTTTATGCCAGTCACTAAAAAAATATTGGACCACACCTTAATACATTCTTCTCCACCAAATGATAAAAGCCATTCAATGTAGAATGGCTTTCGTTGTGGCATATTACTCTTTGATGAATTCCTTTGTACTTCTAACTGTATCAATTGGGCGAACCATTTTTTCTATTTGTTCACGTTTTGGCTCTAAGAATGGAGGTAAAGATAATTTCTCACCTAGTGTTTCGTAAGGCTCATCTCCCATAAATCCAGGACCATCTGTAGCAAACTCGAATAAAATTTGCGGTGCCACTTTTGCGTATAAAGACTCAAAAAAGTAACGATTGATGTAACCCGATGTTGGGAGGCCAAAACCACTCATTCGCTCATTCCATTCATCTAGTTCTACACGATTCTCTACTCGGAATGCCGCATGGTGAACTGTACCAAAGCCTTGTCGGGCTTGAGGCAGAACAGTGTTGTATTCTACAATGACTGAAGCGCCATTTCCACCTTCCCCTACTTCAAATAAATGGAATGAACCTTCTTTTGCAGTCTCTTTAAATAAAAGGACTTTTTCCAGGATTTCTTTAAAGTAATCAAAGATCGCTATACGAACGAAAACCGGTCCTAAACCAGTAATGGCGTATTCTAGTGGGACCGGGCCCTTTTGCCAAGGTGTACCTGATTCCACTCCTTTATTGAATTCATCTGAAATTATTTGATATTGTTGGTCATCGAAATCAACGAAAGAGAGAGTTTTCTTGCCAAACTGCTCTTTAATGCCAGTATGTTTGACTTCTAAACGATCAAAACGTTTTACCCAATACTCTAATGCTGCATCACTTGGTACACGGAAAGAGGTCTTTGAAATCTCATTTGTCCCATGTACACCTTTCTGACTGCCTGGGAAGTCAAAGAACGTCATGTCTGTTCCTGCACTGCCTTTATCATCGGCAAAGAATAAATGATAGGTTTGGATACTATCTTGATTGACTGTTTTTTTAACTAAACGCATACCTAGAACATATGTGAAAAATTCATAGTTCTTTTCTGCACTGCTTGTAATAGCTGTTACGTGGTGTACCCCTTTTAATTGATTCATTTTATTTTCCTCCTAAGAATGTTTATATGTTAGTCTGATCAATATTCTTCAATTGGTTTTAGATTTTTTTCAATTTCATCTCGGCGGTCTTCCAAAAATGGCGGCAATAACAATCTTTCACCAAGTGTTTCGATATCATCACCATCGGCAGTGAAGCCTGGGCCATCCGTTGCAATTTCAAATAGTATTCCGTTAGATTCACGGAAATATAGACTCTTGAAGTAGAAGCGGTCCACTATGCCAGATGAAGCGAAGCCACGCGCCCGTACTTGTTCATCCCAATATTCTAGTTCTTTATCATTTTTTACGCGAATAGCTAGATGATGAATACTGCCGCGGCCTGGCTTTTCAGAAGGGCCATCTAAAGCATTCACGATGATTTCTCCAAAAACTTCTTCTTCAATCGATTGGAAAATCGCGGACGTTTTTGTACGGTTTACTTCTGTGTAGCCAAACATATCTGTCAGTGTATTTGCGAGCTTATCAAGTCTTTGTACCGTTATTTCTACAGTCCCCATACCTTGGATTTGATGCTGGGCAGGGATTTCGGACTTTTCCCAAGTTTCCCAGTGCTCAACTTTTGCCCCATTTGAAACAATAAGCGCCAACCGCAACCCTTCCGGATCTTCGAAAAGTAAGGCAGTGTGATTGGCATACTTCGTAATTTTGCCATGTTCAACACCGTAGTCCTCAAAGCGCGATTGCCAATACAGTAAACCATCCACTGTCGGGACAAGCAACCCGATTCTTGTAATGGCATTGGTGCCACGATGTGTTCTACCTACTAGCGGAATTTCAAAAAATGATAGCTCCGTACCTGGGCTGCCGGTTTTGTCTCCAAAGAATAAGTGATACATCGATGGGTCATCTTGATTGACCGTTATTTTCACACGACGTAAACCGAGTACTTTGCGATAAAAGTGATTATTATGGCTTGCGTTTTTTGTAATCATCGAAATGTGATGATGTCCTGGAATTTTATACATAAGTCATTTCTCCTTTTTATCAATTTACAAATCAAGTGATAGATTAAAAAAAATTTGAGAAGGATCTTACTTTCCCATTTTATTTTCTGTGTTTTTTTGTAATTTAGACATAAGGTTATATAGTGTTTTCTGTTCTTCTTTTGTTAAACACTCATTGATCATAAAGACGTTTGTTACTTACACTTTACACCTCAAGTGAAGATAATGCAATAAAAATATCTCGGATCCAAGATATTTTTATAATACTCCCCAAATCATTAATATTTTTGGGGTTATAATCAGTTTAAATCTGAAAGGGAGATGCGGTATAACTTATCGTCATTATCTTGCGGATTTCCACGACCATCTGAATTATTGCTAATGAAGTAAAGGTTATTATCTTCAATTAGCACATCTCGAATCCTGCCAAGACCAGTTATTACTTCATGGTATTCACCTGTTTCAAGGTCAAATTCTAAAACAGCAGTGCCTCTTAATGCTGCAGCATACAATTTACCATTCTGATTGGCCATTCCTGACGGTGCCCAAGTCGAGTCATCACCTGAAGTGAATAGTGGTGAAACCATCCCATCTTGTTCTTCGTGCCCTTCGATTATTGGCCATCCGTAATTTTGACCTGCTTCTATTCTATTTATTTCATCATTTGCACTGTTTCCATGCTCACTTGCATATAGCGTTCCATCAGGTAACCAAGTAATTCCTTGGGGATTACGATGTCCATAGCTAAAAACATATGAATCTGAAAATGGGTTATCACTTGGGATAGATCCATCAAGATTCATTCTTAAAATCTTCCCTCCTAAAGAATTGCTGTCCTGTGCAATTTCTCGGTCAGATGCATCACCAGCTGTTGCATAAAGCTTTCCATCGGGCCCAATTTTAAGCCTTCCTCCATGATGGTAAGTACCACTTGGGATACGATCAAGGAGCAAACTCTCCTCTCTCCAAACATTATCTTCCAAATGAAGAGTTATAATGCGATTAAACTGCCCGGTACTGCCTTCATATGTATAATAGGCATAGGCTAAATTCGATTCCTGAAAGTCAGGAGCAAGCACAAATCCTAGTAACCCTGCTTCCGAGGCTGTTGCAAGGTCTTTCTCGAGTTCTACACGATGCCTTTCCATTTCTCCATTTTCTATTTTCACGATAGATCCCGATCTTTCAGTTAGATAGAAAGTATCATTCACTTTTTCGATTGACCAAGGAACATTGAGATTTTCTTCAAGTATTTCCAATTTATTATTTTCCTGCTGGCTTGGCGGTTTGCTTTGCTCGTTATCATTATGATTTGAAGAACAACCAACTAATAAGAGAATAAGTACCATACATGCAGTTACAATTTTTTTCAACACCAATCACCTTTCCTACCTTTTTATAAAAAAAGTATCCCAAAAGCTGACTTTAAGACACATTATACTTTTTCGCATTACTTCTATTTAAAAGTATGAACTCTAATAGGCGGAAAATTTCCGGCTATTGTAGAAATTGTGGCTTAAATGCCAAATATAAGCGGAGGGATTCCGCTTATCCAGTCAAAAAAGGTCAAAATCCAACGATTTGGAACATATAAGCGGAAAAACTACCTCTATTTTAAGGGAAATGTATGTATTTCCCAACTTAAGCGGAATTTGTCCGTTTATTTTTCAACAGGGTTAGTAATTCAATTCAGAAGCAGACGATAATTCCACAGTTTTATACAATGAAGATATTGGTTTAGGTAAAAATATTGGAGTGTCTATATACATTATCTTCAGTATATTTACAAAATTATGTTAATATATTGTTGTAAACCATAATATTTCTAAGGGGGAGAATATCATTCGAACGAAATATTTAATTATTTTGCTTATAACTTTTGTTGTAGAAGTGGCTATAACGATGTTCGTTGCAACAAAATTTTCTGTTAGATTTATTGAGGTAATGTTTTTCACTGGCATAGCTTTTGCTGCTATTAGCTTTTACTTTTCAAGCAGTGGAGGGATTGTTTCAAATTATAGTTCTTCACAAGTCAGTGCGCAAACAGGTTTAATCCAAAAAAGAGAAAAATTTGTGTTTAGAAGAGGACCTATATTTACTTCTTCGATAATTTTTTTCCTCATAGGATTAGTGTTATTTATTCTGCTCATTACAGGAATTATCCCACCTGCTTAAAAGTAATTTGGGCTGAAGCTACTTTAGAGCCAATCGGAACAATGTTCATTGGGTCAAGGGGGAGAATAGATATTAAGGGAACTAATGGGTCTGTAAAACTTACACTAGTAGACAGAACTTTATCTAAACCAAGGGTAACTGTTTATATCTTGGGTTCTGAAACTGAATACTTACTAGCTAAAGCAAAAGGCGAATCTGAGCCAAAAACAGATGTTGTTTATAGGTGGAAAGTCATGACTAATCCCCCAAATGTTCAATATATACCTTTAAATGAAGAAACTTTCTCGGAAGCGTTATTATCGGTAGTTAGATGAAGTTTTCAGGGATGAATCAAAGCATTAAGGAAATTGCTCAATGGTATAATATTAACAAGGTTTCCATTGAGCTTTATAGATTAATAATTCTTAATTCACCTCCCTTTTTAAATTATCGTGTGAGGTGAGAGTAAATTAAATATATCAGTTTTAGCCTTCTATTATTCTATAAGGTCATAGTTTCACCTCTAGTTAATTGACTGGATTGCTGCTTTTTAATCAAAATTACAAATAAGCTCCCTAATAAACAGAAAACTCCTGCCAAGAAAAATGCCCATGTATAAGTATTGAAAAACTTATAGATTAGGCCTCCTCCATAAGCAGCTGTTGCAGCACCCGCCTGATGAAATGCAAAAATCCAACCATAAATTATGGCGCTTTTATTAGTACCGAAAATCTGTCTTGAGATACTAATCGTCGGTGGAACAGTCGCTATCCAATCTAATCCATAGAATATAGCAAAGATAATGAGCATAGTTGTAGAACCTTTAATTAATGCATAAGGAAGTAGAACCAAAGAAGCTCCTCTTAAACAATAGTACCAAAATAATAGCCACCGATTATCGAAACGATCAGATAACCAGCCCGATAGAGTGGTTCCTACTAGATTAAAGATTCCCATAAACGAAAGAAGTGAAGCTGCTGTAACTAAAGGTACTCCAAAACTTATACAATAAGAAACAAAATGTGTTCCAATTAAACCGCTTGTTGAAAGCCCACAAATGAAGAAACTACTAGATAATAACCAGAATTCCTTCACTTTTACAGCTTCGTGCAAACCTTTGAAAGCTATAACTATAGGGTTTTCCTTTTGACCCTCATTACTCTCTTGTACTTCTTCTTCACGTCCATATGGGAGAATGCCAACATCCTTTGGTGTATTTTTCATAAATATTAGAATGATGATAAGCATGATGATACCAAGGATCATTATTAAACCAATCGCTGGTCGCCATGAATAATGTTCTATAATTGCCGCTAAGATAGGAAGTAAAATTAACTGCCCTGTCGCTGTTGCTGCCGTTAATATTCCTATGGCAAGGCCTCTTCTTTTTTCAAACCAAAGATTCGCTACATACGGACTTAATACTGTTAAAAAAAGACTTGATCCAAGCCCAATAATAAAGCCCCAAATGATAATCATCTGCCACGATTGATTCATAATGAAGGTCAGCATAATACCCGTTAGCAGAGTTGACATAGAAACGATCATCATTTTCTTTAAGCCAATCACATTAAGCAATGCTGCCATAAATGGCCCCGATATACCAAACAAAAACATACTGATACCAAAACCGAGTGCAATAACAGATCGATCCCAGCCAAATTCTTTTTCAAAAGGATCTATGAAAACCCCAGATGCTGACATGACAATTCCTGCTACAATAATGGAGAAAAATGTTATGGCAAGAATAAGCCAGCTATAGTGTATACGTTTCATTTCTAAACCACCTCCGTAGCCTTCATAAAAGACCGGCTTATTTTCTTAATATTAAGCCGGAACTTATTATTAGTAAAATTGAAATTAATGAAATTATCCATTGATTTCTCTGATACTATAGAAGTGAGAAATATAAAAGTGGGTGAAATGATGGAAATACGCCATTTTGTTACGTTTAATAAGCTTCTACTTAGGGAGACTTTTTTGCTTTCGTCCATAAAAAAGCCCCCTATTATTTCAATTAATAGGAGGTAATTAAATTTATTTTTTGGCCTGTGGATACATATGCAATGCTAGTGGAATCTATCCGTCTATTTAAGCGATTTTTGACTATTTTCTTGATCGGGTACTTAGCAGATCCCCCAGCCGATAAGAGCAGATCCTCTTGATCCCAGATGCAGGAATCAACATCTTAAATTCGGGTAGGACAGGCACGGACAGTTTTACCCAGCATCTACTTGTTCCTGGATTTCTTTTAAAATTCTTTCAAGTGATGTCACGACGCCTTTTTCGTCCTTGTAGCTGATATGTTGCGGCCGGAAATGAATTGGAGAGTCAATGCCCGCCGCTGCTGAAATTCGAAACAATCCCTTTCTTAGGGTAACTAGGTAATTTACTACCCGATATTTCTTTTCATCAATAACAAGTGCCTTTTGGAGATTAGGGTCTGTTGTCGCAACGCCGACCGGACAGGCATTTGAATTGCATTTCAAGGTTTGGATACATCCAACCGTGATCATAAATCCAAGCGCGATGTTGACCAGGTCAGCCCCCATGGCCAAAGCAATGGCTATTCGGTCAGGGGTGAACAGCTTTCCGGAGGCAATGATTCTGACCCGGTCACGGACTCCATATTTTTGTAAAGTCGCGACTAAAATGGGCAGGGCTGATTTAATTGGCAAGCCCACAGCGTCAATTAATTCCTGATAGGATGCCCCCGTACCACCTTCACCGCCGTCAACCGTTATAAAATTAGGTCCTTTTCCGGTATCGCGCATATACTTGGCTAATTCTTCGACGCTGTCATTCCCACCAACCACAATCTTCATTCCTACAGGCTTGCCCGTATGTTCACGTATTTTTTCAATAAATTCGCACAGCGAACCTACATCGCTAAATTGGTGGAAGCGGTTGGGACTATCAACGGATTTCCATGCCTCTACCTTGCGAATCTCCGCGATTTCCGGAGTTACTTTTTCACCGTCAATATGGCCGCCGCGTATTTTGGCCCCTTGAGCAAGTTTAAGTTCAAAGGCTTTTACTTGGGGGATTTCACTTTTCCTCTTCAACTCGTCCCAGTCAACATTGCCATCCATATCTCGAATCCCAAAGAGGCCTGGACCAATCTGCATGATGATATCGACCCCTCCTTCTAAATGATAAGGGGATAAGCCACCTTCACCGGTATTCATCCAAGTGCCTTTCGCCAATGCCAATCCTTTTGATAAGGTAGAAATGGCATTTTTCCCAAGTGCTCCATAACTCATGGCCGACATGCCGATATGGCCTTTCAGAACAAATGGATATTTGGTGTCCTGGCCAATGACGATGGCATCATCATCATGCAATAACTGGGCGAGCGATTCCTCGTCCTCCCATTTCTCCTCACGTTGGGAAAAAAGCGGATCCTTTATTAGAATGTATCGTTTTGTAAACACTTTTGTTTCACGGTCCATTTTTATTTCTTCGGCTAACTTCGGGAACATCGCGTTGCGGATATAGAGACCTTCCTCATCAAAATCTCGTTTGGATCCAAATGCAACGACATCCCTTTTGTATTTAGCACTTTTCACAATATGCT
This sequence comes from Bacillus sp. FJAT-29937, assembly GCF_001509555.1. Taxonomy (GTDB): domain Bacteria; phylum Bacillota; class Bacilli; order Bacillales; family Cytobacillaceae; genus Cytobacillus. Next base: position 41,523 of record NZ_LMAS01000011.1, on the reverse strand, counting down.
CATATTCGTCGCGTGAAAACGGCTTCCCTTCCGTATCGCTATTGAACCAATATTGGCGAAATTCTGGACCTATTTTTTCTAAAAAATAACGCATCCTGCCAAGCGCGGGATAGTTGCGTAAAATCGAGTGGGCCTTTTGATTACGGTCAAATATGTATAAGTAAACTAGAAAAATAATAAGTCCGAGAAGAATTAGCGCTCCTAATCCAATTACTATAACAATCAAAGTATTCGCAATATGCATCTGAATCCAGCCCCTTAAAAGACATATGGGCATAATTTATACAGATTTCAAAATTTTATACATTACTACGTCCTTTACTATTCGTAACATTTGTCATAAAACTGGTTGTATTCATTATAAGAATGTTCTTTACTAATTCTTCAACAATCGCGCCCGATCGTATTATAAGGTCAACCAGAAATATTTTCTGGCTGACCTTATAATACGAGGGGGACGTTCTCCTGAAATATCTTCTATCTCTTTAATAAAATCTAATAAACTAGCTAACCCATCAAGATCGTGTTTTACTTTGAAACTTTTCTTGTAGGGCTTCTTTCTTTCCAAGTATGCTTGAACCTGACTTTCACCTTTTGCTACATCCAGACCAACGACTGGATTCATTAAAATTCCTCCTTCAAAAATATAATTGCCGGTAACCCCTAAATCCTCCTCATAGTGTCATAGCTTCGCTTGTTATACGAGATCATTGTCCCAACCAGCCTCAAACATGTTTCTACAAGTAGGGGGCGAACTGTTTTGCGGACGGGGTCTTAGCCCCACGGGCGCGATTGTTGAAGAAGGACTTTAATATTATAAGTTAGAAAAAAGGAATGTCTCCAAAATTGAGACATTCCTTTAGATTTTCAAGAGTACATCTTACTTTTTAATAAACACTAGGTCACGACTAAGTTGTCTGAGTCACGACTGAGTTGTCTGGAGACAGAAGAAATGTTCAAGGACATTATTGTTGGTAACTGGAAAATCGTTTTGTATCAAAGGAAAAGGTACATTATAAATAAGTTTAACCTGTATTAATGTTGGTAACCACTTTATAAACTTAAATTAGCATTTACACGAATACACCAATTACAGAACCACCATTTTGAATTGTAGCAACAAGTTGAGGGGCAGAGGATATAACCTCTTCACCCCAAGTTTATTCCTGCAACTTAACCATCTCATGTAAATCGTTTATCTAAGTAAGTTTCTTAAATTGTAACGTTCTTTGCATATTCAAGCCCCCGCCTTAACACTTGACCCTCAGTTACTCCTAAGAACTCCCCATTTTCAACAGCCAGTTCGCCGTTAACAAAAACGTAATGGATACCTGATGGCTCTTGTAACGGATCTTCATAAGTGGCGTTATCTTGAATGTTTTCTGGATCAAAAATAACGATATCTGCAGCATAGCCTTCTTTTAGTAATCCTCTGTTTTTTAGGCGTAATAATTGAGCAGGAGCACCTGTCATTTTTCGTATTGCCTGTTCAAGTGTTAGAGCTTGCTTTTCTCTTACAAAGTGACCTAAAACTCTCGGGTAAGTACCGTATAAGCGTGGATGTGGTTTACCCCCAAAAATTCCATCAGAACCTACAACTTGTAATGGATGCTGCATTCCGCTAGTAATAACTTCTTCATCTCCCCAGTGAATAATCATAGTAATTCCGGCATTTTCCTCAAGGAGAAGCTTAATTGCAGCATCAGCTGGTTCTACACCAAGCAGTTTGGAAATTCCCACCATATTTTGACCTTCAACCCATCGATTCTTTTCTGTTGAAACGGAGGTAAGTGTTATATTCTCCCACCCGCAATTTAATACATGGTTTTCATAATCGGTATTATTCTTAAGATCCTCTTTTATACGAGCTTGTATATCAGGGTCTTTTAACTTTTCCAGCAATTCTGCTGTTCCACCAGAATGCATCCATGGAGGCAATATAGCATGAAACACCGTGGATCCCGCTGTATACGGATATTGATCAAATGTCACTTCTATACCTTCTTTTCTTGCTTCGTCCATTTTGATGAGGGACTGTTCATAATTAGAACGATTAATTTTCCCAGCTACTTTAAAATGGGAAATATGAAGGCGTACACCTGATTGTCTAGCTACATCAATAACCTCATCCATGGCCTCTAGTGATTTATTACTTTCATTACGTATATGGACTACAAAGCATCCATCATACTTCGCGGCTCCCTTACAGATTTCAATTAGCTCTTCTTTACAAGAGAATACATTAGGAGGATAAACAAGGCCAGATGACAGTCCAACGGCTCCTTGCCTCATTCCTTCTTCAACGAGTTCTCTCATTTTTTTCATTTCTTCCTTAGTAGCTTGACGACCGTCAAATCCCATTACCAATGTACGAACAGCACCGTGGGGAACAAGATAGGTCGCATTTCCTGCTATTTTGGATTTATCCAAAAAATCCAGATATTCTTCAATTGTGTTCCATGGCCAATCTCCAATATCTCCGTTTAGCCCTTTTAATTGCTTTTGCCAGAGTGGTTTTGTGGCTTCTGATACTGGCGCAACAGATATTCCATCCTGTCCAAACAATTCGGTTGTGACCCCTTGTAAAACTTTTATTTTATGAATCTCAGGTTTTATACAAAGAAGGTCAGAGTGTACATGTGTATCGATAAAGCCTGGAGTTACAGCCATTTTGCTTGCATCGATTATCCTATCTGCAATTTCATTACTAAGATCACCGATTCTATTAATAATCCCGTCTTTAATTCCTATATCAGTTTTAGTCCAGGGATTTCCCGTTCCGTCATAAAGATTTCCACTTTTTATAATAAAGTCAAACATGATAAATCCTCCTGTATTTTAATAGATTGGTTTTTCTTTTAAGAAAGATTCAGTTTCTAGCAAATACTTATTAAATATTTGATTATTAATTTCGAATCCAATCCCAGGTCCATCAGGGACATTCAACGTACCAGGATTTAAGAATCAACTTCAGGTCTTACAATCTCCTTTTCACAATAGCAAGTTGATGCTGATGTATCTCTAGGGATTATGAAATTATCAAAGGACGAAAGAGCAATGTTATGGGCTACTTTTCATCATTTTTCCAAAATCCACATTCTTAATTATTAGTAGCCTCCCTAATTTCGTCTATTTTTCTAACAAATAACAACTTACAAAGTGTTTTTCTCCTACTTTGATTCTTGGCGGAGCATCCTTCTTGCATATTTCCATTGTATAAGGACAGCGAGTATGAAAAACACACCCTGATGGAGGATTAAGTGGTGATGGAATTTCTCCCTTAAGAATGATTCGTTCTTTTTTTGCTCCCGGATTTGGAATAGGGACTGCAGATAAGAGTGCTTGTGTATAAGGATGATATGGGTTTGCAAACAATCCCTCTACAGGAGCTTCTTCTACCATATATCCGAGGTACATAACACCAATCCGGTCGGAGATATGTCTAACCACACTGATATCATGTGCAATGAATAGATAGCTTACGTTTGATTCTCGCTGAATTTGGCGGAGAAGATTTATAATTTGGGATTGAACAGAAACGTCTAGTGCTGAAACAGGTTCGTCACAAACAACAACTTTTGGATTCACAATCAAAGCCCGCGCAAGGCCAATTCGTTGCCTCTGTCCACCTGAAAACTCATGGGGAAAGCGGTAATATTGTTCTTCGTTTAATCCAACTTTATTAAGGATCTCAAGGACCATTTCAATACGATCGTTTTTGGTTCCAATATTATGGATCTTCAGTGATTCCTCTAGAGCATTCCCGATACGTATTCTAGGGTTCAATGAAGAAAACGGGTCCTGGAACACCATTTGAATATTCTTCCGGACTGCCATTAAATCTTTTTTGTGTATTTTAAGAATATCTTGTCCATCTAACAAAACACTTCCTGAGTTCGGCTCTATCAAACGGAGGAGGCTTCTTCCAGTTGTGCTTTTACCACAACCGGACTCTCCGACAATCCCTAAGGTTTCCCCTTCATATAAATCAAAAGAAACATTATTAACAGCTTTTACGATTCCAGGCTTCGCTCCAAAGGTTTTCTTTATTTTAAAATGTTTTTTTAAGTCCTTTACTTGCAACACTGGGTTCCTCTGATCTGTTTCCGTCCCTAACATTGGTTATGTAGCCTCCTTTAGAAGAATTTCTTTATAATGCCAGCATCGCACCTTTTGCTTTTCATCATAGGATTCTAGTTCTGGATTTTGTTGATGGCACTTTTCATCAGCATACGGACAACGCGTTGAAAAACGGCAACCCTTCGGTGCTTTATCAAGAGCAGGCACATTTCCTTTTATTACGTGTAAGTCTTCTTCTCGATTTCCATCAAGTTGCGGAATAGATTTAATTAGACCTTTAGTATATGGGTGAAGCGGGCGTTCGAATAGCCTATTCACATCTGCCTCTTCCACAACCTGTCCAAGGTACATTACAAGGACTCGTGTACAAACCTCTGCGACTACCCCTAAATCGTGAGTGACGAGAATAATTCCCATATCAATCTTCTGATTTAAATAGGTGATTAAATCTAGAATTTGTGCCTGAATTGTTACATCAAGAGCAGTAGTTGGCTCATCTGCAATCAATAATTTGGGTTCACAAGCTAATGCCATTGCAATCATGACCCGTTGTTGCATTCCTCCCGATAGTTCATGGGGATATTCATTTATTCTCTTTTCTGGAGAAGGGATACCTGTTAACTTAAGGTATTCAATAGCCTTTTCATAAGCCTCTTTTTTAGAAATCTTTTTATGAATTCTAAGTACTTGGGCAATTTGATGTCCAATTGTATAAACAGGATCAAGGGAACTTAGTGGATCCTGAAATATCATAGATATCTCATTTCCTCTAATACTTTCCATATCTTTTAATGGTAAATTTAATAAATTTCGATTTTCAAAGAGTATCTCTCCATCATACTCAACTAGATGTTTTTCATCGAATAAACGGAGAATAGATTGAGAGGTAACACTTTTTCCACAACCAGACTCTCCAACTACTGCTAAAACTTCCCCCTTACCAACATGAAAACTTATTTCCTTTAATGCCTGTAACTTTCCGCGTTCTGTATAAAAATGAGTTGAAAGCTTGTTTACCTCTAGTAATTTTTCTGTCAATTTTCACACCACTCTTTCAATTAATTATTTTTTCTTTCCTTTTGATCCCGTTGGATCTAGTAAATCACGTAGGCCATCTCCAAACAGATTTAGTCCTAAAACTGATAGAATCATAAAAACACCTGGAAAAACTGTAAGCCACCACGCATTGAAAATAAAGAGCTTACCATCGAACAAAATATTGCCCCATGTCGGATCTGGAGCAGGAACTCCAACACCAAGAAAGCTTAACGCAGCTTCAAGAATAATTGCTTCCGCAAAGATAAATGTTACTTGAACAATTAAGGGGGACATCGTATTTATTGCCATATGCCGCCAAATAATTCGCGAAGAGCTTGCACCCTGAGCTATCATTGCCTCAATGTAGGTTTGTTCTCTAATGACAAGAGCTGACGATCGTACAACCCTAGCAACATAAGGCGTATAAACAACGCTGATTGAAATTACTACATTTGTTATTGTAGGTCCAAGTGCTGCCATAATAGCAATCGCTAGTAAAATAGCAGGAAATGCCATCATTGCATCACAAAATCTCATCAAAATTCCATCAAGAAAGCTGTAATAGCTCGCATACAGGCCGATAATAGTACCCAAGATACCAGTAATCAAGGCCACAAGAAAACCAACCTTCATAGATACTTGTGTACCATAAACAACCCTACTGAAAAGGTCACGACCAAAATTATCCGTTCCAAACCAATGGTTTATTGATGGACCTTGCAGTTTATTTACTACAACCATTTCGTAAGGGTTTTGTGTTGCAATAAATGGCGCAAATATAGCGATAACCGTAAGTAGTAGGGTAATAATTCCTCCAGTAATGGCCAATTTATTTGAAAAAAATCTTTTTAATAGAAGGTGCCTTTGCTCCCTTTTTAATCGATCCTTTGTTTGATAAAATCCCACACTATTTCGTTCAACATCGACTTTTACTTCCATTTTTCGCCCTCCTTTCTATACTATTTTCTTCCTAATTTAACTCTCGGATCGATAACACCATAAAGTAAGTCAATAAATAAATTAATCGTTAGATACGATAAAGTAATAAACAAAATAGAACCTTGAATAACTGAATAATCCCGTCTTTCAACTGAGTTCAAAATAAGCTGTCCAATTCCAGGAATGTTAAAAATAGTCTCCGTAACGGCAGCCCCCGCAACAAGCGCACCTAAAGTCTGTCCAATTACCGTTACAATGGGAATAAATGAGTTTCGTAGAGCATGTTTATAGGTTAAGACCCCTTCTTTTACTCCTTTGGCTCTAATTGCCTTTATAAAATTTAAATTTAAAACATCCAGTAGGGAAGCCCTTGTCATACGGGCAATCAATGCAGCGTGCATCGTTCCTAGGGCGATTGCAGGAAGAATTAAATGCTTAATATGATTCCATAATCCCGAACTTAGAGGAGCATAGCCAGCTACAGGCAATAACTTTAACTGTACGGAAAAAATTAAAATTAAAAACAAGCCAAGTAAAAAGCTTGGGACAGAAATTCCTAATAAGGAAAGACCCATAAAAGATTGGTCAATAAGTGAGCCTTTTCTCTTTGCTGCAAGAATTCCAATTGGAATAGCCAGAATAATTGCAAATATTTCAGCTATAATAGCTAAAGAAAGGGTTGGTCCTAAATGCGAAAAAATTGAATCCAAAACTGGTTGTTTCATAAAATATGAGTAACCAAAATCACCTTTAAAAAGATTTATTAACCAATTAATATATTGTTGATATATTGGTTGATTTAAGCCAAGCTGCTCTCGGACAGCATCAATTTCCTCTTGACTTGCTTGATCCCCTAACATAACTGCGGCAGGATCACCCGGAGTTAGATGAATAATTGAAAACACAACAACAGATACAATCAACAACACTGGTATTAAAGATTGGATTCTTTTTATGATATAGCTAGTCATTGGGTTCCTCCTTTCATTTTCCCCTAAATTTTGAAGCAAGCAGAGAAAAATCCTCTGCTTGCTCTTTCCCTATTCAGATTTTGATGTATTCCAAAGAATATATCCTTCAAGAAAAGTTATTCCTTTCACTTTGTTGGACATTCCATAGAAATCGTAGTAATCTCCAAACTTTGTTATCGGCAAATAGTCATATATTCTGTCCTGAAGTTTATCCCATACAACCTTGGCCTCTTCAGTAGTTTTAGATGAGTTAATTTGTGCCGTGAGTTCTGTTATTTGTGGATCATTTGTCCATCCTGGCCATGCTGATCCCAAGTAAAGAATTTGTGCTGGAGACAATACTTTTGGAAACGCTGTGATAAATGCATCATATTCACTTGGTTTAGCCCTAGTCTCTAAGACTGTTGCCCAATCGACAACCTCCAATTTCACATTTACCCCAATTTTTCCCAGTTGCTCCTTAATAACAACTGCAGTATTGTACATATAATCAAAATCACGTGTAGCGAGGATTTTGATTTCCTCCCCATTGTAACCAGCTTCTTTCAAGAGCTCCTTTGCCTTTTCTAAATCATGTGTGTTATATCTATCTTTTCCGGCTTCGCTATACCATTCTTTTTGCTCTATAACTGTATGTCCATGGTCAAGTCTAAAAAAGTTTTCATTTGAGAATCCTGCCATCATAATACTCTCCAAATCAAGTGCAGCATTGACCGCCTGCCTCATCTTTTGATCTGAAAAAATCCGTTCTTGTTTGTTATAAATCAATCCTGTTGGTCCCGACAAATCAAGAATTGTTTCTATGTTTGGATTACTTTTCAACATTTCATAGTTATCAGGAGGTAGCAGCAATCCAATATCATACTGACCTGTCTGTACTCCAGCTACCCTAGTAGAACTATCTGTAACAACATGGAAATAAATATCATTAACTAGAGCTTCTTTTTTTCCAGATAGCCCATCGGCTGGATAATCAACAGGACTATAATCTTCATACTTGGTAAGATGAATATATTGGTCCTGTTTCCAGTCAACAAATTTGAATGGGCCTGTACCGATATATTCTGTTACCCCAGTTGGATCAGCTGATTCAACCACCTCTTTCGGCATAATAGCTGCCATTTGCGATGCATCAGCAAGTAAAGCAAGAGCACCAAAAATATAATTTGGCAGCTTCATTACAACAGTATAATCATCTATTACCTCAAAGGTCGCATCTGGAATTGCGGCTTTCGCCTTAGTTGAGATGCCTTTCCACTTATTAAGAGATGCAACAACATCTTCTGCCTTCATTTCTTTTCCATTATGAAATTTAACTCCTTTACGAAGATGGAATGTAAAGGTTTTACCATCTTCACTTTCATCAATTGACTCGGCCAGCATGGGAACAACTTTAAAGGATGAGTTAAGTGCAACAAGCTGTTCATATATATGTCGAGTTAGGTGTGAAACAGTTGTTGCAGTAGTCATATGAGCATCTAACGTTGTGGGCTGAGCGTTAATTGCAACGTTAAGCTCGCCTCCAGAAATTTTGCCAGTTTTGGGTGGTTCCGATTGCTTTGTATCCGTTTTAGAACTGCACCCAACGATTACAAATAGACATAGAAAAATCATGATCAGTTTTTTCAATTCTAAATTCCCCCTCTTAATAGAAAAAAACTACTTTATAGGAACTTCTTTGTGCCGATAACGAAATAACTGAATATTATGAAAAATAAATCTACAAAGCGTTTTCAATTGGATATATTGGTCTAGTTATCTTCTTGTATTCAAAACTACTTAACTTTTAGCCCTTTAAACGAAAAATTCTGCGTGGCTTTCCCCTTGATTGAAGGGCCTCTTTTCCAATAACAATGATTGCCTTCTCTTTTTGAAGCAATCTAAAGAATCTTTGGACACTTTTGACGGATAGACCCATATATGATGCGACTTCATTAGCTGTAAATTCGTCTCCTGCTTGGTGAATAGCATGATAAATCTTTCTAAGTGTCATTGTGCTAAGATTGGTTCGTTCTGCAAGACTAAGAAGAAAAGAATCAGTGGTACGTAATTCTAAAATTTTAGATTTCCTCATACTTGTTAATGGACCAATAATTTGCTGTTGTTCATTAACAATGAAACAACAATTACCTCCGGCTTTCTGCGCATTCTTAACAGCTATTTTGGCTGAATGAGCCGCGAGATTAGTTGTTCCTCCTATTCCGATCCCTAGGTTTAGCGTCACCTCCTTTGGTAAAGTTTTTTTATGAAAAATGGAAGGAGGTCTAGTAAAACCCTCAGTTGTTTTTTCGATTAAGGCTCTTGTTGTAAAAAAGAGAAACTCTCTTGGTATGGTTTGTATGCACTGTCCATCTAGCTCCTTCACAAAATTAAAAACTAGCTGTTCCAGCTGAAGATTGAATCTTTGTATGTCCTGATATTGTTTTTCTTGTGTCCACTCATCGTAGTGATTAACATTGATAATCCCTACAGACCCTTGATGACCAGCATTATGGAGATTATCACATTTTAATTTGACCTTATCGAGTGTTTCACGGATCACCAATCGAAGAGGACTTATTTTTATACAAGGAACACCTCTCTTAATCAACTCTTTATGGCAAGAAGCTATCCCCGTAACGGTACCTTTTACTTTTCCATCATTATATAGACTTGTGTGATATTCAACCAAATCTTTGCTGTCATAATTATTATTAAACTCAAATATATACTTTGGATTCTCAGTCAGTTCCAATTCCCTGAATGTTTCCAACAATAAATCGAGGTTTACAGTATCGAAACTAAAGGTGCAAACATCTCCAACTTTTTGAACTTTGAATAAGGCTCTTAATAAGCCCAAACCGTGAAAAGGTATATACATACTTGGAATTTGTTTTAAAATATTCTTGCTTTGAACGATGTAATAAGGGACTGGTCCTGCAAAAAGAATAAAATTAAAATCATCCCCTAACCTTCTTACAATATCCAAACATTCCTTCTCTGATTGATAAATTAAGGGAATTAAATTAATTGTAGGATAGAATACTTGTAACTCCATACAATTTGTAACGATATCTTCAGGCCCAATTAAAGCTACTTTTGATTGTACGCGAATAATTCCCCCCTCCCTTTAATCAATAAAATGCGCCTTTATTAATCCTTATTTTAAATGAAAGGAAATATAATAGTCGATATTTTCTGAATTCCCAATATTCCATTATTGAAAAATTCTAAAACTAATTATTTGCTGAAAAACACAACCTAGCAAGTAGATTATTAATAGAAAAAGGTACTTGCAGTATCGATAACCTACCAACGCAAAGCGAAAAATATACGCTAAGGAATTTGTTCAGATAACCTTGAGTTACTGAACACCTTATGGTTAAAGGGGTTAAAAGGATTTCCCCCGTTTTTTAATGTTCAATTACTTATCCCTTTATCTATATGTTCAGTTAATAAGCAAAAGATAAGTTTTGTTACACCTATAACAGTCTAAGCGTACAGAAAATATGCTTTTTTTATATCGAATTTTGCTTAACGTATGTTTTGCGCAGAATGTTGGTAGTACGCCTTTAAAAAATAACGTTCCTTCCCCCAATTCCGCAAGAGCGGAACGGAAAAAGCGCTCATTCGATTTTAGTAGAATTAAATACTGAACTACCTTAATTCTTATATTTGGCCAGCTACCACTTTTCCTTTAAAGATAACGACTTCACGCTTTGGAGTTCTTGCAACTGTTTCCGCTGAGCAGGAAGCATTAACAAGAATTAAATTGGCGTCATCACCCACAAGTGGCCACGTAACCTCGCCATCTTTATTTAATGGTGTTGTTCCGCCTGTTGCCCATTTAAGTGACTGAGCTAATGAGAGTTCATCGCTTTTACGATAAATCTCCCCAACTCTCTTTACTTTTTCTAAGACATCTCCATTCCCAAATGGTCCCCAAGAATCATAGAAACCATCACAGCCTGAATATATATTGACTCCTTTTCGGTCTAAAAGATCGATTGGAGGGAATGAATGTTTAATTGGAATGGTAGACATAATTGAGATTCCAAGGTCACTTAACTTATCAGCGATCTCTTCCACTTGTGAGGTCGGTACGTCTCCAAGGCTAAATGCATGACTGACGGCAGCACGATTCTTCCAGTTTGCATCTTCCACCATATCTGTGAATTTATCAATTGTATATAAACCAACATGTCCTCTATCATGCAAATGAATATCAACATCAGCATCAAACTCTGTGGCCAGATTCATTATTTCATATAGTGATTTCTCGATATTATGATCAATGCCCGCTGGGTCCAGTCCACCTACAATATGAGCCCCAGATCTCATTGCTTCTTTCATTAGAGAGATAACATTATTTCTTAAAAGACCATGTTGTGGGAAAGCAACGATTTCATATGTCAACTTATCAGAGTAATTCTCAAGCACTTCTTTCACACCTTCTAAGTTTTTTAACCCGATATACGGATCAATATTAACATGTGTGCGAATATGCGTAGATCCTTTCGAAAGGATCAACTCAATCATTTCACTTGCCCGCTGCTTTACAGTAGAAGCTAGTTCTTCTAGTTCTAATGCTTCAGTAAGTAATCGTCCTTCTAAGTTTTTTGCAGGTTTGCAAGCCTTCCATTCCAGTGAAAGATAGGTTTTATCTAGATGATTATGCATTTCTTTAAAAGTTGGAATTGCTAAAAACCCCTTACCGTCTATTGTTTTTTCACCTTGAGGAATATTAAAGTTTTGATTTTGCTTTTCAATAATTTTTTCATCTTTAATTTTTAAATGGAATAAATCTGTTTTTGTTGTGTAAACGCCTTTTTCATCTCGAAGGTAACCTGTTTCTAACTGAACATTTTTCAACCAATATGCAGTTGACAATTTAAATCTCCCCCTAAGCCCGTACTGTATCAGATTCTACCAATTTGCTTTCAACCTTTTTCCCTTTAAAAAATAATGATTCAATATTTGCCCGTCTTGCTATTGCTTCTGCTGAACAAGTAGCATTAACTAACATCATAGTTGCATCATCGCCAACTTTTGGCCAGATCTGTTCCCCTTTTCCATTTAACGGTGTTATGCCACCAGTTGCGAATTTAAGCACAGAAGATAAAGAATATTCGTCAATCATCCAGAATCTTTCAGCAAGTACTCCAAGCTTTTGAATTGTGTTTCCTGTTCCAAATGGAGACCAATGATCAGTGATACTGTCATGCCCTACTGATACTTTAATACCCAACCGATCAAGTACTGGAACTGGTATTGTTGGACGATTAACAGGAATGGTAGATGTTATATCAATCTCCTGGTCTTTTAATTTCTCAGCTATTTCAGTCAGAACCTCTCCTTGCAGATCGCCTAATGCATGCCCATGGCTTATCGTTGCATTTCCTTTAAGACCTGCTTCTTTCGTATATCGAGCCATTCTCTCAAATGTAAAAACACCTAAAGTATCTGGGTCATGAAGATGGATATCTACACCCTTATTATTTTCAACTGCAATTTCAAAAATAGTATATAAAGACTTCTCAATATTTCGATCTACCGTGGCAGGGTCTACACCGCCAACCAATGTTGCCCCATTTTTCATCGCATCCCTAATCAGATTTACTGATTCACTTCTAAGCAAACCATGCTGCGGAAAAGCCACGATTTCATAAGTAAGAACATTTTCATATTTTTTTAAAGCATTAACTGTAGCCTCTAAGTTCTTTAGGCCAATCACTGGATCAATATTACAATGGGTTCGAATATGCGTATGACCATTTTTTATATATAATTCAATCATTTTCTCAGCACGCTCTTGAGCTGTTGGTAAAAGTTTAGGAAGAAGTTCTCTTTCTTCTTCCATTCTAGTAAAAATCCCTTTTGTCATTGGCGTACAAGCTTTCCAAGGCCCTCCATAATATGTTTTATCAATGTGAGTATGCATATCTTTTAATGAAGGAAGGAGTAAATACTTATTAGCATCAAACTGAACTTCAGATGAATCTGGAAGGGTATCTGTGATTTCTGTGATTTTTCCATTCTCTATCTTTAAGTGACAAATTTCTGTTTCGGTACCGGCAATTCGATCATTTTCATATACAAAACATTTTTCTAAGCGAACATTCGTTATCCAATGTGTTATCATTCCAATTCCTCCTTTAGAGACTTTTTAATAGACAAAATCATTATAGTTTACTCTAAGTGCTATTTTTGCATAAAATTGTCACTAGCGTTTCGTTGATTAAATTTTAATATTAAAGGGACTCATAATATTCACTAATTTTATTTTGTGCAAAGAAAAAGCCCTTTATATTGGATAAGTCAGATAGTAACCCGTCCAAATCCACTAAAAAAGGACTAACGCATGGACAAGATTACACGAAAAATTTCATTTGGAAGTCTTCATGCTTTGGGGGATTGTCTTCTCGATGATCAACTTCAAAAGGGAAATGGCCTTGTTTCTATTAGTATTTCTCAGTTGTTTCGCCGTTTAAATGGTATGAATCCTGATCTATTCCAAAGGCTATTCGTTGATTTAGTTGCACAAATTCATGCCAAAACGTACTATACAAAACTCGTAATGCCGTTAAAAATCATATATTCGAGCACATTGCCACTGAATTTGACCAATCATAAATGGGCAAAGTTCCGCAAAACAAAAGCTGGTGTAAAATTACATTTACGACTTGTGTGTATGGAAAAAGGTGCTTCATACCCCGAAAAAGCCGTTATTACTACGGAAAAAGAACATGATCGCAATCAACTTGAGGTCATGGTAGCCCTTATTTAAGAGCAGCTTTATGGAAGCCAGCATATATCTGGCTTCGAAAAATTGAAGGAAAAGCTGTTCCTTGATAGGCAAATTGTCGTTGTCGCACAGGTATAATTGTAAATAAATCACCAAATGGATGGAACCACCTTTGATTAGGTATTTACCTTTTTGGCTCTAAACATGGAAAAGTATTAAACTGGAAATTGCGACACTATTTATGCAACACTAGTGATTTTTGTTTATTATTATTTTTATAAATTATTTCAACACATTTCTTCTAGTAAGCAAATTAAATATAGCTTGATCAGACTAAAGGAATAAAGAAAAAGAAAAAATCAAATGGTCCCCAGTTTATTTTCCTGCCAGTTAAACAACTATAAATTAATGTTGGCAATACCTTCACAAGTAAAGCGGACATCTGTTGAAATATAACTTTTAACACCCGTTTCGACATTAATGATTCCGCCTGGCTGATGTATGTTAAATTTGTCCTCTTTACCCTTTGACAAATAAATACCTACTGCCAGACTTCCGGATCCACAAGCTTGCTCGAAAAATCTAGATCCCGTTTCTTTCACGTAAACGAACGGCCATATCTCATATTCCTTTTCTGCTAATCTTCTATAGGGAATAACCCCAATTGCTTTATTTTGAATTTTCTTAGAAGCCTCTTCAATAATAAGATTAAAGTCATCCTCGGATGGCCAATAGTCCGTTAAGAAATGAGTGATACCATCTAGCTGCACACAACTTCCTGTAATGCTTCTTCCATTAAGATTAATAACAAGTTCTTTAATGGAAAGGGGATCTGGCATTTCAGCTTTTGCTACAAAATGATTAGAGGATTTAGCTTCAACCAAGCATACAAGTGGTGATTCTGCCCCAGAAGTTTCTAAGAAGAAACTTTTTTTTTCTGTTAGACCATTGTAGTGACAGTATGCAGCAGCCCCTAAAAGGGCATTTCCACAAAATTCCCCCCCTGACATTTCCAACCTAAGTAAAGATTCCCTGCTTTTCGGTGTAGCGATAAAGCCTACCTGTTCCGCATTAACATATTCATAGTCCATAATCGTACTGGCGATTTGTGAATAATGAGTAGGATCAACATAGTTGGTTATTATAACTGTCATATTTTTTGAAGGACTAATTTTTACAAAGTTAAGCTTCATCATCTAATCATCTTCCTATCTTTAAACGTTAATTTTTAGCGATCTGATTATTTCGAAAATTATGGATAGAAAAATTCTATATCCGTGATTCGTATATACCTTTATTGTAATAGTATCGTTACTTTTTGTTCAATGTACATCTCATTCCTAGTTTAATCTAGTTACGTTTAAAGCACCATTGCAGCAATGAGACCGAAAATAAATAATGGAATGTTATAATGCAAAAAGGTCGGCACACATGTATCCCAAATATGGTGGTGTTTTCCATCTGCATTCAACCCTGCAGTCGGTCCAAGCGTACTGTCTGATGCCGGTGAACCTGCATCACCAAGTGCTCCAGCAGTACCAATTAATGCGGCCGTTGCCAATGGGGAGAAACCGACAGCTAAACAAAGCGGGACGAACAAAGCAGCAATAATCGGGATCGTGCCGAATGAAGAGCCGATTCCCATTGTGATTAACAGTCCGACTAGAAGCATCATAGAAGCAATAATTATTTTATTATCCCCTAACACCCCAATTGAGGATTGTACAAGGTTTTCAACAGCGCCAGTTTCTTTCAAAATTGTTGCATATCCAGAGGCGATTAACATCACAAATGCGATCATCCCCATCATAGTAATCCCATCATTAACAACCTTTTCCCCTTCTTTAAATGGGACTATTGTAAATAAGAACATGAGGACAATTCCCGTAAGCGCACCCAAAACTAGTGAATCACTAATAAGTTGCACAACTAGCGCACTGATAATTGCCAGAATCGTGAGCATGTGTCGTGATGTGAATGACAATTCTATCTCTTCTGATACCGCTATCTCATTTATAACCCCTTGTTCACTGAAAGACAGTTCACGATCCTTCCGATAAGAAATAAAAACTGCAACTAACAATCCAACGATCATACCAAGTCCTGGTATTAACATGGAGTAAGTGACAGAGGAAATAGCGATCTCCATACCACTCGCTTTCATTTCAGCGGCAATAATCCCATGGAATATTAACCCAAATCCCGCTGGAATCAAAATATACGGGGCCTTCAATCCAAACGTTAGTGCTGTAGCCACACCTCTGCGGTCAACTTTCATTCTATCAAACAAATGGAGTAAAGGTGGAATTAAGATTGGAATAAACGCAATGTGTACTGGAACGATATTTTGAGAAAAACAGGCAACTCCAGCAATCGTCAACAATAAAATGGAACGTTTTCCTTTTAAAACGCTTACAAGTTTTTTCACAAGAAATCCGGTAATACCTGAATAGCCAATCATTACTGCAAATATACCAAGTAAAACATAACTTAGTGCCGTATTCGCTTGTCCTCCCATCCCAGAGATGAGCATATTCGTCGTATCAACCAGTGATAATCCTTCCATCAAACCTGCAACACCAGCCGCAATTAAAATTGTCAACATGACATTGACACGTAGAAGACTCAATACGACCATGACAATTACAGAAACCACTACAGCATTTAACATATTATCATCCTTTCTTTGTGGGGCGTTTAGTAGTTTTTGAAATTATATATGAAGAGAACAGTTCAGGCTTATTTAACATAAACACCTAATGGCGTTTATCCCTAGATAACAGTTCTCATATTTTATGCAAAACTGTTTAGGTGAAAGAAAGTTATCATCCATTATTCTAACTCTTGCTGCAGTTCTTGTGATTGGATTTCTACAAGGAGTGTGGCAATATTATGAGCCAAAAAGTTTGCTCTTCTTCATGCCCAAAGATTGCCGCACTCCTCCTACAATTTAACTTAATTTCTATAATTATCTTGGCCTATTAATCTATCTTTTTATTTATGAGTATTTGATACACATTTATCAAACTGAAAAGTACCAACCTTTAACCAATTATTCATCTTTTCAATATCCTTTGAAAACACTCTGTCTGCATCAATAAACGGCACGACTTTTCTGCCATTTTCTAAAAACCAGCCTGTTGCAGTAGCCATTTTTTCTTTACCGCGAATTTCTGCTGCCTGTATTGCGCAAATAGCTTCGATTGCTAATACACGACGAGTATTTGTAATCACTTGATATGCATGTCTTGATCCAATCGTCCCCATACTCACGTGATCCTCTTGGTTTGCTGATGAAGGAATGGAATCAACACTTGCAGGGTGTGCTAGTGTTTTATTCTCCGATACAAGAGATGCTGCGACATACTGCATGATCATTGCCCCCGATTGTAAACCTGGTTCGGGACTTAAAAATGGAGGTAAGTCGTTTAATTGTGGATTCACTAAACGCTCAATTCGACGCTCAGATATATTTGCTAGCTCCGCTACTGCAATCGCTAAGAAATCCATTGCAAAGGCAATCGGCTGTCCATGGAAGTTACCACCAGATAATACTTTTTCACCATTATCGAAAATTAACGGGTTATCAGTAGCTGCATTCATTTCAATTTCTAATTTCTCTTTTACATAATTTAACGTCTGCCATGTTGCACCATGTACCTGAGGAATACAGCGGATTGAGTATGCATCTTGTACACGGATCTCCCCTTGTTTCGTTGTTAATAAGCTGTCTGAAAGATGTGCACGAATTCGTTCAGCAACTTCAACCTGCTCTTTATAGCCCCGAGCCAAATGAATATCTTCGTCAAATGCATCAATAATTCCACGTAAGCCTTCAATAGTTACTGATGCAATTAATTCGGTTTGATAAGCTAGTTGTTCTGCTTCCAGATACGCAACTACACCCATTGCGGTCATTGCTTGTGTTCCATTGATAAGCGCTAATCCTTCTTTTGCTGTTAGTGTGATTGGGAAAATGCCTTCTTTTGTTAATGCTGAAATAGCTGATGTTATCTCCCCTTGATAAAAAACCTCTCCCTCCCCGATTAAAACAAGAGCTAAATGTGAAAGCGGAGCTAAATCACCACTTGCACCTAGTGATCCTTGTTGAGGAATAACGGGATGAATCCCAGCATTTAATAGCTCAAGCAATCTTTCAATCACAACAGGTCGGACACCTGAAAACCCCTTCAGTAATGCGTTTGCTCGAAGCAGGATCATCCCACGTGATACAACTTCTGGAAAAGGTTCCCCAACCCCACAAGCATGTGAACGAATTAAATTTAGCTGTAGTGCTTCAACATCATCTTTGTCAATAAAAACATCACTAAATTTCCCAAATCCTGTCGTAATGCCATATACAATTCGCTCTTCATCAACGATTTTTTCAACTGCTTTTCTGCTTTCTTGAACTTTTTCCATGCTCTCTTTAGAATAAACAACTTTTTCTCCATCAAAAAGGACCTTTCGTACGTCCTCAAAAGTAAGCGTTTGACCATTTAATGTAACCATCTTTTTGGCTCCCTTCAATTTCCTTTAGCTAAGTAAAGTCACAATAGAAAAGGGGGCTATATCAATGAAATCAATTAAAAATGATTTCAAGATATAGCCCCCTGTTAACTAATAAACTATGGGCAAGTTATATATGATTAATCCCTAAACCAATCGTTTCATGCTCAAGTCCCTTAACCGGTGCACCAATTGTTCCATACAAAGAAACGGCAATCCAATCTCCCTCTTGCTCATTATCGTAGGGATTCCCCCGTAAAACAGCAAAAGATAAGCCAACAGTTCTAAGTACAGATCCTAATTGCACCTGACCTCTTGTTACACCATGTAGTGCTTCAATAATGGCATGGTATAATGCATGAGATTCTCGATAAACGTCCGGCTGGATAATCCCGTTTTTCTTAGCTGCTGTTTCAATTGCAGCAACTATTTTTTGAGAGTCCATCGAACCAACTTTTCCTGTGCATCCCTTCCAATTTGCCTGCTCAAGTTTTTCCAGTTGTTCAGTTGAATCATCAGAGAACAAAAGAAGAATGGATAGCCGACCTATATAACGGTCTTTACTCAATGCCATATTAACACTCTTTCTAATTTTCTAGCTTATAAATTCTAATGACTAATAACTAGCTTTATTGTAATCGCTTTATGAAGGGGTGTCAACACCACTTTCTAAATAGTAAATTAATTTTGATATCCAAACTATTTAAAATTTTACCATTGCCGCCTTTCTTCCATTTCTTTTGCTCCTGCTTTTCCTTCTTCCTTTTTCGTTGCGAATCCCTGTTGCTTCTTGCTTTCTCATGCTCTTTCTCGCCTTTTCTCCTGCCTTTTTTCGGGCATAAAAAGACCGAAGGTCTGCCTGAATCGGATCAGGAAGCCTTCGGTACAAGGAATGCTCTTTTTATTTAAGGTGCGTTATTTTTGTGTAAGAAACGGTAATTTTCGCTTTGCACATAACAAAAAAGGCATCAGCATTTGCCGATACCTTTTTATTTAATACCTATTTTTTATCAGTACCTGAATTTGTTTCAAAGAAACCGAATTTTGTTTTAAATCAACATTTGCTTAATTTTTTTCCACCCCTACTCCACCGTCACACTCTTCGCCAAATTCCTCGGCTTGTCAACGTCACAGTCCCGGTGTAAAGCAGCGTAATAAGAAATAAGTTGTAAAGGTACAACAGAGATAAGAGGTGTTAATAGTTCGTGCACGACTGGAATCACGAAGGTGTCCCCTTCCGCTTCCAGTCCTTTCATAGAGATGATGCACGCGTTGGCTCCACGGGCAACGACTTCTTGTACGTTGCTGCGGAGGTTTAGGTTAACACTTTCTTGAGTAGCTAAGGCGATGACAGGAGTGCCCTCTTCGATTAGAGCGATCGTGCCGTGCTTTAATTCGCCACCAGCAAAGCCTTCTGCCTGAATATAGGAGATTTCCTTCAGCTTTAGTGCTCCTTCGAGGCCTACATAGAAGTCTAATCCGCGGCCAATGAAGAAGGCATTGCGAGTTACTGTTAAAAATTCGCGAGCAATTGCTTCGAATTCTTCCTTCTCATCACAAAGCACTTCCATCGCATTCGCAATGATGCCTAGTTCACGTGAAAGATCTAGCTCCAGCTCCATCCCTCGTTTTTTTGCCGTAACCGCGGCTAAAATCGCTAACACAGCCAGCTGTGCTGTGTAGGCTTTTGTCGAAGCAACAGCAATTTCCGGACCAGCATGAAGCAGTAACGTGTAATCCGCTTCACGTGAAAGTGTTGAGCCAGCCACATTTGTAATAGTAATTGCTTTATAGCCCATTTCCTTAATTTTCACTAGTACAGCTCGGCTGTCGGCAGTTTCCCCGCTCTGTGAAATAAAGATGAATAGGGGTTTTTCTGGAAGCAATGGCATGTTGTAGCCAAACTCACTGGAAATATGCACCTCAACAGGGATCTTCGCCATTTTTTCAATAAACTGTTTTCCAACAAGTCCCGCATGGTAAGAAGTTCCCGCTGCAATGATATAAATACGGTCTGCCCCGTTCATTGCTTGAAGAATTTCGTCATCAATTGTTAAAGCTCCTCCTCTGTCCTGGTAGCTTTGAATGATTTTCCGCATTACTAAAGGCTGTTCGTCAATTTCCTTTAACATATAGTGCGGGTAAGTGCCTTTTTCAATGTCGCTTGCATCTAATTCCGCTGTATAAGGATCACGGCTGATTTTTTCACCATCAAGGTTTACGATTGCCACTTCATCTTTTCTCACGATGACGACTTCTTTATCCATTAATTCAACATATTGATCCGTAACTTGAAGCATCGCCATTGCGTCTGAAGCGACCACATTAAATGTGTCACCTAATCCGACTAGCAGCGGGCTTTTATTTTTTGCCACATAAATGGTTTCATTATCCTGTTCATCTAAAAGGGCAAGTGCATACGAGCCATGTAAAGATTTCAGCGTCTTCCGGAACGCTTCATCAGTAGTTAGTCCTTCGTTTGCGAACAATTCAATCAGCTGAACGATGACCTCGGTATCTGTATCACTTTTAAAAGGAACGTCTTGCAAATATTCGCGCTTTAGGATTTCATAGTTTTCAATGACACCATTGTGAACTAGAGTAAAGCGCCCTGATGCGCTTTGGTGCGGGTGAGCATTGGCTACGCTTGGCACTCCATGTGTAGCCCAGCGTGTATGCCCAATTCCTAGCCCGGCATCAACATCAAAGTCAACCTTGTTTCTTAAATCAGCAATTCGGCCCTTCTCTTTAAAAACATGGACCGTGTTTTCGTTCATCACAGCAATTCCTGCTGAATCATAACCTCTATATTCAAGCTTTTCTAAGCCTTTAAGCAAAATTTCTTTTGAATCCAAATTTCCGATATATCCTACGATACCGCACATACTTCTTTTCCTCCTAATTCGGAAGGGGCAAGAAGCCTTTTGGGACAGTCTTGCCCCTCATCTCTGTAATTGATCTTTTGACGTTTTCTTTTGACAAGCGACTAGTAATGGTGTTCTTTACAGTGGCTGTTTTCATTAAACGTCATTTTTATCATTAGCATTCCCATCTCTTTGTGCATTAAGTTACCCTAATGTTTTAAAGATGAAATAACGGTTTGCTTTGAACCGGGAGGCATCCGCCGAAAACTTCGATAAACCTCCTCCTCGTCAACTAATCCACTTCCGTTCTGGATTAGTCCAGGCGCTTCAATTTTTAACTTTTACTATAAGAACAGCCCACCTTTCAATTTAATTTAGAAAAACAGTAATATCATACACACAAAAAACTCTCTCGTCAATTGAAATTATAGGGAGAAAAACACTATACAATAAAAATATGCATAAGAGAACGGTTCGGTTCCCTTATGCATAGCCTGTTTACTCTTCATTTAATCCCATTTCTGCTACGACCACAGCAGCAATTCTCTCCACATAGGAACTGCACAGCTCTTCTGTTGGCGCCTCGGCCATCACACGGACAAGCGGCTCTGTTCCGGATGGTCTAACTAATATGCGGCCATTTCCATTCATTTCTTTTTCAATCTCTGAAATAATCGCACTTACTTTTTCATTATCTGTCACATGGTGCTTATCTGTCACACGAATATTCACAAGCTTTTGCGGGAATTTTTGCATTTCCTTTGCAAGCTCTGATAATGGTTTTTTCGTCATTTTCATGATGTTTACGAGCTGAAGACCTGTGAGGAGCCCATCACCTGTCGTAATATAATCAAGGAAAATGATATGGCCGGATTGCTCGCCGCCAAGATTATAGCCATTCTTCTTCATTTCTTCTACTACATAGCGGTCACCAACAGCTGTTGGAATGCTCTGAATGCCGTTCGCCTCCAGCGCTTTATAAAAACCAAGATTGCTCATGACAGTCGAAACGACTGTACTGTGGCGAAGTCTACCTTGTTCTTTCAAGTATTTTCCGCATATATACATAATTTGATCGCCATCCACGATGTCGCCATTTTCATCTATCGCAATCAGGCGATCCCCATCCCCATCAAATGCTAAACCGACATCTGCTCCTTTTTCCTTTACAAATGCAGCAAGCGTCTCAGGATGTGTTGATCCTACACCTTCATTAATATTTAATCCATTAGGAGAAGCTCCAATCATGGATAGATCTGCATCTAAATCGGCAAATAAATGGGATGCAAGGGAAGATGTCGCTCCATGAGCGCAATCTAAAGCAATATGTATGCCAGAGAAGTCCTCATCCACAGTTTGCTTCAAAAATTGCAAGTATTTCTGTCCGCCCTCGAAATAATCATTCACCTGTCCAAGCTCGGCTCCGACTGGTCTAGGCAGCTGATCTTCCTCTTGATCCATAAAGCTTTCGATTTCATTTTCCTGATCATCTGACAGCTTAAATCCATCAGGACCGAAAAATTTAATTCCGTTGTCCGCCACAGGATTATGTGAAGCTGAAATCATGACGCCCGCTTCTGCCCCAAGTGCTTTTGTTAAATAAGCAACACCTGGCGTTGAAATGACGCCAAGACGCATGACCTCTGCTCCAATAGATAATAAACCGGCAACGAGTGCCCCTTCAAGCATATGTCCAGAAATACGAGTATCGCGGCCAATTAATACTTTTGGACGGCTTTTATCTCTAGTCAGAACATATCCTCCAAAACGCCCTAATTTAAAAGCTAACTCAGGTGTCAACTCGCTATTTGCGACTCCACGTACCCCATCCGTACCAAAATACTTTCCCATTAATGCATACGCTCCTTTAAACATTATTTATATTAAATCTCTTTTTGTGTAATCGTCACTTTTGCTACATCCGTTGCTAGATTCCATTGCACATTTGAAGGACCATTTACATTAATTTTGACGTCATGGTCTCCCGCTTCTAAATTAGTTAAATCAAGAAAAACGGAAAAATCACTAGCTTTTAATTGCTTAATCATGTCACTTTTTCCCGTAACGGTTAGGCTGGCACCGTTATTCGGCGTTAACACTGCTGCCTCATATTGATTCGGAAGGCCAGATAAACTAATTGGCAGATTAGAGAATGTTTTATTCTCATCTGTTTCTACAGCTTGATCTCCCTCTTGCAGAATTTCACTTATTTGGATCGCTACTTTAACGACTTTTGGATTTACTTCAATAATTCCTTCTGAAATGATGACAGGCAGTGATAATTCAGTATCTTTATTGATTTGGCTAACATCCACTTCCACCCTTACACTATCCGTTCGATCTAAAACATCCTGTGCACCAAAAATCTTTGCTTCTTTAATATCAGGTGTGATGGAATCAATGACAATGTTGTCCGGTGGACTGCCCTTTTCTATTACCTTAATGGGAACTGTTTTGCTCAAGCTTTTCACTGGGATGATGACATCAACCATCTCTTGCTCTAACAAAACATCTAGTTTATTCATATTTCGATCCAGCACTTGAATCTGTGCTTCTCTTCGAACAGTTTCTTTTATCGTTCCCCTAATATTCACAGTCGCTTTGACATAGCTTATTTTGTCAATAACATCCTTAGCCCCTGTTATTTTGATACTTTTCGGCTCTGCCTCAGGAGGCTCGGAAATATAGCCCTCCTGCAACAACGTCTTGTCAAATTCTACATCTACTTTAAATTCCTTTGTTACTTTCTCCTGTATGCTGACATTTACATAGGCAGGATCAATGGTCGCTTTCAGCTTGTCTGATAAATTGCGAATTTCCAACTGGACACGTTTTGTGCCTATTTCCGCATTGGCTAAGTCTACATATACTTCGAAATTACGTTGCGCTTTTGCGGGTTGCAATAGATTTTTCGGACCCTGTATGGTCACTTTCACCGTTTCCGGGACGCCTGTTACTACAAGATTGTCAGTATCATAATAGCTTTTAACTGGTATATCCGATAGGATTTCATAATCCTCCCCGCTAGGCACATTAATGTTGGACAGGTCCTTTTGCGGATCATAAACAGAAGTAAAGAGAAGCATGGCAAGAATTAATGCGGTAATCTTCATAAACCAGCGTGTGCCAATCAGCTTGTCAATTAATTTATCCATTTTTCTTCGCCCTCCAATTCCAACGAGCGGAAGAAGCTTGTTTAACTCGGTTTTGTGTAATCAATTCTGTTGTTAACATTTCCTTAAAGTCATCAGATTGTAAGTCACGGTGAAGCTCGCCATTCTTTGTTAGCGAAATAGCGCCCGTCTCTTCTGAAACAACTACTGTTACACTATCCGTTACTTCACTAATCCCTAGTGCAGCCCTGTGCCTGGTCCCAAGCTCCTTCGAGATAAATGGACTTTCTGACAAAGGAAGATAGCAAGCAGCAGCAGCCACCTGATTTTTTTGTAAAATAACAGCCCCATCATGCAATGGTGTATTAGGGATAAAAATATTAATCAGTAATTCTGACGAAATTTTTGATTCTAGCGGTGTGCCTGTTTCGATATAATCGCCCATTCCGGTTTCCCGTTCAATGGAAATTAAGGCCCCAATCCGGCGCTTTGCCATATAATCGACTGCCTTCACAATCGACTCAACCAATTTTTCCTGATCTTCTGATTCCTGATTGCCTGTTCTAGAAAAGAATCGTCCGCGCCCTAGTTGTTCTAGCGCTCTTCTTAACTCAGGCTGGAAAATGATTGCAATCACTACAAATCCCCAAGTAAGTACTTGCTGCATCATCCACCCAAGTGTCTGGAGGTGGAAATTATCACTGATTACCTTTACAAGAAGAATAACAAATATTCCTTTTACCAATTGAACAGCTTTCGTCCCTTTGACAATGACAATCAGTTTATAGATGACATACCAAACGAGGAGAATGTCAACAGTATTTGCTAATAATTTCAGTATAGAAAAATCTGAAAACGACATTATCCTTCCTCCAAATATATATTAAAAGCATCATTATTCATCAACGTAGCTTTCATATTATACCATAAAGCATGCAATACCACCCGCCTGGATATGTCAACTTTCCATATAAAACAACGGAATCCTGCCTGGAAGCAAGATTCCGTTGTTTGAATGATCAGTTTGTTTATTGAACCGTCTCAGGCTCGCTGCCTTCAAATATGCTAACTACGTCTTTAGCAGTTTTCTTGATATGATACCACATCCAGTCAAAAACAGCATTCACCTCTTTTATTTCTCCTGTAACTTTCCCAGCCGATGCTAAATATTTCTCTCCGTTAATAACGGTCACATTTCCTTCTACTTGTCCTTCTATTTTTAATTTGCCATTTTTAACGATGACGTCACCCTTGACTACTTCTCCTTCAGGAACAATGACTGTGTCATTTTGTACGACGAGATTGGGCTGTCTCGACACAGAGAATTGATGATCTTGTTCCCAAGAGGAAATGATGCTTCCCATCATGAGTACGAGGAATAGCGACGCAGCCGTTACTAGCGGATGCTGTCTAATCCAGCGCTGGAAACCGACCTTCCGCTTCTCCTTAGGCAATTTGGCCATCACATTTGCTGTAAAATCGGATGGCGCTTGTATATGTGAAGTGCTTCTGACAAGTGCAATGGTCTTTCGTAATTCATGGAAATGCGCCTGGCATTCCTTGCAGCTTTGCAAGTGCGCTCTTAACTCTGCTTCATGTTCGGCTGAGATCTCTTCATCTAAATATTCATGCATATAAAGAATCACTTCTGCTGGACACTTCAAAGTTCTCACCCTTTTCATAATCAAATTCGCCTTGGCGTATTTGCGCCCAGATTACC
Source organism: Bacillus sp. FJAT-29937 (assembly GCF_001509555.1). Taxonomy (GTDB): domain Bacteria; phylum Bacillota; class Bacilli; order Bacillales; family Cytobacillaceae; genus Cytobacillus. The sequence goes on along the minus strand of NZ_LMAS01000011.1, from coordinate 15,565 downwards.
TGAGCTCGCTCGATAAATTCCTTTAAAAATCGAAAGGCTCGCCGGAGGCTTAACTTTATTCAGCTAGGGTTGAATCCCAACTGAATTTGATAACCTTTTACATTCAACTAGCACCTATGAAGGTGGGAAATTATTGCTGAATAAAGTTATACGTGTCGTAATTGGGTTCTTAATGCTTCTCTTCCCCGATGAATTCGTGTTTTAACCGTACCTAATGGCAAATCCAGTATTTTGCTTATTTCCTTTAAGGAAAGTTCTTCAATATATTTAAGAACAATCACTGTACGGTATTTTTCTGGGAGCTTGGAAATTTCTCTTTGAATGGTCTCCTGCAGCTCCAGACTTTCAAGATCCTCCTCTGGAAGACTCGTATCTGAGGCAATTTGCGAATACATCGTTAACCCATCAGTCCCTGCGACCTCTGCATCTAGATAATAATCAGGTTTTTTCTTCCTTATCCGATCGATGCAAAGATTCGTAGCAATTCGATAAAGCCATGAAGAGAATTTCAGATTTATATTGAAACTATGAATGTTCACGTATGCTCTTAGAAAAGCCTCTTGTGCAATGTCTTCTGCTTCATGTCTATTCCCCAGCATTCTGTAGCAAATCATATATACCTTTTCTTTATAGATTTCTACTACTTCTGCATAGGCGTCTTGATCCCCTTTTAGTACCTGCTTAATCCTTTTCTTTACGATTGTCTCCATTTTTCTTTTACCTCCGCTCTAATGCGGCTAATCGATATTACGATCGATAGCGGAAAAGGTTTCACTTTTTTAAAAAAATACTAACCATATTCTATATTAACAAATATTTACTGCTGGTGTTTAATAATTTTATTTTGCGGGGATTATAGTAAGTAAAACTTGGTGAAGATGTATATTCTTAAGTTGAAATGCAAGCAGTTATAAATAAGTATAAGCTAAAAAGGGGTGGGCTTATGTGTGAACGTAAATTGTTAAAGGATATAGAAAATTGCAGAAGAGAAATGATTGATTTAGCATCCTCCTCTTCTCTGTGTAGTCAACAAGTAGTAGACATGAGTACAAAACTGGACAGGCTGCTCAATTTATACTACATCCAGAATAAAAAAAATTAGGCAGGGCTTCTTTTGTAAGAGCCGCTGCCTATTATTTTTTTAAAGAAGCTTTTCGCCAAATAATGAACCCATTAAAGCAACAGCAACCGACGCTGTTTTATTCTTATCATCTAAGATGGGATTTACTTCAACAAATTCAGCAGAGGTAATCAACCGTGCTTCCGCTAGCATTTCCATGGCTAAGTGACTTTCCCGGTAGCTGATACCGCCAATAACCGGAGTCCCTACCCCTGGTGCATCATGAGGATCTAATCCATCTAGATCAAGAGACAAATGGACTCCATCCGTTTTTTCCTTCAAGTAGTTAATCGTTTCTTCCATAACCTTCGTCATACCCAAGCGGTCGATTTCATGCATCGTATAAACTTTAATCCCCAGCTCTTTTATTAATTTCCTTTCTCCCTCATCTAAAGAACGAGCGCCGATAATGGCAATATTCTCTGGCTTTACTTTTGGAGCATAGCCGCCTACATTTGTAAGCAATGGATGACCCATGCCTAAACTTACAGCAAGCGGCATTCCGTGAATATTTCCTGAAGGAGAGGTCTCAGCCGTATTTAAATCCCCGTGAGCATCATACCAAATGACGCCTAAATTATTATAATGCTTGGCAACCCCAGCCAGTGTGCCAATCGCAATGCTGTGATCTCCCCCAAGCACAAGTGGAAACGCTTGATCCCTAATGGCTTGATCCACCTCTTTAGCGAGCAATTCTGTTTTCTCCGCAATTAATTTTAAATTACGCAGGTTTGAAACCGGGTCCACCTCTACTTCTGGCCTTCCAATGGGGATATCCCCCTTGTCATGAACTTCATCAAACAATGCTTTTAACCGCTCATTTACTCCTGCATATCGAATAGCACTTGGCCCCATATCTACCCCACGTCTTGCTTGACCCAAATCCATAGGCATTCCAATAATCGCCAACTTCTTCATAAAGTAACCTCTCCCCTTAAGCCAATTAAATAATTTTCTACCCTTATTTTAACCCCATTAAAGGAAATGACTCAACTCGACAAAAACTTGTATAAATATGCGGAATTATTTGAAATTAACTGAGGGGGGTGGTTGAATGGACGGGATAGAAAGTATTATTGGTGACTGGGCGCTCTCTTTTTCGGGCGGGACGGGCGCCTAAATCCCTGATCGTCTATTGTTAAGGAAAAAAACAAAGAAGACCTTTAGGAATAATATCCCCAAAGGTCTTCTTTAGAAAATGAAGTGAGCCATGAAGGACTCGAACCTTCGACCCTCTGATTAAAAGTCAGATGCTCTACCGACTGAGCTAATGGCTCATTTGAAAAATGGCTGGGCTAGCTGGATTCGAACCAACGCATGTCGCAGTCAAAGTGCGATGCCTTACCGCTTGGCTATAGCCCATTGATTAAACTATATGATTTACAAAAGAAAAAGGACTAATTATAGCTTGTCCAATTTTAAACCTTTTTATTAAAAGTAAATGGTGGTGGGGGACGGATTCGAACCGCCGAACCCAAAGGGAGCGGATTTACAGTCCGCCGCGTTTAGCCACTTCGCTACCCCACCGTTTTGTTATTAAGAATATATTGTAGAATACATAAACCTGCTCCAAAGCCCTACGGTCTTTATCGCAAAAATTTAAAATTACCATTCATTGAAGAGAAGCTTCGAAGCTATAATTTTAAATTTTTGGTGCCGGCCAGAGGACTCGAACCCCCAACCTACTGATTACAAGTCAGTTGCTCTACCAATTGAGCTAGGCCGGCATATTTAAAGATAAATTAAAAATGGTGGAGGATGACGGGATCGAACCGCCGACCCTCTGCTTGTAAGGCAGATGCTCTCCCAGCTGAGCTAATCCTCCAAAATGGTGACCCCTACGGGATTCGAACCCGTGTTACCGCCGTGAAAGGGCGGTGTCTTAACCGCTTGACCAAGGGGCCATATATTTATTTTAGGTAAGCTTCCAAGCGGGCTCGAACCGCTGACCTCTTCCTTACCATGGAAGTGCTCTACCTGCTGAGCTATGGAAGCATCACAACTACCTGCTCATTTAAATCATCAAAAAAATGGCTCCGCAGGTAGGATTCGAACCTACGACCGTTCGGTTAACAGCCGAATGCTCTACCACTGAGCTACTGCGGAATAATATAGAAAAGGCCTAGCGACGTCCTACTCTCACAAGGGGACAGCCCCTAACTACCATCGGCGCTGAAAAGCTTAACTTCCGTGTTCGGGATGGGAACGGGTGTGAC
>NZ_LMAS01000011.1:9068-11927 GCF_001509555.1 Bacillus sp. FJAT-29937 | reverse complement strand
ATCATCTTTCAGGGGTCTTACTAGCTTGACGCTATGGGAAATCTCATCTCGAGGGGGGCTTCATGCTTAGATGCTTTCAGCACTTATCCCGTCCGCACATAGCTACCCAGCTATGCCTTTGGCAAGACAACTGGTACACCAGCGGTGCGTCCATCCCGGTCCTCTCGTACTAAGGACAGCTCCTCTCAAATTTCCTGCGCCCACGACGGATAGGGACCGAACTGTCTCACGACGTTCTGAACCCAGCTCGCGTACCGCTTTAATGGGCGAACAGCCCAACCCTTGGGACCGACTACAGCCCCAGGATGCGATGAGCCGACATCGAGGTGCCAAACCTCCCCGTCGATGTGGACTCTTGGGGGAGATAAGCCTGTTATCCCCGGGGTAGCTTTTATCCGTTGAGCGATGGCCCTTCCATGCGGAACCACCGGATCACTAAGCCCGACTTTCGTCCCTGCTCGACTTGTAGGTCTCGCAGTCAAGCTCCCTTATGCCTTTACACTCTTCGAATGATTTCCAACCATTCTGAGGGAACCTTTGGGCGCCTCCGTTACTTTTTAGGAGGCGACCGCCCCAGTCAAACTGCCCACCTGACACTGTCTCCCGCCCCGATCAGGGGCGCGGGTTAGAATTTCAATACAGCCAGGGTAGTATCCCACCGATGCCTCCACCGAAGCTGGCGCTCCGGCTTCCAAGGCTCCTACCTATCCTGTACAAGCTGTACCGAAATTCAATATCAGGCTACAGTAAAGCTCCACGGGGTCTTTCCGTCCTGTCGCGGGTAACCTGCATCTTCACAGGTACTATAATTTCACCGAGTCTCTCGTTGAGACAGTGCCCAGATCGTTACGCCTTTCGTGCGGGTCAGAACTTACCTGACAAGGAATTTCGCTACCTTAGGACCGTTATAGTTACGGCCGCCGTTTACTGGGGCTTCAATTCAGAGCTTCGCTTGCGCTAACCCCTCCTCTTAACCTTCCAGCACCGGGCAGGCGTCAGCCCCTATACTTCGCCTTGCGGCTTCGCAGAGACCTGTGTTTTTGCTAAACAGTCGCCTGGGCCTATTCACTGCGGCTCATCCGGGCTATTCACCCAAATGAGCACCCCTTCTCCCGAAGTTACGGGGTGATTTTGCCGAGTTCCTTAACGAGAGTTCTCTCGCTCACCTTAGGATTCTCTCCTCGCCTACCTGTGTCGGTTTGCGGTACGGGCACCTTTTCCCTCGCTAGAGGCTTTTCTTGGCAGTGTGGATTCAGGAACTTCGGTACTATATTTCCCTCGCTATCACAGCTCAAGCTTCACGCAAGCGGGATTTGCCTCGCTTGCACTCTAACTGCTTAGACGCGCTATTCCAGCAGCGCGCTTACCCTATCCTCCTGCGTCCCCCCATTGCTCAAACGGTAAAGAGGTGGTACAGGAATATCAACCTGTTGTCCATCGCCTACGCTTTTCAGCCTCGGCTTAGGCCCCGACTAACCCTGAGCGGACGAGCCTTCCTCAGGAAACCTTAGGCATTCGGTGGATGGGATTCTCACCCATCTTTCGCTACTCATACCGGCATTCTCACTTCTAAGCGCTCCACCAGTCCTTACGGTCTAGCTTCAACGCCCTTAGAACGCTCTCCTACCACTGACATCGCAGATGTCAATCCACAGCTTCGGTGATACGTTTAGCCCCGGTACATTTTCGGCGCAGAGTCACTCGACCAGTGAGCTATTACGCACTCTTTAAATGGTGGCTGCTTCTAAGCCAACATCCTGGTTGTCTAAGCAACTCCACATCCTTTTCCACTTAACGTATACTTTGGGACCTTAACTGGTGGTCTGGGCTGTTTCCCTCTTGACTACGGATCTTATCACTCGCAGTCTGACTCCCATGGATAAGTCTTTGGCATTCGGAGTTTGTCTGAATTCGGTAACCCGATGAGGGCCCCTAGTCCAAACAGTGCTCTACCTCCAAGACTCTTACTACATGAGGCTAGCCCTAAAGCTATTTCGGAGAGAACCAGCTATCTCCAAGTTCGATTGGAATTTCTCCGCTACCCACACCTCATCCCCGCACTTTTCAACGTGCGTGGGTTCGGTCCTCCATCCAGTGTTACCTGGACTTCAACCTGGACATGGGTAGGTCACCTGGTTTCGGGTCTACGACCACATACTAATACGCCCTATTCAGACTCGCTTTCGCTGCGGCTCCGTCTATACAACTTAACCTCGCATGTAATCGTAACTCGCCGGTTCATTCTACAAAAGGCACGCCATCACCCGTTAAAGGGCTCTGACTACTTGTAGGCACACGGTTTCAGGAACTATTTCACTCCCCTTCCGGGGTGCTTTTCACCTTTCCCTCACGGTACTGGTTCACTATCGGTCACTAGGGAGTATTTAGCCTTGGGAGATGGTCCTCCCTGCTTCCGACGGGATTTCACGTGTCCCGCCGTACTCAGGATCCACTCTGGAGGGAACGAAGTTTCAACTACAGGGCTTTTACCTTCTCTGGCCGGCCTTTCCAGACCTGTTCATTTACCTCGTTCCTTTGTAACTCCGTGTAGAGTGTCCTACAACCCCAAGAGGCAAGCCTCTTGGTTTGGGCTAATCCCGTTTCGCTCGCCGCTACTCAGGGAATCGCGTTTGCTTTCTCTTCCTCCGGGTACTTAGATGTTTCAGTTCCCCGGGTCTGCCTTCCATACCCTATGTATTCAGGTAAAGATACTGTTCCATTACGAACAGTGGGTTCCCCCATTCGGAAATCTCCGGATCAAAGCTTACTTACAGCTCCCCGAAGCATATCGGTGTTAGTCCCGTCCTTCATCGGCTCCTAGTGCCAAGGCATTCACCGTGCGCCCTTATTAACTTAACC
>NZ_LMAS01000011.1:0-6713 GCF_001509555.1 Bacillus sp. FJAT-29937 | reverse complement strand
CGCATCGTTGCCTTGGTGAGCCGTTACCTCACCAACTAGCTAATGCGCCGCGGGCCCATCTGTAAGTGATAGCCGGAGCCATCTTTCAGCTTTCCTACATGAGTAGAAAAGAATTATCCGGTATTAGCTCCGGTTTCCCGAAGTTATCCCAGTCTTACAGGCAGGTTGCCCACGTGTTACTCACCCGTCCGCCGCTAATCTTCGGGAGCAAGCTCCTTCAGATTCGCTCGACTTGCATGTATTAGGCACGCCGCCAGCGTTCGTCCTGAGCCAGGATCAAACTCTCCAATAAAGTTGAGTTGATTAGCTCATAAATGTCTTTTTGATAAAAAGACTAAAACGTTGACGTTTTTGTTCGTTCAGTTTTCAAAGAACTACCTCGTCGCTCAGAAGCGACTTTTCTAATATAACATGTGTTGAAGTTGATGTCAATACCTTTTTAAAACATTCATCCGCCAGCTGCCCTTCGTTTCATTCAACAAATCGCAGCGACGGATATTAATATATCAAGTATTTAATAAAAGGTCAATAACTTTTTTGTTTTTTCACAATAACTTTTTGCTAAGTTTATAATAACGATGAAAGACACCTTTCCCCTTTGTTTCTATCGTTACGACTTCAATCATATTTCTATCGATTAAATATTCTATCAGTATTCCTAAATCCACTGAATAGTGCTGTGATTCTTTATGGTTTATCATTTCATTTATGGACCAGAATTCTTTTTCTGATAGAACATCCACTAAATGACTGATTCCGCTTTTCGTTTTGGAATGGATTAAAAACTCACTTGCTAAGAAAAGAAGCTCTAACCTTTTATCTAAAGGCTCATGGCTGTTTACTAGTTCTTCATAAAGTTTTAATATTTCTGGTTCAATTTGTTTAATTTGCTGCCATACTGTTACTTCAGGGTGAAAGCCTTGCTCAATTAAGGCAAGTCGAGCGAGATGATGGAGAGAATGAACGATATGATTATACGCATCTAAATAATGTCCATTCTCAAAAAAAACCTTTCCGTCCATATACCGACGAATTAGTTTTGCAAATTCTATTCCCATTTTCAATTTACGGCCATTGAACGGGAAATCTCTTAGTTCTGTATTAATCTTATGAAAATATTCATTACGTTCGAAAATTACTTTCCCGTTATATAACCATTCAAAAATCTTCTTATTTGAACCAAGTAAGATCCATTCATGCAGCTGCTCATCCGTAATCATATATAAAGCTGCCTTCTGATCGTTATAAGTATAATGCTTAACATATACGGGCGATTCGGCTTCCTTCACTAATATGAGCAAAATAACATCAAAGGTGTTTGTTGCGGCTATATTCTTCTGTTGTTTCTTTATCAATAACACTCCGAGAGTATTTGCTTGACTAGCTCGTTCTTGATAAATGGGGCGGAGAATATCTTCCATTACTATTCCTCCATATTCTTTATTAGCTTCTATTATCATTGTGCGATCCATCTTTTTAGCTTGGATTTAATATATCTTCGACAATTTTTTTAAATAATCCTTCTTAAAAAAGAAAAGCGGCACACATTTTCTTATTTCGATTCGATTCTAGAAATCTTATTTCTCTCCTATACTACTTATTATCTTTCATTTGATATGTTATAGTATTTCCGTAGGAGGGACTTAAATGGCTAAATATTCAAGTAAAATCAATAAAATTCGAACATTTGCCCTTGCTTTAATATTTGTCGGTTTTTTAGTCATGTATCTTGGGATCTTTTTCAGAAACTCCCCTCTGCTCATGACCATCTTTATGCTATTTGGAACCGTCTTTATTATTGCAAGTACAGTAGTTTATTTTTGGATTGGGATGCTATCAACTAAGACAGTTCAGGTTGTCTGTCCCAATTGCGGCAAACATACAAAAATATTAGGCCGCGTTGATATGTGCATGTACTGCAATGAACCGTTAACACTAGATCGCAATCTAGAGGGCAAAGAATTCGATGAAAATTATAATAAAAAATCTCGGTGATAGCCGAGATTTTTATTTTTCCCCTTAATCAACTACTCAAACGAAAATGACCATAAAAATAAGCTGTCGGTACTTTGACCAGCAGCTAATGTTTATTAATGCGCCTCTTTAATTGAACAATCAGGGCAGGTTCCATAAATTTCCATACGATGATGGCTAATCTTAAAACCTGTAACATGGGATGCTAAATGCTCAACTTCATCTAGACCAGGATAATGGAAGTCAACGATTTTTCCGCATTTTTCACAAATCACATGGTAATGATGGGTTGTTACAAAGTCAAAACGACTTGATGCATCTCCATAAGTCAGTTCCTTAACAAGTCCAACCTCACGAAATACTCGTAAATTATTGTAAACTGTTGCCACACTCATATTCGGAAACTTTCCTTCTAAAGCCTTGTATATATCGTCTGCAGTAGGGTGTGACATGGAGTTTATTAAATATTCAAGTATCGCATGACGCTGTGGTGTTATGCGAACTCCAGTATCCTTTAAAGTTTCAAGCGCTTCCTTTAATTGAATTTGCGCCACCGGCCATGCACCTCTTTTCTAACAAGAATTATTACTTTATAATCTTTATAAATAGTTTACTCATTCATTACTACATTTGTCAACATTGCAAACTACAAAATGGATAGTTGAAGGCTTTTTATTAAATCTAATCCAATCGGAAGATTTTTTATCCCCTCCTTGTTTCGTTGATTCTTAATTTACTATATGACTAATAACTATATTTAAAAACATAAAAAGAAAAAAAGCGAATCCTTTAAGATCCGCTTCAAAATATATCTGAGGAGGTATGCCCTAATAAAATGATATTCAAAACATTGCCAGATGAGTGGACAAAAGCCTTGTTAGAAAAAAATAGGCTGTATTTATGAGAGATTTTCCTTAATATACTCAAGTGCTTCCTCTACATGCCCCTTAACCTTCACCTTTCTCCATTCTTTTACTAGCTTGCCAGCCTTATCGATGATAAAAGTAGAACGTTCAATTCCCATGTATTCCTTGCCAAAGTTTTTCTTTAGCTTCCATACGTCAAAAGCCTCTGCCGCATTATTTTCCTCGTCTGCCAGTAAGATAAAGGGCAAATCATATTTTTCAATAAATTTCTCATGGCGGGCAAGTGGATCAGGACTTACTCCAAGGATCACTGCATCCACATCAGCGAATTGGCTATGCTTGTCCCTGAAATCACATGCCTGTGTCGTACATCCAGGAGTCATATCCTTTGGATAGAAATACAAGACAATATTTTTTCCTCGAAAATCAGATAGTTTAATCGTTTCTCCATTACTTGCTTCAAGTGCAAAGTCGGGAGCTAATTCACCGATCGAAACAGCCATTGAAATTCCTCCTATATGCTTTTTCCATAAGCCTATCCAATTTTTCCAAGAAAAACAACAAAATCACCTTGACGGCCGCTACAATTTCTTCTCCATCTCAAATACCGCTCTAAACACAAAAGCAGCGGGTATCGTATAACCAATGAGCGCTTCAAGCACTGCAATCATTCTTCCGATCCCGATTGGGGCAATGTCTCCATAACCAACGGAAAATAAGGTTACAGCACTGAAATAAAAACCTGTTTCTAATTTATTCAGAAAATCACCATCTAAACCAACCGTTCCTTCCGTAAAAACAGTATAGCCATTTATATCAAGAAGAATATATATGAGACCGAACCCAATCATGACAGTTACATAAATAAAGGCCAAATAAATAAAGTTTTCAAAGCTTACCTTTTTTCCTTTAATGGTGTGTGGCAAAAATAAAGTTCTTACGCTCATGATCATACAGAAAACAATAAATACAAGGGATATATAAAAAACCATTTACACGCCCACTTTCCTCTTTGCCTCTCTTAAACTATACGCCTATCGTTAAATTCATATGACAGCTTGTATCCTTGGAAAAGTCGCAATTATGAAATGAAGCATTCTAGCCACAAAACATGATAAGATATGGTAAGTTAGCACTTATATCAAGGAGGAAGCACACATGCAATTTACAAATTCAGAACGCATACATAAAGAGGCACTTGAGCATATTGTCGGAGGTGTAAACAGTCCTTCCCGTTCATATAAAGCCGTAGGCGGCGGTGCCCCGGTCGTTATGGAGAGAGGACAAGGAGCCTACTTTTGGGATGTTGATGGGAATCAATATATTGATTATTTAGCCGCTTACGGACCCATTATTACAGGTCATGCTCATCCTCACATTACAGAAGCCATTAAGAAAGCTGCTGAAACAGGTGTACTATATGGAACACCTACTCCCCATGAAGTGAAGTTTGCTGCAATGCTCAAGGAAGCTATGCCAGCATTAGAAAAGGTTCGTTTCGTTAATTCTGGAACAGAAGCAGTTATGACAACCATTCGCGTAGCACGTGCTTATACAGGCAGAGACAAGATCATTAAATTTGCTGGATGCTATCATGGTCATTCTGATCTCGTTCTCGTTGCAGCAGGGTCAGGCCCAGCGACACTTGGAACGCCAGATTCAGCTGGTGTCCCAAAGAGTATTGCTCAAGAGGTAATTACGGTTCCATTCAATGATATCGAGCCATTTAAAGAAGCATTAGAAAAATGGGGCAATGAAGTGGCAGCCGTTCTTGTGGAGCCAATTGTCGGCAATTTTGGCATAGTTGAACCAATGCCAGGCTTCTTGGAACAAATTAATGAATTAACACATGCTGCAGGTGCACTTGTTATTTATGATGAGGTCATAACCGCTTTCCGATTTATGTACGGAGGTGCACAGGATTTATTAGGCGTTACTCCTGATTTAACTGCGATGGGAAAAATTATTGGCGGCGGCCTGCCAATTGGTGCATACGGCGGCAAGAAAGAAATCATGGAAAAAGTGGCTCCATTAGGTCCTGCCTATCAAGCGGGAACAATGGCAGGAAATCCGGCATCTATTTTATCAGGAATCGCATGTCTTGAGGTTTTACAGCAAAAGGGTGTATATGAGTATCTCGACAGACTTGGTTCGCAGCTTGAGGAAGGAATTGCTGCTGCGGCAAAGGAGTACAATATCCCGATTACGATCAATCGTTTGAAGGGTGCGCTTACAGTCTATTTTACAAATGAAAAAGTTGTTAACTACGACCAAGCAGAGAATACAGACGGAGAAATGTTTGCGAAATTCTTCAAGCTCATGTTAAAACAAGGAATCAACCTTGCGCCATCCAAGTATGAAGCATGGTTCCTTACAATCGCTCATACGGAGGAAGACATCGAAGCAACGATTCATGCAGTACAAAATGCCTTTCAAGCATTAGGGGAAGAATAAATATTAATCTCATTCATATGATTGAAGGAGCGATTTTTTCGCTCCTTTTTTCTAAATAAAAACAGGACAAACTATTGTAAAAAATTTACGAAAATGCCCATTGTACTTCTTCTTATATCCATGTATAGTACATTAATGTCATGGTCATGAAGGATTTGCTTGTTAACTTAACATTTAAATCGTTATGATTACCTTTATTAGTTTAAGTTTATAAACAGAAGGCATCTTCTGATAGAAAGGAAACAATTAAGTATGAAGCTTGGCGCCCGCATATTAAAAACGGGAATCGCAATTATTCTATCATTATTTTTATCTCAAGTGTTTCAGCTGCCTTCTCCAGTCTTTGCCGCCATTGCGGCGATTTTCGCCATTCAGCCTACGATTTACCGGTCCTTCTTATCTATTATTGAACAGGTTCAGGGAAATGCGATTGGGGCACTAACGGCAGTAGTGTTTGTTCTATTATTCGGCAATGATATGTTCATTATCGGGTTAGCAGCGATTGTTGTCATTACAATTAACTTGAAGCTCAAAATAGAAAATACAATTGGATTAGCTCTTGTAACGATGATTGTCATTATGGAAACACCTAGTGATGAATTTATCCAATTTGCTCTGGTTAGGTTTTCTACAGTTATGTTAGGGGTGTTTTCAGCTTTTATCGTTAATTTGCTATTCCTGCCTCCAAAGTACGAGAAAAAATTATACTACGGCATCTCAGATATTACAGAGGAAACAACCAAATGGATTCGGCTCACAATAAGACACGCCTCCGAGCATAAACTGCTCAAAAATGATATTGGGAAAATGAAGGCAAGTGTTAGAAGCCTTGACCATCTATATAGTATGTATAAGGAAGAGCGAAACTATTTCAAAAAGGACACGATTCCAAAATCACGAAGGCTCGTTATTTATCGTCAAATGATTTCTACTGTAAAAAGATCCCTGGATACTTTAAGGAAACTGCATCGTTTTGAAAATGATCTTCAAGAAATGCCTTTGGATTACCGAAACGCTATTCAGCAGCAGCTAGACTGTCTTATTCATCATCATGAACATATCATGTTAAAATTTATTGGAAAAGTACGGCCGAACGTAGTCTTTGAAGAGGGAGACATCTTCCTAAATCGGAAAGAGCTCTTCAACCTCTTCATTTCTCAAAAGAAGGAAGCTTCATTAGAGGATGAAGACATTCTCTCGCACAACATGCAAATCATCTCCACTATTATTGATTACAACGAGCAGGTCGAGCATCTTGATAAGTTGATTACTAGCTTCCAATCTTATCATAAGAAAGCGAATGAAATGTCGATTGAGAAATAAAAGAGGCTGGGACATAACTAGCTTCAAATAATGAGAAAGGTGAATTTGAGCGTACTCAAATTCACCTTTCTCTATTTTGGCGTGTATATTCTTCTA
>NZ_LMAS01000010.1 GCF_001509555.1 Bacillus sp. FJAT-29937 | reverse complement strand
AAACGATTAAACGGCCTTAGCCCTATGGAATATAGAGCTAAAGCCGCTTAGATCAATTTTATTATTACCACTGTCTACTTGACAGGGGGCAGTTCACAGTATCCATTTCGTCCTTATTTATTTTTTCGTATGGCTGCTCTTGCTAATTCATCTGCTGCCTTATTTTCAGTACTAGGGACCCATTTCATGAAAAAGAGATCAAGCTGCCTGCTTAATTTCAGAGCTGTTTCGAGTAATGAGGCATAGCCCTTTTTGGCGTACTCCTTTTCAATGGCTCGATTAACAGCTTGGGAGTCAGTCCGGAATGAAACGACTCGATATCCTTTTTCAATACAGATCTCCAGCGCTTTAATAAATGCATGATATTCGGCTTCATGATTTTCCATTTGGCCAAGCGGTATGGAATATCTTTCAATGAGACCATTTCCTTTTATAAAAATTCCTGCACCGCTAGGCCCGGGATTGCCCGCACTCGCACCATCAATGTATACTTCAATCAAACAAGCTTCCTCCAAATTTAAACAGAAAATTTTTATTCTGACCGACAACAGGGTAAGATAAAATAAGTGTACCAATAATGTGTAAGTTAAGAAAGGCTGAAAAAAATGAAATATAAATTGGAGTGGACTTATAAAATAAAAGGGAATGACGGAGTAGTCTTTCAGTCTGACTGGCTAGATGGCGAAGTGGCTTTATTAGTGGGAGAGGATATTGAGAAGAGCGGAAAAGGAAGAGATATTCTCTATCATGATGAAATGGGGACATCATGGACGACGAAAGAAATGCGGAAGCTTCTTACCGAAATTGAGGAAGATCCACACGACGTAACCGTATACTTTGATGGAGGATTTAATAAAGCCGCTTTTCAGGCTGGACTTGGTGCGGTCATTTATTATAAACAAGGGAAGAAGAAATATCGCATTCGTGCAAATGAACTCTTTCATGAAATTGAGAATAATAATGAAGCTGAATATGCGGCTCTTTACTTTACATTAAACTTGCTTGAAGAAATGGGTGTGCACCATATGATCTGCGAATTTAAAGGGGATTCACAAGGAGTATTAATGCAGCTTAAAGGAGAATGGCCATGTTTTGAAGAAAATTTAAATCGATGGCTTGATCGAATTGAACAAAAAATAAAGAAGCTTTCAATTGATGCAAGATATTCCCCAATCCCAAGAACAGAAAATAAAGAAGCGGATAAGCTTGCCACACAAGCGCTTGAAGGGAAAATGATTAATAGTAAGATGCAAGTCATTTAGGTGACTTGATGAAAGGGGTGGGCGTGAATTGAAAAGAAAGCAAATATTTGACGAGGTAGAGGATTTAATGATCACCTATTGTCAAGGCTGTCTGCTGCATAAACTTCATAAAGACGAAAAGGGTAAAAGATATGCCCACAGATTTTGCATTACAAAATGTACAGTAGGGGAACAAATAAAGCTTACCGGGAGCAAGCTTTCTAAATCTTAACGTTAAACATAAATAAAGGCTGGCAAAATGATTGCCAGCCTGATTATTTATAAAATTATAGTTTTACAACGTTTGCTGCTTGAGGTCCGCGGTTTCCTTCAACGATTTCGAAAGAAACTTCTTGGCCTTCTTCTAAAGATTTGAATCCGTCACCTTGAATAGCTGTGAAGTGTACGAATACATCATCTCCGCCTTCTACTTCGATAAAACCGAATCCTTTTTCATTGTTGAACCATTTTACTTTACCGTTTTGCATGTTAACTTTGCCTCCTAAGCCTTTCAAGACACTTTTTGTGTCCAAGATAAATATTACCACCCAACAAAATACAAAGCAGATATTTCTAGAAATAACGGAAATATATTCTGTTAAATGATGATTTTAATATACACGAATGTACCGATTCAGTCAAGGAATTTGGGGATAATTTCATAAAAACTATCAAATATTTGAAATATTTCTGAAATTTAATAAAAATTCATATTGATATTCTGAAAAAAGGTTTTCATTCAACACGAAAAAAAACTTTTCACTAATTCATAATATTAATCATTTTTCATATCTATTATTAATTAAGCAATACTCAAAAGAGGGTGAGAGCATGTACCGATTTTCGATTGATAAAGATGATTGGATATTAAGATTCTCTCCTCATGTCCAAATAGAGCCGGAAATTAAACAAATTATCGTTAGCTCTATTGCTCACTTGGGCAAGCAGCTCCCATCTTTTCCACATGGAGAGTCTTTCATCATTATGAATGATCAAATTGGATTAATTGTATTTAATGTTGAGAAAATCCCTTCCCTTATATTAACAATCTCCAATATTGTCAGTAAGGATAGATGGTATATTCAAGAAAACTTAACAATTAAACCGTATAAATAAAAATTAATTCGGCGAAAGCCGTTTTTTTTTTGGAAAAATAATTGACAATTTTATGATTCGGTTTAAAATGTTGTACTAAGGCAACATTTATATATGGATGAAAAATTGGTGTATATATCAAAGATATGTGCACTTATTGAATAAACGTGCATACACTCAAATAAAAGAGGTGAAGATTAATGAAAAAATTATTAGGGATGCTGCTTGTATTATCATTAATTATTCTTGGCGCTTGTTCATCTGACTCTTCAAATGGATATCAACGTGGTGACAAGCTCGTTGTAACAACAACGATTAGCCAAATAGCTGATGCGGTAAAAAACATCGGCGGTGACAAGGTGGACGTACAAAGTCTGATGGGGCCAGGAACTGATCCTCACCTTTATAAAGCTACACAAGGGGATATTGGGAAGCTGCAAAAAGCAGATGTAATCTTTTATAACGGGCTTCACTTAGAAGGGAAAATGCTCGATGTCCTCGAGAAAATGAATAAAGATAAACCAACTTATGCGATTGGTGATTCGCTTAAGGAAGAAGACCTATTATTGAAGGCAGATGGGAAAGGTGCCATCGATCCGCATATTTGGTTTGATATTGAATTATGGCAGAAGGCATTAACGGAAGTTGAAAATGGCCTCATAAAAGCGGATCCTGACAATGAAGCTTACTATGAAAAAAATGCACAGGAGTATTTTAATAAATTAAAAGAGTTAAAAGAATTTGCTGTTGCCGAAATGGAGAAAATTCCTTCCGAACAAAGAGTCCTAGTGACAGCACATGATGCCTTTGGATATTTTGGTGCGGCATACAATATGGAAGTAGAAGGCTTACAAGGCTTAAGTACTGATTCAGAATATGGGCTTGGCGATGTTCAAAAAATAGTAGAGTTATTGGTTACTAGAAATATTAAAGCCGTGTTTATTGAGTCAAGTATTTCCGAACGTTCCATTAATGCGGTCATTGAAGGGGCAAAGAAAAAGGGCCATGAAGTGAAAATTGGGGGAGAGCTTTACTCAGACGCGATGGGTGAAGAGGGAACCGAAGAAGGTACTTATATTGGCATGTATAAACATAATGTAAACACAATTGTAAATTCAATGAAGTAGGTGAGAATATGAATCCGGTCAAAGTGGAGAATTTAACCGTTGCTTATCAAAAGAAACCTGTATTAGAAGATGTTCAATTTGAGGTGCCGGAAGGAAAGCTGATTGGCATTATCGGGCCGAATGGGGCAGGGAAATCTACATTGATTAAAGCCGTGTTAGGATTAATACCAAAAACCTCGGGAAATGTGGAAATTTACGGAAAATTATATAGTCCAAAAGATAAGATTGTTGGGTATGTCCCGCAGAGAGGATCTGTTGACTGGGATTTCCCTACTAATGCACTTGACGTTGTGTTAATGGGGCGGTATGGACATATTGGCTGGTTTAAAAGGCCGGGAAAGAAGGATATTGAATATGCAAAAGAATGTTTAAGAAAGGTCGGTATGGAAGAGTATGCTGACAGGCAAATAAGTCAGTTATCTGGTGGTCAGCAGCAAAGGGTTTTCCTCGCTAGAGCACTTGCCCAAGATGCAAAGATATACTTTATGGATGAACCATTCGTTGGGGTGGATGCAGCCACGGAAAGAGCCATTATTGATCTTTTAAATGAATTGAAAAATCAGGGAAAAACCGTTCTTGTTGTTCACCATGATTTGCAGACAGTGAAGGACTATTTTGACCATGTGATTCTACTGAATATAAAAGTAATTGCTGCTGGAACAACAGAAGAAATATTTACAATTGAAAATCTTCATCGGACATATGGCGGAAAGCTGACGTTTTTAGAAAAAGGTCAAATAGTCGCGGAAACGCATCGGGGGTGATTCTAATGAATGACATGTTAAGACTGCTCCTGCTTGATGCAAATACACAGTGGGTACTTCTCGGTACGATGTTACTAGGAATAGCGAGTGGTGTTCTTGGCAGCATAGCACTCCTAAGAAAACAAAGTTTGATAGGGGACGCGGTCGCACATGCTGCTTTACCGGGAATATGCATTGCATTTTTGCTTATAGGAGAGAAATCACTTGTAGCATTATTAATTGGGGCAACGATCACAGGACTCCTGGCAGCTTATTGTATTCAATTCATTACATCAGCCTCCATTTTGAAAGAGGATGCGGCTATTTGTTTAGTGTTGTCGGTGTTTTTTGGATTTGGGATTGTATTATTAACAAAGGTGGCTCAGTCTCCGTCCGGAAATAAGAGCGGGCTTAGTGATTTTATTTTTGGCCAGGCGGCTTCGCTAGTAGGAAATGATGTCAAGATTATGGCTAGTACGGCTGCTGTTTTAATTTTAGTAACGGCCTTGCTTTTTAAAGAGTTAAAAGTATTAACGTTCGATCCAGAATTCGCAATCGGATTGGGGCTTCCATCTCGTTTCTTGAATTTTCTTTTTCTGACATTATTAGTAGCGGCTGTCGTGATTGGCATACAGGCTGTCGGAGTTATACTAATGGCTGCGTTATTAATTACACCAGCGATTGCTGCACGATATTGGACGGAATCGCTTGGGAAAATGGTTGTCATCTCTGGTGTTTTCGGGGCTATATCTGGAATGGCTGGTACTTTGATAAGTACACTTAGAGAGGGCTTAGCAACAGGACCATTTATTGTCGTTACTGCTACAGCATTGTTTCTCATTTCTATGCTTTTTGCGCCTCAAAGAGGCTTTGTAACGAAAAGGATAAAAAGAATTCTTCGTGATAAGCAAATAAGAGAAAAGCAAATGTTGCATCGGCAAAAAGGAAGTGGCCTATCATGAGCTATGAAGGATGGATATTAATTGTTGCTTCACTAGCCGGCATTGCATGCGGAATTACTGGCTGCTTTCTCATTTTGCGTAAGCTTTCCATGCTTGCAGATGCGATTAGCCATACTGTACTTCTTGGCATCGTCCTAGCGTTCATTATTAGCCAGAGCATGAACGGGATGTATATGCTAATTGGCGCGACAGTTGTAGGCTTATTGACTGCTTTCCTTGTTCAAGTTTTTCATAGCTCAGGGATTCAAGAGGATGCGTCAATTGGCGTCGTTTTCACCTTTCTATTTGCAGTCGGGGTTATCCTTATCACCTTGTATGCCGGAGATGTCCATTTAGATGTTGATCACGCTTTAATGGGGGAAATCACATTTGTCCCTTGGGATCTTGTGCAATGGGGCCCTTTGCCAGAATTGCCAAAAGCGTTCTTAATGCTTTCTGCTGTGCTTATCATCGACTTAATTATTATTCTGTTATTCTACAAAGAATTGAAAATAACCTCGTTTGATCCAAGCATGGCTGCAGCCATTGGCATTCCAGTTTTGCTGATCCACTACTTATTGATGGGGATGGTATCGATTACTACAGTTGCATCATTTGATAGTGTTGGCGCCATTTTAGTTGTTGCAATGCTCATTGCACCCGGTGCATCTGCCTATTTATTAACAGATAAATTAAGTATGATGCTATTATTAAGTGCCATTTTCGGAGTAGGTGCAGCCATTATTGGGTACTATTTAGCCAGCTGGCAAGATGTATCCATTTCAGGAAGCATGGCTACCATGAATGGAATTCTATTTGCACTCGTATTTTTATTTTCACCTCCGAAAGGATTCATTACGAAAAAATTAGCTAACAAAAAACTGAAAACCGAATAAAAAGAAGCTCTTCCTTAGGTGAAGGGCTTCTTTTTATTCAATAAGTTTATATTCATAATTTTTATTTGGCGATAAATCTCAAATACATTAATTACTGGAAATCGACGCATGCTAAGTGGTGAAACAAGTAACATCATGAACTTGGAGTGTTGGGGATGAACAATGCACTGAATCGATTATTTAAAAATGCCAAAAAAAGTAAACAAGTACGCCAATATGAAGAAACAAATCTCCCTCCAACTAACCAAGAAATTAGTGATCAATTAGATGAAAATTTAGTGAATATCGGAAATGCACTCGGTAACAGCGGAGACTTAGCGATTCGTGAGTTTAAAATGGGTAAACCTTCTCACCATAAAGTAGCCGTGCTTTATATAAATGGCTTAGCAGATAAGGAACTCATTGGCAGTTTAATCTTAGAACGATTAATGGAAAATAGAAAATTTGATGATGGAATCGTTGGCCCAGAGTCACTGAAACAAGTAGTATCTAACATCAAAGATAATATTTTAACAATCGGGGGGATTTCGGAAATAAGGGATTGGAATAAACTAATCCTTTCTCTATTATCAGGACAAACGATTCTATTGATCGATGGATGGAATCAAGCAATTGGATGCTCTGCACAAGGCGGAGAGATGAGAGCAATTACCGAACCGATGACAGAATCTGCTGTTCGGGGGCCAAAAAATAGCTTTACAGAGACGCTAATCACGAATACAGCTATGGTTCGTCAAAGAATTAAAAGCCCAAATTTATGGATGGAAACGATGAAGCTTGGCAACATCACTCAAACAGATATTGGCATCATCTACATGAAAGGGTTAGTCAATGACAAGCTGCTTACCGAAGTGAAGGAGCGGATTGGCAAAATCGAAGCAGATGAGTTGGATGGTTCTAATGCACTTGAAGAATGGATTTCAGATGATATATGGACTATTTGGCCTACTGTGTTAAATACAGAACGCCCGGATGTTGTGGCGGGAGAGTTGTTGGAAGGCCGAATTGCTATTTTTGTGGATGGCACACCCGAACCAATGATTTTACCAGCTACGTGGACACAATTTTTTCAGGCAGCTGAAGATTATCACGTACATTGGATTATTGCTAGTTTTTGGCGCTTTCTAAGAACCATTGCATTTATCATCACTATTTTAGGTCCAAGTCTGTTTATCGCGTTTATTTCGTTTCACCCAGAATTGATTCCAACCACTTTATTAGTAAAACTGGCAGCTCAGCGGCAAGGAATTCCGTTTCCTGTATTTATTGAGGCTTTTCTGATGGAATTTACATTTGAAGTGTTAAGGGAAGCTGGTGTTCGGCTGCCGCGGCCAGTCGGGCAGGCAGTTTCGATTGTTGGCGCACTCGTAGTCGGACAAGCAGCTGTTGAAGCGGGAATTGTTTCAAGTGCGATGGTCATTGTCGTGGCAGGGACAGCAATCTCAAGTTTTACGATCCCTCACAATCAAATGATGAATGCCTCCCGATTATTGCGTTTCATCATGATGATTTTTGCCGCTACATTTGGGCTTTATGGGCTTGGTCTTGCGGTCATTATGTTAGTCGCTCATACATGCAGTATCCGTTCTTTCGGGATTCCTTATTTGGCTCCTTATGCACCGCTTATTTTCGCAGATTGGAAAGATACAATTATTCGTTTACCGATGCCATTATTGTCTAAACGTCCTCGTTTAGTTAGTCAAATAAGAATAAAGAGGACAGATCCTACACAAAATCGAGGCCCTTCACAGAGAAATAAAGGATAACGAGTGAGAGAGGGAAGCCAATGAAACATAAATCTATCATCCTGTTTTTTTTTATTTTATCTTCGGTCCTTGTATCAGGCTGTTGGGATCGTGCCGAATTACAGGACTTGGATATCGTAAGTATGATTGGCATTGATGAAGGAGATGATGAGGAAGATATTGAGAACAGGTACCGTGTTTCGGTCCAAATTATTAATGAAGGACAAATTGGTAATCAAGGGAAAGGAATGAGTAATCCAGCTTCTCCCGTGACGACCCTTTCAGCTACAGGCAGCACAATTGCAGAGGCACTACGAAAAATTTCACCGCAATCTCCACAGGAACTTTTTTTTCCTCATGTTCAATTGATGGTGATTGGGGAGGGGGTGGCAAGAAAAACTGGCATTCAAGATATATTTGATTTAATTGAACGTGATGGTCAATTCCGGGAGCTTTTCCCTGTATTAATCGTCAAAAATTACTCCGCAAAGACATTGCTGCAAATATCAACACCGCTCGAACCTCTTCCCGCCGCCAAAATTGTTGGCGGCTTAGAATCGACAAAAAAAATCTGGGGAGAGTTTTCGTCTATTCGTGCTGACCAAGTCATTAAACAATTAAACGAAGGAGCGGCTATTTTAACTGGGATTCAAATTAATGGAAACCCGAAAGCCGGGAACAAATTAACGAATGTACAACTCATAACCCCAAAGACAAATATAGAGATAAGTGGACTTGCGATCTTTAAAGATGGGAAACTCGAAAAATGGTTGGATGGAAATGCTGCTCGCGGCGCTACATGGATCAATAATGAATTGAAATCCACGATTATTAATTTAAATTGTCCAGAGAAAAAAAAGGGGATAGCCGTTGAACTTGTTCGCGCCAAATCTAAAATAAAAGTAAAAATAATTAATAATAAGCCAATTATTCATCTTTCAGTAAGAGGAGAGGGAGGCATTTCAGAAGTTCATTGTCCGATTGATCTTAGTAACTATAAAACCATCGAAGTACTTGAACAACAGATGGAAAAGGAAATTAAAGAGGAAGTTAAGATGGCATTAGAAGCTGCGAAAGAGGCGAAAACCGATATTTTTCGTTTTGGTGAATACGTCAATCGTAAGGATCCGAAATTATGGAAAAGTTTGAAGGGAAAATGGAATGATGAAATTTTCCCCGAGACAGAAGTTATTCTCGAAGTAAATGGATTTATCCGTCGTACTGGTTTGCGAACAAAATCATATATAAAATGAAATTCTGACTTGGGATGAAGGGACTAAAAACAATGGAGAAAGCGAAAATTAGCGCCATACAACTATTTACTCTCATGTTTTTGTTTGAACTTGGGAGTGCGCTTGTCGTTGCTCTTGGAATTAGTGCCAAAAAAGATGCATGGCTTTCTATTCTTCTAGGAATGCTCGGTGGCATTGTCTTATTTTTTATTTATTATTTTTTAATTCGTCAGTACCCTGCCTTGCCATTAACTGGCTTTACGAGAAAAATATTCGGCAAATATGTTGGGTGGGTAGTTGGTTTATTATACGTTGTTTTCTTTCTGTATGCAGGTTCCCGGAATGTGCGTGATTTCGGCGAGTTATTGCTTTCATCAACGATGCCAAAAACACCGTTATTAGCCCTTAATATTTTAATGGTTCTCGCGGTTTGTTATGTCCTTTATCTAGGAATTGAAGTTTTAGCTAGGACATCCGAAGTATTTATTGTGATCTTAATCACTTTAGGGTTAATAGGAAACATTGTCATCTTTCTGTCAGGGAATATCAATGTGCAAAATTTGCTGCCGTTTCTTGAAAATGGCTGGAAACCAGTATTAACGACAGCATTTAAGCTAACGACTTTTTTCCCTTTCGGGGAAATTATCGCTTTTACGATGCTGCTTCCATATTTAAATCAAGCAAAATTAGTAAAGAGAGTATGGCTGTCTGTATTAATTTCAAGCGGGCTTTTATTAAGCTATACATTAAGTATAAATATTGTCGTGCTTGGAGTTGAACAAGTAGAGCGATCGACATTTCCGTTATTATCAACGATTGCAGAAGTCAATCTGCTAGAATTTATTCAAAGACTCGATGTGATTGTCGTCTTTACTTTTCTTATTACAATGTTTTTCAAAATATCGATCTTTTTTTATTGTGCATTAATTGGAATCGTTGATTTGTTCCATTTAAAAAGTCATCAACAGATCATCTTGCCTATTGCGATTATTCTCGTCTTTTTATCAATGACCATCGCTGCAGATTTCTCGGAACATATTGAAGAAGGATTAGACATTATCCCTTACGTCCTTTATATTCCACTTTTTGTAGTCATTCCATTGTTGATGGTTTTCGTTACTTTGCTTAGAAACCGGTAAAAAAATTAAGCTAGGTAGACTGATTTTCCTATTTCGATTACTACGTGAAGATCAGGTAACGAAAGGAGGGCTACTAAAGAGATGGAGAAGGTAAAAATTAGTGCCATTCAATTATTTGCACTCATGTTTTTATTTGAAATGGGGAGTGCGATCGTCATTAATTATGGAATGACAGCCAAAAAGGACGCTTGGCTAGCAATTCTTGTCGGCCTATGCGGCGCGATTGCACTATTCTTTATTTACTATTTTATCTTTCGCCAATATCCAAATCTGCTATTCACTGGGGTTCTTAGAAAAATTTTTGGGAAATATCTCGGGTGGATGATTGGCTTGTTATATGTTGTTTTATTTATATACGATGCTGCCCGGTCTTTACGAAATTTTGGGGATTTGCTCCTTTCATCGACAATGCCGAAAACACCGTTACTGGTTCTTAATATATTAATGATTCTTTCAGTTTCCTATGTGCTTTTTTTAGGGATTGAAGTATTAGCGAGAACGGCAGAAGTATTTATTGTTGTCTTGATTGTAATCGGTTTAGCGGGAAATTTATTAATACTAGTTTCAGGTAATTTTACATTGCCAAATTTGCTGCCGATACTTGAAAATGGCTGGAAGCCCATTTTAAAGACAGCCTTTCCGTTAACGACTGTTTATCCTTTTGCAGAATTGATTGTATTTGCGATGATCATCCCTTCTCTAAATCGGCCCCAATCAGTAAAGAAAGTATGGCTGTTTGCCTTAATTTCAAGCGGATTAGTCTTAAGTTGGACAACCGCTATAAAAATCGGCGTCCTCGGTATCGAACAAGCTGAGAATGCCACTTTCCCGTTACTATCAACTATTGCAAAAGTAAATCTATTTGATTTTATCCAGCGAATCGATGTTCTTGTTGTTTATACGAATTTGATTACGATGTTTTTTAAACTTTCCATTTTTTATTATTTTGTTGTTGTTGGTACAACCGATTTGTTTAAAGTAAAAAATCAGCAGCAAATTATTTTGCCAATGGCAGTATTAATCACCTTTTTATCGATGATTATGGCCTCAGATTATTCAGAGCATTTATATGAAGGTGTAACAATTACAACGAGATACCTTTATATTCCATTTTTGGTGATCCTTCCTTTATTGATGTTTGCTGTTTCAATGATTCGTAAGCTGTTTAATAAATAAAGCTAACTAGACGAGTTCTGTTTGTTAGCTTTATTTTTTATTTTAAACAAGATTTGTTGCCCAATTGTTAATAAAAAAAGAAAGATAACCATAATATACTCTCCTGGTTCCATTACCCAAAATGGATTTAGTAAATGGAACATTGCGTGGTAGAGTGGAAATCCCAAAAGAAGATCTAAAAAAACACTAAGTGAGGTCGTTAAAAATAATAAGAGAACAAAAATGCCTAATACTTTAATCATCAATACTCCCCTTAATAAATTAATGATATTATTATGCGCCAAAAATTGGATAAAAATTAGTAAGATTGAATTGTTGACCATTTTGATATTTTAATATATTATTAATTCGAGATAATTAAATCAAAGACATCTAAAGGAGACTTATAACATAATGAATATTCTAGTAGTAAAAGCAAACAACCGTCCAGCATCAGAAGCAGTTTCAACTAAAATGTATGAAGCTTTCATGAATAATATTGAAGGTGTAAACGTAACGACTTACGATGTGTTTGCAGAAGATATGCCTTACCTTGGTCAAGACTTATTCAGCGCTTTCGGTAAGGTTGCGTCTGGTGAAGAAATGACAGACGTGGAAAAACGTATTTTGGCTGCAAAACAAAAAGCAATGGATGCAGTAACAGCTGCAGATGTAGTTGTATTCGCATTCCCATTATGGAACTTAACAATCCCAGCTAAATTGCAATCTTTCATTGACTATATCTACCAAGCTGGATTCTCTTTCAAATATGATGAAAATGGCAATGCAGTACAATTATTAACTGACAAAAAATTTGTTGTTCTAAGTGCTCGCGGTGGCATTTATTCATCACCAGAAGCTTCACCAATGGAAATGGCTGCTACTTATATTAAAAATGTATGCGGCGGAGTATTCGGTATGAAGCTTCTTGATGAAGTGATTATTGAAGGTCATGCTGCAATGCCTGCTCAAGCCGAAACGATAATTGCCGAAGGTTTAGCAAAAGTAGAAAATGTAGCAAAAGGTTTATCAGCAGTACTAGTATAATTTTTCATAATAAAAAGGAGTAAAATTTGGAATTAGATTTTACTCCATGGTTTGGAGGCTATGGCTTAAAAGGTACAGGGGGCTGGTTTGATTCTATTGGTATGAAACCAGCAAAAAATAAAAGATGATGCTTTCTTAGTAATGGAAGCATCATTTTTTATCTGTTCTACATTGTGTACATGCATTGGGCAAGTATCCCAACCTTTGTTCCTTTATACTTGCGTCTAGCTTGATTTTTTATCAGTTTCGTGGTAAAGTGATAACAAGATTCATGTAGGGGAGGGAAACCATTTGCGTAATAATACGATGGGGTCTTTAATATGGTTACGCTTAATGCGTTTTACTAACTACAGTAACCACTTATCGAATGATTTTTTGAAACGTTTTGATTTAACAACAGCACAATTTGATGTGCTCGTGCAAATACAGGTATACCAGCCACTCACGCAAATGGAGTTAGCCGATAAAATAACAGTTACGCAAGGCGGTATTTCCCGTATGCTTGTACGACTTGAGAAAGAAGGCTACATTATACGCAAGCAAGATTGGAAAACGAAAACGATCAATCTCACTGAGAAAGGTGAAGCAATTTTATATGAGGCAATGCCAGCTCAACTTGCGTTTCAATCGTCATTTTTTGATGAGGTTTTAAATGAAGAAGAAACCAAAACATTGTACAAACTGATGACTCGTGTCCATAAACATAGCCTAAAAAAAGAATTACCGCCAAAGTAATTTTTTTAGGTTATCACTTGATTAATCAACTTATCGAATTGAAGAAGCTATTTTCAAAATTCTGGTATACTAAACCATTGTTTCAATTGAGTTTATTTGAGAATAAGTTGTTTTAGAAGTATAAGAAGTTTATTATTCTTAGAAAGCGGTGAATAGATGAGTTTAAAGGTGAGTAAAGAAGCAGCTGAATTCTAGCTTTCTTTGGATTTTTCTGGATTGTAGGTCCTATGACTCTATTAGTTTTGCCTTTAACTTTTATTAGTTATGGATTGCTTTATATGTATCAGAAAAATTATGTATTTAAAAAGCTTCACCTAAATGTAAGAAAAAACAAATTAGGATTTATTTTATTTATTCTTTGCTATCAGATGATCATGTCTCCGATTTCCATTTGGGGTTATTTACAAGAGCTATTTAAATTTAAACGCGTTTGGTAGCAATGCTCCTATAAATTAATAATTAGAAAACTGTTTGATTAAAGTCTAGTTATTTGCTCGCTGATTCAGTAGTATTAATATAGTTGTCTAAAATTATCATCCAAATTGGAAGTGAGCAAGAGATGAAACTTATTATTGCGGAAAAGCCTGATCAGGGAGTGACACTGGCTTCCGTTTTTAAAATGAAGAAGCACCAAGGGTTTGTCGAAATATTTCCAAATGATGTTTTTCCCCAAGGAGCCTATGTGACATGGGCAGTAGGCCATCTCTGTCAGCTGGCAGCACCAGAAAAATACGATTCCGCATGGAAGAAATGGTCACTACATACACTGCCGATTACACCATCACAATTTGAATATGAAGTGACGAAAGATAAAGCAAAGCAATTTTACATCATAAAAAATCTCCTTTCAGATCCCAAGCTGACTGAAGTCATTCATGCTGGGGATGCAGGGCGTGAGGGAGAATTAATTATTAGAAACATTCTCCGTCTGACTAAATCAAGGCTTCCGATGAAAAGGCTCTGGATATCCTCGTTAACCCCAAAAGCCATCAAAGATGGTTTCCAATCATTACTGGAAGAATCAGAAACCCGTAACCTTTATTATGAGGCATATACGAGAGCATGTGCTGACTGGGTCGTTGGGATGAATGCTTCCCGTCTATATAGTCTTCTTCTCCAGCAGCAAGGCTTTTCTGATGTTTTTTCAGTAGGAAGGGTGCAAACACCGACTCTTGCCTTAATTGTCAAAAGAGAAAACGAGATTCAGAGCTTTGTTTCAGAACCTTTTTGGGAAGTCCAAGCCCAATTCAAAATAAATGGAAAAAAATATATGGGAAAATGGGAAAATGACGGAGAGACGCGAATAAAGACAAAGGAGCTTGCCGAAAAAATCGCTGCTTTTTGCCAAAATAAAGAAGCGGAGGTTGCAGAAGTTCAGGCAGAAAAAAAGGAATTTCTTCCTCCGCTATTATTTAATTTATCATCACTTCAGGCAGAAGCAAATCGCCGCTTTAAGCTGCCTCCGAAAAAAACGTTAGATGTATTACAAAAGCTTTACCAAAAAGGGATCGTTTCTTATCCGCGTTCTGATTCGAGACATGTGACAAAAGGGGAAGCTGAGCTATTTCCGGAAACTCTGAATAAAATCGGACGAATCAGTGATTATCAAGCCTTTTTCCCTTTGCCGACCAATTCACTTATTTCTAATAAAAGATATGTGAATGACAAAAAAGTAACAGACCATTATGCAATCATTCCTACTGAGCAAGTACCGAACATGGAAAAGCTTTCTCCTGATGAAAAAAAGCTGTATGACTTAATTGTGCGGAGTCTTATTGCTGCAAATTATGGTAAGGCTGTCACCGAATATACGACCGTAAAAACACTCGTTGAAGGGAGAGCTAAATTTCTATCAAAGGGGAAGGTTCAGCTAGAAGAGGGATGGAGGAAGGTCATTCCGCAGGTGGAAAAAGACAATGAACCAGAATTGCCTCTATTGCAAAAAGGAGAAAAAGGCAATGTGATAAAGGCAGAGGTAAAAGAAAGTAAAACACAGCCGCCTAAAAGATACACAGAAGGTCAGCTTATTACACTCATGAAGACTGCAGGCAAGCATATAGAAGACAAAGAGCTGGAAAAAGTGCTGATGAAAACAGAAGGCCTTGGAACAGAAGCAACAAGAGCAGGCATTATAACGATGTTGAAAGACCGAAATTATATTGATATCAATAAAAATCTAGTATATGCAACACCGAAGGCAAACATATTAATCGGTGCCATTGGATCCGAAATTCTTGCCTCTCCAGAGATGACTGCCAAATGGGAGCAGCGCCTTAAAGACATTTCAAATGGTGAGGCCTCCCCAAAGCAATTTATGGAGCAGACAAATAAAATGGTTTCGCATATTATTGAAGCATCTGTAAAAAATGCCGGGGAATGGGCATTCAATGAAGAAGATAAAGATGGCTTCACACCTGGAAAATCGAATCAAAAGAGAGCAACTGCCATTGGCAAGTGCAAATTTTGTGAAGGCAAGGTCATTGATAAAGGCAAGTTTTATGGATGTACGAATTTTAGTAAAACGAAATGTAATTTTACTATCTCAAAAAAAATAATGGGAAAATCCATCACACAAAAGATTGTTAAGCAGCTGCTCCAGGATAGCGCGACAGAATTAATCGAAGGTTTTAAAGGCAAGGAAAAAACTTTTTCGGCAAAACTAATGTGGGATGATAAGGAAAAGAGAGTAAAGTTTTCGTTTCAGAACCAATAGAGTAAACATTAGCCGCCTGAATTCCTTGTTTCACTAGGATGAATGTAGTAAACTTTTTAGAGGCCTTAAGATATTTATATGATATTAACTTTGACAGCTGCCTTTAAAAATAGGCACTTTGCATTGTCATTTTCATATAATGAAGTATACGAAAAATAGGACAAAGATATTTGGCCAGTTCATATGGGAGGGTATTCGATGCCAACACCTAGTATGGAAGACTATATCGAACAGATTTACATGTTAATTGCCGAGAAAACCTATGCCCGTGTTTCAGATATAGCAGAAGCTCTCGCGGTACATCCCTCCTCTGTTACAAAAATGGTTCAGAAGCTTGATAAAGATGGATATCTAGTTTATGAAAAATACAGAGGTTTAAGTCTGACTTCAAAAGGCAATAAGATTGGAAAAAGACTTGTATTTCGGCATGATTTGCTGGAGCAGATGCTTCGGTTAATTGGAGTAAAAGAAGAAAATATCTACAGCGATGTTGAAGGGATTGAACATCATTTAAGCTGGGATGCAATCGACAGAATCGGCGATCTCGTTCAGTATTTTGATGAGAATGCCGAGCGGGTTGAAGCGTTAAGAGAGATTCAAAGACAAAACGAAGAGGAAGAGCAAGAGGCAGCGGAAGAACAAAATCAAGAACAAGAGGAAGACCAAGAACAAAAGTTAGCCCAAGAGCAATAGTAAGGACCTGCCAATGATGCAGGTCCTTTAATACATTTCAGGCCAGTCATGAAAAGATATGGAAGTCTCAGGCACTAAGATGGAAGAATGTCCATCCTGGCCATTTTGTATATTCACTCCCGTTATCTGACCAATTTCCGCCTCTTGTAAAGCTTTTTGATAGGAAATGATTCGTCAATTTGACGTTTTAAAACTTATAATATCTCCATAATAATTTCTGTGTACAGCGACTAGCTGTTCTTCTAACAAAAGTTTCTCCTCCTTTGAATAGTCTTATTTTTCTCAAGTATTGTATTTTTAAACAAAGGATTCGTATTCTTAATAGAGAAATAATAAAGGAGAGACATTTATTTTATTTGTTCAGTTCTAAATTGTGTGAAAGCGAGGGGGATTATGCAAAATTTTGAATGGAGTAAAGAGGCAGAGAAACAATGGGATGAGAAATCCACTAGCTGGAATTCAATGAGCAAAGAAATGTGGGAAAGTGGCAGCAGAAAAGAGATCCCGCCATTTTTTGCAGAATTTGTTCCTTCCGGCGGTTCTGTAGGTGATCTTGGCTGTGGAGATGGTTTCGGATCATTAAAGCTATCCGAAGCTGGATATATGGTTACAGGAATTGATGTTTCCGATGAAATGATTGGGAGAGCAAAGGAAATAAATCAGCATAATCGATCACAATTTATGAAAGGAGATATTTCTGCCCTTCCCTTTTTTGATAATAGCTTAGATGCTGTAATGGCGATTAACTCTTTAGAGTGGACCGAGGATCCTCTAAAGGTCTTAATGGAAGCCCAAAGAGCTGTAAAGCCTGGGGGATTCGCCTGCATTGGCATTCTTGGGCCAACTGCTGCGCCAAGAGTAAATAGTTATATGCGGCTATATCGGGAAAAGGTAATATGTAATACGATGATGCCCTGGGAATTCGAGAAACTAGCAGAAGAGAATGATTGGCATAAAGTTGGCGAGCTTGGCGTGTATAAGCGCGCGGCTGAACAGCTTCCTAAAGGGTCCTTATCGATAGAATTAAAGCAATCCCTTTCATTTATGTGGGTTTTTATGTTGAAAAATGGGAAGAAAGATTTGGAGGAAGACAAATGAGCCGTTATTCAATTCATGATTTTGTACAGTCAACTCAGCAGCAGGATAAAGGGGAAGGGTTATTTGAGCTTGAAACACCAAGAATATTAGAGATTAATTTAAATAATCAAATCTGGGCAAAAACTGGAGCTATGATATCCTACCGAGGCAATATTAAATTTGAACGGGAGGGCATTCTTGAACACGGAATTGGGAAAATGTTTAAAAAAGCATTAACCGGAGAAGGCACTTCCTTAATGAAAGCGACAGGAAACGGAAAATTATATTTAGCCGATCAAGGGAAAAAAATCTCTGTCCTACATTTGCAGGGAGATTCTATTTTTGTGAACGGAAATGATTTACTTGCGTTTGAGCCATCTATCAGCTGGGATATTAAGTTAATGAGACGAGTGGCAGGAATGCTTTCAGGCGGGCTCTTCAATGTTCGTCTAGAAGGGACTGGGATGGTTGCCATCACCTCGCATTATGAGCCTTTAACCTTGCTAGTAACTCCTGATAATCCAGTATTTACAGACCCGAATGCAACTGTTGCATGGTCAGGGACATTGCAGCCTGAATTTGTGACTGATATTTCTTTCAAAACTTTCCTGGGGAGAGGAAGCGGCGAATCCATTCAAATGAAATTTTCAGGCAATGGATTTGTTGTCGTTCAGCCGTTTGAGGAAGTTTACTATTCACAGCAATCTTAGAAAAGCGGAAGCACCCTTTTGGGGGAGCTCCCGCTTTCTGTTCTAATCCCACTCATATGGAGTTTCTTGGTATACATAGTAATTCAGCCAGTTTGAAAATAATAAATGGGCATGAGAGCGCCATCTATTTAACGGCTGTTTGGAAGGGTCATCGTTTGGAAAATAATGTTCAGGAACATGAATATCCAATCCCTTTTGTACATCTCTTCTGTACTCTTCAGCTAATGTATCTGCTTCATACTCTAAATGGCCTGTAATCATTATTTGTTTCCCATTATTCGCACTCAAAATAAATGGTCCCGCTTCTTCAGATGTAGAAAGCAATTTTAATGTTGGATGGTTTTCCAGCTCTTCTATGAATATATCAGTATATCTAGAATGTGGAGCTAGAAAGGCATCGTCAAATCCTCTGAGCAACTTTTCTGAACGATCATGGACTTGATGAGTGTATACACCAGAGCATTTTCCTGATAGCTCATATTTCTTTATGCCGAAATGGTGGAATAATGCAGCTTGGGCTCCCCAGCATATATGTAAGGTAGAAGTTACATTGCTATTCGTCCAATCCATAATTTCAGAAAGCTCCTCCCAATAATCCACTTTTTCAAATGGGAGCAATTCAATTGGAGCACCTGTAATGATCATGCCATCAAATTTTCGGTGCTTAATGTCCGAAAAGGTAGTATAAAACTGCTCGAGGTGCAATGGGCTTGTGTTCTTAGATTCATGTGTAGCTGTCCTCAGAAAAGAAATATTGACTTGCAGCGGTGTATTTCCTAAAAGCCTTAATAGCTGGGCTTCTGTTTTTTCCTTCTCTGGCATTAAATTTAAAATAAGTATATTTAAAGGTCGAATGTCCTGCATAAGAGCACGATCATCATCCATAACGAATATATTTTCTTCTTCTAAAATTTCTCTTGCCGGCAAAAGCTTTGGAATCTTAATAGGCAAATCATCATCCCCCTGTTAGAAAATTCAATTAAAATCTATTATAAAGATGAAAAACGTCTGTAGCAATGGTTAAAAAGCTTGAAAATAAAAACTTTTTATTCAATACTCTACTAAAAATAAAATAAATGGTACAATGTTAAGGTAGTAAACGTTTACATAATTGTGATGCTTAGGGGGATAAAAAATGAATGTTAAACCAGTTGTAAAGTCAGACATTGAAATCGCTCAACAATCACCAATGAATCCAATAACGGAAATTGCGGCAAAAATCGGTCTTCAAGAAGATGATCTGGAGCTTTTTGGAAAATATAAAGCTAAATTATCAACAGCCGCATTAAAAAAGCTTGAAACAAATCAAAGTGGAAAAATCATTCTTGTTACTTCTATAAATCCTACCCCTGCCGGCGAAGGGAAATCGACTGTAACTGTTGGCCTTGGAGATGCTTTTACTAAAATTGGCAAAAAGGCAATCATTGCAATGCGAGAGCCTTCACTTGGGCCAACGATGGGTGTAAAGGGCGGTGCGACAGGAGGAGGTTATTCTCAAGTTCTGCCGATGGAAGATATTAACCTTCATTTCACTGGTGATCTTCATGCCATTACGACTGCTAATAATGCTCTTGCAGCATTCATTGATAATCATCTACAGCAGGGAAATCAGCTTGGCATTGACCCACGAAGAATTGTTTGGAAGCGGACGCTTGATATGAATGACCGGGCCTTGAGAAAAGTGGTAATCGGATTAGGCGGTCCTGTTCAAGGTGTGCCTCGTGAAGATGGCTTTGATATTACTGTGGCATCAGAAATCATGGCTGTACTTTGCCTATCTACTGATTTGAAAAATCTGAAGGAAAGACTTGGCCGGATGGTCTTTGCATACAACTATGATAAACAGCCTGTAACGGTTGCAGATCTTGGCGTTCAAGGTGCGTTAACTATGCTTCTAAAAGAAGCAGTTAAACCAAACCTGGTACAAACGATTGAGCATACACCTGCCTTTATTCATGGCGGCCCATTTGCTAATATTGCTCATGGCTGTAATAGTGTCATCGCAACAACTGCTGCTTCTAAACTTGGTGATTATGTCGTTACAGAGGGTGGATTTGGCGCTGATTTGGGTGCTGAGAAATTCCTTCACATTAAATCTAGAAGTGCTGGCATCAAGCCGGAGGCAGTTGTTATTGTAGCGACAATTCGTGCATTAAAAATGCATGGAGGCGTTCCAAAAACTGAGCTGGGAAATGAAAATGTACAAGCCCTTACAAAAGGCTTTGCGAATCTAAAGAAGCATATCGAAACTATTGAAGGCTTTGGGTTGCCATTTGTTGTAGCGGTTAATAAATTTATTACAGATACTGAGGATGAAGTAAAGGCGTTAATGGATCTTTGCAGTCTGTCCAGTATTCCTGTTTCATTAACAGAAGTTTGGGAAAAAGGCGGCGAAGGCGGCGTAGATCTTGCCAACAAGCTTCTTGAAGTTATTGAAAAACAAGAAAACAACTTCGAGCCATTATATGATCTTTCAGACACTCTAGAAAATAAAATTCTGACCATTGCACAAAAGGTTTACGGTGCTGAAAAAGTTGAATTTTCATCAAAAGCGAAGAAGCAGCTTCAAGACTTCGAAAGCTTTGGATGGGGCAGCTTGCCAATCTGTATGGCCAAAACACAGTATTCTCTTTCAGATGATCCTGCTAAGCTTGGCCGCCCAACTGGCTTCTCCATTACGATTAGAGAGCTTAAGCCATCTGTTGGTGCCGGATTCATTGTCGCACTTACCGGAGATGTGATGACAATGCCAGGATTGCCTAAATTGCCAGCAGCTCTAAAAATGGACGTAGATGAGAATGGCAATGCAATTGGACTATTCTAATAGATAATTACATGTTTGATCCGACAGCGTTTGAAAATATGAAGGTTGTCATTGAGGGAGCACTTTATGATCGTGATTTAGTCGGGGACATTATCATTATCGATCGAAATGACTTCATCAATACCGCAAAGCTTTCCCGGCGGTATGAAGTTACCTTTTCTATTCAACATGATGTGGAGCATATTCATTGCTCCATTATCATGGAAGCTGGGCTAGAAAACTTGGCTGCTGAGCTTTTGCCAGCAGCTCAATCCGATCGATTGTCCGGCTGTCACGTTTTTATAAAATTCCTAACGATGCATCCGAATGATCTTAAGATTTTTCAACAGATTGAAGCCGGGCTTAAAGAAATTTGGGGACATGAAAGAACAATAAAGCAATCTATCATTTGTGACCCTTTCGTAAATGATGATTGGATCAAGAATGAAACGATCATTAACTTTAACAGGCTAGTCACTGAGGATCAAATGGATGATTTAGTCACAATGACGGATTATATGATCGAAAGTCTTGATCGATTGAATACTATAATAAAATAACCTTGAGCTCTGCCCATACTTAGGCAGAGCTTTTTTGCGGAAATTTAATTAGGTTAGTAAAAAGTACCTAGAGAAAATTTCAGAAGGGTATATGAATAAAGAAGCATTTCAAGTAAACTATTTGCAGAAGGCAAATTTATAAGGTTAAGCTTTAGTTTCCTTGATTAAGAAATCTAGCAAACTTTTTTTTGAGTTGCTAAGAGGGAGTTAATATGAAAATTATTGATGCACATATTCATTTTTCAGATATTTTATCCTTTCACCAAACAGCAAAAGAGCTATCTTTTGTTGATTACTCATATAATGGCTATATAGAAGAATATAAAAAGGCCAATGTCGTTCTTAGCATTGCTATGGGGGTAACCGAAACGCCTGAAATGGGTTTTCCTGATTATCACGCACAGACGCCAATGGGACTTGATCTAGCTAAGACTCTTCCTGAACAAATCGTCTATTGTCCTGGAATTAACCCATATGATTTGAATGAACAGGCCTTAATTAGGCTTGAGTCAGAGATTCAGAAGCCAAATGTGGTTGGGATGAAAATTTATTTAGGCTATTATCCTTTTTATGCGTATGATGAAGTGTATGAACCTGTTTACCTTTTGGCGGAAAAATATAGCCTGCCAATTGTTTTTCATACCGGCGACACATATTCGGAAAGGGCGCTGTTAAAATATTCCCATCCTTTAACGATTGATGAAGTTGCTGTAAAGCATCGAAATGTGACGTTTATGATGGCTCACTTTGGCGACCCTTGGACATTAACTGGAGCGGAGATCATTTATAAAAATCCAAATGTTTATGCCGATTTATCTGGTTTACTTGTTGGAACAGAAAAGGAGCTTATAAGCAAAAGTGAAGGCAGGTTTTTAGATCATTTAAGACATGCGCTCGTCTTTTCTGATTCCTATCATAAATTGCTGTTTGGCACAGATTGGCCGCTCGTTCCCGTTGGTCCATATATTGAATTTATCAAAAAACTAATCCCGGAAGAGCATCATGAAGATGTTTTTTATAATACAGCTTTAAAGGTTTTCCCAAAAATTAAACCGTTTTTGCTGCAAACAAGCTTAGCTCAGAAAGTCTAATTTAACTGAAAACAAAGGTTTTGTTGAAAGGGACGCTGATGAATGAGTCCAGCCCTTTCAACCTTTTTACATAAAAATCAATAAGGGGGAAAAATATTGACTAAAATAGCATGGGTTACAGACAGTACTGCTTATTTAGAAGAGGAACTGCTGAAATCTCCAGATGTTTATACGATACCGGTTACAATTTTGCTGGATGAGGAAGAATTTTTGGAGGTGGATTTAGAGCCTGCACAGTTGTATGAGCGTTTAAAAACATTAAAAAATCCGCCGAAAACATCGCAGCCTTCCATTGGCGCATTTAAAGATTTATATGAAAAGCTTGGTGAAAAGTATGATGTTATTTTCTCTGTTCATATTTCTGGCAAATTAAGCGGGACCGCTTCTTCAAGTGAGCAGGCTGCACAGCTTGTGGATGCAAACGTAATAACGATTGATTCGAAAGTCTTAACTTATCCTCTTACCCGAATTGTCAAAAAGGGGATTGAATTATCTGAATCGGGAATGGAACCAGCAGAAATCAAATCAAGCTTGGAGAAGTTACGTGAAACGAATGAGACTTATGTACGAATCGGCAGTCTCGAACAGCTTCATCGAAGCGGCAGAATGTCCGGAGTGCAATTTTTTCTCGGAAGTATGCTGAATATTATTCCAATCATTGCCATTATTGATGGGGCATTAAGTACAAATGAAAAGGTTAGAAGTGACAAAAAAGCGAAGGATAAAATGATTCAACTGCTTAGGAAAGCCCATCAGCAAAAACCAATAAAAGAAGCTTACCTGCTTTACGGATTACATGAATCAGAAGCGTTAAAGTGGAAGGATGAGCTAATTGTGGAGTTTCCAGAAATTGAATTTGAGCCGTATCCACTAGGTGCAGCCATTGGTGTACATGCGGGGGAGAATACGCTTGGTATTAGCTGGTTTAATGGATTAGACTAGAACTTATTACTAAAAAAGCTGTCCAAGAAGAAGTAGGTTTCTTAACGGACAGCTTTTTTATTACCATTTAATTTCCTAAATCTTGAAGATGCTTTAGATTGATCAGTCCATCGATATTGTTACTCGGTATATAGCCAGCTTCTTTACTTATATCGGCCATTTCTTGAATTACTTGTTCATTCACATCTGTCGTTACTTGCAGTCTATTAAAAGCGGCATCTGTTTCTTCTTTATTTATTTCTTTTCCTGTTAAATCTTTAATATGCTTGATAACTAGTTCTTTAGATTTTTCTGGGTTTTCTTGAATAAAGGCTACCGCTTTTTTATGAGCAGTTAAATAAGCTTGAACAAGCTCTTTATTTTCTAAGAATTCGTCAGTTGCTGCGACTACTGTATTTGTTGATTCTTTGCCCCAAGCAAACTGGTCCCAGTCAAGCAATAGCTTTCCATTTGCCTGCGTTTCTAGAAAATAACCCCATGGCTCTTGAGTTGCTGCCGCATCAACTGAATTTTGGACGAAGAGTGTAGCTGTATCTGCCGGAGCAGCTGCAAGGAGTTCAACTGTTCCGCCGTTAGTTGTTGTATTCAGGTTAACATCCTTCAGTGCCTTTCTTAACATAACGTCCTGTGTGCTTCCAATGACCGGAATAGCTACTCTTTTTCCATCAAGGTCTGAAAGCTGCTCGACATCGCTCCCATCATTGGCTACAAGTACTGCTCCGCCATTTACAGCACCAGATACAATATGGAATTTAGGATTTTTTACATAAAAGTTAAGCAGTGGAC
The DNA here is from genome assembly GCF_001509555.1 of Bacillus sp. FJAT-29937. Taxonomy (GTDB): domain Bacteria; phylum Bacillota; class Bacilli; order Bacillales; family Cytobacillaceae; genus Cytobacillus. Next base: position 80,098 of record NZ_LMAS01000010.1, on the reverse strand, counting down.
CAGGGCCAACCGTTCCTACATCGATCGCTTTTGTCGTCATCGCTTCCATAAACAAGCCGCCGTTGCTTACTGTCTTTGTTTCAATTTTGACATTCTCTCCAAATTCATCTTTAAAGTATTGATTTTCAAGAGCAACGATTGTAGCAATATGAGTCAAATTGGGGAAGTAGCCAATTTTGACAGTCTGATCCTCGGAATTTGAATTTGCTTCTTTTCCGTTCTGTGCGCACGCACTCATAATCCCAATAATTAAAATGGCACTTACAGCAATTAATAGTTTCTTAAACATGATTCCAACTCCTTTTTCTCATTTTGGTGGTTAATTCATTCCCCATTTTGTCTGAACCGATCGTTCCAGCCGAACAAAAACAATGTTATCCATGATCGTTCCAATGATGGCGATGACAATCATGACAGATATGACAAGATCCATTTGTCCAAGTGATCTTCCTGTTTCTAATAGTTTTCCAAGTCCACCGCCTGCTCCAAGCAATTCACCAGCCATTAATGCTCTCCACGAAAAAGCCCATGCAATTCGGAGACCTGATAGTAATTGCGGAACAGAAGCAGGCATAATGACTGTCCGAATAAAATGAAAGCCAGTGGAGCCAAATGTCCTAGCCACACGCTGATATAGCTTTGGCACATTTTTAAATCCGCTCGTGGCACTGATTGTCATTGTCCACGTAGCACCAATTGTGACGATAAAAAGAATGGCAAAATCATTCAGTCCAAACCAGATAATCGCAAGCGGAAACCACACGATGCTTGGGATCGACTGAAGCGCCGTCACTAAAAATCCAAGTGTATCTTCAACGAATTTATACTTCCAAATCAAATAACCCATGAATGTGCCTAAAATTATGGCAATCAAGAAGCCAATTAAAATTCTGCTGAAGCTAACGCCAATGGCTGCCGTTATTTGACCGTTTACGATCCCATTAAACATTGTTTCGAATATTTGCGTCAGCGGCGGAAACATAAACGAGGGAAGACCTGAAAATCTAGATGTGATTTCCCAAATCGCCGCGATGATCGCGATGAAGCCGGTCCGCCTTAAAGCTGTAGTCATCACCCATTTCCTCCTTCAGCACTTTTTCTATTTCCACTTCTAAAATTGACAAGATTCTTTGTTCGGAGTGTAATGTTACACTGTCTGGCATAACTCCATCTTTAGCCGACTGAACAGTAATGATTTCTTTAATTTTTCCCGGTCGGGTGGCAAACACGATAACTTTTTCCGATAGTAATACAGCTTCCCGAATATTATGTGTGATAAAGAGAATCGTAACTTTTGTTTTACGCCAGATGTCAAGCAGCTCCTTATGAAGGACCATTCTCGTTTGTTCATCAAGGGCGGAGAAAGGTTCATCCATAAGTAATATATCCGGCTCCATCACTAATGCGCGTGCAATGGCAACTCTTTGCTTCATCCCGCCGGAAAGCTGATGGGGATAGGAATCCGTATAGCGGCTCAAATGAACCATTTTTAATATTTCAAGTGCCTTCGCTTCTGCTTGTTTTTTCGGGATTTTTTTCAACAGCAAGCCGTAAGTTACATTTTCGAGCACGGTCAACCAAGGAAATAAACCAGCCTCTTGAAAAACAACTACTCTGTCTGGACCAGGTTTAATTACCCTTTTCCCATCCATTTTGATCTCGCCCTCATCTGCTTTTTCCAGCCCTGCAATCAAATAAAGCAAAGTCGATTTACCGCATCCGGAAGGGCCAACAACCGAAATAAAACTGCCTTTTTCAATGTTTAAGGAAATATTATCTAAAACTTTGACTCTATCATTCTTTTCGTTTGTAAAACTTTTACTAATGTTACCTATTGTTAGGTACATGAGTTCACCTCAACATAATCATAATTATTCGTATAAAATTAATCGGATTTGGGTGTTAAGAAAATGGGATGAATGAAACATCCCGTTTTAATTTTATTCAGCATAAGTCTACCACTTCGGTAAGTTGCGTGATAATTAACAAGTATCCAATTCAGTAAGCGTACATACTCCGGCTGAATAAAATTAAAGCCTCCGGCGGATGCCTCAGATTTTTTAATGGAAATTTATCGAGCAAGCTCGATAAAAATCTGGGCGCAAATACGCCAAGGCGTATTTGATTATTTATTCAAAAAGATCACTTGATAAGTATCGTTCACCTGTATCAGGAGCGATACAAACAACGGTTTCGGCCGGTGTTAATCTTTTTGCAACCTCAAGGGCTGAAAATACAGATGCGCCGCCGGATGGGCCGAGTAAAATTCCTTCTAGGGCAGCGAGCTTTCTTACCGTTTCATATGCTTCTTCATCTTTAATCTGAAAAATTTCATCGTACACTGACGTATTTAAAATCGGAGGGACGAAGCCTGGGCTCGTGCCAACTAGCTTATGTTTACCAGGTTTGCCTCCTGATAATACGGGTGAACCTGCGGGCTCCACAACATGTACAGTTATAGAAGGATCATATTTTTTTAATTCCTCGCCTGTACCTGTAATCGTTCCGCCCGTTCCCGAAGTTCCAACAAACGCAGCGAGCTTCTTCCCGTTCTCTTCCATAGCCTCAATGATTTCAATGGCTGTTGTTTTTCGGTGAATATTTGGGTTTGCTTCATTTTCAAACTGCATGGGCACAAAGCTATTTGGTGTGAAAGCCGCGATTTCTCTAGCTTTATTTATAGCTCCCGGCATTTTTTCATCACTTGGTGTTAGCACCACTTCAGCTCCGTATGCTTTTAATATATTGATTCTTTCTGCTGTCGCTGAGTCAGGCATAACAATAATCGCACGATAACCCCTAGCTGCGGCATTCATCGCAAGACCAATCCCTGTATTTCCCGAAGTCGGCTCAATAATGGTTGCACCGCTTTTTAATAGTCCGGCATTTTCCGCTTGGACAATCATATTGTAAGCTGCCCGGTCTTTTACACTGCGGCTTGGATTAAAGTACTCAAGTTTCACATAAACCTCTGCTCCATCCTTGGAAGGCAGTCTATTTAACTTAACTAATGGGGTTTCGCCAATTAATTCTGCTATATTATTTACAACCTTCATCGTCTCACCTGCATTCATTTTTTGAACATGATCATTTTTATATATATTACCAGATTGATATCGTATTAACCATACCTTTTTACTAAGGATTAAACAAAACGTTAATTTTTATTCTTTGGAAGCCATGCACGGCTGCGTAATTTTTTTAACTATCCTCTTCCTTCATGGTAAAATGGTTCTTGATGATAAGTGAAGGTGGCGTTATTATGCAAGCAATTATACAAGAAACAGAAAGCTTTGTACGAGAACTTCTTGGAGAAGATTGTACAGGCCATGATTGGTATCATATTGAACGGGTTCGCAGAAATGCTTTAAATATATGTGAAAAGGAAAAAAAAGGTGACCGATTTATTATTGAAATGGCAGCCTTGCTTCATGACGTTCCTGATGAAAAGCTAAACGCTTCTAAAGAAGAAGGGGAGAGAAAATTATTCGAATTTCTTGAAACTCTTGAACTTGAACAAAAAGCTCGAGATCAAATTATCGAGATTATTGAAACCATTTCTTTTAAAGGCGGAAAAAAATCAGAATTAACGAGTATTGAAGCCGAAATTGTCCAGGATGCTGACAGATTAGATGCAATCGGTGCGATCGGAATTGCGAGAACCTGTGCGTACGGCGGAAAGAAGGGCCAGCCCATTTATTCCCCTGATTTTCAGGTGAGAGAGACAATGAGTGAAGAGGAATATCGCAAAGGGAAGTCATCGTCCATTCATCACTTTTACGAAAAGCTGCTAAAGCTGAAAGGCTTGATGAATACGGAAACTGCAAAAGAATTAGCGGAAAAACGCCATCAATTGATGGAAAACTATCTAGAAGAATTTTTTAATGAATGGAATGGTCAATCATGAAAATGATTTCAGTTGAAAATATTACAAAGACGTATGGGGAGAAAGAGCTTTTTAACGATATCTCGTTTACCATATCGGAAAAAGACAGGGTAGGCTTAATCGGTGTAAATGGGACAGGGAAGTCATCCCTATTGAAAATTGTTGCAGGAGTAGATTTGTCTGATTCTGGAGAAATCGTGGCGCCAAAGGACTATACGATTTCTTATTCTGAACAAGAGCCTGATTTGGACCATCAAATGACTGTTTTAGATCAAGTCTTTGCCGGTGATGCCCCAGTTCTTGTTTTGCTAAGAGAATATGAGCAGGCCCTAGTCCAAATGAACATTGACCCTGAAAATCAAGTTTTTCAAGAAAAACTATTTGATCTGCAGAAGAGAATGGATGCATTGAATGCTTGGGATGCAAGCACAAATGCAAAATCTATTTTAACGAAGCTTGGAATTGAAGACTTTAATAAAAAAATTGGAGAGCTTTCTGGCGGACAAAAGAAAAGGGTTTCTCTTGCACAAAGCTTAATTCAGTCTCCAGATTTGCTTATTCTTGATGAGCCTACAAACCATCTTGATTATGATTCCGTCAAATGGCTTGAAGAATATTTAGGCAGATATCAAGGCGCACTTTTGTTAGTTACCCATGATCGTTATTTTCTTGATCGAGTAACGAACAGAATGTTTGAGCTGGAGGGCGGAAAGCTTTATAGCTATAAAGGGAATTATGCGGCCTTCTTAGAAGCGAAAGCGATTCGCGAAGAAAATGACGCGGCAACCATTGAAAAGCAAAAAAATCTATATAGAAGAGAATTAGAATGGATTAGAAGGGGAGCAAAAGCGCGCACAACGAAGCAAAAAGCGAGAATACAGAGATTTGAAAGCTTAGATAACGAGCTTGCTTCTGTGAAATCGTCCGAAAAACTCGACATGTCATTAAGCGGCAGCCGGCTCGGAAAGCAGGTTTTTGAATTGAAATCTGCCACAAAGAAATATGGAGATCAAGTCATCTTAAATGATTTTGATTTGCTCGTGAAGCCAGGAGATCGGATGGGCATTATCGGTAAAAATGGCTCTGGAAAATCAACACTTATGAACGTTCTTGCTGGAAAAATCCCTTTAGATTCTGGCGAGGTCATTATCGGCCAGACCGTGAAAATCGCTTATTATACACAGGAAAGCGAAGATATGGATGATAATAAGCGCATGATTGAATATTTAAAGGAAACGGCAGAAGTTGTTGAAACCTCGGATGGGAAGACGATTTCCGCAGCACAAATGCTGGAAAGATTTTTATTTCCTTCTTATACTCATGGGACACCAATCAGAAAGCTCTCTGGAGGAGAAAAACGCCGGTTATATTTATTGAAAATTTTAATGTCTGAGCCAAATGTTCTGCTGCTTGATGAACCGACAAATAATCTTGATACCCAAACTTTAACGGTTTTAGAGGATTATCTTGAAGATTTTCCAGGTGTTGTCATCACTGTATCCCATGATCGTTATTTCCTCGACAAAGTCGCTGATCAGCTGCTCATCTTAAATGGGAATGGGTTTATCGGTTCCTTCTATGGGAATTACACTGAATATCTAGAAAAGGAAGCGGAGAAATCCAATATCCAAGTAAAAGCGGCAGCACAAGTAGTGAAGGAAAGGGAAAAACCGAAGAAGAAAAAGCTTAGTTATAATGAGCAAAGAGAATGGGACGGAATTGATGAGAAAATCGCTGAAGTTGAAGCCCGGATTGAACAAATTGCTGAAGAAATGGCAAACACGGGCAGCGATTTTGAAAAAGCACAAAAACTCATGGATGAGGAAGCAGAATTAAACGAAAAACTTGAACATTTGATTGAGCGCTGGACATATCTTTCTGAGCTTGTAGAATAATCATCTATTTTTAACACGATAAAGGCATCTCCAGCTAAGTTCCAAGCTTGCAAATGCCTACTTTATCACCACTTTATGTTAATATTAGTGTAGTTAAGATGCTGATTATAGTGTAAAGGGTGATTTTGCCGTGAAGATATTATCAATAGAACCCACTCCAAGTCCGAATACGATGAAGGTTATTTTGGATGAAGAGCTGCCAATGGGGAAAAGCAATAATTATAAAAAGGAAAACAGTGAGGGTGCACCAAAGATTATTCAACAGATACTTATTATTGATGGAGTGAAAGGTGTATATCATGTAGCAGACTTTTTAGCGGTGGAAAGAAACGCTAAATATGATTGGAAGGAAATTCTTCCTCAAGTTAGAGTCGCATTCGGTGAATCGGCAGAAGCTCAAAATGAAGATCGGCCGAAGACGAATGACCATTTTGGTGAAATCAAAGTATTTGTTCAAAAATATAAAGAGATTCCCATGCAAGTGAAGCTGACAGACGGCTCGGAAGAACGACGTTTTGGACTGCCGGAAGTGTTTATGAATGCACTTTCCGAAGCGCAGTCAAAAGAGGATAATGTCGTACTAGTTCGTAAATGGATTGAAGTAGGAGTCCGCTATGGTGAATTTGATCAAGTAGGGAATGAGGTTGTTGAAGAGTTAATGGCAGCCTATCCGGATAGCCGGCTTAATCAATTAGTTGAGCAATCTAAAAGTCCTGAAAAAAGCAATCAAAAGCTTGTACCCAATCGAATTAAAGTGAGTCTAAACGATTTGGATGACAAAGATTGGCGCATCCGTTACCAGAAGCTTGAACAAATGGATGATCCTGAAATATCTGATTTGCCAGTGTTGGAAAAAGCTTTGCAGGATGAAAAGGCTTCTATTAGAAGATTAGCAACCGTTTATTTAGGAATGATTGAAGATGAACAAGTTTTGCCTCTTCTGTATAAGGCTTTGAAAGACAAAACGGTCACTGTCAGAAGAACAGCTGGCGACTGTCTTTCTGATTTAGGCTTTAAAGAAGCCATGCCAGAAATGATGGAAGCATTAACAGATAGCAGCAAGCTTGTCCGCTGGCGTGCAGCGATGTTCCTTTATGAGGCAGGAGATGAAATGGCTATCCCTGCCCTTAAAGCTGCTGAAAATGATCCGGAATTTGAGGTAAGTATGCAAATAAAACTTGCTATCGAAAGAATCGAGCAAGGAGAAGAAGCAAAAGGATCTGTTTGGAAGCAAATGACGGAAGCAAGAAAGAATTAATATTATATATTCGTTCTTTTTGAAAGTTAGCATAGATTATAGTATCGTATCCATATTAATTGATGAACGGGAGATGTTTTTAAGATGTCAATGGCTTATGAAGAATATATGAAGCAAATGGTTAAACCAATGAGACAAGAGCTTGTACAGGCCGGTTTCAAGGAATTATTATCAGCTGAAGAGGTTGAGCAATTCGTGGAAAACGTTGAAGGAACGACACTTGTCGTTGTCAATTCAGTTTGCGGATGTGCAGCAGGGCTTGCTCGTCCAGCAGCAACTCAAGCTGTGCTAAGAACGGAGAAAAAACCTGATCATTTGGTTACTGTTTTTGCTGGGCAGGAAAAAGATGCGACTGCGAAAATGAGAGAATACTTTGACGGATTAGAGCCATCTTCACCATCAATGGCTTTATTAAAAGGGAAAGAAGTGGTTCATTTTATTCATCGTCATGATATTGAAGACCATTCCATGGAAACAATTATGGAAAATCTACTTTCTGCATTTGAAGCTAATTGTTAAATACGGATTGATTAGGATGTCTTTTGACGTCCTTTTCTTTATTAGATACGGGTGACTGAGATGATTATTACAACAGCCGGCAGAACTAATGAAGACATGACTGCCTATGCAATCAGTATAGCAAAGGAATTAGACAGTAAATATATTGAGAGAAAAAAGCGTTCTGTTGCGGCCATTCAAAAGATTGAAAAAGATGATTGTATCGTTGTCGGGAAAGAGAGACTTGAGCTTTACCCGCTCGGTGAAAAGGAGCCATTCTTTTTTCATCCGAATTCAGCCATGTTCAGAATAAAGAGGATAATGAAAGGAGAACATGATCCTTTTATTGAGGCAGCATCCGTATGTTCTGGGAAAACAGTTCTTGATTGCACATTAGGACTTGCATCAGATAGTATAGTGGCAAGCTTCGTAGCAGGTAATAGAGGGAAAGTAACGGGAATAGAAGCAAATCCCTTTTTGGCTTATATGGTTAATAAGGGGCTGAAATCTTGGGATGCGGAGATTCCTGCGATGAATGAAGCTATGAAGCAAATAGAGGTTGTAAATAGGCTTTCCCTATCCTATCTCGAAGGTCTTCCTGATCAGTCCTATGACATTGTTTATTTTGATCCGATGTTTGAAGAGCATATTCTAGAATCTGACGGGATAAAGGCTCTAAGCCGGTTTGCCGTCTACGAGGATATCACTCAGAAATTAATAGACGAGGCATTAAGAGTCGCAAAGGAACGGGTCGTTTTGAAGGATCATTTTCGAAGCTCTAGATTTGAAAAGTTTCATTTTGACGTAAAAATAAGAAAATCCTCCAAGTTTCATTTTGGAGTATTAATTAAAACTTGATGAAATAAGGAAGGAAGTATTTTCACATACTCCCTTCCTTTTCGTTTTGCCATTAATCTGCGATGGCTAAATAAACAAAATACCCTAGCATAAGAAAAATAATGAATGTGATGACAAGTGACAAATCCACAGGAATATCCCCTTTCACTGATATTATTTAAGTTATATGGAATTTTCAGTATACTATTCCCGAAAATAATTGCAACTATACAAGCTTATTACTTGTAATTCTCTTGCTTAGTGAAAATCTAAGCCATAATTTTTATGATTTAAAAAAATTTAAAAACCATTTTTCCTTTTCTACGTAAAAGCAAGTATAATAGAATAATAGCATTGATACCGTAATTAAATAGAGAGGGAAACATGAATGATGAAAATAACAATGGCAGAGAGAATGAATTCTTTTCAGGAAAGTATCTTTTCAGAATTAGCTTATTACAAAAAATTAAAGCTTTCAGAAGGACAAGAGATTGTGGATTTAAGCGTGGGCAGTCCAGATACTCCGCCGCCGTCTGTTGTGACGGAAACGATTGCTGAATTAGCGAAGAACCCTAATCTATATGGTTATACGATGAAAGGGACTGATGATTTTCACGAAGCAGTAGCCGCCTATTATGACCGACGCTTTCGTGTGTCGCTTGATCCAAGGTCAAATGTTTCACTTTTAATGGGGTCTCAGGACGGATTAGTCCATTTCCCAATGGTCCTATGTAATCCTGGTGATTATGTGCTCGTACCTGATCCGGGGTATACTGCATATGAAACAGGGGTTAGTATGGCAGGAGCGAAATTATATCCGATGCCATTAAAAAAGGAAAATCAATTTCTTCCTGACTTTTCCGAAATTCCTGTGGAAATAAGTGAAAAAGCAAAGTTAATGATATTGAATTTTCCAGGGAATCCTGTTCCGGCAATGGGTACGAAAGCTTTCTTTGAAGCGGCAATCGCCTATGCGAAAAAATACAATATCGTTATTTTACACGATTTTGCCTATTCTGAACTTTATTATGATGAACAGCCAATTAGCTTTCTGTCAGTTGACGGAGCGATGGATGTCGGTATTGAAATGAATTCATTATCAAAAAGCTTTAACATGGCTGGCTGCAGAATTGCTTATGCGGCAGGAAATCAAGAAATTATTACGATGCTTGCCAATTTTAAGTCAAATGTGGATTACGGTGTGTTTTTTCCGATACAGGCTGCAGCTGCAAAGGCATTGACAGATGAATCAAATTTCCTAAATGATCTGCGAGCGATCTATAAGAATAGAAGAGATGTTCTAGTGGACGGCTTACGGGAAATTGGCTGGAATGTCAGTGAGCCTAAAGCTTCTATGTTTGTTTGGGCAGAAGTTCCTGCGTCCTTTACGTCAAAGGAATTTGCCATTGAACTAATAAATCGTGCAAATGTAGTCGTCACTCCTGGAAATGCATTTGGATCTTGGGGAGAGGGTTATGTGAGAATTGCTCTTGTACAGTCAGAAGAAAAATTAAAAGAAGCGGTTCGCAATATTAAGCAGTCAGGGATATTAGAAGAAGTTACGAATCAGTAACGGTAGGAGGGTTTAATCTATGCCTCATTGGCTTCGTAAATCACTTGTTGTCATGGTAACCATTTTAACCTTTGGACTGGTTTCACCTTCACAAGCTTTTCTTTATGATGATTCCAATGCAGTAAAAACATCGAAAAAAGATATTTTTGATGCTTCATCGGAAGATAAAAGTGTAATTGATCATTCTGCATTGGCAGATGAATCTGTTGGGTATATTAGTAAAGAGGAATTTATTAGTCACATGCTTATGGAAGCCGAAACCCAATCCTATACGAAGTTTGGGGCAAGGATTAAACCTGTCATTGAAAATGAATTTACTGAGGTCATCTTACCTAATATTGCAAAGGCGATAATAAACGTTGCTGCACAATACCCTGAAGAAGAGTTGGCCAATTTAACAGTAACTGAAAGCCCTGGCAAAGGTCACTCAGAGAAGATTTTTAATATTAGTAATGAAAAGACTAGTGAAGATATTATTCGTTTCCATGTTAGAAGAGATCAGCCTCCACAGCAAGGATATTGGTTTAACTTTCACTACCATACACATCATGACCAATTTCAAACACACCATGAGCTCGGAAGTATTTATTGGGACAAAAATACTCCGCCGAAGTGGATGAGCTAAATAAAACGAAAATTTTTTTAGTATATTGAAACCTTTTTCGAAATGCATCGTAAATAAAACATATTCTTTTTTTTGGAGGTAATAAAATGGCTGTAAGTTTATCAAAAGGGCAAAAAGTAGATTTAACAAAAACGAATCCTGGACTATCAAAAGTGGTTGTAGGCTTAGGATGGGATGTAAATAAATATGATGGCGGGAATGATTTTGACCTGGACTCTTCCGTGTTCCTGCTAGGCGATAATGGAAAAGTAGCATCTGATAGCGACTTTATATTTTATAACAATACGAATGGCGGAAATGGTTCTGTTGTACATACAGGTGATAACCGTACTGGTGCAGGTGATGGCGACGATGAACAGGTTAAAGTTAATTTAGCGAATGTTCCAGCTAATGTGCAGCGCATCACATTCACAATTACCATTCATGATGGAGAAGCTCGCAATCAAAACTTTGGCCAGGTTTCCAATGCTTATGCTCGGATTATAAGCGAAGATTCCGGCGAGGAGCTAATCCGCTATGATTTAGGGGAAGACTTCTCAATAGAAACAGCCATTGTAGTGGGTGAATTATACAGACATAATGGCGAATGGAAATTTAATGCAATTGGAAGCGGCTATCAAGGCGGCCTAGCTGCATTAGCAAAAGATTTCGGATTGCAGGTTGGCTAATGCAAGATCGTAATTATTAGTGAAATTTTCCATTGGATATGCTGGCAGTTCATTCCTTTTGCTAATAGGCTGTATACTGCATATCCTCTTATCAGTTAAAATGTGAATAATCCTACACACAAAAACTAGACATTTTCGGGAGGAACAATCAAGAATGACGATATTAGAAGGTATATTACACACTTATTCCCAGTTTTTTAATTGGGAAATGTGGGTTCAAGTTTTATCAGACCCAGTTAGCTGGGGATTAATAGGAACACTTGTTATTTTAGAAGGGCTTTTATCGGCAGATAATGCGCTCGTTCTTGCAGTAATGGTAAAGCATTTACCTGAGAAACAACGGAAGAAAGCACTTTTTTATGGTTTATTAGGGGCTTATGTTTTCCGCTTTATCGCAATCGGTATTGGCGTTTTCTTAATCAAGCTATGGTGGGTAAAAATATTAGGAGCCGGATATCTTGCTTGGCTAGCTATTAAATACTTTATTGACAAGAAGAAAGAAGCCGAAGCAGATGAAGATGAAATTGAAGGAATGAATCAAAGCGGATTATTAATTCGTCTCTTTGGAACATTTTGGGGAACTGTAGTTGCAGTTGAATTAATGGATATCGCTTTCTCTGTTGACAGTGTATTAGCTGCATTCGGAGTCAGTCAGGAAATCTGGGTATTATTATTAGGCGGTATGCTTGGCGTCTTAATGATGCGTGGAATTGCAGGTGTATTCCTAAAGCTTATTGACCGAGTACCAGAACTTGAAACATCAGCATATGTTCTAATTCTAATCATCTCTGTTAAAATGCTATTGGGTGTAGCTGGCATTCATATACACCATGTTGTTTTCTTTATCATCTTATTAATCACATTTGCAGCAACTTTCGTTATTCACTTCATGAACAAAAAGAAGGCTGCAGCTGCTGGTGAATAATAGATTACTATATAAACTCTAGGGAACAGACAAATGTCCGCTCCCTTTCTTTTTACCTATTTTAAGTTTGTTAATTAATTGGAAACGGAGCAAACAGGGATGAGATTATTTACAAACCTTAGCGATTTTCATTGCAATGAAATCTTTTATAAAAAGCCTCAAGAGTTTACACGAAATTCTAGGAAAGACATCCTATCTAATGCGCTGGGGGCAACGCTTTATATGCCGGCAACCCGTCCAAATATTCATCAGGACCTCCTAACGAAAAAACATTCAGGGTTGACCTCCATGGTTATTTGCTTAGAGGATGCAATCGGAGACGAGGAAGTAGAACTTGCTGAGCTTATGCTTATACAGGAACTAAGAAATTTAAAAGAAGATATGGAGAAAGGTCTTTTAATAGAGGATGACCTGCCATTAATGTTTATCCGTATTCGCAGTTATGAACAGCTAAAGCGATTAATTAATCGTATTGAAAAAGGTTTGGATTTATTAACGGGCATCGTCATACCGAAATTTTCTCCCGATAAGGACAAGCTAGTTTTAGAGGAAATCAGAAGGCTTAATGATGCAGGCCATCGACTGTTTGCACTTCCGATATTAGAAACGAAAAAGGTTATTGAAAAAGAAACAAGACTTGATGAGCTAATGGCTATAAAATATTTAGTAGACCAATATGAGGATCTCATTCTAAATATACGAATCGGGGCCACTGATTTTTGCGGATTATATGGCATACGCAGAAATTCGGATACGACTGTATATGATATTGCCGTTATTCGCGATTGCATTTCTGATATCGTTAATATTTTCTTGCGCTCTGATCATCCCTATGTAATTTCAGGCCCTGTATGGGAGTATTTCTCTTCAAAGGAAAGGATGTTAAAGCCCCAATTAAGACAGACACCTTTTCGTGAGAAATTTGGTCAGGATGGCATTCATTTTCGCTCAGAATTAATTGATAAACATATGGACGGGCTGATCAGAGAAATATTGATGGATATTACGAATGGTTTGACAGGTAAAACAATCATTCACCCTACCCATATTAGACCGGTACAGGCATTAAATACAGTATCATTCGAAGAATACCTTGACGCAAAGAATATTATTGATAAGGCTGATGGGAAAATCGGTGTGATGAAAAGTAAGTTCTCTAATAAAATGAATGAAATTAAACCACATTACTATTGGGCGCAAAAAATTCTATTAAAATCTGAAGTTTACGGGGTGCTAAATGAAGAATACACTTACATCGACTTGCTCACAAACGAAATTTACGCTTCCGATCCTCAACCGGTTAAGCGTTGAAATTGAGATAACTGACAATCCATATGAGCTGCCACTCGATGAATTGTTTATTATGGCAGCAAGAATTAATAAAAAGCGATCCTTTTTATTTGTTAGCAAGGTTTTAGGAAAGCATACCCCTATTGAGCCCAGAATGGGAATGTTGATAGGGGCATTGTTGGCAAATCGTTATTTAGAGATGGCAGATCGTGAAAAAACAGGATTAAGGGAAAAGCTAGTTTCCTTGTTTAATAATGGTTCAGATCGTTTTGAAGAACAGCCTTTTGTGGATGAACAAATAAATCCAGTGATTATCGGTTTTGCAGAGACGGCAACGGCACTCGGACATGCCTTTTATCAATTTTTCCAAAAAGCAGATTTCTTCCATACAACGAGGGAAAAGCTTGTAGAAATTGAACCTGTTATAACCTTTGAGGAGGAGCATTCCCATGCAACCTCTCACCGTTGTTATATCGATGAATCACTATTAAATAATCAGCGGGAAGTTATCTTGGTCGATGATGAAATGACAACAGGAAAAACGGCCATAAATATTATTCGCTCCATACAAAAACAGTTTCCGCGTGAAAGGTATACAGTTGTGTCAATTTTGGATTGGCGTTCGGAAGAGAATCAGCTTTTATACAAGGAGCTTGAAGAGGAACTAAAAATCACGATTCAATCTGTATGTTTGCTTAAAGGATTCATGAAGGCAATTGGTTCCCCGGATATTGAACATCGAACACCTTCACCACCAAGAGATTCATCCGTTTCCCAAACAGTAGAAAAGATTGTGCTTCACGATATCTTCCCTGAACATACTACAGCTTTTAACTATTCGTCTATATCATTAGAAGGGGAAGTAAAGAGTATTCCTTACGTAAAAGAAACAGGCAGATTCGGAATAAACTCTGAGACAAATCATAAATGGAATCAGTCAATGGAGGGTGTGGGAAGGTATTTAAGTAGTTATCGATCAGGGGGAAGCACGCTTTGCCTTGGAACAGGCGAATTTATGTATATGCCGATGAGGATCGCTTCTTATATGGGTAATGGCGTCAGCTACCATTCTACTACTAGAAGCCCTATTTATGTAGAAAATCGTCAATCGTATGGAGCTGCATTTGGTCTATCATTCCCTAATCCAGATGATTGGAAAGTGAACCAATATGTTTATAATATCCCCCCAAATGTATATGATGATCTGTTTGTATTTTTTGAAAGAGCGGTATCGGAGGAAGAATTGCAGCCATTCCTTAATGAATTGAAAAAGACAAACATTAAAGACATAAAAATAGTATTCTTTAATGGAGGTTTATGAGTTGAATAGTTCAATAAAAAATATAACGAAATTTGGATCATATTCGGAAAATGACGTAATTTTTCTTTTGAAGGATTTAAGCCATTTTCAATTGGAGGGTTCGATTGATAATCGGGAAAAGCAAATTCAGTTAGGTCAGCATTACAGCGAAACATTGCCAATTGAATATCAGCCGCCAGCCAATTATATGGAATTATTTCACGAAACATTGCTTGAATACAAGCTAAAAGTTGCTTTATGCACAGGGATTGCTGCCGAGCAAATTTACGAGTTAAAAGGAGAAAATACTGTTCTAGTATCATTGGCAAGGGCCGGAACTCCTGTCGGGATCTTGATCAAACGCTATATTGAGGGAAAATATCATACAAATTTACCTCATTATAGTGTTTCAATCATCCGCGATAAAGGTTTGGATGAAAATGCTATTCAATATATTTTAGAAAAACATCCGGGTAAAACGATTCAATTTATTGATGGATGGACGGGTAAAGGGGCCATTTCGCTTGAATTAATCAAAGCTTGTAAGAATATCTCGGAGAAATATGGAGTTGTTCTTGATGATAGCCTCGCTGTACTCGCAGATCCAGGGCATTGTTCGACTATTTATGGGACTAGAGAGGATTTCTTAATTCCTAGTGCGTGTTTAAATTCAACAGTTTCTGGATTAGTTAGCCGCACAGTACTAAATAAAGAACTTATAGGTCCCTATGATTTTCACGGAGCAAAATTTTATCAGGATTTAGCTGATTCTGATGTTTCCAATGAGTATTTAGATGTAATTACGAATGAATTTCCCGCTGTTTACGGGGAAGCTGCCAAATCTGCGTCATACCTGCTTAAGCACCATGAGAAGGCAACCTTTCAAGGTATGCAAGATGTGCAGAAAATGCAAGATGAATTTAATATTGAGAATACGAATTATATTAAGCCGGGTGTTGGAGAAACGACAAGGGTTTTATTAAGAAGAGTGCCTTGGAAAATTCTCATGAAGGATATGGAAAGTCCATATGTCAGACATATATTAATGCTTGCAAAAGAAAGAAATGTAGAAATTGTTCATTATCCGGAGATGAGCTATACTTGCTGCGGATTAATTAAAAAGGTAGGAATGCAATAATGAAAATGTTTGCGTCAGATTTAGATCGTACACTTATTTATTCAGAGCGTGCTCTGGCAGACTTTAATCAAACAGAAGTGAGCGATTTAATCGGAGTGGAGAGAAAAGCAGATCAGGAAGTAGCGTTTATGACAAAAAGGTCTGCGGAAGCTCTTCGCCATATTGCAGACCAAATGTTGTTTGTTCCTGTAACGACCAGAACATGGGATCAATTTAATCGAATCTTTATATTTTCGAGCTGCATTCCACTAACATATGCAATTACGTCAAATGGTGCCAATATCATTTATAATGGAGATCCCCTAATTGAATGGCAAAGATTAATTCAGGAGCGTCTGAAAACTGAATCCAAGCCGATCAAGGAAATGGAAGAGGACTTGCAACTATTAAATATACCGGGAACAATAAAAAGGGCGGAAGGATTATTCTTTTATTATATTCTTGAAGAAAACTTAAGCCTGGAAGAAATCATGAACTTGAAACATAAGGCGGCTGAATCTGGCTGGAGAGTTTCATTACAGGGGAGAAAGCTTTATTTTATGCCAAATCCAATAAGCAAAGGCGAAGCCGTTAAGTTTATTAAAGAGCGTGAGGGAATCTTAACCGTTTATGGGGCAGGTGATTCACTGCTAGATCATGATTTCTTAAAAGAATGTGATTTTCCATTTGTTCCATCGCATGGGGAATTGGCCAATGAGAATATTGAGGACGCTCCCTATATATTTACTAATAAAAGAGGAGTAAAGGCTGGGGAAGAAATTTTAACTGAAATATTAAAGGATATATCCAGTTTAACGATTAACGGCTAATCCCCAAGCCACTTTCTTAAAGTCATGTATAAGACTCCTCCAAACATGTATGAAGTAAAAAAGATGATAGAACCCCATACTAATGAGAAATGAAGAGACATCGTCATAAATGTAATCAGTAATGACCAAAAAAACAAATCTACTATTACAAAATATCCCGAACCTAAAACTGTTTCAACTGGCTCTAAATCTGATTCTTGTAAATGGTATTTCGCCCTTCTAAATAGAAATCGCAATTTATTCACCTTCTATTATTCGACGTACTTAAACATATGCAGGGACGAGAAAAAGGGTGAAAGGGTTAAAAGTAAGATGAATTTCATTCGAAGATTTTTTGGAATATAGATGGAATCGTTTTAGAAAACCTCTTCAGGTGTGATATGATGGTAATAACTTTACATATTCATATTTTTTCTGCTTATTAAGAAATTTATACATGCTATTACCATCTTTCGCTAGCAAAGGGAAGGGAAAATAAAATGAATCATTCATATCATCAAATCAAAACGAATTTATTGCCAGTATCAATTGATAACTGGTTGAGTACTTTGAAAAAGCCATTAAAGGAAAGGCCGCAATTTTATATTGAGCAAAGCACTATTCATTTAGCTCAAGTAGTTGCCCGCTTTTTAGGTGTTCCTTTAGATGAAGATGAGTATTATAACCGTCTTTATGATTTAATCCATACAGAGCAGGCTGACCTTATTTTAATAAGCGAAGAGGCACTTGATAAATCAATCGATAATCATCATTTTCAAGCCATCCAAAAGGTGCTGAATATTAACAGGGAGCAAAAGCTGTCAATTAACCGTTTTGTGGCATTTCTTGACGGTGAACAGCTATTATTAAAATCTGATATTCCCTCATTGCACAGGAAAACAAGGGAAGCGATGATTTCGGTAATGCAGATGTTTTCAACAGAGGAGTCTGAAGGGTTAAATAGTCAAGAGTTGAGAAGAGTGCTAGTCGATATCATCAAATGGACGTTTAACCATCTTGGAGAAATTTGGAATCATATCGATCTCGAAAAAGCGATGCCGAAATTTTTATGGTACGGAGAAACGAATAAGAGCCATAAATACTTCCTTTATTACTTAATGGAATTAGGGTGTGATCTTGTTTCTTTCTCGCCATCCGGGAGCGATTGGCTAAATGGCTGGAATGAGGGGCTAGAAGGATCATTTGTATACAGCTATCCTGAGAGAAAGCAGCCAGAGAGATTTCCAACCGAGAAGAGGAGACGCTCGGCTACCGTTGCATACAGGGCTTCAAGAGAGATTGAATCGATATTAAATCATGAAGGGTCAGGTCTTTATAAACCATGGCAGCTTCGGGATTACACGCCGCTATCTGTCACACTGAAAACAACATACGATGAGCTCTTTATTTTAATTAAAGAAAAGGCAATGGTACGGCCCAATTTTGAAGTGAAAAACGGACTAGTCAAAATTCCCTCCATTTTTGCGAAGGTACAAGGTGTAAGTAAAAATCGCAAGGAGTATTGGGACCGCTTACAGTTAATTTCAGAGTTCGACGAGAGTCTTTTAATTAGAAGATTCCCATTTACAAATAATGTGAACAATGATTTTCGTTTTCATTATCGCAATGCCCTCGGTAATGATGGGCTGCTTGATCCCCATAAAATGGTCACGGCCCATTACTGGAAATATCAGCACTTGCCAACGGGGTTACAAAATGGAATAGCGACAGCCATTCGAAATATATGTGCACGTCCATATATTAAACCGATCCATCACGAAAAGGCGGAGGAATTGAAAACCTATTTGTTTACACAAGGCATGCAGATTCCTGCCAGTTTATTGCAGTTGCTGCAAAAGTTTGACTATTCACAGGACGTGCCGAAGCTCATCCTCTATAACAATGAACTCAATGGGACAATGACAAGAACGGATGCAGCATTGTTACTGCTTTTAAATCAATTTGGAATTGACATTGTACTCTACAATCCGCCGGGCCATAATGATTTAGAAAACTTTATCGAGGATGGGTTATATGATGTGCATTGGCTGGAGGATGTTGTCTTTGAACAGGAATTTAAAGAACCCTCCTTGTTAAAAAAGGTAAAAGGAATATTTAAAAATTTAAGGGGAGACTGATGTCATGAATCAATTGCAGCAGACAAATCTAGATCTTACTTTGAATAAAACACAAGAGGATAAGCTTACTGAAGCATCAGCGTCGGAAATTAAGCTTGCTCTTAGAAATGACCCTGAGGTGCAAAATTTAGCTCGGTCTATTGATGAGAGAGATCAAATCCAAATTCTTGAATTCGGGAAAGAGCCTGCTACTCAAATTTCACGCTTCTCTGATCAAATATTAAGTAATATGAGATCAACAAAAGTTGAGGATTCAGGTGAATTATTAAAGCAGCTCGGCAAAATCATGGATAAGTTTGATAAGAAAGACTTCGAAAAGACATCCGGCGGTTTATTTGGAAAGCTTTTCAAAAAAGGCGAAAAGCTGATTGATAAACTGTTTGGAAAATATCAGACGATGGGCCAAGAAATTGATAAGGTATATGTGGAAATATCAAAATATCAAGGTGAAATGGTCGACTCTACAACAATGCTTGATCAAATGTACGAGCAAAACTATCAATACTACTTAACATTGGAAAAATACGCCGTTGCCGGACAAATGAAGATCGATGAGCTGAAAGCGAATCAGCTTCCACCGCTTGAAGCAAGAACGGCTTCAGGTGATCAAATGGCTTCCATGCAGCTAGACACATTAAGAAATGCCATTGATCTAATGGAACAAAGAGTATACGACTTGGAGATGGCAAAAATGGTCTCACTCCAAACTGCACCGCAGATTCGTTTATTACAAAGAGGAAACACAAAGCTCATCGGAAAGATTAATTCTGCATTTGTTACAACGATTCCAATCTTTAAAAACGGATTAATTCAAGCGGTTGCTGCCAAGCGTCAAAAACTAGTAGCAGATTCTATGAATGAGCTTGATAGAAGAACGAATGAAATGCTCCTTCGCAATGCCCAAAATATTTCCTCGCAAAGCGCAGATATTGCTAGACTGGCTGGAGCACCAAGCATTAAGATTGAAACGATTGAGGAATCCTGGAATATTATTATTAAGGGAATGCAGGAAACGAAAGCAATCGAAGAAGAAAACAAACGTATGCGTGCAGAAGGTACAAGAAGACTAGAACAGCTTCAAGATAATTTTAAAAAAATTAAACATCAAGGAAGCTAACCAGCAAGCGCATACTACTTACATGTGCAATATAAAAAATAATAGAAGAAATGCCAAAGATCTAATAATAGATCAAATAATTAATGAGGTGAAAACATGGCAATTAATTTACAAAAAGGTCAACGTGTTGATTTAACAAAAGGAAATCCAGGCTTATCAAAAATTTTGGTAGGACTTGGCTGGGACCCAGTACAAAGCCGCGGCGGCGGTGGATTATTAGGATCACTATTCGGCGGTGGCGGCGGGGCAAATATTGACTGTGATGCTTCCGTAATCATGTTAGGTGACAATGATAAAATTAGAAATAACAGTGACGTCATTTACTTTGGCAATTTAAAAAGCAAAGACGGAAGTGTTCAGCATACAGGAGATAACTTGACAGGTGATGGAGACGGTGATGATGAGCAAATCTTAATCGATTTAAGCCGTGTCCCAGCTCAAGTCAATAAACTTGTATTTGTTGTTAATATTTATGACTGTGTAAAGCGAAAACAGCATTTCGGAATGATCCAAAACGCATTCATTCGTATTGTGAATTCTGCAAATGGACAAGAAATGATTCATTACAATTTGACAGATGATTACAACGGCAAAACATGTTTAGTTGTTGGTGAAATTTACCGTCACGGAGCAGATTGGAAATTCGCTGCAGTCGGAACAGGCACTTCCTCACCTGGCTTAGCTGATATTGTTCGTTCCTATTCTTAAGTTATAGATGGTAATGAGCCCTGGCACTTTTGTCAGGGCTTTTTCAACTTTCTACCCTTTTAAAACTACTTCCAAATTTTTACTAGACTTCGATTATATAATGCTGATAGTTTCGTATGGTATAATTTAAAGAGTTAGATAGTTTAGAAGTTTTCCTTAAGTATTTGGGAAGGGGAGTCTGCGATGAAAAGAATGTTGGCATTGTGTATATTAATGACTCTTACCCTTTCTTTAATGGGCAGTTCGCAGGCGGCAATGGGCGGTATTCAATTGGCGAATTACCCGAATAATTCTCTTCTTCACCAATCCCTTGTTCTCCAATCTCCAAGTTTAATCGGAAGTATTATTATCCTTCCGATTGACCCATTCGATGAGCTTAAAGCAGCTGAAATTATCGAAAGGGTTGACCATTTACCTTATTTTCTGTTGAAAAAAATAGCTAAAGAGGATATTAAACTAAAGCTCTTTGTCGGCAAATTAACGGACAATCCAACAGCCCAATATTTATCCGGGGTAATTCCGAGAGGGTACAAAAGTCAAACGACTTGGGATGACGTACCAGGAATCGGCGGATCAAAAACCGTTTTAGTGAAGATTGGTTCTAGTGAAAAAGGAAAGGGCCATGGCTCTGTGAATTTAGAGCTGCATGAGCTTGCCCATTCGATAGATAAATTTGTTTATAATGGAATCCGCTACAATCAAAAATTTCTTTCTGCCTGGAAGCTTGAAAGTCCAAGGTTATTTCCCAATCAAGACTATTTTTTGACCTTTCCTGAGGAGTATTTTGCAGAGGCCTTTGCTTATTTTTATTTGGATAGTGAATCAAACAGGCTTTTAAAAGATAAAGCACCGGAAACCTATCAATTTATAAAAGATTTAAATTAGGAAAAAGTGATCGTTTGTTATAGATGATCGTTTGTTATAGAATAGTAACCATGTATGAATAGAAAAGGTTGGATGTTAATGAAACAATATTTAGAGCTTTGCAGGCATGTGCTTGAAAATGGAGTCAAACAAGAAGACAGAACGGGAACAGGAACAATTTCCGTGTTTGGTTATCAAATGCGTTTTGATTTAAGCGAAGGTTTTCCGCTTTTAACAACTAAGCGTGTTCCTTTTCGATTGGTAGCTAGTGAGCTTATTTGGTTTATAAAAGGAGATACAAATATTCGCTATCTTTTACAGCAAAATAATAATATTTGGAATGAATGGGCTTTCAAAAATTGGATTGAAAGCTCAGATTATAATGGTCCGGATATGACAAACTTTGGTTTAAGAGCTTTAGAAGATAAAGAATTTGAACTGCATTATAAGGAACAAATGGAAATTTTTAAAAGCAGAATTCTTGAAGATGTAGAGTTTGCCAATAAATATGGGGAATTAGGTGATATTTACGGCAAACAATGGAGAGCTTGGAAATCTCCTACAGGGGAAACGATTGACCAGCTCAAAAATGTGGTAGAAGATATCAAGTCTAACCCAAACTCCAGAAGACATATTATCAGTGGATGGAGCGTCCATGACATTAAAAACATGTCGCTACCTCCATGCCATACGATGTTTCAATTCTATGTTTCGGAAGGAAAACTATCCTGTCAACTCTACCAAAGAAGTGGAGATGTTTTTTTAGGCATTCCGTTTAATATCGCCAGTTATGCTTTGCTGACACACTTAATTGCTCATGAATGCGGTTTAGGTGTAGGTGATTTTGTTCATACACTTGGGGATGCACATATTTACCTCAATCATATTGAGCAAGTAGAGACGCTAATGGCGAGAGAGCCAAGAGAGTTACCGAAATTAATCATAAGTCCTAATGTAGACTCTATTTTTGACGTTGAAATGGAAGATATAAAGATTGAAGGCTATGACCCTCATCCACCAATCAAAGCTCCTGTTGCGGTATAAGAAAGGTTGAGACATTATGTTATCATTAATTGTTGCTCATGACAGAAATAAATTAATCGGCAAAGAGAATCAATTGCCATGGCATCTTCCGAATGACTTAGCTTTTTTCAAGAAGACTACGATGGGCAAGACAATGATAATGGGGAGAAACACCTTTGAATCAATTGGTAAACCTCTTCCGGGCCGGAAATCAATTGTCTTAACACGCCAAAACAACTTTAAGTTTGAAGGTGTCGAGATCATTAATGATTTAGACAGTTTGAGAAAGTTTCAAGAGTTGGATGATGAATACTTAATTATTGGCGGGGAAGAAATATTTAAGCAAACATTGCCTCTTATAGATAAGATGTACGTTACTTATATTGATGAAGCTTTTGAGGGAGACACCTTTTTTCCTGAAGTGAACGAAAATGAATGGAATTTGATTTCAGAAGAAAAAGGGATGAAAGATTCAAAGAATCCATATGATTACTACTTTAGAACATATGTAAGGAAATAATATAAAAAAGAGCATTAGACATTATTAATATAGTGTCTAATGCTCTTTTTATACTTTTTTGCGCGATTGTCAAAAACTCAACTAGCTTGGCGGACACTAGTTCCGTTAATTGCACGAAAATGGGTTTATTTCATCTGTTTGCGGACACAGGTTCTGCAATTAATTCCTACACATCAACGTTGACTAAATAATCCGTCAATTTTTTGACCATTGCCTGAAATTCCATTGGATCGCAAAATTCATCAGCGGAGAAATTACATTTAACCCATAGAATGAGCTCGTTGGGAGTGTTGAAAAATTCCCCGCTCGAATCGCTCTTCTTGATCATATACCGCCCGTTATCCTCATCTAACGTCACTTCTACAGGCAATGCACAATCAAGGCTGCATAATGAAAACTCCATTTGCCCCACCCCCTATTAATCATACCAAATTCAGTAAATCAGAAATAATCGATACCATCCTCATATGAAAAAAATTTACTTTGGTTATTATATGATGAATTTCAAGATTGCTATTCAATTAATATCGGAAAAATAAAAAAATTTAATATATATGGGTTGTAATCACGTATACAAGTGGTATAATAGAAAAATTAAATCGTAATAAGTGAAGGTGACAATATGGAACAGAAAGTTTTGAAGAAAAAATGGGTGCAATTGGAGGATATTCTTATTGCATACCAACAGCTGAAGGATATCGTCGCCCATACACCATTGCAAAGAAATGAGCGTCTATCTGAAAAATATCAGTGTAATGTGTTTTTGAAAAGGGAAGATTTGCAGCACATCCGATCATTTAAGCTTAGAGGCGCTTACTATTCAGTTAAGTCATTAAGTGAAGAAGAAACAAAAAATGGTGTTGTGTGTGCAAGTGCGGGCAATCATGCTCAAGGTGTAGCATACGCATGCAGACATTTAGGTGTTCAAGGGAAAATATTCATGCCGACAACGACACCGCGTCAAAAGGTGAGCCAGGTAGAAATGTTTGGCCGCGGCTTTGTTGATATCATCTTAGTTGGTGATACATTTGATGATTCTTATGCAGAAGCCAATAAATGTGCAGAAGAAGAAAACCGGACCTTTATCCATCCTTTTGACGATGAAAGGGTCATAGCTGGACAAGGGACTGTGGCAGTTGAAATATTGAATGACAGCGAGGAGCCAATCGATTTTGTCTTTGCTAGTATTGGCGGGGGCGGATTGATGTCTGGGATAAGTACTTACATAAAAAGTATTTCTCCTAAAACGAAAATGATTGGTGTTGAGCCTGAAGGTGCAGCATCTATGAATGAATCTATTAAGAATAAATCTGTAACTCTACTAGATGATATTGATAAATTTGTTGACGGGGCTGCCGTCAAAGGTGTCGGAGAAAAAACTTTTGACATTTGCGAAGAATTTGTTGATGATATTCTACTCGTGCCTGAAGGGAAAGTATGTACAACGATTCTGGAATTATATAATGAACATGCGATTATTGCAGAGCCTGCAGGCGCTTTGCCAATTGCTTCACTTGATTTCTATAAGGACCAAATTAAAGGGAAGAATATTGTTTGTGTCATTAGCGGAGGAAATAATGATTTCGGCAGAATGCAGGAGATGAAGGAAAGATCCCTCTTGTATGAAGGATTGCTATATTACTTTATTGTTAATTTTCCACAGCGTGCGGGTGCTTTGCGCGAGTTCCTTGATGAGGTGCTTGGGCCTAATGATGATATCACAAGATTTGAATATACGAAAAAGAATAATAAGGATAATGGTCCTGCTCTAGTAGGCATTGAGCTGCAGAATAAAGAGGATTATCCTGGTTTAATCCAAAGAATGAATAAAAAAGGTTTTGCCTATACAGACATTAATAAAGACAGTAATCTTTTCCATTTACTTGTTTAAAATAGCATCCAATATTATAATGAAATTGGTAAACAGATTTATAAGCTTTTTATAGTGGCAATAGGTATAGCGTTTTGTGAACTAAATATGAACTTTCTTGATTCTTTACCACAAGCGTTGTAAAAAGCACTATAATTAAATTTAGGTTTATCAGTAAGTTATTTTGAGGAGGATGTTTATGCTTTCAAACATCGGAGTTCCTGGATTAATTCTAATTCTTGTTTTGGCATTAATTATATTTGGCCCAAAAAAATTACCTGAGATCGGCCGTGCTTTCGGTCAAACACTTAGGGAATTTAAGAAGTCTACTCGTGATTTAACAAGTGACGTGATGGAAGAATTAGAGGATGACAAGAAAAAAACGCTTAAATAAGATGGCAAGATGAATGTCTTGCCTTTTTTTCGTCTTTTTGCCGTTATTCCAAACATAGTATTTTCAGGAGAAGAAAATGGAAGATAAAGAACTGAACTTAGTTGAGCATTTGGATGAATTAAGGAAAAGGTTAATTATAACGATAGCAGCCTTTTTAGTTTTCTTTGTAGCAGGTTTCATGTATGTGGAAGAAATTTATCATTGGTTTGTCCGCGACCTTGATGTGAAACTTATTGTACTTGGTCCAAGTGATATTATCTGGGTTTACTTTATGATTGCATCTGTTGTTGCCATTGCAGCGACAATCCCGGTTTTAGCTTTGCAAATTTGGCTATTTGTTAAACCAGCTTTAAGTCCGGTAGAAAGAAGAATTTCACTCTCATATATTCCTGCCTTATTTATTTTATTTATCGTTGGTCTTTGTTTTGGCTATTTTGTTATTTTACCGACAGTGTTGGGCTTTCTAGTTGATTTGGGAGGACAGATGCTGGAAGCGAATTTCACTGCGGAAAAGTATTTTCGGTTTATTATGCATATGACCATGCCATTCGGAGTCTTGTTTGAATTGCCGGTTGTAGTCATGTTCTTGACATCATTAGGAATACTTAACCCATATGCCCTTGCGAAAATTCGAAAATATGCATATTTTGTTCTTATTGTAATTGCAGTTGTTATTTCTCCGCCTGACTTTATGTCAGATTTCCTTGTAGCCATTCCGCTATTATTCTTATATGAAATTAGCATCAACTTATCAAAAATTGTCTATAAGCGCAAATTAAAGAAAGAAAAGCAATTGGAAGAACAAAGTGAATATGAACCTCTAGACGAAAACTAATTTGTGAAAAAATATTTTCATATACACATTTTTAGACACCTTTCGAGACCTAAATTCGTGTATAATATAGTCAAACGGGTAAAAAAGAGGATTGATATTTTGCTATTTAAAAGCCTGGAGTTCAAAAATGCTGTTGGACAGAAGGTTAAGATTACGGAAATTCCTGTATTAGAGAGAAATAGCCCATTTTATTTCATGATTCAAGTCCGTTTGCAAACTTTCATGACATCCATCTTTAAGGATTCCAAGAAAGCAATGAAGAATCACTCTTTTCGAGAGTATTTAAAAAGAGTCCTAAAATGGCCAGTGTATAAGGAACTATTTAAGACTCCAGAGTTAAAGAATAACGCTTGAACTATTTTTGAGTATCGGCTTAGCAGCTGGTACTCTTTTATTTTTAAAAAAACCTAAGCGACATTCGCTTAGGCCTTAGTTTAGCTTGGAAAAGGGGTAGGAGTTGGTTCTGCATATCCTTCTTTATACTTATCATCAATGTATTGGCGAATCTCTTTTACTGATTTGCCGTCCTTATATTGAATAATGCTTTCAGCAGCTGTTTCTAAGCAAACGCCGCAGCGCGTCCCATGGTCATCCCAAACAATTTCACCAGATTGTTTATTTTCATATACAAAACAATCATAATTATCTCTATGAGCTCCTGATTCTCCGCATCCGCAATAACATGGAATAGCCTCTAATAAATCCTTGTGCTTGGCAGCTGCCCCGTATATGATTTGCATTTGCTCGGGCTTTTCATTTAGAAAATCCGGAAGCACTTCATTAGATTTTGTCAATTCGCGCATATCGCCGTTTTCTGCATGAAACGTATGAGTACTCTCATCCTTCTTTGTACCTGCTGATTCTTCCAGTTTGGATGAGCAGGCCGTTAATAGGGAAAGAATGCCTGCAACGGTTAGGAAATATGCAATTAATTTAATCCTCATCAAATCACCTTAATTCTCATTATTTATACACGTTTCTACCCATTCCACTATATCATAATTTATTTAGAAATCTAAAAATGATCTCCATGGTTCATTGATTTGTCATATATAATAGGTAGTAGTACGCATATCTTGTAATAATTGCAAGACTTTAGAGGAATTATGTTCATCTTTGTCGAAAAGATTAAATGTTTGAGAATACCAGGATTCGGGGACTGACTTATGAAAGATCACATTAATAATTTACCTTTGTCCAGAAAAGTTTTTCTATTCTCGTTTTTAATAAGTTTAATTCTAGTTGTTATAACAGCTGGAATAAGTTTAATCCTACAAACAAACCAGATGGAAAAACAGATGAAATATCGTGTTGCTGATATGTCAACATTATGGAGTACTACTTTCAATGCGAACGATATTAAAAGGATTAATGAGGATAGAAATGCAGAACATCCTATATTTCAAAATATTACTGAAAAGCTGTCGCTTGTAAATGAGAAGGCACCTTATTCGAATGCGATGCTTCTATCACCGGATGTTATGAATGAAGAGGAACTTTTTATTCTGGCAGCTTCGGAAAGCTATAAGAAGATTGGTTTGCTGCCATTTTCTTATCATGAGGCAGAAAAGGTGTATTTAGACGGTTTTAAGAAAGCTGTCACATCAAAAAAAGTTATATCTACTGATGTATACGAGGATCATTATGGACATTGGGTATCGGCTTTTGTTCCAATACTTGGACAAGATTTTGAGGTTGTAGGGGTAATCAGCTATGATCTTGATGCACAACTTATCACGAAATACCAATATAAGTTTTCAGCCTATTTAATTGCCATTTTACTCCTGATAACAATAAGTGGATATTTAATATTAAAAAGAGGTTTGAAAAAAGTATTGTATCCGGTTAATGAAATAATCGCAGGGTTTAATGAAGTGAGCAACGGAAATTTCAATGTGAAATTAAAGTCTCAAAATCAAGCTGATTTGGGGATTTTAGCCGAACGATTTAATAATATGACGAGTCAGCTATCATTGCTCTTCGATCGTTTATCTGCTACCTCGGTGGAGCTTGGAACAATTCAAAAAAATCAAGTCTCGATGCACAGATTTGATGAAGCTATTGATGAAATGGAACAAATCCTACATAAATCAAAAATCCTGCGTGAACTTCAAAGGGCGGAAAAAATGAACGCAATTGGTCAGCTGGCAGCCTCTGTTGCCCACGAAATAAGAAATCCAATGACGGTTGTCAAAGGATTTCTGCAAATATTTTTGGCGAAAGACCAAATGAGCGATGAAGAGCGTATGTATATCCGATTAATGATCGAAGAAATGAGTCGTGCTGAAACGATTATCAATGACTATCTCTCTTTAGCGAAGCCAGATATTGAACAAACCGAAAAGGTGGATGCATCCGAAACAGCTTCAAAGGTACTTGACCTGATGAATTCTTATGCCATGATGTCAAAAAATATTACGGTTGTTCCCAATTTGAATGAAGGAGTTTTTATTCAAGGGAATAATAGCGAGTTAAAGCAAGTACTAATTAATATTTTGAAGAACGGTATTGAAGCAATGAAGGTCGGAGGTACATTAAGTATTACGGTATATAAGGATGAGAAGTACGGAGTTTTTGAAATAACAGACACAGGAATTGGAATGAGTGCGGAAGAACTGGAACGATTAGGGACGGCTTTTTACTCATTAAAGGAGAAAGGAACAGGAATCGGATTAATGGTATGTTACCAAATCATCGAAAGAATGAAAGGGAAAATTGAAGTGCAAAGTCAGAACGGGAAGGGAACAACCTTCAAGATTTTTATTCCTTTAGTGGATGATCATGCAGAATAACGAAAAGTAATCCTTGAATTTGATTTTACCCAGAAAATTGGATATTTCTTTCTAATTATTCAAGCTATGTGAATATGATAAATAGCAGGGGGGATTGATGATGAGGGTGAAAAATGTCCTTCTATTTAGCGATTTTGGAATCGATGATATTGTTGCAGTCCTATTTGCTTATTTTTGCGAGGAAATTAATATTGTTGGAATAGTAGCAGATTATGGAAATGTCTCAAGAAAAGATGCGATCCGGAATGCGGCATATTTGCAGGAAGTAACAGGTATTAGAAATATCCCGATTTTCGGCGGGGCGGAACTGCCGCTGACAGGTGAAATGCCTAAATATGTTCCAGAAGTGCACGGGCTTGAAGGGCTAGGTCCCATTTTGCCTAATATGCAGGTAAATGAAAATTTATTTGAAAATTTTCATGAAGTAAAAACGTTAATTGAAAAGTACAAACATAACATCACGATTGTCAATGTTGGCAGACTTTCCTCTTTGGCAACAGCATTTATTTTGTCCCCGCGGCTAATGGAAACGGTAAATGATTATTACATTATGGGCGGGGCCTTTAATGTTCCAGGGAATGTGACGCCAATTGCAGAGGCAAATTTTTATGGTGATCCTTACGCAGCAAAAATATTAATAAATAATGCTCATAAGAAGATTCATCTTTTTCCATTAGATGTAACAATGTCCGCGATTATTACTCCAGCAATTATTGATTCGCTTCATCAATATTACCTTTCAACTAATAATAAAATTGGCCTTTTAATAAAACCAATGGTCGATTATTATTATTCCTTCTACCAAAAATCAAATCCTGGCATTAGCGGAAGTCCATTACATGATGTTTTCACCTTATGGGCATTACTGGAAAGCTCTGATATAAAATATGCTGAGGTTCCTATCCAAGTCGTTATTGATAAAGGAATTGCGTTTGGAGAAAGCATCGGTGATTTTCGGAAAAAGCCTGATTTAGAATCAAAGGAATATAAAATTCATAAGGTTGCTGTTCAGTTTAACTATTCAACATTTATTAGATCATTCTATGACATAATGAGAAAGCCAATAGATGGAATTCAGGAAACATAAAATCGCATCAGTATAATGTCACAGGTTTGCCATATTTTTTTCTTTCTTCTTTCGCTTCCGTCTGCTAGAATAGGTTCGAATATGCAGAGGAGCGGATACAGAAATGAAATCTAGATTCATAACAATCATCATATCGGTCATAACAGTCTTTATTCTGTCGGCTTGTGGCGGCAGTGAAATAAAAGATGCCAAAAACTGGCCAGTTGCCGATTTTACTTTTACGGATCAAAATAATAATTCCTTAGGACTGTCGGATTTAAATGGAAAGGTTTGGGTTGCCGATTTTATCTACACGAACTGTCCTGACGTTTGTTTGCCAATGACTTTTAATATGGCTAAGCTGCAGGACTTGGTGAAGAAAGAGAAAATCGAGAATATCGAGTTTGTTTCCTTTAGTGTAGATCCAGAAATCGATAGCCCAGAGGTATTAACGACCTATGCAGGACATTTTGATGTTGATTTTAGTAATTGGCACTTTTTAACTGGATATAAACAAGAGGAAATTGAGAAATTTGCTATGGATAACTTTAAAACCATAGTTAAAAAGCCTGTAAATAACCCTGATGTTATTCACCAGACATATTTTTATTTAGTGAATCAAGAAGGTAAGATCATGAAATTATATTCTGGCCTTGAAGACATCCCTTTTGAAGAAATTATTAATGACATAAAAACTTTACAATAGACCTTTCATAGGTCTTTTTTTTGTCATGAATAAAGATGAACGTGTTATAATAAGCAATACGGTAAATAAACGTACCCCCACCTCTAATGTTTCTGCGATTTTAAAAAGGCGGGTGATTACATGAAATTCATAGTCCCCATGTTCATAATGAGCATACTAATTCTTGCTTCATGCAATATTCATTCCTCTTCGGAAATTGGCAAACTAAATCAAGCAAAACAAACCTTTCTGACGGCAAAAAATATGCCGGCTGATGATTTTATTCCCCATGATATCACAATTGTTTCTGCTGGAGACTCACTAACTCAAGGTGTAGGGGACAGTACAAATAGAGGTGGCTATATTCCATACTTAAAGGAAAAATTAGAAAATGATAAGGGAATAAGTGATGCAGAGTTTTATAATTTTGGTGTCAAAGGGAATCGTTCTGATCAGCTCTTAAAAAGGCTAGATTCGAGTAAGGTAAAGACTGCAATTGGTGAGGCAGATATCGTCATTGTCACAATAGGCGGGAATGATATGATGAAGGTCGTCCGTGAAAACTTTTCAAGTTTAAACATGAAGGCTTTTAAAAAACAAAACCAACTATTTAAAAATAATTTGGATGATACACTCGTTAAGATTCGTAAGGAAAATCCTAATAGCCTTATTGTTTTGGTTGGATTATATAACCCGTTTATTTCATGGTTTGCTAATATTAATGAAATTAATGAAATTGTGGATGAATGGAATACGGCAAGTAAAGAAACCCTTGAAAAATATCCAAATACGTTTTTTGTAGAAATTGATGATATTTTTCAAAAAAATGCGAAGGATCTACTATATACAGATTACTTCC
This sequence comes from Bacillus sp. FJAT-29937, assembly GCF_001509555.1. Lineage (GTDB taxonomy): Bacteria > Bacillota > Bacilli > Bacillales > Cytobacillaceae > Cytobacillus. The sequence continues at coordinate 48,546 of NZ_LMAS01000010.1, read as the reverse complement.
ATCCAAATGATAAAGGCTATGAGCTTATTGCCGGCAGGGTTTATGATACATTGAAAGAAGAAGCATTAACTAAGCTAACAGAGAGATTCTACACAGTGGGGAATGGAGAGAATTGAAATTGAAGGAACAGAAATGGAAAAAACTCTTTTTCCTTTTACTGGTGATTAACATAATTGTCATCGCGGTGTTAATGGCGGTCGTAAATACTCCTGTTAAAGATGATCAATATTCACCTCAAAACATTGATTTAAAGGGGCATGTACCATTTAGAATCCAGACAGACAAGGCAGACTTAAACGAAGTGATCAACCATTATCTTGACAAGGAAGGATTAACCGGGCCAATTGATTACCAAATTTTCTTAAATAATGAAGTAGAGTTATATGGGTCTCTGCCAGTATTTAGTCAGGAAATTCAAATGAAGCTAACATTTGAACCGATTGCTTTAGATAATGGGGATATACTTCTACAGCAGAAATCAATATCCGTCGGTCAGCTTCAATTGCCAGTGTCTTATGTTTTAAAGTTTGTGAAGGATAAATATAAAGTGCCCAATTGGGTTACGATACAGCCAAACGAGGAAAGAATCTATGTTTCATTACAAAAAATGAAATTGAAAAGTGATATTCATGTAAAGGTTGATGAATTCGATTTAAAAAATGATGATATTCGTTTCACGCTGCTCGTACCAATTAAATAAGATACATCGATCAAAAAGTATAATGCAAAGGCAGGTCTACCTTTGCATTATGCTTTTTTAATTATTAATGATGACTACTTCAAGTCCAGGCTCGCTCGTAATCGAACCAATGATGAGGATGGAATAAGCTTTATTTGGCATTAATTGCAGTTGTGGAATGGGCAAGGCAACATTAGTGGAACCAGCAATTCTTGCTTCAAGGTCCACTGTCATTGGATGCAGTCCGAGAAAGCTAGTATATTTACGGTAGGATATATTAGAAAAAATGACATCTCTATCCTTAACAGCGATATCTAAAGCAGGTGCATCAGGAGAAAGATGAATGAATCTAATCTTTGTTCCACCTATAGGCACACGCGGATCGTCCTCAAGGGCAAGCCACTTCATGTTCTTTACATGCCCAGAAGGAATAAAGGTATAATGTTTTCCATGCTCAATCATTATTTTTCGGCTTAGGACAGTCGAAACCATATTGCCTGACGGATAAATGTCAACTTGATGTTTGCCAACAGGCAAAGAAAGATAATTACTTACATCTTTATGAGAGAAATCCTTTAATATCCGGATGCCATCAATATATATATCTACATTAGGGGCATCAATGGAAGCATGAATGAAACGTACTTTTCCTGAAAGATTACTATCTTGTTGGTTCGGCATCGGTTGAGTACGCATCATTTGAGCTGCCAAATTCATATACTGTAAATGCTTCTGATAATAGGCAATGTGGCTGGAAGGATTTATATATTTATAATAATTTGCAAGCAGGTCATATAAACTTGCCTTTTGTAAAAAATCATAATAATTTTGATTTCGGGACATACCCCTCGCTCCTATCTAGATGGTGTATACGTCAATAAGTTATGCGGAAGGGCATAGGTTGGTGTCACCTACATGTACTTTTCAATCTTTAAGATATAGTTGAAAACACTTTACAAATGGTTGGAAGTTCCATATAATTAACTTAATTAGTTGAAAGGCGGGTGAAGTGCAATGACAAAATTATTAATTGTAAGTAATCTCATTGTCGTAAATATTTGCACAGCCCAATTTAAATCTGTTTAATGTGATAGGAAAGTTCTTTTTCTATGCTTATTAAACCATGGGCTGTGGTGCCTATGGTTTTTTTATATTTTATTTGCATGGAGGAAGAAAACTTGAATTTAAATTTAATTGGTTTTAATGATTTTTTTGAAAAGGCATTTGAAGCCTTCAAACTAGAGGGCTATTCAGTAGGACGCGTTTCGCTTGAACATAAAAGAATGTATCGGGTTTGGACTGAGGAAGGCGAATTATTGTGTGAAGTGGCTGGAAAGTTTGCATATATGGCAGGTTCAAGAGAAGATTATCCCGCAGTTGGCGATTGGGTTGTTTTGAAAGCTCGCCATGATGAAGGTCGTGGCACCATTCATCATGTGTTGCCAAGAAAAAGTAAATTTTCTAGAAAAGCTGCCGGTGAAAATACTGAAGAGCAAATCGTCGCAACGAATGTCGATACAATATTTCTTGTGAATTCTTTAAATGATGATTTAAATTTACGCAGAATCGAAAGATATTTGCTTCTATCATGGGAAAGCGGGGCAAATCCAGTCATTGTTTTAACGAAAGCTGATTTATGTAATGATATTGAAGGAAAATTATCTGAAGTTGAAGGAATTGCAATGGGTGTACCGATTGTTTCGGTCAGTGTGCTCGAGGAAGAAGGAATGGAAGGTTTACAGCCATATCTTCTTCCGGGGAAAACTATTGCTCTGCTCGGCTCATCAGGTGTCGGCAAATCAACTTTAACGAATTATCTGTTAGGTGCCGAAAAGCAAAAGGTACAGGAAATTCGCGAAGATGATGATAAGGGACGCCATACGACAACCCATCGTGAGTTAGTTCTGCTGCCAGGGGGAACAGTTTTAATTGATACTCCGGGTATGAGAGAGCTTCAGCTTTGGGAAAGTGCTGATGGATTATTGGAAAGCTTTACAGATATTGAAGAGATAGCCGAGCAATGTAAGTATCGGGACTGCAGCCATACGAAAGAGCCAGGATGTGCTGTTGAACTTGCAATTAAAAACGGTTTGCTCGATAGCAATCGTCTTGCGAGCTACAAAAAGCTGCAAAGGGAATTGGCTTATTTAGAAAGAAAACAAGATCAGCGCGCGCAGCTGGAAGAGAAGAAACGCTGGAAAAGCATTAACATAAACATGAAAAAGTCAAAAAGGAAAATGTATTAATGGTTAGTTATTGAGATCTCAGAACATGAGATCTCTTCTGCATTTTGGAGGTTATTCCTTTAATCTAATGTGTAACTTTTGGAAAATTAGGCAAATACCCGTACAGGTCAAGCTCCCATTTCATAAGGTAATATGGAAAAATGCCTTTAAAAAGATGAGGAGTGAAGGAATATGTATGGAAGTGGCTGTGGGTATGATCCTTGCTATCCTGGATACGGTTATCCTGTAGGGGGTGCCTTTGCTGGTCCTGGATACGGTTATCCTGTAGGCGGCGGTTGTGGCTTTGGTGGAGGCTTTGCGCTAATTGTTGTATTGTTTATTCTATTAATCATCATTGGTGCCAGCTGCAGTTTCTGTTAAGATATCTAATATCATCAAGACTGACTTCGGATTCGGAGCAGTCTTTTTTATTTTGCATCCCCGTTTCTATCTACTTATTTTATTTTCGTTTTCTCCATGAAAGATTCAAACATTCTCCTCATATAATCTAGTATTGTCCTAAAGATAAGAAATTGCTTTCTCAATTGGATGGAGGGGGAGGGCTTATGAATAAGTCCAATTTAATAAAACCAGTGCTGGAAAATGAATATCCAGTGATTGATTATGGCAAAGGAATATACTTATACGATCAAGAAGGGAAGGAATATTTGGATGCGTCATCTGGAGCCATTACAGCCAATATTGGTCATGGGGTAAAGGAAATTATTGATGCCATGCATGAGCAGGCTAAACGGGTTTCATTTGTCTATCGGTCGCAGTTTACGAGTGATGCTGCTGAGAATCTTGCACGAAAAATTGCCGAGCAAACGATTGGAGACTTGAACTGGTGTTTCTTTGTAAATAGCGGTTCAGAAGCAACGGAAACGGCGATGAAAATTGCTATTCAATATTGGCAGGAAAAGGGGGTCCAGACAAAGACGAAAGTATTATCGAGGTGGATGAGCTACCATGGGATTACTTTAGGTGCTTTATCTATGTCTGGTCATACAGGCAGACGAGCAAGGTTTATTCCGCTTCTTGAAGATTTTCCAGTTATTCATCCCCCCTATTGTTATCGCTGTCCATATAATCGAGAGGCGCCAGATTGTGGGTATGTCTGTGCACAGGAGCTTGATACTGTAATAAAGCGGATCGGTGCTGATCATATAGCAGCTTTTATTGCCGAACCAATCATTGGCGCTTCTGGTGCAGCCATTACCCCGCCTAAGGGCTACTATAAGGTCATTAAAGAAATTTGTGATAAAAACGGGATTCTTTTTATTGCGGATGAAGTGATGACCGGCTTTGGCAGAACGGGTGCGATGTTAGCCTGTGAGCATTGGGGCATCGAGCCGGATATTGTTGCATTAGGAAAAGGAATGGGTGCTGGCTATGCTCCAATAGCCGCTGCTTTAGTCAGTGAAAAGGTGATGGAGCCCATCCTCTCCGGGTCAAAAATCGTCATGAGCGGACATACTTTAAGTGCAAACCCCCAGTCATGTGCAGTATCCCTTGCAGTTCTTGAATACTTAGATAAAAACGAAATTATAAAAGAGGTTGATCAAAAAGGGAATTACTTAATGGAAAAACTAGCCGAATTACAAGAAAACTTCCCGTTTATTGGAGATATTCGTGGGAAAGGGCTTATGGTTGGGTTGGAATTTGTCCAAAACGCTGAAGATAAAACGCCTTTCCCGAGATCCCTTCTATTTACGCAAAATTTAATCCAGCTGGCACAAACCTGCGGGCTAATTATCTATCCGGCAGGCGCCGGCATTGATGGGATGAATGGCGATGCGGTTTTATTAGCACCTCCTCTTACGATTACTTTCCAAGAAATAGATGAATTACTAAAGCGTTTGCAAACCACTTTTGAAGCTTTTGCTAAAAAATATTTACCAACTGAGGAGAGATGTGAGTAATGGATAACTCCTTCAAAAAAATAATATCGATCGAAGCAGCATTAGAGTATTTCACTGATGGAATGACCATCCTGTTCGGCGGCTTCGGTGGAATCGGCTCTCCTCCAACAATAATTGATGGAATTCTAGAAAAGGGAATTAGGGACCTTACACTGATTGGGAATGATACTGGATTTCCTCATATTGGGATAGGCAAAATTGTCAGCCAAGGGAAAGTACGAAAAATTATTGCTTCTCATATTGGATCAAATCCTGTTGCCGGTCAATTAATGACAGAAGGAAAACTTGAGGTCGAATTTTCACCACAAGGCATTCTTGCGGAGAGAATAAGGGCTGGCGGAGTAGGATTAGGTGGAATTCTATCAGACATTGGAATGGATAATGAATTGGTTTCCAGCAATAAACAGACAGTCATTCTTGGTGGTAAACAATATATAGTCGAAACGGCATTAACAGGCGATGTATCCATCGTATTTGCAAAAAAAGCAGACTCGTTCGGCAATCTAATCTACGATAAAAGTGCACGAAATACAAATCCTCTTGTCGCAATGGCAGGAAATATTACAATTGCCGAGGTGGAGGAAATTGTCCCTGTTGGAAGCCTTGATCCGGATGAAGTGGTTACACCAGGGGTTTTTGTTGATTATATTGTTCCTTCTAAAGGGGTGAATTGGAAATGGGCATGGGAATAGAAATACGTAATAAAATTGCCAAGCGTGCTGCAGAGGAGATCAAAGATGGAATGGTCGTGAATCTAGGTATTGGCATTCCATCTCTTGTCCCAAATTTTTTGCCTGAACAAATGAATGTTATTTTTCATGCGGAAAATGGCATCACTGGGATGGGGCCAAGCCCAGTGAAGGGGGAGGAGGATGAAAATCTTTGTAATGCAGGCGGGTTTCCGGTGACCGTTATCGAAGGTGCATCGTATTGTGATAGTGCCATTTCCTTTGGCATGATTAGGCGGGGAAGAGTGGATATGACCATTCTTGGTTCTTTAGAAGTAAGTGAAAAAGGCGATTTAGCGAATTGGATCGTTCCAGGGAAAAAGGTACCTGGAATGGGCGGGGCAATGGAGCTCGCGCAGAAGGCAAAAAAAGTGATTGTCGTCATGAGTCATACGGATAAGCATGGAAAAGCAAAAATAGTAAAGAAGTGCTCCCTTCCGTTAACCTCTTCAAGCTGTGTTGACATCATTATTACAGAGATGGCTGCCTTTCAAGTGACGACAGAGGGATTAATCCTAACCGAAATATTCTCACCACACACAATTGATGAAATAAAAATGAAAACGGACTGTGAATTTCAGATAAGCGATCATCTTAGAATCATAGATTAACCAAAATAGGCGGAATTTGGTACGATAGAGAGGAGTGGTGGAATGCAAGGGGGAATAAAGGAATGGCTGCAGAAAAATCGAAAAAAAGGAATTCACCTCCTTCAAAGGCTTGTTCAGGAAGGCAGCATTCGTGGAAATGAAAGCAAGGCTCAGGCGATCATCATTGAAAAATGCAGAGAGCTCGGTCTCCATGTTGATATTTGGGAAATTGGCGATGAACAGCTAATGAAACATCCTAAATTCTGTTCTGATCGAAAGGATTTTACAGGAAATCCCAACGTGGTTGGGGTCCTAAAAGGATCTGGCGGAGGAAGGTCACTCATATTAAATGGACATATCGATGTAGTCCCAGAGGGAGACCGGGAGGATTGGAACCACGACCCTTTTAGTGGCCATATTGAAAATGGTAAATTATATGGCAGGGGATCAACTGATATGAAAGGGGGCTCTGTGGCACTGCTTCTCGCCATAGAGGCTATAATCAATCTGGAGGTTCAGCTTAGAGGGGATGTGATTTTTCAAAGTGTCATTGAAGAAGAAAGCGGCGGGGCTGGAACGCTCGCAGCTGTGTTAAGAGGGTACAAGGCAGATGGTGCCATAATCCCTGAACCGACAAATATGAAGCTCTTTCCAAAACAACAAGGATCGATGTGGTTTCGCATTACAGTAAAAGGCCGTTCAGCGCATGGCGGGACTAGGTATGAAGGGGTTAGTGCGATAGAGAAAATGGTGCTCGTCATTCATAAATTACAAGAATTAGAGAAACGAAGAAATGAGAAAATAACAGATCCGCTATATCAACATATCCCGATCCCCATTCCGATTAATATTGGAAAAATTCACAGCGGTGAATGGCCATCTTCTGTCCCTGACATAGCGGTCATTGAAGGAAGAATGGGTGTCGCTCCACATGAACAAATGGCAGATGCTGAGAATGAGCTGGCAGATGCCTTAATGGAAGTGGTCAGCAACGATCAGTGGCTAAGTGAAAATCCGCCGAAAGTCGAATGGTTTGGCGGCAGATGGCTGCCAGGGAATTTAGAAGATAAACATCCTCTTATGGAAACAATTTCAGATGCATTCGAACAAGTAAAAACAACACAACCGATTATCGAGGCATCTCCTTGGGGAACCGATGGCGGAATCCTATCTGTTGTAGGCAACACGCCTGTCGTTGTATTTGGTCCAGGAGTAACTGCCGCCGCTCATGATGTAAATGAGTATATTTCCATAGATGATATATTTGAAGCGGCAGAAATCATTGCCTTATCAATCATTAATTGGTGTGGGATTAATGAGGAAACAGAATAAAAGAGGGGTCCCCTGGGCCCCTTTAATGAAATGAGGGATGGATTATGGAATCAATTGCGGATGTGCAATTGATTAAGAATGAGAACTTTACGATGAAGGTTTATATAGATTTGTTTAATAAACGAATCCGCGTAGATGATTTATATGGAGATGTTTTGCAAGGAGCAGAAAAAGCTGAAGAAATGGCAAAAGAGCTGCAAGCGGAAAAATTGATTCTGAAAGGAAGAAGTGAACAATTCCCCTTGCTGATGAAGTGCGGTTATATGTGTGAAGCGATGATTGACGGCTATTTTCTAGGCTCTGATATGTATTTTTTCTGCAAATATTATACAACCGAGAGAAGGACAAGCGTTCAGTGGCTTAAAGAAGATTCCATATCAGACAACGTTATGAAGCTTGAACAATACTTAAAGCCAGTGAAACCGCCACAGGAATATATTCTTAAAAAGCTAACCATAGAAGATGCGGAACCTCTTGCAGCTCTTTATGAAGAAGTGTTTCAAATTTATCCAACACCGCTTAATGATCCAAAATATATTATTGAAACGATGAAGGAAGGAACAATTTATTATGGCTTCCTGATCAATGGCAAGGTTGTCAGTGCTGCATCTGCTGAAGTGAATGACTTTTACAAAAATGCAGAAGTAACTGATTGTGCAACATTGCCTCAACATCGAAAACATGGTCTCATGAAAATTTTATTAGAAAAGCTTGAAAATGAATTGAAGTCTAATGGGGTGTATTGTGCCTATTCAATTGCAAGGGCTTTATCGTTCGGAATGAATGCAGCACTTCATCAGCTTGGCTACTGCTATCGGGGCAGGCTGACTAATAATTGCTATATTTTTGACAAACTTGAAGATATGAATGTATGGGTGAAGGACCTATCTCTAAATAGATGAATTTTATATGATTCTCAGGTGTTGTAAAAAGAAAATGCCATGTTTTCGGCAGCAAAAAGCCTAATTTTAGGCACTTGAACATATATATTAGCAGGGAGGGGATGAGGATCACTGAAATACATGTGAAATCAAAAGAGGTTCTCTCTGCGATATTAAATGGAATTGATGAGGGAATCCATGTAGTAGATATAGACGGGGAAACTATTTATTATAATGAAATTGCCGCAAAGCATGATGGAATGAATGTAGATGAAGTATTAGGAAAACCGCTGTTAACGGCATTTCCTTCATTAACTGAACAGACAAGTACACTATTAAAAGTCATCAAAACAAATAAGCCCATTTATAATCAATCACAGTCATATGTCAATGCCCATGGCCGCCAAATCGATACGATCAATACAACATTGCCTATTAGAGTAAATGGGAAAACAGTTGGGGCTGTTGAAATAGCAAAAGACTATTCCAGGCTAAAGCTCCTTTCTGAGAGCTTGATTGATTTACAGAAACAGATGAAGACTGCTTCGAAGAGCAAAAGAAAATCTTCAAGCAGCACACAATACACACTGGACAATCTTTTAACTGTGAGTCCTGAGCTTAATGAAGTTAAAAATGAGGCTAAGAAGCTGGCAAAATCAGACTCCCCTATCATGGTTTTTGGTGAAAGCGGCTCTGGAAAGGAATTATTTGTACAAGGAATTCACCATGTATCTTTAAGAGCAAACGGTCCATTCATTGCTCAGAACTGTGCGGCCATTCCCGAATCATTGCTGGAAAGCATATTATTCGGTACATCTAAAGGCAGTTATACTGGTGCTGTTGACCGTTCTGGCTTATTTGAGCTTGCTGATGGTGGCACGCTTTTTTTAGATGAAATTCATACGATGCCAATTGAGCTCCAAGCAAAGCTTCTCCGTGTTTTGGAAGATGGGCATGTGAGAAGGGTTGGAAGTACAGAGAGTACCTTTGTTGACGTTCGAATTATTGCTGCAATGAATATCCACCCTCAAAAAGCTATGGAGAATCAGCAAATTAGGAGTGATCTTTTCTATCGAATAAATGTATTAACCTTCAGATTGCCTCCACTAAGAGAAAGGAAAGAGGATATTATACATCTTCTCGACCACTTTGTTTCATCGTTTAATAAGGTATTAAGGAAAACAGTTAAAGGTGCTGACAATCAAGTTCTTGAACAATTCCTTGCCTATAAATGGCCGGGGAATGTTAGGGAATTTAAGCATGCCATTGAATACATGATGAATGTCTGTGAAGGAGATTTGCTGACCACGGATGACCTCCCTGTAATGATGAAGCAAAACCTCCGCACATTGAAAATAGACGAGAAAAATCATAGCTTATCGTTAAAAGATCATTTGCAGAAGCTGGAAGAAAAGCTTATTCTAGACGCTCTTAAGCAAACAGATGGGAATGTTAAGCAGGCTGCAAAGCTCTTGGACATTCCCAGACAAACCTTACAATACAAGATGATCAAGCTCGAAATAAATAAGGTTTACTAGCCTTAATCATCTCCTTAATAAATGCCGGATTTTCGGCATTTTTTCTTGCCTTTTTTCCTGGAAAATTCCCCCCTTAAAAAAAATCAATACCTCAAAGCCTTATTAATACAGGACGTATTAAGCGAATTAGGCATAAATTGTATGAGGAATTTCTAATTTGGCACAGTACTTGCATAATTGTTAATAAGACATTTTTTGAGGAGGAGTACGATGAAATCATTTTTATATAAGCCTGATCGTCATTGGAAGGATATTGAGCTTTGGAAGGATGTTACTGAGGAGCAATGGAATGATTGGTTATGGCAATTAACAAATACTGTTCGTACGGTTGATGATTTAAAGAAGGTTATTAATCTTACACCTGAGGAAGAGGAAGGCGTAAGAATTTCTACGAAGACTATTCCCTTAAATATTACACCTTATTATGCTTCATTAATGAATCCAGATGATCCACGCTGCCCGATTCGGATGCAATCAGTACCCATTTCACAGGAAATTTACAAAACGAAGTATGACCTGGAGGATCCGCTCCATGAAGATGAGGACTCCCCAGTTCCCGGACTAACGCATCGTTATCCAGACCGTGTTCTCTTTCTTGTGACTAATCAATGCTCTATGTATTGCCGCTATTGTACGAGACGCCGTTTTTCCGGACAAATTGGAATGGGCGTCCCTAAGAAACAGCTGGATACAGCGATCGACTATATTAGAAATACGCCACAGGTTAGAGATGTTCTCATATCTGGCGGCGACGGGCTTTTGATAAATGATAATATTTTGGAATATATATTAAGAAACCTGCGCGAAATTGATCATGTTGAAATTATTCGAATTGGCACTAGAGCGCCAGTTGTGTTTCCACAAAGAATTACCGAAAACCTCTGCAATATTTTGAAAAAATACCACCCGATTTGGCTGAATACTCATTTCAATACATCAATTGAAATAACAGAGGATTCGAAAAGGGCCTGTGAAATGCTCGCCAATGCTGGTGTACCACTAGGCAATCAATCTGTCATACTGGCTGGAATAAATGACAGTGTACCAATTATGAAGAGACTCATGCATGACCTCGTAAAAATTAGAGTCCGTCCATATTATATTTACCAATGTGACTTGTCCGAAGGAATCGGCCATTTCCGTGCTCCGGTTTCAAAGGGGCTTGAGATTATTGAAGGACTGCGCGGGCACACATCAGGTTATGCCGTACCTACCTTTGTCGTCGATGCACCTGGAGGCGGTGGAAAAATAGCTCTTCAGCCTAACTATTTAATTTCGCAAAGTGCTAATAAGGTAGTGCTTCGAAATTTTGAGGGGGTAATTACGACTTATCCAGAACCAGAGAACTATGTGCCGGGGCGTGCGGAGGGATACTTCAAAGAAATTTATCCAGATATGGAAGCGAAACAATCGAATGTGGGGATTGCTGGATTGATGAATGATCAGAAATTTAACCTAGTACCAGAAGGTTTAGTACGACTTGAGCGCCGAGAAAAATATGAGCATGATCCATCACATGCATCGTTAAAAGATAAACGGGAAAAACGGGATCAGCTAAAAGAGAAGAAGTTCATGGCGCAGCAAGTGAAGCCAAAACCTGTTGATTCAGATATAAAAGCAATTGCCAGTGAATAAGGGGGGAATATCGTGAAGGAAACATGTGCCTGGTGTGATAGTGAAAAGATCAAAACCGCAAACGGGGATGTTTATTGGGAACTGCCCGATGGTTCAAGAGCGATAAAAATTAGTGAGGTCCCAACCGTCTTTTGTCGGGACTGTCAGATGGAATACCAAACAGATCAGCTAGTGAAAGAAATTGATGACCAATTATTTCTGATCAATACAAAGGAAATCGGCCAAGAAACCACATTTACAAATTTAATGGCGCAGCCTAGATTATTGAAAAGAAATTATTTTGATTTTTCTTCTTAGTGAGTTTTCTAATGGATGAATGGCACTCTGAAATGGGTGCCTTTTGTCATATAACTTTTAGATATCCTTTTTTAACAGGTTCTCCTACACGCATTTTGGTGGAGATCCAGTAAAAACGAGCACTATGAAGTTTTCTCCACACATCACTATCCATTCTCCATCATCTATTTAACAAATCAAAAGTCTCTTTACGTAATTGTGATTTATATCATAATTCACAAAGAATTCACGTTTTATTCACAAACTTCGTTTCCTCTCTCTTTATAATGAATATAGGGGATATTCATTTACTTAGGGAGGAAGTAAGTATGATGCAACTAACTTTAATGGTTATGCTTGCAGTTGCTATGTTTGCTTTATTTTTCTGTGGATTTTATGCTGGTGTGATCAAAGAAAACTATGGGAAAAACTGGCTGCAGGCTGTTCCGATTACCGTGGCGATATTAATGTTTAATATTATTTGGATTCTGACTGAATTAGCTAAATCATCACGCTATCAATAACTGCTTAATCAGCTTAGAAGTTATAACTTAATATACACATAGGAAGAGCAACCTAATTGGGTTGCTTTTTTTGTGGACGAAAACTCCGATTATCGCGTATAGTATGAATACGATATATAAGCAATCATTTATTTTATTTCTAAAGAGGCGGTCATTATGGCAAAAACATTTTACCATTTTTTAATGAAATATCGGCATCCATCCCCTAAGGATCGGATTAGCCGTTTTGCTAATCACGCATACTTAGATCACGACTTTCCAAAGACATCATCAGATTATCATGAAATTACCTTATATTTAGAGTTAAATGGCGGATACATGGACGGAATGGCAGTTTTTGATGAAGCATGGGAATTATATATAATATCAGAAGGATAGGCATGGTAACTCTTTTGGGGTTGCCTTTTTTTTGTGTAAAAACTAAATAGTCGTCGGTTTTATTGAACAAGCCTTGATGTACGAAGTAATCACCAGCGCAGAGAAATAAAGCCAACGACATTTAAATTCTGGGTTGGGAGTTTGGCAATCCGCTTTCTATTCATTTTTAATCAGTTTTCCTTAATACGGACCGATTTTTCCTATCCTTGCATATAATATCGTAATTAAATTTCACGACTCACACCTGGAAGGATGGAGGAAATGAGCGATAGGAAAAAGTCAAAATATAATATCGGTGATACAGTCGTGATCACTATATATGGAACAGTTGGGAAAATAACAGATGTTAAATGGCTTGATGGGATGTATGTATATGAGGTGAATAAAAGTGAAGGGCTTTTTATGGAGTCCAGTCTCAAAATGCTTTCCGAGTTTGAAGGAGAAATCATCGAGAAGGAGCATATCGATATAGAATACAAATACTTTTTCGGCGATTTAGTTCAAGTCAAAGGCTATGGATCAGATCTGTTTAAGGTAGTAGGATTCCGGACAGAGATTTGGCGCTATAAGGAAGATGCTTGGGAGGATATCATATATGAGCTCACGAGAATTAGCGATGGTGAATGGCTGGAGGCCGGGGAAGAGGAATTAACCATTGTTGCTGATGCAGAAAGCGCAGATGCCTTCATCCAAAAGCTAGGGCTGTTATATTTGCTGAATAAAAAAGAAAAATTGCCTACATCATTAGAACAAAAAGGAGCGGCCCCCAATTTCCGAAAAACTGAAAAAGAAATACTGGCTAGTATTCGTGAAAGAAAACTATTGATTGATGGTTTATTAGATATATATAATGACTACCGAATTCTATATGAAATGTTTCGAGATGAGGAATATAAACATATTATGCGGGTTATTGTCAGAAAACTAAAACAGATTTCCAGTAATGATGGAAAGAGCACCGTTTAGCCTTGAAGGCCAAACATGAATAATAGATAGGCAAGATAGGGAACACCCAGAAATAGAATGATTTTAAACATGCCTTTTAAAACTAGACCGTAACATTGAATAATGATGCTATCCTCATTGTTTACATCCTCTTTAATTGCTGCAGCTAATCTAGAAATACTCATATATGTTCTCCTCCAATGATAGTATTAAGCACCAAAACTTTTTCTTAAGGTCATATATATGCTTGTCACCAATAAAAATGTCAGAGGAAAAAATAAATTTAAAGGAAGAGCTTACTTGAAAATGACTAATGTTAGCATGAAATTTAGGAGAACATCATACATTCTCTAAAAAGGGGGCGATGCTATGAAAGAAATTGAGGTTATTATTGATACGGAGGAAATAGCAGATTTTTTCTTTCATGAGCTAACAAGAAGAGGTTTTGTGCCTGCTGAAAATGAATTAGAGGAACTAGCTGATATCGTTTTTGATTATTTATTGCAAAAATGCATTATCGATGAAGAAATTGACCAAGACTAATATAGAAAAAATGACGAGAGCTCTCGTCATTTTTAGCTAAAAGCGAAAATTATATTGTATTACATAATGAAAAATCTATTCCTTTGATTGATAGGCCTCTTGATTCACAAGATTAGGAGGCTTTTTTCCTTGTAAGCCATCTGTTAAGTTTCTCGCGGCAAGCTCCCACATTTTCGTCCTCGTCTGAATACTGGCACTTCCGATATGTGGAAGAGTGACAACATTGGTGAACTGTAACAGGGGATGATCAGTAGGGATGGGTTCCTGCTCAAAAACATCCAGTCCCGCACCCCAAATCATTCCATCCGATAAAGCTTGTACGAGATCCGCTTCGTTTACAATGCCGCCTCTCGCTGTATTGATTAATATCGCGGTTTTTTTCATTTGTTTCAATTCTTTTAATGTGATCATATTCTTAGTTTGTTTAGTAAAGGGTGTAAGTACACAAACAAAATCCGATGTTTGCAATAATGTATAGAGGTCAGCATATTGAATGCCAAGTTCGTCTTCTAATAACGGCTTAGGTGTTCTGCTATTATATAAAATGTTCATATTAAAGCCTTTCGCTCTTCTAGCTACAGCTGCTCCAATTTCGCCTAAACCAATAATCCCTAATGTGGATCCATTTACATCCATTCCAGTTAGATACATGGGCGACCATGTTTTCCAATTTCCTTCACGTAAGCTGTTGGAAGCTTCAATCAATCTTCTTGAAGTTGCAAGCAGAAGCGCAAATGTAAGATCAGCTGTCGTTTCAGTCAATACACCGGGTGTATTTGTAACCATGATTCCACGAAGACTAGCTTCCTCTACATGAATATTATTATAGCCGACAGCTAAATTGCTAATTACTTTAAGGTTGCTGCCTTGATCCAGCACTTCCTTATCGATATTCTCGGTAAGTAAACTAAGCAAACCATCATATTGATGGATAATTTCAAGTAATTTCTCTCTTGGTATTTCCTCATCCTCTGAATCCCAAATATCCACTTGAAAGTTCTCATTTAAATAATCTAACACATGCTTAGGAGGCTTTCGCGTAATAAAAAGCTTCTTGTTAATAAAGATCATCTCCAATCTATAAAAGAATTTATTGAATATTTTGCTCAATTATCATTATTGTAACATTACCCAATCAATCATGTTGGTTGTTATAAAAGATTTCCGAAATAATTTTTAATTTATGAAACCTTTAAAATAAATGTTTCGTATTATTCTTGATTGAGCTACTTAATAAAGGAGGAGAATGGAATGTCATTTTTTAATAAAGTTTTGGCAAGTGTTGGAATTGGGGCAGCAAAGGTCGATACGAAGCTAGTTCAGGATACAGTCACTCCAGGCGGTGAAATTAAAGGGGTTGTTGAAATTCGGGGAGGAAATGTAGAACAAAAGATTGATGCTATTTACTTGTCAATTCACACAACTTATTTGAAGGAGTCAGATGATAAAAAGTACACAGTCACAGGCTTAGTTGACCGTTTTCAAATTACTGCATCATTTAATCTCAGGGCTAATGAACGTAAAGAAATCCCATTTTCCTTCATCCTTCCATTAGATACTCCACTTTCGATCGGAAAGGCTAAGGTATGGGTTTCGACAGGTCTGGATATTAAAAATGCTGTTGATCCTACAGATAAAGATTATCTTCGAGTTGTACCGAACGACCTTATGGATTCCGTATTTCAAGCAATAAGCAGTTTAGGCTTTCGGTTGAGGGAAGCAGAATGTGAATACGCATCTAGCCGTTTTCGCAGCAGATTGCCATTTATTCAGGAATTTGAATTTGTCCCATCCTCCGGTCCATTCCGCGGGCGTTTGGATGAATTAGAAATTACCTTTTTCCGAATTTCAAGCAATGAAATTGAAATATTAATGCAGGTTGACAGGAAAGTAAGAGGATTAGGAAGCCTATTTGCCGAGGCACTCAACATGGATGAAACCCATGTGCGATTCTCTGTCAACCGGGCGGATATGCCGCAAATGCAACAAAGAATTCAATCGATTATTCAGCAATACTCATAATTTAATACACAAAAAAATGAGACCTATGATCAAAGACAGGGCTCATTTTTTTTGAGAAAATATTCTATTCTTTAATAACGGGAGAAATAAAACTAGTAAACTTGTAGCTCGGCTTTCTAAATTCTTCGTCAGAAATAATGCCGTGTACGCCTAATCGCTGCATAATTGGAAATTGGTATTGCTTCTTAATTGTCCAGGAAAAAATATCAAACCCTAGTAATTGCGCCTTACTTATAAAGGCTTTCGTTAATAATTGGTGATGAATAGATAGGAAAGAGGCATAAGGCCGATATGATGCCAATTGCAGTAAATCTAAAGGCTTGTTCAATAATAGTCCAGTTGCGATATCAGGTACAAGTTCTTTTAATTGTTTCAGCTCATTAAAATTAAAGGATTGAACTTTTACTGTTTCAGGATCCAGCCCATTTTGAATATGGTCGTTTAATATATTTGATAGAATATCGATCATTCCCGGCTGTTTATCAGGAGACTTTACATCAATTAAAATGCCAATTTTTTTACCAAAGAGATAGAGTATTTCTTCAAGCAGTGGAATTCTTTCATCGCTAAAATCTTTAGAAAACCAAGATCCTGCATCAAGCATTTTCAATTCTTTCACTGTCAAATCACCGATATAACCGACTCCGTTAGTAGTCCTTTTAACATTTTCATCATGAATAACAACTAGCTGCTCATCCTTGCTAAGTCTTACATCAAGCTCTATATAATCAAAACCAAGATCAACCGCTTTTTGAAAGGAAGCTATTGTATTTTCAGGAGCATAATAGGAGGCACCCCGATGAGCAATAGACTTGAATGGATGAAGTGGCTGCAGATAATAAAATATGTTAGAAGTCACTAACCAAAGACCGAGAAAGATGCAGGTTAAAACAGGTCTTTTAATAGGCGAAGTTAGGATCATTTCAAAGCCCCCTTTATCATGTTTTTATATATTATATGAAACTATCTCCTGATATGTAAGCGCTTTCTTTAGAAATATCCTTTTGTTCGACAAAAGTAGTAGTTTTTTGATGAAGGAAACGACAAAGGGAGTATCCAATAGAAAGTGTAGGCTATCTGAAATGTTTGAATATTTAATTATATTTTACTTAAAATATTCCATCTTATCAATACATGGGAAATAAATTATTTCTTGAGGAGGAATAAAGATGATAAAAGAATTAACTAGGATAAAAAAGAAGAAATACGATGTCACGATATTTCAAACGCCTGAATTTCGACAAAGCAAAGGGTATCGACAAGTTTACCGATTAACGGTGCAGGCATCTGACCATGATGAATGCATCTATTCAGTCTTTTCGACATTTAATGTTCATGACCGAATACCTAGTGATTTTAATGGAAGATTTATTTCAACAGGGGATATTTTGTATATTGATGAAGGGCGGAAAGGGCAATATTATTTTCAATTAAAACCGGGTGGATGGCAGCAGATTAATCGTATTCATATTAGGTAGTTGGGGGAGAGCGCATGCTCTCCTTATTCAATGTTTGAACCAGGACCATTTTTCCTTCCTTGAGCAGTGAATTCTTTCCCGTGAGCTTCTTGTTCGGCGATAATAGCTTCTTTCGGAATATGATTATTTTTTTTGGGTGAATTGATTCGATTTCGATGTTTTTTACCCATTTGCGAAGCGCTCCCCTCTAATTCTTACTAATTGTTTTTACCGTTTTAGATGTATTAGGCTCAGTATTTGATCTTGATGTTGGGTTTGTTTCATTCGCGTGTTGAACAGCCTGTCTAAGTTTTTTACTGATTTTTTCCTGTGCCACTAATCAACACCTCCTAAATTCGGCTAAAGATAGCTTTCCCGTAAGCCCAAAAAACATGCTGAAGGAATAGAACGTTTTAATGCTGGGATATATTATGATATAGTGGTGTAGGGATTTTTTACCCTTCGAGAAAATTTGGGAGGCTTAATGAATGAGTATACATATTGGTGCGAAAGAAAATGAGATAGCTGAAACAGTCCTTTTGCCTGGGGATCCGTTGCGTGCAAAATATATTGCCGAAACTTTTCTAGAAAATGCAAAATGCTATAATGAAGTTCGAAATATGTTTGGGTTTACAGGTACATATAAGGGCCATCCAATCTCTGTTCAAGGAACAGGTATGGGGGTCCCATCAATCTCCATCTATATTAATGAACTGATGCAGAGCTATAATGTTCAAAATTTAATTCGTGTCGGTACTTGTGGGGCTATGCAAAAGGATGTAAAGGTGCGGGATGTGATCCTGGCGATGTCCGCATCAACAGATTCTCAAATGAATCGGATTACATTCGGCGGCGTCGATTTTGCTCCGACAGCTAATTTTGATTTACTGAAACGCGCTTATGATGCAGGCGTGGAAAAAGGACTTCAGCTTAAAGTCGGAAATGTATTTACAGCTGACATGTTCTACAACGATAATTCTGAATTAGAAAAGTGGGCAAAATATCAAATTTTGGCTATTGAGATGGAAACATCGGCTCTTTATACGTTAGCGGCGAAATTTAATCGAAAAGCATTGTCAGTCTTAACGGTTAGCGATCATATTTTAACCGGCGAGGAAACAACTGCTGAAGAAAGACAAACAACTTTCAATGAAATGATTGAAGTGGCTCTAGAAGCCGCGATAAAAGAATAAAAATAGAATTGAACTGGTTCGAAAGTATGAACCGGTTCTTTTTTTAAAAAAAATATGGTAAAAAACTATCTCTGAAAAAACCTCTTTTTCATGTTAAAATAATAGGCGGTAAAAGTAATCAAAGATAGGTGAAAAAATGAAAAAGATTGTTGTATTAACCGCTTTATCGTCCATTATGCTTTCAGGCTGCAATCAGATTCAGCCATATTTAGAGAAGATTCCTTTTTTGCAAAAGGAAGAGAAAGCATTGGATGAAATCAAGCAACCAGAAAAAGGTACGGTTAAGGAAGAGGAAGGCGGAAGCGCCAATAAGGATAACAGTAAGGAAAGTGAAATTCCTTCTCTTGAAGCAAATTATTTTAATGAAATAATGACTGTTGATGGAAAGCGGATTATTCAAAATCCAACGAATCATATGGTTTTAGTAAACAAACAATTTTCTCTTCCGGATGGGTATGCCCCAGCGGATTTAATCATGCCAGCTGTTTTGTTTTCCTTTGGCGAACAAGATATTGAAAAAGCTTATTTACGGGACGAAGCAGCTAAAGCGCTTGAAGCAATGTTTACAGAAGCAAAGAAGATAGATATACATTTATTCGCCGTATCTGGATATCGTTCATTTGACAGGCAGAGGGCCGTTTTTGATGCAGAAGTAAGCAAATACGGTGAGGAAAAGGCCATACAGGCGGTAGCCATTCCAGGAAGCAGCGAACATCAAACGGGATTAGCTATGGATATATCCAGTCAAAGTGCTAACTTTGAATTAACGGAGCAATTTGGTGAAACGGTGGAAGGAAAATGGGCTGCTGAAAATGCCCATCGATTTGGTTTTATCCTTCGTTACCCTAAAGGGAAGGAAGAAATCACCGGTTATAAATTTGAACCTTGGCATTTCCGGTATGTAGGGAAGGAAGCCGCAGCTGTAATTTTTGATAAACAGCTTACATTAGAAGAATACTTTGAAATTGTGAAGAAAATCTAGTGGGGAGGTCAGACGTTGTCTGACTTCTTTTTTATTTTTAATATTCGTTTTATGTATTTTCTTTGTGCTTTTTATTAGAGTAATGGTATTCTATTCATTAAGGATTTCACAGAGAAACTTTGGTAATGAAAGTGGTGAGAGGTTTTGCAAGATAAAGATGTCAATCAAGAACCACCGGTTAAACATGCAGGCTTTATCCGCATGAAAAATTTCCATTTTGTCATGCTCGTGTTTGCAATTGTCTTTTTATCAGTAGGGGTTACAGCATTTGCACTTGCTTTTGGCAACGAAAAGGCTGTAGATCAAGGTGCTTTCGACCGTAAAGAATTTGAAAAGCTATATGCGGCATTTGATACATTGAACAACGGCTATTTTCAGGAAGTTGATCAAGATAAATTAGTCAATGGCGCCATAAATGGCATGGTTGATGCGCTCGATGATCCTTATTCGGATTATATGACAGTAGATGAGGCAAAAAGCTTTCATCAAAGTATCTCCTCGTCTTTTGAAGGAATTGGTGCTGAAATACAGGAGCAAGGTGGATTCATTGTTATTGTGACTCCAATTAAAGGCTCTCCAGCTGAAAAGGCTGGTTTAAAACCGAATGATAAAGTACTTTCGGTTGATGGAAAGAGTATTCAAGGAATGAGTGCAACAGAGGCAGTTACTTTAATAAGAGGGAAAAAAGGGACAAAGGTAGAGCTGTCCATTCAAAGACCGGGTATGGAGGAAGCGTTATCTGTTCCGATTATTCGTGATACGATTCCGATTGAGACTGTATATGGCGAGATGCTAGAGGATGGCATTGCAAAGGTCCAAATCACTTCTTTTTCCGAAAATACGACAAAGGAATTAATCGAAACGTTAAATGAATTACAAGGTCAAGGAATGAAGGGAATTGTACTTGATTTAAGGCATAATCCTGGCGGCCTTTTAGAACGGGCAATTGAGATTTCCAGTCTTTTTGTACCTGAAGGGAAAAACATCTTCCAAGTTGAGGATCGAAATGGAAATCGAAAGGAAGTTAAGTCTAAAGGGTCAAAAAGCCCAAATATTCCCCTAGTTGTTGTCATTGATAAAGGAAGCGCAAGCGCTTCTGAAATTCTAGCTGGTGCTGTGAAAGAGTCAGCAAATGTTACTTTAGTTGGCGAAAAGTCTTTTGGAAAAGGTACGGTGCAGCGTGCAGAGGATTTTGCAGATGGATCCAACTTGAAATTTACAACGGAGAAATGGTTAACCCCGAATGGCAATTGGATACATAAAAAAGGGATTAATCCTGATTATGAAGTAACTCTGCCAGATTATGCTTCATTGCCTGTCATTGATCCGGATCAAGAATTAAAGTTAAGCTCTTCTTCTCCACAAGTAAAGGTTGCTCAGCAAATGCTTAAAGCGATTGGCTTTGACCCAGGGAGAGAAGATGGATTCTTTGATGAACAAACAAAGTCTGCAGTTGAAAAATTCCAGGCTGCCGAAAATCTTGAGGTCGACGGTGTATTAGCCGGAAGTTCAACTGTGAAATTAATGGAAAATGTAAGAGAAATGCTAAATAAAAATGATACCCAAATTCAAAAAGCCTCGGAAATATTGAAGCAACAGCTAGGAAATAAATAATTTTGTGAAAAGCACTTTCAGCTGAGAGTGCTTTTTTGCATTAGAAAAACACACCGGGTATAGAAACATTCCTACAATCCAACAATGAAATTAAGGCAGTCTAAGATTTGCTCCACTTTTGTAATATATGTGCTCTATGTAAAGAGGTGATGTGTTGATTAAACGATGGATCATTTTATTTTTCCTTTGTGGTGTTCTAACCGCATGTACGTCCTTTTCCTTCGAAAGAAACTATAAAGAAGATAGTCATCCTAGACCGATGAATGTGATAGAAAAAGTAATTGAAAAAAACATTCCACCAATTCCATCAGAGCCGTTAAAAATGGCAAAAGAGCCAAAGAATTTTTTATTAATTGGCGTTGATAGCAGGGGAGAAGAAAATTCACGGTCAGATACGATTATGCTTGCTCGATATGAGCCAGCAGATAAAAAAATTAAACTTGTTTCCTTAATGAGAGATAGCTATGTGAAAATTCCAATTCATCCAATGACTTATAGCAAGCTCAATCATGCCTATTATTTAGGCGGGAAGGATTTGCTTAAACAAACGGTTGAACAAAACTTCGGAGTAACTATTGATCATATGGCCGTCATTGATTTTAAAGGATTTATTAGCATGATGAACACGATTGCGCCAGATGGTCTTGAGGTTGAGGTTTCTCAAGCAATGATTGACGATATGAATTTGAGTTTAAAGCCAGGAAAGCAAAAACTGCACGGTGAAGAGCTTCTGTCCTTCGTAAGATTTAGGCATGATGAAATGAGTGATTTTGGAAGGGTGAATAGACAGCAGGAGGTTCTCATTTCATTGAAGGATCAAGCCTTTAAACAATTTGCCACTATTGATGGAATTGCAAAATTCCCAGAAATGATTAAGCACACGATGCATCACGTTGAAACCGACTTGAAATTCGATGAGGCCATTTCCCTTGGTGCCAGCTTTCTTTTAAATCCAGTTAATGATATTCAAACATTAAGAGTACCGATTTCGAATAGCTTTGAAAATAAACACTATCGGCATGCAGGATCCGTTTTACAATTGGATTTTGTGGAAAATGAAGCAGCAATTAAGGGTTTTTTACATGAAAAATAAAAAAGCGGGCTAATGCCCGCTTTCCCTATTATCAGGTCGTTACAATTGTAACGTTTAAGCAAATCAGATAAAATGTGTCTTTAGGTATAGTGTGAAGAGGTGATTTCTTGAAACAAATTGTTCACCTTAATGAACAGATTAAGCAAGAGGTAGCTAGAATTGAGGAACAATGCGAAAATGTGGGAAGTATGCTTCAAGGAAAGTATGAAGGCGATTTTCGTATACTGTCTGAATCGTTAATGATTGAGCTAGTTCGTGAAAAAAAAGGAAAATCTGCATCAAAGGAAGATTTATTTTTAGATAGCTATCAGTCCTATTTAGAAATAGGTGTAGAAAAAAATGGGGTATATTATCCTAATGGCTATATTCCGATTTGGAAATGCAAGATGGAAATGTTTCATCCAGTAGGATATTTAATGAATTTAAACATGTATGCTTTAGAGAAAAAATTACAAGAAATGATCATAGAAATCTATGAAGATCATAGGAGAGAGCGGGAAGTTACATGATGAAGACGGAAATATATGTTTTGGCGGGGTTTTTGGGAAGCGGAAAAACAACCTTATTGAAACAGCTATTAATCGAGGAAAAGAAGCAAAATCGAAAAGTAGCAGTTATGATGAATGAACTCGGAAAGGTATCAATTGACTCAGATGCAATTGAAGAGGATGTCCCACTTAAAGAACTGCTGGATGGATGTATTTGCTGCTCCATTCAGGATAAGTTAGAGGCTCAGCTTCAAGGGCTGCTAGTGATTGAAAAACCTGAGGTCATTTATATAGAGGCAACAGGCGCCGCCCACCCGGTTGAAGTATTAGATGCAGTACTCTCTCCGTTATTCGCTGATAAAATTCATGTAAAAGGTATTATATCAGTCGTTGATGGAATGAGATGGCTTAACAGGAAAATATTAAGTCCTCAAGTACAGCAATTATTAATGGAACAAGTCCGGCATGCCGATTTAATTTTGTTAAACAAAACCGATCAATTAACTGAAGCAGAGCAAGCAAAACTAACAATGGAAATACAGGCGTTAAATTCACATGCTTTTTCCGTGTTAACAGCATTCTCAAAAGTACCAATCGCGAATATACAGAACTTATCATTTAGTACAAAAGGCAGTTCAGTGAATTCACATGTAAAGAAGGATTTAAAGTTAAGCTCTTTTGTTTATAAGTTTGAAAAGCCAGTTGATCATGATGAATTCGAAAACTTTTTGAGAAATCTTCCTGATACGATGTACCGGATTAAAGGGTATATTAAATTTTCCTATTCGAAATATCCTTTTCTCTTTCAATTTTCATACGGCATGCCTATCTATTTGCAGGAAAATATGAATATGCCCCTTAACCTAGTGTTTATCGGCGAAAAGATTAATTGGCAGGAGATAGAAAGCCAATTGGAAATATTAGAGAAAAAAGAAACAAGCTCCTCATGAAATCGTGTAATGAACACGATTTTTTTGTTTGAAAATGAATACATGGGCTGATTTTTTGGAAGACTTTCTTAGAGGAATAAGAAACTAAACTAAGAAATTGAGTGGAGAAAATGAAGTTTTTCATTGCATTTCTACTGTTTTTATCAGCATGTACGTATGATACAAATGTTCAAGCAAAAGAAAATATGGTGGGAGATCAAATCGAAATGCTCCCGTGGGATCAAGTTAATAAGATTTTGCCTAAGTACTCAAAATTCACGGTCATGGATGTAGAGTCAGGCAAAAAATTTAAGGTACAAAGAAGAGCCGGCAGTCATCATGCTGATGTTCAGCCATTAACATCAAAAGAAACAAAAATAATGAAGGAAATTTATGATGGAAAATGGAGCTGGAAGAGGAGAGCGATAATCGTTATTCATAAAGGGCAATGGATTGCAGCCTCCATGCATGGGATGCCACACGGAGCTGGGGCTTTGGAGAATAACTTTCCCGGCCACTTTTGTATTCATTTTTATGGCAGTACGACACATCGGACAAACTTTATGGATCTATCGCATAAATTAATGATATTAAAAGCAGCTGGAAAGCTTAATGAATACGCGGGCAATGCTGACCCTTATGAAATAATAAGTGCATATATAGCAGGGTATAAACAGCAGGATGCTAGCATTATTTCTGCCTTTTCGCTGCAGGAATTGCAAGGGAAAAGGCATCTCAAGAGAATAGAAAATATTAATTTGAACCGGATGGCGATTTTACCTGTCGAAGATCTGGCTGATGAATTAAACTTAGAGGTCCCTGTAGAAATAGATATGATTATTCGAAATAAAGGAAGAAAAAGCTTTAATGGAAACATATATTTAGTGCGTTTTTCACATGCGGATGTGTGGAAAATAGATACCGTTCGGTTTATGGAGGATTTACAATAAAAAAACTTGAGATAGCCTCAAGTTTTTTTATCTTTCTCCAAACTTAATAAATGTTCTTTCATCTTCAACTAATCCGCAGGAACCACATTGTACTTTGATTTCCGGACCTTTGTATGCCATATGGAAGGGGCTTAAATTTTCGCTTGTAAATTCTTCAACAATATCACCTGTGTGCGGGTCGAGTTTAACGGGTTGTGGAATCTGTCTGATAATATTAAAGCGGCTCCTGTTTGTTTTACAATTCGGACAGCAATATGGTGTACTCAATTTAACGAATCTCCCTTCAACATCATTTCAACTATTTTTTGCATATCCATGTTTTTTTATGTAAAAATGGAAGGATGAAGACCAATTAATAAAAATTAGACGGTGAGGTAATCATGAATTATCAATATTTATTAGATGAATATCGGAAGTTATGGAAAAATCGATCCCTTTTAGCTGACGAGTCTGCGGAATTAATATTAAAGGAAGCTATTGTCAGGGAACTGAAGGATGAAAACGCTCATCCAAGAGTTCGAAAATCATTACTGGAAAAGTATTATTTGGCAACAAAAAGAATCATCGAATCAGAGTTATCTGACGAAAGTAAAATCGCTTTAGTTCAATTGCATCTAGAGCTTATGGAGTTCACAAAAAGCGTTCAATCTTCAAAATGAACTTCACAGATTAAACACATATAGGCCATATAATATTTAAAAAAAGATTATAAGAGGGGAAGATTGTGCCTATATTATTCCGATTTTTGCTTGTATTTGTGACAGCCATATTATTATCAGCTTGCACGAATCAAAAGATTCCACCCATTCAAGAAGATCTTTCTATTGCTGCAACGGTCAATATTAAGGATATGACTGTTTCTTTCATTAATATGGAGAATATGAAAAAGCTTACCGATTGGGAGCTTAAGAAGCCTTATACAGGCGCCGTTATTTTTCCGGACGGAGATAAAATATTACTATTTGGAAAACAGGTTGAGACAGTTGATTTATTTTCACTTAAAGCCGGAAAAAAGATAGATAGCTGGAAAACTGGTAAAGGAATAGTCAATGGGAAGCTGCTTCAGACTAATTCCTATATTGCGTTAGTGGATCAAAATCTTGCTAAAATCCGATTATTTAATGTGAATGGCGAAGAAAAAGCACAAATTAGAACAGAAAGTAATCCATTAACGATTCTTGAATCGGAAAAGGATAAAAAACTTTATGTATTAAGCTTCAGTAAGGAAAAACTAACTGTGATTGACTTGCATAACACAAATAATGTTTCGAGCTATAAGATCCACCCAGCAGCCGCGGGAGCTTTGCTAAATGATAATCGAAATGAGCTATGGATTGGCGGACACGGTGCTGGTGATGAGGTTGAAAAGGATATTCATGTGTACAATTCAGAAACGGCTGAGTTAAAATACAAAATCCCGGCCCCAACGATGCCTGTGAATTTTTTGGAATATAATCATCATGTATTTGCACTAAGCCATGGTACTAGCACGCTTTACAAATTAAATATGGAAGGAAAAGTAGTCAATTCTAAAATTATTGGTGCAAATCCTTTTGAAATGGCTTTACTCGATCAATATTTACTGATAGCTGGCTATGACAGCAATGATATTCATCTTGTAGATCCCTCTACCCTAGAAATAATCAAAACAATACAAGTAGGAAAGGGGCCGTTTCAAATCGTGTTAAGAAAAGCGGAAGAGCCTTGAACAGGGTCGACAAGCATAAGACGAGCCAACGAGAAGATTGTACTTTAATCTTCTTGTTGGATTGGCTTATGACCTCCGACGTACAGGACGTACTAGTGCCGACGTTGCCACAGGACGTGGCGTTCTTAGTCGGCGAGACCCTAGGCTCTGGAGCTAGACAATAAGGGAGAGAAAGTAATGGAGAAGCTAAGTATCCTTATCATTGATGACGAGGAGGACATGAGGCATCTAGTTGAAATGTATCTGGAGAATTCAGGCTTTCACTGCTTTTCTGCGTCTAATGGGCAGGAGGGATATGCGATCTTAAAGGATACATATATAAGCTTAATTATTCTTGATATTATGATGCCTGACGAAGATGGATATGTGGTTTGTAAAAGGATTAGAGAAAAATATAATATCCCGATCATCTTCCTATCAGCTAAAGGGGAAGAATGGGACAAAGTGCAAGCCCTCCAGCTTGGTGGTGATGATTACTTAGTTAAACCATTTAGCCCAGGTGAGCTTGTCGCAAGAATTCATGCTGTACTGCGAAGAAGTGGCATAACAAAAACTGACTCATATATCCAAGTTGGAAAAATAATTATTGATCGGTTGGCGAGAAAAGTATCAGTTGAAGGGGAAAGTATCTCTTTAACATTAAAGGAGTTCGAACTTCTGCTATGTTTCGTTGATCATCAATCACAGGCTTTGAGCAGAGAACAGCTTCTTGATTTTGTTTGGGGAATCGATTATATAGGAAGTCTTCGAACGGTTGATACACATATTAAAACATTAAGAATGAAGCTTGGCGTCGGGGATTATATACAGACTGTATGGGGAATAGGCTATAAATTTGAGGTGCCTGTACAATGAAGTTTAATTTTAGCGATAGTTTGACAAAAAAACTATGGCTCACCATTACAGCAGCCATTTTAATTACGATTATATATTCCTATCTCCTCTCTTATTTATTTTATGAAAAGCTATATGTAAATAATGTAGAGACTTCATTAATAGAGGAAGGAAATCGTTTGGCAAGCGAATATGATGGGGGACCTTTAACAGAGGAATTAAAAGATAAAATCGAATGGTATGGAACAAAATCTGAATCAGAAATTTTTATTGTCAGCAATCCTAGGGAGCTAAGTGCCTGTTTACCTTTTGATATCGATTATGAGGCATTGATTAGCGGGAAAGAAAGAGAACAGCTGCTTAAAGGTGAAGCAGTACATAAGGTTGGTTATGAGGAGCGGTTTGATCGGAAAATTATGGCTGTCGTTATTCCTCTATTGGATGAACCAAGACTTGAAGGAATTATTTATTTATATATACCGCTAGCAAAAATTTCAGAGGTTACGACAGACTTTGCGTATTTATGGATGATTGCAGCCATTTTATTTTTAATTATTGCGATATCTCTCGGAACGATCCTTGTCCGAAGGCTCACCAAACCGTTGCTTGAGATGAAGACTGCTGCTGAGCGTGTCTCAAAGGGAGAGTATTCAATCAAGATCGACAATCAATCAACAGATGAAATTGGGCAGCTTGCCCATGCATTTAATCATATGGCTTCCTCCATTCAACGCGAAGATGAAAGAAAAAAAGAGTTTCTCGCCAATGTCTCCCACGAGCTTAGAACCCCAATAAGCTATGTAAAAGGGTATAGTGAAGCATTAATTTCTGGGATTGCCAAAAAGGAAGATCATGATCGTTATGTTCGTATCATTCATCGCGAATCAGGAAGAATGGAACGGCTTGTTGGCGATCTTCTTGAACTTTCTCGACTGGACTCGGATGAATTCCATTTGGAAAAAATGCCGCTTCCACTTGCACAAATTATTGAAAACTCTCTGCAAAAGTATGGACCCATTATGAAGAATAAGAATATAGACCTTCATTATCGGCTCAATCCGGATATTATTATTAATGGAGATGAAGGCCGGATTGAACAGGTCATCCAAAATATTATGGACAATTCCATCCGATACACTGATAGAGGTGAAATCAGTCTTAATCTATATAGAATAAAGGATGACTGCTGTATAGAAATAAAGGATACAGGAATAGGAATTCCGGCCGAAGATATTGATAAAATAAGGCAACGATTTTACAGAGTGAATAAGGCAAGGACAAGAAAGGATGGAGGAACAGGTTTAGGACTTGCGATTGTCGAAAAGATTGTTCATCTCCATGGAGGAAAGCTAATGATCACAAGCGAGCTCGGAACTGGGACGACTGTTAGGATTATTCTTCCAATTATCGATCTATAGTTATAAATCCTTCATATGTGTAACACTTTTGTAACAATAGTAAAACAAACTCCCTCCATAAAAACCTGTCAACACCGAATTATTAGCAATATTATGGAGCAACTTTATGGTAGTTCCCTTTAAAGGAGAATTTATCCAAGTAAATATCCTCCACTCTATTTTTTATAAACCTGCTAACTATAGGGTTTTTGATAGATTCATGTGATTAATCTAGCATTATATTATTCATGTACAAGGTAATTGTTAAATCCCCCCAGAAATATTACAAAAAACCGTGTGTTATGATGATTGTGCAAGGAAGACAGCACATAAATAACTCACATCAGGGAGGAATTAATAGATGAATAAAAAAATGTTATTTTCAGTAGCAGCAGCGGCAGCATTACTAGTTTCAAATCCAGTGGTGAATAAGGCAGATGCAGCATCCAATTGCCCAACGCCTCAACAAGTAAAAGTTTATTACTCACAACCTACTAATATAAACTATGATCAAATTAATAGCACTCTGCAACAATATCTTAAGAACTACAATATTCAATGGAATATGAATGGCTTTAATAATCAATTTGTTCAACAGCCAGTTCAACAGCAACAACAGGTACAAAAGCCAGTTCAGCAAAAGCCGGTACAACAGCAACCAGCAGCACAAAAGCCAGTTCAACAACAACCAGTACAACAAAAGCCAGTACAACAGCCTGTACAGCAACAACAAGCTAAAGCACCAACAACACCTGCTTCTTCATCTGTAAGTGCTTATGAGCAAAAAGTGGTTGAACTTACAAACCAAGAGCGTGCGAAAAATGGCATTCCTGCATTACAGCTTGATGTAAACTTAAGCAAGGTTGCTCGCGCAAAATCATTAGATATGAAAAACAAAGGTTATTTTGATCATAATAGCCCGACTTACGGATCACCATTTGATATGATGAAGTCATTCGGAATCACTTACCGTTCAGCAGGTGAAAACATTGCAATGGGACAACGCACTCCTGAAGAAGTTGTTAACGCATGGATGAACAGTGATGGTCACCGTAAAAACATTTTAAATGCTAGCTTTACACATATCGGTGTAGGATATGTGGCAGAAGGCAACTACTGGACACAACAATTTATTGGAAAATAATATATAATCATGAAAAAAAGAGCAGACTAACTGCTCTTTTTTTCATATCCTTAACCTATAGGTGCTGATTCATCATTATTTACCATGATAGGGATGTTTTCATCATCACTATAATTAAAAGGAAGGATAATGGATAAAATTCCTTTATCAAATTGAGTCTGGATTTCATGTTTATTAATGACTGCAGGTATTGTTATCTTTTTTTCAAAAGTTCTATTAGGTCTTTCCTTTAAATAATACTTGAATGATGGTCTAACAGTTTTACATTCTCCCCTTAAAATAAGCTCACTTTGCTGAAGAAATACTTTAATATCAGCAATTTCGACACCTGGAAGCTCTGCTTCAACGATTATACATTCATCAGTTCCATACATATCACAACGCGGGAAAATATCCTGATTTGAAAAAAAATTAGATGCCAGTTCTTCTGTTGCTTGAGCCTGGTTATGATCAAAAATTTCATTCCAAAATCCTTGTGATTGATATTGTTTTGTTAAATCTAGCCATTGTTTCAATTTTTCAATCTCCACAGAATCTCCTCCTTCCATTTTCTTTTACTTTCATCCCTTTTCATGATTATAAGATTTCTGTAACATCAATTTCTGAGTATTGCATATCAACGTTTTTCGGTATTTTTATTTCCAGCATTCCGTCTTTAAAATACGCAGTAGATCCCTTTTTTTTCACAAGAGCTGGAAGTATGATGGTCGTTTTATCTTCAAGATCAGGTATATGGTCAATGATCATCTGATTGGAAGTATGATAAATTCGCATATCCTTTAGCCATTGCTCATTTTTTATCGGAATTCTTACAAAAACATTATCATGTGTCTCAAAAACGGTTGAAGGAAGAGAAGAAGATGATGGAGGGCTTTGTTTTGCATCGTTTTGAAAGCCAGGCATAAAGCTTTGTGGCTGCATCATCCCTTGCATACCCTGCGGAAACATTTGATTCATCATATTCTGGACATATTTATCAATTTCATCCGGCTTCATCTGTTTCATCATATTTTTCATATCTTTATTAAATGGGAAAAGGTTCCAGGGGAACATGGAGCAATCCTCCTTTCGTAGCTGCATTAGAAATGCTTACCTTCATTAACAAATGATTATATCTGGTTTTGTACAGGTAAAGATGGGTTTGCAATTTGGTCTTGATCACTAACGTCTACATCGCCTACAATATTTGAAGAAAACGATGTAGTAGGGGATAAGTCGCCAAAAGCAATGTTGGCACCGAAAAACTTAGAGTTGGCAGTATGGCTATTATGAATGGTAGGACCAAGTGATATGTTTCCATTATTGTTAATTCCGTTTGTTTTTATATTAAAAATATTAATTTGGAAAGGCATAATGGTTCACTATCCTTATATTTGGTTGGCATTGACCGGAGAAACAGAGGCAATGTCCCCTTGATCATTAACATCTGGATCAATAAATACATTTTCCATCGCTGCAGTCGGTGGAGCATAATCGCCAAAGGATGAATTTTGACCCTGTGATTTCGTATTTGCGGTTGGGGAATTGTAAAATGCTTCTCCAATAGTAATGGATCCGTTAGTAGCAACACTGTTTACCTTTAAGCTAAATATGTTGATAACTGTTTGCATCTTTACACTTCCTTTTTTTTCATTCGTATGGTTTAAGGTATGCAGGTACCCGCCTAATCGTTAATAAAATAAATGGGTATAGGCATTTTGATTTTCATTTCATTTGCATAACCTATTTGTTCTTAATAGTATATTGATTATATAGGGTTTAAAAATAAAAGGAATTGCGAGGTAATTCTGTGGGAGGAAAAACAGCTTTAATAACAGGGGGAGCAACAGGCATTGGCAAAAGAACAGCGTATCAGCTGGCTGAAAATGATGTTCATCTTGTAATCAATTACCGAAAAAGCAAAGCGGAAGCTGTCTCACTTGCCGAAGAACTATCTAAAAAATTTGGAACAAAAAATATCGCCATCGGCGGCGATATCGCAAATTTAGCGGAATGCCAAAAGGTTATAAATGAGGCTTTGTCCGTGTTTTCAAGCATCGATATATTAGTCCATAATGCCGGTCCCTATATGCATGAAAGAAAGGTATTAACCGATTATTCAATTAGTGAATGGAATTACATCATCAATGGAAATTTAAATGCTCTTTTTTATCTATGTAAATTATTATTGCCTGAAATGAGGGAAAAAGGATGGGGCCGAATTATCTCCATTGGCTTTGACCGGGTTGAGACGGCACCAGGCTGGATTTACAGATCTGCATTTGCTGCCGCAAAAAGCGGTGCTGCCTCATTAACTAAAACGATTGCACTTGAAGAGGCTAAACATCAAATTACTGCTAATATGATTTGTCCAGGCGACATCACAAACGATTGGAAGGAAAAAGAGATTTTTCAAGCTGCAGATGTCATGAATGACGATACCCCAATTGGCAGACCTGGAACCGGTGAGGATATTGCAAGAGTCATTACATTTCTAATCGATGAAAAATCCGACTTTATAACAGGCAGCATCATCCCCGTAACCGGTGGAAAGGATGTTTTGGGAAAGATATTCAGAAATTAAATCAATAAAAAGATGGGGAACCGGATCGATCCCCATCTGTAGTCTACTTATGCTCCTTTAAGCTTTTGTGGCTTCCTTTGAATTAACACAAGTCTGCTTGATAAACAGATTGCCCCAGCAGCCAAGCCGGTAATTAAGCCAATCCAATAGCCGTATGCTCCCCAGTTCGTGAAATTCGCCAGAAAATATCCGAAGGGCAGACCAATGACCCAATAGGATATTAAAGTCATAATCAGAGTAATATTAACATCTTTATATCCCCTTAATACTCCTTGTACTGGTGCTTGAATGGCATCAGAAAGCTGGAAAAAGATTGCATAGATTAAGAATTGAGCGGTAAGATTGATCACTTCCGTATCATTTGAATAAATACCGGCAACCTCTGAGCGGGTAAAAAATAATATTAACCCGCCTATAGAAGCAATAAATACGGCAATGGATATGCCGATTATGCTATATTCCTTCGCATCCTTGTATCGCTTTGCCCCAACTTCAAATCCCACCACAATAGTTAAAGCCATCGCAACACTTAATGGCACCATATAAAGGAAGGAAGCGAAATTTAATGCTGCCTGATGGGCGGCAATGGTTGCTGTGCTAAACTTACTCATAAATAGGGTGACTGCAGCAAATATACTCGTTTCAAAGAAGATAGCGAAGCCAATAGGAACCCCGATGACAAGGATTTCCTTCCATTTTGCAAAAGAGATAGAATAAAGCTTTTGAAAGATCCCAAATGAAGAAAAAGGAACAGCTTTATGGACGATAATAAAGGCTATAATACAGAGCACCCAATAGGTTATAGCCGTTGCATAGCCTGAACCCACACCGCCTAGCTCAGGAAATCCGAGTTTTCCAAAAATTAGCAAATAGTTAAAAATGACATTTATAGGCAAGGCCATTAATGTAATAAACATCGATACACGTGTTTTCCCTAATGCATCGATAAATGAACGAAGTACACTGTACACGAATAGCGGAACCATCCCATAGCCTAGTGCTGCTAAAAAGCCATATGCCTTCAAATGTACGATCTCCTCTAAGTTCATCGCATTTAATACCGGATTAAGGGCAATGCCACCCAAAATTAGTACAAGAATGGCCATGATTACAGCCAGATAGACCCCCTGAATGACAGAAAAGGCTACTTCCCCTTTTTTTCTTCCCCCAATAAGCTGGGCGACAATAGGCGTAATCGATAATAAAATTCCGCTTAGCCCCGTATAAACAGGCATCCAAAGCGATGAACCGATTGCAACTCCTGCTAAATCCTTTGAACTATAATGACCTGACATCATCGTGTCAAAGAAACTCATCGAATACATAGCAAGCTGAGTAATCAAAATCGGAATTAATATTGTTAGCAATTGCTTTAGTTTTTCTTTTTTAGTAAATGTTTGATTCATTTTTGATTCCTCTTCCAAATTTAAGTTCAAAAAAGAAATTATATCATATTCCCGTTAAAAATAATCTTAAAAACAAAGTGGAATCCGTATTGTCGTTAGTTTGGCATAATGATTTTTCAATTATGTGAAATTTTAAAAATCATGAATGAAATAGGATTAATTTGCGAAATATATGTGATAAAGAATTGCTTTTATCTTAATGATAAGGAGTGGGAAAATATGAGCTTTGATTTAAACAGGATTAATCCAAATCAGACACAAGTATTGTTTCATGATGGTCGTTTTGAAACACTCACAAATGAAGAATTAGAAGAACTAATGGGGCAAATGGGAATAAGTGAAAAATCGGATGAAATGGATTCAACAGTTACAGACTAAACGATAGGCATATTGAATTTAGCCATAATAAAAAAGCAAAAAGCCAACGGTTTCCATTGGCTTTTTGCTATTATTAAGCTTCCAATAAATGTGTTGAACCTTGATCCGTAGAAGTTCCATGCCGCAGAACTTCAAATGTATATAAATCTTTAGGAATTTCATACAAATTATAAATGAACCCATTCAGATTCAGCTGTTCATAAACCGATTTTCTTGACTCATTGGCAAGAATCACATAGGGAAGCTTTTCGGCTGCTTTTTGTGAACGGATATTTTCTTTTCTAATCCGCATAAAAATCGTGTCAATTCCTGTTTCATAAAAGAGCTCGTGAAAGAAAGCGTCCTTTGCTAATTTATTGTAGCCCATGCCATGGTATGCCTTTCCTAGCCAAGTGCCTAAAAAGCCAGCATTGTCTTCAATATCAAACAAATTAATCGTTCCAATCGGAGCTCCCCACTCATCAAGTATTGTTCGTGAAATGAGTTCACCACGTTCTTCAGCTTCGATCGTTTGCTTTGTCATAAAGACAAATTCATCATAACAATAAGCTTTTTGACGCACAAATGGGAAGACATCAGGATGTGTCATTAAGTCATACAAACTGTGGCATTCTTGAAAATCACGTTTCTTGAGCAAGGTTATCCCTCCAATTAGAGGACAGTCCTTCTCCATGCCAAATAGAGATTACGGTCCACCCTCGAAATTTTTTGTATGTTGCTAAAAAATTTCGGGGTGGGAATCGAACCCACTAGAACCAGTATGACTGGTGGCGCACCATTTGCCTTCCCTATTCTATCGTTTCCGATATAAAAATTCATCTTACAAAATTGATAAAAAACTATTTTACTATCGTATAATACTAAAAAAAAATAAAAAAGGGAATAGGTATTTTGTGAATTTTTTTCAACAAGTTTCAACAGTAAAATTCTACATTTTTTACGATTCCGTATATTCGAAGACACCGTTTATCATTGTCCATTTTGGTTTTGCAAGAAAATGAAAGGGGTGATGGCTCCAAAGGACTAAATCGGCATCCTTTCCGGGTTCAATACTGCCTAGCTGCTTGTCCACTCGGAGATTTTTCGCTGGAAGAATGGTAATTCCCTCCAAAGCCTTTTGCTCTGATAAACCTTCCCGAACGGCGATAGCAGCGCATAAGTTCAAATACTGAATAGGTGTATAAGGGTGGTCAGTTGTGATGGAAACTTCTACCCCATGGTTCGTCAGTTCCTGATAGGTTTTCCACGTTTTATTCTTAAGCTCCACCTTCGAACGTCTTGTTAAAGTTGGACCA
This sequence comes from Bacillus sp. FJAT-29937, assembly GCF_001509555.1. Lineage (GTDB taxonomy): Bacteria > Bacillota > Bacilli > Bacillales > Cytobacillaceae > Cytobacillus. Next base: position 12,897 of record NZ_LMAS01000010.1, on the reverse strand, counting down.
ACTGATACCTTTAAATTAAGGTCAGCTAATTCTCCTGCAATGAGATGACCTTCTGTACAATGCTCAATCCTTAAATCAAGATTAAATTCCTCTGCAAATCGAACAGCAGAAATAATATCGTCTGCACGATGGGCATGAACCCGAACAGGAATTTCCCGTTTAAGAGCTTGAATAATGGGAGCGGTTCGTAATGATTCAGGCTGATCTGTACTTGCAGCCTCATAGAATACTTCCCGAAGCTTTCCCATAATTCCCATTCTGGTGATGGAGTCTTTATTTCCCTGGCTGTGAATTTGCTTCGGATTTTCGCCAAGAGCAATTTTCAACCCTGCGGTTTCCTGAACAAGCATTTTCTTAATATTCTTCCCAGCTGTTTTAATCACAGAAGTTGTTCCGCCAATAACATTTGCACTGCCGGGCATAATATGAGCGGTAGTAATCCCATATTTTACTGCATCAGAAAATGCGGGATCTAGCGGGTATACGCCATCCATTGCCCTAACGTGGGGAGACATGAGCTCAGCCGTTTCATTGGCATCATTTCCTGCCCAGCCTGTCCCTTCATCATACAGGCCAATATGTGTATGAACATCAATAAACCCTGGAAATAAATAATGGTTATGACATTCGATGACATAAACATCTGGACCTGAAACATCTATTTTTCCGATTCCGGCAATTTTCCCGTTTTCCACTAAAACATCGCCATAAAACGCAGAGGCTGTAACCGGGTACACATTGGCGTTTTTCAATAATATTTTTGTCATAGTATTCCTTTCTGGCATCAATCTTTTTTTATCTATTTTAACAACTATCATCATAATAAGGAATAATATATTCAATAGAAAAAACCGCATGGAGCGGCAAAGGAAGTTTATTTCTTTTCTTGGCGTTTTTTATAAAGGAAGTAAATTCCAATCGATGCAAATGCAATAATGATAATGGGCATCAAAAAGGGCTTTGCATAGTCTTTAATATCCCTCCAATGGTCTCCTAGCTCCATTCCTAATAATAAAAATAAAACGGTCCAAGGAATCATTGCTGCTACAGTATATAAGGTGAAGGTAGACAAAGGCATTTTGGAAATGCCAGCAGGAATAGAAATGGCATGTCGAATAACAGGGACAAATCGAGCTGTAAATATGACACCTGTTCCATATTTCTTAAACCATTCCTCTGAAGCATCTAAATGAGATTTTTTGATTAATAGAAATTTCCCGTATTTATCCAGCACGGGCCTTCCGCCATAAACCCCAAGCCAATATAGAAAAAGCTGCGCAAAGGTTCCACCGACAACACCAGCGATTAGAGCACCCCAGAAATGAATTTTTCCAGTGCTTATTAAATAACCCCCATAGCTCAAGACAATTTCACTTGGTATGACTTCAACCATTAGACCAAGAGCAATTCCAAAATAACCAAGCTGTGATAACATGTCAAAAATAGAAAGGACGAACTCTTTCAACTTGAAAACCCCTTTATAACTTCAAATCGGAATCATTAGAAAATCCCAGTCATTTGAAGGATGATGATGGAGAAGCCAAGAACCCAAACATAAACAGCAAAGATTTTGAGTGATTTTCTTTTTAAGAAATTGATCATCCAGACAACTGCCATATACCCAAAGATTGCAGAAGACAGAGTAGCGACAAATAAACTTCCAAAGGAAATGGCTTCCGTGCGGCCGGAAAGCATCTCGCCAAATTGAAGGACAATACCGCCAGCTATCGCGGGTATAGACAATAAAAATGAGAAATAAGCGGCTGTTTCTCTATCCAGTTTTCTAAATAGCCCTGCCGCGATCGTAAGGCCTGACCTTGAAACAGCAGGAAAGATGGCCGCCGCTTGAAATGTACCGATAAATAATGCATCCCCATACGAAATACTCTCCATTTTCTTTGCCCCATTACGAATTCGGTCAGCAAACCAAAGAATGATCCCAGTGAATAAGAATTCCCAGCCAATCGTAATCCCAGACTTTGAGATGGAGTTAAATAAATCACTAAATAAAAAGCCAACAATGACTGCAGGAATTGTTCCAATGACTAGCAGCATCGAAAGCTTGCCAAAAGGATTTTTTATAATTTGTAGAAGTTCGTTTTTGTATACAACAAGCACAGCAAGCAATGTCCCGACATGCAGCATCGTATCTAGAAAGAGGCCAGCCTCATCCAATCCAAATAAGTGCCTCCCTAAATACAAATGCCCCGTACTCGAAATAGGCAGAAATTCGGTTAGACCCTGGATTATCCCTAAAATAAAAGCTTCAATCTTTGACATCAAATGGCATCACCCTTTAAACAAACTTACAACCTAATGAATAAGATTCTTTTGTCAGTAGCAATAGAGGTTGTCTTTACAAATTGTATTCATCTTGTCCTAAACAAGAACTGAAAATGGAATCTAATGGTTAAGCAATAAAAAATGTGTGAAATAAAATGAAACATTTTTGCAGCTAAGGCGTAAATAGTAACATAAGAGGAATTATTGATATGTGCTCTAAACTTCTTCAAAAATTTGAAATGGGGGATGGAATCATGCCATCACAGGATGAAAGATTATTAGCGACAGCCATTTATGTTACAAGTTTTTTTACAACGATTGTTGGGCCGCTAATCATTTGGTTATTAAAGAAAAACGAATCAGCCTTTATTGATAATCATGGGAAAGAATATTTTAACTTTGTGATTTCCTATGCCGCGTACGCCTTGATCAGTTCAATCTTAATGATTGTTCTAATCGGTTTCGTTACGATCTGGATTGTAGGTGTACTTGGATTTATTTTTACAATTGTTGGTGCAGTAAAAGCTTACGAAGGAAAGGAATACCGCATTCCGTTAGTATTTAGAATTCTTCGATAATGCATGAAGTCTAGGGGATTATAAATCTCTTAGACTTTTTTTATTTTTTTTGAACGATTTCTGAACTTAGACGTCTTATAGCTGGAAACAAAATAATGACTCACTGAGGAGGAGATGAAACATGGAATCATTACTAAGTATTAATTGGGCAATTATTGCTCCCATAATTGTGATACAGCTTATTTTATTGGTGATTGCTGTTATTGATTTAGTCCGCATTGAAAAAACAAACGGACCGAAATGGATGTGGGCACTTATTATCTTATTTGGAAATCTAATCGGCTCTATTCTCTATTTCATTATTGGAAGGAGAAATCATTAATGCCAGAAGTTGTCACAGTTAAAGGACTGAAAAAAAACTTTAAAGACCTTGAAGTCATTAAAGGATTGGATTTTACTTTAACAAAAGGAAAGTGTATAGCTCTGCTCGGAGCAAATGGTGCCGGAAAAACGACCACTTTGCAAATGCTTTCGGGCCTAATGATGCCAACCTCTGGCAGCATCGTCTTTGATGGACTTGAGAAAGGGGCGGATTTTCGAAAATGGATCGGATATCTTCCGCAGCATCCAGTTTTCTACGAATGGATGACAGGCAGGGAATTTCTAGAGTATGCAGGGAAATTAGCTGGATTACCAAAAAGTGAATCAAAAGAACGTACGCTTGAGCTTCTTGAAATGGTCGGTATTGCTGAAGCGAAGAACCGCCGGGTTGGCAAATACTCAGGTGGAATGAAGCAGAGGTTAGGGATTGCACAGGCCATCATTCACAAGCCCAGATTAGTTATGCTGGATGAACCTGTATCTGCTCTTGATCCGTTTGGCCGCAGGGAAGTGCTCGAGCTTCTTGACATGCTGAAAAAGGAAACGACCATTCTTTTTTCCACACATATTCTAAATGATGCAGAAGAGGTTTGTGATGAAATTCTATTTCTTCATAATGGGGAAATAATCGAATCTGGAACGATGGAAGAGCTTCGTGAAAAACATCAGCAGGCTAAGATTGAGCTAGTATTCCGCGGGAAGGCTGATGAATTTGCACAGGAATTTTCCAGTTTAGCATTATCTGTTTCAGTGGAAGGGAACATCATCAGTATTGTATCCGATGATGTTGAAAGGACAAAAGAGGCTGTTCTTAAAGAGGTTATCGAAAAAAACTTGCCATTAATTAAGTTTGAGATTAGCAGAACTAGTCTAGAGGATGTATTTATGAAGGTGGTGCAAAAATGAACCAGTGGATGGCTCTTTTTAATAAAGAAATGGTTGAAATGTCAAGAAACTTTAAATGGGTTTGGGTTCCACTTGTCTTTATTTTGCTTTCGGTCAAAGAACCATTAACAGTATATTACATGCCTCAAATCCTTGATGCTTTAGGAGGATTGCCTGAAGGGGCAGTTATTCAGCTTCCCGTACCATCTGCTTCAGAGGTTATGGTTTCAATCCTTGGTCAATTTAACACTTTAGGTGTTTTAATTATTGTTTTAACTTCAATGGGCTTGATCGCTGGAGAAAGAAAGAGCGGTGTAGCAGGCTTAATTTTGGTAAAACCAGTTTCTTATACCTCTTTTATTACGGCAAAATGGGCGGGTGCTATTGCTTTACTATGGGTTTCTTTTTTTGTAGGCTATCTAGCATCATGGTATTATGTCATCATTTTATTTGAAACAGTTCCTTTTGCTGATTTTATGCAGTCATTCTTTTTAAACGGAATCTGGTTGTCATTTGTATTAACGGTGACTGTTCTCTTTAATTCAATCTTAAAATCCCCTGGGGCTGTTGGTTTTGTCTCACTTATAACTGTCATCTTACTTAGTATCATTAATAGTCTATTCGCTAATTGGTTAGATTGGAGTCCCGTTCAGCTTCCGGCTTATACAAGTCAATTGCTGTTCTACGGGGGAGCTCCCAAAGAGACATTCCCATCCATGATTGTTGCAATAATTTTTATTATTTTAATGCTAGCAGCAAGCATTCGTATATTTCGAAAAAAAGAACTTGCATAGAAGAATCCAATTTTTTGGATTCTTTTTGTTTTTTTCACAAAAGAAATCATGTTTCCCGGAGAAATTTAATAGATATAGAAAGAGACTCTATTAATTTTGCATAAAAACCATTTATTAGGAAGGAATTTCCTTTTATTTATGTTGGGAGATTATTTGGACATGAATATACAAGAATATTATCAAAAAGCAGCAGCTAGTTCCTTAAATGCCAGCCTCGCTTCACTTATCCCTCCGTTTTTTCTTGCCGTTTACGGGATAACTATCGTTCAAAATGGAAAAGTGATGATCATTATGATCCCATTTTTAATTTATAGCTTTATTTGCTACCAGTTTTATTTAATAAATGATAAGCGTACGAAAGAAATATTTATGCAGGAGGCAGTCGAAAATCATCGTTTACTAGATGAGAATCAGGTTCTTATTACATTTCTGCCAGCTCCTACACTTAAAATGCTAATCTTTCATTCAAATGGACAGCAAATTGGTGAAATAAGGGATATGAATTTTTGGACATTTCGCTGGTTTTTACCATACTTTATAGATGGACTATTCAAAAAAAGGTATGGTATTTATGATCAAGCCAATCACTTAGTAGGCAGCTTTATTTTGAAGAACAAGGAGATAAAAATATTAGATTCCGATTTAAATACCGTTTCAACCATTCATTACAATTATTCAAAATCCAAATCAGTATATGTTTTTGAAAAGGGGAATAAGAGGATCCAAGTGAAACAGTCATCATCATTTACAGACTATCAGTTTATTCATAGTAATAGTGTTTTTGGCAGGTTTCGAAAGGGCTGGATGCCATTGGAATGGGGAAATCGATTTAAAGACCCAAATACGCCAATCTTTACATTTGAACAATCATTATCGTCAAAGGACAAGCTGTTGATGTATGCCATCTTAACTAAATTATTGCGGTGTTCGAATCACTAATAGAATGAAACAGTCCCCTCATGCAGATAAATGGTTTCTTATAGGCTAATATAGTATATTAATCAGTAGAGATTTTGCATCAAGATATTAGTTATGAGGTGTAGCATGAAAAAGTTTCTGCTAATTGTGGGCATAATCGTACTGTGTTTATTTATTGTTGATAAAATGATTCTCAAGGATAAAGGGATTGTTACGAACTTTAATCAGAAATACGAAAAACTTGAAAATCCTGAAACGATTCAAACGGGTATAGAGGAAGGCAAAAGGGCACCTGATTTTACCCTTTCGGATTTAAATGGGAATACAGTAACACTTAGCGATTATAAAGGGAAAAAGGTGCTGTTAAATTTTTGGGCAACTTGGTGCCCTCCTTGTAAGGCAGAAATGCCGCATATGGAAAAGCTGTATAATAAATATAAAAATGATGGATTTGAAATACTTGGTGTAAATGTAACAACATCTGAAAAAAACAGAAATGATGTTGATCAATTTGTGGACGATTATCAATTAACCTTTACAATTCCGCTTGATGAAAAAGGACAAGCATTTAGTGATTACAGCATCATGGTCTACCCAACAAGCTTTTTTATCGATTCAGATGGTATTATCCGTAAAAAAGTGTTAGGGGCAGTTGACGAAGATGCGATGGAAAAACTAATACAACGCTTGCCTTAGAAGAATAGAGAACGACATAAAAAAACTGCATTGCTATTCATTGGCAATGCAGTTTTTCCCATTTTCTACTGAAATATCTGCTAATTTCCCATTAATTCTGCGTTTTCGATAGAGCATCATTCCTGCCTCGGCAATATCATTCACTGCAGAGCGATTAATAAAGGCACCAAATAAGAGTCCCGCAATAGGGATCATTTGAAACAGTTTCTTCCAGCCAATTTGATCTCTATAAGTAAACACAACCTCGCGCCATCCTTGAATTTCTGAAATCACTTCTCTTTTGGCATGATCATTTGGCGAGTCGATTAAGGATAACTGCTGCAGGATAGCCTTTTTCCCAACGATATCAGAAGATACGAATTGCAGGACTTTTACCATATACATTCTTTCTTTTTTATCTTTTGGATCGTATCCATAGCAAATTGCAATGTCTTGAAGGGTTTTTAACTGGATCCCAAGAAGAAGGGGAATATCTAGTGACAAGGTTAGAATACCGCCAACCCCTGTGCTCGCTCCTTGAACAGTAGCCAGCCGTTTCCGATTACTCGTCAGTTTTGTGACAGCAGCATCCATTTCAGTAATAGCAATTAAGTGGACATCCTCTAATTGATTGATTTGCTTGTCAGGATAATATGACTTAATGGAGGAAACAGAGCTTAAATACCTTCCACCAGATTGAATGTATTGGCCAAGCTCATCAAGGATGACCCCGATTTTCTTCTGTAGGAAAGCGGGTGTGAACTTGTCCAATAGCTTAAATGGCAGTCTGCCAAGCTTTTCCCAAAACCATAAGTCATTTTGCGCTTTTTCCCAGTCTTCACTCTTTTTTAATTCAATAAGTAATTGCTCCTTAGTCTCCATTTTTGCATAATCCTTCCCGTTTTTTGATACATACATATACGTTATATAAGTAATAAAGTTTCAATTTACACTCTGGAGTACTAGAAAATTGTTTATTTTTATAACCCATGTTACTATTTTCTATAATCGAATAATATTCCTTCGGGGCAGGGTGAAATTCCCAACCGGCGGTGATGAGGAAAGATCCTCTTAGTCCGTGACCCGGTTTCAATATTGAAAACGGTGGATTTGGTGTAAATCCAAAGCCGACAGTTAAAGTCTGGATGGGAGAAGGAATGGACAAGCTTGCGTAAAAAAGACTTTTCTTTACGTTTATTTTGCTATGTTATTATGCCCCGTACAATTATTTGTACGGGTTTTTTTCTGGAGAAATTCAAATGAAAGGAGGAAATTAAATGTTCACAGGAATTATTGAGGAATTAGGCACAGTTGAAAGATCTGCCCAGATTGGAAATTCGATTAAATTAACGATTAAAGCCTCAAAGATTATGCATGACCTAAAGCTTGGCGACAGTATTTCTGTTAATGGCGTCTGTCTGACTGTGACCGATTTTAATCATGACGGCTTTTCCGCAGATGTTATGCCAGAGACGTTTAAAAGCACCTCCTTGTCATCTTTAAAGGAAAGGAGCAAGGTTAATCTTGAAAGAGCTATGGGTGCAAATGGACGTTTCGGCGGCCATTTCGTGACTGGCCATGTGGATGGCACAGGAAAAATACTGAAAAAGACAGCAAATGAAAATGCTATTTATATTGAAATATCAGTGCCAAGTTCATTTAGCCATCTTCAATTAATGAAAGGGTCTATCGCCATTGATGGAACGTCGTTAACAATTTTTGGGCTTACTGAACAATCGGTGACAGTTTCGATTATTCCCCTTACTGCAAAGGAATCGGTAATTGGACTAAAGCAAGTTGGGGATATTGTCAATTTTGAGTTTGATATGCTCGCCAAATATCTGTATTCATTCGTGACAAAGGAACAAATTAATCAAGGAAAGAATACAGGAATTTCTGAGGACTTTTTAAAAGAAAACGGTTTTCTTTAAATTATTTTCATATTAAATAGGCAAGCAGGAGGGAAAGCATGTTCAGTGAAATAGAGGCAGCATTAGAAGATTTGAAAGCAGGAAAAGTCATTATTGTTTGTGATGACGAAGATAGGGAAAACGAAGGAGATTTTCTATCGATTGCCGAGTATGTAACCCCAGAGACAGTCAATTTTATGGCGAAAGAAGGAAGAGGACTCATCTGTACTCCGATTTCTAAAGAGCTGGCAAGTAAACTTGACCTTATTCCGATGGTGGAAAAGAATACGGACAGCCGAGGGACAGCATTTACTGTATCGATTGATCATAAAGAAACAACTACTGGTATCAGTGCTTTTGAGAGGGCGTTTACAATAGAAAAAATGCTGAAAGATGATGCACATCCAGATGAATTTAATCGCCCTGGCCATATCTTTCCTTTAATTGCAAAGGATGGTGGCGTCTTAAGAAGAGCAGGACATACGGAAGCTGCTGTCGATTTAGCACGTCTTGCAGGTGCGAAGCCGGCGGGGATCATCTGTGAAATCATGAAGGATGATGGCACAATGGCCCGTGTAAAGGATTTAGAGATTATCGCCAAAAAATTCGAACTAAAAATGATTACGATTCAACAATTAATTGAATACAGACTTGAACATGACTCTCTAGTAAATAGAGAGGCTGAAATCCAGCTTCCGACAGTTTACGGAAGTTTCAGAGCTGTTGGGTATACGAGTAAATTAGATGGCAAGGAACATGTTGCTTTAGTAAAAGGCGAAATTAGCGAAGACGAGCCGATTCTATTAAGAGTTCATTCGGAATGTCTTACTGGAGATGTTTTCGGTTCGAATAGATGTGACTGCGGACCTCAGCTGGAAGCCGCATTGGCCCAAATAGAAAGGGAAGGGAAAGGCATTCTTCTTTATATGAGGCAAGAGGGCAGAGGAATTGGCCTCATTAACAAAATGAAGGCTTACGAGCTTCAAGAAGAGGGGTATGATACGGTTGAGGCAAACCATAAGCTTGGTTTTGGCGATGATTTACGTGACTACGGAGTTGGAGCCCAAATTTTGCGGGATTTAGGTGTGAAAAAAATGCGGCTCTTAACAAATAACCCGAGGAAAATTGCCGGATTGGCAGGGTATGGGTTAGAGGTTTTAGAACGTGTCCAATTGCAAATGCCTGCAAAAACTGAAAATGAAGCGTATTTAAAAACGAAGCAAACGAAGCTTGGCCATTTATTAAAATTTTAATAGGAGAGATGAATAATGAAAAAAGTAATTGAAGGACATTTAGTCGGGACTGGATTAAAGATTGGGATTGTCGTAGGAAGATTTAATGAATTTATTACTGGAAAATTATTAACTGGTGCTGAGGATGCCCTTAAACGACACGGTGTAAAGGAAGAGGATGTAACTGTAGTTTGGGTTCCAGGAGCGTTCGAAATCCCATTAACAGCGAAAAAGCTTGCTGAAGTTGGTGGATATGATGCGATTATTACATTAGGTACAGTGATAAGAGGTGCAACACCACACTTTGATTTTGTTAGTAATGAAGTTGCTAAAGGGGTTGCTTCAATCGGAATGCAGAGCGGAATCCCTATTATATTTGGCGTATTAACGACTGATACGATTGAACAGGCAATTGAACGTGCAGGTACTAAGGCTGGAAATAAAGGCTGGGATGCAGCGGTCGGTGCTATTGAGATGGGTAATTTATATAAACAAATTTCTCAATAAAAATTGATTGCGATTTTCTGTTTGCGCTTTAAAACGTTAAATAAACATAAAAATTTTCAATTTTTGCATATTTCGACAAACTAAATGAAAATTTTTGTATACAATAGTGACAATTATATATTATGTAGTATTGTCGGAGGTAATATATGGAGGTTTTTGTTGCGAGGCAGCCAATTCTAAATGCTAATGAAGAAGTATTCGGATATGAGCTTCTTTATCGCAGGAATGAGAAAGTGAATGCATTTCCTAATATTGACGGTGATCAAGCGACAACAGAACTGATCGTTAATAGTTTTTTAAATATTGGGATTGATAAGCTTTCTAATGGTAAGCCTTGTTTTATTAATTTTACTGAAAAACTGCTTAAACTTAGGCTTCCTACTTATTTTCGACCGCGTGAAATAGTTGTTGAAATTTTGGAATCCATTGAACCAAGTGCTGAATTAGTGGAAATTTGTAAAGAGCTGAAGGAATTGGGCTATCAGATTGCATTGGATGATTTTGTTTTCAATGAAGAAAATAAATATTCATATGATCTTCTTAAATATGCGGATTTTGTAAAAGTCGATTTTCTTTCCACTACAGCTGAAATGCGTGAGAAAATTGAATGGATTGTAAAGTCAATGAATCTGAAATTAGTAGCTGAGAAGGTTGAAACGAGAGAGGAATTTAACGAGGCTCGGAAAAGAGGGTATCACTATTTCCAAGGATATTTCTTTGCTAAGCCAAGTATTTTATCTACTCGTGATATTCCAGCGTATTTTCACTCTTACTATGAAATGATCCAAAACTTTGCAACAAATGAACCGAGTATTGATCGAATTACAGAACTGATTGAAAGGGATATTTCCTTATCCTACAAATTATTAAAATTAATTAATTCCCCCGCATTTAGGCCTAAGCAAAAAATAAATTCGATTAAACAAGCAGTCGTATTGCTAGGCTTAATTGAATTGGAGAAATGGATATATGTTTTGGCTGTGCGGGAATCAACGATTGAGAAGAGATCAATTTCTCAAGAGACCATTCAAATTAGTCTCACGAGAGCAAAATTATGTGAAGAAATTGCAAAGATGAAAGTGAAAAGGGCGCCTTCACGAAGTTATTTTATGACAGGCATGTTTTCCATCATGGATTCGATTTTATCGATGCCAATGAACATGGTACTAAAGGAGCTTCCTCTTGAAGAAGAGATTTGTGACGCATTAAATGGTCGATCAAATCAATTGAAGGATGTTCTTGATCTCGTTCTTGCTGTGGAAACTGCCCAGTGGAACGTCATTAGTGAAAAATGCAAAGAAATGAGCATTGATGAAAAAGATCTATTCAAATTGTATGCAGAATCATTAAACTGGTCAAATGAACTTGTGTCAGAGGAAAAATTCTCGCTATAAAAAGGAAACCTGCCATTATTTAGAAGGCAGGTTTTTTATTCTTTAAAAATTGCAATATAGGTTCAAAATTTTGCTTATCTTTCGTTTCAAAATATGTTTTAAACGGATCACCGTGCTGATTGATTCGTTTCATAATATGCGGAATTTGAAAGTCCTCGACTCTTAACGTTTTACTTACTTCCTCCCAATAAAGGGGCGCCGCCACCGTAGCCTCTTTTGTCCCGCGTGGAGAATAGGGGCAAACAATCGTTTTCCCTTCTGCATGTTGAATATAATCAACATAAAGCCGGTTTCCTCTGTTCTTTTTCATGCGCTCAATTGTAAAAGAATCGGGATTGTTAGAAATTAAATATTCAGCTATAAAAGAGGTGAATAATCTTGTATCCTCATAAGAAAACGTATTTTCTGGCAAAGGGATATAGATTTGCAGCCCTTTATTCCCGGATATTTTCACAAAGCTGATCAATTTAAGCTGGTCTAATACGTCTTTGATTAATAGAGCCGCTTTAATAGCAAGTGCGAACTCTTTTCTTGATGGCGGATCCAGGTCAAAAACAATTTCACTTGGCCCTTTACTGTTAATAGTTTGAAAGGGAATATGAAATTCAAATGAGAGCTGATTTCCAAGCCAGAGAAATGTTTTTAAATGATTGCACACGATATAATTAATGCCTTCAGACAAGCTCGTTTCTACAAATTCAGGCGCATATTCAGGACAATTCTTTTGATAAAAGGGATCACCGAAAATGCCATGCGGGTAACGGATCACAGTTAGGAGACGATTTTTGAGAAAAGGGAGCATATACGGAGAAATCTCTCGTAAATAATGAATATAATCGATTTTCTGTATAGGCGGATCTTCCCATAATGGTTTGTCAGGATGTGTCACTTCAATATCTGAAGGCAAATTTTTCTGCTTTTGGATAAATTGTTCAAACTTGCAATCCTCAGGCTTTAGATCAAAGCGGAATCTGTGAAAGTGGGGCTCCCTCATCTGCTCTTCATAAATTTCTAAATATTTCACTTCCACACATATTCCAGGTTCGACATAAAAAAATTGATCATCTTCACTTATTTTATTTGCCTTAATCGTTTCAAATAGGGCTTTTTTTTCGTCCGGCTTCAATCCGAATAGAAATTGTCCAATTGGATGAACTTGATTATTTTGAAAAACGCCAGCATAGAAATAACCGTTCGTTTTTTCATAAGCAGTAATGAAACAAGAAACATATTTCCAATTCTTATATTTGATCCATAATGATGTTCTTTTCCCTTCCTCCCATTTATTAAATTCCTGTTTCATAAGTATCTACATAAAATAAACGTACATAACTATTTAAATATTATCCAAATGGCTATAAACCAATGGTATCTTCCATAATAATCTGTTGTACAAAAAA
>NZ_LMAS01000001.1:564968-784619 GCF_001509555.1 Bacillus sp. FJAT-29937 | reverse complement strand
ATCAATGCCTGTAAATTGCATAATCTTTAATAAGTTATCTAAATAGTACTATGGGCTCCCATCTTAATGAAGGTGGGAGCTATTTTACGCTTACTTATAAAAGATTGTATATGTGAGTTATCTGGAAATAAGAATAAGCAAGAATACTTGCAGAAAGCAATAGTAATACCGAGGAAAATAGATATTAATTTTTTATTTGGTAAGTAGAGTGATTGTCACTTAATAAATTATACAACCACTGGGGGAAATAGCATGATAATACAGCCAAACTCTATTGTTTACGACGGTGAAGGAAATAGTTTTAGGGTAATAGATTCAATTGGAAATGGAAGTTTCGGTTATGTTTACAATATTGAGAAGGAAACTGATAAAAGTATTTGGGCATTAAAAACTTTGCCTTCAAATTTTCCAAGTAGTGAGCAACTTCAAAGTTTTCAAAATGAAAGCACCATGGCCGTAAAGGTATCGCATGAAAATGCAGTAAATTATATTTTTGTCCATGACGGGAATGATTATCCTCAATTACCACCGTATATTATTATGGATTATGCTAACGGGGGAACGATTCTTAATATTATTAGGAAAGCAATTGAAAAAAATAAATTTTTATCTAATGAAAATCTAAATGATTATTTTCACCAATTAATTAGTGGGATGGAACACATCAATAGTGTCCTAATACATAGAGATATTAAACCTGACAATATTCTTTTAAATAATGGGACCATTAAGATATCTGATTTCGGATTATCAAAAATAGTTCATGACGGAACTAGACAATTGACATTTAAGGGGTTCGGGCATATTAGGTATATGGCCCCTGAAGGATGGAAAAGAGAAAAAAATACAATACAAATGGATATTTACTCAATGGGTATTACCTTTTATGAAATGGCTACTCTACAACACCCATTTAACCTTCCTGCTCATGCAGAGGTACAGGATTGGATAAATGCCCATTCATTTAAGAACCCGCCGTCTCCACAGACGATAAATCCGGCTTTGACAAATACAATGGCACAAGTAATTATGAAAATGATTGAAAAGAGTACGCTAAAAAGGTATAAAACATGGGAAGAAATCAGGAACGACCTTCTTATAGATAATGAGCCATTGACAAAAAATTCATCCATTGTTGAAAATATGGTCAATATACGGTTACAGAGAGACTCTTCAATTCGGGAGGAAGAATTAAAGAAAGAACAAGAAAGGCAAGAGAAAGCCCATTATATAAATACAATACATTTTCAATATGAAAATGAAATTTATCTTCCAATAAATGAATTTATATCTGAATTTAATAAGAAATATACTAGTGGTCAAATTAAAATGACCTCATTTGCTCAGGTAGGATCAAATGATTTCCATACAAAAATTCATCTAGTCTCTGGTAAAACTTTGACCATTCACCTTAAAGCATTGTTTGATGATGATTTTGTACGGGAAGTACCCTCCCAATTCGATCGTTCACGTAAATATAAACAAATTGTAAGACCAGCATTAAGAGATAAAAAGATACTGGCTTGGGGCTATCTTAAGTGCTCAGATAATACAGGCTTTAATATCTTATTATTAGAAAATAAAGATGATTTATATGGTGAATGGGTAACGTTACATAATTCAAATAGTGGATTATCTAGGCAGTCGAGAATTGAGCCATTTCCTTTCGAATTTAATGAACTTGAAAAAGAGATACATCATATTTACGCAATGCATATTTATAATACTGAAGTTCTCCCCATTAATCTTGAAAAATTTTATGAATTTATTGTTTTGCATAATTAATAGGATTCAGAAGTTGTACTCATAAAAATTCGGTGGGATTATGGAGGGGTAAAAGATATAAAAAGGCGTAAAGTGATGAGATTAGGTGGGAAATTGGGACATTAAAATATGCCTGAAACACGGAAAACACAAGGCTTTCCAAGGTTACATGAGATTACTTAAGAAACCGAAACGCTACTTTGACAGGGTAGGGGTCGGGGGTTCAAATCCCTCTCAGATCATACAAAAAAATCACTTTCTTTCAATAGAAGGTGATTTTTTTGTGCGCATATTAAATGAAACATGACTACTAAACTTAAAGCAAAAATAAAAAAGGATACAATCGGTAATAAATTTACCTGGTTGTATCCTTTTTTACGTATCTAATACATCAACCCATTACTTCTCTTATATACAAATATAAAAATAAATAAATTATATTTTATAAATAACTTACTTGACTTACTTAGATTATAATATTACACTTACTTACACAAAGTAACTAACAAACAATTTGTTCGTTAAGAACAAAAAAACGAAGGAGGCAATAAAATGAATTTTCATCGTGAACCTATTACATTCGTAGGTCAAGTGAACTTAAAGGTACAAAATTTAGAACGGTCTTTATCGTTTTATCAAGAAGTAATCGGCTTTAAAGTATTAGAGCGTACAGAAAGATCCGCTAACTTGACTGCGGATGGAAAGACAGTATTATTATCAATTCAACAACCGAATGACGTTATTCCTAAACAAGGAAGAACTACGGGATTATATCACTTTGCACTTCTTCTGCCTAAACGCTCTGATCTAGCTAAAATCGTGCATCACTTTATGGAAAAAAGCGTGCAGTTTGGTTCATCAGACCATCTTGTGAGTGAAGCCCTTTACTTATCTGATCCTGATGGTAATGGAATTGAAATCTATACAGACCGTGATCCTTCTGAATGGAACTGGGCAAATAGTGAAGTGGCGATGGCAGTTGATCCATTGGATTTTGCAGATCTTCTAGCTGGAGGTAAACAGCAATCATGGGAAGGTCTGCCTGCAGGAACCGTTATGGGACACATTCATTTGCATGTATCTGAATTAAAAAAGACTGAGGAATTTTATATTAAAGGACTCGGATTTGAAGTAGTTAACAGATACGGCGCTCAAGCACTTTTCATTGCTGATGGTAAATATCATCACCATATTGGTTTAAATACTTGGAACGGCGTAGGTGCCCCTGCACCATCTCCTAATAGTGTTGGACTTGAATCATTTACTTTGATTCTATCTAATGAGGAGAAAAGAAATAATATTATCGAGCAGCTAAGAAAAATAGGAGCTTCCGTCACTGAAGACAATGGATGTTACATTACATCAGATCCTTCAGGCAACCGCATTTGCTTGCTAGTTTAATTATTTTCAGAAAATAATAATCAAAATAAAAATTAAAAGAATAGGGGAATAAATGATGAAAAAAAATGGTTGGAGTATGTTAATTTTACGAGTGGTTTTAGGGATCACTTTTCTAATTCATGGTGTAGCTAAATTTCAAATGGGTCTTGGGAATGTAGCTGGCTGGTTTGAAAGTATTGGTATTATGGGCTTTCTAGGTTATGTTGTTGCTATTATTGAGCTTGTTGGTGGAATTGCCTTGCTTTTAGGAATTGGAACGAAGTTTATCTCAGCATTAATTGCTCTAGTGCTGCTTGGCGCTATCTTTACAGCAAAATTATCTATTGGCTTTATCGCACCAGGAGGGTATGAATTAGATTTAGCTTTATTAGCTATGGCAATTGTCCTTGTTATGAATGGAAGCCAATTGTTTTCATTAGATAATAAGCTTTTTGGAGCTGCAAAAGAAAAGTAAAGTAAAGTTAAATTGTGTTGTGTTTTGTTTGAAAGAAGCGGAGTCTTTTAGTAATATTGGAATTTGAATTTATATTATAGATGTAAAGGAGAATTTTCATGGCAAGAAAGGCTTACGAAGCAAAAAGTGCAACAGCATCAGGACCATATTCACATGCAATAGATGCAGGAGAATTTGTTTATTTCTCAGGTCAAACAGCAATGAACTCCATTTCAGCTAAAGATCTTACTGGTGACATTGCTGAACAAACGAGGCAATGTTTCATAAACCTATTTGAAGTATTAGAAGAAGCTGGCCTAACATCTGATGATGTTGTGAAAGTAAATGTTTATTTAACAGATATGAATCATTTTGCGGCAATGAATGAAGTATATCAAACACAATTCTCCAGTCCATTCCCTGCACGGACATGTATCGCAGTGTTAGCTTTACCTCTTGGGGCTGAGGTTGAAATCGAAATGATTGCTAAAAAACCAAAATAATTGGATGAAAAGGAGTGAATACTAACATTCACTCCTTTTATTTATGTTTTCAAATTTTTACTAGAATGAATATCAAAAACGATATCTATTCGTGCAATATGTACAATCTTTCACATAGTATTTCCGGGGGGGTTCGCGATAAACTTGAAAATGACATTTCTTTTGTGCAAAGTGAATAAGGGTTTGTCCAAATAGAATGTTATCGTAAAAAAGTTTATGCAGTATATATAGCTTGTTTATGTCTTTTTTGTTTAATAGACATAAAGACCTTATTAAAAAAGGCATGTATAATATGTTTTGTTAACAAAGAAAACGTTTGCGAAGGCAAAACAATTCTTTTATATATAGTGCAGCAGAAAAAGGAGGATAAATTATGTCTACAACTTTTGAAAGTTACGATACAAATGCGACAGAGATTGAACATGTTGCAGGTGTCGATGAATCGCTATATCCAAAAGCTGATAAAGATAGAAAAGTAAGTGCGAAAGATTATATTTTCATGTGGATTGGAGACGGCGTCAATTTAGGTAATATGACGCTTGGGGCTAGTGTAATTGTAGCGGGTGTCGCAACATTAAACATCTTTCAAACAATTTTAGCAGCTATCATTGCAATTGCGATCATTTCCACAATCTTTGCATTAAATGATCGTCTTGGCTATAAAAAAGGAATCCCATATGTTGTTCAGCTAAGAATGTCCTTTGGGATAAAAGGAACAGTAATATCATCACTGCTGCGCGGGATACCAGCCATCGTTTGGTACGGTATTCAAAGCTGGATTGGGGGAACTGCCTTAAATGAAATCGCGAAGATTGTTACAGGCGGAACTTTCAATAATGTTGTTGTTTGTTTTATAGCACTGCAACTAATTCAAATCGTCCTTTCATTATTCGGTTTCCACGCGATTAAATGGGTAGAGACAGTTGCATCTGTTGTATTTATGGCAGCGCTAATTTATGTTTTCGGAATCCTTTTATCATCACATAGTACTGAGATTGCCCAAAACTGGGTACAAGCAAAAGGCTCATGGGGTTTGCCGTTCTTCGGACTTATTATGGTGTTTTTAGGAAATTATGCAGGCATCTTTGTAAGTGCTGCAGATTATTCTAGAGAGCTTAAAACGGGTATGAGTGATAAAAAACGCGGATCATTATATTTTATCCCTATTACCTTATCATATGGTTTTGTTATTGTTATCGGGGCAATGCTCGCAGCTGCGACTGGTGTAACGAATCCTGCACAAGCACTTCCGATTATAATTGATAATGATTATATTTCAGTTTTTGTATCTGTATTTATTGTTATCGCGGTTATTGCAACAAATATGGTTGCTAATATTATTCCGCCGGCTTATGTTATTACATTGCTGACAAAATTAAAGTACAAAGCTTCTGCAATTGTAACAGGATTGCTTGCATTAGGTGCATTTCCTTGGGTGCTTATTCAGGAATCATCGGCTAAAGGTCTTAATATGTTTATTCTAATATACTCTGCATTTTTAGGACCAGTTATCTCAATATTGCTAGTTGAATACTATATATTAAGAAAGCAAAGAGTAGATGTTAAAGATTTGTACAATGAGAATGGTTCTTTTGCTGGATTTAATCCAGCAGGCCTGGTTGCGATGTTTATCGGTGCAGGTGCAGCCTTCCTATTAGTAGAGCTTGCATGGATAATCGGTGTAGTAGTAGCAGGTATCTCTTACTACCTACTATCGAAATATGCATTTAAAGGATCAAGCTTCAAAAAAGGAACGATTTTTGAAAAATAATAAATGATTTGTGAAGATTGCCTAGGAGAATTTTTATTCTCAATAGGCAATCTTTTTTCTTTTTACTTGGCAGCAACTGCTTAATCTGCGGAATGAAGTTCATAAATAGAATACCTTTAAAGGATTGTGAAAGTATTCACAAATGAATTGTGTAATAATCATACCTCTTTTTTCTCTCTTTTTAAAGACCTAATTTTTGAACAATATTCGACAAAAATAAAAATATGCTGCTAAAATAATTTTTACAACATTTGAAATGATGTAACCAACAGCCTATTTAATTAACTGCTGTGCACAATTTCGTATGCATTTTGATTTTTTATAAGCAAATATTCAAAATTATATTTTAAAATTATTAGTATATTGCATTTTGTTGTTGATATTGCACAATCATTTGTATTAAATGAATATAAATAAATGACGCATTATACAAAGTAAATAATAAATAATATTTCTTTTGTTTAATGAACATAAGGAAGTTTAGTAAGAATCGATATATAATAAGTAATTGTTGGATTACTTAATAAATCTGCAAAAACATTTATGTTCAATAGAGAACAAAAAGCTTTTTGCATTATTTATAGCAGGTTCGCTAAAAATAAGTTTAGCAGAAGATGAACTTGAACAAATGCAAAGTTCTGATAATGATTGGAACTATTTGAGGGGGAGATTCGCTTGAATCACTTTAATAGAGAGCAAGTAAAAGCTTCTGGTTATAGTGAAGACGTTTTGCCAACAAAGGAAGAAGAAAGAACTTGGGGCTTAGGAAACTTTTTTTCCATTTGGATGGGCTCTGTGCATAACATTCCAAACTATATTGCTATCGGTGGCCTTTTCGCATTAGGCTTATCAGTTGGACAGGTTTTCACAGCCATTATGGTTGCCTCCATTATCGTAGCTGCAGTGCTAGTCCTAAATGGACATGCTGGATCAAAGTACGGTTTGCCATTTGCCATGTTGTTGCGCTTATCATATGGAAATAAAGGTGCGATGATACCTGGAGTATTAAGAGGTGTTATAGCGGCAATCATGTGGTTCGGATTTCAAACGTATGCAGGAAGCCAGGCGTTATCAATCTTAATCGGAAAACTTTGGCCTACATATTTAACATTAGGCGGAGATTGGAACTTATTAGGTCTATCATTGCCAGCATTGATTTCATTTTTACTATTCTGGTTGTTCAATGTTTTGTTAATCTACGGTGGAATAGGGTTTTTAGGAAAGTTTGCAAAAGTTCTTTCACCGCTTGTTTACATCGTTTTCATTGGAATGGCGATATGGGCGATTAACTTAGCTGGTGGGATTGGACCGATTTTAGCTTATCCTGGATCAGGATTTACTGGAAATAAGCTGATTATCTTTTTCGTGGCTGTAACAGCAGTAATCGCAGCATGGGCAGCACCGGTTGTAAACGTATCGGATTTCACAAGGATGGCTCGCTCAACGAAGGATCAAGCAGTCGGACAAACAGTCGGGCTCATTGTGGCATATTTGTTATTTGCAGTAGCGAGTATCGCAATTATTGTCGGGTCTGAAATCGCTTTCGGAACTCCGATCTGGAATGTACTTGATGTTGTTGCTCGTTTTGAAGGAATATTTGCAATCGCCATTTCAGTTCTAACTTTATGCTTAACGACTTTATCAGTTAACGTAACGGGAAATATTGTTCCAGCTGGTTACCAATTAGCGTCTATATTTCCAAAAAAATTAACTTTCAAATCAGGTGCCATGATTGCAGCTGTCATTGGAATTCTAGTAATGCCATGGAAGCTTATGGAAAATGCTACAAGTATTTTTACCTTTTTAAATATTATTGGCGGAATATTAGCTCCAGTAACAGGGGTTATGTTAGCGCAGTATTTTCTCATTTCGAAAACGAATATTGATTTAGCAGAATTGTATTCACGTAATGGGAAATACAATTACAGTAAAGGTTTCAATATGAAAGCTATATTTACGACGATTATTGCAAGTGCACTTTGTTTAATTGGAAATTTCGTTCCTTTCCTCAAACCTCTTTATGATATGTCGTGGTTTGTTGGTATCATTTCGGCTTTTATTATTTATACAATACTTGAATTACCTAGCCTCAAAGGGCCGATATTCGAAAAAACGCCGAAATTAAATGAAGAGAGCAGATAATAAAGAAAATTGTTAAGAATAAAGTCTTGTTTTAATTCGAATTAAAAAATCTCTTTGATAAACGAAAGGGGAATTATCATGGCATATGATTTAGTTATTAAAGGCGGAAATGTTGTATTGCGTGACGGTGTTTATAAACTTGATATTGGAATTAAAAATGAAAAAATCTCTTGCATTGCAGAACAAATCACTGACGATTCAAAAGAAGTTATCGATGCAAGTGGACAGTATGTTATGCCGGGAATGATTGATACACATGTTCATATTAGTGAACCTGGCCGTACTGAATGGGAAGGATTTGAAACAGGATCCAAATCATTAGCTGCTGGCGGAACAACAAGTTATGTTGAAATGCCGCTTAACGCACTTCCGGCAACGATTAATAAAGAAGCTTTAGATCTGAAATTAGAAGCGGCTGTTAATCAAAACTATGTTGATTATGCTTTTTACGGAGGTCTTGTACCAGAAAACCTGGAGAAGCTGAAAGAATTAGCCGATGCGGGTGTCCTTGCATTTAAATGCTTCTTATCTGATATCACTAGTGATATACCAGGTGATTTCACACATGTGGATGATTATACATTGTATAAAGGCATGCAAAAATTAGCGGAATTAGATCAGCTGCTATGTATTCACGCGGAAAATCCATCGGTTACATCAGGACTTTCTAAAGAGTTTGCAAGAGAAGGCAAGAACTCTGGAGTAGAGTATGCGGAATCACGCCCTGTTTTTACGGAAGTTGAAGCTGTTCAGCGTGCCATCCTTTTTGCTAAAGAAACTGGTTGTAAATTACATTTAGTGCACATTAGTACTTCAGAGGCTGTTCAAGCAATCTTGAAAGCACGTGCAGAAGGTGTAGATGTAACAGTTGAATCATGTCCTCACTATTTTGCGTTTACAGCGGAACAAGTTGATGAGATTGGTCCTAGAGCCAAATGTCAGCCTCCAATCAGAAAAGCAGAAGATCAAGCAAAATTATGGGACGAGCTTCTTAACGGAAATATCGACTGGCTAACTTCTGACCATTCTCCATGTACTGAGGATTTAAAACAAGGAAATCTTTGGGAAGCATGGGGCGGAATTAGCGGCGCGCAAAATAATGTCGATCTTATGTTTGATTTAGCAGTGAAACAACGCGGTTTAGCAGTTCATAAGTTTGTTGATTTAATTGCAACAAATCCGGCTGAACGATTTAACATTACTCACAAAGGTGAAATTGCTGTTTCAAAAGATGCAGATATTATTTTAGTTGACCCTAATCAATCTTATGTTGTGAAGAGAGAAGACTTATATTACAAAAACAAACATAGTGCATATGAGGGCAGAAAAATCGATTGTCGTGTAACAAAAACGATTGTTCGCGGAAATGTTGTATTCGATTTAGAAGAAGGAATTGTTGGAAGTCCTATCGGGAAACTTATTTCAGCAAAATAATTCTTTAAAGCCCTATATATAAATACCCTTTGCTGTTGCCCGCGATCGGCAATGGCGAAGGGTTTAAAAAATGGTTTGGGAGAGAGAAATATGACTACATATGATTTAATTATCAAAAACGGTACAATTGTAACTGCAGAATCAACTGTCAAAGGTGATATCGCAATAAAGGACGGAAAAATTCAAGAAGTCTCTGTTGGCAAAGCTATTGAAGCAGCTGCAGAAAAAGAAATTAATGCAGAAGGATTACATATTCTTCCAGGATTAATTGATACACATGTTCATTTTAATGAGCCTGGAAGAACAGAATGGGAAGGCCTTGAAACAGGAAGCAGAAGTTTAGCTGCTGGCGGGGCAACATCATTCTTCGATATGCCGCTAAACAGCACGCCTCCAACAATCAATAAAGCGAATTTAGATTTGAAAAAAGCTTGTGCTGATGAGAAGTCTATCGTAAATCCATATTACTGGGGCGGACTTGTACCAGAAAATATTGCTGACCTTAAAGAGTTGCACGAAAATGGTGTTATTGGCTTTAAAGCCTTCATGTCACCAAGCGGAATTGCCGACTTTAATCATGTTGATGATGAAACGATTTTCAAAGGCATGAAGGAGATTGCCTCTTTCGGTTCGTTATTGGCAGTTCACGCTGAAAGCACAGTTATTTGCGATCAGCTTGCAAAAGAAAAACAAAGTGAAGGCAAAACGTCCGCAAGGGATTTTGTTGAATCAAGACCGATTATTTCTGAAATTGAAGCAGTTAGAAGAATTATCTCTTATGCTGAAGCAACGGGCTGTAAGCTTCATGTTGTTCATGCGAGCAGCAGAAAAGTAGTGGAAGTTATTACAGAAGCAAAACAAAGAGGCGTTGATATTACGGTCGAAACTTGCCCGCACTATCTTGCTTTAACTGTAAAAGATTTAGAAGAAAAAGGCGGATTAGCAAAATGCTGCCCTCCATTGCGTGACGAAGAAGAAGTCGAAGACCTATGGGTTGCTGTAGCGAATGGTGAAATTAACGTCATCGCTTCTGACCACTCACCAGCACCTGCATCTATGAAAACAATTACAGACAACTATTTCGAAGGATGGGGTGGTATTTCTAGTGCGCAATCAACATTAAATATTATGTTGACTGAAGGGCATTTCAAACGCAATCTGCCTTTAGAAAAAATTGTTGAATTAACTGCTGAAAACCCAGCGAAATTATTCGGTCTTTCAAGTAAAGGGAAAATTGAAGCTGGATACGATGCAGACTTAGCCATTATCAATTTAAACGAAACCTTCGAACTAAAGAAGGAAGACTTATTCTACCGTCATCAACATTCACCTTATGTTGGTATGGCATTTAAAGGAAAGGTCAAAACGACAATTGTCAATGGTGAAGTTGTTTTTGAGAATGGAAGAATTATAGAAGGCGAAAAAACAAAAGTTAATGCATAAGCAATAAAAGAAAAACCAAATCCCGTATTTCCAGGGGTTTGGTTTTTCTTTTTTTATTGATTGTGTTCATTAAGAATGGTTCCAATAATTAACGCAACACGAATTCGCAGTGAATCTGCAGGGTCGCGAAATGAGCAATTAAGCATTTCTTCCGTTTTCTCAATCCGGTATTTAACAGTATTTCTATGGATAAACAATCTTCTTGACGTCTCGGAAATTTCACATTGGGAATCAAGGAAAACTTGGATCGTTTTTACTAATTCCTGATCTTCTTTCGTCTTGGGATACGCGAGCGTCTTTAAAGTATTTTCGTAAAGCGCTCTTAGATCTTTTTTCGGAATGGCATTAAGTAATTCTTCAAGATCTTTCGTTTTATAGAAGTTTATGAATCCTTGCTTATTCATTTCATAACCGTTCATGATTGCTTCTACAGCTTCGTGATAAGCTGTTGGAATATCTCTGAGAGAATGAACGGCATTACTTACCCCGAAAGATGTTGAATAATCACCTTGTAAACTGTTTTGACAGCTTGTGATAAATTCTGTTACATTATTTAAATCTGTTTCACTAAAATTGGAGAATTGCATTATCATGACAAAGTATTTTTCCTTCGAAAATAAAATGGCTTCCATTTCACCATGAATGATTTCATCCTCGAGCTGATCGTAAATACTATTATATAACTCTCCGGCTTTTTTCTCATATAATTGCAAAGCTTGATAATTTTGACCTTGTGGATCAATGGAGCAGATTATACAAATATTATCCATATTTTCTTTCAATCCATAATAATTTGCACGGCTTAAAATCTCTTCATCTGAATGAATTCTCATTTCGATCAGGTCATCAAAGAAATTATTTTTTAATATTCTTGAATTTTCTTCAATTGCCTGTTCTTTAATAATTGTGAAGGAAATAACATTGCCTGCCTGTTCGATTGCCATTTGTGAAGAAGGATAAGGCAAAGTTAAAGAATCTATTATGACGAGCATGCTGGGGTATTGCCTCTTCGTTTGTACAGGAAAGGTAGAAATGGATAGATGCTCTTTTGATGGAATGACAAATGTAGTTCCTTCTCTAGCTGCAACTAAGTCTTCTTTGACCTTTTGGATCACTTCTTGTTCTACAATTTTCATTGAATCCATTCGGAAATCATGACTATAGGCGATTTTTTCGCCCCGATGATTTAATAAAAGGGTAGGGCGTGTAAGGAAATGACCTAATTGTTCGATGAGCGCGGTCAAACTATATCCTTTTATCATCATATCAGAAAACTCTTTTTGAACATGAAGGGCGTAATAAAGCTGTTCGGTTTCGGAATCATTTAAGTAATTCAAAATATGACGGGAAACTTCCCCTAGAGTATGCTTTGTAGGAAGATCGATAATGGGAAAAGCTAAATCATCAGCAAGTAATTTAATTTCTGTTGGCAATTCCTTTAAAAATCGGTTAATTTTGATGACAATGCCAGAGCAATTTAATTGGTGCATTTGTTTAATCAATGCAGAAAATTGTTGAATATCACCACTGAAAGCATATCCAGTTGTCAGAAGCAGATGATTGCTATCTAAAAATCGGATGACATCAGGTGTATCAGATATATTAACAAATTGAACATTCCGTGTGAGTCCTCTGTGACCTGCTAAGACTACACTTTCTTTCATGCCTTCTAATATAAATAAATCATTCATTGTTTTCATGTTTTACCCCTCATTTAAAAGCTTCGCAAATGTATTTTACGTTAATTGTTAACAAAAATCAAATGATTTTTTGGTTATTATGAACAATGACAGCGGGCTTGTTTATCATTTACACTAAGGTAATAGAGATTATAGAAAAGTTTTTAAGAAGACTCTTGTCATTTTAAAGCATATATTAAAGTTAGTTTTGAGGTGAGTTGATTGATTTATTCAACAGGAATGAATAAATATGATGAACAACTGTGGAATGCATATGCTTTAAGTGATGGAATTCATTCAATTGTAAGTAACCATCCTAAAGGGTATGTCCACAGTATATTTAATAATAGCTTTAACTTAAGCTTCGGTCATCATCTTGTCCATGCTGGTGGACTGGAAAATGGCATGGCACCATTTGGGATCGCATTAGAACAGGAACATATACAAATGCTTACTCGACAAATTAGGGCAAACCAAACTGTTCATTGGGATAAGTTATCAAATAGACTTGTTTTCACGGATGGAATAATACTTGCGTTAGGCAAAGCTGAATTGATGAATCATGCTATCCAATCAAAAATGTACAATTTGAATAACTTGAAAAATAATATTCAAGTCGTTGCGAGAAGGCTTTTGCAAAATGATTGGCGAATAGGAATAGCAGAAACGCAAGAAGATCAAGCAGCGATAATCAATTATTTAATAAATTCCGATTCTGCCACTAATAAAGAGGCTTCGGTCATCATTCAACAATTAGATGAATTGCGGAAACTTGCAAGTGGTGATAATTCAATAAATGCTAAATCAGTATTTGATTATTGGATTGGAAGGGGCCTTGGCCTTACTCCAAGCGGCGATGATATTATAACCGGGATTTGTGCAATTCTTTCTTCATTTGAGGGAACAAACAAAGCCTTTACCCGGCAACTGAAAAAATACTTATTAGAAGACGGCAGGAACAGGACAACGCATGTTGCCTTTGAATATTTAATATACGCAGTTGAAAGGAAGTTTCATTCACATCTTATTCAGATGTGTGATGTAATGGATCAATCACATGGACCTGACATGTCGCTAGCTCTTAAAGAAATGAAACAAATTGGACATACTTCTGGAGCAGATACGTTAGCTGGCATTTTGTTAGGTATTAAAGCCGCAGTCGATTAAGAATTATTTATTACTATATAGAGGGTGTGATTGTTATTAATAATGAGTTATTAAAATCAAGTAACTGGTTTTCGGGATTACAGTGGCTCTTTTTTATTTTCACAAATACAGTTGTTATCCCGATTACAGTCGGTGCCGCTTTTGAACTTCCCCCAATTAAAATAGTGAATTTATTACAGCTTTCCTTTGTAGTGACTGGCTTAGCCTGTATCGTGCAAGCTTTCATTGGTCATAGACGCGCAATCATGGAAGGGCAATCAGGACTTTGGTGGGGAGTGATCCTGACTCTATGTACGACCGCCTCAGCACAAGGGATGCCGATGTCTGTCCTTGGAGGCAGCTTGACTGTTGGAATTATTATATCTGCCATTTTGACTTTTATCATTGGTGTTAGTGGTGTAGGTCCACACCTAGCTAAACTATTTAACCCTGCAGCAATGGGTGTGTTTATGTTTTTATTTGGATGCCAGTTGATTGGCATCTTTTTGAAAGGGATGCTTGGTATTCCCTTTGGTAATCAACCTCAAGGTGCACACATTGATTTATCTATTTCCTTATTATCCATCATTACGGCAATTATCGTCATTATCATCAGTGTTAAAGCACCGCCAAGTATTCGTCGTTACGGCTTATTGATTGGTATCATCATTGGTTGGGTTGCCTATTCGCTTATTTTTCAATCTCAAGATTCGGTTAGCCAAGCATCATCATATAGCTTGGAGTTATTTCCATTAGGGAAACCAGCTTGGGATGCAGGAATTATTATCACGACAGTGTTAGCTGGATTACTAAACTCGGCAAACACATTTGGATCATTAAAGGGAACTGAGGGCATGTACAATGTACAGACTAAGAAGTCGGAGTACAGAGCATCCTTTGTCATTACAAGTTTTTTTACGGCTATTTCTGGTTTATTTGGTCTTGTCCCTTATTCACCTTATGTTTCGTCAATTGGCTTCCTTAGTCAAACGGGTATATTGAAAAGACTTCCATTTGTTCTCGGTGGATTTATGTTTTTAGTTATGGGGCTAATCCCGCCGATTGGCCACTTTTTCTCACAATTGCCATTGAGTGTGGGAAGCGCAGCATTGTTTGTTTCGTATTTATTACTACTGAATTCGTCGATGAATTTTTTCAAGCAGGTGGAGTTTAAAGCGAATAATGCCTATCGTTCAGCAATTCCATTGTTTGTAGGAATCGTGATTATGACATTGCCTCCGTCTTATTTTGAAACAATCCCGAGCGTCATTCGCCCTCTACTTAGCAGTGGATTACTAATGGGAATCATTTTAGCCCTTCTTTTAGAAAACCTCGTCAATTGGGAACGTGTCAGTGTGACTGAGGATAGTAAACAAAAAAAGGAAATAACAGCTTTAGATATAGAATTAGAAAAAAACCAAACGGTGCGTAATGGATGAAGAAAACGATGAATAAATGACAAAAAGGGCTTAAGAGGTTTTCTCTTTTGCCCTTTTTGATTATTTTTATATTATTAAATGTGTTGCGCTTTTTTTATACTGTATAGTTAAGAGGAATCATTTGCAGTATTAATCTATCGAAAGGACAAATACTGATGGAATTTAAGGAATTTAAAGTAACAGATTTATTAAATATAGAATCCATGAAAGACGCAGTTGTCTTAGGGGGACACCGTTATTTGGTCAATAATATTAAGGGCATCACGATCATGGAAGGACCTGATATTGTTGATTGGATAAAGGGCGGGGAGGTAATCTTAACTAGCCTTTATTCCATTCGTTCTTTAGATGAAGAGGAACAAAAGGAATTCATCGTGAGGTTAGTGGAGAAAAAAGTAAGTACGCTTGTCGTTAAAATAGTGGAAAAGGAAATATCTGAATCCCTGATCCGGCTCAGCGAGAAACTAGGTTTACCAATCATTCAGCTGCCGAAGGAAATTCCATTTGTTGATGTCATGTATCCTGTAATGGATGAACTCTTTAATAAACAAGTAACAAAGTTAAATTATTATCAAGAAATTCATGATCGCTTTACAGCATTGTCACTTGCTGATAAAGGACTAGAAAAAATTATTGATACGTTAGAGAAATTAATCGGTAACCCAGTTGCCTTATTTGACCGAAATTTTCATTGTATTGTTTCAACAACTCCTTGTCTATCATCATTTCAAATTATTGAAAAGGTCCATTTCTATGAACAGACTGCAGGAATAAAGTTCCCGCACTATCGGCAAATTGTGAAATATCCGCAATTAGATAACGTAATGGGTCATCAAATAGTCGTTCCGATTGAGACTTTGCATCATGTAAAAACTTATTTGTTAATTGGAGAGATGAATAAATCATTACAGGAACTTGATTTAATTGCGGTTGAGAATGCTGCAACTTCCTTATCTCTTGAGTTAGTGAAACAATTTGCGGTAGCTGAGGTTGAAAAGAAGTTTAAAAATGATTTAATTGATGAGCTTATTAGTGGGAAAATCCATTCACTTCAATCAATCCACGAGAAAGCGAATGTAATCGGCTGGGATTTTGAAGGCTCATTTGTGGCTGTTGTCTTCAAAATAAATCAGCTTAAAGAGTATGGGAATAAGCAGGTTGTTTCCGACCGGAGTCATGCGTTAGTATATGAGACTCTTCATCATTACTTGCCAAAAGGGATTATTACAAGCAAGAGTAATTTAGTCATCGTTCTTTGGAAGGTCAAGAAGAATTATAAAAATGATCCTGCATGGATGAGTGATATAAAGGACACATCTAGAAGCATTCAAGAGTTTATTGAAAAACAAGTAAAGGATATTTCCCTACAAGTGGGTATCGGGAACGTAGCGAAGGGGGTAATTGACATTCCTGAAAGTTACAAGGAAGCTCGCGATGCATTAGAACTAGGTGAAAGGATAAATGGCAAGGAATCGATTACAGCCTTTTCTGAATTAGGGATTTTTCGTCTTTTATGTCATTTTAAAGACCCTGGAGAATTAAGTCAATTTATTCCTCAATCGCTTAAGGATTTGTTAAATTACCAGCAAGAAAATCAAGCGGATCTCCTAAAGACTCTGCAGGTTTTTTTGGAATGTCAACAAAATGCTGCTAAGGCGTCTAAAGTTCTCTATATCCATTACAAAACCGTTGTATATCGTTTGGATAGAATAAAAGAGATTACTGGCATGGATTTTAAAGATGCGGAGGAAATGCTATCTGTTCAAGTTGGGTTAAAGATTGTAGATCTTCTTCAACGTGAAAATGGAATATAAATTGGGGCTTTTCATTTAATTGTTGGGTATTTTTTAAGGTCTAGATTTTATTATTTTAATGTTTTTGTAATGTAACCCTTTACATTTTTATTCGCCTGTAATGGCATTTCCCTTATACTAGAGGTGAGGTTAAGAAACACACTTATTAGGTATAGAATTTCAAGAAAATAACCTAACAAAGGGAAATGATATTATGGTGGAAACTCTATTGATCTTACTAGAATTGTTATGGAACTTTACAAATTTACTTACACCCAGTGCCCAATGGGTAGTGGATTTCGCCTTTCTTCCTGGCATCATTCAGTATAGAGTTATATTTCTGCTTTGTATTTTCTTTATGTCAAGTGAAATGATTGTGGCTGTACGGCGCTAGACGGAAGCGATGAGCTTTCTATTTGCGGTGTTATAACTTTTTTAATGAATCTAATGGTATCTGTTCAAGCTTATATTCTGATAAGCTGGTCGGATGCCTTTTTTTGTGTTCAGGCATTATCCAATTAAGATAAAAGCAGAAATGGAACTTTATCTACTTTACCTAAAGACTATAGGTGCAAAATCTTATACCATTGAATGTGGGTCTTAAAGTATAAGAACCTTACTCAAAATTAATAAATGTGAATTGTAAGCAGTTGCATAGGAAGTTGTTACATAACAAAGAATACTATAAGTCATTAACTAAATGTAATGCAAATCATAATCTGCTTACTTCATGAAGTTAAATAATCGTTCTATATTTAGCATAATCCAAGTTCCAAAAATAAAACAGAAAGGATGAACAGAATGGCTGAAGGAACAAAAGGAAAGTCAATAAACTTTGATAAATTGCCGGAAGAAGCCGCATCTAGACTTGAATGGCTAGCAGGCTTCGGCGAGGACCCTGAAGGGGGAGTATCACGTCTCCTTTATTCAAAAGCCTGGGTTGAAGGCCAGAATGCTTTAAAAGAATGGATGGAAGAAATCGGTCTTGAAGCTAAATTTGATGAAATTGGCAATTTGTTTGGAACGCTTAAAGGAAAAAATGTAAACGAGACAGTACTAACTGGCTCCCATGTTGATACAGTAAAGAATGGCGGTAAGTATGATGGTGCCTATGGGATCATTGCCGGAATCATTGCGCTGAAATATTTAAAAGAAGCTTACGGTGAGCCGCTTCGCAATATTGAAGTCGTATCAATGGCTGAAGAAGAAGGAAGCCGTTTCCCTTATGCTTTCTGGGGCTCCAAAAATATTGTTGGGATTGCCAAACGCGAAGAGGTTGAAAATATTAAAGACTTCGAAGGAATTCCATTCGTCGAAGCGATGAAAAATGCAGGTTTTGGTTTTAGAGATGAATCCAAAGGAATGCGTGAAGATTTAAAAGCATTCGTAGAAGTTCACGTTGAACAAGGAAGCGTTCTAGAAACTGAAAAGATTCCAGTAGGTGTTGTTAACAACATCGTTGGACAAAGACGCTATACAGTGGAAGTTACAGGAGAAGCGAACCATGCGGGAACAACCCCAATGGGCTACCGTAAAGATGCGATGTATGCTGCAAGCCAAATGGTTTATGAAATTATTTCTATGGCTAGAGTTGAGGGAGATCCACTTGTAACAACAGTGGGTAAAATTGAAGCACAGCCTAGCATTGTTAACGTAGTTCCTGGTAAAGCGATCTTCACAATTGATGTGCGTCATACAGATAAAGAGGCAATTGTTTCTTTCACTGAAAAAATGACTGACCGTATGAAAGCAATTTCTAAAGAGCATGGTGTTGAAATAAACATCGACCTTTGGATGGATGCGGATCCTGTTCCAATGGACCAGAAGGTTGTTGAATTAATTGAAAAACAATGCAAAGAGAATGGTTTAACTTTCAAACTGATGCACAGCGGAGCCGGCCATGATTCACAAATCTTTGCTCCAGCTGTACCAACAGCTATGTTATTCGTTCCTAGCTTAAAAGGAATTAGCCATAATCCGGCAGAGTTTACTGAACCAGCAGACTTGGCTGAGGGTATAAAAGCACTTATTGGTGCCCTTTATGAATTAGGATATAAAGAATAATTCTATATCAGCAATGTATAAACAGGTTTTAAACCTTTTATTATAAAAAAATTTTAAAAACAGAGGAGAATGTTTCGATGGGTTATCCAAAAGATTTGCTTACAAGTAGATCCATAATCAAACATGGTTTATATGCTTTAATCGCACCTGAAGGTCTTGTAAATAATGTTATTCCTGGCTTTGAAAATTGCACAATGTCGATTTTAGGATCTCCACAACTAGGTGCAACCTTTGTTGATTACATCGTTACAATGCATGAGGGCGGAAAGAACAGCCAAGGCTTCTGCGGACAAGCAGATGTTGAGAGTTTTGTTTATGTTTTAGGCGGAAAAGTAAAAGCGAAAGCTGACGATCAAGAATTTGTTTTAGAGGAAAGCGGTTATTTATATTGCCCGCCTGGCGTGACAATGTACTTAGAAAACATGGAAGCTGGCGATTCACGACTATTCCTTTACAAACAAAAATACAAGCCACTAGAAGGCAAGAAGCCTTGGGTCGTATCCGGTCATTCAAATGATATTGAATACAGAGATTACGATGAAATGCACAATGTTCATATTAAAGATTTATTGCCATTAGATATTGATTTTGATATGAATTTCCATATTTTATCATTCGATCCAGCGGCAAGTCATCCATTTATTGAAACACATTATCAACAGCATGGTGCATACTTACTTTCAGGTGAGGGTATGTATAACCTTGATAATGAGTGGATTCCAGTTAAAAAAGGCGATTACATTTTCATGGGGCCATATGTTCACCAAGCTGCTTACGCTGTAGGCAGAGAGCCACTAACTTATGTTTACTCTAAGGACTGTAATCGGGATCCAGAATTATAATTAGCAACTAAAGAGGTGTCACGATGAGAATTAGCCGAGAGGACTTAAAGAGTCTAATCAAAACAAAGCTGCATAGAGCTGGTCTTAATGATGACCATGCCGAAACGGCAGCAGATGTACTCGTATTTGCAGACGAAAGAGGAATTCATTCTCACGGTGCAATGCGTGTAGAATATTATGCCGAAAGAATTGCTAAAGGCGGGATTAATGCAAATCCTAGCTTTAAATTCGAGCCTACTGGCCCTTGCTCAGGGATTTTCCATGCAGATGGCGGCAACGGCCATACTGCAGCAAAATTAGCAATGGATGAAGCCATTAAAATGGCAAAAGAAAACGGTATTGCTATTGTTGGTGTAAGAGATATGTCTCACAGTGGAGCGATCTCCTACTTTACCCATCAAGCTGCTAATGCAAATCTGATTGGGCTTACAGTTTGTCAGTCTGATCCGATGGTTGTTCCTTTTGGCGGAGCAGAGCCTTATTATGGCACGAATCCAATTGCGTTTGCTGCACCAAGCACGGAAGAGGGTAAATTCATTACTTTAGATATGGCTACTACTGTACAAGCATGGGGAAAAATTCTTCATGCAAGATCAAAACATGAATCGATTCCAGACACATGGGCTGTTGACAAAAATGGAGAGCCTACAACAGATCCGTTTAATGTGAACGCATTATTGCCAATATCAGGACCTAAAGGTTATGGGCTCATGATGATGGTTGACGTCCTATCAGGTGTTCTGCTTGGACTTCCTTTTGGAAATAAAGTTTCATCCATGTACGAAGATTTACATGAATACCGTAAATTAGGACAGCTTCATATCGTTATTAATCCGGAATTCTTCGGTGGTCTAAGCGGATTTAAGCGAGATATTTCGCAAACGATGGAAGACTTAAATAACATTAAACCTGCACCAGGATTTTCAAAGGTATTATACCCTGGACAAAATAATGATGTTGTTATTGCTGAATATAAGGAAAACGGCATTGAAATTGTTGATGACATCTTAGAATATTTACGCTCTGATGTGATCCATAACAATCAATATGATCATAAAGACCCATTTGCTAAGTAATTTTAAATGAAAAAAGGTAAGGACGAATTCAGGAGGGGTGAGAGAGAATGAGATTATCTAAAGAGCAATTGCATGATTTAATTGCAAAGAAGCTTCATATGGCTGGTTTGACTGAAGATCATGCTTCAGGAGTTGCCGATGTACTTGTTCATGCGGATGCTAGAGGCGTTCACTCTCATGGAGCAATGAGAGTGGAATATTATGCTGAAAGAATTGCTAAAGGCGGACTAAATAATAATCCAGAATTCAAGTTTGAAAAAACGGGTCCTTGTACGGCGATTTTTGATGGAGATAATGGAGTAGGCCATGTAGCAGCAAAGCTTGCAATGGATGAAGCGATTAAAATGGCAAAAGAAAACGGTGTTGCTGTCGTAGGAGTAAGCAGAATTGGCCATAGCGGTGCACTTTCTTACTTTGTTCAACAAGCTGCAAATGAAAATCTCGTTGGGATTTCAGTTTGCCAATCCGATCCGATGGTCGTTCCTTTTGGCGGTTCAGAGCCTTATTACGGAACGAACCCAATTGCTTTTGCTGCACCAGGCAAGGACGGAGAACATATTACCTTTGATATGGCGACAACTGTTCAGGCATGGGGAAAAATCCTTCATGCAAGATCGAAAAACGAATCCATTCCTGATACATGGGCTGTTGACAGCAATGGGGAACCGACGACAGATCCATTTAAAGTAAATGCGTTAGTTCCGATCTCTGGTCCAAAGGGATACGGCCTTATGATGATGGTTGATGTTTTATCAGGTATCTTACTTGGCCTTCCATTTGGAAACAAAGTTTCTTCCATGTACCATGATCTCACTGAGTATCGAAATCTTGGTCAGCTTCATATTGTTATCAATCCTGAGTTCTTTACAGGAATTAAAGGCTTCCAAGAAGATATCGCAACAACAATGAAAGACCTTAATAACATTAAGCCGGCTCCTGGTTTTGATCAAGTTTCTTACCCTGGGCAAAGAAGTGCTGAGAGGGAAAAGAAATATGAAGAGAACGGCATTGAAATTGTGGATCATATTTATGAATATTTGACTTCAGATGTTGTTCACAACAATGCCTATGACAATAAAAGCCCTTTTGCAAAATAAAAAAAGTGATTGAAACGTAAGGGTGGTCTCCGAAAGTTGCCATCCTTCTTCAATGAAAAGGTAAGAAAAATATAAAAAGAGGTGCATGAAATATGCTTTATACGATCGTCAAACAGAATTCATATCAGGATTCAGTTAACCTAATGCTTCTTACGAATAAAATCTCAACGATGGAAGGCATTAATAAAGTCCAAATTATGATGGGGACTCCTGCTAACAAAGATATCTTCAAGACTGCTGATCTATTCACGGACGAACTTGAAGGTGCAGCTTCCAATGATATGTGTATCGTTGTTGACACTGATTCAGAAGAAAAGATTCAAGAAGTTCTTGATGAAGTAGATAACTATTTAAGCAACCAAGCAATCAGCAGCAGCAAGGAAGCTTTTGAAACTGTACGTTCATGGGATAAAGCTACGCAAGCATTACCGGGTGCCAATCTAGCAATCATCTCTACACCAGGTCAATATGCAGCTGAAGAAGCAGAAAAAGCAATTGATAGAGATATGCACGTTTTAATTTTCAGTGACAATGTAACAATTGAAGATGAGCGTCGCATTAAAGAAAAAGCTCATGAAAAAGGTCTTCTTGTTATGGGTCCTGACTGTGGTACTGCAGTTGTTTCAGGTGTTCCGCTTGCATTCGCAAACGTTGTGAAAACAGGAAAAATTGGTGTTATTGGAGCTTCTGGAACAGGTATTCAAGAAGTTATTACAGAAATTGACCGTTTAGGCAGCGGTGTTAGCCATGCAATCGGTACTGGCGGCCGTGACCTTAATGATAAAATCGGTGCGATTACAATGCTAGATGGTATTAAGGCTTTAGCACAGCATAGCCAAACTGAAGTTATCACATTAATTTCAAAACCACCTGCAAAAGAAGTTCGTGATGAAGTTGTTCAATTGCTTCAAAGCCTTTCCAAGCCAGTTGTTGCGATTTTCCTTGGTGAAGAGCCGCATAACCATGAGGGAAATGTTTACTATGCAAACACACTTGAAGAAACAGCAGCTATCGCTGTAGACCTTGCTAAAGGTAATGCTATCAAGCCAAATTACAATAATCTTGAAGCTGAAGTACCTGCTGTAAACTTAAAGCCTGAACAAAAAACAATTAAAGGTTTATATTCTGGCGGAACTCTTGGATATGAAGCAGCTACACTTATTAGCAGAGGACTTAACCTTGGATCAACAGATCATCACGAAGACGGTTATCTGTTAAATGCTAATGGATTTGAAATCATTGACCTTGGTGATGATATTTATACACAAGGTAAACCGCATCCAATGATTGATCCAGATACTAGAATCCAATTCTTCCAAAAAGCAGCACAAGATGAATCAACAGCTATTATTTTATTTGATGTTGTACTTGGATATGGTTCTCATGAAGATATGGCTGGTGCACTAATCCCTGGAATCAAAAAAATTCAGAACGCTGCTAAAGAAAATGGCAGAAACATTTACTTTGTTGGAACTGTTTGTGGTACGGATCAAGATCCACAAGATATTGATGAGCAAAAAGCAAAACTAGAACAAGCTGGTGTTATCCTGCGTGATAGCAATAACCAAGCTATTTTAACTGCTTTAGCTATGCTTGATATCCAAATTGAAGAAGTACAAAAAGAAGTAGTTCCTGCTAAAGAAACATCAAGCGCTGATATTGCAGTTTCAGAAGCAATCGAAAAATTATTAACTTCAAAACCAAATGTTGTTAACGTTGGATTGAAGAAATTTACAGATGCAATTACTGCAAACGGCGGAAGAGTTGTTCAATTTGACTGGCGTCCAGTTGCAGGCGGAAATCCAAGAATGCGCAAAATCTTAAGTGTACTTCGCTAATCAAGGGAATATAAACGAATTAAGAGAAACCGGTATCCACGACCAATGAATGTTCAGGAGGAAAGTATAATGTACGGACAATTTAAAACAATTGATGAAGCAAACCGAGCGGTTATCGATAAAATTGTATCAGGCGCGCCTTTCTTAACAGATGTAGTTCCTGCTAAATCTGTTATTAAAGAATTAAATGGGAAAGTATTACTTCATGCAGGACCACCTATTAAATGGGAAAACATGACAAGCCCAATGCAAGGATCTTGTGTTGGAGCTACATTATTTGAAGGTTGGGCAAAAAATGCTGATGAAGCATTTGAAATGCTTAGAAATGGTGAAATCGAATTCATTCCATGTCACCACGTAAATGCGGTAGGTCCAATGGGTGGAATCACATCTGGAAACATGCCAGTTCTTGTCGTAGAAAATCGTGACGGCAGCAATCAAGCATATTGCACAATGAATGAAGGAATTGGTGCTGTTCTACGTTTCGGTGCATATTCTGATGAAGTAATTAACCGTCTTGGATGGTTCAGAGACGTCCTTGGACCTGTTATTTCAAAAGCGCTTAAAGTAAAAGGCGATGGCTTAAACGTAAACGTAGCGATTGCTAAAGCAATTACAATGGGTGATGAGTTCCACCAACGTAATATCGCTGGTTCACTTATTTTCTTAAAAGACATTGCTCCTTACATTTTACAATCAGATGCAGATGAAAAAGATAAACTAGATGTTATTCAATTCTTAGCTGATACAGATCAATTCTTCTTAAATATTGCAATGGCAACAAGTAAAGCAATTATGGATACAGCTAGAGAAATTCAGCATGGCACAGTTGTAACAGCAATGAGCCGTAATGGATATGAGTTCGGAATCCGTATTGCAGGTATGGGAGATCAATGGTTTACAGCACCAGTTAATACACCACAAGGTCTATTCTTTACTGGTTATGATCAAGACATGGCTTGCCCTGACATGGGTGACAGTGCAATCACTGAAACATTCGGTGTCGGTGGAATGGCAATGATTGCTGCTCCTGGTGTTACACGCTTCGTAGGTGCAGGCGGTATGGACGATGCAGTTAGCACAAGTAATGATATGATGGAAATCTGTATTGATCACAACCCTAACTACTCAATTCCTACTTGGGATTTCAAAGGTTCTTGCCTTGGCATTGATGCAAGAAAAGTTGTTGAAACTGGAATCGAGCCAGTTATTAACACTGGTATTGCTCATAAAGAAGCGGGAGTTGGCCAAATCGGTGCAGGTACGGTTCGTGCCCCATTAGCATGCTTTGAAAAAGCAATCGAAGCTTATGCAGTGAAGCTTGGATTAATTGAAGCAGAATAATGTAATTTTTTGGAGAGGGGTAGTTATTGGCTAGTTCCTCTCCTCCTTTTTGGAAAAAAACATTTTTTTTGAGAAAAAATGCTTGCATAAATATACAGAAAAGCTTCATAATCGGTAAGGAAGTTATCATAAAAGGAGTGTCGTTAATGAGTAAGAAAATTGTTTTAGCTATTGGTGGAAACGCGATTATTAAAGAAGGTCAAAAAGGTACACTTGAAGAACAACAACAAAATATTAGTGAAAGTGTTGAGCCTGTTCTTGCTTTAATCGAACAAGGTAACACAGTAGTTATCACTCATGGTAACGGACCTCAAGTTGGAAACCAATTAATTAAAAACCAAATGGCTGAATCAGTAATTCCAGCTTACCCTTTAGATGTTTTAGATGCTGAGACTCAAGGTAACTTAGGTTACTTAATTCAACAAGCATTTAGAAACAAAATGGTAGAACGCAACATAAACAGACCAGTTGCAACAATTGTTACACAATCAGTTGTTTCTAAAGATGATCCAGCATTTGATAATCCAACAAAGCCAATTGGACCGTTCTATACTAAAGAAGAGTTAGAGAAAGTTCTTGAAACTGAACAAATTTCTTACATTGAAGATAGCGGCAGAGGATACAGACGTGTAGTTGCTTCTCCAAAACCAGTAACAATCGTTGAAAAAGATGCAATCCAAGCTCTATTAGATAAAGAAATTACTGTTATTACAGCTGGCGGCGGCGGTATCCCAGTTATCGAAGAAAATGGAATGCTAAAAGGTACAAACGCTGTAATTGATAAAGATTTCGCAAGTGCACTATTAGCTGCAGAAATTAATGCAGATTACTTATTTATCTTAACAGGTGTTGAGCAAGTGGCGATCCATTTCGGAACACCAGAACAACAAAACCTATTCGAAATGACAGTTGAAGAAGCTTTACGTTACATGGATGAAGGTCATTTCCCTAAAGGAAGCATGGGACCAAAAATCGAAGCTGCTATTCTGTTCCTTCAAAAAGGCGGCAAAAACGTAATCATCACATCAATGGACAAGCTTCAAGATGCTCTTGAAGGCAAAACAGGTACACGTGTAACTCTTTAATAAGAACTTTAAAAAGACGGCGGCTGCCGTCTTTTTTATATTATCTCATATGAAATTCATTCGGATTTGGGCCTTTTCGCTCATTGCGATTAAGATTATTTATCTCATTCATTTCATTAGCTGAAAGCTCGAAATCAAACACATTGAAATTTTCTTCAATGCGGGATGGAGTTACTGATTTAGGAATAACGATTGTGTTATTTTGCAAGTGCCAGCGCAAAACGGTTTGAGCAGCTGTTTTGTCATGTTTCGCTGCGATATTTTTTATCGTCTCATTTTGCAGCACTTCACCGCCTTGATGAAGAGGGCTCCATGCCTCTACAAAAATTTCATGCTTTGAGCAGAAGTCTTTTAACTCGCTTTGAGCCAAGAACGGATGGCATTCAATTTGATTTAATACGGGCTTTACATCACATTCTTTTAATATACGGTCAAGATGTTCTAATTCAAAATTGCACACCCCAATAGCCTTTACGCGTCCGTCGCGATAAAGTTTTTCTAGCGCTTTATATGTATCTGCATATTGATCAAATTCAGGTGCTGGCCAGTGGATTAAGTATAAGTCTACATAATCAAGGCCAAGTCTTTCTAAGCTGTCTTCATATGCCTGCAATGTACGATCAAAGCCTTGATCACTATTCCAAACCTTTGTCGTTATAAATAGCTCTTCTCGGGGGATAGCCGATTCTTTAATAGCTTTCCCTACCCCGTTCTCATTCTTATATATCATGGCAGTATCAATCGATCTATATCCAACCTCTAATGCTTTAGCAACTGATTCAGTTGCTAGTTCATCTTCCACTCTCCATACTCCGAAACCAAGCTGCGGCATCTTTACCCCATTATTTAAAGTAACAAAATTCATCATTCACTGCTCCCATCAAAAAAATATTATTTCCCTTATTAAGATAACAATTGGTCATGTAAATACACTAATATTGTAAATGAAATATGATTCATTTTCCAACATTTGCTTTAGATAGAGCTAATGTCGAAACAAAATGCTGAATGTGGAGAGATGGTCATAATCATTATTGAAAATTTACGAAAATATAATCTACTAATCTACCCATAAAGTGTACAATGTTATAAAAGGGAATTTCAGGCGTTTACAGATGTAAATAATTAAAGGGGGGACTTCAATGGAAAAAATGACGAAACCAGAACGAAGCTGGGCTTTTTATGATTGGGCA
This sequence comes from Bacillus sp. FJAT-29937, assembly GCF_001509555.1. Lineage (GTDB taxonomy): Bacteria > Bacillota > Bacilli > Bacillales > Cytobacillaceae > Cytobacillus. Next base: position 757,132 of record NZ_LMAS01000001.1, on the reverse strand, counting down.
AATTCAGCTTATGCGATCGTAGTTGTTACTGCTATTTTTCCATTATATTTTAAATCGGCTGCAACGGAAGCGGGGATCTCTTCATCAGCATCGACAGCATACTGGGGTTATGCGAACTCATTTGCTACTTTAATTGTATCCATATTGGCACCGCTGTTAGGAACAATTGCTGACTTCAGGGGCTTCAAAAAACGGTTTTTCACGTTTTTTGCTTCATTAGGAATTATCTTTACACTGTTGTTAGCTGTTGTTCCAAATGATCAATGGCTGATCCTATTAGGATGTTTTATTTTGACCTCTGTTGGATTTGCGGGGGCAAATATTTTCTATGATGCCTTTTTAGTTGATGTTACGAGTGAGGATAGAATGAACCGCATATCGTCAAATGGCTTTGCGCTAGGTTATATCGGGAGTACAATCCCATTTATTATTTCCATCGCGATTATCATTTTGGCTCAGCAAGGCATTATTCCATTATCCGTAGGAATAGCCAGTCAAATTGCCTTTGTCATTACTGCTTTATGGTGGGGGCTTTTTACCATCCCGCTGCTGAAAAATGTTGAACAAAAATATTATGCAGAGCGTGTGCCTAATCCTGTTTCTACAAGTTTTAAAAAGCTGTTTAAAACGTTGAAAAATATAAAAGCTTATCGTGCCCTGTTTCTTTTCCTATTGGCGTATTTCTTCTATATTGATGGAGTGCATACGATATTAACCATGTCTACTGCCTATGGGAAAGATTTAGGAATTGGTGATTCTACTTTACTAATTGTATTGTTCTTAGTTCAAGTAGTTGCTGCTCCATTTACAGTATTGTTCGGTAAACTAGGCCAAAAATTTAGTGAAAAGAAAATGATTGGTGTCGCTATTTTTGTCTATATTATTATTTGTATTTACGCCTTTTTCTTAAAAACGGCTCTCGATTTTTGGATACTTGCTATGCTGGTAGCTTCAGTACAGGGAGGGATACAGGCGTTAAGCCGTTCTTATTTTGCCAAACTCATACCGAAAGAATCATCTAATGAATTTTTCGGGTTTTATAATATCTTCGGAAGGGTTGCAGCCATTGCAGGACCTACATTAGTTGGAGCCACTGCCCATATAACTGGAAATACAAATAGCGGGGTTCTGAGCTTAGTTATTTTATTCGTTATTGGAGGGGCCCTATTGATCCGTGTTCCAGACCAAGTTAAGTTTGAATCTGAGTAAATCATCTATGAGATTAATATAGAAATGGCTGGGGCTGTCCAAAAAGTCAGGATAAACTGACTTTCTGGAGCCCCTTTTATTGTTCTATCAATTAAAAAGCACACAAAAAAATCGACCTGACTAGTCGGGCAGCTCCGATTTGTAGTATACGATACCGATGTTTACCGAACGGTACAGTGGTGTAAGAGGCAGGGAGGGAGCCTCTCCTTCTATTCGATATTAATAAATATGCAGTATAAATAATAATTGAGTAAATAGTATGAAAATTGAAAAAATAAATTGAAATGCATGATTGAAGATGCTATTCTTAAAGAAAGATAGGCGAATGCCTGTTTAATCAGAAGTTATTTGAGGCGTCTACTTTATTTTATCTTTTTGGGATTGGGAATCAAAAAGTGTCGACAGACGACAAGATTGGAGAGAATAAATGAACACTTTTGAGATTGAAAAACCAGTGAGATATTATGACCAAGTATACAATTCCATTCGTGAAATGATTGTTCAGGGAGTGCTAAAGCCTGGTGATAAAATTTTTGAAGCAAAAATCGCAAGAGAATTAGATATTAGCCGAAGCCCTGTAAGGGAGGCAGTACGTGCATTAGAAAAGGAAGGGCTATTAGTAATAGATGGAAAATCAAGGATTACAGTATACAAGCCTACGATGAAGGATATTGAAGATATATATGAATGCAGGATGGCACTTGAGTCATTAGCTGCAAGATTGACAACAAGACTCGCTTCAGGGCAGGAGATAAAAAAAATTGAAAATACGGTACTTAATGCAAAACGGTATTTAGATGATGCTGCAAAGGAGCAACATAGACTAGCGTTAATCGCGGAAAATACTCAGTTTCACGATCTAATTACAAAATATAGTCAAAATATAAGATTAAAAAAACAGCTTAGAGATTTATACTCTCTGAGTCACTATTACAGAGTTTTAAACTTCCAGGGTGAAAATAGAGAATTGGTGGTCTTCAATGAGCATCTAGAAATTCTTAACTTTATGAAACGTAGAGATGAAGAAAAAGCCGCATTTATGATGAGAAAACATCTCGAAACAGATTTAACTCATTTGAAAGAAATTTTTGAAACGACTACGTACTAAAATTATAGAAGTTCCCACTGGAGTGAGCTTCAATAATTCGCTCTATCATTAAAAAAGTAGCCATGGAAGTTGTATGTTATTAACTGTCGACAGCAGACACTTTAGTATTTTATTGATATGGGAGGATAATCAGTTGAAAACTATTATTCAAAACGGAAAGATTGTTACCGCTACTGATTGTTTTAATGCAGATATTATGATCGATAAAGGAAAAATTACTGCTATTTTGGATCGCCTTTTTCCCGAAAAGGATGACTATGTAATTGATGCGAATGGACAATACATATTTCCAGGGGGTATAGATGTTCATACCCATCTTGCTTGGCGATTTCAAAGTGCTGGAACTGCAGATGATTTTGTAAGCGGTACCAGAGCTGCTGCAGCTGGTGGAATTACAAGCATCATTAACTTTACAAAGCCCAAAAAGGGTCAAACTATTCTAGATAACTTAAAAGAATGGAAGAAGAAGGGAGAACCTTCTTTAATAGATTATGGGTTTCATACAATTATAAGTGAATATAATGACAATGTTCTTGAGGAGCTTCCAATTTTAGCGAATCAAGAAGGTGTTACATCTATTAAATTGTTTATGGCTTATAAAGGTGAGTTAATGGTTAATGACCGAGAAATGTTTAAAATAATGAAAAAAGCTGGGGAAGTAGGAATCATTACGAATGTACATGCGGAGAATGGTGACATCATTGATGAGTTAATTCAGGAGTCAATCTCGAAAGGAGATACCTCACCAATATTCCATGCGCACACACGCCCTGTGATAACAGAGTCAGAAGCAACAGGGAGAGCACTTGCAATCGCAGAAGCAGCGAATGCCTCCATCTATATTGTCCATGTTAGCTGTGCAGATGCATTAGAAAAAGTAGAACATGCAAAAAAGCGTGGAGTACAGGCATATGCAGAAACCTGTCCTCATTATTTAGTTCTAGATCAAAGCAAATTGCAATTACCTAACTTTGAAAGCGGTAAATATGTTTGCTCCCCTCCTCTTCGTGAAAAATGGAATCAGGAATATCTTTGGAAGGGAATATCCTCAGGCCTTATTTCAACTGTTGAATCTGATCATAGCCCTTTTCTATTTGAAGGACAAAAAACACTAGGTAAGGATAATTTTGCAAAAATCCCCAATGGAGTTCCTGGTATTGAAGATACTTTTTCTCTTGTTTACCATTTCGGAGTTCATGAAGGAAGAATTTCTTTACAAAAGTTTGTAGAGATTATGTCTTCAGGTCCTGCAAAATTATTTGGGTTGTATCCAAAAAAGGGAAGTATCGCTGTTGGATTTGACGCAGATATTGTTTTATTTAATCCTAAAGCTTCTAGAATTATTACAAAGGAAAAGCAATACCAAAATGTAGATTACAATCTTTATGAGGGTACAGTCGTTCAAGGAGCCATAACGCGAGTATTTTCCCGGGGCGAGGAAATTGTTCGTGATGGATATGTTATCGGTGAACAAGGGCGAGGACAGTATTTATTTAGGAAGAAAAGTTCTAATTTACGAACAGGGGTTAATATCAGGTAGTACTCGTATCTAGTAATTTCACTAGTTACGTTTTGCTAAGCAAATATTAGAGGAGGTGATTAATGAAATTTACTTAAACGTTTTGAGAATAGCATAACTCTTTAACTTTTAAGTTGAAAAAGGAGGATTTTTATGCCAAAAGGTAGCTCAGGTCTGCAAGTCTCAGAACAATCACTTGGTTTAACAGCAAAACCAACAAATGTGCGTTGGCGTGTGTTTATTATGCTTCTCTTACTCGTCACAATTAACTATGTTGACCGTGCCGTACTATCAATTGCGATGCCGGCGGTCCAAAGTGATTTAGGCTTAGATCCTGCAATAGTCGGTGTCATCCTTAGTTCCTTCTTTTGGGGATATGCTCTAATGCAAGTCCCATCAGGTTGGCTTGCGGACAAATATCGTCCAGATAAGGTAGTTTATGGCGCAGCCATAAGCTGGGGAATCGTTCAAACATTAACAGGCTTTATCATGGGTGCAAAATCATTAATATTCCTAAGGGTTTTGCTAGGAATTACAGAAGCTCCGGTTATGCCGGGGGCCTCAAAGCTACAATCCATATGGCTGAGTTCCAAAGAAAGAGGCCGTGGGGCTACTATTATTGATAGTGGTGCACCGTTAGGAACTGCCGTTGGAGGACCAATTATTATTGCTTTTATGGCATGGTTTGGAGGATGGCGCGGTGCATTAATTGGGGCTGGAATCCTTACTATCATCATAGCTTGGTTAGCATGGAGAGTTATAAAAGGGGGGCCAAATGGTAACCCAAAAGTAAACGAGGCAGAACGTGAATATATTCGGAAGGCTCTCGAGGAAGAGTATGAAGAACATAAACGTAATGCTTCAGGAGTAAAAATTGGTGCTAAAGATTACTTAAAAGCTCGCAATTTCTGGTGTATGTGTCTCGGCTGGTTTTCGTTTAACACAGTTTTTTACGGACTAATGACTTGGGGGCCATCCTATCTTGCAAAAACACAAAATTTAGATATTAAAGCAATTGGGGGATCGATATTAATCATTTTTGGCTCTGGTTTTATCGGGGAAATTATAGGCGGATTAATCACAGATAAGTGGCGCGATAAAGGTGGTAATTTTAACACAGTAATGAGGACAATGCTCTCAATTGCAGGTATCATGACGGCCATCGCAATTTTTCTTTTAAGCCGGTCTACTTCGGTAACGATGGCAATTACTACACTTTCAATTGCATTATTTTTTCTTCGTTGGGGTGGATTGTATTGGAGTATACCTGCTGCAATCTCGCAAAGAGAGCATATTGGTACTGTTGGTGGATGTATGAATTTTGCTGGAAATATTGCGGGTATAGTAACACCAATATATATCGGTATTATTGTTTCAATCACAGATTCTTATTTCTTGGCGTTAATGGTATTTGTTGTCGCAGGTCTCCTTTTAGCAACAGTGTCAAGCCTAATTAATTACAATAAAAAAATCGGGGTTGCTCATTAATTATTTAAGGAGGAATAATCATGATAAAAGAACCAAAAAAAATTGGAATGCTTACTCCCTCTTCAAACACAGTTCTAGAGCCAATTTGCTCAAAGATGTTATATCATGTTCCGGAGGTTACGTGCCATTATGGCCGATTCGAGGTTACGAAAATCTCATTAGAGCAGGATGCATTGAGTCAATTTAATTTTGAACCTATGCTCCAGGCTGCTGAGTTGCTGGCACATGCAGAGGTTGATTTAATAGCTTGGAATGGAACGTCAGGCGGATGGCTTGGTTTCGAAATGGATCATGAACTATGTGAAGCGATTACAAAAAGAACAGGAATTCCGGCAACAACCTCCATGTTATCCCAAGTAAGAGCATTTAAAGAACATAATATTAATACTGTGCACCTTGTAACACCATATATTCCAGAAATAAATAGATTAATTGCAGAACAATACAAAAAGCATTGCAATATTGAAACGATTAATGTTCAAGGACTTTCCCAAACAGTAAATCGTTCCTTTAGCCAAGTAGATCAAGGCAGAATCGAAGAAATGATACAAGCAGTAACTGCTTCCCCTGCTGATGCATTAAGTGTTGTATGCACAAATTTTCCTGCAGTAGATAAAGTTGAATATTATGAAGATAAATTTAATATTCCAATGTACGACACGATTAATGTACTTATGTGGGAATGCTTAAAAATGGTAGATGTAGACCCAAGGACTGTAAAAGGATGGGGAAAAGTATTTTCAAGGGAAAAGGTAAGCAGATAATAAGAAATCTTTTGATGAGCATTCAACCTGTGGGGGGTTGCAATGCTCTCTTCATTTGCTAAGATTGAAAAATTTATCATGATTCTGTACGGTGATTTTCGTCTTCTCTGACGACTCCATACATTTTACAGGATAGAAGATTAGCTATCCCAACCCTTACATGTATGCAATTGTCATTGTACAGAATTCATAATTTAATTATAACACGTATGAAAATTATATAAAGATTTCTGAGGAAATAGCCCTTGTTCTTTAAGTTTAATAAAGGAGGGGAGTCAATGATATCTGTAACCTTTTTCAAAGAAGATCGATTAGCTTTAGGTATAAAAACAGCCAAGGGAATATTAGACGTAGAAGCAGCATCTAATAACTATCCATTCATTAATAATGTGCCAAAAACAGTTACAGAACTTATCTCTCATGGAGAACATGCGCAAAAAGTTCTTTCGAGATTAATAGAAATTTCATTTATGAATGATTCATTATTCCTTATGGAGGATTCGTTAATCTATGGTCCTTGTGTGCCTGAGCCTAATAAAATTATTTGTATTGGATTGAATTATATAAAGCATGCAGCAGAGTGTAATTTACCTATCCCTGAAGCGCCAATTTTGATTAGCAAATTTAATAATACACTAACTGCTCATGGAAAAGACATAACCTTGCCAAGCGTATCTTCTCAGGTAGACTATGAAGCGGAATTAGTAATAGTCATTGGTAAAAAAGCGAAAAAAATTAAAAAGGAAAATGCACTATCTGTAGTATATGGTTATTGTGCAGCGAATGATGTGTCTGCTCGTGATTTGCAATCAAAAAGTTCGCAATGGCTTTTGGGGAAATCTTGTGATGGTTTTTGTCCAATTGGTCCAAATTTGGTAAGTAAAGAAGAAATCGAAAATCCGAATGATTTAAGAATTATGTCTATTGTAAATGGAGTAATTCGTCAGGATTCAAATACTTCAGATATGATTTTTAACTGTGAAGAGATTATTAGTTATGTTTCTGAACATTTAACTTTACAGCCTGGAGATATTATTCTAACTGGAACTCCAGAAGGTGTAATAATGGGGCTCCCTGAAGTGGATAGAGTGTGGTTACAGGATGGGGACAAAGTAACTGTGAAAATTGAAAGATTAGGCATTCTAACAAATTTTTTTAGGTCGGAAGAGGGGTCAGGGACAATCTAGTTTGAATGACAAGTAAACTAATATTAGTTGACTCGAATAAACTTTTTTCATCAGAGGCTGTAATTCTTGAAAAAGATTAAAGCTTTTTTACCAGAAATTCAAGCAGTAGTGTCTTAGTTTAGATATTTTATTTATTATGTGTTGAATCCTTTTGCAGGGTAACAGATTAAGAAAAGTTTGATATCAAAGCACTCACGTGTAAATCAAGTTAGTAAATAAAGCTTAATGTATAGGGGCTGATATTCCAATTTGAGGAATGCAGCCTTTAACTTTGTTCATATTCCACCTGTAAATAACATTTAAGCTACGAATATATTCAAAAATTGTAATTGATATTATTCAAAATAAGTCGTATAGTAGTTTTGGGATGATTGAAGGATTTACCTTTAGTCTTTAGTAACAGGATGACTATTTTATCGTAATGAAAAAGATACTATTGATTTTCTTTGTGAAATGTCACACAAGACAAAAATTTCCTTCAGTTTATTGAAAAAACATTTATATTGTAAAGGGGTAGTGACATGACTGCAACGCTTACACAACCAAAACCTGAACAAGAACTTGTGTCGTATCAGGAAAAACTTGATATTCTTGATCAGCTTTTAAAACCTGAGGTACAGGAATCCTTAACAACATTAGTAGAGCAGCTGCCGAAGCTAACAGAGCTAGTAAATATTTTAACTAAATCATATGACTTCGCTCAATCAGTGGCAACTGACGATGTATTAAAGAATGATACAGTAAGTGCAATCGCTGAAATGGCAGGCCCAGTTAAGGACACTGTTAAAAGTATTGCAGCTACTGCTATTGAAGCAAAAGATCGTGCGGATGAAAGCCATGAAGTGATCGGTTTATTTGGCGTATTAAAAATGCTAAAAGACCCTCAAGCCCAAAAGCTTTTCCGTTTCGTTAATGCTTATCTTCAAATCTCTGGAGAAAAGAATAGCCAACAATAATAAGTTCTTTTAATACAACTAGTAAGGACGGGATGATACATGTCAAAACATATTGTGATCTTAGGGGCGGGATATGGCGGAGTTCTTTCAGCTTTAACTGCTCGCAAATACTTAAATAGTGAAGAAGCCTATGTTACTGTAGTAAATCAATATCCAACACACCAAATTATTACTGAACTGCACCGTCTTGCAGGGGGAACAATTGCAGAAAAGGCTATTTCTATGCCATTAGAAAAGCTTTTCAAAGGCAAGGATATTAACTTAAAAATCGCAAAGGTTGACTCTTTCTCTGCTGATGAAAAGGCTGTAAAGCTTGATGATGGTTCCACATTAAAATATGACGTACTTGTTGTTGCTCTAGGAAGCAAAACTGGTTACTTCGGTATTCCTGGATTAGAGGAAAACAGCATGGTATTAAAATCTGTCGAAGATGCTAATAACATTTACAATCATATTGTTGGAAAAATTGAAGAATACAGCAAAACTAGAAATGAAGCGGATGCAACGATTGTAATTGGCGGCGGCGGCTTAACTGGGGTTGAGCTAGTTGGTGAAATCGTTGACAATATGCCAAAAGTTGCAAAAAAATATGGCGTAGATCCAAAAGAATTGAAAATCAAGCTTGTAGAAGCTGGTCCAAAAATTCTTCCGGTTTTACCTGATCACTTAATCGAACGCGCTACTGCAAGTCTTGAAGCTCGCGGTGTAGAATTCTTGACAGGTCTTCCTGTAACGAATGTTAATGGAAATGAAATCGACCTTAAAGACGGTTCAAAAATTACAGCCAATACATTTGTATGGACTGGCGGCATCCAAGCACTTCCGATTGTTGAACAGTCAGGGCTTGCATGTGATCGCGGACGTGCAACTGTTAATGAATATCTTCAATCTTCTTCTCATCCTGATGTATTTGTTGTTGGTGACAGCGCAGTTGCCTTCCCAGCAGAAGGCGGCCGTCCATATGCGCCAACCGCACAAAATGCATGGCAAATGGGGGAACTTGTTGGTTATAATTTATTCGCACTTCTTAAAGACAAGACATTTGATTCATTTGCTCCAGTAAATTCAGGCACCCTTGCAAGCCTTGGCCGTAAAGATGCTGTAGCCACAATTGGTGCAAACGAAACATCCCTTAAAGGACTTCCTGCTTCTCTCATGAAGGAAGCAAGTAATGTTCGCTACTATTCACATATTAAAGCTTTGTACGCATTAGCATACTAAGGCAAATTAAAAAAATGAAGCTGCCAAAACCATCACGGTTAGCAGCTTCATTTTATTTTTCTATAAATTTTCTCCCTTTTCCTCAAATAGCTTAATAATATTCACAATTGTATTGACCGCTTTTTCCATATTATCAACGGAAATATACTCAAATTTCCCGTGATAGTTTTCCCCGCCAGTAAAAATATTAGGTGTTGGCAATCCCATATAGGAAAGCTGTGAGCCATCGGTGCCGCCGCGGATTGGTTTTACAATTGGGGCAATGTCCAGCATTTCCATTGCTTCGTGTGCAATATCAACGATTCCTTTAACAGGTTCGATTTTTTCCTTCATATTATAATACTGGTCCTTCATTTCAAGAAGGATTTTGTCTTGTCCATATTTTTGCTTTAACTCCTGAACGATGGCTTCCATTTTTGCTTTTCTTGCATTGAATTTATCCTTATCAAAATCACGTATAATATAGCTTAGCTTCGTTTCTTCCACATCTCCATTAAATGAAAGAAGATGGTAGAAACCTTCATACCCTTCAGTAAATTCAGGCGCCTCGTTAACCGGAAGCTTCGAGTTGAATTGCATTGCTATTTTTGTTGAGTTCACCATTTTCCCTTTAGCCGTGCCAGGGTGAATATTATTTCCTTTAATCGTCACTTTTGCAGCTGCAGCATTGAAGCTTTCATACTCGAGTTCCCCAAGAGGCCCTCCGTCTACTGTATAAGCATATTTTGCATTGAAGGCTGCCACATCAAACTTATGAGGGCCTCTGCCAATTTCCTCATCAGGGGTAAAAGCTACTCTGATTTTGCCGTGCTTTATTTCTGGATGTTGAATGAAGTATTCCATTGCCGTCATAATTTCAGCAATTCCCGCCTTATTATCAGCACCAAGAAGAGTAGTTCCATCTGTTGTAATTAAAGTATGACCTTTATATTGGTTTAAGCTTGGGAAATCCTTAGGTGAGAGAACAATTTGTAAATCTTTATTTAAGATAATATCGTTCCCGTCATAACTCTCGTGAATTTGCGGTTTGACATTTGCTCCGGTAAAATCAGTTGCTGTATCCAGATGAGCTAAAAATCCAATTGTAGGCACTGACTTATCTGTATTGGCGGGCAAAGTCGCCATTACATATCCATTCTCATCAATCGATACTTCTTCCATTCCGATTGACTTTAATTCTTCGACTAATAAATTCGCCAAGGTTAGCTGACCTTGTGTGGAAGGGCATGTTTCATTCGCTTCATTCGATTGTGTATCAATTTTCACATATGTAGTAAATCTTTTAATGATATCACTTTTCAATCTCAACAACTCCTTTGTATCGTACTATTACCATTTTATCACTCCAATCTATAAAAGTATAAGATAGACAGCTTTATATTGAAATTTGACCAAATCTAAAAATAATTAGTGTATAATGATTGAATATTTCAATTTATACTAAAAAAGGAGATTTACATAATGAAGAAAGATCCTACTCAGTTAATTGAACAAAATCGCGAAGAAATACTCCAAACTTATCAAGAACTTCATCAGCTTGCAGAGCCAAGCTGGAAAGAGGAAAAAACTTCTGCTTATATTCGTGAAAAACTTGAATATGCGGGATTCAAAGTTAAAACGTTTGAAGACCATTTTGGACTAGTCACAGAAATTGTAGGGGAGTCAGAGGATGTTATTGCGCTTCGAGCAGACATGGATGCACTAATCCAGGAAGTAGATGGCGAGGTTCGCGCTAATCATTCTTGCGGTCATGATGGACACAGTACGATGGTGCTATACGCCGCTCTTGCTTTAGCGGAATCAGGGCAATCCTTTAAACATACGATTCGGTTTATATTTCAGCCTGCAGAGGAGAAGGCTGAGGGTGCATTGAAAATGATTGAAGCCGGTGCATTAAAAAAAGTTAAATTCCTTGGCGGGATTCATGTTCGCCCAGCTATAGAAATTCCTTTTCAAAAGGCTGCTCCTGTCATTCTTCACGGGTCTACTGCCAGTATACATGGAGTGATTCATGGTGTGCCTGCCCATGCAGCAAGACCAGAGGAAGGAAATAATCCAATTGAAGCAGCTGCCTTCTTAATTCATGCCATTCGCCAGATCAATTTGAAGGATGCGCATAAATACTCTATTAAAATAACGGAATTACATGGCGGAGAGGCTTCGAATTTAATTCCGGAAAAAGTTCAATTTACATTCGACTTAAGAGCAGAGACGAATGAAACGATGGACAAGTTAATTAAGAAAGCAGAGAGCACGATTCAAAAAATTGCTGAACTAACTGAAACAGAGATTGAATTTACTCTTGGTGAATATTCGCCTGCAGCCGTACGCAATTTTAAAGCGATGGATTTAGGGGAAAAAGCCATCACATCGATCCTTGGTGAAGAAAACTTTGTTCAAGAATGTCCTTCCCCTGGAGCGGAGGATTTTCACTTCTACACATTGAAAAAACTGGATATTTCAGCTACGATGATTGGTTTAGGCTGCGACTTAAAGCCAGGACTTCACCATCCTAAGATGTCTTTTAACAAAGAAGCACTCATTTATGGTGCTAAGATTTTAACGAATCTTTTATTAGAGGCAGATAAAGAACAATGGTAATCATATTAGACCTTCTCGAACTAGATTCAGAAGGTCTTTATTTGTTATCAGATTATTACATTAAACAGTCATTTGAATTTTTTAATATTCCATATAAGAGAATCTGTTCCTATAGAATAGTGTGAGATCGGGCGAACTTCGCTAACGTCTATATTTAATGGAGCAAACAGGGTGTTATGATTTATTTCGAGTTCCGCTTTTTGCAGCTTCCATGGCTGATGGTGAATTTCCAAACAATATGTATGGGTGCCATTACTTGAACTAAAAAAACAATAGCGTTCAGTAAGAAAATGATCAAGTGTCCCCTCATTAGGCAAATATACCTCTTCAAGTGGTGTGTATATTCCGTCAAGCGTGATTTCGGTATTTCTTTTACGGATGCTTTCAAAATGAAAGTTTTTACCCTTTTTTTCGATTGAAATTTGTGAAGAATGATAAGGCAGACGAAGCCATCTTTTTGCTATTGTATAGGAGGCCCAGTCGCACACATCTAGGGAAAGAAAATAAATACCGCTTTTTCCATTACACTTTACATATGTTCGTACATTCACTTCTTGAAATTTAGGCAGGATGGATAGGTTGGATAATCCTCGAGGATAAATGCCATCCATCAAAAAAACGATGATCCCTAACCAAGCAGATCCATTAAAGGTGTCAATTTCTAACGATGAAGGAATATGCTTTCGCAATATTTCAGATGGAATTGGCCAATGAATAAATAATAGGTTTCTCCAAGTCTGCCGCATAATCCAATTTTTTGAAGGCAATGGAAAAGGTCTGTGGAAAGTATCATTAATTAACTTCATACAAATTCTCCAATTGACAAATTTTCTTCTTAGTCTTTTCTGCAAGGAAAGTTTTCATGCAATGAAACATATTATTTACCTATATTGGAAATACTAGGACATACTAAATGGATTTTTTTATGACTTTGGAGTAGGAAAATGTCGAATATATTAACTTTAATTATTTTTGCTATGATAGCAATTGTTTTTGTCTTTTTTGTATTTATCCTTTTCGGTTGGCGTTGGCTAATGAAACGGATGGTAAAGAAAATAGGCAAAATTGTGTTAACGGATAGCTATCAAGAAAATATTATTGAAATGTTACCTGGGTTTAGGCATATGGGGATTCAAAATGTGCTGGAAAATAGTTTGCGTGCGGAATCGGGTGATATCTTACACCGACCGCTTGGTTCCTCGAAAAAATGGCCTCATTTAGAGCCGTTTACCTTTATTCCTGCACAAACATCTCCATTTCCGGTTGATGGTGAAGAGGAAGTAGATGTTCAAGTAACGATTGGACCTAAAGCAAAAAAACCATTGAAAATTGAAATCCCCCTAATGATTAGCGGAATGGCTTACGGAATCGCACTTAGTGAACAAGTACGAATATCTTTAGCGGAAGCAGCCAAAAATGTCGGAACCGCGATTAATTCTGGAGAAGGACCAATTCTGCCAGAAGAAGTAGATAAAGCAGGAAAATACATTCTGCAGTTTTCAAAAACAGAATGGTCAAAAGATAAAAAAATTTTGAAGCGTGCTAATATGATTGAGATTAAATTGGGCCAAGGTGCGCTATTCGCTATGGGCGGAAAAATATCACCGAATAATTTATCTCCTCGTGCTATTGAATTAATGGGATTGACGGAAAATGAAGAGGCTGTTATTTATGAAAACTTTTTTGAAAATCAAACACTGGACGACCTTAAACAGCTTGTAAAGGAATTGCGTAAATTAACCGGCGGCGTTCCAATCGGTGTAAAAATGGGTGCAGGCGGCAAAATTGAAGAAGATATTGATCATTTAATAGAAATGGACGTTGACTTTATTGCGATTGATGGAGGACAAGGGGCGACTCATGGGGCACCGCCAATTTTATCTGATGATTTTGGCATACCTACTTTGCATGCAATTGTAAGGGCTGCTAATCACCTTGAAAAGAGAAACAAAAAGGGACAAATTAGTTTAATAGCCTCTGGAGGGCTCTTTGTACCCGGCCAGTTTTTGAAGATGCTTGCACTCGGCGCTGATGCTGTCTATTTAGGATCTGTCATGTTGTTCACTGTTGCTCATAATCAAATTTTGAATGCCGTTCCCTTCGAACCGCCTACCCAAGTTGTTTGGAATGACGGCAAGTTCAAGGATCAATTTAAGATTGAAGATGGCGTTCAAGCTGCTGAGAAATTCCTTACAGCCAGTACCGAGGAAATGAAAATGGCATTAAGGGCTATGGGAAAACGGTCTTTAAAAGAGTTGTCAAAAAAAGATTTAGTTTCCTATGATGATCTAACCGCACAAATAATCGGAATTCCATTTTCATTTGAGCCATGGGAAAATTGAGCCTTTAATTAATGTTGGGAAGTGTATATGTTGAGCTTACTAAACTTTTTAACTTTCGCAATGATGGCATTAATATTTGTCATGTTTTTTTTCATGCTCATTGCTTGGCGCTGGCTCACAAAAATAATCGTTAAGCAATTTGGGAAAATCATTTTTACTGATAGCTATCAAGAAAATATTATTGAAATGATTCCGGGATTTAGGCATATGGGCATTCAAAATGTGCTTGAAAATAGCTTGCGTGCGGAAAAAGGCAAAGTCCTTTTTCGTCCACTCGGCGGTTCCGCTAAAAAGTGGCCTAATCTTGACCCAATTACATTTATTCCTGCTCAAACTACCCCATTTCCAATTGATGGGGAGGAAGAAGTAGATGTGGCTGTTACGATTGGTCCAAAAGCTAAAAAACCAATGAAAATAAAAATTCCGCTTATGATCAGCGGGATGGGATATGGAATCGCACTAAGTGAAAAGGTGAGACTTTCCTTGGCAACTGCCGCAAATAATGTGGGAACAGCGATTAACTCGGGTGAAGGCGGAATTCTGCCTGAAGAATTAGATACAGCTGGGAAATATATTTTACAGTTTGCTAAAACCGAATGGGCAAAGGAAGAAGCCGTAATTCAGCGGGCTGATATGATTGAAATAAAGTTGGGACAAGGTGCAGTCTTCGGGACCGGAAGAAAAATTCCTCCCGAAGAAATAATGGGTCGTGCCCGAGAAATAATGGGTCTAAAGGACAATGAAGATGCTGTCATCAGTGACAATTTTTTTGAAAATCAAACTTTAGCGGACTTGAAAGAACTTGTAGATGACCTAAGGGAGATGACAGGTGGAGTTCCCATCGGAGTAAAAATTGGGGCAGCCGGAAAAATTGAGGAGGATATTGATCATATCATTGAAATGGGTGTTGACTTTATTGCGATTGATGGCGGACAAGCAGCCATGCACGGAGCTCCGCCGATTCTTTATGATGATTTTGGAATTCCGACACTGCATGCGATTGTCAGGGCTGTAAATCATTTAGAAAAGAGAAAGATGAAGGGGCAGATTAGTTTACTTTTCTCAGGAGGGCTTTTAGTGCCTGGGCATTTTTTAAAAGTGTTAGCCCTCGGTGCTGATGCTGTCTATTTAGGTTCAGCGATGTTGTTTACTGTTGCTCATAGTCAAATCTTAAATGCCGTTCCCTTTGAACCGCCTACCCAAGTTGTATGGAATAACGGGAAGTTCAAGGAACAATTCAAAATTGAAGACGGGGTTCAAGCGGCGGAAAAGTTCTTAACCGCAAGCACCGAAGAAATAAAAATGGCTTTAAGAGCTATGGGGAAAAAATCGTTAAAAGAGCTGTCAAAAAAAGATTTAGTTTCCTATGATGAATTGACCTCCCGCATGGTTGGCATCCCGTATTCCTTTCAGCCTTGGGAAAAAAGTGAATAACAAGAAGCGCCTATATTTATACTTTTCGGCGCTTTTTGTTAGTTTACCCATTAAAAAGGCTTGGCAAATTGTGATAAATATTTAGTATTTAATCTGCTATGCTGCGATATTAAATAAGCAGATTTTGTTGCGTTTTTCTTCCTAAGTGTATTGAGGGCTTCTATCATCTCTGTTTCCGTTTTAGTTCCTATACCATGGCCAAAATACAATCCATCACCTAAATAAACAGCATTTTCCCCTGTCCAAACTGGATGTCCATAATCAGGATTATAAAAGTAGACAACATCTCCCGGGATAAAATCCCTTCCTATTTTTGTAATGATGCTTAAATCTTGGTCATAGTTCCAATCCCAAACAAGCAGCCTTTGAAATAAAGTATTGAAATAACTGACTGAAATTAAATCAAGCACTGCTTTATAATAAATGATGACAATGGCGGTAGAGCATTCAAATGCGTACTCCTTCCCATTTTTAAATACATCCTTAATGGCTTCGGATGGCGGGATTTCGGAATTAAGCAAATAGCCGTATTTGATTTTCGTCCAAATTCGCGGATTGAATTTAGATGTGATAAATGGAGCAAATGTTGCTCCGCTTTTTTCAAGGTCATTTGCGGCCATTATAATATGCTTCCTTAATTGGATATCAAAAAGCAATTCATGCAATGAATCATATTGATGGATTAAAGGGCTGCTTTCTAAGGCGATAAATATCTCCTTTTCCTTCCCGTGAAAGTTGTTTTGATTCGGCTTTATTTCATAGCTTGAAATAATAATCAATAAAATACGTCTCCTTTCACATAAGGTATTAACTGTATTATGATTAAATTAGATATTTGTTGTTTCTTCCGTCAGCGAGAAAAAAAATTTACTTTACAAACGGATCATTTCAATGCTAATTTATTAAAATAATATGATACTGCAAGAGGGGGTATGAGCATTGAGAATGAATAAAGAAATTATTAAGTTTTTAAGAAAGAGTTATGAAATGAATCAGCGCGATTTTGCAAAGATTGTCTCCTGCAGTTTCTCGCTCATTGCATTAGTAGAAGTAGGCAAGAGAAGAGTAACAGCTGAGTTAGAAGAAAAAATAAAGAAAGCATTTGATTTAGATGATCAGCAGATTCAATCCATCGCTTCTCTTGTATCTGAGATTAGTAAGGGAGTTCCTCCATTTATGTAAATAATCCGCCAAAATTGACAAATATGAATTTTCGTTTACTCACCTTATGATGCATGTCCATAACCCAAAATTAGGCTATGGCCGTGTCACCTCACAAATGCCTACATAAATTCAAAAATGAATGAAGCATCCAGCCTTCGGTTAAATTAAAATAGAGCAATGACAATTGCTCAAATAATCGTGGTGGGAGTGATGTATCATGGCTAGAAACAAACTTTTAGTACCTGGTGTTGAAAATGCATTGGAACAAATGAAATATGAGATAGCAGGAGAGTTTGGAGTTCAACTTGGTGCAGATACAACCGCGCGAGCAAATGGTTCTGTTGGCGGCGAAATGACTAAGCGACTCGTCGCTATGGGACAGGAGCAGCTGAAGAACCAGCAAGGACAGTAATAAGATTGCAAGGAAGGGACCCTTCATCGAGGGTCTCTTTATTTTGTTTAATTAGGAAAATCCCCCTTTTCTAGGTAATTACCCAAGAATTTATATTTGTCTTTGAATACTATTTAATGGGTGCAAAAATATGTAGAAAATATGAGGAGGAGACATAATTGAATATGAATGTAATACCAAGTGCTATTGACATGAATGACGAGAGGCGGCCATTTGGATTTGGCGGATTTCACGGAGGTTTTGGAGGTTTCGGCCGACCAGGCTTTGGCTTTGGAAGACCATTTGGCTTTGGATTCGGCCGGCCATTTGGATTCGGCTTTGGCAGGCCATTTGGTTTTGGCTTCGGTTTTCCGTTTTTAGGAGGATTAGCTTTAGGAGCAGCACTTGGTGGAGGATGGGGAGGATATGGTTACCCGTACTATCCGTACTATCCACCTTATCCTTATTACCCGCCTTATGGATATTGGTATTAAGTAAGAGTGAAATTTCATGGGGATGCTCCTTTAAGAACTTCAACTGAAGGTTTAGGGACTTCCCCTTTTTATTTGTCATCCCATTCCTCATAAGTTACGATTCCGCCGGTTAGGTCAATTTCATTTCGTTCCCCTTTGTAATATAGCTTGCCATCCTCGTTTACAATCAAGTTCTCATATGTAAAAACATGATCCCCAGATGGCAGCTTAATAATGATTTTTTCTCCAAGCACTTTTTCGGGCGCCTCAATCTTAATTAAGCTTTGAGAATAAAAATACAAGGCAGTAAAAGCTGAAATACATAAGGAAAAGAACAGAATGAAGCGTTTTAATACAAAATATGATTTTTTAGAATACCTTTGTGACCTTGACACTCTTCTTGCATACCTCCTGTAAGGAAATGGCTAATCTCTTGAGTATCGTATGCATGAAGAATTTAGAAGATGACAGAAAAAGGCCAAAGTTTATGAATCTTAGTGACACTTAAAATAGTTATTTGAAAATTATTTTCCGAAAAATTGAAACAATTTCCGCACATTATCCGTAAGTAAGGTATACTGCAATTAAATAGATGATTAAAGGGGGAGATACAAATGGCTGTCATTATTAGAAGGAAAGGGCCTGAATAATGATGGAGATATTTGGAATCGAAATCCAAACAATCTATTTGTATACGCTCATTATTTCGGGGAGTTTAATTATCTTATATTTATTTTTCGGTGATGTGATTGAAGGGATATCTGAAGCAACTGGCTTCCTTAACCCGGTACTATTCTTAGCATTTTTAACTTTTTTATCAGCTATTGGATATGTTCTTGAAGCTTTAACGGGGCTAAACAGTATTCTAATTTTGGTCATTGCTGCCATTGTTTCTATCATACTAGATACTTTGCTAAATGTATTTGTTCTAATTCCATTAGCCAATTCTGAGGAATCGCTTGTATATACAGAGGATTCTTTGAAAGGGAGATTGGGGAATGTCATCATTCCAATTCCGGAGAATGGATTTGGAGAGGTTTTGATTGAAAGTATTAGCGGCAGGATTTCTAAGCCCGCTGCCAGCTTCGATAACAAAGTCATAGAAGAAGGAAAAAAAGTGCTTGTGATCGACATTAAAGACGGGGTTCTTTATGTTGTCCCACGAAATTAATACTAGATTGGAGGAAAATGTATGCTCACGATTTGGATTGTAATTGGAATTGCAGCTTTTTTATTAATTGCTTTATTAGGAATCTTTATTACTAAGTATAGGACGGCTGGTCCGGACGAAGCTTTGATTGTAACAGGGAGCTATCTCGGCAGCAAAAATGTACATGTTGATGAATCAGGAAATAAAATAAAAATTATTCGAGGCGGCGGTACATTTGTGCTCCCGGTGTTCCAGCAGGCTCAGCCGTTAAGCTTACTATCAAGCAAACTGGAGGTATCGACTCCTGAAGTTTATACAGAACAGGGAGTACCTGTTATGGCAGATGGGACAGCAATCATTAAAATTGGCGGCTCCATTGGCGAAATTGCAACGGCCGCAGAACAATTTCTTGGAAAATCAAAGGAAGATCGGGAAAATGAAGCGAAAGAGGTTCTTGAAGGCCATTTGAGATCGATTCTTGGTTCGATGACTGTTGAAGAAATTTATAAAAATCGGGATAAGTTTTCTCAAGAGGTTCAAAGAGTCGCATCACAGGATCTTGCAAAAATGGGATTAATCATCGTTTCCTTTACAATTAAGGATGTCCGCGATAAGAACGGTTATTTAGACTCTTTAGGAAAGCCTAGAATTGCGCAGGTGAAGCGGGATGCAGATATTGCAACAGCAGAGGCTGAGAAGGAAACGAGGATAAAACGTGCAGAAGCTGATAAGGACGCACAAAAGGCTGAGCTTGAAAGAGCAACAGAAATAGCCGAAGCAGAGAAAGAAAACCAAATGAAAATGGCTGATTACCGCAGAGAGCAGGATGTAGCAAAAGCTCGAGCAGACCAAGCCTATGATTTAGAGACAGCTCGCGCAAAGCAAGAAGTTACAGAGCAGGAAATGCAAATTAAGATTATTGAACGCCAGAAACAAATTGAATTAGAAGAAAAAGAAATACTGAGAAGAGAACGTCAATATGATTCCGAAGTAAAGAAGAAGGCAGATGCAGACCGGTATGCTGTAGAGCAAGCTGCAGAAGCAAATAAGAAGAAGCAAATCGCAGAAGCGGATGCAAACAAATACTTAATTGAAGCCCAGGCACGTGCAGAAGCAGAAAGGGTTCGTGTAGATGGATTGGCAAAAGCTGAATCTCAACGTGCACAAGGGGAAGCAGAAGCAGAAATTATTCGCCTGAAAGGACTTGCAGAAGCAGAAGCAAAACGAAAAATCGCCGAAGCATTTGAGCAATATGGCCAGGCAGCTATTATGGATATGGTATTGGAAATGCTTCCGGAGTATGCGAAGCAAGTGGCGACTCCGCTTTCCAATATTGATAAGATTACAGTTGTTGATACTGGCAGTGATGGGAAAAATGGCGGTGCGAATAAAATAACAGGATATGCAACGAATTTAATGTCCACGATGCAAGAAAGTTTGAAAGCATCATCTGGTATTGATGTAAAAGAGCTGATTGAAAACTTTTCCGGAAAGGGAAATATTCGTCAAAGCATAAATGAGCTATCTAGTGAGTTGGCAGCAAGTAAGAAGGATAGTGAAGCAAAAGCTGAAGAGTAATTAGATTATTATCATTGTGTAAAATTTATATTTTTTAGGAAAGGGAGGTGATCTGTTTAGATTTCCTCCCTTTTTTATTTTTATAAATTAGGCATAAATACAGGATTTATAGTTTGTCCTAATGAAATAACCCAAAAATTGTGCATTCGTCTATCGCACACATTAGCTCATTTGAATAGGATATATAGAATCAAATAAAGGAGGTATATGAAAATGTCAGATGGAATTGCATGTGGTGGAGGCTTCGCTCTCCTTGTTGTATTGTTTATCTTGTTAATCATTATTGGGGCTTCTTGGGGCTTCGGAGGGTATGGGGTTTATTAATTAGAAATGATTTTGTAAATAAATAAGGAGGAGATTAGTTTATGTTTTACGGCGGCGGCTATGGATATGGCGGCTATGGATGTGGTGGATTTGGAGGCGGTTTTGCTTTAATCGTTGTCCTGTTTATTCTGCTTATCATCGTAGGCGCATCATGTTTTAGATTTTGTTAATTAAGGAAGCAAGAGAGCAAACACTCTCTTGCTTTTTTGATTGTTTTTGGGAATTTGGTCCATTAAATCATACATAAACTGGTTATACAGATGGGGAATGTTCCCATTAATAATTTCCTGCTTATTCCTTTCATCCCATGGAAAATATTAAGGTTTGGTGACTAATGCTAAAGTATGTTACGGTAATAGATGTTGGCACGTAACTTGCAAAGGAAATTAATCATACAAATAAGGTTTTTCTAATAGGAGGAGATATAATGAAGAAGCTTGTGGCAGCTATACTAGCGGGATTCATGATGCTCTCATTCCAATTTATTCAATCAATGGATACACATGTAAATGCTGAAACATTAGATCATGTAGGTATATATACTGTTCAAAAAGGCGATTCCCTTTTTAAAATTGGAGTGAAATACGGAGTATCTGAGCTGGAGTTAAAGGAAATAAATTACTTAAAGTCGAATAAGATTCATCCTGGTCAAAAGCTCATTTTACCTAAAACAATTTCAAAGGCTGACAAAGACCTTCTTGCAAGGCTTGTACATGCAGAGGCAAAAGGAGAACCACACGAGGGAAAGGTTGCTGTCGCATTAGTTGTATTGAATCGGGTAGAAGATGACCGATTCCCTGATAAGATTAAAGATGTAATCTATCAAAAAAGACAATTCCAGCCCGTTGATAATGGATCGATTAATGAGCCTTCTGGTGAAGATTCAAAAAAAGCTGTGATGGAAGCTTTAGCTCTTCAAGGACAAGGAAATGAGTCAGTATTTTTCTTTAATCCTGATAAAACAAACAGTAAATGGTTAAGAACAAAAACAGTCACAACCGTTATTGGCAATCACAGATTTGCGAAATAATGGAATGAGTGAAAACAAAGATGAGGGTTTCAAGTCCTCATCTTATTTCGTTTTTCTCAATGTATTCAAATAAAAATGATTGTCCATTACGATAAAATCGTGGGTCATATAAGCCGAGACGCTCCTTATCGTTTACTAGCACAACGAATGGGGACCACTCATAAAGGGTTTTTGCTTCCGGGCGCTCATCAAATAATTTGTCTAAGTCGGCTTCGGGTGCAGATTCAAGAACATATTGAACCTTTTTGTCCTGAAAAAGATTGTCTTGAAAAATAGTCACCTGATTATCATTCATCGTAATAACAGAAAAAGTCCATGGAATAAAACCGGCAGAAAGAGCCACTTGCTCATATTGATCATCATATTGCTTGTAGATAATATACCCTTGAGTCGTTTGAACGATTAAATGTAAGGCAATGAATGCCCAAGCAAGCTTAAAATAATAAGAAGGCTTTTTCTTCCCTTTTCTTGAAAAAATAAAAGCAAGCCCCAAAATTCCCCAAAACACTAAATCAACGATTGGGATCGTCCCAAATGTAATCCTTTTAGAGGAAAACGGCTCTAAATACCCAGTTCCCCAAGCATTAAAAAGATCGCTCGTATTATGTATGAAAACAGCAAGCCATCCAAGCAGGAATAATTTCATATCTTTGATTTTAAAAATGGCCAAACAAATGAGTGAAAATAACAGGGCCCAAATGGGTGTTAAGAAAACAGAGTGAGTAATTCCTCGGTGCCACATTTGGTACAGGCCCTCTGTATCCCAAATCCTTGATATGACATCAATGTCAGGAATTAGACTTGCACCGACCGCAGTTACAAGATAAGCTCTTTTATGATTTTTATCCAAATCCTTTTTATCGACAGTTCCATAAAGGGCAAGCCCGAATAAAGTATGTGTAATCGAATCCAGCAGAATCAACTCCAGATTGAATATTTAAAGTCTAATAGATAATTTAATTATAGTCACTATTTGCCTTCAAAGCTATTTTTATAACCGTTTGCAAAATGTCATGTGTTATGGAATACAGTATTGCAATATGTTTTTTAAAAATGATAAAATTAAAGGTACGATTAAATTTGAAAGTCAGTGAGGAAAATATATGGGCAATAAATTAAAAGAGGAAGTATTATCACGCAGAACCTTTGCAATCATCTCTCACCCGGACGCAGGGAAAACAACCTTAACGGAGAAGCTCCTTTTATTTGGGGGCGCAATCAGGGATGCTGGGACTGTAAAGGGAAAGAAGACGGGAAAATATGCAACAAGTGACTGGATGGAAATTGAGAAGCAGCGGGGAATATCCGTTACGTCCAGTGTGATGCAATTTGACTATAACGGCGCACGTGTAAATATCCTGGATACACCTGGGCATCAGGATTTCAGTGAAGATACGTACCGGACTTTAACTGCTGTTGACAGTGCAGTGATGATAATTGACTCAGCAAAAGGGATAGAAGAGCAGACATTAAAGCTTTTTAAAGTATGCCGAATGAGGGGCATACCTATATTCACATTTATTAATAAACTCGACCGGCAAGGAAGATCTCCATTAGAGCTTCTAGCTGAGCTTGAAGAAGTAATGGGTATCCAATCATATCCGATGAATTGGCCGATTGGAATGGGGAAAGAATTCCTTGGAATTTATGATCGTTTTAATAATCGAATTGAACAATTCCGTGTTGAAGAAAGTGATCGCTTCCTTCCCTTGAATGAAGATGGAGAAATTGATGGTGATCATACAATTAAGAAATCAGGTCTTTATGAGCAAACACTCGAAGAGATTATGCTTTTAAATGAAGCTGGGAACGAGTTTTCTGTAGAAAAAGTAAAAGAGGGAGAACTTACTCCCGTTTTCTTTGGCAGTGCTTTAACGAACTTTGGGGTACAAACATTTCTAGAGTCCTATCTCCAGTTTGCACCGCCGCCGCAAGCGAGGAACTCTACTGCTGGTGAGATTGATCCATTATCTGAAAGCTTTTCAGGTTTTATCTTTAAAATCCAAGCTAATATGAATCCTGCACATCGTGACCGTATTGCTTTCCTTAGAATATGTTCTGGCCGTTTTGAGCGAGGGATGTCTGTGAATATCCCAAGACTAGGTAAACAAATTAAGCTAGCACAGTCAACGCAATTTATGGCAGATGATAGAAGCACTGTTGATGTAGCTGTCAGCGGTGATATTATCGGGATCTATGATACTGGAACATATCAAATTGGTGATACTTTAACATCAGGGAAAGATAATTTCCAATTTGAACGGCTGCCGCAATTTACGCCTGAGCTTTTTGTTCGGGTTTATGCGAAAAACGTGATGAAACAAAAACATTTCCATAAAGGGATTCAGCAGCTAGTTCAAGAAGGTGCAATTCAGCTTTATAAAACAGTTAAAACTGAGGATTTACTTTTGGGAGCGGTTGGACAGCTCCAGTTTGAAGTGTTTGAGCATCGAATGAAAAATGAATATAACACAGAAGTCATTATGGAGAGAATTGGTTCAAAAATTGTTCGCTGGGTTGATGGAGATCATGTGAATGAAAATCTTTCGAGCGCAAGAAGCCTTCTTGTCCATGACCGATTTGATCATAATGTATTCTTATTCGAGAATGATTTCGCTCTTCGCTGGTTCCAGGAAAAGAATCCAGAAATTAAATTGTATAATCCGATGGATGCAGAGCATTAATATATTTTCTAATTTTGTATGGTAAATATAGTCTTTATTATGGAGAAAAAGTGAAAGGACTGCTTATTTTAAGCTGTTCTTTCACTTTTTTTTGCTTATTTGTCGAATGTTGTAGGAATTCAATTGGAAATTATTTGGGATATGGAAAATATTTAACACTGTTCCAGAGCAAAATAATACTATCGAAACTTGGCTGGTGATGAGATGAAAACGTTTACAAAAGTGGAAGCTATATTATGGAGTATTGCTCTGCCTGGATTTAGTCAGTTATTATCGGGACAATTATGGAAGGGCATATTTTTAGTTGTGCTCGAATTTATGATTAATGTGTACAGCAATTTCAATATGGCCATCATGTATAGCTTTATGGGGGAAATTGATAATGCGATCAAAGTGACTGATTTCCAATGGTTAATGTTTTATCCATGTTTATATATGTTTGCGATGTGGGATGCCTATCGCAGTGCCATGACAAAAACCGAAGAGTTTTCCTACCTTCCGTTTGTCTTTAGTGCCTATTTTATTACAGTAGGGCTAATGTATTCAACAAAGCTTACCCTTTTTGGGGTGTTATTTGGGCCAGTGTTTCTGCCTATGCTTTTTTTGATTCCAGGATTAGTCATTGGGTTTCTAGTCAAGTGGTTAATATTAACGGTCAGGAAACAAAGTGTCTTATAAGTTTTTTTAGCTTTAACAACAAATTTTGTTAAGGCTTTTTTTGTGTTTATTAATTTTTTTATCTAATAACCCCCAAAAACCATCTAATCATCTCCGTACAGTTGTAGTGAAAATAGCGGCCGCTAAGAAAGTCAGAAAAAAACTATGAGGTGAAATAAATTGAAATTTTTATCAACTAAGGAATTAAACAAAATAGCAAAAGGAACTTTAGCATTAGTCTTAGCAGGAACATTTACATTTTCTGCCTTACTAACGTCGGCAGCCGAAAATACAGAAAGCCAAGAAGAATATCAAACGGTAGTTTTGGACAATCAAACAAATGAAAATGAAGTCCAAACTGAAAATAAAGAATTAGATGCAGAAACGAATCATAAAGAAGGCACAGAAGATGCGGTGAGTGCTGAAAAGCCATCTCTAGTCCCTGGGAACTTTTTCTACTTTGCAAAAATTGCCTTAGAAAAAATCAAATTAGCCCTTACTTTTGACGATGAAAAGGAAGCTAAATTACTAGCCACATTTGCAGCAGAGCGACTAGCAGAAGCTGAAGCTCTTTTTGCAAAAGAAAAAGAAGAAGAGGCAATGAAAGTAATTGAAGAAGCGTTAAAAAATTTATCAAAAGTAGAAAATAAAGAGCAAGAGGTTACAACGAGCGAAGAGCCAGCAGAGAAGGATACTGAAAAAGCAGAACAGACCGATACAGAAAAGACTAAGGCTGAAGAAGTGTCTGCAAATGATGAAGTGAAGGTAGATGTAGAGAAAGCAGAAAAGCCAGCCGATGAATTGCAAGAATTAATGTCACAGAACATTATTGCTTTAAAAGCAGCAATGGAAAAGGTGAAAAATCCAGTTGCAAAGGCTGCACTGCAAAAAAATATTGATAAAAGCTATGCGAAATTAGCGAAAAAGATTGAGAAACTAAATGAAAAATATGGAATAGATGTTGCATCAGAGGATATCTCCCAAAAAACAAATGTAGAAGTAAGCAAGGATGAGAATACAGCTGCAGAAGCTGATAAAACAGATCAAGAAGTTGTAAACAAGGATCATGATGAAGCTGTAATCCAAGAGAAAACTCCTCAAGCTGAAGGGGAAAATAAGAAGCAAAAGGAAAAAGCAGAGAAAGCTAAGGAGCGTGCTGAGGCGAAAAAAGCACATGAATTAAAGAAACAACAGGAAAAACAAGCCCGTGAATTAGCTAAGGCAGAAGAGAAAAAAGCCCGTGAATTAGTGAAACAAGAAGAAAAACAAAAGCGTGAAGCTGCTAAACAAGAAGCAAAGCAAGCCCGTGAAGAAGCAAAGCAAGCTCGTGAAGAAGTAAAAGAACAACGTAAAGAGGTAAAAATAGCCGAAAAGCAGGCTCAAGCAGCAAAGCATGATCAAAAACATTCACATAAAAAGGACCATGAAAATAAAGGCAATGGAAAAAACGACTAATAATTTGTAAAGATATATAAACATATAAGAAAAAGAGGACTTTTATTAGTTCTCTTTTCCTTATCATGCAGCCCCACCCTTAAAAAACGTCCCTCGCCATCGTATGATATAATGTGTTTTGGATAAGAGGTGAGGCTATTGCTAGGTTTGTTGTTCATGGCAAAAAAGCGAAAAAAAACAATGGAAGAAACAGTTTATTTAATTCAGCAAGGCGATACAATTCTACAAAATGAACTAATACATTCATATAAACCATTTATTGCTAAGACCGTGTCATCCGTTTGTAAAAGATATATACATGACTCGGATGATGAATTCAGTATAGGTCTAATTGCTTTTAATGAAGCGATCCAAAAATATTCTCCTGAAAAAGGGAGTTCATTAATAAGTTTTTCTGAAGTCTTAATTAAAAGAAGGGTTATTGATTACATTCGGACTCAATCAAAGCACCAAGTTTTGAAGCTTGATTACTCGGCAAATGAAAGAGAAGAAGATCAGACTGGAAATACGATTGAAAATGAGCTTTCATTAAATGATTACAAAAGGAAAACAGATGAAGAATTAAGAAGGGAAGAAATCCTTCAATTTAATGAAGTTCTTAATCAATTCGAGCTTTCATTCAA
This sequence comes from Bacillus sp. FJAT-29937, assembly GCF_001509555.1. Classification (GTDB taxonomy): domain Bacteria; phylum Bacillota; class Bacilli; order Bacillales; family Cytobacillaceae; genus Cytobacillus. The sequence continues at coordinate 729,774 of NZ_LMAS01000001.1, read as the reverse complement.
TGATTTACTTCAGCAATCACCAAAGCATGCGGATGCAAGAAAAAATGCAATGATGGTAGCACAATTGATTGCGGAACATAGCGAGCTGAAACAAATGTTGCTTGAAAAGAAAAGATTGCCCATTAAACAGCTCGAAAACTATGTTTCTATTAGTAGAAAGACAATTGAAAGAAATAGAAAATACATAATTGCTATGTCACTCATATTAATTGGTGATTATGTGTATTTAAGGGATTATATTAAAGGGGTGTTGGAAACGTGAAAACAGGAATAATAATGGAAATAAATGAACGTTTTTTAACACTATTAACCCCAGAAGGTGAATTTCTGCGTGCTGCAAAACTTAATAGACAATACGAAATTGGTCAGGAAATCGAATTTTACCCATTAAGTACCGATTCGACCAATCATCGGTCACTATTTTCCATTTTTTCAAGCTTTAAAGCTAAAGCAGTCATAGCAGCAGCTTTAATGATTATGCTTGTATCCTCGACTGTTTTTACTTTCAATGGAAATAATGAGGTTTATGCCTATATGTCTATTGATATTAATCCTAGTATTGAATTGGCGATTAATGAAAAGTTTCAAGTAATTGACATTCTGCCTTACAATGAAGAAGGGGAACAAATAGTTAAACACATTCATGATTGGAAGAAAAAAAATATTCAAGTGATCACGGGTCAGATTATAGAGGAAATAAAAAATCAAGGATATGCTAGAGAGAATTATGAGATTGTTATTGCCACTGTAAATACAAAGAAAGAAAATAAAGAGCTTGAAGCGAAGTGGGACGAAGAAATTACTGAAATTAAAGAGAATATTCAAAAGGAAAAGCTTGATGTAAAGGTTATGGATGCATCCACTAATGATAGGAAAGAAGCGAAGGAAAAAGGATTATCCATTGGGTCATATAAAGAAACGCAATTGAAAAAGAAAACAGAAAACAATTTAGAGTCTAATAAACAGAAAGAACAAGAAAATAAGAAGCCGGATCAAACTCAACAGACTAACAATATAGAAAACAAAAATATTAAGAATGATAAACCTTCTGCAATCCCGCCAGGTCAGCTTAAAAAAGAACAAAATTCTAAACCAAGTCATACATCTGACCACTCAAACAAAGGTCAATTTGAAAAATCAATCCCTCCTGGTCAAGAAAAAAAGGAGGAACGTAACAAGAATAACAACGGCAACAAACAGGAAAATGTAAAAAAAAATAATAATGAAAAAAATAAGCAGAATAATAAAGAAGGAAATCCTTCCAATCAAAGAGGAAATGGAAAAGAATCTCAATCAAAATCGAATGGCCAAGAGCATAATAAAGGAAAATCTAATTCCAATCACGGCAACGGAAAAAACAATGGCAAGAGTGATCATGACAAGGATTGGAAGCATCAAAACGAGAATAAGAAGGATAAAGATAGGGATTAAAGTAAATCGAAATGAAAAGTCCGGTGCATTTACCCGGACTTTTTTTGAATCCATCATGTATTCAGTTAAATTCACTTCTGGCTAAATATTATTTCCAGACATCTGAGCCTGTGCTTGCTTCACTAATCTCTTCGTAATCTCCCCGCCTACTGAACCATTTGCGCGAGATACGGTATCTGAACCTAGGTGTACGCCAAATTCTTGTGCGATTTCATATTTAACTTGATCTAAATATTGTTCAATTCCGGGAACTAATAATTTATTGCTACTATTTGCCATTTCTTCACAACTCCTATTTAATGGTATGACAGAGGATGATATTTTCCCTGTAATTGTAGTATGATTAAAAACAGTCTTATCATAAGTGGTAATATTTTTCGATAAGGAAAAAACCAAGCAGGAATTACTTTCATAATATAGAGTTATTCTTTATGATAGAGGGTATGAGAAGAATTGAAGGGAAATGTGATTTATGTGGAGAAAGGTACGAATCTGGCTGGAAAAGCTATCACCTGCCAAGGTTATTTCAGGCTATTATTTATTGGCAATAACTGTATCAATTCTATTATTTAGTATCCCGGCAGTTCACAAACCTGGGGTCGAAGTAGCTTTTATTGATACAGTCTTCACAGCTGTCAGTGTGGTAAGTGACACAGGTTTGACTGTTTTTAATGTTTCAGAAACATATAGTGTTTTTGGGTATTTTATCATTATGATCGTCTTGCAATTCGGGGGTATTGGCATAATGGCCATCAGCACATTTTTCTGGATGATTTTGGGCCGAAAAATTGGATTGCGCGAACGCCAACTAATAATGGTTGATAATAATCAATTTTCATTATCAGGGCTTGTAATATTAATTAGAGAAATAATCAAGATTATTCTCTTTATTGAGCTTTTAGGAGCACTTATTTTTGGATTTCATTTTTTGAAATATTATCCTACTTGGCAGGAAGCATTTATACATGGTTTGTTTGCATCGGTAAGTGCGACAACAAACGCGGGGATGGATATTACAGGAGAATCCCTTGCACCTTACGCGGGCGATTATTTTGTGCAACTAATAACGATTATACAAATTATTCTTGGAGCCATTGGGTTCCCTGTATTAATTGAAGTAAAGGATTATTTATTTAGGAAAAAAATGGAGTCCGAACATCCTTTCCGTTTTTCATTATTTACAAGATTGACGACAGTAACATATGGAATTCTTCTCGTAATTGGGACAATCCTAATTTTGTTATTTGAATTTCAACATTTTTTTAAAGATATGACATGGCATAAAAGCTTTTTCTATTCCTTTTTCCAGGCAGCCACGACGAGAAGCGCCGGAGTTACAACAATGGATATTAACGAATTCACGACGCCAACGCTGTTGCTTATGAGTCTGCTTATGTTTATTGGAGGATCCCCTAATTCTGTTGGCGGGGGAATTCGGACGACAACATTTGCTTTAAATATGTTATTCATTTATCACTTTGCAAAAGGGAATCGTGACATCAAGATCTTTAATCGTGAACTTCATGAAGATGATATTATGAAATCATTTGCTATTACATTCTTAGCCATTGTCATGTGCTTTATTTCGGTTGTGGCTTTAAGTATTTCTGATAGCCAGCATCAGCTTATTGAGATATTTTTTGAAGTTTGCTCTGCGTTTGGTACGGTAGGCATGTCTTTGGGGATTACTTCAGATCTTAGCGTTTTTGGAAAATGTGTTCTAATGGTTTTGATGTTCATTGGAAGAATCGGGTTAACTTCCTTTTTGTTTATTATTGGAGGCAATAAAAAGAAAGCTAATTATCATTACCCGAAAGAAAGAGTTATTATAGGTTAATCGAAAAATCCAGGGTGGGACCCCGGATTTTTTGTTTTTGTTCATTTAATCTGTTCCCTTACTCACATCATGAGTAGGGTGCATAAAAGGAACTCCCTGGGGCCGCTTTTTTCTTTCCAGCAGATCTTTGTTTTCTGACGTATTCCAGCCTATATCATTTGTCGGATGAACCCATTCATCACCAGCCATTATGGATGGATCCGTTTCCTCGCTCCAATTTTCTAAAGGGGAATTTTCTGAAGAATAGAAGCTATCACCAATGACAACGCCATGTGAATTTTCAAAGGGTGCTTCCATATTAATTCCTGTTCCCTTGAAACTAGGCGCTTCAATTTGATGAGGCAAAGTCTCATCAATGCCAATATTCTTGCCAACATCCTTCTTCTTATTATCCATTCAAATCATCCCTTTTCCTTTGTATAGAAAACAGTTAGCCTTCTTCTAGGTTTTGTTGAATCAGCTGATTTATAAGTTATTTCAAAATGAAATTTAAGGGAATTATTTTTTGAATGAAAAATAATTCTAAGAAAACAATAAGAATGTATCATTCCCAATAGGAGGCTTCAGTAATGGCAAAAAGAAAAGCACAATTTGATGCTGCTTTAAAACATACGAAAACCCCAAAGAAAAATATAGAAGAAACAGAATTCTCTGCGGAGTTTAGTCAAGGCGAAAACCCGATGAAAGGGGCAAACCGTAATTCTAAGCAAGGGCGAAAGGGCAGATCGTAATGAATAAAAACAAAGAAAAACAAAAAAACGCCAATGTTGAATTTGGTAACGAATTTGGCGATATTAATGCGAGTAAGCTTTATGAGCTTCCCTTTATGAATGAAGATCAGGAAAAGAAAAGCAATAGAAAAAAGAAAAGATAATAAATCAGCCCGCTGCTAATTGCAGGGGGCTGATTAGTATTACTAATTTTTAGAAGAAGAAAAAATGAAAGATTTTTCATTTCTTGAATCAAAATATGTCAGGATAGAAGTCGGCTTTTTGTTGATTTCCCCGGTAGTTAAATATTTATCGAGATCAAACGTAAGCTTTTCGATAAGTGTGTGCTTATAAATATCCTTTTCGTTCAGACCGATTTCAACAAATTCGGAGCCTAAAATGGATGGATTTTTGATAATGTCCTGGTAAATGACAGACCTTTCCGCTTTATCATAGCTAGCGGATGCATCAGGGCCCCACCACGGCTTTCTCGGTTTATATTTTTGTCTGATTAAATAATCATACTTCATTAAACCTTCTATAATATCTAAGTCGGCGATTTTCTTATATTGAAGAAATTCATAAAGTCTTCTAAATAAATCCTCTAGCTGATGGCCAATTCTTGACCAGCCACTTTCCTCCCAATAGCTGCCAAACTCTTGAAAGAAGTCAAATGGGGATGAGAATGATTTCGTTACTAAATATTCAACAGTGAAATCCATTCTATGGTCATTCCAATATTTCTCTAATACATCTTCAACTTGTTTAATTCGGATAATGTCGTCAAAGGATAATACATTATTTCCGAGCATTTCATACGGTGAATGATCCATATAAACATACTTATGCTGAGCAGCTCTCAAGCGCAGGCCGGTCCCCCTTAATAATTTTAAGAAACCAAGCTGCAATTCTTCTGGCCTCATCGCGAAAACATCATTAAATGTTTTTCGGAAGGAGTGATAATCTTCCTCTGGAAGCCCGGCAATTAAATCTAAATGCTGGTCTATTTTTCCGCCGTCTTTCACCATTGTCACTGTCCGTGAAAGCTTCTCGAAGTTCTGCTTTCTCATAACAAGCTCATTTGTATAGTCATTCGTTGATTGGACGCCTATTTCAAAACGGAATAAGCCTGCTGGCGCCTCTTTATTTAGAAATTCAATGACTTCTGGCCTCATAATATCTGCTGTAATTTCAAACTGAAAAACAGTTCCTGGCAAATGCTCATCTATTAAAAATTGAAACATTTCCATCGCATAGCTTCTGCTAATATTAAACGTCCGATCGACAAACTTAATTGTTTTAGCGCCGTTTTTCATTAAATAGCGAATATCGTCTTTAATCTTTTCACGGTCGAAATACCGAACCCCAACCTCTATCGATGAGAGGCAGAATTGACAGCTAAAAGGGCAGCCGCGACTTGTCTCAATATACGTAACACGCTTGGCAAGGTGAGGGATATCTTCTGCAAATCTGAAGGGAGATGGTAATTCCCTGAGATCCAGCTTATTTCGCTGAGGATTGATTTTGATCTCTCCATCCTTACGATAAGCAACTCCATGTATTTGCTCAATTTCCAATTCTCCTTGGATTCCTGAAAGTAATTGCTTAAATGTTTCTTCCCCTTCGCCAATGACAATGTAGTCAAAATCCTTAACCTCTTTCATCCAGTCGAGAACATCATAGGAAACCTCAGGACCGCCAACGACAATTTGAATAGCTGGGTTAATCTTTTTGATCATATTAACTACTTTAATCGTTTCTTCGATATTCCAAATATAACAGCTAAATCCGATTACATCCGGCTTCTTTCGAATTAAATCGGTCACGATATTCATAATGGGGTCTTTGATTGTATATTCAGCAATTTCTATATGAAATTCAGGGCTTGCATAAGCCTTTAAATAACGTATGGCAATATTCGTGTGAATATATTTTGCATTTAATGTAGAACAAATTATCTTCATGAAAGAAACTCCTTTAAGAGTATTAAATAACAACATATTATTATAACTTATTGTAGACAAAATAGGAAGATGAGAAACGTATCATCCATTGAGGCAATCATTTAATGAGTGATAATTTAACAATTTTGAAAAAGTATGAAAAATAAATATGATATACTATATACAAATAAGTATGTCATAATTATAATAGTAATATAAAATAATACATACTATCTTTGTTAGGGGGTGGTGATGATTAAATTATCCAATCGCCAGGATGAGATTCTTCAAATAGTAAAACGTAACGGCCCAATAACAGGTAATGAAATCGCTAAAATGCTCTCCCTTTCAAGGGCTGCCTTACGCCCAGACCTTGCTATACTCACAAGAACTGGAAATATAGATGCCAGGCCCCGAGTAGGCTATTTCTATAATGAGGAATATCAAGTCATGCGCCAGGCAGAAAAGTTTATCAATCAAAAGGTAAAGGATTTTAAAGCACATCCAATCGTAGTTGAAAGCTCGACCTCTGTTTATGATGCAATTGTCCAGTTGTTTTTAGAAGATGTTGGTACGCTTTATGCAGTTGATTCTGAGGGACATTTAGCAGGTGTTGTTTCAAGAAAAGATTTACTAAGGGCATCACTTGGGAACAAAAATCTTCAAGAACTGCCAGTAAGTGTAATCATGACGAGAATGCCAAATATTAAAACGATTGATCCCGAAGAAACATTGCTTGAGGCTGCCAAAAAAATGATTGCTTTTCATATTGATTCTTTACCAGTCGTAAAAGAAGTTGAGGAGAAAAGCAATACGTATTTACTGTTAGGAAGAATAACAAAAACGACATTAACTCGCGCATATATCGAAATGGTAGAAAAATAAGCTCAAGGGGGTTGCTAAAGGTTGAATCGAAAGGAAATAGTTTATGTCGTGTCAGACTCCGTTGGGGAAACCGCAGAGTTTGTCGTAAAGGCGGTAGCGACTCAGTTTAATGGCAGTCGAATTGATATTCGCAGAAATTCATATGTAGATGATATAGAGGATATTGAAGATATTATTAATCTAGCAAGTAAAGACCATTCGATCATTGCTTATACGATTGTTGTTCCAGCCCTAAAGGAGCATTTAGATAAAAGAGCTAAGGAAGAAGGAATTATAGCCGTTGATTTATTAAACCCACTAATGAATGCATTTCAAACACAGTTTAACAAAGAGCCGCATCATAGTCCTGGGTTAATGAGGATGCTGGATGAAGAATATTTTAGAAAGATTGAAGCAATTGAATTTGCCGTTAAATATGACGATGGGCGTGATCCGCGGGGGATAACTAAGGCAGACATTGTCTTGATTGGTGTTTCGAGAACGTCTAAAACCCCATTATCGATGTACTTGGCACATAAACGGTTTAAGGTTGCAAATGTTCCACTAGTTCCAGAGGTTCCGCCTCCAGACGAGCTATTCGAAATTCCACGAAAGAATTGTATTGGGTTAATTATTTCACCAGATAAATTAAATGAAATTCGCAAGGAGCGGCTTAAGGCGCTGGGACTTGCCTCTCAAGCAAACTATGCCAGCTTCGAACGGATCCTTGATGAATTGGATTATGCCGAGAAAATTATGAAGCGTGTGGGATGTCCAATTATTAATGTATCGAATAAGGCAGTGGAAGAAACAGCAGGGTTAATTCTAGAAGTGTTAAAAAAGGAGAGGAGCTAATAATCATGGGGAAATTCGTTTATTTATTTCAAGAAGGCAATGGGAATATGAAAGATTTACTCGGTGGTAAAGGAGCAAATCTAGCAGAAATGACAAATATCGGCTTGCCGGTGCCATCAGGTTTTACGATTACAACTGAAGCATGCAATGCATATTATGAATCTAGCAAAACGATTCCTTCTTCAGTTGAACTGCAAACTTTAGAAGCTCTATCCCGACTAGAAGAGAAAATGGGAAAAAAGTTGGGAGACGCTGATAATCCTTTACTTGTTTCCGTGCGCTCAGGTTCCGTTTTTTCTATGCCTGGAATGATGGATACGATCTTAAACCTTGGAATGAATGACGAAACGGTTATTGGTTTGGCGAATTTAACAAATAATCCCCGTTTTGCGTATGATTCCTACCGCAGATTTATTCAAATGTTCAGCAATGTTGTCCTTGAAATTGACACGTATTTTTTTGAGCAATTATTAGAAGAAACGCGTGAACAAAAAGGATACACGGCTGACCCTGAATTGACAACTGAAGATTGGCAAGAAGTGATTGCCGGTTATAAAGAAATTGTGAAGAAACATACGAGAAATGCATTTCCAGAGGATCCAAAGGAGCAGCTATTCCTTGCTATCCATGCCGTATTCAACTCTTGGAATAATCAGCGTGCAATCGTTTACCGCCGCCTGAACAAAATCCCTGACCATCTTGGAACAGCTGTAAATATTCAAAGTATGGTATTTGGCAATATGGGGAATGACTCGGGGACGGGTGTTGCATTTACAAGGAATCCGTCAACGGGAGAACCGGTGCTTTATGGTGAGTATTTAATTAATGCTCAAGGAGAGGACGTTGTTGCAGGAATCCGAACTCCACAGCCAATTCGAACGTTAAAGGAAGAAATGCCGGAAGTGTTTGAGCAATTTATTCGAACCTCTCAGCAGCTCGAGCAGCATTATCAAGAAATGCAGGATATTGAGTTTACGGTTGAAAAGGGTAAGCTATTTATTCTTCAAACCCGAAACGGCAAGAGAACAGCTCAAGCTGCCATTCGAATTGCTGTAGAAATGGTAGATGAAGGGATTATTGATAAAGAAACGGCACTTCTTCGTGTGGATCCTGATCAGTTAAATCAGCTTCTTCACCGCAGGATTGATGACTCAGCAGTAAAGACTATTCTAGCAAAAGGTCTTCCGGCTTCTCCTGGTGCTGCAACAGGTCAAGTAGTTTTTGATGCTGATGAAGCAGAACAATTGGCAAATGAAGGCAAGAAGGTAATTCTTGTTCGACCTGAAACCACCCCTGATGACATCCATGGGATTGTCGCTGCACAAGCCATTTTGACAAGCAGAGGAGGTATGACTAGTCATGCTGCCGTTGTTGCCAGAGGAATGGGGAAGGCTTGTATATGCGGATGTGAAGCGTTAAAAATCGATGTAAAAGGGAAGCGATTTGTCGCTTTCGAAAAAGTGATTGAGTATGGTGATGTCATAACCATTGATGGTTCAACTGGCGAAATCATTCTCGGTGAAGTCCCGATGATTGATCCAGAGCTGTCGGAAGAATTTCAGCGATTGCTTGGCTGGGCAGATGAAAAGCGTAATATTACCGTTCGGGCTAATGCTGATAATCCAGAGGATACGAAAAAAGCCTTCGAATTTGGCGCGGAAGGTATTGGTTTATGCAGGACGGAACATATGTTTATGGATAGTAAGCGGGTGCCAATTGTTCAAAAAATGATATTAGCGGAAAACTTCAAAGAGAGAATGGAAGCACTTGAACAGCTTTTACCGATGCAGCAAGGGGATTTTGAAGGGATTTTTGAAGCGATGCAAGGATATCCGGTAAATGTCCGTTTACTTGACCCTCCGCTTCATGAGTTCTTGCCTCATAAAGAGGAGCTTCTCGTTGAAGTGACAAGGCTTCAAATATTAGATCCGGAATCGAAGGAATTAAAGCAAAAAGAGCAATTGCTTAAGAAGGTACGGCAATTAGATGAGTATAATCCGATGCTTGGACTTCGCGGCTGCCGTCTAGGAATGATGTATCCAGAAATCTATGAAATGCAGGCAAAGGCGATTTTCTATGCTGCAGCTAAGCTAGCTGAAAGATCAATAGATGTTCAGCCAGAAATCATGATCCCGCTAGTTGGTCATGTGAATGAACTGAAGCAAATGCGTCAAGTAGTGATCGACGCCGCAAATTATGTTCAAGCAGAAACAGGCAAGGAGATTAAATATACAATCGGTACAATGATAGAAATTCCACGTGCTGCTTTGACGGCTGACGAAATTGCGATGGAAGCCGATTTCTTCTCCTTTGGAACTAATGATTTAACGCAAACAACATTTGGATACAGCCGTGACGATGCAGAGGGGAAATTCCTTCAAGCTTATATTGAGAATAAAGTTCTTCCGGAAAACCCATTTGCAGCCCTTGACCAAAATGGCGTTGGAAAGCTTGTAGAAACAGCCGTTCAACTTGGAAGAGAAACAAAACCAAAGCTAAAAACAGGTATTTGCGGGGAACATGGGGGAGAGAAAAGCTCGATTGAGTTCTTCTATAAGACAGGGCTTGATTATGTCAGCTGTTCGCCTTATCGTGTGCCATTAGCACGATTAGCAGCTGCTCAGGCAACGATTCGCCATGAAAATAATAAAGCTAAAGCTTATACGAACGCTTAATTCAATGAAGGACAGTATCATTTCGCTACTGTCCTATTTTCTATGTAAAAAATTTTCAAAAAATATAATGTCATACCCTTTCTTTCATTAAATAATATAGATAGAATAATACTATAGTAAGAAAATATGATTAGAAAGAAGGTTGGCTATGAGAGTAAGCCTATTTGCTACATGTTTAGTAGATATGTTTCAAAGTAATGTTGGAAAGGCTACAGTTGAAGTTCTAGAGCGGCTTGGCTGTACAATTGACTTTCCAAAAGACCAGGTTTGCTGCGGACAGCCTGCCTATAACAGCGGTTATGTGAAAGAATCAAAAGAAGCGATGAAAAGAATGATCGAGGCATTCGAGGAATCAGAGTATGTTGTCTCTCCCTCGGGATCATGCGCTTATATGTTTCATGAATATCCAGCTATTTTCAGAGGAGATCCAGTTTGGGAGCCAAGAGCAAAGAAACTGGCTGAAAAAACGTATGAATTAACTCAATTTATAGTAGACGTATTAAAGGTTGAGGATGTAGGGGCCAAATTGGAGGGAAAGGCAACTTACCATACTTCTTGCCATATGACGAGACTGCTGTGTGTAAAGGAAGCACCTCTTAAACTATTAAGTCATGTCAAGGGACTTGAATATACGGAGCTTCCGAACAAACATAATTGTTGCGGTTTCGGAGGTACATTCTCTGTGAAAATGGCGCAAATATCAGAGCAAATGGTTGATGAGAAGGTTCATCATATTGAGGAAACGAAGGCCGAATATTTAATCGGTGCAGATGGCGGCTGCTTAATGAATATTGGCGGCCGAGTCGATCGGAAAGGAAAACCGATCAAGGTCATGCACATTGCTGAAGTATTAAATAGCCGTTAAAGGGGGGAATAAAATGGCAATGAAAATTGGCACCGAGAATTTTGGCGAGAGAGTCAATGCAGGCATTAACAACTCTTTTATGAGAGGAGCCGTTTCCAGTGCTCAGGAAAGACTTCATACAAGAAGATTGGCAGCTGCAGAAGAACTAGGAAACTGGGAAGAATGGCGCTCGCTTGGAGAAGAGATCCGCCAGCATGTACTTGAAAATTTAGATTATTATTTATATGAATTGAGTGAAAATGTTGCTAAAAGAGGCGGTCATGTATTCTTTGCCGAAACTGCTGAAGACGCAACATCATATATTCAAGATGTTATTGATAAGAAAAACGCAAAAAAGGTAGTAAAGTCGAAATCTATGGTGACGGAGGAAATTCACTTAAATGCTTGCCTTGAAAAGGCTGGCTGCGAAGTGATTGAAACAGATTTAGGTGAATATATTTTACAGGTCGATGATCATGATCCACCTTCACATATCGTAGCTCCGGCATTACACAAAAATAAAGAGCAAATTCGAGATGTTTTTGCTAAGAAATTAAACTATGAGAATAGTGAAGACCCTGCAGAATTATGTGCACATTCACGAAAAATGCTGAGAAATGAATTTTTAACAGCTGATGTAGGGATTACTGGATGTAACTTTGCCATTGCAGAAACAGGATCCATTACATTAGTAACAAACGAGGGAAATGCTGATCTTGTTACGGCATTGCCAAAAACACAAATTACCGTCATGGGAATGGAAAGACTTGTTCCAACATTTGAAGAAATGGAGGTTCTTGTTAGTTTATTAACAAGAAGTGCGGTTGGGCAAAAACTGCCAAGCTATGTAACCGTCCTTTCTGGCCCTCGAGAAGAAGAGGATGCGGATGGACCGGAGGAATTTCACTTAGTCATTGTTGATAATGGACGTTCTGATATTTTAGGGGGAGAGTTTCAATCCATTTTACAATGTATTCGCTGTGCAGCATGTGTAAATGTTTGCCCGGTATATCGCCATGTGGGCGGACATTCGTACGGCTCGATATACTCCGGACCGATTGGAGCAGTCCTGTCCCCATTATTAGGAGGGTATGACGACTATAAGGAACTCCCTTATGCATCAACATTATGCGGGGCTTGTACAGATGCTTGCCCAGTAAAGATTCCGCTGCATGAACTTCTCCATAAACATCGTCAAGTCATTGTTGAAAAAGAAGGCAAAGCGCCAATTTCAGAAAAAATGGCAATGAAGGCATTTGGACTTGGAGCGGCTTCCCCTGCATTATATAAAATAGGTTCGAAAGTAGCGCCTGCTGCCATGAATCCATTTACGATTGGAGACAAAATTTCAAAAGGGCCGGGTCCGCTTAAGGCTTGGACAGAAATTCGTGATTTCCCTGCACCGAATAAAGAACGCTTCCGTGATTGGTTTGCAAATCGTCAAAGTGGAGGTGATAAATAATGGCTGGGAACATCCAGAATAGAGAGGTATTTTTAACAAAGATTGCTAAGCGGTTAGGGAGAGATCACCTAGAAACCACGATTGAAAGACCTGAGTGGAGCTTTCAACCACAGGATGTGGTATTAAAGGATGCTAATCAGGACGAATTGCTTCAAGTCCTTGAGGAACAATGCAAAAGCATTCACACCGACTTTATTACAACAAATCTTTCCGGACTCGCCGAAACATTAAAGAATATAATTACGAAATATGGCGGGGGGCCAATTATCAAATGGGCTGACCCTCGATTCGATGAATTCGGGCTTTCTCCCTTATTCAATAAGATTCTGCCGAGTGAGGATATTAAAGTGGATGTTTGGGATTCGAGCATTGGCGAAGAAAACATTAAGCTAGCAGAAAAAGCAAATGTCGGGATCACGATAAGTGAAATCACCTTAGCAGAATCCGGTACAGCAGTCCTTTTTAGCAGTAAAGACAGAGGCAGGAGTATTAGCTTCTTGCCAGACACTTCAGTCATTATTATTCCGAAAAGCTCCATCGTCCCACGTATGACACAAGCAGCAAGATTGATTAGGGAAAAAGTAAAGATTGGAGAACAAGTTCCTTCATGTGTAAACTTTATAACCGGTCCGAGCAATTCAGCGGATATTGAAATGAACTTAGTTGTTGGAGTGCACGGACCAACAAAGGCCGCTTATATTGTGGTAGAGGATATATAAAGTTAAACTAATGATCAAGCTCTTTTAAGGTGTTGGAATAAATTACCGGCTATAATCGATCATTAAACAGTAAAGCTGCCTACATGGCAGCTTATTTATTTGCATACTTTATGGAAAGGAGTTGATTTGGAATGGTCAAAGTTTTCATTGACCCTGGACATGGCGGAACAGATCCAGGTGCCACTCAGAATGGGTTATTTGAGAAAAATCTAACCTTGCAAATTTCAAAACGTATTCAGACCATGCTGACAGCTTATGATAATATTCAGGTGAATTTAAGCCGCGAAAGTGATATAACCGTATCCCTTAACGAACGTACGAATATGGCAAACGCATGGGGAGCAGACTTTCTTTTGTCTGTCCATATAAATTCTGGCGGGGGTACTGGATTTGAAGATTATATCCATCCAAGCAAAAGACAAAATTCAGCCTCTTACCAAGAGATCATTCATGAAGAGATTGTTAAGCAAATCGATTTAATCGACCGTGGAAAAAAACAAGAAAACTTTCATATGCTTCGGGAATCCAATATGCCAGCAATGCTAACGGAAAATGGCTTTATTGATAATCCAAAAGATGCCTCAAAACTAAGTCAGTCTTCGTATATAGATAGGATAGCACGCGGCCATGTAAACGGATTGGTTAAGGCATTTAAGCTGAAGGAAAAATCAGAAAAGCCTACGACTTGGGACGGGTTATTATTTAAAAAGGGGCAAATTGGGAGAATCAAAATATTAAAAAGGATCAATCTTTGGAGAAGAAAGGAAAATAATAAATTGGTCCTTTCTAGAATATTAAATCCTGGAGAAGTATATCGAGTTTATGGATATGATCCTTTATATGGCGGTCAATACGATGTTGGAGACAACCATTGGATTACAAATATAGATGGATATATTAAATATGAGACCCCTTCGAAGGCATTCTTAGCAAAAGCTGAGAGGGTGTATAAAAAGTAAAATAAACCGCCAATCCCTCTTGCGCAAGGAATTGGCGGTTTTCGATTTTTTACGTCCCAGAGAGGATTCGAACCTCCGACCTACAGTTTAGGAAACTGTTGCTCTATCCTACTGAGCTACTGAGACATTAGATTATTTATTATAAACTCCAGTTCCAATTCAGTCAATAATATAAACTGAAAACGGACGCGTAAGGGCGTCCATTTTCTTAGTTTAAAAGCTTTTTCCGATAGTATTGCATAATGGTCGAACCCTTAGCTTGCAAGTTTTTCAGTTTCGTTGTTTTTAATTCTATAAGAGGCTGAGCGAAGGGGACGGTTATTTTACTGGATAATAGAAGAGTAAGCAGCAGAGACACAACTGCTAAGAGCAAAAAGTTTTTTGGTTCAGTAAAAAAGTTTTGTACCGAGCTCTCCCTAAAAATGCGGATAAAAAATCCGTGCAAAAGATAAACATATAGCGTGTTTCTTCCTAATCTTGTAAACGGATAATGCCGTTTTGGAACTAATGAGAAAAAACTGAACACCATAATCAGGCTTAATATATAAAACCCCAAACGTGTAAACATAGCACCAATGGAAGCGGCCCCCATATCGATATATGGCTTAGATCCAAGCAGCCATTCATGATTCAAATTTGGGAAAAAATAAAAGCCAATAAACACAATCACCAATACGCTTAAGGATGCCATCTTAGTTTTTGCAGATTGAAGCTGAGTAAAATGCTCTCTTTTTAAATAATAGCCAATTAAAAAAAGCGGGAAGAACACAAACGTTCTTGATAAGCTTAAATAATTTGTAATCCAGTCAGCATATCCGACTAATAGCCCAATGATAAACGCAGCTGTAAGTGAAATTAAACCTTTATATTTAGTGAATGCCGTAAGCATAATATTCCAAGAAAACAAACTGATTAAAAACCATAACGACCAATGCGGCTTAAGCGGATCAACCTGAAATGACGATTCTTTATAGAGAAAGAAATAAAAGACAGAATAGATCAGTTGAAAAATGATATAGGGAAGGATTAATTTCCTAGTAATTTTAGAAATATATTCTTTTTTATTAAAGCCTTTAGCAAAATAACCTGAGATAAGAATAAACGCAGGCATATGGAAGGTATAAATCACCTTATATAAAGTATAAATTGCCTCGCTGTCACCGATAAAAGACTGAAGAAAATGCCCAAATACGACCAAGAAAATTAAAATAAATTTTGCATTGTCAAAGTAATACTCCCGATTCTTCATATATCCTCCTCTTTTTAGACCCCCTAAAAAGATTCAAAATATATATACCCACACTATCATGTTTTAAAACATGAATTGCTAGTAAATGAGAGGAGTATTTTCCAAATAAAGGTATAAAGAGAAAGAAACAAGCTGTTATAATACATAAAAACCACTGTTATATAATTATGGTTTCGCTTTCAATGCTGATAATAATGATTTTTTACAAGAAAAAACAAACTGTTTTAGTCAATTTTGCTAGAATGTTTGACTTTTGTCACAGCGGTCCTTTAAACATTCTAATACAATATCAAAAGGGGATCTTTCAAGTTTGAATAAACAAACGAAAAGGATGAATTTCGGGAGGGAAAATATGTCAATATTACCAAAGAAAAATGGACTTGGTTTTTTTGAAATTCGATTAGAGTCAATTGGAGGTCTAGGGGCTAATCTAGCCGGAAAAATGCTAGCTGAAGCTGGAGTTTTAGGATTAGGTTTAAACGGTTCGAACTTTTCATCATATGGCTCTGAAAAGAAAGGATCACCAGTGAAAAGTTTTATACGTTATTGTGATCCTGACGTTGAAATTCGAGCGCATAGTCCGATTGAACAGCCTCATGTTGTTGGTGTTTTTCATGAAGCATTATATAAAACGGTCGATGTCGTCAGCGGTTTGGAGCCTGATGGGATTCTATTAGTTAATTCTATTAGGGACTTTGATTCGATTAAGGCAGACTTGAAATTAGAAACAGGTACGCTGGCCATCGTTGATGCATTACAAATTTCTGTTGAAGAAAAGACAAAGGTTAATACAGCGATGTTAGGAGCATTATTCCGTATTTGCGATTTCCTAGATCCGGAGTCAATGAAGGATGTCATTCGAAAAACCTTCGAAAAAAAATACCCGCATCTAGTAGAGCCAAATATTCGTACATTTGAACGAGGTTACAACGAGGTTCAATTCAAAACATATGAAACACCTGAGGATGCAAAGGGAAAGGCATTTTCTCGTCCGTTGCCATTACTAGGATATGAAACGCAAGAAATTGGCGGGATTATTACAGCTCAAGGAAATAGTATATTAAAAGACTTGAGCGGATCCAGACAAGGGTTCCTTCCAAAATTTGATCAAGAAACATGTATTCACTGTGCTGCATGTGATACCGTCTGTCCGGATTATTGCTTTGTATGGGAAGAAGGAGAAGATAAGCGTGGCCGAAAGCAAATGTTTCTTAAAGGGATTGACTATCAATATTGCAAAGGCTGTCTAAAGTGTGTTGAGGCTTGCCCAACAACAGCATTAAGTGATTTGCGCGAAACAATTGGCTATGCTGAAGCAAACTGGGTAAAACATAAATTTCCATACATAGCTGGAGGTGTTTTCTAGATGGCAATGGTAGTGGAACAACCTATTAAAAAAAATACTGCAGAACAATTGGTCACCTTTGAGAGCGGAAATGAAATGGCGGCAATGGCTGCCGCCCAAATAAACTATCATATTATGGGGTATTTTCCGATTACACCTTCGACTGAGGTCGCTCAATATTTAGACCAAATGAAGGCAAGGGGCGAGCATAATATTAAGCTGATCCCAGCCGATGGAGAGCATGGTTCAGCAGGGATTTGTTACGGAGCTGCGGCAACAGGAGCAAGGGTTTTTAACGCGACAAGTGCAAATGGGCTTATGTATATGCTTGAGCAGCTTCCTGTTCAATCCGGAACCCGATTCCCAATGGTATTGAATTTAGTAACCCGATCCGTAAGCGGCCCTTTAGATATTAGAGGAGATCATTCAGATTTATATTTTGCCCTTAATACAGGGTGGGTAATATTAACGGCAAGAACACCGCAGGCAGTATATGATATGAACATTATGGCTCTCAAAATTGCTGAGCATTCAAAGGTTCGTCTGCCAGTCATTGTTGCATATGACGGTTTCTTTACATCTCATCAAAAGAGAAAAGTCAATTATTTTAAAGATCGCCAAGTAGTTCAGCAATTCGTTGGTGAATGCCCGACAGATTATCATTTTGCCCGAGATCCGAAAAGACCGGTAACGATTGGTGCCCATATGAATGGCGAAGATTTAATGAATAACCATTTTCAACAATCTGAAGCGATGTATGCTGCAGGTGAGATATTCAAGGAAGTTGCAGCAGATTATGCTGCTATTTCCGGCCGTGAATACCCAGTATTAGATTTATACAAGATGGAAGATGCAGAGGTTGCTCTATTCTTATTGAACTCTGCTGCTGAAACAGCAAAGGATACAGTGGACAGACTAAGAGAAAAAGGAATTAAAGCGGGTGTCATCAGCCCTAATATCATTCGTCCATTCCCGGCAAAAGAAATTCGTGAAGCTTTGAAAAATATTAAAGCCCTGCTGATCGGTGAAAGAGCAGATTCCTATGGCGGCAATGGCCCAAATTTAACTCACGAAGTAAAGTCTGCACTTCAGGATGATAAAGATAATAAAACGATTGTTTTAAGCCGTGTATTTGGACTTGGCGGAAAAGATTTTTATGAGGATGATGCAGAGCATTTCTTTAACGAAGCAATCGAGGCAATGAATAATGGCTATGCCAACAAAACCTTCGATTATTTCGGTCATGTTCCTGGAAACAAAGATAAGGGTCTTAAGCCTGTAATCACCCCGCAGCATGGAGATGTTTACAAATCAGGCTTAATTCATGTTGAAAAAGATCCGCAAACAAATAAATTAAAGGTGAAAATTCCTCCGTTACGCTCATTAACATCGAAGCCGAAGAGAATTGCATCAGGACACGGGGCATGTCCAGGCTGTGGAATATTTACCGGACTAGAGTTGTTTTTTAAAGGGATTGAAGGAGATGTTGTAGTCCTATTCCAAACAGGCTGTGCTTATGTCACAACAACTGCATATCCATATTCATCACATAAACAAACGATGATTCACAACCTATTCCAAAATGGGGCAGCTACATTATCAGGAACAGTAGAAGCCTTCTTAGAATTGAAGGAGCGGGGAGAAATCGAAATTTCAGATGATGCAACCTTTGTCATGATTACTGGCGATGGCGGAATGGACATTGGAATGGGCTCCGCAATAGGAACGGCACTGAGAAATCATAACCTTATTATGCTTGAGTATGATAATGAAGGCTATATGAATACAGGCTCTCAAATGTCTTATTCTACGCCAAAAGGTCATATGACAAGTACAAGTAATGTCGGACGAACACAAAAGGGTAAAGCCTTCCATCATAAGGATACAGCCCAAATTATGGCTTCTACTAATATTCCTTACGTCTTTACTGGTGCAGAGGCATTCCAGCAGGATCTAATTAAGAAAGCTGCGAAAGCCCAATGGTATGCACAAAATGTTGGTACGGTATATGGGAAAATTCTCATTACTTGTCCATTGAACTGGAAATCAGATGATCGCTATGGTGAAAAAATAATCGAAGCGGCTGTTAATACATGCTTCTTCCCTCTGTACGAAGTAGAAGAAGGAGTAACAACCATTACTTATAATCCTGAAGAGAAGAAGAAAAGGGCTGGATTACCAGAATGGCTCAATTATATGGGCAAAACGAAGCATCTATTAAAAGAAGAAAATCATGAGATGTTAATGGAATTAGAAGAAGAAATCGAAAAACGCTGGCAGCGTCTTCTTGCTAAACATGAAAATCCTTTACTATAATTAATTCTGTCATACACAAAGAATGGAAGCGTCTCTCTAGTCGAATTTGCGTCTATGAGACGCTTTTTTGTATTTAATAGTTGAAATTACTAGAATGGAGCAAACTGGGGAATTTCCTTTATTTATCCTAAATTGCCAACTTCCTCTTGAATGCCTTTGCTTTTATACTATAATAAAATAGTACTAGTCATATTCTAATATTTTTTACATAGCTTTTGGTACAATACTTTGACAACGACGTCTAGACAAGGGAGGATTACCTATAATGAAAGGGGTAAAAAAGACTCGATTTAAAAAAGTAAGAAAATCTGAAAATCATAAAAAGGATAAAGAATATAAGTTAAATAGAGTCATTGCCATGCTGTCAAACATTCCAATATGGAAAAAATTAAAGCTCGGACAAAAATATGGAGTCGCTTTATTTGTAACAATCGGTTTATTTACAATTTCTACTATTATCACATTCGGGTTCTTGTCGATTGCGAATTCCAAAATGGAAATGGTTGAAGAATCGGGCGAAAAAGCCATATTATTTAATGAAACTACGGCCATTTTTCATCAAAAAGGCAGTGCGATTGGAAATTATATTATTGATTCAAATCCGAAGCATTTGACTTCCTTTGATGAGCTATCAAAGGAATTTGATACATTGAAGAACGTATTACAGCCAGCCTTAACAACAAAAGAGGCAAAAGATTTGTTTACTGAAATCGTTGAAAATGACAAACAAATAACAACGATATTTCATGATACGATTCAACCGAAAGTAAAGCTTCAGCATGTAAGAGAATATCGTCTTGGGAAACTGCAGGCAGATAAGATGATTACTGAAACAGTCGTTAATTTGGATATATTAAGTGAAATGTTGAAATTAGAGCAAAAGAAAGCAGTAAACTCTGCAAAGTCCGCATTAATTTTAACTTTAATCATACTTGGGATTTCCATCGTTATTTCTGCTGCCCTTGGTATCGTAAGTATCCTAGTTATAGGGAAAATTATATCTAGAAAGCTTGGTCAAATCGTTCATCTTTCAAATGAAGTGGCAAGCGGAAATCTTAATGTAGAAGCGATCGATTATGATGGCAGTGATGAAATAGCTGAGTTAGGAAAAGCTACAAATTCAATGAAAGAAAAGCTTCAAGCGATGATACAAGAAATATCTGCTGTTTCAACCTATGTTACTGAAAAGAGCGGAGAACTGAACATTGCAGCAACTGAAGTAAAGGCCGCAAGCCAGCAAGGTGCTTCAACTATGCAGGAGCTATCAGCTGGAGCAGAAGAACAAGCAAAATCGGCTAGTGGATTAGCCAGTATGATGGAAAGCTATATGGCAGAGGTTGAAAAAGCTGCTCAAAGCGGAACAGAGATCCAGAAGGCATCAAATGAAGTATTGCACTTGACAAAAACTGGTGATACCTTAATGGGGGATTCACAAAAGCAGATGTCGATGATTAATGAGATTATGAAAACATCTGTTGAACGGGTAAATGGATTAGATGATCAGACCCAGCAAATTACTAAGCTTATTCAGGTTATACATGATATTGCTAATCAAACAAATTTGCTTGCGTTAAATGCCGCTATTGAAGCCGCGCGTGCGGGTGAACATGGCAGGGGATTTGCCGTTGTTGCAGATGAAGTTCGAAAATTAGCAGAACAAGTTTCCTTATCTGTTGCAGATATTACAAAGATCGTAAAAGGAATTCAAACGGAATCAAGTAACGTAGTAGAATCCTTACAGACTGGATATTCTCAAGTTGAAAAAGGAACGGATCAAATCAGACTAACTGGAGAAACGTTCGAAAAAATCTATCAAGCGGTCAATATGATGTCTACCAATGTGATTGAAATATCTATGAATCTTGAAAAAGTATCTGGTGCTACAGCGAATATGAATCATTCCATTGAAAATATTGCTGATGTTTCCGTTCAATCAGCAGCAGGTATTGAACAAACGAGTGCTGTTATTACGCAAACCAATTATTCGATGGAAGAAATTTCAGAAAATGCTCAAAGTTTATCAGAGCTTGCCGATCAATTAAATGTGATGATTTCAAAATTTAAACTATAAATTAATTTGATGGGATTCCTTGCTTATTAGGGATCCCTTTTTCTTTTCTTTGTTCGAGCTGCATCATTAACTTTTGTTTTTCCAATTTTCAAATTAGTAAGAGGAACTTTTGCTAATTTTGTAGAACTATGTATATAATGTAAATCCCAATGGGAGGGAAGGAAGTAGTGAATTTGAACAGAAACAGCAACGAAGTAAATACGGATTTAAAGGAAGTTCAACTTTCAAAGAATGAAATAAGGCAATTAGAACTCAAGTTAATAAAAAATGCAGATATTTATATAAATATATACGAAGAAGCTGTTGAAGGGATTATTTTTTGGACGGGTAAGGGTCAGATCATAAAAGCAAATGAGGCTGCCTGCCGAATTTTTGAATGCAGCAAAGCTGAGCTTGTTACAAAAAGGATTCAGGACTTTATTTATGCCAGTAAAGAAAAAATCTATCAAGTGTACAATAATTTTCAACAAAAAGGGGCTATACGGGATGAACTTGTTTTTCTTATGCCCAATGGTCAATTAAAAACTTTGGAATTCACTAGTAAATTGCATGCAGTGGACGAATTTCATATGACTATTTTTCGAAATGTCAGCGAAACAAGAAGAATGGAAGAAGAGCTTAGGGAAAGTGAATTAAAATTCAGAAAAGTCTTTGAGGGAGCACTAGAAGGAATAATTTTATGGAAGAATGATTTTAACGTTGTTGATATTAATCCAGCTGTGGAAAACATGCTGTCTGTTTCAAAGGATGAAATAATTGGACATTCATTTATTGACCTGCTCACAAAACTTCATCTTTCAAATGAAGAAATTAACTATTATTATCATAATCTAGTTAACAGTGGTCAAACGACAGGCACTCTTGAAATTACGGTAGAATCGGGGGAAATTAAATATATTGAATTTTCAGCTAGGTATAATATTCTTTCCGAATTAAGTCTAGTAACGTTTAAAGATATAACAGAAAAACTGCAGCTTGATGCACAGCTCCGAAAATCGGATACATTAAATGTGATCGGGGAGCTAGCCGCAGGGATTGCTCATGAAATTCGCAATCCAATGACAGCATTAAAAGGATTTATTCAATTATTGGAAGACTCGGTTAAAGAGGATCATTCCATGTATTTCAATATTATTTCTTCAGAGCTGAAGAGGATTGACACGATCATAAATGAGTTTTTACTTTTGGCAAAACCGCAAGCAGTTAAGTTTGTCGAAGTAGATCTTGTACAAATCATGAAGGAAACAGTAGATTTCTTAAGCGCCCAAGCCGTATTACATAATATTCAGCTTCGAACAAAATACGAAGAAGGTCTGACGCCAATATTTTGCGAACCTAATCAAATGAAAAAGGTCTTTATTAATATCATTAAGAATGCAATTGAAGTGATGCCGAATGGCGGCTATATTGATGTAGTCATGAATTCAACGAAGGATGGCAGAATACATATATCAATCGAGGATGAGGGAAGCGGAATCCCAAAGGATAAGGTAGAAAAGCTTGGACAGCCTTTTTACACAACGAAAGAAAAAGGCACGGGTCTTGGCCTTATGGTAACTTATAAAATTATTGAAGAGCATAAGGGAAACATAGAGGTTGAAAGTGAAGTAGGAGTTGGTACTGTATTTAATATATTTCTGCCTATGAAAAAATTTACTGCAAAGTGATCTTAACTTGTCGAAATCCTTCATAAAAAACATACGTAAAATGTCGAGAAATTTATTTATTGGAGAAAACTGTCTAATTCTGCGAATCTATTTACTTTTATGTATTTTCTTGCCATAATGCTAAAGGTAACTACTAAATTGAACGAATTTACATAGAAAGGGATAGGATGGAGGAAGAAGGTTGTCAGAAAATTGTAAGGAAATATTGCTTCAGATTCAAGAGAAAAGGGAAAAAATGATAGAATCTGCAATGAAACATGGGTATACGAGTAAGGATACCATTAAATGCAGTCAAGAGCTTGATCAATTAATTTATAAATATCAATTGACCATACATCATTTAGAAAAGATGGAGGAAGAAGTTCGATTTCCCTTTCGGAAATTGATTCATGTTTTGCCAAATACGTTAATAGAAACTGAATTTGAAATGATTACTTAAAAAAATCCCTATGGCGCAAAATTACGCTATAGGGTTTTTTTTATGAAAAGATGTCAATTAGCAATACCATAAATAAAAGTCCAATGATAAAGGAATACGTCGATGTACGTTCGTTTCCATCCCCATGACTCTCAGGTATTAACTCTTTATAAATAATAAATAACATGGCGCCTGCAGCAAAGGCGAGTCCATATGGAACGAGGAAATCTACATAGGATGTTAAATAGAAGCCTAATAACCCCATGACAATTTCGATAGCCCCAGTCATTGTTGCAATAACAAATGCTTTAAATTTATTTATGTTTTGGTTGACGAGGAATAAAGCTACAAGAAGTCCTTCAGGCGCATTTTGCAAACCGATGGCAAAGGCAATTAGGTTTCCGGTATCTTGTACATGGGATGCATAGCTTACACCGACTGACAGACCTTCAGGAATGTTGTGAAGGGTAATAGCCGCAATAATAAGCATCGCTTTTTCATCAAATTCTATCCCTTTTTTAGAATGTTTAAGATCAATATGCGGAATGTTTTTTTCCATAAACGTAAGAGTTAACACGCCAAGGAATATTCCGATAGCTACTGAAAGAAATCCCCCGGCCTTTAAAGCCTCAGGTATTAGACCTAAAGTGGAAGCGGCCATCATAATACCGGCAGTGAATGCAAGTAAAATATCGCGCCATCTATGGGTAACAGCACTTGACATAAAAAGAATTATTAAAGCGCCAACACCTGTTGATAAGGCTGAGAGTACGCTTCCGATAATTACTTCACTCATTCTCTTTCCCTCATTTCTATTTGTAACTATTATAAGAGTGAACTTATGGGGCTGACAAATATTAAATTCAAATTTAATAAATAAAAATGATTTTTTTCTGAATAGGCATCAGTAGAAACAATATATATTTTATACATGAAGCACAAAATGTGTTCAAAAAAATAACTGTTTTTCTAAATCAGCTATAGCAGATAAAGCTGATTATTCCATTTGAAAAAGGAGCAGTCAGCGTAAGCATTTTCATTAATTGTTAGTACTATGCTTGTGCCAAGAGTCATATATCGTTAATACATATCTTTTTTTTACGATGATTAGGAAATCGTTTTCAATGTTAAGGAGGGGGTAGTTTATGCATATTGTCGTCTGTGTAAAACAAGTGCCAGACACGAAAATAATAAAAATTAATCCAAAGACAAACACACTTGATCGAAGAAGTGCGCCTGCAATCTTGAACCCATATGATGCACACGCCGTTCAAGAGGCAGTAAGGATTAAGGAAATGATCGGAGAGGGGACAATTTCCGTTCTTTCCATGGGTCCTCCCCAGGCAACTGCCGTTATCAAGAAAAGCATTGAAATTGGTGCTGATAAAGGTTATTTAATTTCAGACAGGGCTTTTGCGGGAGCGGACACATTAGCAACGAGCTATGCGTTATCAAAGGCATTGGAGAGAATGACGAAAGAGGAGCCAATTGATTTAATTATTTGCGGACTGCATGCAATTGACGGGGATACCGGCCAAGTTGGTCCAGGAATAGCGAGGAGAATGGATATACCCCCTATAACAAATGTAATAGAAGTATCAAGCTTTAATACTTCAGATAAAAAGGTAAGATTGAAAAGAAAAATTGCGAATGGGCATCAATTAATTGAATCTCAATATCCATGCCTTTTAACAGTAGCGAAAGAGATTAATGACATTGAATATTCGCCAATGACTAATATGATTAAAGCTGCAAGGTATGAGCCGATTATTTGGACTGTAAATGATCTGGAGAATGTTGACAGACCACAGCTTGGGCTAAAAGGATCTCCGACAATTGTAGGGAAAATGTTCACTCCTCCTAAACCAGAAGGTGGTAAAAGACTAGAAGGAAATGCTGACGAACAGGTGAAGCAGCTAATTTCTTTATTAGAAGATAAAAAGGAATTACTTCTTGGATAGATGGCAGGCTAGTCTTTTAAACGTTGTTTCCAGTCTAATTTGATTTTAGTGAGCAATCTTTTTTAAGCTGCTATTATTCACTTTTTATACAAAGGAGAGGTCCCGATGTTTGAAGATTACCGTGGTGTTTGGGTCTTTATTGAGGTTAATGAAGGGGCAATCGAAGGGGTTTCATTAGAACTTTTGGGTGCGGGAAAAAGGCTTGCGGATAAATTAGAGGTTCCATTGTCGGGGGTATTGTTAGGTCATCAAATTAAGAACCTATGCCCGGAAGTCATTTCCTATGGTGCAGACCAAGTATATGTGATTGACCACCCCGTTCTAAAGGATTATCGAACAGAATCCTATATGAAAGGCGTTATGCTTCTAGCAGAAAAATACAAGCCCGAAATTTTTCTTTACGGTGCTACTTCGAATGGAAAAGATCTTGCAAGCGCAGTTGCAACAGATTTAAGCACAGGCTTAACAGCAGATACAACGATGCTGGATGTCGATTTGGAAAAACGATTGCTGGAGGCAAGCCGCCCAGCATTTGGCGGAAATATTATGGCGACAATTTTATGTAAAAAACATCGCCCGCAAATGGCTACTGTAAGACCTAAAGTCATGAAGGCGCTTGATAAAGACAGCAGCAGAGAGGGGAAAGTCATTGAGGAAGAAATTTCTTTAAATGAAGAAGAAATGAGAACAAAGGTGCTAGAAATTGTGAAAGATGTCACAAAAAAGGTTCGATTAGCCGATGCACATGTTGTAGTGGCTGGGGGAAAAGGGATGGGAGACCCTAAAGGATTTCAGCTTATTCATGAATTGGCTGCAACAATAGGAGCAAGTGTAGGAGGAACTAGAGATGTTGTAGAGGCAGGCTGGCTTCCTCATGAACAGCAAGTAGGGCAAACAGGGGAAACGATTACACCGAAAATTTACTTTGCCATTGGAATCTCAGGTGCGATCCAGCATATTGTAGGAATGAAAAATTCAGAGTTTATCATTGCCATTAATAAAGATCCAAATGCACCGATATTTGATGTCGCCACATATGGAATTGTTGGGGATGCATTGGAAATTGTTCCAAAATTGATTGAGGAATTTAAGGAACTTCGAAAAGAGAAGGGCGGTGAAGTGAGCTATGTCTGAAAAATTTGATGTCATTGTAGTTGGAGCTGGCCCGGCCGGAACATCCTGTGCCTACACTTGTGCAAAAAACGGATTAAAGGTTTTACAGATTGAAAGAGGAGAATATCCGGGAAGCAAAAATGTCATGGGAGGCGTATTGTACAGAAAGCAGATGGAAGAAATCATTCCTGAATTCTGGAAGGAGGCTCCATTAGAAAGACCTGTCATTGAACAGCGGTTTTGGATGATGGATAAAGAATCAGCTGTCACCTTTGGCTATAAAGGACTTGAATGGGGAGTCGAGCCGTACAATAACTTCACCGTATTAAGGGCCCAGTTTGACCAATGGTTTGCTAAGAAGGGGGTCGAGCAAGGGGTTTTACTTATTAATGAGACAGTTGCGCTTGAGTGTATTGTGGAAAATGGGAAAGTAATCGGGGTGAGAACGGACCGTCCGGATGGAGAGGTTTATGCCGATGTTGTCGTTTTAGCTGATGGAGTGAATTCACTGCTTGGCAAGCAGCTTGGATTTCATAAGGAATTTAGACCGGATGAAGTTGCTTTAACTGTCATGGAAGTAGTGAACCTATCAAAGGAAAAAATCAATGACCGTTTTAATTTAGAGGATAACCAGGGCTGTACAATCGAAATATTCGGCGATTCCACGAAAGGAAATCTTGGAACTGCGTTTATTTATACGAATAAAGAGAGCATCAATATCGGGGTTGGAACAACGCTATCCAGTATGATCAAGGCAAAACTTAAACCTTATGATCTATTAGATTATTTAAAAACACATCCTATGGTTAGACCTTTAATGGAAGGGGGAGAGTCTGCAGAATACTTAGCGCATCTTATTCCAGAAGGAGGATTTCATTCTGTTCCAAAGGTAGCCGGCAATGGGGTGCTTGTAGTTGGAGATGCTGCCCAGCTTGTCAATGCAATCCACAGGGAAGGGTCTAATATGGCTATGAAGTCAGGACAAATGGCGGCAGAGGCTATTATTGAAGCGAAAAAGCGCAATGATTTCAGTGAATCAAGTTTAAATCTTTATAGAGAAGCTTTACATGAAAGCTTTATCATGAAGGACTTGGAAAAATACAAAGACGCCACTCATGTTTTTGAACATCACCCGCAATACTTTAAAGAGTATGTTCCATTAATGAACAGGGCAGCAAGTAAATTCTTTACCGTTGACGGCACGTCTAAAAAGGATAAGCAAAAACAAATTATGAAAAGCTTTACTGGAGAAAGGGGCACTATCAAGGTTATTAAAGACATGTATCGCGCATGGAAGGCGGTGAAATAATGTCAACGAAGAATATTGAGGAAAAACAGTATCTCATTCGTTTTAAAGCTGATACGAAGTCCCATTTAACGGTAATGGACCATGATATTTGTATGACTCAATGCCCTGATAAAATTTGTACGATTTTTTGCCCTGCTGAAGTTTATAAATGGGAAGGATTAAGAATGCAGGTTGGCTACGAAGGCTGCCACGAATGCGGAAGCTGCCGCATTGGCTGTCCTTACCAAAATATTAAATGGGAATATCCGAAAGGCGGCCATGGGATCGTATTTAGGCTGGCATAAAGTATTGACTACTATAATGGAAAATAACTGGCCTGATAGATAGGGACCAGGTTCCAATAAGACGGTGCTTAAATGATAGCAGCGTCTTTATTTTTTTGAAAAAAAATGGAGGTATAGCCTCCACAAAAAGTAATCTAAATTATGAATTCCATTCATTAATCTTTTGATCAGAAGGCAGGAGCAGTGTTATCAATCCAAGCAATGGCAAGAAGCCTGTAAGAATCATCGTTTGAGTAATGCCGATTAAATCGGCAAAATATCCGATAACCATCGAACCAATTGCTCCCATGCCGAAAGCTAATCCAACTGTGAGTCCAGCCATTGTGCCAATTTTCCCCGGAACTAATTCTTGAGCATATACGACCGTTACAGAAAAGCTCGACATTAGGATAAAACCTGATAGGGCAAGCAAGCAAATAGCAATCACAGGTGGAACAAATGGAATTAATATCGTTAAAGGAGCTGAAAGAGTCAAAGATAAAAAGATAATCACCTTTTTGCCAAATCGATCTGCAAGTGGTCCACCGAAGAAAGTCCCAAGTGCTCCCGAAACGAGAAAGACAAATAGAAAGATTTGCGCTTGCCTAATAGAGAAAGAGTAATTTTCTATTGTGTAAAAGGCATAATAATTTGTCATTCCCGAAACATACCATGAACGTGCAAAAATTGAAAATAGGACAATAACGAGTGCAATTTTTACTGCTTTTGACAAACCCTTTTGCTCATGTTTGGCCAATTTGTTTTGTTTCTTTATCAAGGTTCTCTCTATACGAAGTTTACTAGCATACCAAAATGCTATATAAGTCAGCAGTCCTACTGCAACCGCTGCAACAGCAGTGAACCATGCTGCTCCGATTTGCCCGAGCGGAACGAGAATTAAGGCAGTAATTAAAGGTGCCATTGCCTGCCCGCTATTTCCGCCAACCTGAAAAATAGATTGGGCAAGACCGCGCCTAGAACCTGCAGCCATAAACGCAACCCTAGAACCTTCAGGATGAAAAACGGCTGAACCGAGGCCAATAAAAATGACAGAAATAACGATAAACTCAAAGCTTTGCGCCAGTGCAAGCCCTAACACGCCAAACATGCTTGACGTTAATCCGATTGGCAAAGCATAGGGCATTGGCTTCTTATCTGTAACCAATCCTACTGCAGGCTGCAAAATAGAAGCGACAATATTTAAGGCAAAACCAATGATCCCTAACTGGGTAAAGGTAAGCCCCATCGACTTTTCTAGAATTGGAAACATTGCAGGAATAATGGCTTGCAGTGAATCATTTAGTAAATGGCAGAGGCCTAAGATAATTAAAATTTTGTACGATGTTGCATTGCTATTTTGGAGGGTCTTGGTCACCGCTGCAGTATTGCCCATACTCAGGTCCCCTTTCTGAAAAAATAATTTAGTAATCCTAAGTAATAATAATACATGATTATTATAGTTTACGAAATATATTTTATAATTTTCATAATATAGTACAATGTTAATAGGAATATTCTTATAATTATAATAGGATTTTACAAATTTTCATGAGATAGGAAATATTAGCTTGTTGGGGAGGGAATACGTGGAAAAGTCTGTAGAGGTTTTACACACAAAGGAAATCTTGATTCACTTTTTGAAATCTTTTTCATTAGAAGATGAGTATAAGCTTTTAGGCGACTTTGAAAACTTCGTTTATGAGGTGTACAAGGAAGGGAAACCATATATTTTAAGAATTACACACAGCTCGCATAGAGAGTTGGAAAATTTATATGCGGAAATTGAATGGGTTAATTATTTGTATAAACAAGGAATAAGTGTTTCTACTGCATTCGAATCGATCAATGGTAAATTTGTTGAATTTATTTCAGCTGTAGACCAATCTGTTTTTTATGGAAGTCTATTTTCAAAAGCATCAGGGGAACAAGTGAAAGCGTTTCCAGTAAATAATGACCTTTTTTCTGCTTGGGGGAAACAAATTGGTAAAATTCATGCGGCTACGAAGAAGTATGAATCTTCCCCGCTCATTAAGCAAAGACCGCACTGGTATGAAGACGAACTTCTAAATGTAGAAAAATATTTTCCTGAAACGGAAACAGTGGCAAGACAAAATGCGATCGAATTAGTAGAGAAAATAAAGTCTCTCCCTATAGACAAAGACAATTACGGACTCATACATTCGGATATTCATGCGGGGAACATTTTCTATGATGGCAGGAGTATTCATGTATTTGATTTTGATGATTGCTGTTATCACTGGCTAGTGTCTGATATTGCCATACCGCTTTATTATTCATGCCTGTCTAGCTTTACTGCAAATGAAATAAATAAGCGTGAGGAGTTTGGGCGTTTATTTATGGACGCATTTTTGGCAGGATATAAAAAAGAAAATAACCTTCCAAATGGCTGGGAGGAGCAGTTGCCGTTGTTTCTTATGCTCCGTGATATTACACTGTATTCAGTTTTTAATAAAAAAATCGCACCAGAGGATCGCAATGAGCGTGTTATTAGATTGATGGATGAAATCAAAACAAGAATTATACAGAAGATAAGCATTGTAAATGTTATTGCTGCTAATAAAGAGATGTAAAGAAAAAAGAGCCAGCTGGCTCTTTTCTTAATTTAAAGACTTCCGTCATCTTCATTTTGAATAGGTAATATGACATCAACGACAGTTCCTTTATTTATAGTGCTAGAAATTTTAATTTCTCCGCCAAATGAATGTAGGATTCTTTTGCAAACGACAAGTCCAAGACCTGTGCCGAAATCCTTTGATGTATAGAAGGGCTGAAAGATTTTTTCAATGTCTTCTTCACGTATTCCTATTCCTGTATCAGCAATTTGAATATGGCATTTATCTTGGTCCTTGAATAGGATAATTTTTAGATGACCGCCATTAGCCATTGATTCTAAGGCGTTTTTGCTAATATTCAGCAGCACTTGCTTTAGTTGGTCCCTTGTGCAATCAACAAGCAAAGGTGTTATTGGGAGATTCAGCTCGTATTTAACATTATTTAAATTAGCCTCTGATAAAAGAAGTGGTTCCAGTTCCTTTAGGATGTTTCTTATATCGATAATTTCTGTTTTTTGCGCAGTCGGCTTGCCAAGAATAAGAAATTCACTAACAATCTCATTTATCCGGTTAATTTCATCATTGATAACGATAAAATAAAATTGATCTTGGGAATCCGTATATTTTTCACTTAATAATTGGACAAGTCCTTTAATTCCAGTAAGCGGGTTTCTGATTTCATGTGCGGTGCTTGCCGCAAGCATTCCTACGAGCTCCAGCTTTTGAAGTTCGTTTTGTTTTTTCTCTCGTGCTGTCTGTCTTTTTAACATTAAATACTTTATAAATAAAAACAAAATATGAAAAATAAATATAAATTTAAGTAAATCAATAGAAACGGTCTTAATAATATTTACTTTTTCTCTTTCTGGTATTTCAACTTGAATGCCCCATGGCAGTCTGTCAATAGGGAGAGTAATCGAGTTTTTTGCTGTAAATTTAGTTGAGCTGTCCGTATTAATGTCCATAATGATTGCACCAGATGAATTAATTACAGAGAGCGTCGTATCAGGAGTTAAGAGCCTCATAATATTTTGCAAATAATCCACTCTTAAATGGGCGATTATTATATAATCAATTTTTCCTTCTTCATTTAATACAGGTCTACCGAGTCCGATCACTTTCTTCCCGTTTTTCAATACTTCATACTGATTAGAAATAATGATGTCTTTAGTCTCGAGAATTTCTTGCACATAATCATGATCGGATAGATTCATATTTGCAAGCAATGAATTGGAGCCTGTAATTACTGTTCCACGTTCATTAAGTAAATAAATACCTCCATATCTCGGTTCTTTGCTGTGCATTTTTTTCAATATTGATTCCAGCTTCAGAGGGGTTTCAATTGCCATCTCAGCGGTGAAAGATAAAATTTCAAGTGATGTGACTGTTTCAGCAATGAATTGATCCCAGCTTCTTTGATGAATGGTGCCTGACCAGATTGCTTGTTCCCTTCGTTCCGCATAATCACGATTTATCGTATCAAATAAATTATAAAGGACACCAATGAGAATGGGGCAGATGACAATGAATACATATAATAATAAATTGCCTTTACGATTTTTCATCAAATTAGTACTCCGTCAATATAGTAATGGTTTACTTATATAGTATACCATTATTTTGCAGAAGAGTTTTTTTAATCTCGAAAGACGTGTGAGAATGGGAATTAAATATAATTCCATTAAATAGAATAGACGAAAATTGACATAATCCAATTGTTTTTTTATAATTTACTTAGATTTCAAGATAATTATAAAGGATTGGATTAAAGTGAGTAATGAACAAAGTGCAAAATCGTTAAAGTTATTTATCGTACTTTCAAGGGCCTATCGCTCAATCAGTGAAAATGCAAATAAACTCATTCAAACATACGGTTTAAATCCAACAGAATTTGCCGTCCTTGAGCTTCTATATCATAAAGGAGATCAGCCTCTGCAGCAAATAGGCGGAAAGATTCTTTTAGCAAGTGGAAGTATTACGTATGTTGTGGATAAGCTTGAGCAAAAGGGGTATATAAGAAGAGCCGCATGTGCGAAAGACAGACGAGTAACGTATGGGCAAATTACGGAGCAGGGCAAGGCCTTCATTGAGGGAATTTTTCCGGACCATGAAAAGCATATACATGCTTTAATGTCCGAACTTTCAGAGGAAGAAAAGGATACAGCTATCAGTTTGCTGAAGAGGCTCGGACTTTCAATCGGTAAATTGTAAAACGGTCCAAGAGGATCGTTTTTTTCTTTTCTAAATAGAGGGATTCATTCATATATGTAGAATTAGTAATATTGGTTTCGATAACAGTGGAAATAAGGGGGCAGTTGAATTGAGTTTTGAAAATTATACATATACCCGTCCAAATTTAACGGAATTGAGCAAGAAATTTGATGAAGCATTAGTAATCTTTAACGATGCTAAATCGGCTAAGGAACAAATTTCGGCTATGAAGGAAATTAATGATTTACGAAATGACATTGGAACGATGTTTAACCTTTGTTATATTCGCCATTCTGTCGATACAAATGATGAGTTTTATAAAGCGGAGCAGGATTATATGGACGAAATACAACCTGAAGTGGAGGGTTTTGTAACTAAATACTACGAAGCTCTAGTCAAATCTGATTTCCGAAATGAATTAGAAGAGAAGTTTGGGTCTCAGCTTTTCGCATTAGCTGAAGCTCAATTAAAAGTATTTTCTCCAGAAATTGTCCCATTGCTGCAAAAGGAAAATAAACTGTCTTCCGACTACACAAAATTAATCGCTTCAGCCAAGATTGATTATGACGGAGAAGAGCGCACTCTTGCACAAATGGAACCATTTACACAATCGATTGACCGCAATGTCCGAAAAACAGCAAGTGAAGCTCGCTTCGGTTTTTTAGCAGAAAATGAGGAAGAACTTGATCGTATTTTTGATGAGTTAGTTAAGGTAAGAACAGACATTGCCCAAAAGCTTGGATATAATACTTTTGTAGAGTTAGCTTATTTACGAATGCAAAGAACGGATTATAATGCTGAGATGGTTGCTAAGTTTCGCAATCAAGTGAAGGAATTCATCGTTCCAATTGCAACTAAATTAAAGGAACGCCAAAAAGATAGAATTGGTGTTGATCAATTGAAGTATTATGATGAGGGCTTTAATTTTAAATCAGGTAATGCAGCACCAAAAGGTAGCCCAGAATGGATTATCGAAAATGGCCAGGCGATGTATGACGAGCTTTCAAAAGAAACAGGGGAGTTTTTCTCCTATATGAGAAAAGAGAACTTAATGGATCTTGTTGCGAAGAAAGGAAAAGCAGGTGGCGGCTATTGTACATTTATTGAGAATTACAAGGCTCCATTTATTTTCTCGAATTTCAATGGGACTTCAGGCGATATTGATGTACTAACACATGAAGCAGGTCATGCTTTCCAAGTTTATTCGAGCGGAAAATATGAAATTCCGGAATATTATTGGCCGACATACGAAGCATGTGAAATTCATTCCATGAGTATGGAATTCTTTACTTGGCCATGGATGGATAAATTCTTTAAAGAGGATACCGAGAAATATAAATTTGCCCACTTGAGCGGTGCTTTATTATTTCTTCCTTACGGTGTGGCTGTTGATGAATTTCAGCATTGGGTATACGAAAATAATACGGCAACTCCAAAAGAGCGTAACCAAGCTTGGAGAGAAATTGAGAAGAAATATATGCCTCATAAAGATTACGATGGCAATGATTATTTAGAAAATGGCGGCTTTTGGCAACGCCAGGCTCATATTTATAATTCACCGTTCTACTATATCGACTATACACTTGCACAAATTTGTGCATTCCAGTTCTGGAAACGATCAAGGGAAAACCATGAAGGGGCTTGGAAGGATTATTTACATCTGTGTAGTCTTGGAGGCAGCCAAGCCTTTACGAGTTTAGTATCAGAGGCAAATCTCACTTCACCATTTGAAGATGGCTGTGTGGAATCTGTTGTTGGAGAAATTGAAAGCTGGTTAAATTCAATTGATGATAAGAGCTTATAAAGTTTCTGGAGAATGACAAAAAGGCCGGGAAATTACCGGCCTTTTGCTATAACTATTCCTTTATTTTAATGATTATTTCATCATTCTCTAAGATTGTCTGTAATTGGTGTTCTCCAGGCTGATCAATGATGAAATCAGCTAGCTTATCTTCAAGTTGATCCTGAATGACTCTTCGCAATGGACGAGCTCCGAAAGCTGGATTATAGCCAAGCTCGGCAAGCTTTGATTTCGCATCATCGGAAACTGTTAGCTGAATGTTTTGTTCGCTTAAATTATGATTTAAATCTTTGAGCATGATTTCAACAATGTCTAGCAAATGCTCTTTTTCAAGTGCCTTAAACTCAATAATATTATCAAAACGATTGAGGAATTCTGGTTTAAAGAACTGGCCAAGAGTATCCAAAATACTTGCTTCCTTCATTGCTTCATTCGTTCCAAACCCAACGTGAATCTCCCTGTGCTGTACACCAGCATTACTTGTCATAATAATGACTGAATCCTTAAAGCTCACCATGCGTCCCTGACTATCAGTTAAACGTCCATCCTCTAAGATCTGGAGGAATATATGCTGAACATCTGGATGAGCCTTTTCAATTTCATCAAGCAGGATAATGCTGTACGGATTTCGGCGGACTTTTTCTGTTAATTGTCCAGCCTCTTCATGGCCGATATACCCTGGAGGAGACCCGATAATTTTCGAAATACTATGTTTCTCCATATATTCACTCATATCAAGACGAATCATGGCCTCTTTAGAACCAAAAAGCTCTTCAGCAAGTGTTTTCGTTAATTCAGTCTTCCCGACACCTGTTGGCCCAACAAATAAGAAGGAGCCAATTGGACGGTTTTTGGCTTTTAGACCAGCCCTGCTTCTGCGGATTGCCTTTGCTACTTTTTGAACAGCCTCCACTTGGCCGATTACTTTTTTTGAAAGGTTTGATTCCAAGTTTTTCATCAATACTTGTTCATCTTCCATTAACTTTCCGACTGGTATACCTGTTTTCTTCTCAATGATTTCTTGAATATGTTGGATTTCAACAATAGGGCGCGATTCATGGTTATTTGTGTTTAATGTTTTTTCCAGCATCGCTTCTTCGTCTCGAAGCTTTGCAGCCGCCTCATAATTCTCTTCCTGTAAAGCCTTTTCCTTTTGTTCACCAATTTCCTTTAGCCGTTCTTCGATTTGCTCGGATGGAGTAAAGTTTGAATTTAAATTGATTTTCGACCCGGCTTCATCCATTAAATCAATTGCTTTATCTGGCAGAAAGCGGTCTTGAATATATCGGCTAGATAATGTGACACAAGCTTTCAAAGCTTCTTCTGAATATGAAACTTCATGGTAATCTTCATACTTTGATTTAAGTCCATTAAGAATTTCTATAGCTTCTTCAGCTGTTGGCTCTAGCACAAATACTGGTTGAAAACGACGCTCAAGAGCAGGATCCTTTTCGATCTGACGGTATTCCTTTAATGTGGTTGCACCGACTAATTGCAATTCGCCCCTAGCAAGTGCCGGTTTTAGAATATTTCCCGCATCCATGGAGCCCTCAGCTGAACCGGCGCCGACTAGTAAATGAATTTCATCAATAAAGAGGATTACATTTTTCCTTTCCTGCAATTCATTTATAATCTGTTTCATTCTTTCTTCGAATTGTCCCCTAATGCCAGTATTAGCAACAAGGGAAGCAACATCCAGCAAGTAAACTTCCTTATTTAGAAGTTTTTTTGGAACCTTTCCTTCGGATATCATTGTAGCCAAGCCTTCAGCAATGGCTGTTTTCCCCACCCCAGGTTCACCAATTAAAACGGGGTTATTTTTATTTCTTCTATTTAAAATTTCAATCACGCGGTTAACTTCTTCATCTCTTCCAATCACCGGATCAATTAGTCCCGCTTTTGATATCTGCGTTAAGTTTCTGCCGAATTGATCAATAAAACCGCTGCGACTTGAGCCTTTTACATCTTTTTGTGAAGAAGGTTTTTTTTGATTTTGAGCTGAATTTATATTTTTGAATAGCTCATCAAACGGCAGCTGTTGAGAACTTAAAAATCCGCTAAGAGATGGGCCGAAGGAGGAACCAATCTTTGCTTTTTCATCCTGGTAGCAGCTATGGCAAAGAATAAGGTTTGTTTCACTTCCGTTAAGATTTACTTTAAATTGTACATTTGCATCTTTCTCATGACATTTTTGACAAAGCATATGGAATACCTCCTGATTTAGTGTTTGACTTTGACTATATTTGACCTTTAACTTTATTATACTTTGACCTTCTTTGACTTTCAAGTAGGTCAACTCAAATTTGACTTAGTAATTTAATGGAAACTCGAATAATATACTTAGAATGCTCGTCTTAGTTTGTCCACTGGCTCATATATTGAAAAGAAGGAGGAGATCTTGTGAAGACGAACTGGAGTGCGGCGTTTCAAATAGCTGCCGTGTATGTAGGGACTGTTGTTGGAGCAGGCTTTGCAACAGGGAGAGAAATTGTTGAGTTCTTTTCCCGTTTTGGTTTTATTGGATTAGTTTCAATTTTAATGAGCGGTTACATATTTATATTTCTAGGATCAAAATTAATGAGGATCGCAGCACGTATTCAAGCGACTTCCTATCAAGAATTGAACGAATATTTATTTGGTAAATTCTTTGGATCGGCCATTAATATATTGATGCTTTTTATGTTGCTTGGGGTATGTGCAGTCATGTTATCTGGGGCTGGGGCAGTTTTTGAGGAACAAATGGGCTTGTCAAAGTATACAGGGATATTCATAACGATTGGTCTTTCCATTGCAGTTATGATATTAGGGACGAAAGGTATATTTGCTGTTAATTCATTTGTCGTTCCGATGATGATAGCTTTTAGTTTTTTGTTATTGTTTGTTTCCATGAGACTTCCTAATTTTACGGAGCAAATTTTGTACATTCCTTTTGCAGAAGATGGGTGGAAATCAGTAGTAGCTCCATTTTCATATGCTGCATTGAATTTAGGTTTGGCACAGGCTGTTTTAGTTCCAATTGCGACTGAAATTAAGCATGACAAAACCATTAAATGGGGTGGAATACTTGGCGGTGGGGCATTGACTATTATCCTCATTTCGAGTCATTTGACCTTAGTTACGCTGCCTCAGCTTGAATCATACGATATTCCAATGGCAGTAATCATGAAAACTATTGCCTCTTCATTTTTTTGGATTTATGTACTGATTATTTATGGGGAAATTTTCACCTCTGTCATAGGGAATGTATTTGGCATTGAGCGTCAGCTGAGGAAGTACGTAGGCATTCCGAGTATCGTTACGGTTTGTATTATTTTTACTATTTGTTATTTTATCAGTTTAATAAACTATGGCACTTTATTATCATATGTATATCCGATATTCGGATATATAAGTATAATTTTTATCGTGTTATTATGGATGAAGCCTTTTGATGAAGCAAAATAAAGAAAAGACCCGTTAAATTTCTGGGTCTTTTCAAGTCAAAATGATTATTTGGTTATTAAAATTGTTTTACCCATTTGTACGAATGCATCTTTATAATC
The DNA here is from genome assembly GCF_001509555.1 of Bacillus sp. FJAT-29937. Classification (GTDB taxonomy): domain Bacteria; phylum Bacillota; class Bacilli; order Bacillales; family Cytobacillaceae; genus Cytobacillus. The sequence continues at coordinate 691,636 of NZ_LMAS01000001.1, read as the reverse complement.
TAAATCCTTCTTCGTAAATAGAGTCAATTTAAGAGGCTGATTGGAGTTTTTAATTAAATAAGAAGTAACGACATCGTCACCATTTGTTGATTCCATTGCAATTGCATCTTTAAAAAACTCATCACCACTCGGGACTTCAATCGATTGAACTGTTTCGTCCACAGCTTGGAGCTGGGCTTTCGTATTTTCTTCCACCATATCCCATTGTACATCAGGAGGAAGAAGTTCTATTCTCATAAAGACATGATCATTTTCTGTTAAGTAGAGAACATCCTTTTGAGGCTCTTCAGCTGTTAATTCAAATTCAGGCAGGACATACATAGAATAAGGCTGATTGTCACTTGATTTAAGAAAAGCTGTTTCTTCCTTAGCTTCTCCATTAACACTATATTGGAGGTTTTGTTCAAGAATACGAACAACTCCATCATCCTCTTTCGTTTGTTCATCATTCTTCGGTTCTACAGCATCTTGTCCATCTTCCGTATTTTGATTTTCCTGTTTTTCCTTATTTATCTCTTCATTTTGAGTTTGATCGGAACCATTCGCTTGCTTGTCATTATTGTCAGTTGTCCCACATCCTGAAAGAATAAGTCCTAATAATCCAAAAACAAACATCCACTTCTTTAAATTCTTCACTGTAATTCCCCCCTGTAATTGCTTAAAAGCTGCTGTAATTATTTAGACGTAAAGTAGAAATAGGAGTTACATAATTACTCCTACAATATCATTTTCTCATTTAAAGATACAAATAATTTTGGGAAAATGAGTAGAATTTCACATGTTTATTTCAAGGGAAGTATTACAAATAGGAATAAATCAAAAATTAAATGTGAGACAATTAATAAAGGCATACTTTTTTTACATGTGTAGAGCCATCCCCAGAAAAGTCCGGCTATTAAAGCAGCAAAGGCTAATATCCAGTGTGTTGCGTATAAATGAACGGATGCATAGAAAATCGACGATATAACGATTGCCGCGGGGATACTTGTGAATTTTAACATTCTTGTCTGAACGAAACCACGCCAAAAAATTTCTTCCCCAGGAATAATAATTAACATGAGAACAATATAATGCCAAAGCATCGATGGCGAATATCTTCCATACAGCTTTGAAATGTCCTTTATTAAAGGAAGATTTAATAAATCAATCAAATGAAAACCAGCCCAAAAAACTCCAAAAAGTAAGAGGCCAGACCCTATTCCATACGAGAGATATTGCCAAAATGGGGCTTCATCCCGCAATTCTTCGTTTAATATCGAATAGCTGATTAAAAACAAGAGAGAAGCTGAAAAGATATACCAGAAAACAGCTTTATCTTGAAAGGTGAAATACATGAGTAAATGGGCAATAAGAAGCCCGATTATTAGACGGTAATCTGCAGTTATTTTTTTCAAACGTCCAAACTCCTTTCTGCAAACAAGTCTATTTTAGCAAAAAGAACTCAATAATTGTATTTAAATGATTTCTTTTGCATTAATGAAAATATTATAGTGAAAAATGCTTAACCTAAAGATGAAGGAAAGGAGGGATAACATGACAAAATCAAAACGAGAAAAAGAGCGGGCTTGGACTGTCAGAAAGCAAGATCAGAATCCGCATGGGAAAGTAAAGTCACTTAAAGAGATCGCCCAAGAGAAGGAATAAATAATGATTGAATGACAAAAAAAATAAATAAAAAGCAGTTGCAACTGCTTTTTATTTATTCCTTCTACCTTGATTAAGCGTTTTCAAAAAACAGTTTCTTTCACAATTTTATAATTTTTATGATTAACTACAGTCCTTTGTTCTAGATCAAGGTCTCGATAATTTCCCATGTAAGAAAGATCGACGATTACTGAGTTTTCGTTTACCTTTTCAACAATTCCCTGCAATCCATCACGGAATTCAATTACATTTCCAACTTCTGCTTTTTTCAAAAGCCTCGCCCCTTTTTTTGCAAGATTTGAATTAAGAGATTAATAACAGTTTGCACTATATTTTATTATTCGTAAAGTAATATGTTATTATTTCGTGAAATTTCCTAATTTTCCCTCGTGTAATTGAGTGCGCTTTCATTGTAATAGCTGCTTGCCCCATAAATTTTGACGACATGAAAGGTTTGAGGACCTAATGGAAAACAAAACAATATTCATATAATATAAGATGTAATAATAGGATGAGGTGCTGAAAATATGAACGAGGAACATATTCAAGAAATACTCGAGAAGTTAAAGAATGGGGATTTATCGGAATACAATGTAACAAAGGAAGAATTTCTTCATGTGCGTAATGTACTGGTCAAAAGGGAGGATTTTAAGCATTTTAGGGGGATTGCAAAACGTAGCGGGGCAGTGGTTTATCGTTATATAGAAACAGCTAGAAGTTAAAGGAATTGCCCGAATAAGGATGCTTGAGCCCCAGTCAAGTGTCCTTTTTTATGTTGTTTTCCTTATTATAAAAAAGTTGAGAATTATTTTAGTCCCATAGTCTAAAGAAGGATTTATGCACATATTCTTTAACATTACATGACATTTGATGGAAGGGGGTATTAAAGTGGGAATTAGGCTAATTAAAATTTCAGCCATTTACTTTGCAGTGGGTATTTTAATCGGATATTATATGTCAAGCTCTCATTCGTATGTCCTAACACCGGTTCATGTACACATTAATCTGCTTGGTTGGACTGCGCTAACGTTAGCTGGCATACTTTATTATTTATTTCCGAAGCTCGCAGCATCTAAGCTAGCAAAATGGCATTTTTGGCTGCATAATATCGGCTTGCCTATTATGATGATTTCCCTTGCGATTTTAATCACAACCCAAAACGAAGCACTTACTCCAGGAACAGCCATTGGTGCTACCATCACAGTCATCGGTATATTGCTATTTGTTTTAAATATTTTGATAAACTTAAAAGAAAATAAATAATAGAATTTTAATAAATGGTTTTTAAACGAAGAGGCTTAATTCAACGATAAATAGTTGAATTAAGCCTCTTTATTTAATTTTATTTTTTTATGTTTATCATTGACCGTTAAAGGCTATGGTAGGAAAAAGGAGGAAAACTTGATGCAATTTAAAGTTTATAACCTATTTCTGCTTATTCTTTTTTCACTTGTACTTACAAGCTGTGAGCATTCTGGATCTGGCCAATCGATCGTAAACAGCCATGCAGAGGCTTTGTTGACAAAAAACAATGAACTGCAATTTCGGTTTAAAATTAATGATAAAATTTTAAGCGGAGAGAAGCTTTATAAAGTAAAAGTATCTATACATAATGCAAAACTTGCTTCGGCTTTAGGAACCAATGAAATTATCTACGGATCAGATGTTAAATTTACAGGCGAGTATATTGAAGTTAATAATCAAAACGATAACTTTATTTTTATGAATCCCATTCCGTTACTTAAAGATCTACATGTATTTGAAATTGAAAAGATGATCATGAAAGAGGATGCGGTTTCGGTAGAAGTCTTTAATGATAAACAAGTCATAGCTAAAGCTTTTTTAACAAACTTTTCATCGCAGCTATAAAAATCCTTTCTTTGATTAGTATGGAGCCGTATTGGGAATAATGTTAAAGCGCATGAAACTTGGAGGGGGCTAGACTGTATGGTCTAGTCTTTTTCTATTTCCAACCTTTATAAATAAAGGGCAGCATCTTCATAATAAATAAAATAGAATAATAGGAAAAACGCTAACTTTTATATGGGAATTATACTTTTTGTCTTAAACTTGAAGTAGAATAGAAATAGCAGTCGAATTGGTAATAAATACATAAAATGATGGGGAGGAGTTTTAAGATGGGGTTGCGTGATAATACGGTCATCGGCTTTATTGGAACAGGTGTTATGGGGAAAAGTATGGCAGGGCATTTACTGCATGCAGGATATCCATTAATTGTTTATTCTCGGACAAAAATGAAAGCTGAAGCTTTAATTGCTAAAGGTGCAGAATGGACAAACTCTCCGAAAGATGTTGCAGAAAAGGCAAATGTCATTATAACTATGGTTGGCTATCCTTCAGATGTAGAAGAGGTATATTTAGGGGAGAATGGAATTATTACAAACGGACAAGAAAATTCGTATGTCATCGATATGACAACTTCCACGCCAACCCTTGCTAAACGAATTTATGAAGAAGCAAGTAAAAAAGGTATTTTCGCTCTTGATGCACCAGTATCCGGAGGGGATATTGGGGCAAAGGAAGCAAAGCTTTCTATCATGGTTGGCGGAGATAAGGAATCCTTTATGGAAATGGAACCAATATTTCGCTTAATGGGAATAAATATAGTCTATCAAGGAAAGGCTGGCTCTGGGCAGCATACAAAAATGTGTAATCAAATAGCTATTGCCTCAAACATGATTGGCGTATGTGAAGCGATTGTTTATGCAGAAAAAGCTGGTCTTGATCCAAATACTGTATTGAAAAGTATATCGACAGGTGCAGCAGGCAGCTGGTCTCTTTCAAATTTAGCACCAAGAATGATAAACGGAAATTTTGATCCTGGATTTTATATTAAGCATTTCATTAAGGATATGAACATTGCTTTACAAGAAGCTGAGGCAATGGGAATGGATACACCTGGCTTAGCATTGGCGAAGGAAATGTATGCTCGTCTTGCTGATGCCGGGGAGGAAAACAGCGGTACTCAAGCACTTTATAAATATTGGGATCGATAATGAATAATGAATTCCTCTTTATATAATAATAATCTTGATTGTTATTAAAAGGGGGTTCTCTTATGGCGAAAAAGACGAAAAAAAATGATCCTCAGCAAAAAAATAAAAAAGGCTTCGATTCAGCTGTATTAGATACGGAATTTGCACATGAAATGGGAAGTACCGACACAAATAAAATCCATAAGGATAAAGCAAAAAAGGAAAAAGCACCGAAGAATAACGGGAAATATAAGGGATAATAAAAATGGTGAGCTTAAAATGGCTCACCATTTTATGGATCCGGGCGGCGGACTCTCGATCCGTTATTTACGAAAAAAACCCTATTTTTTGCATTTATCGGCCACACATTCCTTTAATTGAAGAAAAACCGTCAATATCTCCTTCTTTCCATCAAATAGAGGTTCCTCTGACCTCTTAACTCCTCTTTCTCAAGAGTTTAGGCAAAATAGAGGATTCTCTGTCCTCATAAAATCTACGAGAAAATTATTCAATAAATCTATTAAATTATTTTAAGAAAAATTTTCTATTCGTGATATAGTAATAGGTATAATTGTTCATTTTATTTATAGGAAGGGCGAAGTTTGCGTGGAACATAAAAAAGGAATATTGTTGGAAAGCGGAACAAATGAACTGGAAATTGTTGAGTTTGGTATAGGGAAAAATAAATTTGGAATCAATGTAATAAAGGTAAAAGAAATCATTAACCCTGTTCCTGTTATACAAGTTCCTCATGCTCATAACAATGTTGAGGGCATTATTGAATTGCGAGGAGAAGTGCTTCCAGTCGTCAATGTAGCTACCGCATTAGGTTTCCCCCCATCTGAGCATCCTCAGCAGGACAAATTTATTGTCGCAGAATTTAATAAGCAAAAAATTGTTTTCCATGTACATAGTGTGACACAAATTCATCGGATTTCTTGGGATCAAATAGAAAAGCCGTCTGAAATGTATCAAGGTCCGGACAGCCAGATTATTGGAGTCATCAAGCTTAATGGAGAAATGATCTTACTGCTAGACTTTGAAAAAATTGTTGTGGAAATTAATCCAGAAACGGGGATCAACGTTCAGCAAGTTCAAAAGCTTGGAAAGAGGGAACGTTCGAATAAGCGGCTAGTAGTGGCAGAGGATTCACCATTATTACGCAAGCTCCTTCATGATACGTTAAAGGAAGCTGGGTTCCAATATATTGAGTTTTTTGAAAATGGCAGTGATGCGCTAAATTATTTAGAAAACATCGTTCAAAGCGGAAAGAATATTGTTGATGAGGTTCAGCTTGTAATTACAGATATTGAAATGCCTCAGATGGATGGGCATCATTTAACGAAACGTATTAAAAATAATCATGAATTAACAAAAGTACCTGTCGTTATTTTTTCTTCATTAATTACAGATGATCTTCGCCATAAAGGGCAAATGGTTGGGGCAGATGCACAAGTAAGTAAGCCTGAGATAGCTGAGCTTGTGCTGCTCATTGATAAGATCTCTTTATAGGACGACAAAAAAGCTAGGATCCCGTTTATAAGGACCTAGCTTTTTATCTTAAAAATAACTTTCTCCCAGCTTTTTAAATACTGGTTTATTATAAGTTCGTTTTTTATGTGATGGGGTGTTAGTTACTTCCTTAAGTCCTGTATAAGACATTAGAAGTTTCTTCGCTTGGTTTAAAGAGAGTGTGGATCTTGGATTTCGTATTTGATCATTTAATTTTCCTAAATGCGGAAGTTCGGCAAAGTCAGCTTTTGATGGCGGCAAATGAAAGGAATAATCTCCACATTCCACAAGGACATCTGATTGCTGCTGGCTATATTTAGGATTTCCTGAGAAATGAAGCCCCACCTTTTTTGCTTTGCCTTCTCGAATAAGCTTCTGTAATGTTTCCTGTTTCAGCTTATATAAGAATTTAGGGTTCGTTGCTGTTTTTGCATGGCGGTTAACGGTGAAGATTGCTTGTGAGAGGTTTTCAACCGTTGGGTGTAAATGATGAGGGTTGTCGTTCTTTTCCGAGTTCAATAGTATGACTCCTTTCAAATATTTAGGGGTATATTTCTATTATACCCCTTTTTTCAAAAAAATGAAAATAAAATAGATAATATATTCCAGATTAACGGAAATACCCAATTGTAGTAGAGTCTATTACAAATATATCAAGTTATTTTCTGCAAATCTTCTGTTTCAGGATTAACTAAGAAGAAATGAAGCCTGTCTTTTTTGTGATTTTGTATTATAATGAAAAAATAATAGGTGATATTTGTCAACAATATGTACATTTTGTTAAAATTTGATTTTTTATGAAATCATAAACGGCATCTCTTGATCTGCCTGTCTTTAAGGACGGAATAAGTATAAGGATGATTAGATGGAAAAGATAAATGAAATATTAACTACACAATTAAATAGCATGAATATGACAAGTAAGGTTGAAGGCATTATCTTAGATATTATTTTTCGACATATTAAAGATATGGTTTTTATCATGAAGGTAGAGCCTGGTCCTATTTTCACCTATCTTTTCGCTAATAAACCTGGTCTAGAGCATGCTAATTTGCCGCTTGACTATATAGGGAAAACATTGGATGAAGTTCTCCCTTTTAAAACTGCTTACATATTACAGCAAGAATACTTAAGAATACTTAGGACGAAGAAATCTATTGGATTTTCAGATGAAGTGAACCTTCCAGATGGAAGCAAGATGAATGGGGAGTCTTTTTTAACTCCTGTGTTTAATGAAAATAACGAGGTATGCTATGTCGTTTCCGTCACGAGAGATATAACATCGGCATTAATAGAGAAGCAGCGATTAATTGAAAGTGAACAGAAATACCGGTCCATCGTTGACCATAATTTAGATGGGATTCTGACAGTTAATCTAAATGGCATGATCCAGGAGGTTAATCCAGCTGGAAGCAAATTAACCGGTTTGTCAGAAAAGCAGCTCACCAATCGGTCTATATTTGATTTAATTCCCGAACAGGAAATAGAAGATATAAAAATGCTATTTCACAAATCGATGAATGGTTATCCAATTGAAACACTTGATTGCCGATTTGTTCATGGAAAAGGACATTATTTAACGGTTCACATTAAGACTGCACCTGTTGTTGTAAACAATGAAATTGTAGGAATATATTTTATTATACGAGATATTTCTGAGCATGCAAAAAATGCGGAAACTATTAAATATATGGCCTTTCATGACCAGTTGACAGGATTATATAATAGAAGAGCATTATTAGGCGATCTGGAGGAGCAAATTACTTTTGCAAAAAAGACAGGAAATGAATTTGCTCTTCTGACTATTGATTTGGATCGGTTTAAATATTTAAATGATACACTTGGACATATTTTAGGAGACGAAATATTAAAGAAAGTTGCAAACAGACTTTCTGAATTAAAAGATTGCACCGTTTATAGGCAGGGCGGGGACGAATTTATTATTCTTCTTCCACACACTGATAGAAGTAAGGCAAGCAAATTTGCACAGAAGATTTTATCTAGGTTTTCTAAATCCTTTTATTTAAGCTCGCAAGAATACTATATTTCACCAAGCATTGGAATTAGTATGTACCCGAATGATGGGAAGAACGCTGAGACACTTATCAAAAATGCAGATGAAGCATTATTTAGGGTAAAAGAAAAGGGGAAAGCTCATTTTCAATTCTATCGGACAGAAATGAGTTCAATCCATAGAAATGTTGTTGAGATGGAAACACTCTTGCGGAAGGCGATTGAACGGGACGAGTTGTTTTTACATTATCAGCCTCAGGTTGACTTAAAGACAATGAAAGTATCTAGTTTTGAAGCACTATTACGCTGGAATAATCACGCACTTGGACCGATTTCTCCAGGAGAATTTATTCCTCTTGCAGAGGATACGGGATTAATTATTCCGATTGGAAACTGGGTCATTGATACTGCCTGTAAACAAATTCGCGATTGGTCAGATAAATATCATCACGATTTTAGAATTGCAATTAATATTTCTCCAAAACAATTCCAGCAGCATAATTTGCTTAAGATCATTCAAAAGTCGATTGAAAAATATCGGATCAATCCAAGGGCATTAGAGATTGAAATTACAGAAGGCGCTATGCAAGATACGAGGGATACAGCACCTATTCTATCAAGATTAAAGGAACTTGGAGTATCAATCTCTGTTGATGATTTTGGAACAGGCTATTCATCCTTAAATTATTTAAAGCAATTTCCAATCGATGTATTAAAGATTGATCAGTCTTTTGTCAGGGATGTATTATTAAACGATAAAGATGCAGCTATTACAACGACTATCATCCATTTAGGGAGAAGCCTAGGGTTGGAGGTAATCGCTGAAGGAGTAGAAAGCTCGGATCAGGCAGCATTTTTATTAAATGCCAACTGTCACAAAGCACAAGGATTTTTGTACTCAAGACCACTTCCTGCTGATGAGATTGAAACTAACTTTCTTATCGAATATTGCAATAAATAGAAAAAGGAAAAGCAAATGCTTTTCCTTTTTCTATTCACTTACAAGTGTAAATACAGTCAATTCAGGTTTTGATAGAAATCGGAATGGCAGCCTAGTAGTTCCTATTCCGCGATTGACATAGAGTGTTAATGGCGTTCCGCCAATTTCATAAAAGCCTTCATGATATTTTTCTGCAAATGGAGGCTTTACAAGGGCGCCAATGAAAGGAATCTGGATTTGCCCCCCATGGCTATGACCGCTTAGCTGAAGCTGGATATTTAACTCTGAAGCCTCATCTGCTAAATCGGGAGCATGGGATAAGAGGATTTTGTATGAATCTTCAGGAACTCCTGCTAAAGCTTTACTGATGTCAGGATTTCCTAGCATGGCATCATCAATACCAATGATATACAAGCTGCTGCCATCAAGTAATTTTACTTGTTTATGACTGTTTAGCAGTAAATTAAAATCACCTTGCTCAATGATGGATTTATAAATATCTGATCCGTACCCTCCATGATCATGATTACCGTATATAGCAAATTTACCAAATGGGGCATGCAGTTTTTTTAGAAGAGGAATGATTTTATCGCCTTCTAAGTATTGATTTGGAGCGTCCAACAAATCTCCTGTGAAAAAGATGAGATCTGGTTTAAGCTTATTAATTTGATCGACAAGAGTCATGAATTGCTTTCTATCATATTGAAAGCCCAAATGAGTATCACTGAACTGAACAATTTTGAAATGATTGAAGCTTTTTGGAATTGATTTATGACGAATCGGAAAATTATTTATATCTAAAAGCTTTGGCTCAATATGACCTGCATAATAATATCCTCCAGCACCTAGACCAGAAATGGTAAGTAAAGAGCCGAATACTTTTTTCAAAAACGACCTTCTCGTAACTTTTTTCGGCATGAATATGACCAACCAATCTAATTCATTTTCACTAAAAACATAGATACCTTCTAATACTATCAAACTCTTATCATAAAAAGAAGGGAGAAAAATGGATTTAACATAATTTATGAGTTTTGCAATAATGATAAAACCCATAAAATTTATTAGAAAATTCAAACTGCTAATGGTAAAATATAGAATGAATGATCATTCATTTTTTGAGGAGGGGAAAGGATGAAGGAAAAGGTCGTAATTGTTACAGGTGGTTCAAGTGGTATGGGTAAATATATGGCGAAGCGTTTTGCTGAGGCGAGTGCTTTTGTTGTTATAACCGGAAGGACAAAGGAGCGCTTAAACGAAGCAAAATTGGAAATAGAAACATTTCCAGGGCAAGTGTTGACGGTTCAAATGGATGTTCGTGAAATAGACCATGTGAAAAATATGGTAGACCAAACACTTAATACCTTTGGAAGAATCGATTATCTTATCAATAATGCAGCTGGAAACTTTATTTGTCCCGCTGAAAAACTTAGCGCAAATGGCTGGAATTCAGTCATCAATATTGTCCTTAATGGAACATTTTATTGTTCTAGCGAAATAGGCAAGTACTGGATCGAAAAGGGGATTAAAGGCAGTATCATCAATATGGTCGCTACATATGCCTGGGATGCAGGTGCTGGCGTCATTCATTCAGCTGCGGCGAAAGCAGGCGTACTATCGATGACAAGAACATTGGCAGTAGAATGGGGAAGGAAATATGGGATAAGAGTAAATGCAATCGCCCCCGGACCGATTGAACGGACAGGTGGAGCCGAGCGGCTATGGGAGTCGGATGCAGCTGCAGAAAGAACGATTAATAGTGTGCCATTAGGAAGACTTGGAAAACCTGAGGAAATTGCTGAATTAGCTTATTTTCTTTTTTCTGAGCATGCGGCTTATATGAATGGTGAATGTATTACTATGGACGGCGGACAATGGTTAAATCAGTATCCGTTCTAGATCATAACCAGCAGGGAGAATTAACTCCATGCTGGTTATTTTTTTTGAAATATTATTCTAATATTTGAAAAATTACCCTTTATAAAAAACTAACGGAAAAACTTAATGAATAGTAGTATACTAAACCTAAGGGGAGTGGACAACTTCTCTTTCATCAATAATTGGTTGACTAGGAGATGTTATTTGTGAGTACATATCGTGTTGAAAAGGATTTCTTGGGAGAAAAGCATGTTCCGATAGAAGCATATTATGGAATACAAACATTAAGAGCTGTTGAGAATTTTCCCATTACAGGATATAAAATAAACAAAGATTTAATTATTGCAATGGCAATTGTAAAGAAAGCTGCTGCGCTTGCAAATTCAAGTATTGGGCGTTTATATAAAGGAAAAGCGGAGGCAATCTGCAAAGCGGCAGATGAAATTATTTCAGGGAAATGGCATGATCACTTCATTGTAGATCCGATCCAAGGCGGAGCGGGAACATCCGTTAATATGAATGCGAATGAAGTTATCGCGAATAGAGGATTAGAGTTCTTGGGGAAGGAAAAGGGTGAATATTTTCATCTGAATCCAAATATTGATGTTAATATGGCCCAATCTACAAACGATGCTTTTCCAACAGCTATTCATCTTTCCGTATATAGAGCAGTAGAAACATTATTAACTACTATGAATGAAATGAAGGAAGCTTTTAACCAAAAGGCTATCGAATTTGATTCGGTAATAAAGATGGGAAGAACTCATTTACAGGATGCAGTTCCCATTCGTCTAGGGCAGGAATTCAGGGCTTATACGAATGTGATTGAACGGGATATTAAGAGAATTGAAAGATCGATGGAGAATTTATTAGAGGTAAATATGGGCGCAACTGCTGTAGGAACAGGGCTGAATGCGGATCCTCTTTATATTGAAAAGGTTGTCCAGTATTTAGCTGAGATATCTGGCATCCCTGTGAAACCAGCTGGAAATCTTGTAGATGCTACACAAAACACAGATACATATACTGAAGTATCATCAGCCCTTAAAATTTGCATGGTTAATATGTCAAAAATCGCAAACGACCTTCGTTTAATGGCTTCTGGGCCGAGAGCAGGCTTGTATGAAATTAACTTGCCTTCACGTCAGCCTGGTTCATCTATTATGCCAGGAAAAGTTAATCCGGTTATGCCTGAAGTTATTAACCAAATTGCTTTCCAAGTAATTGGCAATGATCATACGATCTCTCTTGCGTCTGAAGCTGGTCAATTTGAGTTGAATGTTATGGAGCCAGTATTATTATTTAACTTACTGCAATCCATCTCAATCATGAATAATGGCTTCCGTGTATTTACTGACTTCTGTGTGTCTGGAATAACGGCCAATGCAGACCGCCTTAAAGAATATGTGGAAAAAAGTGTAGGTTTATTAACTGCTGTCAATCCGCATATCGGGTACAATGTCGCTTCTGAAATTGCGAGAGAATCGATCGTAAATGGGAAATCCATTCGTGAATTATGCTTGCAATATGATGTGCTAAGTGAAGAAGAATTAGATCTGATTCTAGATCCATATGAAATGACAAAGCCTGGCATCTCTGGTGCTTCTTTACTTGATAAGTAATGTTATCCCCAATATAATGTAATTAATTTATGATGAAAATACCGATAGGATTATCGGTATTTTTGTCCATTTAAAAAGTATTTAATTAATTAATACTGGAGGGTATGAAAATGGATGCCCTGGAAATATTAACGGATTTGGATCATGTCTTTCCGTATTTTCAGCCGATATTTAGTGCTGATGAACTAAGAGTTGCAGGCTATGAAATACTAGGGAGATATAAAGGGGAAAATGGGATAGTAAGTTTAGGGCCTATTTTTCTAGATGAAAGCATACCTGAAGAATACAGACTGGAAATCGATCATACCGTCTTAAGAAAGGCGTTAGATAAAGCACTTTTAATTGAGGATGATATTCTTCTTTTTATTAATAAAGACGCAGATTTATTAATGTTTGATAATGCTGAATCATTTCTTTCTATTTTGTTTGAATATCAAGAAAAGGGATTAAAGCTAAATCGAATCGTATTAGAATCCACTGAGCGTGTCTACAAGGGCGAAGTAGAACATTTAGATCATCTATTAAATTATATTCGTACTTACGGTATTAAGATTGCCATTGACAATATGGGAAATGAGAGAAGCCATTTAGATCGAATTGGACAAATCTCTCCGAACATTTTAAAGGTTGATCTAAATGAGCTGCGTTCTACTGCTTCTGCACATATACTACATGATATTTTACTTTCTATTTCTTTATTAGCGCGAAAAATTGGGGCTACTTTGCTTTTTAAAAATATTGAAATGGTTTATCAGCTTCAATTTGCGTGGAGAAATGGTGGAAGATATTATCAGGGCTTTTATTTGCAAAAACCTGCAGAGGAGTTTGTAGAACGCGATATTCAGAAGGAGAAATTGAAGGAAAAATGGCATGAATTTATTGCTTACGAAAAGAAAAAACTCGAAGAATTGTATAGTGTAACGGAAAAGTTCAATGAAAAGTTGACTCAGTTTCTGCAAACAAAAAATCGCAGAATGCTCGGATATGAAGATTTAATAAAGGAACTTTCTCTCTCTTTAACGGATGTTGCTTTTCGCTTATATGTATGTGATGAGAATGGAATTCAGAAATCTGCCAACATTTTTAAGGAAGAAAATAATTGGCTGCTTCAGCCGCAATACCTCCAAAAAAACTGGAGCTGGCGTCCCTATTTTTTCGAAAACATTTTGAAAATGAAAAAGGAAAAACGAGGTTTTTTATCTGATTTATACCGAGATATCGAAACAGGGCAAACAATCCGAACTTTTTCGTATCCGCTCAATGCGCTTGATTATATATTTATTGATCTTTCATATGATTTCCTTTATGAACATGAAGGATTACTTTAAAGGCCTCCGAAATGGGGGCCTTTTTCTGTGTAAAAAACTAAATTGTCGTTGGATTCAGCAGAACTTGTCCTTGATGTACGAAGTAATCACCAGCGCAGAGAAATGAAGCCAACGACAAAAACATTCTAGTCTCAAGAATGTTTTTGTCTAAATTTTGTCTGAAAACGACTATATTTTTTAAAATTTAGTACGGAGTTGATATGTGTGATTCACTTCACTTCAATGAGAACCTTTCGCAATTATTATGTAACTATAAAGAACAAAAGGAGGTTGGGTTCAGATGGGAGCTTCAAAACACGATAATAAATTAAAAGTTGAAGAGGAGTCAGAAAAGGGAACAGCCTTATCCGTAACCTTAGTCGGGGCAGTCATTCTAATTACTTATTTAGTACTATTCGGTTTATATATGGGTAGAGTATAGGGGGGGAAAATGATGCATCGTGGAGAAAAAATATGGCTGACATTAAGCTTTGGAATGATAATGGTTTTCATGCTCATTACTGGTTATCAAGCATTTGCCTTGGGGATGGCGCCGCCAAGTCATAATGAAACGATTGATCCGCAAAAGGTGGACCAAACAGCGCCATTTGATCAGCCAGGAATTAAAAAAATTGGTGAAAATGAATATGAAGTAGTTATGACTTTACAAATATTTAGCTTTAATCCAGGCAATATCGAAGTACCTGCTGGATCAACCGTTCATTTCATTATGACTTCTAAAGATGTTGTGCACGGATTCCAAGTTGCCAATACGAATATTAATGCGATGGTAATGCCTGGACATATTCAAAAGATTACACAAAAGTTTGACAAACCAGGTGACTATTTAGTGCTATGTAATGAATACTGTGGTGCCGGCCACCAAGTAATGAGTACTACCATTACAGTTAAATAAAGGGGGGAATTTCAGTGGAAACGGTTATGCAGCAAAAGGGAAAATCAACAGCATTTAAAGATCAGGCAAATAAAGTGCTTGGTGTAAATTTAGCGGACGCAAAAATATCTAAATCATATTTATCTGTTGCATTTATAGCATTACTTCTAGGCGGATTGTTAGGCTTATTGCAAGGATTAAACCGTGCAGGTGTTCTGGAACTGCCTACATGGGCTAATTATTATCAAGTATTAACTGCTCACGGATTACTGCTAGTTGTTGTAATGTCAGCATTCTTTACAATTGGGTATTTTTATGCAGGACTTTCACATACTCTAGGCGGTCTTCTTCCGAAAGTTAGAAAAATGGCATGGATCGGTTTTTGGATGAAGATATTCGGTTTTGTGTTAGTGGTTATACCAATCTTAATGAATGAAGCATCTGTTATGTATACATTCTATCCGCCAATGGCAGCTCATCCAGTCTTTTATTTCGGATTAGTGTTTATTGTCTTAGGTGTGTGGACGCTTGCAGCTGGAGCATTTATCAATGTTGCGAATTGGAGAAAGAACCACAAAGGACAGCATCTTCCAATTCTTGCTTTCTTCGCTACTGGAGTGTTTGTATTATTAGTCGGCGCAACTGCTTTCGTTGCGGTTGAAGTACTGTTTATGATTATTCCATGGTCTCTTGGATGGGTTGATACAATCAATGTTATGGTTGCCCGTACACTATTTTGGGCATTTGGGCACACAGCGGTAAATATTTGGTATTTAACAGCAGTTTCTGCATGGTACGTAATTGTACCTAAGGTTATTGGGGGAACACGCTTTAATGATTATTTAACTCGAGTTGTAGTAATTGCCTTAGTTGTTATGAATATTACAGGTGGTTTCCACCATCAAATTATTGACCCAGGTATTTCAGAATCTGTGAAATATATGCACGTGTTTATGAGCTTAGCAATCGGATTCCCGTCTTTAATGACTGCGTACGCAATGTTTGCGGTTATGGAACGTACTGGAAGAAGAAAAGGCGGAAAAGGACTCTTTGGATGGTTTAAAAAATTACCATGGGGCGACGTCCGTTTCCTGGCACCATTTATCGCAATGGCTGCCTTTGCACCAGCTGGAGCAGGCGGAATTGCACAAACTACTTTCCAATTAGACCAAGTTGTTCATAATACAATGTGGATTGTTGGTCACTTCCACTTAACATTAGGTATGTCTGTAGTGTTGACATTCTTTGGAATTAGTTATTGGTTAATACCGCATTTATCAAAACGAGTATTAACACCGCAAATGAATAAATTAGGTGTTATTCAAACGATTATTTGGACAATTGCCATGATCATCATGTCTGGCTCTATGCACACAGTAGGATTGTTTGGATCACCGCGCAGAACCTCCTTTACAACATATGGTGACTTTTCTACAACATTAGGCTGGGATCCATATATGATACTGATTGGTATTGGTGCGTCACTTCTAATGGTCGCAGTAATTATTCAAGTATATGCAGTCTTTAACCTAATGTTCTTTGCTCCAAAAGGTGAAACAGAATTCCCGATTGCTGAAGCAGAAGAAGGAGAAGCTAGAACCCCATATCTGACAGAGCGTTGGGGCGTTTGGGTAGTCGTTATGATTATCGTTGTAGCCATGGCATATGTTTTACCATTAACAGATATGATTGTTAATGCACCTCCAGGTTCACCACCGTTTAAAACCTGGTGATCTGAAATAGGGATAGCTCATATGTTGGGGCTATCTCTTTTTATTAAAATATATGGGAAGTGATTTCCGTGACCAAAAACCGGCATAATACAATCGCTGCTATTGTTGTATTATTGTTTGGATGTGTGTTGTTTTTTATAGCGACAGATGGATTCCGAGCGTTTACGGCAGAAACCGCGAGAGTGAATCAGCTAGTGAAGGAAAAGCCCGTATTCCCTGATGTCACTTTGGAGGATAACAAAGGACGGAAATATCCAATTTCTGAGTTTGAAGACAAGTATGTATTCATTACGTTTCTTTACACATCTTGTGCAACTGTCTGTCCGCAATTAGAAATGAATATGGCTCAAGTTTATGATTTGCTGCCAAAAAAATATATTGGCGAAGACATTGTGTTTTTGAGTGTTAGCTTTGATCCGACTAGAGATGACCCAGAAACATTAGAAACATACAGAAAGGCTTTTAATAGCGATGGGGAAACTTGGAGGATGGCGAGAATACCTAATCAGGCTGAATTAGACTCATTACTGAAGAAATTTGGCGTTATTGTCATTCCGGATGGACTTGGAAACTTCACTCATAATTCTGCATTTTATTTAGTTGATAAAAAAGGCCGTTTAGTCGATGTTATGGATTATACAAAGATTGAAGAAGCTGCTGCTAAAGTAACAGGCATTCTTGAAAATGAAGCGGGGGTGTAATGTATGACACAAGTTTTCTATGCCTTTCTGTTATATATTTTCCTGATGCTTCCCCCTGTTGCTAATTTAGTGGAGTCAATTATGATTACGCATATGCATATGCAAATGCCGCTGCTCGTTATTTCAGGATTTTTTATGGCGTGCTTTTTCTTAAATCGATTTCCGCGTTTTTTCGAAAAGTGGAATAGCAATGGAATACCAGGCATTATTTTATTCATGATTATCGTTATCTACTGGACAATACCACGAACGATGGACGAAGCTTTAACCCATCAAAGTGTAGAAATTTTCAAATTTATCAGCTTGCCTTTTTTAGCGGGAGTACCACTTAGAGACAGTTGGAAAAAACTAAGTGACACTGGAAAAAACGTCATTATTATCATTTTTACGATAAAGTATTTTGGAATGGGGTTTTTATATATTTGGACTCCTGATCAATTATGCAACAACTATTTATTAATTGACCAATTAACTCTAGGATGGGGATTTTTGACGACAGCAATTGGACTATTAATATATTTAATCTACAAACATTTTGTTGACCCTTCAGAATATGAATAAGAGAAAGAAGGTGGATTTCATTTTCATTAATCAATATAAAGGATACCCATAGTCCAAATGCTTTTTTACAGCTTTGGGTTTTGGGTATTTTTTTGTCTAATGAGGGAGCATTTCGTGTTTTTAAGCTTCTTCCTGTCAGAATCTGCAGTTATTTTACGAATAAAAATATCGTTCTGCCTGTTTGTTTGTTGATAAAATGAGAATTATTAAGAAATGAAGGAGACGATAGAATGATTAGGCTAATCAGTAAGATACTTCCAATTATTATAGCGATAGCTCTCATTTTTCCAACAATAACGAAAGCTGAGAAGAAGTTGTCCAACCGTGAAGATGTTTTTGCTTTTGTACAAGCTGCCTATGAAGCTCAGCTTTCACTTGGAGTTAAACCTAGAACAATGGAGGAAATTGAGAAGATATTGTCTCCATATTTTACTGAAGAAGCAAAAAGGATTTTCTTAGAAGAAAACCTTCTCACTGAAAATAATTTGTTTATTACATATGGAACTGATTTTCCATTTTTTTATATTCCACATTTTACCTATAAGGATGAAACGAAACTAAGCCAGTTCGAAAATGAACAGTATATATTTGAGTTTTTCCCTGAGATGGATGAAGGTCCTGTTTCTTATGAAAGCCACTATGAAGGCTTATTATTAACAAAGAGTGATGGTGGATGGAGAATAGCTGAGTTTTTATATAATAATATTCCGGAAGAGCTAATACAGCCCGAGAAGGAGCAAACACACTCAACAAGCAAAGATCATGTGAACTATTATCAGAAAAAAATAGTCCAATCATCTTTGCAAGTTGGCTTATGCTTGAATCCATTAGAGTTTTTAATTAAATATGGCAGGTTTTGCTCGACTTTATAAAATGAAAAGTGAGCCATCCAATCGAAAAAACGAATGGTTACTCTTTAATGTCTAAAACATCCTTTAACCTTTCTAGATCAAAACCAGTGATTACTTCTTCCCCAATTACGATTGTTGGGGTAGAGAAGGATTGATATTTATTAATTAAATCATTTCTAGCGTTTTGGTCTTTTTTAATATCTTTTGCTGTATAAGAAAAGCCGTATTCACTTAAGAATCTTTTCGTTATTTCGCAAGGCGGGCAATCGGGCTGTGTATAAATGGTAATTTCTTTCATCAATGTTCCCTCACTTTCATTTCTATATTAGTGCAATTGGGAAGTGGATTTCAAACAATTTTGCTTGACGAAATGTGAAGCGTATTTCTTTCAGCTTAAAATTCAGCGGATCAAAAAAGTAAAAAAAACGAGAAAAAAATATTTTTTTCTTGTACATTTGGCTTACATTAATTTATGCTGTTAATATTGGTATGCAAGGGAATGGAATTGAAATTTCTGAATTTAATCATTTAGGATAGAAACATGCCAAAAGAGAAACCTAAATATAGATTTTAGGTTTTTGTGAAAGGAGAGGGAGCATGTCACAGCTTCAAGGGATATTAACACGTTTAAAAAACTTACAGGAACAATCAACAGGCGGAGAGCCGATGCAACGTTTTTTCGAGGTGAACGGCGAGAGAAAATGCCAGGTAACGTATCAGCCAAAAAGTGAAATGTTTGAGCTAGAGGTCTACAATGATAAGGAAAAACCTAAAAGGTATCAATTTGATAATATTGATATGATTACGATAGAAATATTTGATCTAATTCAATAATTCAAATAGAAGGGAGCCAATTGCGGTTCCCTTTTTTATGCTAACGTAACTTTTTAGGAGCAACTAAATGAAAACTGTGTTAAACTAAAATAGAATGATAATAATAATTTGAGGAGTTTCGGCGATGATCAGTCTTCACAGCGGGGAGTTTTTAGAAAATAATATCCGTAATTTTATGATACCTTCGGAACGGGTAGCACATGTTCAAATTGGCAATAATTTAGAGCATGCTCTATTAGTGTTAACAAAAAGCGGCTATACGGCCATTCCTGTACTTGATCCGTATTATAAACTTCATGGCTTAATAAGTACCCCGTTAATTATGGATTCAATTCTAGGCCTTGAGAGAATTGAATTTGAACAGCTGGAAAAAAAGCGCGTAGAAGAAGTAATGAATCGGAAAATTCCAAGATTAAACATTAATTCATCACTCCAGGATTCAGTTGCTTTATTAATCGACAATCCATTCCTTTGTATTGAGAATGAAGATGGTTTTTTTGAAGGAATATTTACACGAAGAACGATAATGATTGAGTTAAATAAACAAATTCGCAAAATTAGTAAAAACTAATGCTCCCTTTTAAGGGAGCTTGATTTTTTTATCAGATCCGTACGTATACTAAAATAATTATGGGGAGCGAAAAGGTTCAAGGAGGAATATTATTGGAACAGGTGATTGAAAAATCTTTCATACATAAGGATAAGAGACAAACGAGACGGCCTCTAGTATTAGCATCAGTCATGCTAGCCATGTTTATGGGAGCGATAGAGGCGACAATTGTTTCTACTGCCATGCCAGTAATTGTGGGGGATCTAGGCGGATTTTCTTTATATAGCTGGGTGTTTTCTGCTTATTTGCTGATGAATGCAGTGACTGTACTTATATATGGGAAGCTATCTGATTTATTTGGAAGAAAACCGATTTTAATTATTGGGATTATCATTTTTTTAATTGGCTCGATTTTATGTGGATTTGCTCAGTCCATGGAAATGCTTATCATTTTTAGATTAATTCAAGGCATCGGCGCAGGTGCTGTTATGCCGATTGCTACAACCATTGTCGGTGATATTTATACGAAGGAAGAAAGAGCCAAGATTCAAGGATATTTGTCAAGTGTATGGGGGATATCTGCCATTATGGGTCCAGCTGTCGGCGGAGTTTTAGTCGAATATGCAAGCTGGCATTATGTATTTTGGATTAACATCCCTCTTGGTATTTTGGCCATTATAGGAATATCAAAATTTCTTCATGAAAACATCGAAAAGAAAAAACCCCAGATTGATTATATCGGTGCCTTGCTGCTGACGGTATCAATTTCATCGTTATTGATTGTCTTAGTAGAGGGAGGAGTGAATTGGCCTTGGACCTCTCCAAAGGCTCTTAGCTTGATAGGCATTAGCTTGCTTGCTTTCCTTTTATTTGTTATTCAAGAAAAAAGAGCACCGGAACCGATGATGCCTTTCAGCATTTGGAAAGAGCGTTCAATCCTAATCGCAAACTTAGCTTCCTTAACGACAGGAGTTATCCTGATAGGAATATCAAGCTTTCTGCCGGCATTCGTACAAGGTGTCATGGAGCGATCGCCCATTGTGGCTGGATTTACGCTTACAACTATGTCAATCGGCTGGCCAATTGCCTCATGGTCGGCAGGTCGACTATTATTAAAGATCGGGTTTAGAAGCACGTCTATTATTGGTGGTTTATCTCTCATATTGGGATGTATTGTATTTGCTACTCTTACCCCTGAGGCAGGACCTCTTTGGGCCGCATGCGGGTCCTTTCTTGTCGGGGTTGGAATGGGGTTAACATTAACAACCTTTATTGTATCTATTCAAAGTACAGTCAGCTGGCATCAAAGAGGTATTGCAACAGCTGCCAATATGTTTATGAGGAATTTAGGAAATACTATTGGAGCTGCCTTGCTTGGCGGAATTTTAAATAATCGAATCATGCATTATTTTAAAGAACAAGGGCAAGGTGCTGGAGAAGAGTTAACGATTGATTCAACGAATATTCTTCTAAATGAAGAGGAAAGAAATAAGCTTGCAGAAGGATTAAAAGCATTGCTTCAAGATGGCCTTACTTTTTCTTTACAAACGGTTTATTATACAGTGCTTATTTTTGCTGTAATCAGCTTTATTCTCGTTATGTTACTGCCAAAGAAAGAACCAGACTCTGCAAAGTAATTGCGGGGTCTTTTTCTAATAAAAAATGATTCTTAACCAACAATGAAACTTTAATCTTTTTAGGTTATAGTAGAAGAAAAAAGAACGGAGTGAACATATGTCATCGCTTTCTGAGTTTCACTTTCTTTCAGTCCTTGCTCAGGAAATGAATATGAGGAAGGCTGCTGAGAGATTATTTGTTTCACAGCCAGCTTTATCTCAACGCTTGCAAACGATTGAAAAGGAGTGGGGGGAAAAATTATTTGTCCGTTCACAAAAAGGTTTGTCTTTAACACCTGCTGGGGAGCTTGTCATTAAATTTATTAATGATGTTATTGTGAAAGAGGAAAAGGTCAGAGAATCGATTCATGCTCTTAATACAGAAGTTCATGGAACTTTGAAGATAGCTGTTGCATCCATAGTAGGGCAAAACTGGCTTCCACAAGTATTAAAGAAATTCGTAACCCGCTATCCTCAAGCAAAGGTTTCTTTACTTACGGGCTGGAGCAGTGAAATATTAAAATCCATTTATGAAGATCAAGTACATATTGGAATCATACGGGGCACACCAGATTGGAAAGGAATAAAAATTCATCTTTTTAAAGACCCTCTATATTTGGTCGACACTGAAATTACATCACCGGAACAAATTTTAAATACAGATCGCCCGTTTATTCAGTTTAAAAGTGATTCTAATTATTTTCAGGAAATTCAAGATTGGTGGCTTCGGACATTCAAGACTGCCCCAAAAAGAACGATAGTAGTTGATCAAATTGAAACATGTAAGCAAATGACATTTAATGGGATTGGTTATGCGATTTTGCCTGCCATTACTTTAAATGGTGCTGAGAAAAACATATTTAAAGTACCGCTGTTGGATGAGCATGACCTTCCTTTAAAAAGAGATACATGGCTGCTTGGCTATGAATCAGCTTTCCAGCTTAAACAAGTGCAGGCCTTTGTTGACTTAATAAAGGAATTTATTGAAGAGGAAGGAAATGAAGACAGAAGCAGTAAGTAGAAGAATTAGGATGAGCATTTTATTTTATTCCTAAGGAATACTTTGGTAAAATTGATAATGAAGCAATCTTCTGTAAGACAGTCTATAAATAATTGATTAAATAATGCCAAAAGAGGGTAAAACATGTAATGGGTTTTATTTCAATAAATTAAATATATAATAATAGGTATTTAATTAAATTAATTACAATTTGATGTTGACCTCAAATCATTAGTCATCTATACTTATAATTGTGAATAAAAGCTTAAATGAGAAACTGATTATTCTATTCTCATTTAATACTTTAATGGAGGGATTACATATGCCTGAACGTATGGTAGGTAAACAAGCACCTAGATTTGAAATGGATGCAGTTCTAGCAAACAAAGAGTTTGGAAAAGTAAGCCTTGAAGAAAATATGAAGAATGATAAGTGGACAGTTCTTTTCTTCTATCCAATGGATTTCACTTTCGTATGTCCAACTGAGATTACTGCATTATCAGATCGTTACGATGAGTTCGAAGATTTGGATGCAGAAGTAATTGGAGTTTCAACAGATACAATACATACACACCTAGCTTGGATCAATACTGACCGCAAGAACAACGGACTTGGCGAGTTGAAATATCCATTAGCTGCTGATACAAATCATGTGGTTTCACGTGATTATGGAGTATTAATTGAAGAAGAAGGAATCGCGCTTCGCGGATTATACATTATTAGCCCAGAGGGTGAATTAATGTATTCTGTTGTTAACCACAACAATATCGGCCGTGACGTGGATGAAACTCTTCGTGTTCTTCAAGCACTTCAAACTGGCGGACTTTGCCCAGCTAACTGGAAGCCAGGACAAAGTACACTAAATGTATAATTAAGAGAATTTTAATGAAAAGGCCTAACTTGATTGTTAGGTCTTTTCTTGAAGTATGATTCGATAAAAGGGGGAAAAACAATGAAGTTACGTGATCAAATGCCTGAGTTAACAGGTGCAACTGAATGGTTAAATGGAGAGGTAACGAAGTCTCAGCTTGTAGGTGAAAAGCCAACATTAATCCATTTTTGGTCTGTTAGCTGTCATCTTTGTAAAGAAGCAATGCCGCATGTAAATAAATTTAGAGATGATTATAAAGATCAGTTAAATGTTGTTGCTGTTCATATGCCTCGTTCTGAAGATGATTTGGATTTAGAATTAATCAAGAAAACAGCAGCTGAGCATGAAATTGTACAGCCAATTTATGTAGATAGTGAGCATAAATTAAATGAGGCATTCGAAAATCAATACGTGCCAGCTTATTATGTGTTTGATAAAGATGGAAACTTGCGTCATTTCCAAGCAGGCGGAAGCGGTATGAAAATGCTTGAGAAGCGTGTCAATCGTGTATTAGATGAAATGAATAAAACAGAATAGTAGAATGGACCGGGCTTATGCTTGGTCTTTTTTTGAGTTTTAAAGCGCTTAACAGCAAACTTGACTAATTTCCAAAGAAAATAATACAATAGATAAATTATAACAATCATGTGTGAAGCAAAAATGAAAATTGTAAAAACCCCTGGAGGAATGAGCTGTGAAAAAGGAATTTGCTGTGATTGGACTTGGACGTTTCGGTGGAAGCATTTGCCGGGCATTGGCAGAAGAAGGAATGGAAGTCATGGCAATAGATGTGAATGAAGATCGCGTAAATGAATTTTCAATGATCGCCTCACATGCAGTAGTTGGAGATACTACCGACGAATCAGTAATTAAAAGTCTTGGCATTCGAAACTTTGATCATGTCATCGTAGCTATTGGTGATAATATACAGGCGAGTATTTTAACAACGTTAATATTAAAAGAACTAGGAGTAACAAAAATAACAGTAAAAGCACAAAATGATTATCATGAGAAAGTATTAAGAAAAATAGGTGCAGATCATGTTGTCCATCCTGAGCGTGATATGGGCAGGCGTATAGCCCATAACATCGTGTCCAATAATGTCCTAGACTATTTGGAGCTCTCAGATGAACATAGTATTGTGGAAATTGTAGCGAACGATAAGCTTAGCGGCCATACTTTAATTGATTTAGATATTCGTGCAAAATATGGAATTAACATAGTCGCCATAAAGAGAAAGAATGATATCATTGTTTCCCCGCTATCACATGAGGTCATTCAGCTTAATGACATATTAATTGTTATTGGAGCAGATGTTGATATTAATCGCTTTGAGAAAAAAGTAATGAGCTAGGAGCTTGTTTTTATCGTGAAAGGGGCTGTCATTCATTTAATGAATGACAGCCCCTTTTATACTTTATACTTCCATAATAATCGGCAAAATCATTGGACGGCGTTTTGTTTTTTCATATAGGAAAGGTGCCAGAGTGTCCGTTATTTCGTTTTTGATTTCTGACCATTGAGTCGTTTTTCGTTCCATTACTTTGTTCAAGTGTTTAGTAATTAATGATTGAGCATCATTAATAAGATCACCTGATTCTCTCATATAGACGAAACCGCGTGAAATGAGATCAGGGCCTGCAGAGATTTTGAAATCCTTCATGTTAATGCTGACAACCACAACTACTAATCCTTCCTCAGAAAGGATTCGGCGATCGCGCAATACGATATTTCCGATATCACCAATTCCGTTTCCATCAATGTAAACGGAGCCTGAAGGAATTTTCCCTGCAATTTGTGCTGAATCTTCACTTAAGGCAAGTACTTCTCCATTATCCATAATAAAGCAGTTTTCATCCATCACACCACAATCTACAGCAAGTTTCGCATGCATTTTTTGCATTCTATATTCACCGTGGATTGGCATAAAGAATTTTGGGTTCATTAGTCGCAGCATTAGCTTTTGCTCTTCTTGACCTCCGTGACCAGAAGTATGAATATTGGAAAGCTTACCGTAAATAACATCTGCCCCAGCACGAGAGAGCATATCAATTGTTCTGCTTACACTAATCGTATTTCCCGGGATTGGTGATGATGAGAAAACAACCGTGTCGCCAGGATTGATTTGAATTTGTCTATGTGTTCCGTTCGCAATTCTGGATAAAGCGGCCATCGGTTCCCCTTGGCTGCCTGTGCATAAAATCGTCACTTGATTGGATGGCAATCGATTTATTTGTTGGGCATCGATAAATGTATCTTTAGGTGCCTGGATATATCCTAGCTCTTGACCAATATTAATTGCAGCTTCCATACTGCGGCCAAAAACAGCAATTTTTCTGCCGTTTAATACTGCAGCTTCCGTTACTTGCTGTAGTCGGTGAATATTAGAGGCAAAGGTAGCAAAGATTACTCGGCCCTCGACTTTGCGAAATATATCATTAATGCTTTCGCCAACACGGCGTTCTGACATGGTAAAATCTTGTATTTCACTATTCGTACTGTCAGATAGCAGACATAGTACCCCTTCTTTACCGATCTCTGCCATTTTAATTAAATTTGCTGGTTCTCCTACTGGCGTAAAATCAAACTTAAAATCACCTGTATGAACGATTTGCCCTGGTGGTGTTTTTACGACAATTCCATAAGAATCGGGAATACTATGGGTTGTTCGAAAAAATGTAACGGACGTTTTTCTAAACTTTATGACATCATCTTCTTTGATTTCATGCATTTTTGTTTGTCGAAGTAATCCGTGCTCTTCTAATTTATTGCGGAGTAAACCAAGCGCCAGCTTGCCGCCATAAATAGGAATGTTTACTTCTCTCAATAAATAGGGGATTCCGCCAATATGGTCTTCATGTCCGTGCGTGATAAAAAGACCTTTAATTTTGTCTTCATTTTTAACTAAATACGAATAATCAGGTATGACATAATCAATCCCAAGAAGTTCGTCTTCAGGAAATTTTATTCCTGCATCAATTAAGATGATTTCATCCTGGAATTGAACAGCATACGTGTTCTTTCCGATTTCTCCTAGTCCTCCTAGGGCGAAAACAGCTGTTTGATCATTTTTTACAAATTTCATAATTTATTCTATCTCCAATACTTTAAAGTCTTCACTTTGTTTTTCAAATTCTAAAAAATGTCCCTCTAATACAGTGATGAACTCAATGTTGTAAGGTTTATCTGCTAATTTAAGGCGAATATCTCTTTCAGCTTCTCCTTCAACATAAATAATTTGCGTTTTTTCACGAACAGGTACCTCATTTTTTGATTCTTGATAATAAACCTTAAATATCATTTGAATTCTCTCCTTCATCCGAATAACTTTTTCTATTATATATAAAAATTAACATGAATTACATGTTTTTTCTTATTTAAGAATTAATTTATATGTAAATGTTTTTTTATAATATAGATACCCATATTACGATAAGGAACGAGCCCTTCGCAAGATTGAAGGGCTCAAAAGGGATTTTAAGCAATATTAGTTTTCTTCCGCAGCATATCTCTCCACTGTTTTAAAAGCTTTTTTCTTAGCTTCCTTAACATTGTGGATCAACTCCTTACTTTCTATTTTAAACTATCCTTGTCCAAAGTAAAGTAATCAAAGATGTATTAAAAAGATTTAGTATTAATTTATTATATGTCAAAAACAGCTTATCTCTCATGGGTAATTTTGGATAGCTCATGAATATTTGAACATTTCTTTAGTGAAACTCCTTGATTGACAATTTTGAAAAACGGGTTTAGTGTTTTATTACGCAAATCGAAATTTATTGTAAATTAGTTTTGAGGTAAGGATGAGGAAAATGGGGAAACTATACAGTGCATTAGCAATTTTAAGCATTATTTGGGGAACATCATTTTTATTTGTTACACTATTGCTGGAGGATTTGGGACCTGCTGGGGTTGTTTTTGGCAGATGCCTTTTTGGTTTTTTAATGCTGGCTATTTTCACGTTAGTAAAACGTGAAAAAATCCATTACAAAGATCTTCCGTTAAAAAAGCTTTTTTTAGTTGGAATATTAAATAATGCATTGCCATGGCTGCTTATATCTATGGGTCAGACGAAAATCTCGTCAAGTTTAGCTTCCATTATTAATGCCACAACACCTATTTGGACACTTCTTATCGGCACACTATTTTTCTCAACCGTTTTGAGAAAAAATCAATGGATCGGTATTGGTCTGGGTTTTATTGGAATATTTGTCATTTCTGATCTAAAGTCTGGGGATTTTCTTTCTGGTCATTTCTCGGGAATCCTGTTTTTATTAGGTGCGACTATTTGTTATGGTGCAGGCACACAGCTGACAAAGAAATATTTAGGGCAAGTCTCGACTTTGCATATATCGTTATTTACCCTCTTTTTTGCTTCATTGATAAGCTTTTTCGTTATGTTAGTTTCATCGCCGGAATCCATCGTTGCCTTTGCGGAATGGCATGTTATTTTCTCACTGCTCGGGTTAGGTTCATTAGGCTCGGGGGTTGCCTACCTCATATATTATTATTTAATTAAAAAGGGAGGTCCGGAATTTGCCTCCTTAGTAACCTATCTAGTGCCAGGATCGGCCATATTGTGGGGAGCTTTCATATTGGGAGAAAGTATTCATTTTTCAATGATTGTAGGCTTGCTTATCATTTTTCTTGGTGTGTATATCACTTCTAATAAAGAAAAACGAAAACGAGGTAAAGCTGCAGCTTAGTATGTTTAGAAGGGAAAGAATTTTAATTGAAAAAAATAGTATTCTTTGATATAGATGGAACGCTGTTGGACAGTGATAAACAAATGCAACAGTCAACAAAACAAGCTCTTAAACATTTAAAGGAGAACGGCGTTTTTGTTGCGATTGCAACAGGGCGTGCGCCATTTATGTTTGACAGGCTTTGCAAAGAGCTGGATATCGATTCCTTTGTCAGTTTTAATGGACAATATGTTGTTTTTGAAAATGACATCATATTTAAAAATGAGCTGCCAACAGCTGAAATTGAAAGGTTAGTCAACTACTCAAAGGAGAGAGGGCATCCTCTTGTTTTTCTAGATGAAAAAGAAATGAAATCCACAGAACTTGATAACCATTTCATTGAAGAAAGTATAGGGAGTTTAAGATTTCCGTATCCGGAAAAAGATATTGAGTTTTATAAAAAGAAAGAAGTCTATCAGGCATTAGTATTTATGGAAGAAAATGAGGATGCAGCCTATGAAAGTGAATTTCCTAATTTCCGTTTTGTCCGCTGGCATCAATTTTCAACGGATGTGCTGCCGGCAGGAGGCTCTAAAGCAGAGGGTATAAAGCTAATGATTAAGCGCCTAGGCATAGAAATGAAGAATGTATATGCTTTTGGGGATGGATTAAATGATATCGAAATGCTGAAAACAGTTGGAACCGGAATTGCAATGGGCAATGCATTAGACGAAGTTAAGCTTGCTGCCGATGTAACAACAACTTCAGCAAACAACAACGGCATCTGGGACGGCTTGAAAAGCGTAGGATTAATTTAGAGGACTAGAGAAAAAGACTGAACGCCAAATGTTCGGTCTTTTCCTTTGTCGCAATATGTTCCATTAGCTGAAGCTGCTATCTTTCGACTAGGACAGCACCTTCAATAGGTTTTAAAGGATCTTCATTATTTATATGATCATAAAACATAATTCCGTTCAGATGATCAATTTCGTGCTGAAACACGATAGCTAACATCCCTTTTAGCCTTAACTTGACGTCGTTTCCATCGATTGTAGTTCCTTGAACAGTTATTCTTGCATATCTTGGAACATACCCAGGAATTGATTCATCAACTGATAAACAGCCTTCCCCTGTTGTTAAGTAAGCTTTTTCAACAGAATGGCTTTTGATTTTTGGATTAAACAACGCATAGCTATGTATGGTTCCTTTTTCATCCTTCAGATGGACAGCAATCATTCTTTTTGAAATATTAATTTGAGGGGCAGCCAGCCCGATGCCAGCACGGAGCCCGTATTTTTCAGCAATCTCAGGGTTTTGACTATTGATTACATATTCTAAAAGGCTTTGTAATATTTGCTTATCCTCGTCTGTTGGTGGAAGCGGAACTTCTTCTGCAACTTTTCTTAATGTTGGGTGTCCATCACGAATAATATCCCTCATCGTTAACATGTCATTCACTCCTCTAGCATAAGATCAATCAGCGATTTTTAATTACTTTATTTAGTCTATCAAAATGAAAGGAAAATGTTAATAAAAAGAGAAGGTACATTTATGCACCTTCTCCTACAATATTAACAAAAGCAAACGCAGCCAACGATGATAAGAAGAATGAAAAGCACAACAATCAGCGCGAAGCCTCCGCCGAATCCTATACCGCCAACAGCTCCTGGATAGCCGCAGCCAAAACCATATCCGCCATAACCGTATCCGCCATAACCAAACATGAAGGATAACCTCCCTAAAGTAGTTTATCGCCTACGTATCATTTTTGTATAGGACGATTAATATAGCCTATGTTAGGAGTATTTTGTTGGTGAAGGCCAATGCCTATGTCATAAATGAAAAGTATTTGGAATAGGATTATTAATGGACAAGCTATTCGAATATTGAAAAATAATGAGGCTGCAGGTATAGTTAAATTGTTGGTTAAGGGGGGATAGCCGTGTCGGTATCTTTAAAGAGATGCCTGATAATCATTTGTTTAAGTACGGTTATGATTATTTCTGGTTGTGTGAATTCTAGTTCACCTGTTGAACAAATATATGTAGTATTAGAAAAAGTTGTTGCATCTGAAAAATTATTTGAACAGCAGCAAGATCCATTAGTTGAATTAGAGAGGAAAGAAAAGGAAATTTACGATAAGATAATTTCAATAGGAATGAAGGAATTTGAAGAGGTTTCTAAATTGTCTGATGAAGCTGCCCAAATTGTTGATCAGCGAAAAGAGCATATGGCCAAGGAAGAGGAGAGCATACAAGCCTCAGCAAAAGAGTTTAAGTCGATAGAACCACTGATTGAAGAAATGGAAGATCCTGAGCTAAAGAGATTATCAAAAGATTTATTTGATTGTATGATGGAAAGATATTCTATTCATGAAGAAATATTTCAACATTACTCTTTAGCAATTCAATTGGATAAAGAACTTTATACTATGTTTAAAAAAGAAAATCTTCAATTAACCGAGCTTGAGGAACAAATTAATAAAATTAATGAAGCATATGGAAAAATAATTGACGCTAATAAAACTTTTAATGAAAAAACAAAGCAATATAATGACTTAAAATTATCCTTCTATAAAGAATCCGGACTAGACGTTAAAATGACGGAAAAATGACCAAGGGCAGCATTTACCTATGCTGCCCTTGGTTTTTTTTAACCCAATATTAAATTTTCCTCTTGTCGATGTGCTATAACACATTGATAGTGTCTCAGTTTTTTATAGTACAGTACATAAAGAGTTATAATACAGAATTTATTGGAGAGAATTACTTAAAAAACGTGAAAACGTTGTAAAAACTTAATATCAAGTAGTTGACGGGAGAAATAATGTGATTTAAACTTAAAAACATTAAGATAAATGTGTATCAATTTTGTTGCAAATTTAATTGATACAGAATAAGATAGAATATGAGTTAACAACAATTGAAGTTATAAACTTAAGAAAATGGAAACCGAATGAAGCGGATAATCTGCAATTATTTATTTCTGAATATTTTATTTTTTACCAAATACAATTCATTCTCCTTTGGTTTTCTATTTTAACTTAGTTTTGGGCAATCTAGAAATTGTATTGTACTCATATTATTAAGTCTCTTTTAAAAATATGGAAAGGGTGACTCGTATGGCTTCTAATACAAAATTGGCACAATTGGATGTTAAGAAGCAGCTTGAAAATGTTGAAGAACAATTTCAAACGTTTCAAATTCTTAATGAGGAAGGAAAAGTAGTAAATGAATCTGCAATGCCTGATTTAAGTGATGAGCAGCTTCAGGAGTTAATGCGCCGGATGGTCTATACACGCATTCTTGATCAACGCTCTATTTCTTTAAATAGACAAGGAAGACTTGGGTTCTATGCACCAACTGCAGGACAGGAGGCTTCTCAATTAGCATCTCAATATGCATTGGAAAAAGAGGATTTCATTCTTCCGGGATACCGTGATGTACCGCAAATGATTTGGCATGGTCTGCCATTATCTCAAGCTTTCTTATGGTCAAGAGGCCACTATGAGGGCGGGAATATTCCAGAAGGTGTTAATGTTATTGCTCCGCAAATTATTATCGGTGCTCAATACATTCAAGCCGCTGGGGTAGCTCTAGGAATGAAAAAACGCGGAACAAAAGCAGTTGCTGTAACTTATACAGGAGATGGTGGTACTTCGCAAGGTGACTTCTATGAAGGAATTAACTTTGCAGGTTCTTACAGTGCTCCAGCGATTTTTATTGTTCAAAATAATAGATTCGCTATTTCTACTCCAGTCTCTGTACAAACTGCTGCGAAAACACTTGCTCAAAAAGCTGTTGCAGCTGGAATTCCGGGGATTCAAGTTGATGGTATGGATCCATTGGCTGTTTATGTGGCTGTACGAGAAGCTCGTGAGCGTGCAATCAATGGGGAAGGTCCAACATTAATTGAGACTCTAACTTACCGCTACGGTCCTCATACAATGGCTGGAGATGATCCTACACGTTACCGTACCGCTGATCTTGATAATGAGTGGGAAAAGAAAGACCCGCTTGTCCGTTTCCGCAAGTTCTTAGAGGATAAAGGAATTTGGAATGAAGAAATGGAAAATGAAACAATTGAAAAAGCTAAAGAAGATATTAAGGTAGCTATAAAGAAAGCAGACGATACACCTAAACAAAAAGTAACTGACCTGATTTCAATCATGCATGATGAAGCAGGCATGCCTTATAACCTAAAAGAACAATATGAAATTTATAAAGAAAAGGAGTCGAAGTAAGCCATGGCGCAAATGACAATGATTCAGGCAATTACTGATGCCTTACGCACAGAATTGCGAAATGATCCGAATGTTTTAGTATTCGGGGAAGATGTGGGCGTAAACGGCGGCGTGTTCCGTGCTACTGAAGGCCTTCAAAATGAATTCGGCGAAGAGCGTGTATTTGATACACCTCTAGCTGAATCTGGAATCGGCGGCCTTGCGGTTGGTCTTAGCTTACAAGGCTTCCGTCCAGTACCTGAGATTCAATTTTTCGGATTCGTATATGAAGTGATGGATTCTATTTCTGGACAGCTGGCACGTATGCGCTATCGTTCTGGCGGCAGATATAATGCGCCTGTGACCATTCGTTCACCTTTTGGAGGGGGCGTACATACTCCAGAAATGCATGCTGACAGCTTGGAAGGTTTAATGGCTCAACAGCCTGGGGTAAAGGTTGTCATTCCATCAACACCTTATGATGCAAAAGGACTTTTAATTTCTGCCATCCGTGATAATGACCCGGTCATTTTCCTTGAGCATATGAAATTATATCGTTCTTTCCGTCAAGAAGTACCTGAGGAAGAGTACACAATTCCATTAGGTAAAGCTGAAGTGAAGCGTGAAGGAAAAGACTTGTCGATCATTACTTACGGAGCAATGGTGCATGAAGCATTAAAGGCTGCAGAGGAATTGGAGAAAGAAGGCTATTCTGCAGAGGTAATCGATTTACGTACAGTATCACCAATTGATATTGAAACGATCATTGCTTCTGTTGAAAAAACAGGACGTGCGATTGTCGTTCAAGAGGCTCAAAAACAGGCTGGAATTGCAGCTAATGTTGTAGCAGAAATTAATGACCGTGCAATCTTAAGCCTTGAAGCTCCTGTCCTTCGCGTAGCAGCACCGGATACGGTTTTTGCATTCCCGCAGGCTGAAACAGTTTGGCTTCCAAAC
Organism: Bacillus sp. FJAT-29937; assembly: GCF_001509555.1. Classification (GTDB taxonomy): domain Bacteria; phylum Bacillota; class Bacilli; order Bacillales; family Cytobacillaceae; genus Cytobacillus. The sequence goes on along the minus strand of NZ_LMAS01000001.1, from coordinate 658,248 downwards.
TATAAGGATATTATTGAAACTGGTAAGAAGGTTTTAACTTTCTAAAAAAGCAGGTAATTGCGTTCTTTCGAAGGGGAGAATGGAGGAACAGAAAATCGGTACATATGCCGATTTTCTTCTTTCCAGCATCTGTCCTTCCTTATATTGTTAGTGTAGGAGGATGATTCTAAATGTCATTTCAATTTAAATTGCCTGACATTGGTGAAGGGATCCACGAAGGGGAAATTGTGAAGTGGTTCGTTAAAGCAGGCGATAGAGTACAAGAAGATGATGTATTATGCGAAGTTCAGAATGATAAAGCAGTTGTAGAAATTCCTTCACCTGTTAAAGGAACGGTTGAAGAAATTCTTGTCGGGGAAGGAACTGTTGCAACTGTTGGCCAAGTCCTTATTACATTTGATGCTCCTGGATATGAGAATTTAAAATTCAAAGGCGATGAGCACCAAGAAGAAGACAAGCCAGCAGAACAAGCTCCTGAGAAAAAGGATGAAGCTGAAGCAACTCAAGCCGAAACTCAAACTGATGCCAAACCTGACCGCCGAATAATCGCCATGCCTTCCGTTCGAAAATATGCTCGTGATAAAGGTGTTGATATCCAGCAAGTAGCGGGAAGCGGGAATAATGGCCGGATCTTAAAAACCGACATTGATTCGTTCTTAAGCGGCGGAGTTCAAGTCCAACAACCTGAGGCTCACACGCAAGAAACGACTGCAGCACCTGAAGAAGCGGCAGCTGCTCCAGTTCAAAAGGTTATTCCACAAGGGCAATACCCTGAAACACGCGAGAAAATGAGCGGCATCCGTAAAGCCATTGCAAAAGCGATGGTTAACTCAAAGCAAACGGCTCCACATGTTACTTTAATGGATGAAATTGAAGTGACTAAGCTTGTAGCTCATCGTAAAAAGTTCAAAGAAGTTGCTGCAAATAAAGGAATTAAATTAACTTTCCTTCCATATGTAGTGAAGGCATTAACAAGTGCGTTGCGTGAATACCCAGTATTGAATACATCAATTGATGACGCCGCACAAGAAATTATTCAAAAGCATTATTACAATATTGGAATTGCAGCAGACACAGAAAAGGGTCTTTTAGTACCTGTTGTCAAAGATGCTGACCGTAAATCTATGTTTACTATTTCAAATGAAATTAGCGAGCTTGCTGCGAAAGCGCGTGATGGCAAATTATCTTCAGAGGAAATGAAGGGAGCTTCCTGCACAATCACAAATATTGGTTCAGCAGGCGGACAATGGTTTACTCCTGTCATCAATCACCCTGAAGTCGCTATTTTGGGCATTGGCCGTATTTCAGAAAAGGCAATCGTGAAAGATGGCGAGATTGTTGCAGCACCTGTCCTAACATTATCATTAAGCTTTGACCACCGCATCATTGATGGAGCAACAGCGCAAAACGCATTAAATCATATTAAACGTTTATTAAATGATCCAGAACTATTGTTAATGGAGGCTTAAAGAATATGGTAGTAGGAGATTTCCCAATCGAAACAGATACAATTGTCATTGGCTCAGGACCTGGCGGGTATGTCGCTGCTATTCGTGCAGCACAGCTTGGCCAAAAAGTGACTATCGTTGAAAAAGCAAATTTAGGCGGTGTTTGCTTAAATGTTGGATGTATTCCATCTAAAGCTTTAATAGCTGCTGGACACCGTTATGAAACAGCTAAGCATTCTGATTCAATTGGGATTACAGCTGAGAATGTAACTGTTGATTTTACAAAGGTACAGGAATTTAAAGCCGGCGTAGTGAAAAAACTTACTGGCGGTGTAGAAGGTCTTTTAAAAGGTAATAAAATTGATATAGTACGCGGCGAGGCATATTTTGTTGATGCCAACACACTTCGTGTTATGGATGAAAACTCAGCGCAAACGTATACGTTTAAACATGCAATCATTGCAACAGGTTCGCGTCCAATTGAGCTTCCAACCTTTAAATATTCAAAACGGGTTCTTGACTCTACAGGGGCACTTTCGCTTCAAGAAATTCCTGAGAAAATCGTTGTCATTGGCGGCGGGGTAATTGGACTTGAACTAGGAGGAGCTTATGCGAATTTCGGAACACAGGTAACAATTCTTGAAGGCGCAGATGATATCCTTCTTGGTTTTGAAAAGCAAATGACGGCACTTGTAAAGCGTAATCTTAAGAAAAAAGGCGCCGAAATCGTCACGAAAGCACTTGCAAAAGGTGTTGAAGAGAGCGAAAATGGCGTCACTGTGAAGTATGAGGTTAAAGGTGAAGAGAAAACTCTTGAAGCTGATTATCTCTTCGTCATGGTAGGAAGACGTCCAAATACTGACGAATTAGGCTTAGAGCAAGCGGGCATCAAAATGAGTGACCGTGGCGTTATAGAAATCGATAAGCAATGCCGAACGAATATCGGTAACATATATGCTATCGGTGATGTTGTTCCAGGTCCTCAATTAGCACATAAAGCCTCATATGAAGGAAAGATTGCTGCAGAAGCCATTGCTGGACATAGCTCTGAAATTGACTATTTAGGCATTCCTGCTGTCGTTTTCTCTGATCCGGAACTTGCTTCAGTAGGCTATACTGAACAGCAGGCTAAGGAAGAGGGGATCGAGGTAATTGCTGCTAAATTCCCATTTGCGGCAAATGGCCGTGCACTTGCATTAGATGCAACAGATGGTTTTGTAAAGCTGATCACACGTAAAGAAGATGGTTTAGTGATTGGTGCTCAAATCGCTGGAGCAAGTGCTTCAGATATGATTGCTGAATTAGGCTTAGCTATTGAAGCAGGCATGACAGCTGAAGATCTTGCAATGACGATTCATGCTCACCCGACATTAGGCGAAATTACAATGGAAGCTGCTGAAGTTGCACTAGGAAGTCCGATTCATATTATTAAATAACATACAAAGAAAAGTCCTATTCCAATTGGAATAGGACTTTTCCTTGTATAGTGAATATATTAATTGCTTGTCGACCATTCACTTTTCAGGGCATCTGACAGAGGTTTGATTATTTCTTCGGCTGAAGTATCACCTTTAATTTTGACGAGTACTTTTTCTTGATGAATGATTAATATAGTAGGACTGCTCTGGACATCAAAAGCTTCATAATATCGTTTGGCTTTGTTGCTAGAGATAATTTTCATATTTTTTATTTCATCGGGAAACAGCTTCTTTAGCTCGATAATCGCATCATAGTAGGGGGCTTCCTCTTCATAATCCTTTTCATTCGAGAAGAATATAATTTGCTTGCTATTTTTATCGAGAATCAGCTCATCTTGAGGTTTAAAATGGTTGCATGAGGTAATAAACAAGAAAGAGGCTATGAAAAAAAACGAAAACACTTTCATATCTTTTCCTCACCTTTTCATTATTTCATATATTCTACCTAAGTTTAATTATCTAATTATTAGAGATTCATAAGTATTTTATCATAAAAAATGGATATTAATAACTTGTCACCTAAATGTTACAGAAATGAAAAATAAGATGAGCAGGTTCAACATATATTACTTAGACATATATCTTTGGAAGTTGACTCTCAATCAATATTTGCTAATAAGAGATATGAATAACAAATCTGGTGGTGGAAAAATGAAGGTATATACTGCATTGCTGCTGCAGCTAATTATATGGAGCGGCTACACCTTTATTGAGTGGCTATCGAAGTACGATCAGTTTATTTTTAAAGTGCTGATGTTCTTCGTATTTTTTTATTTAGCTATCATCATTGGAAATTACATTGTGAAATCAGTCAAAAAAACATTCTTTGTTACAGCGCTTAGCTTGTCTTTATATGGATCCTTTCATTTTACAATGACGTTAATGGGAGCCTAAATGAGGGGAAAGGAAAAAGAGCCCCTATTTAGGCTCTTTTAATTGGCGTCCGCTGAAAAATCTTGAAATGATGTAGTATAAAGAGAAGGTAAATAGATAAAAACAGACAAACGAAAAAAGGAAGGGTGTTACCTTAAAATTTGTTTCTTTCTCAAGAGGAGAGGTAAACTTTAATTCTAAAGGGTAATCACTCTCAGCTTCTGGCAGAGAAGTCTGTTGTTCAGCGAAAGGAAAAGGACCGCCGAATAATATATTCTGACTTAATTGAACTGGTTTTGTTTCGAAATAGGAGACGAAGATAAAAGGAGTACTTAAAGTGATAGCGAGAGCTAATACTCCAAAGAAAATTATTTTTTTTGTTAACATTTTTTCACCTCATTAGATGGCAAAATAAAGAACAGCGTGATGCTGTTCTTCTATAAATTTACTATTTTCTATTATTTTCTAGGATAGAAATACATAACTCTTCCATTGAATAAATGTAATTCACCTTTCAGCTTCTTTGCTAAGTAGCGGCAAAACTCGTTAGCTTTCCCTTTATCGCCAAATGTAGCTGATTCCGGCAATGTTACTTGAATATATGATTGTTCCCGTTCGGATCCATCTTCGTCCCGAATTGTTTCTTGGTCAATTCCTAGTAAAATTGTGTGATAGCGGTCATTGTTAGAATGCAGATAAAACCATTTCCCTTTTCCCTCGGGTTTTTCTTTTATTTCATATGGAAAAGCAGCTTCATTGTACTTCCAATCAACCTGGTTCCCTGTTTTCGAAGTGTTGGCTTTATAGTATTGAAATAATTCTTTTACTTCATCTGTCGTTATCTGTTCTTTTTCTGATGAAGGCACGAGTTTTATGTATGCGTTACTTGCCAACATCCATCCCCCCATTTTTCATAGATACTTTCCCTTACATTCTAGCACTGAATAAAACCGAATAACAGCTTAAACAAAGTTTTTTCACAAAAACCTTGTAATACTGCTCAGTTTAATTTATAATAATATTCTAAATATTCAAATTCAAAGGAGGAGTAATATGAATCTATTTGAAAAGCTCTATGATGAGCATGAAAATGTGAAGGTTCGGTTTGTTGGTTTTACTACTGAACTAACACGCTATGATTTTGGGATTGTATTTACAAATTTATTTTTTGGAAAACCACTTGTTGTCTGTATGCAAACTGGCCGCTCCACACTCCTCGACCCTAAGGACCTCGAAGATGCTGAACATTTGCAGCATGCCTTTAAATTAGATAATCGCCACCAGGCAGAAGACTTATGTGAATTTTTTAAAATCAACTTACCAGCGACTGCATTCCATACCCAATATGAATGAGATGAACAGGCTGAAAATAGCCTGTTTTATTTTCTAATGTGACATACAATTTCCCCTTGAAAAAACAATTGTGTTATATTATTATGTAATTAAAGATGATTAAGCGTTTTCAATTTAATCTTAAATTGCAAAGGGGAATGAAAGAATGGGTACAATTGTATGCCAAGCCTGTAATTCTACAATTGATTATTTCGAAGATGAGAAAGTAACAGTCTTATATTCTAAGGCAGAATGCAGCTGCTGCGAAGGAAACCAAGAAGAAGTTTAATAATAAATAGATATATAAAAAACCTTCCCTGACATAGATTTGGGAAGGTTTTTCTTGTCATATATTATCTACCTGATTGCCTTATACTCTTTAATCACTCGCAAGTATTTAAAATCATAATCTTCTGGTCCTTGGACAGGAAGGCCAGCTTCCATATTTGTTTTTATATACCTCAGATTTTCTTTCGTAATGATTTCTCCCGGAATAAAGATTGGGATACCAGGAGGATAGACCATAATAAATTCTGCAATAATTCTTCCTTCTGATTCATCAAAATGGACGAGTTCAGTTTCAGCATAGAAGGCATCGCGAGGAGAAACGGCCAATACAGGAATATCAGGCAATAAAACTTGAGTTTCAAGCTTTTCAGTTATGCCGTGTCTTTCCGCTGACAATTCTTGAAGCGCCTTAACTAACATATCCCCCTCATATTCAGTATCTCCAGGCGTAATAATACAAAGGATATTATATAAGTCAGACATTTCCACTTCAATATTGTGCTTTTCACGCAGCCATTTTTCTACATCAAACCCATTTAACCCAAGATCTTTAACAGAAATAATCAGTTTAGTTGGATCATATTCATGTGCAGCATCACTCTCAAGGATTTCTTCTCCAACACAATAGATATGCTCAATTTCATTAATGCGGCGGCGAATAGACTGTGAAAGTTGGATTGTTTTTTCGATCAATTCTTTTCCTTCAGTAACTAGACGTTTCCTTGCAACATCCAAGGAGGCAAGCAATAAATAGGATGTTGATGTTGTCGTAAGCATGCTTAGAATAGTCTGTACCCTTTTGGCTGAAACAAGGTTTCCTTGCATATTTAATATCGAGCTTTGTGTCATCGAGCCGCCAAGTTTATGAACACTAGTTGCTGCTAAATCAGCTCCTGCCTCCATGGCAGATATCGGCAACTCATCATGAAAATGAATGTGAACACCGTGCGCTTCATCTACAAGAACAGGTACTTGATAAGAATGAGCAATTTCAACAATTTTCTTCAAGTCAGCAGAAATTCCGAAGTATGTTGGATTAATGACAAGGACTCCTTTAGCATCTGGATGCTGTTCAAGAGCCTTCGAGACAGATTCTGTTGTAATTCCGTGCGAAATCCCAAGTTCTTTATCGATTTCAGGATGAATAAATATCGGGGTTGCACCGGAAAAAACAATCGCTGACATGACTGATTTATGAACATTTCTCGGAACAATGATTTTTTCGCCGGGTCCGCAAACTGCCATGACCATTGTCATAATTGCTCCGCTTGTTCCTTGTACAGAGAAGAAGGTTCTTTCAGCGCCAAACGCTTCTGCAGCTAAATCTTGAGCTTCTTTAATCATACCTTTAGGCTGATGAAGATCATCAAGGGGACCGATATTAATAAGATCTATTGAAAGTGCGTTGTGGCCAATGAATTCTCTGAATTCGGGATCAATTCCCGCTCCTTTTTTATGGCCTGGTATATGAAATTGAATTGGATTTTTTTTAGCATGTTGAAGTAAGCCGCTGAATAACGGTGTTTCTAATTGTGACAATGTATTACCACACCTCTTTAATTATAATTTTGCATCACAAAAAGTCATAAAACATTTGAATTATAGCACTATTCCCTTTCTTTGCATAGAAAATTTGATGAGAAAGGAAAGTATTATTTTTTTACGTAATCTTCCTTAGTTTTAGATGTAAACAGGAAAATATAACAGTAAAATAGAAGTTAACGTACATAAGGGTTTGAAGGAGGATTTATAGATGAGCTGGAGAACGAGAGTAACTGAATTACTAAACATTAAATACCCAATTATACAGGGTGGGCTTGCCCATCTTGCATACTCAGATTTAGCAGCTGCTGTTTCGAATGCTGGAGGGCTTGGACAAGTAACGGCGATGTCATTAGAAAGCCCGGATGCTTTAAGAGAAGAAATTCGTAAGGTAAAGAAAATGACAGATCAGCCCTTTGGCGTTAATTTTGCCATTGGACAGCATGGACGGCCATTTTCACACTATTTAGATGTGGCGATTGAGGAAGAGGTTCCTGTTATTTCAATGACTGGAGGAAACCCGGCTCCCATTTTTGAGCAATTAAAAGGGGTAAATGTGAAAAAGCTAGTTCTTGTTGCGGCAAAAAGGCAGGCTGTGAAAGCTGAAGAGCTAGGTGCTGATGCGGTTATGGTTGTCGGACAAGAAGGGGGAGGTCATTTAGGACGAGACGACATTGGAACATTCGTATTAACCCCACAAGTTGTAGATGCGGTTTCCATCCCTGTAATCGCTTCAGGAGGAATTGGGGATGGCAGGGGGCTTATGGCGGCCCTTAGCCTTGGCGCAGAAGGCATTGAAATGGGTACAAGATTCATTGCGACTAAGGAGTGTATTCATGCATCAGACGTCTATAAAAACAGGCTTGTTGAAGGAAGCGAAAACGATACTGTTGTGATAAAAAAAACAATCGGTGCTCCTGCGAGAGTCATATCTAATTCATGGACAGGGAAAATTCTAGCAATTGAAGAGAAAAATGGCGGATATGAGCAATTGAAAGACTTGATTAGCGGGAAGGCTAATAAAAAGTATATTTACGAAGGGAAGGAGGAAGAAGGATTTGCATGGGCAGGGCAGGTGATGGGACTAATCAAAGATGTTCCAACAGTACAAGAACTTTTTTATAGAATGATCGCAGATGGTGAGAGCATTCGCAAAAAATGGACAATGTAATACATAAATAATGCATGAGCAAAGAGGAGGTGACTGAAATGGAATACCAATACCCAATTGACCCAGATTGGTCAACAGATGAAATTATTGATGTTATTCATTATTTTCAGCTTGTTGAAGAGATCTATGGAAAAGGTGTAAACCGTGAAAATTATTTAGATGCGTATAGAAGATTTAAAGAAATCGTTCCAGGCAAATCCCAGGAACGAAATATTTGCAATGAATTTGAAGAGGTAAGCGGCTTTTCAGCATATCATGCATTAAAGGCTGTAAAAGAGGCTGAAGCAGGAAAAGAAGTTAGAATGAAGAAGCAAAAAGTGTGAATGATGGCATGTGGCCGCCTAAAAAGCCATAGGGGCCACTGCCCATTTTCTCTCTAATTTGTTTAAACCATTTTATACAAGGGTAGTAATGTTTTAAATACAGATTCCGCATTTTCAAGAAATGCACGAGGATCCATTTCTATTGCTTCTTTTTTTGGAATATGTACACCGCATAAAATCTCCGCTTTTTTCACTTTTTGCAATCGAAGAAACATGTCATTTAACTCTTCTTTAGTCAGTTCTCCGTGCATCAGCCCCATCGGTTTAGTGTGATCAGCGGACCAAACAAAGTGCTTAGGAATTTGTTTATATATTTTATTTATACTCTTTTCTAATTTCTTTCCGAAGTCTTCTTTATTAGGAGCTTCATATATAAGGGCAAACCAGATGAAAACATGTGTTTCCCAAAGGCCTATTTGAAAATGCGGGAGCATTTTATAGCCTCGAGGATTACTCGCATAGGCAACCCAAGTGTCCTTTGGAGGGTTTACTGTCCGGCGTGCATGTTTCGCAACATGAGGATACATTTCATCCCCAGTTTGAATGGAGAGAATTGGAGCAAAATAATGACCTAATTCATCAAGTTTTGGTCGAATATGAGTAATTAAGGCCTCCATCCGATCCTCAAGTCCTTCAATCTTAAAAACATCAAAATCTGTATTCGTAAATCCTGAAAATGACATATGAAACCTCCTCAAAACAAAACAATGGTTAACATCCAAAATTATAAAAAAATATATTCTGAAATATTGTAGCATACCTGTTCATAAACCAAAAACGCTTTGTTTCCGGCATTTTTGTAAATATAGGTATTCACACATATTTGTTGCAACTGACTCAAATTCCTCATATTATATATAAATAATAGTCAGAAAATTTGAAATAAATTTTAGAAAGGGGTGATTTTTATGAAACAGCTGATGAACACTGTTAAAAATAAAGCAGGTGAAAAAGAAAGAACTGCAGTTCTCAGATTAGAATTAGATTATGAATTAGCAACATTATTTGATGCCATGAATGATAAAAATGAAGATCTGCAATTGAAAAGCAAACAAAAACTTGAGAAAATTAGACAAGAACTTTTACGCCTTAAAGCACTTTAATTGAAGTGTCGAAATGAAAGAGCTAAAGGGGAAAGAAAATAGAAAATGTATATTGAAGTAAGACTTAACCTATAACAACGAACTCCTTCACAATTTTTGGGAGTTCGTTTTGTTGTTTTTATACTGGAAACGTTTAAGTTTATAACTGCAGTGAAAGGATAAAGCTTGAAGTGTCATTCTGCTTCAATTAAGATAATGTTATTTATTGTATGATTTATAATGATCCCTTTAGGTAAAATGGCTAGTTGCGGGATGAAGGGGAGTGTTAGAACAAGATGAATTGGATAGAAATTAATAATTGTGCAATGCAATGGATAAAAGAAGCTGGAGAAAATATTAAAAAGTCTTTTAGTAAAACCCTAGTCATTCAAACAAAAACGAATGCAAATGATTTAGTAACAGATATCGATCAAAGTACAGAACAATTTTTTATTAAGAAAATTAAGGAAAGTTTTCCCGGCCATAAAATTCTTGGTGAGGAAGGCTTTGGTGATAAAGTAGACAATTTAAATGGAGTAGTTTGGATCATTGACCCGATAGATGGAACAATGAATTTCATCCATCAGCGGAGGAACTTTGCGATTTCTATTGGAATTTATGAAGATGGCGTTGGGAAGATTGGTCTTATTTACGATGTTGTTCATGATGAGCTTTATCGTACAATGAAAGGGAGCGGGGTCTTTCTTAATGATATAGAATTGCCTTCACTTGAGGAAGTGTCTATATCAGAAGCCATTATTGGAATAAATGCAACTTGGGTGACCGAAAACAAGCGCATTGATCCGGCACTATTATCACCATTAGTAAAGGATGCACGCGGAACCCGTTCATATGGATCTGCTGCTTTGGAGATGGCGTATATTGCTTCAGGCAGGTTAGATGCCTATATTACAATGCGTCTTGCACCATGGGATATTGCGGCTGGTATTATACTGGTTGAAGAGCTTGGCGGACTTGCAACAACATTAAAGGGCGAGGCTTTAAGCTTACTGGAAAATAATACAGTATTTATATCGAAACCAGGACTTCATCAGGAAATAATGGAGAAGTATTTAAAAAACGGCAATTGGTAAAAAAATGACCGTCCAAAAAATTTGGCGGTCGATTTTTCATGTCTAGCTCCAGCGCCTACCCCCTCGAGGTCACAAGCCAATCCTGAAAGGTAGAGCTCACCTTTCCGGGAGGCTCGTCTTGTGCTTGTCGGGGGTGGGCACTAAGGAAAGCTCCTAGGAATAATCATCGCAGGAACAATCTGCTTTTTGATTGTTCCGAAGGCGCTTCCGCTTTTCTATTTACAGCAGTCCGTTTTCCCTCATTTTCTTCTTTGTTTTAAATCCAAAGCCCATTGTGAAAATTAATAAAAGAATCGCACCTAAAATCCCGGCAATACTTTTTTCAGCAATTGCAACGCCAATTCCCATCATGCATAGTGCGGCCGCAATCGCAAAAGCTAATAATGGCCATTTAATTTGTTTCATTATAAGTAACCTCCCATTTTGGGGTTTATTTTGCCATGTATAAAAACAATGTTTACAAGATATTATTTTACACAAAAACGTTTTAAGTTTCCACTTTATTTATGTTATAATGTTTCAGTTATAGATTTGATTTGATGTTAACTGTTAAATACAGGTAGGAGGAACTTCCTTGAAACTTAGAGAAGACATTCGAAATATTGCGATCATCGCTCACGTTGATCATGGTAAAACAACAATGGTAGACCAGCTGCTTAAACAGGCTGGCACTTTTAGATCCAATGAGCATGTTGAAGAACGTGCTATGGATTCAGGTGATATTGAAAGAGAACGCGGAATTACTATTTTAGCAAAAAATACCGCGATTCAGTATAAAGATACAAAAATTAACATTCTTGATACACCTGGACACGCTGATTTTGGCGGTGAGGTAGAGCGTATCATGAAAATGGTTGATGGAGTTCTGCTCATCGTTGATGCATATGAAGGCTGCATGCCGCAAACACGCTTTGTTCTTAAAAAAGCATTAGAGCAAAATTTAACACCGATAGTTGTAGTCAATAAAATTGACCGTGATTTTGCTCGTCCAGAGGAAGTTATTGATGAAGTGCTGGATTTATTTATTGAGCTGGAAGCTACTGAGGACCAGCTTGAATTTCCGGTAATTTACGCATCAGGCATCAATGGTACAGCAAGTACGGATCCATCTAAACAAGACGAGAACATGCAGGCTTTATATGATGCGATAGTCAATCATATACCGGCGCCAGTAGACAATCGTGAAGAACATTTACAATTTCAAGTAGCTTTACTTGATTATAATGATTATGTAGGTAGAATTGGTATTGGACGAGTGTTCCGTGGAACGATTAAAGTGGGTCAGCAAGTGGCATTAATGAAGCTAGATGGTTCCGTTAAACAATTTCGGGTTACAAAAATCTTTGGCTTCTTCGGTCTTAAACGCCAGGAAATTGAAGAGGCATATTCCGGGGATTTAATTGCTCTATCAGGCATGGAAGATATTAATGTTGGTGAGACTGTATGTCCTGTTGAACATCAAGAGGCTTTGCCAATTCTAAGGATCGATGAACCAACATTGCAAATGACATTTCTTGTGAACAATAGTCCATTTGCCGGCAGGGAAGGGAAATACCTTACTTCTAGAAAAGTGGAAGAAAGACTTCGTTCACAACTGCAGACAGATGTAAGTCTTCGTGTCGATAATACTGATTCCCCAGATGCGTGGATTGTTTCTGGCCGTGGAGAACTGCACTTATCTATATTAATTGAAAATATGCGCCGTGAAGGATATGAGATTCAAGTATCCAAACCAGAAGTTATTGTAAAAGAAATTGATGGTGTCCGATGCGAGCCTGTTGAACGTGTGCAGATAGACGTACCTGAAGAGCATACAGGTTCTATTATGGAATCTATTGGAGAGAGAAAAGGCGAAATGATTGATATGATTAATAATGGAAATGGTCAAGTACGGTTAATCTTTAATGTACCTGCCCGTGGACTAATTGGTTACACAACTGAATTCCTAACATTAACACGTGGATATGGAATCATCAATCATACTTTTGATAGCTATCAGCCAATGGCACAAGGCCAGGTGGGCGGAAGACGTCAAGGCGTTCTCGTCTCCATGGAAAGCGGAAAATCTTCAACTTACGGTATTATGCAGGTAGAAGATCGTGGCACAATCTTTGTCGAGCCTGGAACGGAAATTTATGAAGGAATGATTGTCGGGGAGCATAATCGCGAAAGTGACCTCACCGTTAATATTACGAAAGTTAAACAAGCTACAAACGTGCGCTCTGCAACGAAGGAACAAACGACAACAATGAAGAAGCCGCGTATTATGACGCTTGAAGAAGCTTTAGAATATTTAAACGAAGATGAGTATTGTGAAGTAACACCAGAATCAATTCGTTTACGTAAGAAAATCCTTGATAAAAATGAACGGGAAAGAATTGCGAAGAAGAAAAAATTTGCTGAAATGAGCTAAAAAACTTGTAAGGGGGAGAAGAAAATGGTTGATATAAATGAACGGCTGTCTTTTTTCGCTGCTTTATTTAAAGTGCAAGAAAATTCAACCTTAGGAATGTGGATGTTATATTTAACCATTATTTTACTCTGTATTATTGTGTTTAAATTAGGTTTTGCGAAAAAATTGCCGTTAGCAAAATCGGCTGTTATCTATCTCTTTCTTATTCTAGGGTGTACAGTCCTGACATTCTTTGCCGTATTCCTTCCGATTACAGAAGGATTAGTAGTTGCGGCTTTAATATTAATCATTTACAAAATCCGTCTTCATCAGTCAAAGAAGCAAGAAGGAAAACAGGTGTAGGACGGAGATGATCTAATATGAAATCATTACAAGACACATTGTATAATTGGCTGACAATTAAAGTTGTCATTATGGAACGGCCAGATGATACAGCTGCAGCTGAAACAGTAAAAATGTTTGAGGATATGCTAGTAGAAGAGCATGGACTTTCAAATATTCAAATTGAAAAAGATGAAGTCATGTACTATGTTCACTATGATCAAAACGGAGAAAGAAAAAAATCCCGTTTTCCAATTGAACTTATTGATGTCATGCTGAATCAAATTAAATCGGAACCTGAAAAATATGTGAACTACCCGGAAGAGTAGGATTTATATGACAAAAGAGGGAGGCAAATTGCCTCCCTCTTTTGAATTGTCTAGCTCCAGCGCCTCCGCCTTTCTTTTTACCATTCTTCTTCTTTCACTTTGCTTTGGTACAATTTAAAGTTGCCGGTTTCTATTCTTTTTTGCGTATTTGCTGTTATTCTAGCTTCACAATCCTTGCACATATAAGTATGGATTGGCCTGTTTCTCAGTCTTTTTGCCTGAAATGATTGATCTTCAATGGACTCAATTTTATCACATAAAACACATTTCACTCTCATCGCGTACACCTCAAAATATTTTCATAAATGCTTTAATCATACCCATGGCATTCTTATTCGTTTGGTAAGTTTACTAAAGGCTATAATAATTATATATGATGTGTGTCCTTAATTCGACTTTCTTTTTGATTGAAGATAATATGTATCGGTTGAAAGTTAAGGATAGGCATAATATGATGTAGAATGAAGGAGGAATTTGTATGGCAAACCAAGTAGAACCAAAATTAATGAAACCACTTTTTGATGCAATGCAGCAAGAAAGGTTTGTTACGTTATCGACAATTGATTTCGAAACGGGCGGACCGAATGTTAGTGCTATTTCATGGGTACTGGCTAAAGATGAAGGGACTATTCAATTTGCGGTTGATAATCGTTCAAGAATTGTTCAAAACATAAAAGAGAACAAAAAGGCGGTTATTAACTTAATCGCAAATGAATCTACATATTCCGTAGCAGGAGATGTTGCTGTTAAGGAAGAAAAGCTAGAGGGTGTTCCATTAAAGCTTGCTCTTCTAGAATTGTCAATTCAGGAAGTACGAGATGTCATGTTCTACGGTTCAAAGATTATTTCTGAACCCCAATATGACAAAACATATGATAAGGATGCAGCAGCACGCCTAGATAAACAGGTAATGGATGCAATGAAAAAGGCCTAGTCGAATGACTGGGCCTTTTTTTTGCGCAATAAGAAGGGGATTATCACCAAATTCATCGGCAGCTTTTCTTACTGATTACTTATTCATGTTTGTCCTTAAAGTGGTTTGACTGTTCTTCTTGTTGCTTTTCAAGCTTTCGTTCATCAGGGTTATTTAATTGCTTTTTCGGTTCCTCAGGGGCATTCTTTGGTTTAGGTTCAATAATGTCTGCTGGGATTTCAGGCATTAAACGTCCGGCAACGTCGGCTAGTTCATTCATAATTCCTTGAATTGGCCTCCCGTTTTGAATATCATCTGAAATTTCTCTTAAACGTGCAGTTATGTCAGGATCAGCAATGATAATGGCTCTTGCTCCGTCAGGATCATTTTTTAAGCTTTCCGCTACTGAATATTTAATGGCCCCAACTTCTGACCTATCTAAGTTTTTGTTGACATCAATTCCGACAATCGCATATCGGCCAAGAACAACTGCAGTAGCATCGTTTACATTTGGAATGCTAGTTGTGAGGTTGACTAGACGCTTTGAGATATGCTGCCCTGTTGTTCGATCAACTTCTTGTATAGTGCTGTTTTTAACGTTTACTAAATTTTGATTTGGATTTTCTTGGGCTTGATTATGATTAATTCCACATCCTGCCATCAGTATGATTGCAAGTCCGATAAATAGCTGATTTTTCAATTTTCACCATCTCCTATACTTAGGCTTTAGTTCTCGAGTCATCAGTTAGTTCAATTCTGAAAGCTAAAGCATTATTAAAGGAATCATTAACGGTTATTGTGCAAAATTTCGTCTATCTTTATACGGTAAATCATATATTTTACCAAAGTTCCATTCGTTCCACTGTTTAATAGACCTAAGAGGAGCAGGAGGCATCAGATTGAGTAAAATATATGTGTTAGATACAAACGTCTTGTTACAGGATCCGCATTCAATTTTTTCCTTTGAAGAAAATGAAGTGGTTATTCCAGCCGTAGTGCTAGAGGAAGTTGATTCGAAGAAAAGATATATGGACGAGATTGGCAGGAATGCAAGACACGTATCAAGGCTTATAGACAGCTTTAGAGGTACAGGAAAACTTCATGAACGAATTCCTCTTGAAAATGGCGGAAGCTTGCGAATTGAATTAAACCATCGTTCATTTCAACAATTACAAGATATTTTTATTGAAAAAACGAACGATAACCGAATTTTGGCTGTAGCAAAAAATTTATCATTAGAGGAAGAAACAAAGGAAGATGGAAAAACGGTCATTTTAGTAAGCAAAGATGCGCTTGTAAGAGTTAAAGCTGATGCAATCGGTTTGATAAGTGAAGATTATCTTAGTGACCGGGTTATTGAGAATGATCATCTATATACTGGGTTTTTGGAAGTATATATTGCGAAGGAAACGTTGAATCGGTTTTATGAGAGAGGTGAACTTGCCATCTCAGAGGTCGTCACTTTTCCGGTATTCCCAAATCAATTTCTAGTAATGAAGGATGCATTAGGATCATCTTCATCAGCGATAGGAATTGTTGATAAAACAAGAAAGAGAATTAAGAAGCTTATTTTTGATTATGACCATATATGGGGAATTAAACCTAGAAATGTTCAGCAAACGATAGCGATGGAACTTCTATTAAGAAAGGATCTTCCGCTTGTTACTTTAACAGGGAAGGCAGGCACTGGAAAAACCCTAATTGCGCTCGCCGCTGGATTATTGCAGACAGAAGACTATGGATATTACAAAAAGCTGCTTGTGGCCCGACCGATTGTACCAGTTGGTAAGGATCTAGGTTTTCTGCCTGGTGAAAAAGAGGAAAAGCTTAGGCCGTGGATGCAGCCGATTTTTGATAACCTGGAATATTTATTTAATGTAAAAAAGCCCGGGGAATTGGATGCAATATTGGCTGGGATGGGTTCTATTGAAGTTGAAGCATTAACTTATATTAGGGGAAGGAGCATTCCTGATCAATACATCATTATCGATGAAGCGCAAAATTTAACTAAACACGAGGTCAAAACGATTCTAACGCGAGTAGGTGAGGGAAGTAAAATCGTGTTAATGGGAGATCCAGAACAAATTGATCACCCATATTTGGATGCATATAATAATGGATTAACATACGTAGTAGAGAGGTTTAAGGACCAAACAATTGCGGGTCATGTTAAGTTGATAAAAGGAGAAAGGTCTGGACTTGCACAATTAGCTGCTGACCTATTGTAGCAAGAAAAGTGGAAGCGCCTTGCCCACCCCCGACAAGCACAAGTCGAGCCTCCCGGAAAGGTGTATTTTCCTTTCTGGGAGGATTGGCTTGTGACCTCGAGGTCGACAAAAACGCGACGTCCTGTCGCATTGTCGACACTAGTACGTCCTGTACGTCGGGGGTAGGCGCTGGAACTAGACAGTTCTCAAACTTGAGAAAGGTTATACTTCCTTATTTTAAGTAAGGGGCGGATGTTCGCCCCTTCCGGCAGGGATTAACTGATCTTCAAAGCTTTAACATTTTTTATTGGGTTATCTTTATTTCTTCCATCCCCATAGTAAACATACACCGGACCATCCTCTTTCAAAGGCTTGCCATTAATGGAAAAGCCGAGTATTACCTCCATGCCCTCATGCAGGGGCATACTTATTTCTCCTTTGTCCTCACTAACAATAGTGAGTGTCGCAGCATCTCTATTAGGTTCTGCATTTTGGATAAATGGTTTCAAAGGAATGCCAAAAGTTCCATTCAGTACTTTTTCCTTTTCAAATTTCTTCTCGGTTTTTAAAGTTGGTGGAAAAACTGCACCTTCCATAATCTCTCTGTCCCAATGCTTGGAGATTGATTTAGTATATTCCTCAAGTCCGTCCTGCAATGGTTGATTCGATTCAAAAAATGATAATAAATCAACCCGCCGATCATCGAATATCCAAACCCCTGGATCAAGAGTAATCGAATATTTAACATTCCCGCTTAATGAAATAATATTTTCCATGAAAATTCCTCCTAAAAAAGGCAAAAAACTTATTTACAAAGGTAAGTATACAGATAATTGATGGAATTGTCATACATTCGCTCAAATGATAAAATGGTGATTCCAGTATCAACCAAAATATCACTAATGTGGGGGAAGTTCTGTTGGCATGTCGAACAAATGAAGACTTACAACGAATTGTAAACAATGTTTTTTCATTGACAGAGGAAGGAAAGGTAGCAGATTATATTCCAGCGCTTGCAAAGGCAAACAAAAGTGATTTATCTATTGCTATCTATAAAAGTAATAATGAATGTCTCTATGCAGGTACATATACGAAAAAATTCACGCTGCAAAGCATCTCAAAAGTCCTTGTATTAGCGATTGCCTTACAAGACAGAGGTGTTGATTATGTGTTTGACAGAGTTGGAATGGAGCCGACTGGAGATCCTTTTAATTCTATTTCGAAGCTGGAAACCTCTATTCCATCAAAGCCCTTAAATCCGATGATCAATGCCGGGGCCCTTGCAGTTACAAATATGATTAAAGGGGAAAACGAGGCTGAAAGATGGGACCGAATCCTTCAATTTGTCCGATGCTTAGGAAACAAGAAGGATTTGACATATGACGAGGAAGTGGCTGCCTCTGAGCTTGAAACTGCATGGCTTAACAGATCACTATGCTATTTTATGAAGCAGCATAAAGTGATTGAAGGAGATATCGAAGAATTAATGAAGCTTTACACGAAACAGTGTGCGATCGAAATGAATTGCTTTGATTTAGCAAGGATAGGAGCGGTTTTTGCCTTAAATGGTGTTGACCCTGAAACAGGTGAAAGACTTCTGCCTTTGGAAATTGCAAGGATCTGCAAAACCTTTATGGTTACTTGCGGGATGTACAATGCTTCGGGCGAATTTGCAATTAAAGTTGGAATACCAGCGAAGAGCGGTGTTGCTGGAGGCATTCTCGCTGTCGTTCCCGAGAAATTCGGGATCGGTATATTCGGTCCTTCACTTGATGAGAAAGGAAACAGCATCGCAGGCATTAAGTTGTTAGAGGAGCTTGCTGTGCAATATAATTTTAGTATATTTTAAAGGCATTCAATCCTTATTATTCTTGCTTTTTTCTCATCTAAAGTATAAAATTTATAGATAAGATAATCGCTCGGAAATGGGGGATTGAAAGTTGGCTTCAGAAATGATTATTGACCATAAGGAAAGAGCAAATGCCCTATTAAAGGCTGACGCTGCTAAAATATTGAAATTAATTAAAGTGCAGATGGACAATCTAACAATGCCGCAATGCCCTTTATATGAAGAGGTGCTTGATACGCAAATGTTTGGGTTGTCTCGGGAAATAGATTTTGCTGTCCGTCTTGGCCTTATTGAAGAAAGAGACGGAAAGGCAATTATGGCTGAATTAGAAAAGGAACTTTCTATTCTGCACGATGCTTCTATTAGAAAATAAAACGCAAGAAAATAAAATGCAGAAGCTAGACAGCATAAAAACTCAAACATTCTGAATGGATTGTTTGAGTTTTTTTATAATTTAATTAGTATAACTAAAACATCTTGGATATGACTGAAAAGAATAAAAAGTGTGCAAAAAATTTTAATTAGTATGACATAATTATAGATTTTTTATAAATAGTGTGTTACATTAAAAACAACTTTTCTTCGATGCAGGATGTTGTTATGCTTTAGTCGAATAAAATACTCTACATAGAAGATAAGGGAAGAGGCTGAATGTTAAAAAAAATATTAAAATCATATGATTATTCTTTAGTTATTGCGGTTGTGCTTTTATCGGTTTTTGGCCTGATCATGATTTATAGTGCAAGTATGGTTACAGCTGTACAGCGCTGGGGTTATCCAAGCGATTTTTTTTATGATAAACAAAAGCTTCATCTAGTTTTATCAGCAATTGCATTTATGTTTATGGCGATTTTTCCGTATAAAGCGATGTTAAGCAATAAAATACTCGTACCAATGGTAATCCTTTCATTAGCTGGTTTATTTGCTATTTATCTTTTTGGACATGCCACCAATAATGCTCAGAGCTGGTTTAAGTTTGGCACAAGAAGTATTCAGCCTTCTGAATTTGTTAAACTCACAGTTATTATTTATTTATCTGCTGTATATGCAAAGAAACAATCTTATATTAACGAGTTTAATAAGGGAGTAGTTCCCCCGCTTGCTTATTTGTTTCTTGCTTGTTTATTCGTAGCTATTCAGCCTGACTTTGGTACTGCCGCTATCATTTTCGCTATTGCTGCGGTTATCATTTTCTCTTCAGGTATGAGCTATAAAAATATCCTTAAGCTTGGTACTATTGGCGTCCTCATTGTAGCGCCTCTCGTACTCATTATGAAGGATAAGATATTTACAAAGGTACGTATGGGGCGTATAGAAGCGTTCCAAGATCCATTTCAAACCGATTTCGGCTACCATTTGGTTAATTCTTATTTAGCTCTCGGTGCTGGTGGAATTAAGGGTTTAGGACTTGGCCAAAGCATACAAAAACTTGGATATTTACCTGAGTCACATACTGACTTTATTATGGCGGTAATTGCTGAAGAACTTGGTGCCTTTGGTGTTTGCTTCGTATTAATTCTTATCGGATACCTAGTTCTTCGAGGATTGTATATAGGGCTGAAATGCAAGGATCCTTTTGGCAGTTTACTAGCAATTGGGATTTCTAGTATGATAGGAATTCAATCTTTTGTTAATCTTGCAGGAATATCAGGCGTAATTCCATTAACAGGTGTTCCGCTGCCTTTCATAAGCTACGGAGGTTCATCCATCTTACAGCTTTCTATGGCAATGGGGATTCTTGTTAATATCTCGATGTTTGTTACTTATGAACAAAAGTATAAAGGGACTGCAGAGAAAGAGGTGCAGGATCCAATAAGAAATGTTCCAAATCGGGTCTATCAATCTCGTAAATAAGTGTAAGTTATATCTGCACTTGTTAATAAATTCTGCTATCGGCTATGCAACGGCCGTAGCACAGCTTCAATTTCCAGAAAAATCAAAAAAGTAAAGATGAGGTGTTTCTCTTGAATCAACGTATTAACAAAGTGTTAGTGGCTAATAGAGGTGAGATTGCTATTCGGGTATTTAGAGCATGTACTGAATTAAATATCCGTACAGTAGCCATATATTCGAAAGAGGATTCTGGATCCTATCATCGATATAAGGCAGATGAAGCCTATTTAATAGGAGAAGGAAAAAAACCGATCGATGCTTATTTAGACATTGATGGAATTATTGAAATCGCAAAAAATAGTGATGTTGATGCTATTCACCCGGGATACGGATTTCTGTCCGAAAATATCCATTTTGCAAGACGTTGTGAAGAAGAAGGAATCATCTTTATTGGCCCGGAATCCAGGCATCTAGATATGTTTGGAGATAAGGTTAAAGCTAGAACACAAGCAACTCTTGCTGAAATCCCTGTTATCCCAGGCAGTGATGGCCCGATAAACGGTTTAGATGAAGTGATTAGCTTTGGAAAGAATTACGGCTTCCCAATTATTATTAAAGCTTCTCTTGGCGGCGGCGGCAGAGGGATGAGAATTGTCAATAATCTTGAAGAGGTAAAGGAATCATACGAACGTGCCAAATCAGAAGCGAAAGCTGCTTTTGGCAATGATGAGGTTTATGTTGAGAAATTCATCGATAAGCCGAAGCACATCGAGGTTCAAATCATTGGAGATAAACACGGAAACATCGTTCATTTATATGAAAGGGATTGCTCCGTTCAACGCCGTCACCAAAAAGTAGTTGAAGTTGCTCCATGTGTATCTCTATCTCCTACACTTAGAGATGAGATTTGTGAAGCGGCAGTAAGATTGATGAAAAAAGTTGATTATATTAACGCAGGTACTGTTGAGTTTTTAGTATCTGGTGATGAATTTTACTTTATTGAAGTGAATCCGCGTGTCCAAGTAGAGCATACAATCACCGAGATGGTTACGGGAATTGATATTGTTCACACACAGATTTTGGTTGCTGAAGGTCATTCCCTTCATAGTGATGTGGTTGGAGTTCCAACGCAGGAGAATATACATGTGAATGGGTATGCTATTCAATCCCGTGTGACAACAGAAGATCCTTTAAATAATTTCATGCCTGATACTGGAAAGATTATGGCATACCGATCTGGCGGAGGTTTTGGGGTTCGGCTTGATGCAGGTAATGGGTTCCAAGGTGCAGTCATTACACCTTACTATGATTCATTACTAGTAAAATTATCAACACAGGCAATGACATTTGAGCAAGCTGCTGCAAAAATGGTTCGGAATCTTCAGGAATTTAGAATCCGTGGAATCAAAACAAATATTCCATTTTTAGAGAATGTAGTTAAACATGAAAAGTTTCTTAAAGGAGAATACGATACATCCTTTATCGACAAAACTCCGGAGTTATTTCTGTTTCCAAAAAGAAAAGACCGTGGAACAAAAATGCTCTCGTATATTGCAAACGTTACAGTTAATGGTTTCCCTGGTATCGAGAAAAGAAAACGGCCGATCTTTGAGCAGCCAAGAATACCGAAAGTAAGCAGTGAAATGCAATTCCAGCATGGAACGAAACAAATCTTAGAACAACACGGGGCAGATGGTCTAGTGAAATGGATTAAAGAACAGAAGGAAGTCCTGCTTACTGATACAACATTCCGTGATGCCCATCAATCATTGCTAGCCACTCGTGTTCGTACAAACGATATTAAACGGATTGCTGAACCAACAGCTAAACTATTGCCGGGTCTGTTTTCTTCTGAAATGTGGGGAGGAGCTACATTTGATGTCGCTTACCGCTTCCTGAAAGAGGACCCTTGGGAAAGATTACTGGCATTAAGAGAAAGGATGCCTAATATCTTATTCCAAATGCTGCTAAGAGGGGCTAATGCTGTAGGGTATGCGAACTATCCTGACAATGTTATTCGTGAATTCGTTGAGAAGTCTTCACAGGCTGGAATCGATGTGTACAGAATTTTCGACAGTCTAAACTGGGTTAAAGGGATGGAAGTAGCCATTGATGCGGTTCGTCAAAATGGAAAAATTGCAGAAGCCGCTATTTGTTATACTGGTGATATAACAGACCCTTCAAGATCGAAATATAATATTAATTATTATAAAGAGTTAGCTAAGGAACTTGAGAATCAAGGTGCGCATATTTTAGGCCTTAAAGATATGGCCGGCTTATTAAAGCCGCAGGCAGCCTACCAGTTAATTTCTGAATTGAAAGAAACGGTTAATATTCCAATTCATCTTCATACACATGATACAAGTGGAAATGGACTATTTATGTACGCTAAAGCAATTGAAGCTGGGGTTGATATTGTTGATGTTGCCGTTAGTTCAATGGCGGGATTAACGTCGCAGCCTAGCGCCAATTCCTTATATTATGCTTTAGAAGGCACTGACCGAAAACCAAATATTAATATCGATGCTTTAGAACAATTGTCTTATTATTGGGAAGATATTAGAAAATACTATCGTGATTTCGAAAGCGGTATGATTTCTCCACATACAGAAATCTATAAGCATGAAATGCCGGGTGGTCAATATAGTAATCTTCAGCAGCAGGCTAAAGGTGTAGGGCTAGGGGAAAAATGGGATGAAGTAAAGGAAATGTATTCCCGTGTTAACCTTATGTTTGGTGATATTGTAAAGGTTACACCATCTTCTAAGGTAGTTGGAGATATGGCCTTATATATGGTTCAGAATCAATTAACAGAAGATGATGTTATCAATAAAGGGATGACTCTAGATTTTCCAGACTCTGTTGTTGAGTTATTTGAAGGCTATCTTGGGCAGCCATATGGCGGATTTCCAAAAGAACTTCAGAAGGTAGTCTTGAAAAATAAAGAGCCAATTGCAGTTCGTGCTGGGGAGCTATTAGAAGATGTTGATTTCGAAGCAATGAGAGATAAGCTTTTCAAAGAGCTCGGCAGACAAGTGACAAGCTTTGATATGCTTGGATACGCTCTCTACCCGAAAGTATTTATGGATTATACAAAAACAGTCGAGCAATTTTCGGATGTCTCTGTCCTTGATACTCCAACCTTTTTATTTGGAATGAGATTAGGAGAGGAGATTGCGATTGAAATAGAGACTGGAAAAACATTAATCGTAAAGCTTATATCAATCGGGCAGCCACAAGCGGATGGTACAAGAATTGTCTACTTTGAATTGAATGGCCAGGCACGTGAAGTTGTGATTAAGGATGAAAGTATTAAAGCAACTGTAGTATCAAAAATAATGGCAGATCCACATAATGAAAACCATATCGGAGCATCTATGCCGGGAACGGTAATTAAGGTATTAGTTAAAAAGGGAGAAAAAGTTGAAAAAGGCGACCATTTAATGATCACAGAAGCAATGAAAATGGAAACGACCGTACAGGCTCCATTTTCAGGAGTGATTGATGATATTTATGTTTCAAATGGGGAAGCCATTCAAACAGGCGATCTGCTAATTGAAATTTCAAAGTAAAATAGAAGAGTTGCAGTCGAAATGAACTGCAACTCTTTTTGTGTTTTATTGCACTGTAATTGGCGGCGTTGTCGGGCTTCTTTTATCTTCCTTTACCTTTTCGAGCGACTGAGCATTTCTCTTGCTGCGAGAGGAAAGAAGAATAAAGTAACTTAAAACACCAAATAAACAAGAAATAAAGAAGGCATGTGCCAATGCGATATATAAATTTAATTTCGATATGACAACTAAGGCTCCTGCAATTACTTGTAAAGACACTAGTATAAAGGAAATGATCCAGCCCCAGTAAATGACTTTTTGATCTTTATAATGTTTAACAGCAATATAGGTAATATAGGCAATCCATATAAAGATGATTCCAGCTGCGGCGCGATGCCCCATTTGTACCCACTCATGCATATTAGTAGGCAAGGAAAAAGAACTGTTAATGCAGAGCGGCCAATCTCTGCACACTAAACTTGCATTTACGTGTCTGACAAGGGCTCCCGTATAAACGACAACATAGCTGTAGATTGTCACGCCTATTATATGCTTCTTCATTCTATTATCGAGGACAATCTTTTCGGCTTCAAACTTTTTATCGACTTCAAATATGAGAAGTGTTAGCAGCAGAACTGTTGAAAAGGAAATTAAAGATATGCCAAAATGCAAGGCAAGAACAAAATCAGATTGTCCCCATTTAACAGCGGCCGCCCCAATTAAACCTTGAAGGACGAGAAAAAAGAAAGAAGTAATAGATAAAAATTTAGTTTCACGAATATGGCCGATCGAGCGCCAAGTCCAAACAGAAAGGATTAGAACCATAATCCCTACTCCACCTGAAACTACCCGATGGGCAAGCTCAATAATTAATTCAGGTGTAATATTCTTTGGAAGAATTTCACCATGACAGAGCGGCCAGGAATCTCCACACCCCATGCCGGAATCGGTTTTTGTAACAAGAGCTCCGCCTAAAAGGACTAACAGCATCCCGATTGTTGTTAATACGGCGAACCATTTAAGTGATCGTTGCAAAGTGCTTCACCCTCTTCTAAATATTAAAAGCGTTATGTACACTATTAATTTTTCATTTATTATAATGAAAGTATCAATGTTTTATTTACATACACCCTATATATTATGGCAGAAAAGCAACAATTATTTAAGTGGAAAAACACAATGACACAAATTATTCATAATTTATTCGAAAATTATTCACAAAAAACGATAAAAGTGTGATTTAATATACAGAGGAAGATGTCTTTTTCATGATATTTTAATAACAGTATTAATACTATTACAATAGTAGAAAACTATTAAGGTTGTCATCATATTGGAAATGCTCTTCGTTTTTTATTGCAAATATAGCATTGTCAGCTAGAATGCTTTATAGTAGTTGTAGTATCTTTGTCGTATTTGTGATAAGGGATAAAGGAGGAAGAAATATGTCTAACTCGAGGGCCTTTATTAATGCTCGTTTAGAAAACAGCAGTGGTAGCCTGGAGAATGAAGTGCCGAAGACAACAGCTTGGAAGGATTTTTTATCGCTGATTAAGATTGGAATTGTAAACTCTAATCTAATAACAACCTTTACTGGTTTATGGCTTGCACTTCACTTTACAGGAAAAGGCTTTTTGAATAATTTGGATATTGTTCTCT
Source organism: Bacillus sp. FJAT-29937 (assembly GCF_001509555.1). Lineage (GTDB taxonomy): Bacteria > Bacillota > Bacilli > Bacillales > Cytobacillaceae > Cytobacillus. The sequence goes on along the minus strand of NZ_LMAS01000001.1, from coordinate 632,542 downwards.
ATACTGTAATAGGATCATCACTAATTATTGCTGGCTCATGTGCCCTAAATAATTATATTGACCGAGACATTGATCCTTATATGGAAAGAACGAAGAACAGGCCAACTGTTACTGGAAGGGTAACACCTGCCAGAGTGGCGATTTTAAGCTTTTTGTTAATTGGAATTGGTACAGGATTGCTTATGCTCACTACTATAACCGCAGCTTTGATTGGTTTAGTAGGGGTATTTAGTTATATTGTTCTATATACAATCTGGTCAAAACGGAGATACGTTTCCAACACTATTATTGGAAGTATTTCTGGAGCCGCACCTCCACTTATTGGATGGGCTGCGGTAGATGCTAATCTTGACATCATGGCATGGGGATTATTCTTAATTATGTTTTTTTGGCAGCCTCCTCATTTTTATGCGCTTGCTATGAGAAGATGTGAAGAATATCGAGCTGCAAATGTACCAATGCTTCCTGTTGTTAAAGGATTTAAAAGAACGAAAACATCCATTTACTTATGGGTGGCAGGATTATTGCCTCTTCCGTTTTTGCTTCCAGATCTAGGGATTCCTTTTTTGGTTCTCGCTACTATTTTGAATATCGGCTGGATTGCAACAGGAATTTATGCAAGAAAGTTTAAAGACGATATAAAATGGGCTACTTTAATGTTTGTATATTCACTACAATATCTGACTATTATGTTTGTAGCTATGGTAATTATCACATTAATATAAAATAATTTTAGGGGAGGGCTACAAGGCATTTTGATGTGCTTTGGCCCAAACCCTATGAAAAAAATTAGATATCATAATATTAGTTTCCTTTATTTAGGCATACTACATAATAAACTTTGTTAGGAAATTCTTTCTTTTCCTAAATGTTAGAAAGAATTTATATATAATTTTTTCGATCAAACATTTCAAACAGAAATTATACGAAAGAGGGGTTTGATTAAGCTATGAAAAGGCTTGCAAAATGGCGTCTTGCATCGTTGTTCGCGATTCTGGCGCTCATACTATCTGCATGCGGTAATGCAAATTTATCTACTTTACAGCCTGCAGGTGAGGTTGCACAAGAACAATATGATTTGATGGTGCTAAGTACGGCTATTATGGTAGGGGTAATTGCTATTGTAGCAGTGATTTTCTTTATCGTTTTGGTGAGATTCCGTCGTAAGGACGATAAAATCCCAAAACAAGTAGAAGGAAGTCACGCATTAGAAATTATATGGACAGTTATTCCGATCTTACTTGTTTTCGTTTTAGCTGTTCCAACAGTTTCAGCTACATTTAAATTAGCTGATGTGTCTCCTATGGAAAAGAAAAATGAAGATGGCAAAACAGATGCTCTTGTAGTAAATGTACGCGCTAATCTTTACTGGTGGGAATTTGAATATCCAAACGAAGAAATCATTACAAGCCAAGACCTTGTTGTACCAACTGATGAAAGGGTCTACTTTAATCTAATAGCTTCGGATGTTAAGCATTCATTCTGGATTCCAGCTGCTGGTGGGAAATTAGATACAAACACGGATAACGTAAATAAATTCTGGCTTGAATTTAATAATGAAAAATCAGCTGACGTCAATAATGTATTCTACGGAAAATGTGCTGAGCTTTGCGGTCCTTCACACGCTTTAATGGATTTCAAAGTGAAAGCAGTTCCACGGGCTGAATTCGACCAATGGGTAAATGATATGCAAAGTGTTAAAGAGCCAATGCAGGCAACTACTGCTACTGCACAGCAAGGGCAGGAAATCTTTAATCAAAGCTGTATCGGATGTCATGCAGTAACTCCTGCAAACACAACTCCAGAGGCAGCAAGATTAGCACCAAACTTAACAAACTTTGGTGAGCGTGAGAAAATTGCCGGCATCTTGGATCATACAGAACAAGACTTGAAGAATTGGTTGGCTGATCCTGAAAAATATAAGCCAGCTAATAAAATGACTGGGACTTATACTGGTTCTGGTCCTAATGGTGAATTAACTGATGATGAGTTAAATGCCTTAACTGAATATTTGATGGGATTAAAAGTTCAGGGGAAATAGTGTAATTGCTAAAGGGAGGTAAAATTGTGAGTACCATTGCTCAAAAGAAAGGTTTTGGTGCGGTTCTTTGGGATTATCTAACAACTGTAGACCATAAGAAAATTGCACACCTTTATCTTTTTGCTGGCGGATTCTTCTTCCTTCTCGGTGGAATAGAAGCGATGATTATCCGTATTCAGCTTATAAAACCAAATAATGATTTTGTCAGTGCTGGATTATTTAATGAAATGTTAACAATGCACGGCACAACGATGATATTTCTCGCCGCGATGCCATTGTTATTAGGATTTATGAACGCCGTCATGCCACTCCAAATTGGAGCTCGTGACGTTGCATTCCCTTTCCTTAACTCTTTAGGATTTTGGTTATTCTTCTTTGGTGGAGTATTCTTAAACCTATCATGGTTTTTAGGAGGAGCTCCAGATGCTGGATGGACTTCCTATGCATCTTTATCACTCGCATCTGAAGGACATGGAATAGACTTCTATGTACTTGGATTGCAAATTTCAGGTTTTGGTACGCTAATGGGTGGAATTAACTTCCTTGTAACCATTATTAATATGCGTGCGCCGGGAATGACTTATATGCGTATGCCAATGTTTACATGGACGACTTTTGTTGCGTCGTCGCTAATTCTATTTGCATTCCCTCCATTAACAGTAAGTATCTTTTTACTAATGTTTGACCGTATGTTCGGTTCGAATTTCTTTGATGCTTCAATGGGTGGAAATACAATCATTTGGGAGCACTTCTTCTGGATCTTCGGACACCCAGAGGTTTATATCTTGATTTTACCGGCATTTGGTATTTTCTCGGAAATCTTTGCAGTATTTGCAAGAAAGCGTCTGTTCGGATACTCCTCAATGGTATTCGCAACCGTACTAATCGGTTTCTTAGGATTCATGGTATGGGCTCACCATATGTTTACAACTGGTTTAGGTCCAATTGCTAATGCAATTTTTGCCGTTGCGACAATGGCGATTGCAGTACCGACAGGGATTAAAATTTTCAACTGGTTATTTACACTTTGGGGTGGAAGTATTACATTTACAACACCAATGCTTTATGCCATTGCATTTATTCCTTCCTTCCTAATGGGTGGAGTAACTGGGGTAATGCTTGGTGCAGCTGCAGCGGATTATCAATATCATGATACTTATTTCGTTGTTGCCCACTTCCACTATGTAATTGTTGGTGGGGTTGTGTTTGCATTACTTGCTGGAACACATTTCTACTGGCCTAAAATGTTCGGAACTATGTTAAATGAATTCCTTGGAAAAATTACTTTCGTATTATTCTTTATTGGTTTCCATTTAACATTCTTTATCCAGCATTTCTTAGGATTATGGGGAATGCCGCGACGCATTTTCACATTCCTTCCTGGTCAAGGTCTTGAATCTGGAAACTTTGTAAGTACAATTGGGGCATTCTTTATGGCTGTTGCTGTTGTTATTATGCTAATCAACATTGTTGTGACTAGTGTGAAGAATGTTAAAGTTGGCAATGATCCTTGGGGTGACGGCCGTACTCTTGAGTGGGCAATTGCATCTCCGCCGCCATACTATAACTTTAAGCAATTACCATTAGTTCGTGGTCTTGATGCGTACTGGATCGAGAAAATGGAAGGCAAAAAAGGCATGGTGCCTGCAGAGCCTTTAGGTGATATTCATATGCCTAATAATTCATTTATTCCATTCGTTATTTCACTAGGATTGTTCGTTGCAGCATTTGGTGCAATGTATCATTCAGACGAAGGAAATACATGGGGAATTCCAGTATTAATTCTTGGTTTAGTGATCACTTTTGGTTCGATGCTTACACGCTCTTTAAAAGACGATCATGGATACCATATTCATAAAGAAGAATTAATGGATGATATCGACGATAACAATAAGGGGGTTAAGGCATAATGCACGCAGAAGAGAAAATGACGGTTGAAAAATGGCCTGCTTCGCCTGAACTGCAAACCCTCGAGGGTAAAAATAAATTTTTAGGCTTTTGGCTATTCCTAGGTGGAGAGACTGTTCTCTTCGCCTCCCTCTTTGCAACGTATCTTGCTTTAAAGGATTCAGTACCTAGCAGTGATATGAAATTAGCAAAGGATCTATTTGAAATTCCACTTGTTTTTGCAATGACAATGATTCTTTTGACTAGTTCATTAACAAGTGTATATGCAATGTACCATATGAAAAACTTTAATTTTAAGAAAATGCAATTATGGCTTGGCATTACAGTATTGCTTGGTCTGGCGTTCTTAGGTTTAGAGATTTATGAGTTTAACCATTATGTTCATGAATTTGGCCATAAATTTACAAGCAGTGCGTTTGGGTCGGCATTCTATACGCTAGTAGGGTTCCACGGAGCTCACGTTGCCTTTGGATTAGGCTGGATTATTTCATTAATGATCCGTAACAGCAAACGTGGATTAAGCCTTTACAATGCACCAAAGTTTTATGTAGCTAGTTTATACTGGCACTTCATTGATGTTGTTTGGGTATTTATTTTTACAGTTGTATATTTAATGGGAATGGTGGGATAAACTGATGACAAATGAACAATTAAACTCAGGCAACCCTCGTGTAGACATTGAATATCGCCGCAGAAAAAGTGCCGAAGAAATGAAACACCATATTATTTCATTTGCATTGATGATTTTCTTGACGCTTGTTGCATTCGTTGCGGTTGGCTATGAAGGATTTTCTGGCTGGTTTATTATTCCTTTCATTTTAATCCTTGCAGGTGTTCAAGTAATATTTCAGTTATACTACTTCATGCATATGAGTCATGAAGGCCATGAAGCGCCAAAATTATTTATGTACTCTGGCATGTTCATTGCATTTGTAACAATTCTGTGTTACACGACAATTATTTGGTGGTAATAAATAGAAAGGAAATCGGCTGTCAGCCGGTTTTCTTTTTAGTTTAACGAAATAGTATTAATATTAGGACTTCTTTTGAAGGGGTGATTATGCAGTGGCAATTCAAATTTTTGGTTTTCGAGCATTATGGAGCCCATACTATTTTCTTTTTTTAGCACTAATGCTAGTAGGTTATTTTTTAGTAACAATTAAATATAGAAAGAAATTTTCTGACAGCGAACCGTTAAGGGTAGGCCAAGCTATTCACTTTTCTATAGCTATTGTCCTTTTATATTTAATAAAAGGCTCTCCAATTGATTTAATGGGTCATCTCATGTTTTATGCACATATGATTCAGATGGCAATTCTTTGCCTAGTTATCCCACAATTTATTGTTTTGGGAGTGCCAGCCTGGATTTGGCGTTATTTGTTTAAAAGATCAGCCTTAAAAAATGTTCTTACATTTATGACAAAGCCTGTTGTAGCCCTATTATTATTTAATGGGATATTCTCCATCTATCATATTCCTCTAGTGTTTGATTTAGTTAAAACAAGTTTTTGGCTTCACGCAGCCTATACTAGTTTATTGTTTGTTATGGGGATCATTTTTTGGTGGCCAATTGACAATAAACTTGAAGATCATCAATCGTTAAGCGGTCTTAAGAAAGTAGGATATATATTTGCTGGCAGTGCGTTATTATTACCAGCATGTGCATTAATCATTTTTGCTGATACTCCTTTATACTCTTCTTTTTCTGATCCAGATGCTTGGGCGAAATCATTAGAGCTTTGTGTACCTGCATCTACACTTGCAGGCTTAACTTTAAGCGGACCTGAGATGTTTAGCAACATGACCTTATTAAACGATCAGCAGCTTGGCGGGATTATTATGAAAATTATTCAAGAAGTCGTTTACGGTGTAGCGTTAGCGCAAATTTTCTTTAGCTGGTATCGTAAAGAGCAGGAAGAAACCGAAATTGAAAAGCAGCATTCTCTCAATCCTCACATAATTGAATGACAAAAGCCTCATCTACTCTGATGAGGTTTTTAATATGTCTATATAAATAATCACACTACTCTATATGATATTTGAACAAATTAGGAACTTTTTCAAAAAGGGGTCTATGTTTGTTGATTATGTAGCAGAACTTTAATAGAATTAACGATGTGAACCATACATTTACTTAAATTTTTGTGAATGAGAACATAGGGTGTAGAAAGGAAGTTATTATGAATTATTCAGTGCCAATTTTACCAACAATAAGCACAACATTTATTGTTTTGAGTGCCATTGCAGTTGCAATTGGGTGGGCGCAAATTCGCCAAAGAAAAATAGAAACCCATAAAAAGACGATGACATTAGCCGCAGTATTCGCAATTATATTCTTTATTATTTATGCTAGCAGAACTATATTTATTGGCAATACTGCCTTCGGTGGTCCTGATGAAATTAAGATCTATTATACTATATTCCTAATTTTTCACATTACTCTAGCGACTGTAGGAGCTATATTTGGCATTGTTACTCTTTATACTGGTTACAAAAATAAGCTGAGTAAACATAGAAGGCTAGGGCCGGTTACTAGCATCATATGGTTTGTTACTGCTATTACAGGTGTTGCCGTGTACTTATTATTATATGTTTTTTATCATGGGGGCGAAACAACCTCTGCTATTAAAGCAATTTTAGGTTTTTAATAATCATTTTCGCAGATAAAAAAAACGGACACATGGTTGCCATGCGTCCGTATTTCTTTATTTTGCAAACTTTTCAATTTCTGAATTAAGTTCACTTAGAATCTTTTCACATTGACTGACGAGTGACTTAGGGAAAACCTCATCTTCGCCATATTCAACACCGTGAGGATAATAATATTTACCAAGTACTGGTGTCTTTAATTGAATAACGGCTTTGAAAGTGTCAACATCCCCTTCAACTGCAAGACCAAATACACGTAAATAGAAGGTTCCTTCTTTAAGATCAAATCTGCGATCATATGTAACCCTTTCATAGTCCCATTGCCCTTCACGGACAAGACCTTTTGAATGCATCACTTCATCTAAGCGAACGAGGTCCGCTTTCTTTTTTTCAATCCCCGTATTTTCAAACTTCATATGTATCCCTCCTAAAACAATCCATTATTAGCTGGCAATAGCTAATACATTAGTCAAAATTAATAACAATTACTATCCAAGTCTTATAATAGTAGAAATAGCATGAAGATGCAATGTATACATGAAGAAAACAAATGAAATTCAATTATTATTCACTATTTTTCAATCACAATGACTGACAATGAAATTTTATCTGCTGTTTTGGAGAATATAATGATTGAAAGTGAAGGGGGTTATGAATGAAGAGGACTATTAAATATTTTATTTGCCTTTATCTTTGCCTTTATTATGCTCCTATGAGCGAGGCTGAGGCTGAAACTCAATATGTAGTTAATCGTGGGGATACCCTTTGGAAAATTGCTTTAATTAATGGAGTTGAGCTTAAATCAATCATTCAAAGCAATACACAAATATTAAATCCGCATTTAATTTTTCCGGGACAAAAAATAACAATTCCAGATTTAAAGAGAACTGAAAAAGGGATCTCATTATCTCCTTCCGAGAGAAGTCTATTGGAGCTGACAAACTCGAAGAGAGCAAATGCAGGGCTGAAGCCTCTAATAGTAGATGATTCCTTAACAATAGCAGCGAGACAAAAAGCTTTCGATATGATGGAAAAAGAATATGTGTCGCATATTTCACCAAGCTATGGAGATTCTACAAATATGTTGAAGACCTTTCGAATTCCGTTTGAAAAGGTCCAAGAAAATATTGGTGCAGGATATAGTTCACCCGAAAAGATTTTCACCCTTTGGATGAATTCTTCCGATAACCAGCCAAAATTATTAGATAAACTGTCTACCCATATAGGTGTAGGTCATGCGAAAGGCGGCCTTCATGGGCATTATTGGACAGTTTTAATTATTCAAAGAGCAGAAGGAGGAAGTTAGATGGAGAAGATCCATGATATTATGACAGATAAGGTTGATAGTTGTTCATTGTTAGACAATGTATTTGAAGTAGCTGTAAAAATGAAGGAATTAAATGTTGGTGCCATTCCAATTGTTGATAATGATCAACTTGTTGGGATGATCACTGACCGGGATATTGTCTTACGATGTGTGGCTGAGAAAAATCCGCCATCATCAAAAGTTGAAAAAATTATGAGTAAGGACTTAGTAACTGTTACAAAAGATATGGATGCTCATGAGGCAGCTAGTTTAATGGCCAAGCACCAAATTAGACGATTACCTGTTGTAGAAGGAAACAAATTAGTTGGTATCGTTTCATTGGGTGATTTTGCAGTGCACCATTTAACAGACCAGAAGGCAGGAGAAGCTCTAACTGATATTTCCGAATCAAGCAATCAAATTCAGCATTAAAGTATGGAACACCTTTGTAAGGTGTTCTTTTTTAATATAGTAATAAATACTTGATTTTCTATCCATAACAAGTGAAACTTATTAGAATCTTCTGCCCCTTCTATTAAAAAGAAAATAAATGATGTTATACTAAGAATTGAGAGTTATCATATATATATAGTACAAAGTATAGAAAGGAGGCAAGCCTCTGAGGACTTTAATTAGGATTTTAATTATTATTTCTATCCTTCTTGCAGTAGGACTTTACTTTAATCATGATACCGTTCCTAATGACGAAATTTTAATAAATGAAGTTAGTACCCAGCCAAAAGTTGATCATGATTTAGGAGAGATAGGTTCTGAAAATACTTCTGTTCTAAAGATGCCAAACGAAGGGCTAGTTAGTTTAATGGGCAAGTCCTCCAGTAATCTTATTAGCGAGCTGGGCAAGCCTGCACGAATTGATCCATCATTGTATGGGTTTGATTGGTGGATTTACTCCATTAATTATGATAAATATATTCAGGCTGGCATTAAAGATGATGTGATTGTTACGATTTTTGCAACGGGGACAGATATTCAAATACCGCCATTCAAAATTGGGCAGTCTGTGGCAGAACTATATACCTCTACAGTCTTTGACACAAATATTAATCTTGAATATAAGAATAGTTCTTATAAATTTGAACTGTCTGAAGATGATTTGAATACTCGTCCGCTTATTATGATTGGTAATGTTTATGCACAACTTTATTTAGATAAATTTAGCAGCACTCTTTCCAGCATTCGACTAATTGATACTGAAACTTTGATTAAACAGCATCCATATGAAATGGTCTATAGAGGAGAACTGCCTGAAGGATTTCAGGAATCGAACATAAATGAGGAAGCAGTAGAAAGAGGGAAGGAAAGACAGATTTTTGATATTACGAATGTTTTTCGAGTACGGAATGAATTGGAACCATTAGAATGGGATGAAGAAACGGCTAAGGTCGCACTTGCGCATAGTAAGGATATGTATGAAAGTCAGCAGTTTTCTCATATTTCAGATGAATTCGGGGATTTAACAGACCGTTTGGAAGCTGGGAATGTCTTTTACCAAATAGCAGGGGAGAATATTGCTGCTAATTATTTGGATGGACCAGCTGCTGTAGAAGGCTGGCTAAATAGTAAGGGCCATCGCGAAAGTTTATTAAATGCACAATTTACTCACTTAGGAGTAGGCGTTTATAAAAAGCATTATACGCAAAACTTTATTGAGAAATGGCAGGAATAAGCAATTATAATTTTATATTTTTTAGAAAGAGCTTGTTTAATTGCACAAGCTCTTTTTTATATTCGAATCATCCAAATTTTTCAATTCTGCCGTCAAGAAACTCCACCTAATTATTTTTTCGTATAATAAAAAAACTGCCGGTAGCATGTGCCATTTTTTTGCCGTCTGAACGATATACATATGCGGACATTACCATTGTTTTCGTGCCTTTATGTTCAAGATGAGCTTTGCACTGAATATAGTCCCCTTTGCCGACAGATAAATAATGAATATTTAATTGGGTTGTAACAGCACCATAGCCTTCTGGGAGTAGGAAGTTTGCCAATGTTCCCATTGCCGTATCGATAATAGTTGCTGTAATTCCGCCATGTACGATCCCAAATGAATTATTTAGAAGAGGGCTAATTGGGACGGTTATTTCGCACTGCTCGTTTGTCATTGTTTTTTCCATATGCATTAAAGCATCAACATATGAGTTGTTTATATTCTGTTGCTTCTTTTGAAAACCACGTAATAAATCCGTTAGCGTATTTAATTCATCTGGTGTTATATTTGCTAAGCAGTCTTCTACAATCTCTCTTACTTGATTTTTCATTTCATATTCACCTTTCAAGCATTATATTCTGTATACATATTATCATTTTTGTATGAACTTGAATAATTTGATTTTTTAAATTGTCCTTTCACCTTTTATTCAATCGAACATAAAATAACATAGGCATTTGTAACAAACCGAGGTGAATGAGGCAAATGACTAAAAAAAAGCTCCATCCTTCTGTTGAAAAATTTAAAGAATTTGTGAAAAAAAATCCTAAAATTATTCAAGAGGTTCGGGAAGGAAAGAAAACTTTGCAGGAGTTATATGAAGACTGGTATTTATTAGGGGAAGATGATCCGAAATGGGGAAATATGCGATCAGAGGATCAAGAGAAGAGCAAAACGGAAGAAAAAAAATCTGATTGGATGTCCCAAATGATGGGCTCATTAAAGAAAATGGATTCAAACCAGGTGCAAGGGTATATTCAAAATCTTAATCAGGCATTAGCAGCAGTTCAAGGGGTTCTATCACAATTTCAGGGAGGCAGTCCACAGAATAAATTGACTAAATCAACTCCACCGCCTCCAAACCCATTTAAGTTTAAAAAAGATTAGGTAAGAGGGGTACGAGATGAGAAAAGAGGTTATGGAATATGTTAGTCAAAATAAGGATTTACAAAGGTTTATGAGAGAACAGCCTGCATGGTATAGGCGATTATCACGAAATCCCAATGATATCCAGGCGCTTGAAATAGCCGCATTACATCATTATCAAAGAACAATTCCGCATAAGGTTGAAAAATTTACAAATAGTGTACAAATGGCCACTATGATGATGAGTATGTTCCAAGCAATGAAATCACAAACATAAAGAAAGCTTTCTCGTAAAAATGAGAGAGCTTTTTATTTTTGCACAAAGGCATGTTAGGAGAGAGTAAAAATGGCTAATGAAGCAAACAATAAATCCATATGAAAGGCTTTTTTAACAAAGGAGTGTTGCACAAAGTGAAACGATTCATTTATTTATATATACTATGTTTATTCGTGGGACTAGCAGGCTGTCAAAATGATAAGCCAAAGCCTGAAACAAAATTAATGATTCAGGCAGTTAACATATCCAATCTTGATCATTATATCCCTGTGATGGCATTACCTGCAAGTAAGGATCCATTTTATGTGAATCATCAGGTGAAAGGAAAAAATATCTTTATTGAATGTGTAGTTCCGGGTATTACTTTTCGGGATTCAAATCATTCGAATAAAGGCTCGATAATTTTATATGTAGATGGGAAGAAGAAAGAGAAAATTTCATCTGCAGCTTTTATCGTTAAAGGATTACCTGCAGGTTCACATCGAATAAAATTAGAGGTAGTGAAGGATAATCAGCCGACTCCAATCATGAAAAAGGAGTTTTATGTAACGATCCCATAACTTTTGATTTCCACTGTTTCATGGTAAAATATGAAGCGGAGGTGAACAGATGCTTGCTACAAGTGAAAGAGTAGAAATTCTAGAGTCTGCCGAGCAAATTGCTTTTATGATTATTCATTCAGTGGAGGCGGAGAGGTACCGTCAATGCTTATATAGATTAAACACAAGCAAGGAAACACAAAGAAAAATTCGTGAATTCGTAAATATGAAAGAGCATTACGAAGAAGTGCAGCGATTTGGAAAGTATCATCCTGAATATAAAACAGTCATGAAATCTATCCGGGAATTAAAGAGAGAGATGGACATGGATGATCATGTTGCTGAGTTTAGGAAGGCGGAAAATGACCTTCAATTTATTCTAGATGACGTAAGTGTAATAATTGGACATGCGGTTTCCGAACAGATAAAAGTCCCAACTGGAAACCCGTTTTTTAATAGCATGTCAAGCTGTGGCGGAGGCTGCGGATCGGGAGGAAGCTGTGGCTGCTCTTAATATACATGAGGCATCGGACTATTCCGATGCCGTTTTTTTAATATCTGTTATTAGCAAATGTAGCAAAGATTTATCATTCCTGCTCAAGCCCATTGAAAGATCATGTTTTTTTATGCTAGACTTATGAAAATAGTTGTTTTTTGAAGGGGAAGAAATTATGCTGGGTCAGCGGCAAGGGATTATTGTCTGGCTTTATTCTCTAAAACAGGCAAAAATGTTAAGAAGATTTGGAAATGTTCATTATGTTTCTAAAAGATTAAAATATGTAGTGTTATATTGTAATCTTGACGAAACAGAGGAAATCATGGCAAAAATAAGTGCTTTTTCATTTGTAAAGAAAGTTGAACCATCGTATAAACCTTTCTTGAAGATGGAATTTGAGAATTCAAAGCCAGATAAAGCAAAGGAATATGATTATAAGATGGGCATTTAAAAGGTAAGGGCACTGGTCCTTGCCTTTTTCAATTTCTCGTATACATTTAAATGTTTTAAAAAAATAGATCGCTGAAAAAACAAACTTTTTCGTCATTTTCATACAAAATTCATGTACTGATGCTTTCGGATTTGCTATGGTTATTATGAGGAAAGTTAGTGAAGGGGATTAGTATGTGGAAAACATTTGTTCTAATTTCTATCGTATTAACAACAGTTATCGGAGGTATGTTGTTTTGGCAATGGAAGGCATATTCTAAGCAAAACGAATCCACAAATGAAACTTTTGAAAAAGCAGCCCAAGAAATAACTGTTAAATCGAACGCAAATGACCTGTTGATTACACAAAAGATAACAGGACTTACAGCTGGAAAAGAATATTTGGCTGAAAATCCCGAAAGCCTTTTTCGCTGGACATGTATAGATAATAATAAACCTTGCGAGTCAAAGGATGATCAACAATTAATTTTAATCCCTGAACAGAATGAGCTCGTATTTGAATATATAATCCCGATTACAAAAGAGAGTAAAGCTTTTTTACTTAAAGACTGGACAACATCTTTGCCTGAGGTTGCTATAACAAGATCATCGATTATTATTGTTGATTCTGTTAAAAAAGGCGGTACATGGGCAGCAGGAGCAAGGCTGAAGGGATTTAAAGAAATGGATTTAATTGATTATTATTATTTTGAGGGTATCGGAAGCGCTCCCGCTGTTTATTGGCAGTCTGAACTTCTGCAAGCTGCTGAAAACAAAAATGGAGCAGTTACATATTTTAGCAATCAAGAAATAGACCATTCCGTTATGAAGGAGATTCAAAGTTTAAAAGATTTTCCTTACGTATCTGTCATTTTTACTGATCTGATTAATGAACAGTCTAGCAAAGGTCTTTTATTTTCAAATCCCAGTATTAAGGAAGAGGCTTTTAAGCGGAAGATGTTTACCTATTTTTATGAAAAAAAATTAAAAAGTCTTCCAAATGAACAAGACTGGGTCATCGATGCCCTTACTTCTTATTCGGCCAATTTACAAGCGAGTACTGCGAAAGGCAGCCAAGTTTTACTTGAAATGAATAATAAGCTGACCGAAGAGGAAATAGAGTCTTTCTTTCGTGCGATTAATAGCAGCTCTAAACCTTTAACTATACAAAATTTAGATAACTATGTTTCTGAAATACGAGGTTTAAGCACTCGCTTTTTTACATTGAATGAGGGGAAAAACGATGTGCTCGTGCCCCTTTATTTTTACGATTCTCGAAAAGTCGTTGTAAATGGCACTGCTAATGAAGGAATAGAGATTATTTTTGAAAAGGGAAAAAGTATGTTTCCTTTTATTCATACAATGAAGGCATTAGGGTTTGAGATAGAAATCCTTGCTGACAAGGAAACGATTCTTGTAAGGAAAGGATCAAATACATACCGTTTTTTTCTAAACAGAAATATTTTTATTTATAACGAAGATGATTATGGTTTATTAGAAAGGCCTATAGCAGTCATTAATGGAAATATATATATGAGCGGGCAATGGATTGAAGCCTTGTTTAAGATTACGATTGAAGAGAAAGATGGTGAAATTATTATATTATCTTGAAATAAATGGCTTGGAAAAAATAAAAAACCCTGCAGAAATTCTGCAGGGTCCTTCTATATCCCTATTAAGGATAGAAGGCAAAGGGAGAGGAGAAACCGGAGGAAGAACTTATGGGGAAACGTAAGTCTTCTCCGCGGTTGGCAACAACATCCTCGAATAGATGCTGTTAAATACATTATTTCCACAATAGCTCTGGATATACACGATGAGGGATATTTTTTTCCATTGGTTCATTAAATGGATCAATTAGCCATTTTTTCACACTTTGCGGGAAGAATCGAATAACATATTGGCTACAGATAAATAATTATGATAGGATAGGAAGGAAAAAATAGACAGAGTATTGATTAGTGGTGATAATGAATAATGAGAGTAGTTTCAGGCACGAGAAAAGGAAAGGCATTAAAGGCCGTACCTGGAAGTTCAACAAGACCTACAACTGATAAAGTGAAGGAATCTATGTTTAATATGATTGGACCTTATTTCGATGGGGGAAGTGTCCTTGACTTATTCGCCGGCAGCGGGGGCCTTGGCATAGAGGCTTTAAGCCGCGGCATGGAGAAGGCGATTTTTGTAGACAAGGATGGGAAGGCAATTCAGACTATTCACGATAATGTGAATTCATGTGACTTTGAGGACAAAGCAGAAATTTATCGAAATGAAGCGGAAAGAGCTCTAAAGGCAGTTGTCAAAAGAGAAATATCCTTTGATATTATCTTTATGGATCCTCCTTATAAAAAACAGCAGCTTTTAAAACTGCTAGAAATAATTAATGCAGAAAATGTGCTTGTTGAAGGCGGGACCATTGTATGTGAGCATGGCTCTGATATTCAATTACCTGATACTGTTGGGAGACTTGAAAAGCGAAAATATGAAAAATACGGCATGATTGCGGTAACAATCTATCATATGCCGATATAAATATACGAGGGGGATAATTATGGGCGGTATTGCTGTTTGCCCTGGCAGTTTTGATCCAATTACTTATGGTCATCTTGATATTATTAAAAGAGGAGCAAAAGTATTTGAAGAAATTCATGTTGTTGTATTAAACAACTCTTCGAAAAATCCATTATTTACTGTTGATGAAAGGTTGAAGTTAATAAAGGAAGTGACAAAGGATATACCTAATGTGACGGTTTCTACCTTTCAGGGCTTGCTTGTGGATTATGCGAATATGGTAAATGCAAGCGCTATTATTCGCGGTCTGCGTGCAGTTTCGGATTTTGAATATGAGATGCAGATTACCTCCATGAACCGTGTGCTAAATGATAAAATTGAAACCTTTTTCATCATGACAAACAATCAATATTCTTTTTTAAGCTCTAGTATTGTGAAGGAAGTTGCCAAATATAATGGGAAGGTTTCAGAGCTTGTTCCACCTGCTGTAGAAGAAGCACTGAAGGAAAAATTTAAAGAATAAAACAAACGAGCACCCTCCCGTGCTCGTTAATTTACATTACACTATATAGGCTATCTTCCTAATCTTCTCGCAAGTATTATAGTGTAGCATAGCAATGCGAAGATCGTGATAAGAGGACCTGCTTCTGAAATACTTGTAAACCATGTTTGCAGCCAGGAGCCTTCACCCAAAAAGGCAACCGGTACTGCATTCGAAGGCTGCTCAGTATTATAAAAACGTTCATAAATGGGATTCCAGAGAAGGGCTGCATAAAAAGCCGCAAAGAACCCATGAAAAATACGTGCAATGAAGAAGGGCTTAAAACCAATATCAGTCTGAGCCAGTATACTTGCGACCTGCGCCTGAACGCTAAAGCCGCTGAATGCTAAAATGAAGCTTGTAATAATTATTTGGTGCATAAGAGTTGCTTCCTGAACTTGACTTGTCAGTTGGCTCCCGAGTGTAATTTCAAAAATACCCGAAATAAATGGAGTGCTTAATTCAACAGGCAAACGAAATGCTGACAGGATCAAATCTAACCCGCCAGCTAAAAAGGCGGTAATCCCAAGATGATAAAGCAGTTTATTAATGACTGAAAAAAGAATAATAAAACCGCCAATCATTAATAAAGTTCGAATAGACGACATGACTGCATCGCCTAGAAGCTTGCCAATCGGCCGATTATCATTAATTCTCGTACGGTGAAGGACGGATAATGCGTATCTAATTGAGGGCTTTCCTTGTTTCTTCTCGTTCGTTTCTTCGTTTTTACGGCCATAAAATCTCATTGAAAGTCCAACTGTAATATTGCCTAAATAATGAGCTAAAGCCAGGATCACACCAAGCTTTGCATTATGGAAAAAACCGACAGACACAGCACCGAAAATAAACAATGGGTTGGAACAATTAGTGAAGGCAACTAATCGTTCAGCTTCAGTTTTGGATATTTGACCTTCCTGTCTTAGCCGTGCGGTTAATTTTGCACCAGCAGGAAAACCGGATGCCATGCCCATTGCCCAGACAAACCCGCCAACACCAGGGACCTTGAATAAAGGGCGCATGAGAGGCTCAAGGAGTACACCAATAAACCTGACTACTCCAAACCCTATAAGCATTTCAGAAACAATAAAAAAAGGTAAAAGGGAAGGAAATACGATTTCCCACCACATGTTCAAGCCCCTTATGGAAGCATCTACAGACTCTTGAGGAAAAGAAATAAGTGATATGGCCATCATCGTTACGGATAAGGCAAGAACGATTGTTTTTATTTTAGAACGTAACACTAGGCAGAGCCTCCCTCAAAAGTTGAACTGGCTGTTACTGCAAATATGCCTTGTCCTCTATAAATCAATATACTCATAGAACAGTAAAATAGACCATAAGATTGAACATGAATCTTTAATTACCTTACATGAAGCACAAAGCTCATTACACAAAGAAAAATTGCCTCGAAGGAGGAATCTTTTTTGGAAAGGCCGAAAATCGGATTGGCACTTGGGTCAGGAGGAGCTAGAGGATTTGCGCATTTAGGAGCTATTAAAGTATTGAAGGAAGAAGGAATTCCGATTGATTTTATAGCTGGGAGCAGTATGGGCGCGATGGTGGGCTGTTTTTATGGGGCTGGATTGGATATTAATCGCCTCTATAAATTAGCTACGGCATTTAGACGGAAATATTATCTGGATTTTACTGTTCCAAAAATGGGTTTTATTGCGGGGAAAAAAGTGAAGGAGCTTATACGCATATTTACTCACGGCAAACATTTAGAGCAATTAGAGCTGCCAGTTAAGGTAGTTGCAACTGATTTAATGACTGGCGAAAAGGTAATCTTTGACAAAGGTCCCATTGCGGATGCCGTTCGTGCCAGTATATCTATTCCTGGGATATTTGTTCCTGAGAAACTTAATGGGCGTCTCCTTGTAGATGGAGGGGTTGTTGACCGTGTCCCTGTTTCAGTTGTTAAGGAGATGGGAGCCGATATTGTTATAGCGATAGATGTGTCACATGTCAAAACAAATGCAGAAATAACATCCATTTACGATGTAATTATGCAAAGTTTGGATATTTTGCAGATGGAATTAGTCACTCATCGGGAAATTGTTTCGGATTTTATGATAAAGCCAAGGGTTGAAATGTATAGTGCAAGAGCATTTACGAATATTGAAGATATCATTCGAATCGGGGAAGAAGAAACGAGAAAGCATATTAAACAAATTAAAGAAATAATCGACCAGTGGAAGGAGCCTGCAAGTGAATGAGAAATAAATATATTATACGTTCCTTCATGACCGCAGTAATCATTCTAATAATAAGTTCTTTTTATACATTGCCCTACTATGTGTCTAAGCCTGGCTTAGCTAAAGAGCTTGGACCAATCGTTCAAGTTGAAAATGGATATGAGGAAGCAGGAAGCTTCATGCTGACGACCGTGAGGATGGGGAAAGCAAATATATATTCATATGCGATGGCAAAGCTGAACCCGTATCATGAACTATACGAAATTGATGAAATTAGGAGAGAAAACGAAACGGTTGAGGAATATAATGTTCGGCAGCTTCATTTAATGTCTTCTTCCAAACAATCTGCGATTGAGACGGCTTATAAGAAAGCGAATATTCCGATTCATTATAAATATCATGGCATTTTTGTCTTGAATGTAAAGCCTGGTATGCCTGCTGATGGAAAACTGAAAGCGGGTGACCGCATCTTTAAAGTTGACGGCAATGAATTTGAGTCATCAGATCAATTTATCAAATATATAGCCGGAAAAAATGAGGGTGACGTAATTGAATTTACTTATGAACGCCAAAAGAAAATAAATGAGACGAAGATTGCCTTGCAAATGCTCCAAGAGACAGGAAAACCTGGTGTAGGGATTTCTTTAGTGGACGATAAGGAAATTGAGGTAAATCCTAATGTAACGATAAACAGCGAGGATATTGGCGGACCTTCTGCAGGCTTTATGTTCTCATTGGAAATATATAATCAGTTAGTGGAAGAAGATTATACGAGGGGATACAAAATTGCCGGAACCGGAACGATTAACTCGAATGGAGTAATTGGAAGAATCGGAGGAATTGAGCAAAAAATTGTTGCTGCTGATAAAGCTGGTGCAGAAATTTTCTTTGCTCCAAATGAAAGTGGAGCGCAAGATTCTAATTATAATGCGGCAGTAAAGACAGCGAAGGATATTGGGACAAAAATGAAAATTGTTCCCGTTGATACATTTGATGAAGCCATTGACTATTTAAATAAACTAAAATCAAAATAGCGGCATAAGCCGCTATTTTTGATTTTGAAGTTTTTTAATCAAGGAAAATTGGCGGCTGCTTAAATTCCAATTCCAAAAGGCGCTGCTGGGCACTTCCGATTGCCCCCATAGAATAAATCCGGGAAGCTTTAATATCAAGTGCCAGAAGTTCCCCTTGTACAGAAGAAAGTTTTGAGATTAAGGGCAGCTGCAGTTGTGATTTATTTTTGTTTAAGTATACTCTCCCATTAGAAGTCATGCCTAAAAGGCGTAAATATGCTGCCTTTTCTTCATGTTTATCCATTTCATTCTTTCTAGTGTTTGTTAAAATATGTACACAGGCTCTTTGAAGCCTTGTCCACGTATACCGCTTCGTTTTTATTTTTTTCATAAATTCGTCAAAACTATTCGATACGAGTGCCGCAGCAGCAAGACGGTTTTCCAGGCCTTCTTCAACATCATAAATAAAGCTTAATTCCTTCGAAGTGGAATGTAGAATCCTATACCTTAAATACGGCCAATAGGTTTCCCATTGATGAAAAAGCCCGAATTCCTGTCTGTAATTTAGCAGCGCTTGATAAGTGGTTTCAGGCATGTATTGTTTTAGGTCGGCGATGTTGCCTTCTTCAGAGAATAAGGCTTTTCTAATGCTAGTCGCACTAGCAATTGTCTCAGAAGCAAAATGTGCGTCATGATAATCTGCACTCTTTCTAGACACAGTTAAGGGCTGAATAGAAGCATCTTGTTTTTGAATAGCCTTTATATATTGAAAACCCAATATATTATTAGGCTTCGACAGATCAAGCAAATCTTTTTCTCGGTTTAAATCATGGAAAGCTAAGGAAGATGCCTTTGGATAACTATTTCCTAGTTCTAAATAACTTTTCACTTGCCTCTGATAATGTTCATTATTCGTTTCAATGTAGGAGATTGCCCGGTAAAAGCTTTCAATATCTCCTGATTCACTTCCAAAGCAAAGTGAATCGCATCCTGCAGCGTCGAGAATGGAAACAGCACCGCTTGCGAAAGAATTAGCCTGCTGTGTAGCAAAGGCATATGGCAGTTCAAAAACAATATCTGCACCCGCCTTTAATGCCATCTCTGTACGCTTCCATTTTGATACTAGTGCGGGTTCGCCTCTCTGAAGAAAATTACCGCTCATTACAGCAATAACGATTTCGGCATCTGCGGATTTTTTTGCTTCTTGCAAATGAAAAGCATGACCATTATGAAAAGGGTTATATTCTACAACTACGCCAACTGCATTCATTTTCATTTTGACTCCTTACATTAGTTTAAAATGGGGTGTAAAGGTGAAGGATAATAGAAAAGCAGAAAGGATAAAAAGTTTGGCAGTATTAAATACATGTAAATTTTAGAACACATGTTGATTGCAGTGGAAGGCACGAAGACTCCTGCGGGAGAAGCGAGTAAGGCGAGACCCCGCAGACACGAAGTGTCGAGGAGGCTCGGCAGTCGCCCGCGGATAGCGAAGTGCCTGGAACGGAAATCAACAATCAAATTTAACCGAGCCAAACGTTTAAATAATCTGATAATGAACACATTATACTGTAAAGAAATTTTATTGACAAATAATTATATGAAAGCTATAATTACCTTTGTTGCCTTGGGGTGATTTATATGAAATGGACATTAAGTCAGTTACAAAAATATCGAAGCAAGGAATTGCTCATCGATGAATTAGTTGAAGTTGACGAGATTAAAAATATTGATCCGACAATTAGAGATGCATCACCGATGAGGATCACTGGCCGAGTGGATATTGATTCCGCAAAGGCAACCTTCCATTTGAAAATGGAAGGGAAGTTAATTCTTCCTTGTTCTCGTACGTTAGTTGACGTAAGCTATCCAATTAATGTAGAAACAACGGAAACTTTTCTCTTAAAAGGTTTAGATTATGAAACCGATGAGGAAGTTTACCAAGTAAAAGGTGATGTGATTGACCTGATGCCGGTCATTCATGAGATCCTGTTACTCGAGGTTCCAATGCAAGTTTTCTGCGAAGATAGCAGTGAAGAAGGAGCTCCTCAGTCTGGAAAGGATTGGGAGGTCATTCATGAGCAAGATAAAAAGGATAAGATAGATCCTCGTCTTGCTGGACTTGCTAATTTTTTTGATCAAAGTGATCCTTCTTCCGATTCATAATTGGAGGAAAACTACACTCTCTAAATCTCTTTAAGGAGGTGGGACTAATGGCTGTACCTTTTAGAAGAACTTCTAAAACTGCGAAAAGAAAGCGTCGTACCCATTTTAAATTACAGGTACCTGGTATGGTAGGATGCCCAAACTGTGGTGAAATGAAACTTGCTCACCGCGTATGTAAGGCTTGCGGAACATACAAAGGAAAAGAAGTTGTTAATAACTAATTTCCATTCAGATAAAGCACAAGAACTATATGTTCTTGTGCTTTTGTCGTTTTGAGCTACTATTAGAAGGAGAAATGAACAATTTATGGTTGATGGAGGATCTCATGGACTCATACATATTGGAAAAGCATGCAGATGGATTATTAGTGTTTACGATCAACAGACCGGATAAGCGAAATGCAATCAGTTATGAAATAATGGCCGGTTTAGAAAAAGCCCTTTCTCTAGCTAGTGAAGAGGATATTAAAGTTCTGGCTATAACAGGTCAAGGGGAAAAGGCATTTTGTTCAGGTGGAGATTTATCCATTTTTCATCGTTTAAAAACAGAGGAGGAAGCCTATGAGATGCTTAGTAGAATGTCCGATTTACTAGTCAAGCTACTCCTGTTGCCAAAGCCTACAATTGCCCTGCTGAACGGAACTGCTGTTGGAGGAGGCTGTGAGCTAGCTTCAGCCTGTGATTTTCGTATTGCAAGCAAGCATGTTAAAGCTGGGTTTATCCAAGGTTCTTTGGCTATTACAACTGGCTGGGGCGGCGGAACCTTTCTATCTGAGAGGCTTTTGCCTGCGAATGCGATGAAAATGCTCATGGGAGCTCGCACTTATGAGGCAGAGCAATTAAAAGAACTAGGGTTTGTTCAATCTATTGTTGAAGGTGATCTTCTAGAAAACGCCAGAAAATACTTAAATCCTATACTTAGTTTAGAGTCAGATGTGTTAAAAGCCTATAAGGCAATGTTTATTCATAAATGGAATGAGTCCAGGCTTCAAGAGAGAGTGCAGGAAGAGGTAAGGAGATGTGCGAAATTATGGGAGAGTGACGCACATCATCGGCAAGTAGACAAGTTTTTAGAGAAAAAATAAGGTTTTTCTACATTCTTTATCGATAATCGTTTAGGATATCAGTCTATCTTTTCTAGCATAAGCATATGTATAAATAAAAAACACTAGGAGGGATATTCTGATGTCTTCAACTCGACAAGATGCTTGGACTCACGATGAAGATTTACTTCTTGCTGAATTGGTGCTTCGCCATATTAGAGAGGGGGGTACACAGCTTCAGGCTTTTGAAAAGGTAGGGAAGCAACTTTCAAGAACAGCAGCAGCTTGCGGATTTCGCTGGAATTCCTATGTAAGAAAACAATATAAATCTGGTATTGATCTAGCCAAAAGACAGCGGAAGGAAAGAAAGCACAACCCTCAAGCAGAAGAGTCAGAAAAGTTACAGGAAAATGATTACGTAGCTGAAAATCTTGAAGTTCCTGCAGAAGTTTCTCATGGAAATGAAAAACCGTTGGAATTTGAAGATTTGATCAGCTACTTAAAGAATCTTTATCATAAAGCTGAAGAGTCTAGTTCACAAAGTGAAGATATTAAAACAAATGAAGCAAGAATTCAACAGCTTGAAAAGCAACTGTATTATCTTGCATCAGAAAACGAACGTTTAATTAAAGAATTAAACGCAATTGAAAAGGAATACAAGTCATTAATTGAAATTATGGAAAGAGCAAGAAAAATGGTGGCAATCAAAAACGAAGATAGTCAGCAAAAAATTTAATCAAAAAAATTAAAGCGGACATATTTTTGTCCGCTTCGTTCATATTTCCGCTTTAATGTGTCTGCTCTTTAACCCCTTCTGGAAACCATACTAAAGGGTTTTCTCCACGATCTCTTTCCATGTCATAATGAACAGAAGAAAAGCCCATTTTTTGCCAAAATTCAGCTGATTTCACTCTTGGATTCGTCTTAATTGGCAGCCCTAAACTTTTCGCATATTCAACAAGTCCTGTTCCATAGCCTTTATTTTGATAGTCAGGAATTACTTCTAATTTCCACAATTCTAAGTAATCTTGAGCAGGCTCGAAATATCTGTCAAAGTTTTTTTCAACTTGATAAAGGCTCATTCTTGCAACTAGCTTATCTCCAAAATAAATTCCATAGAACGGAGACTTACTATCGTTCTCAATAATATTTGCTTCCAGATCTTCAAGCATAGAAAGCTCTTGTAAGCCATATTCTTTAAATTTTTTAAACTCTTCAAGTGTTTTATAATTAATAACCAATTTCTCAACCGTGTAAGCCATAAATTTTCCTCCCTGTTAATCCTTTTGTGAAAATTAGGATTTTTTCTCTAAAAAATGTAGGCGCTTTCTTCTCATAGTAATATTATATAACAAATAGTCAAGAAATTGTAATCAATCCTAAATATCCATATAATTATTCTCTTATTCCTCGTCTTTCTTATTACCTTTTTTCATTTTTCTGTTAAAATATGACTAAATACATAGATAGTGAAGTGGATGTTATGAAAATTGCAATTATTGGCGGAGGGTCATTAGGCCTTCTATTTGCCCATTATCTAAATGAATATCATCATGTTTGCTTATATGTCCGTTCTGAGGAACAGGAGCATTGCTTATCATCTGAAGGATTAATTTTTGAAAAAAATGAACAAAAGATTGTTCATTCTATTAATACTGCAACGTTTTCTTCTTGGGAAGGAAATGAAGATTTAACGATCCTAGCTGTTAAACAATATCATTTGCCCGATATTTTGCAGAGAATGGCAGAAGCAGCCCCATGCTATAAAGGATCTTTCTTATTTTTGCAAAATGGAATGGGGCATATAAAATTATTGGATTCGGTTAAGGCGAATAATGTTTATGTCGGATCAGTTGAGCATGGGGCTAGGAAAGAAAGTTTAAATCATGTGATTCATACCGGGAGTGGGCTGACGAGGATAGCTATTTATAAGGGGCATTCTTTAAACATTATGAAGAAAATTGCAAATCAATTTGCAGAACGCTTTCCGTTTACGGCAGAAAAAGATTATGAAAGCATGCTAGTAAACAAACTCGTTGTTAACTCGGTTATTAATCCTTTAACTGCAGTTTTAAATGTCCGCAATGGTGAACTGCTTGACAATCCGTATTACAATAAGCTTTTTAAGCAAATGTTTAACGAAATTAGTTCTATTTTATATATGGAGAATCAAGATGAGACACTAACACATCTTGAAAATGTATGCAGAAAAACAGCTGCTAATCGTTCATCCATGCTCCAAGATTTAGATGGTAATCGACTGACTGAAGTGGATGCGATTCTAGGCTATGTTCTGGATAAGGCAGATGATATTGGAGTGCATGCTCCTCTTACTGAGTTTTTTTATCATTCGATAAAAGGCAAGGAGTATTAAGGAAGGGAGGCGTATGAATGGTATCATTTTTATCTTTAGTCATTGCAACATTTATTACCATTCCATTATTAGGCTATTTTCTCGTATTCATTATTTGTAAGCAAGTGACAAGGCAGCATAAACAATCAGTACACATGGCTCTAGATGTAAGTACCTTCCTGTTTATCATCTCTGTTCATTATTTAATACTGGCCATTTGGGAACAATCTTTTTTATGGGTTATTTTTTTATCCTTGCTTGTATTAGCTATTATTTTCGTCTTACTTCATTGGAAAATCAAACATGAAATAAATTTGCCGCTAGTTTTCAAAGGGTTTTGGCGATTTAATTTTCTCGTGTTTTTTATCGCCTATATTGTATTAATGGTAATTGGGTTAATTCAAAGTGTGAGCGGATTTGTAGCAGGGGGTTAATTTTATTTTGAGCAAAGTCTTTTTCATTTTAAATCAGACAATGCTATACTCATATGGAAACAAATGAAGAATAAAAAGATTGATTAATATGCAAGTATTAGCCTATTAATGAAAATTGTGGATGAGAAAGGAAGACTTAAATGGAGATTTTAAATCTCTCCTTACCGGCGACAAACCGATTTGCAACAGAATATTTAGAACAAACACCGAGTATTCAGAGATATTTTCATTATCGATACAATGATCACGAGGATTTTGAAAAACGCCGAGGAGAATTATTGAAACGTTCATATATGAGAGAGGAACTTGCAGCTCACATTGAACATTACATGTCTAAATTTCCAGGCTCTGAAATGGTTCAGTCTTCTCTCCAAAAGCTGAAGCAGGAAAATAGTACAGTTATTATTGGTGGTCAGCAGGCGGGGATACTTACTGGACCCCTTTATAGTATACATAAGATTATTTCGATTGTAAGCCTGGCAAAGCAAAAGGAGAGGGAATTAAATATTCCGGTTATCCCAGTCTTTTGGATTGCAGGCGAGGACCATGATTATCAAGAAGTGAACCATGTATATGCTGAGAACAACTATCGAATCGAAAAGAAAGTTTATCCGGAAAAAATACGGGATAAACGCATGGTCTCTGATATATCGATTGACCGTGAACAGTGTCTTAAATGGGTGGAAGCGATTATTCAAACATTTGGGGAAACTGAACATACGCTAGACCTCCTGGGAAAAATGGAAGAAGCCATCAGCAAATCCGAATCATTTGTTGATTTTTTTGCTTATCTTATCATGCAGATGTTTAAGGATACAGGACTCTTAATCATTGATTCAGGGGACCGAAAACTTCGAAGTCTTGAAAAGGAGTATTTTGTCAAGCAAATAACAAGCTTTAAAGAGATCACGAAATCGGTATTATCACAGCAATCAGAACTTAAAGAAGATGGTTTTTCAAATATGATTGAAATAAGCAATCATGCTGCAAACATATTTTATTATGATGAAGATCATTTTGAAAGAATCCTCCTAGAGTATGATGAGGATAAGGATATGTTCAGCGGAAAAGATGGAACATTTCAAATCTCCCGGCAAAGCTTGATTGATCTCGCACAGGAGTTTCCGGAAAAGCTTAGCAATAACGTAGTAACTAGACCGATCATGCAAGAATGGCTATTTCCAACACTTGCTTTCATTGCTGGGCCTGGAGAAATTGCTTACTGGGCAGAGTTGAAATTGGCGTTTGAACATTTTGATTTAAGAATGCCTCCAATCGTACCTCGTCTTAATATTACCTTCCTAGAGCGCTCGATTGAATCAAATATACTTGAGCTTGGACTTGATTTGGAAGAAGTATTAATTTCTGGTGCAGAAAAGGAAAGGCTTCAGTTTCTGCAATCAATTAAGGATCAGCAGCTGAAAGAGCTTTTCCTTAAAACAAAGCAGGAATTTCTACAAAATTATGAAATGATGGAAAACTATTTAATGAAAAAGGATAGAGGCTTAGTGCCGCTTCTTAAAAAGAATGAAGGCTTACTGATCAAGCAGCTGGAATTTATGGAAGCAAAGCTAGACCAGGCAGAGCAATTGAAATATGACGTATTATTAAATAAGTTTTCAAGGGTAGAGAATGCCATCAGGCCACTAGGTTCACCCCAAGAACGGATGTTGAATGGTTTATACTTTATTAATCAGTATGGATTTAACTTAATTCATAACTTATTAGAACATAGCTTTACATTTGATGGCACCCATAAATTAATTAAAATATAAGAGGTCAAATATTTGCCAAAAAAAGACTTTATCCTATAGGATGAAGTCTTTTTTTGTTGAAGAACAGTGAGGATTTTAATATGGTGCTAAGATTTGTAGGGAAAAGACGAACGAAAAAAAGGAGATCGCCAATCTTTTTTAAAGGATTTTAAAGCCAATCATAGAATTTTAAAAATATGTGGAGGAAAGTGGGGGAATGTGGTACATTTGAGTAAGAAAGTGGGGTTAGTGGGCATGTTCATGGGCGAGTACCATCATAACATTGATAATAAGGGCCGTTTAATTGTACCTGCTAAATTCCGTGATGGGTTAGGAGAATCATTTGTCCTAACACGCGGCTTGGATCAATGTTTGTTTGGGTACCCAATGGATGAATGGAAGCTGCTAGAAGAAAAGCTTAAAGGCTTACCGCTAACAAAAAAAGATGCTCGCGCATTTACCCGTTTTTTCTTTTCTGGTGCTACAGAATGTGAAATTGATAAACAAGGAAGAATAAATATAACATCCCCCCTGGCTTCATATGCAAACTTGGAAAAAGAATGTGTCGTATTAGGGGTTTCCAGCAGGATTGAAATATGGAGTAAAAGTCTATGGGAGGATTATTTCTCTGATTCAGAGGAATCTTTTGCTGAAATTGCAGAGAATATGATTGGGTTTGATATTTAATTTCATTCAGCAGGAAAAAGAGGTGGACATCATGTTTGAACATACAACAGTGTTACTGAAAGAAACAGTAGATGGTTTGGATATTCATCCTGAAGGCGTGTATGTTGATTGTACATTAGGCGGGGCGGGACACAGTGAATTAATATTGTCCAAGCTATCAGGAAATGGAAAGCTATATGCTTTTGACCAAGATGATACAGCTATTTTACATGCTAAGGAAAAGCTTGCAAAATATGGTGATCGAATCACAATTATTAAAAGCAACTTTGAACATCTTCAAGCGGAATTGGAAAAATTGGGAGTTTATCAAGTTGATGGGGTATTGTATGATTTAGGTGTTTCATCCCCTCAATTAGATACACCAGAACGAGGCTTCAGCTATCATCATGATGCCCCATTAGATATGAGAATGGACATGGAAGCGGACTTTTCTGCTTATGATGTCGTTAATCATTGGAGCTATGGTGATTTAGTTAAGATTTTCTTTAAATATGGGGAAGAGAAGTTTTCAAAGCAAATTGCCCGAAAAATTGAAGCTGCACGGGAAGTATCCCCAATCGAAACAACAGGCAAGCTCGTTGAATTGATTAAGGAAGCTATTCCAGCCCCCGCAAGAAGAAAAGGCGGACACCCTGGAAAAAGAGTTTTTCAGGCAATACGTATTGCAGTAAATGATGAATTAGGGGTTTTTGAAAGATCCTTGCAGCAGGCAATTGATATTTTGAAGCCCGGAGGCAGGATTAGTGTCATTACATTTCATTCACTTGAGGATAGGATTTGCAAGGTTTCGTTTAAATCTGCGAGCGAAACACCTAATCTCCCTCCCGGATTGCCAATTATTCCAGATGAATACAAACCAGTCATTAAATTAATTACAAGAAAGCCAATCACTCCATCTGAAGAGGAACTGGAGATGAATAATAGAGCTAGATCAGCAAAGCTTCGAATTGCCGAAAAATTATGATTGAAAACTAAAATAGAGACCATAACAGGAGGGGTAAAATGGGAAACCTAGCGCGGAAACTCCAGCAAGAGCGGGGACATGAACAGCAACAGAAACAAATGGTACAAGCACCAAAGAAGGTAAAGAAACGAAATCCGTGGCTTTCACCAGGGGAAAAAGTTTTAGGTTTAGTTTTCTCAGGGATTGTTTGTTTTGGTGCAGTTCATATTGTTTCTAATCAAGCGGCAATTTACGAAATCAATAAAGAAATTCAAGATACAAAGGTAGTTATTCAGGAACAGAAGCGGGTAAATGGAGATCTAGAAATGCAGGTAAGCGAACTAAGTACATACGAACGGATTTGGGAAAAGGCGAAGGAGCTAGGGCTGAAATTAAATGAAAACAATGTTAAGGTTGTCCACGATTAATGATTAAAAAACAGCCAAATATTAACTTTGGAGCAGCGATATTATTTGTAATATTTGGTCTGCTCTTTTTTGTCTTAGTTTACCGCTTTATCTCCATACAAATAACAGGTGAAATCCGGGGGCATGTTCTAGCAGCAAAGGCACAGCAAAAATATGAAAATGAAAGGGTAATAGAAGCAAGGCGAGGGACGATATTTGACCGAAATGGAGAGGTCCTCGCAACTGATATGAACTCATATAAACTTGTTGCGATTTTAGATGAGAAAATGACTACAAATGATAAAAAGCCCCATCATGTAGTAAATCCAGAAAAAACGGCAAGAGAACTGGCAAAAGTAATTGAAATGAATGAAACGGATATTTATAGACTCTTAACTAAATTAAAACCTGATAGTAATGAAAAGCCTTTTCAGGTTGAATTCGGGAAAGCAGGCCGAGATTTAACAAACCAGAAGAAAAGAGAAATAGAAGAATTGAAGCTTCCGGGGATTACCTTCATTAAAGATACGAAGCGTTTTTATCCTAATGGCGTATTTGCTTCCCATTTAGTTGGTTATGTAGAAAAAAAGGAAGCTGAAAAGAATAGAACGGATACAGTGGGGATGCTCGGTTTAGAGCAAAGTCTGAATGACATTTTGACAGGGGAAAATGGCAAGGTTAAATACGAAAGTGATATTTGGGGATACTTATTGTCCGACAGTGCGGAGCATGTTACTCCCGCCCGTGATGGCCAGGACGTCTATTTAACGATCGATAAGAAAATCCAAACCTTTCTGGAGGATTCTTTAAATAAAGTAGATAGCGAATATAAGCCGAAGAAAATTTTTGCGGTTGTGGCAGATCCGAAAACCGGAGAAATCCTCGCAATGGGACAAAGGCCTTCATTTCATCCAATGACGAAGGACGGGATTAGTGAGACTTGGCATAATGAGATCATCGAGAATTCATTTGAGCCAGGTTCAACGATGAAAATCTTCACCTTAGGAGCGGCAATTGAAGAGGGAGTTTTCAACCCAAACGATTCATTTAAATCAGGTCAATATGCGGCAGATAAGAAGTCAAGACCTGTTCGAGACTGGAACGATGGCCGTGGATGGGGGACAATTTCCTATTTAGAAGGAGTTCAGCGCTCATCCAACGTTGCATTCGCAATACTTGTGAAAGATAAGCTGGGCTTTGACAGCTATGAAAAATATTTAACGAGTTTTGGCTTTGACAGGCCTACAGGAATTGAATTGCCGAAAGAAACTGGGGGTAAAATCGTTTATAATTGGCCATTGGAGAAAGTAACAACCGGCTTTGGGCAGGGTACAGCTATTACTCCTATCCAGCAAGTACAGGCAGCTACTGCTGTTGCCAATGATGGGAATATGATGAAGCCTCATATTATTAGCAGAATTGTCGATCCTAACAGCGACGATAAAATTGTTAATAAAACCGAGCCTGAAGTTGCAGGGAAGCCTATTTCCGCAAACACTGCCAAACAAGTTAGAGACATATTAGGTACGGTTGTATCCTCACCTAAGGGCACAGGCTTCAATTATTACAATATTGAAGGGTACGATATAGCTGGAAAAACAGGGACGGCACAAATTCCTAATCCTAAAGGCGGGTATTTAACTGGCCGTCAAAACTATGTGTTTTCATTTTTAGGAATGGCCCCAAAGGATGACCCTAAATTAGTTGTCTATGTGGCAGTCCAGCAGCCAGAAATTGATATTTATACGAGCGGAGCCATTCCAGTTGCTGATATATTTAATCCGGTTATGAAGAGCAGTCTGCAATATTTGAATATTGATCCAGTTGTGCAATCAAAACCAAATTATGATTTAATTCCTAAAGTGACCGAGCTAACAACCGAAGAGGCTATTAAACAATTGAATAGCAAAGGGATGGAACCGATTGTTATTGGAAAAGGCAATCAGATATTAAAACAGCTTCCTGATGCAAGTTCAAATTTGCTTTCAAAAGAAAAGGTTATCCTTCGAACGGATGGGCAATTAACGATTCCAGACATGACTGGCTGGTCATTGAGAGATGTAATGAAAATTGCGAAGCTAGGAAATTTAAAGCTAAATTCTGTTGGAAATGGATATGTAAAGAAGCAAAATTTAAAACCTGGTGCGTTATTTAACGAAGGTGAATATTTAATAGTAGAATTAGAGCCACCGGCAGAAAAATACAAAGTGAACGAAGAGGATCAAACAGAAGAAGAAAACGAGGAAGAAACGATTGAAGTGAAAGATTAAATAAGGAACTAAAGACCATAACAAAATAGATGGACAAATAATCAAAACTCTTGATTATTTGTCCAATGTTCTATTGGTCTTTTTTTTATTGTCTGGCTCCAGCGCCTCCGCTTTTCTTATTCTATTTAAATGGGTACAAGCATATATTGGAACGAGCCAAAAACTTAAGGAGGAACGTTCGTGTATGCGTGTTTCTAATGTAACTGTGAGAAAAAGGTTAACAATCGCTTTAGTCGCAGGCATGTTAATTTTTTTTATTATCGATATTCGGCTTGGATATGTTCAATTCTATTTGGGCAGTGCATTAACGGATGGGGCAAAGGAGTTATGGAGCCGGGATATTACATTTGAACCTGAAAGAGGGGAAATCATTGACCGGAATGGGGTACCGCTTGCAACAAACGTCAGTGCGCCTACTATATATGTAGTTCCGCGTCAAATAAAAGATCCAAATGATGCAGCAGAAAAACTTGCAACTGTCTTAAACGCATCTAAAGAAAAAATATATTCTCAGATAACAAAGGTTGCGAAGGATGTAAAGTTAAAAGAGGGACGGAAAATTTCCCATGAAAAAGCAAAAGAAATAAGATCACTGAATATAGATGGTGTTTATCTTGGTGAAGATTCAAAAAGGCATTACCCTTTTGGCCATGATTTGTCACATGTATTAGGTTTTGCAGGCATTGACAATCAGGGACTCATGGGGTTAGAACTATTTTATGATAAAGAATTACAAGGGAAGAAAGGCTCTGTAAAGTTTTATGCTGATGCCAAAGGTCAGCGGATGAATGATATGGCTGACGATTATGATCCTCCTGAAGATGGATTAGATTTAAAGCTAACAATAGATTCTAAGGTTCAGACCATCATGGAACGGGTATTGGATAATGCTCAAGCGACTTATAACCCAGATGGGATAATTGCTATCGCAATGAATCCGAATAATGGAGAAATATTAGCAATGTCTAGCAGACCAAATTTCGATCCAGCTAATTTCCGGAATGTCTCGCCTGAAGTTTATAACCGTAATCTTCCAATTTGGAGTACATTTGAACCAGGATCTACATTTAAAATCATAACGCTTGCTGCCGCATTGGAGGAAGGGAAAGTTGATCTGCAAAAAGAGCATTTCCATGATCCTGGCTATGTAACGGTGGGCGGGGCAAGATTGCGATGCTGGAAAAAAGGCGGCCATGGCAGTCAATCATTCCTAGAAGTCGTTCAAAATTCCTGTAACCCTGGCTTTGTTGAGCTCGGTGATAGATTAGGAAAAGAATCATTATTTAAATATATAAGAGACTTCGGATTTGGGGCAAAAACAGGAATAGATCTTCAAGGAGAAGGAACGGGCATCTTGTTTAATATGGATAAAGTGGGGCCGGTTGAACAGGCGACTACTGCTTTTGGACAGGGGGTTTCAGTCACTCCCATTCAACAGGTTACTGCTCTATCAGCTGCTATTAACGGAGGAACGCTATATACGCCATATGTAGCAAAGGAGCTCATTGATCCAATAACTGGTGAAATTGTGATGAGAAAAACGCCTACAGTCAAAAGGGAAGTGATTTCGAAAGAAACATCAGATCAAATTAGATATGCCCTTGAAAGTGTTGTTGCCCAAGGTACGGGCGGTAAAGCATTTATTGACGGGTACAGAGTGGGAGGAAAAACCGGAACAGCCCAAAAGGCCCAAGGCGGGAGATACCTTGAAAACAACCATATCGTTTCATTTATCGGTTTTGCCCCAGCTGATGATCCGCAGCTAGTTGTATATGTTGCTGTAGATAATCCAAAGGGAACCGTTCAATTTGGGGGAGTTGTTGCTGCCCCGATTGTAGGAGACATCATGGAAGATAGTCTGCGTGCAATGGGAGTTAAGCCAAGGGAAAAACAAATCGAGAAAAAGCTTACATGGCCTGATGTTCCGATGATTGAAGTGCCGGATTTAGTCGGAATAACAAAAACAGAGCTCGGTGAACTGTATATTAATTTGAAAATAGATGCTAGCGGGGAAGGCAACAAGGTAGTAAAGCAAACACCAGAACCGGGAATTAAGCTGAAAGAAGGATCCACGATAAGACTTTATTTTGGCAAGGAAGAATAATATAATAATAATCTAAAAAAGTGGGCGGCCTTTAATAAAACGCCGCTCATTTATTTTTCTATACCTAAAGAAATTCAAATAGCTAAATGTCAGCTTTTCATGTAAAATGAAAATCGTTACGATTTTTGGCTGTTTCTGATATGTTTGGATTATAGTATGTAAAGTCTAAGAGTTAAGGGGATGACGAAATGAAATTACATACGCTTTTGCATGATTTGCAGCCCTACATGGCATATAGCGGAGAAAATCCTGACATCTCTTCAATAGAAAATGACAGTCGTAAAGTGGAAAAAGGCAGCTTGTTTATTTGTATTAAAGGATTTACAGTAGATGGACATGATTTTGCCTCCTCTGCTGTAAAGAAAGGTGCGGCCGCAATCATTTCCGAAAAAGAAATGAACCTTTCTATACCAGTTATTGTCGTTCGAAATACAAGGCGGGCTATGTCATTATTAGCTGACTCCTTTTTCAAACAGCCAAGTAAGAAACTGCATTTAATTGGGATCACGGGTACAAATGGCAAAACAACAACAAGCCATTTAATCGAAAAAATTTTATCCGATTATGGCAGAAAGACTGGTTTGATTGGCACAATGTATACAAAAATAGGGAATAAAATATCGGAAGTGAAAAATACGACTCCTGATGCCCTTACACTGCAAAGGATTTTCAAACAAATGGCTGATGCTGGTGTACAATCTACAGTGATGGAAGTTTCTTCTCATGCTTTGGATGAAGGAAGGGTCCACGGGTGTGATTTTGATATAGCCGTTTTCACAAATTTAACTCAGGATCACTTGGATTACCATAAAACCATGGATGAATATAGAAATGCAAAAGGTCTTTTGTTTGCGCAGCTAGGAAGTGCGTTCCGATATAATCCTCCTAAATATGCCGTTCTAAATAACGATGATTCTGTAACCAATCATTATATAAAAGCAACATCAGCTCATGTCTTAACATATGGAATTGATCAGCCTGCTGATCTGCGCGCTGTAAATATCCAAATGACAGCTTTCGGGACATCGTTTGAATTACATAGTCCATTTGGAGCTTATCAAATTTCGATGCAGCTAGTTGGGAAATTTAGCGTATACAATGTGTTGGCAGCGATTGGTGCAGGGATAGCATCCGGTATTCCGATGAAACCGATCATTCAATCAATTGAAGAAGTGAAAGGCGTTTCTGGCCGTTTTGAGACGGTCGATGCGGGACAGAAATTCACGGTGATAGTTGATTATGCGCATACGCCAGACAGCTTAGAAAATGTGTTGAAAACGATCAGCCAAATTGCGGCAAAAAGAATTTTTGTTATTGTTGGCTGTGGCGGAGACAGGGACCGTTCAAAAAGGCCATTAATGGCAAGTATTGCATGTCAGTATGGCACCAATGCTATTTTCACCTCTGATAATCCCCGCAGTGAGGATCCCCAAGTGATATTGGCAGATATGGAAGCTGGGGTAAAAGGTCAAAAATATAAAGTTATTCTTGACCGAAAAGAAGCAATTAATTATGCAATTAACATGGCAGCTGAAGGTGATGTCATTTTAATAGCTGGAAAAGGGCATGAAACCTATCAGTTAATTGGAAATCAAGTGTATGATTTTGATGACCGGTTAGTTGCAAAAGAGGCAATAGAGGAGCGATAACATGTTATTAGCGTATGGTGATTTAGCGAAACTGTTTCCGAAAAAGAAAGGAATACAGGATTATGAGCTTTTTTTTCATACGGTCGCGACAATTTCAGATGTGCCCCAATCCAGAGGAGTTTTCATCCCTCTTGGCGAGAATGCAGGGGAGTTGAAGAAAGCCATTGAAAATGGTGCAGTTGCTGCCCTGTGGAAAGAAGAGGTGGAGATTCCCCGATATACACCTAATCATTTTCCCATTTTTTTTACTAATGACTTATTGAAAGGCTTAAAGGACATGATGGAATTATATATAGAAAAATTAAACGAACAACAAAAAACAGAATTTAAAGTGACTAATTTCCTCTTTTCGGATGAAGCACTTCTTAAAGAAAACATATCAACATATGATATTGCTGTAATGGCAGAAAAAATGAAAGAAATAAATAATCTGCTCCAGGATGGAAAGGAGGGAGCAAAATGATGGAGAAAGTTATATTTTTTACAATAATCATGAGTTTCTTAGTAACAGTCCTGCTTTCTCCCATCTTTATTCCCTTCTTGAGAAGATTAAAATTTGGGCAAAGCATTAGAGAGGAAGGTCCTCAATCACATTTAAAGAAATCTGGTACTCCCACAATGGGCGGAATTATGATCCTTCTCTCGATTACCATCACTACCTTTGTGATGACAGGGAAGTTCTCTGAACCAACTGTAAAGACTTATTTGCTCCTATTAGTGACACTCGGATTTGGGCTGCTTGGTTTCCTTGATGACTTTATTAAAGTCGCATTGAAGCGGAATCTTGGATTGACCTCATTGCAGAAGTTAATAGGACAAATTATTATTTCAATTATTTTTTATTTTGTTTTTCAGCAAAATGATTTTTCAACTGTCATTCATATTCCATTAACGAATCTTTCTTTTGATTTAGGCTGGATGTATGTTCTCTTTATCATATTTTGGCTCGTTGGCTTTTCCAATGCTGTGAACCTCACAGATGGGCTGGATGGACTATTATCTGGAACAGCTGCAATCGCCTTTGGAGCGTTTGCAGTTTTGGCTTGGAGTTTATCACAATTTGAAATTGCCATCTTTTCAGTGGCGGTAGCAGGTGCTGTGCTGGGCTTTCTCGTTTTCAATGCTCATCCTGCCAAGGTTTTCATGGGGGATACCGGATCACTGGCGCTTGGTGGAGCGATTGCAACAATTGCTATTTTAACAAAGCTAGAAATCATTTTACTTATTATCGGCGGCGTTTTTGTCATCGAAACTTTATCTGTTATTCTACAGGTAATTTCATTTAAAACAACAGGGAAAAGGATCTTTAAGATGAGTCCATTGCATCATCATTATGAGCTAGTTGGATGGTCTGAATGGAGAGTAGTAGTGACCTTTTGGGCTGTAGGCCTGCTTTGCGCAATTCTTGGAATCTATATTGAGGTGTGGATGTAATTGAAACAGATCAATCGCTATCGTCATAAAAAAATATTAGTATTAGGATTAGCAAAAAGCGGGGTTGCTGCAGCTTCTCTTTTACATAGACTCGGTGCTTTTGTAACCGTAAATGATTACAAACCCCTTTCTGAAAATCTAGAGGCACAAAGTCTGCTGGAGGAAGGAATTACTGTTATATGTGGAGAGCATCCTCTAGGCCTGCTTGAAGAGGGTTTTGAGCTAATTGTAAAAAATCCGGGGATTTCTTATCGTAATCCGATGATTGCAGGAGCAATTGAGAAGGGGATCCCTATTATTACAGAGGTTGAGCTTGCCTATCAAATTTCTGAAGCTCCGCTTATTGGGATCACAGGTACGAATGGGAAGACAACAACAACTACACTTATTTATGAAATGCTGAAGGAAGGCGGTAAGCTTCCTTTAATTGCGGGCAATATTGGAACAGTAGCATCCGATGTCGCACAGGAGGCAACGAGCGACAATACAATTGTAATCGAATTGTCTTCTTTTCAGCTGATGGGGATCAATGAATTTAAACCGAAAATTGCTATTTTAACAAACCTTTATGATGCTCATCTAGATTATCATGGAACAAGAAAAGATTATGTTCAAGCGAAAGCAAATATTACTAGAAATCAAACAAATGATGATTATTTTATCGTGAATGCTGAGCAGGATGAAGTGTTG
This sequence comes from Bacillus sp. FJAT-29937, assembly GCF_001509555.1. GTDB lineage: Bacteria > Bacillota > Bacilli > Bacillales > Cytobacillaceae > Cytobacillus. The sequence goes on along the minus strand of NZ_LMAS01000001.1, from coordinate 595,883 downwards.
GAGGTTGCCGCACAATCAAATGCCACAATCATTCCATTTTCAGTTAAAAGGGCATTAAATTCTGGTGTTTATCATGAAAACGGCTGGATTTACTTTAATAACGAAAGAATTATAGAGACGAAGGATATCGCGCTGCCAGGTGCTCATAACTTAGAAAATATTTTATCTGCTATTGCTGCAGCTAAGCTTTCATCAGTTGATAACGAGGCAATTTCAAAGGTTCTTCGTACATTTACAGGTGTAAAACATCGCTTGCAGTATGTAAGAGAATTTGGAAGCAGAAAATTTTATAACGATTCAAAAGCAACGAATATTTTAGCAACACAAAATGCTATTTCCGCATTTCATGAACCTATTATTCTTCTGGCTGGCGGTTTAGACCGCGGGAATGAATTTGATGAACTGATCCCTTATTTCAAAAACGTAAAGGCAGTAGTAACCTTTGGTGAAACTGCCCCGAAAATTGAAAGTACTGCCATTAAAGCAGGAATAAAAACCATTTTGCATGTCGATAATGTGGAAAAAGCCGTTCCTGAAGCCTATCAGTTATCTGAACAGGGTGACGTGATATTATTATCGCCAGCTTGTGCGAGCTGGGATCAATATAAAACTTTTGAGGTTAGGGGAGACATTTTTATACAAGCGGTGCATATGCTTAAGTGAGGGCTTGTACGCGAATAAGGGAAATGCAGCTTAGGGAGTCATCTTTCGCAAAAAATTGCTTCGTTTTTTACACGGCCCTAAAACTAGCATTCGAGGTGTTTTGTGTTGCCAACAAAAAGAACGACTCCCGATTTAATATTAATCATCGTAACTTTAACATTGCTTGCAGTGGGATTAACGATGGTATATAGTGCTAGCGCTATTTGGGCAGAGTATAAGTTTGATGATTCTTTTTTCTTTGCTAAGAGACAGCTGCTGTTTGCCGGGGTAGGGGTAGCCGCGATGTTTTTTATTATGAATGTCGATTATTGGACGTGGAGAACTTTTGCAAAGGTTATAGTCATCATATGTTTTGTCCTTTTACTGCTAGTTCTTATACCCGGAATTGGAAATGTAAGGAATGGTTCAAGAAGCTGGATAGGAGTCGGAGCTTTTTCGATTCAGCCATCGGAATTTATGAAGCTTGCAATGATTGCCTTTCTTGCAAAATATTTATCCGAGCGCCAGAAACTAATTACGTCATTTACAAAAGGATTAATTCCCTCATTAGGGATTGTGTTTTTGGCTTTTGGATTAATCATGCTGCAGCCAGATCTAGGAACGGGAACCGTCATGGTTGGAACTTGTCTTGTTATGATTTTCATTGCAGGGGGGAGAATTAGCCATTTTCTCGGTCTTGGTTTATTGGGTCTTGGAGGATTTGTTGCCTTGATCTTATCTGCCCCTTATCGAATCAAACGAATCACGTCTTTTTTGGATCCGTGGGAGGATCCATTGGGAAGCGGATTTCAAATTATTCAATCCTTATATGCAATAGGGCCAGGCGGGTTATTTGGATTAGGGCTAGGACAAAGCAGGCAAAAATTCTTCTATCTCCCGGAACCGCAAACAGATTTCATATTTGCCATTCTTTCAGAAGAGCTTGGGTTTATTGGCGGATCGTTTGTAATTTTATTGTTTTCTCTATTATTATGGAGAGGAATTAGAATTGCACTCGGAGCTCCTGACCTATTTGGGAGTTTTCTAGCTGTCGGTATTATTGCTATGATTGCCATTCAGGTCATGATTAATATCGGGGTTGTCATTGGACTTATGCCTGTTACTGGGATTACTCTTCCATTCTTAAGCTATGGCGGATCATCATTAACACTTATGCTTTTAGCTGTCGGTGTGTTATTAAATATTAGCCGATATTCACGATATTAACTTTTTGACCCTGACTACAGGGTTTCTTTTTATTTTGTCTATTGAATTTAAGTTTATTACGGATAGATGAAAATGAAAAAAAACCACAGAAATTTATTACATTTACATGTCATTATGATATCTCATTATTATCATTAGTTTTTATATAGTAGAATAGGGTGTGTGAGCCGAATGGGGTCACCACAGATAGAAAATAAATCAATACACTCTGCTTTGAGGTGAGCATATGAAAATAGCAATAAGCGGCGGCGGAACTGGCGGGCATATTTATCCAGCTCTTGCTCTCATAAGAGAAATACAAAAGGATATTAAAGATGCAGAGTTTTTATATATTGGAACAGAAAATGGTTTAGAAAGTAAACTTGTCCCAAGAGAAAATATTCCGTTTAAATCAATACATATTACTGGGTTCAAAAGAAAGCTATCATTAGAAAATGTAAAAACGATATTCCGTTTTTTAAAAGGTGTTAAAGACAGTAAAAAGATGCTCAAAGATTTTAAAGCTGATGTTGTAATCGGTACAGGAGGATACGTCTGCGGGCCAGTTGTATATGCTGCAGCAAAGCTAGGGATTCCTACCATCATTCATGAGCAAAATAGCGTACCTGGTTTAACAAATAAATTTCTAAGCAAATATGTGGATAGAATTGCTGTTTGCTTTGAAGAAGCAAGTAAATATTTTCCGCAAGAGAAAGTCGAGTTAACTGGAAATCCGCGTGCTTCAGAGGTTATTGGGAAAGATGGAATTAAAGGGCGTCTATCCGCTGGGTTAAAAACAAATATACCGGTCGTGTTAATCGTAGGCGGAAGCCGGGGTGCAAAACCGATTAATGAAGCAGTTCTGAAATCATTGGCTGAACTTGGTGAAAAGCCATATCAAATATTGTATGTGACTGGTGATGTACATTTTGATGAGGTTCAAAAAGAAGTAGAATTGATTGGAAATCCTGAAAATGTAATCATTAAACCCTTTATACATAATATGCCGGAAATTCTTGCAGGAACAGATTTAACTATTGCCAGGGCAGGAGCTACAACCCTCGCTGAATTAACTTCACTGGGCATTCCTAGTATTCTAATCCCTAGTCCTTATGTTACAAACAACCATCAGGAGAAGAATGCCAGATCATTAAGCGATCATGGAGCAGCTGAATTATTATTGGAAAAGGATCTGACAGGTAAAAAGCTTGTTGAGTTAATGGACCAAATCTTGATGGATGAAGTAAAGTTAAAGGACATGAAAAAATCCGCAAAGAAATTAGGGATTCCAGATGCGGCTAATCGACTTTATAGGCTAATGGAAGAACTCGCCCAGAAGAAGGGAAAGTAGCCTAAAAGAAATAACTGCATAAAATGATTTTAAAATAAATTTAGAATTGAATTAAAAAAGAAAGGGAGGTAAATATGAACGAATTAATTGACAAGCTAGATGAATTAAATATTGGAAAAATAAAAGAACAAGAGCCTTTAGCTAATCATACAACTATGAAAATAGGCGGACCAGCCGATTTGTTTATTGAGCCTTCATCTGTCGAAAATATAATAAAAACAGTTGAGCTCCTTCGCGAATATAATGTAGGATGGACAGCAATTGGAAGAGGTTCTAACTTGCTAATATCAGATTTAGGTATAGAGGGTGCAGTCATTAAGCTTGGATCAGGTTTGTCACATATGGAAATTAACGGATCAGAGCTAAAGGTTGGCGGGGGACATTCGGTCGTAAGTCTTTCTACACAAATAAGCAGAAAAGGCCTTTCCGGTCTTGAATTTGCAAGTGGGATTCCTGGTTCAGTCGGCGGGGCTGTTTATATGAACGCTGGGGCTCATGGTTCTGATATATCTAACATATTAACAAAAGCCCATATCCTTTTTGAAGATGGGAAGGTAGAGTGGCTATCCAATAAGGAAATGGAATTTTCCTATAGAACATCCGTTTTACAGAAAAAACGCCCTGGCATTGTCATGGAAGCCGTCTTTCAATTACAGCCCGGGGATCGAAATAAAATTTTTGAAGAAATGCAAAGAAATAAGGATTACCGGAAAGAAACACAGCCGTGGAATTTTCCTTGTGCAGGCAGTATTTTTAGAAATCCACTGCCCAATTATGCGGGTAAGCTAATTGAAGATTTGGGTTTAAAAGGCTTTTCTATCGGGGGAGCAAAAGTATCGGAAATGCATGGAAATTTCATTGTCAATACAGGGAATGCAAAAGCAGCTGATGTCCTGGCGTTGATCCAGCATATAAAAGATAAAGTTTATGAAAAATATACGACAAAAATAGAAACTGAAGTAGAAATAATCGGTCGAAAGTAACGGGAAATAATCCTTACTAGGGCTATTTATTATGATATAATTATACTCTAGGACTAAGGTCAGTATTCACTTAGGAAAGACGGCATGTCTATTCGTGCCGTTTGTTTTCTCATTTATATATTATAATGATGAAAAAGGACAAGCCTACCTTTTTATATTATGATTTATATGGGATAATTGGAAAAATTATGTGTGATACTTGAGGTGAATGATGTGGAAAAAGGAAAGGTTGTTTCTCTTGAGGACCGAATTCCAAAGCTTAAACAACAAAGGCGAAAAAAAGCTAATAAAAGACTTGTTTTTTTGCTATTGTTATTTTTCACGCTGATTTCTTTTATCATTTATTTCCAATCTCCATTAAGCCATATAAATAAAATCGAAGTTAATGGAAGCACCACGTACAGCCATGAGGAATTGATTTCTATGTCTGGCCTTTCCGAAAAAATAAATATTTGGAAAGTAAATGAAAAGGCTATAAAGAGCAAACTAGAAGACCTTCCAGAGATAAAATCAGCCAGCATTAAAGTGAATTTGCCTAATACCGTTAAAATAACAATAAATGAATATAAGCGTATCGCCTACATAATGAAAGATAAAAGCTATTTGCCGGTTCTTGAAAATGGGAAAGTTCTTAAAAAGAATAAAACTGCTGAAATCCCCGCAACAGCGCCTATACTCATTGGCTTTTCTGAAGGTAATGAACTTAATGGAATGATTAATGAGCTTGAAGTGCTCCCTGAGGTGGTATTAAATTCTATTTCTGAAATTCACCATACCCCAAAGAAAACAGATACATATCATCTGACTCTTTATATGAATGATGGATTTGAAGTAAGCGCGACAGTCAACAGCTTCTCTGAGAAAATGTCACACTACCCTTCAATTATTAGCCAATTGGACCCAAATAAAAAAGGCATTATTGATTTGGAAGTCGGCTCTTATTTCAAAGCGTATGAACAAGAGGGAGCTGAACAGATTGAAGAAGAAACTGAAAGTGACGGGTAACCATGTCATTTTTTCTCTTGTTTTTCTTGTTTTAGGCTATATCATTGCTTTTTCATATCATCAAACTCAAAGCGAAGACGACAATACAGCAATAACAGGAAAACAATGGGAAAGAGATTTAGAATTACGCAATCAATTAGTTCAATTAGAGGAAAAGAACCGCTCATTACAAAAAGAATTAAATGAAAAGCAAGAAAGTGTGCGTGAAATCGAGAAGGCGATGTCACAAGAGGCCCAAGTTTACTTCAATCTTGCTGAAGATGCAGAAAAGTATAGAATGTATTTAGGTAAGGTTAAAGTTAAAGGGCAAGGTGTTGAAGTAACGCTTGCAGATGGGAATTATAATCCAGATGAAGTGAATGTTAATAATTATATTGTTCATGAACACCATGTCTTTAAGGTGATAAATGAATTATATATATCTGGTGCTTCTGCTATCGCTATTAATGGACAAAGGCTAGCCCATAATTCATATATTCTCTGCAACGGTCCGGTTATAGAAGTTGACGGTTATCAGCATCCAGCACCCTTCGTCATTTCCGCTATTGGAGATGCGGATGTCCTAGCCTCAGCTTTGAATTTAACAGGCGGAGTAAAGGATTCATTAGTTAACGATAATATCTTATTTACTCTGGAAAAAAAAGCCGAGATGATAATGGATCCTTTGTTAGGAAGTTAATATAGCAATCTGTTGCATTGTTTCAAAAATCGTCCACATTTTTAAATTAGTTTGGAAAGTCAGGTGGTAAAAAACGTGGACAAATTCAAAAAAAATATAAATTTCACACTTATTACGATTGTCATTGGATTTATGGTGGCGATTCAATTTCGAACGGTAAAAGAACCAGTGGTGCGTGATACACGAGATACTTGGCAGCTTAGAGAAGATGTCATGAAGGAAAATGAGCTCCAGATCAAATTAATTCGTGAAGTTCGATCCAATGAAGAAAAGATTGCCAAGTATGAAACTGAACTTAAGCAAAGCAAAGAACAAATTCTAAGGGATACTCTCAGTGAACTAAAAGCAGAAGCAGGGTTAACAAAAGTGCAAGGAAATGGGATCATTTTAAATATTGAGCCGGTATATGAAGAACTTTTAGTTGGCAAGCCTGTAACAACTGTTTCGCCAGATTTATTAAAAAGACTGATTAATGAATTAAATATGTATAATGCGATGCACATATCCATTGATGGTCAGCGGCTCATTAACACAACGGTCATCAGGGATATTAACGGAGAAACGAAGGTTGACGGGCATTCCCTAAATCGATTGCCAATCGAGATTAAGGTAATTGCTGAAGATGCAAAATCTGCTGACAAATTGTTTAAAAGGATGCAAGTATCAAAATCTGCTGATGAATTTTTTATTGATAATCTAAGGGTGAAAGTTCATAAGCCGGAGGGAATTGTTACAATACCCGCGTATGAAAATACAATAAGGATAAGAGATATGGAACCAGTGAACACAGACAAAGGAGGCAATTCATAAGATGTGGCTTCCTTTATTAGGATTAATATTAGGTGTTATTCTAGGTTTATTTACCGAAATAAAAATTCCAGAGGAGTATTCTAATTATTTATCTATTGCGGTGCTTGCAGCATTGGATACATTATTCGGAGGAATACGTGCTCAGCTTCAAAACATATACGATGAAAAGGTTTTTGTTTCTGGTTTCTTTTTTAATATTTTGCTTGCTGCAAGTTTGGCTTTTCTAGGTGTTCATCTTGGTGTAGACTTATATTTAGCGGCAGTATTTGCATTTGGAGTTAGGTTATTCCAAAATATTGCGGTGATAAGAAGAATATTATTGACAAAATGGTCTGTAAGCCGTGAAAAAACTGAAAAAAATTAATTTTTATAAAGGGAAATTGCTAGTTTTGCCGAATTATTTAATAATAACATTAGCAAATTAAATTTTAGAATAAAGCGGGAATAGCAAAAGGAGGTGCCATAGAATGAACAACAATGAAATATATGTAAGTCTTGACATCGGTACATCCAGCGTAAAAGTTATCATAGGGGAAATGGTCAATGACTCTTTAAATATTATTGGTGTCGGCAGTGTGCAATCTGAAGGTTTAAGAAAGGGTGCCATTGTTGATATAGATGAAACGGTTCATTCAATTAGGAAGGCAATTGAACAGGCTGAAAGAATGATAGGAATGGAAATTACAAGTGTGATAGTTGGCATCACTGGCAACCATGTTATGCTGCAGCCATGTCATGGAGTAGTTGCAGTTTCAAGTGAAAACAGAGAAATTTCTGATGAAGATGTAGCCAGAGTTATTGATGCAGCCCAAGTAGTTTCTATTCCGCCGGAAAGAGATATAATCGATGTCATACCGAAACAATTTATTGTTGATGGTTTAGATGAAATTAGTGATCCGCGTGGAATGATTGGGGTACGCCTTGAAATGGAGGGCACCATTATTACTGGATCCAAGACCATTTTACATAATTCATTACGTTGTGTTGAACGTGCAGGTCTTGAAATACTTGATATTACACTTCAGCCTTTGGCAGCTGGTGCTTACGCATTATCAAAGGATGAGAAGAATCTCGGAGTGGCCCTAGTGGATATTGGCGGCGGTTCAACAACAATAGCCATATTTGAACAAGGGAATTTAAAAGCTGCAAGTGTTCTTCCAGTAGGGGGAGACCATATCACAAAAGATCTATCAATCGGTCTACGCACATCAACAGAGGATGCTGAAAAGATAAAAACGAAGTATGGGTATGCTTTCTATGACCATGCGTCGGAAGAAGAGGTTTTCAGTGTACCGATAATTGGGAGTGACCAGCACCAGCAATTTAATCAGCTGGAAATTTCTGATATCATTGAAGCACGAATGGAAGAAATCTTCGATATGATTCAAAATGAGGCAAGAAGGTTAGGTTCTCAAGACTTGCCTGGAGGATTCGTTCTTACAGGTGGAGTAGCTAACACTCAAGGAATCCTTGAATTAGCCCAAGTCATTTTTCAAAATCGGGTCCGAATCGCCATACCAGATTATATCGGTGTAAGGGAGCCCCAATTTACGACTGCTGTAGGACTTATTAAATTTGCATATAAAAATGCGAAGATTCAAGGCAGAAAAATGGCAATGGGCGGAGCACCCGTCCACGTACCAGAAGTTAAAGAAAAGCGTGTTCCAAAACAACCGCAACCAAAAAAGCCGGAAAAACAACCGGAAGAAAAAATTACATCAAGAGTGAAGAAGTTCCTCGGATACTTTTTTGAATAGCTATTTTAAAAGGGTGTTCTCTGGGATATCGTCGAATTAGGAGGATTTGTCATGTTGGAATTTGATACTAATTTAGATTCATTGGCAACGATTAAAGTCATCGGCGTTGGCGGCGGTGGAAACAACGCGGTTAACCGTATGATTGAACATGGTGTACAAGGTGTAGAATTTATTGCAGTTAACACGGATGCTCAAGCTTTAAATTTATCTAAGGCAGAAGTGAAAATGCAAATTGGCGGAAAGCTTACTCGTGGACTTGGTGCAGGTGCTAACCCTGAGGTCGGTAAGAAGGCTGCAGAAGAGAGCAAAGAGCAGATTGAAGAAGCTCTTAGAGGGGCAGATATGGTTTTCGTTACTGCCGGTATGGGTGGTGGAACAGGAACGGGAGCTGCGCCTGTAATCGCTCAAATTGCGAGAGATCTTGGTGCATTAACTGTTGGTGTTGTTACACGTCCGTTTACCTTTGAAGGACGAAAGCGTTCTACACAAGCTGCAGGCGGTATTGCTTCTATGAAGGAAGCTGTTGACACATTGATTGTCATTCCTAATGATCGTTTATTAGAAATCGTTGATAAGAGTACGCCGATGCTTGAAGCTTTCCGTGAGGCTGATAATGTACTACGTCAAGGTGTACAAGGTATCTCTGACTTAATCGCAGTGCCTGGACTAATTAACCTTGACTTTGCGGATGTAAAAACAATTATGTCCAGCAAAGGTTCAGCATTAATGGGAATTGGTGTTGCTGCCGGAGAGAACCGTGCTGCTGAGGCTGCGAAGAAAGCCATCTCCTCTCCGTTATTAGAAACATCTATTGATGGCGCTCAAGGTGTATTAATGAACATTACTGGTGGAACGAATTTAAGCCTTTATGAGGTTCAGGAAGCAGCAGATATTGTTGCAACTGCATCTGACCAGGATGTTAATATGATTTTTGGATCTGTTATTAATGAAAACTTAAATGATGAGATTGTCGTTACGGTTATTGCAACTGGCTTTAATGAAGAAATTGCCCATCCAAAACCGACTGCTAGGCCAACTTTTGGACAGCCAAAACCTGCAATCACTCCAGTAAAACGTGAACAAAAAAGAGAAGAAGTTTCTCATGAACCAGTTAGAAATAACTATGCTCAACAAACTGATGATGCATTAGACATCCCAACATTTTTAAGAAATAGAAATCGTAGAAGATAAATGTATGTCAATGAATAAAGGCATGACCTCTGTTGGAGAGAGGTCATGCCTTTTCTATGTGAAAACTAAATTGTCGTTGGATTCATTGAACAAGCCTTGATGTACGTAGTAATCACTAGCGCAGAGAAATGAAGCCAACGACTATATTGTTTATTTTCTTATACTGTTTGCGGTTCCTTTAATTCCATGGCCGGTCCAAAGAATTCATAGCGGATATTTTCCTTTTTGATGCCTGCTTCCATTAATGCTTCATACATAACTTGCATAAAGCCGACCGGACCGCACATATAGACAATAGCCTCTTTATCATTGATAACTTTATTTAACCAATCAGACGTAATATAGCCTTCCTTACTATAGATCCCATTTTCTTTGTCAAAAGCGGTAGGTTTTTCATAGCAGTAATAGCTTCTTACTAATTCATTTTTCTCGGTTATTTGCTTGACTTCATCGACGAACGCATGAACATTTCCATTGATAGCCGCATGGATAAAAGTAGTTTCTTGTTGTTTATCAGCTAGGTTATGGAGCATGCAAAGCATTGGTGTGATGCCGACCCCGCCGCTAAGTAGAACGATTGGACTTATTTGTTGCTCCTCTAATACAAAATCACCAGCAGGCGCACTGATTTCAATGATGTCGCCAACCTTGGCATTATTGTGCAAATAAGTTGAGACGATTCCAGCCTCTTTATTTCCAACTGCATCCTCTCTCTTAACTGATATGCGATAGAATGACTTATCTTGTGATTGAGAAAGGCTGTATTGACGAATATGTGTGTTTTTTTCGTTAGGTATACTAGTTAATTTAACACTAATGTATTGACCTGGAATAAAATCAGCGATTGGGCCGCCATCGACTGGCGTAAAGTAAAAGGAAGTAATAACATCACTTTCCTTAATGATTTTTTCAATTTTAAAGTCTCTGAACAGCTCCCAGCCGCCTTGCTGTTTGCCCGCCTTATCATACATATCCTTTTCTACATTAATAAATGCATCGGCAATAACGCCATAGGCTTTTTCCCAGGCACCAATGATTTCATCTGTAGCAGCCTCACCTAATACTTCCTTTATAGCTAATAGCAAATGTTTACCTACTATTGGGTACTGCTCTGGCAATATCCCTAAAGATCTGTGTTTGTGGGCTATTTGTTTTACAGCAGGTACAATCACCTCTAATTGATCGATATATTTCGCGGCGGCATAGACAGTATTTGCAAGTGCTTTTTGCTGTCTTCCTTGTTTTTGATTCGCGTGATTAAAAACATTTAATAATTCTGGGTGATTGCCGAACATTAATTCATAGAATTTTTTTGTAATTTCTTCTCCATGCTGTTCAAGAACTGGAACTGTACTCTTAATAATGTCAATTGTTTTTTGATCTAACATTCTGAAAATCCCCTTTACTCTATTTTCAACGTCATTATAGTGAAATAAAGTATTCGAAAGTGTGATTTGAATCACACTTTTTTGGGTCAAAAGTGTCTAATCTGTGAAAAGCTAAATATTGACAAAATCCGAAAGGAATAGTGGAAATTTCTATCTTTTTGATTACAGAAAGTGACACACTTTATCTTATAGGGTACGTTATACTTTTTTTAAAAGATTACTAGGTGTCATATTTTTGTTCCTACCAATCTATAAGGAGGAAGAAGATTGGAGGTTTATTTAGATATTATTTGGGCTTTAAATTTTTTATTTGATAGCCTGCTGCTTTACTTAACTGCTGTAATCTTAAAAAGGGATATAAGGCTTTGGAGGCTTTTTACAGGGGGACTAATTGGATCAGCCATCATATTATTATCCCTTACTCCATTGAACATGTTATCATCACATCCTTTTGCTAAATTGTTATTCTCTATTTTCATGATTTTAACCGTCTTTGGATTTAAAAGATTTCGCTACTTTATTAATGGATTGATGACATTTTATTTAATGACATTTTTAATTGGCGGAACGCTGATCGGTGTGCATTATTTTATCAAATTTGACTTTCAGCTTTCCTCATCAGTCATGCTTGCAAGTGTTAAAGGATTTGGGGATCCAATCAGCTGGGTATTTGTATTAATTGGTTTTCCATTGGCCTGGCATTTTTCTAAACGAAATATGGATCGAATTGAAATGACAAAAATTCAATACGATACATTAATTAAGGTCATTGTTTCAATAAATGGTGAAATATTCAGGTTTAAAGGTCTAATTGATAGCGGGAACCAGCTTTATGATCCAATTACTAAAATGCCTGTCATGTTTATTTCACTAAAAAACAGGGTTGAGGAATTTCCAGAGGATATAGTGAAAATGGCTCAAAGCCCAGAAAATATCATTCTAGGCGAGGAATTGATCTCTCCTGATTGGGAATACAGAATGAGAATTGTTCCGTACAAAGTAGTTGGACAAGAGCACAAGTTAATTATTGCTATTAAGCCTGATTTTATCGTATTAGAAAAGGAAAATGATTTAATGAAGGTTGAAAAAGGTCTTATTTCTTTTTCAATGCAGCAGCTGTCTTCAGATGATGCTTTTCAATGCATTGTACATCCTAAGATGCTCACGACTACAACAAAGGTGAATCCAGAGGCATATGCAAAGCATGCATAGCAACACATTTCTATTTAGAAGGAGGATATTTCATGAAACGGTTAAAACTTCGCTTATCATACTATTGGTATAAATTATTAATGAAGCTTGGACTTAAAACGGATGAAGTCTATTATATTGGTGGAAGCGAAGCATTACCCCCTCCGCTTAGTAAAGAAGAAGAGGAACTATTATTAGAAAAGCTTCCGCATGGTGATAAGGCAGCAAGATCGATCTTAATTGAAAGAAATTTAAGGCTAGTTGTTTATATAGCTAGGAAATTTGAAAATACGGGCATCAATATTGAGGATTTAATTAGTATCGGCACCATTGGCCTTATTAAGGCTGTTAACACCTTTAATCCCGAAAAGAAAATAAAGCTTGCTACATATGCTTCACGGTGTATAGAAAATGAGATTTTAATGTATCTAAGAAGGAATAATAAAATTCGTTCAGAGGTTTCCTTTGATGAGCCATTAAATATTGATTGGGATGGAAATGAGCTGCTTTTATCAGATGTCTTGGGTACAGAGGAAGATATTATTACAAAGGACCTTGAAGCAAATGTAGATAAGAAACTCTTATCAAAAGCATTGCATCAATTATCTGATAGAGAAAAGCAAATTATGGAACTGCGGTTTGGGCTCGGAACAGGGGAAGAGAAGACACAAAAGGATGTAGCTGACATGCTGGGCATTTCGCAATCGTATATTTCAAGATTAGAAAAGCGAATTATTAAGCGGCTGAAAAAAGAATTTAATAAAATGGTATAGAGCTGTAAAATTATTATTCCGAAAAAATTATTTTTATAAAAAAATATAGGATGAAAGCTTGAATCCATCGTCTTTTTCTAAATTATGTATTTATAGTCAAACATAAGCCCGTGCATATTTTTCCTCCTCAAGGAAATACTGTTTTTTGTACAGCAGCTCCTGTGAGGAGGGAAAGAATTGACTCGAAATAAAGTAGAAATTTGCGGTGTTGATACATCAAAGCTTCCAGTTTTGAAAAACGAAGAAATGAGAGAGCTCTTCAAGCAAATGCATAAGGGGGATATAACCGCACGGGAGAAACTCGTTAACGGTAATTTACGCCTAGTTCTCAGCGTGATCCAGCGTTTTAATAACAGGGGTGAATTTGTTGATGACCTATTCCAGGTCGGCTGTATCGGTCTAATGAAGTCTATTGATAATTTTGATTTAAGTCAAAACGTTAAGTTTTCCACCTATGCTGTTCCCATGATAATAGGCGAAATTAGAAGATATTTGCGTGATAATAATCCGATACGCGTTTCTCGTTCACTAAGGGATATTGCTTACAAGGCATTGCAAGTCAGAGAGCGATTAATGAGTAAAACATCGAGGGAGCCGACAGCAGTAGAAATTGCGAAGGAGCTTGATGTGCCGCATGAGGAAATTGTATTTGCTTTAGATGCAATTCAAGACCCTGTGTCCTTGTTTGAACCCATTTATAATGATGGGGGAGATCCCATTTATGTGGTGGATCAATTGAGTGATGAGAAGAGTAAGGATATTCAATGGATTGAGGAAATAGCGTTAAAAGAAGGAATGAGAAGGTTAAACGATCGGGAAAAGCTAATTCTCCGAAAACGTTTTTTTCAAGGAAAAACTCAAATGGAAGTTGCTGAAGAAATCGGCATCTCTCAGGCACAAGTTTCAAGACTTGAGAAAGCTGCCATCAAACAAATGAATAAAAATATTCAAAGCTAAGCTGCCGTTTTGGCAGCTTATTCTTTTTTCTATTATAGGTACGATAATTTATTATGGATAATCATATATATTCTATTAATAGGAGAAATGATGGGAGTGGGAGGAAATGATAAGAATATCAGAATTCCAAATGAAGGATGTCGTAAATGTAGCAAATGGCAAGAAGCTTGGAAATGTTGGGGATATAGATATCAATGTTCAAACCGGGAAAATTAATGCTGTTATCATTGGGGGAACGGGGAAGGTTTTAGGTTTTTTTGGCCGAGATGAAGACGTGATTATTCCTTGGAAAAATATCCTTAAAATTGGGGAAGATGTCATCCTTGTTCGTTACCAGAATGGCCATATGGAGAAAGATGTCGACGAAGATGCGTAAATAATGTCTTTTTAACTGTGAAGTGCAGTAGTATTATGGTAAACTATAGTAAAAAATAATGGGGTTTTGTAGATGGAACCATTTATTTTGAAAAAAAGCGAGTATTTTGTCATTAATGAATGGGCTGAGAAGTTTCCCGGTTTACTTGCGGGATTTACGAGTAAAAATGGCGGCGTCAGTGAAGGGGCTTATTCATCTTTGAACCTCGGGCTCCATGTAAATGATTCCGTGCAATCAGTTAGACAAAATCGGGAACATATGGCTGACATATTAGGATTCCCGCTTCATACATGGGTAAGTGCAGAACAAACCCATGACATACACATCGAAAAGGTAAATAAGGAAAACGGCGGGAAAGGCTCTTTACTTTATGAGGATTCCTTCAAAGCAACTGATGGCTTTTTTACTGCAGATTCCGGCCTGCTGCTAACCTTATGCTATGCAGACTGTGTTCCTCTTTATTTCTGCCATGAAAATACCGGAGCAATAGGTGTTGCCCATGCGGGATGGAAAGGAACAGTCAACGGGATTGCCAGCGAAATGGTTGAAATGTTTAATAAAGAAAATATGGATATAGAAGGAATTCATGTTGTAATTGGCCCATCCATTTGCGGTAAATGTTATATTGTTGATAATCGTGTGATATCAATGGTAGACAAGAATCTAGCCGATTATCATCCTAAACCTTATACTCAAATAGAGGACAATCAATTTTTTCTAGACTTAAAGCAATTAAACAAAGACATCCTGATTAAATCAGGCGTCAAAGAAAAAAATATCAGTGTTACAAATTTTTGCACCAGCTGTGAAAATGAGGAATTCTTCTCGCACCGAAGAGATAAAGGGAAAACAGGAAGAATGATGAGTTTTATTGGCTGGAAGGAGGATTTCTAGTTTTAAATGAAGGTCATTGAAAATCTAAAAAAAGTTCAAGTTAATATAAAAAATGCTTGTGAAAGATCTAATCGAAATACTGAAGACATTAAGATTATTGCTGTAACTAAATACGTCTCGACTGAACGCGCCCTTGAGGCGCTTGATGCGGGTGTTATCCATTTAGGAGAAAACCGGGATGATGGACTCCTAGAGAAATGGGAAGTGATCAAGGACAAGCCGATATGGCATTTTATTGGTTCTTTACAAACTAGAAAAGTGAAAAACATTATTAACATAGTGGACTATATACACTCTCTAGACAGATTATCGCTTGCTCAAGAAATAAATAAGCGTGCAAACAAGCAAATAAAATGTTTTATACAAGTCAATGTGTCAGGTGAAGAGTCAAAGCAGGGAATTCATCCTGAAGAGGTTATGAAGTTTATTGAGGAGTTAAGTCAGTATCCAAATATTCTTGTATGTGGTTTAATGACAATGGCTCCGTTAACTTCTGATGAAGAACTTCTTAGATCATGCTTCCGAAAGCTTAAAAAACTGCAGATTGACATTCAACAGATGGATTTAGATTATGCACCTTGTCAAGAGCTATCGATGGGCATGTCAAATGACTTCGAGATTGCGATAGAAGAAGGGGCAACAATGGTCCGAATTGGAACCGCACTTGTCGGAAACGAGGAATAGGAGGTTTGTAAAATGAGCATAAAATCTAAATTTAAAACATTTTTCTTCTTAGATGATGAATATGATGATAGGCAAGAGGAATATATGGAAGAAGAGCCAGAACAAAAACAGCCTCAATCTCAAAAACAGCCTGCACAGAAGAATAATGTCGTCAGTCTTCAAAGTGTGCAAAAATCATCAAAGGTTGTTTTAATAGAACCACGCGTATATGCAGAGGCACAGGATATTTCTGACCAATTGAAAAACAGAAGAGCCGTCGTTGTCAATCTGCAAAGAATTGACCGGGATCAGGCAAAAAGGATTGTAGACTTTTTAAGTGGAACCGTCTATGCGATTGGCGGGGATATACAGAAAATTGGGACTGATATTTTCTTATGCACTCCTGATAATATCGAGGTTTCAGGTAATATTTCCCAAATCATGCAAGAAACTGAATACGAAAGTTCGAGGTGGTAAGATTTAATGGGTATAATACTTAGTGTGTTAACATCAATTATTTACTATTATTCATGGGCATTAATCATTTACATTTTATTGTCCTGGTTTCCAAATGCACGGGAGTCAGGGATTGGGCAATTTTTAGGAAGAATATGTGAACCGTACTTAGAACCGTTCAGAAAAATTATTCCACCACTAGGGATGATTGATATTTCTCCAATTGTAGCTATTTTAGTTCTACGCTTTGCATCAAGCGGATTGCATCAGTTGTTCGTTTGGATTGCATAAATTCGAAGCTTCAGGGCTCTTTCCAAGGCCCTTTTTTGTTTTCTTTTTCCAAATGGGGAGCAACATGAATACAAAGGATGCTACTTAAAGGAGTATTGTAAGTAAATGTCTATTTACCAGCACTTTCGTCCAGAAGAAAAAGGATTTATTGATCAGGTTCTTAACTGGAAGACCTCCGTGGAAACTACATATGCACCGAAATTAACTGATTTCCTTGATCCAAGAGAACAGGAAATCATCAAACAATTGATTGGTATTAATAATGATGTAAAGATACAGTTGTTTGGTGGCTTCGAGATGGCTGAAAGGAAGCGTGCCTTGTTATATCCAGAGTACTTGCAGCCAGAGGATGAAGATTTTCAAATAACTTTATATGAAGTTGAATACAATAAAAAATTTGTTAATTTGGAACATCCTCAAGTGCTTGGCAGCCTAATGTCTCTTGGGCTAAAAAGGATAAAATACGGTGATATCCTTTTTGAAAATGAACGGATACAGTTTTTAGTAACAAGAGACATTGAACACTATATATCTACTCAACTAAACACAATTGGCAAAAGCTCTGTCACCTTAGTGAAACTTCCATTAGACAGTGCCCTTCAGTCGAAGGAAATTTGGTCTGAACTATCTGTCACTTCAACATCTTTACGGTTAGATACAGTTGCTTCTGCCATTCATAATATTTCAAGACAGAAATCTCAAACATTAATTCAGCAAGGTCTTACGAAGGTAAATTGGACTTTAATTGAAAATCCAGCTTTCGAAGTGAGAGAAAGTGATATAATTTCAATAAGAGGGTACGGCCGTGCGAAAATTATCGCTTTAGAAGGAAAAACGAAAAGAGATAAATGGAAAATCACGGCGGGAAAACAAAAATAATTATTAATATTGCAGGATTTTGCTATAAGATGTCGAAATTAACTTAGATAGAAATTTATTAGACTTAGTACATAATGATTACTACTGAATTTGGGAGGTGGCCAAGATGCCATTAACACCGTTAGATATTCATAATAAAGAATTCAGCAAAGGATTCCGAGGTTATGATGAAGATGAAGTAAATGAATTTCTTGACCAAGTGATTAAAGACTATGAAATTCTAATTAGAGAAAAGAAGGAATTAGAGGAAAGACTAAATGACCAAAACGAACGGATTGGCCATTTTACTACAATTGAGGAAACGTTAAATAAATCAATTATTGTAGCCCAAGAGGCAGCAGAAGAAGTAAGAAGAAACGCACAAAAGGAAGCTAAGCTTATCATTAAAGAAGCTGAGAAAAATGCTGACAGAATTGTCAATGAATCATTATCAAAGGCAAGAAAAATTGCCCTTGAAATTGAGGAATTGAAAAAGCAATCGAAAGTATTCCGCACTCGCTTTAAAATGCTAATCGAAGCTCAGCTTGATTTATTAAATAACGATGACTGGGATCATCTACTTGAATATAAGCTTGATGCTACAGAATTAAAATCCGCTCAAGAAGAGGATTCATTAGCTTGACGAAAGCAGAATATATCGCATATAATCTTAAAAAGAATGTAAATTATGAACATTAACTTTGAGAGGGACAGTACAAATTTCATAGCTTAGATCATTGCTTAGCGGCAATGTCAGCGAACCAGGGAAGGTGAAAGCCTGGAGTAAGCGGGAATTTGGAAGATCACCCTTGAGTTCCTTTAATGAACATCCATTATGGATTAGTAGATAAAGGCGTGTCATTCGCGTTAAGAATGCTTGAGCGGATAGAATGTTGTTTAATTTTCTATCTACAAGGGTGGTACCGCGGGAAATAATACCTTCTCGTCCCTTTTTGGGATGAGGGGGTTTTTTTATTTTTTAAATGCTCTAGTGACACCTATATTTGGTTTAATGTTCTTAATAATGGTAATCATGAAGCTAGTGAAAGCTACGGGAGGAAAAGGAAATGGAATTCAAAGATACTTTATTAATGCCGAAAACAGAATTTCCTATGCGTGGAAATTTACCAAACCGTGAGCCCGAAATTCAGGCTAAATGGGCAGAAATGAATATTTATGAGAAAGTTCAAGAACGTACGAAAGGCCGCCCAATGTTTGTTTTGCATGATGGGCCTCCATATGCAAATGGTGATATTCACATTGGCCACGCTTTAAATAAAATCTTAAAAGATATGATTGTCCGCCATAAGTCAATGAGCGGCTACCATGCCCCATATGTTCCAGGCTGGGATACTCATGGTCTTCCGATTGAGCAGGCATTGACGAATAAAGGGGTCAAGCGTAAGGAAATGACTGTTGCAGAGTTCAGGAAGCTCTGCGAACAATATGCATATGAACAAATTGACAGCCAGCGTACTCAATTCAAGCGTTTAGGAGTAAGAGGGGATTGGGAAAATCCTTATATTACGTTAAAGCCGGAGTATGAGGCACAGCAAATTAAGGTATTTGGAGAAATGGCGAAGAAAGGCTATATTTACAAAGGCTTAAAGCCAGTATATTGGTCTCCATCTTCTGAATCAGCATTAGCAGAAGCAGAAATTGAATATAAAGATAAGCGCTCTCCATCCATCTATGTAGGCTTTAAAGTAGCTGATGGGAAGGGTGTATTAGATAAAGACACGAAAATCGTTATTTGGACAACAACACCTTGGACAATTCCTGCTAACCTGGGAATTGCTGTTCATCCTGAGCTTAATTATGTTGTCGTTGAAGAAGGCGGTCAAAAATATGTCGTAGCGGCTGACCTTTTAGCTGCGGTAACAAAAGAAGTAGAGTGGCAGGACCCTCAAGTAGTTAAAACAATTCAAGGTTCAGAACTTGAAAATATTGTTGCTGTACACCCATTATATGGACGTGATTCTCTTGTTGTATTAGGGGAGCACGTGACGATTGACGCCGGTACTGGATGTGTTCATACTGCACCAGGACATGGGGAAGATGACTTCTATGTTGGTCAGAAGTATGGTCTTGATGTATTATGTCCGGTTGATGACCGCGGATATATGACGAAGGAAGCAGAAGGTTTTGAAGGGTTATTCTATGATGATGCCAATAAATCAATTACTGAAAAACTTGATGAGGCTGGCGCGTTACTAAAGCTTTCATTCATTACTCACTCCTATCCTCATGATTGGAGAACGAAAAAGCCGGTTATTTACCGAGCAACAGCACAATGGTTCGCATCCATTAAAGATTTCCGCCAAGAGCTTTTGGATGCCATTAATGAAACGAAGTTTGTGCCTGCATGGGGCGAGACACGATTATTTAATATGGTTCGCGACCGCGGTGATTGGTGTATTTCACGTCAGCGTGCTTGGGGTGTTCCAATTCCTGTATTCTTTGCAGAAAATGGAGAACCTATTATTACGGATGAAACAATTGATCATGTATCAAATTTATTTAGGGAACATGGTTCAAACATTTGGTTTGAAAAAGAGGCAAAAGATTTACTTCCGGAAGGATTTACACATCCTGACAGTCCGAATGGCAAATTTACGAAAGAAACAGATATTATGGATGTATGGTTCGATTCAGGATCTTCACATCAGGCTGTACTTTTAGAGCGAGATGATCTGCAAAGACCAGCTGACCTTTATTTAGAAGGATCTGACCAATACCGAGGATGGTTTAACTCATCCCTTTCAACAGCGGTTGCTGTTACAGGAAAGGCCCCATACAAAGGGATTCTAAGCCATGGATTTGTTTTAGACGGTGAAGGAAGAAAGATGAGTAAATCACTAGGTAATGTTGTTATTCCAGCCAAGGTAATGAATCAATTAGGTGCAGATATTTTAAGACTATGGGTGGCTTCAGTAGATTATCAGGCCGATGTTCGTGTCTCTGATGCGATCCTAAAGCAAGTAACAGAGGTATACCGCAAGATTAGAAATACATTCCGTTTCTTATTAGGAAATCTGGCAGACTTTGATCCAAGCACAAATGCAGTGGCATTTGAAAATCTGCGTGAAGTAGACCAGTTTATGCTTGTTAAGTTAAATAAATTAGTTAAGACTGTTCGAGAAGCTTATGAAAATTACGAGTATGCAGGTATTTATCACGCTGTTAATAACTTCTGTACACTTGATTTAAGTTCATTCTATCTCGATTTTGCAAAGGATATTCTTTATATTGAGGGAGAAGATCATCCAGATCGCCGAGCTATTCAAACGGTCCTTTATGAAAGCTTAATTTCCTTGACAAAATTGGTTGCGCCTATTCTTTCTCATACAGCAGATGAAGTTTGGAGCTTTATTCCTTCTGTTAAAGAAGAGAGTGTTCAGCTAACTGATATGCCAGAGTATAAAGATCTTCCTAACGCTAAAGGACTCGAAGAAAAATGGACTTCATTCATGAAACTTCGCGATGATGTTTTGAAGGCTCTTGAAGAAGCGCGTAATGAAAAAGTAATTGGTAAATCACTTACAGCGAAAGTAACAATGTATGTAGATGAAAAGGTGAAGAGCTTACTTGATTCAATTGACGAGAATGTTAAACAACTGTTCATTGTTTCTGGGTTTGAGGTAGCAGGAAAGTATGAGGATGCTCCTGAAAATGCTCTTAAGTTTGAGAATAGAGCAATCGTTGTTTCTAAAGCCGAAGGAGAAACATGTGAACGCTGCTGGATCGTTACACCAGAAGTGGGGCAAGTTGAAGAATTTAATACATTATGCCCTAGATGTGCAGATGTTGTTAAAACGCAATACAGCCATTTAGCTTAATATTTTCATGAGGAGGGTCAGACTCTGCAAGGTATATCTTGTGGAATCTGGCCCTTTGTTAATTGTTGTACTCACTGTAAAAACTTACACCGACTTTTAAATATGCATGCGGATATAATAGGTAGAAATAAATAGAACGGAGGAGCATAAATGGATCATAAAGCAGAACCACTTTATTCAGAACTCCGTAAAACTCGTATGGAACTTTTAGAAAGGTTAGAGGACCATAAATCTTCATCCCTTATTAAACCAATCATTAAAGCAGAACTTTTAGATGTGGAAGATACACTAAATAAAATTGAATTAGGCCTTTTTGGCAAATGTGAAAATTCAGGCGAGCTGATTCCAGAAGAGCTGCTGACAATGGTACCAACTATAAAATCCTTGGATGACTATGAAAAAATCGACCGTTACTTTAGAAAGGGGATATTTCATTAACAACAGGATTACTGTGTTTTTTATAAAGAATGTGCTAAAATGCAAAGGTAATACAATGAAAATGTGGGGGTTGCCTTTGTGTTTTATTACATAATTGCTTTACTAATTATTGCACTTGATCAGTTCACAAAATGGCTTATAGTGAAAAACTTCCAATTAGGAGAAAGTGTGGAAGTCATCAAAAATTTCCTCTATATAACCTCTCATCGAAATAAAGGTGCGGCTTGGGGAATTTTGCAAGGTCAAATGTGGTTTTTCTATGTAATAACAGTCATTGTTATCATCGGAATTATTTATTACATTCAAAAAGCTGCAAAAGGAAAACTGCTGCTAGGTGTATCTTTAGGCTTTATGCTAGGGGGAGCGATCGGTAATTTCATTGATCGTGTATACCGGAAAGAGGTTGTTGATTTTGTTAACACCTATATTTTTGGCTATGATTTCCCTGTCTTTAATGTTGCTGACTCCGCGTTAGTAATTGGTGTTGCTTTGCTTATGATACAAATGCTGCTGGAAGAGAGAGCGTTGAAAAAGGAGAAATCTCATGGAGAAAATGGAACACATCATTCCTGAGGAACAATCGGGTGAAAGAATCGATAAAGTTCTTACATCATTAAATAAGGAATGGTCTAGGACGCAGGTTCAACTGTGGATTAAGGATGAGCATGTACTCGTCAACGGACAAAAAATTAAAACGAATTATAAATGCAATCTAAATGATCAAATAGTGATTCATATTCCTGAACCTGAGGAATTAGATGTTGAACCTGAAGAAATGAATTTAGATATTTATTATGAAGATCAAGATGTATTAGTTGTCAATAAGCCTAAAGGGATGGTTGTACATCCTGCACCTGGCCATCTAACTGGCACACTAGTTAATGGGTTAATGGCGCATTGTAAAGATTTGTCCGGAATTAACGGAGTTATGAGACCAGGGATTGTTCATCGAATTGATAAGGACACATCAGGCTTATTAATGGTAGCCAAAAATGACCTTGCCCATGAAGGTCTTGTGAATCAGCTAGTTGAAAAAACTGTAACGAGAAAATATAAGGCGATCGTTCATGGTGTCATTCCTCATGATTACGGAACAGTTGATGCCCCTATTGCACGAGATCAGAAGGATCGGCAAAGTATGGCTGTCGTTGATAATGGAAAAAAAGCCGTTACACATTTTCATGTTCTCGATCGGTTTAACGACTATACGTTCATTGAATGTCAGCTAGAAACGGGCCGAACACATCAAATTAGGGTACATATGAAGTATATAGGCTACCCGCTAGTTGGCGATCCTAAATACGGTCCGAGAAAAACTCTTGAAATTGGCGGACAGGCATTACATGCAGGTATTTTGGGTTTTGTCCATCCTAGATCAGGTGAGTACATGGAATTTGAAGCCCCATTACCGGATTATTTTGTGCAATTAATGGGACAGCTCCAAAAATAATGATTGACATATAGGCGTATGTAAAATAAAATTACTATAGTTGAATAAGTCCTTTAAACACAGTCCCGTGAGGCTGAGAAGGAAGCGGATTAGAAATCAAGTCATTTGATGAATGTCTTGATTCCTTAATGAACGCCTATACTCTCTCGCCATTACGGCGAGAGTTTTTTTGTAAAGGGGTGGTTAACATTTCAGAGAAAGCGATTGTTCTCGATGAACAAGCAATAAGAAGAGCATTAACAAGAATTGCCCATGAGATCATAGAAAGAAACAAAGGTATTGAAGGCTGTGTTCTCGTCGGAATTCGAACTCGGGGAATATACCTTGCAACTCGCCTTGCTGAAAGAATCGAACAAATTGAAGGAACAAAGATTGCAGTTGGGGAACTAGACATCACGCTTTATAGAGATGATTTAACGAAAATTACAGCGAGTCAGGAGCCGCTAGTCAAAGGGTCAGATATACCTAAGGATATTAATGATCAGAAGGTTATCCTGATTGATGATGTTCTTTATACAGGCAGGACAGTAAGAGCTGCTCTTGATGCATTGATGGATATCGGCAGACCTTCTACGATTCAATTAGCAGTCCTTGTGGATCGTGGACATAGGGAATTGCCAATCAGGGCAGACTTTGTTGGAAAAAACATTCCGACTTCAAGCTCAGAGAAAATAGTTGTGGCATTAAAAGAAGTTGATCAAGTCGATCAAGTAAGTATATTTGAAAACTAAATAACCCTTTTTAAAAGCAGTCCTGTGAGACTGACAAAGGGGGAATTACACATGCAGAATGTCCTTTTCTGTATACCTGTACCCTCTTTGCGCAAATTTGGCAAATGAGGGTTTTTTTATGGCTGTTGGGGAATTCAAAAGAAATAGATATGAACATCAACTAGAAGGAGAGGTACACGATGAATAAACCAGTATTAGACATTAAAGATGTTCCATCACCAATGCAATGGCTAACATTAAGTTTACAGCATTTATTCGCCATGTTCGGCGCAACAGTATTAGTTCCATATCTTGTTGATTTGGATCCGGCCATAGCTTTAATTTCAAGCGGCTTTGGGACACTGGCCTTTCTTATAATCACTAAATGGAAGGTTCCGGCTTATCTGGGCTCATCATTCGCCTATATCATTCCGCTGCAAATGGCAGGTAAAGCAGGAGGAATTGGAGCGATGATGATCGGAAGCTTTATGGTAGGACTCCTGTATGGAGTTGTCGCTCTTATTATCAAAAAAGGCGGCTATCGCTGGCTAATGAATCTTTTGCCGCCAATTGTTGTTGGACCAGTCATCATGGTTATCGGATTGGCACTATCGGGAACAGCGGTAGGAATGGCGATGAATAACCCGGTAACAAGCGAATATAGCATGCTTCACTTCTCTGTAGCGCTTGTCACATTAGCTGTGACGATTATTTTCTCGGTTTACTTTAAAGGGATGCTAAGCATGATCCCAATCTTAGCTGGAATCATTATCGGGTATGTATATGCTCTTGCAGTAGGAATTGTTGATTTAACAGGTGTTCGGGAGGCAAACTGGATTGAAGTTCCTGATTTTGTTTTCCCTTTCGCCGATTACAATATAAACTTTACCTTAGATTTGATGCTCCTAATGTTGCCTGTTGCAATCGTTACAATATCTGAGCACATTGGACACCAGCTCGTTCTAGGGAAGGTAGTAAACAAAGATTATATTAAAGACCCTGGTTTACATCGTTCGCTCCTTGGAGATGGGATGGCAACCATGATCTCAAGCGTCATGGGCGGTCCGCCAAAGACTACGTATGGTGAAAACATCGGAGTCCTTGCGATCACAAGAATTTATAGTGTGTATGTATTAGGCGGTGCAGCGGTTTTAGCGATTATCTTCGGCTTTATTGGAAAAGTATCAGCACTTATCAGTTCCATTCCAACGCCTGTTATGGGTGGAGTATCAATCCTCCTGTTTGGAATTATCGCTTCATCTGGATTGAGAATGTTAGTTGACAGCAAAGTAGACTTTGGTGATAAAAGAAATCTTGTGATTTCATCGGTCATCCTAGTCATCGGCATTGGCGGAGCACATGTCGATATCGGGTCATTACAGATTCAGGGCATGGCTCTTGCAGCGATTTGCGGAGTCGTTCTAAACTTGATTTTACCTGGCCGAGAGCCGGTAAAGGATAATATGTTTGAAACAGAATTAGAATAGGTTATTCAGTATAACGCCTTTTAAGTAAGTCCAGAGAGATTTGAAAGGGTGTTGAAGTGATTGGTTTTAAGGTCTAATCCCTTATGCCAACTTGTCTCTTCAACTCTTCAGCACCCTGATAAAAAAGTCAGGGTGTTTTTTTAGAAGATAAGGGAGGGTTTATGAATGAAACATTTACTAACGACAACTGAATTAACGATTAATGAAATTAACGAAATTCTTGAAGATGCTCAATATTTTTTAGACGGTGGTACATGGTCGCCTAAGAAAAATATGTTTGTAGCAAATTTATTCTATGAAAATAGCACGAGAACGAAATGCAGCTTTGAAGTTGCTGAAAGAAGATTAGGAATTGATACGATCCCATTTGAAGTGAGTACATCAAGTGTGCAAAAAGGTGAAACTCTTTATGATACGGTTAAAACGCTTGAAGCAATAGGAGCAAATGCAGTAATTATTCGCCATAGCGAAGATCGATACTTTGACAGTTTAGATGGAAAAACAAATGCTGCAATCATTAATGCAGGTGACGGATGCGGGCATCATCCTACACAATCACTGCTTGATTTATTAACAATCAAACAGGAATTTGGCCGCTTTCATGGATTAAAGGTTGCAATTATTGGTGATATCAGACATAGCCGAGTAGCAAGATCGAATGCGGATACATTAGTAAGATTAGGTGCTGAAGTTGTGTTTTCGGGACCTGAAGAGTGGTTTGATAATGAAATCCTTGAAAATGGGGTCAGCTTTGAAGATATTGATACAGCTGTTGCTACTTCAGATGTTGTCATGCTGTTAAGAATTCAGCATGAACGCCATGAAGTTAAAGGGGATCGAACAGCTGAGGAATATCATCAAGCGTACGGGTTGACTGTAGAAAGGGAAAGGAAAATGAAGCTAGGAAGCATCATCATGCACCCAGCTCCTATCAACCGCGATGTTGAAATTGCAGATTGCTTAGTAGAATGTGAACGATCAAGAATATTTAAGCAAATGACTAATGGTGTTTTTGTAAGAATGGCAGTATTAAAAAGAGCACTTGAACAATCTGAAAGGGGCGGTAAAGATGTCAACACTTATAAAGAATGGGCAGTTGCTAACTAATGAAGGGGAGTTCATTAGAAGAGATATCTTAATAGAATCTGGAAAGATTGTTGAAATTAAAGAAGGAATTTCAAAGGAAGCAAAAGAAACGATTGATGCTTCGGGGTTGCTTATAGCTCCTGGATTTATTGATCTGCATGTCCACCTTCGTGAGCCAGGCGGCGAGAAGAAGGAAACAATTGAAACGGGAACTAAGTCCGCTGCAAAGGGCGGTTTTACAACGGTTGCAGCCATGCCGAACACAAGACCTGTTCCTGATTCTAAGGAGCAATTGGAAAAGTTAAATAAACGAATTGAGGAAACGGCTTCTGTTCGAGTTCTTCCATATGCATCTATTACCATTCGTGAGATCGGTGAAGAGCTGACAGATTTCCAAGCACTTAAAGAAGCTGGGGCTTTTGCCTTTACGGATGACGGGGTTGGCGTTCAATCAGCTGCCATGATGCTTGCCGCTATGAAGCGTGCTGCTGAAATTAATATGCCAATTGTAGCCCATTGTGAAGAAAATACACTCATAAATAAAGGCTCCGTTCATGAAGGAACTTTTTCAAGAGAAAATGGTTTGAACGGAATTCCTTCTGTATGTGAATCTGTCCATATAGCTAGGGATGTATTGCTCGCTGAGGCTGCTGATTGCCATTATCATGTCTGCCATATAAGTACAAAAGAATCTGTAAGGGTCGTCCGTGATGCGAAAAAGGCAGGTATTAAAGTGACGGCTGAAGTAACGCCACATCATCTATTATTAAGTGATGAAGACATCCCTGGCCTTGATACAAATTACAAAATGAACCCTCCACTAAGAGGCTTAGCTGATAAGGAAGCATTAATTGAAGGGATTCTCGATGGAACAATTGACTTTATTGCTACTGATCATGCGCCGCATACAGCAGAGGATAAGGCAGAAGGCATGCAGCTGGCACCATTCGGGATTGTTGGATTGGAAACAGCTTTCCCGCTTCTATATACACATTTCGTGGAAAAAGGGATTTTCACTTTAAAGCAATTAATTGACTATTTAACAATCAAACCTGCTCAAGCTTTTGGATTATCTCAAGGAAAAATTGAAATCGGAGCAGAAGCAGATATCGTCTTACTAGACTTAGAACATTCAGCAACAATTGAACCTGAACAATTTTTTTCAAAGGGCAGAAACACACCTTTTGGGGGCTGGGATTGCAAAGGCTGGCCTGTATTAACAATGGTTAATGGGAAAGTTGCATGGAGTAACCAAAAGTAACCGTATGAATGAACAGCAAGAGTAATCCTGCTACAAGGGGTGTATCTAAATGATAAAAAAAGAATTATGTCAAGTTGTTTCTCAGCAAGAAATTGCTGAACATATTTTTGAGCTCACCTTAAAGGGTGAGCTTGTTAGCGAAATGAATGAGCCTGGGCAATTTGTCCATTTGAAAATTTCTGACCAATTTGATCCGCTTTTGAGAAGACCAATCAGTATTTCTGCCATAAACAAAGACAGGAAAGAGTTCACAATGATTTACCGTGCGGAAGGTAAAGGAACTATAATTCTATCTGAGAAGAAACCTGGAGATTCTGTTGATGTCCTTGGCCCTCTAGGTCATGGCTTTCCGTTAGAAGAGGCCAGTTCTGGGGATACGGCACTTTTAGTAGGGGGAGGAATTGGTGTTCCGCCTCTATTTGAATTGTCTAAACAGCTTGTAAAAAAAGGGGTCAAGGTTATTCATGTACTTGGCTTCCAATCAGCAAATGTTGTTTTTTATGATGACCAATTTACACAGCTAGGGGAAACATATGTTGCAACAGTTGATGGCAGCTATGGAAGAAAAGGATTTGTCACAAATGTGATTGAAGACGACAAAATTGACTTTGATATACTCTATTCCTGCGGGCCAACCCCAATGCTTAAAGCATTAGAACAAGCATATAAGCATAAGAAAGTGTATTTGTCATTAGAGGAAAGAATGGGATGCGGAATTGGCGCCTGCTTCGCTTGTGTATGCCATACTGGAGATGATCCGACTGGACACACATATAAAAAGGTATGCAGTGATGGTCCTGTTTTCAAGGCAGGGGAGGTAGTATTATGAAAACTTTAGAAATAAGCCTGCCAGGATTACAATTGAAAAATCCAGTTATGCCGGCATCAGGCTGTTTTGGGTTTGGAAGAGAGTTCAGTCAGCTTTTTGATTTAAGCTTGCTCGGAGCGATTATGATAAAGGCTACAACATTTGAGCCCCGATTTGGAAATCCGACACCACGAGTAGCTGAAACGTCCGCTGGTATGCTGAATGCAATAGGGTTGCAAAATCCGGGCTTAGAAAAAGTAATTAATGAAGAGCTGCGCTGGTTAGAGCAATTCGATGTACCGATCATTGCTAATGTTGCTGGCTCCCAGGAGGAAGATTATATTGCTGTCGCTAAGGAGATATCTAAAGCACCAAATGTCCATGCATTAGAATTGAATATATCCTGTCCAAATGTAAGGACTGGCGGCATTGCTTTTGGCACAATTCCTGAAGTGGCGAAAAACTTAACGAAAAAGGTTAAGGAAGTTTCTGAAGTACCTGTATACGTTAAATTATCACCTAATGTGACAAATATAGTTGATATGGCGAAAGCGATCGAAGACGGCGGTGCCGATGGATTAACAATGATTAATACTTTGGTTGGCATGAGGATAGATTTGAAGACTGGAAAACCTATATTAGCGAATCAAACTGGGGGCTTATCAGGCCCAGCCATCAAACCAGTGGCCATCCGGATGATTCACGAGGTTAGCCAGCGTGTATCTATTCCAATCATTGGAATGGGCGGAATTCAATCAGCAGAAGATGTAATAGAATATTATTATGCAGGAGCAAGTGCTGTAGCGGTAGGAACAGCCAATTTCGTTGATCCGTTTGTTTGCCCGACGATTATTGAAGAATTGCCAGAACTATTACAAAGTCTAGGCTTCGAACATATTTCTGAGTGTACGGGAAGGAGCTGGAAGTAACATGGATAAATCAATTATTATCGCTCTTGATTTTGCCGGTAAAAATGAAGTCTTCCGATTTCTCGAAAATTTTGGAGATGAGAAGTTATTTTTAAAGGTTGGAATGGAATTGTTTTATCAAGAGGGGCCTGGCATCATTCATGATTTGAAGGCGCAAGGCCATGATATTTTTCTAGATTTAAAGCTTCATGATATCCCCAATACAGTAGGAAGTGCGATGAAAGGACTTGCTAGGCTTGGATGTGACCTTGTCAATGTACATGCAGCAGGCGGGAAAGAAATGATGGAAGCAGCACTTGAAGGATTAGAGGCTGGAACCGGAGCTGGACAGGCTAGACCTGCTTGTCTTGCCGTTACTCAATTAACAAGTACATCCGAAGAGCAAATGAAGAAAGAGCAGCTAATCAACGTAACTTTAGAAGAATCTGTTCTTCATTATGCCTCACTTGCTAAGCAGGCGGGTATGGATGGTGTCGTCTGTTCAACTTTCGAGGCTAGACCGATTACTCAAGTATTAGGGAATTCATTTTTAACTGTGACGCCTGGCATTCGTTTAAAGTCAGACGATGTACAAGATCAAAAGCGGGTAGCTACGCCTGAATTTGCAAAATCAGAAGGTGCGTCAGCCATTGTTGTTGGCCGTTCAATTACTAAATCAGAAAATCCGCTGGAGAAATATATCATGTTTAAACAATCATGGGAGGGTGTTCACCAATGAATCGCAAAATAGCAGAAAGCCTACTTGAAATTAAAGCTGTCGCATTAAAGCCAAACGATCCTTTTACATGGTCATCAGGTCTTCGTGCGCCAATTTACTGTGATAATCGCCTTACATTATCATATCCTGCTGTCCGAAAAGAAATTGCCAATGGGCTAAAGGAAACAATATTAGCGAAGTTTCCAGATGCAGAACTGATTGCAGGTACTGCTACAGCGGGCATTCCGCATGCTGCTTGGGTGAGTGATTTACTGGATCTTTCTATGTGCTATGTACGTTCAAAGCCGAAAGGACATGGGCAGGGGAATCAGATTGAAGGGAAGGCTGAAGCTGGCCAAAAGGTCGTTGTCGTAGAAGATCTAATTTCTACAGGAGGCAGCGTCATTACCGCTGTTGAGGCATTAAGAAAGGCTGGGTGCGAGGTGTTAGGAGTCGTAGCCATTTTCACTTATCAGCTTCAAAAGGGAAAAGAGCTTTTGGAAAATGCCGATATTACTGCCTATACGTTAACTGACTTTGAAACTTTGTCCGAAATTGCACGAGAAAAAGGTTATATCCAGGAAGAAGATATGAAGAAGCTTTCAGAATGGAGAAATGACCCTGTAGAATGGGGAAAATAAGATTGAAAAGAGGCTGGGACAAAACCCTCCTCTGAAATGAAAAAGCCTGTGAAATTTTACGACAAGTAAAATTTCACAGGCTTTGATTATTTTTAAAT
>NZ_LMAS01000001.1:32970-564308 GCF_001509555.1 Bacillus sp. FJAT-29937 | reverse complement strand
ATAAGAATTAATATCAAAAAATAGAGAAAGGAGAATTTGAGTTCACTCAAATTCTCCTTTCTCACTATTTGAAGCTAGTTATGTCCCAGCCTCTTTATTATTTTTTTAAAGCGAGAACGGTTTCCTCATCAGGGGTCACATAAATCGTTTGCTGATTATCATAGATGACGAACCCCGGCTTTGCACCGCTCGGCTTTTTGACATGTCTAATCTGTGTAAAATCTACAGGAACTGAGCTGGAATTACGCGCTTTGCTGAAATAGGCTGCAAGTGATGCTGCTTCTAGAATTGTTTGCTCCATTGGTTCTTTGCTGCGAATGACTACATGGGACCCTGGGATATCTTTCGTGTGGAGCCAAATCTCATCTCTGCCTGCCAGCTTATTTGTTAAGTAATCATTTTGTTTATTATTTTTTCCGACTAATATTTCTGTTCCGTCCGAAGATATGTAGCGATCTAGAACAGGCTTGGCATTTTGGACTTTTTTATTTTTTCGCTTCTGTTTATCTTTTATATAATGACCTTCAATAAGCTCTTCGCGAATTTCCTCGATATCCTTCGGTGAAGCCGATTCAACCTGCTGCAGCAATGCTTCAAAATATGCTTGCTCTTTTCTAGCGATCTCGATCTGTTCTTTTACGATACTAATAGCATTTTTCGCTTTTTGATATTTAGTAAAATACTTTTGAGCATTTTCCGAAGGCGTTTTTTGCGGCTCTAATGGAATGGTTACGGTAGCCCCATTTTCATCATAGTAATTGATGACTTCGATTTCCTTCATTCCTTTTTGAATCGCAAATATATTAGCTGTCACTAATTCGCCATACAGCTGATGAATATCCGCGTTTTCTGCTTCCTTTAAAGTAGCTAAAAGCTTATCGATTTTCTTCTCGTTTTTTTCTTTTTCGTTCAGGATAAATCGTTCGAGATCATGTGCTTGCTGTTTCACACGGTCACGGTCAGCCTTGCCAAAATAATAGCGATCAAGCATTTCGCTAAGTGATTGAAACTCCCTCGCCGTTCCTTGTAAATAAGTTAATGGAAAAAGATAATAGCTCTCTTTCGCTTCACTCATTGTTATAGCGGGCTGCAGTTGCTGTGCCTTCACTTTTTGCAATAATGCTAAAAACGTCTTCGGCAAAGTTGTCCGATTAGCTAAGCCTGCCTGAAAGATAACTTCCTTTGCGAAAAGGGGAGATATTCCAGCAAAGCTTGAGACGAGCTGCTTATCGAGCTTCCCGCTATTAAAATCCAATTGCCGCAACACTTCCGTTTCGTCTGCTTGAAATGGATTTAATTTATTTTGACTTGGCGGCAATATGTATTCGTGTCCAGGCAATATGGCCCTATGTGAATTGACGGCAAATGAAACATGCTTAATACTATCTAGAATCATATTTCTTGTTTTATCGACTAATGTAATATTGCTATGCCGGCCCATAATTTCAACAATTAATTGTTTATAGGACGTATCCCCGATTTCGTTCCGCCCTTTTACTTCAAAAATAATAATCCGATCTAATTCCACCTGCTTGATATCTTCAAGAAAATACCCTTCTAAATGCTTTCTTAAAAGCATACAAAACATAGGCGGCTCTGCTGGGTTTTCATGTGTTTCATTTGTCAGCTGCACCCTTGCATAGCTTGGATGCGCAGATAGGAGGAGCTTATGATTTTTTCCGTTCGCTCTTACTACTAAAATAATTTCATTTTTATAAGGCTGATGAATTTTATTAATTCTTCCGCCTTTTAATTCACGGGTCAATTCTTCTGTCATGGCCCTAGTAAATAAACCGTCAAATGACATAAGGGAACATCCTCTTCTTATATTTTTATTACACTTGCCTATACAAAGTGAGGCGACGCAACAATATTAGCGCTTTACGGACAACAGGACCGTTATTTGAGGAAAAGGGTGTTTATTTCTGATGTTTGCGGACTTACGTTCCGTTATTAGGTGAAGATGCATCAATTTCCTACTGTTTTTCGGGTAACAGCATCCTCTGTGTCCGGTTAGCCTTAAATTTAGGTAATTCAATAGAAATAACGGATTCAGTGTCCGCTCAATTCTTCTTCATTGGCATTTATCCTGCTCTCCTAAATATAATAGCATTTTTTTGGACGAGTCTGAATAAGCTTTCTTTAGACAAGGCTGTTTTCGGGGTGATGTTTGAAAATTTAAAGGGGTGGTAGGTCCGAATGCTGTCATTATAAAGGCATCTTTTCATAATAACGGTCATAACTCTAGTTTGTACAAATATTTGCTTTTTGACAATAGGAGGAAGTGTGATGTCTGATGAAATTTCATGAAATGAATGAAACAGAAGTTGAGCAGGCCCTTAATTCTGATAAGAAAGCCGGTTTAACTAAAGACGATGTAAAAAACCGAAGAAAACAATTTGGCTATAATGAATTGGAAGAAGGAGAAAAACAGTCTGCCATACTTATATTTTTTAGCCAATTTAAGGATTTCATGGTCCTTGTTTTACTGGCAGCGACGCTTGTTTCAGGGCTTCTTGGTGAATACATAGATGCTGTCGCTATTATTGCGATTGTGTTAATAAATGGGTTGCTTGGTTTTTTTCAAGAGCGGAAGGCGGAAAAATCATTAGCTGCATTGAAAGAGCTTTCGGCGCCTCAAGTTAGCGTTTTAAGAGATGGGGAATGGATGAAGATTCCCTCAAAGGAAGTTGTCGTTGGAGACATTATTAAATTTTCAAGTGGAGACCGAATCGGGGCAGATGTGAGATTACTAGAATCCAATAGCCTTGAAGTGGAAGAATCTGCGCTTACTGGAGAATCTCTGCCGGTTTCGAAAACAACAGGCTCTATTAAAGCAGCAAATCTAGGGATTGGCGATATGGAAAACATGGCATTCATGGGCACATTAGTCACCCGCGGAAGCGGAGTAGGACTAGTCGTTGCCATCGGGATGAAAACAGCGATGGGGCAAATTGCTGATTTGCTGCAAAAGGCTGAAACGATGACAACCCCATTGCAGCGCAGGCTCGAGCAGCTTGGAAAAATTCTTATTACCGTCGCTCTATTACTTACTGTTCTCGTAGTTGTTGTTGGGGTTTTACAAGGGCATGATCTATACACGATGTTCCTTGCTGGAGTTTCATTAGCTGTTGCTGCTATTCCAGAAGGGCTTCCAGCTATTGTGACGGTTGCTTTATCCCTCGGCGTCCAAAGAATGATTAAGAAGAAGGCAATTGTAAGGAAGCTTCCTGCTGTTGAAACCCTTGGTTGTGCATCGGTTATCTGCTCAGATAAAACAGGAACAATGACGCAAAACAAAATGACTGTTACTCACCTTTGGAGCGGCGGCGACGTTTGGCGTGTTGATGGGGTTGGCTATGAACCTCAAGGAAAGTTCTATCGAAATGACAAGCAAATAGAATTAAAGAATGAAAAATCACTTCAGCAATTGCTTATGTTTGGAATGCTCTGCAATCATGCAGAAATAAAACAAAAAAATAATGAATATGTTATCGATGGAGATCCGACAGAAGGGGCATTGCTCGTTGCGGCAATGAAAGCAGGATACAGCCGAAACACTTTATTAAGCCAATATACAATCATGAAGGAATTCCCGTTTGATTCGTCCAGAAAAATGATGAGCATCGTTGTAAAGGATTACAATGGCAGGCAATTTATTGTCACAAAAGGAGCACCCGATGTGTTGGCTGGAATATCCAGAAGTGTGCTTTGGGACGGAAAACGCAAGCTTTTGTCTCGTGATGTTTCTAATATCATTCAAGAAGCAATTGAAGGCTTAGCTTCACAAGCCTTAAGAACCATTGCGATAGGATTTAGAGAAATTCCTGAAAACACAATCATTTTACATGAAAAAGAGGCAGAAAGAGATCTTACCTTTATTGGACTTCATGGCATGATTGACCCTCCACGACCAGAAGTAAAGGATGCTGTGAAGGAATGCCGGGACGCAGGAATTAAAACAGTCATGATTACCGGTGATCATGTGATTACCGCCAAAGCAATAGCAAGTCAGCTCGGGATTTTAACGAACAGCTCAAAGGTTTTAGATGGAAAAGCCCTTTCAGAAATGAATGTTAATGAATTGGAAGAAATAGTCGATGATGTATCTGTATTTGCTAGAGTTTCCCCGGAGCATAAGCTGAAAATAGTTAAGGCTTTACAGAACAAAGGCCATATAGTGGCAATGACAGGTGATGGGGTTAATGATGCGCCGGCCATTAAGGCTGCAGATATCGGGGTAGCGATGGGGATAACAGGGACAGATGTGGCAAAGGAAGCATCAGCATTAGTTCTGCTTGATGACAATTTTGCTACGATTAAAGCAGCAATTAAAGAAGGCAGAAATATTTACGAGAATATTAGAAAGTTTATTAGATATTTGCTGGCGTCCAATGTTGGTGAAATTCTTGTTATGCTTTTTGCAATGCTGCTTGGTTATCCTCTTCCGTTAGTGCCTATTCAAATTCTTTGGGTAAACCTAGTAACGGATGGCTTGCCTGCAATGGCTTTAGGCTTAGATCAGCCTGAGGATGATGTGATGAAACGGAAGCCACGAAATCCTAGAGAGGGAGTATTTGCTAGAGGACTTGGCTGGAAAGTTGTATCACGAGGCTTTTTGATCGGGGTTGTTACTTTAATTGCCTTCATCATCGTCTACAATAAAAATCCAGATGATCTAGCCTATGCACAAACAATTGCTTTTTCCACCTTAGTAATGGCTCAGCTTATTCACGTATTTGATTGCCGCAGTGAGAAATCAGTCTTTGCAAGAAATCCATTTGGCAACAAATATTTAGTTTGGGCAGTTATTTCATCATTGGCTTTATTGTTTGTTGTTATTTACTATCCGCCATTACAGCCAATATTCCATACAGTGCCAGTGGAAATGAAAGATTGGTTTATGATTACTGGGCTTGCTGCTTTACCGACATTTTTATTAGCGGGTTCCTTTTTGGCAAGAAAAAGAAAATAAGATATGGTATAATCCAAAAGGTAATAGAGCATTTTCTATTGCCTTTTTATTTCGTATACAAATTTTTAAATACATTTTTCCTTACTTATGGTAAAATACGAACTAATGTTTAAAACTTTTTGTAATCCATTGATCAGGGCGTGTTTAATATGGTTATTAGTATGACTGGATTTGGCAGAGGGAAGAAGAATGAAGGTTCTTTTACTGCTATAGTTGAAGTTAAATCGGTAAATCATCGATTTTCTGAATACCAAATTAGAATGCCGAAACAGCTTCTTTATCTGGAAGATAAAATTAAGAAAAAGATTAGTGAATATGTTCAAAGAGGCAGAACCGAAGTGTATATTACAGTTGAGGGACAGAGCCTGACAAGTCGGCATGTTCAAATAGATTGGGCATTATTAGACGAATATGTTAATTACATAACGGATATTAAAAAGAAATATGCAATTGAAACTGAAATTACGCTACAAGATGTAACGAGAGAAGAGCTTATTTTAATTGTAGATAAAGAAACGAATAATGAAAATGTAGAATGCGTGTTGCTTGCCGCTGTAGAAGAGGCGTGTCAACAATTATGTCAAATGCGTAAGTTAGAGGGTGTAGAGCTCGAAAAGGATCTAAACTCTAACTTTCGTAAATTAAATGAGCGGCTTTCTGAATTAAAGGAGCAAGCCCCGAAAGTAGTACAGCAATATCAAGAGAAACTAGCGAAGAGGATGTCTGATTTTTTGAATGGGCAAGTAGATGAAGCACGATTGTTAACGGAAGTAGCTATTTTCGCCGATAAATCAGATATTAACGAGGAAGTTACTCGTCTTTATAGTCATATCAATCAGTTCTCACAAACATTGCCAGTGAATGAACCGATTGGAAGAAAATTAGATTTCATCCTTCAGGAGATGAATCGTGAAGTGAATACGATCGGTTCGAAAGCAAATGATTCTTCTATTGCTTTTTTCGTAGTAGAAATGAAGAGCTTGCTGGAGAAAATGAAGGAACAGGTCCAAAATATTGAATGACTGTTTAGAAAAAGGCTCGCGGGGCCAAAATATATAACTGATACTTGGAGGAACCTGATGGCGATTAAATTAATAAATATTGGCTTTGGCAATATTGTTTCAGCCAATCGTATAATCTCTATAGTAAGCCCCGAATCAGCACCGATAAAAAGAATCATACAAGATGCTCGTGATCGCGGTTCATTAATAGATGCAACTTATGGCAGGCGGACGAGGGCAGTTATTGTGATGGATAGTGACCACGTCATTCTCTCAGCAGTTCAGCCAGAAACCGTTGCTCACCGTTTAGATGACAGAGATGATACTAGTGATGAAGGGTAGGATTGAATAATGAAGGAAAAAGGTTTATTGATTGTTTTGTCCGGCCCTTCCGGTGTAGGGAAGGGAACAGTTCGGAAAGAGATCTTTTCGCAGCCGGATACTGCATTTGAATACTCTATTTCAATGACAACTAGGTCACCAAGGGAAGGAGAGGTTGATGGAATAGACTATTTCTTCAAATCCCGTGAAGAATTTGAGGCTTTAATTGAACAAGAAAAACTTCTTGAGTATGCGGAATTCGTTGGGAATTATTATGGTACACCTGTTGATTATGTGCAAGAGACATTGGATAATGGAAAGGATGTTTTCTTAGAAATCGAAGTACAGGGTGCTCGTCAAGTACGCAAAAAATTCCCGGATGGCTTATTCATTTTTCTTGTTCCGCCAAGTCTATCGGAACTAAAAAACAGAATTGTCACAAGAGGAACAGAAACGGAAGATATTATTAACAACCGGATGTCGGTTGCAAAAGAAGAAATTGAAATGATGAACTTGTATGATTATGTCGTGGAAAATGACCAAATAGAGCTTGCATGTGAAAGAATTAAAGCAATTGTCGTTGCCGAACATTGCCGAAGAGAACGTGTAGAGCCACGATATATAAAAATGCTGGAGGTTGAATAATATATGCTATATCCTTCTATTGATTCATTAATGACAAAAATTGATTCTAAATATTCACTTGTATCTGTAGCTGCAAAGCGCGCCCGCATGATGCAAGTAAATGCAAAGCCACAGCTTGATAAATATGTATCTCACAAAAATGTAGGCAAAGCATTAGAAGAAATCAATGCGGACCAGCTTCACTACCGTCTTGCAAAAAAGCAAAAGGATGAAGCTTACGAATAGGACCTGATTAATAACAACCGTAACTGGTTGTTATTTTTATTTCTTAACTAAATTGTTTAGGTAAAAAGTAAGGTCAATTATGATTAAAAGATGAAAAAAAAAGGCACTTCTTGCATAATAAAGGTAGAACTTGTTGGTGGATGGAGGTCCGATTATGCTCATCGGTAAAAAAATTCTTTTATGCGTTACAGGCGGCATTGCCGTTTATAAGTCTGTTGCCTTGACTAGTAAACTAACTCAGGCTGGTGCAGACGTAAAGGTTATTCTAAGTGAATCAGCTGAAAAATTTGTTACCCCCTTAACATTTCAAGCTATGTCTCGAAATGATGTTTATACAGATACATTTGATGAAAAAGATTCTAAAGTGATTGCCCATATCGATCTAGCTGATTGGGCTGATTTAATTTTAATTGCACCTGCCACAGCAAATATTATCGGAAAGCTGGCAAATGGGATTGCGGATGATATGATTACGACTACACTGCTAGCTGCTACAGCTCCTGTTTGGGTTGCACCTGCAATGAATGTCCATATGTACAATCACCCAGCTGTTCAGAAAAACATGAACACGCTGCACAGCTTCGGTTATAGGTTTATCGAGCCGGGAGAAGGATATCTTGCATGCGGATATGTAGGGAAAGGGAGACTGGAGGAGCCAGAGAGGATAACAGAACTGATTGGGGACCATTTTCAAACAAACCTTATAAATCTATCAGGAACAAAGCTTGTTATTACAGCTGGTCCTACTAGGGAAAAAATTGACCCAGTCAGATATATTACGAATCATTCTTCGGGAAAAATGGGCTATGCGATTGCAGAGGAGGCTGCAAAGGCCGGCGCAAATGTAATGCTCATTTCTGGTCCTGTTTCACTAAAAACTCCAGCTGGTGTAAATGTAATAAAGGTAGAGAGCGCTGAAGAAATGTACAAGGCCGTAATGGCCCAATACGAAAATGCAGATATCGTGATAAAAACGGCTGCGGTTGCAGACTATCGTCCAAAAATAACATATGATCATAAAGTAAAAAAACAGCCAGGAGAACAAAGCATAGAGCTTGAGAGAACGAAGGATATTCTTTTTGAACTTGGTCAAGCAAAAAAACATCAAATTTTAATAGGGTTTGCTGCGGAAACAGATCATGTGGCAGAGTACGCCCGTGAAAAGCTTAAGAAAAAAAATGCCGATATGATTGTCGGAAATAATGTAAAAACCGAAGGAGCAGGCTTTGGAACTGACACGAATATTGTGACGTTATTTAAACGGGACGGCACCCAAGAAGAGCTCCCGCTTATGTCAAAGCATGAGGTTGCAGCAAAAATACTCCATGAAGCTTCACTTTTATTAAGGAATGAACATAAATGAACATTGCCAGTGTAATCGTTGATGTACCGGCAAGACAAACAGACAGGGCTTTTGATTATTTAATCCCGGATCATTTAATAGATGTTATACAAATTGGGATGAGGGTGATCGTTCCTTTTGGACCGAGAAAAATTCAAGGCTTTGTGACGGAAATCAAAGCTAATTCTAATTTCAAACTATTAAAAAAGTTAATCGAGCCAATGGATTTAACTCCTGTATTGAATCAAGAACTCTTAACATTAGGAGATTGGTTAACGGAAACAACACTCTGTTATAAGATTTCAGCCTACCAAGTCATGCTCCCTGCTGCTTTAAAGGCTAAATATGAAAAAAAACTTAAACTAATCGCAGACAACAATTCAGTTGAATTACCACCTCTGGTTAAAGAGGTTTTCGTCAACCGGGACATTATTTCCTGGCAGGAAGCAGTTGAGAAGGGCTATTTATCTATGCTGCAGAAAGAGGTAACGAACGGGACAGTTGAAATTTTATATGAAGTAAAGGAACGAGTAAGAAAGAAAAAGCTTAAGGCAATATCTACAAATTTAAGTAATGAAGAACTATATGCTGAAATAGAAAACTTGCTGCCTCAAGCTAATAAACAAAAGCAAGTGCTGGAGTTTTTTATACAGTCTGAGGAGAAAAACATTGAGCTGCGTGAGCTTCTCTTAAAGGTTGAAATTACCTCTTCTGTTGTGAATGGATTAATCAACAAAGGGATATTGCAGCAAACTGAATTAGAGGTATACAGGGATCCTTTTGGGGAACGAACTTTTGTAAGAACGGAACCATTGCCTTTATCACCTGACCAAGAAAATGCGATTAAGCCAATCTTATCAACGATTGAAATGGAAAGCCATGAAACTTTTTTATTATATGGTGTAACCGGGAGCGGCAAAACGGAGGTTTATCTGCAATCCATTCAAATGGTCCTTGAGAAGGGAAAAGAAGCGATTGTCCTCGTTCCCGAAATTTCACTAACCCCGCAAATGGTGAAAAGATTTAAGGGGAGATTTGGCGACCAAGTAGCCGTCCTTCACAGCGGACTTTCAACAGGTGAAAAATATGATGAATGGCGTAAGATTCAACGGCAGGAAGTAAAGGTAGTAGTCGGTGCCAGATCAGCCATTTTCGCTCCTTTCCAAAATCTCGGAATCATCATCATTGATGAGGAGCATGAGACTAGCTATAAACAAGAAGATAATCCGAGATATCATGCCCGCGATGTGGCGGTCCATAGGGCGGCTACCCATAAATGTCCTGTCGTCCTAGGAAGTGCGACCCCTTCTCTCGAGTCATTTGCAAGGGCACAAAAAGGAGTTTACAAGCTTCTATCGATGCCGAAGAGAATGAATAATCAAGCCTTGCCTGAAGTAGCCATCATCGATATGAGAGAAGAATTGAGATCCGGAAACCGCTCGATGTTTTCACAAACACTGCTCGAAAAAATAAAAGATCGATTAGAAAAAAAGGAACAAATTGTTTTATTTCTAAATAAAAGGGGCCACTCTTCCTTTGTCATGTGCAGGGATTGCGGATATGTTGTTAATTGTCCTAACTGTGACATCTCTTTAACATATCATCGGTTTAGCCAGCAGATGAAATGCCATTATTGCGGCTATGAGGCACATGTACCAACAAACTGCCCAGAATGCCAGAGTGAGCATATTCGCTATTTTGGCACGGGGACGCAAAAAGTCGAAGAGGAACTTGCAAAAGTTCTTCCTGAAGCAAGTGTGATCCGCATGGATGTAGATACAACGAGTAAAAAGGGTGCCCATGAGAAACTCCTCGATCAATTCCAGGAGGGGCATGCTGATATCCTTCTTGGAACGCAAATGATTGCAAAAGGACTGGATTTCCCTAACATCACCTTAGTTGGTGTATTATCCGCTGATACAATGCTCCACCTCCCAGATTTCAGATCGTCTGAGAAAACCTTTCAGCTGCTGACACAAGTTAGCGGACGGGCAGGAAGGCATGAACTTGAAGGAGAGGTTGTTATTCAAACATATACCCCTGAGCATTACAGCGTTGAATTAGCAGGAGAGCAGGATTATGCCCGTTTTTATGATAAAGAAATGATGGTAAGGAAAATCCACAAATACCCGCCGTTTTACTATATATCCCTAGTGACTGTTAGCCATGAGGAGCTAATGAAGACGGTCTCTGTTACAGAAAAAATCACAGCCTATATCAGGTCCAGGCTATCTAATGAAGCAATATGTCTTGGCCCTGTTGCTTCTCCAATCCCTAGGATTAATAATAGATATAGATACCAATGTTTGATAAAATACAAACGGGAACCAGCGTTAGGCGAGTCTCTCAAAAAGATGCTTGATCACTATCAGCACGAGATTCATTCAGGTGGACTGCAAATTTCCGTTGATCTAAATCCATATATATTAATGTAATATAATTGAAGAAAGATTTAGATAAATTTAGTTATGAATCATGTGAAA
This sequence comes from Bacillus sp. FJAT-29937, assembly GCF_001509555.1. Classification (GTDB taxonomy): domain Bacteria; phylum Bacillota; class Bacilli; order Bacillales; family Cytobacillaceae; genus Cytobacillus. Next base: position 553,316 of record NZ_LMAS01000001.1, on the reverse strand, counting down.
ATAGTTGAAAATAGGTAAATAAGAAGCCATTGGAGGAACTAGATTGTCAGTCAGAAAAATTGTCACTTATCCTTCTGAAATATTAGAGGTACAGTGTAAACCAGTAAAGTTTTTTGATAAAAAACTCGTAAAAATATTAAATGATATGTATGATACGATGATTGAATTTGACGGGGTTGGACTTGCCGCCCCACAAATCGGCCTTGATCAGCAAATAGCGATTGTCGATATTGATGATGATAGCGGCACAATCGAAATGATCAATCCGGAAATATTGGAAATAAAGGGAGAACAGATTGGGCCAGAAGGCTGCTTGAGTTTTCCAGGGTTATATGGAGAAGTAAATAGACCTGCTTATGTGAAAATCAAAGCACAAGATCGGAAAGGGAAACTTTATACACTTGAAGCAGAGGATTTCTTGGCAAGAGCGATTTTACACGAAATTGATCATCTTCAAGGAATTCTTTTTACTTCCAAAGTCATTAGATACCTTGAAGAATCTGAGCTGGAAGGAGCGGAGTAATATGACAAAAATTGTTTTTATGGGAACACCTGACTTCTCTGTTCCTGTCCTGCAGCAAATTATTAATGATGGCTTTGAGGTGATTGCCGTTGTTACACAGCCTGACCGTCCTGTAGGGAGAAAAAGGGTATTAACACCTCCTCCTGTGAAGGCAGAGGCGGAAATCCATGGGATCCCTGTTTATCAGCCGGAAAAAATCAGAGATAGAGAAGAGCTAGACAAAATCCTAGCTTTGAATCCTGATTTAATCGTAACTGCCGCATTTGGGCAAATCTTGCCTAAGGAGCTATTAGAAGCTCCAAAATACGGCTGTATAAATGTTCATGCTTCCTTGCTTCCGGAATTAAGAGGTGGTGCACCTATCCACTATTCCATTATTCAAGGAAAGAAAAAGACGGGGATTACGATTATGTATATGGTCGAGAAGCTTGATGCAGGGGATATATTAACCCAAGTGGAGGTGCCAATTACAGAAACTGATACAGTTGGTACGCTTCACGATAAGCTTAGTGTGGCAGGTTCAAAGCTTTTATCCGATACTTTGCCTAAGCTGATCAAAGGGGAATTGCAGCCTACCCCTCAAAATGATGCTGAAGCGACCTTTGCCTCAAATATTAAAAGAGAGCAGGAAAAAATTGATTGGAAAAAAACAGGTGAGGATATTTATAACCATATACGCGGGTTAAATCCTTGGCCAGTTGCTTATACAACATTAAACGATGCCGTCATTAAAGTTTGGTGGTCTGAAAAAGTGAAAGAGGATTCAAAACAGGCGCCCGGGACCATTATAAGAATAGAGGACGAAGCATTAGTCATTGCAACAGAGAATGCGACCGCCATTAAAATTATCGAACTTCAGCCAGCAGGAAAGAAAAAGATGACTGCGGAGCAATTTTTAAGAGGAGCTGGTTCACAAGTACAGATTGGGGATCGTCTAGGAGTTGAACAATGAAAAAGAAGAACGTCCGTGAAACCGCAATGGACTTGTTGGAGACGATAGAAAAAAATCAGTCTTACAGCAATTTGCTTCTAAACAATTTTATTAACAAGAACCAAATTTGCTCAAAGGATACGGGCCTGCTAACCGAATTAACCTACGGAACTTTGCAAAGAAGAATGAGCCTTGATTTCTTTTTAAAGCCCTTTCTTAAGGGGAATAAAAAGGTTGAGAGCTGGGTCGTTCAATTACTGCGGCTTACTTTATATCAAATGATTTATTTGGATAAAATTCCGGACCGGGCAGCGATCTTTGAAGCAGTTGAAATTGCAAAAAACCGTGGCCATAAAGGAATTTCCGGAATGGTTAATGGCATTCTTCGAAATATTCAAAGGTCGGGCTTGCCTTCCTTGGAAACAATTGAGGACCCGATTGAAAGACTTTCTATCGAAACAAGTCACCCGTATTGGCTCGTGAAAAGATGGGCAGATCAGCTTGGGTATGAAAAAACGAAAGAAATGTGCGAACTTAATTTAACAGCTCCATTACAAACGGCAAGGGTCAATCTAACTAGAACGACAGTAGAAGAATGCATTAGGCTTTTGGAAGAGGATGGCTATCAGATTGAACAAAGCCCTGTCATTCCTGAAGCAATTAAATGTTACCGCGGCAACCTTGCCCATTCACAAATCTTCAAGGATGGGCTGATCACCATTCAAGATGAAAGCTCGATGCTTGCTGCATACGCCTTAGGTATTTCAGAAAATGAACGAATCTTAGATGCGTGCGCTGCTCCTGGAGGGAAATCTACTCATATAGCAGAGAAGCTTTCTAATACAGGTCAGGTTATTTCCCTTGATTTGCATGATCATAAAGTAAAACTGATTCAGGAAAATGCGACAAGGCTTAAATTATCCAATATAACAGCAACTCCCCTTGACAGCAGAAAGGTTCAAGAACATTTTGAACAAGCATCATTTGACCGTATTTTAATGGATGCCCCTTGTTCAGGTCTTGGCGTGATGAGAAGAAAACCTGATATGAAATATACGAAAAAAGAAGAAGATATTTTTCAATTAGCAGCCGTACAAAAAAACTTATTAAATGCGGTTTCCCCTTTATTGAAAAAAGGTGGTAATCTAGTTTATAGTACTTGTACGGTTGATGTTGAAGAGAATCAGCATGTAGTAGAGGCTTTTTTAAATGAGAATGATGAATTTGAAGGAGATCTATCTATGAAGGAACGGATGCCTAAGGCCATTCGTCCGCTTGTTAATGGGTTTCAGCTTCAAATTTTGCCGCAACATATTGGATCTGATGGCTTTTATATAGCCTGCTTAAGAAAGAAGGTAAAATGAATGGAACAAGCTACAAAGGAAGCAGTAACAACAGAACAAAAACCGTCCATATATTCTTTACAGCTGCATGAGTTAAAAGACTGGCTAGCAGAAATGAATGAAAAGACGTTTCGTGCCGATCAAATTTTTGATTGGCTTTACACGAAAAGGGTTTTAAGCTTTGATGACATGTCCAATTTATCGAAGGGATTACGAGAAAAATTATCTGATTCTTTTACTTTAACGACATTGAAAACGATTATTCAACAGCAATCCTCTGACGGAACGATTAAATTTTTATTTGAACTTCATGATGGGTATTCGATTGAAACCGTCCTAATGAGGCATGAATACGGCAATTCTGTTTGTGTAACGACTCAGGTAGGCTGCAGAATTGGCTGTACATTTTGTGCATCTACACTAGGGGGATTAAAACGGAACCTAGAAGCAGGAGAAATCGTTGCTCAAGTCGTAAAAGTACAGCAGGCATTAGATGAAACAGAGGAAAGAGTCAGTTCGATCGTCATTATGGGGATTGGGGAACCTTTTGATAATTATGATCAAATGCTTTCCTTCTTAAAAATCGTCAATCATGATAAAGGGCTAAATATCGGAGCCCGTCATATTACAGTTTCAACAAGTGGAATCATTCCGAAGATTTATCAATTTGCTGATGAAAATTTGCAAATCAATTTTGCACTTTCTCTTCATGCACCAAACTCCGAGCTTAGAAGCCGGCTAATGCCAATTAATCGTGCCTATAAGCTGCCAGATTTAATGGAGGCCATCCGTTATTATATAAATAAAACCGGTAGACGCGTCAGCTTTGAGTACGGTTTATTCGGTGGAGTAAATGACCAGGTGGAGCATGCAGAGGAATTAGCAAAATTAGTAAAAGGAATTAAATGCCATATTAACTTAATCCCAGTTAATTACGTTCCTGAACGGGATTATGTCAGAACTCCGAAGGAACAAATTTTTAAATTTGAAAAGACATTAAAAAATCATGGTGTTAATGTAACGATTCGCAGAGAGCAAGGTCATGATATTGATGCAGCATGTGGACAACTTCGTGCGAAGGAGCGAAAAGAGGAGACGAGGTGACAAGATGAGAGCTGTTTTTAAGACAGACCGAGGCAGAATTCGTCAGCATAATGAAGATAACGGTGGAATATTTTTAAACCGCAGCGGCCAGCGCCTTGCCATTGTAGCAGATGGCATGGGCGGTCATCGTGCGGGAGATGTGGCAAGTGAAATGGCTTTAACAAATCTGCAGAAGCTATGGGGAGAAACAGAAGAGATTAAGACAGCAGATGAAGCTGAAGAATGGTTAAGGATCAATATTGAAAAGGGCAATACCATCCTCTTCGAACATTCAAAGAATACATCAGAATGTGAAGGAATGGGAACAACCCTTGTCGCTGCCATCTGTACAAAACATTTTGCTACCATTGCGAATATTGGGGATAGCCGTTGTTATATTTTAAATGAAAATGGTTATCAGCAGCTAACAGATGACCATTCACTTGTAAATGAATTAGTCCGTTCAGGACAAATTTCAAAAGAGGATGCAGAGCATCACCCGATGAAAAATGTTGTATTAAGAGCACTTGGAACAGAAGAAACGGTAAATATGGATATTAAGACAATCATTTTTGAGGAGGATGACCTTTTGCTTTTATGTTCAGATGGTCTCTCCAATAAGGTGACGGAGAAAGAAATGATTCATATACTTAAAGATGGTCAAGGGTTGGACGAAAAAGCTGCTGCACTTATTGATTTGGCAAATAATCATGGCGGCGAAGATAATATTACATTGGTCATTGTCGAATTTTTTGATAATGAATCAGGTGAACGTATATGATGATTGGAAGAAGAATTAGCGGAAGGTATAAAATTCTAGAGGTCATCGGCGGAGGCGGCATGGCTAATGTATATTTAGCGCATGATATGATTCTTGACCGTGATGTGGCAGTTAAGATGCTTCGCCTTGATTTTGCTAATGATGAGGAGTTTATCCGTCGTTTTCACCGAGAAGCCCAATCGGCAACAAGTCTTGCCCACCCTAATATCGTAAGTATTTACGATGTTGGTGAAGAGGATTCACTTTATTATATTGTCATGGAATATGTCGCTGGACAAACATTGAAACAATACATACTGCAAAACAGTCCTGTTCGTGTTGAAAAAGTGATTGAGATTATGAAGCAGCTGACCTCTGCGATTGCTCATGCTCATCAAAATCATATTATTCACCGAGATATTAAACCTCATAATATATTAATAGACAAGCATGGAAATGTGAAAATTACAGATTTCGGCATCGCCATGGCTTTAAGTGCAACAAGCATAACCCAGACGAATTCAGTTCTTGGGTCTGTTCATTATTTATCGCCTGAACAAGCAAGGGGCGGTATGGCAAACCGCAAGTCTGATATTTATTCTCTTGGAATTGTTATGTTTGAATTGCTGTCGGGAAGGCTGCCATTTTCCGGTGAGTCTGCTGTTTCCATAGCTCTAAAGCATTTGCAATCTGAAACACCTTCATTAAGAAGATGGAATCCATCCATTCCGCAAAGCCTGGAAAACATTGTTTTAAAAGCAACGGCAAAAGATCCCTTTCATCGCTATGAAAGTGCAGAAGAGATGGAAGATGATTTAAGCTCAAGCTTAGATCCTGAACGACTAGATGAGGCCAAATTTATCATTCCGGTCGATGATGATGCAACAAAAGCTATTCCTATTATTACAGATGAGCATTCTTTTCCGGCTAGAGATGAGACAGTTGTTCACGGGAAAGCCGTTCACCAAGCTGATGAAACTAAACCGAAAAAGGATAAGAAAAACAAGAAGGAAAAGAAAAAGAAATGGCCAGCGATATTAGTTTCTACGTTTATTGGCCTAATTATTTTAGGAATATTAGTTGTTTTTGTTCTTCCTGGTTTGTTTTCACCAAAAGAAGTGGTGGTTCCTGACTTAACTGGCGATGAGATCGATAAAGCAATAGCGGAGCTCGAAGCGGCAGGATTTAAGGTGAATGAACCGATCCGGATAAACGATGAGGAATTGGATGAAGGACTAGTCATAAGGACTGAACCTAAAGCAGGAAAAACGGTTAAAGAAGGTTCGGACATTGATATTTATGAAAGCTTGGGCAAGGAAAAGTTTGAAATAGCGGATTATACCGATCACTCTTATGATGATGTGGTTAGGTTATTAGGAGTAGAAGATTTTAAATTTATTGATAAAAAGGAAGTATATGATGAGGTCATTCCTTCTGGAAAGATAATCGAACAAAACATCGAAAAGGGTGAGCTAGTCGTTCCAGAGGACACGGTATTAGAATTTACCGTAAGTAAAGGACCAACTCCAATAACATTAAAAGATTTAAAAGGGCACAATAAAAAAGGGCTACAAGAATATGAGGCATCTACAGGGTTAATAATTGAAACAACAGAGGCATACTCAAATGAGATACAGGAAGGAAATGTTATTTCACAAGATCCTCCTCCAGGCACCGAGTTATCGAAAGGGAAAAAAGTGAAGGTCGTTATTTCTAAAGGGAAAGAGGAAATACCGCCAAAAGTAGTTGTTAGAGAGATCGTCGTTCCATATGAGCCGTCTGAGGATGGACTGCCACAGGAGGTTCAAATTTATATTGATGATATGTTGAGGGATTTGAATGAACCCGCTCTAACGGAGTACATTACAGAAACTAGGACATTTACAATCGAATTTACGATTGCTGCTGGACAACAAGCAGTTTACCAAGTAAGAAGAGACAATGAGTTAATTGATCAGAAATATGTGCCATTTTCTGAATAATGTTAAGGGTGCTCCTCAAACTAATGCTAAATAAACTTTTATGGTAAGGAGTGTTGCTATGCCTGAGGGCAAAATTATTAAGGCATTAAGCGGTTTTTATTATGTAATAAGTGATAATGAAACTGTCCAATGCCGCGGACGGGGAGTTTTTCGGAAGAATAAGGTGACTCCTCTTGTCGGTGATGAAGTCGTTTTTCAAGCTGAAAATGATAAAGAAGGCTATATATTAGAAGTTAAAGAACGGAAAAATGAGCTTGTCAGGCCGCCTATCGCGAATGTAGACCAAGCAATTCTTGTATTTTCAGCAGTTGAACCAAGCTTTAGTACAGCACTGCTAGATCGGTTTCTTGTATTAGTAGAGTTTAATCATATTAAACCAATTATTTGCATTACAAAAATGGATTTAACAAATGATGAACAATACGAGGAAATTCAATCATATGCCAATGATTATCGAAAAGCTGGTTATCAAGTTTTATTAACTTCCTCAGAAACAGAGGAAGGAATTAAAGAATTGTCTCCATTTCTGGATGGAGAAATCTCTGTTTTTGCCGGACAGTCAGGGGTAGGAAAATCCTCCTTGCTAAATGCTTTAAGGCCAGATCTTGAATTAAAAACAAATGATATCTCCTCTCATTTAGGCAGGGGGAAACATACGACTAGACATGTTGAACTAATAAAGGTTGGCAACGGTCTGGTTGCCGACACTCCAGGATTTAGTTCATTGGAGTTTACCGATATTGAGCAGGAAGATGTAAACTTCTGTTTTCCCGAAATTCAGCAGCATAGTGAGGATTGTAAATTCAGAGGATGTCTTCACTTAGCAGAACCAAAATGTGCGGTGAAAATAGCGGTGGACAATCATGAAATTCCACTTTATCGATATGAGCACTACAAAACATTTTTGCAGGAAATTAAAGAGAGAAAGCCGAGGTACTAATTATGGTGAAAGTTGCACCATCGATCTTATCAGCTGATTTTGCCAAGCTTGGGGAAGAAATAAAAGATGTAGAAAAAGGGGGAGCAGATTATATCCATGTGGATGTAATGGATGGACATTTTGTTCCTAATATTACGATTGGTCCGCTTATCGTTGAAGCGATAAGACCGGTTACAAAGCTGCCTTTAGATGTCCATTTAATGATTGAAAACCCAGATCAATATATAGAGGCATTTGCGAAAGCGGGAGCAGATTATATTACCGTCCATGTGGAAGCTTGCCGTCATCTTCATCGGACGATTCATTTTATTAAATCCTTGGGGGTAAAGGCTGGTGTTGTTCTAAATCCAGCAACACCTGTAAATACGATTGAGCATATCATCGAGGATGTTGATATGGTATTGCTAATGACAGTTAACCCTGGCTTTGGCGGTCAAAAGTTCATTTCATCCGTTCTTCCGAAAATTACAGAAGTCAAAAGGATGGCTGACGAAAAAGGTCTAAACATTGAAATTGAAGTAGATGGCGGAGTAAATGAAGAAACAGCAAAGCTATGTATTGAGGCAGGCGCTAATGTTTTAGTTGCTGGTTCAGCTGTGTACAGTCAAAAGGATCGGGCTAAAGCAATTGCAGCAATAAAAGGCAATTTGATTCACTAAAACTTTCAAGGCTGACTCGAGGGATCAACTCCATTGACATCATGGAGTCTCCCACAATATGAGTCAGCCTTTTTCAAATGATGGAGATGGTATCGTGATTATTAATATACTTGCGGGAGGACCGGTAACCCTGCTGCCAAATTTAAGTACGTACAAGCAAGAAGGGGATATTTGGATAGGAGTTGATCGAGGCGTCTTAACCCTTCTCTCATTCGGGATTCACCCATCGATTGCCTTTGGGGATTTTGATTCGGTATCAGATAAGGAATTGGCCATGATTGAGGAGCGGATTTCAGACCTGAAACGTTATCAGCCTGAGAAGGATGAAACAGATATGGAGTTAGCATTAAACTGGGCAATCAAACAGAAGCCTGATTTCATTCGCGTATTTGGGGCTACGGGCGGAAGATTAGACCATTTTTTAGCTAATATACAGCTTCTTGTTAGGCCATTTCTGCAAGATGAAGATACCCAAATCGAAATCATTGACCAAAGTAATATCATCTATTTAAAAGGACCGGGAATTCACGAAATCAGAAGAAATCTTCAGTTTAAATATATCTCATTTATCCCACTATCACAGGAAATTACCGGTCTTACCTTAAACGGATTTAAGTATCCATTAAAGGATCGTCATATTCCTATGGGGTCCACGCTATGTATTAGTAATGAACTTATTAACGATATTGGGAATTTTTCATTTTCAAAAGGCATAATAATGGTTGTAAGAAGTAAAGATTAAGTTCCCCAATTATTAGTACTTATCATATTTATTTGAATAAGATGATAATGGCGAAGGCTTAGATGGATGTGTGAGATCGTGAGGAGGGACACGTGATATGAGATTTTATACAATTAAACTGCCTAGATTTTTGGGCGGCATCGTACGCGCAATGTTAGGAACCTTTAAGAAAAATTGAAGTTAGTCGGGCAAGAAATCGAAGCACCTGTCAAGGGTGCTTTATTTATTGCATTAAAAAAGACATCCAATTGGATGTCTTTTCATATTATACGCGTTCTACTTTACCAGATTTAAGTGCTCTTGCAGATACCCAAACACGCTGTGGCTTACCGTCTACAAGAATACGTACTTTTTGAAGGTTTGCACCCCAAGTACGCTTGTTAGCGTTCATTGCATGGGAACGTGCATTACCTGTTGTTGTTTTTCTACCAGTGACTACACATTTACGTGGCATATTATTTCCCTCCTTACACATAGGCTGAAGCTATTTTTCATGCTTTCGATGCTATGTTAGATGACCATTTTGATTTAATGTCGCGAAATCAATAAATTTGTAGACATTAAAAGATACTTTAATAATTTATCATACAACCCTTTATATTGCAATAGGTGTCTTTCAAGAAAAAATCCTTGACATACACTATAGAGCGGTAAGCTATAATAAGGAGGCTAGAGTCTAGCTTTCAAAATGACAAAGTATATAGTAAAATGATTTTAGCCAAGGAGTATTTTCCAAAGGGGGAAGAAAGATGTCCATCGAACTTAATACGAAATTCGGTCAAATTGATATTTCGAATGAAGTAATTGCAACAATTGCAGGTGGGGCTGCGGTTGATTGTTATGGAATTGTAGGAATGGCCTCCAAAAATCAGCTCAAGGACGGACTTACTGATATTTTGCGTAAAGAAAATTTCACACGTGGGGTTATTGTTAGACAGGATGAAGACGAAGTACATATTGATATGTATATTATAGTAAGTTATGGAACGAAAATTTCCGAGATTGCTCACAACGTGCAGTCAAAGGTTAAATACATCCTAGATAAAACAGTGGGACTAAGCACGGATTCGGTTAATATTTACGTTCAAGGAGTTCGTGTGACGAACCCGTAGTGAGGAGGAAAGATTTGTGTCAATTAAAGCACTAGATGGAAAACGTTTCGCAGATATGGTCATTACGGGAGCCAAACACTTATCCGCAAATGCCCAATATGTTGATTCACTGAACGTTTTCCCAGTTCCTGATGGTGATACTGGAACAAATATGAATTTGTCTCTAACTTCCGGAGCGAAAGAAGTAAAGAATAATATTCAAGATCATATTGGTAAGGTTGGTTCAGCACTATCTAAAGGGTTGCTAATGGGTGCACGCGGGAACTCAGGGGTTATTCTATCTCAGCTTTTCCGTGGATTTTCTAAAGCCATTGAGCATAAGGCCGAAATTAATAGCAAAGAATTTGCTGATGCACTACAAAGTGGAGTAGAAACGGCATATAAAGCTGTTATGAAGCCTGTTGAAGGAACCATTTTGACAGTAGCAAAAGACTCAGCAAAAAAAGCAGTCCAAGTAGCCCAAAATGAAAATGACTTGATTGCCTTAATGGAAGAAGTAATCAAAGAGGCAAATGCATCTCTTAGCCGCACTCCAGACTTGCTGCCCGTCTTAAAAGAGGTAGGGGTAGTTGACAGTGGTGGCCAAGGGCTTGTCTTTGTTTATGAAGGATTCCTGGCTCAATTAAAGGGTGAAGAACTGCCTGACAGTCCTTCAGTATTGCCAAAAATGGCAGATTTGGTTAGCGCAGAGCATCACAAAAACATACATAGCTTTATGAATACAGAAGATATTGAATTTGGTTATTGCACTGAATTTATGGTCAAATTTGAATCAGATAAGCTTGCGAAAAGTCCATTTTCCGAAGAAACATTTAGAAATGACTTAAGTAAATTTGGTGATTCCCTATTAGTTATTGCTGATGATGAGCTTGTTAAGGTCCATATTCACTCCGAACAGCCTGGCGATTGTTTATCATATGGTCAGCGTTATGGAAGCCTTTTCAATATGAAAATCGAAAATATGCGCCAGCAGCATACGAACTTAGTTGAAGGGGCTCAAACGCAAGCAAGCTCTGCACCTGTATCGAAAGAATTAAAGGAATACGGAATTGTTACTGTTTCAATGGGACAGGGCATTGCTGACCTATTCCGCAGTATTGGCGCCCATGCAGTTATTGAAGGCGGTCAGACCATGAACCCGAGTACAGAAGATATTGTGAAGGCGATTGAAGAGGTTCATGCCAAAAAAGTAATAATCCTTCCTAATAATAAGAATATTATTATGGCGGCTGAGCAGGCTGCGGAAGTCGCGGAACAAGAGGTTATCGTCATTCCGACAAAGACAGTACCTCAAGGCATGTCAGCCTTGCTTGCTTTCAATCCAGGTGCTGATTTAGCCCGCAATAAGGACGGAATGACAGATGCGCTCCAACATGTAAAAACAGGACAGATTACATTTGCTGTTAGAGATACGAGCATTGAAGGTCTTGAAATTGAAAAGGATGATTTCATGGGCATCGCCGAAGGGAAAATCCTAGTCAAAAACAAAGATCAAGTCCAAGCTGCGAAAGATCTTCTTGGCCGCATGCTTGATGAGGATTCGGAAATCCTAACAATCCTTAAAGGCGAGGACGCTTCTGATGAAGATGTGGAAGCGATCGTCAGCTTTGTAGAAGAAGAATTTGAAGACGTTGAAATTGAAATACATGATGGAAAACAGCCGCTATATGCATTTATTTTTGCAATTGAATAATAAGAATTGATAACGAATGGCCTTCTTTACAATTGAAGGAGTTATCTGTTGATCTTACACATAGAAAAGAAGGGGCCTCCCCTTCTTTTTTGGCTAAATAAATGATTGGGTAACTCATTTTTTGATTAAATAGATTCGAAAGCTGGAGGTGAGATCTTTGTCAAATCATCATAAAGTATTAGAGCCAAATATGACTCTTCCAGTTACGGCCGTTAAAGGGATTGGAGAAGAAACCGCTGCAGCATTAGGCGAAATGAATATAAAAACTGTAAAGGATTTACTAGAGTATTTTCCATACCGCTATGAAGATTACCGTCAAAAGGATTTGGCAGAGGTTAAGCATGAAGATAGAGTGACTGTTATTGGCAAGGTACATAGTGAGCCCTCTCTTGTCTATTATGGAAGAAAGCGGTCAAGATTAACGCTAAGATTATTAATTGGAAACTATCTTATACAGACAGTTTTATTTAATCAGCCATATTTGAAAAACAAAATCACCATTAATGATACGGTCACAGTTACGGGAAAATGGGACCAGCATCGTCAAACGATTACAGCAAGTGAATTGCATGTTGGTTCTGTCATAAAAAGTAAAGATTTTGAGCCGGTTTACACGGTAAAGGGGAAAGTAACGGTTAAAGGGCTAAGGCGCTTTATCAGTCTTGCTTTTTCCCAATTTGGGGCTGAGATCGAAGAAACATTACCTGAAATATATTTAGTTAAATACAAGCTAATGAATAGAAGGACTGCGTTAAACATCATGCATTTTCCTGCTGATCAAAATGATTTAAAGCAGGCAAGAAGAAGATTTGTTTACGAAGAGTTTTTTTATTTTCAATTAAAAATGCAGGCATTACGAAAGATTGATAGAGAAAACTCAAACGGCATCAGTCAACATTATCATCTCGAAAATCTTAAGTCATTTATTCAGTCATTGCCATTTTCCCTTACAAATGCACAAAAAAGAGTGATCAATGAAATACTTTCTGATATGAAGTCGCCATATAGAATGAACCGGTTATTGCAGGGAGATGTAGGGTCTGGAAAGACTGCGGTTGCGGCGATTGCGCTTTATGCGTCCAGAACAGCAGGCTTTCAAGGTGCGTTAATGGTCCCAACAGAAATATTGGCAGAACAGCATGCTGAATCATTGAAACAAATGCTTGATCCCTTTCAGATAAAGTGTGAGCTGCTGACAAGCTCGGTCAAGGGAAAAAGACGCCGAGAAATACTGCAGCTTCTTAAGGAAGGGGCCATTGATGTTCTGATAGGGACGCATGCCTTGATACAAGATGAGGTTGAATTTCAGAAACTTGGCCTTGTCATTACAGATGAACAGCATCGATTTGGGGTTGAACAGCGAAGAGTTTTGAGGGAGAAGGGGGAAAGCCCCGATGTTTTATTTATGACAGCGACGCCTATTCCGCGAACATTAGCCATTACAGTTTTTGGAGAAATGGATGTATCCATTATTGATGAAATGCCGGCAGGGAGAAAAGTGATCGAAACGTATTGGGCAAAGCCCTCTATGCTTGAAAGAGTATTGGGCTTTGTTGAAAAGGAGCTTCTTGCTGGGCATCAGGCCTATGTCATATGCCCGCTAATCGAGGAATCAGATAAACTGGACGTTCAGAATGCAATCGATGTGCATGCGCAATTAACACACTTTTTTAATGGGCGCTATCAAGTTGGATTAATGCATGGCAGATTACACTCCGATGAAAAAGAAGCAGTAATGAAGGAATTTAGCCATAATGACATTCAAGTCCTCGTTTCGACAACGGTAGTTGAAGTTGGCGTGAACGTTCCCAATGCTACGATGATGGTCATTTATGATGCGGAACGATTTGGTTTGTCCCAGCTGCATCAGTTAAGAGGAAGGGTAGGACGCGGAAGCGATCAATCCTTTTGTATTCTTTTGGCCGATCCGAAGTCAGAAACAGGGAAAGAAAGAATGAAAATTATGACTGAAACGAATGACGGCTTTCTTCTTAGCGAAAGAGACCTGGAACTAAGAGGGCCAGGTGATTTCTTTGGAAAAAAACAAAGCGGACTTCCTGAATTTAAGGTAGCCGATATGGTGCATGATTACCGAGCTTTGGAGACAGCTAGAGATGATGCGGCACAATTAATTCAAACAAATGAATTTTGGACAATGCCGGATTTTCAATATTTAAGAGCATACTTAAGAGAATCAGGAGTGTTGGAAGGCGAAAAACTTGATTAAAAATTCCTTCCAAAAATAGTATGTGGTTTCAATAAGCTCTGGTGTGACAGAGCTTATTTCTGCTTGCAATATACTATTCGTAATTATATACTACTATTAGTACCTAGTCTTAATATCTGGGACGGAGTGTAAAAGATGCGAAGAAATAAAAAAGAGCGGCAGGCATTATTAACGGCAACGATTAAAGAAAATCCCTTTATTACTGATGAAGAGCTTGCTGAAAAGTTTTCTGTCAGTGTGCAGACAATCCGGCTGGACAGGCTCGAATTATCTATTCCTGAGCTGCGCGAACGAATAAAGCACGTAGCAGAGAAAAGGTTTGAGAATGAAGTCCGATCCTTGCCCATTGAAGAAATTATTGGTGAAATTATTGATATTGAATTAGATAAAACGGCTATTTCAATTTTAGATATTAATGAAGAGCATGTTTTTAGCCGAAACAAAATTGCCCGTGGTCATCATTTATTTGCTCAGGCCAATTCATTAGCAGTGGCAATGATTAATGACGAGCTTGCATTAACTGCTAAAGCAAGTATTCAATTCACCCGATCCGTGAAGCATAAGGAAAGAGTCATTGCAAAGGCGAAAGTTGTGAGCATTGATGCAGAAAATGGCAGGACAATCGTGGAAGTTGCGAGCTATGTGAATAATGAGTTAGTTTTTAAAGGGGAATTCGATATGTATCGTTCTCACAAAAAAACAAAAAAGGATGAACAACAGCATGAAAATAGCGATTGATGCAATGGGGGGCGATCATGCTCCTAAAGAAATCGTGCTTGGAGCAATGAAAGCTGCTGCTGAATATAAAGATATTGAAATTACCCTTGTTGGGGACGAATCGAAAATTAAAGAATATTTAACGAATCCGGATCGAATTGAAATTTTACATACAGATGAAGTCATCCTAGCAACAGATGAGCCTGTAAGGTCCGTGCGCAGAAAAAAGAATGCCTCTATGGTTCTGGCAGCACAGCTCGTTTCTGATGGAAAAGCTGACGCTTGTATCTCAGCTGGAAACACAGGTGCCTTAATGTCGGCAGGCCTTTTTGTAGTTGGCCGCATTGAGGGGATAGAAAGACCAGCATTATCTCCAACCTTGCCAACAATTGGCGGAGAGGGATTTTTACTTCTTGATGTTGGTGCCAATGTTGATGCAAAGCCTGAACATCTTTTGCAGTATGCCATAATGGGATCGATCTATTCGGAAAAGGTCCGTGGGATTTCCAATCCAAGGGTTGGCCTTCTTAACATTGGTACAGAAGAAAAAAAAGGAAATGAACTCACAAAGCATACATTTGAATTGCTTCAGAATGCTGATTTGAATTTTATCGGTAATGTGGAATCAAGGGATTTGCTAGAGGGTGCTGCAGATGTTGTAGTCACAGATGGATTTACTGGCAATATGGTTCTGAAGACGATTGAAGGCACAGCCCTTTCCGTCTTTAAAATGTTGAAGTCCGCATTGACGAGCAGTTTTAAAAGCAAGATGGCTGCTGCCGTTCTTAAGCCGGATTTAGTTCATTTGAAGTCTAAAATGGACTACTCTGAATATGGCGGTGCGGGGCTATTTGGTTTGAAGGCTCCAGTTATTAAAGCACATGGATCATCGGATGCAAATGCACTTTACAATGCTGTGAGACAGACACGGGAAATGGTTGCACATAATGTTTCAGATACCATAAAGGAAGTTGTTGAAAAGCATAACTCAAAATAATTTTTATAAAGAATAGGAGTGTCTCTATGGGGAAAATTGCATTTCTCTTTCCAGGCCAAGGATCCCAAACAGTAGGAATGGGAAAAACTCTAGCCGAAACTGATCAAACCGCAAAATCATATTTTGATAAAGCAGATGAAAAATTAAACTTCTCACTTTCTAACCTTATTTTTGAAGGACCGCAGGAGGAACTGACTTTAACGACAAATGCGCAGCCAGCGCTGCTTACGACAAGTATTGCCGTCCTTGAGTATTTTAAACAATTTGGAATCAAACCGGATTTTGTTGCCGGTCACAGTCTTGGTGAGTATACAGCGCTTGTTGCTGCGGGAGCGATTTCTTTTGAGGACGGGGTGTACGCCGTTCGTAAAAGAGGGGAATATATGGAAGAGGCGGTTCCTAATGGTGAAGGCACGATGGCTGCAGTTTTGGGCTTAGACCGAGATACTCTTCGCACAGTAACAGAGAAGGTTACGGATGAAGGGGATTCAGTACAGCTTGCAAATTTGAACTGCCCTGGACAAATTGTCATCTCCGGATCGAGAAAAGGCGTTGAAATTGCATCAGTGAAGGCAAAGGAAGCCGGTGCAAAGCGTGTAATGCCGCTTGTAGTCAGTGGCCCATTCCACTCGGAATTAATGAAGCCAGCAGCAGAAAAGTTTAAAGGAAGATTGGAAGAAATTGAAGTAAAGAATGCGGAAATCCCAGTTATAGCAAATGTCACAGCAGATGAAATTACTTTGGCTGAAGAAATTAAGGAAAAGTTAATTGAACAGCTTTATTCACCGGTTCTATGGGAAGATTCCGTACAAAAGATGATTTCATTAGGTGTAGATACTTTCATAGAAATTGGCCCAGGCAAAGTTCTATCTGGTCTAGTAAAGAAAATCGATAAAAGTGTTCGGATTTTTGCCGTTTCCGATCAAGAGACATGTACAGCAGTTATAGAGTCCTTAAAGGAGGAAATACAATGAAACTTGAAGGAAAAATAGCTCTAGTAACAGGAGCTTCCCGAGGAATTGGCAGAGAAATCGCTTTGGAATTGGCTAGACAAGGTGCAGATATTGCGGTTAACTACTCCGGAAGTGAAGAAAGGGCTAATGGGGTTGTTGCTGAAATTAAGGAAATGGGCCGAAACGCCATTGCGATTCAATGTGATGTTTCCAATGGTGAGTCGGTTGCGAATATGGTAAAGGAAACAATTGACGCTTTTGGCAAACTTGATATTCTCGTTAATAATGCGGGGATTACAAAAGATAATCTTTTGATGAGAATGAAGGAAGACGAGTGGGATGATGTAATCAATATTAATCTTAAAGGTGTCTTCCTATGTACAAAAGCTGTAACAAGACAAATGATGAAGCAAAGAAGCGGACGAATTATTAATATTTCATCCATAGTCGGAGTGAGCGGAAATCCTGGTCAAGCAAACTATGTTGCTGCAAAGTCAGGTGTAATCGGACTTACAAAAACATCTGCTAAGGAACTATCCTCTCGTGGCATAACCGTTAATGCTGTTGCCCCTGGATTTATCACAACAGACATGACCGATAAGCTTCAAGAGGAAGTAAAGGAAGCGATGTTAAAGCAAATTCCGTTGGCACGTTTTGGAGAGCCTTCAGATATTGCTAATGTTGTTGTGTTCCTCGCGTCAGAAGATAGCCGATACATGACAGGCCAGACACTTCATGTTGATGGCGGTATGGTTATGTAGCAACACGCATACTCGGATACTCGGATACATTTTTTAAGCAAACTATTTAAAATAATAGTAAAGTACATTTATTATTTGCTTAAAATACTCTATAATATCTTGAGGGGAGGTGAACAAGCATGGCAGAAGTATTAGAAAGAGTAACAAAGATTATCGTTGACCGTCTAGGTGTTGAAGAATCTGAAGTTAAATTAGAAGCTTCATTCAAAGATGATCTTGGCGCTGATTCCCTTGATGTAGTTGAATTGGTAATGGAATTAGAAGATGAGTTCGATATGGAAATCTCTGATGATGACGCTGAAAAAATTGCTACAGTCGGTGACGCTGTAAATTACATAAGTGCAAAGCAATAAATCATCAGTTTACAAGTAAGCAATACTTTCAGTGGGGGTATCTACCCTCACTGTATATTATTTTGTCGTATTTTTTGTCCATTATTACTTGACCTTAAAATTAGGTAATTATGGACAGAAAATACGTTTGTCTTTTAAAGCTCCGTTCAATAACGGGGCTTTCTTATGCTTTTTTGCTTATTTCATTGTTTTTCAGTAAACTCGTTATTAGTGTTGTTATTTTTTCGCAGATTAACGGGCAGTAAGACTCCCACCTAATAACTTTAGATGAATCAAAGAAGCTTAAGTGGGAGATCAACTGCCCGTAAAGGCCCGATAAGTTCAACTAACATTCAGTGGGGGATGAAGGCCCCCCACTGAATGAAGTTGAACTATATATTTTCGTTATTTTACTTACAAAGGTGAATCAATTAACTATGCACAATATTGGAAAAGACAAAGATAAGAGGGTATTTCGATCTATAGATAAACGTTTTAAAGAATTTCAGAAAAAAATCGGTATTGACTTTGAAAATGAAAAGCTATTAAAGCAGGCGTTTACACATTCATCGTATGTAAATGAGCACCGCAGAAAGCCGAATGAAGATAATGAGCGGCTTGAGTTTTTAGGCGATGCGGTTCTTGAATTGACTGTTTCACAATTTCTGTTTCTAAAATATCCACTGATGAGTGAAGGCGAACTAACTAAATTAAGGGCAGCAATTGTTTGTGAGCCTTCCCTAGTAGCATTTGCTCATGAGCTTTCCTTTGGGGAGATTATACTATTAGGCAAAGGGGAGGAAATGACAGGGGGAAGGGAAAGACCCGCGTTGCTTGCTGATGTATTCGAATCATTTATTGGTGCTTTATATTTAGATAAAGGATTAGATACTGTCGTCGCTTTCCTCGAAAAAATCGTTTTTCCAAAAATTAATTCAGGTAAGTTTTCCCATGTGATGGATTATAAAAGCCAGCTGCAAGAGTTGATTCAGCGTGATGGGGCAGGGCTGATCGAGTATAAAATATTGCAGGAAAAAGGTCCTGCTCATAATCGAGAATTTGTATCGAAGGTATCGATGAACGGAAAAGAATTAGGGACAGGCACAGGCCGCTCTAAGAAGGAAGCCGAACAACATGCAGCACAGATGGCTCTTGAAGTCCTAAAAAAAATCTAAACTAGTTAAGACAGCATAGAAATGAAACATATAAGATTAGGGGGAGCAGCAGTTGTTTTTAAAACGGTTAGATGTTGTTGGATTTAAATCGTTTGCTGAGAGAATCATGGTTGATTTTGTTCCAGGTGTCACTGCTGTTGTAGGTCCGAATGGCAGCGGAAAAAGCAATATTACAGATGCAATCCGCTGGGTGCTAGGTGAACAATCAGCTAAATCTTTAAGAGGCGCGAAAATGGAGGATATCATCTTTTCCGGCAGTGATTCCAGAAAGGCGCTTAACTTTGCAGAGGTTACGTTAACGTTAGATAATGAAGATCAGTCGTTGCCAATTGAATATAATGAGGTTAGCGTCACCCGCCGTGTGTACAGGTCTGGGGAAAGTGAATTTTTAATTAATAAGCAATCATGCAGACTTAAGGATATAATCGATTTATTTATGGATTCCGGTTTAGGGAGAGAAGCTTTTTCTATTATTAGTCAAGGAAGAGTTGAAGAAATTCTAAATAGCAAGGCTGAAGAACGCAGAACAATTTTCGAAGAGGCCGCAGGTGTCCTTAAATATAAAAGCAGGAAAAAGAAAGCAGAAGGAAAGCTGACTGAGACTCAAGACAATTTAAATCGGGTTAATGATATTGTGTATGAGCTTGAAAGTCAGGTAGAACCTTTAAAGATTCAAGCTTCTATCGCTAAAGATTTTCTAAATCAAAAAGATGAGTTAGAAAAAATAGAAGTAGCATTAACTGTATGCGAAATTGAGGATTTACATGCAAAATGGGAGCAGTTATCTAAAGACCTTGGGCTGCATAAAGAAAATGAAATGAAGCATTCTGCCAATCTCCATAGTAAAGAAGCAAAAATCGAACAGCTAAGAGATCAGGCTTTGGCACTTGATGAGTCAATCAGTGATTTGCAAAATGTTTTGCTTCATGCAAGTGAAGAGCTTGAAAAGCTTGAAGGCAGAAAAGAAGTGCTGAAGGAAAGAAAGAAAAATGCTTCCCAGAACAAGGAACAGCTTCAAAAAAGTCTGGAAGAATATGCTGCAAAAGAACAGGAACTAAAGGGACAAAAGGAAAAGCACTATACGAGTAAACAGCAATTAGAAAAAGAAGCCAGCAATTTGCAAAATGAACTAAAACAAAAGCAAGAGCAATTAAAACTATTTAATGAGAATACAGAAGAAAAGATTGAATCATTAAAAAGTGATTATATAGAAGTACTAAATAAACAAGCTGCTGCCAAAAATGAGCTGCAGAATATTCAACAGCAGCTAGACCAGCTTGAAAAGAGAAACAGTAAGCTTGAGAATGAAAATGATAATTTCATCCAAAATCGAAATAGTCTTTTAGAAAAGAAAGACCAGATTGAAGCCCGGCTTCTATCAGCACAAAAAGAATTAGATGATCAAGTAAAGCTATTTAGAGAAGAGCAAAGAAAGCTTGAAATATGCAAGGACAATTATCAAAAGCAGGAAAAAACCCTTTATCAAGCCTATCAATATCTTCAAAAGGCTAAATCGAGACAAGAGATGCTTGAGGAAATGGAAGATGATTATTCAGGCTTCTTCCAGGGTGTGAAAGAAGTATTAAAGGGCCGTGGCGGAAAGCTATCAGGAATAGAAGGCGCTGTTGCGGAACTTATTCAAGTTCCTAATGAATTCGAAACTGCGATTGAAACAGCCTTAGGCGGAGCTATGCAGCATATTATTGTAGAAACGGAGCAGGACGGAAGAAGAGCCATTCAATATTTAAAGCAAAACTCTTTTGGACGTGCAACCTTCCTACCTTTAAATGTCATGAAAGGGAAGAGTTTGAGCTTTAGTCAGCTGCAATTAATTCAGCAGCATCCAACATTTGTTGGAGAAGCTGCAAAATTAATTCAATTTGATCCTAAATATAAAGAATCAATGGAGAATTTACTTGGTAATGTTGTCATTGCGAAGGAGTTAAAGGGTGCCAATGAAATGGCTAAACTTCTGCAATATAGAGTAAGATTCGTAACTCTTGATGGCGATATTGTGAATCCAGGGGGCTCTATGACTGGCGGTGCACTCAAACAAAAAACGTCTTCCATTTTAAGCAGAAAAAGCGAGCTTGAAGACTTGAAAGCAAGAATTATTGACATGGAGTCTAAGACTGGTGGACTCGAATCACAAGTAAAGCTTCTTAAAGCAGATATTCAAGTGCTTGAATCACGGATTGATGGTCATAGAAAATTAGGGGAAGAGCTAAGGCTAAAGGAACAGTCAATAAAAGGCGACCTTCGAGAACTGGAGTTTGAGGAGAAAAGCTTAAATGAAAGATTGTCGCTTTATGATTTGGATAAAGCCCAATTTACTGAAGATAAAACGAGATTGTTAAAAAGAAAATCCGATTTACATTCTTCACTTGAAGCATATCAGTCCCAAATCACTTCTTATGACGAAAAGATTCTTATGCTGACTGATCAAAAGAATTTGCAAAAAACTTCAAAAGAGACACTTATGTCTGAAATTAATGAACTTAAAGTTAGCTATGCCTCGAAAAGCGAGCAATATACTCATGCTAATGATAAATATGAAGCCATATTGGAAGAACTTTCTGAAATAAATGGGAAACTAGTTATATATAAAGAGGATCTTGAACTTCTCTCCTCAGAGATGGTAAATAGTTTTTCAGGAGAGCAGCAGTTGGAAGAGGCTGCAAAAAGGAAGCTTCAAGACAAAACAGAGACTCTTCACTTAATTGCCTCAAGAAGAGAAGAACGTATGGGGCTTCAAACGGCTCTGGAAGATTTAGAGCTTGAGACAAAAGAGCTGAAAAGGCTGCAAAAAGGAATGGTTGAGGCGCTTAAGGACGAGGAAGTAAGGCTAAATCGCTTGGATGTAGAGCTTGAAACCCGGTTAACTCATTTAAGAGAAGAGTATTTATTATCTTTTGAAGCAGCTAAAGAAGAATATCCTCTTATGATTGATGTCAATGAAGCTAGGAAAAAAGTAAAGCTAATTAAATTGGCGATTGAGGACCTAGGGACTGTCAATCTAGGTGCGATTGAGGAATATGAACGAGTTTCCGAACGATATGAATTTCTTCTTGAGCAAAAAAATGATTTACAAGTGGCTAAAGATACGTTATTCCAGGTGATTGATGAAATGGATATTGAAATGAAAAAACGGTTCCAGCAAACATTTGAAGGCATTCGTTTTCATTTTGAATCTGTTTTTCAATCATTATTCGGCGGAGGAAGAGCTGATTTAAAGCTGACAGATCCAGATGATTTATTAAACACAGGTGTCGAAATTGTCGCACAGCCGCCTGGGAAAAAACTGCAAAACCTAGGGCTTTTATCGGGCGGGGAGAGAGCGCTAACTGCGATCGCACTGCTTTTTTCGATATTGAAAGTGCGTCCCGTTCCGTTCTGTATTCTTGATGAGGTTGAGGCAGCCCTTGATGAAGCAAACGTATTCCGTTTTAGTCAATATTTAAAAAGATTCAGCTCTGAAACGCAATTTATTGTTATTACCCATCGTAAAGGAACGATGGAGGAAGCTGATGTATTGTATGGGGTGACTATGCAAGAGTCAGGTGTCTCAAAGCTAGTGTCTGTTCGCCTTGAAGAGACGAAGGAATTAGTCACACATTAAAGTTGGAAGCTGGCCTTTTTCGGCCGGCTCCAAGTACATATGATTCTATATTAAAGGAAGTGAACCGTAATGAGCTTTTTCAAAAAATTAAAAGAAAAAATTACAAAACAAACGGATAGTGTAACAGAAAAGTTTAAAGATGGATTGGCAAAAACAAGAGACAATTTTTCAAATAAAGTAAATGATCTCGTTGCCCGATATCGAAAGGTTGATGAAGATTTCTTTGAGGAATTAGAGGAAATCCTCATTCAAGCGGATGTTGGCTTCGATACCGTCATGAAGCTTGTGGAAGAATTAAAATTAGAAGTGAAAAGGAAAAACATTCAAGATCCTAGAGAAGTTCAAAGTGTAATTTCTGAGAAACTAGTTGAAATTTATGAGGCTGGCGGAAAATCTTCATCCGAGCTTAATATCCAATCCGATTCACTAACCGTTATCCTGTTTGTTGGGGTTAATGGTGTTGGGAAAACAACAACCATTGGTAAGCTTGCACATAAATTCAAAACGGAAGGCAATAAGGTGATATTAGCAGCCGGAGATACCTTCAGAGCGGGAGCGATCGAACAGCTTGAGGTTTGGGGGGAAAGAGTCGGTGTTGAAGTCATTAAGCAGGGTGAAGGGTCAGATCCTGCCGCTGTTATGTTTGATGCGATTCAAGCTGCAAAATCCCGCAATGCAGATATATTAATTTGCGATACAGCTGGAAGGCTTCAAAATAAAGTAAACTTGATGAAAGAGCTTGAAAAGGTTAAGAGAGTGATTGAAAGGGAAGTACCTGGCGCTCCGCATGAGGTTCTTCTAGTCCTTGATGCTACTACTGGCCAAAATGCAATGATTCAAGCAAAAACCTTCAAGGAAGCGACAAATGTTAGCGGAATTGTTCTTACAAAGCTTGATGGTACAGCAAAAGGCGGAATCGTCCTTGCTATCAGAAATGAACTGGATATCCCAGTTAAATTTGTCGGTCTCGGAGAAAAAATGGATGACCTCCAGGAATTTAATGCAGAGCAATATGTTTATGGGCTTTTTGCAGAGTTAGTGGAACAAGAAGCTGATTAATTGAAAATACATGTAAAAACAGCCGAACAGTGCATTTGGCTGTTTTTTTATTTTCTAGTTTGATAATCCTTCCATTTACCTATTTTAATAAAAGAGCGAGAACTTTCACCAATATTTTTCGTCTATTATTATGGAAATTAATTTTATTATGGAAATTAACATTATTATGGAAGTTGCTGGGGGAGATTTAGATGCAAAAAAGTATTAAATTAGCCATTGGTCTTTTAGTTAGCTTTTTCTTGACCATTGGCATTTTTCTGCCAACTGTTAAAGCAGATGCTGAAAATATAAATATTACACTTGAGTCAGGCTTTAACGGAAAAGTGAAGGTGGGGAAAGGCTTTCCGCTCACTATTAAGCTTGAAAATAAAGGAGAAGCATTTTCCGGAGATTTATTAGTTAATTTCAATCCTTCCTGGAATACAGGGGGTGCAATTTCGGTAAATGTTGATCTTCCTGCAAATTCTGCGAAAACATATCAAGTTTCATTTCCAGGGGTAACAGATGACCATCCATCATCATACCAAAATCTTTCCCAACTTTCTCTTTACAAAGGAGATTGGAAAAAAGGAAAAAAAATCAAATTTACTGGGTCAGACAAAATAAAAATACATCACATCGATATGAATGAAAATGTAATAGGTGTATTAAGCGAGAATTATGATCGATTAAAGGAATTAAGAATTCTTCCTTTTACTCAAACGCAAATGATTGAACTCAAGAAGGAACAAATGCCTAAGCGGTCATTGGGACTAGAGATGCTTGATTACTTGCTCATTGATGAATACCCTCTGGCACAATTGGACAAAGAGCAGCAAACAGCCATTAAGGAATGGATTGAAGGGGGAGGCGTTTTAATTGCAGGGGCTTCTCCTAATGGAAGCGGTTCTTATGGTGATATATATTCTTTGCTCCCAATGAAAATGGATAGTGAAATGAAGGTTTCTGCTGATTTCCTTAAGCTTGTCGATCAGGAGAAAAATCCAAACTTTAAAGAGTTGAATGTTTTCACTGGAGCAGTAGAAAAAACTGCTGACATTATTGATCAAAGTGAGTCAACTCCAATAACGGCCAAAATAAAAGTTGGAGATGGAACTATTTTACAAACGGGGTTTTCTCTTGGGGATGAACCTCTATCCTCATGGAAGGGCTATAGCAGTTGGTTTGCCAAGTTTTTGAATGAAGCTGATAAAACGAATATGTTCTTTGGAAGATATGGCCCGGATTTTTATGGGTCACTATATTGGGATTTTGTAGAGGCAAATGAATTTTTCCCTGCCAGCCATTTTTCAATCAGTCAGCTTATTGCTTTATTGGGTGGATATATCATTGTCATTGTGCCCCTATTATATTTTGTTTTGCGGAAACTGGATAAAAGGGAGCATTCATGGTGGATTATTCCTTCACTAGCTTTAATGATGGCTGCCATTGTATTTGGAATAGGCGCAAAAGACCGGATTGCTAAGCCCCAGCTTAATCAAATGGGCGTTTACAAAGTATCTGATAAACATTTAACAGGATTACAAGCAGCAACACTATTATCGAATAAAAGCGGGGAATATACTCTTTCCATACCAAAGGATTTTAAAGCTGTGACAAGTACACAGAATATGAATGGCTATGATGCTGCAAGGAATGCGGTGTTTGAAGAAAAACGCAAAACTACTGATATTGTCTTCCCAGAAGTCGGCTACTGGTCATCAAAAACTCTGTATGGCAAGGCAAGCACGAAAACAGAGGGCAGCTTTACAACAGATCTTACACTTAAAAATAGTCAGTTGACAGGAAATATTCACAACGGTTTTGACTTTGATTTTGAGGAAGTTTTTATTTGGTCAGGAAATGAAAAAATTAGCTTAGGTCCATTGAAGAAGGGGGAGTCATTACAGGTAGATAAACAAATGAAGCAGGCGCTTCTGACAAAGCCTACTGGTGCTGGTGGGCCGAACTATTCCTATCAGAATTCAGATATTAATAAAATGAGAAAAGATAGATTACAATATGCTGCCTCAAACTTTATTTTAATAAACGGAACTAAAAATGAACCGATTATTGGCGGATTTACGAAAGATGCTATTTTAGACGTTAATATGGCGGGC
The DNA here is from genome assembly GCF_001509555.1 of Bacillus sp. FJAT-29937. Taxonomy (GTDB): domain Bacteria; phylum Bacillota; class Bacilli; order Bacillales; family Cytobacillaceae; genus Cytobacillus. Next base: position 527,609 of record NZ_LMAS01000001.1, on the reverse strand, counting down.
AAAAAGGAAAAACAGGATAATACGAATCTTATTGTACAGTCTTTTCATGCTGAACATGAGTTCTCGGGAGCAGTGACGATTAAGAACGATATGTTAAGCTCCCATGTGAATGTGCTTAAAGGACATATTTTTGAGAATATGATCAATGGATCGAATCGGGAAATGGCTATGGATGATGGAGAATATGAATATATTGTTCAGCTACCAAAGCAAATAGTAGATAAAGGCATTAAGTTGGATGAAATGACTATTAAAACGAACAGTCAACTGATTCAGTATTCGGTATTTAATTATGGCACTGGGGAATGGCTTCTAATTGAAGCGGATAAACGAAGCCTCACTCTTACTAATGAAAACAATATTCAGCCATTTATTTCAAAGGAAGGCGAAATAAAGTTATTGCTTATAAAAAATGCAAAAGGTGATCCACATGTTCAACTACCGGTGATCACTATTAAAGGGGATGTGACACCATGATTGAAATTATCGACCTAACAAAACGATACGGAAATTTTACCGCGCTGAATTCACTTAATCTGCAAATTGATAAAGGCTCTGTTTTCGGATTTGTCGGGCAAAATGGCGCTGGAAAGTCAACAACCTTTTCAATATTAGCTACTTTGCTTGCCCCGAGTTCAGGGACAGCTTATATAAACGGGTATAACGTTCAAAAGGAACCGAAGATGGTTAGAAGACAGCTTGGGTATATGCCGGATTTCTTTGGTGTTTACGATCAGCTCAAGACAATAGAATATTTACATTTCTATGGTGCAAGCTATGGAATTCCATTGCATGAAAGAGAAAAGCTTATTCCCCAATTGCTCGATCTTGTTAATTTATCTCATAAGCAGGACTCCTATGTTGACGCACTGTCAAGAGGAATGAAGCAGCGTTTATGCTTGGCCAGAAGTTTAATCCATGATCCTGAAGTGTTAATCCTGGACGAACCTGCCTCTGGACTTGATCCAAGAGCGCGTGTAGAAATGCGAGAAATATTAAAGGAACTAAAGAGCATGGGGAAAACGATATTAATTTCTTCGCATATTCTGCCGGAGCTAGCTGAAATGTGCGATACGATTGGAATTATTGATCAAGGCCAGCTTGTTGCTGAAGGGGCAGTTTCGGACATACAAGCGAAGTTAAAAGGAGAGAAACTGATTATTGTTAAGACATATCAAGATCTCGAGAAAGCGGCAGCCTTTTTTGAAGATGATCCAAATGTGTCGAAATTAATTAAAGGTGAGGAGGAAAACTCCCTGCAATTTATATACAAAGGCTCTGCCTTTGAACAAACGGAATTACTGAAAAAAGCGATCATAAACAATCTAGCGATCATAAGCTTTTCGGAAATTGAGACGAACCTGGAAGATGTATTTATGGAAATTACTAAGGGAGTAGAGCTGTCATGAAGAATTTTGTTATTAACCCTGTTCTGAATAAGGAATTTAAGCTTCGTTTCCGATCTTTTAAAAGCTTTCTTGGCATTCTCTTCTATTTGCTGGCACTTGGATTAATCATTGTCGGATTTGTGTTTATTGAGTCATTATCGAACTCACATGGCTTCTTCAAGCCAGACCAAAGCAGGACGATATTCATCATGCTCTCTTTTCTTCAGCTCGCTTTAGTCCTGTTTATCACTCCCGGATTAACAGCAGGTGTAATTAGCAGTGAGCGTGAGAGACAGACGTTGAACATCATGCTGACAACGACACAAAGCTCGGCCAGCATTATCCTAAGCAAGCTTATATCGTCCATCTCTTACTTACTTTTATTAATTATTGCGGGACTTCCGCTTTACAGCTTCGTTTTTCTGTTCGGAGGAATTTCCCCGGGTCAGGTGTTAACGACCATTTCCTTTTATATTTTCACGATGATTGCCTTTGGCACTGTCGGTGTACTATTATCAACACTTATTAGGAAAACGATTGTTTCGATGGTGTCGGCTTATGGAGTTACTTTATTTTTAGCAGGCGGTACTGCTTTTTTGACGCTCGTATTTATGCAATTCGCCAATCGCTATGGATACACCGGAACACCGTCAGCAAGCCCATTAGCTTATTTTGCGGCGATGCTTAATCCGCCAATCATTTTGCTAAGTACTTTTGAGCCTGAATTTTCAAGAGAAATTGCGAATACAACAGGGATTAAATTCCCTTTATGGATCTCTTATTTAATTTCGTATACAGTCATCATAATTGGTGCTGTATTTATCAGTATTAAAAAACTGCGTCCTAATATGAAAAAGGGATGAACAGATAAGGAATGAAACCAATGGAGGATCGCAAACAATTTGAAAAACTGTTAAGGCCCATACAGAAACAGCTGCTCGTTCAGTTAATCATTAAGGAGGTACAGCTTCTGCTTGTATTTGCAGGAGCTCTGGCCCTTATTCTGCTCGGGCTGGCAAGATTTATTGTCATTCCTTTTGTTCACTATTATTTCTTTTCCATTATACTTGCACTGTTCATCGTTTTTATCATTCGAATTTGGAGAAAACGTTCAAAAAAATACGAAGCGGCCCTCATTTATAACCGATTTGTACCGGATGATCGGGTTTTGACAGCATATAGCTTCTTAAAAACAGAAGGAATCATGGCTTCCCTTCAGCTATCTGATGCTGTTAAGCACATGAAGAATACTAGTGAAAAAGTGTATAAAAGAAAAAAACAATACTTTTATCCAAGATGGCTGCTATTAAGTCTTGCAATCACAGCAGCAGCTATATTTCTATTTGTTTTTCCTAATGAAAACATCAATCTGGCAAAGCAGAAGGAGAAGGAAATTAAGCTTGTAGCAGAGGCTAAAAAAGAACTAAAGGAAGAAATCAAAAAGGAAAAAGATCCAGAAGTGAAAAAAGCCCTTCAGGAAGCAGCAGACAAAATAGCAGAAAAGAAATCTGCAGAGGAAGCATTAAAAGAGCTGGCTAAACAGAAAAAGGAATTGGAATTAAAGGCTCTGAAGGAAAAAGAAAAACAACTGGCACTTGAAAACTGGAAGAATGAATTGAAAAATAACGGATTGTCGGATTTAGAAAAGATTCTAAATGAAAAAAGCTTAGAAGCCATTGAAAAAGAAATATCTAAGTTAAATGAAAAATGGGATGAACTTACAGAAGAACAGAAGATGGCCTTTAATCAATTAACCGATAATGACCGCCAACTCACTGAAGAAGAACTGGCTAAATTAATGGAACAGATTGAAAGTGCGCTTAATTCTGATGAATTTCTAGCCCAGCTTGCCGCTGCACAGCAAGCTTTGCAAAAAACAGGATTAGCAATGCAAAATCAAATGGCTTCAAATGGGATTCCTCCCGGTCAGCTTGCCTTCGCCCCTCCAGCTCAGCCTAGTAATCAAGCTAATTCTCCAGGGAGTCAGCCAAGTGGACAGAATGGCAATGGACAGCAGCCTGGCCAAAATCCTCAAGGCTCGTCTGGCGGAAACAGTTCAGGTTCAGGGAGTGGACAGGGGAATGGAGCAGGAAGCGGTTCAGGAACTGGCTCCGGCAGTGGCAGCGGCTCTGGCCCCGGTTCAGGAGGCTCAGGCTCAGGAAGCGGCAGCGGTTCTGGCGGTTTGGGAGCGGGCAAAGGGCAAGGCTCTCGTGAGCTGCTCACAGTCCCTGATCAGTTAAACGGTCAGACAAATATTGAAACAGATAACGGCGGACTTGGTGAAGGAAGCCCTGCCGAGCAAACAGAAGGTTCTGGACCAGTACTAAAAGGGTCTATCAAACCGTATGATGAGGTTTTTGAAACCTATGAAAAAGCTTACCGGCAAAGTACAGACAGGTACAAACTGCCAGCCGATTTAGAGGAAATCGTTAAAAATTACTTTACAAATATCGATCCGAACAAGGAGTGACAAAATTGACTTCAATAACAGAAAAGGAACAGCAATTTACCTTTGCTGCTGAAACAATCTCAAAGGTCAAAGATGAAATTCAATCATTTATGGTCGGCCAAAACGAGGTTATAGATCAAGTATTATGGAGCATATTAGCTGGTGGCCATGTACTATTAGAAGGGCTTCCTGGATTAGGAAAAACAATGCTGATCAAAACGATAGCTGAATGCATGGATCTGCAATTCTCCCGCATTCAATTTACACCAGATATAATGCCATCCGATATTACAGGAACGATGCTTCTTCAGCCGGATGAAGCGGGAAGACAAAATTTTGTTTTTCATAAAGGGCCATTATTTGCAAATATAGTTTTGGCAGATGAAATTAATAGAGCCACCCCAAAAACACAAAGTGCCCTTCTGGAGGCGATGGGAGAAAAAACCGTTACCATTATGGGTGAAACTAAACGAATGGAAAACCCGTTTTTCGTATTGGCTACGCAAAATCCAATTGACATGGAAGGAACTTATCCGCTCCCGGAGGCTCAAACAGACCGTTTTATTTGTAAAGTGCATGTTCATTATCCTTCTAAAGAAGAGCTAAAAGAAATTGTTTTACGGACAACAGGAACGGAAACTGTCCAATTAGAAAAAATGGCTAATGTAGAGGATGTCATAGCACTTCAGCATTTGACTAAAGAGGTATTAGTTTCAGAAGACATCATTGATTATGCTGTAAATATCATTTCAGCTACACACCCCGATTCTTTGGAAGCACCGGAATTAGTAAAGCAATTCATTCAGTATGGAAGCGGTCCGCGTGGTCTTCAAAGCTTAATTAGCCTAGCTAAAGCAAGAGCCATCTCCTTAGGAAGATATCATGTGTCTGTAGGTGATATTAAGCATGTGGCTAAGCCAGTCTTAAGACATCGCCTCATTTTGAACTTCGAAGGAGAAGCTAATGGCATGACGGCTGATGAGATGATCGCACATATACTAGATAATCTTGGACAGGGTGCAAGAGGATAATGACCAATCAGCATGCGCTCATTAGTAAATTGCAGAAAAAAAGAATAATGGTTAAGACGAAAAAGAGAGGCTTCCACAAAGGCTCAAGACAATCTAGTAAGTTCGGGTCTTCTCTAGAATTCTCGGATTTTAGGGCATATCAGCCAGGCGACGATGTTCGGCAAATTGATTGGAATGTCTATGGAAGAACACAAAAGCATTATATTAAAAGGTATCTGGACGAACAGGAACTATCTATCGCTATTTATCTTGATGCAACCTCCTCCATGAGGAAAATAAATAAAAAATGGGAACTAGCAAAGTATTTAGGAGCAGCACTAAGTTTTATCGTGTTAAATAGTGATGACAGACTGTTTTTCACTCCAGTTTCATCAAGAGGCATCCAGCCTGTTAAGAGGAAGGGGGCCGTCTATAGCAGGCGGACGTTTGTAGAAATTCTCCAGCTGGATGAAGCAGAAACGACCGGCGAGTTTATCAAGAACTTGAATAAATCAATTGTTAAATCGCAGCAGCTTTCCATTATCATAACGGACGGTCTAGAGCCTCTAAACGAAATAGAAAATTTGTTGAAAAAACTGGCAGCCTATAAGCAAGAGGTCTGGTTTATTCAAGTGCTTAGCAGTGAAGAAATATCTCCCCGATATTCAGGGGATATGAAATTAATTGATGCTGAAACAGATTCAATTGTGAATGTCAGCATGAGTCCGTCCATCATAGCAGAATACGAAAAACGAATCCAAGAGCACAATCGACACTTAGAAGGTCTATGCCGAAAATTTGGCGGTCATTATGTACTTGCAAGTGATAACCGGGATATTCAATCCATATTATTTCATGACTTTTCCGGGAAAGGGTTAATCAACTGAGGTGAGGCTATGCAATTTTTAAATCCGTGGTTTTTTCTATTAACTGTTTTTATAGCTGCCGTCATATTATTTTATTTTTTCCGGAAGCAATATGTGGAGAAATCTGTTTCCTCTAACTTTCTTTGGGAACAAGTGTTAAATGAGTGGCAAGCTTCTCCTTGGCTTAAGAAGCTTCAGCAAAACCTATTATTTTGGCTCCAGCTGTTAGCCCTTTTACTGTTAATGTTTTCACTTGTCCGGCCGTTTTGGTTTGAGAACGCTATAAAGGGGGATCATGTCATCATGATTATTGATTCTTCAGCCTCCATGTCAGCTGAATTTGAAAAAAGCAGCCGCTTTGAAATAGCAAAGCAGAAAATGCTTAATCTAATAGAAAAGCTTGAAGGACAGGAGGTCACCTTGATAAAAGCGGGGAAGAAGCCGGAAATTCTTTTAAGCCACGAAAGGAATACCGCTGTAATTAAAAAGCTAGTCAATAGCTTGCAATTGAACTACGAGCATGAGCAGATGGATAAAGCAATGAATCTAGCAGCCTCGCTTTCAACTGAAAAGAATACGTCCATCCATATTTTTTCAGACGGAGTTGCGAAGTCAAATGTTGAAGAGACTATGAAGGATCAATATGTTGAGGTTCATAATATCGGGGAGGGTGTCAACAATGCTTCACTCCTTTCATTTGGGGTTGCGCCTGTTGATAGACAAATTATTGGTGTTGCTTTAATTGAAAATCAAACAGATGAAAAGATGGAAATTGATTTTATAGTAAAAAGTGAAGAAGATAAGCTTTTCGAACAGAAGTTTACAATTGAAGGGGCCCAGCAATATGTCGTGCAAATTCCTTCTCTGCCGGAAAAGCCATATTACGAAGCAATGATTTTGAATCTAGATGGTTATGAAGCCGATAATTACTCAACATCGATTTTTACAGAAAGTAATCCAAAGGTATATACAGTGGGAGAGGTAAATCCATTTGCAATAAAAGGTTTTCAAACGATCGGAGCTGAACTGCTGCAAACAAATGCAGGCAATGCCGACCATGTCCAAGGAATCCTCTTGACTGAAGGCACCGAGTTGCCGAAACAGCTCGAACAGCCAACGATTTTTTTCAATTCGAACAATGACAAAATACAGTTGTCTGACCCATTGGCGGCTAAGGATGATCGGCTGCTTCAATATGTTGATTATGGAAAAATATATATTGAAACAGCATCGAAGGAATTACAGGGTGATTGGGAAACGATTGTAAAAAGCGGCAATCTGCCATTAATCCAAAGGGGACAAGTAAATGGCCACCCCATCATCATCATAAACTTTTCATTGTCAGATTCTGATTGGCCACTTCAGCCAAGCTTTCCAATTTTTCTATATAATGCATATGAGTGGCTTTCTAAGCAAACAGATTTTCTTGGTTACTTTGGACCGGGCGAGGAAAAATGGCTGAATATTGGTCAAGGAAATCAGAGCATTGAAATTTTTAATAACGAAGATAAGAATTTGTATACTTTAGATTTAACGAAGGAAAGCTTTAAAGCACCTATTGAGCCAGGCACGTATCAGGCTGTTTCAGGAAATAAAATATTCTATTTCTCAGTCCTGCTTGACGATCGGGAGAAACATCCAAAGGTGGAGACAGCTTTCCATCTTAACGAGCAGAAGGCTCAAGAGAATGGGAAAAGGGAAAATCCAAATGATAAATTGTGGTTTTGGCTTGCCTTACTAGCTTTATGTATTATTGCTTTAGAATGGGAGGTATTCAGGCGTGGGCATAGAGTTTAATTATCCCATTCTATTTTTGCTGCTAATTCCTGCAATGTTGGCAGTTTATCTATTCCTTAAGCAGAAAAAGCAAACTCCCTCCAAGGAATTCTATTGGATAGCAAGTATGAGGCTGACTATATTTGTTCTATTAATTTTTGCCTTAACGGTCCCGCAAATATTACTTCCATCAAAGGGCGAAACGGTTGTTTTTCTAGCTGACCGTTCTGCAAGTGTCAGCCAGTCTGACCACCAGCTTCTTGAATGGATTGAAAAGAGTGTCATGGATAAGCACCAGGATGATTCTTTCGCTATAGTCACTTTTGGTGAAAATGTTTCATTGGAACAAAATACTGGAATCAGAAAAAGTCCGCCTCAGCAATTTAATAGCGAGATTGATGATGGTGAAACAAATATAGAAGCAGGAATACAGTTTGCAGCATCATTAATTCCTCCTCATGCAAGCGGCAGAATCGTGCTGCTATCGGATGGAAACGAAACTGCAGGGAACAGCTTGGAAGCTGCTAATCTTCTTAAAAATCGCAATATTGAACTTGACTATGTTCTGTTAAAAAATCATGTCGGGGAAGATATGTCATTATCTGAGATAAATGTCCCTCCTTCACTGTATAAAGGTGAGGAGGCACTCGTTTCCTTTGTCATTGATAGCAATGCTGATAAAGATGCTGTCATTCGGCTTTCCGTAAATAATCAAGAAATTCTCAAAGAGATTGTTCATGTGAAGGAAGGAAAGAATGTCTATACTTTTACTCACAAAGCGGATACATCGGGACTGACAGTATATAAGGGTGAGATTGCTGCCGAAAACGATACTTTTATCGAAAATAATATGATGCATTCCGTTGCAAATGTTAAAGGGACACCTAAAATACTAATTGTTCAAGGAAAAGAGGGCGGCAATTTAGAAGCTATTTTAAGTAATTCTGGTGTAGAGGCTGAGACCATTTCGCCGGAAAAACTTCCGACAACACTATCAAGCTATCTTCAGTACCAATCGATTATTTTCAATAACGTACCAGCAACAGTCATCACAGAGAGCCAGATGAATATGATTGAGAAAGCAGTAAAGGAATTTGGTACCGGCTTTGTGATGGCAGGAGGAGAGGAAAGCTTTGGTCTAGGAGGATACTTTAAAACTCCTATCGAAAAACTTTTGCCTGTAGATATGGATCTTAAAGGGAAACAAGAGATGCCTTCTCTCGGTTTGATGATTGTAATGGATCGGTCTGGAAGTATGGCAGGATCAAAGCTTGAACTCGCAAAGGAAGCTGCAGCAAGATCAGTAGCATTATTGCGGGAAGAGGATACCCTTGGCTTTATTGCTTTTGATGACCGTCCTTGGGTAATCGTTGAAACAAAGCCTATTAAAGATAAGAAAAAAGTGGCTGATCAAATTCGATCTGTTACACCGGGCGGCGGAACTGAAATTTATTCTTCTTTGGAGCTCGCTTTTCAAGAGCTAGAGGATCTGAAGCTGCAGAGAAAGCATATTATCCTGCTGACAGATGGGCAAGCGCCCGGCGGTGATTATGAGGGATTGATTGAAAAAGGAAAGGAAAAAAATATTACCCTGTCGACAGTCGCATTAGGAAGCGATGCTGATCGAGGTTTGCTTGAGGATTTAGCCAATATGGGATCTGGCCGGTTTTATGATGTAACGGATTCTTCGGTGATCCCAAGCATTCTCTCACGTGAAACTGTCATGGCAACTAGAACGTATATTGAGGATGATCCCTTTTTTCCTAGTATCCAGCCTATTCCAGACTGGTCAAAATTATTTCAGGATGGGGTTCCGAAGATGAACGCCTACATTGCCACAACACCAAAGGGACGTGCACAGGTGCCTATTTTAAGTGAAAAGGAAGATCCAATCCTTGCAGAATGGCAATATGGAATGGGTCATACGATTGCCTTTACATCTGATTTTTCAGGAAAATGGTCAGGTGATTGGGCTCGCTGGGAAAACTGGCCGCTATTTATTAATCAGCTAGTGACAAAAACTCTTCCTCAGTATGAGAGTGAGCCATATAGAATTCAATTTTCTAATGTTGATGGTAATCCGATTCTGTCATTAGAATCAGCAACAAACCAAACTTTACCAATTGAGGCTTCTCTCGTCTCAGAGAATGGGGAAGTCCTTCATACGAATACGAAGCTTGTGGCTCCAGGCAAATATGAGCTTTCGATGCCAAATTCGTCAGGTATGTTTTTTCTAAGTGTAAAGCAAACAAATCAAGACGGATCGATTCATACTTATCAAACTGGTTTCACTGTTCCATATTCAGATGAGTATTTAATCAATGGCCCGAATGAAGCCCTTCTAACGGAATTAGCGAAAAAGACCGGGGGAAAAGCATTAGTGACTGAAAAGGAAACCTTTAGGCCCTTAATGTCCAAAAAGTATGAGAAGCAGTCAATAAGCCAATGGTTAATTCTAGCTGCCTTTTTGCTGTTTTTTATCGAAATCGCCATCCGAAGATTTGGGTTGATTACGCAATTCAGTCACAATAGAAAAGCGAGATTGGAAAAGCGCGGAAGCAGTTTTAGTCGCGAAGAAAAAATAAAACAGGCAAATTCTAGCAGGGATGAGCCCGCTTTAAAAAATGATAGAAAGGCCGAAGAAAAAGCGGTGAAGACCCTGCAAACAAATGATAAAATGAAACAAGCTAGGCCGAAGAAAGTACAAAAAGACGTTCAAGTGTCAGCTGAAGAACGGGCTGAAAGAATGAAAAGGCTTCTTGAAGCAAAAAAACGGAAGAATTAAGAGACTGCCTATTTACTGCTATTTTCAAATTTAAATTTAACTAGTTCGGAATGTAAAGATAATTTCTTGACATATTCAAATGTCCTAGGTAAACTATGTTTGTAAAGGCTTTTCACTTAACAAGGGGGAATAGGGATGTTAGAAAAGACAACGAGAATGAATTATCTCTATGATTTTTATCAATCGTTGTTGACTCCTAAGCAGCGAAGCTATATGTCCCTTTATTACCTGGATGATTATTCGCTTGGAGAGATTGCAGAGGAGTATGATGTCAGTCGTCAAGCAGTTTACGACAATATTAAACGCACTGAAGCAATGCTTGAAGAGTATGAAGAAAAGCTGTTATTATTTCAAAAATTTCAAGAGCGAAGTAAGCTGTTTGCAAGCATGAAGGACATTCTTAAAGAAAATCCTGAGATTCTAGAAGTAATGAATTCAATGATTGCTGAGCTTGAGAAATTAGATTAGGAGGCGGCAACATGGCATTTGAAGGATTAGCCGACCGACTGCAGAATACAATCCAGAAGATCCGCGGCAAAGGGAAAGTAAATGAGGCGGATGTAAAAGAAATGATGCGAGATGTTCGTCTTGCATTATTAGAAGCAGACGTTAACTTTAAGGTCGTCAAAGAGTTTGTCAAAAAAGTAAGTGAACGGGCTGTCGGCCAGGAAGTGTTAAAGAGCTTAACACCAGGGCAGCAGGTTGTTAAAGTCGTTAAAGAAGAATTGACTCAGCTTATGGGTGGAGAGCAAAGCAAGATTGCTGTCTCTAGCCGTCCTCCGACTGTCATTATGATGGTTGGGTTACAAGGAGCAGGTAAAACGACGACAACTGGCAAGCTTGCCAACTTGCTCCGTAAGAAATACAACCGAAATCCATTGCTCGTTGCAGCTGATATTTATCGCCCGGCTGCCATTAAGCAGCTTGAAACGCTTGGGAAACAGCTAAGTATGCCTGTTTTTTCATTAGGTGACAAGGTGAGCCCTGTCGAAATTGCTAAGCAAGCCATTGCAAAGGCAAAGGAAGATCATCATGATTATGTGTTGATCGACACGGCGGGACGATTACATGTTGATGAAGCGTTGATGGATGAGTTAAAGCAAATTAAAGAGCTGTCTAAACCAGATGAAATCTTCCTAGTTGTGGATGCAATGACAGGTCAAGATGCTGTTAATGTAGCACAAAGCTTTAACGAACTGCTTGGATTAACCGGTGTTGTACTGACAAAGCTTGATGGCGATACTCGTGGAGGGGCTGCCCTATCTATTCGCTCCGTCACGAATACTCCTATTAAATTTGTCGGTTTAGGCGAGAAATTGGATGCGCTTGAGCCATTCCATCCTGAAAGAATGGCATCAAGAATTTTAGGCATGGGTGATGTTCTTACTCTTATTGAAAAAGCCCAAGCGAACGTTGATGAAGAAAAAGCGAAAGAAATGCAGCAAAAAATGCGCACAGCTTCATTAACTTTTGATGACTTTTTAGAGCAGTTAAGCCAGGTTCGCAGTATGGGGCCATTGGATGAATTGCTGAAAATGCTTCCCGGGGCCAGCAAAATGAAAGGCTTAGACAAGCTTCAGGTGGATGAAAAGCAAATTTCGCAGGTTGAAGCCATTATTAGATCGATGACAAAGAATGAGAAAATTCATCCGGAAACGATCAATGCAAGCCGCCGCAAGCGAATTGCAAAGGGCAGCGGCACAACTGTACCTGAAGTAAACCGTTTGCTGAAGCAATTTGAAGATATGAAGAAAATGATGAAGCAAATGTCGGGAATGCAGCAAAAAGGGAAGAAAAAGGGCGGATTTAAATTTCCATTTAATCCTTTTTAATCCATTTAGAAAGTTTTTTTGTACTGTAAAGAATAAACCCTTTACAAACTTATTGAATATCTGATAATATACTATCTTGTGTGAAACTATTCGGAGGTGCTTTAAATTATGGCAGTAAAAATTCGTTTAAAACGTATGGGAGCAAAGAAATCTCCTTTCTATCGTATTGTTGTAGCTGATTCTCGTTCACCACGTGATGGACGTTTCATTGAAACAGTAGGAACTTACAATCCAGTAGCTGAGCCAGCTATCGTTGATATTAATGAAGAACTTGCTCTTAAATGGCTTCAAACTGGTGCAAAACCATCTGACACTGTTCGTAACTTATTCTCTAAGCAAGGCATTATGGAGAAATTCCATAACGCTAAAAACGGCAAGTAATTTATAATAAGATGAAAGAGCTTATCGAAACGATTGTTAAGCCCCTTGTTGATTTTCCGGACGAAGTGCATGTAAATGTGCTTGAAGAAGACAACCGCGTAACCTATCAGCTTTCTGTCAACAAGAATGACATGGGGAAAGTAATTGGGAAGCAAGGGCGCGTTGCGAAAGCAATACGAACTGTTGTTTATGCAGCAGGATCATCACAGCAGAAAAAAGTTTTTCTAGAAATCAGTGAATAATGCTTTTCTAAGCGCTATAACTGAAACATACGAAAGTATTGGCACATTTTAAGCCATGCTTAATTAGCAAAAAGGAGGGGTCCCTTTAGGTCCCCTCCTTTTTGCCAATTACATGACTTATTCAGAACTAATGCACGATTAAAGCCTTAGGAGGCATAAAAGATGAAAATCATTCAATCTGTCGTGGTTAAACAAGTTCTTACCGAAAATAGTAAAAGTGAGCTATTAAATAAATATCACTCTAACAAGCTGCAGCTCCAGAAAGAATGCGATCAGCTTCGATTCGAGATGAAGAAACAGGAAAAGTCCAAAAAGTTCAATGCAGCCAATTTAAAGAAGCAATTTGAGAAAGAAATTCAAATGCGTAAGGAAAAGATTAAGCTGCTCGATTTTCAAATTGAACAATTACATATACTACCGCTAGGAAGCGAACTTAAAGAAAAAGAGGTCAATGCCATTATTGATATTGAAATTGGAGATCGCTGGGAGGATATTCAAAGCGGAAAAACAATCATTATTAAAGATGGAATCGTTGAGGACATACGTTAGAGGTGAAGGCAATTGGAAAAGTGGTTTAATGTTGGAAAAATAGTGAACACCCATGGGATTAGAGGAGAAGTGAGAATCATTTCAAAGACTGATTTTGCAGATGAAAGATATAAGTCTGGGAATCGATTGTATTTATTTATGCCTCAATCTAAGAGCCCTCTTGAATTAACCGTTAACTCGCATCGAACACATAAAAACTTTGATTTAGTTACCTTTGATGGTTACAACAATATTAATCAAGTTGAAAACATGAAAGGCGGAATTTTAAAGGTTCCGGAAAGCCAGCTTAGTGCTTTAGATGAGGATGAATTTTATTACCATGAAATTATCGGCTGCACCGTAACGACGAAAGATGGCGAAGAAATTGGAAAAATCAGTGAAATTCTCTCGCCAGGTGCAAATGATGTATGGGTTATAAAAGGCAAAGGCGGCAAGGAAATTTTAATTCCATATATTGAAGCGGTTGTAAAAGAGGTTAATGTGAAAGAAAAGATGGTCATCATTGACCCAATTGAAGGACTGCTGTCATGATGAAAATCGATGTTCTAACACTTTTTCCCGAAATGTTTGATGGAGTCTTTGGCCATTCCATATTAAAAAAAGCGGCTGAAAATAATGCTGTTGAATATAATGTCGTTAACTTTAGGGAGTATGCTGATAATAAGCATCAAACCGTAGATGACTATCCTTATGGCGGCGGTGCAGGAATGGTGTTAAAGCCACAGCCAATTTTTGATGCTGTTGCAGATTTACGTGAGAAAGGCAATTCCAATCCAAGAGTCATCCTTCTCTGTCCCCAAGGGGAAAGATACACGCAGAAAAAAGCAGAAGAGCTTGCCGGGCTGGATCATCTTATTTTCGTTTGCGGCCATTACGAAGGTTATGATGAGAGGATTCGTGAGCATGTGGTGACGGATGAAATATCCATCGGTGATTTTGTCCTAACTGGTGGGGAACTCGGTGCTATGGTAGTTATTGACAGTGTGGTCAGACTCCTTCCTGGTGTTCTGGGAAATGAAGAATCCCACCGCAAGGATTCTTTTAGTACAGGCCTTCTTGAGCATCCACATTATACCCGGCCAGCCGACTTCAGAGGAATGAAAGTGCCGGATATACTAATTTCAGGGAATCATCGCTTAATTGATGAGTGGAGAACGAAGGAATCATTAAGAAGAACATTCACTCGCAGACCTGATTTATTTGAGCATATTCATTTAACTGATGTGCAAGAAAAATGGCTGGAAGAAATAAAAAAAGAACAGAATTAACATTGAAGTTGGACCTTGTTTATGATAGAATACTCTTTGTGACTTAGGCTGGACTATTTCAGTTTTTTGTCCTATAAAGATGTTCCGCTGCAATGTAGAAGAAAAGATGTGCATGAGCGTCTGTTGGAAGGAGTTGAAAACGATGCATAAATTAATCGAAGAAATCACAAAAGAACAACTTCGTACGGATGTTCCTGCGTTCCGTCCTGGTGATACTGTACGTGTACACGTAAGTATTGTTGAGGGAACTCGTGAGCGTATTCAGGTTTACGAAGGAGTCGTGATTAAGCGTCGTGGTGGTGGAATTAGCGAAACTTTCACAGTTCGTAAGATCTCTTACGGTGTAGGCGTAGAGCGTACATTCCCTGTTCACACACCAAAGATTGCGAAGCTTGAAGTTCTTCGCCGCGGTAAAGTACGCCGTGCGAAACTTTACTACCTACGTAACCTACGTGGTAAAAAAGCTCGTATTAAAGAAATCCGATAATCTAAGAAAAAGGAAGGAGCTTGTAATTACAAGCTCCTTTTTCTTAGCTAATAATATTACATAATTGTTAAATAATAATGACATAAGGTCCTATATGTGAATGTTGACAAGGATTTTTGTACAATAAAAACGGGTGCAAAAGTGCCCACAGTTCATAGGATCGTCTTTTGATTTTTACTAAGATTGGTGGGGAAATAATGACAAAGAAGAAAAATGAATTATGGGAATGGACTAAAGCGTTAGTCATTGCAGTTTTATTAGCAGCCATTATTCGATACTTTTTATTCGCTCCTATAGTGGTAGATGGATTATCTATGATGCCAACATTGCATGATCAAGATCGGATGATTGTAAATAAATTCAGCTATAAGATAGGAAAGCCAGATCGTTTTGATATTATTGTTTTTCATGCACCGGAAAATAAAGACTACATAAAGAGAGTGATTGGGCTGCCGGGAGACCGCATTGAATACAAGGATGACGTGCTTTATGTGAACGGAGAAGCGTTTAATGAACCTTATTTAGATGAGTATAAGCAGCAAATCATTGACGGACCACTGACTGAGCCGTTTACGCTTCAAGAAAAGATTGGCCAGGATACGGTGCCAGAAGGCCATCTGTTTGTTATGGGGGATAATCGAAGATACAGCAAGGACAGCCGCCATATTGGGACAGTGCCAATGGAGAAGGTACTAGGGAATACAGGTATTATTTATTGGCCAATCGAAGACATTCGAATTGTAAAATAATACATGGATGCAATTCAATTTTGAAAGAGGTATAAGCTATGACGATTCAATGGTTTCCGGGACATATGGCAAAAGCCCGCAGACAAGTTACAGAGAAACTAAAGCTAGTGGATATAATATTTGAATTGGTCGATGCCAGAATCCCATACTCTTCTCGTAATCCAATGATTGATGAGATTATTCAGCATAAGCCGAGAATTGTCCTTTTAAACAAGGCTGACATGGCCGATAAAGAAGTGACCAAACAATGGATCAAGCATTTTCAGGACGAAGGAACGAGAGCACTTGCCATTAATTCGCAGGCGGGACAAGGCATGAAGGAAATCGTAGCCGCCTCTCAAGATATTCTGAAAGAAAAATTTGACCGCATGAGGGCAAAAGGGGTAAAACCTCGTGCTATTCGCGCTATGATTGTAGGAATCCCTAATGCTGGAAAATCAACGTTAATTAATCGGCTGGCGAAAAAGAATATTGCAAAGACTGGAAATACACCAGGAGTTACGAAGGCCCAACAGTGGATTAAGGTTGGGAAGGAATTGGAGCTCTTAGATACACCCGGAATTCTATGGCCAAAATTCGAAGATCAGCAAGTCGGTTTAAAGCTTGCTCTTACAGGAGCCATTAAGGATACAATCTTAAACTTGCAGGATATCGCCATTTATGCTTTAAGATTTCTCGAGCAGAAATACCCTGATCGGCTGAAGGAACGTTATAAGCTAAATGAGATTCCTGAAGATATTGTAGAGTTATTTAATGAAATAGGAGAACTCCGGGGCTGCTTAATGGCTGGCGGAGAAATTGACTATGATAAAGTAACTGAACTCGTTATTAGAGAGTTCCGGACTGAAAAATGGGGACCTATTTCCTTAGAGAAGCCTGAAGACTTATTAGAAGAAAAAACGGAAGAACATGAATAAAAATTTCATAAATAATTGTAACAGCCCTTCCTTTAGCAGAGAGGGCTTTAATATTTTTAGAAAAAGGCCGATACATAGGTTGTGGAAATAAAGGGGAATCTACATGGAGAAACTAAACATACGGGAAATTGAGAAGCTGCTTGCAAAAGAAAATGACCTTCAAAGTCCATTAGTGAAAATGCTCGAAAAGGATGAACGAAAAGGCGTACAGCAGCTGTTAAAAAAATGGCATAACAAAAAAGATCTAGAAGCTAAAGCCTATGAAAAGCATGCTCAAATGACATATTACGAAAATAAATACCGTTCTAAAGGGTATGTTCATATCGCTGGGATTGACGAGGTAGGAAGAGGTCCTTTGGCCGGTCCTGTTATTGCGGCAGCCGTTATTTTGCCGCCTGACTTCTATTTGCCTGGACTTGATGATTCTAAGAAGCTATCAGAAAAAAAACGAGTTGAATATTATGAGGAAATTATCCAAACGGCGCTGGATTATTATGTTGGAATTATTGACTCTGAAGAGATTGACAGGATTAATATATATGAGGCTTCAAAAAAAGCGATGCGGACGGCTATTGCTGGTTTGAGATTAAAGCCTGATTTTTTGCTAATTGATGCTGTAAAACTACATACACCGTATCCCGAGGAAGCGATTATTAAAGGCGACGGCAAAAGTATCTCAATCGCAGCCGCCTCTATTATTGCCAAGGTGACTCGTGACAGACTAATGGTTGATTTAGGAAGAGAATATCCTGCTTACGGTTTTTCTACAAATATGGGTTATGGGACAAAAGAACATCTATCAGCCATTCAAATGTTTGGCATCACTCCCCATCACCGAAAAAGCTTTGCGCCAGTAAAGAATTATAAAGGATAAGAGATATAAGAAGGTGAAAAATTGCAGCCTCTAAATTTTGTTCAATCCCTTTTAAATCAGAATCAATTGAGTGACAATCTTGCATTAACTTTAAGGCCGGGGCAAATCGTCAGCGGTAAGGTCGTAAAGTTATTTCCGAATCAGATTGCTGAGGTTTTAGTTGGAGCTAATAAAGTAATTGCCCAGCTTGAAGTGCCATTATCGGTTCATGAGCGACATTGGTTTCAAGTACAGCCCGGTGAAGGGAAAGTGCATCTAAGAGTGCTGGAGGGAAATGGCGGCAATGGACATGTTTCTAGTAATGGAAATGTATTAAAAGAACTGGCTCTTCCAATTTCAAAAGAAAATACCGCCTTACTGGAACTCTTCCAAAATAAACAACTCCCACTAACGAAAGAAACGATGCATACAGCAGCTGACTGGCTAAAAGACAAAACTTTAGTGGATGGCTTAAAGATTATTGAGGCTGTTTTGTCCAAACAGCTGCCTTTTACAAAAAATGTGTTGAATTCCTTATATGTCATCCAAGAGGATGAACCTATTTCCTCTTTGTTAGATAAGCTTCAAACTCATTTGAAAAATGGGGAATTATCAGATGCATCCAGACGTTTGAATTCAATAATCGATCAGCTTCGTTTTTCTGAAAGTAAACCCACTGCTTCATCTTTTCAAAACAATGAGGCGCCACAACCCCAATTCATAAAGGATGAATTAAAGTCCGCTATTAAAACAGTTGGATTTTCATATGAAAATGAAATGGTAAAGATAATAAGAGACAATGAGCCATTCAATGTTAATAAATTGGAGACTCTCAAACCGGTTTTAATGCATCTATTAAGCGAGGAAGCAGCTGGCCCTGTTCAACATGCAGCCGAGAAGCTATTAAACAAAATAACAGGGTATCAGCTGCTCTCACAAGAAACAGGCCCTATTCAGCAATTAATCTTTCAAATACCATTGACATTTTTGGATAAAAGGACAGATTTGACGATGCAATGGAGCGGAAGAAAAGACAAAAATGGCCAGATAGATCCTAATTTTTGCCGAGTTTTATTTTATTTAAATCTGGAACATTTAAAGGAAACCATTGTCGATTTACATGTTCAAAATAGGGTCATATCAATTTCCATAGTAAATCATCGAGAAGATTTGAAAAACCTGGCCTATAAGTATATTCCGTATTTAAAAGAAAGATTGCAAGACTTTAAATATTACCTTTCCACTATTCATTTTGAAAAACCAATAGATAAGAAGAGTAACTACATTGAAAAGAAAAAAACCTTATCCAGTTTAAACCTGCCAAATCAATATAACGGGGTTGATTTTCGGATATGAGAAAACAAAATAATATGCATCGTAAAGAAGCTGTAGCACTGACCTACGGTAAGAATGGTGTGGATGCCCCGTATGTTTCTGCGAAGGGAAAAGGGCTGATTGCAGAAAGTATACTTGCGAAAGCGAATGAGCATGATATACCTGTCCAAGAAGATCCATCTTTATTAGAACTATTAGGAAAGCTTAATATTAACGAACAAATACCTGAGGAATTATATGAGGCAGTTGCTGAAGTTTTTGCATTTATCTATAAAGCGGATAAAGAGGCGGGAAAAATTTAACCTTTATAATGTAAATATTTCGTTATTAAAGGTGGACAAGGATTGTGTCATTATATAAAATGGTATCGCAGTCTATTTTACGATTGACCAAATAGGAGGATGGAAATGAATATACATGAGTACCAAGGGAAAGAGGTCCTCAGACAATATGGGGTATCAGTTCCGAATGGAATCGTTGCTTTTACAGTTGAGGAAGCAGTGGAAGCCGCAAAGAAATTAGGCACAGAAGTTTGTGTAGTAAAAGCACAAATTCATGCAGGGGGACGCGGTAAAGCTGGCGGTGTAAAAGTCGCAAAAAATTTAGATGAAGTTCGTACATATGCAAATGAAATTCTAGGAAAAACACTTGTTACTCATCAAACAGGTCCAGAGGGTAAAGAAGTTAAACGCCTGCTTATTGAAGAAGGCTGTGACATAAAAAAAGAATACTATATTGGTTTAGTATTAGACCGTGCTACTTCACGCGTTGTATTAATGGCATCTGAAGAGGGCGGAACTGAAATCGAGGAAGTTGCTGAAAAAACACCTGAAAAAATCTTTAAAGAAGAAGTTGATCCGGTGATTGGTTTAACAGCTTTCCAAGCTCGCCGTATTGCCTTTAACATCAATATTCCGAAAGAGCTTGTAAACCAAGCAGTTAAATTCATGCTGGGATTATATGCTGCTTATATTGAAAAGGATTGTTCTATTGCTGAAATTAACCCGTTAGTTGTAACTGGTGATGGTAAGGTTATGGCATTAGACGCGAAATTAAACTTTGACAGCAACGCGATTTACCGTCAAAAAGATATTTTAGAATATCGTGATCTTGATGAAGAGGACCCAAAGGAAATCGAAGCATCTAAATACGATCTAAGCTATATTTCATTAGATGGAAATATCGGCTGCATGGTTAACGGTGCTGGATTAGCGATGGCTACGATGGATATCATTAAGCATTATGGCGGTGATCCTGCTAACTTCCTTGATGTTGGCGGCGGTGCTACAGCAGAAAAGGTAACAGAAGCATTTAAAATCATCCTTTCTGATAACAATGTTAAAGGTATTTTTGTTAATATCTTTGGCGGAATAATGAAATGTGATGTAATCGCAACAGGTGTAGTAGAGGCTGCAAAACAAGTAGGTCTAAAAGTGCCTTTAGTTGTTCGTTTAGAAGGTACGAATGTGGATTTAGGCAAGAAAATTCTTGCTGAGTCCGACATTGATATTGTTGCAGCTGATTCTATGGCTGACGGCGCACAAAAAATCGTTTCATTAGTTGGGTAATAACCTATACCATCTGAAAGCTTTTAGCTTGATCGGCGGTATACCTGAAAATCAGAAAGGGGAATAATTGTGAGTGTATTTATTAACAAAGATACAAAAGTTATAGTGCAAGGAATTACAGGTTCTACAGCACTATTCCATACAAAACAAATGTTAGAATACGGTACTAAAATTGTCGGAGGAACATCACCTGGTAAAGGCGGATCTGAAGTAGAAGGCGTGCCAGTTTTTAATACAGTTCAAGAAGCTGTTAAAGCTACTGGTGCAACGGCTTCAGTTATTTATGTTCCTGCTCCATTTGCTGCAGATGCAATTCTAGAAGCTGTTGACGCTGAGCTTGACCTTGCTATTTGTATAACAGAGCATATTCCTGTACTTGATATGGTAAAGGTAAAACGCTATATGGAAGGCAAGAAAACCCGTCTAGTTGGTCCTAACTGTCCTGGAGTTATTACAGCTGACGAGTGCAAGATTGGAATTATGCCAGGCTATATCCATACAAAAGGCCATGTAGGCGTTGTTTCACGTTCAGGAACATTAACATATGAAGCAGTACATCAGTTAACTCAAGCAGGTATTGGTCAAACAACTGCGGTTGGGATTGGCGGAGACCCTGTTAATGGAACAAACTTCATCGATGTTCTGAAAGCTTTTAACGAAGATCCAGAAACGTATGCAGTAATCATGATCGGTGAAATCGGCGGAACAGCTGAAGAGGAAGCTGCAGAGTGGGTTAAAGCGAATATGACGAAACCTGTTGTCGGCTTTATCGGCGGACGTACGGCACCTCCAGGGAAGCGTATGGGACATGCCGGCGCTATCATTTCTGGCGGAAAAGGAACAGCTGATGAAAAGATCCGCGTCATGAATGAATGTGGAATTGAAGTTGCTGAGACTCCATCTGTAATGGGTGAAACATTAATTAAAGTTCTTAAAGAAAAAGGGCTTTATGAGAAGTGTAAAACACATTAATTCGCTGGTGAAAATAAGCTAGAAATTCTTGCAGACCCCCCTTTTATAGGGGGGCTATTCTGCATGAGCAAGTAATGATTAGGAGGCTTCCAATGGACGATTTTAAATTAAGATTAATTCATTTACACCATTGCAGGGGGATAGGCTGGAAAACAATATTAAATATATTAAAAGCTGATCCAGAGCTTAAACGGCTTTACAATCTTTCTCCTCATGATCTTTTTCTCCAGAACACCACCGCTGCTTCTGCCATCCTTCAAGATCTTCATTCCGATTTTATCCCTCAACAAATTAGCCAGTACAGGTTAAATGGCATTCGCATGATTACAATTTTTGATGATGAATACCCGGAATTATTAAAGGAAATTTATCAGCCTCCATGGGTCCTCTATGGGAAAGGTGATCTATCATTTCTTAAAAACCATATGCATTTAGCCGTTGTTGGCTCAAGGCAGTATAATGACTATGGGAAAGATGCTATTCACAATTTCTTTCCTAAATTAATAGAAAAAGAAATTGTGATTGTAAGTGGATTGGCAGCGGGAATTGATAAAATAGCCCACGAAACCGCCATTCATTTAAAGGGAAAAACAATCGGTGTCATAGCGGGGGGATTGTACAACATTTATCCGCAGGAGAATAGGGACCTTTCTATTAAAATGATGAAAAACCATTTAATCCTTTCAGAGTATCCGCCAATTACAAAACCGATGAAATGGCATTTTCCTATGAGGAATAGAATCATTAGCGGAATTTGCAAAGGGACATTTGTTGTACAAGCAAAGAGTAAGAGCGGCTCATTAATTACGGCTAACTATGCTGTTCAAGAGGGAAGGGAGGTCTTTGCCCTTCCAGGAAATATCTTTAGTCCATATTCAGCTGGCACGAACGAGCTGATTCAGCAAGGGGCAAAGCTTGTCAAATCTTCAGAAGATATAATAGAAGAATTGGTTTATTAAACAATTATGTATTTTTTGTTTGAAATTGTTGTATAATTCTAAAAAAAGAATATTAACGTTTATTAGAATAGAATTATTGAATCATTTTTCCTGATTTTATTCAAAAAGGCTTGAAATAACTTCGGAACTGTTATACATTGTGCAACAGACGTTCGAAATTTAGAATGAAAAATTCCATAATAAATTTTTAATAAAATTATGAAACCGTTTTAAATTTGACAATAATGTTTGACAAAGATGAAACAGTTGTACAATAATAGTTGATATTTCTTTTAAAATCCCCTCTTAAGGAGGACTATTGATGTCTGAGTTTTTAGTAATCGTTGAATCGCCGGCAAAGGCGAAAACGATTGAGCGTTATCTTGGAAAAAAATATAAAGTAAAAGCATCCATGGGACATGTTAGAGATCTTCCGAAAAGTCAGATGGGTGTTGACATAGAAAATCAGTACGAGCCAAAATATATTACAATCCGCGGAAAAGGCCCTGTATTGAAGGAATTAAAGACAGCTGCAAAAAAGGCAAAGAAAATTTATCTCGCAGCTGACCCCGACCGTGAGGGTGAGGCTATTGCCTGGCACTTGGCACATAGCCTTAATATGGATATTTCCTCTGATTGCCGAGTTGTCTTTAATGAAATAACGAAGGATGCGATCAAAGAATCGTTTAAACATCCTAGACCTATTAATATGGATCTCGTTGATTCCCAGCAAGCGCGGCGGCTGCTTGATAGACTCGTCGGATATAATATTAGCCCTTTATTATGGAAAAAAGTAAAAAAGGGCTTAAGTGCCGGAAGAGTTCAATCTGTAGCAGTTCGTTTAATTATTGACAGGGAAAAAGAAATTAAAGCTTTTGAACCTGAGGAGTATTGGTCCATTGAAGGTGATTTCCTAAAAGGCAAAGACAGCTTTGAAGCATCTTTCTATGGAATAGGGACCAAGAGGCTTGAACTAAAATCAAAAGAAGATGTTGAACTTGTATTAAGCAAGATGAAAGGGAATAAATTTAAAGTAACATCAGTTACAAAAAAAGAACGTAAAAGGAATCCTGCTGCTCCATTTACTACTTCGTCACTTCAGCAGGAAGCAGCTAGGAAATTAAATTTCCGGGCGAAAAAAACAATGATGATAGCCCAGCAGCTTTATGAAGGAATCGACCTTGGCAAAGAGGGAACAGTCGGTTTAATTACGTATATGAGAACGGATTCTACTCGAATTTCAGAAGTGGCTCAAGGGGAAGCTTCCCAATTTATCGAAGAGGCTTATGGCAAGAATTTTTTGCAGGTTGATAAAAAGAAAGATAAAAAGAAATCGAATACTCAAGACGCCCATGAGGCAATCAGACCGACAAGTGTAGCGAAAGAGCCAGCTAGTTTAAAAGAGTTTCTCTCAAGAGATCAGCTGCGATTGTATAGGTTGATTTGGGAACGATTTGTAGCAAGTCAAATGGCCCCAGCCGTTATGGATACGATGAGTGTAGACTTAATGAATGGCGATGTTATTTTTAGGGCAACGGGATCTAAGGTGAAATTCCCTGGATTTATGAAAGTGTATGTTGAAGGTACTGATGATCAGGCTGAAGAAAAAGATAAAATGCTTCCAGACCTAAATGAGGGTGATGAGGTCAATAAAAAGGATATTGACCCTAAACAGCATTTCACGCAGCCTCCTCCAAGATATACCGAAGCCCGATTAGTGAAAACTCTTGAAGAGCTAGGGATTGGACGCCCTTCCACATTTGCGCCGACTCTCGATACTATTCAAAAGCGTGGATATGTTGCTTTAGATAATAAGCGATTCATCCCAACTGAGCTGGGGGAAATTGTTCATGAGTTAATTTATGAATTTTTCCCGGATATTCTAGATGTTGAATTTACCGCCAAGATGGAAAAAGATTTGGATTATGTTGAAGAAGGTAAAGTAAATTGGATAGAAATTATCAATAATTTTTACGTTGATTTTGAAAAACATCTAGAAATAGCAGAAAAAGAAATGCAAGAGATTGAAATTAAAGATGAGCCTGCAGGAGAAGACTGTGAACAATGTGGGAACCCAATGGTCTTTAAAATGGGTCGATATGGTAAATTTATGGCTTGCAGCAATTTCCCTGATTGCAGAAATACAAAACCAATTGTTAAAGAGATTGGTGTTACATGTCCGAAGTGTAAAGAGGGAAATATTATAGAAAGAAAAAGCAAAAAACGGCGAATTTTTTATGGCTGTGACCGTTTCCCTGAATGTGACTTTATTTCTTGGGATAAGCCTTTACCACGAAGCTGTCCAAAATGCGAGAATCTGCTAATTGAGAAGAAGCTGAAAAAGGGTGTTCAAGTTCAATGCATTGAATGTGATTACAAGGAAGAGAAGCAAGGTTAAGGGTGGGCTATTGGCTCACTCTTTTCTTATGGAAACTGAAATCTTCCTCATTTTAGGATATTAAGGGAATGATAATAGAAAAAATCATAAATCCTCGTATTGTTTAATTGCAAAATGATATTGATTAGGTGTAAAGTAAGATAGCTATGTTTTTGAAACGTGGAGGTTAGAAAATGAAGGAAAAAACAGTAAATGTAATAGGTGCTGGGTTAGCTGGAAGTGAAGCAGCATGGCAGCTTGCTAATAGAGGGATTCAAGTAAGGCTTTATGAGATGAGACCTGTGAGGCAAACACCTGCTCATCACACAGATAAATTCGCGGAACTTGTTTGCAGCAATTCGCTGCGCGCAAATACGCTGACGAATGCGGTAGGAGTTCTCAAAGAAGAGATGAGAAAGTTAAATTCAATTATTATTGAATCAGCTGATGCAAGTGCTGTACCCGCTGGAGGGGCCTTAGCTGTTGATCGCCATGAATTTGCAGCCCGAGTAACAGATAAAGTGAAGAATCATCCAAATGTGACAGTCATTCAAGAAGAAGTTACTGATATTCCTGAAGGTACTACGATCATCTCGACAGGACCATTAACAAGCGAAGCATTATCTTTGAAGCTTAAGGAGTTGTCAGGTGAGGAATACTTATATTTCTATGATGCGGCAGCACCAATTATTGAAAAAGAATCGATTAATATGGATAAGGTTTACCTTAAATCACGCTATGATAAAGGAGAAGCCGCCTATTTAAACTGCCCGATGACAGAAGAGGAATTTAATACATTTTATGAAGCCTTAATAAGCGCTGAAACCGTTCCATTAAAAGAATTCGAAAAGGAAATCTTTTTTGAAGGCTGTATGCCAGTTGAGGTTATGGCTAACAGAGGGAAGAAAACAATGCTTTTTGGCCCGATGAAGCCTGTTGGTTTAGAGGATCCAAAAACGGGGAAAAGACCATATGCAGTCGTTCAGCTTCGTCAGGATGATGCAGCAGGAACATTATATAATATTGTCGGATTTCAAACACACTTAAAATGGGGTCCGCAAAAAGAGGTTATTCAATTAATTCCGGGATTAGAAAACGCCGAAATTGTCCGCTATGGAGTTATGCATCGTAATACGTTTATCAATTCCCCAAAAGTATTGAAGCCTACGTATCAATTTATTAACAGGGAAGATTTATTTTTTGCAGGGCAAATGACGGGTGTGGAAGGCTATGTTGAATCTGCAGCGAGCGGATTGGCAGCAGGGATAAACGCAGCGAGATTATTGGATGGTGAAGATCTTGTAGAATTTCCACATGAAACCGTCATCGGAAGTATGGCAAGATATATCACATCCGCTAATGAGAAAAGCTTTCAGCCAATGAATGCCAACTTTGGGCTGCTGCCTGAACTTCCTGTCAAAATTAGAGGAAAAAAAGAACGTAATGAGCAGCATGCAAACCGTGCGTTGGAAACAATTCAGAACTTTGTGAAAAGTAAGGGAATTTAATTGCAAGGGCTTCTAAAATATGATACTATTTAGAAGCCCTTGTGAGGTGAAAATGAATGGACCAAAATGTGAACAATTCGTTAAAGATGTTTATTGAATATTTACAAATTGAAAAAAACTATTCACAATATACTATTGAGTATTATCAACAGGATATTAACGAATTTTTTTTGTTCATCAATGAACAAGCAATAGACAATTTGCAGGATGTAGAGTATTCTGATGTCCGTATTTATCTTACAAAGCTTTATGAAAGAAGATTTGCAAGAAAAACGGTAGCTAGAAAAATTTCTTGTTTGCGAAGTTTTTTTAAATTCCTTGTCAGAGAGAAAATAGTCACTGAAAACCCTTTTGCACTAGCTTCCATTCCAAGGCTTGAAAAAAAGCTTCCGGAATTTTTTTATGAGGAAGAATTGAATGAGTTATTTAATGCATGTGAAACGGAAACGATATTAGGGCAAAGAAATAAAGCTTTATTAGAGCTTCTATACGCTACAGGTATGCGCGTAGGCGAATGCAGCAATATTCAATTAAATGATATTGATATGTACTTATCAACTGTTCTAGTTCATGGAAAGGGCAATAAGCAAAGGTATATCCCTTTTGGAAGCTTTGCACAGGATGCCTTAGAATATTACATAAATAACGGTCGCAGAAGCTTGCTGACAAAGGAAGCCCCGAATGATTATGTATTTCTGAATAGCAGAGGAAGACCATTAACACCTCGAGGGATCAGGCATATTCTCAGTAAATTAATTGAACGATCGTCTTTAAATGGCAAAATTCATCCGCATATGCTTCGACATTCATTTGCCACACATTTATTAGCTAATGGAGCCGATATGAGAACCGTCCAAGAATTGTTAGGCCATGCCTTTCTATCATCGACACAAGTATATACGCATGTTACTTCGGAATATTTAAGAAATTCTTATTTAGCACATCATCCAAGAGCATAATTTACAGATTTACGAAAACTTGAATTTGTAAAAAGTAGTTTACGTATAAACGGCAAAGGAGGATATAAGAATGTCTCAATTTCATGCAACAACTATTTTCGCTGTGCACCACAAGGGGAATTGCGCAATGGCTGGAGACGGTCAAGTGACCTTCGGAAATGCGGTAGTCATGAAACATACAGCACGCAAGGTTCGGAAGCTATTTAACGGAAAGGTAATTGCCGGTTTTGCAGGTTCTGTTGCAGATGCCTTCACACTATTTGAAATGTTTGAAAGCAAGCTGGAAGAATACAATGGAAATTTGCAGCGTGCCGCTGTGGAGCTAGCGAAACAATGGAGAAGCGATAAGATCATGCATAAGCTTGAAGCAATGCTTATTGTTATGAATGCGGAAAGCCTCCTGCTAATTTCTGGCACCGGGGAGGTTATAGAACCTGATGATGGAATATTAGCGATTGGCTCCGGCGGGCATTATGCATTAGCAGCAGGAAGGTCATTAAAACGCTACGCTGGGGATCATTTAACTGCAAAAGAAATTGCGAAAGCCTCTCTTGAAATGGCAGCTGAAATATGTGTTTACACGAATCACAATATTATAGTGGAAGAACTTTAAGGGAAGGTGAGCTGACTGATGGTTAAAGGTACGGATTTAACACCCCGCCAAATTGTTGAAAAACTTGATCAATTTATTATTGGCCAAAAGGATGCAAAAAAGGCAGTAGCTGTAGCATTAAGAAACAGATATCGCCGCGGATTGCTAGATGATAAGCTGCGTGATGAAATTAGTCCTAAAAACATATTAATGATCGGGCCCACAGGTGTTGGTAAAACAGAAATTGCCCGCAGAATGGCAAAATTAGTAGGTGCTCCTTTTATTAAAGTTGAAGCAACGAAATTTACAGAAGTCGGGTATGTTGGAAGAGATGTTGAATCAATGGTCAGAGACCTTGTAGAAACATCTGTAAGGCTCGTGAAAGAAGAAAAGATGAATAGCGTGAAGGAACGTGCAGAAGAAAGTGCCAATCGAATCATCGTCGAAATGTTAGTTCCTTCTAATAAAAAGACTGTCAATTATAAGAATCCACTGGAAATGCTTTTTGGTGGAGGCAATGATCAGTCAGATCAAGATTCACAAGCTTCAGATGATATGAATATTCAAGCAAAACGTAAGGTTGTGAAAGAAAAACTCGCCTTAGGTGAACTTGAAAATGAGTATATTACAGTAGAGTTAGAGGAACAGCCTCCATCCATGTTTGATATGCTCCAAGGTTCTGGAATGGAACAAATGGGCATGAATATGCAGGATGCGTTAAGCGGGTTAATGCCTAAACGCCGGAAGAAAAGAAAACTGACTGTAAGTGAAGCAAGAAAGGTGCTAACAAACGAGGAAGCACAAAAATTAATAGATATGGATGAAGTAACCCAAGAAGCTGTTTTCCGAGCAGAGCAGTCGGGGATCATATTTATTGACGAAATAGATAAAATTGCAAGCCGGGGTAACGGCGGTTCGTCTGCTGACGTATCACGTGAAGGTGTCCAAAGAGATATTCTGCCAGTCGTAGAAGGGTCTACAGTCGTAACGAAATATGGCACAGTAAAAACCGATCACGTGCTGTTTATGGCCGCTGGAGCATTTCATATGGCAAAGCCTTCAGATTTAATTCCCGAGCTGCAAGGACGTTTTCCGATCCGTGTAGAATTAACGAAGCTGACCGTTGAGGATTTCTTTAACATTTTAGTTGAGCCAGATAATGCTCTTATTAAACAATATCAAGCATTATTGGAAACTGAAGGTATACAAATTGAATTTTCTGACGATGCTATTCGTAGGATTGCTGAATTTGCCTTTGAAGTGAATCAAAATACCGACAATATTGGAGCACGACGTCTTCATACGATCATGGAAAAGCTGCTTGAAGATTTATCTTTTGAAGCGCCAGATGTAACAATGGAAAAGATTACGATTACTCCTCAATATGTTGAAGAGAAATTAGGTGCAATTTCCCGTAACAAAGATTTAAGTCAATTCATATTGTAAATTTTTTGTTAAGTTATATGTGAATAGATAGACAAATAATTTTTATTATTTCAAGATAAAATAGAATAAGGCTTTTTTGTTAAGCAAATGGAGGAAAAACTAATGGATTTATTATCAAGAACAAGAAAAATTAATGCAATGCTGCAAAGAGCAGCAGGAAAACCTGTTAACTTTAAAGAAATGGCTGAGACATTAAGTGATGTTATTACTGCCAATATTTTCGTTGTAAGCAGACGAGGAAAATTACTTGGTTTTGCAGTTAACCAGCAAATTGAAAATGACCGTATGAAGCAAATGCTTGCTGATCGCCAATTCCCTGAAGAATATACGAATAATCTTTTTAATCTACAGGAGACTTCGCCAAACCTTGATGTTGAAAGTGAATATTCAGCTTTCCCTGTTGAAAATAAAGATCTTTTCAGAACAGGGCTAACTACTATCGTTCCAATTATTGGCGGTGGAGAGCGTTTAGGAACACTGATCCTTGCAAGATTGAATGATCAATTCCAAGACGATGATTTAATTCTTGCTGAATATGGTGCAACAGTAGTTGGCATGGAAATATTACGTGAAAAAGCTGAGGAAATTGAAGAAGAAGCGCGCAGTAAAGCGGTTGTTCAAATGGCCATTAGCTCATTATCTTACAGTGAATTAGAAGCAATTGAGCATATTTTTGAAGAACTAAATGGCAGTGAAGGTTTGCTCGTAGCTTCAAAAATTGCCGACCGTGTTGGGATTACAAGGTCAGTAATCGTGAATGCTTTACGTAAATTAGAAAGCGCAGGAGTGATTGAATCTAGATCACTTGGAATGAAAGGAACCTATATTAAGGTCCTAAATGATAAGTTTTTATTTGAACTTGAGAAATTAAAATCTCATTAATTTTTTAACCAAACCCCTTTCGACAAGAAAGGGGTTTTTATTACGAATTTTTTACAAAATGTAAATCAAATGAAAAATTTCTTTATTTTTATTACAATTTATAATTTAATAAATCTTAGGACTTTTTTACCTGAAAAATAATAATAGAGAAAAGGTTTTTGTTCGTTAAATTGTAATTTATTACAGTGATTTGCTGTTTCACTAAGCAGTTTCTTTTTTTATAATGAAAAATGGGAAGAAGGTCATGTTAAAAGTATCCCAAGTATGATAGACATATTATTTCATTTTCATTACAATAAAAGGTAAGCGACATATAATGTTCTTTTTCTTCAAAATTCTACATAATTTAATGAAAAATGGTATATCGTTGGAAATAGCAATAATGAGGTGCATTTATGAAGTTGTTTTCTAATTCAATTACGACACTTGAAAATGGTCTAAATTATTCTTCTCTCAAACAAAAAGTTATATCACAAAATATAGCAAATGAAGCAACGCCTGGATATAAAGCAAAAGACGTAAGCTTTAAGCAATCATTGGAAACAGCAATTAACCGATCATTAGAAGCTAATCGAACTGATCAAAGACATTTTACCTTTAAAAGCAGCCCGCTTTCTAATATCGGAATCATTAATCGGAAGAACGTGTCTTATAATCATAACGGAAATAGCGTGGATATTGATAATGAAATGACAGACTTAGCCGGAAACCAAATTTATTACAATGCGCTTATTGACCGGATAAGCGGTAAGTTTTCAAGCTTGCAGACTGTTATTAGGGGAGGTAAGTAAACATGTCCATTTTTCATAGCATGAATAATTCTGCTTCTGCTTTAACAGCTCAAAGATTAAGAATGGATGTCATCTCATCGAATATGGCTAATGCGGAATCAACGAGGGGAACGCTAGTTAATGGAGAATGGCAGCCTTATCGCCGTAAATCGGTCGTACTTGAACCGAAAGAAGGACAGTTCGGAAGCTTTCTAAATAAGGCAATGAATCGTTCTAGTGCCGGTAATGGAGTGAAGGCAACAAGAATTATTGAGGACGAAACACCGTTTAAGCTCGTATACAATCCAGAGCATCCAGATGCAAATGATGAAGGATATGTAGCGCTGCCGAATGTGGACCCTTTGCGGGAAATGGTAGATCTAATTAGTGCTACACGATCATATGAAGCGAATGTGACCGTCCTTAATGCATCCAAAAGCATGTTGATGAAAGCATTAGAAATTGGGAAATAGAGGAGCAGTATAAATGAATAATGTCGGATTCCCTTCTGTTAGCAATATATTAAGACCTCAGGAAACTAAACAGATTCATACATATACACCATACGAAGCTCACAAGAGTTTTGCGTCCGTACTTAAAAATTCAATTCAAGAATTAAATAAGCTCCAAAATGAATCAGATAAAATGACTGAGAAGCTCGTTAAAGGCGAAAATGTTGATTTGCATCAAGTCATGATTGCCTCTCAAAAAGCTAGCGTTACATTGCAGGCCACACTCGAAATCCGCAATAAAGTAATTGAGGCTTATCAAGAGACAATGAGAATGCAAGTATAGCAGAATCAATATTTTTAATTTAATTTAGATTATTTAAGGCTAAAAACTTCTGTTTGCGGTTATTAGCTGCCATAGAGTGAGACAGAATAACCGGGGGATTGAAATGAAAGAATCGTTTCGGAAATATAAAGAAAAAGTCCAAGAATTTTGGCAAAGTCGAACCAAAAAGCAGAAGGCTTTGCTTTTTGGTTCCGTCCTTTTATTTATCATCATTGTTGCTGGTGCTTCGTTTTTAGCGACTAGGACTACACTAGTTCCGCTTTATAGCAATCTTACCCCCTCTGAAACAGGGACGATTAAAGAGAGCTTAGACGGAAGAGGCATCAAATCAGAAATAGCTGACGGTGGAACTACGATTAAAGTGCCCGAGGAAGTAGTAGATACACTTAAAGTTGAACTAGCAGCTGAAGGGATACCGAAATCCGGTAATATCGATTATTCATTTTTTAGTCAGAACGCTGGGATAGGCACGACTGAAAATGAATTTAAAATGATTAAATTAGATACAATGCAAACAGAATTAGCCAATTTAATAAAAGGGATTGAAGGGGTTAATGATGCCAAGGTTATGATAAACCTTCCCGAAAAAGGGATATTTGTTAAAGATCCTTCTGAAGAAGCATCGGCGTCAATTGTATTAAATACAAAAGCAGGTTATCAATTTGAAGAATCCCAAATTCAAGCACTGTATCATTTAGTTTCAAAAAGTATTCCTAATCTGCCTACTGATAATATCGTCATTACTAATCAATTCTTTGAGTACTTTGATTTAAAAAATAAACAAAATTCTACACCTGGCTCAACATTTGCCGAACAACATGAAATTAAAAAGCAAATTGAACGAGATGTACAGCGCCAAGTACAAGGAATGTTAGGCACATTAATGGGACATGACAAAGTTGTTGTGTCAGTGACGGCTGACGTTGATTTTACGCAGGAGAACAGAGAAGAAAATCTTGTCACTCCGGTAGACGAAGAAAATATGGCTGGCATAGCGATTAGCGCCCAAAAAATAACGGAAACCTTTACAGGAAATGCAGATCAAGCAGGCGGTCTTGCTGCTGCTGAGGATCCTGCAGATGTTCCGGGTTCTTCTTATTTAGAAGGAAACGGGGCGAATGGCGATTATGAAAAAATCGAAGAAACCATCAATAATGAAGTTAATAAAATTCGCAAAGAAATAGTTGAGAGCCCATATAAGGTCAGAGATTTAGGCATTCAAGTCATGGTTGAACCGCCACAGCCTGAGGACCCAGCTTCTCTTCCTCAGGAAAGAATAGATGATATAACAAAAATTCTTGCCACGATTGTTCGTACGACAATTGATAAAAAAGCTGGATCTGATGAATTAACGGAAGAAGCGATTAATGAAAAGGTCGTCGTATCAGTTCAGCCGTTCAATGGAAAAGTAGAATTTCCTAACGATGTTAAGCAAGTTCTGCCGCTATGGGCTTACATTGTAGGCGGTGTGCTTCTTGCTATTATCGGTCTATTAATCTTCTTATTTATTACGGCAAGAAGAAAACAAAAAGCAGAAGAACAGGAACTAATGGAAGTGGAAGAAGCTATTCATGTTCCAGACGTGAATGAGGAGCACGAGACAGAAAGCACAATGCGCAAAAAACAGCTTGAAAAAATGGCAAAGGAAAAGCCAGAGGATTTTGCAAAGCTTCTGCGTACTTGGATTGCTGAAGATTAGGGGGTATGGGTAATGGCAAAGAAAGATCAAAAAGAGCTATCAGGTAAACAAAAAGCGGCCATACTTCTAATATCACTTGGACCAGATGTTGCATCATCTGTATATAAGCATTTAAGTGAAGAAGAAATAGAAAAATTAACTTTAGAAATTTCTGGTGTCAAAAAAGTTGATTCACTGGCAAAAGAAGAAATCGTAGAGGAATTTCACAATATCGCGTTAGCTCAGGATTATATCTCCCAAGGCGGTATTGGATATGCAAAAACGGTTTTAGAAAAAGCGCTTGGGAATGAGCAGGCAGCTATTATCATTAATAGGCTAACATCTTCCTTGCAGGTGAGGCCTTTCGACTTTGCAAGAAAAGCAGATCCTGCTCAAATCCTTAACTTTATCCAAAATGAGCATCCGCAAACGATAGCATTAATATTATCGTATTTGGATGCAGCTCAAGCAGGGCAAATCCTATCGGAGCTCCCGCAGGAAATGCAAGCAGATATCGCGAGAAGGATTGCCGTCATGGACAGCACAGCACCAGAAATAATTAATGAAGTGGAACAAATACTCGAAAGAAAACTTTCTGCAACTGTTACACAAGACTACACTCAAACTGGCGGTATTGAAGCTGTCGTGGATGTATTAAATGGGGTTGACCGTTCTACAGAGCGGACAATTTTGGATGCTTTAGAAATTCAAGACCCAGAGCTTGCCGAAGAAATTAAGAAAAGAATGTTTGTATTCGAGGATATTGTTACCCTCGATAACCGTGCAATTCAGCGAGTTATCCGCGATTGTGAAAGTGAAGATCTCATGCTTTCACTTAAAGTTTCTAGCGATGAAGTTAAGGAAATAATATTCAAAAATATGTCTAAGCGTATGGTTGAAACGTTTAAAGACGAGATGGAATATATGGGGCCAGTTAGACTTCGAGATGTAGAAGAGGCCCAATCACGCATTGTTGCTATTATTCGCCGCCTAGAGGAAGCTGGAGAAATCGTCGTTGCCCGCGGCGGAGGGGATGATATCA
The DNA here is from genome assembly GCF_001509555.1 of Bacillus sp. FJAT-29937. Taxonomy (GTDB): domain Bacteria; phylum Bacillota; class Bacilli; order Bacillales; family Cytobacillaceae; genus Cytobacillus. The sequence goes on along the minus strand of NZ_LMAS01000001.1, from coordinate 493,195 downwards.
TTGTCTAGGTTAATCAAAGGTGTGCCCCCTTTAGTTAATCCTGTCCAGAACGACAAAAAAGTCATCGCAATCAAGGTTTTTAAACCGGAAGTTCAAGAAGATGAATTCGTCCCAACACCAATAAACATGGAAGAACAAGTTCAATCACTGATTGAAGAGGCGCAACAGAAAGCGGAAGAAATATTAAACAGCGCAAGACATGAAGCGGAATTGATTCGTCAGCAGCTGGATGAAAATATTCAAGCCTTTGAGCAAGAGAAAGAAAGAATGGCTGCAGAAGCACATCAATCCGGATTCGAAGCAGGGTTAACAGAAGGCAGAGAAAAAGGATATGTCGAATACCATGAAGTCATCCAATCAGCACATCATATCGTAGAATCGGCCAAAAGAGACTACCGAAGCCATGTTGAATCTTCAGAAAGAGAAATACTTGAGATTGGCATCAAAGTAGCCCAAAAGATATTAGGGAAGCAGATTGAAGAGAGCGAGGAAGAATTCTTATTGATTGTCAGACGGGCGCTAAAAGAAGCAAGGGACAATCAAGAGGTTCAATTGCATGTCCATCCAAGCCACTATGATTTCCTTCTTTCAAATAAAGAAGAACTGAAAATGATTTTTCCAAAAGAAATTGATTTATTTATATACCCGGATGATGAATTAGCAATATCAAGCTGCATTATTGAATCCGTTAATGGGAGAATTGATGCCAGTATTGATAGTCAGCTAGAAGAAATAAAACGAAAGCTTATTGAAATGCTAGAGGGTGAGCAGGAATGAAGCTTTTGGATGTCATTGAGCAAATTGACCAGCTAGACTCCTTTAAACGTTACGGAAGAGTAAAGAGAGTAGTAGGATTAATGATTGAGTCCCAGGGGCCGCCTGAAAGCTCGATTGGCGATGTTTGCTATATTCATGTCGGCAATAAACGAAAAAGAACCATTCAAGCGGAAGTCGTCGGTTTTAAAAACGAAGAAGTTATTTTGATGCCATATACGACCATTAATGATATTTCACCTGGCAGCTTAGTTGAAGCGACATCAAGGCCATTGGAAATTAAAGTTGGGGCTCAGCTGATTGGCTCAGTCATTGACTCGCTAGGCCAGCCTCTTGATGGATCGCCATTGCCAAAAGGTCTTTCTGCCGTGCCAACAGATCAGGCTCCGCCCAATCCGATGCAAAGACCCCCTATTTCTTCAGCAATGGAAGTAGGAGTTCGGATGATTGATAGTTTATTAACTGTTGGAATCGGACAGCGGGTTGGGATTTTTGCAGGAAGTGGTGTAGGGAAGAGTACACTGCTTGGCATGGTTGCCAGAAATACAACTGCAGATTTAAACGTCATTGCCTTAATTGGTGAGCGTGGCAGGGAGGTGCGTGAATTCATTGAGCGTGACCTTGGCCCAGAAGGCTTAAGCCGATCTATTGTCGTTGTGGCAACGTCTGATCAACCAGCCTTAATGAGAATTAAAGGTGCTTATACAGCAACAGCCATTGCCGAATATTTTCGCGATAAAGGCCTAAATGTCATGATGATGATGGATTCGGTAACAAGGGTGGCTATGGCGCAAAGGGAGGTTGGACTTGCGATAGGTGAGCCTCCGACAACAAAAGGATATACCCCTTCAGTTTTTGCCATTTTGCCAAAGCTTCTCGAAAGAACCGGAACAAATGAAAAAGGGTCCATTACAGCATTTTATACTGTTTTAGTAGATGGCGACGATATGAATGAACCCATTGCTGATACAGTCCGCGGGATATTGGATGGTCACTTTGTTCTTGATCGCGCTCTCGCTAATAAAGGTCAATATCCCGCTGTTAATGTGCTGAAAAGCGTAAGCAGGGTGATGAATAATATCGTGCCAACTGAACATATACGAGCAGCGGAGAAGTTAAGAGAGGCACTGAGTACATATATGAATGCCGAAGATTTAATTAATATCGGTGCTTATAAAAAAGGCTCATCCAGCGAAATTGATGAAGCAATTAGGCTTTATCCGAATATTATTTCCTTCTTAAAGCAGGGAACGCATGAAAAAATAACTTTTCAAGAAAGTGTTTACCAACTAAATAGCCTTCTAGGGAAAGGAGATTAATTCATGCAATACCAATTCAAATTTGAAAAAATCCTTACGATTAAAGAAAGAGAAAAGGATGAAGCGCTAAACGTTTATAATCAATCAGTCAAACGATTTGAAACTGCCGCTGAAAAATTGTATGAACTCCTTAAGAAAAAAGAGGATTTAGAAGACTATCAATCTTCTAGGCTAGTTAACGGGTTGCCAGTGCAAGAAATTAGGCATCATCAGCACTTTATTCATCAATTGGAAAGAACGATCGAGCATTATCAGCAAATTGTTATGAATGCACGAAATCACATGAACTTTCAGCAGGAAAGGCTGCTGGAGAAAAATGTAGAAGTGAAAAAATATGAGAAAATCAAAGAAAAAGACATGACGAATTTTGCTGAAGATGTAAGGCTGCAAGAGGGAAGGCAAATGGATGATATCTCGATTCAGCATTATATGTATCGGGGAAATTAGGTGGTAAAGTGGACAAGGTATTAGAAGAAAAAGAAGAGAAAAAGCAATCAAGATTTCAAGGATTCATTTTTGTTGTCTTTATTCCGTTATTATTTGCCATTACAGTAGCTCTAATCGTGATGACGATTCTTGGAATTAATGTTTTCGAACTATCAAAGGAATACTCTCAGAAGATTCCGTTTATATCTTCAGCCTTAGATGAAGAAGGTACTCAAAGCATTGAAGACATCGAGTCAAAAATGATTGATCTTGAAGCGGAAATTAAAGACAGGGAAGCGAAAATTTCTAAGCTTGAAACCGAGATCGTAAATAAAGACGAGGAAATTTCACAAGTGCAATTAGAAAAGGAACGTCTGGAAGAAGAAATCCTCGAACTAACAGCAATGAAAGATGAAAACAAACGTGCATTTAAGGATATTATCAAAACCTATGAAACGATTTCAGCGAAGAAGGCTGCTCCTATACTTACACAAATGAGTGAGGATGAAGCTTTGCAAATCCTTTCAAGCATAAAGGCTGATACTCTAGCAGCTATTATGGAAAAAATGAATCCGGAAGATGCAGCTCGGTATACGGAACTATTAACTGCCAATGCTGAAAATCAGTTGGAGAATTCTCCGTAATTTAAGGAGTTAATTGAAAGGGGGTGGGAAAATGGAAATGAGCGGATTAGGAGCAATTCATACGATTGTATCCAACAAGGGGAATTCCAGTTCAATCGGTAAAGGTTCAACTGGATTTGGGGCTTTGATTGCGGGATTGAATGGGAATTCAACGAACCTTGAACATGATAAGTTTGCTTCAAATCATTTACCTAGTGATGAGCTTGGAAGCTTACTTCAATTTCTGCAGATAACAGATATTTATGCGCTGGAAAATGGGGCTGAGCTAATTAATGGATCAAATCTTAATTCTGCGGAAGTCATCAAAATAATAGAAAATGAGTTAAATCTATCGACAGATGAACTTTTCGAACTGCTTAGTAAACTTTTCAATGATATTAGCGCTGCTGAAAAGTCAATTGATGAGGATGCTACCCAAATAGATATGATCGTAGCGCTGATCCAAACGATTGTTTCTCTTCAACAGCAAGATATGAAAATAGAACCGAATAAAGACTTTGGGCAAGCAATGAAAGCCATCAAACTATTTGAGCTGTTATCTGCACATGAGGATTCTTTAGGAAATCAGTTAAAGTTGAAAGAATTTATGAAAAATATCTCTGAAAAGCTAGAAATGGCCTTAAATAGTGCAAACTCCTCTGATAGAGGTGAATTTGCAAGGAAAACCTTTCAGACTCTTGTAAATGAATTGAATGGAAAATCTGGTTTGAGTACTGATAAAGCGGGAGAACAAATCGCAAAAGCATTGAATAAATCTGAGGCTGTTAACACCCCCGGATTCATTCAATTTCAGCAATTATCAAAGCCTGAGCAATTAACCTTGCTATCAAGCTCTGGCAGACCTGTTTCAGCCGAGCAGCTGATTGAACAATTTGAATCGATTTTATCTAAAAGCCAATTGTTGAAAAGCGGGGGCACTCAAAGACTATTCCTTAAGTTAAATCCAGAAAATCTCGGATCACTTAGAATTGAGTTAATTCAAAAGGATTCAACAATCATAGCCCGGATACTTACTTCGACTGCAAATGCAAAAGACATGATGGAGTCGCATTTGAATGGATTAAGACAAGCCTTCCAATCGCAAAATATACAAGTGGAGAGAATTGAGATCTCTCAAGCTTTTACTTCTCAGGAACGCAGCTTTAATCGTGAACAGCAACATCAAGGTCAGGGAAGACAACAGCACGAAGAGCGTCAAGAAAAACAAACAGGCGATTTTAACCACTCATTCGAAGAAGCACTTCTTAATACGGAAGCGTAGGTGAGAAAAACATGACTAATACGATAGATTCGTCTTTAATGCTATCAAGCTATCAAAAAGAACAGAGAAAAACGGGATCGGATATTTTAGGAAAAGATGACTTTCTAAAAATATTAATGGTCCAGCTCCAAAACCAGGATCCAATGAATCCGATGCAGGATAAAGATTTTATTGCCCAAATGGCCACTTTTTCGACATTAGAGCAGATAACGAATATGGGAAAATCAATGGATAAATTTGTGAAGGTACAGGAACAGAGTCAATTAATTGCCTATAACCAATTTGTCGGCAAAGACATTACATGGCATAAAGTTTCGGAAGCAAAGGAACTAGGCGGAACTCCTGTAATTGAGGAAGGAATAGGGAGAGTAGCATCCGTCCAGTTTAAGGATAATAATGTCCTCTTTATTCTTGATGATGGAACGAAGCTAGAACCAGGCAATATTTCACAAATCAATGAAACATCAAAAGAAAATGCAATGGTTCAAGCGAGCATGATGATTGGAAAATCGGTTACATACTTAGTAGATAAAGCAGAAAAAACAGGATTAGTGAAATCAGTTTCCTTTAAAGATGGGAAAACACTGTTTCAGTTAGATGATGAAAAGACTACAATCACTGCTTCGCAAATAACAAAAATAGAATAATGAGAAGGTGATTGAATGGATAAAATGATGTTTCATCCGATTCAATCGAAAGCCGTTATAAGCCCGAAGGCCCAACCATTTAAGCCGGAATTGCAAAGCTCTCAAAAATTTGCCGCTCATCTACATACGGCTCTACAGCCCCAAGGTAAATTAGTAGTGAGTAAACACGCACAGGATCGCATGCACCAGAGAGGAATTCAGATTAACGAAACTCACTGGAATCAAATTGCGGACAAAGTTCTCGAAGCTAGAAAAAAGGGTGTAAATGAATCACTCGTATTGCTTAAAGATGCGGCACTCATTGTCAGCGCAAAAAACAATACAGTGATCACGGCAATGGATCGGGACGAAGCCCGAACACAAATATTCACAAATATTAATGGCACTATTCTTTTAGATCAATAAACAAGGCTGGACCTTTTTAAGGAAGCCTAAGCTGCCGACTGAATGAAGCAGCTGCATACGAAAGGAGCAAATCTTTAATGCTACGTTCAATGTACTCAGGAATAAGCGGAATGAAAAACTTCCAAACAAAGCTTGATGTTATTGGGAATAATATAGCTAACGTAAACACGTTCGGATTTAAAAAGGGGCGTGTGACTTTTAAGGATACGATGAACCAGATGGTTGCGGGGGCTAGTGCTGCACAGGATAATCGTGGCGGGAAAAACCCGATGCAAGTGGGATTGGGTTCAATGTTGGCTTCTATTGATACAATCCATACAGGTGCAAGTTTACAGACAACTGGACGATCCTTGGATCTTGGAATTGATGGTGATGGGTATTTTATAGTAAAACAAGGAAATGCTGAATTTTATTCTAGAGCCGGAAACTTTTATCTAGATGATAAAGGTAATTTAGTAAATGGAGATGGTTATAAAGTACAAGCCTTTAAAGATCTATCTTCTAGAGAGTATAGCGATGTAGCAATAAATGTGAATGCTGTATTACCGGCAACCAAAACTGAGAAAGTAGCAGTAACTGAAAACTTGTCAGCAAAAACAATTGATGGTGCGGTTTATACCCAACAAATTAAGGTAGTAGATAGCAATGGGGAGGAACATAAAATAGATGTCCATTTCAAGAAATCAGCTACTGCGAACCAATGGGATGTTTATATTAATAAGGACTTAAACGCTACCCCTGCTCCAGCAGCTGACTTTCAAATAGCATTTAATGCACCAAATGCGGCGCCTGATCCAGGGAAGTTTACTACTGGCCCAACAAGTTCATTTACAATAGATCTACCGGATAATACAAACCAGATATCAGTTGACTTTGATTTTTCTAAATTAACTCAGTTGAATGACCCTACAACAGCTATAGTAAATCCAGATGGAAACACAGAAGGTAGACTTGAAAGTTTCAACATTGGTGCAATGGGTGAGATCAACGGAGTGTATTCCAATGGCCAAGTAAGCACATTAGGAGTACTTGCACTTGCAAAATTTAGTAACTCATCTGGGTTAACGAAGGCTGGAAATAATTTGTTTCAGGCATCTATAAACTCTGGTACACCAAATATTGATTTTCCAGGTAATGGTCGCGGCTCAATCGCACCGGGTGCCCTTGAAATGTCCAACGTCGACCTTTCCGAAGAATTCACTGAAATGATCACAGCCCAGCGTGGTTTTCAGGCAAATACTAGAATCATCACTACTTCAGATGAGATTTTACAAGAATTAGTAAACCTTAAACGATAGGTAAGGGAGGGACAGGGTCTTGAGGCTTCATGTCCCAAGGCCCTGAACATAACATTGATTAAAGTTAGTCGCTTAAATGGAAAACCATTTACACTTAATGCATTGTTTATTGAAACGATAGAGTCTTTTCCCGATACAACAATCACGTTAACGAATGGCCGAAAGTATGTTGTGAAAGAATCGGAGGATACTGTATCGAAGCTTGTAAAGGAATTCTATCAATCTGTCGGCCTTTTAGGGCAGCAGCAAATGGGAGAAAGAGAGAATGAAGAATAATAAGCTGATCATGATCATGTTAATATTGCTTGTGGCTATTGCCTTAGTTGGAGCAGTTGCGATTATTATAGTTAAACAGCTTAATGATAATTCCGGCCCGAAAGAACCATCTATTGATGAAGTGTTAGCGGCATCTGTAGACGTTCCGCAAATTACAACTAACCTAGCAAGCAATGATTTTATCCGTATTTCATTTAAAATTCAAACAGATAGCAAAAAAGCAAAAGAGGAACTAGAAAAAAGAGATTTTCAAGTAAAAGACATCATTATTCAAGAACTATCTGAAATGGAAGCTGAAGATATTCAAGGTAAAGACGCTCAGAACAAGCTAAAAGAGGAATTAAAGGGAAAAATTAATACGATTTTGCAAAAAGGCGAAGTAAAACAGGTATATATTACTGAAAATCTCCTCCAATAGAACAACATTATTAAAATTTATAGTCAAAGGCTGGAGGTGAGATTTCATGTCAGGCGAAGTTTTATCACAGAGTGAAATAGATGCGCTGCTTTCTGCATTGTCCACAGGAGAAATGGATGCAGATGAGCTCAAAAAAGAGCAGACTGAGAAAAAAGTAAAGGTTTATGACTTTAAAAGGGCACTGCGCTTTTCAAAGGACCAAATTAGAAGCTTAACAAGGATCCATGAGAACTTTGCGCGGCTGTTAACTACTTTCTTCTCTGCCCAATTAAGAACGTATGTGCAAATTACTGTCGCATCAGCCGATCAGATTCCGTATGAAGAGTTTATTAGGTCCATTCCAAAAATGACGATCTTAAATGTTTTTGAGGTGCCTCCTTTAGATGGAAGAATCCTGATGGAGGTCAATCCTAATATTGCTTACGCATTAATGGACAGAATGATGGGCGGGAGAGGCTCGAGTATCAATAAGGTTGATACTTTAACAGAAATTGAAACAAAAATTATGTCTACCGCTTTCGAACGAGCATTTGAGAATTATATGGAGGCCTGGAGCACTATTGAAGAAATTGATCCACAGCTAATGGATTTCGAGGTCAATCCACAATTCCTGCAAATGGTATCTCCGAATGAAACGGTTGTAGTCATCTCGTTAAATACGACAATTGGCGAAACGAGCGGAATGATGAATATTTGTATTCCACATGTCGTCCTTGAGCCAATTATTCCGAAGCTATCTGTGCACTATTGGATGCAAACAGATAAAAAGGAGAGGGTTCCTGAAGAGTTAGATATGCTTGAGAAGCATATCCAACGTGCGGAAGTTTCTATAATCGGGGAACTTGGCAATTCGGAAATCAGCATTCAGGATTTTTTGATGCTAGATATTGGTGATGTTATAGAGTTAAATAAACCAATTGATCAGCCTTTACTTGTAAAAGTAGGGGATATACCTAAATTTCTCGGTCAGCCAGGCAAAGTAAACAAGAAACTTGCTATTCAAGTATTAGACATCGTGAAAGGGGGAGGCGACGATGATGAGCGATGATATGCTTTCACAAGATGAAATTGATGCACTATTACGTGGGGTAGATGACGATGATGAGCCGGAAATTTTAGACGAAACTTTAAATGTAGAAGATTTCCTATCTCTAATGGAGCAGGATGCTTTAGGAGAAATTGGGAACATTTCGTTTGGAAGCTCTGCAACAGCCTTGTCAACCTTACTGAACCAAAAAGTAGATATAACGACACCTACCGTAACAACCATACCGCCTAGAAAATTACATGAAGAATTTCCACATCCATACGTTGCAATCCAAGTTAGTTATACGGAAGGATTTTCTGGAAGTAATTTATTAGTCATTAAACAAACAGATGCAGCAATTATTGCTGATTTAATGTTAGGCGGAAATGGGCTAAATCCAGCCGATCTGATGGGAGAGATCCAGCTAAGTGCTGTGCAGGAAGCGATGAATCAAATGATGGGTTCTGCTGCAACATCTATGTCTACCATTTTTAGCAAAAGAGTGGATATTTCACCTCCAACGATAGATATGCTAGATGTTCCTCAAGGTGAGGGAACAAACCGCATTCCAGGAGAAGATATTTTAGTGAAAATCTCCTTCCGTTTGAAAATCGGGGATTTAATTGACTCTAATATTATGCAGCTTTTACCACTGCAATTTGCTAAAAGTTTAGTCAATGAATTGTTAAATCCGGGAGGAGAACCAGAGAATAGTTCAGGTACAATGAAGGAAGCTGCGGATTCTTTCTCAATGTATCAAGAGACCGCCGCAACATTGGATAAACAGCCTGAAGAGACATTTGCTCAGGAAAATGGTTATTCACAAAATCCTTATTCAGAAAGAGAAATGGTTCCACCGAATGGGGGATGGCAGCAAGCACCTCAAGGTCAGCATGTACAACAGGTGCATCAAGCATATCAGGCACAACCAGCATATTACCCGCCGCCACAAGCAGCGAGCCATCCAAATGGTCCACAGCATTTTGGTTCTTCGTTACCTGGCGGAGTACAGCCGACTGTTCAGCCTGCAGTATTTTCAAGCTTTGAACCATATTCACTGCAAGAATCGGAATCAAAAAATTTAAACATGCTACTTGATATTCCGTTGCAAGTAACCGTTGAGCTAGGCAGAACAAAACGATCAGTGAAAGAAATTCTTGAGTTATCTGCCGGATCAATCATTGAATTAGATAAGCTTGCAGGGGAACCCGTTGATATTCTAGTCAATAATCGCCTTATTGCTCAAGGAGAGGTTGTTGTAATTGACGAGAACTTCGGAGTACGTGTAACAGATATCATTAGTCAAAGTGACCGAATAAAAAAACTTAAATAGCACGGGGGTTAACAGAACATGGCTCACAGAATTTTAATTGTAGATGACGCAGCTTTTATGAGAATGATGATTAAGGATATTCTTACAAAAAATGGTTATGAAGTAGTTGGAGAAGCAGCAGATGGTGCTCAGGCAGTGGAAAAGTATAAAGAGTCGCAGCCAGATTTAGTGACGATGGATATTACGATGCCCGAAATGGATGGAATTACTGCCCTTAAAGAAATTAAAAAAATTAATCCAAATGCTAAAGTTATTATGTGTTCCGCAATGGGGCAGCAGGCAATGGTGATTGATGCGATCCAGGCAGGGGCAAAGGATTTTATCGTAAAACCATTCCAGGCTGACCGTGTGATCGAGGCTATCTCCAAAACTTTAGGCTAATGAATATTTCATTTAGAGGGTGCAGTAAATTGCTATATTTCAAGCGGACAATTTTTACGCTGTTATTCATTAGCATTGCTCTGCTAGGGATTCATGCACCAGCCTATGCAGAGCAAGTAAATAGTGTAAAAGATTGTATAGAACATCCAGATGCATGCGATCAAGATCAGCTTCCTCAAAAACAGGAAACAGCCGAGAAGGAACAACCTGTTAAGGTTGGATTGAATCTTTTTGATTTTGTCAAAATGATTTTTGCCACTGTCTTTGTTGTAGGATTACTATATTTTATTCTTAAAATGATTAATAAAAAAAGTAAAATGTATAAAAGCTCCCAGCTTGTTGAGAATTTAGGCGGTACGGCATTAGGAACAAACCGTTCGGTTCAATTAATTAAGGTCGGGAATCGAATTTTAATCGTTGGAGTGGGAGAAAACATACAGCTTTTAAAAGAAATCGAAGATCAAGAGGAATATAATCAGATTCTGACCGATTATAACGAAAAGATGGAACAGCTTGTCCAACCAAGCGATATTGTGACAAAGGTGCTTCAACTTAGAAAAAAAGTGCAGCCAGATGAGAAACAAGGGAAACAATTTCAAAGCTTACTCAAACAACAATTGGAAGATATCACAAAAGGAAGAAAGCAATTATACAAAGAAATGGAGAAGAAAGGGCCGGACGAGCGATGAATGAATTTATGGAGTTTTTTAACAATAGTTCGCCAGCCAATGTTTCAACATCTGTAAAGCTTATATTAATGCTTACAGTTTTATCATTGGCACCCAGCATTCTCATTTTAATGACATGCTTTACTAGAATCATAATTGTTCTCTCCTTTGTCAGAACGGCGCTTGCCACTCAGCAAATGCCTCCTAACCAAGTTCTAATCGGACTAGCTTTATTTCTTTCATTTTTTATTATGGCGCCTACTTTTCAGCAAGTGAATGAAGAGGCGCTTACACCATTATTTAATGAAGAAATTAATTTAGAACAAGCATATGAAAAAGCATCCATTCCATTTAAGGAATTTATGAGTGCCCATACGAGACAAAAGGATTTAGCTTTGTTCCTTGAATATTCGAAAGCAGAGCCGCCTAAATCAATAGAGGACATTCCGTTGACTGCTCTTGTCCCGGCTTTTGCCATTAGTGAAATAAAAACCGCTTTCCAAATTGGATTTATGATCTTTATTCCATTTCTCGTGATTGACATGGTGGTTGCGAGTGTTCTTATGTCGATGGGAATGATGATGCTGCCTCCTGTGATGATTTCATTGCCATTTAAAATATTATTATTTGTTCTGGTGGATGGATGGTATCTCGTTGTTAAATCTCTTTTACAAAGCTTTTAAGCAGGTGAAAATAATAAATGACTCCTGAATCCGTAATCACAATTGCAGAACAAGGAATTATGACAGTTTTATTAATATGTGGTCCCTTGCTGCTGCTCGCGCTAGTTGTAGGGTTAATCGTTAGTATCTTTCAAGCAACAACACAAATACAAGAACAGACACTGGCGTTTATTCCAAAAATTGTTGCCGTTTTAGCAGGACTCGTTTTCTTCGGTCCGTGGATGCTCAGCCATATGCTTTCATATGCTGGAGAAATATTTTCGAATTTAACTAGGTTTGTAGGATGATCATATGGTGAATTTCTTACCGGCGTTCCCGGCCTTTTTACTTATTTTAGTAAGGGTAACATCTTTTTTTCTGATGATGCCCCTTTTTTCATATCGCTCCATACCAACAGCTGCAAAAATTGGTTTAGGCTTTTTCATGTCATTGATTATGGTGTTTACCATTGATGCACCTGTGTTAGAAATAGACAGTCTTTATTTTTTATTAATTATTAAAGAAGCGCTTGTAGGGCTTTTAATTGGATTTATCGCGTATTTGATTTTATCGGCCATACAAATTGCCGGCGGTTTTATTGACTTTCAAATGGGGTTTGCCATTGCAAACGTCATCGATCCGCAAACAGGTGCACAAAGCCCGCTTATGGGTCAATATTTATACACAATTGGCCTTTTTTTCTTACTCACTGTCAATGGCCATCATTTATTGTTAGATGGGGTATTTTATAGCTATCAATTTATCCCTCTAGAACAGCCGTGGATTTCATTTGGGAATGAAAACATGGCGGAATATGTCGTAAAAGCATTTAATTCTATGTTTATTATTGCCTTTCAAATGTCTATCCCAGTAGTAGGCAGTTTGTTTTTAGTAGATATTGCTTTGGGAATTGTTGCGCGGACCGTTCCCCAGCTCAATGTATTTGTCGTGGGACTTCCATTGAAGATCGGTGTAAGCTTTATTGTTCTATTAGCAGTAATGAGCATTATGCTGCTCGTAGTTTCCCAATTATTCGAATTGATGTTAAGCACGATGCGCGGCCTAATGGATATTATTGGGGGAACCTAACAGATGAAACGATTAATCACGTTAGACCTGCAATTCTTTGCAGGAGAAAAAACGGAAAAAGCAACACCGAAGAAAAGGCAGGATTCAAGGAAAAAAGGACAAGTTGCAAAGAGCCAGGATGTTAACACGGCCGTTGTCTTATTAGGTGTTTTCACATTTCTCCTTTTTGCGGGCTCCTATTTAAAGGATATTGTTTTTTATATTATGACTCATACCTTTAGTCAGCTAATGCTAACGGAATTGACTGAAGCAAATATACAAATCCTATTTTTAGCTATCCTAAAAGAACTTGTATTCTTATTAGGCCCAATCATGCTAGTAGCTATGCTTGCGGGAATTATCGCGAATTATGCCCAGGTAGGATTTTTATTTTCTACAGAAGCTATTCAGCCGAAACTAGAAAAGCTAGATCCAATAAAAGGGTTTAAACGGATTTTTTCAGTAAGGGCTATCGTTGAACTTTTTAAATCAATTTTAAAAATTGGCTTTGTTGGCATTATCACCTTTATGGTTTTATGGAACAGAATAGATGAAATTCTGATCTTATCACAAAATACAGTAGGAACCGCGCTGGCAACGATTGGCAGCTTAACGGTGCAAATGGGTTTGTATGCCTCAGGTGCCCTGCTATTTCTTTCGATATTAGATTTCCTATATCAGAAATATGATTTTGAAAAAAACATCCGAATGTCAAAGCAAGATATTAAAGATGAGTATAAAAATATTGAAGGGGACCCCCTTATTAAATCAAAAATTAAACAGAAACAACGGGAAATGGCGATGAGAAGAATGATGCAGGAAGTTCCAAACGCGGATGTCGTCATCACGAACCCGACTCATTTCGCCGTTGCTTTAAAATATGATGAGGCAAAACTCGATGCACCCTATGTTGTCGCAAAAGGGGTCGACTTTGTTGCTCAAAAGATAAAAATGATAGCGAAGGAAAAGGATATTATAACTGTTGAAAATCGGCCTCTTGCGAGAGCTTTATATAGTCAGGCGGAAATTGGAGATGCGATTCCAGAAGAATTTTTCAAAGCAGTCGCGGAAATTCTTGCCCATGTATATAGAATGAAAAAGAAAATTTAATGATCTCTATACATTTATAGAGTGCTTTAGAAAGACCTTGGAAACTAACAGGAATTCAGCTTTGCCAGGTTTTTCTTTTTTAGGAGAGGAAATGTATGTCAGGAAAAGATTTATCCGTATTAATAGCGGTCATTTTAATTGTAGCTATGCTTATTATCCCTTTTCCAACTTGGCTTCTAAGTATACTAATCTTAATTAATATAACATTGGCACTCATAGTTTTACTGACGACTATGAATATGACTGAGCCGCTTCAATTTTCGATATTTCCATCATTATTGTTATTATTGACACTTTTTCGATTAGGATTAAATGTATCGACAACCCGTTCGATCCTTTCAACAGGGGATGCAGGAGGAGTTGTCCATACATTTGGTACATTCGTTGTCGGTGGTAATCTTATTGTCGGACTAGTTGTATTTTTAATTTTAGTCATTATTCAATTTATCGTTATTACTAAAGGAGCAGAGCGTGTTTCTGAGGTTGCTGCCAGATTTACCCTAGATGCGATGCCTGGGAAACAGATGAGTATTGATGCCGATTTAAATGCTGGGATGATTTCAGAGCAGGAAGCCCGAGCACGCCGTGAAAAGGTAAGCAGAGAAGCGGATTTTTATGGGTCAATGGATGGGGCTAGTAAATTCGTTAAAGGGGATGCCATCGCAGGAATCATTATCGTCTTGATCAACCTGATTTTTGGGATTGTAATCGGTGTAATGCAACTTGGATTGTCGGTAGCTGATTCTGCCTCGAAATTTTCGCTGTTAACAGTAGGGGATGGCCTTGTGAGCCAAATTCCCGCACTTCTTATTTCGACTGCAACAGGAATTGTTGTAACTAGAGCAGCTTCGGATGGAAATCTTGGAAAAGATATTACAACTCAATTATTTGCCTTTCCAAAAATGCTGTATGTGACTGCTGGGACGATCTTTTTATTAGGACTGTTTACCCCAATAAGTGATTTGCTGACGATTCCCATTGCGGCGCTTCTATGTATCGGGGGATATATGATAAACCGTACCCCTGAGCAAGGAAAGGAGCAGCTGCAGGAAATTGAGGAAGAGCTGGAAGCTGGTGAAATGAAAAGTCCAGAAAGTGTTGTTAGTTTATTAAACGTGGATCCTATTGAATTTGAATTTGGATATGGACTTATACCGTTAGCCGATGCCAACCAAGGCGGAGATCTCCTTGATCGGATTGTTATGATCAGAAGGCAGCTGGCGATAGAATTAGGTTTAGTTATTCCAGTTGTACGAATACGAGATAATATTCAGCTGCAGCCCAATGAATATAGGCTCAAAATCAAGGGAAATGAAATGGCGAGAGGCGAGCTGCTGCTAGATCATTATTTAGCGATGAGCCCTGGCATTGAGGACGATTCTATTGAAGGCATTGATACGATTGAGCCATCATTCGGACTGCCGGCTAAATGGATTACAGAGGATATGAAAGAACAGGCAGAAATATTTGGCTATACAGTCGTGGATCCTCCTTCTGTCGTTTCAACCCATATTACAGAAGTAATAAAGGGAAATGCCCACGAACTAATCGGACGACAAGAAACGAAGCAATTGATAGATCATCTTAATGAAAGCTATCCAATTCTTGTTGAGGAAGTTACACCAAACCCGCTATCAGTTGGAGAAGTGCAGAAAGTGCTGGCAAAGCTGCTAAAAGAAAATGTATCTATTCGAAACTTGCCAATTATATTCGAGACATTAGCTGACTTTGGCAAAGTAACTAGCGACACGGAATTACTTACAGAATATGTCCGGCAAGCATTGGCACGGCAAATCACAAATCAATTTTCTCAAGGATCTGAATCCCTGAAAGTGGTAACCCTTTCCGGAAAAGTGGAGAAGCTAATTGCTGAAGGCATCCAACAAACGGAACATGGCAATTATTTATCGATGGATCCGACTGTTTCTCAATCCGTCTTAGAATCAATCGCATCACAGGTAGAGCAATTGTCCTTAATGGAACAAACACCGATTGTATTATGTTCACCTGCAGTAAGAATGTATGTCCGTCAATTAACCGAAAGATATTTCCCGCAAATTCCAATTCTTTCGTATAACGAACTTGAAGCAAATGTAGAAGTACAGAGTGTAGGGGTGGTGAATATAGATTGAAGGTAAAAAAATATATTGCGCCTTCCATGGCTGAAGCGATGAAGCAAATAAGAGCTGAGCTTGGGAGTGATGCAGTTATTTTAAATTCTAGAGAGGTTCAGTCTGGCGGTTTCCTAGGGCTATTCAAAAAACGTACGATCGAAGTCATTGCAGCTGCCGATCAGCAGGGAAGTTCCCAGCAGAAAACAATCACAAAAACAAAGACCTCGGCTGCTCCGAATTTGAATCGAAATTTGCAGATGGAGAACGTAATTAATGTTAATAGCGATAATCAAAAGCCATCTGAAGACATAATGAAAGAAATCAATGAATTAAAGTCGCAGCTAAAGGCAATGTCTGCTTCGAATTCGGAAATAGGGCCTGTTTACCCTGAACATTTAAAGCTCATGCAGAAATTATTAAAGGAACAGGACATTCATGAAACCATTCAAAACAAAATACTAACGTTGCTTCTTGAAAAATGGTATGTAAATGGGGCAAAGGCATCGATTAATGAAGTATATTCCTGGCTAGAAAAGTACATGGCTGATCAGCTTACTGAAATACCATTTGGAGGAATTTCCTTTAAGAAAAAGTATATTAATGTAGTCGGACCAACAGGTGTTGGAAAAACAACCACTTTGGCCAAAATTGCAGCTGAATGTGTCATCAATCATAAAAAGACAGTTGCCTTTATCACTACAGATACGTATCGTATTGCAGCGATTGACCAATTAAAAACATATGCCAAAATTTTGAATGTGCCAATGGAAGTCTGCTATACAATTGATGATTTTAAAAAGGCTGCAAATCAGTTCAATGATTATGATCTTGTTCTAATCGATACAGCAGGCAGAAACTTTAGAAACAAGCAATATGTCGAAGATTTAAAGCAGGTCATTGATTTTGATCATGACATGGAAACATACCTAGTTCTCTCCCTTACTTCAAAACAAAGGGATATGGAAGATATATATGAACAGTTCTCCATTATAGAAATTGATAAATTTATTTTTACAAAAGCGGATGAAACATCCAGCTACGGAGCGATGTATAATTTGATCACAAAATACAACAAAGGTGTTGCCTATATGACAAATGGTCAAAATGTTCCAGACGATATGATTGAAGTAAAACCAAGTACAATAGCAAAAACCATTATTGGGGTCGAATAAAATGAAAGACCAGGCAGAAGATTTACGATTAAGATTAAGAGCAAAAGAAGCAAGGAAGAATCCTAGAACATTAGCAGTTGTAAGCGGTAAGGGAGGAGTTGGGAAATCCAACTTTTCTCTCAACTTTGCAATTTCTTTAACGAAGAAGGGCAACGCAGTATTGCTTTTCGATATGGATATGGGAATGGGAAATCTGGATATATTGATGGGAACATCCTCAGAATATTCAATCGTAGATTATTTTGAAGGACGCGTTTCTCTAAATCAAGCGATCATGAATGGTCCTGAGGAGCTAAAATACATTGCAGGCGGTTCTGGACTTTCCCACATCGTCCATTTAGATGAAAACAGAGTAGAACAATTTACACAAGAGCTCTCTGTTTTATTTGGTGAATATGACTATGTCATTTTTGATATGGGTGCAGGCATTACAAATGAATCAATTAAATTTATCCTTTCAGCCCAAGAGATTGTATGTATTACAACTTCTGAACCTACAGCCATTACAGATGCTTATTCAATGCTGAAACACATTCATTTAGTAGATTCTTCTATCCCCTATTATATTGTCATTAATCGGGTTCATAGTGAAAAAGAAGGGCAAATGACCTATAATCGTATTTCTAAAGTATTGCAGAATTTTCTTGGGAGGGAATCCTTCTACCTTGGAATGATCCCAGATGACCGAGCGATCCAGCAGGCTGTTAGAAGGCAAACCCCTTTTATTCTATATAATGATAAGTCCCCGGCTTCAAAGTCAATTACCCAATTGGCTGATCGGTATAAAGAGAAGCATTTTCAAGATAAACCGTCAGTAAATGGCATTCCGTTTATAACAAAACTAAAGCGATTTCTCTTCGAAAGGTAGGCGTCCTCATTGAGTAAAATTAATGTACTAGTTGTAGATGATTCGGCCTTTATGAGGAAGCTAATTTCTGATTTTCTTAAAGCAGATCCCCGGATAGAAGTAATTGGAACGGCAAGAAATGGGGAAGATGGACTAAAAAAAGTAAGAGAATTGAATCCAGATGTTGTCACAATGGATGTTGAAATGCCCTTATTAAATGGACTGGATGCTCTTAAACAAATTATGATGGAACATCCAGTTCCAGTCATCATGCTTTCTAGTACGACTAAAGAAGGGGCCGATAACACGTTAACAGCGATACAAAATGGAGCTTTCGATTTTATTGCGAAGCCTTCAGGTGCAATCTCCCTCGATTTACATAAAATTAAAGAAGAATTAGTTCAAAAAGTCATCTTAGCCAGCAAAGTTAGCAGGAAACAATTGATAAATTTAGCATCAAATAGAAATTTATCTATAAAACATGAAGAAAGATATAGTAATATAGAACTAAGTGAAACTAGTAATTATCTGAAGGATTCCTATACAAAGAAAATAATTTGTATTGGAACATCTACAGGCGGCCCGAGAGCTCTGCAGAAGGTCTTAACTAGCATTCCATCAACAATTGATGCCAGCATTCTTATTGTTCAGCACATGCCTGCTGGATTTACGAAATCATTAGCAAACAGATTAGATTCACTTTGTGAAATTTCAGTAAAGGAAGCAATCGATGGTGAACCTATTCAAAAGGGAACTGCTTATATAGCACCAGGGGGTCTTCATCTTAAAGTTAAGCAATCTGGTAATATTCTGCTTACAAGCTTGGAGAAATCAGATGTTAGAAACGGACACAGACCTGCGGTAGATGTTCTTTTTGAATCAGTAAGCGAAATTAAAGATTATAAGAAGGTAGCTGTTATCATGACTGGAATGGGGGCAGATGGGGCAAAGGGACTTATTGCTCTTAAGCAATCTGGTAAAGTAACTGCCATCGCTGAATCTCAGGAAACGTCTATCGTTTTTGGAATGCCAAAAGCTGCTATTGCTACAAGATTAATAGATGAAATTCAAGATGTGGATAAAATTGCCGATTCAATTTTGAAATATGTTTAATGCGGAGGGCTGAGAGCTCATGGATATGAATCAATATTTAGAAGTCTTTATCGAGGAAAGTAAAGAGCATTTGCAGGCTTGTAATGAACAATTGCTGGAGCTTGAAAAGAACCCAGAGAATATTTCGATTGTGAATGAAATTTTCCGCTCGGCACATACACTAAAGGGAATGTCAGCGACGATGGGTTATGAAGACTTAGCTAAATTAACCCATCAAATGGAAAATGTTCTTGACGCCATTCGAAATCATAAGCTTACATTTAATCCTGAGATACTAGATGTCATTTTCCTTGCTGTTGATGACCTTGAAGCAATGGTTCAATCAATCGCAGAAGGCGGAGACGGAAAAAGAGACGTACACGAAGTGGTGGAAAAGCTATTAATGATAGAAAAAGGGGAAAGCATTTCTCAAATTGCAAAATCTGAGGTGGCAGCTGCAGTTGCAGAGCATAAACCGACTGTTAAAAGTGTATACGATGAGTTTGAACTGACTGTTATGCAGCAATCAAAGGAACAAGGCTTTGAAACTTTTGAAGTAACGGTTTCATTGAGGGAAGATTGTTTACTGAAAGCAGCAAGAGTGTTTATGGTTTTTGAAATTCTTGAAAAAATCGGTGAAGTGATTAAGGCGAATCCATCGGTTGAGCAATTAGAGGAAGAACAATTTGATCAAGAATTTACTGTCACAATTGTATCTAAAGAAGTTAAAGAAGATATACATAAGAAAGTGATGAAGGTATCAGAGGTAGAAAGAGTGGAAGTTCATGCTTTATCATTGGAAGCCCTTCGTCAGTTTGAATTAGATGCGCCAGAATTAATTACGAGCATCGAACCGATTCTCGAAGAAAAGGAACCAGCAGAAACTAGTGTTGAAAGGCAGCAGGAAGATAAGAAGGCTGGAACAACTTCTTCATCTAAAAATTCTAGCAATAAAACAATTAGAGTAAATATTGAAAGACTTGATATTTTAATGAATTTATTTGAAGAATTAGTCATTGACCGTGGGCGTCTTGAACAAATTTCCCGTGATTTAAATAATCAGGAGCTGCATGAAACGGTTGAGCGGATGACTAGAATATCAGGTGATTTGCAAAATATTATTTTAAACATGCGCATGGTGCCAGTGGAAACAGTATTTAATCGGTTCCCGAGGATGGTGCGTCAATTAGCCCGAGACTTGGACAAGAAGATTAATCTTGAAATAATTGGGGCTGAAACGGAATTAGACAGAACAGTTATTGATGAAATCGGCGATCCTCTCGTTCATTTAATTAGAAACGCACTTGACCATGGAGTTGAAACACCTGAAGTTAGAAAAGCTAACGGAAAAAGTGAAGAAGGCACAGTTATTCTTAAAGCTTACCATAGCGGAAATCATGTCTTTATTGAAATAGAAGATGATGGTGCTGGAATTAATCGGGATAAGGTGCTGGCAAAAGCGATTAATAATGGAATTATCACCGGGCAGGCTGCTGTAACGATGACTGACAAGCAAGTGTTTGAGCTAATACTTGCTTCTGGCTTCTCAACTGCTGAGAAGATTTCTGACGTGTCAGGCAGAGGAGTAGGTCTAGACGTTGTAAAAAGTACCATTGAATCATTAGGCGGCACCATATCAATCGATTCAAACTTAGGTAGAGGTTCAATCTTCTCGATACAATTGCCGCTTACTTTATCGATTATTTCGGTCATGCTTACTGAAATACAAAACGAAAAATTTGCTATCCCTTTATCTTCAATTATAGAAACAGCGATTGTGAAAAAATCTGATGTGTTAAATGCCCATAATCAAAGAGTCATTGATTTTAGAGGCAAGGTTGTTCCGCTTCTTTTCTTAAAAGAAATCTTCGAAGTGCCGGTTTTTGAAGAAGAGGATGAATTTTACTCTGTCGTCATTGTGAGAAAAGGGGACAAGATGGCTGGCCTTGTCGTTGATTCTTTCATTGGCCAGCAAGAGGTTGTCTTAAAGTCTCTCGGCAACTATTTAACAAATGTATTTGCTATCTCTGGGGCTACCATCCTTGGTGATGGTCAGGTAGCATTAATTGTAGATTGCAACTCGTTAATTAAGTAAATCGTTTTCTTCGTACAATAAATTTTCGATTGTCTAGTAAGGAGTGGGTCAGAATGGCTGAGACAATAGCTTCTAATATTAAATTAATCGTTTTTCAGCTTATGAATAAAGAGTATGCAATCCCAGTAAACCAAGTTCGGTCCATTGAGAAAATTGAGCATATTACGAGAGTGCCAAGAACAGAAAAGTTTATTAAAGGGGTCATTAATCTTCGTGGAGTCATAACGCCAATCATTGATCTCCGCAGCAGATTCGGGCTTGATGAAGTAGCCTATTCAGAAAGTACGAGAGTGATCATCGCAGGTCTAAATGATTTAGAGGTCGGATTCATTGTCGATTTAGCTAATGATGTGATAGACATTCCAGTAGGCTCCATTGAACCGCCTCCCGAAGTTGTAGGCGTAGCTGAGACAGAATATATTAATGGAGTTGCTAAGATCGGCAATCGTTTATTAATTCTTATTGACCTTGAAAAGATCTTAAATACAGAAGAACGTTTAAGTTTACTAGGAAATGAAGGATGAACAAATGAATTTTCTTGAAAAAATTTCATCCATGCACCTCGATATATTGAAAGAGATTGGGAATATCGGGGCTGGACATGCTGCTACTGCACTATCTAAGTTATTGAATAAAAAAATTGACATGAAAGTGCCAGACGTTAGAATCGTTTCATTTGATGAAATGATGAATATGATGGGCGGGGCTGATAATGTCGTTGCTGGGGTGTTCCTTAGAATTGAAGGTGATGCCCCTGGCAGCATGTTTTTTGTCTTGCCGGTTGAACAGGCTTCTAGATTTATTCGGGAAATGATTGGGGATGAAAGCTTTAGCTTTGATTCTCAGCCTTTTAATGAATTAGGATTATCTGCTTATCAGGAGCTTGGAAACATCCTATCAGGGTCATATTTATCATCTCTTTCTGATTTCACCAATTTATCATTATATCCTTCTGTGCCAGCATTAAGCATTGATATGGCTGGTGCGATCATTAGCTACGGACTAATCGAATTATCACAAGTCAGCGATTTCGCCATTGTTATTGATACTGCACTTAATGATGATGGGGCAGATAAAGAAACAGTAAAGGGTCATTTTTTCTTACTGCCGGATCCAGAATCCTTCGATACGATCTTTAAATCTTTGGGAGTTTAACAAAATGATTGAATGTAAAGAAGTTATTAAAGTGGGAATTGCAGATATGAATATTGTTAAAACCCCTCATACGATACGCACCTCCGGATTGGGTTCTTGTGTTGGAGTGGTAGTTTATGATCAGCAGCGGGAGATTGCCGGACTTTCACATGTTATGCTTCCCGATTCGTCCCTTGCAAAGGCTGGCAATATAAATATTGCCAAATATGCAGATACAGCTGTGAAAGAATTAGTGTCGAAACTCATTCAAAATGGTGCAAGAGCTTATTCCTTAAAGGCAAAAATCGCAGGCGGGGCTCAAATGTTTCAATTTTCTTCCGGCAGTGATATTATGCGTATTGGTCCTAGAAATGTAGAAGCTGTAAAGGCCGAGCTGTCATCACTTAAAATATCTATTGTTTCTGAAGATGTCGGGGGAAATAGCGGAAGAACGATAGAATTCGATCCGCAGACATGTATTTTGCATATCCGGACAGTAAATAAGGGTGTGCAGGAAATTTAGTCCGCTTCTTTCAGGCGAGAGGCTGTTTTTCCTTTTTAACTATACTTAGTAATGGACTGTTTTTGACTAGCATATTTTATCATCATTCATGGATTAGGGAATGTTTGAGGAGGATGACCATGGCGCATCAAACAAAAGAGGACCAACGATTTTGGCATAATTGGGTCAACTCGCGTGACAATCAAGCAGGGGATTATCTTGTAAAAAAATATATGCCGCTAGTGAGTTATCATGTCCAGCGGATTTCCGTAAATCTTCCTAGAAATGTTTCACGTGATGATTTACGAAGTTTGGGGATGATGGGACTATATGATGCCTTGGAAAAATTCGATCCAAATCGGGATCTAAAGTTTGATACATATGCATCCTTTCGAATAAGAGGGGCTATTTTAGACGGATTAAGAAAAGAGGACTGGCTCCCGCGGAATACGAGGGAAAAGGCAAAAAAAATCGAAGCAGCTATTGAAAAACTCGAGCAGCGATTAATGCGAAATGCCAGTATTGAGGAAATATCCTCTGAACTTAATATGAGTGAGGAAGAAGTGCATTCAGTTATAAATGAGCATTTCTTTGCAAACATTCTTTCAATGGATGAAAAGTTAAATGATCAAGATGATAAAGAGGGCCACTCTTATATTATTAAAGATGATCGTGCGGAAATTCCTGAAGTGAAAATAGTGAAAGATGAAATGATCCGTGAGCTGATCGAAATGATTTCTTTACTAAATGAGAAAGAACAGCTAGTGATTAGTTTATTTTATAAAGAAGAATTAACTTTAACAGAAATTGGTCAAGTGATGGGTCTATCAACTTCAAGAATTTCACAGATTCATTCCAAGGCAATTTTTAAACTAAGAAATGCGTTAATAAAAGTTATTTAGGATTGCATCCTATGAAGGAGGAAGCGTAGATGGAAGAGCATTATCGAATTTTAATATCGAAGGATCGTTTAACAGCAAAGATTGATTTAGTTTCGAATGTAGAAAATGACTTTTCCATTGAAAAGAATGATATTGAACAATTTCTTTCTAAAGAAAAGATATCTTTCGGATTCAATGAGGATGTGATAAATCAGATTTGTGAAAACCCACAAACTTTAAGTTATCCATCCATTATTGCTGAAGGCATCCCGCCTAAAAATGGGGTGGATGCCTATCTTCTAAATGAAGTTCAAGAAGAGAAAGAAGAAGTAAGAGAAAAGTTTAACTTCCGAAAAGTTCTTCAAATCCCATCTGTTTCAAGTGGCCAGCCTCTTGCTTCAATTGTCCCGCCTACTCCAGGTACAGACGGAATGAATGTATTTGGAACAAGGATTCCCGCTAAGAATGGAAAACCCCTTAAAATTAAACCTGGAAAAAATGTCATATTAAATAATTCGAAATTTTATTCAACTTCTGATGGTCAGCTAAGTCTTACAGACAAAACGATTTCTGTGAATCCCGTATTTGAAGTCAATGGCGATTTGGATTTAAAAACAGGAAATGTTGATTTTATTGGCAATGTCGTTATTAATGGTAATGTACCTAGCGGCTATGAAATAAGAGCTGGCGGAGATGTTAGAATATTTGGTTTAGTAGAGGCTGCACATATTAAAGCTGAAGGAAATATCATTATTTCTGGAGGAGTTACGGGCGGAAATAAAGGGATGATTTCAAGTGCAGGCAATGTTCAGGCAGCCTATTTAAATCAGGCAAATGTGCAAGCTAGTCACGATGTCATCATAGAGTCCTCCATTTTACACAGTAAAATTCGGGCAGACTCCTCCATTTTAGCAAAAAATGCATTCGTAATCGGTGGATTGCTTACAGCAAATAAAGAAATACATGTAAAAGAAGTTGGCAACCATTTGTTTACGAAAACAGAACTGCAGGCTTGCTTTGATATTTCTTTAGCAAATAAAGAGAAAGAGCTGCATGTTGAAAGAGCAAAATTACATGATAACCTTGTGAAATTATCAAATATTGAGCGAAAGCTATTAGAAATCGCAAAGCTAACCGGCAAATTATCACAAGAACAAAAAAAAGTAATTCTCAAGCAAAGATCTACAAAACAACATATTGTTGGGCAGATCAAGAATGTAGAAGAAGAGCTAAGGCAATTAGAGGAAGCATTAAACGAAAGACTTGACTCTTCTATTTATATTTATGAGACTGTATATCCAAATACGACTTTGCGTTTTGGGAAGTATGCCATACAATTGCAGCACAAACAATCAACAGCACGTTACTCTCTTCAAGGCGGGGAGATCATGTCTGAGCCTATTCTATAGACTGTTAAAAGACAAATTAGAGATGGGTGTGGAACTATGAGTTTGAAGTCGATTGAAATGCAAATTGCCTTGCCAAGGACAATGGAAGCGGGGAAAATCCAGGAGCAATTGCAGCAGCGAGGTCAAAATATCAATGATTTTGCCACAGAGCGAACCCATAAAGAAGAAAAACAGCAAAGAGAAACAGTCATAAAACACGAACAAAAAGCGAATGTCAAACTAATGCAAGACGAGAGCAATGGCAATAATGGGGAAAGTAAAGAAAATCCCCAAAAAAAGAAAAGCAGCAAGTCTATAGAAAAAGAGAAACACCCATATAAAGGGAATATTATTGATTACAGTGGATAGAGGGATTATATGACCACTTTTTTATTATTAGTTAGTTTGTTTTTAAATGTTCTTGCTCTTTTTTCAATTATCATTTTATTTCTGCGCCAAAATCGGTTTTTACAAGTAGAGAAAAAGCAGGAAAAAATGATTCAAGAAATGGAGGAAGTCATTTCTGCCTATCTAGTTCAGATGAAGGAAGAAAACGATGATTTTATTAAACGAATGGGTCATATTGAACGGAATGCTCATGATTCCCAAAATGCAGAAGGTATGACGACAAAGAAAGATCAAGATGAGCCGGGCCTTGAACGGAACCTTAGCCTTCATAGCCGAAAGGGAAAAGTAAATGCTTATAACGCCGCAAAAGCATATAAACTAAATGCTGCCGTGCAAAACTATCCAATCAATAGCTCCAACCGGACAGGACACGACGAGATAGAGTTTCCGCCGCTAGAAATAGAGCCTATTATTCCAGAAGTAAATGAAAAAGAGAATTCACAGGAGCAATCATTATTAAATGATATCCTTCTATTAAAAAATAAAGGATATAATGAGACCGAAATTGCTCAAAAGCTCAATAAAGGCAAGACCGAAATTAATCTTTTATTAAAATTTAATCAAAACAAATAAGGAATAACTTGATAGTCCATTATTTTTATGCTATATTAACAAATGGTGTTAATACACACGCTTATTGATTTAGTCGGACGGTGCTGAAAGACTCAGTTCCCGATTGAAAATGAAATAAGCGGAGGAAATCAAACCATTAGGAGGAAAAATCAATGTCAGTCATTTCAATGAAACAATTGCTTGAAGCTGGTGTACACTTCGGACACCAAACACGCCGTTGGAACCCTAAGATGAAGAAATATATCTTCACTGAGCGTAACGGCATCTATATCATCGACCTTCAAAAAACTGTTAAGAAGGTAGAAGAAGCTTATAATTTCGTTAAGGAACTTGCTGGAAACGGCGGTACAATCCTATTCGTTGGTACGAAAAAACAAGCTCAAGACTCTGTTAAAGAAGAAGCAATCCGTTCAGGTATGTACTTCGTTAACCAACGCTGGTTAGGTGGTACATTAACAAACTTCGAAACAATCCAAAAACGTATTACTCGTTTAAAAGATATCGAAAGAATGTCTGAAGATGGAACTTTTGAAGTGCTTCCAAAGAAAGAAGTAGTTCAATTGAAAAAAGAGCAAGAGCGTTTAGAGAAATTCTTAGGCGGAATCAAGGATATGAAGACTCTTCCAGACGCTTTATTTATCATTGACCCACGCAAAGAGCGCATTGCTGTTGCAGAAGCACATAAATTAAATATTCCTATCGTAGGTATCGTTGATACGAACTGTGATCCGGATGAAATTGATGTTGTTATCCCTGCAAACGATGATGCTATCCGTGCTGTTAAATTATTAACTGCTAAGATGGCTGATGCAATCCTTGAAGCTAAACAAGGTGAAGAGGTTACAACTGCTTAATATAAGCTATTCCTGTTTGCTAAATCAAACATAATTCGTTTATGAGGGATTTTGCCAAGGAACAAAGCTAACAATAATAAAGGTGATAAGGGAGCACCCTTTATCACCTTTTTTTAAAGAGTTATTGTTTGTAAGAAAAAATATAGGTAAAAATATTAATACATAAAGATTTAAGGAGGATTTTCATAATGGCTATTACTGCACAAATGGTTAAGGAACTTCGTGAAAAAACAGGCGCAGGTATGATGGATTGTAAAAAGGCGCTTCAAGAAACTGATGGTGATATGGAAAAAGCAATTGATTTCCTTCGTGAAAAAGGAATTGCGAAAGCAGCTAAAAAAGGTGACCGTATTGCAGCAGAAGGTCTTACTACTATCAAGGTAGAAGGAAATGACGCTGTTATTCTTGAAGTCAACTCTGAAACAGATTTCGTTGCAAAAAATGAAGGTTTCCAAGCTCTTGTTAAAGAATTAGCTGATCATCTATTAGCAAAAAAGCCTGCTTCCATTGAAGAAGCTCTTGGACAAACTATGGATAATGGTGCAACAGTTGAAACTCATATCAATTCTGCTATCGCAAAAATTGGTGAGAAGCTTACACTTCGCCGTTTTGCTATTAAAACAAAAACAGACAGCGATGCATTTGGTGCATACTTGCATATGGGTGGACGCATTGGTGTACTAACTGTTGTTGAAGGTTCAACAGATGAAGATGCTGCTAAAGATGTATCTATGCACATTGCAGCATTAAACCCTAAATATGTGTCACGTGACGAAGTTTCTGCTGAAGAAGTAGAGCGTGAGCGCCAAGTATTAACACAACAAGCATTAAATGAAGGTAAACCTGAAAATATCGTTGCAAAAATGGTAGAAGGCCGTATAAGCAAATATTTCGAAGATGTTTGTGTAAACGACCAAGCATTTGTTAAAAATCCTGACCAAAAGGTTGGAAAGTTTGTAGAGTCTAAAGGCGGAAAAATCCGTGAGTTCGTTCGCTACGAAGTTGGAGAAGGCATCGAAAAGCGTGAAGACAATTTCGCAGAGGAAGTAATGAGCCAAGTTAAAAAATAATAAACTTACTATAATACATCAAGATATGCTTAAATAGGGAACACACTGTGTTCCCTATTTTTCAAAGTGCGTTTACGCCTTTCGATTTTTTACATATGGAGGTCTTTATGAGTAACCCAAAATACAAACGCGTCGTTTTAAAATTAAGTGGAGAAGCTTTAGCAGGAGAGCAAGGCTTTGGGATTAACCCTTCCGTCATTAAGTCTGTTGCAGCACAAGTAAGAGATTTGGCTCAATTAGGAGTTGAGGTTGCTGTTGTTGTTGGCGGTGGAAATATATGGCGTGGGAAGATTGGGGAAGAAATGGGCATGGACAGAGCAAATGCAGACTACATGGGCATGCTTGCTACTGTTATGAACTCTTTAGCACTTCAGGATAGCCTTGAGCAGCTGGGCGTGGAGACGAGAGTACAAACCTCAATTGAGATGAGACAAGTCGCAGAACCATATATTCGCAGAAAAGCAATCCGTCATCTTGAGAAAAAACGAGTTGTTATTTTTGCTGCTGGAACAGGCAATCCTTATTTCTCAACTGATACAACTGCCGCTTTACGTGCAGCAGAAATTGAAGCGGAAGTTATCTTAATGGCGAAAAATAATGTTGACGGTGTATACTCTGCAGACCCGCGTATTGACAAGAATGCCAAAAAATATGAAGAATTATCCTATTTGGACGTATTAAAAGAAGGATTGGCTGTAATGGATTCTACGGCATCTTCTTTATGTATGGACAATGATATTCCATTAATTGTTTTCTCCATTATGGAACAAGGGAATATCAATCGCGCCGTTATGGGCGAAACAATCGGAACAATTGTAAGGGGGAAAAAATAATGCCAAAACAAGTAATGGCGAATGCAAAGGAAAAAATGACAAAAGCAATTCAAGCATATACTCGTGAATTAGCAGCAATCCGTGCTGGGAGAGCCAATGCTTCCTTACTTGATAGGATTACTGTTGACTACTACGGAGCGCCAACGCCTATTAATCAATTAGCTGGTGTTTCTGTTCCAGAAGCGCGTCTTCTAGTCATTCAGCCTTACGATAAATCAATTCTTAGTGATATTGAAAAAGCTATCCTGAAATCAGATATCGGTTTAAACCCATCAAATGATGGTAATATTATTCGACTATCTATTCCGCAGCTTACAGAGGAGCGCCGGAAAGAGTTGGTTAAACAGGTGAAAAAGGAATCAGAAGAAGCAAAAATTGCTATTCGTAATATTCGTCGTGATGGAAATGATGAATTAAAGAAGCTGGAGAAAAATGGGGAAATCACAGAAGATGATTTACGTGGCTACTCTGACGATATCCAAAAGCTGACAGATGAGCAGATTAACAAGATCGATTCCATTACGAAGGATAAAGAAAAAGAAGTACTTGAAGTATAATGACATAAACTACCCTCTATCATTAGGGGGTTTTTTCAATCTTTTAGGTACAATTTACCGTAATAAAAAAAATAAATACATATAAAGCATATTCTTAATTTAGTTATCTATACATACCCTTTTATAGAGATAACTTTCATTATTTTTGGTATGATAAAACAATAAAGAAAATGAACTCTATCTTGTCCTTACCAGATGTACTAATCGGCAAGTTTTCTTTTCGGAGGTAAGAAAACCTATCTAAAGGAGCATTTTTATGTTAAATAAAATGAAACAATGGAGAAATCAGAATAGCTCAACAGGACTCCGAGAGAGAATCTTGAAAATTCAAGAGCATCAGATTCCTTCACATGTAGCGATTATAATGGACGGCAATGGCAGATGGGCAAAGAAAAGAGCGCTTCCACGTGTAGCGGGACATCATGAAGGAATGAAAGTAGTTCGAAAAACGACTAAATTAGCCAATGAGCTTGGAATAAAAACATTAACACTGTATGCTTTCTCTACTGAAAATTGGAAGAGACCTAAAATGGAAGTGGACTTTTTAATGAAGCTCCCAGAAGAATTTCTAGGATCATTTCTTCCTGAGCTAGTAGAAGAGAATGTACGAGTGCAAATGATGGGCTATAAAGAAATGCTGCCTACACATACAAGAAATGCGATTGAGAAGGCAATGGAAGATACAAAGGATAATACCGGACTCATTTTGAATTTTGCTCTTAATTATGGCAGCAGGGCGGAGATTATTGAGGGAATCAAACTTGTCTTAAAAGATTGTAATAGTGGTATAATAAATGAAAGTGAATTAAATGAGGAAACTTTTTCAAACTATTTAATGACGAAAGACTTGAATGACCCTGATTTATTAATCCGAACAAGCGGGGAAATCCGCTTAAGCAATTTTATGCTTTGGCAGTTAGCATACACCGAGTTTTGGTTTACGGATGTCTTATGGCCGGATTTTGGTGAAGAGCATTTTCTTGAAGCAATTGAAGTATTCCAAAACCGTCAGAGGCGGTTTGGCGGAGTTTAATAAAGGTGTGACGACATAGATGAAGCAACGAATCATTTCAGCGATCATATTTGGTGCAATTTTTTTGCCGTTAACGATTTTTGGCGGATTTCCATTCATTATTCTAGCCTATCTTTTGGCATCGATTGCACTATATGAAGTATTAAAAATGCGCAATATCAAGCTCTTTTCTATACCAGGGCTGCTATCTTTATTATTATTATGGGTAATGCTTTTACCTAAACAGTTTCAGAATGCATTTGAACCATTGAGCTATTCGAAAATTGAATTTGTCCTCCTCGCGGTTTTACTCTTTTTAACGTATACAGTAACAACAAAAAATCGATTTAATTTTGATGATGTTGCTTATTCCATTCTTGCTGTACTATATGTTGGGATTGGTTTCTATTTCTTTATTGAAACACGTGAATCTGGACTAGTTTATATTTTCTATTCCTTATTTATCATATGGGCAACTGATTCTGGCGCCTATTTTATTGGCCGTGCAATTGGGAAAAATAAGCTATGGCCTGAAATTAGCCCCAATAAAACAATTGAAGGCTCAATTGGCGGCGTCGTTTGTGCACTAATAGTGGCAGCACTCTTTATTCTTTTCTCAGATATTAATGCCTCATTTCTGCAGCTATCCATTATTACGATCGTCTTGTCTATTTTTGGACAAATTGGTGATTTAGTTGAATCCGCCCTGAAGCGCCATTATGATGTTAAGGATTCAGGTAATATAATGCCGGGGCACGGCGGAATCTTAGATCGTTTTGATAGCTTATTATTTGTTTGGCCATTATTGCATTTTATTTATTTAATGTAGTTAGTTCTTTATGCAACAGGAGTTGAATTTGTTGAAGAATATTAGTTTAATGGGTGCTACTGGTTCAATCGGCACTCAAACGTTAGATATAATTAAGGAGCATCCAGATGAGTTTCGTCTAGTTGCTTTAGCGGTTGGCAGAAACCTTGACTTAACTAGGAAAATCATTCGTGAATTTCATCCAGAGCTAGTATCTGTGTCAGATAGATCATCAGCACAAATACTAGAAGCGGAATTTCCATCTATCACATTTACATATGGCAATGACGGATTATCAGAGGTAGCCGTTTATCATAAAGCAGAGATCCTAGTTAATGCAGTCATTGGCAGTATTGGTTTAACGCCAACTTTGCAAGCTATAAGAGAAAAAAAGACGATTGCCATTGCGAATAAGGAAACATTAGTAACTGCGGGACACCTTGTTATGGAAGAAGTGAAAAAGAATCATGTAACATTATTGCCAGTAGATAGTGAGCATTCTGCTATTTTCCAGGCTCTACAAGGTGAAAAGCAGAAGAATATAGATAAGCTGATTTTGACTGCCTCTGGTGGATCTTTTAGGGACCGAACGCGACAAGAACTAGAAAATGTGACAGTTCGAGAAGCCCTCAACCATCCGAATTGGTCCATGGGTGCAAAAATTACCATTGATTCTGCAACGATGATGAATAAAGGGCTAGAGGTCATTGAAGCACATTGGCTTTTTTCAATCAACTATGATGATATTGATGTTTTATTGCATAAAGAAAGCATCATTCACTCTATGATTGAATTTCATGACAGCAGTATAATTGCACAATTAGGAACACCAGATATGAGAGTTCCCATTCAGTATGCATTGACTTATCCAGACAGGCTGCCGCTGCCATCAGCAAAGCGGCTGAACTTAGCGGAAATAGGAAAGCTCCATTTTCAGAAAATGGACATGGATCGCTTCCGCTGCTTAAACTATGCATATGAAGCTGGTAAGGCGGGCGGAACAATGCCTGCTGTCTTAAACGCAGCAAACGAAGTGGCAGTTGCAGCCTTTTTAGAAGGAAAGGCAACCTTTCTGCAAATAGAAGATTTAATTGAAAAGGCTTTGGGTATTCACAAAAACATCTTAAATCCAAGTCTGACTGATATTCAGGAAGCCGATTTGGAAACGAGAAAATATGTAGACTCACTTTTAAGCTAATGCTTATTAACTCAAAGAGATAGTTCAATATTATCTTTTTAAAAAAGGTGGTTATATTTTGAGTACAGTTATAGCCTTTATTATTATTTTTGGGGCACTAGTATTTTTTCATGAATTAGGGCATTTTGTATTTGCGAAAAGAGCAGGGATTCTTTGCCGTGAATTCGCTATTGGCTTTGGACCAAAAGTTTTCTCTCATAAAAAAGGAGAAACAACGTATACGATCAGGCTATTGCCAATCGGGGGCTTTGTCCGCATGGCTGGAGAAGATCCCGAGATGATCGAGATAAAACCAGGATTCAGAATTGGTTTATTATTTAATGAATCAGAGCAGGTTAATAAAATTATTCTGAATCAAAAGGAAAAGTACCCAAATGCTAGGGTTATTGAGGTAGAGCATGCTGATATAGAGCATTCTCTAGTCATTAAAGGCTATGTTGAAGGGGAAGAGGAAGATAAGCTGCAATCCTTTACTGTAAGCCCAAGTGCTGTATTAGTAGAGGATGGGGGAGAAACTCTAATCGCTCCTTACGATAGACAGTTTGCATCAAAGACGCTTGGCCAAAGAACAATGGCTATTTTTGCCGGACCGATGATGAACTTTATTCTTGCCTTTGTCGTATTCGTACTGATCGGTTTGCTGCAGGGAATTCCTACAAACGAACCTGAACTTGGGAAATTAACTCCTGATGGTGCAGCCGGTTCTGCTGGATTAAAAGAAGGGGATATCATTCATAGTATTAACGGAGCAGAAATTTCAAGCTGGTCAGATGTCGTAGAGATTATCCGCAAAAATCCGAACAATGAGCTCCAAATCTCGCTTGAGCGAAACGGACAAGAAATCAACTTGCCTGTTACTCCGAAGGTTCAAGAAGTAGAGGGCGAGAAGATAGGTATTATTGGTGTATATAGCCCAATGGAAAATTCACCTATTAAAGCCATTACGAATGGGGCATTAGAAACATATAATTGGACAATAGAGATTTTTAAAATGCTCGGTAAATTAATTACAGGACAATTTTCCATTGATGCATTATCAGGACCTGTTGGTATATATGTTTCAACAGACACAGTGGCTAAATCAGGTATTTATTATTTGATGAAATGGGCCGGTATTTTAAGCATCAACTTAGGAATCATGAATTTACTCCCAATCCCTGCATTAGATGGCGGAAGATTGATGTTTTTCGCGGTTGAAGCAGTAAGAGGGAAACCAATTGACCGACATAAAGAAGGAATGGTTCATTTTATCGGGTTTGCATTATTAATGCTATTAATGCTAGTTGTAACCTGGAATGACATTCAAAGATTTTTTTTATAATATATCCATTCAAGGGTCATATTCTTTTGAGGTGAAAAAGCCGCTTTTTCACACTTTAGAATTTGACCCTTTTCTTCATACTTATGAAGGTAAATAAAGATCGTTTAAATGGACAGTCACAACATAGAAGGTTCATGTTATAATAGACATCGTCTGTATATGTGAAATTGAAAATTAATAGATGGGAGAGAGATCAATGGAAGCCCTAGGCAATAAAGAGAGATTCCAACTCTTGCTCCAGCAGCTGCAATTAACCGATGATTCAATTGTGCAGCATTTTCAGCATGCTCAAATAAAAAAAGTGGTCATTGGGAAGAAAGAGAAAAAGTGGCATTTTTATTTTGAATTTGAGCAAATTTTACCATTTACTATTTTTAGCCTCTTTTCAACGAAGTTGGCAAAAGTATTTTCTCATATTGCAAATACATCATTTGCTATTGAAGTTAAGAATAATCATTTTGATGAACAATTGGTGCAAGCGTACTGGAAATATTGTATAGAAGAAATGGAAGGCATGGCTCCTCCATTAATTAAATTATTAAATGAACAGATTCCTTCTGTGCATGGCAATAAATTAATCATAAATGTAAGAAACGATACGGAAGGGTTATCTATTAAAAGAAAATATTCAGAGATGTTATCTGGTGTTTATGAATCACTTGGTTTTCCGAAAATAACAATTGAAACTGAAATTTCCTCCGAAGATGCAAATGAGGAATATAAGAAATTTCTTGAGGCTAAACAAAGAGAAGACCAAGAACG
Source organism: Bacillus sp. FJAT-29937 (assembly GCF_001509555.1). Taxonomy (GTDB): domain Bacteria; phylum Bacillota; class Bacilli; order Bacillales; family Cytobacillaceae; genus Cytobacillus. The sequence goes on along the minus strand of NZ_LMAS01000001.1, from coordinate 458,857 downwards.
AGGCATTCAAGCTATGATTGAAATGCAGAAGAAAGAAGCTGAAGCTAGTGCTAATGATGCTTCCACTGTTCAGGGACCGTTAACAATTGGCTTAACGATTAAAGATGATGCCGATTTCAGAAAGCTAATTGATATAGTCGATGAAGAACGGCGTGTGGCAATTGAGGGGTATGTGTTTTCTGCGGAAACAAAGGAACTTCGCAGCGGCAGAACACTATTAACCTTCAAAATTACGGATTACACAAGCTCCATCATAGTCAAAATGTTTTCTCGGGACAAGGAAGATGCTGCATTGTATCAGCATGTTCAAAAGGGTATGTGGCTGAAGGTGAGAGGCAGTATTCAAACGGATACCTTTGTTCGAGATCTTGTCATGATTGGAAATGACATTAACGAAATCAAACCCATTCAAAGACAAGATACAGCTCCTGAAAATCAAAAACGTGTAGAGCTGCATCTTCACACGCCGATGAGTCAAATGGATGCTGTCACATCCGTAAGCGCCCTTATTAACCAGGCAAAGAAGTGGGGGCATAAGGCAATAGCTGTAACGGACCACGCAGTCGTACAGTCTTTTCCCGAGGCTTTTGGTGCAGGTAAGAAAAATGATATAAAAATATTATATGGTGTAGAAGTTAACTTAGTCGATGATGGGGTTCCTATTGCCTATAACAGTGCAAAAAGAAAGCTGACTGAAGATACGTATGTAGTATTTGACGTTGAAACAACTGGATTATCCGCTGTCTATGATACGATTATTGAGCTTGCAGCAGTTAAGATTCACAATGGGGAAATTATCGACCGCTTTGAGTCATTCGCGAATCCGCACCACCCGCTTTCTGCAACAACTATCAATTTAACAGGTATCACAGATGATCTTGTTGAAAATGCACCTGAAGTCGGTGAAGTGCTCCAGAGATTTTTCGACTGGACATGTGATGCGATTTTAGTTGCTCATAATGCTTCTTTTGACATGGGGTTCTTAAATGTAGGTTATAAAAAAATTGGACTAGGCAAAGCCGCAAATCCAGTCATTGACACATTAGAACTAGCTCGTTTCTTATACCCAGAAATGAAAAACCATCGCTTAAATACGCTTGCGAAGAAATTTGATGTTGAATTAACACAGCATCATAGAGCGATATATGATGCGGAAGCAACTGGATATCTATTATTGAAGATGCTAAAGGATACGGCAGAAAAAGAAATTGAATATCATGATCAGTTTAATGATCATATGGGTGAGGGGAATGCCTACCAGCGTGCGAGACCTTATCATTGTACATTGCTAGCTCAGACTGAAGCTGGTTTAAAGAATCTATTTAAGCTTGTTTCTATCTCTCATATGAACTATTTCTATCGTGTTCCGCGGATTCCAAGATCACTGCTTCAGAAATATCGGGAAGGGCTTCTTGTAGGCTCTGGATGTAATAAAGGTGAAGTTTTTGAAGGAATGATGCAGAAGTCACCTGAAGAAGTTGAAGATATGGCGGCATTCTACGATTATATTGAAGTTCATCCGAAAGCCGTTTATGCCCATTTAATTGAATTAGAGCTAATAAGGAATGAAAAGGCTCTGGAAGAGATCATCGGTAATATTGTTCAATTAGGTGATAAGCTAGGTCTTCCTGTCGTTGCAACAGGAAATGTCCATTATTTAAACCCAAATGACAAAATATATCGTAAGATCCTGATCAGCTCTCAAGGGGGAGCAAATCCATTAAATCGTCATAAGCTTCCAGACGTGCATTTTAGAACAACGAATGAAATGCTTGATGCCTTTTCTTTTCTGGGGCACGAGAAGGCAAAGGAAATTGTCGTAGATAATACGAATAAAATTGCCGATATGATTGATGTTATTAAACCAATCAAAGATGATCTTTATACGCCTAAAATCGAAGGCGCAGATGATGAAATGCGGAATATGAGCTATGCAATGGCAAGAAGAATCTATGGAGATAATCTTCCTGAAATTGTTGAAGCTCGCCTTGAAAAGGAATTAAAAAGTATAATTGGGCACGGCTTCGCTGTTATTTATTTGATTTCGCATAAATTAGTGAAAAAATCACTAGATGATGGTTATTTAGTAGGTTCACGTGGATCTGTCGGTTCATCCTTTGTTGCAACGATGACAGAGATAACAGAGGTAAATCCGCTGCCTCCGCATTATGTCTGTCCAGATTGCAAGCAATCTGAATTCTTCAATGATGGTTCAGTAGGCTCTGGCTATGACTTGCCGGATAAGGACTGTCCAAACTGTGGTGCTGCCTATATAAAGGATGGACAGGATATCCCGTTTGAAACTTTCCTTGGTTTCAAAGGGGACAAGGTTCCGGATATTGATTTGAACTTTTCAGGTGAGTATCAGCCGCGTGCCCATAACTACACGAAGGTATTGTTCGGGGAAGAATATGTATACCGGGCAGGTACGATTGGAACAGTTGCAGATAAGACAGCATTCGGATATGTAAAAGCGTATCAGCAGGATCATAACCTCCAATTAAGAGGAGCAGAGGTTGAGCGACTTGCCTCTGGATGCACCGGTGTAAAAAGAACAACGGGTCAGCATCCGGGAGGAATAATTGTTGTTCCTGATTATATGGATATTTATGATTTTTCACCGATCCAATTTCCGGCTGATGATAAAAATTCCGAATGGAAGACAACCCATTTTGATTTCCATTCGATCCATGATAATTTACTTAAACTTGATATTCTTGGACACGATGATCCAACGGTCATTCGTATGCTTCAGGATTTAAGCGGAATTGACCCGAAAACAATCCCGACAGACGACCCTGAAGTCATGAAAATATTTAGCGGTACAGAATCCTTAGGTGTTACAGAAGAACAAATCATGTGTAAAACAGGCACGCTTGGTATTCCGGAGTTTGGAACACGATTTGTTCGTCAAATGCTTGAAGATACGAAACCGACTACCTTTTCCGAGCTCGTTCAAATATCTGGACTTTCTCATGGAACCGATGTTTGGCTAGGGAACGCCCAGGAACTCATTCATAATAAAGTTTGTACATTGAGTGAGGTTATTGGCTGCCGTGACGATATTATGGTGTATCTAATTTATCAAGGCCTCGAACCGGCATTTGCCTTTAAAATTATGGAGTCTGTTCGTAAAGGTAAAGGGTTAACAGATGAAATGGAAGAGGAAATGAGGAAGAATCAAGTACCAGAATGGTATATAGACTCTTGTAAAAAGATAAAATATATGTTCCCTAAAGCCCATGCTTCTGCTTATGTTTTAATGGCTGTAAGGATTGCATATTTTAAAGTTCATCATCCTCTCTTGTATTACGCAGCATACTTTACGGTTCGCGCTGAAGATTTTGATGTCGATGCCATGGTTAAAGGATCACAATCCATTCGTGCTTTGATTGAAGAAATAAATGCTAAAGGCCTTGAAGCATCCACTAAGGAAAAGAACCTGCTAACAGTAATGGAGCTGGCTCTTGAAATGCTGGAACGCGGCTTTAGTTTCCAAAGGGTTGATTTATACCGCTCAAGTGCAAATGAATTTATTATTGATGGGAATACATTAATACCTCCATTCAATTCGATTCCTGGATTGGGGACAAATGCGGCCCTTAATATTGTAAAAGCTAGGGAAGTTGGGGAGTTTCTTTCTAAAGAAGACCTTCAGCAGCGCGGAAAATTATCCAAAACGATCATAGAGTATTTGGACAACCACGGCTGCCTGGAATCACTTCCAGAACAAAATCAGCTTTCACTGTTTTAATGGCAGTATGTAAATTTTTTATCATAAAAAGGAGCCAATCCCTTGACATGGTAGCCATTCCATTTGCATTAAAAAATTGGTTATGGTATAGTTTTTATGGAAATACTATTAATAACTCTCGTTAAAGAAGAGTGGGGCAACCCACTCTTTCGTGTTGTATACGTTATTTTAGTTAACACATTTATCCATTTGAATCGAATTTCACTTGAAGAAATGAACCGTGAAGAGGAGGGATATTATGAGCAAAGTGACTGATACGGTCGGACAATTAGTCACACCCATTTTAGATGAGCTTAATTTAGAATTAGTTGACATTGAATACGTGAAGGAAGGAAGAGATTGGTTCCTCCGCGTATTTATTGATAAGGAAAATGGTGTCGATATTGAGGAATGCGGGCTAGTCAGTGAAAAATTAAGTGAAAAGCTTGATGAGATTGATCCTATTCCTTATAACTATTTCTTAGAGGTTTCATCACCTGGAGCTGAGCGCCCTCTTAAAAATGAAAACGACTTTCAAAAAGCAGTTGGCAAAAATGTTTTTATTAAAACATATGAGCCAATTGATGGTGATAAAACATTCGAAGGAATTTTGACTCATTTTGATGGTCAAACAGTTACAGTCGAAATCAAAATTAAAACAAGAAAGAAAAGCATTGATATTCCATATGAAAAAGTAGCTAATGCACGCTTAGCTGTCGTCTTTTCATAGGGGCTTGCGCTTTTCTAAATAGAGGGGGAAGAAGTCTCATGAGCAGCGAATTGTTGGATGCTCTCACATTACTTGAAAAAGAAAAAGGCATTTCACGTGATGTCATTATTGATGCAATTGAAGCGGCGCTAGTCTCTGCATACCGCAGAAACTTCAATCAAGCACAAAATGTTCGGATTGATTTAAATCTTGGAAACGGAACGATGAGAGTATTTGCTCGAAAAGAAGTGGTTGAAGAGGTTTTTGACCCAAGGCTAGAAATTTCCGTTGAAGATGCCAGCAGAATTAATCCTAATTACCAGGTTGAAGATATTGTGGAATTAGAAGTAACTCCAAAGGACTTCGGCCGAATTGCAGCACAAACGGCAAAACAGGTTGTTACGCAGCGTGTTCGTGAAGCAGAACGAGGAATCATTTACTCTGAATTTATTGACCGTGAAGAAGATATAATGACAGGTATTGTTCAGCGTCAAGATTCTAAATTTATTTATGTCAGTCTTGGAAAGATTGAAGCGATTCTTCCAACAAATGAGCAAATGCCGAACGAGCAATATAAACCGCATGACAGAATAAAAGTTTTCATTACAAAGGTTGAAAAGACTACAAAAGGACCACAAATTTTTGTTTCCAGAACTCATCCAGGTCTTTTGAAAAGATTGTTTGAAATAGAAGTTCCAGAAATTTACGATGGAACAGTGGAAATTAAATCTGTAGCAAGGGAAGCAGGAGACCGTTCGAAAATCTCCGTTCATTCTGATAACGAGGAAGTCGATCCAGTTGGTTCTTGTGTAGGACCAAAAGGCACACGCGTTCAAGCGGTCGTAAACGAGTTAAAAGGTGAAAAGATTGACATTGTCAAGTGGTCAGCAGATCCGATTGTTTTCGTTGCTAATGCTTTAAGCCCGTCTAAAGTGCTTGACGTCATCGTAAATGAAAATGATAAAGCTACAACTGTGATTGTACCAGACTATCAGCTGTCACTGGCAATTGGGAAACGCGGGCAAAACGCGAGACTTGCTGCAAAGCTAACAGGATGGAAAATTGACATTAAATCTGAGTCTGAAGCGCGAGAAACAGGCATGTACCCAAGAGAGGAAACACTTTTGACTTATGATAGCACTGAGCTTGAAGACGATGAAAATTATGATTTTCAGGAAGATATGGATTAATAGGGGTGAATGAATGTGAACAATCGTAAAAAGGTTCCTCTGCGTAAGTGTATCGCAACCGGTGAAATGAGACCGAAGAAAGAACTCGTTCGCATCGTTCGCTCTAAAGAAGGGGAAGTATCAGTGGATCCGACTGGCAAGAAGTCCGGTCGCGGCGCCTACCTTTCTAAAGATGAAGAGGCAGTGAAACTTGCCAAAAAGAAAAACATTTTAGCAAGCCATTTAGATGTTTCAATAGATGATTCTATATATGAAGAGCTTTTGGAGCTCATAGAGAAGGAGAAACGACTATCCAAATGAATTCAAATCAATGGATGTCATTGCTTGGCTTAGCGAATCGGGCACGGAAAATTACTTCGGGTGAAGAGCTTACTATCAAAGAAATAAGAAACGGTAAAGCGAAGCTCATATTGCTATCTGCGGACGCTTCTGTCAACACGACAAAAAAAGTAACTGATAAATGTAAATCCTATCATATTCCTTATAGGCTTGTCGAAAATCGAGAAATTCTTGGTCAGGCTATTGGAAAAGATGCTCGGGTTGTTGTGGCAGTGCTTGATGATGGATTTGCTAAAAAACTGAAGTCGTTGCTCGATTAATTCCAGCGGGGGTGAAAGTATGAGTAAAATGCGCGTTTACGAATATGCAAAAAAGCAAAATGTATCTAGTAAAGACGTAATTACAAAATTAAAAGACATGAATATCGAGGTCTCAAACCATATGACAACAATTGAAGCTTCTGCCGTACAAAAATTGGACGGTATATACGGTAAGAAGGAAGATAAACAGCCAGAAAAGCAAAATCAGCAAAAGACAAATTCAGTTCAAACTAAACCAAAAGCTCCGGCTGCGGGTCGAGATGAGCAGTCAGAAGTAAACAAAGGTAAAAATAAACCAATGCAAAAACAAACAGAAGGCAAAAAGCCAAACCACGAGAATAATCAAAAAGACAATAAGTCTTTTAACAAAAATAAGAATAAAAATAATAATAACAACAATCAAAATAGAAATAAAAACAATAATAAAGGCAAGAGCAACAATCAAGTTCAAGTCCCTCCTGCTCCTAAAAAAGTAAAGGAACTTCCAGCAAAAATTACTTTTAGTGATTCATTAACTGTTGCTGAGCTCGCCAAAAAGCTTCATCGTGAACCTTCAGAAATCATTAAAAAATTATTCATGCTTGGTGTTATGGCTACAATTAATCAAGCGCTGGATAAAGATGCCATTGAATTAATTGCTACTGATTACGGAGTCGAAGTCGAAGAAGAAGTTCATATCGATGTGACTGATTTAGAGGTTTATTTTACAGATGAAGAAGATGCGGAGCTTATTGAGCGTCCGGCTGTTGTTACAATCATGGGGCACGTTGACCACGGTAAAACAACGACTTTGGATTCGATCAGAAATACAAAAGTAACAGCTGGAGAAGCTGGTGGAATTACTCAGCATATCGGAGCTTATCAAGTTGAGGAAAATGGCAAAAAGATTACGTTTTTAGATACTCCAGGACATGCTGCCTTTACAACGATGCGTGCCCGTGGAGCGAAAATTACGGATATTACTATTCTTGTCGTTGCCGCTGATGATGGGGTTATGCCTCAAACGATTGAAGCGATCAACCATGCCAAAGCAGCAGAAGTACCAATTATTGTAGCAGTTAATAAAATGGATAAGGAATCCGCCAATCCAGACCGCGTTATGCAAGAGTTAACTGAATTTGGCTTAGTACCAGAGGCTTGGGGTGGGGATACTATCTTTGTTCCTATTTCTGCTCTTAAAGGAGAAGGAATTGACAACCTTCTGGAGATGATTCTTCTTGTAAGCGAAGTAGAAGAATTTAAGGCTAATTCTAAACGAAGTGCTGTAGGAACTGTAATCGAGGCTCAATTAGATAAAGGCCGCGGATCCGTTGCAACGCTGCTCGTTCAAAACGGTACATTAAAAGTAGGAGATCCGATTGTTGTTGGAAATACCTTCGGCCGTGTACGTGCAATGGTCAATGATCTTGGACGCCGTGTTAAACTAGCAGGACCATCAACACCAGTAGAAATCACAGGTCTTAATGATGTACCTCAAGCAGGGGATCGCTTTGCTGTACTTCCTGATGAGAAGACAGCTCGCCAAATTGGAGAGGCTCGTGCTCAACATGCCCTACAAGCACAGCGAAGTGAAAAGACAAAAATTAGCTTGGATAATTTGTTTGAACATATGAAGCAAGGCGAAATAAAGGAATTAAATGTTGTTGTTAAAGCAGATGTTCAAGGTACGGCAGAAGCACTTACCACAGCCTTGCAAAAGATTGATGTTGAAGGTGTAAATGTTCGTATTCTTCACACTGGTGCAGGAGCTATTAATGAATCAGATATTACACTTGCTGCAGCATTTAATGCATTTGTTGTCGGATTTAATGTACGCCCTGATAATAACGCTAAGCGTGCCGCAGAGGCTGAAGGTGTAGATATTCGCCTGCATCGAGTGATTTACAAAGTAATTGAAGAAATTGAATTGGCTATGAAAGGGATGCTTGATCCAGAATTTGAAGAAAAAATTATTGGTCAGGCAGAAGTTCGCCAAACATTTAAAGTTTCAAAGGTTGGAACAATTGCAGGATCCTATGTAACCGATGGAAAAATTACCCGTGATAGCGGTGTACGTTTAATCCGTGATGGCATTGTTATTTTTGAAGGGGAAGTGGATGCACTTAAGCGTTTCAAAGACGATGCTAAAGAGGTAAGCCAAGGATATGAATGCGGGATTACGATCAGAAACTTCAACGATGTTAAGGAAGGCGATGTCATTGAAGCCTTCGTTATGCAGGAAATTGAGCGGAAATGATCATTGGGCTCGCAGCTTGTGAATGTATCATTTATGACTCACATTCATTAAAGGAAAAACGAGCTGTATTGCAAAGAATTCTTACCCGTTTGAAACAAAAATATAATGTATCTGTCTCTGAGGTAGATTATCAAGATGTATGGCAACGGACAAAAATAGCCATTGTTGCCGTATCATCCTCTCGAGTTTCAACGGAGCAAGAATTACAAAATGCCCTTAAATTGATTGATTCGTTCCCTGAAATTGAACGAACAATTACTGATGTTGATTGGATCTGATTAGAGGTGAATAAATTATGAGCCTTCGAGCAAATAAAGTTGGAGAACAAATGAAGAAGGAGCTTGGCGAAATTATCGGCCGTAAAATTAAAGATCCGCGTGTCGGCTTTGTTACGGTAACCGATGTCCAAGTAACCGGAGATCTTCAGCAAGCAACCGTATTTATTTCTGTTCTTGGTGATGAGGAACAAAGAGAAAATACGCTTAAAGGCCTTGCAAAAGCAAAAGGATTTATCCGTTCGGAAATTGGGCAGCGTATTCGCTTGCGTAAAACGCCAGAAATTTTCTTTGAATTTGATGAATCCATTGATTATGGCAATCGAATTGAAACATTGCTTCATCAAATACATGATGAGGATCGTTCCAAAGAGAAAGAAGAATAATGATAGAAATGGATGTGGATAGACATTTGTCTATCCATTTTTTTCGAATTTAGAAAGGAGGATCATGTGTGGAAGGAATATTGCCGCTATTTAAACCTAAAGGAATCACCTCACATGATTGTGTGTTTAAGCTGCGTAAAATTTTAAAAATGAAAAGAATCGGCCATACCGGAACTTTAGACCCTGATGTGACGGGAGTACTTCCTATTTGTTTAGGGAGAGCGACAAAGGTGGCAGAATATATTACAGATGCCGGAAAAGCATATGAAGGGGAAGTAACGATCGGGTATTCCACCACAACTGAGGATGCGTCAGGAGAAACCGTTGAAGTTAGGAAAGTAACAAATTCATTTACAAGAAAAGAAATTTTATCTGTTTTGGAAAGCTTGACTGGTGAAATAACGCAAACCCCGCCGATGTATTCTGCTGTGAAGGTAAATGGAAAACGGCTTTATGAATATGCAAGACAAGGAATATCAGTTGAAAGGCCAACTAGAAGGGTTAGAATCTACTCAATCGAACTTCTGGATGACCGCGATCTATTCAGCGGGGAGCTTATTCAATTCCGTTTCAGGGTTTCCTGCAGCAAGGGAACGTATATACGGACGTTAGCAGTTATGATTGGAGAAAAACTAGGGTTTCCTGCTCATATGTCTGAGCTTATTAGAATTCAATCAGCCTCATTCTCCTTACAAGACTGCCTAACATTAGAAGAAGTAGAAACCTTCGTTCAAGAAGGCACCCTTACAGAAAAAATAAAACCGCTTGAATCTGCGCTTTCTCATTTGCCCAAATATACGATAAATGATACAGTAGCAAAGAAAGTAAAAAATGGAGCAGTTTTGCCCATACCAAGTCAATTATCTGAAGTAGAAGGTCCAATTGCTGTTGAAACTGAAAGCGGCATGGCTTTAGCCATTTACGAACATCATCAGCAAAAGCAAGGGTTAATGAAGCCAGTAAAAGTCATTCGAAATGAATTGTTGTGACAAAATCAAGGCTTTGAATTTGAAAAAAGGTGAACCACATGGAAATAATTTTAATTAATCATTCGCAATATGTTAAGAGAGAACTTCCGCCTTTGTCCATAGCATTAGGCTATTTTGACGGTGTTCATCTTGGACATCAGAAGGTTATTAAGGAAGCAAAGAGTATCGCGGAGGAAAATGGCTTCAAAAGTGCTGTTATGACTTTCGATCCTCATCCCTCTGTTGTATTAGGGAAAAGTGTTAAACATGTAGAATATATTACTCCACTCCGTGAAAAAGTCGATCTGATTGAAAAACTTGGGATTGATTACTTATTTATTGTCAACTTTTCAATGGAATTTGCGAGTTTATTGCCTCAAGAATTTGTAGATCAATATTTAATAGGGCTAAATGTAAAACATGTGATTGCGGGCTTTGATTATACATATGGCAGAATGGGAAAAGGAACGATGGAAACATTGCCATTTCATTCAAGAGAAAAGTTTGCTTTTACAGTCGTTCCTAAATTAGTATCTAATAATGAGAAAATTAGTTCAACCTTAATTCGTTCCATGATTCGTGACGGCAGGATGGAAGAGTTTACACCTATACTAGGCAGATATTATTCTACTAATGGCAACGTTATTCATGGAGATAAAAGAGGGAGAACGATTGGATTCCCTACAGCGAATATTGAGCTTACAGACGATTATATTTTTCCGCCTACCGGCGTTTATTGCGTCCGAATTAACGTTCATGGAGAGTGGAATGAAGGAGTATGCAATGTCGGCTATAAGCCAACTTTTAATAAAGAAATGTCGAAAAAGCCATCAATAGAAGTTCATATTTTTGATTTTAATCAAGATATTTACGGTCAAGAAGTCAAAGTTGAATGGCACTTGCACTTACGAAAAGAACAAAAGTTCAATGGCATAGAAGAACTTGTTGCCCAAATCGAAAAGGACAAAAGGTCCGCACTTGCTTTCTTTGAAAAAAACAATGTTTAGCCTTGCATTTTGTCATAAAAAGTTGTATTCTTATTAACGTATCAAAAGAACCTTTGCTTGGCAAGTCGAGTCACCGACGCTTGCTCGGTAACAGGGGATATTATTTAGGAGGTGAAACGGATGGCAATCACTAAAGAACGTAAAAATGAACTAATCAATGAGTACAAAACTCATGAGAATGATACTGGATCTCCAGAGGTTCAAATCGCTGTCCTTACTGAGGAAATTAACAAACTGAACGATCATTTACGTACTCATAAGAAAGATCACCACTCACGTCGCGGTCTTTTGAAAATGGTAGGTAAACGTCGTAACCTGTTAACTTACCTGCGTAACAAAGACGTTCAACGTTACCGTGAGTTAATTAACAAATTAGGTTTACGTCGATAATAAGAAAAGCGGGAGTTTTCCCGCTTTTTTATTAGCTTAAAAAGAACACATGTTTACATACATAAAAGACCGATTTTAACTTGTAATAAAATTGTACATACTATACATACACAGTTTTCATACTTTAGGAGTATTTTTGTTCGATAATGTTTAGGTTTAGGTTTCCAATACAAGTCGCTAAACCTCCATTGTGAAAAGGTAGAGAGGGGTTACAAAATATGGGACAAGATAAACATATTTATTCTATAGATTGGGCTGGCCGCAAATTAACTGTAGAAATTGGACAGTTAGCCAAACAAGCAAATGGCGCAGTGCTAGTTCGCTATGGAGACACAGCTGTATTAAGTACAGCAACCGCATCAAAGGAGCCGAAAAATTTAGATTTCTTTCCATTGACAGTCAATTATGAAGAAAGATTATATGCTGTTGGGAAAATACCTGGAGGATTTATTAAAAGAGAAGGCCGTCCAAGTGAAAAAGCTATTTTGGCCAGCCGCTTAATTGATAGACCCATTCGCCCATTATTTGCCGATGGATTTCGTAATGAAGTACAAGTAGTCAGCATGGTAATGAGTGTTGATCAAGATTGTTCTTCAGAAATGGCGGCTATGTTTGGTTCTTCATTAGCACTTAGTGTATCAGATATTCCTTTTGGCGGACCAATTGCTGGAGTAAGTGTTGGTCGTATTAATGATGAATTCATTATCAATCCAACAGTTGATCAGGCAGATAAAAGTGACATCCATTTAGTTGTCGCTGGTACAAAGGATGCCATTAATATGGTTGAAGCTGGTGCTCTAGAAGTGCCTGAAGAAACCATGCTTGAAGCAATTATGTTTGGACATGAAGAAATCAAACGATTAATTGCTTTCCAAGAAGAAATTGTAGCTGAAATTGGCAAAGAAAAACTTGAAATCGTTCTATTTGAACTAGATCAAGAATTAGAAACTAAAGTTCGTTCGATTTGCGAGCAAGACATGATCGCTGCTATTCAGGTTCAAGAAAAGCATGCACGTGAGGATGCTATTAAAGCTGTTAAAAATGCGGTAATGGCAAAATTTGAAGAAGAAGAGTCAACGGAAGCTGACCTTAAGCAAGTAAAACAAATACTTGATAAAATTGTAAAAGGCGAAGTGCGCAGACTTATTACAGAAGATAAGGTGCGTCCAGATGGCCGTGGCTTGGATGTCATTCGCCCATTGTCTTCAGAAATTGGTATTCTTGCTAGAACACATGGTTCTGGACTATTTACTCGAGGCCAAACTCAAGCTTTAAGCATATGTACATTAGGTGCATTAGGTGACGTCCAAATTCTGGATGGCCTCGGAATCGAGGAAGAAAAGCGTTTTATGCACCATTACAACTTCCCTAATTTCAGTGTTGGTGAAACGGGACCGATGAGAGGGCCAGGCCGACGTGAAATTGGCCATGGCGCACTGGGAGAGCGTGCATTAGAGCCTGTTATTCCATCTGAAAAGGATTTCCCGTATACAGTTCGTTTAGTTTCTGAAGTATTGGAATCTAATGGATCTACATCACAGGCTAGTATTTGCGCAAGTACTCTTGCTATGATGGATGCAGGTGTTCCAATTAAGGCTCCTGTTGCGGGAATCGCGATGGGCCTTATCAAGTCAGGAGAGCATTACTCAATACTGACGGATATCCAAGGTATGGAAGACCATCTAGGAGATATGGACTTTAAGGTTGCGGGTACGGCTAAAGGGGTAACAGCCTTACAAATGGATATTAAAATTGAAGGTCTTTCTCGTGAAATATTAGAAGAGGCCCTTCAGCAGGCGAAAAAAGGCCGCATTCAAATTCTTGACTCTATGCTAAGTACGATTGACCAGCCTAGACAAGAGCTATCCAAATATGCTCCTAAGATCCTGACAATGCATATTAATCCAGATAAGATTCGTGATGTTATTGGGCCGAGCGGAAAGCAAATCAATAAGATTATTGAAGAAACTGGTGTCAAAATTGATATTGAGCAAGATGGTACAGTATTCATCTCTTCAACTAATGAAGAAATGAACCAAAAAGCGAAGAAAATTATTGAGGACATTGTCCGTGAGGTTGAAGTCGGACAAATGTATCTTGGTAAAGTAAAGCGAATTGAAAAATTCGGAGCATTCGTTGAAATTTTTAACGGAAAAGATGGACTTGTCCACATTTCTGAGCTTGCGGAAGAACGCGTCGGCAAGGTAGAGGATGTCGTGTCCATTGGGGACGAATTACTTGTTAAAGTAACCGAAATCGATAAACAAGGCCGTGTAAACTTATCACGTAAAGCAGTCCTCCGTGAACAGCGTGAACAGAAAGAACAAGCACAACAATAATTACTTTTAAAGCATGATTTATTATGAAAGGAAAGAGTCAGGACGGGAAGACCCCCCTGACTCTTTCCATATACATACCTTTTGTTAAAAATTAACTTTCATAAGGAAATGCAGCTCGTTCTACCTTGTCCTCCTTAAACATATGGTTTATGGAAGGAGGCAAGATGAATGAAAAAGCTGATTCATTTAGGCATTATTTTTATAGCTGCATATCTTTTTGTCAGCAATCCGTTAACGAATCAATATGTCTTAGGTTTAAAAGCTGATTCTATTTCTGTTTCAAAACAAAAGGATCCTTTATATAAAGAAATTACTGAAAGAGCAATAGATTATAATATTCCTCCCCAGGATGCGAAGATTGATCGAGTTTGGAAGGCGATGCCTGGATTAAATGGAATACAGGTTGATATAGGAGCTTCCTATAAAAAAATGAAAGCAGATGGCGAATTTAAGGATGAAAAGCTAGTTTTCAAACAAATTCAGCCTAAAATTCAATTGAAGGATTTGCCGCCATCTCCAACGTATAAAGGACATCCGGAGAAACAGATGGTTAGTTTTATCATAAATGTAGCATGGGGAAATGAGTATTTAACAGACATGCTGACGACCTTAAAGAAGCATAACGTTTCTGCGAGTTTTTTCTTAGAGGGAAAATGGGCTCAAAAAAATCCTGAATTGGCGAAAATGATCGAAGAAGCAGGTCATGAAATTGGCAACCATTCATATTCTCAACCTAATATGGCAAAAATACCAACGAGTATAATGAAGGAAGAAATTCAAAAAACAAATGAAGTCATTCAAGCGATTACAGATAAACCTGTACAATGGTTTAGCCCGCCAAGCGGAAGCTTTCGTGAAGAAACAATACAAATTGCCTTACAGGAAGGCTTAAGAACGGTCTTATGGTCAGTTGATACAGCTGATTTGAAAAAGCCATCCGAAGAGGAATTGCTAAATCGTGTAATGGGTAAGGTTCATAACGGGGCAATCATCTTAATGCACCCTACAAGCCCAACAGAAAAATCGCTAGATCAGTTAATTATTCAGCTGAAGAATCGGGACTTTCAAATTGGAACCGTTTCCGATCTTTTGAGTTCTGATCGAATGGCTGATAATCTTAATTTTGGAAAAGTTAATAATAAGGAAAATAACAACTAATATCATTGCAGCTCTGTTAAAGGAACAGGAGGAACTTATTTGATTAAAAAGTATACATGCCAAAATGGTGTAAGAGTCGTATTAGAAAATATTCCACACGTTCGTTCCGTTGCCATTGGTGTTTGGATTGGAACCGGATCTAGGGATGAAAACCTTGAGAATAATGGGATTTCACATTTTCTAGAGCATATGTTTTTTAAAGGGACAAAAACAAGATCCGCACGAGAGATTGCTGAATCATTTGACAGTATTGGCGGACAGGTGAATGCATTTACTTCAAAAGAATACACATGCTATTATGCCAAGGTTCTTGATACTCATGCAGATTTTGCACTTGAGGTTTTAGCTGATATGTTCTTTAACTCTACATTCGTAGAAGAAGAGCTAAATAAAGAGAAAAATGTTGTATATGAAGAAATAAAAATGTATGAAGATACGCCTGATGATATCGTTCATGACTTGCTTAGTAAAGCCATTTATGAAAATCATCCACTCGGCTATCCGATATTAGGAACAGAGGAAACACTTGCGACCTTTAATGGTGATACATTAAGAGAATATGTCCATAACATGTATACGCCTGAAAAAGTGGTCATCTCAATTGCCGGCAATATTACTGATTCTTTCATTCGCGAAGTTGAAAAATATTTCGGAGCCTATGAAGGCGGCAAGCATGAAAAAACGGAGCATAGTCTTGAATTCCATTCAAATAAAGTTGTTCGGAAAAAGGATACAGAGCAGGCGCATTTATGTATTGGTTTCGATGGACTGAAGGTTGGCCATCCGGAAATGTACAATTTAATTATCCTCAATAATATACTTGGAGGCAGCATGAGCAGCAGGTTATTCCAGGATGTTAGGGAGCAAAAAGGACTTGCTTATTCAGTCTTTTCTTATCACTCAGCTTACCAAGACGCAGGGATTGTTACTCTCTATGGAGGAACTGGTGCTAAGCAATTGGACGTCCTATTTGAAACGATGCAAGAAACATTATGCAAGCTTAAACAAGAAGGAATTACAGAAAAGGAATTAATTAATAGCAAGGAACAGTTAAAAGGCAGCCTAATGCTCAGCTTAGAGAGCACCAATAGCCGAATGAGCCGAAATGGAAAAAATGAACTTTTACTGAGGCGTCATCGATCATTAGATGAAATCATTGAACAAATTGATGCTGTTTCTAAAAAAGGTGTGGATGAAATGGCAAATTCCATTTTCACTGATAAATATGCCATTGCATTAATTAGCCCTAATGGCGAGTTGCCAAAAAGTCTATAATTATTGATGACAGTCTGTTAATTAGCAGACTGTTTTTTGGTAATGGCGGCAATATTGATTTATAGTCTAAATCATTATGAATAACGATAAATTGTATAGAGAGGGGGAAGGGCATGAGACTTAGTGAGTTGAGTGGAAAAGAGATCGTTGACGTAAAAAAAGCGGAAAGATTAGGGGTTCTTGGGCAAACAGATCTTGAAATAAACGAAAAAAGTGGACAAATACAGGCATTAGTCATTCCATCTTTGAAATGGTTTGGGCTGAAAAGGCAAGGAGACGAAATTCGTGTACCTTGGAGTCACATAAAAAGGATTGGAACCGATATGATTATATTAGATATGCCGGATGAGGAAGAGGGAAATGAATAGTAAACTTTGAAAGTAATTGTTTAGATTGGCACAAGCCAGTCTTTTTTTTTTTGAAAAAAATTCTTTCCAATATTAAAACTTAGGCTAAAACCTAGTGCCCACTTACATCCTCTCATACGAAAACCTCGCAAACTCATCTTTCAAGCCTTTTCTTTACATGGAAAACTCACCGATTTAGCTTTTCGTACATAGGATGTTGAAGTAGTGAATTAACACAATACCTGTAACACTCTTTAGAAGAAGGTGAGGGTTTCATGCTAACAGACATACAAATTGCTGTTATTGGCGGAGATGCTAGGCAGCTGGAAATTATACGCAGACTAACCGAGCTGGATGCCAAGCTTTCATTAATTGGATTCGAACAATTAGATCATGCCTTTACTGGAGCTGTTAAAGAAAAAGTGGATGAAGTTGATTTTACAAATAAAGATGTTGTCATATTACCTGTTCCTGGAACTGGCTTAGATGGTCAAATTGAAACAATATTTTCTAATGAAAAGGTGTATTTACGGAAAGAAATGCTATTGGAAACACCATCACATTGTACGATTTATTCAGGGATTAGCAACTCCTATTTAGACAGTTTGACTAAGCAGGCAAATAGACGTCTAGTGAATTTATTTGAACGCGATGATGTAGCCATCTATAACTCAATCCCAACAGTAGAGGGAACGATCATGATGGCCATACAGCATACAGATATCACTATTCATGGATCAAACATTACCGTTCTCGGTCTCGGAAGGGTTGGGATGAGTGTTGCCAGAGTCTTTGCTTCTCTTGGAGCTAAGGTAAAGGTAGGGGCAAGAAAAAGTGAACATATTGCAAGGATTACAGAAATGGGTTTAATTCCATTTCATTTAAAGGATTTAGAAAATGAAGTAAAAGATGCAGATATATGTATCAACACGATTCCATATTTAGTAGTCACGGCTTCTGTCATTGCAAAAATGCCGGTTCACACACTTATCATTGACCTTGCTTCTAAACCGGGAGGGACAGACTTTAGGTATGCAGAAAAAAGGGGAGTAAAGGCACTGCTGGCACCTGGTCTTCCTGGAATCGTCGCACCGAAAACAGCCGGGAAAATATTAGCGCAAGTTCTTACCCAGTTAATAAAAGAAGATAGCATGAAGCGAAAGGGGAATATTTAATTATGAGTTTAAAAGGAAAACGTATCGGTTTTGGACTGACAGGATCCCATTGCACATACGATGCGGTGTTCCCGGAAATAGAGAAGCTAGTCAATGCTGGGGCTGAAGTATTGCCTGTTGTTACCTTTACTGTGAAAAGCACGGAAACAAGGTTTGGCAAAGGGGAGGATTGGGTACAGAGAATTGAAGAATTAACTGGGAATAATGTGATTGATTCCATCGTGAAAGCAGAGCCGTTAGGTCCGAAAATTCCATTAGATTGCATGGTGATCGCTCCCCTGACAGGCAATTCAATGAGTAAATTTGCAAATGCCATGACAGATTCCCCTGTATTAATGGCTGCAAAGGCAACGTTAAGAAATCAAAAGCCGGTTGTATTAGGAATATCCACGAACGATGCATTGGGCTTAAATGGCGTGAATTTAATGAGATTAATGTCAACGAAAAATATATATTTCATTCCTTTTGGCCAGGATGATCCAGTGAAAAAACCAAATTCAATGGTTGCTAGAATGACGGCATTATCAGAGACAATCGAAGCTGCTATTGCAGGAAAGCAATTCCAGCCTGTGCTTGTTGAAAGATATAAAGACGAAATATAAGGATTTCCCCAATTTTTCTAGCAAAAAGTTTATTACTTTAAAGAATGAATATGTTAAAATGTATGTTATTATAAGAAAATTCATTATGTTTCTGTAATAACTTTTTTGCTAGCAAGTATTTTTGAGAGGGGAAAAAAACAAATGGAACAGAAAAAAGGATTTCATGTAGCAGTTTTAGGAGCAACAGGAGCAGTAGGTCAGCAAATGCTTGACACACTTGAGAAAAAGAATTTTCCAATCGAAAAATTAACATTGCTTTCTTCTGCCCGTTCAGCGGGAAAAAAGGTGATTTTTAAAGGTGATGAGCTAACAGTCCAGGAAGCAACACCAGATAGCTTTGCAGATGTTGATATAGCATTATTTAGTGCGGGCGGCAGTGTTTCTAAAGAAATGGCGGCTCATGCTGTATCCCATGGAGCAGTTGTCGTTGATAATACAAGTGCTTTCCGAATGGATGAAGAGGTTCCGCTTGTCGTACCAGAAGTTAATGAAAACGATCTCCACAATCATAAGGGAATTATTGCAAATCCAAACTGCTCAACGATTCAAATGGTTGTAGCTTTAGAGCCAATCCGTGAAAAATACGGTTTAAATAAGGTTATCGTTTCAACATACCAGGCTGTTTCAGGATCTGGTGCAGCTGCAGTTGAAGAGCTTCATGAGCAAACAAAAGCAATCATAAATGGGGAATCTTTTGAACCTGCCATTCTCCCTGTAAAAGGTGATAAGAAGCATTATCAAATTGCCTTCAACGCCATTCCGCAAATTGATAAGTTTACGGAGAACGGCTTTACATTTGAAGAAATGAAAATGATTAATGAAACAAAAAAGATTATGCATCTTCCTGAGCTTCAAGTTGCAGCGACATGTGTGCGTTTGCCAGTTGCAACCGGGCACTCAGAATCAATCTACTTCGAAGTGAATGAAGAAGGAGTTAGCTCACAACATATTAAAGAGCTTCTTCAAGATGCCCAAGGTGTTATTTTACAAGATGATCCAGACAATCAAATCTACCCAATGCCTGCAGATTGCGTAGGCAAGAGCGATGTGTTTGTCGGACGTATCCGCAAAGACTTAGATCAACCGAAGGGTTTCCATATGTGGGTTGTGTCTGACAACCTATTAAAGGGAGCTGCCTGGAACTCAGTTCAAATTGCAGAAAGCTTAATAAAACTTGGTTTAGTAAAATAATAAAGTTCACGATTCATTTCTTTAAAAGATTTGAGCTTAAAATAAGGGAGCTAGAAATTTTCTAGCTCCAAATATAATCATCCTCTCTAATAGTAAAGCTATGGTATAGCCTAAAAACCAACGAAGAGTTTTATAGAGGTGTAACAATGAAAATAATTGTGCAAAAATTTGGAGGCACATCCGTTCGCAATGATAAAAGCCGGGAACATGCATTAAAGCACATCAAAAAAGCCCGACAAGAAGGTTATAAAGTAGTTATTGTCGTATCGGCAATGGGACGTTTGGGAGATCCATATGCAACGGATACATTACTCTCTCTAGTAGAATCAAATAAATCTCTAATAAATAAAAGGGAAACGGATTTATTATTATCATGTGGTGAAATCATTTCTAGTATTGTTTTTACAAATATGCTGCTGGAGAAAGGGATTAAAGCAACTGCCTTAACCGGTGCGCAAGCAGGTTTTCGAACGAATCATGAACATACAAATGCGAAAATTATCGATATGAAATGTGATAGGCTTCTTAAAGTCCTTGAAGATCATGATGTAGTTGTAGTGGCAGGATTTCAAGGTGCCGCAAAAAACTGGGATGTCACAACGATCGGCAGAGGCGGAAGTGACACATCTGCTGCAGCTTTAGGAGCAGCCCTAAATGCTGAATGGATTGATATATTTACAGATGTTGATGGAATTATGACTGCTGACCCAACTATCGCTGAAAATGCACGTCCTCTATCTATTGTCACATACACAGAAGTATGCAATATGGCTTATCAAGGAGCAAAAGTCATACATCCTCGAGCAGTTGAAATTGCCATGCAAGCAAAAATCCCCATTCGAATTCGATCAACCTATACAGAAAATTTAGGTACTCTAGTGACAACTTTTAATAAAGAACGGCAAGGAATAGACTTCACAGAAAGAATTGTTACTGGAATTGCCCATCTCCCCAATATTACACAAATCAAAGTTCAGGCAAAAAAGGATCAATATAATTTGCAAGCAGAGGTTTTTAAAGCGATGGCGAATGAAGGGATCAGTGTAGATTTTATTAACATTTATCCTAATGGCGTCAACTACACCGTTTCAGAAGAAATGACAGAGAAAGCAATAGAAATACTTGAAAATTTAAATCATACTCCTCTTGTCGAAAAGGATTGTGCCAAAGTATCTGTCGTAGGAGCTGGAATGCAAGGTGTACCAGGTGTCGCATCAAAAATTGTTACTGCATTGTCAGAGCGGGAAATAAGGATTTTACAATCTGCGGATAGTCATACTACGATATGGGTTCTTGTGAAAAAGCATGATTTAGCTAAAGCAATTAACGCTTTACATGATGCTTTCCAGCTTGAAAAGGATTATACAGTTCCTAAGAATATTGACTTATTGAAGGTTAAAGGAGTGTAGCAATGATTCAGTTAGGCCGGGTTTCGACAGCGATGGTTACTCCATTTGATAGAAAGGGACATATTGATTTCCCGAAGACTACTCAGCTAATTAATCATTTAATTCAAAATGGCACAGAATCTCTTGTTGTAGCTGGGACAACAGGTGAGTCCCCTACTTTAACGAATGAAGAAAAACTAGCGTTATTTCAGCATGTGGTTAAAGCAGTCGACAAAAGAATACCAGTTATTGCGGGAACAGGCAGTAATAACACATACGCTTCAATTGATTTAACGAAACGGGCTGAGCAAATAGGTGTAGATGGGATAATGGCTGTAGCTCCCTATTATAATAGACCGAATCAAGCCGGACTTTTTCAGCATTTCAAAGCAATTGCCGAAAGTACGAAACTGCCGGTTATGGTATATAACATTCCAGGCAGAGCTGCTGTTAACATTGAACCTGAAACGATTATTAGCCTTTCTAACATACAAAATATTTTTGCTGTAAAGGAAGCAAGCGGCAATTTAAATGCGATGACTCGGATTATTTCAGAAACGGCCGAGGACTTTCAGCTTTACAGCGGTGATGACGGATTAACAATCCCTGTATTGGCAATTGGCGGAAAGGGCATCGTCTCTGTGGCGTCCCACATTATTGGAAATGAAATGCAAGAGATGATTGGAACATTTTTTAATGGAGAAATTGAAAAAGCTGCTAGACTCCATCAAGACCTCCTCCCAATCATGGAAGGACTTTTCACAGCCCCAAGCCCTGTACCGGTAAAAACAGCCCTTCAATTAAAGGGGCTTGATGTCGGCACGGTAAGATTGCCGTTAGTTCCGCTCACAGAATTGGAGAGAGGTAAATTATCAGCTTTGCTGCAATAAAAACATAAAAGCCAATCAGTTGTTTGCTGGTTGGCTTTTGTATGCTTGTCGGGGGTGGGCACAAAGGAAAGCTACTCCGAATATTCATCGCAGGAACAATTGTCCTTTGATTGGTCCGAAGGAGCTTCCGCTTTTCTTCTTGTCTAGCTCCAGGGGCCATCGGCTCGAGGTCATAAGCCAAATCCTCACAAAAGGAAAGAACGCCTTTTGCAAGGCTTCGTCTTATGCTTGTCGCCGATAAGCGGGCCCCTTCCGCTTTTCCTTCTTGTCATGGTTTTCATTCTTCAAGTATAATATTGGTAACTGATCTAAGGTCGGGCAACTGAAAATAGGAGGATTTTAACATTGAACATTAGAAAGAATGAAAGCATCAAGATTGTGGCACTGGGGGGGGTTGGCGAATTTGGAAAGAATATGTACGTAGTTGAAGTAGATGAAGATATATTTGTATTGGATGCAGGATTCATGATACCGGAGAATGAGATGTTCGGAATAGATATTGTTATACCTGATTTCACCTACCTCACTCAAAATAAAGAAAGGGTTAAAGGGATCTTTCTGACACATGGTCATGAAGATCATATCGGAGCCCTATCATATATATTAAGAGAGCTTAGTATTCCTGTATATGGGACGAAGCTGACGCTGGCTTTAGCAAAAGCGAAAATGAAAGAACAGGATTACAAAGGTCAAATCAATTTTGTGGAAATTCATTCGGACTCTAAGATTGAGTTTCAATCTGCGGACGTGTCATTTTTTCATACGACCCATAGCATTCCAGACAGCGTTGGAATTTGTATACATACTTCAGAGGGAAGTATTGTTTATACTGGGGATTTTAAATTTGATCAAGCGGCGGCTTCTAATTACAAGCCCGAGATAGGAAAAATGGCAAGAATCGGAGAAGAGGGGGTACTTTGCTTGCTTTCGGATAGTACGGAGGCAGATAAACCGGGTCATACCCAATCGGAAGCCAAAGTAGTCAGCCAAGTAACAGATGCCTTTTTTAATGCTCCAGGTCGAATCATCGCCGCATCTTTGGCATCTGATTTAATAAGAATTCAGCATATTTTTGATGCAGCCTTCAAAAGCAGAAGAAAAGTTGCGGTTGTTGGCAAATTCTCGCAATCAGCTTATGAGATCGCACTTCAGCTTGGGTATTTACAAGTACCTGAGGAATTAATGATACCTATTTCTGAAGTTAATCAATATCCGGATGATGAAATTGTCATTCTACTAACAGGATCCCAGGGAGTGCCCATTGAAGTTTTACAAAAAATGTCCAAGCAGCTTCATAAGCAGATCAATATTAAACAAGGTGATACTGTTATGCTGACGGCCTTCCCTATTAGAGGAAGTGAAGTAATCATCTTTAAGACGGTTGATATGCTGTTTCGCGCAGGAGCAAATGTGATTTCAGGAAAAGGCGCATTTGGAACATCAAGCCATGGGAGTCAGGAAGAGCTTAAATTTATGATTAATTTAATGCAGCCGAAATTCTTTATTCCTGTTCATGGAGAATATCGCTTGCTTAAGGCCCATGCCAAAGTAGCCTCAGAATGCGGATTAACGAATGATCAAATCTTCATTCCCGAAAAAGGTGAAGTTGCTGAAATAAAAGAAGGCCGGATACGCCCCGCTGGCCGAATTCCATCAGGCAATATTCTGATTGATGGAAGCGGAGTAGGGGATGTCGGGAATATTGTATTAAGAGACAGAAAGCTTCTTTC
Source organism: Bacillus sp. FJAT-29937 (assembly GCF_001509555.1). Lineage (GTDB taxonomy): Bacteria > Bacillota > Bacilli > Bacillales > Cytobacillaceae > Cytobacillus. The sequence continues at coordinate 435,269 of NZ_LMAS01000001.1, read as the reverse complement.
CCAAGATGGGATATTACTTGTCGTCGTGACATTGAATAAAAAGGAAAAAAGCATATGTGCTGGACCAGAAATTATTTCAAGAGGATTTGTATACGTAAGAGAATCAGAGGAACTGCTTATTGAGGCAACAAGGAAGGTCCGAGAAGTTGTAGAAAAAAGCGTATTAAAAGAAACGTTTGATTGGTCAGGTATTAAACAAGATATGAGAGATGTATTGAATCAATATTTATATGAAAAAACAAAACGAAGACCGATGATTTTACCTATTATTATGGAAGTTTAGCCTTAAGAAGCACAGTTGAAAAGCAGCTGTGCTTTTCATATTTTATTTTGAAGCAACAAATTAACACCGAATGAAAATACTCCCAAAGACCATACTAACCTCATATGGGTTTTGTTCTCTAAATTGGTTTGAAGGGAGAAAAAAGAAATGAATAATGACTTGAAACAAAGCAGCTCTGAAAATGAAGAGCAAGACAAGCCGAAGGAAGGACAGTCCTCAGCTCTAATTGAGAAAATTCAACAGTTAGGACAAACGAATGTCCCGCAGCTATCTCAGGACTCTAAGATTCACTGTTTAACCATTGTTGGTCAAATAGAGGGGCATCTACAACTGCCTCCACAAAATAAAACAACGAAATACGAGCATCTTATTCCTCAAATTGTCGCAATTGAACAAAACCCAAAAATTGAAGGGCTTTTAGTTATATTAAACACAGTAGGCGGAGATGTTGAAGCGGGACTTGCTATATCTGAAATGCTTGCCTCCTTATCAAAGCCAACGGTATCAATTGTGCTCGGCGGAGGGCATTCAATAGGAGTTCCGATTGCTGTTTCATGTGACCATTCATTTATTGCGGAAACAGCGACAATGACCATCCATCCGATAAGATTGACTGGCTTAGTTATCGGAGTGCCGCAAACCTTTGAATACTTAGATAAAATGCAGGAGAGGGTCATTAATTTTGTTACGAAGAACTCGAATATTTCTGAAGAGTTTTTTAAGGAATTAATGTTTGCTAAAGGAAATTTAACGAGAGACATTGGCACGAATGTAGTAGGGAAAGAGGCTGTTGAGAGCGGATTAATCGATAGCGTGGGCGGAATTGGTCCTGCAATGAAGCGGTTAAATGAGTTGATAGACCTTAATAAAAAGAATAATGAAGGAATAGTCCAATGATCCTCTATACGATGATGCCACAGGAGCTTATTTACCAAACAAACGAGAGTGAATTTGATAAACAAAAAGTCGTATCCTATCAAGGGATTCCAGTGCTGGTGAATATAGATGATGGCCAAACCGGCACGGTTGTCCGGATTATGAGCAGTGATCCTGCACACTTTATGAATGAAGCATGTTTCCCAGGAACAAAAATCAGTTTAACATTACAGTGAATGAAGGCAATATGTTATAATAGATTTAACTTCAGGGCAGCCATCATTTGGCTGCTTTCTTCTTTCAATACATATTATTAGCTTTCATACACAGGATTCCATGCATGTTTCATAAATCTATTGTTTAAGATGAAAATAAGAAGATAATACAAGGTGATCATATGGCCAAAAAGAAGCGAAGACATTCCAGAAAAAAGGAAAATATTAAAACAACTATTAAGTTTGAGCTTATTGGTCTCATCCTGCTGGCTTTAGGGGTTATTGCTTTGGCAAAACTAGGGAAAGCTGGGGATTGGACCGTGCTATTCTTCCAGTTTTTTATGGGGAATTGGGATAAATTGGGTATATTAGGCATGATGGTTTTTGCAAGCTATATTATGTGGAAAAGGACATTGCCCAATTTTTTTAGCACGAGATTGGTTGGTTGTTATTTAATCATTTGTTCTATTCTATTATTAAGTCATACTACCCAAGTTGAATTATTAACGAATAGCGGCAAAGTACAAAACCCTAGTGTGATTAAACAAACCTTCGAAATGTTTGAGATGGTAAGGAATAATGAAACAAGCACAAAGGAATTATATGGTGGCATGATTGGAGCTATCCTCATCGCCGTATTCTTTTATTTATTTGATGTTGCTGGAGCCAAATTTATTGCCCTAATAATGATTGTCATTGGAATTACATTAATAACTGGCAGAACCTTTGGAGAAGCATTTGGAAAGCTTTTAACTGCTATTGGGCATTTTTTGAAAAAGCAATGGGATGCCTTCATTAATGATATGAAAGAATGGGGCAGAAACTTTAAAGAGAAAAGAGTCTCAAGGAGAGAAAAGGCAACAGAACGTAGAAGCAAAATACAGGAAGAGAACAGAACAGAACCTGTTATAAAAATAAATAGTGCGGTCGAGCAAATGGAAGATTCACATCCGGAACCGATCATTTCTAGTTTTGTTGAAAAGGCAAACTATGAACAGAACAAACAGGTAGAAACAGAAACAACAACAAGGGCGGCAAACCAGTCAGATTCAGACTCGGGGATTCCCATCACATTTACTGAAGTAGAAAACGAGGATTATGAATTGCCGCCTATTAATCTGCTCAAGCTGCCCAGACAAACCGATCAAAGCGGTGAATATGAGTTGATACATGCAAATGCCGCAAAGCTTGAAAGGACTTTTCAAAGCTTCGGTGTAAAGGCAAGAGTAACTCAAGTTCACCTTGGTCCAGCTGTAACGAAATATGAGGTCCATCCCGATGTGGGGGTAAAGGTCAGCAAGATTGTTAGTTTGAATGATGATTTGGCCTTGGCACTTGCAGCAAAAGATATTAGAATCGAGGCTCCGATTCCTGGGAAATCCGCGATAGGGATAGAAGTTCCCAATTCCGAAGTTGCTATGGTTTCACTTAGGGAAGTCATTGAAGCGAATCAATATGAGAAGCCAGATTCAAAACTATTAATTGGCTTAGGCCGAGATATTACGGGCGAATCGGTTTTAGCAGAATTAAATAAAATGCCCCATTTATTAGTAGCTGGTGCAACCGGCAGCGGAAAAAGTGTGTGTATAAACGGAATCATTACAAGTGTATTAATGCGGGCAAAGCCTCATGAAGTGAAATTAATGATGATTGACCCAAAAATGGTTGAATTGAATGTGTATAATGGGGTTCCCCATTTGCTTGCGCCTGTTGTTACTGATCCAAAAAAAGCATCACAAGCATTAAAAAAAGTAGTAAATGAAATGGAAAGACGGTATGAGCTATTTTCGCATACAGGAACAAGAAATATTGAAGGATATAATGACTATGTTAAAAGGCATAATGCGGAAGAAGACGCACAGCAGCCGCTGCTGCCTTACATTGTCGTGATTGTAGACGAGCTTGCTGATCTGATGATGGTGGCATCCTCTGATGTAGAGGATGCGATCACAAGACTTGCTCAAATGGCGCGTGCTGCTGGAATACATTTAATTATTGCTACCCAGCGCCCTTCAGTTGATGTTATTACAGGGGTTATTAAGGCAAATATTCCTTCGCGGATTGCCTTTGCTGTTTCATCTGCGACTGATTCAAGGACGATTCTCGATATGGGTGGAGCCGAGAAATTACTTGGCAGAGGAGACATGCTCTTCCTTCCAGTCGGTGCATCTAAGCCTGTCCGTATTCAAGGCGCCTTTTTATCAGATGAGGAAGTTGAGGATGTAGTAAACTTTGTGATTGAACAGCAGAAGGCGCAATACCAAGAAGAGATGATTCCTGATGAGATTCCAGAAACAACATCAGAAGTTGATGACGACTTGTACGATGAAGCAGTTGAGCTTATTTTAGAAATGCAAACAGCTTCCGTCTCCATGCTGCAGCGCAGATTTCGAATTGGCTATACGCGGGCTGCCCGCCTCATTGATGAAATGGAAGCTAGAGGTATCGTTGGTCCTTATGAAGGCAGTAAGCCGCGGGCTGTACTGTTAGGCAAGCCATCTGAAGAAGCAAGTTCATAGACCTTAATCTGAAAGACTCGTTTGATCAAAACGGGTCTTTTTGACTGTAAAAAAATGATTTGTGTGAAATGTGTTATACTAATATAATTACAATTGGATGACATTCCACCTATTGTATGATGCGTTTTTTACTATTTTTTAATAATTTCTATTTCATTATGATCTAAAAAGTGTTATAGTATTTTCGATTAGTAGGAAAGATTGAACATCAGATGTCTGATGTCTCCGAGAAAATTGGTTGGAGGAAACTGCATGTCCATTAAGTCAGATAACCGGCATTTATATTTACAAGTGATTGATCGCTTAAAACAAGACATTGATGATGGGAAGTACAAAGAAAAAGAGAAGCTTCCGTCAGAATTTGATCTTGCCAAGCAACTTGGCGTAAGCAGAGCAACTCTTCGTGAAGCGCTTCGTATTCTTGAAGAAGAAAACGTTATCATACGAAGACATGGAGTTGGGACGTTTGTAAATGCAAAGCCATTATTTACATCAGGAATTGAACAGTTAAATAGTGTGACTGACGCGATATTGAATGCAGGAATGAATCCAGGAACCATTTTCTTAAGTTCATCTACAATTGGACCGACTGAAGAAGATATTCGCCGTTTTTCATGTTCTGAGGATGAAGAAATTATTGTGATCGAAAGGGTAAGAACGGCTAACGGTGAACCTGTGGTGTATTGTATTGATAAAATTCCAGTTCCAATTCTTGCTGACTCATTCTCACATGAGCAGGAGTCATTATTGAATTTACTGGAAGAAAAGGCAAATCGAAAAATTACGTACGCCATCACCCAAATCGTCCCGCTCGGTTATCATGAGAAAGTTTCCCCAATCTTAGAGTGTGATCCTGAAACTGCTTTGCTCGTACTTAAGCAAATGCATTTTGATGAAACGGATGAGCCCATTCTGTATTCAGTCAATTACTTTAGAGCGGATAAGTTTAGCTTCCAGGTTCTTAGGAAAAGGTTATAGTTCACTCCTAGGAAAAATAAGCTATTAGTAGCTCTAAGGCTTTTCTACTATCAGATAATTATAATTATAGGGGGTCAATACCTTGAAGAAGCGAAAATTTGGTTTAGCGCTATCACTAGTGCTGGCAGCTGGAACAATTTTAGGTGCTTGTGGAAAGTCTGAAGAAAAAGAAGGCGACACAGCTACAACAGAAAAGAATGAAAGTACTTTCTCTGTGGCAATGGTTACAGATGTTGGTGGCGTGGATGATAAATCATTTAACCAATCAGCATGGGAAGGCCTTAAAGAGTTTGGTCAGAATAACGGACTTGAACAAGGTAAAGGCGGATTCGATTATCTGCAATCTAAATCAGATGCTGACTATTCTACTAACTTAAACAAACTTTCTCGTGAAAAATTTAGTTTAGTATTTGGTGTTGGTTTCTTAATGGTAGAAGACATTAATACAATTGCGGGTCAGCAAAAGGATACTCATTTCGGGATTATTGATGGTGTTGTTGAACAGCCAAACGTTGTAAGCGTTCTTTTTAAAGAGCAAGAAGCGGCATTCCTTGCTGGTGTAGCGGCTGCAAAAGCAACAAAAACTAATCAAATTGGCTTTATTGGCGGAATGGAGATTCCAGTAATTGAGCGTTTTGAATCTGGCTTCTTAGCAGGTGTACAATCAGTTAACCCTGACATTAAAGTAAACGTACACTACACAGGAGCATTCGACAAAGCTGAACTAGGAAAAACAACAGCTGCACAAATGTATTCTTCAGGTATTGACGTAATTTTCCACGCTGCTGGCGGTACGGGCAACGGGTTATTTACTGAAGCAAAAGACCTTAAGAAGAAAGATCCAGCAAGAGAGATTTGGGCAATTGGTGTTGACTCAGATCAGACTTTAGAAGGTGTAGTTGAAATTGATGGCAAAAACCATAATGTGATCCTTACATCTGCTATGAAAGGTGTAAAAACAGCTGTAATCGATATTTCTGAAAAGTCTAAGGCTGGAAACTTCCCTGGCGGTCAAACATTAGTATATGGCTTAGCTGAAGAAGGCGTAAATTTAGCGCCAATTAATGAAGAAGTTTCTAACAAGGCTGATATCGAATCTGCCGTTAATGAATGGTCAGAAAAAATTAAGAGCGGTGAAATTACAGTACCTGGTACTTTAGAAGATCTTAAAAACTTTTAATGCTCATTATGGAGAAATGATTCGGAGCTTTATAATATTAAATGTAAATCTCCCATCTTTTTGTTGAGGAATAAGCGGGTTGGTAAACCGGCCCCTTATTCCTTTTTTAAATTCAATGGAAATTTAATTGAAGTGTAGAACAACTTCTTTCTACATTTCACTTAAGGTTTTATTGGACTACATGATTTAATTAGAAAAGTCTGACATCCTACTACCAATACTTTCCTTTTATCTTGGGCAAGGAGTGAAAATAATGGATTACGTAATTGAAATGCTCAATATTCGAAAAGAGTTTCCTGGGATTGTTGCAAACGATAACATTACCCTTCGATTAAAAAAAGGTGAAATTCATGCATTATTAGGTGAAAATGGTGCTGGCAAATCAACGCTTATGAATGTCCTTTTTGGATTGTACCAGCCCGAACAAGGTGAGATCCGCGTAAATGGAAAACCTGTAAAAATCACAAATCCTAATATAGCAAATGACTTAGGAATTGGAATGGTGCATCAGCACTTTATGCTTGTTGACACTTTCACGGTTACGGAAAATATCATTCTTGGAAAAGAAACGACTGCTGGCGGAAAGATTGATATAAAAAAAGCTGAAAAAGAAGTAAGAGAAATCTCTGAAAAGTACGGCCTGGCAGTTGATCCAAGGGCGAAGATTGCTGATATTTCTGTTGGGATGCAGCAGCGCGTGGAAATCTTAAAAACATTATATCGCGGTGCAGAAATTCTTATTTTCGATGAACCGACAGCCGTTTTAACACCACAGGAAATTCATGAGTTAATCCAAATCTTAAAAGCATTAATTAGCGAAGGGAAATCGATCATCTTAATTACCCATAAATTGAAAGAAATTATGGAGGTTTGTGATCGAGTAACCGTTATTCGCAAGGGCGTTGGCATTGGAACGGTAGATGTCAGCGAAACGAACCCGAATGATCTTGCAAGCCTTATGGTTGGCCGTGAGGTTGAATTTAAGACGGAAAAGATAGAAGCACAGCCCAAACAGGATGTTCTCGTTATTCATGATCTGCACGTTAAGGATTCACGAGGACTCCCTGCTGTAGAAGGATTAAGTCTTACAGTTAAAGCTGGTGAGATATTAGGAATTGCTGGGGTAGATGGGAATGGACAAACGGAATTACTTGAGGCTATTACAGGACTAAGAAAATCTGAAAGTGGTTCCATAAAGCTTAATAACAAGGAACTTAGAAATCAGCCGCCTAGAAAAGTGACGGAATCTGGGTTAGGCCATATTCCCCAGGATCGTCATAAGCATGGGCTGGTACTCGATTTTCCAATCGGAGAAAATATGGTTCTCCAAACCTATTATCAACAGCCTTTCTCAAAAAATGGGGTATTAAACTTTAAAGAAATATATAAAAAGGCAACAGGGTTAATCCAAGAATATGATGTTCGAACTCCAAGTGAATTTACATTAGCGCGGGCATTGTCCGGCGGGAACCAGCAAAAGGCAATCATCGGCCGTGAAATTGACCGTAATCCAGATTTGCTTATTGCTGCCCAGCCTACACGAGGATTAGATGTTGGTGCAATTGAGTTTATTCACAAACGCTTGATTGACCAGCGTGATCAAGGCAAGGCAGTCTTGCTTTTATCCTTCGAACTCGATGAAATTCTAAATGTGAGTGATCGGATTGCCGTTATATATGAAGGGAAAATTGTTGCGATTGTTGATCCAAAACAAACGACAGAACAAGAATTAGGGTTGTTAATGGCCGGTTCGAAACGGAAGGAAGCAGGTGAAAAAGCCGATGTCTAATCGCTTGAAAAATATGATTGTCCCCCTTTTAGCTGTTCTATTAGGGATAATTGCCGGTACCATTATTATGATTGCTACCGGCTATAATGCTGGTGATGCATTCTATGCATTATGGGACGGTGCCTTTGGAGATATTTATTATTTTGGGGAAACCATTAGACAGGTGACGCCATATATACTTGCTGGATTGGCCGTTGCTTTTGCGTTTAAAACGGGATTGTTTAATATCGGGGTAGAAGGACAGCTCATTGTTGGATGGCTTGCAGCCGTCTGGGTAGGATTCGCGTTTGATCTCCCGAAGGTTATCCATCTGCCTTTAGCAGTCTTGGCTGCAGCAGCTGCTGGAGCACTATGGGCATTTATCCCAGGGTTTTTAAAAGCTCGTTTCCGTGTTCATGAGGTTATTGTAACCATAATGTTAAATTATGTGGCTTTACATGTAGCCAATTATTTCGTTCGTTCGGTTTTTTCTGAAAAGAGTGATCGTACTCCCAATATTCATGAAACTGCTTCTTTGCGTTCACCTTTTCTAGAAAGTCTAACAGATTTCTCCCGCTTACACTGGGGAATAGTCATTGCCCTGTTCTGTGCATTTTTAATGTGGTTTATTCTTGAGAAAACGACTAGGGGTTATGAATTAAGATCAGTTGGTTTTAATCAGCATGCTTCTGAATATGCGGGTATGAATGTTCGTTCTAATATTATTTTATCAATGGTGATATCAGGTGCCTTTGCAGGACTAGCTGGCGCCATGGAAGGGCTTGGCACCTTTGGCTATACAGCGGTAAGGGGCGGGTTCACAGGTGTAGGATTTGATGGAATTGCTGTAGCCTTGCTCGGTGCAAATGGGCCTATTGGCATTGTTTTAGCTGCACTATTATTTGGCGCTTTAAAAGTAGGGGCGTTAAATATGCCACTTGAAGCAGGCGTCCCTAATGAACTTGTTGATATTATCATCGCATTAATTGTTTTCTTTGTTGCAGCTAGTTATATGATTAGAATCTTCATTGACCGTATTGGTAAAAAGGGGGTGAAGTAAGTGGGCATCATTGATATGTTAGCAATCATTATTCCCTCAACAATGCTTTGGGCAGCACCACTTATTTTCACAGCATTAGGCGGAACCTTTTCAGAGCGTTCAGGAGTTGTAAATATTGGGCTTGAAGGATTAATGGTTATCGGCGCTTTTTCAGCTATTGTCTTTAACCTTACATTCGCAAGTACCTTTGGGAGCTTGACTCCATGGATTTCGTTACTTGCAGCAATGGTAATCGGAGCGTTACTTTCGGTTTTCCACGCCATTGCATCGATTACATTTAGAGCGGATCAGGTTGTTTCCGGTGTTGCTATAAATCTGTTGGCGATCGGAGCAGCATTGTTTCTCGTTAAGTTTATTTATGGTAAAGGTCAAACGGATGCTATTCAAAAAGGTTTCCATAAGATTGATATTCCCATTTTAGGTGATATTCCACTAATCGGAAGATTGTTTTTCTCAAATACGTACTATACTTCTTATGTAGCGATCATTGTTGCCTTTATTGCGTGGTATGTTATTTTTAAAACCCCATTTGGATTAAGATTGCGGGCTGTCGGTGAACACCCAATGGCTGCTGATACAATGGGGATAAATGTAACAAAAATTCGTTATATTGCGGTTATCCTTTCTGGTGCGCTAGGCGGTATCGGCGGCGGCATATATGCTCAGTCTATTACTTCTGACTTTAGTCATGCGACTATTAGCGGTCAAGGCTTTATGGCTCTAGCTGCAATGATTTTCGGTAAATGGCATCCACTTGGGGCTATGGGTGCTGCCTTGTTCTTCGGATTCGCTCAAAGCTTGAGTATTATCGGTTCGAGCTTGCCATTCTTGGAAAATATTCCGAATGTCTATTTATTAATTGCACCATATGTGTTAACAATTCTAGCCTTAACAGGATTTATCGGACGTGCCGATGCGCCAAAAGCATCAGGTGTCCCATATATTAAAGGTTCACGTTAATTTCCTTAAGACCTCATTATTTGAGGTCTTTTTTTCGTACCTAGTATCACTTTTTCCATTTAAGTTAATAACTTGAAATAAGGAATTAGGGCAAGTTATATTTAGATTAAGATTTAATTCAAAAAGTTTGAGGAAAATAACCACAATTAAGTTACATATGATAGTAAAGCAAATAATATTTACAGGATGATTAGGAGGTCAGAATATGGCAATTTTATCAGAAGCCGTTAAACCGATGAATGGCTATAAACTTCATATTGTAAAAACCGAAAAATACAAAACAAATACGATCGTTTGGAAGATGAAAGCCCCGCTGAATAAAGAATCTGCTACGCTCAGGGCTTTACTTCCATATGTACTGCAGAGCAGCAGTGAAAAATATCCTACCACTGGGAAGCTGCGTTCTTATTTAGATGAGCTTTATGGAGCGACTTTTTATGTAGACCTGTCGAAAAAAGGTGAGTACCATATCATTAGTTTTTCATTGGAAATTGCTAATGAAAAGTTTTTATCTGACAGTACCCCGCTTCTAAAGGAAGCATTTCAATTTTTATCAGAGATTTTAACGAAACCAAATGTTCAAGGAAATGCTTTTGATAAAGGCACTGTAGAGAATGAAAAAAGGACATTAAAACAAAGAATTCAATCTGTGTATGACGATAAAATGCGTTATTCCAACTTTCGTCTTGTTCAAGAAATGTGTAAGGATGAGCCATACTCATTGCATGTTCATGGTGAAAAGGAAGACGTAGACCCGATTACCCCAGAGAGTCTTTATGAATATTACCAGAATTCTTTAAATCAGGACGAAATGGATCTTTACGTGATTGGGGACGTAAATGTGGAAGAAGTAGAGGGATTTGCACAGGAGTTATTGCAATTTGTTGATCGAACTCCACAGCTAATCCATTCTTCTGCATTTAGAGAAAAGAATGATGTTCATGAGGTAATCGAAAACCAAGATGTAAAGCAAGGAAAATTAAATATCGGCTATCGGACAAATATTGTATATGGGGACGAGGATTACTATGCTTTACAAGTTTATAACGGAATATTTGGAGGTTTTTCACATTCCAAACTATTTATCAACGTAAGGGAAAAAGCAAGTCTTGCTTATTACGCGGCAAGCAGGCTAGAGAGCCATAAAGGCATATTAATGGTAATGACAGGAATTGATAATAAAAATTATGATCAGGCTGTCAGTATTATTCATGCACAAATTGAAGCGATGAAAAATGGTGACTTCACTGAGGAGGAATTAAACCAGACGAAGGCTGTAATTAAAAACCAGCTGCTCGAGACCATTGATACATCTAGAGGGATAGTAGAAGTCCTATATCATAACGTAGTCTCCCAGAAAGATATATCCATTCAGGATTGGATGGACAAAATGGACCTGGCTACAAAAGAAGATATTGTTGCCGTTGCTAAGAAGATCACTTTAGATACGATCTATTTCTTAACTGGGAAGGAGGCAGGAATGTAATGGAAAAAATTACATTTGAACAGCTAAAGGAAGAATTGTATTTTGAGAAACTTGAAAATGGTTTAGATGTATACATCCTACCAAAAGCGGGTTTTAATAAAACATATGCGACTTTTACAACGAAGTACGGATCTATTGACAACCATTTCATTCCTCAAGGAAAAAAAGAGTACGTTAAAGTTCCCGATGGAATTGCCCACTTTTTAGAGCATAAGCTTTTTGAGAAAGAAGATGGAGATGTCTTTCAGCAATTTAGCAGGCAGGGAGCATCTGCTAATGCATTTACTTCTTTCACAAGAACAGCCTATTTATTCTCGAGCACATCGAATGTAGAACAAAATCTTGAAACATTAATTGATTTTGTTCAATATCCATATTTTACAGAACAGACAGTTGAGAAAGAAAAGGGAATCATTGGACAGGAAATTACGATGTATGATGATAATCCCGACTGGCGCTTGTATTATGGTTTAATTGAAAATATGTACCAAAATCATCCGGTGAAAATTGACATCGCTGGTACGATTGAAACGATTTCTCATATTACGAAAGATCTGCTTTATGAGTGCTATCATACGTTCTACCACCCAAGTAATATGCTTTTATTTATTGTAGGACCTGTAAATCCAGACAGTATTATGAAGCAAATAAAGGATAACCAAGCAACTAAAGATTATAAGGAACTGCCGGAGATCAATCGAAAATTCGAAGAGGAACCTGAACAGGTTGCTAAGAAAAAGCAAGTGTTGCAAATGAATGTTCAAACATCCAAATGCTTAGTCGGCATTAAGGCGAAGAATGTGAATAAATCTGGCAAGGAATTATTGAAAACAGAGCTAAGTTTAAATGTCATGCTCGACATTATATTTGGAAAAAGCTCTGATCACTATAGTACATTATATAACCAAGGGTTAATTGATGATACGTTCTCGTTTGATTATAGCCAGGAAAAAAGTTTTGGATTTGCAATGGTTGGCGGAGATACAAATGATCCAGATAAGCTTGCTGAATCATTAATGAATATTCTTTTAAAAATGAAAGAAAAAGGAGCCATTTCAGAAGAGAGCTTAGAACGAACGAAAAAGAAAAAGATTGGCGCTTTTCTGCGGGCAATAAACTCTCCGGAATATATTGCGAATCAATTTACAAGATATGCCTTTAATGAAATGAATTTATTCGATGTTGTTGCTACTTTGGAAGCAATAAAAATAGAAGATATTGAAAGCATAGCAAGTGAGTTTATTTCAGAAGACAGATTTTCTGTTTGTCAAGTTGTTCCGAAAGGTTGATTAACAAAAACAATAGGACGATAATAAGGAGAAAGCGCCTTTCATTGGCGCTTTCTTTCCTTTTTATTATAGAGCATGGAGTGAACAGGATGAGGAAATATGCATTAATTACGGGAGCAAGCGGTGGGATCGGGGAAGCGATTGCAGTTAAATTAGCGGCAGAAGGCTATCATTTATATTTGCACTATCATGAGAATAAGAAGGCAATTGAAACGCTAATGGAGCAGCTTAGAGCATTTGGCGGTGAGTATATTCCAATTCAGGCAGATTTATCTTCAAAAAGTGGCTATAAAAAGCTTGTAAAAAATATTTTTTCAATTGATGCCATTATACATAATAGCGGGATAAGCCATTACGGTCTTCTATATGAGCTTGAAGACAGCATGGCAGAAAAGCTGATTAACCTTCATGTTACAACACCGCTCATGCTTACAAAGCAATTACTGCCTAAATTATTGGCCAAAAGAAGCGGAAATATCATTGTCATCTCTTCCGTATGGGGTCAAACAGGAGCTGCTTGTGAGGTTGCCTACTCTACTGTTAAAGGGGCCCAAATATCCTTTGTTAAAGCATTAAGCAAGGAGCTGGCCTTTAATGGCATCAGAGTAAATGCTGTAGCGCCAGGTGCCGTGCAAACAGCAATGATAGAGGGATTCTCTTTTGATGAGCTTGAAGCGCTAAAAAATGAAATTCCAATGGGGAGACTTGCTTCACCTGAAAATATTGCTGATTCGGTTTCATTTCTTCTGTCAGAAAAATCATCTTATATAACAGGACAAGTGCTCGCCGTAAATGGCGGTTGGTATACTTAATCAATTGCTGAAAGGTTCCAAAGAAATCATGAATATTTTTTCTCTCCAATAAACAAAATAACTATGTACTGAAGTGTACAACACAGTTTTTAAAGGAGGATATACTCATGTCTGTACTTGAAAATTGGCAGCAATGGAAAGACTTTCTAGGTGATCGTCTAGACCAGGGACAGCAGCAGGGAATGAATAAAGACACCATTAATACCCTTGCCTACCAAATAGGAGACTACTTAGCGAAACAAGTAGATCCGAAAAATGAACAGCAGAGAATTCTCTCTGATTTATGGTCCGTTGCTGACAAAGATGAACAGATGGCCATTGCAAATATTATGGTTAAACTGGTTGAGAACAACGGAACACAATAATATATGGAAAAAAAGAGAGGAGCACCCTCTCTTTTTTTGTGCTATTTAATGAATATATCTCTAACGAAAATCTATTTTTATGATGTTCTGCTTTGTTTTTCCTTTCATCTTTGTTCGAAATCATTTATTATAAAAGTGCGTATTGATAAGAGGACAAATAGGTCTTTCATTTCCAACCTATTAAACGTAAAGGGAAGTTTAGGAACGGTACTTAAGGAGGTAATTAATTTTGAGTAAAACAGAGTGGTATTTAGAGTATGAAATCCAAAAAAACCGTCCCGGTTTGCTTGGTGATATTTCTTCCCTTTTAGGTATGCTTTCCATAAACATCGTTACGATCAATGGTGTTGATGAAGGCCGCAGGGGGCTATTAATTCTAGCAGAAAGCAATGAACAAATTGTTCGGCTAGAGTCTATTTTACACACAATGGATACAATAAAATTAATTAAACTCCGTAAACCCAAATTAAGGGATCGTCTAGCTGTTCGGCACGGAAGATACATACAAAGAGATGCAGATGATAAAAAGACTTTTCGTTTCGTAAGGGACGAGCTTGGACTATTAGTTGACTTTATGGCAGAATTATTTAAGCAGGATGGGCACAAACTAATAGGTATAAGAGGAATGCCTCGTGTAGGGAAAACCGAATCAATCGTTGCTTCAAGCGTCTGTGCGAATAAACGGTGGTTATTTGTTTCCTCCACCCTTTTGAAACAAACGATTCGCAATCAATTAATTCATGATGAGTATAACGAAAATAATCTATTTATTATTGATGGTATTGTCTCTTCTAGACGAGCAAATGAACGCCATTGGCAGCTTGTTCGTGAAATTATGAGTATGAATGCAGTTAAAGTGGTTGAGCATCCAGATATTTTTGTGGAAAACACAGAGTATTCGATTGAAGATTTCGATTATATAATTGAGCTTCGCAATGATCCTGAAGAGGAAATAAAATATGATATTGTCGATAAAACCAAAATGATCTCCGAATCGGACTTTGGAGGCTTTGATTTTTCGTAAGTTGGAAGGTGTTAAAAATTGTCAGAACTTGGGGTTAAGTTAAAAGAAGCCCGATTGGCTAAAGGATTAAGTCTCGATGACTTGCAAGTGATTACTAAAATTCAAAAGCGGTATTTAATTGGCATTGAAGAAGGAAATTATAGTATGATGCCTGGGCAATTCTATATTCGGGCTTTTATTAAACAGTATGCAGAAGCGGTTGGACTGCAGCCGGAAGAGCTATTCGAACAGTATAAATCGGAAATTCCTCCTACTACTAATGAGGATATTCCTGAAAAACTGTCCAGAGTACAATCAAGAAAAGATATTACTTCAGGCGGTTCAAAGGTATTTGATATTCTTCCGAAAATATTAATTGCCGTGTTTATTATAGGTGCTGCAGCCGTTGTTTATTACTTCGTCACCCAAAAAGGGGATGGAAATGAAGATCAGGATCTTGCGGATAATAGCGGAAGTGAGCAAGTTCGGCTTGAAGAATCAGAAAACTTCTCCAAAGATTCTAATACTAATTCCGATGTTGCCTCTGATAAAGAATCTTCAAATCCGGATGAAGAAAATGAGGCAACAGAGGATGAAGCCAAAGAGGAAACACCTCTTGCACCGAAGCAAGAACTTGTTGTCGTTGAAACTAGCGGCAAAAATTCAATATATGAATTGAAAAATACAGATAAGTTTGAATTGAAGGTTGTTTCGACTGGAAAGACATGGGTTAGTGTCAAAAATGGAAAGGGAACTTCTTTCTACCAAGGAACATTAACAAAAGGGGACACTGAAAGTCAGCTTCTCGATTTTTCAAAAGAGACTGAAGCTGCGCTTATCATTGGGAACTCCCTTGAAACTGAGATTTATGTGAATGATGAAAAAATTGCTTTTGCCGTTGATCCGGCTCAGGTTGTGACGCAGAATATTACCATTCGCTACTTAACGAGCAACGAATAGTCATCTTTTGATGACTATTTTTCACTTTTTCTCATCGCTTATTACACACTGGAGGTAAATCATGAATCTGCCTAACAAAATTACTATTTCAAGAATTTGCCTTATCCCATTATTTTTAATTATCATGCTCGGTCCATTTTCATGGGGTGAGGTGACTATGCTAGGGACTACGCTACCCGTGACCCATTTAATTGGAGCGCTTGTATTTATTTTTGCCTCTGCTACAGACTGGGTGGATGGTTATTACGCAAGGAAGCTTAACCTCGTAACAAACTTTGGTAAGTTCCTTGATCCATTGGCAGATAAGCTGCTAGTTTCTGCTGCCTTAATCGTTCTTGTAGAACTGGGGTTTGCTCCATCATGGATTGTGATTATTATTATTAGCCGTGAATTTGCGGTAACTGGATTACGTCTTCTTCTAGCTGAAGGGGGAGAAGTAGTAGCAGCAAATATGTTAGGGAAAATCAAAACATGGGCACAAATAGTGGCGATTTCAGCTTTGCTTTTACATAATATTATTTTTGAAATGTTCTCTATTCCGTTTGCTGATATAGCCCTTTGGATTGCCATGATCTTTACGATTTGGTCTGGCTGGGATTATTTCATAAAAAATAAGCAAGTATTTTCTAATTCAAAATAGATTCAGTAAATGAAGGTGGCGTCCCGAATGAATGCAGAAATCATTGCTGTAGGTTCTGAACTATTGCTAGGTCAAATTGTTAATACAAATGCTAAGTTTTTGTCGCAGCAGCTTGCTGATTTAGGCATTAATGTTTATTATCATACAGTCGTAGGAGATAATCCGAAGCGTCTAAAGGCTGCGATTGAAATAGCCGAAGATCGCTCTGATTTTCTTATTTTTACTGGTGGTTTAGGGCCAACGAAGGATGATTTAACGAAGGAAACGATTGCTAATCATTTGAATAAGCAGCTGATCATGGATGAACAAGCGCTTAAATTAATTGAACTCTATTTTGAACGTTCCAATCGGGTAATGACTGAAAATAATAAAAAGCAAGCGATTGTCTTAGAAGGTTCACAAGTATTGCCAAATGAGCATGGAATGGCGCCTGGAATGTTTCTTGATGCAAAAAATCATATGTATATGCTTCTTCCGGGGCCTCCAAAGGAAATGGAACCGATGTTTCTGAAGCATGGGTACCCGCTCCTGCGCTCAAAGCTTTATGAAGAAGATGTCATTGTGTCGCGAATTTTAAGATTCTTCGGCATTGGTGAAGCTCTGCTTGAAACAGAAATAGAAGATTTAATTGATACCCAATCTAATCCGACTATTGCCCCTTTAGCTTCTGATGGAGAGGTAACACTCAGACTTACCGCGAAGCATAAGCAGATGGAAACGGCTCTTCAATTATTGGATGAAACAGAGGAAGCTATTCTCTCTCGTGTGGGAGAATATTTTTATGGCTATGACGATACTTCTCTTATGAATGAGACCATTAAATTAATTAAAGAAAATGGCTTAACTATCAGCTGCGCTGAAAGCTTAACTGGAGGAATGTTTCAACAGACATTTACATCCATTCCAGGTGCCGGCTCCTATTTAAAGGGTGGCGTCGTGTGCTATACAAATGAAGTGAAAGTAAATGTACTGCATGTACAGCAAGAGACCATTCATAAAGAAGGTGTCGTCAGTGCACAATGTGCAATGGAACTGGCTGCAAATGTTGCGGATCTTATGAATTCGGATATAGGGATCAGCTTTACTGGTGTAGCAGGTCCCGATGAACTGGAAGGCAAGGCTGTTGGCACAGTCTTTATAGGGATTTATTTGAAGGGGAAGTTAAAACTAGCAGAAAAGTTAAATTTGGGAGGAACAAGAGAAGCCATTCGGGTTAGAAGTGTGAAATATGGCTGTTACTTTCTAATGCGGCATATGAAAGCCATGCAGAATGTCAATTAAGGCATTCTGTTTTTTTATTACGCTATAAAATATTTGACAACTTTCTATAATTTCATTTTCTATACGATGTACACTATGAAAATATTAATTTCAGCTAGTTGAAATATGATTTTCATTCATTCTAAGCAGTGAAAAAAAGACGAATGAATGTTCGAATTTATTCTCGACAAACGAATAAAAAACAGTTATAGTAAAGATAGGTTTTCAAGATCAAATGTAAACAAATGTGTGTTTTGTTAAGATAAAGGAGGAAGAAACATGAGCGATCGTCAAGCAGCACTTGAGATGGCATTAAAACAAATAGAAAAGCAATTTGGTAAAGGCTCTATTATGAAACTGGGAGAGCAGACGGATCGAAGAATTTCTGCCATTCCGAGTGGTTCACTAGCATTGGATGCAGCACTTGGGATAGGTGGTTACCCTAGAGGGCGGATTATCGAAATTTACGGTCCTGAGAGCTCAGGTAAAACAACTGTGGCATTACATGCTATTGCAGAAGTGCAAGCAACTGGAGGACAAGCAGCATTTATTGATGCAGAACATGCGCTTGATCCAGTTTACGCGCAAAAGCTTGGCGTAAATATTGATGAGCTGCTGCTTTCTCAGCCTGATACAGGTGAGCAGGCATTAGAGATCGCTGAAGCACTCGTAAGAAGCGGTGCAGTAGATATACTAGTTATAGACTCTGTTGCAGCTCTTGTTCCAAAGGCGGAGATTGAAGGGGAGATGGGAGATGCCCATGTCGGACTGCAAGCTCGTCTAATGTCCCAGGCGCTGCGTAAACTTTCCGGTGCAATTAATAAATCGAAAACGATTGCTATTTTCATCAACCAGATTCGTGAAAAGGTAGGAGTTATGTTTGGAAATCCTGAGACTACTCCAGGTGGACGTGCTCTTAAATTCTATTCAACTATTCGTCTAGAAGTACGACGTGCTGAACAATTAAAGCAAGGCACTGATATAGTGGGAAATAAAACAAAGATTAAAGTAGTCAAGAATAAAGTTGCCCCTCCGTTCCGTGTGGCAGAAGTGGATATTATGTATGGAGAAGGAATATCGAAGGAAGGCGAGATTATTGACTTAGGATCTGAGCTTGATATCGTCCAAAAAAGCGGCTCTTGGTATTCTTACAATGAGGAACGTTTAGGGCAAGGCCGTGAAAATGCCAAGCAATTCCTGAAGGAAAATAAAGATATTCTTTTACAAATTCAAGCTCAAATACGTGAGCACTATGGACTTGATAGTGTGAAAACATTTAATGATGACGAGGAACAAGAGGAATTTCAACTAGCTGACTAATTCCGAGTTTTCTGTAAAGTAAGCAAAGCCGCCTTAACTAGTGCGGCTTTGCTTTTTTTAAATTAGGCTGTGTTAAAGAATGCTATTGATTTTAGACCACTGTTGATTGCAGTGGAAGGCACTCGATCCTCAAAAATGCATTCGCATTTTCTTCGTGCGGTGTTTATTCGCGGAGGATTATTCAATGTCCTGTGGGAGAAGCGAATCAGACGAGACCCCGCAGACACGAAGTGTCGAGGAGGCTCGGCGGTCGCCCGCGGAAAGCGAAGTGCCTGGAACGGAAATCACCAAACATGTTTAACAGAGCCTTGGAATAAAAAATTCCAAAATGAATTAATGAGATATATGCATAATAACTAGCGCCCTAGCGACAAAGCCTTGACAATGAAATTCCACACCTTTACAATTAAAAATGTATATTTTACATTTTATGATGAATGAAAACGTTGAAAAGCCTTTGTGCTGTATGTTGAATGGGACAATATACATGCCGACACTTTAAAAACGTAACACAAAAAAGTTCATAGCAAGAGGAGGTGAAATGATGGAACTATTAACAGCAATCATCATCTCCAGTTTGCTTGGCCTATTCGTCGGTGCAGTTGTTAGCTATTTTGTTTGTAAGTCCATTGCTCAAGCAAAGATCGCAGGAGCCAAAGATTCTGCGGAGCAGATTTTGGAAGATTCTAAGCGTGAAGCAGATGCTTTAAAGAAAGAAGCCTTGCTTGAAGCAAAGGATGAGATTCACAAGCTTCGTACTGAAGCGGAGCGTGAAATTCGTGATCGAAGAAATGAGCTTCAAAAACAAGAAAATCGTTTACTGCAAAAAGAAGAAAATCTTGATCGTAAAGATGAAACGTTAGATAAACGTGAAACACTTTTAGAGAAGAGGGACGATTCTCTTAACAAAAGACAACAGCATATTGAAGAGATGGAAAGCAAAGTGGACGAGATGGTACGAACACAACAGGCTGAACTAGAACGCATCTCAGGCTTAACCCGTGAAGCGGCTAAGTCCATCATTTTAGAGCGCGTAGAGCAAGAAGTGGCTCATGATGTCGCCATAATGATTAAAGAGAGCGAGATTAGAGCGAAAGAAGAAGCCGATAAGAAGGCGAAGGATATCTTGTCACTGGCAATCCAACGATGCGCAGCGGATCATGTTGCAGAAACAACAGTTTCTGTAGTTAACCTGCCTAATGATGAAATGAAGGGACGGATAATTGGCCGTGAAGGCCGAAACATTCGTACTCTTGAAACGCTTACAGGAATTGACCTTATTATCGATGATACACCAGAAGCTGTCATTTTATCAGGATTTGATCCAATTCGCCGTGAGACTGCCCGATTAGCTTTAGACAAGCTTGTACAGGACGGTCGTATACATCCTGCTCGCATTGAAGAAATGGTCGATAAGGCACGCCGGGAAGTGGATGAGCATATCCGTGAAATTGGTGAGCAAACGACCTTTGAAGTGGGTGTACATGGACTCCATCCGGATCTTATTAAAATTCTCGGGCGCTTGAAATTCAGGACAAGCTACGGTCAGAATGTATTAAAGCATTCGATGGAAGTCGCTCAATTATCAGGATTACTTGCAGCAGAATTAGGGCAGGATGAGGTTCTTGCGAGACGAGCAGGCTTGCTTCATGATATTGGAAAGGCCATTGATCATGAAGTGGAAGGAAGCCATGTTGAAATTGGGGTTGAGCTTGCAACGAAATATAAAGAGCACCCAATTGTAATTAACAGTATTGCTTCACACCATGGGGACACTGAGCCTACTTCAATCATTGCCGTACTAGTAGCTGCAGCTGATGCGCTTTCAGCAGCAAGACCAGGTGCAAGAAGAGAGACGTTAGAAAATTATATTCGACGTCTTGAAAAGCTTGAAGAGATTTCCGAATCTTATGATGGCGTTGAAAAGTCATTTGCCATTCAAGCTGGCCGAGAAATTCGTATTTTAGTCAAACCTGAACAAATTGATGACCTTGAAGCCCATCGTTTAGCGAGGGATATTCGAAAGAAGATTGAAGAAGAGCTTGATTATCCAGGACATATAAAAGTTACGGTTATTCGTGAAACACGAGCCGTGGAATATGCGAAATAAAGCGGTGCTTAGCATCGCTTTATTTTTTTCCAAGCAAAATACATAAATAAACTGTAAGAACGGGTGGGATTATAAACATTAACTGCCTATTCCGGCATAATAAGAAGAATTTAGCAAAGAAGGGACAAAAATATGAACATATTATTTGTAGGGGATGTTGTTGGCTCACTAGGGAGAGACATGATAAAGGAATATGTTCCAAAGCTTAAGGAAAAATACCGTCCACAAATGACGATTATTAATGGGGAAAATGCTGCAGGAGGCAAAGGCATTACAGAAAAGATTTACCGAGGCTTCTTGGAAGCAGGAGCACAGGCTGTCACACTCGGAAACCATACTTGGGATAATAAAGAAATATTTGATTTTATTGATAGGGCAAAATATTTAGTTCGTCCTGCAAACTTCCCAGAAGGAAACCCAGGGAATGGGATTGTTTATGTGAAATATAATGCAATGGAAGTGGCGGTTATCAGCTTGCAAGGGCGAACATTTTTACCTGCGATTGATTGTCCGTTTCGAAAAGCAGATGAACTTGTTCTTGAAGCACGAAAAAGAACACCAATAATATTTGTGGATTTTCATGCAGAAGCAACAAGTGAAAAGCAGGCGATGGGGTGGTATCTTGATGGGAGGGTTTCAGCAGTCGTTGGAACTCATACTCACGTGCAAACAGCAGATCATCGCATTCTGCCGAATGGAACTGCTTATATGTCAGATGTTGGCATGACAGGACCATATGATGGGATATTAGGAGTAGAAAGGGAAGCCGTGTTAAAAAGATTTATTACCAGCTTGCCTGTCAGATTTGAAGTCCCGAAAGAAGGCCGTTCACAACTTAGTGCTGTGCTGATTGAAATTGATAATCAAACCGGGACAGCAAAGAAAGTGACTCCGATATTAATTAATGAGGATCATCCTTTTTATTCTTAACTAATAACTGTGTCTATTTGCCGAAAATGGTAAATGAGATGCAGTTATTTTTTGCTTAGAGGTGTCCATCCATAAAGGAATAATTCCATAATTTTGTCCAAGCCGGAATATGTGAATTGAGAAATGAATATAGTAGCAATGGAATGATCTATACCTGATATGTTCATTTCCAAAAGAAGGCATGTAGGAAGCTTTGGTCATGAACATGCGGGAGGGGAAAACAAGGAGGAGCTAGGAATGGAAATATTAAAAGTTTCAGCAAAATCTAATCCTAATTCTGTAGCTGGTGCGCTTGCAGGTGTTTTGCGAGAAAGAGGCGGCGCAGAAATCCAAGCGATTGGTGCGGGCGCACTAAATCAAGCGGTTAAAGCAGTAGCTATCGCAAGAGGATTTGTCGCGCCTAGCGGAGTGGATTTGATTTGTATCCCGGCATTCACAGATATTAAGATTGATGGGGAAGAACGGACTGCTATTAAATTAATTGTAGAGCCAAGATAAAGAATCTTTAATGAAAGCTGACCTGTTGCATAAATGCAAACAGGTCTTTTTTTGCGATGAAAATAGGCTGTGAAGCTTACACGGCATCAACTTAATTATTATACTGATTTCAAAAATAAAATATTCAAATTTTCACCAAAATTAGTCTGAAAGGGTTGCTTTTTTTAAGAACTAGGTCTAGAATTGAAAGCGTTTAGTACCCTTTCATTTAGTCAAAAAAAACTGATTTTAGAACCATATAAGAGTACTATTCTAATTGTATAAAACGTTTTCATATATTTTCTTAACGTATCCAAAGGGGTGTAAGTCATGATCAATCAACTTTCATGGAAAGTTGGAGGGCAACAAGGGGAAGGTATTGAGAGTACTGGTGAAATATTCTCAATCGCATTAAATCGTTTAGGCTACTATTTGTATGGTTACCGTCATTTCTCATCAAGAATTAAAGGCGGTCATACGAACAACAAAATCCGTGTCAGTACTACACAAGTAAGATCTATTTCTGATGATCTTGATATTTTGGTAGCTTTTGACCAAGAAACAATTGATCTTAATTACAAGGAACTACATGATAAAGGTGTCATTATTGCGGATGCCAAATTTAGTCCTAATAAGCCTGAAGATACAAATGCTGCTATGTATGCTGTTCCATTCACTGAATTGGCAACTGAATTAGGAACATCCCTAATGAAAAACATGGTTGCAGTTGGAGCAACTTGCGCAGTGTTGAACTTAGATATTAACGTATTTGAAGAAGTAGTTCAAGAGATTTTTGGGCGAAAAGGCCAACAAGTTGTTGATAAAAATATGGAAGCCATTAAAGCTGGCTATGACTTTATGAAAGAAAACCTTAGTGAAACAACAGAATTAATGGAGCTAGAGAAGGCTGATGGCAAAAAGCGTTTATTTATGATTGGTAACGATGCCATTGCACTAGGCGCTCTTGCTGGCGGCTGCCGTTTCATGGCTGCTTACCCAATTACTCCAGCGTCTGAAATTATGGAATATTTAATTAAGAAGCTTCCACCGCTTGGCGGAGCTGTTATTCAAACTGAAGATGAAATCGCTGCGGTTACAATGGCAATCGGAGCAAACTATGGCGGAGTTCGTTCTCTAACTGCGTCAGCTGGACCAGGTCTTGCATTGAAAATGGAAGCGATTGGTTTATCTGGTATGACTGAAACTCCACTTGTCATTGTTGATACACAGCGTGGAGGTCCATCTACTGGCCTTCCAACGAAACAAGAACAGTCTGACTTAATGGCGATGCTTTATGGTACACATGGGGAAATTCCAAAAATCGTAATGGCTCCAAGTACTGTACAGGAAGCGTTCTATGATACAGCAGAAGCATTTAACCTTGCTGAAGAATATCAATGCCCTGTTATTGTTCTTTCTGATCTTCAGCTGTCCTTAGGGAAACAAACAGTAGAACCGCTAGAATTAGATAAAGTTGAAGTACGCCGCGGAAAACTTCAAACTGGAGATTTACCTGAAGCAGAAGGCGGCTACTTTAAGCGATACGAAGTAACTGAAGATGGGGTTTCACCACGTGTTATTCCTGGAATGAAGAATGGGATTCACCATGTTACAGGTGTTGAGCATGATGAAACAGGAAAGCCATCTGAATCTGCGTTAAATCGTAAAGCGCAAATGGATAAACGTTTCCGCAAAATCGAAAACATTAAATTCAATACACCTGTACACAAAAATGCACCACATGAAGAAGCTGATTTACTAATTATTGGCTTTAACTCAACTCGTGGGGTGATTGAAGAAGCAATGGGACGCCTTGAAAAAGATGGTTTAAAAGTGAACCATGCACAAATTCGTTTAATTCATCCGTTCCCAACTGATGAAGTATTGCCGCTCGTAAAATCAGCTAAAAAGATCGCTGTTGTTGAAAACAACGCTACTGGGCAATTGGCAAACATTATTAAGATGAACGTCGGACATGCTGATAAGATTCACAAGATGTTAAAGTACGACGGAAATCCATTCTTGCCACATGAAATTCACACAAATTGCAAGGAGTTGTTCTAAATGGCAACATTTAAAGATTTTCGAAATAATGTAAAACCAAACTGGTGCCCAGGCTGCGGAGATTTCTCTGTACAAGCGGCTATCCAACGTGCGGCTGCTAATGTCGGTTTAGAACCTGAGAATTTAGCGGTAATTTCAGGAATCGGATGTTCTGGACGTATTTCCGGATATATTAATTCATATGGCTTCCATGGAATTCATGGACGTTCCCTGCCGATTGCTCAAGGTGTAAAAATGGCAAACCGTGATTTAACAGTTATCGCTTCCGGCGGAGACGGTGATGGTTTTGCTATTGGAATGGGGCATACGATCCACGCCATTCGCCGTAATGTTAATATTACGTATATTGTTATGGATAACCAAATCTATGGTTTAACTAAAGGGCAAACGTCTCCGCGTTCAGCAACAGGCTTCAAAACAAAATCAACGCCTGAAGGATCAATTGAACAAGCTATTGCTCCAATGGAAATGGCTTTAACTGCTGGCGCAACATTTGTTGCCCAAAGCTTCTCGACTGACCTTAAAGACTTAACAGCATTAATTGAAGCTGGAATTAACCATGATGGCTTCTCATTAATTAACGTATTCAGCCCATGTGTAACTTATAATAAAGTGAACACGTATGACTGGTTTAAAGAGAACTTAACAAAGCTTAGCGATGTTGAAGGCTATGATTCTTCTAACCGTGAAATGGCAATGCAAACATTAATGAAGCATAATGGTCTAGTAACAGGCCTTATCTATCAAAACAAAGAGCGCAAATCATACCAAGAGTTATTAAAAGGCTATTCTGAGGAGCCATTAACTCAAGCTGACCTTAAATTAGATCAGGCTCACTTTGATAAATTAATTGAAGAATTTGTTTAAGCCGTTTTGGCTGAAAAGAAACCCAGCTCCTTGGGTTTCTTTTTGTTTACGTTTAAGTTATTGTGTCAAAAATTGAAGAAATGATGAACATTATTGTTGTTTTGCGCTAATGAGTTTATAATTAATAATTGTATGTTTACAATATAATAATTTTATTCTTTCTAATTGATGGAAGAAAGGAGATTTTAAATGAATGAAGAACAACGTAAAGAGCTTACACAACAAATCAAAGTAGCTGATAATCCAACGGACAAAAAATCCGAAAAGGATTACAGTAAGTACTTTGAGACCGTGTTTACACCGCCATCCTTGAAGGATGCCAAAAAGCGTGGAAAAGAAGAAGTAAAATATCATAAAGATTTTGATATTCCGGAAGAATTTCATGGAATGGGACAGGGCCGAAAGTTTTATATCCGCACATATGGCTGCCAAATGAATGAGCATGATACAGAAGTCATGGCAGGAATCTTTATGGGGCTTGGCTATGAACCAACTGATACTGTGGAAGATGCCAATGTCATTCTTTTAAATACTTGTGCGATTCGCGAAAACGCTGAAAATAAAGTGTTCGGTGAACTTGGCCACTTAAAGCATTTGAAAAAGGAAAAACCTGACTTGCTTATTGGTGTTTGCGGCTGTATGTCACAAGAGGAGTCTGTCGTAAACAAAATTCTTAAAACCTATAATCAAGTTGATATGATTTTTGGTACACATAATATTCACCGTCTTCCTAACATCCTGAAGGAAGCATATATGTCAAAAGAAATGGTCATTGAAGTATGGTCTAAAGAGGGAGATGTTATCGAAAATCTTCCAAAAGTACGTCGAGGCAATATTAAAGCTTGGGTTAATATTATGTATGGCTGTGATAAGTTCTGTACTTATTGTATTGTACCTTTTACTCGGGGGAAAGAGCGAAGCCGCCGTCCAGAGGACATCATTCAAGAAGTTAGACAATTAGCAGCTCAAGGCTATCAAGAAATTACCCTGCTTGGACAAAATGTTAATGCTTACGGGAAAGACTTTGAAGATATTAAATATGGTCTTGGAGATCTTATGGATGAAATTCGTAAGATTGATATCCCGCGTGTCCGTTTTACGACGAGCCATCCACGAGATTTTGATGACCATCTCATTGAAGTCTTGGCAAAAGGCGGAAATCTCTTAGAGCATATTCACTTGCCTGTTCAATCAGGTTCAACAGAAGTGCTTAAAATCATGGCTCGGAAATACTCGAGAGAGCAGTATTTAGAGCTTGTTCGAAAAATTAAAGCTGCTATTCCTAATGCAACATTTACTACTGATATCATTGTCGGTTATCCGAATGAAACAGAAGAGCAGTTCCAAGAAACGCTTTCCTTATATCGTGAGGTAGGATATGAGTCAGCCTATACCTTTATCTATTCCCCTCGTGAAGGCACACCTGCAGCAAAAATGCAGGATAATGTTCCGATGGAAGTCAAGAAGGAGCGTTTACAGCGTTTAAATGCGCTAGTTAATGAGCTTTCTGCTGAGGCAATGAAGAAATATCAAGACAAAACAGTTGAAGTTTTAGTAGAGGGCGAAAGTAAAAACAATCCAGATGTGTTAGCAGGCTATACGAGAAAAAATAAGCTGGTTAACTTTATTGGTCCAAAATCAGCAATCGGGAAAATTGTAAAGGTGAAAATTACAGATGCTAAAACTTGGTCACTAAACGGAGAAATGGTTGAAGAACTAGATGCGGTAGAGGTGGAGTAAGATGGGTAAATACACAAAGGATGACATTGTAGCAAGAGCAAAAGAGCTTGCACAAATGATTGCAGAAACAGAAGAGGTTGACTTTTTTAAACGTGCTGAAGCCCAAATTCATGGAAATGAAAAGGTAAAAGCAACTATTTCTAATATTAAAGGTTTGCAAAAGCAAGCAGTTAATTTGCAGCATTTCGGCAAAATGGAAGCACTAAAAAAGACTGAGGACAAAATTGAATCCCTTCAGAACGAATTGGATGAAATTCCTGTCGTGCAAGAGTTCAAGCAATCACAAATTGAAGTGAATGAACTCCTTCAAATAGTTGCGTCCGTCATTTCTAATACTGTCACAGACGAGATCATTTTGACAACTGGCGGAGACCTTCTAAGCGGAGAAACAGGTGCACAAATAAAAAATAGCGACTGCTCACACCATTAATAAAATAGTTATTCAGAACTCCTTTTGGACTTATTTCCGAAAGGAGTTTTTTTGTGTAAAATCTTGAGTAAGCCTATTGTGGGCACACTCCTAAAGAAAAAGCATACTATGAAATATGCCAATACTTTTACTCAAACATTCATCAATAAATATCGCACACTAGTCTAATATCCCGCATAGGATGAAGTGAAAATGAATGAGGAGGTTCGCTCGCAATGGGAGAATACAGAGAGATTATAACCAAGGCGGTCGTAGCGAAAGGACGTAAATTTACACAGTCCAATCATACGATTAGCCCTAAACATCATCCATCAAGCATTCTTGGATGCTGGATCATAAACCATAAGTACGATGCGAAAAAGGTCGGGAAAACAGTCGAAGTTTGCGGCACATATGACATTAACGTTTGGTATTCCTTTGACAATAATACAAGAACAGAAGTAGTAACTGAACGTGTCGAATATAAGGATGTCATAAAACTTAAATACCGTGATCCGGACAGTTTAGATGATCTAGAAGTAGTAGCACGAGTATTACAGCAGCCGAACTGCACTGAAGCAGTCATTTCACCAAATGGAAATAGAATCATTGTCCATGTTGAAAGAGAATTTCTCGTTGAAGTGATCGGTGAAACAAAGGTTTGTGTAGCCATCCATCCTGGAAAATGCGATTGTGAAGACGAGGAATGGGGAACGGATGTTGATGACGAAGAGTTTGAAGATTTAAATCCAGATTTCTTAGTTGGAGATGAAGAGGAATAAAAGTTAACTAGGAGGTTTTGCTCCTAGTTTTTCTTTTTTATTAAAAGAATATATGTTTAAATATTCAAACTTGTTATATAATGAATAAAAATTTAATGGGAGGTTAATCAAGTGGAAAATTATTGGCTTTTTATCTTTATGTGTATTATGTTAATTATTTTGCCAGGTCCTGATACAGCCATTATTACGAAAAATACGATTTCAAAACGAACCGCTGCAGGAATGAAAACTACCTTTGGGACTCTTACTGCTCTACTCATTCATACACTAGCAGCTGTATTTGGTTTGTCTGCTCTTATTGTTAAGTCAGCCTTCCTATTTTCAATATTAAAATATGTTGGTGCCATTTATTTAATCTATCTTGGCTGTAAATCAATCCTATTTATTTTGAAAAAACATCCTCAGACAAGCCAAAATACTAATCAAGAAGATAAATATAAAAATACATCTTACTACCGTCAAGGCTTCCTGACAAATCTACTTAATCCAAAGGTAGCCGTATTCTTTTTGACCTTTTTGCCTCAATTTGCCGGTAAAGGAGATAATGCTTTTCTTGAATTTTTAGCGTTGGGCTTAACCTATACAGTCTTAACTCTCATATGGTTTATTTTCTACATTTACTTAATTAATTATATTAGTGCATTTATGAAAAAACCTTCTACAATGAAGGCGGTAGAAGGGTTAACAGGAGGCATTCTTATTCTTTTTGGCTTAAAACTGGCTTTGGAAAAAAACTAATTTGTCAGTATTAATCAGTCTAGTAAAATGCAGCAATCTTTTTAAAGGATTGCTGCATTTTAATTTTGTCAGAACATTCATTTTAGAGGATTATGTTATAATGAGAATATCATTTTCAGCAGAAGCTGCTGAAATAAATATATTCATAAAGATATTTTTGTTACATTGGAGGATACTATGGCAGGTTATACGCCTATGATACAGCAATATTTAAGTGTAAAGGCAGATTATCAGGATGCCTTTTTATTTTTTCGTCTTGGTGATTTTTACGAGATGTTTTTTGAAGATGCTATTAAAGCTTCACAGGAACTTGAGATCACGTTAACTAGCAGAGAAGGGGGCTCGGAGGATCGTATTCCGATGTGTGGCGTCCCCTACCATTCTGCTCCCGGCTATGTTGAACAATTAATAGAAAAGGGATATAAAGTAGCAATTTGTGAGCAAACGGAAGATCCGAAACAAGCTAAAGGTGTTGTGAAGAGAGAGGTCGTGCAGCTGATTACCCCTGGGACGATGATGGAGGGGAAAGGTCTTCATGACAAGGAAAATAATTATATAGCTTCTATTACACATTTTGATGATGGTTCTTTTGGATTTGCCTTTAGTGATCTTTCTACTGGAGAAACGAAGGTTACCCTGCTGACTTCAGGTTTTGATGAAGTGTTAAATGAAATTTCGCTTTTAGGTGCGAAGGAAGTTGTCGTTTCCTCCAGCTTTAATGAGGAATGGCAGCAGAAAATGAAAGAACGGACTGAAATGACCTTTTCCATAGAGAATGATCATTTACAAAAGAATCACTACGAACATTTGCTTGAAGATATTAATCAGGACAAGTTTCAGCAAACCATTTCCAGACTGATTAACTATCTTTATCGAACACAAAAGAGAAGCTTAGATCATCTGCAGAAAGTTACAATCTATCAAACACATCATTATATGAAAATCGATTATTTCTCAAAGCGGAATCTTGAGTTAACTGAAACGATACGTTCCAAAGGAAAAAAGGGGTCATTGCTTTGGCTTTTAGATGAAACACAGACAGCCATGGGGGGCCGATTATTAAAACAATGGATCGATCGTCCTCTTGTGAATGAAGAGGAAATTATACGTCGGCAGAATCTAGTTGAAACATTTAAAACGCTGTATTTTGAAAGGGAAGAACTTAGAGAGAACTTGAAGGAGGTCTATGACCTGGAACGGCTTGCAGGAAGGGTCGCCTTCGGTAATGTGAATGCCCGGGATTTAATCCAGCTCAGAAGATCTTTACTGCAAATTCCTGGAATAAAGAATCTCTTAATGAAACTTTCAAGTACAGAGGCTCAGAATTTCTCTAATCGTCTTGATCCATGTGAAGAAATTGTTGATTTGCTTGAAAGAGCCATTGCAGAAAATCCACCGATTTCTGTTAAAGACGGGAATATGATAAAGGATGGCTATAATGAAGAACTAGATAAGTTCCGTGATGCCACTCGAAATGGAAAGACATGGATTGCCCAGCTTGAGAAACAGGAGCGGGAGAAGACGGGTATTAAATCTCTTAAAGTCGGCTATAACCGCGTTTTTGGCTATTATATCGAGGTGACTCGTGCCAATCTTCATCATCTCCAAGAAGGCCAATATGAGAGGAAGCAGACGTTAACAAATGCAGAAAGATTTATTACACCAGAGCTTAAAGAAAAAGAAGCACTGATCCTGCAGGCAGA
Source organism: Bacillus sp. FJAT-29937 (assembly GCF_001509555.1). Lineage (GTDB taxonomy): Bacteria > Bacillota > Bacilli > Bacillales > Cytobacillaceae > Cytobacillus. The sequence goes on along the minus strand of NZ_LMAS01000001.1, from coordinate 404,475 downwards.
GGAAAAAAGTGTTGAGCTTGAATATGAGCTTTTCTTAAGTCTTCGTGAGCATATTAAGGGATTTATCCCTAGGCTGCAGGTGTTAGCTAAATTAATAAGTGAGCTTGATGTTCTTCAATGCTTTGCAACTGTAAGTGAAGAGAGACATTATGTGAAGCCATTGTTTTCGAAGGAAAGCAGATTAATGATCAAGGATGGAAGGCATCCAGTCGTTGAAAAGGTAATGAATGCCCAGGAGTATGTACCAAATGATTGTTATATGGACGCTGAAAGTGAGATGTTCTTAATCACAGGTCCTAATATGTCGGGGAAAAGTACATTTATGAGACAAATTGCCCTTACAGCAATCCTTGCGCAAATTGGCTGTTATGTTCCAGCCTCGGAGGCGGTTTTGCCAATTTTTGATCAAGTTTTTACAAGAATTGGTGCAGCAGATGATTTAATTTCAGGCCAAAGTACCTTTATGGTTGAAATGCTTGAAGCGAAAAATGCTATTGTTCATGCAACGCAAAACAGTCTTATTCTCTTTGATGAAATCGGGCGCGGTACATCCACATATGATGGAATGGCGTTAGCTCAAGCGATGATTGAGTATATCCACGATCGAATTGGAGCGAAAACATTATTTTCTACGCATTACCATGAATTAACGGTTTTGGAAGAGAGTCTTGAAAAATTAAAAAATGTGCATGTCAGTGCCGTTGAACAAAACGGGAAAGTTGTCTTCCTTCATAAGATTAAAGAAGGAGCAGCGGATAAAAGCTATGGTATTCATGTTGCTCAACTTGCTGAATTGCCTGAAGAACTAATTCATCGAGCAAACGAGATTTTAACAGGCTTCGAGCAAAAGGTACCAGTACATGCTTCTGTACCGGCAAAAAAAGAAACACAACCGCCAGCAGAGTCCGATTCCCAGCTTTCATTCTTTGACGAACCAATACTAGTAAAAGAAAAACCTGTCAATTCTAAGGAAAAGCAAGCATTGGAACAAGTAAAAACACTTGATATTTTGGATATGACACCAATGCAAGCATTAAACATCCTTTATGAACTCCATAAAAAACTAAAAGGATAAATGTCCCTGGAAATTCACGGAAGACATTCAAAATTGGAGGTGAAAAGGCATGGGGAAAATAATTCAACTTGATGATGCACTTTCAAATAAAATAGCAGCAGGCGAGGTTGTGGAGCGACCAGCATCCGTTGTAAAGGAACTAGTGGAAAATTCGATTGATGCAGGGAGTACAATTATTGAAATTGAAACTGAAGAAGCTGGATTGGCCAAAATTCGGATCATAGATAACGGGGACGGAATTGCTGAAGAGGATGTCCTAACTGCTTTCCAGCGCCACGCGACAAGCAAAATAAAGGATGAAAATGACTTATTTCGCATTCGTACGCTAGGTTTCCGGGGGGAAGCATTGCCAAGTATTGCTTCCGTTTCAAAGGTTGAAATGAAAACCTCCACTGGAGATATCGGTGCAAAAGTTGTGGTTGAAGGCGGTAAAATTGGAGCGGTAGAAAAAGCGCCTGCTAGAAAAGGGACAGATTTAATTGTTTCTGATTTATTCTTTAACACACCTGCACGTTTAAAATATATGAAAACCATTCATACTGAGCTTGGTAATATAACGGATGTGGTTAATCGATTGGCTCTTGCACATCCAGAAGTATCAATCCGGCTTATTCATAATGACCGAAAGCTGCTTCATACGAATGGGAATGGAGATGTTCGCCAGGTTCTAGCTGCTATTTACGGAATGAATATCGTGAAAAAAATGATACCTATACAAGCAAGCTCTCTGGATTTCCAAATTAGCGGTTATGCTGCCTATCCTGAAGTTACAAGAGCGTCCAGAAACTATATTTCAACGATGATCAATGGCAGATTCATAAAGAACTATGCTTTAGCAAAGGCAATTCAGGAAGGCTACCATACCCTTCTTCCTATTGGTCGATATCCTATTGCATTAATTAATATTCATATGGATCCTTTACTTGTTGATGTCAATGTCCATCCTTCAAAAATGGAAGTCCGTTTAAGTAAGGAGCTGGAATTATATGAACTTGTCATTCAATCAATAAAAGCCGCTTTTAAGAAAGAAGAGCTGATTCCGGCAGGATTTACCGAGCCAAAGTCAATTAAACCAAAACAGGAACAAACCTTTTTGCAATTAGATCATATTCCTGAGAGAAAGGTAATTAATGAGGAAAGGTTTGTTCAGCCAGCTTATATTGTTAAGGAAGAAAGATTGACAACTGAGCTGACAACAGATGATGTGGAGCCAATGCCGGAAATGATCTCAACTTATGTTGAACAGGATTTAAGCACATATGAAGAAAGTGCTGAAACAATAGAGAACTCAAATATGGTAAGAATAGATCAGCAAGAGCGAACGCGAATTCCACCGTTATACCCTATTGGACAAATGCACGGAACGTATATTTTCGCTCAAAATGAGAAGGGATTATATATCATCGATCAGCATGCTGCACAAGAGCGCATTAAATATGAGTTTTTTAAAGAAAAGGTTGGACAAGTAGCGAGTGAGCTGCAAGATATGCTCATTCCGTTAACCTTTGATTACTCAACAGATGAGTATATAAAAATTAATGAATATAAAGGTGAATTGGAAAGAGTTGGCGTTTTCCTCGAGCCGTTTGGCCATAATAGCTTTATTATCCGCTCTCATCCTCAATGGCTTCCTAAAGGGGAAGAGAAGGAGATTATTGAGGATATGATTGAGCAGCTCCTATCAATGAAGAGGGTTAATATTAAGAAGCTAAGGGAAGAAGCTGCGATCATGATGAGCTGCAAGGCTTCTATCAAAGCTAACCATCATTTAAGGAATGATGAAATTCAAGCCTTGCTTGATGAATTAAGACAGACATCTGACCCCTTCACCTGTCCACATGGGCGTCCGATAATTATTCAGTACTCGACGTACGAGATGGAGAAGATGTTTAAAAGAGTTATGTAATGTAAACCATTGAAGAAATCTTGATAAAATAAGATTCTTCAATGGTTTTTTTCATAGTTTGACTACATTTTGACAATATTTAGTTTTACAACAAGAAATGTAATGCAGCAATTAGATTGGAAAAACAATTAGTAATTCTTTTAGTAAAAATCTTTCGAAATATGTGAAAAAGAGTGAACTATAATCTTATTCACTCTTGAAAATTAATAATTATTGGTCATTCGTATTAGACATATTTTTAGCAGTTGGGTACGTTTCACCGTATCCTTCAACATGACCCGCATGTTCTCTATGATATTCTGACCCTGAGTCTTTACTATTACTAAATGATATATTTTTTTGCTTCTTATTATCATTAGCTGGATTTGACAATTCATATCACCTCCTTAACACATATATAGGATGCTGAGTATTTTGTAGAATTATTCAATGTGGAATTTGAAGAAATTTATAAAATTGTTGCAGGAATTTGCTTGAATCTCCCGAATTATGTATGAAAAAAGGAGATGAGGCAATGGAGCAAGTATTTGAAAAATGGATTTGCTCGAATTGCACCTTGGAGATAACAGATGAACGTGAGTATCTAGATAATAATGGAGTGTGTGATGACTGCTACAGTATCCCGTTAAAGAAGAAATTAGGATTAAAATTATGAATGGCAATACCTTCTATTGTCTAAATGAATATTATTAAACATATTAATTTTACGAATGATGGTAGATTTTTTAAAAGATTTATCGACACCAACATCAATAACATGTCAATAATTTTATTATGTAAACTAAAGTTAATAAAGGGAGCATTATCCGTATGAATAATGCTCCCTTAATCCTTTATTTAATAGCAGTTTGTAATTTACCGATATACTTCAATGCCTTGCCTGTCCCAATCGCAACTGATTCAAGCGGACTTGGAGCGAGATGAACAGGAACAGAAATTTCCGTGGAAAGCCATTCCTGCATTCCGTTTATGAGTGCGCCGCCCCCCGATAGAATAACACCTCTATCAACGATATCTCCAGATAATTCAGCAGGACTCTCTTCTAAAGTGGCACGAATGGCCTCAAGTATGTGAAGCAACGATTCTTTAATAGCATCCCGTACGGTATAAGATGATAAAGTAATAGTTTTCGGAAGGCCTGTAACAAGATCCCTTCCGCGAATTTCCATTTTTAATTCATCATGATCTATAAGTGCATAACCAATTTCCATTTTAACTTTCTCAGCTGTTCGTTCTCCAATTAAAACGTTAAAATCTTTCCGAACAAATTGGATAATATCCTCATCTAATCTATCACCGCCCACACGAATAGAATGACAGGCAACAACACCGCCATAGGATATGATAGCTACCTCCGTCGATCCACCGCCGATGTCCACTACTACGTTGGCGATAGGTTCATCTACAGGTAAGCCAGCTCCAATCGCCGCAGCTACGGGTTCCTCTATTAAATGTACATGTTTTGCACCTGCATGACGAACAGCATCATGTATAGCTCTTCTTTCAACACTTGTTGAGCCTGATGGAGTACAAATTACTACATTTGGTTTTCTAATGGCAAAGCCAGCCTTTTTTGTTGCTTTTGCAATGACATATCGCAGCATTTCAGTTGTCGTATCATAATCAGCTATGACGCCATCCTTTAATGGGCGAATAGCAATAATTCTTCCGGGTGTTTTCCCGATCATTTCTTTTGCTTCTTTTCCTACAGCCAACACCTTTTTCGTATTCGTATCAAGTGCTACAACAGAAGGCTCATTAAAAGTGATTCCTTTATTTTTACTATATACTAAGATATTAGCTGTCCCTAAATCAATGCCTAAATCAGAAGTTGTCATCATTAATTATTCCCACCTAATCTATTACTGAATATCTAACTACTCTCGATATTCTTCTACTAAACTATCATGATTTAGGGGGTATCCATTGAATTGTTATGAAATCGTTAATAAATTGTAATGAAACATGAAAATAAAACCATTAAACGTGAAAAATTTTAATAGAGTAGAATATTGAATAAATCATTGGAATTATGTCAATAATATTTAAATGTGAAAAATGTATCCATCTATTTACAGGCATAACAACTGAAAGTCGTTTATGTTTATGATACTATAGGAAGGACAGCGCCTTTGCCCTTTCGTATTAAGGTGCTTTTGACTAACGTAGTTCTATAAAGGCAGTGTGAACAGATTTATGGAAAAAGAAAAGCTTGTTGTGCTTATTGGGCCAACTGCGGTAGGGAAAACGAAGCTAAGTGTTGAATTGGCTAAGCGTTTGAATGGAGAAATTATTAGCGGTGATTCAATGCAGATCTATAAAGGAATGGATATTGGCACAGCAAAAATTAAACCGGATGAAATGGAAGGAATTCCTCATCATTTAATTGATATTAAAGATCCAATGGAGCCTTTTTCTGTTGCAGAATTTCAGGAACTTGTCAGAGAAAAAATCACAGAAATTACTTTAAGAGGGAAATTGCCAATGATTGTGGGCGGAACGGGTTTATATATCCAATCCGTTATTTACGATTATCACTTCTCAGATGCCCCGTCTGATGAGGCCTTTCGTCTGATGCTTGAAAAAAAGGCAGAGGCCGAAGGGAATGAAAGTGTACATCTCGAATTATGCAAGATTGATCCCGTAAGCGCAGAAAGAATTCATCCTAATAATGTCCGCCGAGTGATAAGAGCATTGGAAGTATTTCACTGTACTGGAAAAACGATAAACGAATTACAGGAAAACCAGAAGCCAGAGCTGATGTATAATGCAGCGGTTATTGGGTTAACAATGGATAGGGAAATATTATATCAGCGAATCAATACGAGAGTGGATTTAATGATTAATGAAGGACTTCTTGCCGAGGTTGAAAGGTTATTTAACGAAGGAATTAAAGATTGCCAATCGATTCAGGCAATCGGCTATAAGGAACTCTATGAATATTTTAGCCATAGCATTTCATTAGAGGAAACGATTTCTCAGTTAAAGCAGAATTCCCGCCGGTATGCAAAAAGGCAGCTGACATGGTTTCGAAATAAAATGAATGTTGATTGGTTTGATATGTCGGATGTTGTCAATACAGGCATGCTTGAAAAAAAACTTGCGGAAATTTCAACGCATATTGAAGGAAAGCTGCAAATAAAATCGAATACATAGAGTAGAGATAAAAGAGGAGGATATAAGATGAAAACATCTATTAATATTCAAGACCAATTTTTAAACCAGCTTCGCAAGGAAAATACAAATGTAACCGTGTTTTTATTAAACGGGTTCCAGATTAGAGGTCAAATAAAGGGCTTTGATAATTTCACGGTTCTTTTTGAATCTGAAGGAAAGCAACAGCTTGTATATAAACATGCCATTTCTACATTCGCGCCTCAGCGTAATGTTCAAATCGATATGGAAAACCAATAATTGCTATCCGCGTTGAAATAGGGTTCTGCTTTTTAGGAAGCAGAGCCCTTTATATTTTATTGACAGGATTCAGCAGGGTTTATATTAGGCTTTTACAAAAATCTTTAATGAAGTAAGGAATAAATGAATACATATAAATATGGAATCTTTTTATATAAGTGGGCATTTTATGATTCTATGAAAGAAAATAGGCTTTTGTCACAATCTAAACTTCTAGGCGTATACTGTTTTTGAGAACGTGAGGTGAAAGCTTTTGGACCAGCCAATTCGAATGAAGAACAACGGACAGATTAGCATCGTCCTTAATTCACAAAATCGCAGAACCTTAACGAAAGAACTTCCTGAAACTCAAACCTTACCTAAGGTCATTCCACCGGAGCATACAGCACTTAAAGATATAGAGGAAGAATTAGGTGCTCTTGTAGGAATGGAAGAAATGAAAAGAATGATCAAGGAAATATATGCGTGGATTTATGTAAATAAGAAACGTGAAGATGCAGGCCTAAAGGCAGGAAAACAGGCCCTTCATATGATGTTTAAAGGAAATCCTGGAACTGGTAAGACATCAGTTGCCAGATTAATCGGAAAGCTTTTTCTCAAAATGAATGTGTTATCAAAAGGACATTTAATCGAAGCTGAACGTGCGGATCTCGTTGGTGAATATATTGGCCATACGGCACAGAAGACGAGGGATTTAATAAAAAAGGCTATGGGCGGGATCTTGTTTATTGATGAGGCTTATTCACTTGGAAGAGGCGGGGAGAAGGATTTTGGAAAAGAAGCCATCGATACGCTTGTTAAGCATATGGAGGATAAGCAGCATGAATTTATTCTTATTCTTGCAGGCTATTCGAGGGAAATGGACTACTTTCTCACTTTAAATCCTGGATTGCATTCTCGCTTTCCGTTAGTGATTGACTTTCCGGATTACTCCGTTTCACAGCTCATGGAAATTGGAGACAGAATGTTGAAGGATCGGGAATATACGTTAAGCCATGAAGCGGAAAAGAAGCTGAATGACCATTTACTTTGGATCAAAACTCATTTAAATCCGGTAAGCTTCTCAAATGGAAGGTATATTCGAAACGTTATTGAAAAGTCGATAAGGGCTCAGGCTATGAGATTATTAATGCAGAATAGCTATGATAGGCATGAACTGGTGACACTCCGGAGCAATGACTTAGTATTTGAAGAGGATTAATATGAGAAGGATTCCACATAACAGGAATCCTTTTTCAATTTGCAAAGAGCGATTTCTTAGAATGTATTTAGTTACCTATTGAAAATAAACGTACTACGAACAGAAATTAGAGTTAAATGATTGATTTTGTTATGATAGTATTAAGTGATTTTTGTAATTGAGTATACAAGGAAAGAAGGATGCTGATTGGAGCAAAAGCAAAATTTTGAAAAAGTAATTCTTGTTGGATGCCAGACAAATGAAGATGATCAGCAATTTGCCTATTCACTAGAAGAGCTAGGCTCATTAACTGAAACAGCAAAGGGAAAGGTTATCGCTACCTTATCGCAAAAACGTGATCGCATCCACTCGGCTACATATATTGGGAAGGGAAAGGTTGAGGAATTATCGGCCCTTCAAGAAGAAATAGAAGCAGATTTAATTATTTTTAATGATGAACTATCACCAAGTCAAGTTCGAAATCTTGCTGCAGTTGTAGATGCGAAAATAATTGATCGGACTCAATTAATTTTGGATATTTTTGCGACTCGTGCACGTTCGAAAGAAGGGAAGCTCCAAGTTGAATTAGCCCAGCTGCAATATTTGCTGCCAAGATTGACAGGGCAGGGAACACAGCTTTCTAGACTAGGAGGAGGAATTGGAACTAGAGGACCAGGTGAAACAAAATTAGAATCGGACAGAAGACATATTCGAAGCCGCATCAATGAAATAAAAAACCAGCTATCTGTTATTGTTCAGCATCGTGACAGGTATAGAGAAAGAAGAAAAAAGAACAAAGCATTTCAAATCGCAATTGTCGGCTATACAAATGCTGGAAAATCAACATTGTTTAACAGGCTGACGGAGGCAGATTCCTTTGAAGAAAATCAGTTATTTGCGACACTTGATCCGATGACAAGAAAGTTAATTCTGCCAAGCGGATTTACGGCTCTTCTGACGGATACAGTAGGTTTTATTCAAGATTTGCCAACGACCCTAATAGCGGCATTTCGCTCCACGCTGGAAGAGGTGAAAGAGGCAGACTTAATCCTGCATGTTGTGGATAGCGGAAGTCCTGACTATTATCAGCATGAAGAAACGGTTAATGAGCTATTGAAGGAACTTGAAAACGAGAAGATTCCACAATTAACGGTATATAATAAGAGGGATATTAAGCATCCGGATTTTGTTCCAATTGCAAACACAAAGTCAATTCTAATCAGTGCATTTGAAGAGCAGGACCGTAATGAGTTAAAAAGCATGATAGAAAACATGGTTCTGGAATTGATGAGTTTATATCATGTAGAGGTTCCTTCTACAGAAGGGAAGCTTCTCTCCCAGCTCAAAAATGAAACGATATTACGAGAATTATTTTTCGATGAAGACAAACAAATTTATGTATGTAAAGGCTATTATTTAGAGAACCACCATATTGCTGGGCAGTTGCATAAATATAAAGTATAGATAGGAGAACATCATGTTTCAACAGTTATCTAATGGGGAAAAGCTGCAGCCAATTGTTACTGAAATGGAGCAGCAAATTGCTAAAGTATTAAAAGGTATTGATGAAAGAATTGATGAGAATCAATTTCGTGTGCTCAATAGCTTTCAAAACAATCGGGTGAGTGACTCTCATTTTATACCGACAACCGGATATGGCTATGATGATATGGGAAGGGATACATTAGAAAGGATCTATGCAGAAGTATTCGGCGGAGAATCAGCAGTTGTGCGTCCGCAAATTATTTCTGGAACACATGCGATCTCCATTGCCTTATTCGGGGTGCTTCGTCCTGGAGATGAACTGCTATATATTACCGGGAAACCATATGACACATTAGAAGAAATAGTGGGCCTAAGGGGAAATGGCGTTGGTTCTTTAAAGGAATTCGGAATTACATATAACGCTGTTAATTTAATGGAAGATGGATCAGTTAATTATGAAGCTGTGGCAAAAGCAATTAAGCCTCACACAAAAATGATCGGAATTCAACGATCAAAAGGGTATGCCACTAGACCTTCCTTTACAATTGCTCAGATTGAAGAGATGGTTAAATTCGTGAAGGAAATAAAATCAGATGTAGTTGTTTTTGTTGATAATTGCTACGGAGAATTTGTAGAGACGAAAGAACCATGCCATGTTGGAGCGGATTTAATGGCTGGGTCATTAATTAAAAACCCTGGTGGAGGACTTGCAAAAACAGGGGGGTATATTGTCGGGAAAGAGAAGTTGGTAGAGGCATGCTCCTATCGGATGACTTCACCGGGAATCGGTGCGGAAGCCGGAGCCTCTCTATACAGCCTCCAAGAAATGTATCAGGGCTTTTTCCTAGCCCCTCACATTGTCGGCCAAGCACTAAAGGGAGCAGTTTTTACTTCGGCATTTTTAGAGAGGCTTGGAATGAATTCTTCACCAAAATGGGATGCAGAAAGAACGGACTTAATCCAGTCAGTCCAATTTGATGACCGTGATAAAATGATTGCTTTTTGTCAGGCTATTCAATATGCTGCTCCAATTAATTCCCATGTTACTCCATATCCAAGTGCGATGCCTGGATATGAAGATGAAGTGATTATGGCAGCTGGAGCTTTTGTGCAGGGAGCTAGTATAGAGCTTTCAGCAGATGGCCCAATAAGACCGCCGTATGTGGCATATGTTCAAGGAGGACTTACCTATTCCCACGTGAAAGTTGCCGTTTGTACTGCGATAAATGGATTGATCGAAAAGGGTTTCATTCAAATTTAATTAGTGAACATACTAAGGACAGCGTCAACATAAGCTGTCCTTTTCTTTTTTAAAAAAATCCATGTAAGGAAACCTAACATCATATTGACAAGAAACCTAACATTCATATATATTTATTTATAAAATAGAAAAGGGAGGAGAAATAAGTGACTGGAAGCAAGATTCGCCGTTCCATGCCGCTTTTCCCAATTGGCCCAGTCATGCAATTAACCGAATTATCTGCACGTCAAATTCGGTACTACGAGGAACACCAATTGATTTCTCCAGCAAGAACAGATGGCAATAGAAGAATGTTTTCACTAAATGATATTGATAAGCTTCTAGAAATTAAAGACCTCATTGACCAAGGGGTAAATATGGCTGGAATTAAACAGCTATTTTTTATGAAAGATCAGAGGCCTGCACATCAATTTAAAGATGAAAAAGCAGAACGAGAGATTTCAAATGATGAAATTAGAAGACATTTGCGCAAGGAAATTGTGAGGGCAGGAAGATTTCATTTGCCGTCATCCCATCAAGTAAATATGAATCGCTTTTTTCATTGACGATTTTTGTTTAACTACTAAGGAGGAACTTATTTATGCCAAAATTCACCAAAGAAGACATTAAAAGAATTTCAGAAGAACAAAACGTTAAATTTATTCGTCTCCAATTTACTGATATATTAGGAACGATTAAAAACGTTGAAATCCCAATCAGTCAGCTAGAAAAAGCACTTGTCAATAAAATGATGTTTGACGGTTCCTCCATTGAAGGTTTCGTTCGTATTGAGGAATCTGATATGTATTTATTTCCTGATCTTGATACATGGGTTGTCTTTCCTTGGACTGCTGAGAAGGGAAAGGTTGCACGTCTAATCTGCGATATTCATAATGCCGATGGAACACCATTCCAAGGGGACCCAAGAAACAATCTTAAACGGATTTTGAAGGAAATGGAAGAAATGGGCTTTAATGATTTTAATCTTGGACCAGAGCCAGAGTTCTTCTTATTCAAGCTTGATCAAAATGGAGATCCGTCACTTGAGCTAAATGATAATGGGGGTTACTTTGACCTTGCGCCTACAGATCTTGGTGAAAATTGCCGCCGTGATATCGTTCTTGAGTTGGAGGAAATGGGATTTGAAATTGAAGCATCTCACCATGAGGTGGCTCCAGGACAGCATGAGATTGATTTCAAATATGCAGATGCCCTAACGGCATGCGACCAAATTCAAACATTTAAATTAGTCGTAAAAACGATTGCTCGTAAACATGGCCTTCATGCAACATTTATGCCAAAGCCTCTTTTCGGTGTGGCGGGGTCAGGGATGCACTGCAATGTGTCTTTATTTAAAGAAGGGAAAAATGCTTTCTTTGATGAAAAAGGGGAATTACAGCTTAGTGATTATGCACGCCAATTTATTGCCGGTATTCTGAAACATTCAACAGGCTTTACAGCTGTTACAAATCCAACAGTCAACTCCTATAAGCGTTTGGTGCCAGGGTATGAAGCGCCATGCTATGTAGCTTGGTCAGCACAGAACCGTTCTCCACTAGTGCGTATTCCATCATCAAGAGGAATTAGCACACGTGTAGAGGTTCGCAGTGTTGATCCGGCAGCAAACCCTTATCTTGCAATGGCTGTATTATTAAAGGCTGGCCTGGATGGGATTAAGAATAGCCTTATTCCACCGGCATCTGTTGACCGAAATATTTATGTAATGAGTAAGGAAGAAAGAAAGGCTGAAGGAATTGACGACCTTCCTTCTACATTAGCAGAAGCTCTTGATAAGCTGAAAGGAAACGAGATTATCGTTTCAGCATTAGGGGGACATATTTTTGAACACTTTGTAGAGGCGAAAGAGATTGAGTGGGATATGTTCCGCACGCAGGTGCATCCTTGGGAGCGCGAGCAGTATATGACGACGTATTAATCATTCTAACCGTTGGGGCATCATGCTCTAGCGGTTTTTTGTTTTCCGTTAGCTTTATTAAAATGTTGTACAAAACATAACTGCCCGATAATTTCCATATTTTGTTTTATAAAAAAATTCGAGGAAATTCGTTAAATATACTCAAATTTCTTCATTCTATCTCTTCAGTTTTCTTGCGAATGTGTAAATTTACATCAGAAGAAATTTGTATACTGCCATGTTGAAAAACTTGAAGGTGAGCAGTTTTACTCACCTTCTTTAAGGAAGTTATTCATCATCTCTTAATTTCGATAAATCTGTTTCTTCTCCAAACTCAGTAGCATAATTAAGGTTTCTATTGCCTTGTAGGTTCGTGTCACGTTCAACCTCTTCGTCCATTGGTGCGAATAAAAGAGATAAACAAATCAAACCACTTATACCTACAAGACCATAAATTATTCTGGACAAAAATGCATCTTGTCCACCAAAGATTGCTGCTACTAAATCAAATTGAAAAAATCCAATTAGACCCCAGTTTACAGCGCCAATAATTACTAAAGCTAAAGCGATCCGTTGTAATATTTTCATGGATAAAACTCCTTCATTAAATAATATACTACATTAATAACTTTTGAATAAATAATCGATTTTATACTCATGTTAGCGAATTTTGGCATATTGTTCTTAAACAGATTTGGTGTAATTATACTTTTAGTGAAGAGAGTTGATATAGATGAATGGGATTTACAGCAGGCATATTTTAAGAATGGAGTAATTTTTAAGGGGATATGACCTTTATTTGGTTCAAATCGTTTTTTAATCACATCGGTGATAGAAGAGATTCATAGGTATCCCCATTCCTTCTATTAAATGGATTAGGGTAAAACACTTCTGTAAACAAAGGGGGAGATAATAAACTCCTTATAAAAGTGAGTAAACAACAAAAAAAATCCCCGCTAATTTAGGAGGGATAAAATAAATACAATTAATTCTGATCTTTTTCCCTTATTTTTAAGAAATCAAGACATCTAAGCAGAGTGTCTCCTCCTAAACCGGCAATAATAGATAATGAAACAACCTTTAATGTTGAATCGGGAGCAGAAAAAATTACTAAAAAAGCTGCAGCAAGTCCACCTAAAATAACTTCTTCCAAATAACCAAGGTAAATGAATTTTTTCGTTTTTCTAGGCTTGATAATTCTTCCTTCTTTTCGAATATGCCCTGCAGCACCGACAAGTCCACCAATCAAAACAGCGAAGAAAATGTTTAAATACATTTGGACTTCACCTCCTAAAGTCGAGATTTTTTTAGCGACCTTAGGTTGATTCTGGATGTACTATAAGTTTATATAATTTTCCAATAAATAGAATGTGTATAAATATTCATTTCTCTGAAAATAAAGTAGTAAAAAAATCATATATTTATAGAGGTAAATATGAAATTAACAATCATTGTATTAGAAAAAGCCGGCAAATAAATGCCCGCTTTCATTCGTTCTAGTGAATATTCCGATACACGCCTATAACTTTGCCTAAAATCGATACATTTCGAAGAATAATTGGCTCCATGCTAGAGTTTTCAGGCTGAAGTCTAATATAATCCTTTTCCTTAAAGAATCTCTTAACAGTAGCTTCGTCATCCTCAGTCATCGCAACAATAATATCCCCATTATTAGCGGTTTGCTGCTGTCTCACAATGACATAATCTCCGTCAAGGATCCCAGCCTCTATCATACTCTCACCCATAATTTCAAGCATAAAAACATGATCAGCATCAGGTACCAGCCTTTCGGGCAGCGGAAAATATTCCTCAACATTTTCAATTGCTGTTATTGGCTGGCCAGCTGTTACCTTTCCTACAATTGGAACATTCACGATCTTATAGTCAGGAGCTTGTACAGTTCCTTCTAAGTCTAATATTTCAATCGCACGCGGTTTCGTAGGATCTCTCCGAATCAAGCCTTTGCTTTCTAATCTGGCAAGGTGGCCATGGACAGTTGAGCTGGAGGCTAAACCGACTGCTTCGCCAATTTCTCTAACAGATGGTGGGTAACCTTTTTGTCTGACTTCCTCTTTAATGAAATTTAATATATCCTGCTGCCTTTTTGATAATTTCGCCATCATAATCACACCTCTTATGATTTTCTTTCCCTAATTATAGCACCACTTGCAACATAGTACAAACATAAGTTCGAATAATTGTTGACACAAAACAAATGTTCGGTTTATAATAAAATCAATAACCGAACATATATTCTTAACGAGGTGTGTAAGTATGAAAAAATTGTGGAATCGATATTCGTATGCTATTATTCTATTCGTTTTAAGCTTTTTTACTGCCTTTATCTTAATAAATCAGCTTGGAGAATCCGAAAATATTAATTATATAAAGATTACTGTCAATGATGGCGACACATTATGGCAAATTGCCGAAGACTTTTCAATGAATCATGAATTAACAGAAATAGAGTTTATTAGCTGGGTCGAGCGGAATAACGGAATCTCAGGGGAAAGAATCTTTCCTGGAGACGAACTCGTCATTCCTGTGTTAAAGGATTATTCATCAGAGGTTCATACCGAGTTAGCAAGTTCCCAATAAAAATATCTTTGTAGAAGGGCATTACATATGAAAGCAATTATTTATTGTAGAGTTAGCACGATGAAAGAATCACAGGAAACATCGCTGGCAAGACAAGAGGAAGAATTAACTGAGCTAGCAATTAAACATGGATTCGAAATTGTTCAAGTCATTCGTGAACAGGCTAGCGGCTATGATTTAGACCGCAATGGAATTATTGATCTTCTGTCACTTATTAAAGATAAAGAAATTAAATATGTTCTTATACAGGATGAAACTAGACTTGGCAGAGGCAATGCAAAAATGGCAATTCTGCACTGTATATTAAAAGAAGAGGTTTTATTATATAGTGTTGCCCATAACGGGGAACTTCAGCTCTCTGAATCAGATTCAATGGTATTAAATATCGTAAGTTTAGTGGAGGAATACCAAAGGAAAATTCATAATATAAAAATTAAACGGGGAATGAAGCGTGCTGTCCAAAGAGGATTTAGACCTGAGAAAAACCTTACAAATCTTGGCATGCATTCTGGCAGGGATCGTATTGAGGTTCCTATCGAGGAAATTGTAAGACTTAGGAAAAATGATTTAACATTCTCTGAAATTGCAGCAACCCTTACAGGACTTGGATATCAAATATCTAAAGCAACAGTACATCGTAGATACCAGGAGTACATAGATACAATAGAAGTGAACGAAAAATAATGTGAATAAATTCTTTTATGTTTAGCTGAAGCTCTATCTAGTAAGGTAGAGTTTTTTCATAATAGCCCTTTCTTGTCAAAATGGCTCTTTTTTAGTAACATGGCAATGGGATTCAATGAAAAATAAAGGAGCTTAACTATGCTGCCAAAAGATAAACTAAATCGAATTAATGCTCTTGCAAACAAGGCAAAGAAAGTAGGATTAAATGAAGCCGAGGCGAAGGAACAGTCTGCTCTTCGCAAAGAATATTTAGAGACCTTCCGCTCATCTATGCTTACTACGCTTAAAGGTGTTACCATTGTTGACCCTAAAGGAAATGATGTTACCCCTGAAAAGCTTAAAAAGATTCAAAACAAAGATCCGCTGCATTAATAAATTAGAAACATGAATGGAAGGAATAAAGCAAATGTTTCCTTCCTTACATATACATAACTTTTTAAGGCAAAATAATAAATAATAGAATTTTAATTATTATTTATACATTTTGTTGTATTAGAAGGGCGCTATCTTTAATATTAGAAGAGTAATAATTATTCGCAGAAGGGATGTCTCACATGTTTGATCAAAACGATGCTTTATCCATAAGTTCTATTCGTACTTTATCTATTGATGCAATTGAAAAAGCAAAATCAGGTCACCCGGGAATGCCAATGGGTGCAGCGCCAATGGCCTATACACTTTGGACTCAATTTATGAATCATAATCCTAAAAATCCTCAGTGGTTTAATCGTGACCGTTTTGTTCTTTCAGCTGGCCACGGTTCTATGCTTCTATATAGCCTTCTTCATCTTTCGGGATATGATGTATCAATGGAGGATATTAAAAACTTTAGGCAATGGGGAAGCAAAACCCCAGGACATCCTGAGTTTGGTCATACGCCTGGAGTAGATGCAACTACAGGTCCTCTTGGGCAAGGAATAGCAATGTCAGTTGGAATGGCAATGGCTGAGCGCCATTTAGCAGCAGTCTATAACAAAGATCAATATAACCTAGTTGATCATTATACATACAGCATTTGTGGAGATGGAGATCTAATGGAAGGTGTTTCTGCAGAAGCAGCTTCTCTTGCTGGCCATCTTAACCTTGGAAGATTAATAGTGCTTTACGACTCGAATGATATTTCCCTTGATGGCGACTTAAATAAGTCGTTCTCTGAAAGTGTTGAACAGAGATTTAAATCCTATGGCTGGCAATACTTAAGAGTAGAAGATGGGAACGATCTAACTGACATTGCAAACGCAATAGAAGAAGCGAAACAAGATGTTAACCACCCAACACTTATTGAAGTAAGAACAGTCATTGGCTATGGATCACCAAATAAATCTGGTAAATCTGATGTTCATGGAGCTCCTCTTGGTGCTGATGAATTAAAGTTAACGAAGGAAGCTTATAAATGGACATTTGAAGAAGACTTCTACGTTCCTGAAGAAGTGTATGAGCATTTCAGAAAGCTTGTCGCAGAACAAGGAGCTAAGAAGGAGCAAGAATGGAATGACCTATTCGCTCAATACAGAAATGAGTTTCCTGAGCTTGCAAATGAGCTAGACCTGGCCATTAAAAGCGAGCTTAAACAAGGTTGGGCAAACGAAATACCTGCTTATGAAGAAGGAAAAAGCATTGCGAGCCGTTCGTCATCTGGCGAGGCATTGAATGCTATTGCCAAAAACCTTCCTTCCTTTATCGGAGGATCTGCTGACCTTGCAGGTTCAAATAAGACAATGATTAAAGGGGCAGGAGACTTTACACCAGAGACTTTTGATGGAAAAAACATTTGGTTTGGAGTTCGTGAATTTGCAATGGGAGCTGCTTTAAATGGAATGGCTTTACATGGAGGATTAAAAGTATTTGGAGGTACCTTCTTTGTATTCTCTGATTACCTTCGTCCGGCTATTCGTCTAGCTGCCTTAATGAAGCTGCCTGTTACGTATGTATTTACACATGATAGCATTGCTGTTGGTGAGGATGGACCAACACATGAGCCAATAGAACAATTAGCAGCATTGCGTGCAATGCCTAACCTATCTGTTGTTCGTCCTGCTGATGGAAATGAAACAGCTGCAGCTTGGAAATTAGCGGTGGAATCAACTGATAAGCCAACAGCCCTCGTCTTAACGAGACAAGATCTGCCAACATTAAAAGGTACAAAAGAAGCAGCATATGATGGCGTTTCAAAAGGGGCATATGTCGTATCACCTGCGAGCAAAGATAAAGCTGATGCCTTATTAATTGCTTCTGGATCAGAGGTAAGCTTAGCAGTTGAAGCCCAGAAAGCTTTAGAATCAGAAGGTATTTCAGCAGCAGTTATCAGTATGCCTTCATGGGATCGTTTTGAAGCTCAATCGAAGGAATACAAGGAAAGTGTAATTCCTAAAGATGTGAAGAGAAGATTAGCGATTGAAATGGGCGCTTCTCTTGGCTGGCACCGCTATGCTGGAGATGAAGGAGATGTCCTTTGCATTGATCAATTTGGTGCATCTGCTCCGGGTGAAAAAATCATGGCAGAATATGGTTTCACGGTTGAAAATGTTGTGGCGCGTGTTAAATCATTATTCTAGAATTTATACGATGAGGAAGAGCACTAGCTGCTCTTCTTTTTTGTCATTAAAAGCTGTTATTTTCTAAAATTTCTTTGTTTCGACAAAATAAGAGGATGTTTTTGACGATTTAAGACACAATGTTCAAAACAATATGATTATAATGAGAGGAAAGTGGGTTGTCCCGGAAGGAGAGGTTTGGATGAGATCCTATCAGTTATATTTAATTGAAGATGAATTTGCCTCCCATTATTTTGGCAGGGAGAGAATGTTTTTTCAGTTATTTCAAGAATTCGAGCACGCGGCTGGTACTATGGAATCCATACTGGCTAAACAAATTCAATTTATAACAAAGCCGATACCGGGATTAAAACTTCATCAATATATTAACCAGCAGATGTATCGAAATAAAGATTTTTTAACTAATAAAGGGTTATATTATATAGAAATGGGAAAAAGAAGCAGTGCCAAACTAGAGATAAAAGACCGCTGTTTAGTATTAGAAGCAAGTGGGAATTATGATGCGGAGACAATCTTTTTTGAGGTGCTTAGAAAAAGCGAGTCATCTTTTCTGGCAATTGATATCGAACATCATCGTTACGGTTGGCTAAAACCAATTAAGGAAAGAAAATTAGTTTAAAATATGATAAAATCGTAAAGCAAATATTGTATAATAGCCTTTGGTTTAGTACACTGTATTGTAGACAACATGAAGGAGGAAATTTGAATGTGGACTTATATTCTAGTTGGTATTCTGGCACTTCTTGCTGGCGTAGCACTAGGATTTTTCATTGCTCGAAAATATATGATGAGCTATTTAAAGAAAAATCCGCCAATTAATGAACAAATGTTAAAAATGATGATGATGCAGATGGGACAAAAGCCATCGCAAAAGAAAATTAATCAAATGATGGCAGCCATGAATAAACAAACAAAATAATGGTGGACGGGCACTCAGTAATGGGTGCTTTTTTATGTACTAAAATTCACATTATATAAATCTTCCTATTTTTTGTAATATTTGATACACTATTTAAGCTAAAGCATCAAGCTCAAAAGGCAATTATTTTCTTTCACTGGATGCCTTTTGACAGGTACAACCTAGATTCAGTTTTTTCAATCCTGGAGGACTAAAGAGATGAGAGTGTTCTTAGATTTAATGTGGTTTTTTAAACAAGAGAAAAAAGCTTATTTAATAGGAATCCTAATGTTATTGCTTGTAGCTTTGCTGCAGCTTGTTCCTCCTAAAGTGATAGGTATTTTTGTTGATCATATTAAGGATCAAACTTTAACTTGGAACAACCTCATTCAATTATTAGGTGCGTTAATAGGTTCAGCCCTTCTCATGTACATTTTACGATATTATTGGCGTATCATGATTTTTGGCTCAGCTGTTAAACTATCGAAACTATTAAGGAATAGACTCTATCATCATTTCACAAATATGTCCCAATCCTTCTATCAAAAGAAGCGGGTCGGTGATTTGATGGCACACGCAACAAATGATCTTCAAGCTATTCAGCAAACGGCCGGAGTAGGTGTATTGACACTTGTGGATTCATTGGCAACTGGAGGATTTGTAATTATTGCCATGGCAGCAACAATTAGCTGGAAACTTACTTTAATCAGCTTAATTCCGATGCCCCTCATGGCGATTTTAACGAGCTGGTACGGAACGATGCTTCATAAGCGCTTTCATAAGGCACAGGAAGCATTTTCAGCTTTAAATGATAAAACACAGGAAAGTGTTACAGGGATTAAAGTGATTAAAACATTTGGCCAAGAGAAAGAAGACATTGAGGATTTTAAGAAGCAATCTGAAGATGTCGTTCAAAAGAACGTCTCAGTTGCTAGAATCGATTCATTATTCGATCCGACCATCTCAATAATAGTAGGCATTTCCTTTTTCCTGTCTATTGCCTTTGGTGCAAAATATGTTCTTAATGGAGAGATGACTATAGGAGAGTTAGTCTCGTTTACGACCTATTTGGGACTGCTTATTTGGCCAATGCTGGCATTTGGCTGGCTCTTTAATATTGTTGAAAGAGGGCGTGCCTCAAATGATCGCGTTACCTCACTCCTATCGGAAAAGGTTGATATTTATGATCTTCCTGACGCTCTAGAAACGGTTCCAAGTGGGGATATTGAATTTAACCTTTCTACTTTTACATATCCGGAAGATAAAATGCCTTTATTGAAGGACATCCATTTTACTCTGAATAGAGGAGAAACGTTAGGGGTTGTCGGTAGAACAGGTGCGGGGAAAACAACTCTGTTAAAATTATTGATTCGTGAATTTGAAGGGTATGAAGGCACTATTATGTTTGCCGGAAACCCATTAAATCATTTTCAAATTGAAAAGCTAAGAGAAGCCATTGGTTATGTACCACAGGATCATTTTTTATTTTCGGCAACCATTGCTGAAAATATTGCTTTTACAAAGCCGCATGCAGATATAGAAGAGATTTATGCTGCTGCAAGGCTAGCAAATATTCATGACGACATTTTACAGTTTTCAGATAGCTATAATACAGTTGTCGGTGAACGTGGAGTATCTCTTTCTGGCGGGCAAAAACAGCGCATCTCCATTGCTCGGGCGTTATTAATGCAGCCTGAGGTATTGATACTGGATGATTCATTGTCGGCTGTTGATGCCAAAACGGAGGAAGCGATTTTATCTGCCTTAAGACAAGAACGTAAAGGGAAGACAACGATAATTACTGCCCATCGTTTAAGTGCCATTCAGCATGCAAATCTTATAATTGTTCTTGACAATGGGGAAATTGTCCAACGGGGCACTCATGAGCAGTTAATGAACGAGAACGGCTGGTATAAAGAGATGTATTTACAACAGCAGCTAGAAGAATTGGTAGAGCAGGGGGGTTAGGATGATGGAAAAAACAAAGGGAATAGAAGGAAAGGAACAGAGGAAGATACTTTTTCGTCTTCTGTCCTACACAAAGCCCCATATGAAAACAATGGTCCTAGCCTTTAGTTTGCTACTAATCACAACAATTGGCGATATTCTAGGACCAATATTGATTAAAATTTTCATTGATGACCATTTAGGACCGCGAAATTTAGCATTTGAACCTATATTTGTATTAGGGGCAGCCTTTATGGGGATTCAAATTATGAATGTGCTTGTCTCTTATTTTCAATTGCTGAAATTTCAGGAAATTGCCTTAAAGATCATTCAACAGCTTCGTGTAGACGTTTTTACTAAGGTTCAGAAGCTTGGTCTAAAGTATTTCGATAAAACACCTGCTGGAAGTATCGTCTCAAGGGTAACCAATGATACAGAAGCAATAAAGGATATGTTTGTGAGTGTGATCGTAACGTTCATTCAAGGGGCATTCCTTTTAGTCGGTATTTTCATTGCCATGTTTGTCTTAAATGTGAAACTTGCTCTATTTTGTTTAATAATCCTGCCAGTTCTATTCTATATCATGCAGACTTATAGAAAATATAGCTCCATTTTTTATCAGGATATGAGGGAGAGACTGAGCGAGCTTAATGCGAAATTAAGTGAATCATTGCAAGGCATGTCGATCATTCAAGTTTTCCGCCAAGAAAAACGGCTTAGAGAGGAATTTGGAAACATTAATGAAAAGCACTATCAAGCAGGGATGAAAAATATTAAAATTGATAGTCTGTTATTACGGCCAGCTATTGATTTAGTCTATGTTTTTGCATTGATCATGATATTAAGCTTTTTCGGCATCACTTCATTCAACAGCCCAATCGAAATCGGAGTTATCTATGCATTTATTAGTTATTTAGATCGTTTCTTTGAGCCTGTTAATCAAATGATGATGAGACTTTCTATGTACCAGCAGGCTATTGTCGCTGCATCGAGAGTATTTATGCTTGTTGATGAAACAGAGCTTGCCCCTGAACAGCAGGGGGATGCGAATAAGAAAATCTTGGATGGGGAAATTGAATTCCGCAATGTAAGCTTTTCTTATGATGGAAAGAGAGACGTTTTGAAGAATATCTCCTTTACAGCTAAACCAGGAGAAACGGTTGCCTTAATAGGGCACACCGGAAGTGGAAAGAGCTCAATCATTAATCTCATGATGCGTTTCTATGAATTTGAAAGAGGGGAGATTTTGATTGATGGAGAGTCAATCAAATCCTATAGCAAGGAAGAGCTAAGGATTAGAATGGGATTAGTTCTTCAGGATCCATTCCTTTTTTTCGGTACGATAAAAGATAATATTCGTCTTCATAACCATGAACTAAGTGATCAAGAAATTGAGGATGCAGCCCAATTTGTTCAGGCTCATGCTTTCATTGAAAAATTAGAGGATGGCTATAATCATCAGGTAGTAGAAAGAGGGTCTACCTTCTCAAGTGGACAAAGACAGCTAATCGCATTTGCTAGAACGATTGCCGCAAACCCAAAAATACTTGTATTAGATGAAGCAACCGCTAATATTGATACAGAAACAGAAGAAGCGATACAGTTTGCATTAGAGAAAA
Source organism: Bacillus sp. FJAT-29937 (assembly GCF_001509555.1). Taxonomy (GTDB): domain Bacteria; phylum Bacillota; class Bacilli; order Bacillales; family Cytobacillaceae; genus Cytobacillus. The sequence continues at coordinate 381,959 of NZ_LMAS01000001.1, read as the reverse complement.
TGCGAAAAGGGAGAACGACAATTGCTATTGCCCATCGTCTGTCAACGATCCAAGATGCTGAGTTAATCCTCGTTCTCCATCAAGGTGAAATTGTCGAAAGAGGAAACCATCAAGAGCTTCTAGCAAAACAAGGTTTATATCATAAAATGTATTTATTGCAAAACAGTTCAGGAGAAAAAGTGGGAGATGTCGTTTAAGTCCTTGAGCGTCTGCTCCCAATCTAGAATTAAATGTCGTTGGCTTCATTTCTCTGCGCTGGTGATTACTCCGTACATCAAGGCTTGTTCAATAAATCCAACGGCAATTTAGTTTTTATACAAAAAAAGAAAATCCAGCTCAGGTATGTTTACCTAGCTGGTTATTTTAATGTGTGGGTATTTTTTTACTATAATTTCTGTGATACTCGTTCAGCAAAAGATCAAGTTCTTGGCTATATCTGATGGCCGTGGATGAAGCTAAGCCGTTTTTCATCGCCACTTGTATCAGTTCAAGTCTTTTCTGTTCAATTAAATTGAGTAAATCTTTGTTAGACACATCCAGTTATCCTTTCAGATCGTTATAAGGAGAAGAGAAACAGCATTTCCAACGAACTTGTTGTTTCTAGAAATGTAAAAACATGATAGATTAAAACAAATTTTGTTAACATATGCTATAGTATAGCTAATTTTGGGAATAAATTCAAAAGAAAGTTCTGTAATAAATAAATTATTTTATCTTTTTATAGAGAATTTTAGAAGAGAGACACAAATTGTTCAAATCTAATCATTATCATTTCCTACTAACATTTGTTAGAATGAATAATGAATCGTTTTGAACAGGAGATGTTATGATGGCTGATTTAAATGTGTTCATTGCGTTAGGAGCCGGATTTTTAAGCTTTATTTCACCATGCTGCTTGCCCTTGTATCCAGCTTTTTTATCTTACATAACAGGTATGTCTGTTGGTGAACTTAAAGAAGAAAATGCCATGCTCCAAAGGCGAAGCATGTTGCATACATTGTTTTTCTTAATCGGATTTTCGCTTATTTTTATAGCGATTGGTTTCAGTACTTCATTTGTTGGAACTTTCTTTACGGATTATCAAGATTTGATCAGACAAATTGGCGCCATCTTTATCTTCTTCTTTGGTTTAATGGTTGTCGGTTTTCTTAAACCGGAGTTTTTAATGAAGGAAAGAAGATTTGAGTTTAAAAACCGCCCTTCAGGACTATTAGGGTCAATATTAATTGGAATGGCATTTGCTGCAGGCTGGACTCCATGCACGGGTCCAATACTTGGTGCCGTTTTCTCACTTGCGGTTTCAAATCCTAATTCAGCTATGATTTATATGTTTGCCTATATTCTCGGTTTTGCTGTTCCATTTTTTGTCCTATCTTTCTTTATTGGGAAGCTTAAGTGGATTAGAAAGAACAGTCTCTTTATTGTAAAAGTAGGCGGTTACATTATGATGGTAATGGGTATTGTCTTGTTTTTTGACTGGATGACGAAAATCATTGCCATACTATCACCATTATTCGGAGGATTTACTGGTTTTTAACCAAAAACTTTTAATGACGGGCGAAATTTGTCGGTCTCTTTAAATTGAAATTTCACACAATTTTAGATATATTTTATAGTATGTTCTTTCTTAGAATAAAAATAATCTAGCTTAAATGAAATCTAATAGAGTTCATAAATCCAAATATATAGCAGAAATTATTAGATAAAACTTCCTAATGTAGTTGTCGAGGGGGAAACAGCGATGGCAAGAATACTAATTGTTGATGATGCAAAGTTTATGAGGATAACATTATCCACGATTTTAAAAAAAGCGAACCATGAGATTGTTGGCGAAGGGGAAAACGGCAAAGAAGCGGTTCAACTATATGAGGATTTATTACCAGATTTAGTTACGATGGATATTACAATGCCTGAAATGAGCGGACTTGATGCTGTGAAGGAAATTAAAAAGCAATACCCAAGTGCAAAAGTTATCATGTGTTCTGCAATGGGACAACAAAAGATGGTTGTAGAGGCGATCGAATTAGGTGCAAAGGATTTTATTGTAAAGCCGTTTGATGAAGGTCGTGTTCTAGAGGCCGTAAGTAGAGTCTTAAGTTAACCCGTAAGCACTTGCTGCCTCTGTTTAATCCGATCTAGACGAGTTCGGATTAAACAGAGGCAGTTTTGATGTCTTTTCATTCCTTCTAATAAAGAATTACGATATAATAAAATAAGAAATCACCAATATGTAAGGGATGTAAAACTATGGATATGGTCATTGTTTCATCAATTGGCGCCATTGGCATGGCGATATTTGCCATGTTTCTCCGTATGAAGGCAGCTAAAAAACCAGCTTCAGCCAAAAAAATAATTTTGCCGCCTATTTTCATGAGCACTGGTGCCCTTATGTTTATTTTTCCGTATTTTAGAGTAACTCCCCTTGAAATCTTAGAAGCTACTTTAGTAGGGATGTTATTTTCTATCCTGCTAATAAAAACCTCTAAATTTGAAATAAGGGAAAATCAAATATATTTAAAGCGGTCAAAGGCATTTGTCTTTATCTTAATTGGTTTACTCACACTTAGAATTGCTGGTAAATTGGTTTTGAGTTCTTCCATCGACCTTGGGGAGCTAAGCGGTATGTTCTGGATACTAGCGTTTGGGATGATCGTTCCGTGGAGAGTTGCGATGTATTTGGACTTTCGTAAATTGCAGCGTAAATTAAGTTTATAAATTGAAAATAAAAATATAAAGGCCGCAGATTCGTGAAAATCTGTGGCTTTTGTATTATTAAAACCATTCCCTTTGAGAATGGTTAAAATAAATGCTCGTACGGAGTCATATTTATTTCTTTTTCAACTAATCTTTTTCTTAAAAATTTATGATCACGTTTTGGTGTTGCAACAATATATCCTCTTATTATTAAATCCTCATTGATTGAAGAAACCCTTTCCTTTATCGCAAGTTCACCTATTTTTCCTGCAATTTTTTGCCTTGCTACATCACGGAAAAGTTCGGGTACAGGACTCACAAGATCTTCAAGCAAGTTTTTTCCTTCTTGATTCCAAAGATGCCTAGATTCATTCACATAATATTCTTCCCAATCCATATCCGATTTTCCGTCTTCCTTAGGCATCTTTTTCAGGAATTTCCGAAACATAAAGAAGCCGCCAATGGCAAAAGAACCTGTCAGAACTACAACCCAGAACAGAATAAACCACAAAAACCATCCACTAAGCATTTATACTCACCTTCAAATAATTATACTCATTTTATTATAATCGCTTGTCAGATTGCTTACAAGTTAAGTGATCAATATAATATACAGATTATTTCCTTGCTCAAAATATTTTAAAATACTATAATGAACATGTCCAATACTGGGGCTGATTGGGGTACTGGTGTCCTCCGTAGTCTTCAAAACTATCTGTGACCACCGTGCGTGGTCAGCTGGGTTCGATTCCCAGGCAGTCCCGCCAAGTTAATTTACATTGTTTGATAGAGATGATTTACCTTAACCGAATAAAGCCAACCTATTTATATATTTGGGAAGTTGTACTCTAATCGAAATCTCATACACAAAATAGTCTATCTTTTTAAACAACTTCTTGCTATAATTTATATAAGTGAAAAAACTAGGTGAAGAAGCCTTAAAAGTTAACCGGCTATGGTTAACTTTTAAGGCTTCTTTTTGTTTTAAAGAGTCCCTTCCTGTGAAAACGGTTCCATTAGATTCGATTTAGTATTACTAAGAAGGGCTCTGCATGACTAGGGGGGAGATATTATGTTTGCATGTACTATTAAGAATCAAAGATTCCAATTCAATTCGGTTAAGGAGATTTTAGCAAAAGCAAGTGAGGAAAAGTCTGGGGATAAGATGGCGGGAATCGCGGCTCAATCTTATTTGGAACGAATGGCTGCAAAGGTCGTGCTAAGTGAACTTACTTTAAAAGAGATTTATGAAAATCCAGTGATTCCTTACGAAGCGGATGAAGTGACCAGAATTATCTATGATGGTCTCAATCAATTTATTTAAAAAGAAATATCGAATTGGTCAGTTGGAGAATTGAGGGATTATATTTTATCCCACAAGACGCACACATCTGATTTATTTCGTATTAGCAAGGGTTTAACAAGTGAGATGATTTCCGGTGTGGCCAAACTTATGTCGAGTATTGATTTAGTAGTAGCTTCCCAAAAAATAAGACCGATAGCACATTGTAATACAACAATTGGTGAAAAGGGACGGTTAGCATTCCGCTGTCAGCCCAATCACCCAATTGATAATCCAGAAGGAATATTAGCTTCACTTAAAGAGGGATTGTCTTACGGTTCTGGGGATGCGGTTATTGGTGTTAATCCGAATAATGATTCGGTTGAATCTGTGTCAAGAATATTACACATGACCCATGACTTCATCCAAAAATGGGAAATCCCAACGCAAAATTGTGTCCTTGCGCATATTACCACACAGATGCAAGCATTGAAAAAAGGGGCACCGATAGCTCTAATGTTCCAAAGTCTTGCTGGGACTCAGGCAGCTAATAATGATTTCGGTATTTCAAAAGCATTATTGGATGAAGCATCAGAGATGATGGCCAAATACGGTACATCTACAGGTCCCAATCAGTTGTACTTTGAGACTGGACAAGGATCAGAAGTATCACTTGATGCCCATCTTGGCGTTGATATGCAGACACTCGAAGCACGAACATATGGCTATGCGCGCCATTGGAAGCCGTTCATGGTTAATAATGTATCAGGATTCATTGGGCCTGAAACACTATACGATGGCAAACAATTGATTCGCGCTGACCTTGAGGATCTCTTTATGGGGAAATTACATGGACTTCCAATGGGAATTGCTCCAACCTATACAAACCATATGCAAGCAGACCAAAACGATCAGGAAATTGGGGGAATGTTGACCGCACTTGCTGGGGCGAATTTTTACATGGGTGTACCAGGAGGAGATGATGTCATGCTTAGCTATCAAGATACGAGCTACCATGATGATGCTAGTTTAAGAGAAATGCTTGGCCTGCGCCCATTACGAGAATTTGAAATTTGGCTGGAGAAAATCGGGATTATGGAAAATGGTCGCCTAACTGACCGCGCAGGAGATTTATCGATTTTTAAATAAGAAAGGAGGAGTTCACTAAATGGACATTCAGGCGATTGTTAAACAAGTAATGGCAGAATTGGAGAAAGTGGAACAAACGAACAAGGTTAAAGAAGATAAGAAAATCGAATTGGATAGTGTAGATCAAATTGTCAGGGATATTGTTTTTGAAAAAGAAAAAGTGGTAAGAGTAGAATCCCCGTTGGACCGTGAAGCCATCGAAAAGGTTCGAGCAATTACACCGGCAAGGATTGGTATTGGCCGGACAGGAACACGTATGACGACAAAGGAATACCTTGATTTCCGAATTGATCATGCCGCAGCTCAAGACGCTGTTTTTAAAGGTGTTTCAGAGGAGTTTTTAAAAGAAATGAAGCTCCCAGTCCTCCAGTCCAGGTCAGAGTCAATGGATGATTATTTAATGAATTTAGACAGCGGCAGAAGACTTGATCAAGCATCAAATGATTGGGCTGAAGCGAATCTTGCTAAAAACAAGCAGGTACAAATTATTGTTTCGGATGGACTAAGCTCTACAGGTATTGAAGCGAATGTCCCAGATTTGCTCCCAGCACTTATCCAAGGTTTGAAGGTGAAGAACATTTCGATTGGAGAACCAATTTTTATAAAACGGAGCCGAGTCTGGATTCAAGATGAGATAGCTTCTATTGTCAATTGTGATGTAGTTATATCGTTAATTGGAGAACGTCCTGGACTTGCAACATCAAAAAGTATAAGTGCCTATTTAATTTACCGCCCAAATCAGGATACGGTAGAAGCAGACAGAACAGTGATATCCAACATCCATGATGGTGGAATTCCCCCTGTTGAAGCAGGCGCTTATTTGGCTGATTTACTAGTGAATGTATTAAAACATAAAGCTAGCGGGGTAAAATTTGCTCAATTAAAGTAAGTAAGGATTTCATAGTATTAAAAAATCTATCCTTTTCCATAAAATTCAGAAAATGTCCATAATATTGACATTAATACTCAATAAGCACTATAATAATTCATGTATTCTTTCTTTCTATACTGTAGGAGAGATGTTTATATGAAAAACCTAACTGTTGAAGAATTGTGTCGTCTTCATACGAATCTATCTAGTGATGATGTCAAAAGAATTGAAGAAGTAGTAGTTAATTTGCCATTGATCGCTGACTTAAACAAAGCAAATGTTTTTGTGGATTGCCCTACGAAAGAAGGCAATCATGCAATTGTTGTCGCTGAGGCTGTACCCACTACTACTAAATCAGTCTATAAGAAGCCGGTTGTAGGTAAATTCGCCTATGAAGCATTTGAGCCTTCGGTATTTTTTACATTAAGAACAGGCAAGCCTATCTTTCTTAATCGTGCATTAACCCAAGAAGGCAAAACGGTGGACCAAAGTGTGGTTCCAATAAACGGCTGCAATAATCGTGTAATTGGTACATTAATTATGGAAAAGGATATAAGTGAACAGGTGAAATATCAGCAAAAAATGGAAGCGTTATCAGAAGCGACTGAAACGTTAAGCGAAATTCTCATTGGCATGACAGAGAATCGGCCGATTATTCCTGAGGTGATAGAAGAATCCTTATTCTTTATTGACCAGAATGGGAAGATACTCTATTCGAATCCTTCAGCAACCAATCTTATTCAGGAAATTGGTGAAAGTTGTTCCGAGAATTTGCTAGTACAGTATTTTCCTGATATAGAAGATATTCTTGAATCCCTTGATGAACTATTAGTCCAGGAAGTGACGATATTAAACAAGGTTTTTCAAGTAAAGAAAATTAAACTTGGTCACCAAGATAAGTCCAATGGAACCTTTGTGATCTTTAAGAATATTACGGAACTTAGGGAAAAGGAAAGAGAACTTACTGTAAAGTCAGTGGCAATTCGTGAAATCCACCATCGGGTAAAAAATAATCTGCAAACCGTTGCAAGCCTGTTACGACTTCAAATGCGAAGAGGATTGCCAGAGGAAAGCAAAGTCCATTTTGAGGAAAGCTTGAATCGTATTTCCAGTATTGCGTCAGTTTATGAGATCATTCTTTCCAACTCCAGTGTCGATGAGATTGATATTTATAGTTTAATAGAGAAAATTGGCAATATGTTAGTATCTGAAGCGGGGCCTGAATATCGGGGAATTAACATCACTTATTCAGGACCAAGGCTTCTAATACACTCTAATAAAGCTGTTTCAGTAGCATTAGTTATTAATGAATTGATACAAAACTGTGTGAAACATGCTTTTAATACTAACCATGACGGCAGGATTGAAGTCTTATTTAAACAAAAGGACGATAATATTGAGGTTCAGGTAATTGACAATGGTGACGGGTATTCTCCAGAGGCAAAGTCATCACTAGGTTTGGACATTGTAAAGATGATGATTGAACATGATTTAAATGGTTGTTTTACGATAGAACGTGCCGACCCTGGTACGATTGCCACAGTCAAATTCCCTTTGGAAAGGGAGGTGGTTTATTCGTGAAAAAGAGAATCATGGTCGTAGAAGATGAGTCAATTGTCCGCTTGGATGTGGTGATGATGCTGGAAGATGCAGGTTATGAAGTAATTGCTCAAGCAGGGGATGGAGAATCCGCGATTGAAAAGGCCTTTTCTTTAAAGCCGGATTTAATCATCATGGATATTAAAATGCCGAAACTTAATGGGTTGAAGGCAAGTGAGATCATTTCGAAGAGAACAAATATTCCCATTCTTCTTTTGACGGCATATAGTCAAAGGGAATATATTGATAAAGCGAAGCAAGCTAATATTATGGGGTACTTAGTTAAGCCTATAAGCGAAGCAAATTTAATTCCAGCTGTCGAGATTGCATTAAGGCAAGCCGAAAATGCAAATGGATATCGAGAACAAGTAGAGAACATGAATAAACAGCTGGAAGAAAGAAAAATCGTTGAAAAAGCTAAAGGTATCATCATGCAGAAATTCGATTTATCTGAAGAATTAGCTTTCAGAAAGATGAGGAAAATTAGCATGAATAAGCAGGTAACGCTGGAAAATGTTGCGAAGCAAATCATACTTAAGTACAATGCGTAATTTCTTTCACAAGTGAATAGATCGAGCAAAGGTGCTCTGCGGTTCCTATTTTTTGAACCGTACGGCACCTTTTTGCCTTTTCCAGGTCTATCAGAAAATGAAGGCTATTATTTGAATTTTATTCTTGTCTATGCCTGGATTAGTTATTTTCTTTCACATGAATGACGCAAACATTTTCCTGTTTTATATATTATTAAACTTTTTCAAGGAGGGGAATTATATGGAGATGATTGGAAATATCGTTATCTACATAATCATGGCTTGTGCTGTGATGGGGGCAATTGCAGCTATTCGAAATAGTGATGATGGATTAGGGAAACAATTTATGGAAGGTCTCCACGCTGTGGGTCACATTTTCGTTCCAGCTGCGGGAATCATGGCTTCCATTCCGTATTTATCTTGGTTTATTGACAAAGTGTGTGGACCGTTTTTTAGAGCAATTGGTGCAGATCCAGCCATTGCGGCTACTTCCATTTTAGCAAGTGATATGGGTGGATATCAATTAGCGGAAGTGTTAAAGCAAACCCAGGAAGGTTGGATTATGGCACTGATTGTCGGTTTTATGGCGGGTGCTACGATTGTTTTCTCCATTCCGATGGGTCTTGCCATGTTAGATAAGCGTGATCACAAGTATATGGCGCTTGGAGTAATGTCTGGGGTTTTGACCATTCCAATTGGTGCTCTTATTTCCAGTACTATTATTACTATTTCTGGATCGAAATTTCGCGATTTCATCTCCACTTCAGGAGAGGCGAAATACCAATTTGCTTTAGGTTATGGGAAAGTTCTGTTAAACTTAAGTCCGCTTCTTATATTTGTTGTAGCCATAGCGCTTGGACTATATTTCCTTCCAGACTTAATGATTAGAGGCTTTATGTTGTTTGGACGTATTATGGATGCTGCTATTAAGCTTGTACTTGTATTTTCGATTGTTGAAATTTTCACTGGATTGTTCAGCAACGTATTTGGAAGCTGGGGCTTCCACCCGATCATGGCGGATGCAGATGACCAATTCCGTGCTTTAGAAACGGCTGGTTATATCGGGATTATGTTAGCAGGGGCATTCCCAATGGTCTATTTATTGCAGAAATATGCAGGAGGCCCACTTGAAGCGATTGGACGAAAAGTAGGGCTAAGTAAAGAAGGAAGTGCTGGGATTGTAGCTACAATTGCTAATATCCTTGCTATGTTTAAGCTTGTCAAAACAATGCCGCCGAAAGATAAAGTTATTAATATTTCATTTGGAGTTTGTGCTGCCTTCCTTCTTGGTGATCATTTATCCTTTACTGCCAATTTCCAGCCAACATTAATTCTTCCAATTATGGTTGGTAAATTATCTGCTGGTATTATTGGTATTGGATTAGCCTATTGGTTATCTGTACCAAAAGCTCTTGAATTAGAGAAAAAGGATCGCGAGGCTGGAATTATTGGTAAGGATGAGTATTTACCAAAGAAAGAAAATGTTAAAAAAGCAATGTAACAGGGGTAATCACCTAGGAGGTCCAAAGTAATGAATGATGAAAAAAAACGATTTATCCAAGAATTCGTACCGGGAAAACAAGTCACATTAAGTCATTTAATCGCAAATCCTGACCCTGATATGTTTGATAAATTAGGGATTCAGCATGCGGGTGCAATGGGGATATTAACATTGACGCCAAGTGAGACCGTTATTATCGCCGGGGATATTGCCACAAAGTCTGCCGATGTTCAAATTGGTTTTCTAGATCGCTTTACTGGGAGTTTGGTCATTATTGGATCTGTTTCTTCTGTAGAAATGGCGATGGAAGAAATTAACCGATTTTTATCCGAGACTTTAAAGTTTACTCCATCGCAAATTACAAAATCGTAACGGAGGCTGTAAGATGACGAAGAAAAATAGGGCGATGCTAATTGGCTCAATCGGGGCGGGGAAATCAACCTTAACAAATGCTCTCCTTGAACGAAAGGCAGAAGCGGTAAAAACTCAAGCATTAAATTATTATGACTGGATTGTCGATACACCCGGTGAATATACGGAAAATCCTTTTTTCTATAAAAATATTATGGCAACTGCTCTTGAGGTAACCCATGTGTTGTATTTACAAGATGCAACGAAACAAAATTCAATCTTTCCCCCAGGATTCAGCACCGGCTTTAATAAGCTTCCAATTGGGGTAGTAACGAAGGGCGATTCCGAAAAAGCGGACATTCATGCAGCCATTAATCATTTGAAAAGAGTCATTCCAAGAGGACCGATTGTCATCTCCTCTTCTATTTCCGGAAAAGGGATAGAAGAGATTAGAAGTCTTGTAAAATGCCATTCCTTGCAGGAGATGAAGGAATATACGGATTCTATCACAGACGGGGTTGTAATTTTCGTATAAAGGAATGAAACCCTTTACAAAATTGATAGAATAGACTATAGTTTAACTATACAAAAGAATTTATTAGGCAAAGACGCCTTATATGAACAGTCATGAAAATGATCGTTCGTATAGGGCGTTTTTTTTATTTTAATTTTTAAAAAATTATGGATTCAATGTCGATTCCGCATATGAAATTGAGGTGATAATCATCAAACGATACGAACCTCAAAAAGAGGAAATTCTTAGTGCAGGTATTGATATCGGGACGAGTACGACAAAGATGGTCATCAGCAAATTCTCCCTTATGAATATGGCTGGCGGGATGCATATGCCCCGGATTGAAATTGTTAATAAGGAAATATTACATCGCAGCCCCATCTACCGGACTCCTTTATTGTCAGCAACTGCGATTGATATTAAGGCGGTGGAAGCACTCGTTAAGGAAGAATATCAGAAGGCTGGAATCGCGCCTCGTGATATTAAAACAGGTGCTGTTATTATTACTGGAGAAACGGCAACGAAGCAAAATGCCCAAGAAATGGTTCACTACCTATCTGATCACGCTGGTGAATTTCTAGTTGCGACAGCCGGACCAGATTTAGAAGGGATCATAGCCGCAAAAGGGTCTGGTGCCTACGAGTATTCGAAAAAAACCGGTAAAGTGATTGCTAATATTGATATTGGCGGAGGGACTGCCAATGTTGCTGTCTATAAATCGGGAAAGCTTTGCGGAACATGTACATTACATATTGGCGGAAGATTGATAGAGTTTGCAGGAAACTACGTCCAAAGTGTTTCACCTCCGATTAAAAAGTTGTTTCAACAGTGGGGGATTGCAGTAAAGAATGGAGATACTCGTAATCTGCCTGAAATCAAAGCACTTACTGATTATATGGCGTCCGTCATTTCGCGCATGTTAAGTCGGCAATTACGAGATTCGGATCGGCCGCTGCTCTTAGGTCACGAGCCAAACTGGAATGAAGACATTGATGTCATCATGTTTTCTGGTGGCATAAGCGAGTGTATCTATCAATATGAAGATCTTGCTTTTGAAACAGCACAATATGACGATATTGGAGAAATGCTCGCAGCTTCACTAAGGGAAAGTAAGGAGCTATCTAACTGGTCATGGGTGAGCCCGGATGAAACCGTACGAGCAACTGTCCTAGGGGCTGGAACACAAACGACTGAAATTAGCGGAGCAACCATCCATGTTGAAAGTAGTGATTTGCCGCTTCGAAATCTTCCAGTTTACCAAGTAGCTTTTGGACATGACCTAAAAGGAGGTTTGAAAAAGTTACCTGAAGCTGTTAAACAGGCGGTTGAAATGTATGACCCACAGCTAGAAGGTCAGAACTTTGCCTTGTATTTAACGGAAATCCCTTATTTAGGATTTCGAGACATCCAAGAAATGGCCGCTTCCATATTGGAATCAATTCAATTAAAACCTGATCATAGCCAACCATTAGTTATTGTTTTGGAAAGTGATCATGCGAAGGTTCTCGGCCAAACCCTGAAAGTTCAGAACCCTTCCCAAAGTATTATTTGTATCGACCAAATTCGTGTTGAACACGGTGATTATATTGATATTGGCAACCTGCTGCAAACGAGCGTGGTACCAGTGGTAATTAAAACATTAACGTTTCATCATTAAGAAAGGAGGGGTTTTCTATGAAACTGCAAACCAACTATTTAGGAACGGTCTATCAATTCACTTCGTTAAAAGATTTATTTGCGAAGGCGAATGAAGAAAAATCGGGAGATCGTTTGGCAGGAGTAGCAGCAGAAACCGTCCAGGAACGAATTGCCGCTAAAGAAGTGCTTAGTTATTTGACTCTTTCTGATATTCGTGAAAACCCATTACTATCCCCGGAACAAGATGAAGTATCCAGGATTATTGAAAGTCAAATTAAGGAACCTGTTTATCAATCAATTAAAAACTGGTCAGTTGCAGAGCTTCGAGAATATATATTGAGCGATTTGACTACTGGGGAAGATTTAAAAAGATTAAGTCTTGGGTTAAATAGTGAAATGATTGCTGCTGCGGCGAAAATTATGTCAAACCTTGATCTTGTTCATGCAGCCAATAAAATTGAAATTTTAACAAAATGCAATATTACAATCGGATATAAAGGTACACTAGCTTCTCGGCTTCAGCCTAACCATCCAACTGATAGTGTAGAGGGGATGATTGCCTCTTTGAAGGAAGGATTATCCTATGGGATGGGGGATGCGGTAATCGGAATAAACCCTGTTGATGACTCTGTTGAAAGTGTAAAGCGCTTGCTTCATGCTACACATGATTTTATTAATGAATGGGATATTCCAACTCAAAATTGCGTACTTGCTCATGTAACGGCGCAAATGAAGGCCATTGAACAAGGTGCACCTGCAGATATGATTTTCCAAAGCATTGCTGGAACAGAGGCAGCGAACCGTTCCTTCGGCATTACAGCATCCTTACTCGAGGAAGCCAACGATATGGCTAGGACTTTAGGAACAGGTACAGGTCCACAGCGTTTATACTTTGAAACTGGACAGGGCTCTGAATTGTCAGCTGAAGCACATTTCGGAATTGACCAAATGACGCTTGAATCAAGGAATTACGGGTTTGCTCGTTATTATGATCCATATATTGTCAATACTGTGGTTGGCTTTATCGGTCCTGAGTACCTTTATAACAATAAGCAAGTCATTCGTGCTGGTTTAGAAGATCATTTCATGGGGAAAATGCATGGACTTCCAATGGGTGTGGATATCTGCTATACGAACCATATTAAAGCAGATCAAAATGACATTGAAGATCTTAGTGTGTTGCTTACCGCAGCTGGTGTGAACTTTGTAATCGCCACTCCAATGGGTGATGACTGTATGTTGAATTATCAATCGCTAAGCTATCATGATGTAGCAACATTAAGACAAACTTTGAACAAACGCCCTTCCCCAATCTTTAATGAATGGCTCGAAAAAATGGGGATCTATGAAAATGGCAAGCTGAGTAAAATCGCTGGGGATCCAACCATTTTTTCACGATAGGAGTTGAATGAAATGAATCCTGAGCTAATTGAAAAAGTTACAAAACTAATTGTTGAAAAGATACAAGCACAAAGCAGCACTGATGGTAATGGAACCTTAAATAGAACTGAATCGGCAGTTAAGTTTTGGGATCATACATCAAGTTCAGAAGCTAAAAGTACATATCGTTCAATTGATAATGTACCTAGCTTGAAAACGGATGAGGAACGGGCTCATGGGAAGGTTGAAATTCGAAATTACATTGATACCAAGCCATCCAAATCTTCAAGTGAGAAAGAAGCTGTTGCTCGGAAAGAAAAGCAGCATGAGCAAGCTGTTTATCCAGTCTCCGGAATTGAAAACCCATTAAATCCGGAAGACCTTAAAGATCTCATTAGTAAGACTCCTGCTCGAATTGGAGTTGGAAGAGCAGGCTTGAGGCCGAAGACGAGCACTTGGTTGAAATTCCGCTATGATCACGCAGCTGCTGTCGATGCTGTGTATGGGGATGTAAATAAGGATCTTTTAGAACGGCTTGATCTTTTTAAAGTAAGCACGATGGTAAGCGATAAAGAGGTTTACATCCGCCGTCCTGATTATGGACGCAAGCTTTCTGAAGAAGCGAAGCAGGTTATTAAGGAAAAATGCAAAAAGGCACCCACTGTTCAAATCATTGTTTCGGACGGACTAAGCTCGAGTGCAGTTGAAGAAAATGCTGAGGATGTATACTTATCCCTTCAGCAATCATTAAAGAGCTTAGGCATTGATACGGGTACTCCTTTTTATATCGAAAAAGGACGAGTTGCGGTTATGGATGATGTAGGCGAACTGCTAAACCCAAAAGTAGTCGTCTTACTCATTGGTGAACGACCAGGACTTGTTAGTGCAGAGTCATTGAGTGCCTATCTATGCTATGAACCGAAAAAAGGAACAATTGAAGCAGATCGAATGGTCATCTCGAATATCCACAAAGGTGGTATTCCGCCTGTAGAGGCTGGAGCCTATCTCGGAACTGTTATTCAAAAAATACTAAAATATGAAGCTAGTGGAGTGTCACTTGTACAAAAGGAAAGCTAGGGGGGAAGGATTTTGGCTTTAGAACGTATTCACGCTGATATTTTAGCCGTTCGGGTTATTCCAAATGTTGACCCAGATTTGGCGAAGCAATTTAGTCTTGAACCACACCAGCGAAGCTTAGCCATATTCACCTCTACGGTCGATGATATTGGCTATACCGCACTTGACGAAGCAACGAAAAGAGCGGCCGTAGAAGTAGTTTATGCCCGTTCCTTTTATGCTGGATCCGGTCATGCTTCCGGACCTTTATCGGGTGAGATGATTGGAATTCTAGCCGGACCTTCACCAGATGAAGTAAAAAGCGGGATGGATGCAGTGCTTCAAACCGCTGAATCGGATGCTTATTTCGAAGCACTAAACCATGAAAAGACACATGCCTTGTATGCCCATGTCGTATCAAGAACAGGTTCCTATCTTTCTAAGGAAGCGGGAATTAGGCAAGGGGAACCACTAGCCTATCTTATCGCTCCGCCATTGGAAGCTGTATATGGATTGGATGCTGCGATGAAGGCAGCTGATGTTAAAATGGTTAAGTTTTTCGGACCGCCGTCTGAAACTAACTTTGGCGGGGGATTGCTGACAGGCTCCCAATCAGCTTGTCAGGCAGCCGCGGATGCTTTCCGTGATGCCATTTTGGAAATTGCTCAAAACCCGATTAAATATTAGAGTTTTATATTTTTAAAGAGAGGAGTGTGTTATGATGCAATTTGATCATGATCTCCAGTCGCTGCAAGAAATGCGAAATGCCGTTAAGCTTGCCAAGGAAGCGCAATTGAAATACATGTCTTATTCGCAGGAACAGGTTGATGAAATCGTCAAACGTGTTGCCCAAGCCGCATTTGCGAAATCCCATGAGCTTGCTGAAATGGCAGTTGAGGAAACAGGCATGGGTATCGTCGAACATAAAAAGATTAAAAACGAAGTCGGTTCCATGGCTGTTTACGAATCAATTAAGGATGAAAAGACAGTTGGGATTATCCGGGAGGACAAAGTAAATAAAGTAACTGAAGTTGCATATCCTTTCGGCGTGGTTGCAGGTATCATTCCAACAACAAACCCAACGTCTACTGCGATTTTTAAAACATTGATTTCTCTAAAAACAAGAAATGCAATTGTTGTAAGCCCACATCCACGTGCAGTTAAATGCACCGTTGAAGCATTGAAAATTTGTCATGAAGCAGCTGTTCAAGCCGGAGCACCTGCAGGTTTAATTGGCTGGATTTCTAAGCCATCCATGCCTGCTACGAACGAATTAATGAAGCACAGAGATGTGAATGTCATTCTAGCAACGGGTGGCGGCGCATTAGTAAAGGCTGCTTACAGCTCCGGCAAACCTGCTTATGGAGTAGGTCCTGGAAATGTTCCTTGCTATATTGAGAAAACGGCAAATGTTTCTAAGACTGTATCAATGATTATTGATAGTAAATCATTTGATAACGGAACAATTTGTGCAACAGAGCAAGCTTTAGTTGTAGACCGTAATATCCAGCAAATGGTTATTCGTGAACTGAAGAATAATGGAGCTTATTTACTTAATAACGAGGAAAAAGTTCTTGTTGAAAAAGTGATTTGTACTGCCCCAGGAAAATTAAATCCAAATATTGTAGGACAATCTGCAGTAAAGATTGCTCAAATGGCAGGTATCACTGTACCTGCTGACACAAGAGTGTTAATTGCCGAAGAGACAAGGGTTGGTAAGGATGTTCCATTTTCAATTGAAAAACTATCGCCAATCTTTGCCTTATATACCGCTAAGAGCTATGAAGAAGCAAAGGAATACTGCTTAAAGCTTCTAAATCTAGGGGGAAGAGGACATAGCCTGTCCCTTCATACAGAAGATGATACTGTAGCAAAAGAATTTGCTCTTGAAATGCCTGTATCCAGGTTAATGGTAAATACCCTTTCATCGATTGGAGCAGTTGGGGCAACAACAGCTTTAACACCATCATTAACACTTGGCTGCGGTTCATTTGGAGGAAATATTACTTCAGATAACGTCACAGCACGTCATCTCCTTAATATAAAGAGAATGGCTTATGGGATTAAGGAAGTTAGCATTCCTAAGCCATCCAATTCCACTGTGCAAGAAAGAAAAGAAGTGACTGGCAATAATGATATTGAAAATATTGTTGACCAAGTACTAAAGCAAGTATCACCATTAGGTAAGGTAGATGCAAAAGTTATTGCTGAAATGGTTAATCAAGTAGTCCAAAAATATCAAACTAACTAATTAGGAGGAAATTAAAATGAGTAGAGAATTAACAGCATTAGGAATGATTGAAACTAAAGGTTTAGTAGCATCTGTGGAAGCAGCTGACGCAATGGTAAAGGCAGCGAATGTTCATTTAGTAGGTAAGGTTCATGTTGGTGGAGGAATTGTAACAGTTCTAGTACGCGGCGATGTAGGTGCAGTGAAGGCGGCTACTGATGCTGGTGCAGCAGCAGCAACACGTGTTGGCGAGCTTATGTCTGTCCATGTAATTCCACGCCCACATAACGAATTAGAAAGCATTTTACCAAAGATCGATATTAAAGAATAAATAGTAGAATATTTAGTTAGGAGCATGAAACATGAATGAACATGCCATTCAATCGATTGTGGATGAAGTCCTTGCAAAGTTAAATGGAGCAACGGCAAATCATTCTTCCGTACCAATGGCTGTTTCTGCTCGACATTGTCATTTAAGTAAAAGCGACCTAGAATCCCTATTTGGTGAGGGATATGAGTTAACGAAAAAGGCAGATTTATCACAGCCTGGTCAATTTGCCGCCAATGAAACGATTACCATTGTAGGACCAAGAGGGAGCATCGAAAAAGTGCGCATTCTTGGTCCTGCGCGTCATATTACCCAAGTAGAGGTAAGTCGGACTGATTCTGTTAAATTAGGATTGAAACCGCCTCTGCGAGAATCGGGTGATATTGAGGGATCTGCTCCTATTACGCTTGTCGGTCCAAGAGGCAGCATCTATAAAAGCGAAGGTCTAATCATCGCACAGGCTCATATTCACATGAATCCTGAAGATGCTGCATCATTTGGAGTGGAGAATGGGGAATATGTCAAAATAGAGGTTGATGGTGAGCGTCCCGTCACTCTTGGGAAAGTTTTAATTCGGGTTTCCACTAGGTACAAGCTTGAAATGCATGTCGATACAGATGAAGCGAACGCAGGCCTTATTACGGGAAAAACGATGGGGAAACTTAAAAAATACGAGGGAATAGTATGATGGATCGCAAATTGATTGAACAAATCGTGCTGGAAGTCATAAAGAATCTAAATATCACAGAAAATCAATCTATTGATAGATCTAAAGAAAATCTACTAATAGTTGGAGATCAAAAGAGTTTAAATCAAAAGGATTTATTAGCCATTGAATCAAAGTGGAATATTATTCTTTTTGACTCCATCGAAAATTTAGAAATGCATACAGTATCAAAGGTTATTTTCTTAAATGCAAAACAAGATTTATTAGTAAAAGGTGCCCTTGGAATAAGTGATACACATGAGAGTGAATTGCTTTCGAACTGTATTCTTGAGTATGTTCCTGTATCGTTAATACCAGCGGACTATTTGCAAAGGTATATATTTAATGACCATCAAAATAGTCCTAATCGAGCTTATTTATCTCAATTGCTAGGATATAAGGATACATTAGGAAAATTAGGTGTGAAAGTGGAATCAATCGCTTCTTTTCTTAATAAGGAAAAGGAAATTCTAAAAACTTATTCTGAAAAAAGCCAAGCTAACGAGAAGAAGAAACTCATCACACATAGAGATGTACAAGATTATGTAGGTGACCAGATACTGGTTGACAAAAATACGATTATCACCCCATTGGCACGTGATACAGCACGGGAATTGGGAAAGAGCATCAAGGTAATTGATCCAAAAGGGGCGATTTGTTCATGCAATTAGGGACTGTAATCGGTAATGTCTGGGCTACAAGGAAAGAAGATGACTTACGAGGCTTGAAATTTTTAATTGTTCAACCTGAATTACCAAATGGCAAAGCTGTGGAATCTCCATTTGTTGCTGTTGATCGAATTGGTGCAGGTAATGGCGACAGAGTCCTTGTAACGCGTGGAACCGCGGCAGCTAATATGTCTGATGCATCAAACTTGCCTATTGACGCCCTTATTATTGGGATTATTGATTCGATTGATGCGGGAACAGAGAGAGGTGAATAAGTATGGGCAGAGCATTAGGAATGATTGAAACAAGAGGACTTATCGGTAGCATCGAAGCAGCTGATGCCATGCTGAAAGCAGCTGATGTTACGCTGGTCAAGCAAGAAAAAATTGATGCAGCACTTGTGACCGTACTTGTGCAAGGAGACGTAAGCGCCGTTCAAGCTGCTGTTGAAGTAGGGAAAGCAGCTGCAGCACGTGTTGGTGAGCTTGTATCATCCCACGTAATCCCACATCCAGATGAGGATGTCAATAATGTGTTATTAAAGGATGAAAAAGCAAAAAAGCCCGAGGAGAAAGGTTCGGAACTTCCTTCAGCAACAAAACGCTCCAATAAAGCAACAAAAGAGAAATCAAATAAAGAGAATGATAGTATAGAAGAAAAGTAACCTCCAACAGTAAATGGGGCTTAAAAAACCAAATAATTGAACGGAGGAGAAAAAATGGCTTTTATACGCAGAAAAATAGCAGTAATCGGAGCAGGTTTTACAGGTGCTACTGCTGCTTTAATGCTGGCTCAAAAAGAACTTGGCGACATTGTAATAGTGGACATCCCTTCTCAAACGAACCCAACGAAAGGGAAAGCACTTGATATGTTAGAGGCCAGTCCAGTCCAAGGCTTTAATGCCAACATTATTGGTACATCCAATTATGAAGATATTCAGGACGCAGATCTCGTATTAATTACCGCTGGACTTCCGAGAAATCCCGGAATGAGCCGTGATGATTTAGTTGCGACAAATGAAAAAATTATGATCGAAGTTTCTGAGAATGTAAAAAAACATGCACCGAATAGCTATATTATTGTTTTAAGCAATCCGGTAGATGCAATGACCTATGTATGTTACAAAACGACTGGTTTTCCGAAAAATCGTGTAATTGGACAGTCTGGTGTATTAGATACGGCACGCTTCAATACTTTTGTAGCACAGGAACTAAATGTGTCAATCGAAGATATTTCAGGTTTTGTCCTTGGTGGTCATGGAGATGACATGGTTCCATTAGTGCGATATTCCTATGCAGGCGGGATCCCTCTTGATAAAATTCTTTCAGCAGAAAAAATTGCAGCTATCGTTGAAAGAACTCGAAAAGGCGGAGGGGAAATCGTCAACTTACTTGGCCAAGGAAGCGCTTATTACGCACCAGCAGCATCGATGGTACAAATGGCAGAAGCAATCTTAAAAGATAAGAAACGTATCCTGCCTTCCATCGCTTACTTAGAGGGTGAATATGGGTACAGCGATATCTACCTTGGAGTACCAACAATCTTAGGCGGCAACGGGATTGAAAGTGTCATCGAAATTCCTTTGACTCAGGAAGAGAAAGCCGCATTAGATCAATCAGTTAATTCGGTTCAAAATGTTATGTCAATCTTAAAAACAGCAAAATAATTAAAATGTGCTTAAACTTTTAAGTAAATATTAAGATAGTGATGGGAGGCGCGTATGTGCTTCTCTTTTTTTTTCGGATGACTTTCGAATTGTTAATAATTTTTCCCATGATAAAATGAAGATAGGTAATTCGATTAGGAGTGATAACGAGTGAATCTATATCGAAAGGATCCAATTTCCGTAGACGAATATTTCCAGATTCGAGAAAAGTCTGAGGAACTACTAGAGTACATCGATGGATATGTGTATATGTCTCCTTCACCCGCAACAAAGCATCAAAGAGTTTCTAGTAAGCTTCATATAAAATTAGGTAATTTTCTTGAGGGAAAGCCTTGCGAAGTGTTTCATGCACCGTTTGATATTGAATTGAAAAACGAAAAAATTGATGGAACAAAAATTGTTATACCAGATTTGACTGTCATTTGTGAAAAGAGCGGATTTACTGACAAAAGGTATATCGGGGTTCCAAATTTGATCATAGAAATTTTAAGTCCCTCTAACCAAACACATGATTTAATCACTAAATTAAATCTATATATGAACTATGGTGTTCAAGAATACTGGATTGTAAATCCGATGTTAAATGCGATTACAGTTTTTGCTCTTAACGATGAAGAAATGTATGAACAACATGACATGAAAGCTGAGATTGGAAGAGTTACATCGAAGCTTTTAGAGGGCTTTAGTGTGAATTTAGAGGAGGTTTTAACGGATTAAGTTGTGAATAGTAAATTTCAACAAATCGGATATTTAAGATACCAGTAGGAATAGATAAAAAACACTTGGAATATTTTCTCCAAGTGTTTTTTAAAGCTTTATTTTACCGCTCACATGCCCAATTGTCTTTGTCTCGGTCATGCTTTGATTCGTAGGCAGGGTGATCAGAAGGAACTCCGTTAGGATAAACCTTTCTTAATTCCGTACAGTTTTTATATGATTCGCTGCCGCCGCTTGAAGGGGCAGTGGAAGTGGAGCCTGTATTCGTATTTGTACTTGTTTTTGTGTTGTTATTTGTATTGTTACTTGTGTTGCTATTTGTCTTGTTAGCAGAAGAGCTGCTGCTGGATGCTGTTGGTTTGGAATCCAGGTCGCCCTTTGTAGTACCTTCTGGTCCGAATGCCCATAATCCGGTATTCTGTTCTCTCGCTTCGCGGGCAAATTTTACAAAGAAATCACTGTATTTCACGTCAGGCGGATAAGTAGATGGTTCTGCATATCCATTTAAAACAAGATCCGCATTAAACATTTTTGTTCGAATTTCATTTTCATCCATATCGTTTGTTGGAATTTCAAGCCAAACAATTCGCAGAAAACGAGCATAGCGGTCGGTATCTGAAACGTCCTTCTGTAAATATATTTGTTTCCCTTCGAGCTTTGAAGTAGTATAGTTACTTGCCTCTTTGCCATATTCTTCAGTTTTCGTAGTAGACTCAGGTGTATTCACACCTACAAGGCGAATTTTTCTGCCATCTGATGTTTCGATTGTATCTCCATCTACAACTCTGCTAATCGACACTAGTTCTAATCCTAGGCTATTAGCTTTTTCTTCTTTTGCTTTCTGTTCAGCTTCTTGTTTTTCTTTTTCTAATCGTTCCGCTTCAGCTTTCGCTTCTTCTTTTGCTTTAGCCTCTGCTTCAGCTTTAGCTTTCTCTTCTTCCTCATTCTTGGCTTTTTCCGCCGCTTCTTTTTCGGCAGAATCTTTTTGTGCAGTTGTACTTGCTACTTGTTTATCGTTATTTTTATCTTCTGTTTCAGTTGTGTCAGCAAAGGAAACCCCTAGAACGAAAAACAAGATTAATCCTCCTGTTACAATCAATCCTGGTTTCTTAACTATTGTGTTTCCCTTTTTCTTTTGATTAGACAAATATAGCCCAAATAAAAACACAGCTGTCCCAATATATGCAAGTGGTGCTGCAATACCCATGATTAACATGAATAAAAGAATAATAGCCAGTATGATTCCTTTTAAGACCTTCATTTAATTCTCCTCACTCCTAAATCTTTGTTTCTAACATAAGAATGCAATCAATGTTAATTATACATGTTTTTTGTCATTTGGTGATTTTGTTAGAAATGTATAAATTTTATGAATATGTAAGTGGTTTGAAAAAATAATGAAAATGCGGAAGGGATTGTCCAAGCCAAATTGCACAATTTTAATACAATAATATGGAAAGATCTCCTCCCTTAGGTCTTGTGAACTACACTTTGCCGTTCATTTCCATGAACGGTAATTTTTTTGATACGATAAAAAGGCCTCTTCAACGGAGGCCTTTCCCATTTAATGTCCTTTTTTACTTTTATTCGAACGATTCCTAACCATTGTTTGCTTATACATTTGATGTCCTAACACCGCAACTCCGGCAGCTGTAATCCCGTTTATAAGCCCATCTATAGAAAATCCAAATGCCACGCTTCCGATAGTGATCGATACAATAAAGAGTATCCAAATAATTAACCAATCAGGGATTGCTGGAGTCTGTTTAAGCGCAAACCCTAACACCCAAAGGGCAGGTACTAGCATTATATAATTCTGGTTTAAATAATCAATTAGATTCAAAAAAAGTCACCTCCTATTCCAGGTTTATATATTTTATGCGATTCAAGCAATCTGGCTTGTTTTATATCCCATAAATTTGGTGTAGATAAGGGGTTGTTCAAAGCGGCCATATCCTTTTTAGGTCAGAAACTATATATAGAATGTACAGGAGGTGATAGGCAAATTTTAATATAATCGAAGAAAGGAGTGCGGAGTAATGGAGGAGCTCTTACCATTAATAAGCGAAGTTGGCTTTCCGATCATTGTGACGCTATTTTTGCTGCACAGAATAGAAGCAAAGCTAGACGTAGTCGTTAATTCCATTCAGGGTCTTCCAGACCGTTTAAAGGAGTAAGTCTAGCAATTCACAATTATTGACTTTCAATTCCAAAAATGCTAAATTTAAATCAGCCGTTATGCATCGCATTATATTTTTGAAAGCAAATTTTCCAAAGAATTCTTTTGTTTGGATGAGTAATGAGAGTAAAAGCTATAATCGTTGTGAATGGTGAATTAACACATGGCTTTCATCAGCCTATAGGAGGATTTTTTTACATGAAAAACGGTAAAGTTAAATGGTTTAATGCTGAAAAAGGCTTCGGATTCATCGAAGGTGAAGACGGAAACGATGTATTCGTACATTACTCTGCAATCCAAACTGAAGGCTTCAAAACATTAGAAGAAGGTCAAGAAGTATCTTTCGAAGTTGTTGAAGGTGCTCGTGGACCACAAGCTGCTAACGTAAACAAACTATAATCATAAATTATAAACAGTCCTGCTTTTGTAGGGCTGTTTTTTATTTTAATAAAATATTATTAAAAGTTAGGAATATTTCAGTATTGTATGCTATAATGGGTACATACGTTCGTGTATTCGTAATCCACCTAGTAATTAATTCCTCAGACTTTTATTCCAAACCAATAAAAACTTAAATTTGATATAATGAGTGTATTTGAGACTATGAATATATAAAGATAAGAAGGTGAAGATTTTGAAATTTATTCATACAGCAGATTGGCATTTGGGAAAGCTTGTACATGGAATCTATATGACAGAGGATCAGCGCTATTTTTTGAAGCAATTTGTTGATCTTGTTGCGGAAGAGAAGCCGGATGCTGTTGTTATCGCTGGGGATTTATATGATCGCTCGATACCACCTACAGAGGCAGTTGAACTGCTCAATGACATATTATTCAAAATCAATGTAGAGTTAAATACACCTGTAGTGGCAATCGGCGGAAATCATGATAGTGCAGAACGATTGTCTTTTGGCAGCTCATGGTACCGGAAAAGCCGGTTTTATTTATCAGGAAAGCTAGATTCTAACATTGTGCCAATACATATAAATGGTGTTAATTTCTATCTTGTCCCATATGCGGAGCCGGGAATTGTTCGGCAATTATTCGCAGACGACACCATTCATACGCATCAGGACGCGATGAAGAAGGTTATCGGAAAAATTGAAGATTCCTTGAATCCCAATGAGCCAAATGTACTCGTAGGACATGCTTTTGTACTTGGTGGAAAAACAAGCGAGTCGGAGAGAACTCTTTCAGTTGGTGGGTCTGGATGCGTAGGAGCAGAATTATTTGAACCATTTTCCTATACAGCACTTGGTCATCTGCATAGTCCCGATGCTCTTAAACATGATAGAATTCGTTATTCCGGCTCCCTTCTAAAATATTCTTTTTCTGAATCAAAACAAGAAAAGTCTGTTTCCATAATTGAAATGGATGATAAGGGAAATTTTGATTTGCGGGTCCGTAAACTTTCTCCACAAAAAGATATGAGGGAAATAGAAGGGTTTTTGGATGAAATAATGGATCCAGGCTTTTACGAGAAGCAAATGGTTGATGATTATTTAAAAATCATTCTCCATGACGAAGGCGCTTTATTAGATCCTATTAATAAGCTCAGGAAAATCTATCCAAATATCCTGCATCTTGAGCGAAAAATCGACATCACTGATATGAAAAAGAAACAGTTTTTCACTTCAGTGAAAGAGGAGAAAAAGACTGAGCTTGAACTTTTTCAGCAATTTTATCAAGAAATGACAACTTCAGAATTTACCGATGATAAGAAGGCTGTTATGACGGATGTTATTGAAAAAGCTTTGAAGGATGGTGCAGCTATATGAGACCTTTAAAGTTAATTATGCAGGCGTTTGGGCCGTACGCAGGAACAGAAACGATAGATTTTACAATGCTTGGAAATCGGACGATGTTTGTCATCTCTGGCAAAACCGGCTCGGGAAAAACGACTATTTTTGATGGAATTAGCTATGCTATTTATGGAAAAGCAAGTGGAGAAGATCGAAATGGACCAGAATTAAGAAGTCAATTTGCAAGGGATGAATTATTAACTGAGGTAACACTAAAGTTTTCTTTAAGAAATAAGACGTTCATTATAACGAGATCCCCTCAACAGGAGAAGAAGAAGGAACGTGGGGACGGATTCACAACGATTGGTGCAAAAGCTGAACTGTATATGATTAATGGGGATGGGGAAAAACAGCTTCTCGCTTCAAATATACGTGATGTAGATGAAAAGATTAAAGAAATCATGATTATTGACAGCAATCAGTTCCGGCAAATCCTCATGATTCCCCAAGGAGAATTCAGAAAGCTGCTCACATCAGAGAGTAAGGATAAGGAAGTTATTTTGCAGCGGCTTTTCCATACGCAAGTGTATAAGCGGATCGAGGAAAAGCTAAAAGAAGATGCGGTCAATCTAAAGAAATCCGTTGAGAAGCAAATTGAAAATCGAGACCAGGCCATTCAGCAAATTTCTGCTATATTTAATGACGAGCTAAAAGGGTATTTGAATGCAGGTAGTGTGAATGATACGCTCATCATGCCTTTATTACAGTTAGAAATGGAATGTATGTCTGGAGAGTTGGCTAGGCTGGCAGATCAATTAAAAGGGAAACAAGAAAAACGGGATTTACTTCAGCAGAAGCTTTTTGAAGCAGAGACCATTGTTAAACAGCTAAAGGCAAAAGACGAATTAGAAAAACGGAAGACCGTACTTCAAAATGAAAAGGAAGCTTATATTCAAATAGAGAAAAAAATTTATCTAGCCCAAAAAGCAGCCGTGCTTGCTCAGCAGGAAGAGCTTTGTCATCATTTGAAAAAAGAGTCAGATGAGGCTAATAAAGAGCTTCAGTCGATAAACGCAAAGATTACGTCACTTTCAGATCTATTAAACGAACATGAAAAGAAATGGGAAGAAGAAAAAAACCGAGAAGATGTGAGGAAGGCTTTAGCCGAGGAAATCAGTTCCCTTCATAATATGAAAGAAGACATTGAATCTCTTTCCGTTGTGAAGAAAGAGGTCAAGTTGCTTGAAAAAGCCCTTGAAGAAAGAAAAATTGAAAAGTCACAGCTGGACAATTCTTTAAAGAAATCAGAACAAGCCATCCTTCTTTTACAAGAAGAAAAACAACAGATTGAAAGAGAACAGCTAACGTTTCTTCAAAATGCCCAAAAATTAGAGAAATTAGAAGAAGAATTGCAAAGATTTAATAAGTACGAAGAGCTAGTTCTCCGTTATGATCAGGCAAATTTGAATTTTGATAAGCGAAAAGGTTATTATGATCAATTTGTTTCACGATTAGCTGATGCAAAGGCAACGATCGACCTGCTGGAACAAAAATGGCTGCATGGACAAGCTAGTCTGCTAGCAAATAAGCTTCATGATGGCGAAGCATGCCCTGTTTGCGGATCAATGGATCACCCAAATGTAGCAGTACTATCAGATTCTGTCCCTGATGAAAAAGATTTAAAAGCCGCAAAAAAACAGGCAGATGAGCTTGAAAAGGAAAAAGCAAAGGCTGAATCAGCTTTTTATGATTCACAGTCTATTGTTAATTCATTAAAAGAAGCACTAGATTTACAGCTGAGAGAAATGAAGAATCAGCGTGATGATCTGACTATTCATTCTTTAACGATGGTGAAAGAAACGATATTGGCGGAGAGGAACGAACTTGTCCATAATCAGAGCATATTATCCGAAAGACAAGCGAAAATGCCAGCATGTTTAAACGAGCTTAAGTTATTGGAGCAGGATAGGGAGAAATTTTCAAAGCAGCTTCAATTGAATATGGAACAAATAAATAACGATACCATTCATTTTACAGAGAAGAAAACGAATTTAACTAGAATGATTGCGAAAATACCTCCTGATTTACATTCAGCTGATGCTTATGCAACACGGTTGAAAAACGCCGTTAAAAAGCATGAGGAATTAATAAATCTTTTGGAAACTATGCAGCAGCAATATCAGGACACAAAGGGAAAATTCCTCGCAGAATCGGCTAAATATGAAACAATCAAAAAACAGGCTGAAAGAATAAAAGAAAGATTGACTCTGGAAAAAGAAGCTTTTGTTCAGAAGATGAATGATCAAGGCTTTGGAACGTACACAGAATACAATGAATCGAAAAAGTCTGAACAGGAAATACAGATGCTTGATCAATCATTAAGGAATTACCGGGAAGAGCTGCGATCCGTTCAGGACCGTTTTGAAGAGCTTTCTATGCTGTTAAAAGACGTAGAAATGCCTAATTTAGAACAGATTAGTGAATCCTTTAAAGAAAACGAGGAACATATTCGTTTACTTCAAGAGGAATATACAGACTTATATATGAAGAAAAAACATAATGAAGAAACAGCAGAAAGAATAAATGAAATTAATGGGCGTATGAAAGCATTGGAAGACAGGTATAAGTTAATTGGTCATTTATATGACATCGCAAAGGGACAAAACACGTACCGAGTTACTTTTGAGCGATTTGTATTAGCTGCTTTTCTTGATGGCATTTTAAGAGAAGCAAATGGAAGATTGAGAAAAATGACGAGTGGAAGATATGAATTGTTAAGGAAAACCGACCGATCGAAAGGGAATATACAAAGCGGTTTAGAACTTCTTGTTTTTGATCAATATACGGGACAAGAAAGGCATGTTAAAACCTTGTCTGGAGGAGAAAGCTTTAAAGCGGCCTTAGCTCTTGCATTAGGGTTAGCAGATGTTGTTCAACAATATGCCGGCGGAGTCTCATTGGAAACTATGTTTATTGATGAAGGATTTGGAACTCTCGATCCAGAATCACTTGATCAAGCGATTGAGGCTTTAATGGATATACAAAGCAGCGGAAGACTAGTTGGAATTATTTCCCACGTTCCTGAGCTTAAGGAAAGAATAGATGCCCGTCTTGAAGTGATTGCAACTCAAACAGGAAGTCAGACAGAGTTTCAATTTTTAACTTAACATCATGGAAAGGTGCGAATCTGATGATTCAATCCTTTCTTTTAGGATTACAATTTATGCATTGGCATAAATTAGATAGAAGGATGATGACTATGAAAAAAAGAGTAGCATTATCGTGGAGCGGTGGAAAAGATGGCTGTCTCGGTCTTGATGTATTAACAAAGAATGGAATTGATGTCGTTTGTTTAGTGACGACCGTGCCGATTGAATTGGGCAGAACATTTGGACATGGTGAAAAATTAGAATTAGTGAGACTACAAGGAGAGTGCCTGGATATCCCTGTAGAGTTTATTTCCACCACCTTTGAGAAGTATACTGATAGCTTCATCAATAAATTAGCTATATTAAAAGAAAAGTATCAACTTGATGGCATCGCCTTCGGTGATTTGTATTTACAAGGGCATCGTGAGTGGGGAGAAAAGATGGCAGAATCAGCTGGTCTTGAAGCGATATATCCGTTATGGGGAAAGCAGGAAGATGCTCTTAATATGCTTGAGAATTATCTACAATCTGGTTATAAGGCAACGGTTATTCGTATACGCGAGGACATTCTAGATGAAACATGGTTAGGAAGGCAGCTGGACTATTCATTTTTTGAAGACGTAAAGACAAAGCAAATGTGTCCGATGGGTGAATCGGGCGAATATCATTCATTTGTATATGATGGACCGTTGTTTAAGCAGAAAATTATTCTTAAGAATCCGGAAATTATTCAATTAGAGACTACGAAGAAACTGGAATTTAGCCAGTACGAGCTACAGACAAAGGATCATAGCCATACAGAGGCAGGTGACAGCTTTTGAATATGAAAAGATATTTCACAATCGGCATGGCGGGTCATATCGACCATGGGAAGACAACGCTTACGAAAGCAATGACAAATGTTGATACAGACAGATTGAAAGAGGAGAAGGAAAGGCAAATATCAATTGAACTTGGGTTTGCTCCTTTATATGAGGATCAAGAGCTGGAAATTTCAGTAGTCGATGTTCCAGGTCATGAACGCTTTATTAGACAGATGATTGCTGGAGTAGCTGGGATTGATTTAGTTGTACTCGTTGTCGCGGCCGATGAAGGAGTCATGCCGCAAACACGGGAGCATTTACATATACTCGGTTTATTAGGGATTAAGAATGGAATTATTGCAGTGACAAAAATTAATCGCGTCGACAATGATTTTATCGACCTTGTTAAGGATGATATATTAGATGAACTAAAAGGTACGGTATTTGAAGATGCGAAAGTTATGCTTGTCGATAGTTTAACTGGACAAGGCATAATGGATTTGAAACATTTCATTATTCATGAATTAAAAAAACATGAGCCTAGAGATAGTAGAGGTGCTTTTCGTCTGCCAATTGATCAAGTATTCTCTGTGAAAGGGCAGGGTACAGTAGTTAGAGGAACTGTCTATGAGGGATCAGTAGAGGAAGGACAACCATTAATGATTATGCCAAAAGGGCTGGAAACTCGTGCAAGGCAGCTTCAGGTCCATCATAAACCGGCTATAAGCGCCTATGCGGGTCAGCGAACTGCCATTAATTTGTCCGGAATCGCAAAGGATGACATAGAGCGTGGTGATGTGCTAGTCTCTTCAGAGCATTTTATCGTGACGCAAACGATTGATGTCGCTCTTAGACTTGCAGGAGATTTGGAATACATGATTAAGCAGCGGATGCCAATCAAATGCCATATTGGAACAGCTGAGGTTATGGGGCGGATAGTATTATTTGACCGTAATGAAATTAAGACGGAAGAGGAAGAAATCCTTTGTCAAATCCGCTTGGACGAAGAGGTTGTCACGAAAAGAGGGGACCGCTTTATTTTAAGGCGTCCAAGCCCTCAGGAAACGATTGGCGGCGGCTGGGTTATTGATCCTAAAGGTGAAAAATATCGATTTGGGCAAAAGACAGTTGATGACCTTGAAAAGAAAAAAGAAGGTACACCGAAAGAAAGAATATATGCTGCCCTTTATGAGGCAAAAAGTTTGCCGTTTCAAGAGATTTTGAAAAGAACCTCCATTGCGGAACAAGAGCTGCATAACTATTTACAGGATGAAGAATTTCTCTTTTTTGGCGGAAAAGAGTATACCCTGTTAATAATCAAGGAATCGATTGAAAAAGACATGATAGCTCTCTTACGGGATTTCCATAGTGAAAGTCCTTTGAAGACAGGGATGAATAGGGCTGAGTTCTTGCAATTATTTAGTAAACAATACCCTAAAAAACTAGTAGACTTTGTGTTAGAGCACGGGATTGAAACAAATGTTTTCGGTAAGAAGGACCAATTTGTTTTCTTAAGTGAATTTATATCACATGTACCAAAAAGCTGGCAAAAGCGCACTGAAAATATGCTGGCAGATTTGAAAAAAGACGGATTAAAGGTTAAGCATTTCAACGATTATCTATCACAAGCCGGTATTCCGAATGATTTAAATCTAGATTTAACAAAATTTCTGACTGATATCGACGAAGTAATCTCACTTGATGGACAATTCTATTGGCATGCGGAGCACTTTAATAAAGCTGTCGAACAATTAAGAGCGGGAACGAATACAGAATTTGAAGTCAGTGATGCAAAAGACATCCTCGATCTTTCCCGTAAGTATATGATCCCATTTCTAGAGAAGCTAGACTCTTTAGGTTATACAAAAAGAGTTGATAATAAAAGGGTGTGGCAAGATAGAGTATAAATTCATGAGGGAAGCTGATTTCTTATTCAGCTTCTTTTTTTCGTGGTAACAAATAATTTGCTTGCTTTAATTATTTAATAGTTAATTAGATCTTGTATTTAGGGATAAATACCTATGAATACTTAGGCAGATTTTACATTAAACCCAATTTTGATATCCACAGGGTTAAACTACCAACACAGCCAATTTATACATATAGGATTTTAATAGATTTATTACTAAAATAAGGGTGTATAAGAAAAAATAAGGAGTGGTCACCATGAGAAAGCAGCTACTGACAATGACTGCAGCAGCCGGGTTAGTATTGACTGCATTTCAGAATCCTGCAAGTGCTCACGAATTGACTTATCAAGTACGACCGGGCGATATGCTTTGGAAAATTGCTCTAGCAAACAATCTATCTATTAGTCAGCTTATGGAATGGAACAGCCTTTTAGATGACGTTATCTATCCTGGCCAAAGTTTGAGTCTTTTAGCACCACATACTCATGAAGAAGTTACATACATAGTCAAAAATGGTGATACTCTTTGGAAAATTGCAACTGCCAATAATTTATCTGTTTCGCAGTTAATGTCTATGAATAATTTAAGCTCTAACGTCATTTATGCAGGGCAAAAATTAACGGTTCAACAGGCACCTGCTAGTCAAAATAAAGGAAGCGCAGTATCAAAGGTTGAAACTATGATTGCTGAAGCGAAGAAATATATAGGAGTGCCATATGTTTGGGGAGGGAGCTCACCTGCGGGATTTGATTGCAGCGGCTACTTAAACTATGTTTTTAATCATGCTGGAATACCTATTCCGCGAACTGTCTTAAACATTTGGAATGCCACAAAGCCAGTTTCATCTCCAAACATAGGGGATATTGTGTTCTTTAATACTAGCTCAGCCGGTCCATCTCATGCAGGAATTTATCTAGGAAACAATAAATTCATCCACTCCGGATCGTCTACTGGGGTCACTATTAGCGATATGACTCTTACATACTGGAAATCCCGTTACTTAGGTGCGAAAACGGCCTTTTAAATTAGTTTGCAGCAAAAGGTAAACCAAGCCACTAACAAAGGCTTGGTTTACTGATGTTTATTCTATCATCTCTGATTGCACGTAATGATATAGTAATTTAGCTGTATGATTGATGGAAGACTTATGAGTTCGTTCAAAAGCATGGGATGAATCAATACCAGGTCCAACTAATCCATGAACGATATCATGACCTGACCGAATTGCGGCAGATGCATCTGATCCATAAAATGGATAAATATCTAGTTTATAATCGATTTGGTTTTCCACTGCCAGCTGGACTAGTCTTTTTCTTAAACCATAGTGGTAAGGTCCGCTTGCATCCTTTACACAAATAGACACTGTGTATTCATCGGTAGATTGACCATCACCGATCGCTCCCATATCAACAGCTAAATATTCAACGGTTTCTGGGGTAATATTTGAATTTCCCCCATAACCAATTTCCTCATTATTAGAGATTAAAAAATGGGTAGTATAAGGCAGTTCGATTTTCTCTGTCTTAATTTGTTTAATTAATTCCAGAAGAATGGCTACGCTTGCCTTATCGTCTAAATGTCTTGATTTAATAAATCCTGACGGTGTTATTTCCACTCTAGGGTCAAAAGAGACAAAATCTCCGACCTCAATTCCTAAGGCACGAACATCCTCAGCATTTTTTACTACTTCATCTAAACGCACTTCCATATTGTCCTGGTTTCTTTCAGCCTTGCCTGCATCTTTGTAAACATGGACGGACGTTTGGTGCATTAAAATTGTCCCAGTATATTTTTTTCCTGATGCCGTTTCAATCTCGCAATATTCCCCTTCAATTGAGTTATATTTAAAGCCTCCAATTAGGTCAAGCTTTAACCTTCCGCTCGGTTTAATTTCCTTAACAATGGCACCAAGTGTGTCGACATGAGCTGTAAGCATTCGATGTTTCGTATCATCCTGGCCGCCAATCATTGCAATGAGACCGCCTTTGCGATTTCTTTTTGTTTCGACCTTTAATTCTTTTAAATAACTTTCGACAAAAGTAATGACATCATTTGTATTTCCTGATGGACTTGGTATGGATACAAGTTTAGAAATTAATTGAAAAATCTCATCTGTATTCGGATATGACATATGTATGGACCCCTCTCTATAAAAAATCATGAATCTTTCCTATTATACTGCTTTATACATTCTTATTAAATGAATAAGAGGCATGCTTGAAAACCGAAATGGTGTAATTAGCATGCCTTCCCATGATTAATGAATTTTTTCAAGTTCTGAAGTAACGGAGAACTCTTCTGTATTCTTTTCTGAGGAAACAAATTCCTGCTTAACCATCCCCAACCCAGGTGCCCAATATTTTCGGACAATCGTTTTATTTTCCTCATCTTGCTGTTCGATGATGACGACATTTTTGACTTCGCCGATAGGAAGCAACAGTTCCGCATTTGTTTGAACGATTGTAAAGCCATTAAATGTTTTTTCGGCTTGTAATGGTTTTATTAAAAGGGGGATAGGGTTAAACTCCTTTTCTAATTCCGCCAATGGTGGAATCTCTTCATCATAAAATTCAGGCCGATTGTAAACCTGATAAATGCCTTCATCCGTTAACTTATAAATCTTTAATATTCTAGTTCCGCCATTTTCAACAATAGAAGGGAGGTAGCTGTCTGTTCTTTGATAAAAAAACTCTGAAAAGGCTGCATATTCATTCCCTTCACCGCGGTATACATAAGTTTTATTTTCCTGAGGAAAATAGTCTTCTACCATTATTTCTTTAGCAGTCCCATTTGGTTTTGGCGGTGCCGCCTTTTTTTCGGTACATCCCGTTAATAAAAGAAATCCAAGAAGCAGAAATAAGTACTTGTTCATATTTTTAACCCCTTTTATAATATGACGGAAAAATTGTAAAAAGGTTTCAATCTTCTACCTTGTCTTTATGTACATCAGGAGATCATAAAAAGATCTCCTGATTCATTTATTTTTTACCAATTAAAGCTTTGACTCCTAAATAAAGCAGCGCCAAAGAGAAAACGATGATTGCAATTACGCCTAAAATATGAAATAAACTTGCGATGCCTGCTGTGATTATAGCAGATGTAGGAACCTTCATTAAAGCAAAGCCAGCCAAAATACATGCTAAATAAAGTAAAGCTGATGAATGCATAACTTATCCCTCCTTTACTACAATTTATGTAAAGAAAGAGGGTATTGCTTGGGTTAAAGGACAGTACAAAGGTTGGAAAATACCGGTAATTTTCGAAAAATAAGATTATCTAGTCATCGATTATTTTTGAATTTTTTGCAGAATTTTGAAGAAATAATACTAATAATTTATTGTACATCTCTGTTTAATTTTTATTTTTTTTATGTTATATTATTAATCGTTCACCAAACTGATCATTATTTATTTGCGAATAAACAACTACTATAAACTTAGCGATTGCTAAGTTTTTCTGATTTTTACAATTGTGAGGTGCAATCAATGAAAAAACTAATCCCTTTAACAAAGGAATTGATGAAAGAAAAAAGAATGAGAATTTTCTTCTCTATCGTCCTTCTTTTTTGGTTAAAAACATATGCAGCATACAAAATTGAATTTAGTTTAGGAATTGATAATAAACTTCAAGAGTTTTTATTGTTTCTTAATCCGTTAAGTTCTGCCTTATTATTCTTAGGTTTTGCTTTATTTTTTAAAGGACGGATGCAATCTGCATTATTCATTACATTCAACTTCCTGATGTCGTTTTTATTATATGCAAATATTGTATACTACCGGTTCTTCAATGACTTTATTACCGTTCCAGTCGTCATGCAAACGAAGACTAACGGGGGGCAATTAGGAGACAGTGCTTTATCCTTAATGAGTCCTTTTGATGTATTTTACTTTATTGATACAATTATCCTGGTCGTTTTCATTGTAAAAAAATGGTACAACCCAAGTAAAACTGTAAGCAGAAAGCCTGCAACGTATATAATTGCTGCAGCTATCCTTACGTTTATTATTAATCTAGGTTTGGCTGAAGCGGATCGTCCGCAATTGCTTACGCGTTCTTTCGACAGAAACTATCTTGTGAAATATTTAGGCGCTTATAATTTCTCTGTTTATGATGTTATTCAGAATGCAAGATCAGCCAGCCAACGAGCTTTAGCTGATTCAAATGACATTACTGAAGTGGAGAACTATATTAAAGCCAATTATGCAGCTCCTAATCCTGAATACTTTGGAAAAGCTAAGGGAATGAATGTGATTTACATTTCTTTAGAATCACTTCAAACCTTTATTATTGACTACAAGCTAAACGGGCAAGAGGTTACTCCATTCTTGAACTCACTAGCACATAATGGAGAAACGTTCTATTTTGATAATATTATTAACCAAACAGGTCAAGGAAAAACATCGGATGCTGAATTTATTATGGATAATTCCTTATATCCGATGTCACAAGGCTCTGTTTATGTAACAAAAGCGCAAAATACGTATCAAGCAGCACCAGCTATTTTGAAAACACATGGGTATACATCAGCAGTATTCCACGGTAACTATAAAACGTTTTGGAATCGCAACGAAATGTATCGCTCTTTAGGCTATGATAAATTTTTCGATGCAGAATACTACGATATGAGTGAAGAGAATACAAAAAACTATGGTATGAAAGATAAGCCATTCTTTACTGAATCCATGCCAATATTAGAAAGTCTGCCACAGCCTTTCTATACAAAATTTATTACTTTATCAAACCACTTCCCATTTAAAATGGATGAAGGGGATACTGATTTCCCTGCAGCTGAAACTGCGGATAAGGTAGTAAACCAATACTTTCAGTCTGCTCATTATATGGACCAAGCCATTGAACAGTTCTTTAATGATCTTAAAGCATCTGGACTATACGATAATACAGTAATTGTCATGTATGGCGACCATTATGGCATTTCAGAAAATCACAACGATGCAATGGCTGAAATTATCGGGAAAGAAATTACACCTTTTGAATATGCTAGAAATCTGCAAAGGGTTCCGGTATTCATTCATGTGCCGGGTGTAGATGGCGGAGCTCAGCATCAGCTAGGCGGCCAGGTAGATGTCCGTCCAACTGTATTGCATTTATTAGGAATTGATACGAAGGATTATTTAGAAATTGGCTCTGATCTGTTGTCTAAAAACCATCGTGAAGTCATTCCTTTCCGAAATGGCGACTTTATCTCTCCGAAAGTCACCCAAGTAGATGAAAAAATCTATTCGAATGACACTGGTGAGCTTATAGATGGAGAAGAATATGCACCTTTAGCTGAAAAAGTAAAAGCTGAACTGCAAATGTCAGATAACATCGTATATAAAGACCTTTTAAGATTCTATCAGCCGGATGGATATGAACCAATTAACAGAAATGAATATCAGTATATAAAGAAAGAAGACCCGATTCAAACTGAACAAAGAAAACAATCGGGTAGTGTAGAATAAAGGGAGGAGCGAAGAGAAATCTTCGCTCTTTTTTGTGTTGCTTAAAGTGATTTCCATAAAATGGCGCAAAAAATAAAATAATAATATTATGTAAACTATCACACTCAAAATTAGACTATCGATCATCTATATAGTAAAGTGATGTTATAAGGCTAATCAGGCAGGAGGAATTAATAATGAGCGAGTGTAAATTAGATCATTCACATGAAGATGTTAGGGAGAAGTACGAGCAGCAAAAGGATTTTTTACCTCATGAAATGGCTCCTCTTTTTGAATCATTCTTTAAAAAAGAACATACACAAGATATTTTGAATGAAGTGTTTCACCTGTTAAAGAAATATGATTTGGCTTCAGAAGATGAGAGAAAGCAGCGGGAAAACCGGTTAAATTTAGTATTAAAAAATGTATAAACAGATAATGTAAGAAGACTTTTTAAACGAAGTCTTCTTTTATTTTTGGAGGGCATTACAAAATTTTTGTAGCTATTAAAATATTATTTTAACTACATAATTTTTGTGATATTATTATATTGCAAGGTTAGATGAAACAGTTTGTGAAGGATGTGGCGGAATTGAAGGAATCTCATCGCCCAATATTTGATTTAGCAATTCGCACAGCCGATATGCTTGTAAAGATGTTTGGGTCTCGTTGTGAAGTGGCCGTTCATGATTTCTCAGATTTGAAAAGTTCGCTTATTCATCTTGCTGGGAGTGTGACTGGCAGAAAAATTGGCTCTCCCATTACGGATCTCGTGTTAAACGAGCTCGCAAAAAAGGATCAGGATATTGAGGATATTCCGAGCTATAAAACCCAATCAAGCAAAGGGAATGTGATGAAATCAGCAACGATCTTTCTTCGTGATACTCAGGGAAAGATTATCGGTGCTTTATGTATAAATTATGATATAAGTCTTTTAATGCAGTTCGGCGGAGAAATCGAAGAATTTATTAGCTTCGATGAGCAGCATACAAAATCAGAAAACTTCTTTACTTCTGTGCAAGAGGTTATTCATGAAATGGTTGAACAAGTTTTGCTTGGATTTAAGAAAGCGCCATCTTTAATGAGCCTTGATGAAAAAGTGGAATGTGTTCGGCAGCTTGATGAAAAAGGGACCTTTCTAATAAAAGGTGCAACAGATTATGTGGGATCAGTACTCGGTGTTTCAAAATTCACTGTTTACAATTATCTGCAAAAAATTAGAACAATAAATGATCTTCAGCCGGAAGAACTTGCTGAACATAAATAATTTTGAACTCATAAATATAGAGAAAAAGGAGCATTCGATATGAAATATAGATCCGCCTTTGATATTATCGGTCCGGTTATGATCGGCCCATCCAGCTCTCATACGGCAGGAGCCGCAAGAATCGGCCGAGTGGCCAGAACTTTGTTTAACCGACTTCCAAAAAAAGCAGTCATTTCATTATATGGTTCTTTTGCCAAGACCTATAAAGGTCATGGAACGGATGTAGCCATTGTTGGTGGGCTCTTAGACTTTGATACGTTTGATGAGCGGATTCCTACCTCTCTAAAGCTTGCCGAAGAAGCGGGAATGGAAATTGTATTTTCCGTTGAGGAAATGATACCAGACCACCCAAATACAGTTCGAATTAATTTATACGATGAAAAAGGCGATTTAGAGGTAGTTGGAATTTCAATTGGCGGAGGCACGATTGAAATAACCGAACTAAATTCATTTAAGCTTAAATTGTCTGGCGAACATCCAGCCATTCTTGTTGTTCATAACGATCAGTTTGGTGTGATCTCATCTGTTACAAAAATATTAGCCAATCATGAAATCAATATTGGTCATATGGAGGTTTCCCGTAAGGAAAAGGGAAAAATGGCCTTAATGGTTATAGAGGTGGATCAAAAGATCAAGCAGGGTGTCATAGCAGAGATAGAAAATGTTCCTAATGTAACGCAGATTATTAGAATGGTCGATTAATAGATAGCCAAAATTAGGGGTGGAAAGATGATTTTATTTAGGAATGTAGCTGAACTTGTTGAGCTTGCAGAAAGTAAACAAGTGAAAATAGCAGAAATTATGATTCAGCAGGAGATTGAAGTAACTGGACTTACAAGAGAAGAAATTATTGCTAAGATGGATCGTAATTTAACCGTTATGGAAGAAGCTGTAGAGCGAGGTTTAAAAGGGGTTACTTCTGTATCTGGTTTAACGGGTGGTGATGCAGTTCTGCTGCAAAATTATATAAAAAGCGGAAAATCATTATCGGGAAATATTCTGCTTGATGCGGTAAGTAAAGCAGTTGCAACGAACGAGGTTAACGCAGCAATGGGGACTATTTGCGCAACTCCGACTGCTGGTTCTGCAGGTGTTGTACCTGGTACGTTATTTGCAGTGAAGGAAGTCTTAAATCCAACGAGAATGGAAATGATCGAATTTCTGTTTACTTCTGCAGCCTTTGGCTTTGTTGTGGCGAATAATGCATCTATTTCTGGAGCAGCTGGCGGCTGTCAGGCTGAAGTTGGCTCAGCAAGCGGGATGGCGGCTGCGTCTATTGTTGAGCTTGCTGGAGGTACACCTAGTCAGGCAGCTGAAGCAATGGCCATTACGTTGAAAAACATGCTTGGCTTAGTATGTGACCCTGTTGCAGGATTAGTAGAAGTACCATGTGTAAAACGAAATGCGATGGGTGCCTCAAATGCAATGACTGCGGCTGATATGGCTCTTGCTGGCATCACAAGCCGTATTCCATGTGATGAAGTCATTCATGCGATGTTCCTCATCGGTCAGTCAATGCCTTCAGCATTAAGAGAAACGGCTGAAGGCGGTCTTGCAGCAACACCTACAGGACGAAGACTAGAAGCAGAAATATTTGGCGAAAAAAAATAATAAACGTAAAAAGCCTGGATATGTTGAATGTCCAGGCTTCTTTATTTTTGCTATTCACACATCTGACATATTTTGTGAATCTTTAATATTGTAAATAAATATTCACAGATTCCTCCTACTCAATGGTGGTAAGATGAATGTAATAAAAGTAAGGAGCGATAAGTGATGGAGGAGATATTAACGAAAATATTGAATGGAATGAATGACATAAGAAATCAAGTTGCTGACATCAGTGATAACATTAAATCGCTGGAGAGACGGCTGGACCGATTAGAAAAAGTCGATAGCATTGAACATAGAATTGAAGTGAATCAAATTGATTTATCTGATATTAAGGACATCGTTGAAAAAATGGAATCGTACCAAAGAGAGGAATTAAATGACTTTTTTCAATTTTTAAAAGGGGCATCAATGAAAATATTCAACGAAGAACTGCATTGTATAAATCAGCGTTTGGATGCCCAATTAACGAAAATTGCCAAAAACGAAGAAGCGATTTTGATGTTAAAAGGTAAGAATATGGTAAGCTGATTTTTTTATATGCCATTTCTAAAGAGGCCGAAAATAAGGCTTCTTTTTTTTTTGAAAAGCCGTTATGAGTCACAGGAATAATTTTTTTCCTAAAACGCAGAAACCCTCTTGCATCTTGTTTGAGGAGGGATTATGATAGCTAAAGAAAAAATTATTTAGAATAACGAAATAAATAGTTATATGAATGAAGGAAGAGGAAAAATGCCACAGTCTTATAGTACTTTAAAGGCAAATGAAAAGCTTAGTATTCGAAACGGAATTGCAACAACGATTGTCCTAAATATTAGTAACAATTATTTTCCATTGTTCGCCATTAGTGTCCTTGGCGCTACCAATTATCAGGTTGGTTTAATTAGTTCCTTGCCGCAATTTGTCGGCATGTTCGCGATGCTGATCGGCTCCATTATTTTAAGCAGATTAGAAGAAAAGAAGAAATTTACCGCGTATTCTTTTCTAGCAGCACGTTTGTTTCTCATTGCCATGTTTTTTGTTATTTTTCTGCCTGTTGAATATCGGAGCTGGGCATTTGTTCTTTTAGTTGGTTTGATGAATTTACCTGGTTCATTTGCCAATTTAAGCTGGCAATCCTTTATTGGAGATCTTATTCCTGATGAAAGAAGAAGCGGATTTTTCAGTGAAAGAAATAAAATGATGACCATTGTTGGGATGATATCTACCTTCTTGATTGGTATTCTTTTGCAGCAATTTGATAAAAGCAATGCGTTACCATATCAGCTATTATTTATTTCCGCGTTCCTTTTCGGATTAATGGAAGTTTACTATTTATTGAAGCATAAAGAAAAAAAGACTGGTAAGAAAATAGAAAAGAAGAAACTAAATTTAGGCCTCCATGTTTATAAACATAAGCCATTCGTCTATT
This sequence comes from Bacillus sp. FJAT-29937, assembly GCF_001509555.1. GTDB lineage: Bacteria > Bacillota > Bacilli > Bacillales > Cytobacillaceae > Cytobacillus. Next base: position 341,564 of record NZ_LMAS01000001.1, on the reverse strand, counting down.
TCTTAGTTTGCTGCTTGTTTTTTAATTTTGGCTGGCAAATGGCGTGGTCATTATTTAGCATTTACCAAATCAAGTTTGCAGGAGCGACTGCTTTTTGGATTAGTTTATTTACTGTTTCTAATCAACTTGCCCAGATAGTCAGTTTTAACTGGTGGGGGAGAATGGCTGACAAACATAGTAATGCAAAGATGCTGATTTTCGTATCTTTAGGAATGGCCAGTACTCCTATTTTGACTGTACTCTCCACTAATTTAGTTTATCTTGTCATTGTAAATGCCTCTTCCGGCTTATTCGTCTCGGGGACTGTGTTATTATTATTTAATCATTTGTTAGAGGTTACAAAAGAGGAGAATCGGAGTACTTATATTTCGAATTATAATATATTGTTAGCACTTGTAGCGTTTATTGCGCCACAATTCGGTGTGTTCCTTCTTGAGAATACGAGCATGAACATGGCTATGAGTATTTCCACGATTCTAAGAGGGGCCAGCGCTATTCTATTCTTGTTCATGTTCTTATATATGCGAAAAAGCCATACTGGATCAATCGGCAGTAAAGTGCTTGGATAAATGGAAAGACGCCAGCTAAAGCGGCGTCTTTTTACTTATATTGATTTCTCCAGTTCATACCAATAATAACAAAGTGTATCAAGGCCTTTATCAAAGTTTTCTAAATGGAAATGCTCATTTGGCGCATGAAAATTTTCATCAGGCAGCCCGAAACCCATTAAGACAACAGGTAGCTGTAATATTTGATCAAATGCCGCTACGATCGGAATGGATCCGCCTCCGCGAGTATAGGATGTAGGAACGCCATATACTTTTTCATAGGCACGGCCTGCAGCTTGGATAGCCGGATGGTCAAAAGGAGTGACATACGGTGAACCTTTATCAAATAGAGAAATATTCACTTCTACACCCTTTGGTTTATGTTTTTCAATATGCTGCTTTAAAAGGCTGACAATTTCATCTGGATCTTGATTTGGGACTAGGCGGCATGTGATCTTTGCCGAAGCTTCAGAAGGGATGACTGTTTTAATGCCTTCCCCTTGAAAACCTCCATAAATCCCATTTACTTCAAGTGTTGGTCTAACCCATAATCTTTCTAATGTTGAAAACCCTAGTTCACCGAATAATTCTGTAACACCAGCTTGCTGCTTAAAGCTCTCATCACTCATTTTCAATGCATCATATGCTTGTTTTTCATCTTCAGTTAAAGGCTGAACTTGATCATAAAATCCATCTACTGTAATTTTACCATCGATATCATGGAACGTATTAACTAATTGGACTAGTGCATGAATAGGGTTTTGTACAGCTCCGCCATATAATCCAGAATGAAGGTCTCCTTTTGCACCTTTTACATCAATCTGTAAACCGCATAATCCGCGCAGGCCGTAGCAAATAGTAGGCTTCCCTTTATCAATCATGCCTGTATCTGAAATAACAATTACATCAGCTGATAGAAGGTCTTTATTCTCTTCAACAAAAGCTGGTAGGTTAGGGCTTCCAATCTCCTCTTCGCCTTCAATGCAAAACTTAAAGTTCACCGGAAGAGTGCCGGTTGTTTGAAGAATCGCTTCAATGGCTTTCAAATGCATGAATACTTGCCCTTTATCATCACTGGCCCCACGCGCATATATTTTTTTATCTCTAATATCTGCTTCAAATGGGGAAGTCTCCCATAAATGAAGGGGATCTACCGGCTGTACATCATAGTGGCCGTATATAAGAACTGTCGGTTTTCCTTCGGCTTTTAACCAGTCTCCATAGACAACAGGATGTCCTTTTGTTTCGTAAATTTTCACATGTTCAATCCCTATTTTTGTCAATGCATCAGCTGTCCATTGAGCACCCCTTTGTACATCGTTTTTATGGTCGGGCAGGGCGCTAATGCTTGGTATGGCTAGAAATTCGAAAAGCTCCTTAAGATGTATTTCTCTTTTATCCTGAAGAAAATCCAATATTGCTTGATTCATTTTTCTTCCCTCCATGTCCTAATTCTGGAATTACCTTTACATAATCCTTCCAAATTGTTTGTCCTATTTAACTATAACATAGTCAACTATTTGGATAAAAAATCTAAGCCGATTTCGAATTTTTAATTTTAAAAATAGGGCGAATAAATATATAAAATTTTCAGAAAACTCATTGACTTTTTACCATTTCCAATGTATCTTTGTTTTAAATATATGACACATATTAAATAGTACGAGAAATAAACGTTATATAAAATCATTTAAAGGAGAGATTTTGATTTTTGAGTAAATCGCATGACGTAATAAAAACGTCATTAAAACTTGGGGGTGAGTCATTTGTCTATTACGATTTTTAACGAGCATTTAACAGAGGAGGAGAAATACGAGCACTTCTTGAACCGCATCAATAATGGTGAAAAAATTGAAGCGGATGATTGGATGCCGGACGAGTATCGAATAACGCTGATTAAATTAATTTCAATGCACGGAATAAGTGAAATTATGGGGGCATTACCTGAAAAGGAATGGGTCCCGAAAGCACCTTCATTGAAAAGAAAGCTTGGGATCATGGCAAAGGTACAGGATGAAATGGGGCACGGGCAGCTGCTATTAAGAGTCGCAGAAGATTTAATGAAGCCTCTTGGTAAAACCCGTGAAGATATTATGCAAGATTTGTTTAACGGAAGGCTGAAATTTCATAATGTATTTCATATGGAAGCCCCGACATGGGGAGACGCAGGATTAATTGGCTGGCTTGTCGATGGTGCAGCTATTATTTCACAAACGAATATGCTTGATGCTTCATATGGGCCTTATGCAAGAGCTTTGAAAAGAATTTGTGCAGAGGAGGTTTTCCATGCACAGCATGGCGAGTCCATCATTATGGCATTGGCTGAAGGGACAAAGGATCAAAGAGAGATGGTACAGGGTGCCGTTAATAGGTGGTGGGAATCTCTTCTGATGTTCTTCGGTCCGGCAGATGCATCTACGACAGGCACTTCTAAGCAAGATATAACGATTAAATATCGAATCCGAACTAAAACAAATGAACAACTGAGACAGGATTTCTTTTCGAAATATATCCCTAGAGTCTTATCACTTGGATTAACAATCCCGGATGAAACGATGCATTTTGATAAAGAGCAGGAAAAGTGGGTTTATAAGCAGCCTGATTGGGATCGATTTAAGGAAATTGTCAGGAATAATGGCCCGAAATCAAAGGAACGTTTAGAGTTGCGGCAAACAACTTATGTTGAAAATCAGTGGGTTCGTGATGCGCTGGCTAATGCGAATCATTGATTTTACGAAAAATTTGGATAGGAGGAGACTCATTGAGCAGTGGAGGATTTTACCAGGAATTCGAGGTTTTCAGTAAAAGGACAGATACCTCCCCATTACAATATCAATTTTCTTTGCTTGCCCCGAATCAAGAGCTTGCACTAGTCATGGCACAGGAAAATTTCATGCGGCGGGAGCCGGTAGCTGATATATGGGTCATTAAAAGGTCAGATATTCGCAAAATGTCTCTTGAGGAAAAGCAGTCATTAAAGCGGCTTGATAATAAAGATTATCGAAATACGAAAGGATACGGATATTTAAAGAAAAAATGGCGTCAGTATGAACAAGCAATGCTTGATGAAAAGGAAATTCTGTCATGGGGAGGATTGAAAAAGAGTGAACAAGACTGATATTTCATCACTGGATCCTGCATATAAATCTTCATTAACATTGCTTCTTTACCAGCTCGCTGATGATGATTTCATTCTCGCCTACCGGGGGTCGGAATGGCTTGGGCTTGCTCCTCATATTGAGGAGGACGTTGCCTTCTCCTCTATTAGCCAAGATATGATGGGGCATGCGGCAATGTTCTATCAGCTTCTTGAAGACCTTGGTGAAGGCAGTGTTGATGAATTAGCGCATTCACGAAAAGCGAAGGACCGAAGAAATGCTGTATTGCTGGAAATGGTTAATGGACCGGGCCACTATTTATCAAAGCCCCAGTACGACTTTGCATTTGCAGTCGTCAGAAATTACTTCTATGATCAGGCAAAAAAAATCCGTATGGACTCCTTGAAAAATTCATCCTATCAACCACTTGCCCACATGGCAATCAATGTGAATATGGAGCTCCACTACCATCTTCTGCATTGGAAAACATGGTTTGTGCAATTAATGAATGCTGGTGGTGAGGCAAGAAAAAGAATGGAAACTGCTGTTGCAAAAGTGCTGGCTGAACTCGAAGGTGTCCTCACTTTAGGGCCAAAGGGGAGTGAGATGGCAAAGCTTGGTTTGATTGAGGATGAAGACGTATTAAAACAGAGGTGGAGGTCTGCCATGCTTCCAGTATTTGAATCGGTCAATCTGCCGTTGCCAGAATCATTTGGAATGAAGAGCGGGAATGGACGTTTAGGGGAGCACTCAAAGGACCTCGACATCGCTTTAGCTATTCTTTCTGAAGTGTACTTTGCAGATCCGGCAGCGAATTGGTAGGAAGAAGGATTGATTAAGTATGAAGAAAACTAACACTTCTGCAGAAGAAATTATTAAAGTGCTTCATCAAGTTAAGGATCCAGAAATAGACTCCATTTCGATCGTTGATTTAGGGATGGTAGAAAGAGTGGCGGTGGATGAATCCTTAGTAACCATTGAACTGCTTCCAACCTTTATGGGCTGTCCAGCTCTTGAAATTATCCGTCAAAATGTAGTTAAAGAAATTAAATCTCAATTTGCTTATGAAATAATCGATGTACAATTCATTTACCATCCGCCATGGACATCAGACCGCATTACAGCAAAGGGGAGAGAGGATTTAAAAGAATTCGGAATTGCCCCTCCTCCAAAACATATTCAGGAAACTGGAGAATGGCAAGTCAATTGCCCGTTTTGCGACTCCATTTATACAACTCTAGACAATCTCTTTGGACCTACTGCCTGTCGCAGCATTCTTTACTGCAGGACTTGCAAAAACCCTTTTGAAGCGATGAAACCTGTTTCTACAATATAAATATAAATATAAATATAAATTGAAGGGAAGACAATTAAATGGCAAAACTGATCGCATTATACAAGCATCCAGAAAACAAAGAAGCTTTTGATAAGCATTACTTCGAAACACATGCCCCTCTTACGGCAAAAATCCCTGGCCTTCGCAAAATGGAGGTTACTAGAATAGTAGGAAGTCCAATGGGCGGGGAAGGGAAGTATTACCTCATGTGTGAAATGCATTATGACAGTATGGAGGCACTTCAAACGGCGATGAGAACAGATGAAGGGAAGGCTTCAGGCAAAGATGCGATGAAATTTGCAGGTGATTTAATCACATTAATGATCGGTGAAGATGTAAATGGGTAATGACTATGAATATATTGAAGCTGCCATAGAAGGAAAGCTTGGATTCATAGCCTTAAATCGTCCAAAGGTACTTAACGCAATTAATCGCAAAATGGTATCAGAAATACTAACTGTTATGGAAGAATTTGAAGAAAATGATGATGTCAAAGTTATCATTTTGAGCGGCAAAGGGAGGGCCTTTGCTGCTGGGGCTGATATTGAAGAAATGGCTAATGACGATGCAATTAATTTTGAGCTTCGCAATCAATTCAAAGATTGGGACAGATTGGCCATGATAAAGAAGCCGATAATTGGAGCTGTCCAAGGGTTTGCTCTTGGCGGAGGCTTTGAACTTGCTCTCTGCTGCGATCTTCTTTATGCCACAGATGATGCGGAATTTGGATTTCCCGAAGTAAATCTTGGTGTGATGCCTGGAGCAGGGGGAACGCAGAGGTTAACGAAGCTAGCCGGTAAAACAAAGGCAATGGAATGGCTTTTTACAGGAAAAAGAATCTTGGCGAAAGAAGCTCTCCACTTTGGTATAGTCAATCAACTGTTTGCTAGAGAGGTTCTTATGGAAGAAACATTAAAAATGGCTAGATATATAGCCAATCAAGCGCCAATATCTATTCGCTTAATAAAGGAATCAGTGCTGAAAGCGGTAGATGCCTCTCTTGAGGAAGGCATGCATTTTGAAAGGAAAAATTTCTATCTATTATTTTCAACTGAAGATCAAAAAGAAGGCATGAAGGCTTTTCAAGAAAAAAGAAAGCCGAATTTCAAAGGGAGATAGAGTATGTAACATCATGCTAGGATTTAAAATGTTATGAATATTTCATTTTATATAGTAGAATTACTTCATAACGCATTTATTTCGACATTCTTTCTATATGAAATGAAGTGAGGATTGAAGGTACTTGAATACTAGATCAATGATTTTTACTTTATATGGAGACTATATATCGCATTATGGCAGTAAAATTTGGATTGGAAGTTTAATCCGGTTATTAAGTGAATTTGGTCATAATGATCAATCTGTTCGGGCAGCTATTTCCAGGATGAATAAGCAAGGCTGGGTTCAGTCTGATAAAATCGGCAATAAAAGCTATTACTCTTTAACAAATCGTGGTCAAAAGAGGATTGATGAAGCGGCAAAAAGGATATTTAAGCTTATGCCTGAAAAGTGGGATGGGCAGTGGAGAATATTCATGTATACCATTCCAGAGGAAATTCGGACAGTGAGGGATGAACTTAGAAAAGAATTAGTATGGAGCGGATTTGGCTCTTTATCTAATAGCTGCTGGATTTCGGCCAATAATCTTGAAAAGCAAGTAAATGAAATCATAGATAAATATGATATCAGTCAATATGTTGATTTTTTTATCGCAAAATATGAAGGGCCGCATGATAATTTTCGCTTAGTTGAGAAGAGCTGGAACCTCGAAGACATTAATTCCAAGTATCAATTGTTTATTTCCGAATATAGTCAGAAATACATTATTGATAAAAATAAAATTCAAAAGGGACAGATGTCCGATGCCGAATGCTTTGTGGAAAGGACAAAGCTCGTCCATGAATATAGGAAATTCTTGTTTGTTGATCCGGGATTGCCCGAGGAGCTGCTTCCTCATAAATGGTTGGGCAATCATGCGGCGTCCTTATTCAGTGAGTATTATAAAGAATTAGCAAAGCCAGCTTCCCGCTTTTTTGAAACGGTGTTTATAGAAGGAAACGAGATTGAGCACAAAGATGTTAATTATGATGTGCTCGATCACCCATATATTGTTGAATAACTATGATGATATTCGTCCCGGTAAAAAAGAAGGGTGTCTTTAAGCATACAGAAACTAAATCTGTATGCTTTTCTTCTTGCTTCCAAACTGATAATATATTAATCTAAATATATTAAATTTTTTGAATATTATTGACTATTTACTTCGTGAAATGATAATATAACGATATATTTACGTTATCCATGTTATTTATCATATATTTTTTTGCAGCTTCCTACATAGGTAGTCACACTGCAATTTTTGCAGTGTTTAATATTTAATATAAAAAGGGGGTATTTCAAGATGAAAAGATCTTTATATGGTTTATTCTTCCTATTGGCAGCAATTCTGCTCGTGCTTGGTGCATGTGGAAAACAGGAGGCAGAAGCACCGGCCAAGGTTGAAAAAGAAACTGAGAGTAAAACTGAAACTGAAAAGGAAAAACAGAAGATTGGCATTACCCAGTTTGTAGCCCACCCTTCGTTAGATGCAGCAACAGAAGGTTTTAAAAAGGCATTGGAAGATGAAGGATTTAAAGAAGGAGAAAACGTGGAATACAATTTCCAAAATGCACAAGCAGATATGAATAACACGCAGACAATTGCCAATAACTTTGTTGGGGATAAGGTTGATTTAATTTTCGCTAATGCTACACCTAGTGCAGTAAGTGCTCTAAATGCAACAAAGGATATCCCTATTCTGTTTACATCTGTAACGGATCCGGTTGGCGCTGGACTTGTAGAAGCATTTGATAAACCAGGAAGCAACATTACAGGTACAACGGATAATCATCCGGAAGGTACCGCAAAGACGATTCATTTTATCATTGATGAAGCTGGAGCGAAGACGATTGGCGTCATTTATAATGCAGGTGAACAAAATTCAGAAGTGCAGGTGGCAGAAGTGAAGAAGCTTGCTGAAGCGAAAGGTGCAACGATTGTTGAAGCCTCTGTCTCAACATCTGCAGAAGTAAAGCAGGCTACTGAATCATTAGTAGGCAGAGTGGATGCCATTTATGTTCCGACAGATAATACAGTTGTTTCCGCCTTAGAATCTGTTATATCTGTTGCAGATAGCGAGAAGCTGCCGCTTTTCGTTGGAGAGCTTGACTCTATGAAGCGTGGAGCGGTTGCAGCAAGCGGCTTTAGCTATTATGATCTCGGCTACCAGACTGGAAAAATGGCTGCAGAAATTTTAAAAGGAAATAAAAAGCCATCTGACATTCCGGTTGAACTTCCAAGCAGTCTAACATTAATGATTAATAAGAAAGCTGCTGAACAGCAGGGGCTTGAAGTAAAGCAAGATTGGGAGAAAATTGCGGAGTTTTATGAAGGCGAATAACAGAGGGTGTGATTCATAATGTTCACGGCAGTATTTGGAGCGTTTGAAGCTGGAATTATCTATGCGATTATGGCACTCGGAGTTTATTTATCATTCCGAGTGCTGGATTTTCCAGACTTAACGGTAGATGGAAGCTTTGTAACAGGAGCGGCTGTTGCAGCGACAATGATTGTCAGCGGGATAAATCCATTTCTAGCCACTGTTTTCGCACTGATCGCTGGGTTTGCTGCAGGCTGTATTACGGGTGTCCTTCATACGTTCGGAAAGATCAATGCTCTCCTTTCTGGGATATTAATGATGATTGCTCTTTATTCGATTAATCTCCGAATTATGGGGAAATCAAACGTTCCGTTATTAAATACAGAAACAGCTATAACAAATGTTAGAGATACTTGGGCTACAACGGGCTTAGACTCTTTTTTTAATAGTATCCTTTCTGCGGTGGGACTTGGAGACAGTTTGCCAAGGACATGGGGAATTTTAATCTTCATGCTTATTGTTACCTTTTTGATTAAATTCCTGACAGATAAGTTCCTGCAGACTGAAATTGGGCTGGCCATTCGAGCGACTGGCGATAATAAGCGAATGATTAGAAGCTTATCGGCAAATACAAATTTAACAGTCATTCTTGGACTTGGCATTTCAAACGCTATGGTTGCATTTTCTGGAGCACTTATCGCCCAGCAGGGTGGCTTTGCTGATGTTGGAATGGGCATAGGGATGATTATTATAGGGCTGGCCTCAGTCATTATTGGAGAGGCTCTGTTTGGAACAAAAACGATTGCAAGAACAACGTTAGCAGTCATCGGTGGAGCGATAATATACCGAATTGTTGTGACACTTGCTTTGAGGGTAGATTTCCTTGAGCCCGGAGATATGAAATTAATAACGGCAACCATCGTCATTTTAGCTCTCATTCTTCCTAAAATAATTGACTCTTCTAAAGAGAAAAAGAGGAAAGCGAGAAAACAAGCGGAAAACTTGGGTCTAAGCAATATTCCTTCGGATAGAAAGGAGGGGCCATATGCTTGAACTCAAACACATTCATAAAGTTTTTAATGAAGGCACACCTGACGAGAAAATTGCTTTAGATCATATCCATTTAACGTTAAATAAAGGTGATTTTGTTACTGTCATTGGCAGTAATGGTGCTGGAAAATCGACCTTAATGAATATGATCTCTGGCGTCATGATACCTGATGTTGGTACTGTATCGATTGATGGGCAGAATGTTACGATGATGTCCGAATACAAAAGAGCGAAGTTAATCGGACGTGTATTTCAAGACCCGATGGCTGGGACAGCGCCAAATATGACGATTGAAGAAAATTTGGCAATGGCTTATTCCAGAAATAAACAGAGAACGTTAAGAAAAGGAGTTACGAAGAAGCGAAAAGAATATTTTCAAGAAGTGCTGCAATCACTTCATCTTGGGTTAGAAAATCGGCTTACGGCCAAAGTAGGATTGCTTTCAGGAGGAGAAAGGCAGGCACTCTCTTTATTGATGGCTACATTTACAGAGCCGGCGATCCTATTGCTGGATGAGCACACAGCCGCCCTTGACCCAGCCCGTGCTGAGCTCATCACAAATTTAACAAAGGAAATTGTAGAAAAATACAATTTAACGACATTGATGGTCACTCATAATATGCAGCAGGCTCTTGATTTAGGCAATAGACTAATTATGATGGATAAAGGGCAGATCATCTTGCAGGTAGAAGAGGATCAAAAAGGAAACTTGACGATCGAGCAGTTATTAAATGAGTTTCAGAGAATTCGGGGCTCGAAAATGGCAAGTGACCGTGCTTTATTAACTTAATATTGAACGCAATAGGGGATTAATTAGGGATTGTTCACTAATTAATCCTTTTTATTATGTATTAGCCATATTATAAATAAGAAAGAATTTTTTAAAATTTTACAATTTATTGACTATTCATTATACGAAATGGTATTATATCGTTAATTAAACGTCATACTTATTATTGTATAAACGATGGAGGGATCGAATGAAACCAGGTTTAACGGCAGGTTATTCGGTTACAATCGAGGCAGCAGTAACTCCTGAAATGTTTGCTCAATTCGAAGGCAAAATTGTTCATCCTACATATTCGACTGTGATGATGATTTACCATATGGAATGGGCATCTAGACAAATCATCTTGCCTTTTTTAGAAGAGCATGAGGAAGGAATGGGAATTTCAGTTTCAGCTAATCATATTTTACCAGCACCAGAAGGCTCTAACTTGAAAATAAAGGCGGTTCTAACTGAAAAAAAAGACAATAAGATTAAGACCGATGTTTTTATTGTTCATGATACGAAGCTTATTGGCACAGGGGAGGTTACGCAGGTAATCCTTCCGAAAACGAAAATTAAGAGCATGCTGTCATAAGTCGCGGTCGTTCACTTAATCTATCTTTTTTAAAACTAGCACATCTATCGGTACAGTAATATTAAGATGATTCGGTTTGTAAGCGTTAACAAATGTTTAGGGGGAATTGTTCATGAACATGTTTTCGAAGATAAAAGACCATGAACAGGTTGTATTTTGTAATGATGAGTTAACTGGTTTAAAGGCGATTATTGCGATCCATAGTACAAAGCTTGGTCCAGCACTAGGCGGCTGCAGGATGCTTCCTTATTCAAGTGAAGAGGAGGCACTGGAAGATGTTCTGCGGCTCTCTCGTGGTATGACATATAAATGTGCTGCTGCAGATGTTGATTTTGGCGGTGGAAAAGCAGTTATTATTGGCGATCCTCATAAAGATAAGACACCTGAGCTATTCCGTGCGTTCGGGCAGTTCGTAGAATCATTGAATGGTAGATTTTATACAGGGACAGATATGGGGACGTCACCAGATGATTTCATTCATGCATTGAAGGAAACGAATTGTATCGTTGGTGTTGATGAGGTTTACGGTGGAAGCGGGGATTCATCTGTTCCGACAGCACAAGGCGTTATTTATGGAATTCAAGCAACCAATAAGATATTAACTGGAGAGGATCATCTAAGCGGAAAAAGCTATGCGATTCAGGGACTTGGAAAAGTGGGATACAAAGTAGCTGAAAGGCTGCTGGAGGAAGGCGGGGATTTATACGTAACGGATATTAATCAGCAAGCAATCGATAAGCTGCTTTCTAAAGCAAAAACTCTCGGAGCGGCTGTAAAAGTTTTATCAAGTGAAGAGATTTATGGGGCAAACGCAGATGTTTTTATCCCATGCGCAATGGGTGGAATTATAAATGACGAAACTATTCAGCGATTATCTGTTAAGGCCGTTGTCGGTTCAGCGAATAATCAGCTTTTGGAGCTTCATCATGCACAAATGCTAATGGAGAAAGGGATTTTATTTGCGCCTGATTATATTGTCAATTCGGGCGGATTAATTCAGGTTGCAGATGAGCTGTATACACCAAATAAAGAAAGAGTCTTGCAAAAAACAAAAGCCATTTATAACTCTCTTCTCCATATTTACGAGTATGCAAGTGAAGAAGGAATTACAACAGTGGAAGCAGCTAATCAATTTTGTGAAAGACGTATTGAAGCGAGAGCGCGCCGGAATAGCTTTTTTTCTCATAAAAAACGTCCAAAATGGGAAGTAAGGACGTAACTTTTTCGCCGTAATAACAACATTAATAATGTGCAAATGATTGTTTAACCCAAATAGTCACTAAAAATATTTCACAAAGGGTGAGAAAATGGACATTCAGTTTCCGATGCTTCAAGTAATGGATCCAAACGGACAAATAACAGCATCAGAATATAAGGAGAAGATTACAGAGGAATTAGCCAGAAAATTTTATCGACAGCTCGTAAGAATCCGCCTTTTTGATCGAAAGGCCGTGAGTCTGCAACGGCAAGGAAGGATCGGCACATATGCACCATTTGAAGGACAGGAGGCTTCACAGGTAGGAAGTGCGCTTGCATTAAACGAATCAGATTGGATGTTCCCAACGTACCGCGATCATGGGGCGGCCTTCGTGTTTGGCCACGCATTAAGGAATATTCTCTTATTCTGGAATGGACGGAACGAAGGGTGTGTCCCACCGGCTGGAAAAAAGATCTTTCCTCCAGCCATCCCGATTGCCACCCAGATTCCTCACGCAGCTGGAGCCGCCTTGGCTGAAAAGAAAAAGGGAACGAACCATGCAGCGATTGCTTACTTTGGGGATGGGGCTACATCTGAAGGGGATTTTCATGAAGGGCTTAATTTTGCAAGTGTATTTAAAGCACCGGTTGTTTTCTTTAATCAAAATAATCAATACGCCATCTCCGTCCCTATGACTAAGCAAATGAATTCCAAGACGATTGCTCAAAAGGCTTTAGCCTATGATATTCCGGGTATCAGGATCGACGGTAATGATGTCTTTATTGTCTATTTTGAAACGTTAAAGGCTTTGGAAAGAGCGAGAAAGGGTGAAGGACCGACTTTAATTGAAGCTGTCACATGGAGATATGGGGCTCATACGACCGCTGATGACCCATCGAAATACCGCAGCCAAGTGGAGAGCAATAACCGCCGTTTAGAAACAGATCCTATTCTCCGCCTTGAAAGATGGATGAAAAATGAAGGATTATATGATGAAAAATGGGTGAGTGAAGTAGAATCGGAAGTCACACAGGAAATTGAAAAAGCAGTTGAAGAAATGGAAGATTTTCCGCCTGCTGACCCTGCTAATATATTTGATCATGTTTTTGCCGAGCCGACTTGGCAAATTGCTCAGCAAAAAGAGGAGTATTTGAGATTTATAGGAGGTGAAGGGAGATGAGTACGGCGATCAAAACCAAAACACTCACACTCATACAAGCTATTACTGATGCTCTGGATACAATGCTTGAGGAAAGATCCGAAGTACTGCTCTTAGGAGAGGACATCGGAAAAAATGGCGGGGTATTTCGGGCTACTGAAGGACTTCAGGAGAAATACGGAACTGACCGGGTCATTGATACACCTTTAAGTGAAGCAGGATTTGTCGGCGCAGGTATTGGAATGGCGGTTAATGGATTTTTGCCAGTCATTGAAATTCAGTTTCTTAGTTTTATTTACCCTGCCTATGAGCAAATTATGACACACGCATCAAGATTAAGGATGAGAACAATGGGGCATTTTACTGTTCCAATGGTCATTCGCGCCCCGTATGGGGCGGGTGTCAGGGCTCCTGAAATTCATTGTGATAGTCCAGAATCCATATTTACCCATATGCCAGGAATTAAGGTTGTTTGCCCGTCAAGTCCTTACGATGCCAAGGGTTTGCTTATTGCAGCAATTGAAGATCCAGATCCCGTATTATTTATGGAACCGATGAGGTGTTACCGTTCTGGCAGAGAAGAAGTTCCAGAAGGAAAATACAAAATAGAAATAGGCAAAGGAAAAAAAATGCTGGAAGGAGACGATGTATCCATCATTACTTGGGGAGCAATGGTCCCGGTTGTCATGAAAGCAGCGAAAGAAATGGAGGATCGAGGCATACATTGTGATGTGATCGACCTAAGAACTTTATACCCAATCGATAAAGAGATTATTGCCGATTCCGTTCAAAAGACAGGACGTACTGTTATTGTTCACGAGGCACATGCTACTGGAGGAGTCGGGAATGATGTATTAGCCATCATCAATGATACATCGTTCTTATATCAAAAAGCACCTGTAGAAAGGGTAACTGGTTTTGATGCTCCAGTTCCATACTTTGGCTTCGAGGATCATTATTTACCTTCAGCTGATCGGGTGAAATTTGCCATTCATAAAGTTATGTCGTTCTAGGAGGGAAGGAATGGAAGTTAAATTACATGATATAGGAGAAGGAATGACCGAAGCAGATATAAATTGTTTTTTAGTGAAGGCAGGTGATTTTGTAAGGGCCGATGAACCAATCATTGAAATTCAAACAGACAAAATGACCGCGGAAATTCCTGCCCCGCGCACTGGATATATTCGAGAGTTTAAAGTAGAAATCGGGCAGACCGTTCCTGTTGGAACAACATTATTAATCTTGGAAGAGGAAGACAGCTTAAATAAAAAGCCTATATCACTTCCTATAATGACAGTTGATCATCCTATGACGATTGTGAAAGACAATAAAAAACGGATTCTTGCCTCACCGTATACTAGGAAAATTGCGAGAGAAAACGGGATAAATATTGAGATTGTTAAAGGTTCTGGTCCAGCTGGAAGAATCACTGACGAAGATATTTATCAATTACTAGTTTCTTCACAACAACAGGAATCGGAGATCAATAGCCAACCCGCAAGAAATACGGCAATCGCACCTGCAGAGCTATCCCCATTAAAATCAGACACCATTCCATTCAGAGGCAGAAGAAAGCAAATCGCAAAAAAAATGGTTCAATCCTTAAATACGATTCCACATTGTACTCACTTTGAAGAAGTGGATGTTACGGAACTGATTCAATTTCGAGCGGATTTAAAGAAAATGAATCAAACGATTTCAGCAACTGCCTTCTTCATAAAAGCTTTATCTATATGTCTTACAGAATTTCCGATTTTTAATGCTCGGCTTGACGAGGAAAATGAGGTCATTCATCTTCAAAGAGAGCATCAAATTGGAATTGCGGTGGATGCGGAAGATGGTCTTATCGTTCCCGTGCTTCGCGATGTCGAGAAGAAGTCCATTCGAGCTATACATGACGAAATGAAAATATTAACAGAAAAAGCATTAGGCAACCAATTAAGCATGAAGGATATAACAGGCGGAACGTTTACGATTAGTAATGTAGGGCCACTTGGTGGAAGCTTTGGGGCAACACCGATTATTCAGCACCCTGAAGTGGCGCTTATATCCTTCCATAAGACGAAGAAAATGCCAGTAGTGACAGACGATGATCAAATTGTCATCCGCTCCATCATGAATATTTCGATGTCCTTCGATCATCGGGTGGCAGACGGGGCTAGTGCTGTCCGTTTTACGAACAGATTTGCACAATTCATTCAAAATCCAAAAATGCTTTTGCTGGAGTTGGTTTAGATGGTTGTCGGCGACCTTGCCCACGAACGTGATTTAATCATTATTGGCGGTGGACCTGGAGGATATCATGCGGCTATTCGGGCTGCTCAGCTTGGGAAATCAGTTACCCTTATCGAAAAGGGTGAGCTTGGAGGGGTATGCCTAAATAAGGGCTGTATCCCGTCTAAAGTGTTGACCCATGGCGCAGCTAAATACGCATCCCTTAAGGAAATGGATCAACTAGGAATTGAGATTGATAGTATTATGTTTAATTTGGATAAACTCCAAGCTTACAAACATAAAACGATTAACCAGCTTCGAGATGGTGTCCTAACTTTATGTAAAGCGAATAAGATTGAAATCATAAAGGGATCGGCGTTTTTTCTCTCTGACGATCGGATTGGTGTTGAAAATGGGGATCAATATGATATTTATCGTTTTAATCATGCAATTATCGCGACAGGGAGCTCCCCAAAACCACCGGAAGGAATCCAAATTGATCATGAAAGATTCCTAAATTCATGGTCAATCACTAATCTTGAAATCGTGCCTGAAAAGCTTTTCGTTTATGGTCATGACTATGTTGCTTTAGAAATAGCGATGGCTTATAACGCTATTGGTTCTGAAGTTGTGCTTATAAACGAACAGGATGACTTCATGTTTGATTCATCAATAAACCGAGAGCTCATGCGAATATTAAAGAAAAAACAGATTGGGGTACTTAAAAACAACTTTATTTTAGAAGCATATACTACGGATGAACAAGTAACCATTGTTATAAAAAATAAGACAGGCACAGAAGAATTAACTGGTTCACATTTATTTATTTCCGGCAGCCCTGTCCCAAACACGGATCATCTAGGATTAAATCGAATAGGTGTTGAAACGACAAAGAGCGGATTCATAGTCGTTAATCACGAATGCCGTACTTCTAAGAATCATATATTTGCCATTGGCGATGTAACGGAAGGACCAAGTTTAGCCCTTAAAGCCATTAAGCAGGGCAAGACAGCTGCAGAAGCAATCACAGATATAAAGGCTGAAGCAGATTTGCGTTTTCTGCCAGTCATAGCTCATACTAGCCCACCGATTGCTTATGTAGGTTTAACTGAGGAAGAAGCTATTGAGCAAGGGCACTCAGTTGAAACAGCGCAATTTCCGCTATCAGGAAATGGCTATGCAGCCATCCTTGGAAAAAAAGATGGATTGATTAAAGTGGTTTTTGATAAAGATAATCATCTTTTACTCGGAGTGCACATCATTGGGTACGGGGCAGTTGAGTTGATTTCCAGCGGAGTATTCTCGCTTGAAATGGGGGCGAGAGATGAGGATTTGCTGTTCCCGCT
Source organism: Bacillus sp. FJAT-29937 (assembly GCF_001509555.1). Classification (GTDB taxonomy): domain Bacteria; phylum Bacillota; class Bacilli; order Bacillales; family Cytobacillaceae; genus Cytobacillus. The sequence goes on along the minus strand of NZ_LMAS01000001.1, from coordinate 324,833 downwards.
TTACCCGCACCCAAGCTTAAATGAGGGGTTCCTAGAGGCAGTAGAAGCAATAAAAAATCAGGCCATTCATCTTCCGCCAAATTTAAGAAAAAAAATAAATGTTTAAATCTTATGTTTCTTTAATGCAGATGTGCATTATAGCTTTAACCTGTACTCTTGAGAACATTGTCACTATCCATATAAAATTAATTCAGAATATTATTACTTTTCGAATTAGGGGGAGCTAGAATGAAAGAAAAAATAACGGAAAGCAAGCAGAAAGTGGAGGATTTTTTTCCAGTTAAGGAAGTTGATTATTTAGAAATTTACACAGGAAACGCTAAACAATCCTGTTACTTTTTTTGTTCTGCCTTTGGCTTTAAACCTGTAGCCTATTCTGGATTGGAGACAGGCAATAGAGAAACCGTTTCCTATGTTCTTCAGCAAAGAAAAATTCGTCTAGTCATTACGGGCTCCTTAACTGAAGGGAGCAGAGTCTCTTCTTTTGTGAAGAAGCATGGAGACGGAGTAAAGGATATTGCTTTAACAGTAGATGATGTGGAGAAAGCATATAAAGAAGCTGTTTCAAGAGGAGCAATTGAAATTTTGCCTCCGTTCGAAATTAAAGATGAGCACGGGACAGTTAAAAAGGCAGTCATCGGAACTTATGGAGATACGATCCACACATTAGTGGAACGGAATAACTATAAAGGTGTTTTCATGCCAGGCTATGAGCCATATGAAATGAATATACCAATTGAAGATGCAGGTTTTATCGGGATTGATCATGTGGTCGGCAATGTGGAAAGGATGGAAGAGTGGGTTAACTACTATGCAAATGTTATGGGCTTCAAAGAGATGACACACTTCACGGACAAAGATATTAGTACGGAGTATTCTGCACTGATGTCAAAGGTCATGCACAATGGCGGCCGAATTAAATTCCCGATCAACGAGCCTGCTGAAGGGAAGCGCAAATCGCAAATTGAAGAGTATCTGGAATTTTACAATGGACCAGGTGTTCAGCATTTGGCGCTTCTTACAGAGGATATTGTTAGTACAGTCAGCATCCTTCGCAAAAATGGAGTAGAGTTTTTAAATACACCTTCCGCTTATTATGATGAGGCTTTATCAAAGCGTGTCGGCAAAATTGATGAAGAAATTGAAAAGCTGAAAGAATTAAGTATTTTAGTAGATCGTGATGACGAAGGTTATTTACTGCAAATCTTTACGAAGCCAGTTGTTGATCGTCCGACATTGTTTATCGAAGTGATCCAGCGTAAAGGGGCAAGAGGGTTTGGGGAAGGGAATTTCAAAGCTTTATTTGAATCCATTGAGCGAGAACAGGCCAGAAGGGGAAATCTATAATTATATGGTTAAAATCCAAACAAAAAGTATACTGGAAGAACTTAAATCATACCCCCTTGGACTTTCGCCAGAGGAAATAAAAGAGAAATACAATCTTAATAGAGTGTGGAAAATGTCGGATAATGAAAACATTTATGGGTGCGCGCCAACGGTAAAAGAGGCTATTCAACAGCATCTGCAAACGCTGCATTTATATCCGGACGGCAATACTTCAGAGTTAGTAAGCAGGCTTGCAAACTTTTACCATCTTAAGGAGGAACAGTTTATTGCCGGGAACGGATCTGACGAAATCATTAGACTTCTTACCCGGGCTTATATCAATAAAGGTGATGAGGCTATAATGGCCGATATCACCTTTCCACGATATGAAACGAATGTTGTCATAGAAGGCGGGACAGCGGTCAAGGTCCCTTTAGCAAACGGAGTTCATCATTTATCAGCTATGCTTGAACGGATTACACAAAGAACGAAAATGATCTTTATTTGCAATCCTAATAATCCTACGGGAACGATTGTAGGAAAAGAAGAATTGAATGACTTTATTGAAAATATCCCAGAACATATCCTTATCGTTCTGGATGAGGCTTATTGCGAATATGTAACATCCGAGCAATATTTGCAATCCATTCCCCTTCTGAGTAGTCATACGAATTTAATCGCTTTAAGAACCTTTTCGAAAATATATGGGCTAGCCGGACTGCGTGTTGGGTACGGAATGATGCATACCGACATTGTAAAAGAACTTCAAAAAGTGAAAGAAGTGTTTAATGTAAATCAGTTGGCACAAGCTGCAGCTGCTCAGGCGCTTGAAGACCAAGAGTTTATCACAGAATGTACCGAGAAAAACGCAGCGGAAAGGATTTTTTTCTCAGCTCAGCTGAGAAAATTAGAATTAGAATTTTTCCCATCCGAAGCAAATTTTCTATATGTTTATAGCAAGTATTCGTTGTCAAAAGAGCTGATTTCTAAAGGATTTCTTATAAGGCCGACGAAGCTCAGCGGCTATGCTGATGCATTTAGAATCACTTTAGGTAATAGGGCTGATAATGAAGCCTTCCTTCAAGCCCTTTACCAAATTGTAAAAGATGGGCGGTGTGAGGATGGAAATATCGCCAGGGAATCTTGAATGGAGAGAGGCATATAAGCTATTAGTCGGTTCTATTTTGCCGCGCCCCATTGCTTTTGTTACAACGATAGATAAACAAGGGGTTGTCAATGCAGCACCCTTTAGCTTCTTCACGGCAATCTGTGCAAATCCCTTGCTAATCTGCTTCTCACCCATGAGAAGAGGTACTGATGGAGCAAAAAAGGATACCCTTACAAATATAGAAGCAACAAAAGAATTTGTCATTAATATTGTGAGCGAAGATTTTGTGGAACAGATGAATATTTGTGCAGGTGAGTTTCCACCTGAGATTGATGAATTAGAAGTAGCGGGCCTTACGAAATTAAAAAGCCTTACGGTAAAGCCTCCTAGAATAGGAGAATCCAAGGTCCACCTCGAATGTACGCTATACGAAGCTCTTCACTTTGGCGAACAGGCAGGAGCCGGGAGCCTAGTCATTGGAAAGGTTGAACATGTTCATGTTGCTGATGAACTCTATGAAAAAGGAAGAATTAATTCAGAAAAATTAAAGCCTATTGGCCGGCTTGCAGGTCAAATGTATACGAAGCCAATGGCGGACACGTTTGAATTAATTCGAAAAATAAATCCAGGGTGATGATATGAAATTTGTAACCTTTCAAAAAGAGGACGGTTCTATTAGAGCAGGCTGGATGATAGATCATAGCCATGTAATTGATATGCATAAAGCTTCAAATGGTGTACTGCCAAAAGATATGTTTTCTTTTCTTGAAAACCAAACTTTTTTTCTAAACTATATTTCTACACTATCCATTACAGAATATGGCGTATACCCCATTGATAAAGTTTTACTTAAGGCGCCGCTGCCGAACCCGAAAAGCTTTCGAGATTTTTATGCCTTTGAGGAACATGTAAAAACTGCTAGAGAAAATCGTGGTTTAGAAATGATTCAAGAATGGTATGACATTCCCGTCTTTTACTTTTCGAATCATCTAGCGATTAAAGGCCCGAATGAAACGATCAGCAGACCAAAACATTGCCATTGGCTTGATTATGAATTGGAAATCGCTTGCGTGATTGGCAAGGAAGGAATGGACATTAAGGCAGAGAATGCGGACGATTATATTTTTGGCTATTGCATTTTGAACGACTGGAGTGCGCGAGACATTCAGAGGAAAGAAATGAAGGTCGGACTTGGCCCCGCGAAAGGAAAAGATTTTGCGACATCAGTAGGACCTTATATTGTGACAAAGGATGAATTGGAAAAGTACCGAGTTGAAAATGGCTATGACTTGACGATGACCGCAAAAGTGAATAATGTTCTGCTTTCAGAAGGGAATATGAGTGATCTATATTATTCATTTGCTGAAATGATTGAGAGGGCATCAGACGGAGTAACTTTATACCCCGGTGACTTAATTGGTTCTGGTACGGTGGGAAGCGGCTGTATATTAGAGCTCGGAACAGATATCCACCGTTGGCTGGAGCTTGGTGATGAAGTTGAACTTGAAATAACCGCACTCGGTTCTTTAAAAAATACAGTCAGCTGAAGCGAGGTGGAAGAATGTTTTACCGGCAGATGGGGAAAATCCCTCACAAGCGCCACACGCAGTTTAAAAAGGGAGACAGCAGTCTTTTTCGAGAGCAAGTAATGGGTACGAAAGGCTTTTCCGGAACACAATCGATTCTTTATCATCATTACTTGCCAACAGAAGTACTCCGTTCGGAACTAATCGGCAAGTATTTGCCTGAGTATGAAGACCAAGCGGCTTTAAAGCACAGGCATTTAATGACAGATAAGATTCAGAAAAAAGGGGATGCGCTAAAAGCGAGAGAATATTTATTGGGGAATGATGATTTGCTCATTGGCACAGCAAAAATAAATCAGCCGATGAAAAGTTTTTACCGGAATGGCGATGGGGATGAGATGCTTTTTATTCATTACGGCACTGGGGTTATTGAGACAATGTTTGGCACAATTACCTATCGTCCGGGAGATTATGTGATGATTCCCATCGGTACCATTTATCGTGTCATACCGGATGGGAATGAAGAGACGAAGGCATTGATTGTGGAATCATTTAGCCAAATTGTTTCTCCGCGAAGATACCGAAATGAATTTGGCCAATTACTAGAGCATAGTCCATTTTGTGAGCGGGACATTCGGGGACCGGAAACTTTAGCGACTTTCGACGAAAAGGGAGAATACGAAGTTATTACGAAGACAAGAGGCTATCTGCATTCCCATATATTAAATCATCACCCATTAGATGTCGTTGGATGGGATGGATATCTTTATCCTTGGGTATTTAATATAGAAGATTTCGAGCCGATAACCGGCAGAGTGCATCAGCCGCCGCCTGTACACCAAACGTTTGAAGGGCATAATTTTGTTGTCTGCTCCTTCGTGCCAAGATTATTTGACTATCATCCTGAAGCCATTCCCGCCCCTTATTATCATAGCAATGTGAATAGTGATGAATTGCTTTACTATGTAGAAGGGAATTTCATGAGCAGGAAGGGGATTAATAAGGAATCGATTACTCTGCATCCGAGCGGGATTCCACATGGGCCTCATCCAGGGACGACTGAAGCGAGTATCGGGAAAAAAGAAACATTAGAGCTGGCGGTCATGATTGATACGTTTAAACCCCTTCGAGTGGTGAAACAAGCTTTAGCCATTGAAGATGCGAAATATATGTATACTTGGGTTTAATCTACAACAATATAACCCACACAAAAAATCCCGACTAATCTTTTATTGCTTAAAAGATTGTTGGGATTTTTATGTTCTTTTCAAAAATTCATGTTAAGAAACGTGAGAAAAATAGCGGGAAACACTATTGGAAGGGAAAAAAAGAATAGTTAGAGATTTAATAGGCGGAGAATTTCCGGCTAATGTATAAAGTTGTGACAAAAAGACAGAAATAAGCGGAAGTTTTCCGACTAAGCAGTCAAATTAAGTTAAAATCCAACGATTTGGAACAAATAAACGGAAATAGCACCTTTATTTTTAGGGAAATATGTGTATTTCCCAACTTAAGCGGAATTTCTCCGTTTATTTTTCAATAGGGGTTTTTAAAAACATTTAGTAAGGTTATATTTTAAAATTTTTATACTCACATTACGAAAAAAACAAACAGTAAAGTATTAGGCGCATAATTGAATAATTTATAAGCCTGTATTGATCAATCCTTTTTCAAAAACACGCTTTTCTTTTTGGAGATAAACTGTGCGGCCATATTCCATTAAAGAACGCAGGGACTATGCATCCGCCCTGCGCGTTTTTTCGTATCCAATATATTCCGATTGAGGGCGGAAAATTGAATTATCTCGCAGCTGTTCTATGGTATGGGCAGTCCAGCCAATCATTCGAGCAACACTGAAAGTCGGTGTAAACAGTTCTGGTGGCATTTCAATAGAACGCATAATGGCAGCTGCATAATACTCAACGTTTGTATATAGCTTACGGTCAGGTTTATGCTGTGCGAGTAAATCAATGATTTCCTTTTCAGCAACAGTTGCTAAGTCTAACCATTCATCTTTTCCGTGCATACTGGTACATTTTTCTCTCAAAAGAATGGACCGTGGATCTTCTGTCTTATAGATTCTATGACCGAATCCCATTATTTTTTTCCCGTTTTGAAGCTTTTCTTCTATAACAGTTTTGATTTTTTCCTGTTCTCCAATTTCCTCAAGTAGGTCAATCACTCCGGAAGGTGCCCCTCCATGTAGAGGACCTTTCATTGTACCGATGGCAGAAGTGATTGCTGCGGCTAAATCTGATTCGGTTGAAATGGTCACACGCGCAGCGAATGTAGCTGCATTCAATCCGTGCTCCATTGTTAATTTCAAATAGGTTTCAAGTGCCTCAACATGTAAGTGATCTGGAAGCTTCCCATTTAACATCCATAAGTAATTCGCTATATGTGATAAATTAGGATTAGGGTTGATTGGAGGTAACCCATTTTGTTTTCGGTAATGTATAGCTATGATTACTGGAAGGGCAGCAGTGAGTATAATGGCTTGCTCTTCGATCGGTTCATTTGAAAAACTAGCATGTGCAAACGCGGAAATAGCTGTACGCATCGCATCCATCAATGGTATTTCTGCTGGCAAAGCTTCGAGGATTTCTCGAACATGGTGAGGTAACTGTCTTCCATTCATTAGTTTAATTTCTAAATGTTTGAGATCACTTTTATCTGGTAACACCCCATGCCAAATAAAATAGGCAATTTCTTCAAACGTATGAAATGGGATAAGTTCGTCTATTAAAATACCTCTATAGCGTAATTCTCCTATCTCACCTTCGACAGAAGCTATATTTGTCTGAACAGCCACAACATCTTTTAATCCTTTTTTAAACATTCTGACTCCTCCTTCTTTTCTTTATTATATCGGCGTTATATGATTATAGAAATTAAATATTTTATATTGAAACGATTAATTTTTTTAATTACGCAAGGAGGAGTTTTGTGGAACTTCAGTGGTTGAAAACATTTATTGTTGCAGCTGAAACGGCTAATTTTCGTCAAGCATCGGAAAAACTAATCATCTCTCAACCAAGTGTGACCGTTCATATCCGGTTATTAGAAGAATATCTTGGGGCAAAGCTTTTTGAGCGGGTGAAGAACCGCGTCGCATTGACCGATGTAGGAAAACTATTTTATAAAGAAGCAAAGCAACTTGTTGAAGGGATGGAACAGAGTGTCAATCGAATTCATACATATGCACAAGGATTTCGTAAAATCTGGACTATAGCTATTTCACCACTTATGGCCGAAACGATATTGCCATATATATTGCGGACGTTTATGGAGAGTCATCCTGACGTTGAAATCAGCATCCGAGTAGAAGAATCAGTGAATATTGAACAACTTGTCGAAAACGGGGACGTGCATTTGGGTATTTCAGCATTAGATGCTAAATTTAAGAATATCGAGTCGATACGAATTTATAATGACCCCATACTATTCGTCATTTCACCTGATACATATGATGATGAAAGTGGACCGCCGATTGACACATTGGAGATATTACAGGAAGACTATCTATTCACCCACCATCATCCCGAATATTGGGATAGCTTGCTTAATCAGCTGAACAAACATGTAAAGCGTATTCGAACGATGAAAGTGACACAAGCCCATATTGTGAAACGATTTATTCAGGAAGGCCTCGGCATCTCTTTTTTGCCGCATTCAATTATAAGGCGTGAGTTAATAGAAGGAAAACTAATGCAACCACATTTCGATCTGTTTACACTTCCTACTGTTTCCACTTTTGTTATTGTAAAAAGGAAAGGGGAACTTGAGCAAGAGTTCATTCATTTGATTTCCAAATATTATTTTGGATAATAAAGGATTTACATTTAGTTGTCGGAAAATGGAAGGGAAAAAGCTGAATAAAATTATTGCTGTAAATTTTTTCTTTTTATGTAATAATTAATTGGTAGAAGTATAAATTTTCATACATAGTGGAAGTGGGGATCATCATGGCAACAGGAACACATACAGTAGAAATTCCAGTAGATGTACAAGCAGTTTGGGATTATGTCAGTGATCTTGAAAAATGGGCAACAACTGTCCCAGCTTATAAAGAGCATGAAATCATAAATGACAATCAATCTATTTGGACATTTGAAGGCAGTGTGAAAGGTATTAAAAAAACAATACGAGCGCAGGTAGATATTACCGAGTGGAATGAACCATCAAATATTAAGTTTGAACTAAAAGGTCTATCAGATAATTTTACTGGAAGTGGTCATTTTACCGCAGAAGATCTGAATGGTAAGACAATCATGACTTGTACCGTGGAAGTCCATGCGGGCGGATTATCAGGTGCGGTGTTAACACCAATTATTAAATGGGCTGTTCCAAAAGTAGCATCTCGTTTAACAGAATCGATCGCACGTAAAATTGCCGTGTTCGCATAATTTTCTCTGATTGAACAAAAGAAGATAAATATATTTATAACCCCGTCCTAAATTTAGAACGGGGTTATATTCAGCTATCGGGGCAGGATAGTTGAATGGAGACATACAAAGTGAATTGTGTGGAGGGGATTATTTTGACAGCAGAAAAAACTTTAAGGGTTTGTGAAAAGGGACATAAGTATTACAAAAGTAGTGAGTGTACGAGTTGTCCAACTTGTGATAATGAGAATAAGCCTAAAAGTGGCTTCCTTTCGAAACTCAGTTCACCAGCAAGAAATGCATTGGTTCATGCAAGGATTGAGACTTTGAAGGAACTATCTAAATATACAGAAAAAGAAATTTTAAAAATTCATGGTATTGGGCCAGCTTCATTACCTATTTTGAAATCTTCATTAGAAGAAGAAGGTTTAGCATTTAAAGAATAAATAAACTACGATATGTGATGTATTACTCGAGCGGGCATAAAAAAGCCTAACGGAAAAGACACGTTATTCCGTTAGGTTTTGATATTTAATATTAATCTACAAAATGAACGAACTCGCCAACAGGTTTTCTATACCCTCTTGGTCTAATTTTATCTGTTACAGATTTGCCTAAAGTAATCATTAATACAGGCTGGTGATTGTCTGGAATATTGTAAATTTCTTTAATGATGTGTTCATTTTTCACATGCATTGGGCAAGTATCCCATCCTTTATCTTTGGCAGCTAACATAAATAGCATGGCAGAAAGACAAGCATTTCGTATATTATCTTCTTCAGTTAATTTAGGGTTATTACTATACAATTTATTAATTGTCTCAATTGTATCATTGAATTCTAACTCGTCTATTATTCCAAGCATTTTCATACCTTCATATAATCGAGGAGCTTCCTTGTATCCATCCTTATCTCCACATACAATGATCGTTGCAGAAGCACTTAGGGTTTTATGCTGTTCATATGAGGCTTTCTTGACAAGTGCCTTCTTTTCCTCTGATGTGACAACATAATAATGTGTAGTTTGAATGTTATATGATGAGGGATGGGTTTTAACGATTTCAAATATTTCTTGTAATTCTGAAGCAGAGATTTTCACGTCCGATTGAAAATTGATAGCTGAACGTCTGCTTTTTGCTAATTCTACAAATTCCATATATGTATTCTCCTCTTTATGGTCGTTCTATGATAGATTTATATCTTCATTATACAAAATAGACTATAGCCTTAATTTAATGAAAAGTACAATAATGTGAACTTTAAAGGTGACTTTAAGTGGATCAATTTTCACAAGCAAATAATTTTATTGGCAGCTTATATCACTAAAACATTGCTCTATTTTATGTGAAATGTTGAAATCCGTTGTTCTAATTCACTTGGGGGGATAGTATGATTCAAGGTTCTTGGAGAGCATTGATATGGATTGGATTATCAGAATTATGTGCTTTGAGCTTATGGTATAGTGCATCAGTAATTGCGCCCGAACTCATCAAAGTTTGGAATTTTAGCCCAAATTCGGAAGCTTGGCTTTCTGCTTCTGTTCCTATTGGATTTGTGTTTGGTGCATTATTTAGTTCATATATAGGGGTTGCTGACCGTTTTAACGCTCGAAAGGTTTTGGCAGTATCAGCATTACAAGGTGCAATATTAAATGCTTTGCTTATTGTGATAGATTCAAGTTTTTTTGGAATTTTACTAAGAATATTAACTGGAGTAACCCTCGCTGGTGTCTACCCAATCGCTGTAAAGATTTTATCTGAATGGTTTCCTAAAAAGCGTGGGTTGGCGATTGGAATCTTAATTGCATCACTAACATTAGGATCATCATTGCCGCATTTTGTTGTTGTATTCTTTTCTTCATTAAGCTGGAAATTTGTAATCATTTGTACATCAGTATTGGCTTTAATATCAGCTTTTATTGTTTATTTTATTTTGGAAGATGCCCCAGTAAAATCGAAAAAAGTGCCATTCTCGTTAAATTTAATAAAAAAAGTAGTGATGAATAAACAAGTCATGTTTGCGAACTACGGTTACTTCGGCCATATGTGGGAATTATATGCAATGTGGACGTGGCTTCCCGCATTTTTGACCAGTAGTTTTTTAATCTATTCACCAGAAATTCCTCATTGGTTTATTCCATTATCCTCGTTTACATCAATTGGAATTGCAGGAGGGATTGGTTGTGTTGTCGGCGGACTAATCTCAGATAAGATCGGAAGGGCTAATTTAACGATTATTTCGATGATAATCAGTGCTCTCTGTTCGATAATAATAGGTTTTACATACGGGCAATTTATTTGGTTAACTCTAATTGTCTCCATAATTTGGGGGATGTCTGTCATATCTGATTCTGCCCAATTTTCTGCAGCAGTTTTAGAAAAAGCCGAAGACGAGTATGTTGGTACAGCCCTTACTTTTCAGATGTGTATTGGTTTCCTATTTACTATTTTTTCTATCAATCTAATTCCTATTATTCAGAGAATCGTTGGTTGGGAGTGGGTCTTTGCAATATTAGCGATTGGACCTATTGTTGGAATTATAACTATGGTCAAATATAGACGCTGCGAATTCAATAACGAGAGTAACTTTTAAAAAATCAAACAATTGTCGAAGACGGTATCGTTTGAATACTTAAAATAAAAGGATTCGAGTATTATTAAAGGTCAAATTGGGGTTTCCCTTTAAAAAAAAGGAGGAAATTTTCATGCTGTTTATGTTAATTGTTAAAGCCTCGAAGAATTCGGAAGCCGGAAATCTCCCGAGCTCTGCGCTCATGGAAGCCATGACGAAGTACAATGAGGATTTAGTTAAGGCAGGCGTGCGAGTAATGGCTAAAGGACTTCATCCAAGTTCAAATGGAATTCGCATTTCGTATTCGAAACCAGGGGAAGAGCCGGTGGTAACGGAGGGCCCATTTACGGAAACGAAAGAATTGATTGCCGGGTTCATTCTAATTGATGTGAAATCAAGGGAGGAAGCCATCGAATGGGCCATGCGGATGCCGGACCCGCAAGGACATGGAGAAGGTCAGATTGAATTGCGTCAAGTATTTTAGGCCAGGAGCTAACCGAGGGTCCGGAAAGGTTGGCCAAGTGCGAACAGGGCAGTTCTAATTGTGCATATGGGCAGATTAAAGGAAGAAGAAACTGCCTATTTTGGTTTAATAAATATTTTCCCATTATTTAACTCACACCAATCTAATTCGTCAAAGGTTTCCTCATCACCGTATTTTTCCAAAAAGGTTTCTTTATCTTCAAATACTTCCATTAAACCTTTTTCTATTAATGTGATCATTTGAAAAGTATTCAATTGGAAAACCTTTGAAACAGCTATCAATTCACCTATATGGATAATGTCAGAAACATTTTTCATTATGCCCTCTCCTTGTGCCGACAAAGGTTTTTTTATAAAAAGAGTAGTTATGTTTATAGATACTATTTATTTTTCTAATTTTTTATAAAATCATACACTAAGCAAATTTCCTTTAAACGGTAACATTTTGGAAAATTAAAAGGACATTGAATCCGTTATATTGAATAAATGAGCCAATTTAAGGGTTAAGCGGACACTAGGTACTCTATTTACGAAAAAATCAAGAAAATCACTGGTATTTTTCGAAATAGCGAGTCGTCTGTCCGCAAACCATAAGGAATTAGCCCATTTTGTCACAAATAAAGGAACCGATATCCACGCAGTTCAGAACGTTATATCAAAAGTCAATGGTTATGCGATATTCCTGTGGTTCCGCCATTTTACATGCTAAAAAAAGACCAATCCTATATGCGAATGGTCTTCTAATGTGTACGTTATTTTCAAGGCTTCTCCACAAAACTAAGAAAATCCCTTTTATTCATTATGCCAAATGGTTGCAAGTGTTCCTTCACCGGCATGAGCAGCGATCGTGGAGCTTATTTCTCCAACAAAAATATCGAGAGCAGGGAAGAGGGCTTTTATTTCTGAAGCGAGATCATTTGCTTTATCTAATACATTCCCGTGCAGAATTTGCACTTGGAGTATAGTATGCTTCTTATATGAATCTCCAAGCAGCTCAAGCATTCGTTTCACGGCCTTTTTTTCAGAGCGAACCTTGTCAAAAAGCTCAAATTCACCATTTGTGTTTATTCGAATGATCGGTTTAATTTTAAGTAGGCTGCCGAGTAAATAGGCTGTGCCTGACATTCTTCCGCCTTTATAAAATTGGTCAAGACTGCCTAGCAAAATATAATTTTCTGATTTGGTTGCTTCTTTCTGAAGAATGGCTGCAATGTTTTTAGCAGGCATGCCGTTATTTACAAGATTCATACCTTTATATATTAAAGTTGTAATCGCATAGGACATCGATTTAGAATCGACTGTATCAATGGGAAATCCGGCAAGCGCGGCTCCTGAAAGACAGCTATTAAGGGTGCCGCTTAATTTTCCCGAAATATGAACAGCAATCGCTGAGTCGTATTTTTCTTTTAAATTTTCAAAAAGCTCAGCGAATCTTCCTGCTGAGGGCTGTGAGGTTTTTGGTATTTCCTTTGATGAGCGGATACGGGAATATAATTGGCTTGTATTTAAATCAATCCCATCCTCAAATGTTTCGTTGCCGAATGTGATGGAGAGAGGGATAACATATACATCAGGATGATTCCGCAGCTCCTCAGTAATAAATGCCGTGCTGTCAGTAATCCAGGCAATCTTGTTGGTTGTCATAAATTTATTTGTCCTTTATCAAAAAATTTACCGGCTAAAAAGGGTATGCCAATATATTGGAACACATCGGTTCCTTATAGAGAAATTGATTGTAAAATATATTACATTCAAAACCACTTTTCATATATGCCGGGCCTGTTTCATTATACACTAAATGTAAGCGTATAAAAGACTATCAGAAAAAATTCATTTATTGCTCACAAATAAGAAAAAACCCCTGAAAAATCAGGGGTTAAAAATGAATTTATTATGATTGGATCTGTTGGGACCATTCCTCTACATCCCAAACCTTCGTTACCCAGTCTTCATAGAAATCAGGTTCGTGGCAAACTAGCACGATTGTCCCTTTGTATTCTTTTAATGCTCGTTTTAATTCTTCCTTTGCAACCACATCAAGGTGGTTTGTAGGCTCATCGAATAGAAGCCAGTTGCTTTCATTCATAAGGAGTTTGCATAAGCGAACTTTTGCTTGCTCGCCGCCGCTTAATTGATTTAAAGGACGAGAAATATGCTCATTCTTCAAGCCGCATCGAGCGAGAGCAGCACGCACTTGATGTTGATCCATGGATGGAAACTCACTCCAAACATCATCGATCGGAGTGATGTTGCCAGCTTTTACTTCCTGTTCAAAGTAAGAAGGGTAGAGGAAGTCTCCGCGCTCCACTTTACCGCTAATCGGCTTAATCTTTCCAAGCATGGTTTTCAAGAGTGTAGATTTACCGACGCCATTACAGCCAACAATCGCGATCTTTTCACCGCGTTCAATCGTGATTGACATTTTTGGCAATAAAGCTTGTGTATAACCAATTTCAAAATCCTGCCCGTCAAAAACATAACGGCTGCTTCCTCGGGATTCTTTAAATTCAAATGTTGGTTTCATGGCTGTTTCAGGGCGATCAATTCTTTCCATGCGATCCAGCTGCTTTTGGCGGCTCTTTGCTCTGCCTGTCGTTGAATATCTCGCTTTATTTTTCGCAATGAAATCCTCTTGTTTCTTTATGAATTCCTTCTGTTTCTCATATGCATTAATATGCTGGTTTTTATTAATTTCTGCTAATTCAAGGAATTTTTCATAGCTGGCAGTATAGCGGGTCAGCTTTGAAAATTCCAGATGGAAAATGGTGTTTGATACTTGGTTCATGAATTCCGTATCATGGGAAATAAGCATAAAAGCATACGGATAATCTTTCAAATAATTCGTCAGCCAGCGAATGTGCTCAACGTCCAAATAGTTGGTCGGCTCGTCAAGCAAAAGTACTTGTGGCTGTTCTAAAAGGAGCTTAGCCAATAACACTTTTGTACGCTGCCCGCCACTAAGTGCGGAAACATCCCGATCAAGTCCGATGGCATCTAACCCAAGACCGCGTGCTGCTTCTTCAATTTTAATATCTAGGGAATAAAATCCGCCTGCATCAAGACGGTCCTGGATTTCTCCCATTTCTTCTAATAATACTTCCAGTTCTTCAGGTGTCGCTTCCGCCATTTTTGCTGTCACTTCATTAAGAGCCTTTTCCTGTTCAAAAAGCGGAAGAAAAGCATCCTTTAAGACATCCCGCATTGTTTTTCCAGGTGTCAAAACGGTATGCTGATCAAGGTAACCATAATGAACATTTGGTGTCCATTCTACACGACCTGAATCATGAATCAATTGCTTCGTAATAATATTCATCAAGGTCGATTTCCCAACCCCATTTGCACCAACTAATCCTACATGATCCTCTGCAAGTAATCGAAAGGAGACATCTTTAAATAATGTTCGGTCACCGAAAGTATGACTTAATTTTTCAACATTTAATAAACTCATTATTCATCACCACTTCATCGAAAGTAATCCATTTTTACATAATACAAGATTTTTTATTATAAAACTAGCATTTTTGCTGCTAGGAGGGTGGAAAATGATTGGATATTAAGGAAAAAGACGCTTGTTAAGAATAATCCCGATTTAGAAAGAAGGAGGGAATATTTTCAAAAGAAAAAACCACATTATAAGTATATAAACGAAAGGGGATGAATGATCATCAAAAAGGAGAATCATAAACCAGTTCCTAATGTTTCAGGAAGTTTTCAGATTGTAAGTGAAGAACAGAAGAATTCTTTGGAAGAGGCAATGGAAAATGGGGAACTAGACGAAGAAAGTTTGTATTATGCAAGAGTTTTTATGGAGGAGTAAAGAAAACAGGCATGCGAAAGCACACCAGATTAAGTAACCGGTGTGCTTTTGAACATTATTTACAATTATCTTTCTTCCCTTAATTCCACTTCGATTTCACTCATTGGAATGCCAATCGCATTTGCGACACCTTCACCGTAAGCAGGATCCGCTAGATAGCAATGCTTGATGTGGCGAATCTGAATATGTTTTTCAACACCATTCATATTACGAGCCGTATTTTCAAACAATACTTGCTGTTGTTCTTTGTTCATTAAGTTGAAAAGGCGGCCAGGCTGTTCAAAGTAGTTGTCATCATCTTCTCTAAAGTCCCAATTGCCCGCATCTCCTTGAAGAGCTAAATACGGTTCTTTATACTTAGGCTGTTCTTTCCATTCGCCATAACTGTTTGGTTCATAATGAATAGTGCTTCCTTTGTTGCCGTCCACTCTCATTGCTCCATCACGATGATAGCTGTGGAAAGGGCACTTAGGCTGGTTAACCGGTATTTGATGGTGGTTAACACCTAAACGATAGCGCTGAGCATCTCCGTAAGAGAATAATCTGCCTTGCAGCATTTTATCAGGGGAGAAGCTTATACCTGGAACGACATTAGCTGGTGTAAACGCAGCTTGTTCTACTTCAGCGAAATAGTTTTCTGGATTGCGATTGAGCACCCATTCTCCAACTTCGATGAGAGGATAGTCCTTCTTATACCATACTTTCGTTAAGTCAAATGGGTTATCAGGATGATTCTTTGCTTGTTCCTCTGTCATCACCTGGATATACATTTTCCATTTCGGGAAGTTGCCATTTTCGATATTTTCATAAAGATCTCTTTGATGGCTTTCACGATCTTTTCCGACAAGTACTTCTGACTCTTCATCAGTGATGTTTTCAATGCCTTGTTGTGAACGCATGTGGAATTTCACCCATACTCGTTCATTTTGTTCATTGATCATACTGAATGTATGGCTTCCGAATCCATGCATCGTCCGGTATGACTTCGGAATTCCTCGGTCACTCATGACAATGGTCACTTGATGCAAAGCTTCAGGAAGGGAAGTCCAGAAATCCCAGTTGTTGTTTGCGCTTCGCATATTCGTGCGTGGGTCACGCTTAACAGCATGATTCAAATCAGGGAATTGCATTGGGTCTCTGAAGAAGAACACAGGTGTATTATTTCCAACGAGATCCCAATTTCCTTCCTCTGTATAAAATCTCATGGCGAATCCGCGAATATCGCGCTCTGCATCTGCGGCACCGCGCTCACCAGCAACAGTTGAGAAACGAACAAACATTTCTGTTTGTTTACCAATCTCTGAAAATATTTTCGCCTTTGTATACTTTGTTATGTCATGAGTGACGGTAAAAGTTCCGTATGCACCTGATCCTTTTGCATGCATTCGTCTCTCAGGAATGACTTCTCTGTCAAAATGAGCTAGTTTCTCAATTAGCCAAATATCCTGTAGAAGGATCGGGCCTCTTGGACCTGCTGTCATCGAGTTCTGATTATCAGCAACAGGGGCGCCTGCTGCAGTCGTCAATTTCTTTTGATTATCATTGTTATTCACGAAAAATGACCTCCTAGCATTTTTATATAATTAATAGATTGCTTAATCCAATGATAACATTTCTCAAGGGAAAATCAATATTAAATTATAATTAATTTAAATTGATAAATGTTATAAAGGTAATTAACGTAAATACAGTGAATAGTAGGTATAAAGGCAGTGTTAAAATAAAGTGGCAAGTATTAAAAGAAACAGGCACTTAATAGTAATAGCAACATTAATATATCTATATTTATAAACTTGGACAAAAGAACTTCTTTTTTAAAACGAGAGACAAAAACAATATTGTATTTTCAAAATCGAAGTTGTCTCGAATTGTATCGTTGTAAAAGATCAGCAGTAGATACATCTTGCGTATGTAGGAACACTTTTAGAAAATTGGACAAACTATTTTATATAGGGGTTGAACTAAAATAAAATTCAGATGCAAAACTGTCCGTTAGATATGTACAAATAAATAAATTGTGATAAAGTAGTAGTTAATATTCCTTTATATATCTAGCTTTTCGGTAAAAACCACTGTCTTTTTAGGGTGGACATCTGTTTTTAGGAAAGCGACAAATTGAATTGAATATGTTGAGGGGGCTTTAATTATGTCAAGTAAAACATTAGATGCATTTTTGAAAGAAAATTTAGAGGATTTAAAAGGGAAGGGTTTATATAATGTCATTGACCCGTTAGAAAGCGCAAATGGTCCGATGATCAAAATTAACGGCAGAGAGCTTATTAATTTATCTTCTAATAACTATTTAGGACTGGCTACCGATTCTAAATTAAAGGAAGCCGCAACTGAAGCAATTAATAAATTCGGGGTTGGAGCGGGGGCCGTTCGGACAATTAACGGAACATTAGAACTGCATGTAAAGCTTGAGGAAAAACTCGCTGAATTTAAACATACTGAGGCAGCTATTGCCTATCAATCTGGCTTCAATTGTAATATGGCTGCCATTTCAGCTGTTATGGACAAAAATGACGCGATTCTTTCCGATGAATTGAATCATGCTTCTATCATTGATGGCTGCCGTTTATCGAGAGCCAAGATTATCCGTTTTAACCATTCAGACATGGAAGATTTAAGAGCAAAAGCAAAAGAGGCGAAGGAATCAGGATTATACAATAAAATCATGGTCATTACAGATGGGGTTTTCTCAATGGATGGAGATATTGCGAAGCTTCCGGAAATTGTGAAAATCGCGGAAGAATTTGACCTGATTACTTATGTGGATGATGCTCATGGATCAGGCGTTTTAGGTGAAGGGGCAGGTACAGTAAAGCATTTCGGTCTTTCAGATAAAGTTGATTTCCAAATTGGCACTCTTTCAAAAGCAATTGGAGTTGTTGGCGGATATGTTGCCGGAAAACAAGAGTTAATCGATTGGTTAAAGGTAAGAAGCAGACCGTTCTTGTTTTCTACATCCTTAACTCCTGCAGATGTAGCCGCAAGTATTAAAGCGATTGAAATATTAATGGATAGCACGGAATTGAATGAGAAGCTTTGGGAGAATGCCAATTATTTAAAAGCAGGTTTAAAGAATTTAGGCTTTAATATTGGTGAAAGTGAAACACCAATCACTCCTTGTATTATTGGTGATGAAGTGAAGACACAGGAGTTCAGTAAGAAACTGAACGAGGCGGGCGTATATGCGAAGTCAATTGTGTTCCCAACTGTTCCGCAGGGCACTGGAAGGGTTAGAAATATGCCAACAGCTGCACATACGAAAGACATGCTTGATCAAGCGATTGCTATTTATGAAAAAGTAGGGAAAGAGATGGGTGTCATTCAATAAATTCGCGCTATACAATCCAAAAGTATAGAGACAAACAAGAATTTTTCAGAGGGAAGGTTTGGAGATCATATGAAAAAGGTTTTTATTACAGGGGCATTAGGTCAAATTGGCTCAGAGCTAACATTGAAACTTAGAGATATTTATGGGACTGACAATGTAATTGCGACAGATATTAGAAAAAATGATTCAGACGCTGCTCTATCTGGTCCTTTTGAAGTGGTAGATGTAACAGATACGAAAACGATGATTGAAATGGCTAAGAAGTATCAAGTGGATACGATTATTCATATGGCTGCTTTACTTTCCGCAACTGCTGAAAAAAATCCGGTATTTGCTTGGAATTTAAATATGGGCGGACTTGTAAATGCACTTGAAGCCGCCCGTGAATTAAATTGCAAGTTTTTCACCCCAAGCTCGATTGGTGCCTTTGGTCCATCCACACCAAAGGATCATACTCCACAAGACACGATTCAGCGCCCTACTACTATGTATGGGGTTAATAAAGTGGCAGGGGAATTACTTGCTGATTATTACTATTATAAATTTGGTGTGGATACGAGAGGCTTGAGATTTCCAGGATTAATCTCGCATGTGACTCCTCCTGGAGGCGGTACAACCGACTATGCTGTAGAAATTTACTATGAAGCAATCCAAAAGAAACACTATACATCTTATATTGCCGAAGGAACTTATATGGATATGATGTATATGCCTGATGCTTTAAATGCAATTGTAGACTTGATGGAAGCAGACGCTTCAAAATTAAAGCATCGAAATTCATTTAATGTGACAGCGATGAGCTTCGAACCGGAACAAATCGCAGCAGAAATTCGTAAGTCTATTCCAGAATTTACGATGGATTATCAGGTGGATCCTGTTCGTCAAACAATTGCTGACAGCTGGCCAAATTCACTTGATGCCACAGCTGCAAGAGAAGAGTGGGGCTTTAAGGCAGAATATGATTTAGCTAAAATGACGAAGGATATGTTAGAAAAGCTTCGTAAATAAGATGAAATGCAAACCAAAAGGCAGCAAAATAAAGCTGCCTTTTGGTTTTTTAAATAGAACGTTAATTAGAATACTATTTTTAAATTCAGAATACTTTTTCATTATAATGATTCATTAGTCTCAATAGATGGGTGAAGTTAACGATTCTCTTAATTATTAATGGTTAATTTGTTCGAATAGCTTAAAAAATAAAATATATTGAGAAAATTCAATTGACATTATTATTCTATAAATTTATATTTTTATTATAGAGAAATAGGGAAGTTCCTGTTTTTTCTTGTTTTTATTGTTATAGAAAAATATCTAATTATGTTTAGGAAACACTCGGATCTACCCTTGAAAAAAGGAGTGAGAAAACTATGCAGGAACAACAATTGGAAAGAGGCCTAAAGAACAGGCATGTCCAGCTAATCGCCATTGGCGGAGCGATCGGAACTGGATTATTTCTTGGGGCAGGAAAATCTATTCATTTAACAGGACCATCGATTTTATTTGCTTACATGATTACAGGCTTAATTTGCTTTTTAATCATGCGCGCACTTGGAGAGCTGCTCTTAAGCAATCTGAAATATCATTCCTTTGTAGACTTTGTACAAGATTATTTAGGGAATATGGCAGCATTTATTACTGGCTGGACCTACTGGTTTTGCTGGATTTCCATCGCAATGGCTGACTTAACAGCAGTTGGTCTTTACTTTCAGTATTGGTTCCCTAGTGTACCACAGTGGATGCCAGCTTTAATTGCGCTAGTCGTGTTGCTCGTTATGAACCTGGCAACTGTCAAACTTTTTGGCGAATTAGAATTTTGGTTCGCATTAATTAAAATTATCGCGATTCTAGCACTAATTGCAGTTGGAGCCTTTATGATTATTACTGGCTTTACCTCAAATGCAGGCACAGCTAGTCTCACGAATTTATGGAGTCACGGCGGAATGTTTCCGAATGGCATAAATGGATTTATTCTCTCATTCCAGATGGTCGTGTTTGCTTTTGTCGGTATAGAGCTTGTGGGATTGACAGCAGGTGAGACGAAAGATCCAGAAAAAGTAATCCCAAAAGCAATTAATAGTATTCCTATTCGGATTATTATTTTCTACATTGGTGCACTGATTGTTATTATGAGTGTATATCCGTGGAACTCAATCAACCCAATGGAAAGTCCGTTCGTTCAAGTTTTCGTAGGGCTAGGTATTGCTGCAGCTGCAGGTATTGTCAATTTTGTCGTCCTTACATCCGCAGCTTCTGCAGGCAATAGCGCCATTTTCAGTACAAGCAGGATGTTATACTCACTTGGAAAAGATAATCATGCGCCTGTTCCATTTACAAAACTTGATTCCCGTAAAGTACCTTCCAATGCATTGCTCTTTTCAACGGGCGTCATTCTCCTTTCCGTTGTTTTGAACTATGTAATGCCAAAAGGAGTATTTACACTGATTACAAGTGTATCTACCGTATGTTTCATCTTTATTTGGGGAATTACGGTTATCAGCCATTTGAAATACCGTAAAACAAGACCTGATTTAGCGAAAGTGAATAAATTTAAGTTACCGCTTTATCCATTTTCTAATTATTTGATTCTTGCTTTCTTAGCCTTCGTTCTTGTCGTGCTAGCACTAGCGGAAGATACTCGTGTTGCCTTGTTCGTAACTCCTGTTTGGTTTATTATGCTGATAGCGATTTATATGTTTAGGCAATTAAAGGTAAATCATTCGAATAAAGGTAATGCAGCGTAAAAATTTAGATGAGTTGGAAACCTGTCGAATAAATGGTGATCAACTTACTTACTCAAACAAATGAAATTTTTCCAAAAGAATATTGACATATTATAATAAACCTTTTATTCTTATAATTACGAAAATTAAATAAAGTACGGATGATAGTTGTAGGAGAGTGTAGTCGTCAATGCCACCGAAGGAGCAAGTTCCAAAAATACCCTTGGAACTAATCTCTCAGGTAGAAGAACTACAACTGGACGTTACTCTGGAGAGCGCGTTTATTAAACGCCACCAAAGGGGAAGACTCTTATATAGAGTTAAACTTTCAGGTAAAAGGACAGAGAAGGGGGAGAGAGCGCATCAATACCCTTTTCTGTCCTTTTTTGTGTTCAAAAAATGACAGCAAAGCGTATTGTTTACCTGCAAAAGTCTTGTTAAAGAATGAATGTAGCAGAACAGACGATTTGGAATTCGCAATATTGCAAATTCAAAAAAGTGATTTTAAAACAGATAGGGAAAGTTTGATTTGAAAATGAAGGAGGAATAAATATGAGTTTACGAGAAAATGATTTAACTATTTTTGAAGCGATTGAGAAGGAAAGTCACCGCCAGCACCATGCGTTAGAGCTAATCGCATCAGAAAACTTTGTAAGTGATGATGTATTAGAAGCTATGGGGAGCGTATTGACGAATAAATATGCAGAAGGGTATCCTGGTAAGCGTTATTACGGTGGATGCGAAAATGTAGATGTTGTTGAAAATGTTGCTATTGAACGTTTAACTAAATTATTTGGCGCTAAATTTGCAAACGTCCAAGCTCACTCAGGTGCGCAAGCGAATACAGCTGTATTTTTTGCATTGCTTCAGCCAGGCGATAAAATTATGGGAATGAACTTATCACACGGTGGGCATCTAACCCATGGAAGTCCGGTAAACATGTCAGGAAAATGGTTTGAGGTTGTGTCATATGGTGTAAGAGAAGATAATCATCTGATTGATTATGATGAACTTGAAGCAATTGCTGAAAAAGAACAGCCAAAATTAATTATTGCAGGCGGAAGCGCATATACAAGAACAATTGATTTTGCTAGATTTAGAGAAATTGCCGATAAAGTTAGCGCAAAATTAATGGTTGATATGGCGCATATTGCAGGACTTGTTGCTGCAGGTCTACATCCATCACCAATTCCATATGCAGATATCGTGACCAGTACAACGCATAAAACATTAAGAGGTCCACGTGGCGGTATTATTTTGACGAATGATGAAGAAATTATCAAAGCTATTAATAAAGCGGTGTTCCCTGGCATTCAAGGCGGCCCACAAATGCATATTATTGCGGCGAAGGCGGTTGCTTTTAACGAAGCATTGCAGCCAAGTTTTAAAGAATATGCTAAACAAGTCATCGAAAATGCAGAAACACTTGGTCAAGAGTTAGTGAAAGAAGGCGCAGCCCTCGTCTCCGGAGGAACTGATAATCATATTGTATTACTAGATGTTCGCCCGTGGGATTTAACAGGCAAAGAGGCGGAAAAGCTGCTTGAAGATGCGGGCATCACCGTCAACAAAAACACAATCCCATATGATCCGCAAAGTCCGTTTGTTACAAGCGGAATCCGCATGGGTACGCCTGCTTTGACGACACGTGGAATGAAAAAAGAAGAGATGGTGGAAATTGCGAAAATTATTGCATCTGTCTTAAAGAGTAAAGGGGACCCAGCAGTTTTAGAAAAAGCGAAGGAACAAACTAAATCTATTTGTAGCAGGTATCCGCTTTTTCAACAATCAGTACTTGTTTAAGTTGTAAAGGGCTAAGCCACTAAAAATCACAATGTAAAAAAGACTATCAATTAACATATATTTGATAGTCTTTTTTGGTTTATAACGATCTCTATGTTATCTTAAGTTATTACTATACGTATACTAAAGTGTAATTTGA
This sequence comes from Bacillus sp. FJAT-29937, assembly GCF_001509555.1. Taxonomy (GTDB): domain Bacteria; phylum Bacillota; class Bacilli; order Bacillales; family Cytobacillaceae; genus Cytobacillus. Next base: position 301,616 of record NZ_LMAS01000001.1, on the reverse strand, counting down.
AATACTTCTTTTAAAAACTGATTTTTATCTTCTTCAGTTAAATCCCACTTACTTTTCTGCCCGTTATTGGTTTCAGTAACTGATAACCCATTTAATGTTATTCTGCCTGTCTTTGTTGCGATAGTAACGATATCTCCATGTGTAAATGATGAATCAGGAGATATTTGATTGTAAATGCAGCCTTCTTTGAATTCACCGATCTGTTTCGATAACTCAGAAAAGCGATATAATATTTTCCACTCCTGCTCTTCATATCTTTGGAGATCATATAATCCTTCAGCTGTTTGATTGACCCGATATGTCCCACTCACATCGCTACGTTCTTCACCCGTTAAAGGTACAGGCTGCCTGACAGAGTCACCAAATCCAACATCAACTAGATAGGGCTGATCGAGTTGAACAATGATGGCGGCATGGGTATCTGGTTTTGCCCATCCTGTTGGCTTATTGACCGTGCAAGCAATTAAATGAGAATTAAAGCCGAGCTCGGTTAATAACTGCTGGAAAAGACCATTCAGCTCATAACAATAACCGCCGCGATGCCGGCCAATTACTTTATTGTAAATGCGTCCAAGGTCCAGTTCAATACTAACCTTTCTAGTCACATCGAGATTTTCAAAAGGGATCTTTTCCATGTGATTCAATTGCAAAAATGAAAGGTAGTCGAGAGTTGGTGAACTTTTCTCCATTGCCAATCTCTTTAAATATTTTTGAACTTCCATGAAAACCATCCTCACAAATGATTTTTAGAATAAAAGGGAAGCGCTATTATTTCACGTAAATCAATTTATCCTTTTTTGAATGTACTTTGCCAATAATAGAGGCAAAGGGCATTCCTGCTTCATGTAATTTTGTTACATAGGCTGCTGCTTGATTTTCCGGCATCGAAACAAGCAACCCTCCAGAAGTTATCGCGTCACATAATATTAGTTGGCTTTCTATGGGGATATTTTCATATTCCACATCCTCAATTAGCCATTTATGGTTCGCCTTCGATCCCCCTGGGATGATTCCTTGTTCGGCAAGCTTGTATGTACCGTCTAAGAGCGGAACTTTATCGTAATCGATCTCGATGGTTACATCACTTCCACGGGCAATTTCACTCCCATGTCCAAGTAATCCGAATCCGGTTACATCTGTGACAGCATGTGGCTCAAAAGCCGTCAGAATTTCCGCGGCTGTTTTATTTAGCATCGCCATTGTATCGGTAACCGTTCGTTCCTGTTCCTCGGTAACAGCACCTCTTTTGATCCCAGTTGTCAAAATTCCAACGCCAATAGGTTTTGTTAAAACAAGGGAATCTCCTGGCATCGCACCGACATTTCTCCAGAAACGTTCTGGATGAACAATGCCAGTGACAGACAAACCAAATTTAGGTTCCTGGTCATCAACCGAATGTCCGCCAACCGTTACGGCACCAGCCTCGCTCACTTTATCGGCTGCCCCTCTTAAAATTTCAGCTAGCATGTCTGGACCTAGTTTTTTCACTGGGTAGCCAACGATATTAAGCACCGTTTTTGGCTGACCACCCATCGCATATACATCACTTAATGCATTTGCAGCGGCAATTTGACCAAACATATATGGATCATCAACAATTGGAGTGAAATAATCAACTGTTTGAATTAATGCAATTGAATCGGTTAATTTATATACACCAGCATCATCTGATGTTTCATGGCCGACAAGCAGCTCAGGTACTCGTTCTTGCTGTGGTAATAGACGCAAAACTTGCGTCAAGTCCTCTGGACCAATTTTGCAGCCTCAGCCGGCTTTTGTTGACAAGGAAGTCAACCGAATTTTTTCATGCTCGCTCATTTTGCCACCTCCACACTCAGTATACCTTTATTTAACAATATAATCACAAAATTAATACTGATTGTTTGCGGGAAAAACGAGATTATAATAAAATGAGGCATATATAAATACGAAAATTTAAAAAACCTATTTTCCGAGGAGGCCGAAGTTTGAAGAAGGTAAATGTCATCATTGAATTTTGTATGATGTGAAATTATGCTCCTAAAGCTGCGCGTGCCGCAGAAGAATTACTGACACATTTCCGTCATGTTATCGAAAAAATAGAGCTCATACCTAGCAAAGGCGGAGTATTTGAAGTGGTTGTGAATGGCGAAAAGATCTACTCTAAAGATGAAATTGGATTATTTCCAAAAACAAATGAACTTATCGAAATAATACAGAGCAAATTTGTAGATTAAACCTTCTTCTGATTGAGGAAGGTTTTTTACTTTTACTTATTAAAAATAATATTATTATGTAAACTGATTCTGTTATTAATATAATAGAATGGGGAATTTTGCTAGTGAAAAATGATATAATAGTTCAATGAAGATAGGAGTGAAAACGGTGAAACACTTGCTAAGAAATATTCCCCCTGTACATGAGCTGCAAAAGGAAAAACGATTTATTCTGTTGGCAGAAACTAACGAGATTGATTATATACATATGACGAATCAGCTTAAGAATGTCCTTTCAAAGATTCGGGAAGAATTGACTCGAAATAATTGGTTCGGTGCAGTGCCTGGCAGTAGGGAATTCATCGATGAGATTTTTAATAGGCTGGAGACTGCACTGCATAAACAACTGAATTACACATTAAAACATGTGATTAATGCGACAGGGACAATCCTTCATACAAATCTTGGCAGAGCACGATTGAGTGATCACGCTGCCCAGCACATGCTTGAAATTGCTCTTCATTATTCCAATTTGGAGTATCAATTAGATGAAGGGAAGCGCGGCTCCAGGCATAGCCATGTAGAGGCATTAATAATGGAGATGACAGGTGCAGAAGCAGCGATGGTTGTAAATAATAATGCTGCTGCTGTTTATTTGATATTAAAGGCTTTAGCAAAGGATAGGGAAGTAGTCGTCTCACGCGGTCAGCTCGTTGAAATAGGCGGTTCCTTCAGAATCTCATCCATTATGGAAGAGAGCGGCGCCAAGCTGGTTGAAATTGGGACAACGAATAAAACGCATTTGGCTGACTATGAAAATGCTTTAAATGAACAAACAGCGATGATATTGAAAGTACATACTAGCAACTTCAAAGTAATCGGATTTACAAAATCGGTTGAAACAGAGGAATTAGCAGATCTTTCTAGGAAAAGAAATATCATTTTCTATGAAGATTTGGGGAGCGGGGCACTCTACGATTTTCGAAAGCATGGAATCGGTGAAGAATCTGTTGTGAAAGATGTAATCAAGCAAGGTGCAGACATTGTATCATTTAGCGGAGATAAGCTATTAGGAGGCCCGCAGGCTGGAATTATCGCCGGCAAGAAGCAGTTAATAAGTCTTCTAAAAAAACACCAGCTTTCTCGTGTTTTGAGAGTGGATAAAATGACACTTGCAGCACTTGAAGGAACATTGCTGGATTATGTTAAAGGTGATAAAGGGTTAAAGAATATCCCTGTTATAAGAGATATTTTAGTATCACGCGAGGAACTTAAGGGAAGAACAGAGGTTTTTATCAAAAAATTGCAAAGTGTTTCTGATCAGTACGACCTTTCAATTAGGGAAAGCTTTGCACAAATAGGTGGAGGGACAATGCCAGAGGTTAATCTTCCCTCTATAGTTGCGGTTATAAATCATAAAAAAAGGGAATCAGAGCAGCTTGGCAAAAAATTAAGAACAGAATTTTCTCCTTCCATTATTGTACGTATTCAGAAAGAAGAAGTATTAATAGATTTAAGAACTGTTACAGAAGAGGAAGAAGCCCATATTATAGAAGCTCTTCAAGTAATATAAGAAAAACAGCTGGCGCTATTAAGAGCGGCAGCTGTTTTTTTGATTACATATCGTGACTAGAATTATGTTTTTGTCTTGTATGATTGCGGTTTTTCACCTTTTTAGAGCCGCTTAACGGTTCAGGCTGACCTGAATTATCTCCTTTTGGTGCATTTTTGCGCATATCCTTGCCATCGTTTTTGTTCATTTAATATCCCTCCTAACAAATAGCATGGAAGGAAGCTGAAAAATTATACAGAATATTTTTTTTGATGACTGCACAATTTATATGTACATTTATATAAAGGAGTGAATCAGGAAATGCCATATAATAAGAATAAACAGCAAGCATTTCAGGCTGCACAGCAGGGAATGGAGGATGCTCAGGAGCTCTATTATGAAATTGTCAGGGATTCTGCCAATTACGGTCATCAGCTAAAGCACTTAAAACAAGAAGTGAATGAGGCCTACGAACAAATCGAAAATGCACTTGAGGTTGCATCAGAAACACAGAGAATGCAGTTAGAGAAATTCCAGCACGACTTAACCACAATCGTTAATGAAGTGAATCAATACCATTAAGATGGGATTTCATTTGAATAGATGATAAAGGAAGCGAGATGAGATTCGCTTCCTTTCGTTTATTGCCGAATAATCCAGAAAGATCCTCTAAGCTATTTATAACTTCTTTTATTGGTTTTTCTTTCGCTTTTTATTATTTTGCTTTTGCATCTCTGTTAAGGGCTCATTTGCAAATTCCTCATTATACCCTGCGCCCATTCCTTGCCCTTTTGTTGCATTCATCCCTGGAACAATATGATTAGATTTCCTTTTTGCCACTTCCATCACCTCCAACAGTTATTTTTTGCAAGTTTCTTCAAATTATGTCGGTTCTATATTCCTTTTTTATTGTTCTTTTAAGTGAAAATATTTTGGTAACATAATATACTTATTTGTACAAATGTTAATGTTAAAGAATAAATCACTTTAATATGTGTTATTTCATTGAATCAGATGAATTGTTGTTTTTGACATAAGTAAAACTTATCAAAAACAATAACTTTCTTGTTATTTACTTATGTAGCACATTGTATTAAGATTATTATTGTGAGTAATAGATGGACAAAAGTTCCATCATTTCGACAATATTCTAACTCTTTATACTTGATTAAATATGTAAAAGGGGGATTAACCCATGGTGAAAAATGATGTATTTAATGCCCGTAAGTCATTTGAATTAGACGGGAAGCGTTATAACTATTATCATTTAGGCGCTTTAGAAAAAGCTGGTGTCGGCAATGTAGCAAATCTGCCGTACTCTATTAAAGTATTATTAGAATCTGTTCTTCGTCAATATGACGGTCGTGTCATTACGCAAGAGCATGTAGAAAACTTAGCAAAATGGGGCACAGATGAGGTTAAAGAGGTTGACGTCCCTTTCAAGCCTTCACGTGTTATTCTGCAAGACTTTACCGGTGTTCCTGCCGTTGTAGATTTAGCATCTCTTCGTAAAGCGATGGCAGACATGGGTGGAGACCCTGATAAAATCAATCCGCTTAAGCCGGTTGACCTAGTTATTGACCACTCTGTTCAAGTTGACCAATTCGGTTCTCCTGAAGCTTTAGATGCTAATATGAAGCTTGAATTCGAAAGAAATGCGGAGCGTTATCAATTCCTAAGCTGGGCACAAAAAGCATTCGATAACTACCGTGCTGTACCGCCTGCAACAGGTATTGTTCACCAAGTAAACCTTGAATATCTTGCAAGTGTCGTTCATGCAATTGAAAATGAAGATGGAGAATTCGAAACATTCCCAGACACATTAGTAGGTACAGATTCCCATACAACTATGATCAACGGTATTGGTGTTCTTGGCTGGGGTGTGGGAGGAATTGAAGCGGAAGCAGGAATGCTTGGACAGCCTTCATATTTCCCTGTACCAGAGGTTGTAGGTGTGAAGCTAATTGGAGAACTTCCAGACGGTGCAACAGCTACTGACTTAGCATTAAAAGTAACACAAGTTCTTCGTTCACATGGTGTTGTCGGAAAATTTGTTGAATTCTTCGGTCCTGGGGTAACTGAACTGCCGCTTGCTGACCGCGCTACAATTGCGAACATGGCACCTGAATATGGTGCAACTTGCGGATTCTTCCCAGTTGACGAGGAATCACTTGAATATATGCGTTTAACTGGCCGTTCTGAAGAACAAATTAAATTAGTAGAAACATACTCTAAAGAAAATGGATTATTCTTCGATCCTTCATTAGAGCCAGTTTATACAAATGTTGTTGAGATCAATCTTTCTGATATCGAAGCAAACCTATCTGGTCCAAAGCGTCCACAGGACTTAATTCCACTTTCAGCGATGAAACAGGAATTTAACAAAGCATTAACTGCTCCACAAGGGAACCAAGGCTTTGGCTTAGATGGGAAGGAAATTGATAAGGAAGTAACTGTTTCATTCAATAATGGCGATACAACTGAAATGAAAACAGGTGCTGTTGCAATTGCTGCTATTACGAGCTGTACAAATACATCTAACCCATATGTATTAGTCGGCGCTGGTTTAGTTGCGAAAAAAGCTGTTGAACTTGGCATGGAAGTTCCAAAGTTTGTTAAGACTTCTTTAGCACCAGGTTCTAAAGTTGTAACTGGTTACCTTCGTGATTCAGGTCTTCAGCCTTATCTAGATCAATTAGGTTTTAACATTGTTGGTTACGGCTGTACGACTTGTATCGGTAACTCTGGACCACTTAAAGAGGAAATCGAAAAGGCGATAGCTGAAAGCGATCTTCTAGTAACATCCGTTCTTTCTGGTAACCGTAACTTTGAAGGACGTATTCATCCCTTAGTAAAAGCTAACTACCTGGCTTCACCGCCGTTAGTTGTTGCTTATGCGCTAGCTGGCACAGTGGATATTGATCTTCAGAAGGAAGCTATTGGAAAAGATAAAGATGGAAATGACGTATTCTTTAAAGATATTTGGCCAACAACTGCTGAGGTAAATGAAGTTGTTAAGCAAACAGTAACACCAGAATTATTCCGTAAAGAATATGAGAACGTATTTGGTGATAATGCTCTTTGGAATCAAATCCAAACAAGCAGTGAGCCGCTTTATACTTTCGATGAAACATCAACATACATCCAAAATCCTCCTTTCTTTGAAGGATTAAAGGCAGATCCGGATGAAGTGAAGCCGTTAAATAGTCTTCGTGTAGTTGGTAAATTTGGCGATTCTGTTACAACTGACCATATTTCTCCTGCTGGTGCAATTGGCAAAAATACACCTGCTGGTAAATATTTATTAGAAAACGGAGTAGAGGTACGCGACTTTAACTCTTACGGTTCTCGCCGTGGTAACCATGAAGTAATGATGCGCGGTACATTTGCTAATATCCGTATCCGTAACCAAATTGCTCCAGGAACAGAGGGCGGTTTCACTACTTACTGGCCTACTGGTGAAGTTATGTCCATTTACGATGCTTGCATGAAGTACAAAGAGGATGGTACAGGTCTTGTTGTACTAGCAGGTAAAGATTATGGAATGGGCTCTTCACGTGACTGGGCTGCAAAAGGTACAAACTTACTTGGAATTAAGACAGTTATTGCTGAAAGCTACGAGCGTATTCACCGTTCAAACCTAGTATTGATGGGGGTTCTTCCACTTCAATTCAAAGATGGCGATAGCGCAGAAACTCTGGGCTTAACTGGAAAAGAAACAATCGATGTTCAAATCGATGAAAATGTTAAACCACGTGATCTTGTAAAGGTAACTGCAACTGATGAAGAAGGCAACAAGAAAGAATTCGACGTTCTTGTTCGTTTCGATTCAGAAGTAGAAATCGATTACTACCGTCATGGCGGGATTTTACAAATGGTTCTACGTGATAAATTAGCTAATTAATTTTTATACAAAAAGCGCGTGCGGTTTCAGAAATTGAAACCTCATGCGCTTTTTTCGTGCAAGCACTTATTTTTACAAACATAAAGGACTCTTGTATGTTTATAGAAAGAATATATGATTGGGAGGGAAGAGATGGGTGCAATTATGTTAGGCCACTTCATGTTGAAATATGAATGGCTTATTTTTTTTCTGGCCGGTTTGACTGCTTATTTATTTATGAAATCAAAAACAAAAGAAGATCGTTCATTTCAAGAATACTTTTTAAATTCGTTTTTAAACGCTGTTCTAATTGGATTTATAGTTTATAAATTTAGTTCCGTTATATTTCAGCCAACGATCATTATAGAAGAGCCGATATCCATTCTTTATTCAACTGGCGGAACAAAGGGAAAACTGCTCGGCCTATTAATCGCAGTCATATATTTTTATACAAAATATCGAAAAGGAAAATGGCTGTTTAAGAACTGGTTTACACAAATTGTTTATGGAATTGTCACATTTTTCGTTGCCTTTTGGCTGTTCAGAACCTTATTTTTTCTGCTTGTCTAGGTTACAATACGATTAAATAGATAATAAGGTGTTGAACAGCATATGATTAAAAAGATCTTAGCAGCAAGTATTATTTTGGGCTTAATGGCAGCAGCCATTGTTCACGCGATGGATAAGGATGAACCGAAAACGGAGAACCTTCCAGGGCTGAAGGTTGGATTAAAGGCACTTGATTTTGAATTAAAAACCCTAGAAGGCGAAACAGTGAAGCTATCCAATTATAGAGGAAAAAAGGTGATCTTAAATTTTTGGGCAACATGGTGTCCACCTTGTAAAGCGGAAATGCCTGCTATGCAAAAGTTTTACGAAGAAGCCGGTGATAAAATAGTTATACTTGCTGTTAATATTGATCCCGAGTATGATGTTGCTGGGTTTGCCAAGCAGATGAACATTCATTTTCCTATTCTACTCGACGATAAAGATGAGGTTAATACTGCATATAAAATTTTAACCATTCCAACGACCTTCTTTATTAATGAAAAAGGAATCATTACGCATAAGCACTTAAGTGCAATGACCATTGACATGATGAGAGAATATACGAAATAAAAACACATCAGCTTATGCTGGTGTTTTCTTTTGTAAAATTAAATTTTCGAAAATTTGTAATAATTAAAACGGTTATTGACCATAATAAAAGATAATATAAGGATTGAAGGAAGGTGACTTAAAATGAGAAAACCACGAAAACGCTCATTCGCCGAACTTGTTTCAGAAAATAAGCGACAAATTTTAAAAGATCAGGCAGCAATGGATAAAATTGAAGAGCGATTAGAAGAAAAGCGTTTAAATAAAGCGGAATAACATTGTTTACCATTAATGAATCCCTCCTCAAGTGTACATACTCTAATTGAGGAGGGATTTTTATGAGTAATCCAAAAGGTCACCCAGGGAATTTTAACCCTAACCATGTTGGTACACAGCCACGCAGCTTTGGCGGCAATAAAGGGAAAAAAATGCAAAGCAATACTGGCGGAGTTCCCCAAGTCATACAAACAAAAGGTGAATAGCTTTCCTTTGAAACGACATACTAACTTTGAATCAGTACATCTTCAATAGGAGGTTATTTATTTATGGCTTATGAAAATAAACCTAAACCAGATGATCGCAGTGACAATGTTGAAAAATTAAATACGATGGTTGAAAACACAATTGAAAATATAAATGAAGCTGAAGAAACGATGCAGTTTGCTGACGGGGAAGAGCGTGCAAAAATTGCCGCTAAAAATGAGCGCCGCAAGGAAAGTATAGAAGCCATGCGTGCAGAAATTCAAGATGAAAGTCAAGCAAGGCAAAATGGCTTTCAATAAATAAGTTCCAATTAAAAGACCTGATTCCAAGTGATCAGGTCTTCTTTTAATTCAAATTTTTTTCCTTGTCATTAAGTATGATATGATAGTTGTGGACTATATAAGAAGAAGTGATACATATGGAAAAACAAAGACAGAATCATTATATGAACAGTCAAATAAGGAATTGGGAATTGGAGTTTCAGCAAAATGGTTATATTGAAAATGAAGCTGCAATATTAGCCTTTATCAAAACGTTAAATCAGAATGAAAATAGGGAACTGGTTTCAGAATTACTTTCGCTCGCCGGTCTTTCAAGACTAGCAAAAGCAAAGGAAGATACTCTTGGTCTTGCGTGGATACAAAAAGCATATAGCTTAAATCCACATCATTCTAAAGCTGCTGAGATCATCGAACAAATGAATTGGAAGAACAAAGAAGCTTTATTACATACTTTGGCGTTTCCGCCGCTTCGTGAAACTGATAATAAACAAGCAAAACTCCAAACCGTTCATCAGATTCAAGAACAATGCAGGAAGTTCTTAGATCAAGCTGAAGAGGAACGGGAGCAGCTTATCAAAACTCTAGATAAATTGACTGATAACCATTTGATCGAATTATATTCAAGCATGAATGAACTGTTAGATACGGCTGAGGAGGAGACCTTAAAGCTTCTTAAAGCAAGTGAAGAATATATACAATCCGTTGTTGGAGTCTTTTATCACTCTTCGTATTATGTTGAAATGAAAGAAATCTTAGACCGGATTGAAGAGATTAAGAAGAACTGGGAATTGCTTTTTAAAGAGGATTCAATAGAAGTTGAAACAGCAGCGGATCCGCTGGAAGAATTGGAGAAATTGATCGGATTAGAACATGTTAAAGGGCGAGTAAGAGATTTTTACCGATATTTAAAGTATCAGAAGGACAGAAGAGCACTTGGTTTTCAATTAAAAGATGAATTAAGCCTGCATATGATTTTAACAGGAAACCCGGGAACGGGGAAATCAACATTAGCAAGATTGCTGGCAAAAATTTATTATCATCTTGGTTCATTATCTAAAGAAGCTGTCGTAGAAGTCGATCGTTCACAGCTAGTCGGCGCTTTTGTTGGACAAACGGAAGAAAACGTACGGGCTGCTGTCCAAAAAGCACTTGGAGGGGTTCTATTTATTGACGAGGCATATAGTTTAAAAAGAGAAGGGCAATCAGGCAGCGATTATGGGCAAACGGTCATTGATACGCTCGTATCATTAATGACAGGCGAAGAATATGGCGGAAAATTTGCTGTTATTATGGCTGGGTACCCGGATGAGATGCGTCAGTTCCTTGATGCGAATCCTGGTTTAAGAAGTCGTTTTCCCCAATCGAATTTTATCCATCTGCCTGACTATTCAAATGATGAGCTCATTCAGATTGCCGATAAGCTCGCTATAGATAATGACTATGTCCTGACCGGTGAGGCAAAACAGGAGCTTGAGAAAAGGATTGAAATGGAAAGGGTTGATGATACGTTTGGAAATGCCCGGGCTGTAAAAAACATCGTTTTAGATGCTATTTTTAAAAAAGGTGCTCAAATTGGCGATGTTGACAATTCCATTTTAGATTACTCTCTGCTTGAGAAAACGGATTTTGAAATGACTGCTTGTGATGAGCTTATAAATCCTAAAGATCAATTAATGAATTTAATTGGTCTTCAAACGGTAAAAAACGAAGTGAATATGTTAACATCATTTGTAAAGATGCAGCAAATTAGAAGAGAAAAGGGATTCCCAGTCGTACCTATCCAGCTCCATTCTGTTTTTATTGGAAACCCAGGAACAGGTAAAACTACCGTTGCCAAAATTTATGCAGAGCTGTTAAAGGAATGCGGCTTTTTAAAAAGAGGGCATTTGATTGTTGCGAGCCGAGCCGATTTTGTCGCTGGATATGTTGGACAAACTGCGATCAAAACGAAAAAGAAATTGAAGGAAGCACTTGGCGGAGTCCTCTTTATTGATGAAGCCTATTCCTTATTATCTGGTGTTCAAGGTGACTTTGGCAAGGAAGTCATTGATACATTAGTTGATGAAATGACAAAGCATAATGAGAACTTAGTTGTCATTTTAGCAGGGTATCCGAACGAAATGGAAGCCTTGCTGCATAGTAATCCGGGGTTGAAATCAAGATTTAAAAAGTTTTTCTATTTTAATGACTACACTGCGGAAGAACTGCTCCAAATTATGATCAATTATGCTTCACAGTTTCAATATGAAATATCAGAAAGAGCAATTGAGTACCTTAGAGGGAAATTAAAGGGAATATCAATAAACGGCAATGGACGATTTGCAACAAATTTAACGGATGAAACAATTCAATCCCAAGCAATGAGGATTCTTGCTGGAGACGATAAGGATTCGCTGTTACAAAATGTATCCTATCTTGAAAAAGAAGATGTTGAAACAGCTCTCAAAAGAATGGGAAATGGGGAATAAACATGTTAGTATCAACAAGGGAAATTGAAGTAAGATACGCGGAAACGGACCAGATGGGTGTTGTTTACCATGCTAACTATTTAATTTGGATGGAGTTAGGACGAACTCAGCTTATTAAGGATTTAGGCTTTAATTATGCGGAAATGGAGAAAGATGGGATTATTTCGCCAGTTCTAGATATTCAAGCATCCTATAAGAAGCCGCTGCATTATGGTGAAAACGCAATAGTCAAAACATGGATTGAAGAATACGATGGCTTGCGGGTCAGCTACGGCTATGAGATTTATACTGAAGATGGAGAAATCGCTGTTACAGGGATTTCTAAGCATGTTTGTGTCAAAAAAGAAACGTTCCGTCCAATATCTGTTAAGAAGCATTACCCGATTTGGCATGAGGCCTATGAAAAGGCAAAAAAGCAATCCGTTAATGTGTGAAATTTTGATCCGATTATCAAATTTTTAGGGGAGAGATGCATCTTTGGCATTTGGCATAAAGAAAAAAGAACTGAACGAATGGAAAAGAAAAATCGACGCTGGAGACATCGCTTTTTTAACCCACTATTGGCTAGATGATCGCTTTCCAGACTGTACAACTGTCACCAAGGTTGGATGTAATAATATGAAAAGATTAGCTAAATGGGGAGAGAAGTATGGATTGAAAGCTGAATGGATCCATCAAAGGAAGGACGGCTATTAACATTATGATCTTTTAGGTGAGTGGCAGGCAGAAATTCTTGAAAGAGAAGGGTTATTAGAGCAAATTTGGAAATTTAAGCAGGATAGTTAATTAAGTGAAAAACCTTTTCATTCTCCAAAAAATATGGTGAATGAAAAGGCTTTTTTATTTATACTTATAATCCGGTTCTCTTGCTTTATCATTAAATTCAACATACAAATCGTGGTTGTCAAAATACCATATATCCTTTTCTTCAATATAATAAGTAATTCCGTTTTTATTTATTTCAATTCCTGCATTAACAGGTTTCTCCTTAGAAATACCTAATGAGAACCCTTGCTGAACAGTACTGCATCCGCCATATCGTGCAAAAAAGCGAACATAATCGCCTTTGCTTAAAAACATTTCATCTTCATACCAAGCAGCAGCTTCATCGCTAATATGTATTTTCATCATGAAATCCTCCTTCATACTATCATTGGCTGTTCAATAACCTATATACGTAATCATTCCACTTAAAATCATGAAAACATTGAATAAAATATGCCAAATGATGGCGGGTAGAATGCTTCCAGAGCGAATGGTAATACCGGCATAGAAAATACCGCCTAATGCAAAAAGTAAACATAGCCACCATGAATATCCAAAGGCAAGATGTGATAAGCCAAAGCCTAATCCTGAAAAGATAACCGCAGTTTTTTCACCTGCCAAATCTACTAGTCTTGTTAAGACAATTCCCCTCCAAAGGATTTCTTCCAGTGTACCATTGATAATCGAAAAAAGGAGGATAAACAGTAAGAAGTTTGGATCTCCAAAATTAAATTTTGCTAAAGAAAGGAAGGGAATAAATGCTGCTAGATTAATACTTATAGCTATGATTAAAAAGACTCTGATTGTAACAGTGTGAAAGCCGCTCCATATAAATGGAAATGAAATGGTTGCCATCCAATTTGGCTTTAAGCCATAAAGGTTCCAATTCTTTTGAAACTTCTTAATTACATAGACCATGAACAGAATCGGAAATAATAGGAGTGAACGATTTATGATCATAATTGAACTAATCGTTAATGGCAATTCTTCAATGAGCCGATCGCCATATAATAAAACTAAATATCCTATCGTATATGCAGCCATAGCCCAGACAAAAACGCGACTTTGATTTGCGACAATCGTCAAATAAATAATCATCGCTAACAAAAGAGCATAGGAAAAGATAAATAGTTTATACTGTGTGAGGATTATGATGGCGACAAACAAAAAAAGCTGTCCATATTTATGGGCTAAAGAAAGCTTATTCAATCCAACCAATGTGGTCATCCTCTCCAGAATCATACACTTTATTTTAGCACATTCATTGGATTTGAGCTGTATTCCACTTTTATAATCATTCAAGTTTCTAAAGATTGCCGATCATATGTTGCTGAATTTCTAAATATTTCTGCGGCGCATTTTTTAAACCGAAATTTTCTGCTTCGATTAGTGGGACGATTCGATAGTTTCTAAGATTTTGTTTCGAGACATAGGTTGGGAAAAAATTAGGATTATCTAGTGTAATAGAGACGCCATTTTCATTCACTTGTTTAGTAATATTAATGGTCGCCATTCCTCCAATATCCTTGTAATCCCAATTTTGTCCGGAAAGAAAATTACCTAATGAGTAGACAATGAGTGCTTTTCTGCCATCTTGTGCTGTTACCCATTCCATCGGCTGTAATACGTGAGGGTGATGGCCAAATAATATATCTGTCCCTTCATTAATTAAACAATGTCCCAGTTCTATTTGTTCAGAAGTAGGGAACCGCTGATACTCATTTCCCCAGTGCAGGCTCATGACAACAACATCGGACTCTTGTTTGGCACGGTGTAGTTCTTCTTTCATTGCTTCTTTATCTATTAGATTGACAAGGAAATCCTTGCCCTTAGGAATGGGTATCCCATTTGTCCCATACGTATAGGAAAGATAGGCAACCTTTATTCCATTTTTATTGAGGATCGTTAATGATTTCTGATCCTCTGGACTTTTATACGTGCCAACATGCGGAAGTCCGATTTTATCCATATAGTCAATGGAAGCGACAAGCCCTTTTTCTCCTTTGTCGAGTGAATGATTATTTGCTGTAGAGACTATATCTACACCTGCTTGCAGTAATGCATCTCCCACTTCTTGTGGACTGTTAAAAAGAGGATAGCTGGAAATGCCGAATTCTTCCCCTCCTAATATGGTTTCCTGGTTTGCGAGAAGAAGATCTGGTTCCTGAAGAACAGATATAATAGGCTGAAACATTGGGGTGAAATCATAGCCACTTTGCGTTTTGGCATCATTATAAACCCAATCATGGATGAGAATATCACCAATTGCTCCAAGTGTTACTGTTTCAATTAATTGCTTATGGCTAACAGATGCTTGCTTGGCTGCATGTACTTGAACCATTAGCGGAACAGCTTTACTATTTTCGTTTTCATTATACATATTAAGAATTAAAGCAGTTGATAAAATAATTAGTGCGAAACAAAAAAGAATGGAGGAAACAATCGATATTTTCTTTTTCATCATAATCTCCTTACTGCTATATTACATCTACTATAATACAAAAATATGAATATTTCGACAGGATTTTAAACTTGAGTTGGAATACTCGAAAGAAAGAAAGGAAATACGATATAATAAGGAGATAGAGGTGATAACATGATAAAATTGA
Organism: Bacillus sp. FJAT-29937; assembly: GCF_001509555.1. Taxonomy (GTDB): domain Bacteria; phylum Bacillota; class Bacilli; order Bacillales; family Cytobacillaceae; genus Cytobacillus. The sequence goes on along the minus strand of NZ_LMAS01000001.1, from coordinate 286,282 downwards.
CAGCAGCTGCAGTAAATATTATGGAGAATGCCATTAAGAATGAACAGAAGGATGAAATGGAGAAGCTGTACATCCGTTTATCAATGGGAATTGGCTGAGGCGGCCCACAATTAAAGCTGTCTCTGGAAGAGCGGCCATTAAGTAAAGATAAAGAGTTTACAGTGGAAGGGATTCACTTATTAATTCATCAAAAGGATTTAGTCTATTTTGAGCATACAAAGCTGGATTTTGTTAGTGATGTTTTTGGAACGGGAAGATTTCAATTATTAAAAGTGTGAAAAAGCGGCAGCCATTAGGCTCCGCTTTTCTGATTATAAATAGGCAATTTAATTTGTATAATAGTACCTTTTCCAGCTATGCTGCTAATATGAAAGTTTCCATTATGAGCTTCTATAATATTTTTGCATATAGAAAGCCCGATTCCTGTGCCGGATTCTTTTGTCGTATAAAACGGTGTAAAAATATGTTCGATTGTTTCAGATGTCATGCCACAGCCATTGTCTTCAATGATGATTATGGCTTGGGATCTCTCCTTTTTTAAAGAGAGAGTGATTTGTTTTCGATATTCTTCGCCATTCATCATGACCGCTTCAATTGCGTTTCTTATTAAATTAATTAACACTTGTTTTAATTGCTTATTATTCCCAAGGATAATGGGATCTTCAGGGGAAAGTTGAACATCAATATTGATATTGTTTATCAATCCTTCACATTCATAAAGAGAGGAGATTTCGCCTATAAATTTATTTAACGAGACCTCGTGCTTTCGAGAAACTTGAGGTTTCTCAAAATTCAAAAGGTCAAAGATGAGTTCATTAGCCCGGTTGATCTCATCTAGTGCAATATCTGCATAATGCTCTTTGCCCATTTCGACTAAATAAGGTTTAATAAGCTGAATATATCCCTTTACTGTTGTTAAAGGATTTCTAATTTCATGAGCAATCACTGCCGCTAGCTTGCTTACATCTGATAGATTATCGGTATCAATCGGAAATTGTTGAAATTCTAGATTTGAAAGCTCACTATTTTCTTGTAAGTTTATTAAATTGGATTGGATAGAAACCAAGATTTATCACCTCTAAAATTGTTTTCCATCTAATCTATGACGAAAAAAAGCGGGATATGTATTATTTTGAATTATTTCTTAAAAATTTGTAAGTGGAATTCCTTTAATGAAAAAACAGCAGAATTAGATATCTGCTGTTTCATAACCTATTCATTTGCTAAACCATTTTATTTTCGGTTCAGTTTTGTTCATTATCCGTTTAATATTGGCACGGTGGCGATAAATGACAAAGAAAGCAAGCAGTGATACGACAATTATGAGTGGCGGATCCCATATGACGATGGAATAAACGACAGCTGCAATGGCTGCAAGCATGGAAGCAAGCGAAACATACTTTGTTAGGAATAGGCAAATAAAGAAAATCAGTACCATAATGATAAACATTAGTGGGGCATAACCTAATAATATACCGCCAGAGGTTGCAACGGCTTTTCCGCCTTTAAATCCCGCGAATATTGGATACATATGGCCGATAACCGCAAAAATCCCAGCCATTAACGGATGTATGTCACCATCGATAATTAAGAGAAGTAAAACAGCTGCCGTACCTTTTAATATATCTGCAATTGTAACAGCCATACCTGCTTTAAATCCTAGTGTTCTAAATGTGTTTGTCCCACCTAAGTTTCCGCTTCCATGCTCACGAATATCGACTCCGTAAAACACTTTCCCAATAATTAACCCAGATGGAATGGACCCTAGTAAATAAGCTAAAACAATTATAATTCCGTTTATTACCATAAAAAATTCTCCTTCAATGATATCTACGAGTAATTGTACCATGTTTTTAATTCATCACGCCATCTCATAAAGAAAATAAGTGATATTAAAGCTATAGTTGGTCTTGGTGAATAAAGGAAGCCTAAATCCACTTAAATGCCTTCCCATTAGCTGTATTTTTCGTTACGATAGACCTAAGGGGGAAAAGGAATGGCTCGTGTAGAATTTCATAAAAAGAAGCCTCTATCAATGAAATGGGTAGCAGGCGGGCTTGTGTTTGCATTTTTTTTAATCATATCAAGTATTATCTTACTTTTATACCCATTTGCATCTAAAGAAACTGAATCTTATTTCCATGGGGAAAACCCAATATTATATGAAGGTGTACAATCTGGAAATGCCATAATTGAAGGAAATAGCGTATATTTGCCAATCTCTTTCATACAAGAAAATTTTGATGATGCCATCACTTTTGATGAAAAATCAAACTCCGTCATTATCACTACAAAAAATAAGGTTATCCAAATGCCTTCTGAATCGCTTACCTATTATGTAAATGAAGAACCTGTTCAATTACACTTTTCCGTGTTTAAAAACAAGGATAATGAAATGTATTTGGCAATGGAACCGTTACTCACCTATTATCCATTCGAGTACTCAATCATGCCAGAGACAAATGCTATTTGGATAAAGAAAAATGATCAAGAGATTGTTCATGCTAAGGTGATCAATAAGGAAGTAAATGAAGAAAAACTTCGTTTACGAACAGATGCCAGTCTGAAGACACCATATACTGGGCAAGTAGGGAATAGTGAGAACCTTTTTATAGAAGGTGAAAAGGAAGATTACTATTTTGCTAGAAAAGAAAATGGTGTAGCAGGGTATATAAATAAAGAATTTATAACCACAGGGGAAACGGAAAAGGTTACTATTAATCGTACTCATGAAGAAGTGGTTGTACCAAAAATCGAAGGGCCCATCCAGCTTACTTGGGAAGCTGTGTATACGAAGAATCCTGACACAGCCCAAATGCCCATTATGCCAGGGGTCAATGTTATTTCACCTACATGGTTTGAATTAGGTGATACAGAAGGTGGAATAAAAAACCTCGGTTCGCTTGAATTTGTCAATTGGGCACAAAATCAAGGCTACCAAGTATGGGGGTTATTTTCCAATGCATTTGATCCTGACTTAACACATGAGGCATTCAAGAATTTTGAAACTAGACAGAAAATGATTCGCCAGCTTCTCCATTTTAGCCAAATTTATCAGTTAAACGGCATTAATTTGGATATTGAAAATGTAAATCCTGAGGATGGTCCGCTTATAACTCAGTTCGTACGAGAAGCTGTTCCATATTTTCATGAAGCAGGACTTACAGTCTCTATGGATATTACATTTATATCCACAAGCGGGAATTGGTCTGTTTTTTATGAAAGGGATAAGCTTGCCAATCTCGTTGATTATATGGTAGTCATGGCATATGACGAGCATTGGGGCACATCTCCAAAAGCGGGGAGTGTTGCGAGCTTGCCGTGGGTTGAGGAAAATCTAAAAAGGCTGCTTGAGGTTGTGCCAAACGAAAAGCTAATTCTTGGTGTACCGTTATATGCGAGACTATGGGAACAAAAAGACAGTGGGGAGGTTTCTTCCAAAGCGCTTTCAATGGCGAAAGTAAAGCAATGGCTAACAGCAAATGAACTAACTCCTGTTTATGATGAAGCGAGCGGTCAAAATTATGCCGAAATTTATTCGGAAAAGGAACAAACGACATATAAAATTTGGCTCGAGGATGAGCTATCCTTAAAGAAACGTGCTGATTTGGCGGTAAAATACAATTTAGCAGGGGTCGCCAGCTGGTCAAGATATTTTGCTGACGAGTCAGCCTGGGCGGCTTTATCACTTGGTAATGAACAATTAACGAAAAAGTAAAAAAGGTGGTTTGCTATTTAATAGTGAACCACCTTTTTTGTAAATTAATGTGATGATTTAACTCCAACTTCTATATGTTTAAAGGTTTTAACATTAAACAATCCGATATCTGTAAGCTTTAATTCAGGAATGACAGGAAGGGCCAGGAAGGATAGGGTTACAAACGGATTAAATTCCATGGAACAGCCAATGGTGATTAAAGCTTTATTTAACTCTTTGATATTCTCATTAACTGTCTCGAAATCTAAATTTGACATGAGACCCGCTACTGGCAATGGAAGTGATGCAAGAATGTTTCCATTCTGGACGACAACTAAACCTCCGTTCATCTCTCTTGAAAAGTTGATGGCTTTGACAAGATCATGATCGTTTGTGCCCGCCGCCACAATATTATGTGAATCATGCGCTACAGTAGAAGCGATTGCTCCATTATTTATTCCTAAACCTTTGATGATTCCAAGACCGATATTGCCTGTGTTATGATGACGTTCAAGGACAGCTAATTTTGATTGATCCCTTTCAATATTTGCTTGAAAAAGACCATTTTCAACCACCACTTCTTCAATGATATGCTTTGTTACAATCATATTCGGTAATATTTCAATAATATTTGCCTGACTGCTCCCTTCAAGACTGATTTGAAGATTCTCGCTATTTATCTGATTCATATTTATACTGTTGATAATAACAGGAGGGGGAGCAACGTTTGACTTGGCAGGGGAGATCATTTTCCCGTTTTTAGCAACAAGCTTCCCGCTTTTATAAACTTGTTCAATCTCAATTGTTTCCAGACTATTTAAGATTAGCAGATCTGCTTCATAACCTGGAGCAATTGCACCTTTTGTCTTTAAGCCGAAGCATTCTGCTGCATTTAACGTTGCCATTTGAATCGCGAGAATTGGGTCAATTCCTTCTCCAATAGCCACCTTAACATTAAAATCGATACTTCCTTCATCAATTAATTCATCTAAATGCTTATCATCAGTAACGAATAAACAGCGGCGTGAATTATTTTCATTGACTGCCTGTAATAGTTCAACTAAATCTTTTGCAGCTGAACCTTCACGCAGCATGACATACATTCCTTTTCGAAGCCTTTCAAGAGCTTCATCCGCTGTTACGCATTCGTGGTCAGTTCGTATCCCAGCAGCCATGTAAACATTAATCCCATTTTCATCAAGTCCCGCAGCATGGCCATCAATGCATTTGCCTTTTAAACTGGCACTCTCAAGCTTGTTAAGCATTTCATCACTATTTTGGAAGACAGAAGGGTAATCCATAACCTCGCCAAGTCCAATAACCCTTGGGTGTTCGTAATAAGGATTTAAATCTTCATCATTCAATGTTGCACCAGCATTTTCAAATGGGGTAGCCGGGACACAGGATGGCAGCATTAATAATACATCAAGCGGAATTTCTTCAGACGCTTGCAACATAAAATTAATACCATCTGTACCAGAAACATTGGCAATTTCATGCGGATCAGCCATAATGGTTGTTACCCCATGGGGCAGGACTACATTACAAAACTCTGCAGGGGTGACCATAGAAGATTCAATATGAACATGACCATCAATAAATCCAGGAACTACATATTTTCCTGATGCATCGACTGATTCAATTCCTTCGAATTCTCCAACCCCCGCAATATAGCCGTCAACAATGGCAATATCTTGTTCAATAATTTCTCGGGTGAAAACGTTTACAATCTTTCCGTTCTTTATAACCAAATCTGCAGGTTTTCTTCTGGCTGCTACATCAATTCTTCGTTTAATTATTTCTTTTGTTAACTTCAATCAATACCCTTCTTTCAATTATTTATCGCTTTAGTGTGCACTCATTATAAAGTTTATAATAAAAGCTGCACTTACGATATACATTATCCAATGAATTTGCTTTCTTTTTCCCGTTAGAAGCTTTAAGAGTGTGTATGAAATGAAACCAAATGCTAAGCCCTCAGCGATGCTAAATGTAAGCGGCATTAAAACAATAGTTAAAAACACTGGAATGACATCAGTGAAATCATCAAAGCTAATATGCCGAATTTCACTAATCATTAATGCTCCAACGAGTATTAGGATTGGTGCGGTAGCAACCGAAGGGATGAAGACAATTAATGGTGCAAATATTAATGCCAAAAAGAAGAGGATGCCAGCTGTTAAAGCGGTTAAGCCTGTTCTCCCGCCTTCTGAAATTCCGGTTGCATTCTCTACATAGGCATTTAATGCCGTGCTTCCAAAGGCTGCACTAGCCATAGTCCCAATCGCATCAGCCTGAAGGGCCCGGTCTAAATTTTCAATTTTACCGTTTTCATCAGTAAGACCCGCTTTCTTCGTTAATCCAATTAAGGTTGCCAGGTTATCGAATAATTCAACAATTGTGAATGAGAAAATAACAGAGAGGACCCCGTATCCAATAGCACCCATTATGTCCATAGCCAGGAAGGTTTCAGACATACTTGGAAGGTTTAGAGAAACGATATCACCAATGGATTTCGGAAAACTAATGAAGCCAACGATCATAGCAATCACACTTGTTGCTAAAATACTAATGAGGAGGGCGCCTTTTACACGTTTGGCCATTAAAATGGCTGCAATAATAAATCCTAACAATGCTAAAAGAGGGCCAAGGCTTGTTACATCTCCTAAAGCGACAAACGTAGCTTCATTTGCAACTACGAGCTCTGCATTTTTCAACCCGATAAAGGCAATAAATAAACCAATTCCAACGGCTATTGCAGATTTTAATACATCTGGGACTCCATCAACGATTTTTTGCCGGATCCCTGTTACAGTCAAAATCAAAAACACAACCCCTGAAATAAATACGGCCCCAAGTGCTGTCTGCCATGTTAGTCCCTGACCGAGGACGACCGTATAGGCAAAAAAAGCATTTAAGCCCATGCCCGGCGCAACTGCTACTGGGTAATTTGCCCAAAGAGCCATCAGGATGGTACAGAAAACACTTGCATAAATGGTTGCGGCAAGTGCAGCTTCTTTCGGAATACCTGCATCAGCTAATATAGCAGGGTTAACGAAAATAATATAACTCATCGTTAAAAATGAAGTAATACCTGCAAGAATTTCAGTTCTTACATTTGTTTTTCTTTCAGACAGCTTGAACAGTTTTTCCAATAGGTTATTTCTAGTTGGTGGGAGGTTGGATCCTAAACCCTTTTCTATCATGGACATAGAAGCTCACTCCTAACTTTTTTAATAACCAAAAATGCTTGAAGAAAATACGACCCGGTACAATTTTTTCACAATGATAATCGACTAAATCGGTTCGATAAAAATATCCATAATGCCGCCGCAAATTCCACCATCTTCATACAGCAAACCTTTCGTAAGATCGACAACATATTTAGTTGGTCTTCTGCTATCAATCACTTCTAGAGCTTTTTCAATAACTTCCGCCTCTCCGCAGCCACCTCCAATTGTTCCTTCAATTTTTCCGCACGGGAAAATGATCATTTTTGTTCCCGCTTTTCTCGGTGTCGAGCCTTTCGTTCTAATAACAGTAGCAAGAGCTGCTTTCTCACCCCCTTTCTGTAAATCAATTGTACTTTGTAAAAGCTGTAATGGTTTCATTTTACTGCCCCCTCATGAAAACCCATTCTCGCATATTCTCGAATGCTGCTGCTTAAGGAGCTTCCTGATGTTCGATTTTTTACTTTTAATATTTCAGCCATGATACTTACTGCAATTTCAGAAGGGGTCTCTGCACCAATATCAAGCCCTACTGGAGTAAATAAATGGTCAAAGCTTTCATGTGGAAAGTCCTGCATAAGTTCGTTGAAAACACCGGAAATACGCCGTCTGCTTCCAATCATTCCAATATAGGCAGCTTTATCTTCCCGTTTTAATAACTCTTGTAAACTTAGTACATCATATTTATGACCTCTTGTGATTAGAAGGATATACGTATGATCCGTTAATTTCACATGACGAAAATAGTCAATATATGATTGACAGCAAACCTCATCCGCATTAGGAAAACGGTCCCAATTCGCAAAGTCAATGCGATCATCAATGACAGTGACATAGTATCCAAGCATTTTTCCCATTTCAACGACAGGCTCACATACATGACCTGCACCAGCGACAATAAGGTGTATCGGAATCGGATAGTATTCAGCAAAGCATTCTACGTAATCCCCGAATAAAAGAAAGGAAATCAAACCCGTTCTTTTTCGTCGGATTAGTTTTTCACATCCCTCCAATATTTTACTTTGAAGGGCAGGGGAGAGGGGAGTTTCAGAATAAATATCCCCATTTGGCCATAATAAAGCTTTTTGTCCAATCATATGAGAATTTGTATGGTCCGTAATTGTAATGAAAAAGACATCTTTCCGCAGCTTAAGTGATTCAGTTAATCGATTGTATAAATTTTGATTCATCATAATGATCACCTAGCAGAAGGAGCCTTTTGTTTTTTTAGATCTTTTAATGCGTTGAAAGTTCTTTCCGGGGTTGCAGGCAAATGGAAGATTCTTGCCCCAGTAGCATCATAAATAGCTGACATTATGGCGGGAATGATTGGAATCATGACGACCTCTCCGATACCTTTCGCGCCAAATGGACCTGATTGTTCAGGTGCATCTTCTACTGGAATCGTTTCAATAATAGGTGTTTCTCTAATGGTCGGGATAATATAGTCTGTAAAATTTTTTGTTCTATGATAGCCGTTTTCAATTACGATATCTTCATAAAGCGTATAACCAATGCCCATTACAGCACCGCCTTCAGCTTGACCTTCTAGTCCTTGCGGATTAATAACTTTTCCTGCATCAGGAATAGATACAACATGAAGAACATCTGTTTCTCCAGTCAATGTATCAACCTCAACCATAACAACATGGGTTAAGTACCCATACAGATGGTGAGGGGCTCCGCCAGATCCTTTAATTTCAGTTTTTTCTTTAGGAAGAATAAAATGTCCTTCAATTTTTGTATTCCGGTGCTGTTCATGAAGATAATTGTATATTTGTTGGTAAGTTAAGCTTTCTGCATTGGCTGTAAGGCAGTTTTGTTGAATTTCAACACTTTCTGGAGGTACGTTAAGTATTTCAGCTGCCGCTTCTGTTAAGAGGCTTATCATTTTCGGAGCAGCTGTTGCAACTGCTCTGCCTCCAGTATAAGTGGAGCGGGAGGCGGTTACCGTTCCTCCATCAAGTGTTTGAAGCGTATCACCTTGAACGACTTTAATTAGTTGAATATCACAATTTAATAGTTCGGCCGCTACTTGTGCATAGGCAGTGCTATTTCCTCCACCAATTTCCTCGCACCCTACTGCCACTAGAAACTTGCCGTCGGGAAGGAGTTCAATGGAAGCGGCACCATAGTCAGGCAGTCCAATTCCCATCCCAATTCCGTGAAAGGATGTAGCTAGGGAAACACCTCGTTTTTTCCATGGTTCACTTATTTCTTTTTTATACTTTTCACGGTTTTTCCAGAGATCACAATTTTCCGCTGTTTCAAGCGTTTTAAACGTGCCAACGCTTGATTTGACGATATGGCCTAAACTGGACATTTCGCCTTGGTGATAAACATTTTTCTTGCGAATTTCAATCGGATCCATGCCGAGCTTTTCGGCAATCATATCCATATGAGTTTCAATACCCATGCAAACCTGATTAACACCAAAGCCCCTAAAGGCACCTGCAATGCCATTATTTGTGTATACACAGAACCCTTCAAGGTTTATGTTCGGAATTTTGTAAGGACCGCATGAATGTTCAATGGCTAGAGCGATAACAGCACCGCCTAATGAGGCATAGGCACCTGTGTCAGCTACAGCTCTTACTTCATTTGCGATTAAAGTACCGTCCTTTTTTGCTGCTGTTTTCATTTGCACTTTAAACGGGTGCCTTTTAATCCCGGCGATTACGGATTCTTCCCGGCTTAAATGGATCTTTACAGGACGGCCATTTGTATACATAGCAAGAAGTGCTAAGTATATTTGTACGGTAATTTCATCCTTGCCTCCAAAGGCACCGCCTAACGGACTGGAAATGACTCGAATTCTTTCGGGATTGTATGCAATGGTACGTGCGATTTGCGCACGGTCACGGTGGGCATATTGTCCAGGACAGCGAATAGTTATATATCCTTCCTCATCCATGACACCCCATCCGCCTTCTGTTTCAATAAAAGCGTGCATTTGCCGTGGGGAATAGAAGGTATTCTCGACAATAATATCTGCTTCCTCAAATGCTTTTTCAGTATCGCCATTTTTGATGATGACATGACTATGAACATTACCATCCGGATGCAATTTAGGTGATGAAGGGGTCATCGCTTTTTCAGCATCTATCACAAACTCAAGCGGTTCATAGTCAACTTCAATTAATTCCAAAGCTTTTTCAGCAATCTCTTCAGTTTCTGCAGCGACTAAAGCTACGGCATCTCCCGTACAGCGAACAATATCAGAACATAGCACAGGCTGGTCTGGGATCACGATTCCAAAACCGTTAAAGCCGGGGATATCCTTATGAGTTAATACACAAACTACTCCAGGCAGCTGTTCAGCTTTTTCAATTTGAATAGATTTAATTCTTGCATGAGGGTATTTGGCGCGCAGAACCTTTCCCCAAACCATATTGTCAAAATGATAATCTGTCATGTATTTTAATTCACCTGTTACTTTCTCAGGTCCATCGATTCTTTTTACTCTTTTTCCAATCCAATTTAATTCCTGGCTACTGTTTTGTTCATTTATCTGTTTCATTTATTCTCCCACCTCCTCATAAGTCGATATAGTCCGCGCTCTAAAAGGGCACTTGCCATATCACGGCGGTACTCCGCTGTTGCTCTTACGTCAGTAATCGGCATAACCTCTTTCCAGGCTACTTTTGCAATGTTTTGTATTAATTCATCTGTCAATGGATTAAGCGTCATTATTGATTCACATTTTTTTGCACGAATAATCGTTGGGGCAACAGAACCGAAGGCAATTTTCCCTCTTAAAACTTGACGGCCTTCTCCCATTAATAATGAAATAGCAACATTTACAATGGAAATGGATTGCGCTTTTCTCGGTCCAAGCTTTTGGAATATCCCGATTTCATTTTCATCCTGAGGCTGAATAATAATTTTTGTAATCATTTCGTTTTCCTTTAAAACAGTTCTGCCTGGCCCGATAAAAAATTCTTCAATTGGAATGAGCCGCTTATTGTTTAAAGAGCTAAGCTGCAAAACCGTATTTAATACAAACAGGGCAGGAATCGTATCTCCGGCAGGGGAGGCAGTGCCAATATTTCCACCAATTGTTCCAATGTTTTGCATTTGAATGGCTCCAACTTCTCTTGACGCTTGGACAAGCACATCCGCTTTTTCTTGAAGCAAGGAGGAGTGGACGATATCTGTATGCGTTGTTAAAGGTCCAATGTGAATTTCTCCATCCTTTTCTTGAATGTATCTCAGTTCCTTTAAACCATTAATATTAATCCAAGTTTCCGGGCGCCATTTTCCATCCTTCATTCGGACAACAGCGTCCGTACCTCCAGCTATGAGTCTTGAATTATTGCCTTTATTAGAAATGATTGAAAGGCATTCCAATAATGTAGCCGGAGACATTACTTCAATTTCTGAAACTAGCATTTTGAGACCTCCTAGCATGATCTGAATGATTTTCTTTGCTTACTAAGAATTGCTTATAGTTAGAGACATTCGGTAGTCCATTGGAGTGTTAATATTTTGAGAAATAAGGGTATTGTCGATGACAGCTTCCACTATTTGGTTTTCATATTTGCGAATAATATTACGGAGTCCCTGTGTCTCTTCCTGTATCGATAGAAGCACATGAATAATATTTTTTGAGAATAGTATAGGGTGCCCTCTTTTCCCATTATTTAACGGTATGGCAATTAAACAATTAGACTCTTGCAGTGATTGAATTAGGTGATTAATAACAGTATCATCAATTGGCTGATCAACAGCTGTAATTAATATCATGTCACAGGCAGGATCAATCGATTGAAGCCCTTTAATGATGGAAGAGCATTTTCCTTGAAGAAAGTTCTCGTTATATACCGCTTTAACGGGATATTGATTTGTAATAGGAAAAAATTTCTCAGCCTCATGGCCAACAACTACAATTATTTCTGATAGATTTGAATTTAACAGCATTTGAATTTGATGTTCGATTAACGTTTTTCCTTTCCATTGAAGCAATCCTTTATGAGGGAGCGGCCTCATTCGGCTTGATAACCCAGCAGACAGCAAAATGGCTGAAACCTTCATTACGTCGTTGCTTTTCCTATTGATTTCATTTCCTTTTCGGCAGCGGTTTGGATGGCTTTAATAATTTTCGTATAGCCGGTGCACCGGCAAAGATTTCCCCCTAATGCGGTTTTAATTTGATTAGTCGTTGGCACATAATCGATTCTATTTAGAAAGGCCCTTGCAGAAACTATTATGCCTGGCGTGCAATACCCGCATTGAGTGGCACCCTCTACTACAAAGGATTCTTGGATAACATCCATATTTGAAGTTAAGCCGACCCCTTCACAAGTTACTATTTCTTGATTCTCAACTTGACCCGCGAGAATCAAACAGGAGCAGACGACTTCACCATTTAACAAAACGGAGCATGATCCGCATTCTCCTTTGCCACAGCATTCCTTGCTGGCTGTCAATTTTAGATCCTCCCTTAATACGTCCAGCAAAGTTTTTGCCGGCGGGCATGATACAGCACAAGGTGAGCCATTAACAGTAAAATTTATTGTTCTCATTAAATTCCCTCCATATAATTGATTTCTCTGGTTATTAATCGTAATAGGATGCGTTGATAAAAAGTGTTTTCTACATTTATTTTTAATTGGACTATTAGGTAAATGGACTATGTAATAGGAAATTTTACAATTGGAAGAGTGTGGCAATCACGGGGTGTATGAAAGATAAAATATTGTGCAGGAAAATAAGCAGTAAGTTTTAGTTCATTGTTATTTTGATTAAAAATACGGTGCTTTTTTACTAGCTAAGGAACAAAAAAATTCCCATACAAAAAGGCTGCCGTGATTTTTTTACACGTTAGAAACCCTTTCGTAGTTAGGAATTTACGGTCCCTAGTAGAAACCCTCAAACCGATTTTTGAGGTTATACGAAAATAATAATATTAGATATTTTTGACCAAAAATGTTTAAATTTTCAAAAAAGTATAAGTTGATTTGTAGTGTAAATGCCATTCCAATATTTTGTCAAGTGCAAATTTTCAGATAATACTATTGACAATAAAACTGGCTTTGTTTAATATAGTGAGTAACGGGGGGAAAATATGTCTATTATTTCTATACATACCCATCAATCATTAAAAAAGGATATTGCTCATCTTTATAATCGAGTCAACCAAGAAATTCACGGTGTTGGAGTAAAGAAACAGCGAATAGAAATATTTGATGACAGGGTAATCATTTTTGCTCAGCATAAACGGGTCCAGTCGCTACAAATGCTTAGTAAGAATTTCCACCATTTGACTATTTCGGTTGATTCAGCATTAAGTGTTGAATTCAAATCGTTATTTAAAGATCAGATTGAAGAGATGCTGCATTTTAAAGTGAAAACCATTTTAAAAGATTACGATCCTGTCACGGAAGAGGCTTGTACAATCATATATTTTATAGAATAATAAGCTATCAATTTTGCTTGGGAGAGCTGTGCAAGTCGCAACTTCTCTTAACCATTTTGAAAGCGGTTCCTTTTGCTTTTGTTTAACGGAAGTTATTTGAAACCGCAGTAGTAGATAATCATCTTATGAAAGATGTTTTCTATTACTGCGGTTTTTTATATACAAATTTTTATTTTTGGAGGTGATTTGTAAGAAAAATAGTGAAATGCATCCCAAGTAATACTGAAGACATATTCTGTAAATATGGGGGACTGAACTTGGAAAAACTTAATCCTTTCAAAATTGGAACCTTAGGATTTCAGCATGTTTTGGCAATGTATGCAGGGGCTGTCATTGTACCTTTAATTGTTGGACCTGCAATTGGATTAAATGCTCAACAACTTGCTTATTTAATCTCGATTGATCTATTTACATGTGGGATAGCTACTTTATTACAGGTCATAGGCGGGAAGCATTTCGGTATTAAATTACCTGTCATTTTAGGCTGTACATTTACAGCAGTTGGGCCGATGATTGCCATTGGACAATTACAAGGAATAACCTCCATTTATGGTGCCATCATTGCATCTGGAATTTTCGTTATGATATTATCGCAGTTTATGAGTAAGATCATGCGTTTTTTCCCTCCAGTTGTCACTGGTTCAGTTGTTGCAATTATTGGGGTTTCCTTAATTCCAGTTGCTATGAATAATGCTGCTGGCGGACTGGGCTCACCGGATTTTGGCAGCTCCCAAAATTTATTTTTAGCCATATTTACACTAATTCTAATCATCTTGATGAATCGGTTCTTCAAAGGATATATGAAAGCAATTTCTGTTCTTCTTTCATTAATTGCTGGTACGGTAGTCGCATATTTTATGGGAATGGTTAGTTTTGCCGAAGTTGCCAATGCTTCCTGGTTCCATATTGTTCAGCCTTTTTATTTCGGTCTGCCTACATTTAATTTCTCGGCTATACTTACAATGACCTTAGTCGCCATTGTAAGTATGATAGAGTCTACTGGCGTATTTTTAGCATTAGGTGATGTATGTGAACGAAAACTAGAATCCAAGGATATTAAAAAGGGATTAAGAGCAGAAGGACTTGCAGTTGTCATCGGAGGAATATTTAATGCTTTTCCTTATACATCATTCTCTCAAAATGTTGGCCTTGTAGCTCTGACTAAAGTGAAAACTAGAAATGTTGTCATTTCAGCAGGGGTCATACTAATTATTTTAGGACTTTTGCCTAAGATTGCAGCTCTAACTACCGTTATCCCTATGGCTGTACTTGGTGGTGCCATGATCCCAATGTTTGGGATGGTAATTTCTTCAGGGATTAGAATGCTTTCAGCTGTAGATTTTTCCAAAAATGAAAACCTCTTAATTATTGCCTGCTCCGTTGGAATCGGTTTAGGAGCCGCAGTTGTTCCAGCTATGTTTGGCAGTCTTCCAATAAGTGTTCGTTTACTCGTTGAAAATGGAATAGTCATTGGAAGCTTGACCGCCATTTTACTAAATGTGGTCTTTAATTATAAGGATTTAAATATATCTAAAAATGAGCAAATAAATCAGTTAAAAACTGAGCACTCAATGGATACCATTTAATAATCTGCATAAAGCAGAAATTTAACAGTATAAGGGGTAGAAACTATGGATCTAATTCTGAAAAATGCAAACATTCCACAAGGGGATCGTCAAGTTCTAACGAATATTCTTGTAAATGATGGAAAAATTATAGGATATTCCAATGATATTAGCTTCTTAAATGCTACAAAAGTTATTGATGTGGAAGGAAAGCTAGTAGTTCCTGGCTGTATTGACCCGCATACACATTTTATGGATCCAGGCTTTACTCATAGAGAAACATTTGCAACTGGAAGCCGGTCAGCCGCAGCTGGCGGGTTAACAACGATCATTGATATGCCATGCTGCAGCAAGCCTTCTGTTCGGGATGGGGACAGCTTTCACAAGAAAATAGGACCTATTCGTGACCAAGCATATATTGATTATTGCTTCTGGGGAGGAATGACGGGAGAAGATGCCCGTGAAGGCTGGATCGATAATATTTACCCGCAAATTGATGAAGGGGTTGTCGCTTTTAAAGTGTATATGACACCTTCCGTACCAACTTTCCCAAAGGTTTCAGATGCTGAAATGCTTGAAATCTTTAAACATGTGGCAAAAACAGGTTTGCCAATAGGTGTGCATGCTGAAAACTATGATATTTGTACTTTTAACTCTAAGAAGCTAGAAAAAGAGGGGCGCTTTGATGGACCTGCATGGGCGGAGGCAAGATCAAGTCTAGCTGAAAAGGTTGCAATCGAATTAATACTAAGCTTTGCCGAAGCAACAGATGCTCGTGTCCATGTTGTGCACATGAGTACAAAAGAGGGAGTGGAGCTAGTTAGGAACGCAAAGAAACGAGGGATTAAAGTAACTTCAGAAACTTGCCCTCATTACCTCGTACTTAACGCACAGGATTCCATGTCAGAACGCGGTTCATATGCAAAAATTGCTCCTCCGCTGCGCGGTAAAGAAGACAATGAATCCCACTGGCAGGCACTTGCCGATGGAACAATCGATTTCGTTGGAACCGACCATGCTCCATATGAAATTGCAACAGAAAAAGATTATCCAGGGGCGAATATATGGAATACATTCCCTGGTATTCCAGGCGTAGAAACAATGGTTCCTATCCTAGTAAGTGAAGGATTAAATAAAGGCCGTCTATCCTTATCACGTTTTGTTGAGGTAACGAGCCGGAATGCTGCTATTCATTATGGCATATATCCGAAAAAAGGATCAATGGAAATTGGCAGTGATGCTGACTTCACAATCATTGATCTTGAGAAGGAATATGTTATTGATGAACAAAAAACTGAATCAATGGCAAAGTATAATCCATTACACGGATTGGAACTAAAAGGAAAACCAGTACAGACGATTATCCGTGGAAATCTTGTGTACGATGAAGATAATGGTGGAATTGTTGGTGAAGCTGGCTATGGCGAATATGTACCTCGTCAAAGCATTCAACGTTTAGAAAGAACTTTAAAATATGAAAAGTATGAAGCAGTAAAAGTAGAATCAAAGGAAGCTGAAGCTGTAACTCAAAATTGATTGCAAAGGTAAATAAAATTGGATTTAGCAAGTTTCATCTAACAAATAGAAAGATGAAATCAACCTTTTGAAAGGATGAAAGATAAGTGGAACTTAAAGGAAAAAAACATTGTGTTGTAGTAATCGATATGCTTAATGATTTTATTGGTGAAAATGCGGCACTTCGCTGTGAAAATGGGGAAAAAATTGTACCTAAAATTAGAGAGCTTATTGATTTTGCACATGATCACAATATTCAAGTGGTTCATGTCCAGGAGGCTCACCGAAAAAATGACAGGGATTTCCGTGTAAGACCTGTTCATGCGGTAAAAGGCACATGGGGATCAGAGTTCATACCTGAACTGCAGCCGGAAGAAGATAAGGGTGACTATGTCGTTCAGAAGAGAAGACATAGTGCGTTTAGCTATACCGATTTTGATCTGTTCTTAAGGGAAGAGGAAATAGATACAGTCGTATTAACAGGTGTGTGGACTAATGTTTGTGTTCGCAGCACGGCATCTGATGCCCTTTATCATGGATATAATATCATCTGTCTTTCTGATGGAACAGCCTCACAAGATGACGATATGCATGTCTCCGGATTAAGAGATATTGATATTTTCGGAGATATCATGACAACGGATGAATATAAAGAAGCAGCAAAAATTAAATTCTCCCAAGACGAAAAGGTTGTCTAAAATTATCCCTTTCGGAGAACGAAAAAGAAGAATTCTAGTGGGTATTACTGGGGCTAGCGGATCATTGTATGGATACACTTTGATCCGCGCCCTTCATCAATTAGGGATTGAGACGCACTTAATTGTTACGGATATGGGAGAGAAAGTAATGCAATTTGAGTGCGGAGTCTCGATGGAGGAGCTTAAAGAGTACGCCACTGTCCATAGTAATAAAAATTTGTTTGCGTCCATAGCAAGCGGATCTTATTTGACTGACGGGATGGTTATCGTTCCATGTTCCATGAATACACTTGGGGCCATTGCAAATGGTGTAGGGGATACATTGCTAAGCAGAGCAGCAAGCGTGGTTTTAAAAGAAAAACGAAATTTTATTATCGTTCCAAGGGAAGCCCCTTTTAATCTAATTCACTTGCGTAATATGACACTGCTAGCTGAGACAGGTGCATGTATTATGCCAGCCTCTCCAGGATTCTACCATAAGCCAACAGAAATATGGGAGCTGGCCAACTTTATGGTAGCGCGAATTTTAGACATGCTTTATATTGATCATCGTTTGCTGGAAAGGTGGGGAGAAAAATCATGATACCTGTAACAATGAGAGCATTATTAGATGACTGGGAGAATAAAGGCCTTCTATATCGAATTAAGCGAGAAGTAGATCCCCGCTATGAATTAGGTGCGATTGTCAACACAAAAAATGGCAGACAACCTTTCCTCTTTGAAAAAGTCAAAGGTTATCAATCAGCTATGACAGCAGGATTAGGCGGAGATCGTGATCTACTTGCTGATAGCATGGGTATTCAAACTTCGGAATTAATCCCTAAAATTATTGACTCAATTGTTAATCCAATTCCTACAACTTTAAAAGAAACTGGACCTGTACAGGAAAATCTAGTTACAGGCGACTTTGATTTAGCAGACCTGTTTCCAATCCCGACTTTTCACGCAGGGGATTCAGGTGCCTATTATGTATCAGGGATACTAGTTGTGAAGGATATTACTGGCAAGAAAAGATATACATCTATAAGGAGGATGCAGTATTTAGGCGGAAATCGAACGAATATATTAATTACTTCACCAGAGTTATTGGATCAGTATTCATATTTTGAAAAATTGGGAGAGCCAATGGAAGTGGCGGTTATGTTTGGGGTAGTGCCGGCTGTCGTATTGAGTTCACAGATTAGCACACATCTATATCATACAGACAAATTAAATGTTGCAGGAGCTTTACTTGGACAATCCTTAGATGTTGTTCGTTGTAAGACGGTAGATTTAGATGTTCTGGCAGAAGCGGAAATTGTTTTTGAAGGCCGAATGTTACCGAATGAACGTGAAATGGAAGGGCCATTTGGAGAATTAGCCGGCTATTATGGGTTTAGATCCCCTCAGCCAATCGTGGAAATATCAGCTGTAACCTATCGGAATCAAGCTATTAACCAGACCATCTTCCCTTCAAGCTATGAAGAAAGACTGCCAATGGCTCTCGTTCGGGAAGCGACCTTATTAAGTACTGTTAGACAGGTCATTCCGAATATTAAAGGAGTACATATTCCGATGGGAGGTGTTGCTCGTTACCATGCTGTCATTCAAATTGAGAAGAAATCTGAAGGGGATGGAAAGCAAGCAGCACTTGCTGCATTTGCTAGTGATAAAGATTTAAAACATGTCGTTGTAGTAAATGATGATGTTGATATTTTCGATTCAGAGGATGTTGAATGGGCGGTTGCAACTAGGGTTCAGGCCTCAAATGACGTATTTATTGTTCCCGGGGCTAAAGGTTCTCCACTCGAATCCTCCCATAACCTAAGAGGTGTTTCCGACAAAATGGGAATAGACGCCACCTATCCATTAGGAGAAGAAGAAATGTTTAGGAGAACATCCATTCCAATTGAAGTCAATCTTGAAGATTATTTATAGGAAAACTAGAAAACTTCATGAAACAGTTGAGTTTCCACTTGGAATTTTAAGGTTTATTTGACTATTTCCTCATATTGGTATTGTGAAGGGGGACGGGAAATGAAGGCAATTGGGATGATTGAAACAAGAGGATTAACAGCTGCGATAGAAGCACTTGATTCCATGGCTAAAGCAGCCAATGTTAGTTTAGTAGACTTAAAACGGGTCGGTTCTGGGTTAGTGACTGTAATTGTAGAAGGAGATGTTGCAGCTGTAACTGCTGCTGTCGAGGTAGGGAAAATGGCTCATTCTAAGACCGGAGGAGAGTTAGTATCCTTTAATGTCATTCCTCGGCCGCATGCAGAGCTTGCTAAGATTCTCTAGGAGGTGAATATGCTTGTCAGAATTCATGAAAAGTATTGTCCAGGAAGTATTACAGCCGGCCAAAAAGCCGAGAGAGAATCCTTTGTTTAACGGGGGAGATTCCAGGTTCGTTTATTCGAAATCCACTGTTAATGACAGCAGAAAGGAAACGCCAAATCAAACGATAGCTGGAATAAATCGGCCAAATTATCAGCAGAAAAATATCCAAAAAAGACTAGCCGGACTGCCTGAAAATACAAAAAATAATACAAATAAAAATAAAAACATTTATTCATCGAAAAATGAACAAAGAATAGCTCATCCAAAAACCGCAAGTAAAGATTCCATTATGGGTACCCTTTCAAAACTGCAGACGATCTCTCTTGTACAAGGGAACCAGCCATTGAATAAGCCCCAAAATAGCTCGTATGTAAATAATCGTATTAATGAAGAAAGTAAGTTTATCGGCCAAACGAGAAATGGAATTAAAGCTTGGATATATTCTGGTCTTTCTGAAAAATTGCTTGAATCATTTCAGCGGCCGCTAAAGTCACATTCGATTGGAGTCATCTTGAGTGAACAATCTTCAATCGGCCAATTATTTTTAGTGAATGATATTTTACGAGAGTATTCGACGATGAAATATAGTTTGATATGGGATAAAGAAAAAAGCAGCGGCTTTGTCCTTGAGTTATATGATGAGGATGCTGCTAAACTTACCGCAGCTGTAAAAACATTATTTCAAAAACTTTCTCATCATTCAAATAAGTCATTACAGCTTTATAAAGTTCAATCCCCTAGTCCTTGGTTAACAAAACAGCTTCATTTAAATGTCCATGTAGATGGAGTGGCTGTTCTTGACGGAATTAATCAATATTCGTCCATTCTTCTATTAGATCGTTTATTGAAAAAATCACCAAATATTAAGTTCAACTATACCGTAGAGAAAGGTTCTTTACTTCTTTATGGTTCATTCTTAACGATTTCAAATGTTTCTGACGAATTATTAAAGGAAGCAGAGAAGCTTAAATAACATTTATGACTGGAGGCTATGTAATTGCAAGCACTAGGATTAATTGAAACAGTGGGCTATTTAACAGCTGTTTCTGCTGCAGACGCTGCAGTTAAAGCAGCGGATGTAGAAATTGTAGGCATTGAAAAAGTTATTGGAGTAAATGGATATCTTGGTGTTACGGTTCATTTCAGCGGGGATGTCGCCGCGGTTAAATCTGCTGTGGATGCTGGTAAGGAAGCGGCTGATCGTATTGGAAAAGTCATTTCCTTTCATGTAATACCAAGGGCTCACAATGAAGTATCAAGTAAACTATTACCGCATTTTAAGCTTGAAGAGAATAGTCGAAGTAAAAAGGAAGACTCAGAGGGAAACAAAAAGGAAGCCGAAGCAAAGGGAATAAATAATAAAGGCTCAACGAAAAAAGGAACCACTAAAAAAGTGGAAAATGATAGAACGGAAAATAGTCAATCAGAGGAAGATAATAACAACTCAAATTAATCAATATGAGGAGGAAATAAATCATGGGTGAAGCATTAGGATTAGTAGAAACAAAGGGTTTGGTTGGGGCAGTAGAGGCTGCAGATGCAATGGTTAAGGCAGCAAATGTGGAAATTTGCGGCTATGAAAAGGTTGGATTTGGACTTGTCACTGTTATGGTAAGAGGAGATGTAGGCGCTGTTAAAGCAGCTACTGATGCTGGAGCTGAAGCAGCAAGCCGCGTTGGAGAATTAGTATCTGTCCATGTGATTCCTAGACCTCACAGCGAAGTGGAAAGAGCCTTATTATCCAAAACGATTGGTGAATAAATATGAGCTCAAATAAGCAGAGTGTCATGATGAAACACACTCTGCAAGAGCTGTCGAAGCGAAACAGCTACAGTAAGAGCCTGCAGAAAAGACCATATGTCCTGGCTCTAATTACCTCTCATTTGATTGGAATGGAACCAGGACTTTTATATTTGAAGGATTTAACTAATAAACAATGCATGCTGCGAATCTCAGTGGAGAATTTGCCTTACTTTCATGACGAAAGAAATGAGATTGTGAGAATAATTGGCAATGATGATTGGATTTCTCATCAGCAATTATCTGAGAACATAATGATTGACATCGTATTTCTTCCAGTCCTTTCATTTTCAATTGTTTCAGATATTCTTTCCTTCAATGAACAGAGGCCTTTTGTCCGTCTGATCCTTCATAGTTTAATGACAGGTAAGAAGGTAGTGGCATTAAAAATAGGCATGGACGCTGATCATCAGCTATGGAAAGTTAAGGGTATGGATAAAGGATCTCAAGCTTTTAAAAGAAAACTAAAGGAACAAATGATTCAGCTAAAAGGGTTGGGAATTGACCTGATCAATGAAGATGATCATTTTGATGCTTTTCTTTATCATTCACAAAAAAAATCAATTGTTTCTGCAGAAACAATACGATATTTGCAACAGCAAAATCAACATACATTGAGAATGCCAAGTCAGACTATCATTACTCCCCTTGCCAAGGATATGGCAAGAGAGTTGAATATTGCAATCATTACAGAATAAGGGGACGATCTTTATGCACATGGGAATAGTGGTTGGCCGGGTAACTGCTACGAGAAAAGATGAAAATCTAGTTGGGACGAAGCTATTAATTACACAGCCGATTGGATTAGATGGACAGGTACTGCCAAATCCCATTATTACTGTTGATACTGTCGGAGCTGGAATAGGTGAAAGAGTCATCTATGTGACTGGAAGCATGGCTTCGCGAGCGATCAGGAATAAAGATGCACCCATTGATGCTGCAATTATTGGAATTATTGATAGTTTGGAAGGAATGATGACAGGGGGTTAAACAGTGGACGCTCTTAAAATAAAAGAAGCTATTCAATATCGGAAATTAATTGATGTATTATTGCATCCACATCAATATGCGGACATTGTCCTTAGGGGCGGGTATTTTATTAATGTAATCACCCGTGAAATATATGAAGCAGATGTTGCCATTAAAGGCCAATATATTTTGATGGTCGGAGATGCAAAGGATCTCATTGGTCCGAAAACTACGGTAGAAGATGTTCGAGGGAAATTTATTAGCCCGGGTTTTATTGATTCTCATATGCACTTCGAAAGTGCCATGCTGACATGTACGGAATTTTCTAAGCTGTCCATACCGACAGGGACGACAACATTAATTGGCGACCCCCATGAGATTGGAAATGTTCTCGGTGTGCATGGAATGAAAGCGATGATTGAAGAAGCTAAAACTCTTCCAAACCGTATCTTATTCACTGTTCCATGTGCCGTACCCGATGCTCCTGGTCTCGAAACTTCAGGGTATGACGTTTCAGCAAAGGATATGAAGGACTTATTGAATGATCCATATGTTCAAGGGATTGGTGAAATTCAAAGCTTTAGTAATATCCAGCCGGTATATCAGCATGCCCCAGAATTAATAGATGATCTTGTGGCAGCCGTCTCCTATGCAAACAGTATTGGGAAAACTGTCGAGGGTAATGCTCCTGGATTATTTGGAAAAGAACTAGCTGCACATATTATAAGCGGAGGCACTCATGTTTCTTGCCATGAAACAACGACGAAGGAAGAAATGGTTGAAAAGCTGCGCTATGGAGTAAGTGTGTTTATGAGAGAAGGCTCCTCCCAAAGAAATATGGCCGAGTGTATTCGTGCGATCACAGAGGATGGATTGGATTCAAGACGTGCTATTTTAGTGTCAGATGATATGGTTCCAGCAGATCTTCTGAAATATGGACATATGAATGATATTGTCCGGAGAACAATCGCAGCAGGAATTGATCCAGTCGAAGCTATCCAAATGGCAACCATTAACCCGGCTACCCACTTTGGATTTAAGGATGTAGGAGTGATCGCGCCTGGTAAAAGGGCGGACATTGCTGTTATTAGCGATTTAATGAATATGACGATAGATCAAGTATATTTAGGTGGTAAAAAAGCTGCGGAAAAAGGCGAACTAACGATCGATATTGTCCCTTATATTTATCCTGAAAGTGTTAAGAAATCGATTAAACGAAAAGCAGTTACAAAAGATGAACTGACGATTAATGCATCAGGAACTCGTGCAAAGGTTAGAGCGATTGAAGCCATTCCTTTCCAAAATTTAACGGGCGAGGGCGAGTATACACTGAATGTAAAGGATGGAATTGTCCAGCCATGTCTAAAGCAGGATGTATTGCCATTACTTGTTGTGGAACGTCACGGAAGAACAGGAAGAGTAGGGAAAACATTCCTGCATGGCTTTGATTTAAAGAGTGGAGCCATCGCTGAGAGTGTGGCCCATGATACTCATAATATTATTGTAACTGGAACGAATTATGAGGATATGGTAACCGCAGTCAATCGTGTTATTGCAATGGGAGGCGGAATTGCAATGATCAAGGATAGTAAAGTGGTTGGAGATCTTCCGCTCCGTATCGGTGGTTTGATGACGGATGAATTAACCGGTAAGGAAATGAGCGATAAGGTTGATGAACTTTCCAAACTTGCAAAGGATGAGCTTGGATGCGGTATGGAGGTTCCGTTCATGCATTTGTCGTTCTGGTCTTTAGTCACAAGTCCAAAATGGAAAATTACTGATATGGGATTGATTGATGTAGACAAGTTTGAGGTTATTCCTACGATTATTTAAAAATACATCAGGAAAAGATCGGCTCAGGAACAATCGTCCTTTGATTGTTCCAAAGGCGCTTACGCTTTTGAAATGGAGGGAAAAATCATGGGAGTCAGATTAGTAGACTTAACTCAGGAAATCTATCATGGGATGCCAGTCTTCCCTCTTCATCCATCAACGATGATTTTTACGAATATTACGCATGAAGAGTCAGAAAAAAAGATAGGGTTTCCTTTTGCAACAAATAATTTAATCATTAATGAACATGGACCGACCCATAGTGATGCTACATATGAGTACGATCCGAATGGGAAATATATTGACGAAATGCCATTAGAATATTTTTATGGCCCAGCTGTGTGCCTGGATGTTTCACATGTTTCGACAAATCGTTATATTACGAGCCAAGATCTTGAAAGAGCCTTGAATAAATCTGGTCAGTTTATTGAGAAGGGAGATATCGTTCTACTCTTTACCGGCCATTATAACAGGTCATATGGCACAGATGAATGGTTAACTACCTATACAGGGCTTGATTACCAAGCAGCTAAGTGGCTTGCGGAAAAAGGCGTTGTCAACATTGGCATCGATGCTCCAGCAATCGACCATCCGGATGATCCAAAGTATTCCGGCCACTTAATTTGCAGGGAATATGGCATGACAAATACGGAAAACCTTTGTAATTTGGATCAAATAGCAGGTATGAGATTTTTATACTTTGGGCTTCCGCTCAGGATTCGGAAAGGAACTGGCTCCCCGATCCGGGCAGTTGCTGTTTTTATTGAATAGACGGAGGGTGATTTTGTGAAAGGAATCTTTAATAGGGACAGAATTCGTGAAGAAATCATCATTCCTCCCTACGAAGGCAGGAGCGCTTTTTTAAGAAAAGGCGAAGTGCTAATTATCATTGATATGGAAGGGAAGCAGGTTGGGGATTTTGTTTGTTTCAATCATGCAGATCCACAAGAATATGTATCCCCCGTTCATATGAGAGCATCATTAAGCAGTATTCGGTTAAAAAAAGGCGATTTACTATACAGCAATAGACGCAGACCTCTAATGCAGCTTGTTGAGGATACTGTGGGTGTTCACGATATATTTTTTCCGGCTTGCGATTATTATCGGTATAAAATGGATTTTGATCACGATGATCATCCAAATTGCCATGACAATTTAGAAACAGCTCTTAAGAAATTTAATATACACCCAGCTATCGTTCCAGATCCTATTAATCTTTTTATGAATAATGTGCTGGATGATCAAGGTGATTATGTTATTGAAGAACCCCTTTCAAAGCCGGGGGATTATGTGAAACTCAAAGCCTTGGAGGACGTGGTCATTGCCTGTACGACATGTTCTCAAGATATGGCACCTGTAAACGGATGGAAGGTTACATCTCTAAAAATGCAAATAGTGGAGGCAGAATAATGGATGATATTCAATTCCTTCAGAAGCTTTTGCGGATCAATAGCTCAAATCCACCAGGTAACGAGCATGAGGTGACTGAGGCTTTTATTGAAAGGTGCAAGAAGAAAGGTATCCCATTCAAGATGACTTATCTTGAAGAAAACCGCAGTAATTTAGAGGTGACGCTGGGAGGCAGTGGTGATAAGCATCTATTTTTGTGCGGCCATATGGATACAGTTTCTCCTGGAGAGTCTGAATGGCAGTATGCCCCTTTTTCAGGTGACATTGTTGGAGAAAGGATTTACGGCAGAGGGGCTTCAGATATGAAAAGCGGCTTGGCAGCCATGTATTTAGCGCTAGAATCTTTGATTTTGGAAAAAAAGACACCAGCCGCTTCCATTACATTTCTGGCAACAGCTGGTGAAGAAGTCGATAGCTGTGGAGCTCGAGCGTTTTTGGAAGGAAAGGACGATCGGGTCATTGATGCACTAGTAATCGGCGAACCAACGAATGAAAAGGTTGTCGTTGGACATAAGGGAGCACTATGGCTAGAAATTAGCACATATGGAAAAACCGCACACGGGTCAATGCCAGATCATGGAATCAATGCTGTTGATCATATGGTGCAAATTATTAAGATTCTAGATGCGTTAAAAGTGGAGTGGAAACTAGAGAAGGAGCCGCTAGGAAGCAGCAGCTTAGCGGTTACGATGATCAATGGGGGAGTTCAAACGAATGTTATTCCTGATAGATGTTCCATTCGGGTGGATATTCGGACAGTTCCTCCACAATCACATGACCATTTAATCGAAGAGCTAAATCAAAAACTTAATAAACTTGTTGAAAATGAGGAGCTACATCAGTTCAAGATAACGAAAGTGTTAGACCGTCCACCTATTCTAACCGCTGTTTCATCAGATATAATTCACTGTGCGTTAGAAATAAAAAATGAAGAGGACTCTAATTGCTTTGGCGTTTCTTATTATACTGATGCAGCTGTATTAAATCCAAGAAGCGAAATCCCTACATTAATCTATGGACCAGGTGATGAGAAGCTTGCTCATCAGCCAAATGAATGGGTTAGTGTCGCTGCCTATAAAAGATCAATTGATTTTTATAAATCATTAATTCTTAACTTTGACGAAAAGAAAGCAGACAAGACTAGTCAGATACAGGAGGTGTAAAATGAGCAGCATTCTCATTAGGAACGCGGAAATCGTTACGATGAATGAGAAGGAAGAAATTATTAAAGGAGACATTTATATTGTAGATGACAAAATTGTTGAAATCGGACAAAATCTTCCCCATTTCGCAAGTAAAATAATTGATGCAACAGGACGCACAGTGATACCAGGATTTATTCAAACTCATATACATTTATGCCAAACATTATTCAGAGGACAGGCTGATGACCTTGAACTGATGGATTGGCTAAAGCAGAAAATTTGGCCATTGGAAGCATCTCATGATGAGGAATCCATTTATTATTCTGCGATGCTTGGCATTGGGGAGTTATTACAAAGCGGAACAACGACAGTCGTTGATATGGAAACTGTTCATCATACAGATTATGCTTTTAAGGCGATTGCCGAAAGTGGAATTCGAGCCTTAGCAGGGAAGGTCATGATGGATAAGGGAGACGAAGTTCCAGTTCTCTTAAGAGAAAATACGCAAGATTCCATTAAGCAAAGTGTCGATCTGCTTGAAAAGTGGCACAATCATGATGGCGGCAGAATTCAGTATGCCTTCTGCCCACGTTTTGTTGTTTCCTGTACGGAGGAATTATTAACAACAGTAAGGGATCTTTCTAAGCAATACAATGTTAGAGTTCATACACATGCTTCCGAAAATGCAACAGAGATTTTATTGGTAGAAAAAGAACATGGGATGAGAAATGTCGTCTACCTAGATAGCATAGGTCTTGCGAATGAGCGTTTAATCCTCGCTCATTGTGTATGGCTGGATGAGGAAGAGAAAAGAATTATTAAAGAGCGCGGCGTTAAGGTAAGCCACTGTCCGGGATCTAATCTTAAGCTCGCTTCAGGAGTTGCTGAAATCCCGTCTTTGCTCGATAAACATGCACATGTGAGCCTTGGAGCTGATGGTGCTCCTTGTAATAATAATCTGGATATGTTCAATGAAATGAGACTCGCTGCAATTATACAGAAGCCTATTCATGGACCATCAGCAATGAACGCCAGAACTGTATTTCGTATGGCTACAATTGGTGGAGCAAAAGCTGTTGGATTGGAAAATGAAATTGGCAGTATTGAACCGGGGAAAAAAGCAGATCTAGCTATATTGAACTTAAATGATTTCCACACATATCCATCCTCTGATATTGATCCGATTTCCAGAATTGTTTATTCTGCTACAAGAGCGGATGTTGAAACAACGATTGTGAACGGAAAAGTACTAATGGAAAATAGACAGATGACTACAATGAATAAAGCAACTATTTTAAGAGAATCAAATAAATCCATTCAGCGATTAGTGAAAAAATTAGAAACAGTATTGTACTAAAGGCGTTGCAATTTTTAAAAATATGTACCCTCCTTTCAACCAATATGAGTCCATTATTAGTAAAATAACCGATTTTTCGGTATGATAAAGATAAGCAAGTAATGTTATATTAGGAGGGTACATAACATGTCGATTGAAATTCCAAGCCGGGAAGAGCTCGGTGTTATTCTCAAAAAGGCAAAAAAAATCGCTGTAGTCGGTTTAAGCGGCAATCCTGAGAGAACTTCTTATATGGTGTCAAAGGCGATGCAAGATGCTGGATACGAAATTATTCCAGTTAATCCAACTGTTGATGAAGTGCTCGGTGTAAAGTCTGTCAAGAGTTTGAAGGATATTGATGGTCATGTTGATATTGTAAACGTCTTTCGCCGCTCAGAGCATTTATTAGAGGTAGCTAAAGAATTTGCTGAAATAAATGCGGATGTATTTTGGTCACAGCTCGGATGCATTGATGAGAATGCTTATAATTTTTTAAAGGAAAAGGGCTATACAGTTGTTATGGATCGCTGTATTAAAGTAGAGCATGCTTTGACAAAATAAGGCTTTAGATATGAGATCTTTTATAGGTCTCATTTTTTATTTCTCTAGTCATTTATACCGCCTCTCTTTTAAATCTCATTTGCCAAATTGGAATAAAAAGATACAATAAAACATAGACGCTTCATCAAACTGTGGTAAAATACATTAAACGAACATTCGTTCTTAGTATAATATTCCCTTATAATAAAGAGGAAAAAAACTTTTTTAGACGAATACGTAAGATGAATGTATAATCAAAATGTTTCTTATTTGATGAATGTAATGATTAAATATTTTTTCAGCAATTCTTTTTTTGCAGTAATGAAAGGGGTATGTTAGTGGCAAGAAATCAGAATGCTTTTGACTACAATGATGATGCCATACAAGTACTCGAAGGGCTTGAAGCTGTTAGAAAGCGCCCCGGAATGTACATTGGAAGTACTGACGCAAGAGGTCTTCACCATCTTGTGTATGAAATTGTCGATAACGCTGTCGATGAAGCATTGGCAGGTTACGGTGAACAAATCATTGTCAAAATACATAAAGACAACTCAATTAGTGTTATTGATAAAGGTCGTGGGATGCCAACTGGAATGCATCGTATGGGCAAACCAACTCCTGAAGTGATATTAACCGTCTTGCACGCTGGAGGTAAATTCGGGCAGGGTGGTTATAAAACGAGCGGAGGGCTTCATGGCGTTGGTGCATCTGTTGTGAATGCTCTTTCCGAATGGCTTGTTGTCACCATCAAGAGAGATGGGATTGTTTATGAACAGCGATTTGAAAACGGCGGTAAACCAGTAACGACTCTTGAAAAAATAGGAAAAACAAATCAAACGGGAACAACCATACACTTTAAGCCAGATGAAACCATTTTTTCAATCACGACGTATAATTATGAAACATTATGTGAGCGGCTGCGTGAATCAGCTTTCCTATTAAAAGGAATGAAAATAGAAATAATTGATGAAAGACATGGTCTTCAGGAAGTCTTTCATTATGAAAATGGGCTTGAAGCCTTTGTTGAATACCTAAATGAAGAAAAGGATGTTTTGCATTCAGTCGTTAGCTTTGAAGGGGAGCAAAATGGAATTGAAGTAGATTTTGCTTTCCAATTTAATGATGGGTATTCGGAAAATGTTCTTTCCTTTGTTAACAATGTTCGAACGAAAGATGGCGGGACACACGAGGCTGGTGCTAAAACAGCGATGACTCGTATTTTTAATGAATACGCTAGGAAGGTTAATTTTCTTAAAGAAAAAGATAAAAATTTAGATGGGGCCGATATTCGTGAAGGGTTTACTGCCATTGTTTCTGTACGCGTTCCAGAGGATTTGCTCCAGTTTGAGGGACAAACAAAGGGAAAGCTTGGCACAAGTGAAGCAAGATCGTCAGTTGATGCAGTAGTATCTGAGCATTTATCTTATTTTCTTGAAGAAAATCCGAACATAAGTTCTTTATTGATAAAAAAGGCCATTAAGGCTTATCAGGCGAGAGAAGCAGCCCGAAAAGCACGTGAGGATGCAAGGAGCGGCAAAAAAAGAAAACGTTCGGATGCGGTCCTTTCAGGAAAATTAACACCTGCCCAATCAAGGAATCCTCAAAAAAACGAAATCTATTTAGTGGAAGGAGATTCAGCTGGCGGCTCCGCAAAACAAGGGCGTGACCGTCGTTTTCAAGCGGTTCTTCCATTGCGAGGAAAAGTTATTAATACTGAAAAAGCAAAGCTTCAGGACATTTTTAAGAATGAAGAAATTAATACGATCATCCATGCTGTAGGTGCTGGAGTTGGATCGGATTTTAATTTAGATGATGTTAATTACGATAAAGTTATTATTATGACTGATGCGGATACAGACGGAGCTCATATTCAAGTTCTTCTTCTAACCTTTTTCTATCGGTATATGAAGCCGTTGCTGGACGCCGGTAAAATTTATATTGCGCTTCCCCCTTTATATAAAGTCAGCAAAGGTACAGGCAAAAAAGAAATTATTGAATATGCCTGGAGTGAGGATGATTTGCAGGACGCCATCAAAAAGGTTGGAAAAGGCTATATGCTTCAGCGTTATAAAGGTTTAGGAGAAATGAATGCAGATCAGTTATGGGATACGACAATGAATCCGGAATCACGCACTTTAATCCGGGTTAGAATAGATGATGCGGCTAGAGCGGAACGACGAGTAACAACGTTAATGGGTGATAAGGTTGAGCCGCGAAGAAAGTGGATTGAAACAAATGTGGCATTTGGTTTAGAAGAGGATGCAAGTATACTAGAAAATGAAAATATATCAGTCATAGAGGAGGAGATTGAATAATGGCTTCACAAGAGAAATTCCGCGATCTCCCTCTAGAAGACGTAATTGGTGATCGTTTTGGCCGCTATAGTAAATACATTATTCAGGAAAGGGCCTTGCCTGACGCAAGGGACGGCCTAAAGCCTGTACAGCGAAGAATATTGTATGCCATGCATGTGGAAGGAAATACACATGAAAAGGGCTTCAGAAAATCTGCAAAAACAGTTGGAAATGTAATTGGCAACTATCATCCTCATGGTGATACATCGGTCTATGATGCAATGGTTCGATTGAGTCAAGATTGGAAGCTGCGAAACTTGCTTGTCGAAATGCACGGGAATAACGGAAGTATTGATGGAGATCCTCCTGCAGCTATGCGTTATACGGAGGCAAGACTTTCGGCTATTTCTTCTGAACTGCTTAAGGATATTGAAAAAAGAACGGTCGATTTTGTCCCAAACTTCGATGATACTTCGAATGAACCTACCGTTTTGCCAGCTATGTTTCCGAGTCTATTAGTTAATGGCTCAACTGGTATATCAGCTGGATATGCAACAGAAATTCCTCCTCATCACCTAAATGAAGTGATTGATGGTGTCATTCATCGTATGGACAACCCAAATTGCTCAATAGATGACCTTATGAAATATATAAAAGGGCCAGATTTTCCAACTGGCGGGATTATTCAAGGTGTTGAGGGAATAAAGAAGGCCTATGAAACAGGAAAAGGGAAAATCATTGTCCGTGGGAAAGCTGAATTTGAAGAAATTCGCGGCGGGAAGAAACAAATTGTCATTACAGAAATACCGTTTGATGTCAATAAAGCAAATCTTGTCAAGAAAATCGATGAGTTCAGGCTAGATCGAAAAATCGAAGGGATTGCCGAGGTTCGAGATGAGACAGACCGTACTGGCTTGCGTATAGTTATTGAATTGAAAAAAGACGCAGATCCTGAAGGTGTCCTTCATTATTTATACAAAAACAGTGATCTACAAGTACCATATAATTTTAATATGGTCGCCATTTATAACAGACATCCGAAATTAATGGGACTTAGAGAGCTTTTAGATGCATATATTCAGCATCGAAAAGAGGTTGTCACAAGAAGAACCGCATTTGATCTTGAAAAAGCCAAAGCAAGGCAGCATATTGTTGAAGGATTGATGAAGGCTTTATCGATCCTTGATGAAGTCATTGCCGCCATCCGGGCATCGAAAGATAAAAGAGATGCAAAAGATAATTTAATGGCCAAGTTTGCATTTACTGAGCCACAGGCAGAAGCAATCGTGTCATTGCAGCTATACCGTTTAACGAATACGGATATTACGGCACTTCAAGCTGAGGCAGATGAATTATCAAAAAGAGTTGCCGAGCTAACATCTATTCTAGAGAGCGAGAAAAAGCTGTATTCTGTCATACAAAAAGAATTAAAAGACGTGAGAAAACGCTTTGCTGATAATCGCCGTACAGTGATAGAGGCCGAAATTGAAGAAATAAAAATCAATTTGGAAGTTCTAATCGCAAGTGAGGACGTTATTGTAACTGTTACAAAGGAAGGCTATGTGAAGAGGACAAGTCCTCGCTCCTTTGCAGCCTCCAACGGACAGGATTTCGGCATGAAGGATTCCGATCGTCTGCTCGCACAGCTAGATATGAATACGACAGATGTTCTATTATTGTTCACTAATAAAGGGAATTACTTATATTGCCCTGTTCATCAGCTTCCTGATATTCGCTGGAAGGATCTTGGGCAGCATATTGCTAATATCATTCCAATTGACGGTGACGAATCAATAGTAAAGGCTCTTCCTGTGAAGGATTTCGACACAGAGTCCTATTTACTTTTTGTCACAAAAAATGGAATGGTGAAGAAAACGGAGCTTAAGATGTACAAGGCACAGCGTTATTCAAAACCTTTAGTCGCGATTAATTTAAAAGAAGATGATGTAGTGATTGATGTCCATGAAACAGATGGCTCTCAAGATCTGTTTATTTCTACATACAATGGCTATTCATTATGGTTCCCTGAGGATGAAATCAGTATCGTGGGCACAAGGGCTGCGGGAGTAAAAGGGATAAATTTAAAAGACGGTGACTATGTAACGAGCGGACAAATAGTTGAGAATTCGCAAGAACAGTCAGTGGTCATTGTTACCCAGCGCGGAGCTATTAAGAAGATGAAATTTGCAGAATTTGAACGAGTTTCCCGTGCTAAACGTGGAGTTGTCATGTTAAGAGAATTGAAATCATCCCCTCATCGAGTTGTTGGATCTGTCATTGTAAATGAAAATGATGATATTTACATGGAAACGGAAAAGGGTAATATTGAATCAACTAAAGCTTCTGCGATTAGATTTAATGATCGCTATTCAAATGGATCATTTATATTAGATGAATCAGAAAGCGGAAAGCCAAAAACTGTCTGGAAAATTGACAATAAAGAAAAAGAAACTGCTCTTTCTGATGAGGACTAGAAAAAAATCCCTGCCTATTTTTATGATGGGCGGGGATTTTATCGTCATTCGTCCGTAATCCACTTCTAAGTTGGCAGGGCTCTTGATGTCGCTAAATAATTTTTTTTATATTACACTTACTTTTGCGGAATTAGTATCACTGACATCTGAATCATTCTGCAAAATCATTGGTATGTTAGTAAAGCTGAAATCCCCGTTTTCCTCACCAAAACCTTGGTTTTGTTTGTTGGACATAAATGTATCAATGTGCTGATTGGGACCTAGACTAGTACTTGCCCCTCGGTCCATAACATTCACTTTAAAGACTAGTAAATTGACAAAAACAGGTCCAAAAAAGACCATTTTTCCACCTCCCGATTTATGGTAATGGAACTTTTTGAAATGTTGAAGGGCTATCAACTAGATCCCTATCATCTACTGCACTTTTTGTTCCAATAAAACCACTGTCGTCTCCGAAGTTCTGCCCAAACCCTTGAGTTTTTTTATCGGAATTATTCCAATCTGCTAATAAATTTTGACCAATATTTACAGCCGAAGCATTTTCAAAGGAATTAATTTTTAATAGAAAAATATTAATGTTAATAGAGGCACCTGCCAATGGAGTTCACCTCCTTATCGAACTATATTCAAATTGCGTAATTTTATGTTACAAAGGAAGGTGGAAAAAAAGCATGGATTTCGATAAATTTAAGCAATGGATGGAATTAGCTAAGAAATATCAATCAGGCGATTTTTGGAATGGCATGCTCGACCAATCATCCTTTCAGCAATTTATGAAAGAAAATATGGATATGGCTTCAAATAATGAGCCGCCAGCTCAAACTTCAATGAATAATAACTTTCCCAATACGGATATTTACATAAATGAATTTGAAGTGATCATCATTGCCGACTTGCCTGGTTTTAAAAAAGAGAATCTGCACGTTTCGATTTCGGGCAATAAATTATTATTAAAGGGTACCTCTGTACCTATCATTACCGGCCAGCCCGTACTTCAGGAAAGAGTACAAGGAGAATTTCAGCGAATAATCGAATTACCAGAACCAACAGAATCTAATCAGGTAAAGGCTAAGTTTCAAAATGGCATACTAATACTCACATATAAAAGGAAATATATCTATGAAGAAAAGGTTATTATTGATTAACCAATTTTTTCAGATGATGAGTCATCAATGTCAGTATCATCAATCATTACTTGCGGATTATGAACGAAACCGTTATCACCATTTTGTTCACCAAATCCCTCGACACGTTTATTTTTAACATGATTTCCAACTTGGTATGTCGAACTCAGTGAAAGTTTAGCTAGTCTATCAGCATTGTTTATTTTTACACCTTGGATGTAAATATTTGTAGGCATAACCATTTATTCCAGCTCCTTTTTTCAAAATTTATTAGCATAGTGGGGGAAAATATGTCTATTAAAGAATTATTCAATCAAAATCGAAATCATGAGAAAATAAATAAAAAGATAGATGAATTAGAGAAAAATTACTTAAAGATCAACGCAATTGAAGTACGTTTAAACAGGTTGTTTAAGCTTGAGGAAAAAATATATTCTCTTCAAAAGGTTAAGGAAGACTGGATTAAAGCAACGAAAGGTATAAAGAGTGTTAACAGCCCTGATAAATTTGAAGCTGTTTTTGAATCGAAAATGAAAGCGGCTGAATATATAACAGCTGAAAAATTGGAAAAGCTTTCTGAAAAGATGAGTTATTTAGAAGCAGCAGTTGATAAGATAAATCAAAAAATCGCTGATCAGGATAGAATTCAAGAATTGACATGGAGGAAGCTTGAGGAAGTTCAAGAAAAGCTTCAGCAAAATTCTAAGTCTCCATCTGAAGAGCCCATTGTCATTCGTGAGATACACATAGATAAATTTTATTTAGATAAATATGAGCAAAATAATAATATTGCTCAAGTCGGCATTAAGGAATTGAGTGGAGCTCTGAATATTGGGGCAACCTTTGGTAAGGATACGATCCCTAAAGAAATGAATAATCAGTTAAGGGAACATTTTGAAGAGGTCATTGCTATTAAAAAGGAAAAAAACGGGGATTCTTCTCCACATCAGAATGAAGAGACTAATTCGTTTGAAGAAGAAGAAGATTTTTCAGAAGTACTGATTGAAGAAGAGAAAAATGACGAATAAAAGATATTAAATAAATTTTTTCCCTTTTCAAATTCATAAATTGAAGAATCATTATACATTATTTTACCAAAACTGGACAAAATAAGTGTGAATTTGTCAAGGGAGGAAATTACATTGAAAAAGGAAATACTTTTTGCTCTTGCAGCGTTTTTTTTTATTTCAATGTCTGCAATGACGAGTACTTTTGCACGTGAAAATGCCAATAAAATGGAGATTATTTCTGATGATAAAATGGATGTAACAGGAGACGGAAAAAAAGATGAAATTATAATAAAGGGATTGCCTTATGAAGAAGGTACTGAGTTTTTTAAGGAAATTTATTTGGAGATCAAGGCATCAAATAAGAAATCTTATAAGGTAGAGCTGGAAAGCGGATATAATCCAAGAGCCAGTTTTGTGGATTTGAATCACGATGGACTAAAAGATATTTTTGTTACTGTGGATACAGGCGGAAGTGGGGGCATAACCAATCATTATTTGTACACCGTTAAGAATTTTGAATTGGCTGACCTAACAGTCCCAGAACCACTTGTGATTAACAGTCAGTTTCTTGATGGGTACAAAGCAGTCATAACGATCCAGGATACAGGTGAATCGTATACGTTTGACTTAAGCAATCGGGCAGATGATTACGAACGGTCAGGGCTTTATCAAAAAGGGAAATTAAGTGAGCCAACCGAGTTAATGGTCGATCCGTTTTCAACATTAAAGCCTGTTTTAGTTAATGGGAAACTATATGGTTTAAAAGGTACTCAAGCCGTCAGTGGTGCCTATCATGCAGACAGAATCGCCATAATTGAATCTTTATGGCTATATGATAATGGAAAATGGTCATTAAAGAATACTAAGGTCATGGAGACGAATCTTAAAAAGATGAAAAAATAATGTGATCTGAACCATTCTGGATGTTTACACGTGCAATAAGCATAAAATCTTTCATTAAACACACGATAAAATGGAAAGGAGTGACAAAGTGAAAAACAAAAATGAGCAATCATCAAAAATGAGTTATGAATCTGACGGAAAAATGGGGAAAAATAAAAATCAGCACGAAACAAAAAAGGAAAATGCCGATTTTTTTAACAGTACGCAAAATAGTGAATGAAATTTGTGAACAGACACTAAAAAAAATAGTGTCTGTTTTTTTCAAAATTGTAAATTAAACAAGAAACAATAGAATCTTGTTATTTTTTAATTTCGTCTCACTATCTTAAGTATACTTATCCATTAAGACAGTTTTTATTTAACTTCCGATAATATATATTATGGTGGGGGCGTTAGTTAAGAAATAAAAGTAAAAGCTACTCTATTCTATGTTTATAACTTCTGTCTTTAATATTCTCCAAGTCAATATATTTAGTACTGTATTCAATGACATCATTGATAAATATATTATGATCTTTAGCAAACTTTTTCACTTTTTCCAATAATTCTTTATCGTAAGTAGTTTTATATTGAATTCTATCTTTAGGTCTTAATTTTTTGTTAAATGTAATAACACCTTGAGATAATACTTTTCGCAATCCGCTTTCGATAAGATAGTTTGCAAATGTATCATGATCCGATGCTAAAGTATTCAATTGATCTAATATTGATTTGCTTATATTTGTTCTAAATTTTATCCTTGTTGAATCTGTTTCTTGCATTAATCTACCATTTACTAATTTCCACAAAATAATCACTCCTAATTAATCATTCATTTTTTAGTTCAGTTGCACGCTGTGTCATTCGTTCTTTTTTATTATGGATATAATTATCAGAAGCATTTTCATAAATGATCTTTGCAAGTTTAGGAAGCTCGTACTTTCCCTTCACCCATAACCGATAAATAGGTTTTCCAGTCTGGCTAATAGTTGAAGTGATTTCACAATTTATTTTCCAAAACTGAAATACAGTAAATAGTCCATTTACAAATTGAAAGCTGCCAGAAGTAATATTCATAACATAGCCTGTTTTTTGAACCCAACCATCCCCATCAATCACTCCTCTTACAAATGAAGGCATAAATTCCTCCGGTACATCTGGAAATGGGACTGTGAAAGATTTTTTGGAAGTTATGCCCATTTTATCTAAGTCGTTTTTAATTTCCTTTGAATTAATTAATAAGGTGGGTGTTTTTCTAGTTGGTCCTGTTGGGGCTAATATGTAGTCAGCTTCCATATGTTTTGCAATTAAACGGAGAATTCTTTCATCTTTTTGGGAAAATGAAATGCTATGAATCTTATTATTAACATGACCATCTGTTACAAATAGACCCAAAATCCAAGCCATCTCATGAGTCCAAACCTTAAAGAAATCTTCGTTTACTTTATGTTTACGCGGCTGCCCGGAGTATTGCTGACGATTCATTTCTATCCCATGTTTATATAATACATTACGTATGGCCCGATCGGAAAGACCAATGTTAGGCGCCATTTCTTTAAAAGACATGCCGCTTTTATACATTTTAATAATCGTTTCATCGGTTATTCCTGGTTTTCTCGGCAATTCTCTCCCTCCTAAAATGACTTTCAAGTCCTCTTATCCAATTATACAAACGAACGTTCTTATTATCAACCTTTTAAAATACTAAAAAGTCCCCACCTTCAGGAGATGGGAACAATTTCATTACATATAGTTCTTTCCTGTCTTAGCCACTTCCATCGTTTCCTGTATATACTTTGCTGATTTATGCAGCCACTCTGTTTCCTGCTCGTCCAATTTAATTTCACATTGCTTTTCAACGCCATTTCTCCCAATCACACATGGCATGCTGAGTGCAACATCTCCATCATAGCCATATTGCCCATGTAAGGTTGTGGAAACTGGATATACACTGCGCTCATCAAGCATGACGGCTTTTGCTAATGTAATGGCAGCCTGCGCCACTCCTGCATTTGTCCACCCTTTATTATTTAAAACAGCAAATGCTTCTTTAACGACTTGCTTGCCCATTTTCTCTCTGTTTAAAGGTTCCTTCCCTTCAAAAACTTGATCCAATTCCCCTTCTCCAAACCCTTTAACATTTAAGCGACTAAAAACAGGGAAGGATGTATGGCCGTGCTCACCCATCATGTATCCTGTTACACTTTTTGGATCAATATTGTAATTCGAAGCAACGACATAGCAAAGACGTGCAGAATCCAGCATCGTCCCAGTTCCAAAAACACGGCCCTTCGGATAGCCAAATTCGTTTTCAGCAATGTAAACCATCGTATCTAATGGATTTGTAATCATGATCACAATGGCTTCCTTCGTATACTTAGTGATCCCAGTCATTACCTCTCGAATAACCTCTGCATTCTTTTCAGCTAACAATGCCCGGTCTGGCATCGCATCCTCTTCGGTTTTCAAGACACTTGGACCAGCGGCACAAATAATAACATCTGCGTCAGCACATTCTGAATAATCACCTGAACGAACTGTCGTATTGGACATATATGTAAGGGCAGTTGCGTGTGATTGGTCTAATGCTTCCCCAAAAGCAACATCCTCTCTGCTATCAATAACAGCAATTTCTGAAAAAAGGCCAAGCTTCATTGCATCAGCTAGAACATAAGAGCCCACATGCCCTACGCCAACGATTACTAATTTGTTTTTTTTCATCCTTATACCTCCTAAGCTTTCGTCAAAGATGTTTCTCTAAATAATATTTCACAAAAACAACTGCAAGTAAATGATTTATGGCAATTATTTGATTGAATAATTAAAAATATTATTATTCATATGTTTAAAGCCGTATTTTCCCCGTTAATTAGGAAACATTATACTTGGCAGTTAAAGACAGGAGGGAAAAAATGAATAAGCAGCGTGCAAAACAAATTTCAGAATCACCAGAGATACATAAAGTGACGTATAACGGCAAGCAAGTTTATATTCAGCATGTAAATGAGGATGAAACAGCAAGAATTTACCCCCTGGATGATCCAGCAAATGAACAGGTAGTGTCTTTGTCTCAACTAAAGGAATAACCGACAGAAAAGGCGCTATCCTGATTACTTTTCTAACGCAGGAAGGCGCCTCATTTACCACTATATTATTTTAACCTCTTCGAATGAAAGATTTCATCCGTTAATCCCAAACAAATCTTTCCCCACAAAAAGGAATAAACATCAGCTTTGTTTTCCCGAGCTCAATAACGTCATATGGTTTCAGTTCATCAGCTGTTATAACCTCTTCGTCATTTAAATAGACGAGTCCCCGTGATTCGCCAGGGTACACTCGGAATTGACGTTTTTTTGGACTAAAGCTGACAATGGCATGATTCTCCCTTGAAATTGCCTCATCCCCTGCAATACAAATATCCATTTTGTCAGATCGGCCAATAAAGTTTCGCTCATTTCTTATCCGAAAATCCTTGCCTTTATCCGGCCCCTCTACACACACTAACCAACCAACTACTGGATCAATCCCCATTTGTTTACGGAAAACAGCTACTGTTTTTCCATCATTTTGGTTAGGTGGAACAGGGGTATTTCTAATATCATTTCGTATTTTGGCTACAGTTTTGCCTAATTCAGCATTTTCATTTGGGATCTTTGCCTGAGTTTTGGAAGGGTCATTTCCGGCAGGCTGCCTCATCGGCATTGTCATCCCAAGATTTAAATCAATATTGACCCCACAATGAGGACATAAACTATGTTTGGCTTCATCATAATAATGTCCATTTATACATCTTTTCACGATCCTATCCCCCTTCTACCTCAGTTGCGGAAATAAGCCACTTAAAAATACCGTCTGAACGTATAAAGCTGTGAATTAATGTTCTTTTCGCTTCAAAATCTTGCGTACCGTCCGTGTAGGTCAAGGTTTGAACTACTTTTGCCTTTGCAGTGTTTCCTTTTATCTCCAAAACTTCAATACTTTCAATTGTA
This sequence comes from Bacillus sp. FJAT-29937, assembly GCF_001509555.1. Taxonomy (GTDB): domain Bacteria; phylum Bacillota; class Bacilli; order Bacillales; family Cytobacillaceae; genus Cytobacillus. The sequence continues at coordinate 246,034 of NZ_LMAS01000001.1, read as the reverse complement.
GCTTGAATCTCATCATAGGTTTCAAAGAAACTAGTAATGCTTTGCTCCGTAATCCCTGCTGCACTTGGATCAATTGTGCTTAAATAGGTTTCTACATCTTCATCCTCAAACGCAAACCCATTTGCGTAAATTGTAATTTCAATTTCAAATTCATCAGTATAAACCTCGTTTTTGGGATTATTATACATATCTTCAATTTTAGCCATATCGGGATGTGACAAATTATTCTCTTTAAAATAGTTAAAATCTCCTAATACAATATCCTTAAATGATTCATTATTCAAAACTAATTCATCTTGATGTGATGAATAAAGGGCTGCTGCCGCATTAAATTGATTAGAAAATAAATAGGCATGTGCAAGATTCACTTTAAACACAATATTGCCCGGATCAAGCTCAAGTGCCAATTCTGCCGATTCAATGGCATCATTTGGCATTTTATTTAAGAATTGAACATAGGACAGCATTCCGTAAGAGTTTGCTAACTCAACATAATCATCTTGAAAGACAGGATCATCTTCAAGCAATTCCTCTAGTATATCCACACTTTCCTCTATATCTTTCAGTGCATATTCGAAATAACCTAAATCACTTTTGATAAGAGAAATATTTCTATATAATACGCCTATCGAATATAGGGCATCAAAATCATATTCATTCACTTCATAAAGAACCTTTGCCATATCCCTAGCTTGAATATAATTTCTGAGCGCATCTTCCAATTCATTATTCATATCTAGGTTATAGCCTTTATCCCAATATTCATTGACAATTGAAAGCTTCTGAATTTTAATGGTTTCTTCATCGACGGGCAGATCAATTCCTTTACTGACTTCCAGATTGACTAAATCGTTTTCATTTACCTTTTGATCGGGATTTATTGATTGCTTCATTACCCATCCTTTTTCAAGGAATAAACTTTCTGCATAAGTGACATTACCGATCTTTAATCCTTCTTTAGTTAAGAGGTTCTTTGCCTCTTCCTCACGGATATTCATAATATTTGGAACAGTGACTTGTTTAATAACAGGTTTAGGGGCTTCTTGAGTTTTATTGACGGCTACAGGATTATCTTTCGTTTTAACTATTTCTTTTCCCGCTTTTGCGCCGAATAAGATGGTTGCAGCAAATATACCAACAAACAAAAGGATCGCAGCCGCCGCTCCTCCGCCAATCCAAACCCATTTAGAGATTCCCTTTTTATTTGTTGATTTTTGATGGGGTGTAACTGCCGCTTTCGTTGTTTCCTGCTTAACTGGTTCTATATTATTGTTTTCCTTTGCTTTAGTTGTAACGGGTGCTGTTTCATGTAAATTCTCAAGCAGCTCCTGCTGAAATTCATCCATAGACTGGAACCGGTCTGCTGCTTTTACAGATAATGCCTTCATAAGCGCATCCTCTGCTTTAGCCGGAATATCAACACCAAGCTTAGATGGTGGAATGATGGCATCCTCTTCTAGCCGATCAAGCGATTCAGGCGGCACATGACCGGCAATGGCGCGATAAAACGTGGCAGCCGTTGCATAAACGTCTGTCCAAGGCCCTTGTTTTCCTTTACTTCGGTATTGTTCTTCGGGTGCATAGCCTGGTTTTAATATAACGGAAATGCTCTTACTAAATTCTGTTATGGCATGGCGAGCCGCTCCAAAATCCAATACTTTCACTTGCCCTTCGGCAGTAATGTAAATGTTATCCGGACTAATATCCCGGTGAAGTGTTTCAGACCGATGAACCTCCCTTAATGCATCCATAACAGGCATCATGATCATTAGGGCGGTCTGATAAGGGACTTTTCCTCCCTGCATTTCTAGGTACTGCTTGAAATCAACACCTTCTAAATAGTACATAACTAAATAGGCCGTGCCATTTTCTCTAAAGAAATCCCGTACCCCAACAATTCCAGGATGATTATTATATTGAGCCAAAGTCTTTGCTTCATCTAAAAATTTATTCAATCCATGTTCAAAATGAGAATTTAGACTGCCTGAAAATACAGATACCATCGTATGCCCAGTCGATCTTGTAGCAAAATCCCGAGGCATATATTCTTTAATAGCGAGCTTCATATCGAGATTTAAATCCCACGCTAAATACGTTATACCAAAACCGCCGTGTCCAAGAACCCTCCCCAAAAGGTATTTCTCATGCAGAATCGTTCCAGGCGGTAAATGCTGCGGTGCTTCCGCGGCTGTTCCCGTGACCCAGCCGCAGTGGGGGCATACATGTTCAGAACCCTTATCCCCCATACACCCTAAACAAAGATGATTAATATCCGCCATCCCTTCACCTCATTCTGACAAATTATTCACTTGCAAACACAGCAATGGCGCTGTAATTATCATTGTTTTTGAGAATGCGCCCCTTCAGAATGCTCTCCATTAAGTACAGCCAGTCTGAGGGGATAGAACATACTAGCCTAGTATTCTCCATTTCTTCCTCTGTGATATATTCCCAAAACCCGTCAGAACATAGTAAAAAGGAATCCCCTGGATGCACGGTTATTTCATTTTCAAGAATAGTTGCTTTGACGGCTCCTTCCGATCCTAACACTCGATATAACCGATTCCGATCCTCGTGAAAGCGAATTTGGTCGGCTGTTATTTCTCCTGCATTGACAAGAGCTTGGCAGACACTATGATCCTTTGTTTGTACAACTACCTTTCCATTTCTAATCATATATAGGCGGGTGTCTCCAACATGTGCCCAGGTGGCTAGATTATTTATACAAGAAAGGGCCACCACGGTCGTCCTCATTGATCTTGCATTTGTTTCTGATAATAGGTGTTCACGGATAACCTTCTGTGTCTGTTCGATGCCCTTCTTTAGCCAATGAATATCATTTCTCATCTTTGATTCTCTTAAAATAGTTTCTACCGCAAGTTTTGATGCAATCTCTCCTGCCTGATATCCGCCAAGTCCATCAGCAACTACCCAGCATCCACCGTTTTCCGATTGGGTTAATCCAATGAAATCCTGGTTAACTTCCCTTCCGCCTTTATTTGATATGGAAGCTGAGTTATACTGCATTATTTAATCTCCCAGCTTACTTCAAACATATTTTCATTCGAGCTTAAATAAAAACGATCACCTGAACGCAATTGAGTTATTTTTCCTTGGGGAATCCGTTCACCTGATACAAGAAATGTTCCATTAGAACTGTGATCTTCAATCATAAACGTCTGATTATAATGATCAAATCGGACCGTACAATGCTTCCTGCTAATCTCTTCAGAAGTATGAGGATAAACAAGCTGGCACTGCTTTGCATCCCGTCCAATTGATAATTGGGTCCCATTTAATTCAAGTGTTTGCCCGACAAAATAACCAGAAAGGCCCTTTAATTTTGGCACTGAAGTTGGATTGGAAGGTGTGATCGGAGCAGAAGGTGCTGCATTTCCAGGTTTATTTCCTTTTTTCCGCGTTATTAATATGATCACGACAATAATAATAATTAAGGAAAACAGACCTGCTGCTGCTATTCCGATTATCCACCATATGGCTGTAGATTTTTCTGCAGGATCATCAACCATTACTTCCACAATTGGATTAGCGGCAGTTAAATAGTTAATCCCACGTGATTCCAGCATCGGAATCAATTCTTCGATTTGGACGGCGCCATTTATCCCCGAAGCACTAGTAACGCCAAATGTATTAACTCCGATTACTTGGCCATTAACATTCACGAGCGGACCACCGGAATTTCCGGGATTAATATTGACATCTATTTGCAAGATCCCCCTGCCGCCTTGGGTAGATATTTTACTAATAATTCCTTTCGTAATCGTCACATCATTAGGTTCACCAGATGGAGTATCATCGATTAAATCTGCGTCCCCAGGGAAGCCTAGGGCATATACTTCTTGGCTTGCTTTTACTTCGTCACTATCTCCTAACTCCATAGGAGGCCGTTTAAATAAGTCCTGCGACAATTCCAATATAGCCAAGTCTTTTATTTTGTCATAAGCGATAACAGTCGCTTCAATTTGGTCCTCCTTTGAAAGGAGAATATTGACACCATTTAAATTCGGTTCTACAACATGATAGTTTGTGACAATATGACGGACAGGCTCTGAATTGCCGACAGCGAAGCCAGTTCCTGTATATAAGCCTCCATCTGAACCATAGCAAAGAATTCTTACCACACTGTTTCGGAGCTCATCGGTCGATCTAGATTCCGCCATTGCCACATGAGTATAAAAAAACAGTAAAACAATGGAACATAGGAAAGTAATTAAAGCCCTATGAAAGGAGCTAATCCGCATATTCAATTTTGGCATTTCCATCCCCTCTTCCGTTTAAATCTATCCTAACCTCAAAATAGCTACGGTCGCATTATCTTGATGAGGCTTTTGTTGCTTAAGCGCCAATTCAATTAATCGATCTGCAGCTTGCTGTGTTAATAAAGAACTGCATGCTTCCATCATCTCTTCATTTGTAACAGAACCATAAAGACCATCGCTGCAGAGGATAATGGAGTCTCCCTTTTCTAGCGGAATCGGGTCAAATGTAACATCGAGCTCCTTGATTTCCTTTAAACCTAGAAAACTCGTTAAGCTTTCTCTTTGGGGATCACTTTCTGCCTCCTCCCAGGAGATATGTCCAGAAGCTGCTTTTTCCTCCAGCTCTTTAGCATAAATATGATCTGTTGTTAGTTGCTTTACAGTATGATTTTGGTATAAATAAATTCGGCTATCCCCGACAGATAACCAGTACAACTGATTCTTGAAAACAACTGCAGCAATGAGTGTCGTTCCGATTCCCCCATCTAACCCATTTTGTTTAGCAAATGCAATAACTGATTGATTCGCCTCTTGAATTGCAGATACTAACTTGTCAGGTATCGAGTCAAAACACGTGAATTCCTGATAATGTTTGACAAACGTTTGTACCGCAAGGAAACTAGCTTCCTTTCCGCCTATTAGTCCACCCATTCCATCTGCTAAAACCGCAAGAACTCCATACTTGTTAATGAAAGAATGATCATAAATATCTGTGAACGCAAATGAATCCTGCTGCTCAGAGCGGCTTCCAATATGCTGGGCATTACCAGGAATAACGGTTAGAGGCAAATTTGTTTTTGTTATGGGGTCATGTGCAGCAGGAAATTGCCGCTTCTTTAAAGCTTTAATATGAATAGGCAAATAGATAGCCAAAACAATAATACCCAATATGATCAGGTACCCCCACCATGGCAAGCTTTTAAGTATGTTCTTTACATTTGAAAAATCTTTAGTAATGGTATTCATAGTAGCTGTGAAAATAACTAGCATCATGTTTAAAGCACCTTCAATCTAAAGTAGATTTTGTAAATACAAGGGGCGAATTATACTATGTGTATAGGACATGACACTAAGTACCATGAAACTGCTGGCTATTGATAAGCTAATGGAAAAAAACCGGTTCTTAAGACGCTTAAATAATAGATAAAAGAATAGTGAAATCCAAATAAGAAGTGTAAAGCTAATTAACAGGTGAAGGATCGCAAAAGAGACAAAGGAATGGAAAGCCAGGTAAACAAAAGCTCCTGCTAAAGAAAGGGGAATAAACAGTTCACATATATTTTTAATGATGGGGTCAGCCTTTTTATCTGAAGAATTATTAGAAATTATTGGGATCAGAAAAAAAGGCAATACACTTCCAAATAAGATGCCAGTTGTAACACGAATAAAGTTATTTGTTGAATAAACATCTAAGTAAGATCCGAACCCGTCAACTACTAATGGCAATAGCAGAATCAGCAGGAAAAAGCTATTTTTTTTATTAGGAATGGTTATATTCTTATACCTTTTCAGCAGAGTGATAAACATGAGGGAACTAAAAATGCCCAGATAGATTCCTGAATCTCGAGCACAGACAGGCAAGTAATGTCCTTCCAGCTGGAATGAACGTTCGGGAAGCTGATGACAGATGGCTCTTCCTATAAAGAATGTAAATTTTTCAATACTTGAGAGCATACACAACAACCTCCATTTTGAAGGAAGGGGCTGACCTTTTTGAAAAGGCGCTATTATGGAAATGGTGGTCGTATGAAAGATTCTAGAGGTCAGCCTTACATTATTAATAAGTGAAAAATGCTGGCAACATGGAAAATGCTGATAAGGCAAACCAGCATACACAGCTAAGAACAATTGAAATGATACTTATTAGCAAACAATTTTTACCGACACTCTTTTTGTCAATGTCTTGATCATTCATCCAAATAATTCCTAATATAATCCCTACGATCGGAATAAAAAAAGAAAGCAGGTAAAATAAAACCCTTTGCCCTCCGGACACTTTATTCACCTCCTCCATTCCTGTATTTGATTACAATGCTAAAAGTCCTAGTCATATATATGTGAATATTAGAATAAAATTGCTTATCCAATTTTTAGAATCCTAATAGTATTTTCTGCAAACGAAAAAAGCCCGCATATATGTGGGCTTTTTGTCTTTTATTCAATTGCTCCTGCTACATCATAAAGAGTCAGGTCTATGTCTAATGGTTGACCAAGTGCAAGCTTTGCTAATTCTGAACCTAAATACGGCCCAACAGTTAGACCTGATGCACCAAGTCCATTGGCAATTAAAATTCCCTCATAATTAGGCAATGCACCGATCACTGGGAGAAATCCAGGGGTAAACGGGCGAAACCCTATTCTCGTTTCAAGTACCTCGCTATTACTTAACCCCGGCGCAACTGCTAGAGCTTTACTATAAATTTCATTTAATCCGCCTGCTGTAACCCTGTTATCAAAGCCTGTATCGTCTTCATGTGTGGCTCCTATAATCACTCTTCCGCCATCAAAAGCTAAAATATATTGGTTATTCGGCGGCATTATGACTGGCCATTCCTGTGTATTAGTATCTGCTAAGTGCAGGTGTACAATTTGTGCTTTTTGCGGAGAAACTAAAAAATCTACCCCAAGCGGCTGCAATAGTTCTTTTCCCCATGCACCTGCTGTAACGATAACATTATCTGCAAACAAAGTCTCTCCATTAACCTTTATACCAGTTATTTTTCTTTCTTCAAATTGTATTTTTGCATTCCCTTGGATAAATAAAGCACCATGCTTTTTTGCAGCCTTTATTAGGGATTGGCAAAGAGCCCTGCCATTTACTCTAGCTCCTCCGCTTATATATACTGATGAATACTCCTCTGCTAAAGGAGGAAATCGTTTATGTGTTTCATCAGGAGATAATTTTGTAATTTCACCGATTTCTGGTGCGCCTTCTAGACGGTGGAGCGCTCTTTCCTCCATCTTTTCTAGTTTATTTTCGTCTGTATGGATACAAATAGCTCCCACCTTCTTATAGCCAGTTTCTGTTTCCCCATCCGCTTCCAATTGACTAATTAGAGATGGATAATATTTTGCCCCATCTTTTGCCAGCTTGTACCATGCTTGATTTCGTCTTTGTGAAAGCCAAGGGCAAACAATCCCTGCCGCAGCATCGGTAGCTTGTCCACGGTCTTGGCGATCGACCAGTATGACATCGGCACCTTCCTTTGCAAGATGATAGGCGGTGGATGAACCTAAAATTCCTGCCCCTATGACAATATATGTTTTCATTGAATATGCACCTTTTTCGTAAATAATATTTCCCTCAATCACGAATCCATTATTTATTATACCTTTATTTTTTTACTGGCAGGCATCTTAATGGATATCCCTTCTTTTTTCTCCTAAAAAAACTACAATGCGTATACTAAACCACTTAATTGGAAAAATATACTTAAGAAATTATGGGAGGCCTATTTATCTTGGTTAAGCTGAGGAATAAGAAAAAATTATTTGACTTTATTAATGAGAAATTACCAGTGCCTTCCATTGACCAATCTGAAATATTGAATTCTGACCTTTCTGCGAATGAAAGTGCCCTAAAAGAGATTTTCCAAAACTGTTCAGATTTTGTCCTGCGACCTATTTATGTGTTCAATGAAATAAAAATATTACTTGTTTATATTGATGGTTTAATTGATACGAAAAGCCTGGAAGAGGTTTTTCTAAAGCCTTTAATGTTTGAAGGTCCACCTAAAGGTTCGGGTGAACTTCAAACATTCGGAAATGTGATTGAACAACAGTTATTTTCAAGTGCCCAAGTAAAGAATGTATCCACTCTTAAGGATCTTGTTGATGGGGTATTAAAGGCGAATGTTGGGGTAATTATTGATGGAGAACAAAAAGCGTTAATTGCTGATATGAAAGGTTTTGAAAAAAGAGGGATAGATGAACCACAAACTGAGGTTACTGTTCGTGGCCCAAGAGACGGATTTATTGAATCAATAAGGACTAATACTTCCCTTATCCGCAGGAGAATAAGAAGTCCCAAGCTTAAATTCGAGCCATTTACGATTGGAGAATATTCCAAGACGGATATCGCAATTGCTTATATTGAGGGGATTGCCCCAAACTCTTTAATTGAAGAAGTACGAAAAAGAGTCGAGCGAATTAAAATTGATGGGATATTAGAATCAGAGTATATAGAAGAATTTATTGAAGACTTCCCCTTTTCTCCGTTCCCGCAAATTCAAAATACGGAAAGACCAGATGTCGTAACTGCAAATCTGTTAGAAGGACGAGTGGCTATTTTTGTCGATAATACCCCATTTGTTCTCATAGTTCCGATGACATTTTGGGGAGGTTTGCAGGCAGCCGAGGATTATTACGAACGCTTTATTTATACTACCTTTATTAGGATGATTCGTTTTACATTATTAAATATAGCTCAATTCCTTCCTTCCATTTATGTAGCTCTGACAACCTATCATCCCGGACTTATACCAACTACTTTACTTATAAGTGTTGCAGCCGCAAGGGAAGGAGTGCCCTTTCCAGCTATTATTGAAGCTTTAATTATGGAGATCGTATTTGAAGGCCTTCGCGAAGCGGGAATACGGCTTCCCAAACCAATTGGCTCAGCAGTCAGTATTGTAGGGGCACTCGTCATCGGTCAGGCAGCCGTACAGGCAGGTATTGTTTCTGCTCCGATGGTAATCGTTGTAGCAACAACGGGAATTGCCTCCTTTGCTATTCCTCGCTATAATTTTGGAACTGCTTTTCGAATGATCCGGATGGTTTTATTAATTTTGGCAGGAATATTTGGTTTATATGGACTTGTTTTGGGATTTATTGCAATCACTATTCACCTTGTTACTCTACGTTCCTTTGGTGTTCCTTATTTTAGTCCATTTGCACCGCAGATTTTTTCAGGCTTGAAGGATGTAATCATTAGAGTGCCTAAATGGGCTTATAATTATCGGCCACCACAAACAAGTGGCGTGAATAAAATACGAATCCCATTTGGACAAAGACCAAATCCAGGTCAAGGCAGGGAAGAAAAATGACCAAAAGATGCTTGATCATTATTCAAATTTGCATGTTTTTAATTTTCACCGCCGGCTGTTGGGATCGGAAGGAATTAAACGAAAGAGCTATATGGCTTGCAACTGGATGGGATGTAGGAGAGAAAAAAAACATTCAGCTTAGTGGCCAAATTGTTGTCCCATCCAATATGCAATCCCAAAGTGGGAGCAGTGCCGGCGCTAAAGAGTCTTTTACAATTTCGGCAGAGGGGAAAAATGTCAACGATGCCACGCAAAATTTGCAGGAAAAGCTTTCAAGAGAATCCTTTCCAGGGCACAGAAGAGTTATTTTCTTTGGGGAGGAATTTGCCAAACTCGGGGTTAAACACCAAATTGATGCAGTTACCCGCGGTTCTGATGTCAGCTTGCGCACGGATGCTTTTGTCGTCAAAGGTGCTACAGCCTTAGAAGCACTTAATCTTTCGGATCCTTTAGAAAAACCACCAGCTGTTGCCGCAATTAAAGGGCATGTGCAATATGGAGGGAGGGGCGACATAGCTTTAGTAAACTTTTTAATTGCTGCTAACAGCGATGGGATTCGGCCATCTCTTCCTGTTGTAGATATCACACAAATTCAAACGGGGAAATCCTCCGGAGGGTATAATTCCTCCGATGATATTTTGAAAATTGCAGGTTTAGCTGTTTTTAATCAAGACTTAAAATTAGTTGGCTATTTAAATAATGTGGAAAACAGAGCCTTTCTTTGGATAAAAGGTTTGTTAAAAAAGTTAACTATTACCATTCCATTTGATGATGGAAACGCAAGTTTGATTTTAACTAAAATAAAAAGTGAAATTGAACCAAAATTGGGGAGAGATAATAAAATCATAATTAATGTGAAATTGTCTGGGAAAGGAGCCCTTCTTGAAAACAATACAAATGTAGATCTTAATGATCCAAAAAATGTTCATAAGATGAGAAGGGCATTTGAAAAAGAAGAAAATAAAAGAGCACTAAAAACGATTAAGAAGGTTCAAAGTAAATATGGTCAGGATATTTTTGGATTTGGTGATGCAATTCATTTAAAATATCCTCATCAGTGGAAGGAATTAAGCAAGGATTGGGATAAGCATTTTTCTGAAGCTGAAATAATTGTAAAAACAAATATTGAAATTAGGCGAATTGGCATGACAGGACCATCCATCTTGTTAAAAGAAAGTGAGATTCACAAATGAAAATAAATGGTTTGCAAATTTTTTGGATCATATTCACCTTTCAAACAGGCAATATGCTTCTGTTAGCGTTAAATCCAACGATCATCGATGCAAAACAGGATGCATGGATTTCCATGCTTATCGCCATAATATTAGGTATCGTAATTGTATTGATAGCAACAACGGTAGCACTATTTTATCCAAAACAAACCTTGATAGAATTCTGTAAACAAATTTTGGGCAAATGGATTGGGACAACTGTTCTCTTTTGTTATTTTATTCAATGGTACTCGGTAATTGGTAATATTCTCGGGGAGTTTGCACAGTTTACCATTACCATCCTATTACCTAGAACCCCGGCGTGGTCGCTAATGATAACGATGCTTATTGTCATTATTTACGTCACCAATATTGGAGGGATTGAAGGAATCGCACGTTGCAGCGAAGTATTTGGACCACTCGTCCTCATCATGGTCATTTCATTAATCACTCTTACGATTCCCGATTTGGATTTTCGGAAAATATTTCCAATTTATTCCCAAAATGGATATATCCAAATAATAAAGGGTTCTTTTTCGCCACTTTCATTTATTGGCGAATCAGTAATAATGATGATGCTTATTGCATTTATGGATGAACCGAAGAAAGGTCCATCTAGGGCAATATGGGGACTAGTTCTTTCTGGTTTCTTAGTGACCACTGCGACAATTAATGTATTGATGGTATTTGGCCCTCAAATTTCGCAAAAATTATTGTTCCCAGCTATAGATATGGTTCGCTTTATTTCCATTATGGATTTTATTCAGAATTTGGAAATTATTGCAGTTTTAATTTGGATTTTAAGTGTTTTTATCAAGCTATCTGTATACTTTTTTGCGGCAAGTTATGGTACAGCCCAATTACTAAAAATTAAAGATTGGAAAAAAGCCATTTGGTTTGTCGCCATCGTGACCTTTGCATTAGCGATTTTTCAGCCGACCATTACGTTATTTGGAGTCGAATATGTAAAAAAGTATTGGGTGAAATATGTATTGCCTATCAATATGGTTGCAATCCCTATATTGCTTTTAATCGTTGGAGGAATCAGAAAACGATTTTCTCCCGCCAATAAAACAAGTTAATTTCTAATGAAAAAGCGCTGATGTTTTTCAAATCAGCGCTTTCTTTAACCCTTTTTTCATTGTATGTCATCGAGTATTTGAAAAAGCTCTTCCAAATGACTGATTTCATAGGTTGGAATTACTTCATTTCTTTCTTTATCCTCCCTATTGATCCAAACAGATCGTATGCCAGCACGATTAGCGCCAAGGATATCAGTCATCAGATTATCCCCTACCATAATCACTTCATCTTTGTGCAGCGACATTAGTGATAAGGCATGTTCAAAAATAGAAGGATCCGGCTTCCCTTTTCCAAACCCGCCTGAAATGACAATTTGGTCAAAATAAGGGGCTATTTCAGGTGTAATCGTCAATTTCGTGTTTTGTAAATCGGGTGAACCATTTGTAAGTAAAAGGAGTTTGTAGTTCCCTTTTAACTTATCCAAAACTTGAAAAGTCTCTTCATAGACGAAAGGAGATTTTCGGCGCTCCTGTGGGAAACATTCTGCTAATTCATGCCCAAAGTCTGGATCATCGACACCCAACAGCTTAAGCGCCCTTGTCCAAGCGTCTTTCCGATATCCAGGAACAATTTCTTTCATTTTTCTGAAATCATCCTGATCATCTAAAAAGTTACCCCATAACCCCTCAAACGGATTGATCCCAATCATTTGTGTAAACGGATAAGTTTCATAGCTGGCGTAAAGGTTTCTCGCTTCCGCACGAACGGTTTCCTCAAACTGTTGAGGGTCCAATCTATAACGGTCCCCTGCCAATTTACACGTAGCAGCAAAGGCTTCCTTCACGCTTTTTTGATCCCAAAGTAGAGTATCATCTAAATCGAAAAAAACTGCTTTTATCATTTTGAGCCTCTCTTTATGTATTATTTTAAATACTAGTTTATCATGACTTTTAATAGAAAAATATTATTCTTTTTAATTTTCATAAAATAAAGCACCATTCAGCCATTCTGAACGGTGCTTTTCATTGCTATGATAAAATTCTTTTTTCCCCTTCTATTGCTTTGATAGGATCAATATTTTGGGTGAATTCTAATGTGCCAATATAATTTTCGTTCTCGTCCCTTACGGCGAAATAACGAATATATACATATTTATCGCGGAACTTAATCCAGAAATCCTCAGTATCCTTCCGTCCTGATTTGAAGTCAGCTAATAATTCTTCAACAACATGCACACTTCTTGGCGGATGACAGTTTTGGACGGTACGGCCGATAACAGCCTTCGTCCTTGCAAAAATCCTCTCTTTACCATGTGAGAAATAGCGGACAACATCGTCTTGGTCAATAAATGTAATGTCGACAGGCAAATGATTCAAAAGCAGCTCCAGCTGTTTTAAAGATAAAATCCCTGTTTCCATTTTAATATAACCCTCTGAGATGGCATTTTCGCCTAAATCCTTCCTTTCCGGCTTCCATTCCTCCGTAGGGCTAGTTAAACAAAAACCGATTTCATCGCTTTCATGTGCGATTTTGACCCATTCATCCTCCGTTAAATTTTTCAAAGCCATCGGGAAGAGTATATGCTCTTCCCTATAGATCATGTTGATTACTTCTTCCATTATAAAATGAACGAGATTCACGATTTCTTGTTTATTGCCATCATAATTGGACAGCTTATGTTTTGCTTCTTTAATGCCATCTCTAATAAAGTCGTCAATTCTCCACATATTATTTGTCGGACCATAGATCCCATACTTTTCAAGATATGGAAAAAGCAGATTTTCTTTTCGGCTATAATGCTTATCAATATCTAATAAAAGATTGCAATCCTCCAATAGCTTGTAAACAATTTCAGCTGTATCTTCATCGATAAACTGTTGTAAATGTAACTGAACTCTTGATTTAATTAACTTATCAAGCTCATGATTTTCCTGAACGAATGTATGAATCGGATGTCCAGGCACATTCTCCGGCTTTATGGCGCTTTCAGGTTCCTCTATAGAGCCTCTAAAAATATCGGTATGGGCTGCATACAGTCGCTGCAAATCATCTAGCGGAATGCCGCCCTCCTCCATTATATCATGCTGAAGTTGAGTAATTTCCTCAATGGTAATTTTTCCGACAAATGCATTAAAATGAGCTTTTACTTCGTCTACATTTCTTCCGTTATGTAGATCGATAAATATTTGTTTTAAAACGGTTTGGCGTTCTGTATTCTTAATTGTGTGTTCTCGATTATTAATGATTTCACTCATAAGGATTCTCCTTTGCAATGGACTTCATTTTAATTGATTATTGTTCTCATAAATAAAGTACCATTTAATTGTATAAAGGATTGTGATGACCATCATACTCTTAAAGATTGAGTTAACATTAATTTCATGATAATCTAACCGTATTCTAATACATAAGCATACACCAAACCTAAGAAAGGGTGAGTATCAATGGATATTACTGCAACTGTCGCCATTACCCATCTTCCTCCAAAGGGGAATTATGAAACCTTTACTGATGAACAGCATTATGCGGATAAAGTTAGAGAATGGGGTCTATCTGCAACGAAAGAGGTCAAAAAGCAATTTCTCTACAAGGAAAAAAACCTTCAGTATACCGTATCGGTAAAAGGCTATGAGGTTTATGAAAAAAATAGCGAATTAAACACAATCATTATTGAATTTCAAGACGGAAGCTTAAGCTGCATTCATCCAGCCTATTTGAAGGAAATGCAGGCTTCAAGCTTTGGAAAAGGAACCTTTACCGATGCAGTTGAACATTCTTTACCTTCCACTATTCAAGAGGCGCCAAAGGAAGAAATAAAACCTGAGGAAAATAAAAGCATAAAAGAACCAAAAAAGAAAAATGAGAAGAAAGAAAAGCCAGCTAAACTTGAGCTTCCCGAAGAAAAGGTGCATTTTACGGCAGCAGTTAAACAATTCTCTTTAAGCTGGAATAATTTTAATGAAGAAAATGATGAAGTTATTATTCTAGAGAATGTTATGATCACGCAAGAAAATCCAATTGATGTGGGGCTATCATGGTGTTCTCACTCAAAGACTTTGAAGAAACATGAACTGGCACCTGGAGATATTCTTGAATTCGATGGGAAAATCGTTAAGAAGAAATTACCGAAAGGCAAAGATGTGGGGGAAGAATTTATCGTTGCTGACCCTGTCTTGTATAAAATTAATAATCCTTCTAAAATCAAAAAAGGCTAAAAGGACGTTTATCCGTTCCTTTAGCCTTTTTCATTAAATTCTATAACTCATATTCCCATTCATCCCTTAAATGTAAATATAGAACGAGCAGAATATTTTCTAAATCCTGGAAGCTCATTCCTGTTGCATCCAACCTTGCTTTTGGAAGTACTATTTCTGCTACCTGCCTTGTCAGTCTAATACTCTCTTCTTCCGGTAAATGAGAAAACCGGCTGCAATACGTTTTAACTAAATTCCATTCCTTCGCTCCGAATGTTTTCAAAACCTGTTCCTCTATAAAGAGATCATTTTTTGCCAATCCGCGTTTTTCAATTTCCTTTTCTATAGGGGATAGTTTCTTTTTCTTTTTCGCTTTTCTTTCATGTACAACAATCGTTCCAGCAACTAGATCCCCGATTCTTTTATGCTTAGAATGAAAAAAGATCATCATCATGCCAAGAAAATAATTAGCTGGCAAGGAATCAATAATACGGAGGAAATTGCGAATAAAGCTTGAAAGCAGAGTAATGCTGTGGCCATTTTCTTGTATAACACGCAAACCCAATACTTTCTTGCCAATCGTTCGCCCGCCGGAAAAGTATTCAAATGCAAAAAAGTAACCCCAATTGAGAATGAACAATAAAATGATTGTGATTGCAGCAGTGACAGAATTTAATTCGGCCCATAATACGATATCTGACTGTCCAGATAATAACAAAATAAGGACAATGACAATCAAAATGTTCACAACGATTAAGATGGCCTGATCAATTATATAAGCTGCAGTCCTGCTTCCAAGACCAGCCAGCTGAAAATTTAGTGAAACATATTCTGGAGTTTTTATTCCGATACGGTCTTGGTTCATTGAAGTCCCCTCCATTTTTCATAATATTTCTCTAGCTGTTTCTATTTTTCTACAAAATTACTATAATAAGGAGAAAAGCAGTTTACAAGAGGTGTCAATATGAATGTTAAGCAATTTATTAAGCAGCACCGTGAAGATTGGCAGCAGCTTGAACAGATGGCAGCATCCATGCAGAAAAGAAAAAGAAAGATAACAGGTGCAGACATTAATCACTACTACCGCCTTTATCAAAAGGCTGCCCAAAATTTATCGTACAGTCAAACTTACTTCCCAAATGAAGATGTTACCCAATATTTAAATGCACTCGTGTCAAAATCACATAACTTATTGTATAAAAATCAAATGACAAGTATGAAACAAGCAAGCTATTTTTTCCGGACGAAATTTATCGGTCTATTAATAGAGCAATGGAAGTTTATTATTGCCGCCATGGTTCTTTTTACTGTTGGCGGGGTTGGCAGCTTTTTTTCAGTTGTTGATGACCCGATGCATATTTACTCGATCCTTCCTGCAGATATCGCCCAAGGTGTGGATCCTGACAAATTAGGCAGCGGCGATGGAGCGGTTGATTCCCCATTCATGTCTGCCAGCATTATGACGAATAATATTCAAGTAGCGATTTTGGCTTTTGCCGGCGGTGTCACCTTTGGAATATTAACGATTTATTTATTGATTTATAATGGGATCATTGTTGGTGCACTTGCCGCCCTCTTTTGGAATCATGGGAAGTCTTATGATTTTTGGGCATATATTGTCCCACATGGAATGATTGAGCTTACAGCCATTTTCATTGCTGGCGGTGCTGGATTGTTAATGGGCTATAAGCTCTTCGTTCCAGGAAATTTCTCAAGAGGGTTTCAGCTAAAGCACCAAGCTAGCCGTTCTGTTCAATTATTGCTCGGAACCATTCCGTTATTTGTTATTGCTGGAATCATTGAAGGCTTTATCACACCGGCAAAGATTTCATTAGAAGCAAAGTATATCGTTGCTTTCATTACGATTATTGGTTTAATCCTTTATATTGCGATTGGTAAGCTTTCATTAATGCGAAAACAAGCTATAATAGATTCCGATTCATAATATCTATGTAATGAGAAACGGCTGTAACCGCTAGTTTTTCCTCAAGGGCCTCTACGATTAAGAGGCCTTGTTTTTCCCATTTCAGTTTTTCTCTTTTCTTAATAAGCATTTGCTGCTGCGCGATACTTTTTATCATTGCTTTTTGTACTTGGTCTGGCTTAGTATTGATTGTTTTTAATAACGTCACATCTTCTAGGCCCATCATTAGAAACAAATGCCGCTGTCTAAGCCGTTTTAAATAGGCAAGGGCTGTTTCCTCATGAAGAAAGGTTGCGACATCACTGAATAGGAAAAGAAGGCTGCGCTTTTTCTGCATTGTTTCTAAATATTGCAGGACAGCAGCATAATTGGATTCGGAAGCATCCACCTCAAGATTATAAATGGCATGAAGAATCGTCTGCAAGTGAGCCAACCCTTTAGCTGGAGGAACAAATACTTTCACTTCCTTGGAAAAAGCCAGGACAGACACTTGATCTCCTTTTTGCAGGGCAGCTACTGCTACTGTCAGTGCTGCTTCTAACGATCTTTCAAGCCGATTTCCCTTTTCAAGCTCAGCACCCATCATTCGCCCGCAATCAATTAATAACGTCACATACTTCCCATGCTCTGGTTCATATTCATTTGTCATTACTTCACGAAGCTTCGCTGTTTGCCGCCAATTAATTTTTCGAGGATCATCCCCAACAACATAGCTGCGAATTTTGGCAAAATCCCCTACTCCACTTTGCCGCTTACGGATTTTTACACCTTCGTATAGTAAAAACGCCTGTGCACTTTCTAAATATTGCTTCGTCTCCGATAGATCGGGAATGACTTTAACAGAATCATGTAATTCAACCGTCATCTGTTTTTCCCACAAGCCTAAAGAACTGCAGTAACGGAAATAAAGCTTATGAATCTCATATTTTCCCCTCACACTTGCTCTTGTTTCATATGAGGGTATAGTGGAAGATCCCTTTTCAATCTTTCCATGAAAAGGAAAAGGGCGATGAAAGTCTAAAGGGATTCCATCTATCAATCGAAAATAAAAGGATTGCAGTGAATGATTATTTATTTCGATTTGGATGGCATATGACTTCCCTCTTTCCATCTCCTCAGGAATGATACGCTTAAGAATAATCTCCTTTTTGTTAGGTGAAAACAGTAAATCCAGAAGGCTAGCAGCAAAAACAAAAATATTAACGATAATGACAAATTTCCACGGGATATCTATAGCTGTACCCATTATTAAAACAATAGAAAGAATAAAGAAAATCAACAACAACCTTTTAGTCGGCAATATCCCTCTATCTTGGAACAGGAATCGACCCCACAAGCTCTTCAATGATTTGGTCAACGCTCACTCCCTCCAATTCTATATGTGGAGATAACTGAATTCGATGTCTTAACGCCGATTTAGCCACGATTTTAATATCATCTGGCGTGACATAATCCCTTCCAGCCAAATATGCCCAAGCTTGCGCCGCTTTTCCAATGGAAATGGCAGCTCTCGTACTTGCCCCAAAGCGGATGGACTCTGATTCACGTGTTTTCCGTACGATTTGCATAATATAGTCTAATACACCTTCACCAATTGTAGATTTTTGAATTTCTTTTTTGATCGACAGAAAATGGTTCATATCAAGTATTGGAGTAACAAGACTTCCGTCAAAGCTGTTTTCAATAACCTGCTTTAAAACATTCTTCTCTTCTTCAAAAGCTGGGAAGTCAATGTGAAGCTTAAATAAGAATCGATCCTGCTGTGCCTCTGGCAGCGGATAGGTTCCTTCAAATTCAATTGGATTTTGCGTGGCCACTACAAAAAAGACATCGGGCAGCTGATAAGTTTCCCCTTGAATAGTCACCTGCTTTTCTTCCATTGCTTCTAAAAGTGCAGCTTGTGTCTTCGCAGGTGTCCGGTTTATCTCATCAGCCAAAAGAATATTCGTAAATACGGGCCCTTTTAATGTTTGGAAATTGCTGTCTTTCATGTTATATATCGTACTGCCTGTAATATCACTAGGCAGAAGGTCAGGAGTAAATTGTATTCTGTTAAAGCTGCCTCCAAGCAGGCTGGCAAGAGTTCGTACCATTTGAGTTTTTCCCGTACCGGGTACACCTTCTAACAGTACATGGCCGCCTGCTAAAATAGCGGATAATAGAAGCCGAAGATTTAAACTCTGGCCTAAAATACGCTCTTCATATTTTTCTAATAAGGATGTTAACTCCGTCCTCATCTTTCTTCCACCTCTTTCTTTAAACGATCAAGCTTTCTCGACCATAGCAAGTATTCCTGCTTGTTTATTTTTTCATTCGCTAAAATAGCGGATAAACCTAACAGAAAAGGTTGAATCTCATTCTGCGGCAGATTCACCCATTTTCGTTTCAGAACATCTGATAGGTCAGCCCATTGCTTGCCGTAAGGAATACCCCATCGTTCTTGCATGAGCAGCTTCACATAATCAGCCTGTATCAATAATGAATCATGATATCTTCGGCCGCGAATAAACCAAGCTGACAAAGCCTGAAGGCTCTCGTCGCTAAATCGAACAGTTTCCTCTCTCGGAGTGAAGATAGGCCCGAATCGTTTTCCTTTGTGCCAAAGAAAAAGAACAGCAATGATGATCCCTTGAAGCATCAGCAGCAAGAACCATTTAGGATATAAGGCTGACACCTTCGCGGCATTTTCCCCGCCGTGTATGTATTCATCAAATAAAATCGTCTGTGCGCCCTCTTCAGTTAAGAGAGCTGATAGAAGAGCAGGATGATCATAGTCTAATATTTTTCCATTTGTCATCCATTCAGGAGCAATGGAAACAATTAACTGTCCATTGCCTATAGGACGTTTTACTGCTACTGTACCTGCTTGATCGGACAATAATATTTCATCGTGCTGACTTGTTTGAATACGTACGCCAGAGCTTATTTCGGCTTGATAATTCTTCCCATCACGATTATATACTTCAGCTTCATCATTAATTGAGGCATGCCCGCTAATTGGTACTGTTTTCAAATCGAATATCCCTGCAGGATTCTTTTTAAATAATAGAATCGTATGACCAGCTTTCATATAATCGATGTAATCTTCTATTTCTTCATTTTTGGGGAAGAAATGCGGCTCTGCCATGATTAGTAATTGTTTATTTTCTCTTTTGTTCAAAAACTTTGGGGCATGGGACCATTTCTTCACTTTATTTTCCTTGCCTAAGTATGTATACAATGCCTTTACACCTGTTGGGGATGGAGAGTCCGATACATAATTGGGATAGAACTTAGGTTCAGGAGAAAAAGAGAAATAACTAATCACCGTAAATAAGATTAGAAGTGTGATTAGGTATATCCAGGCTCGTCCCTTTGAAATAGATTTTAACAAGTTGACCTCCCCCCTTATCCCTTAAGCTTAGCATCTGTTTCCTGTAGCCAATACATCGCTTCACTGCGGAACTGGGTGTATTCTTCCTTCGTAATTTCACGTTCTCCATATGCCGCCTCATCGAATAAATTGGTAAGGTTAAAAAAAGCTTTTGCCCAGCTAGAGTTTACCTTTTGGAGCTCGTCATAATATTCCCAGTTTGTCTTCCAAATCCTAGCCTCCAGCCATTCTTTCTCATGAAAATAAAATAGCAAAGCTAAAAACATATGTCTGGTTGATAATGTGTATTCCCCTAAAGCTTCACGGTTCCTTGCTTCTAATAGATGCCGCTGAAACGACCAATTCAATTCCTTCACAGATTGAAGCGGTTTTTTGTCACGCAGCATTCGATTTCTTTTTGTATTTCTTCCAATTACAAATACAGCAATACTGAGCAATACAACAACGATAATGAGGATAACGATTAAAATAAATCCTGATGCACCACTCGATGGTTCGAAAGAAGGAAAAAGCTTCGACAGCTGCTCTGCCATCC
Organism: Bacillus sp. FJAT-29937; assembly: GCF_001509555.1. Taxonomy (GTDB): domain Bacteria; phylum Bacillota; class Bacilli; order Bacillales; family Cytobacillaceae; genus Cytobacillus. The sequence goes on along the minus strand of NZ_LMAS01000001.1, from coordinate 225,449 downwards.
ACTTTTTCGCTTCTTCCCACCAAATCTCTAACATACTTTTGGAATCGCTATAATAAACTCGGTATTCTTTGTCACCTAATATTCGCTGAAGCTCATCCTTTGTCTTGTTCGTCTCCAACATTAATGATCACCTAACTTAAATAGGTTTTTAATAATTATGATAGTCATCAATCATTTCCTTTAAGTCGTCTGCATCATGCCTAATTTTTAGATCAAGATACATGACTCCATAGCCTACAGAAAGAATCATAGTAGTGAATAAAGTGACTAGATTTGAAATGATTGACAGCAATACACTATAGCCTAGGAATATACTAAAAGTCATTTCAACTGCAAAACTAATACTTGAAATAATTAAAAAGAATAAAATATATAGTCCCATTAAAATCCAAGTCCGTTTTTGGGTGAGCCTCCAGCTATTTGAAAATCCTGGAGATTCCCGGTCAAGCACAACTGAACCAAAATAAAAGCTCCAGCGTGTCAATAAGTAGCCAATGCCGACTGCACAGCCTAGGAATAGTATAATAGCTAGCAGAATTCCGATGGCAGGATGCAAAATAGATCCAATGAATCCAGTCATACTGACAAAGAAAACGGGAACAATCACTAAACCAAATGTGATTAATCCAAATAAAATACTGCTGCCAATCATTGGCCAGAACCTAGTAAAGGCTTCTTTTATCACTGATCCAACTGTGTATTCTTCATTTTTTCGAATATGATTGATGGCGAATAATATCGCTCCTTCTGCAACTGGAAATAATAGAAAGCTAATAAGGCCTACAAGGAATAAACCAACACCTGATCCGAGACTGTTTACGGATGATTCTGCTTCCATACCTGATAGAATTTTCTCGTACCAAGCACCCCCGCTCCCAAGCTCTCTAAAGAAGCTTACTCCAGAAAACAGCTGAATAATCGCCTGAAGCAAGTAAACCGGTCCTATTAAAATAAGTAAAATCATAAAAAAATCTTTAAATCGATTTTTACTTAAACTAAAGGTGTGATCTAATATTTCACTGAATCCTTTTGGTTTGTTAAATTTTGGGTTCAATTGTAGTACTCCTCCTGACTATGAAAACTAAATGGTAATATTGCCTATTTTATCATTATTCTAGGTTACTTGAGTAAGAAATTGTAAAAAAGTATCATTTAATAGTTCTTAAGAATATCTTCCATGATAATGTGCTAAAGCAAGCAACGGAAATATATAGCGATAGCTGTGGTAGTGAAAATAAAAATCGCCTGCCAGTCCTTGCCCCTTTGGGTAATCTGTCGTCCAGTCGTCATTATTAAGATTATTTAAAATAAATTGTACCCCAGACTCTATTTCCTTTGTTGGCTGTTCATGAACCGAAATTAGTGCATCTACTGCCCAAGCAGTTTGCGTTAATGTGCTAATATTTAAAGGAATATATCTTTGTTCACTATCACTTTTACACGACTCTCCCCAGCCGCCATCTGGGTTTTGGATTTCCTTCAGCCAGTTGACCGCTTTTATAATCGTCTGATTTCCGGGTAAAGCACCGGCTGCTTTAAGCCCTGTTAACGCACCCCATGTCCCGTAAATATAACAAATCCCCCATCTTCCATACCAGGAACCATTCTTTTCTTGGCTTCTAATTAGCCAATTCATTCCACTTTGGATAGGAGCATAATTCTTTGCTAGATTCGTGAAGTTTCCAAGAAATTCAAGGGTCCGCCCTGTTAAATCTGCATAAGATGGGTCAACTAATAAATACTCAGCCTTTTCAATAGGCAATAACTGAAGTAACTTACTATTTGTATTTTTTTCAAAAGCTGGCCAGCCCCCATCGTCGTTTTGCATGGATAGGACCCATGATACCCCTAAGCCCCATGATTGACGGTAACTCGGATTCGTCATAACACTTCTTGCAATCGAACGTAATGAAGAGGTAGTGTCATCTACATCCGGGTGGAGCGTATTTACATCACCAAAACCCCAGCCTCCTGGAAATGCATTTGGATTATTTACGACCCAGTCTCCATATTTATACTGCTGTTTTTTCAGCAAATAATGGTTTGCTTTTCTTACCATTGCGTCTTTTTCAGAAACGCCAGCCTCCTGCAATGCATAGTTGATTAATGAAGTATTCCACACGGTTGCCGTTGTGTATTGCATATGGGGAAGTCCTTTAATGTCACATTTCATTTTCATTAACCCATTGATTGCGTTTGTAATGACTGAATCTTTTTTTGAAACACCAAGGGATAATAACGCAAAAATCATCAGAAATGTGGAGCTAAAATATCCAAAAAAAGTTCCATCTGGCTCAATTCGCTGGAGCATAAATTGTTTAGTTTGTTCTGTGGCCAGTTTATGAATTTGGCTCGGCAATCCTATTAAACTTTTAATCCCTTTTTCAATTGTTGAGAGCACGGATCGCCATTCATCCAATTCACCTTCAAACTCTGAACCTCTCTGAATGAATAAATCTGATAAATCCGGACTGCTGCTTGATTTAAGCTGAAACTTTCGATCTGCAAGAATCATGATTGGGGCGAGATTTACTCTTCCATATTCCGAAAAACTATAGAAATTTATTGGGAAGGAAATTGGGAGCAGGATCAATTCTAATGGAACAGGAAAAAAACTAGGCCAATTCATTTGTCCTGTCATCGCCAGCATAATTTTTGTAAACATTTGTGCTTTTTCTATGCCGCCTTTTTTCAATATAAACTTTTTGGCTGCCCTTAATCTAATGTCCGTTTTCTGATAATACCCAGAATAGAGCAATGCGTAATAAGCCTCAATAGTTGCAGTGAGATTCCCATCGCCTTCATCATAATATAACTTCCAAGCCCCGTTTCCATCTTGTCTGTTTAAAATCCTCTTCGTCAAATCCAAAATTAATTTTTCATCATTTATTTCTAATGTCCTTAATAAAATAATCATATAGCAATCTGTGGAAATGCCCGTTTCAAAGGGATAATCCCAACTGCCATCGGGTTTCTGGTCTTTTCTTAGCACCTCTATAAGATTATTAATTCCTTCCATTATGGCATGATTCATCAATCTCATTCATCTCCTTAGCAAATTGCGTCTTACAAAATACATATTCATCTCTGAACCGGAGAATTCTTTGAGAAGGTGATTATCATCTTATTAAACATTTTTCAACAAAACAAACCGCCGCTTTCCGAAACTCTTATTCATATAAAGAAAGATTTAAAGAAAAAAAGCGGAATGCCAAATATCAAAGCTGAGCTCTCCCTCGATGAAAAGTCCCTTCTTCAAAGAATTAAAGCTCGGACAAGTCTGCTAAATAAAAATAATATCACTCGAACGAAAGCATATTTAGATTTCTATAATCGGTTTCCAGAGATTCACTGGGCCTTTCTCGGGCACATGGTATCGCGAAATGGCGGCTGGAATATGACGGATTTAAAGGGGAGCTTATTAAAGAGGTTGCTTTCAAGAAAAGAAGCTGATTCGTTCTTTTCGTTTTTGGAACGTGGGAATTGGCTGATTTTTCAAGATGCTTACCCGCAATTTTTAATCTATGAAGAAAGCCTGAAGTGGGGAAGAAACTTTTTTCACCTATTGCCTCATTTACATATATCCTCGTTCATGGAAACGATTTGGAATCATTTTTTGTATAATCGTGATCCATATATTCTTACTATGGCTCTAGTAGTTAATGAACAAAGCTATCTTGAAGAAAGGGTGCTTAAACATCCCACATACAAAAAGAATGTCCTTAACACATTAGAATTTATGCTGCAGGATTTCCTCTCGATGAACCATATTCTTTTTCCATTTTTAGAAAATGGGATCATGAAGCTGAATGGGCAGACACTGCGCCATTTTGAAAGCTTGCATGAGCGGATCTTGTTAGGAAAAAGATTATATGCCGTTTTATTCAGCAATAAAGAAAGATATTTATTAGTGAAAGAATGGGCTAATGAAAATCCACATACTGGTTCGCGAAAGGATTATTGGCCGCATATGTTTAACAATATCAATGAAGGGGCCCCAGGAACGTTGCTGAATCCTAGTATTAAATCTTGCAAGATTGCTCAAGGTTCATCTAAATTGTACAGTCCGAGGCTTGAATTTGCATGGAGAAATAAAGTACATCAGCCAGCTGAACCAGGGGACTGGTTTAACGATTGGAAGGTCGTTCAATACTTGGCTGCAACCGAAGAAAAAGTTGATGGAGAGATCGAAAATGACTATTGCAAAACACTTGAAAGGATCGAACTTGCAGGAATTACAAAAAAGGCCATTTTTCTGCGAGATTAAAAAGATGATTCCCGCCCTTCTTCTTGCATCATTAATTGGGACGTATCTTGATCTAGTTTTTGTTGGGATTGGCATGTATTCTTTTCCAAAAAGAATTTTTCCAGAAGTTTTCTCCATAAATATAATGTTTACTTTAATTGGATTACCTCTTTTCGTTTCTATCTTTCTATTATTGATGAACAGGTTAAATGTTTGGAAAAAAGCTGTCCTTATTTTGGTTGTTAGCTTACTTGCAGCATGCGCAGAAAAGTTTGCAGAGGAAATCGGATTTTTTATCCATGAAGATTCTTGGAAGCACTCGTATTCCTTTTGCGGTTATACGATATTTCTAGTCTTTGTTTATTTATTTAATCGAATGGCCTTTAAATCAGATTCACGTTGAACATAATGAAAAGCAGCCTAATCGGCTGCTTCTTTCGTGTGTCTTAATCATTTATTTCCTTCCAGGCAGTAACGCCGCCTGATAGCACGGTAACATCAAAGCCTTTCTCAGACAGTATGTCAGCACATTTTCTTGCGGAATTGCCTGTCGTGCAAGTGACGATGATTTCTTGGTTCTTCGGCAATGACGAAACCACTTCTTCGTTAAAAGTAAAAATATTCGATTTTTCAATGTTTAAACTGCGAACATTTTCATTATCAATATGGTAGGCATTATATTTTTCAGACGATCTTACGTCAAGAATACACACTTCTTCATTCTTAGTGAGTTTTTCAGCAAGTTCTGATGCAGTCATTGTTTTCATGTTTAAAGACCACCTTTATTGTTCTATTTCCACGGAATAAGCTTTCTTTCCAGCCACTGAAGCACCCGGTTAAAAAGCAATCCTAAAAACGAAAGTAATAAAACGCCCACCATTAATTTATTCGTAATCATCAGGTTCCCGTAATGCAGCACCATTGCGCCAATTCCATACTGTGCAGCAATCATTTCAGCAGATACTAATAGCAAAAGAGCTGTACCAGCTGCCAACTTAAGACCTGCAAAAATGGTTGGAAGCGCTCCAGGCAATATGACCTTTCGAATCACATTGAAATGATTGGACCCAAAGGTGACTGCCGCTTTTATTAAGATTTGGTCTACACTTTTTACTCCGGAAAATGTGTTAATTAATACTGGAAAAAATACACCTAGCGCAATAATGGCGACTTTTGGCAATTCCCCAATTCCGAACCATAAGATAATAAGCGGGAGTAACGCGATTTTTGGTATCGGATAAATTGAATATACAATAGGTGTAAAGATAGCATCGGCCCATTTTGAAAAGCCAAGAATGAGACCAATAATAATACCTACAGTAGCTCCAAGTAGGTAGCCCCAGCCAATTCGATATAAACTTGCTAATAAGTTTTTCATGAGCTCCCCGCTGCTAATCAATTCCCAGCCAGCTGTGACAATGGCTGTTGGTGCCGGTAAGAAAAGCGGCGGGACGATGTTCATTCGGCAAACGAGTTCCCAAATGAGCAAAAGCCCTGTAATGCCTAATACGGATGCATAGGTTGGTATTTTCTTTTCAAGAAACCCGACTCGATTTTTGATGATTTGTTTATTTTCACTCATTTTCTACGCCTCCTTTAATGCTTCCTGGGCATCATGGCGTATTAAATTCCAAATATCAGTGGAATATTGTTCAAATTGACTGCGATACTTATCTTCATCCCGGCCCATTTTCGGTAAATCAATATGAATAATGCTTTTGATTTTGCCTGGATGACGGGATAATACGATAACTCGGTCAGCTAAATAGACAGCTTCCTGAATGTTATGTGTAACATATAGGGTACTTAATTTCGTACGATTCCAAATCGTTAAGAGCTCCTCTTGCATAATTGTTCGGGTTTGAGCATCTAATGCAGAAAATGGTTCATCCATGAGAAGAAGGTCCGGTTCGACAGAAAGGGCACGGGCAATACCTGCCCGCTGTTTCATTCCACCCGAAAGCTGCTTAGGATAAGCACCTTCAAAACCAGTTAGACCTACCATATCAATATAGTATTTTCCTTTTTCTTCTCTTTCTTTTTTACTGACTCCCTTTTCTTCAAGACCATAAACGACATTTTCAAAAACAGTACGCCAAGGAAATAAAGCAATTTCCTGAAAAACGATCCCTAAATTGGGCTCTCTTCCTTGGGTGCCTTCAAAATATACTTGTCCTTCGCTAGGCGACATTAAGCCGCCAACAATATTAAGCAAGGTAGATTTCCCGCAGCCGCTCGGGCCGACAAGAACGACAAACTCTTGATTTTCGATTGCAAAATTAATATTTTCAAGAGCCGTTACTTCCCTTTTTTTCGAATCAGCAAATTTCTTGCTGACGTCTTCTACAACTATTCTCATGATGTTATTCCCCTAGTTCTTTTAATGCTTCCTCTAACAACTCTGTATTGACAATTTCTTTACTGTCAATAGCCTTATCTATCAGTTTCTCTTTTGCATACCAATCAATTTGTGTCTGAATGTCAGACTCTAGTAATTTTCCATCACGATCCATATATGGCAGGCCTTTTTTGATAAGCTCAGGATCTTGGTCCGTATACTTAGCAATGATATTTATGACTTCATCGTAGTTTTCCCCTGGTACAGTTTCTCCATCCTTTTTCACTAAAACAGCATCATAGTAGTAACGAGATGCCTTAATATACGCTTTAAAGAACCTTACAGCTGCATCTTTATTCTCTGCAAAAGCAGGCGAGAAGAAAATTCCTGAAGTTTGATAATCGATTTCTTCTCCAATTTGAGAAATGACTTTCCCATATCCTTCAGCCTCAACTGTTGAAATATTAGGCTCATTTAAAATGACAGCATCTACCTGCTTGCTATTTAAAGCTTCCATCAGACCTTTAATACTATTAAGTGGAACTAATTGTACGTCAGCAATGCTTAAACCATGATTTTCTAATACTCTGCCCGCCATATAATGGAAGGTAGAACCTGTTTGAGTAATCCCGATTTTCTTTCCTTTTAAATCTTCAATCTTGGATACATCTGAGTCATTTGGCACAAGCAAGGCAGATGAAGAGTAGCCTTTCTGCTCTCGGCCTTTATCAGCAACAATCCATAATTTCTGTCCGCCAGCGACCATATTATATAGACTTGCAGTAATTCCAGTAGCCCCAACATCTACACTGCCCCCTGCTGTTGCGACTGCAATCGGCTGTGCTGCCTCAAACCAAGTAGCTTTTGCATCTATATTTTCTTCCTCGAAAAATCCTTTTTCTAATGCGATAAATAATGGTGCTGAACTCGTTAATTTAAGCATTCCGATGTTGACAGAGGCTTTTTCTGGACCTTTTCCTGCATCAGATTCATTTCCTGTTGATTGATTTTCTTCTTTCTTTCCACACCCTACGAGAGCGATCATTATTGTAAGTAAAGTCGCTAAGATGATTGTAAAAGATTTTTTCACTTTTTTATTCCTCCATCACTTTAATGTTGTACATTATTAAATAATAACATATGTAATGATATATCGACATAATTTTCAAAAAGATTCTTTTTAATTTAAGAAAATATTTGTAATAAAAGTGTATCCTACTATGAAAGTAATAAAACTCCACCATTTTTTAAAAGAAATAGTGGAGTACATAGAATTTAGCGGTCAATAGCTTTTCTAAAAGTTTCTGCCGATTCTAAAGGATTTTTTGCTTTCATAATTGCTGATACAATGGCATATCCAGCGAGTTTATTTTTTTGCAGTTCCGCAATATTTTCAAGCTTGATTCCTCCAATAGCCACTACTGGTATGGAAACCTCCTTGATGATCGATCCAAGCATTCCTTCTGGAAGCACTTTCGCATTGTCTTTCGATTGTGTTGGAAAACATGCGCCTACACCAATATAATCAGCGCCATTTTTTTCTGCTATTTTTGCCTCTTCTACAGTTGATACAGAAATTCCAACGATCATCGAGTCAGGTACCATTTCTCTAACGGACAATAACGGAAGATCACTTTGACCAATATGAACGCCAGCTGAATGAACGGCTAATGCAACATCAATTCGATCGTTAATAATGAGCGGTACTTGATAGCGATCAAGCAAAGCTTTTAGTTTACTTGCCTTTTCATAGAAAAGCTTTCCGCTGCTTTGTTTTTCACGGAGCTGAACAATCGTCACTCCGCCTTTCACAGCATTCTCAACAGTTTGGAGAAGCTTTTCAAGAGGAGCTGATTCTTCAGTCACTAAATATAATGTATAGTTTGGTTTCATGCGAAACGAACACCTTCTTCCCATATTTGTTCATCCATTAACGAGATCTCATCCATAAGCTTGATACGGTAAGTCCCGATGCCATCACAATCTTGTAATCTATTTCTTGCCCTTTCACCTGCTAAACTCATAGCCGACATTCCGGCGACCGCTGCAGAAAATAGGTCATCTGTAATTCCCGCAAAGCAGCCGATTAAAGAAGCGGTCATACATCCTGTTCCTGTAATACGGGTTAGCCAAACATCCCCATTCGCTATTTTAACGGTCTTTTTCCCATCGGAAATAACGTCTATCTCCCCGCTAATGACTGTAATTGCGTTAAGCTGTCTAGCTGTTTTGATCGCCAGTTCTTCCTTCGAAATTGAAATGTCTCCAGCGTCAACCCCTCTTGTTACGGCCTTACCGCCAATTAAGGCAAAAACCTCCGTTGCGTTTCCTCTTATGATGGAAACATGCACTTTTTTGATAAAATCCAATGCTTTTTCCGTTCTAAATGGAGTAGCTCCAACTCCGACTGGATCAAAAACGACTGGAATTCCTTTTTCATTTGCGGCTTGCCCTGCTCGAATCATCGCACGATAAGTTAAATCATCGATCGTGCCAAAATTAATAACTAGTGCATTTGAGAGACTTGCCATATCCGCAACCTCTTCAATACTTGTCGCCATGACGGGAGAACCCCCAATCGCAAGTGTTGCATTTGCACAATCATTTATCGTGACGTTATTCGTAATATGATGAATAAGCGGATTGCGTTCCTTTATTATCGAAAATAAATGTTTAATCGCGTCTTTGTTCATTCATTTGTCCTCCAAGCCTGAATGTTTAGGAGTTTTGCTTGATTAGCAGATTTGCTTTTTCATAGAGCTCGTAAAAATGGTTAGTCGGCCCGTGCCCATGCCCTATATTAAGACTGTGCCTGATAGCAGTCGTGATGTATTTTTTTGATATATGAATAGCTTCTAATAGAGACTCACCCTTCGCTAAATTAGCTGTGATAGCAGATGAAAGTGTACAGCCTGTTCCGTGGGTATTTTTTGTGTGAATTCTTTTACCTTTTATCCAATGGAAGCTGTTTCCATCATAAAATAAATCATTAGGCTCACCGCTCAGATGCCCGCCTTTTAAAAGAACTGAATTTGCACCTAGTGCTTTAATCACTAAGCAAGCATCTAGTAGATCTTCTTCATTGAGAATTTTACGGCCAATTAATACCTCTGCTTCAGGAATATTGGGTGTTACAACGGTTGATAAAGGAATTAATTTTTCTTTCAGGGCTGCAATGGCTTCTTCTTGTAATAAGTGATGTCCGCCCTTAGATACCATGACTGGGTCTAATACAATATAATCTGGATTATATTTTTGCAAAGAGCAGGAAACTACCTCCACTGTTTCAGGCGTAGAAAGCATCCCGATTTTAACAGCATCTACTCGAATATCATCGAATACCGCTTCTATTTGATCTTGGATGATGGATAGATCAATATTATGAACTGAGCGAACTTCCTGTGTATTTTGTGCAGTAACGGCTGTAATGACTGACATGCCAAATACGCCTTGAGCTGCAAAGGCCTTTAAATCTGCTTGAATTCCTGCACCCCCGCCAGAATCAGAGCCTGCGATTGTAAGTGCTGTTTTCATGAAGCATTCCCCCAATCGCTTTGTTTTTGATCAAACTTTTTAATAGAGCAAAGCCCATAATCGCACCAGTAAAGGAGCTCATCGTAAAGGCTGGGATTAATCCAAATAATGTGGCTTCTTTTCCCAGCAGGAGCACAGCAATTGGGTAAGTTGCCATAGCACCAAGAATACCTGTACCAATAACCTCTCCTGTTGCGGCAAGCCCTAAATTCTTCGTTTTACGATATAGTATTGCAGCGAGAAATGCACCAATCATACTGCCTGGATAAGCAAATAAACTCCCGGTACCAAGCATATTTCTTAACGATGAAGAGATAAATGCTTGAATCACTGCATACCAAGGTCCAAGTAAAACGGCTGAAAGGACATTGGCAAAATGCTGAATCGGAAAAATTTTCGCAAAACCAACTGGAATGTAAATGAAACTGCTTGAAACGGTGGTGATTGCGGCGATAATGGCAGTTAAGGTAATTTTTTTTGTTTTTTGCATGTCTGTCACTCCTTTGTTAATTTTTTTGACACGATATTTTCAAAGGCTGCTTTTGGGTCGACTTGTTCTTTAATCACCTTTGAGTCGTATAGCCAATCTGCTACTTCCTCCCAAACCGCTTCATCCTGGTAGCCGAATGGTGCACTCTCATCATCCATTAACGGCAAAAGAATTTCTAAACTCTTCTTTTCTACCTCTGCATCTAAAGGAAAGCTATCATTTTCATGATCTAATAACACCTTGAGTCCGGCATCAGGGTTTTCTTTAACGTCTTTATGCCCTTTTGTGACTGCGCGCCAAAACTTTTCAAAGGATGCTTTCTTCTTTTCTAAAGTATTTTCTCCTGTAACGATAATAAGTTCATAATTATCAGGCACACCGTAATCTGGCAATCGAAGAACATCGATGTTATAGCCTTCTTTTTGTAAAAGGACTTGCTCATGATTAATGTAGGCTCCAACAAGGGCATCGACATTATTTGTCGCTAAGGAAGCCATTAAATCCCAGCCAACATCTGTCATTTTGACTTTACTCATATCCCCGCCATCATTTTCCACCATTGATGCAACAACTGCCTCACTTACTGAAGCTGACGGGTAGCCAACATTTTTCCCTTCTAAATCTTTTGGAGATTGAATGCCGTTTTCAGTCTTATACATAATCGCATCAAGAGAATGTCTAACAAATGCAGCAATTGAGACGACTGGTATATCCTCTGCTCTGGAAACAAGCAACTGGCTTTGATAGCTGATCGCTAAATCAACTTTTCCGGTAGCGGCAAGCTTTAACGGATCATTCGTATCAGCAGGCATTTCAATTTTTACATCTAGACCTTCGTCTTCAAAATAGCCTTTTTCTTTAGCAACATAAATAGCTGAATGAACAGCATTCGGATACCAGTCAAGCATAATACTTATATCTTCAAGCTCTTTCTGTTGATATCCATGACTAGCTTCGTTTTTTCCTGTGTTACAGCCTGCAAGCATAATAGCGATCATAATAATTAAAAGGCAACTGAACGATGTTTTCTTCATTTTCTGACCAACTCCAACTGTAAATTATTCTGCATTTTTCCACTTCAGCATATATTTTTCTGCTGCTTTTACAATGGCGAACAAAAGGATGCCAAGTAAAGTTAAGATCGTAATAGCAGCAAAAACTCCTTCTGCATTTAAATTCCCCGACATCCTTCGGCTATAGTAACCAAGCCCCTCACTAGCCCCGAGCCATTCTCCAATCGTTGCTCCTACGAGGGCATATACGATTGCAAGCTTTAGTCCTGAGAAAAAAGAAGGCAATGCCATCGGAATGTTTAGCTTTAAGAAGATCTGCCAGTGGTTTGCGCCCATGGAACGCAATAATTCGCTATATTCCTGATCACTCGATTTAAGTCCATCATATGTGCCTACAACAATAGGAAAAAATGAGATAAGAATCGTTACAGCGACCTTGCTCCAAATCGTATAGCCAAACCAAAGGACGAAAATGGGCGACAAGGCAATGATTGGAATCATTTGCGAAATTAGCACTGCAGGATAAAGCATTTTTTCTAGTGTTTTGAAAAAAAACATCCCTGCTGCCAACACAATTCCTCCCATAGCAGCTAGGAGAAATCCAATTAGAAATTCAAGCATCGTAGCTGGCAAGTGTTCTAACAATAGCGGCTGCCAATTTTCAAAAATTGATATTATCACTCTTGTTGGTGCCGGAATGATAAAGGCAGGAATGAACTCACTTTGTACTAGCCATTCTAATAAGAGTAAGATTGTCATGAAGAATAGGAGAAATAGACTATAAGTCTGTATCCATAATTTAAATTTTTTCATAGGCAATCTTCTTCTCCAGGCTTTGTCTTAATGTAATCAGCTCTTTTTCGTGCAGCATATCAAGTTTTCTAGGACGTTTCAGATTGACCTGAATTTCTTCTAGCGTTTTATCAGGGTGCAACAAGAGTATTCGGTCACTTAGAAAGCATGCTTCCTCCAAATCATGGGTAATAAACAATACCGTTTTGTTTAATTCCTGCCATATGGACAGCAGCCATGCTTGCATGTCTTTTTTCGTTAAGGAATCAAGCGCTCCGAACGGTTCATCCAGCAATAATAATTCCTTGCCTGTTAATAAGGCCCGAAGAAAAGAAACTCTTTGTCTCATCCCTCCTGATAGCTGATTTGGAAATGAATTCTCGTACTCTAGTAAACCTACTCGTTGAAGCCACTCTCTTGCTTTGTCTTTTGTTAGCCCATTTTTCTTCTGAATTTCGGCTGATATCATAATGTTTTCTAGTATCGTTCGCCAAGGGAGTAGCAAATCACGCTGGGGCATATAGCCAATATCCCCAAGCGTGATTGCTTTTCCATTCAGAAAAACCTCTCCACGATCTTGTTTAAGCAGACCGGTAATTAATTTTAATATAGTTGTTTTACCTGTTCCGCTTTTTCCAATCAAAGAGACAAATTCGCCATTAGTTACTGTTAAGCTTAGATTTGACAGTATTTTGTTTTCTTGACTTTTATCTTTAAAGGCAAATGATACATTCTTTAATTCTAATGTCATATTTCCACCATCTAATTCGTTAAATTGGCCAGTCCTGTTTGTAATAGTTCATATCCCAGAATAAATACTCGTATTTTGAAGTCATTTGGAAATGCTCTTCTAGGACGGCGAGTTCTCGCTCTGGTTTTCCTTCTGCCAGTTCATCCATTAGTTCAATCAGCCATTTAGCTCCATTGCCAAAGGTTTCAGAATCATACGTTTCTACCCATTTAGCATAGCGGTTAGTAGATAATAGTTCCCCATACTGCTTTCTTAATAGCTTCCCAATTTCCCAATAATCCCATGCACAAGGGAGAAGACAGGAAACTACTTCTGGTAAACTGCCATTTTGAGCGACATTTAACATATACCTCGTATACGCCAAATTGACAGGAGTAGGTTTAGTTGCTTCTAATTCTTCTCGAGAAATACCAAATTCCGCAGCAAAAATCCTATGTAATTCCATTTCAAAATGCAAAGTTTCATGCAGGATTTTAGCAAACTTCCCCATTGTTTCTAGATCATTCGCCTTTATCACACCTACTGCAAAAAGTTTGGAGTAATCAATTAAATACACATAGTCTTGTTTCAAATAATGAATAAACTTCTCTTCATCTAATATTCCCTTCCCCAATTCCTGAACAAAAGGATGATTGTGATTCTTTTCCCAAATTGGCTGTACATTTTCAAATAATCTTTCAGTAAACCTTTTCGTTTTAACCATTTCCATTACATTCTCCTCCTGAAAATTAATATTTATTTTGTGTTTCGATAACACACGAAAAAAATAAAAAAACCGCTTCCCATATTAGGAAAGCGGTTAAGTCAATACGTTGAAAAGTACGTAATCGTTAACTACTTCCCTACGCTAGTATGATCTAGATCAGGTTCGAAGGGTTCATCTCAGCCTCAAAAGGCGCCCCTAGTAGAATGAAAATATTTATAATATTCATACATAGAATAGCATGAATAATATTTAATGCAAGTAAAATAATTCCATTAAAAAAAGAACTGCCTAAGAGCAGTTCCTTATACTTCAACAGTCCAGCCAAACGGATCTTCTTCAGTTCCATTTTGAATGCCAGTTAAAGTTTCATATAGTTTTTTCGCCAATTGTCCAGTTTGCCCATTGTTCACAATTAATTTTTCATTTTTCCATGAAAATTCGCCTATCGGTGAAATAACAGCAGCTGTTCCAGTGCCAAACGCTTCCTCCAGCTTGCCGTCTAAGCTTGCTTGGTAAACTTCATCCATAGAAATTTTCCGTTCAACAATTGGTAAATTCCAGTGCTTTAATAGCTGAATGATGGAATCACGGGTCACCCCTTGTAAAATGCTGCCATTTAATTCAGGCGTAATAATTTCGCCATTAATCTTAAAGAAGACATTCATGCTTCCAACTTCTTCAATGTACTTCTTTTCTTTCCCATCAAGCCATAAAACTTGGGAATAGCCTGCTTTACCGGAAACCTCTTGGGCTTTCAAGCTGCCAGCATAATTTCCTGCTGTTTTTGCGTCACCAGTACCGCCTTTTACCGCACGAACATATTCTGTTTCAACTGCGATCTTTACTGGGTTAATTCCTTCTTTATAATAAGCACCTACTGGAGAAAGAATGATAATAAATTGATAGTTTAAGGAAGCTGATACACCTAAATGGACTTCAGTTGAAATAATGAATGGACGAATATATAAAGACGTACCTTCAAGATTAGGGACCCAGTCTCTGTCAACTCTAATTAGCTCTTTCAATGCCTCTAATGCAAGCTCTTCATCCAGTTCAGGCATGCACAAGCGAGCGCTTGATCGGTTTAACCGCTCAAAATTTTTATTTGGCCTAAATAAAAAAACTTTTTCATCCTGCGTTAAATAGGCCTTTAACCCTTCAAACACTGTCTGTCCATAATGAAAAATTGTGGCTGCAGGGTCTAAAGTAATAGGTTGATATGGAACAATCCTCGGTTCATGCCAGCCTTTTCCTTCCGTATAGTCCATAATAAACATATGATCTGTAAAGGTTCTTCCGAATTCAAGCTTGTCGAATGCCGGCTTTTCTTTTCTAGTTGTCGCTAAGTTAATTTCAATTTGATGGTCTTTCATTCTTCAATTCCCTGCCTTTTTATATGCTATGTACTTTATATGATTTATTCAATCACTAAAAAAGTTCCTTAGGACTAACACTAAAGAGAATTAAATATTATTTTTAAATAATTTCTAATTGTCGTGATTGTTATTTTTAATTATCCGACAATTTATGGTCATTTGTCGAGAGGTTTTTACAAATATTTTAAAAAATTATTTTTATCATTTAAACCAGCCTTTTTCCTTAGACTGAGTTATGGCCTCAATTCTGTTTTTTACCTCAAGTTTGTCTAGAATTTGCGAGATATAATTTCGTACTGTCCCTGTTTTAATGCTCAATTCATCAGCAATTTCTTTCGTGTTTTTTCCATCAGCCACAAGCTCAAGAACCGCTTTTTCCCGATCTGTTAAGGGATTTTCTTCGTTATAAACATCATCCATTAATTCTGGCGCATAAATTCTTCTTCCGGTCATCACTGTTCTGATTGAGTCTGCCAGTTCTTCACTTGGACTATCCTTTAATAAATAGCCTCGTACACCGGCCTTCAATGCTCTTTGAAAATAACCTGTTCTTGCAAAGGTGGTTAGGATAATGACCTTGCAACCGGATTCCTTTAATTCTTCTGCTGCCTCAAGTCCGCTTTTTTCCGGCATTTCGATGTCCATTATACAAATGTCTGGATTATGTTGATTTACGAGTGAAATAGCTTCTACGCCATTGCTCGCCTTTCCGACTACTTCCATATCATCTTCCAAATTGAGCAGTGAACCTAATGCGCCTAACATCATGCGCTGGTCCTCTGCAATGACAATCCGAATCATGAATGTTCCTCCTAATCTGCCTGCTTTATTACATTTGGTACTTTCATCGTAATGGCAGTCCCATCTTGTTCAATGATTTTAAGCGTGCCATTGACAAATTCCAGCCTTTCTTTAATACCAAGTAATCCGCTGCCTTTTAACTCGTCATAATTGCTCCCAATACCAATCCCGTTATCTTTAATCTTTATACAAACCTCATTAGCTGTTTGCTCAATTGTTATTTTACATAGAGTAGCCTTGCTATGCTTAACAACATTGGTTACAGCTTCCTTCATACACATGCTGAGAATGTTCTCAAGAAAAATGGATACATTAGTAAGCTTTAGTTCATTGCTGCAAATGAATTCGATTTGTGCTGCATCAAGAAGCTGCTTTATGCTAACAAGTTCCTCTTTTATCCGTATACCCCTCATTTGAGAAACCATTTTTCGTACTTCATTTAATGCTGTTCTAGCCGTTTGCTGAACATCCTTCATTTCATTTCGTGCTTGTTCCTGGTCTTTGTACACTAATCTTCTTGCTAAATCACTCTTTAATCCAATGAGTGAGAGCTTTTGCCCTAATGTATCATGCAAATCCCGGGCGATTCTCTGGCGTTCTTCCTGTTTCACGAGATCCGCTATTCTCTTATTCGCATATTCAAGCTGTTCTTCAAGCTTCTCTTGTTTTTTCTTATTATACAAATTAAATGGAAGAAGAATGACACTAATCCAAATAATAATGATAAATGGCAATTGACTTAAAAAAAGCTCATCCCTCAGGATAAAGTTATAATTAATCGAAAAAGTTGTGGCTATTAAATGGATGATATATAGCGTTAAAAAAGCGATGCGATTTTTAATATTTCCATTATAGTAGGCAATATAAAAAGCAAAATAGACAAATTGAAAATGAATGGTCATTGTTATGGAAATAGCGATCAAAATACAAGTCCATAAATACACTGGCCACTTTTTTGAAATAAAAGCAAGCCTGTATGTGACAAAAAAAAGAATTGTCAGGATGATTCCAATAATAATATCAATTGTTGATGAAGATTGAAAAATAAAATAAAATGGCAGGATACTAAAAACACTCCAAATATATGGAGCAATTCCTGAGCTTTTTAACGTTGTTAAATACTTGTTTACCATACTTATCCCTCAAATAAATTAATCATTTCTTCCGTATTTTAATTTTAACATAAAAAGGCAAGGTTCTCATTCAATGTGAGGCCCTGCCTTAATTTATAGGAAGTAAAACATAAGATGGGTTATTTAATAATATTAAGCTGTTTCTCTCTTTCGCTCTGTTTCTTCATGTAATAAGCAGCCTCTTTATAAGTAACAAACTTATTATTTAATTCATCCCAAAGTCGGAAGCGAAGTGATTGTATGCTTGTCTTTAAAGAAACAGTGGGAACGTTTTTTAACGGTTCAGTATTTTCGTGTGCCTCCTCTAATTTATAGTTAGGCACTCTTGGACTTAAATGGTGGACATGGTGGTAACCGATATTCCCTGTCAGCCATTGCAGCAGCTTCGGAAGCTTATAAAAGGAGCTGCCTTCAACTGCAGCTTTTACATATTCCCAATGCTCATCCGCTTCGAAATATGAATCTTCAAATGTATGCTGAACGTAGAAAAGCCATATACCAGCTGAACCAGAGATTAAGAAGATTGGAGCCTGAACCAAAACAAATGCTTCCCATCCAATCACCCAGCACATTAGACTGTATAATGCAACAATTGAAATATTTGTTAAGTAAGTATTTAAGCGCTCCTTCGTTCTTGCACCTTTTCTGTTAAAGCGATTCACGATTAAAAATTGATAAATCGGGCCAAGGCCGAACATGACAAACGGATTGCGATATAATCGATAAGCTAAACGCTGCCAAAACGATGCAGAAATATATTCTTCAACCGTAAGCATCCAAATATCCCCTACACCGCGCTTATCTAAATTACTGCTTGTGGCATGATGGACAGAATGGTCGTGCTGCCATTGGCTGAATGGAAAAATGGTCAAAATCCCTGTAATCGTTCCAACGATTTTATTAGCCGTTCGATTTTTAAAGAAGGAATGGTGACAGCAATCATGAAAAATAATGAAAATCCGAACTAGGAAACCGGCTGCCACAACGGCAAATGCAAGCGTTAACAAGTAGGATACTGTCAAACTTTTATATGCAAGAAACCATAATAAGAAAAAAGGAATTAATGTATTTATCATTTGCCAAACACTGGCTTTCATAATTGGTTTTTCGTAGGGAGCCATTTGTTTTCTTAAATTAATTTGCTTTTGTTTGGTCATATTAAGTGTATCCTTTCTCTCTATTTTTTCTTATTATATATAATTGAACTTAGAATTATAAGGCATACGTGTCATGTACAAACCATGATAAATGTCATGGTTGAAAAATAATTGGCGGAGGAGATTAAGATATGAACCGGATATTTAATAAGTTTTTACAGAAAGCAAAGACAACTTTACATTCAACAACAGCCATGGTTAAAGAGAGAATTTATGCAGTAACTGGCACTTCTTCTGTAACCGTTATGCAGCTGGCTGATTTTATTCGCAAACACCCGGATACAAAAGTTAATAAAAAGGAGCTATTGGGTCAAATATTTTATTTTTACGAATTGAAAAAGGATGACGTTCTGTATTCTCTTGAATGCAGAAATTCATATATTCTTCAATTGGACGTACATGCTGGAGACGAACGTATTGTGGCATACCGTTCTTACAGGGATCACTATCAATTAAATACACCGATAAAATTTCCTGAACTAAATGCGGAATAAAACATAAGGACCTCCATGAAAATAGAGGTCCTGACATTATGAAAAAATATTTTTAATACTGTCGATTAGATTCTTAAAAAAGTCGGATATGGCCTGCAGAAACCCTTTATCACCTACTGCATCTTCTATGCGCTGTTTAATATCCTTTGAAATATCTTCGAGTTGAGATTGAACATTGTCAAAATTAATATTTAAGCTGCGCATTTTTTCAAATAAATCAATAAGCAGCTGACGATCTTGTTCACTCAGTTGGATTTCCAATGTCTTTAACTGATCGTTAATGATTTGTTCAATTTCTTCCTTCGATACTGGATTTTTGTTGGCAATCTCTTTTTTGATTTCTGTCAAAAGCTCTGTGATCTTATCTTGATCCATGCCTTCCTTTTTGGCTAATTGAGTGGCAAGATTCAGTTCTTCGTTAGCAACCTCGGTGTGCTCTGTATTTAACCCTTCGCCATTTCCTTCATCATAGGCTTTATAAATACCGACTAATGCCGAGTGTCCTGAAACCTTCACCGGAGAGGCCACTTCAACTATTGCATCCTGTATCCCCGCAGTTAAAAGCGCATTCGCATACATTTCATCTGTTACTTCGGTAATATTTTCTGGGGTAACTTGTTTAATGACAAGCCCTTCACCCGCTTCTTTTCGGGTGATTTTTGCGGAAGAATACATATTCGCACGCTTGTCCCCTTTAATATAGGTAACTAGGTCATCTCCAGTCACCGTTATTTCAGTTACTTTACTCGTGTCATTTACGCCTAGTAATTTTCGTACTTCATCCTTTTGGGCAGAGGATAATTTTTCCCCATATACAACGATAGGGAGTCCGAATTTTTCATTAATACTTTCTTCATCATTGTTTCCATTAGCTGCGAGTGCAGTGGTTCCGAGATTTGCTGCAAATAAAAAAACAAATCCAATCATCATCCATTTCGTTAACTTCTTTAACATGTATACACTCTCCAATAAATTTTGAACTACTATAGCAATCTATCAGCTATACAAATTAATCATAAGTATAGCATGCAGAAATTTTAACACACATGATGAAAAAATTCTCGTCCTAGATATAAAGATTCATTGTTTTTGAATGGGATGACTTTTTAAAGCATGAAAGGAATAGGCAAGCTTCTTTGCAAAATTCAGTGGCGGTTCAACTGATTGCAAATGTATATAGAGGATATGCGGCTTTGTAAATATCCAATGATTGTGTAAGGCGCTGACGATAATCCCCTGTGAGACAACCGCATGCATAAAGCCTGGGACTTCCTCTTCTAAAATAGCGATTTCCGCCAAATTTAAAGCAGTTCCGTTTTGATCTAATGCCTCAAATGAAAACCCTGCAGGAACAACGGATGATGTTGGACGCCCTTGTACTGACGCTTTAAAATCACGCTGCATTTCTACAGAACATACACCTTTCTCAAACTTGCCTTTTCCGTTCAATATTTTTCCGAATTGATTGCATAACACCTTTATGTCATCCATATGAACCCTCCTCTTGTTAGAAGATTCATATGAATGAGAATAAAGATTTATGAAATGTGTTTATGATTGAATGCTTCCTTATTGATTATTTTCTTCAACTGTCTCTAAGAGCTTAAATAGAAAAAGATAAACAAGCTTGGACGCTTCACCTATTGTCATTTCTTCCGTAAAACCTTCCACACCATTAAGTGCAAAGTTGAAATCCCATAATCCATCGGCTTGAGAAAATAATAAACTGAACTTTGGATCCCCTTTTAATTCATTCATCAAAAAGCTCTTAATGGCCTTTTCATGCTTCTTCTGCAGCTTTAACCCTAACATCACTTCATATGTGCCAAAGACATCATCTACCTCTAAACATAGAGAGTCTGTACTTACGATATTAAGACGGCTAGTTTCTATGTAAATAAATTCTTGTTTATGTTTTTCCAAATAATGAATCGGCGTATGGAGAAATTCTTCAGATTCCTCTGCAAGCAACTCCTCTGTTTCTTTATTGCTGCGCTCGATATAAGCATCGCTGAAAAGGAAGTCATCGTTTTTTTCTGAAATAATCATTTCTTCAGAAATCAGCTGCTGTTTCTTCGCATAGTCTATTTCTTCTTTAAATAATTCAACATTCGGAAGTTCTTGCAGTAAAAAAGCATTAAATTTTGACTTTAGCATATTCATGTTCTCCTTTGTTTCATAGTTGGATATTATTATTCATTTTGCTCGTTTTTCATTGGAATAGCAAACAAAAAAACAGACATTTAAACCCACTGTCTGTTTTTGCTTCTGTAATTTGTTATTCTACGCCTGAAAGTTCTTATTTTCAATGACAGTTACTTTGGAATGGGTGCTGCTTCCAATATGTTTAGTATTCTGTACTAGATTATAGATATTTAAACACGATTTCTTTGCTCCAGCGACTAATAAAGGTACACCGATAAAATCGATTTTTAACCCTCTTGAAAAAAACCCTCCCATTGTCATAGCAAAAGGTACGGTTGGTGATGTGTTGGAAAAAATAATTTTTTCATCTATTTGAAATTGTTCCTCGAGTATTTGACAAAGGTTTTTTAATGCGGGAACAACTAGCTTAGACGATCTTCTTCCTAAAGTATAAACAGAATTCCCCTCATCATCTTTCCCATGAAAAATAATCCTTCCAGCATCCGACTTTTCAAGCTTATTAAAATACGGAACGTGTAATATTTCTTCCCTTGTCAACACCCGATTGGTCGGAAGTTTTCGCAAATGATAGGCTGCAGCAAGTGATGTCGTATGTGTGCCGCCGAAATCGTTATATATATAGATCAATGTGATCATCCCTCTAATTAGTCCTGCTGTTATTATTTCCAAGTAATATGTAAATAAACCAAGCCTGCTCATTAACTAATTAATTATTCCCTTTTGAATGATTTCAACTTTCACGTCCGAGTTAAAAGTTATCGTTGGATAAACCTTATGCCAGTCAAGTTCCTTCCATATATGATGATGCTTCGCGATCATTCGTCTTCCAATTCCTAAACCGTCGCAATTTGCTTCTTGCAGCTGTTTTGTAACCTTTTGTGCTTGCTTTGTCAGCTTTTTTGAAAGAACTTTATTGAGTTTAAGAATTTCCTTTTGCGAATCTAAAACATCATGTGGGTATTCGACAACTCTAGCCTTTACCTCGAGGTCTATATTAACAATAATATTTGATGGATTTTTAGCTTTTATGGTAATTTTTCTTTTTGCATGTGATATGTCAAATGTAATAAAATCTTTAACACTTTCTGTATCGTAAATCTTTTTCGTAAATCTGGCCATTTTTGAAAGATGCCCATTTAAAAGGTTAAATAGGACAGTGTCGTCCCTGTTTAAATCCTTTCCAGAGTAAATTTTCCCATCAAACAGAGCGGATCCCATCACTTTTGCTGTTTTATGATCAATTCGATGAATAATCGGGATCGTAATGTCCTGTCCTGGATCCAAGATGATTGTCCCAATTGATTGAACATCATTGTTTTTCAACATTGTCGCATCTTCGGCACTCGATAATAAATCTGAAACATATTCACCAATTAATATTTCAGCTTCACTGCCTAATTTTATGACTTCTTTAGCTTTCCCTTTAACTATTGCTAACTTGGCATTTAATGCATTTTTTGGATCTCTGTAAAATACATCTAATATGTAGTAAAACTCTTTTAAGGCAAGCTTTTCCCCAACGAGAAGAACCTGTAATTTGGATCCATCGATTTTTTTTGGAACCTCCAGATCTATTTTGTCACGTGCTCCCCGAGGGGTGCTATCAATTTCTGAAAATGTAACGGTTTTTGTCCTTTGTTCACCCGACCCTACAGAGCCTTCTGAAGTACGAATGGAAACAGTTGTTGAAATTTTATTCGTATCTTCTAAATCAAATCCTACACTATTTATTAAACTAACATCTTTTAATAAGTTCTGATCCCAACAGCCTGTTAATAAAAGAGTTGAAAGGAGTAATATATTAATGATCTTTCGCATGCTGCTGCCCCTTTCTGTAGAATAGAACAAACGGTAAGAGCACTATAGGAATGGAAACTATAATATAACCTGCAAATGATGCATATTTACTGAATTGATCTATTGACTGTTGTGTATCTGATGGCAATTGTGCAGCGAAATAAATGATTGCTAAAATAATCAATGTATTTTTAGAAGACTTTTTGCTGTTAAATAAGCCTTTTATACAATCAGCACCCCAGTATACATACGATACAAAAGAAGTGAAAACCGATACAATCCAGATAGATAAAAAGAGAAGGTCTGTTCTTTCAATAATTTTAAATGAAAAGGCTTTAATTAAATAAAGCAGCGGCTCTGGAATTAAAAGGATATCAGCTGGACTAAAAAATAAGAAGCATGCGATTACCGCTAATAAATAGAAAAGTGTTACGACTATGTTTGCAGCTGTAATTAATTTGAATTTTAATTTTGTGTCTCCGGATGTCATAGCTGTTAAAAACATAATAATTTCGAAGCCCAGAAGAGCGATAATTGCATCCTTCGTGGCCATTAATATCTCCTTCCATCCTGTGCTTGCAATTGGCATAATATAAAAAATATTAGCGTCCTTAAGCGAATAGATGATTAACCCTAGAAAGATAAATAGAAAAAAAGATACGATAACATTAAATCTTGCAATGACTCGCATTTCTTCCTTTGCTAAGAAATAACAACAAACGGCCATCAGTAAGGTAATAATCCAGTTAGGTGTTTCTGGTAAAACCCATCTATCAAGAATTCTTGTGTATAAAATTAGAATAAGAACGCCGACAATAATTCCATAAAGCAAAAGACCCATTTCAAATATTTTACGAATTTTCTTCCCAAATAATAACTCTACGATTTCTTTCACTTTTTTATTTGGAAACTTCCTCATTATTAAATAGTAAAGCACTATAAAAATTTGCACGATGATGCCACCGAAGATAAGTGATATCCAGCCATCAGTTTTTGAAGCTTCAGCCATTGTATTAGGTAAGGATAAAATACCTACCCCTATTTGGGTTTGAATAATAGTAAAGAATAACTGGGCAGGAGATATTTTATTCGAGTTATTTTTCATCTTTGTCCCAGCCTCTTACCCAATTCATTTTTATTTGTCTTTTTGCCATTGTGTCTTGAGGTCGTTCTTTCATTAACCATAAAGGCAACCTAACAATGGAATCCTTTAATCCACTAACCCTAAACGGTGCAACTGGATATAAATATGGAACGCCAAAGGATTCCTGCTTACAAAGTTTGATTAAAATTAATATAAAGCCGAACATTAAACCAAAAAATCCAAATGTTGCAGCCATTAGCATAAGAGGAAACCTTAATAATCTAACGGCGGCACTTAGTTCATTTGATGGAACGACAAATGATGAAATAGCAGTAATGGCAACAACAACAATCATAATGTTAGAAACGATCCCTGCTTTTACGACAGCATCGCCAATAACTAAACCGCCGACAATGCCAATCGTTTGGCTTACGGGAGTAGGAAGCCTGATCCCAGCCTCACGAATTAATTCAATTGTTAATTCCATAATAAAAGCTTCAATTATTGGTGGATAAGGAATACCCTCTACTGCATTTTTCATAGGAATTACTAACTCATACGGCAATACTTCCAAATGAAAGGAAACGACTCCAATATAAATAGATGGGAAAGTTATAGCGATCACAAGGCTTACCATTCTTAATAATCTAATAAAGGTTGCAGTCGTCCACCTGCTGTTATAATCATCAGGTGATTGATAAAAGGAGAAGAAATTGACAGGAACAATTAAAGCCGCTGGACTTCCCTCCGTCATAATCGCAATACGTCCATCCATAATATTCGCCTTAACACGATCGGGCCTTTCAGTATATAATATTTGCGGAAATACTGTGAATGGATCGTCCTCAATAAATTCCTCAATAAAGCCAGGGCTAATTACAATATCTGTTTCCATATTCATATAAGAAAGCCTTCTTTTTACTTCCGTTAAGATCTCTTTGTTGACAAGATCATCCCGATAAATAATAGCAGCACTTGTTGTCGTTTTTGACCCAAGTTCTAATAAATGAACGATTAAATTTCTATCATTTATAAGCGTTCTAACTAAGTGTATATTGGTTGTTAATCTTTCTACAAATCCTGCATGGGAGCCACGAACTATTAATTCTGATTTAGGCTCTTCAATTGATCTTTGAATAGGATCAGACATATTGATTAGAAATATTTCATCCTTATTTCTGGCAATTATTCCAACATGTCCGTTTAAAAGCGCTTCTACAGCTTCATCAAAGTCTTTTGTTTGGAAACTCTTGATATTATTTAGATAATCTAAAAAAAGGGAATCTTCTAGTTTTGTCAAATAAGGAATAATACTTTCTGAAAATTTTTCTATTGAAACTAAACTAGATAAAAATAAAATTTCAATCATGAAGTCTCTGTTTTTTAATTTTTTAAATGAAAAATCACCTGATTCCATAAATGTTTCTTTTATTTGATCTATAAGGTTGTTTCTATGACGATGCATTTCCTATCCCCCGCCAAACAAATTCGAATTTTTTTCATCAACGTTGTAATCATGGATTGTCATTTTTAAAAATAAACCTAATTATTGTTCCTAAAGGCGATTAATGAAGTTTTTAAAGCGGCGTAACTTCCAATTGCTGCATATCCATAAAAATACCCCATAAATAATCCAGCAATAAGATTATGTCTATGGCTAATAAAAATGGAAATTCCTAAACCAAGTAATATGGCAATCAAAGGAACAAACTTTTTCGGTGTTTTAAAAAAAATCTTGATTAGCTGAGTGATTATGATAATTATAGGTATTGCTACGACCGCATCCCAAAAATTCGTGTGAATTGTTGGAAAATCCATTGATCCCACCACCTTATCCATAAGTTCTCCTTTTATTTCCTATTTATACAAAAGGTGAATTTTACATACCTCTAATACTTCCCATAATAGTTAACACTTTAGTTTAGTCTGAATAAAATACTTGGGAGGGTGTGGGCACATTGCAAAATGAAACAGAACTTCAAAGAGATCTTCGACTCATCGCTTCCCTCCAACGGGATCTTAATTTAGTTACAGCTTTTTTATTATTGACTGGTCAAATTACACTTGTTGGTGTTTTCGTTAACCCAGGAGAATTTAATCTTTCTTTAAGCGGTCCAATTTTTGGAAGAGGTCGCCTCCAAAGTAAATGTCGTGATGAACCATTTGTAAATACGATAATAGACATTGTTGATGTCATTGTTGCCGTTCTTTTAATTATTGATGAGATTCAGATTATTGGCGTGTTCATAGGTTCAAGCAGGTTCTCAATTGTCGTAAGTGGTCCAATTTTTGGGTCGCCGAAACATGAACCGACACTTCCATGCTTAAAACGAGAATATAAATTTTATAAAAAAATAGTAACGAAGTATTTTCTTGTTGATCCAACAATTTTTAGAAACATTTGAAGGGATTGGTATGTATGCCATTAACTGATTTACCTGTAATCAGGCTTTCAGAAGGTGGAAGATTTCTTCTTGCTCTCTCTATCGTTATTTTCATCTTCTTTTTTACACAGGAAAAAGCAACAGACCTACAATAGTTAAAGGCATGGCTATGAACAAATCTTCCATAGCCATGCCTTTTTAATTTCATTTCTTTATTCATTTCCATTATTATGTTGAATGACAGATGTAATAGCCTTTTCAATTTCCTCATAGCTTGTGCACCGGCAAATATTAGAAGAAAGCCATTCCTTAATTGTTTCCTTTGAAGGATTCTGCACTTTAGAAATCAATGCCTGGCAATTCATTATGAAGCCTGGAGTACAATACCCGCACTGAAAAGCAAAATGTTCAATAAATGCCTGTTGGATTAGGGTATTTTTCAACCCTTCAATCGTTGTTATTTTCTTTCCTGCTGCTTCAACAGCTAGGATGATGCATGATTTATATGGAAGTCCATCCATCATGATTGTACAAGCCCCGCAATCCCCGTTAAGGCAGCCTGGTTTTGCACCAGTTAAACCGATTTCTTGCCTGAGAACGCTTAATAAGGTAGTAAAGGGTCTTATCTCAACTTGATAGATTTCATTATTAATATTAAGGGAAACATTTAATCTATTTACTGGTGTAATATCCACTTATTTTCCCTCCAATTCAATAAGAATATCCATCAAGGTATTCTTATAAACAAATAACCGATATTCTTTTGACCCTTCAACATCACTTAATATTGGACTTGGCAAATATTTAATAGAATTATTGATTCTTTCATCAAAGGGCACTGACTTATTATTCAACTCTCTTTCAACTTCTAATGAACGAAATGGAAACGGGCATAGACCGCTAAAAGCAATCCTCATTTCATCATCTTTTTTAATCGCTGCAAAAGTGATCAAAGGATACCCTGTCTCCCATTGCTGTCTCTTTTTGATCGTTAGATGCGGCAGTTCTAAATAACTTTTTTCTGTCATCAATTGAACTAGAAATTGCCCTTCGTTTAGGCTAAGGCTTTGATTAAAAACCTGATGAATCGGGAGACTTTTCACCCCTTCATATCCTGCTGTAACAATATAGCTATCCGTTAACAGAAAAGGCAAAACAGCTTCCCGGTAAAAAATTTGCCCGCAAATATTTCCGCCTATCGTAATCTTATTGCGGGCAGTGTGATCGGCCACACCTCTAGATGTCTTGCTAAGCAAGGGGAAGTGATTGTTATCTGCTATAAAGGTTAACGAAACGCCAGCGCCTGTGAATAAAAAGTTGTCATTAACTTCGAAAACCTTGCATTCAGGAATCCCTTTTATATCAATAATCGCTCCAGGCGAAACAAGGTTTAATCTTCGAAATGTGATGATTTCCGTACCGCCGGCATAGTACATCGGCTGTTTTTGTTCTTGGCTTAATTGATAAAATATCTCGATGGCTTCCTGCAAGCTCCTGGGCTGATAATATTCAACATCAATTGCTTCCATCTGCTTCCCCTTCTTCCTTCATTCTCCATAATAATTCCGGAATAATGGGCAGATTATTAATGGGGACGGATAATGCCGCTGATAAGCTATTGCCGAGTGCAGCCGGCATGCCAATCAATCCATGTTCACCAACTCCGCGTGCCCCAAACGGTGCATCTATTTGCGGTGTTTCAACAAAATCCACAACGTATTCAGGATGCTCTCCGAATCGGATGGGCCGATACGTTCTGAATTGATGATTAAGCACTCTGCCAATTGAATCAAACACAAATGTTTCCCTGCCTCCAAAAGATAGTCCCATACTCATAGCACCCTTCACCTGTCCAGTTGCAGTAGCGCGGTTTAATACTTTACCGATATCAATGACAGATACAGCTTTAATGATTTTATAAGTATAATTTCTTGTGTCAATTTCAACTTCTACTCCTTGTGCCCCAACAGTCCATTCAGGTCCAGGCTTCCCTGCGGTCGTTTCTTTGTCCAAATAAGAAATATGCCTTAAAGTATAATTGCCGCGTCCGATGATTTGCCCGCCAATTGCATTTCCATTAGGAAACTTATAGCCATAGGCAATATCTTTAATTGGAATTCGAATAGTCGGATCGTCGCGAAGATACACGTGGCCATATCCAACCTCAAAATCCTCCTCGGGTGCGCGCAAAAGAAAGACTGCAAGCCTTTTTAATTGGCTAATAACATCTTTGGCAGCTTCTTCTAGCGCTCTTCCTGCCATAAACGTTGCGCGGCTAGCAACGGTTTTCCAATGCTCTGGTGTATTTTGGGTATTAACCGTCATTTGTACATGAATGTCTTTCATCTCCATTTTCAGCATTTCTGCCAGCATCTGCGCTAAAACGGTTTTTGACGCTGTTCCGAGCTCGACAACCCCAGACATTAAATTGATTGTTCCATCGGGGTTAAAAGTAAGGATTACACCTGAGCTTGCATCTGTATCAATTGTTGAAGTCTTCCAAAGACAGCTAATTCCTTTTGCTCTTACGATATGGTTTCCCATATCGACCATTCGACCTTCATCCCAATGGATTAATTCTTTTAATCTGGAAATGCATTTTGGAAGATTACCAACGTTACTGGAATTTAAGAGGACTTGTGTTGGGGTTGTGCTGCCTGGCATAATCGCATTCCGAAGACGCAGCTCTAACGGATCCATGTTTAGCTTATTCGCAAGCATATCCATCGTCCTTTCGAAAACAAATAAGACTTCCGAATGTCCAAAGCCGCGAAATGGAGACGCGTAAGGATGATTTGTATACATGCACAAGGAATCGCACCAGATGTTTTCAATATTATAGGGTCCTGTACAATCAACAGCGCCCGCTCTGCTAAGATCTGGAGATTTGTCAGCATATGCCCCGCCGTCAAATAAGTATAGAATTTCAGCAGCTTTAATAATTCCATCATCTGTACACCCTATTTTTACGGTCGCATCCAGACCGATATGGCAAGGAGATGTAAGAATATCCTGCTCCCTTGTATTTAGAATTTTAACTAGCCTTCCGCCTACTGCCCTTGAGGCAATATAGCACAGGATCTCTAGCTGAATGGCTGCCTTGCCGCCGAATGCCCCGCCTACTAATGGAGTATTGACGATGATTTTGCCATTTTCTATCCCGAAGTATTCTCCTATCATTCTTTTAATCATAAAAGGCGCCTGAGATGAAGATGTTATTTCAATATCGCCATTTCCATGGATTTGGGCATATGAACATCTCGTTTCCATCGCGACATGATCGGATGGACGGAAAGAAAATCTACCCTCGACTGATACCGTGCTTTCTGCCCAGCCTTTTGAAATATCTCCTTTTCGTACCTTTGTCCGGTTCGCCACATTTGTGCCAGGTTCAGGATAAGCGCTTGGAATTTTTTTATATTGGCCTAGATTTTCATGAAGAATGGGTGCTGATGGGTCTAGTGCTTCTGTTGGAGAATTTACGACTGGGAGCAGTTCATATTGTACTTTAACAGCTGCTGCTCCTCTAAATGCGAGATATGGAGAATCAGCCACAACGATGGCAACAACCTCACCATGATATCTGACTCGGTCTACAGCAATTGGCGGCCTGTCTTGGATTTCTTCACCCGTCAATGGAAGATTTCCGCCGATAATGACGGCTCGAACTCCGGGAACTTTTTCTGCCTCTGAAGTATCAATATGTTTGATGAGCGCATGTGCATACGGACTCGTTACTAGTTTTCCGTGGAGCATATCCTTCATTTCATAATCATTTGTATATTTTGCCTTGCCCGACACTTTCTCGAAGGATTCTTTTCGATAATAGCCTTTCCCGATTATTTCCATTATTGATTTCATCCCCTTCACCATTTAAAGATTCACTGAAGAGTTAGACAATAGCATCCGTATTAAATTTATGAAAAGAATGAAGAAAAGATGTTATCCCTTTCAAATAAAGGAAAAAGACCCCGATTTATTTCGGAGTCTAATTAGTTTATTCACTGGATTTCTTACCAAGGTAAGCTTCAACAACTCGTGGATCTTCCAAAAGATCAGAAGCTTTTCCATTGATAATAATTTTCCCAGTTTCCATTACGTAGCCATAATCGGCAATTTTTAGTGCTTGTTTTGCATTCTGTTCAACAAGCAAAACAGTTGTGCCTTCATCCTTGATTTCTTTAATGATCTTAAATATATCAGCGACAATTAATGGTGCAAGTCCCATAGAGGGCTCATCAAGTAAAAGCAGCTTTGGACGTGCAAGTAATGCTCTTGCAATGGCAAGCATCTGCTGCTGACCGCCAGATAAAGTTCCGCCAAGCTGGTCTTTCCTCTCCCGCAATATCGGAAAATGATCCATTACATTTTCAATATCCTTGGCGATTTCGTTATCATTACGCTGATAAGCACCCATTTCGAGGTTTTCCATTACGCTCATACTTCCAAGAATGGCTCGCCCTTCAGGAACAAGAGAAATTCCTTTTTTTAAGAGCTGGTCTGGCCTTAAGCCAGTCACATCTTCACCTAAAAACTCTATTTTGCCAGATTGCGGTTTTAATAGACCTGCAATTGATTTCATTGTCGTCGTTTTTCCAGCCCCATTAGCCCCAAGAAGTGTAACAATTTTTCCTTCCTCTACATCAAGACTAATTCCTTTTAAAGCCTGGATTTTCCCATAAAACGTCTCAATATTAGTAACTTTAAGCATTTTCTTCATCCTCCTCTGACCCGAGGTAGGCTTCAATTACCGCTTCATTATTTTGTATTTCTGCTGGTGTTCCCTCCGCCAGCTTTTTCCCGAAATTCAAAACCATGATGCGATCACAAAGCTTCATAACTAAAGGCATATCATGTTCAATTATAAGAACAGTGATTCCTCTTGCTTGAATTTTTTTAATTAAACCAAAGAGGCTTGCTGTTTCTGTTTCATTCATTCCTGCTGCAGGCTCATCGAGCAGCAATAACTTTGGATTGCTCGCTAGGGCTCTGGCAATCTCCAGTCTTCTTTGCTGACCGTAGGCTAAATTTTCTGCTGCTGTCTCTATTTCATCTGTTAACCCAACTAGTTCGAGTAATTCTTTAGCTGTTTCCTGCAGCCTGCCTTCCTCATTACGCTGTTCTTTTGTGCGCAGCACACTGCTTAATACTCCTGACTTAATTCGGCTATGTCCACCTACCATGACATTTTCTAAAGAAGTCATTTGCGGGAAAAGACGAATATTTTGGAAGGTCCGGCAAATCCCTTTTTCAGTAATTAAATGCGGTTTTATCCCGGTAATCGTATCACCAGAAAAGGTAATTTCCCCAGAAGTTGGTGGAAATAGATTTGTAATCATATTAAACATAGTCGTTTTTCCGGCGCCATTTGGGCCAATTAAACCAAAAATCTCCCCTTCATTTACACTGAAGGTTACATCTGTTAATGCTGAAATACCGCCAAAATTTTTAGAGATGTTTTTGATTTCTAGAACCATGTTAAACCCTCCTTTTTGGCCGTTTTAACTTTTGAAACCAATGTAAAACTTGAATATCGATAATTCCTTGCGGACGAAAAGCCATCATTAATATTAAGATAAGCCCATAAATCATGTAACGATATTCCGCAATGAATCTAAGCATTTCTGGCATTAAAGTCAAAAATGTTGCCCCAAATATTGCTCCAACAATGACCTCACTTCCGCCAAAAACAGCAAAAATAAGGATTTCTACTGCTCGGTGATAAGAAAAGTCTGCAGGGCTTATATAAGCCATTACATGGGCAAATAATGCACCGGCAAAGCCAGATATGACCGCCCCTTGAAAAAATGCCAGTACTTTATAATAGGTAATATTAATTCCCATTGACTCTGCTGCTTTTTCATCCATTTTAATCGATGCAAATGCACGTCCAACTCTTGAATGATTTTGTCTAATAATAAACCAAACAACGAAAATGCATATAAGCAGCAAAATGACAAAAACGATTAAAAATACAAACTGATTAGGCTTAAGTCCAAGGACAGCTGGATCAAAACCAACATCCTTTAACATCCTGAATATTTCTCTTCCCATTTGAGGGATACCTGATATCCCTACAGCTCCCTTTGTAACTGATTCCCAGTTTACAAAGAATACGCGGATGACTTCCCCAAAACCTAGGGTTGCGATGGCTAAATAAACCCCTGAAAGCCGAAGAGAAGGAATTCCAACAATCAGGCCGAATATCCCAGCCATAAGTGCCCCCGCGATAATTCCGATGATGATTGGAACGTCAAAATTGAGAGTTAATAAAGCTGAAGTGTACGCGCCAATTCCCATGAAGCCTGCACTGCCAAGGGATAGCTGTCCAGAGGATAGGGTCACATATATGCTTAGCCCGAGAATAATATTAATTAATATAAATGAACCGACTTGTAAGTAATAAGGATTGATAAATTCTCCAAGCATAATGTCACCTACCTGCTGCTGTCTTTTGGCCAAATAAACCTTGTGGCCTTAGTAATAGAATAACGATGATCGTAATAAATGCGATGGCATCACGATACCCGGAATCACCATATGCAACAATAAGAGTTTCAGATAATCCTAGGATGAGTCCTCCAGCCATGGCACCCTTCACATTGCCCATTCCACCTAAAATAATGATCGCAAGACCTTTAAGCCCCATTGATAATCCCATTTGCGGATTCACTGAGTTAAAAGCCATTCCAACTAGAATTCCTGCGATTCCACCCATGGCAGAAGCGATAACGACTGTCATAATGATAATTCTTTTTGTGTTGACACCAAGAATACTGGCTGTTTCAATATTTTCCGCTGTAGCTCGCAATGCTTTTCCTGCTTTTGTTTTTAAAAGCCAATAAGAGAGTACTGTCATCAAAATGACTGAAATAACAAAAATCAAAATTTGGACAAGATAGATAGTTATCGATCCAATTTGAAAATTTATTTCAGAAAATGCATTTTTGAATGGATGATTCCCAGCTCCAAAAAAGTGATGGGAAAGATTTTCAAGTAATATGGATGCTCCAATCGTACTAATTAAGGGAGCAAGGTGTGAGACACCTTGCTTTCCTCTTAGTGGACGTAGAGCAAAACGTTCGAGCATATATCCTAAAATAGCCGTAACAATAATCGCTGCTAAAAATGCGACCCAAATCGGCAGGCCTAAAGTACTTGTTACGATTACTCCGACAAAGGCTCCAAACATAAAGATTTCGCCATGCGCCATATTAATGATGCCTAGAACACCAAAGACTAGTGTAAAACCTAGGGCGACGATGGCATAGATGCTTCCTAATGTAATTCCGTTAATAAGCTGCTCTAATAGCAAAACATCTCACCCACTAATTCCTAATATTATTCAAAGATTTTGAATTTACCTTCTTCAATAACAAGTACAGTTGGATCCATGATTACGTCTCCATCTTTATCAAATGAGAACTTTCCAAGAATTCCTTCAAGGTCTTTAATTTCAAGTAGAGCATCTTTAATTTTATCTCGGTCAGCTTCACCTGCGTTTTTAATTGCTTCAGCATAAATATAAAGAGCATCATAAGCTTGAGCAGCGAATTGGTCAGGCTTCTTTTTATATGCAGCTTCATATTTTGTATTAAATTCTTGAACTTTCGGGTCTTCTTTATCTCCAAACCATGGAGTCGCAACAATTAATCCGTTTGAAGCTTCGCCTGCAATTTCAATAACCTGTGGAGAGTTAAAGCCGTTGCCTCCAACGAATGGTACGTCAATCCCCATTTTTCTTGCTTGGTCCATGATAACAGCACCTTCATTATAAAGTGCAGAAGCTAGGATTAAGTCAACATTTTGACTTTTAATTTTTGTTAATTGTGCATTGTAGTCAGCTTGTCCTTTTTGAAATGTTTCAATAGTCGTAATTTCAAGACCCATATCTTCAGCAACTTTTTTCATTGTGTCGAATCCGGATTTTGTAAATACGTCATCGTTTCCGTATAGAATTGCAACTTTTTTCACATCGTATTTATCAACAGCTTTTTTAACAGAAGCAGGAATAGCTAGAGCTTCTGGAATGGAGTTTCTGAATACATACTCGCCAATTTGCGGAATTCCTTCTGCAGTTGTTGATGTACCCATAATTGGAATACCATTTAAATCAGCCTCAGGTCCTACAACATTCATTTCTGTACTTAAAGTTGGTCCTAATAGTGCAACGATGCTGTCATCGCTCATTAACTTTTGTGCAGCTGATAAAGCTTGCTCTTGTTTACCGGCAGAGTCTTCAATAACAAGCTCGATGTTAACTTCGCCTTTTTCATTAATTTCCTTTTGTGCTAATTTGAAGCCGTTAGTAATAGCCTCTCCATATGCAGCACCAGGTCCTGTCATATAAGAGATGACACCTATTTTGGCGTTTACAACTTCCCCTTCACTTGAAGAGCCGCCTTCTTCTTTTGGTTCTGTTCCTGTGCCTTTGCCGCCGCATGCTGTTAATAAAACTAGCATTAAAACTGCAATTGCTAGAAATGGTTTTTTAAACAATTGACTCATTTCTTTTTCCTCCTATTATCTGATAATTAAAAACATATATCTATTAAATACTACTTATTGGCTATTGTAAATAGATTATTTGAATTGTTTGAAAATGAAAGCGTTTTTATTTTTATTTTGAAATAATGTTTTTACAGCAAAAAAGGTGATTCTATCTGTCAGAATCACCTTTTGAAATAATATTTATTATTAGTGTGTAGTATTGTTGTTCGGCATCCCATTCATTTGGGCTGGAGCATAAGCATTTAACAGCTGCTGCATATCTTGCGAAGCGAGCTGCGGCACTTGATAGTAATGATGTTTATTTTGATAAATCGAAAGTTCATAAGCCATTTCAATGCAATTCGGCACAGAGTCGGCTATGACGCGGCGGACAACTGGATTTGTCACTTCACATGCTGCCATTGTTTTTGATCCAGCCATTCCCTTATGCGCACCAAGTAAAAGTCCTGATATACATGCGTCTGTAATTTCTGAAGCCGAAGTTAACGGTTTTTTAGGCTGAGTTGGCTTCAACCCATAAATAAAATCGTTATCTTGTGTCATTTTATAGCTCTGTGTTGGCACCGCTGGATCTTGTCCAGTTTTAAAGCAGTCAACAGTCGTATTATATTCCTGCGTAATAAACTGATATTGTCTATCAAGAATACTTGCTAGTTCTTGATCTTTTACAAGTGGACGTAATAGAGTGAATTGATCTAAAACACCAATAGTCCCGGATAACACCTCATGGACATCAAATACCTCATGTCCCCCATGATTCATTTGTTGATTAACCATGCCCGTATGCATATTTTGATGCGTTTGACCTTGCTGCTGATTTTGGTTTTGCATTTGCATTCAAATTCCTCCCTCATATTAAATCAAAATTATTTTGCAACCGAAATTAATTTTTATTCCTTTTTTACGAGTTAATTTTGTTATGCTGGAAAAAAATGTACCGTAAATTGATTCTTTCTTAAAGAATGTAATTCCTATTCAGAACAATAATAATAGAAGTGTGCAAATTCGACTTAATTAGGAGGTAATTTCGGATGAAAGCTGTTACGTATCAAGGACCTAATAATGTGGCTGTTGATCAAGTTGAGGATCCAGTAATCGAAAAAAGTGATGATATTATTATTAAAATTACATCAACAGCAATTTGTGGATCGGATTTGCATTTATATCAAGGAAATATGCCACTGCCGAAAGGCTATGTGATTGGCCATGAACCAATGGGGATTGTTGAAGAAGTTGGTTCTGAGGTTACAAAAGTAAAAAAAGGCGATCGTGTCGTTATACCATTTAATGTCTCATGTGGTCACTGTGTCTATTGTGAACAGGATTTAACTAGTCAATGTGATAATTCTAATCCTCATTATGATTCGGGAGGATATTTTGGATATTCCGAGAAATACGGAAATTATCCGGGTGGACAAGCTGAATACTTGCGGGTTCCATTTGGTAATTTTACGCCATTTCTTATTCCAGAGTCTTGTGAAAAGGAAGATGAGTCCCTTCTCTTTCTATCCGATGTATTGCCAACTGCCTATTGGAGTGTTGTAAATGCAGGTGTAAAAAAAGGCGATACCGTTGTTGTCCTTGGCTGCGGGCCAGTTGGCTTAATGGCACAAAAGTTTGCCTGGATGGAGGGGGCAGAACGAGTCATTGCAATAGATTATTTAGATTATCGAATCAATCATGCGAAAAACATGAATAAGGTTGAGACTTTTGAATTTACGAAGCATCCTGATATGGGAGAATATATTAAGGAGATCACCAAAGGAGGAGCTGATGTTGTCATTGATTGTGTTGGGATGGACGGAAAAAAATCCCCGATCGAATTTTTAGAACAGAAATTGAAGCTGCAGGGCGGAACACTAGGACCTATCCAAATAGCGACTAAAGCAGTTAGGAAAGGCGGAACTCTTCAATTAACTGGTGTTTACGGCGGAAACTATAACCTATTTCCACTAGGCGCATTCTTCATTAGAAATATTACATTAAAAATGGGGCAGGCTCCTGTTATTCCTTACATGAAAAAATTATATGAAAAAATTATTGATGGAGAATTCGATCCGAAGGAAATCATTACACATAAAATTTCATTAGATGATGCTGTCCACGGATACAAAATCTTTAATGACCATGATGATGACTGTATAAAAGTGGTCCTAAAACCATAAGTATTGAAAAATAAAGCTTAGCTTCCTGACTGTTATTCCGCCGGAAGCTAAGCTTCTTAATATTGTGTGTAGTGTCTTCGGTATTTTCTTTCATGGCATTGATCACAAATTTGATATTTATGATCCCATGGCAAGCTTCTTCCGCAGCTTCGGCATTTTTTGGCGATGTTTTTCACATCGGTTCGTAATCTGTCATGTACTTTGTCACTAATCTGCTCCCGGATCCGCTCCCAATAAATGGCTTCGGTTCTACGATCTAACCGATATAAAAACAACAGATGGAGACCAATCGCTTTGTATGAAAGCTCTAATTCCTCTAAGTTGCGATTTTTTAAAATCGGTTCTGGCAGCTCATTCCCATCAATAATGGCTAACATCGTTTGTTCCCACTGCCAAATTAATTGAGGCTCCTTTTTGGAAAATGGCAAATGAAGAAAACCATATAGATCCATAATGGACAATTTTGCTTCTATACTTGAGCCGCGGACCTTTTCATACAACTCTCTTTCTTCTGATAAAGACGCCTTCTTCGTCCCCTTCGGACTTTCAAATTTATCCCATAATTCAAAAAAGGTTCCTAGATCACGATAGTACGTTTGAAACCGTTCAAAAACAGTACTTGTTGGTGCTACAGAAAATGTTAGAATGGGCTGATCCTCGGAAACGAGGAGATCCCACATCTTATGAATATCTGTGACAAAAGCTACTTTACCTACATCGTAAATACCTTTCCTTCCAGCTCTCCCGGCAATCTGCTTAACTTCCTGGGATGTAAGGAGCCGTCTTTTCTGTCCATCGAATTTCTCATTTTCCAGGAAAACGACTCTTTTAATTGGGAGGTTAATCCCCATTCCAATCGCATCAGTTGAAACAATAATAGAAGATTTTCCATGATTAAACCGCTGAACTTGCTTTTTCCTTGTTTCAGGCGGCATACTTCCATAAATCATACTGACAGAGTGTCCGGAATTTTCCAGTCTTGATGCTGTTTCGAGCACTTTTTTCCTTGAAAAACAAATTAAAGCATCCCCTTTATCGACACGGCTAAACTTAAACTCCCTCTTTTCAACTTCTAATGGGACCTCTCGTGTGTATTCGAAGATTTCAATGCTTGCATCACCAAGCAGCTGAAGTAATATGTCTTTGACATTATGGCTGCCAATAATGTGCACTTCATTTGCGTTTGCCTTTGTGATAGCCTTGTACCAGGAAAATCCTCGATCCTTATCTGTAATCATCTGTGCTTCGTCAATTACAATACAGTCGAAAGATTCCTTTTCATGAAACATTTCGACTGTGCAGGATATATGGCTTGCGCCAGCTACAATCTTTTCCTCTTCGCCTGTTTTTAAAGAGCAAAGTGTCCCTTCCTCATTCAGTTTATCGTATACTTCTAAAGCAAGCAGGCGCAGCGGGGCCAAATATAATCCGCTTGAAGCTGCTTTCATTTTTTCTAGTGCATGGTGCGTTTTTCCAGTATTTGTTTCGCCGATATGCAGAACGAAACGAATATTACTTCTAATAGAAGGCTGATATTCTTGTCCGAAAATGTCATTGATGATCCGCTTTTCCTCTTCTTTTTTTCTCTCTATTTCTGCTCTTTCTTCCTCTAATCTTCGCTGTAGATTGGCTAGATCATATCGATATATTTCTCCATGCTTAGCTAAATCAAATGGAACTTTTGAAAGCCTTATCAAATCAATCATATATTCCTGCTGTGCTTCCTCAATAAAGTGCATGGCCAATTCTTCACTAGCTTCAGCAAGTATTTCATCTGTAATAGACTGCATAAAAGATGTTGAGAGATTAAACCCTTTAACCATCATTTCATTCAGTCCCATATCCATCATTACATCTTTCAAATAGCGTGCTGTTTTCAGTAAATATCGATCAAAATACGTTTCGTATTCAAAATACCGGCGGCCCCAATGAGAGGTTTTGTGAATTTCCCCAGTTAATTCTTCAAGAAATTCGCTGAGTAATGTATAGTCAGCCGAATTGAAAGCACCGATCATTTTAAGTTTTTCTTCGAGTGCGAAAGTGTCAATCTTTTTATACTTAACTTCGCTTTTCAGATCGTTTATTAGGTTTATGGAAATGAAGTGTCTTACATATAAATAAAGACTTTCATTATTTTTATCAATGAGGCATTCTATTTCCTGAATAAATTTATCTTGGAAATTATGAATTGATTCATGAAGCAGCCTTTCTTCTTCTTTTTGTAAAAAGTCTTCTCTGGCTTCTCTATATTTTATATCCCAATTTATTTCTTCTGCTTCCCATTTCTTGTTTAACCATTCAAGCGCATTAAATGGCTTATATGTACGCATTTCAGTTCGGAAGAGATGGTTTATTAATTTCTTATCTAAATTCTCCGTTTCGTAACCTTTCCATTTTAAATAATCTTTTTTTATCTGTCTAGACACGCTTCCGGTAGATTTATTTAACCAGACATTTAACCATAATTGATTAATATAGGTACTTCTTTCTGAAACATAGTCTTCATAAGCTGGCATTGTATCTTTACTGCCCAAGTATAAAGTTATATCATTTAATATTTTCGATTTTGCATTTTCAACAGCATTTCGGTACGTTAGTTCTAATTGGTTCAATGATCTCCCTCCTTCAGTAACCTTTCCAATTATTTATTGTTATTGTAACACTTTCCATAATAAATCATGAAAAAGACCAAAATTTTATTCATTTTTTTGTTGACAAATTGAGGAAGTGTTCATATAATTTATTTAGAATTAAATTATCTCGAATTCAAATAAAATAAATTCGAGCAAAAATTAGGAGGAAACTAAAATGACAAATTCAAAATGGGCTCTTGATCCAGCACACAGCAGCGTTGATTTTTCTATCAAGCATATGATGATTGCGAATGTGAAAGGAACTTTTAATCAATTCGATGCAGTGATTGAAGCAGATCCGGCTGACTTAACAACAGCTAACATTCAATTTAATGTAGATCTTGCAAGTATTGACACACGGAATGCTGATCGTGATAACCATCTTCGTTCAGGTGACTTCTTTGATGTGGAAAACAATCCATCAATGACCTTCAAATCTACTAAGATTGTAAATAATGGTGACGGCGAATATGATGTAACAGGCGATTTAACGATTCGCGGAGTAACGAAAGCGGAAACGTTTGAGGTGACTTATGAAGGTACTGGTAAAGATCCATGGGGCAACGATAAGGTTGGCTTCACTGTTGAAGGAGCTATTAAGCGCAGTGATTATGGTTTAACTTGGAACTCTGCTCTTGAAACAGGCGGGGTTCTTGTAGGAGATAAAGTGAAAATTTCTTTAGATGTTCAAGCCGCAAAAGCTTAATATTAAAAAAAAGCGGGTCCAATTGGATCCGCTTTTTAAATCTATTGTTCTGCTAAAATAACCGCAATCTTATCCTCGATTACTTTTCCCATTGAACCATTAACTAAATTATTTAATACGATTGAAAAAATAAGTCTTTCTCCGCTCTTCGTATCCACATAACCAGATAATGAGCTGACAGTAGAAATGGAGCCCGTTTTCGCGATTACTTTGTTTTGTGCAACAGAGTTGATCATCCGGTTTCGAAGTGTTCCTCCTACCATTCGTTCAGCTGCACCCGCTACTGGCAATGATGTCAAATAGCTCTGATACCATTCTTTGTCTTGAACGACAAACAGGAGCTTGGAAATTTCATTTGCAGGTATTAAATTCACATGGGAAATTCCAGAGCCATCTCGAAGAACAAGTGTGTTTGTGTTAATCCCTAATTTGATTAGCTCCTCTTTCAGCACTTCAATTCCTTTATCCCAGCTGCCTTCCCCTTTAACAACCTTACCCATTTCTTTTATTATTGTTTCTGCATGTCCATTATTGCTTAACTTCATAAAAGGAATAAGCAATTCAGATAATGGCATGGACTGGTGACTGACTAATACATTTGCTCCCTCAGGCGCAGCTGCTGTCCGCAATTTCCCTTTTAATTTAATTCCTTGTTCGGCTAATGAATGTTTAAATAAATTAAGCGCATAGCCAGATGGCTCCCAAACAGCCATCCATTCTCTCGCTCTGCTTGCTTCTAGCGGGATGGTTCCTTCAATAATAATATCATTTGTCCCGTGCTTACGCTCAATTGAAATGCTCTTCTTCCCGTCTTTTGCTACTGTTTTGGCGTTATTAATAATGTTAACATAATCCGTTTTTGGTTCTAAAGTCACAATAGGTGCTGCACCCGTATTTTTTCCCGGATTTACGTCTACAATTACGGTTCCAGCGTCATAATCTTCATTAGGTGAGGCAGTTAAAGCTGAAACTTGTGCTCCATAATAATAGGTTTCATCATTCCAAGTTAAGTCCATAGAATAGCGGATATCATCATACCACGTGTCATCAGCAACTAAATCACCGTGAATATTATCAATTCCCAAATCTTTAATCTTTTTTGCAAATTGATCGAAATCCGCCTTTAATAATGTCGGATCTCCCTTTCCTTTTAAATAGAGATTTCCTTGCAATGTTACCCCTTTTACAGAACCGTCAGTAAGTACTTCAGTCGTGAATTTGTAGTTTTCCCCTAATGTCGATAAAGCAGCTGCAGCGGTTAGGAGCTTCATATTTGAAGCAGGCTTTAAGCGAATATCCCCAATATGATCATACAGCAGCTCCCCTGTCTCGGCAGAACGAACACTTACACCAGCTAACGCTCCTTTTAAGTCAGGATCATTATTGAGAAGCTGATTAAGCTCCTGGACCAGTGCTCCTCCATCTTCAGTTGCCTGAACATTCGGCTTCACTGAGTTTATTTGAGGAACGAATGCAAGCATGAAAATCAATAAAAGACTAAGACTAAATTTCATTGGTTTTCTCAATGGTTTCAACACCTTTCTTCTGCTTATGTTTAATACAATTCTTCTTTGAAAGGTGAATCCCTCTATTTCCAGTATGAGGAAAAAGTAGTGTTTTTCATTCAGTATTTTATATTATTCGGTTAAATAGGTTGTATGAAGTCTTACAGTGAAAATACAGGAAATAATCTTTTAGAGGGAAATATCGGAACCCCAGTCCACAAATCTTTTTATATTTAATCAAATTTTGGCTCATACACGTACAAACTTAAATCTATCGTTCCATTCAGTTTAAACTCTACCCCTTCACTCTCTAAGGAAAGTCTTTGAACTGAATAGTGCTCATCATCCTTTAAACCAATTTCCCCTCTTGAATTGATCACCCGATGCCAAGGCAGTTGATGTTTTTTGCTCATGGAATGCAGAATTCTTACTACTTGCCTTGCCCCTCTTGGACTGCCCGCAAGCTTAGCGATTTGTCCATATGTCATCACTTTTCCAGCTGGGATACTCTTAATAATAAGGACAGCTCTTTCCGTAAACGTTTCCACTTGATGATCTCCCTTTGATTAAAATTATTATGTAGATAGCAGCTTAGGCAGCTCCGAATATATTTGAATAATCTCCTCTATTTTCATTCGTACTAACCCGCTAGATGATGGTGCAACAAAATCAATTGTTCCGGAAACGACTGATTCCTCTTGCTTCCCCCAAGGAATGGACTTTTTCTTGCTGAATTCCTGATAAACTCCTTTACCAACAAAACAGACAATCTTCGGTTTATATTCATTTATTTTTCTTATAAGCTCGATTCTTCCTGCTTCATATTCTTCTTTCGTAATTTCATCTGCAGCCTTTGTTGGTCTAGGCACAATATTTGTCATTCCATAACCTAAATCTAGCAGTTTATAATCCTCAGTTGCAGCAAATTTCTTCGGCGTCAAACCTGATTCATGAAGGATTTTCCAAAAGCGATTATTCGGATTGGCAAAATGATGGCCGGTTTCTGATGAACGGATACTTGGATTAAATCCAACAAATAATAGATTCAGATTTTCTTTTAGATGATCATTTATTGGTTTCATTTCATTCACCTACAATAAATAGTATTAATTTATTAATGATAGCATAGTTCAACTTTTATAAGAAATTGATGAGATCAAAAAAAGCCTGAAATTAACCAGGCTTTTCGATTATATATTAAATTGAGTTCAATATGAATGCTTTAAATTCTTGTTCTATAATAGTTGCTAAATGCTCAGGCACCGTTAAATAGATTAGGCCATTTCCTTCTAGTTTCGGAGAATATCCTAAGGGAATCGTTCTCCTAATTAATTGTGCAAAAAGCTCTGGCTCGGAAAGCTTCCGTTCAAAATATTGTAAGGATAAATTGTTTATTAAAGCAAGTGCACCCGAGACATGTGGTGCAGCCATTGATGTTCCGCTTAAAGTGGCATATTTCCCGTTCAAAAAGGTTGAAAGGATTTCTTCACCCGGTGCAACTAAATCGATTTCATTGTGGGAGTTGCTAAATTCAGATGATCGGCGCTTTAAATCTACAGCTCCTACGCTAATAACTTCATTATAAGATCCAGGGAAAGCAAATTCGTCTGTAGCGTCATCCCCATCTCCCTCATTTCCAGCCGCACAAACGACGAGAATATTATTATACACCGCTTTTTTGATGGCTTCGTGAAGCTCTGGTACATCTTTTGGCCCACCGAGTGACATCGAGATAATATCAGCTTTTTGTTCAATGGCGTAATGGATGCCCTTAATAATCCAGTCATATTGACCAGAGCCAT
The DNA here is from genome assembly GCF_001509555.1 of Bacillus sp. FJAT-29937. Lineage (GTDB taxonomy): Bacteria > Bacillota > Bacilli > Bacillales > Cytobacillaceae > Cytobacillus. The sequence continues at coordinate 181,865 of NZ_LMAS01000001.1, read as the reverse complement.
TTTTATTTAAAACTTTAACGATCAATAAGCTTGCTTCTGGCGCAACACCGATCACTCCATTATTATTCTCTACCGCTGCAATCGTACCAGCTACATGGGTTCCATGCCCATTGTAGTCCATGAATAAATCTGGATTCCCTTTATCATCATTTGTAAAGTTTCTCCCGCCGATAATACGGGCACTGAGATCAGGATGAGTTATATCACAGCCTGTATCTAATACAGCAACAGTTACACCTTTTCCCTTCGTATCTTTCCAAATCTTTGGTGCTTGAATCAATTCAACCCCTTTCGGAATTTCCTTAGCCCCATCTGCTAGATTCATCAGTTTAAAAGGAATAACACGAACTAAATGCTCCATTTCTTTCCCTCCTTAAGGCGCTTCCGCTTTTTTTAGAGATAAATTTGAAGCCGGTTCTAGGTGTTATTAATATTTTAATAATTCCGAATTTATTTTACTAGTTTCGTTTGGACTGTTTTTTTATAGATTTATCGCAATTTGTAGTAGAATCTATCTAGAAAAAAACGCACCGAAGAGCATCTAACTAGATATGCGATTATTTTATTCGATTTCGTTTATAGGGGAATTTCCAATCGTTCCAGTCTGGCGGATTTTAACGTCAATTTCAACGGTAACCGGCATCTTAGAAAATATTTTTCCCCAATCTTTTTTTACTTTTTTCCAATAAACAGGATCAGATCGGTGGAGTGCTTCTCCAAAACCAAAAACATCAGATTGATACTCTTTTTGGATAACTTCAATTGCAGATTCGATGATTTCCTTTAAGGCTTTTTCACCTTGCTTCTCTAGTTCATAAATAGTTTTCGTTTGTTTTAAGTCGAGGCCGCGGCATTCAACGTCAGCTACATTTCCTTCTACACGAACCTTTACAGATCCTTTTGGTTCTCCATTTTTAACATTTGCTTTTAATTCAGCCTTTGTCCGCTTCACCTCAATCCCTATTTTTCCTCCTTTTGGACATGATATCACTCCGAGGGTGCTTTTCACTTTTCCTGTAGCGTAGTGAACCGCTTTGCTATTATCATCATTTACCCAGCCAATTAGTTTATCATTATCAAAAATCGCCATATCTAGATAATGCAGTTTCGTATTAAGGCCCGTTTTCTCTACATTTTGTAATGACTCTCCTTCTTCCAGATCACCCTTTATCACAATTCCAGTCAATGCCGGGTTAATGCCATCACTCACTAAGTCAGATATTAGTTTATCTAATGTAACCGTCACAGTAGGTGCCCATTCTTTATCCGATGTTTCAAGGGAAGCGAACATTTTATTTGCTGGAATTGTTTCTAAGTGAGTTAAAACTTTTAAAACATCCCCAGCTTTAGAATCTTTTGCTACAACGATATAAAAATCAGTTCGCAGTTCTGGATCCCTTGATAGAAAATCAATTGCCTCACCTATCCCTTCTTTTGCTAAATCTTCACCAAGTACCAGCATTCGCTGATGGGCAAAATATAATTTTCTTGGTGATCTTGTTGTTATTTTCCTAATTGCCTGAAAGATTGTCTCACCTTTCTCTTGATAAACGATTACTGGTGTTTTGCCGCCTCCGCTTCCCTTTTTAGCAATTTCCGCAGGATTTACAACTTGTGCTGTCACCAAATATTGATCTTCTGATTTATCAATACCTAACCCCACGACAATGGCAAGTTGATTTAATTCTCGGCGATTCCAACAGCCAGAAAGTATGATGAGGATACTAATCACGGTAACTATCATAAGAATATTTCGTTTCATTCGCTGACTCCTAACGCTTTCATAATAGTTATATATTCTGCGAAATGTGGAATTTTTAAGCAAATTAAGAGCAACATATTTGTATAGGATTTTATTTCCTATGTTTATCCATTTAGATAAGAATGATAGGAGTCTTATGATGGCTTTATTTAAAAAATCAGCTAAAAAACAAAAAGCAAACAACATGACAGCATCACAAAATAAGAAACAACAAAAACAGCTTCCAAATGATCAATTAAATGAAAGTTTAACTGAAAATATTCAAAAAATAATAACAACGCTTGGCAACAGTGATGATATTATCACTCGTGAGATTCGCATTGGCAAAGAACAAAACATCAAAGCCGGCATCATTTATACAGATGGATTAATCGATAGTACTTCAAATCAAAACTTTATCATGGAATCCCTCATGCTGGATTTGCCAAGCATCAATATTGATGCTGCAGAGTTTGAAGATCTCATTGCTATATTTAAAGAAACTGTGCTTACAGTTGGCGAAATCTCAGATGTAACAAATTTCAGCAGTCTGTTTGAATCTCTTCTATCGGGGCATGTGATACTTTTATTCAATGGATTTTCAAATGGATTGGCAGTTGGAATGAAGGGAGGGAAAGAACGCAGTGTCTCTGAGCCTGTAAATGAAAATTCAATACGAGGGCCTAGGGAAGCCCTAACGGAAAATATTCGAACAAATACCTCATTAATCCGCCGTAAAATAAATAATCAAAACCTTTGGCTAGAGACAAAAAAAATTGGAAAACAGACAAAAACAACTGTGTCATTCATGTATATAAATGGAATTGCCAATGACAAAGTAGTGGAAGAGGTAAGGAGGCGCCTTGATAAAATTAATATTGACAGCCTGTTAGACAGCGCATATATCGAAGAATTAATTCAAGATGAAACATATACACCCTTTCCAACCATTTATCATTCAGAACGTCCTGATGTAGTTGCGGCCAGTCTATTAGAAGGACGTATTGCCATCCTTGTCGACGGAACTCCTTATGTACTATTAGTCCCTGCCTTATTCGTACAATTTCTGCATGCTCCAGACGATTATTATAACAGGGCTGATATAGTGACTCTTATTCGGATCCTTCGGTTTGTCGGGTTTTTTATCGCTTTGTTAGGCCCCTCCTTGTATATCGCGATTACAACTTTTCATCAAGAGATGCTGCCTACACAATTATTGATCGGATTGGCAGCTCAAAGAGAAGGTGTTCCCTTTCCAGCTTTCGTTGAAGCGTTAATGATGGAAGTTACCTTTGAAATATTACGGGAATCTGGATTGCGACTGCCAAAGGCGATTGGTCAAGCTGTATCGATTGTCGGAACTTTAGTGATTGGAACTGCAGCTGTGGAAGCTGGGATTGTTTCAGCTGCCATGGTTATTGTCGTCTCGATTACAGCTATTTCCAGCTTTATTGTCAGTTCATATAATTTGTCTATATCTATTAGAATGCTGCGCTTTCCTTTCATGGCATTAGCAGCTTCATTCGGCTTATTCGGCATCATAATAGGATTAATTGCCCTTACCCTACATTTATGCAGTTTAAGATCATTTGGAGTTCCTTTTATGTCTCCATTTGGTCCATTTATTAAAGAAGATCAAAAGGATGCTATTTTACGCTTGCCTAGATGGGGATTATTTGCCCGTCCACGGTTAATTAGTCAAAAGAATATTAAAAGAGAAGAATCTTCAGCTCCAAAGCCGCCAGAGCAAAATGAGTAAATTTGAGGGGAGCCTGCCTATGTTAATGGTTTTAGGGATTCTGGTCATAGCCGGTATGATCCTTGCTATTGATGTGCCTTATCTTAAAAAAAATAAGTTAAAAAAAGAAAGCTTTGTATTTTCAATTCTGCTTCTAATTGGTGTTGGATTAAGCATCGCCTATAATTTACATCTCCACATTCCAAACCCTTTACAAGGGCTTGCTGTAATTTTTAAACCATTTAGCGATTATGTTATTGAACTGCTGAAATGAATCTAGGTGATAACGATGCTTGAAAAGGGAAAAATATCAGTTCGGCAATTTAGGGTGTTAGTCATATTTTTTACGATAGGGACGAGTATTTTAGTAACCCCATCAATCTTAGCTTCTTATGCCCGGCAAGACGCATGGATTGCAGTTATGATTAGTATAGGTGCTGGGCTATTAATTGTATGGTTGTTTACTGCGATTGCTGGCTTTTACCCTAATCTGAACTTTGTTCAAGTTAATGAAAAAGTTCTTGGAAAATGGCTTGGAAAAATAATTTCTCTGTTGTTTCTTACATTGCCCTTCATCTATACGGTAGAACTTTTATATTATTCGGGAACTTTCATTACAGTAAACCTCATGACAGAAACACCGATAGCAGTGCTGCATATTATGTTAGCTTTAATTTTAGTAATGGCAGTACGTCTCGGACTGGAAATATTTTCACGCACTGCGGAAATTAACATAATAGCCTTTAATATGCTTTTTTTGATTTTACTATTTGTTACACCGCAAATAAAGATAGAGTATATCCAACCTGTAATGGAGAACGGTATAAAACCTTTGTTTCTCCCAGTTTTACATTTGGTTGATGTAAGCTATTTCAATGCGGTGGTGTTATTGATGATATACCCAGCCTATGTAAATCAGCCGAAAGAAGCGCAAAAATCATTTTTTATTGGTACGTTAATAGGAGGATTTGTCGTTCTTGTTATTACAATGTTATCTACAATGGTTCTTGGTGTAGATACGACTATTAGAAATTTATATCCGGGGTATGCATTAGCAAAAAAAATTAACATTGGTGGTTTTTTGCAGAGAATTGAAGCCATCATAGCGTTTATGTGGATTATGACGACCTATTTTAAAATGCTGATATATTTTTATGCGACTTGTTTAGGACTTGCTCAAGTATTGAATTTAAAGGATTATCGGCCAATCACTCTCCCTTTAGCTATGATCGCCGTCGCTTTTGCTTCAACAATGATTCCAAATGTTGTAGAACAGCAAAATTGGGATAAAGGAGTTAATTTAGTTTTCTCATTAACTGTTGGTGGATTTTTACCTTTATTTATATTCGTCGTCGCATGGATTCGAAAAAAATTAACTAAAGAAAGCACAAAAAATACAATGTGAGTAATGGCCAAATGAGAAAAGAGCCGTTTAAGGCTCTTTTCCAATCCCATATTATGCTTCCGTAACTTCAACTTTCTCCATTACGTCGCCATTTTTCATTTTTAATGCCGTATCCAAACCTGAAGTCACTTTTCCAAAAACGGTATGAACTCCGTTTAAATGTGGCTGAGGCTCGTGAACGATAAAGAATTGGCTTCCTCCCGTATTGCGTCCGGCATGTGCCATTGATAATGAGCCCGCTTCATGCTTATGAGGGTTGCCTTCTGTTTCACAATTGATTGTGTAGCCTGGGCCACCTGTTCCTGTTCCATGCGGGCAGCCCCCTTGACTAACAAATCCAGGGATTACACGGTGGAAAGTAAGTCCATTGTAATAGCCTTCGTTAGCAAGCTTTTCAAAGTTTGCAACTGTTCCAGGTGCTGCTTCTGGATATAATTCAAACTCCACTTTCTCACCATTTTGCATCAATATGTATCCTTTTTTCGACATAAAATCATCTCCTTTGTAAAAATCAATATTAATCATACCATTATTGAATACGTAAATAAAAGTAATTGCAATTTTTTTGTTCAACTAAATAGTTCAATAAAAAGTATTAAGATAAAAATGATTAATCCATAAAATGATACATGCAGAAAAATGGTCGTTAAACCAAATTTAAAATCATCAAGATTTATCCCTCTTCTACGGATTCTAGGCCGCATCATATCACCATCCTTAATCAAATATTATCCAATTCTAACTATTTTGACAATATTCTACCAACGAAAATTAAAAATAATGCAGCAAAATGTCTCTTAATCGAAAAAAACCGGGTTTCCCCGGTTTTTTAGCATTCTATTTATTCATTATGCTTTTCCATTTCTTTTTAAGGAATTCCGCAAATCGATCTAGCTCTTGCATACCATCCATAAACTTTTCTTTCCAAATTGGAAGCTCTTCTTTAATTTTTTCTGCGGAATCCTTAATCGTCTGTTCGACTTCCTGCTGAAACTCTTTTTCGGACATCTTTTCATTTACAGATTTTGCAGAGAAGTCCTCCTTTTCTATATAGGGAATTGAGCTTTCCATAATAGACTTAAATAATGGGACAACGGTTTTGGAGCTGCTGCTTGATAGATAATGCTGCCGATTGGTTTGGTCATAGCCAAGCCAGACTGCCCCAACCAAATTTGGCGTATATCCAACAAACCATTGATCTTTTGTTCCGTTTATATCTTTATAAGGCAGCTGAGTGGATCCTGTTTTTCCAGCCAGCTGGACGCCATTTATTTTTGTTCCTTTTCCTGTTCCAGACTCAACGACATTTAGGAGCATCGATGTCATTTGATTGGCTACGGCTTTTGACGTTACTTTCACTGTTTTCTTCTTTCTTTCAGCAATCACGTTACCTGTCGGACCAACGATCTTTGTTATTAAATGGGCATCTTTTCGTTTTCCTCCGTTTGGAAAAGCAGAATAAGCCTCTGCGAGTTTTAGCGGGGAAATCCCTTTGTGCATCCCGCCCAATGCAATACCTAAATACTCATCTTCTTTTTCTAACGGAATACCGAAGCGTTTGAGCGAATCAATTCCTTTGTCTAATCCAATTTGGTCGAGCAGCCAAACGGCAGGAACGTTTAAAGACTCCTCTAGTGCTTTATACATTGTAACCTCACCTGAATATTTCTTTGATGCATTTTCAGGTCTATATGTTTCAAAGGACATCGGTTCATCCTTAAGCATGGATGTAGCTTGATAGCCTTCTTCAAGTGCAGGAGTGTAAACAGCTAATGGCTTTAAAGTTGATCCGGGCTGTGCTTTAATATGTGTAGCTCTGTTAAAGCCGCGGAATACATAGCTGCCCCTTCCGCCTACAAGTCCTCTAACACCGCCGGAAGCCGGATCTAGAAGAACTGCACCACTTTGAACAAGCACCCCGTTTCGCCCGCGTGGAAATAAATAGTCGCTTTCATAAACCTTTTCGAGCCCTGACTGCAGATTTTGGTCCATTTCCGTATATATTCGGTATCCTCTTGTGAAGATTTCTTCCTGGGTTAATCCGTATTTTTGAATGGCTTCATCTAAGACCGCATCAACGTAATAAGGATACTTTCTTTCGATAAAGCTCCCTTTTCCTTCATTTAATTGGATTGCTTCTGAGATAGCTTTTTCATACTCGTCTCCGCTTATCATGTGATGTTCTTTCATTTTTCCAAGGACAACATTTCTCCGCTCCAATGCCCGGTCATAATTTTTGAACGGATCTAGTGCAGAAGGCGCCTGTAATAATCCAGCTAAAAGTGCTGATTCACTGATAGTTAAGCTACTGGCTCCTTTATTAAAATATTTATTGGCTGCCTGATCAATTCCCCAAGCACCGCTGCCAAAATATACTTGATTCAAGTACATTTGCAGAATTTCGTCCTTTTTGTATTTCTTTTCAATTTCAACAGCAAGGAATAATTCTTCAATTTTTCGTTTATACGTTTTTTCAGATGTGAGCAAAGCGTTTTTCGTAAGCTGCTGGGTAATCGTACTGCCTCCACCTGTTATTCTGCCGGCAAATATATTCTTAAAGAAGGATCGGGCTATTCCCTTCACATCAAACCCATTATGCTTGTAAAATCGTTCATCCTCAATCGCAACAACTGCGTTTTTGACATAGTCAGGAATTTCCTCAATGGCAATTCCTTCTGAACGATTCGTTGCCAAGCTGCTTGCGACGTCCTCATTTTTATCGTATATAACTGTTGATTGCTTTAAACCTTCCTTTAACGTTTCAACATTTGCGGTTACCGCTATAAAGGCAAAGAATAGGATCGTTCCTAATACGAAGGTTAATATAGCTAACATGGCTATTTGCGTTATATGCTTATTACGCCAAAATCGTCTAATTGCTTCCCATAATGGTTGTAATTTTTCCATTATATCTCCCTACTTATTGCGGATATGCTATTTTCTTAGCTTCAAATATTATACAAATTTAATGCCTAATTCGCAAAGATTATCCTTTTCATAGGGATTGCCAATGTCGATGAAACATGATATAGTATATCTTGCGATGAGCTAATTGCGTAAGACGGATTGACACTCCAAATCTGGAATGCACGATGTGGCGTGCAGTCAACCGCCGCAATACGTAAAAGGATGCCAACTTGGGCATCCTTTTTTCTATGTAAAAACTAAATAGTCGTTGGATTCATTGAACAAGCCTTGATGTACGAAGTAATCACAAGCTCAGAGAAATGAAGCCAACGACATTTACATTCTAGGTTGGGAGAAACACTCATAAACGCTTTTATTTAATAGTAAAATTCTTTTCCATATAGGCCCAGTTTTGCGGAAATGGGAGGCTTAATTGCCAATAAGTTAGCCCTAATAAATGATATTGATCGATCAGTTTATACTTTTCAGCAAAGCTCCGAATATCATCAAACCATACGATATGCCTTTCGGATCCTTTCCAATAAGTAAAGTTTGGTGTAGAAGAGATGAGGTCATAATTAATATGAGCACCTGTTGAAATCGCTAAATTTTGTGAACTTAAAAGAGAACGCGCCTTCGTCAAGTTGTCAATTCCTCTCCAATCATAACCATATAAAGGCAAAGCCATTTGCAGTTTTTGCGGGTTGATCAGGCTGCTGGAATATTGAATGACATCCTCTATCCACCATTTTGGTGAAACTGGATCTGGCGGGCCTGTTGGATACCCATAATCGATCGTCATAACCGCAACAATATCTGCCGATGCCCCAATGGCTGAATAATCATATGCGCCAACTATCCGATTTTGCGGAAGATCTGCTGTTTTTGCATGGACATTTACATGGAGAATTAAAGAGCCCAGTGCTGTTTTTAATTCATTGAGAAAGGTATTAAAATCTTGTCTCCTCGGCGGTGGAATAAACTCAAAATCAATGCTTACTCCTCCATATCCCTTCGTCTTTATAAAATTCATCAAACTATTAATTAAATTCTTCCGATAGCTGGAATTTTCTAGTACTTGACCAATTAACTCCGGACTAAATTTCTGATTTGCAAAATTTCTGATCATCAATAAAGGAGTAACGTCTAATCTTTTACTCTCTTCAACTACTTGTGTATCATCTACGGTTAAATAGGTGTATCCCTCATCTGTGAGTGAATAAGAGACGATAGCTAAATAAGAAATCTCTTTAGCTACTTCGTTTAAAATGGGGATAAAGGATTGTGGAGAGAACGGGATAATGAATCCTAGTGTTTGCATTGATAATTTCAAAGGAGAGGGTATATTTATTTTTTGTCCGATTTTTAGGTTGCTTGGCTGAATACCGGGATTTGCCGATAGGATAGCATTTATGTTTGTTCTATATTTCTGTACCAATCCCCACAATGAATCGCCTCTAGCGATAATTTTAGATCTAATGGGTAATGCTTGATCAGGGATGTAAAGGGCTAAACCGGGAATAATGATTCCATTAGCTTGTAGCCCGTTTACATCGAGTATCGATTGTATAGGAACATTATATCGATTTGAAATTGCCCATAGTGAGTCTCCTCTTTGGACGATGTGAATAGACATTATTTACACACCTCCTAAATTTATTACCTGTAACTATCATATGGTGTTTTTCCATTTAATTAGTACAAATAATATACATAAAAATAAGCCATTATGGCTAAGCGGATTTCTTCATAGGGGATCTTGACATGGAAAAACACTCCATGGCGGAGTGTTTTTGGATGCATTTAATTTGGTAGACCTATACTTGGAGACCATAATTCCTGCATAAAGCTGCAAGTCCTCCGGAAAAGCCGCTGCCGATGGCACTAAATTTCCAGTCATTGCCGTGACGATATAATTCACAAATAACTACTGCCGTTTCAATCGAGAAATCTTCACCTAAATCGAAGCGCAATAATTCTTGATTATTAGCATCATCAACTAATCTTACAAAAGCGTTTGAAACTTGACCAAAGTTTTGCTGTCTAGACTCAGCATCATGAATCGTCACCGTAATGCCAATTCGATGAACGTGGGAAGGGATTTTAGTGAAATCAACGACAAGCTGCTCATCATCCCCATCCCCTTCTCCTGTACGGTTATCACCTGTATGAACGACAGATCCGCTTGGATGTTGAAGGTTGTTATAAAAAACAAAGTCGAGATCATTTTGGCAGCGATTATTTGCATCTACTAAAAAGGCAGAAGCGTCTAAATCAAAATCTTGTCCGCCATGATATTTATTTGTATCCCAGCCAAGTCCAATGATCGCTTTTGTTAAACCAGGATTTGTTTTTGTTAGGTCAATTCTTTGTCCTTTTGCCAATTGAATTCCCATCATAAAACCTCCCTGAAATAAAATGTTTATTCAATTGGGATTTAGAAAATAATTTCTATTCCCTTAGGTTTGTGCTATTTAGCCAACCTGTAATCCGAAGTCAGTCGCAATTCTTGCTAGACCGCCTTGGTAACCTGAACCAACAGCAGAGAATTTCCATTCACCATTATGACGGTATAATTCCCCAACTACAATCGCTGTTTCAATTGAAAAATCTTCTCCTAAGTCATAGCGAATAACCTCTTCATTAGTTGCTTCATTGACAATTCTTGCAAACGCATTGGAAACTTGTCCAAAATTCTGCCCACGGCTTTCAGCATCATGGATCGTAATAACAAATGAAATTTTTTCAATGTTTGCTGGAACAGCGCTTAAGTCCACTTTTACTTGCTCATCATCGCCGTCCCCTTCACCTGTGCGGTTATCTCCAGTATGTACAACAGACCCATTGCCGCCTTCTAGTTGATTATAAAAAATAAAGTCTTTATCAGAGGCACATTTACCCGATGCATCAAGCAAAAACACGCTTGCATCTAAATCAAAAGCTTGTCCCCCGTCATATTTATTTGTGTCCCAGCCAAGGCCAACAATAACCTTTGACAGACCAGGATTTGTTTTTGTTAAATCTACTTTTTGACCTTTTGATAAAGAAATAGCCATTTAACTATCATCCCTTCACTCTAAAAATTATTAGAACTTCCTGCTGGAGGAAGATTCATCCAAAGAATAAAACTTCATTTAATAATATATTATAACCCTTTCTTACCTAGTGTATCTTCTACGCATAAAAACGTAAACCAATAAAACTTATAGATGTTCATTTTAATTGTACTAAATACAAAGGGCACTGACTACTTTAATATAATTAAATTTTCCATTTTTGTAAATTCAGAGGGGTCATCATTTCATGGATTCCAGTGGCTATGATTCCTATCCCATAGATTATCGCCCATTCTAGCCACCCTTCTTCTGTTTCCTACATAGCATATTAATAATGCTGTTTGTATAATAGCAGGAAATTAAAGGAGTGTTTTTCTTGGGTTTATACACAAATAGTCAGGTAGTACCCAATCTGTTTAATAAAAAGCAACAGCTAGAAACTCAGTCTAATCAAGAATCCTTTCGCCTGAATTATCTTCAAGAGGTTCTTCAGGAGCAGAAATTGGTTAATCACCAGTTGACTGAAACGTATGAGAAAATGGATTTCCAAATATCCGAATCTTTAAAGGGCATTAATCATAATATCGAGCGCACAGCATCAAAACATAATTACGACCTTGTCAGATTGATAGATCGATTGGAGGAACAGGATACCGTGATCCTTCAGTTCTTAGAAGCTATGAAATCTCAGGAAACCGCTAACCAGATTATTATCGAACGATTGAATGAGCTTGAAGGAAGAAATGCTGTCATATTGGAAAGCCTGAAGAAAGAAAGCTTAATTAATCAGGCTGTTCTTGACCAAGTGTCATTTCAGCATGCGACGGCTGAAGCATTAACTGGGAAAATTGACCAATTCGAATCATTTTCAAATGATTTAACAAACCAATTAACGAAACAGGAAAACGTGTATGAAGAATTATCACAAAAGCTTGAGGTACATGAAGTATTTCATAAAACCGTAATGGAACGGCTGGACGAACAAGAGGCAATCGCTCAAAAAATCTTGAGGCAGCTTGAAAATCTGCGTTCCTCTTTATATGAAAGAACGTCCTACTTAAGTGAGAAAATAGAATCAGGATTTAAGCAATTGCTGAAACCGGTCCAAAGCTATTTCATCAAATCCGGTGAGAAGGATAAAAACAAAAATTAAAGGAAGGTGCTAAACCTTCCTTTTCAATTCATTTACAAACTAACCACGGGTAATTCAATAGTAAATGTTGTTCCTTTATTTAGTTCACTTTCAATATTGACTTTCCCCCCATGACTTTCAATGATTTGAAAGCTCACCATCAGTCCAAGTCCATTTCCTTTTTTCTTTGTTGTGTAAAATGGCTCGCCAATTTTCTTTAGTTGTTCTGGTAAAATACCAGTTCCTGTATCCGTAATTGAGATACTTACATATTCATTATTTTTATCCATATTTAAGATTAGATTTCCGCCATCTGGCATAGCCTCAATAGAGTTTTTAATAAAATTAATAAAAACTTGTTTTAAACGATACTGATCACAATGAATAAATATTGGATCGTCATTGCATTCAACATGCAGATGAATTTGTTTACTTCTTATTTCAAGCTCAAATAAAGATAAAACATCCTTCATAATGGGAATAAGGTTTTTTTCTTTAAGTTCAACCGTTTTAGGTTTTGCAAGAAGCATAAAATCCTCGACTATATGATCCACACGTTCAATTTCATCTAGAATTATATCGAAATACTCCAGCCGCTCTTTATTCGTTTCATCCATTTGAAGAAATTCAGTATACCCTTTCATAGAAGTGAGTGGATTACGAATTTCATGAGCCACACCTGCTGCAAGCTGCCCAACGGCAGCTAGTTTATCTTGACGATGAAGAATCTCTTTCGTTTTCTTCGTTTCGGTAATGTCATTTCGAATGGACAAATATTGATACGGTTTACCATCTTCATCTACGAACGGAATAATCGTTGTATCCACCCAATATAAAGATCCATCCTTTGCCGAATTTCTAATTTCACCCTTCCATACCTCTCCTCGTCTAATCGTTGTCCAAAGCTGTCTGAAAAAATCTTTGGAATGATGTCCGGAATTTACGATTGAATGGCTTCGTCCGATAAGCTCGTCCCTATCGTACTTGGAAATCTCACAAAACTTATCATTAACATTCGTAATAATGCCTCTTTTGTCTGTGAAGGCAATAATGGAAGATTGATCAAGGGCAAATTTAATATCACGCAAATAATGATCACTGTCAGCTAATCTTTTGCCGACAACAGTTCTTGACCCAATTAGCCCGCTTAAAATTAGTAAAGTAATAAAAAAAACAAAATAAATAATATATGATTTAGGACTAGATTCAGCCTGGTAAACATTTTCCCCAAAAACACTAGAAAATGTTCTTAAAAGCAATAAATATCCTTCAATAATGGCAGCTGTTATAATAACAGCACTAACTGGCTTAATCCAGATTTCATTAAAAGGCGACAGTCCCTTCATGAAGAACAACATCCATAAAGAAAGGGCAAATGAGCTATAAATTAGGATGATTGAAATAATAAATAATACTGGATAAAATTGAACACTCATGCTCATTGCATATAACCCAGTGCTATGAATAGATAAAACCGCGACAGTCATAAAGAAACTGCTGATCCACAATTGCCTTCGTTTAATTTCCTTATCTATAATTCCGTAAAACGCGATGCCTGTAAAAACAATCCCTGAAAGCAACGATAATATAGTAATAAGCACATGATAATTACTTGACCCATTAATATTGACGGCAAGCATGCCGATAAAATTCATGATCCATAAACCAACACCAAGCGAAAACGTTCCCCCTAGAAATAAAAATTTTCGATTGCGTTCTGCATTTTGAACGAGTGAAAATAAATCTAAACCTGTATAGGAACAAATAAATGTTAGGATTATGGCCACAAAAATTAACATCGGATTCATAATATTAAAAATCTGCAGCATATACATCTCCCTCTTATTCTTAAGGGTTTATTATTTGGAAAAAACATATTCATTCATACTTTTTGATTGTAATCTAATTCAATATTGGTTGAAAGAGAAATCTTAATTTAGCTTAAATAAAATGAAAAAGAAAAACCTTCTAAATTTTCAAAAAAGGGCTACACATTTAAATTTAAATTGTGTATACTGTTATATAACAAGGTGATATATAAAATTCTGTATTATAAAAAGGAGTGGGATCATGTTACATCATAAAGTGGAGTCTTTAAAAGTTGCGTCAAGAAGTATTTGTCAAGAATGCGGGCAAAAAATTAATGAGTATACTGATTCATATTTAATGGAATGTGATCGCTGTTTATCAAAAAAGGCTGAATAATAGCCAAAAAGAAAAGCTATGGAAAATCGGAGATCCATAGCTTTTTCTATTGACAATTTACCGCATTAGTAAATATATCCGTTTCCATTGACAATGAATAAGAAGCCATGAACTTTCAAAACTTATGATTAATGAAAGATAACAGCAAACTTACAAAGGGGTGTTATAGATGGAGAAAAGCGATGCAAAAGGAAGACAAGCCTTAGATAACGCGCTAAAGGCGGAAAACTCCCTTAAACATAATAATTATCCGAGTGACTCAATTGATGAACATCGGGCTGTTGAAATGGGCAATATTTTATTAGCGGCGAAGGAATTAGGCCAACAAAACGAGAATTCGTAAAAAATAAGACTGTCCGAATTTTTTCAGCAGTCTTATGCTCGTTATTTATTCAATTTGCGGTAATTCCCTCATTTCAGGGGATGTATCCTGTCCACATAAAGGACATTTAAGGTCAGCTGATGCAAATTCCTTTCGCATCCAGCCATTACAGCTTGTACAAGCATAAACTTCTGTGTCTAACATAACAACCTCTGGTTTATCATCTTGACCTCTTCTATTGAAAAATATAACAAACGCCCCCTTTTTTTCTAGTATGGACAAAAAGAGGGAAATTATCCTGTCAAAAAGTTTAATCCAAATTCTTTCATTCAGGAGGATTTCAACCGTGGATAACGAAAAATCAATGAAAAAATATACAGCAGCTGGAACTGATATTGAAGAAGTTAAACGGCTGAACAGTCAATCAGGCCTTTCCTATAACGAAGTGAAAAGAATGCTTGCCAGAAAATTTATGAACAAATATAGTGAATAAGTCAAAAAAGAAGTTGCGGCTTATAGCAACTTCTTTTTCATGAATTACATTAATTCTTGGCTGCGGAAAAGGTTGCATGGCCCTTCTCCTCTTTCAACAGCCATATATTAAGGATAATACCCAAGAGGCTTAATACACTAAAAAATAAGTATAAACTGTAAATATTAAATTCCTCATAGATAATCCCGCCGACAAATGTACAAAACCAGTTCCCTATGCCGTTTCCAAAAGCCGAATATAAAGTTATAGCAGTTGCAGTAATATGAACAGGCGTGATATCCCTTATGTATTGAATCCCAGCAGGAATGAATAAACCGATTGAAAAGCCTTGGATAACTGCTGTTGCGTAAATTACCCAAAGACTTGGCTCCGTAAAATACAACAGCCACCTAATTAAGGAAACAGTCCCGGCAAGTGCAGCAACCTGCAATAATCCAAAACGGCTGATCCAGCTGCCTGCAACTCTCATAAACGGTATTTCAGACAATACTGCGATCAAAAAAGCAATTCCTATTCCCGTATAGGTTCCCCCGCGATTTTCAATAAAAAGGCCAAAATAATTATTATTTGCGAGATTAGGCCCAAAAATCAAAAAGGTAATGCCGAGGAAAATGAGAAACCTTTTATGGACAAGGATTTCCTTAACGCCGGAAAGCAAGTTTTGATTTTTCGATACATTTTCTGAAGGCATTTTCAAAGCTAGTATGCTAGCGATTAATAATGAAGCAAAAAAGGAAATAAAAATAATTTTTGGATTCCATTCAGACAGCCTTCCCATAATAAAAACCGCAATCCCAAATCCTAGGGATCCAAACAATCGGATATTCCCATAATTCACTTTGACCTTGCTTGAATATTTGATTGATAAACTATCTGATATCGGAATAATCGCACTTTGGAAGATGGCTACACAAGTAGCAATAATGAAGATCCAGTAGTAGCCGCTAAAAGTCATATAGCCTAGTGCAAAGATCCCTGCAATAAATGTTGTGGCTGTAAGAATTTTAATCGGTGCATTAAGCTTATCCGAAACCATCCCCCATAATGGCTGAAAAAATATCATAATGATAGGGCTAATAGACATGATCGTCCCGATTTGATAGCCATTTAAATGTTCAACTTCACTTAAATAAACACTGAGCAAAGGATATAAGCTTCCCACGCCAAAAAAAGTTAACAAGTAAAAACCTTGCATAGATAAAATATTTCTTTTTATTTGTTTATTCATTTTTGGAAACCTCTTTATTTAATAGATAAGCAAGATATATTGTATCACTTACTTTATCCATTTAGTAAAAAATCGGTAAACGTCGAATAATGTCAGAATATTTCTAATGTTTATAGTTGATTATTAAACTATTATATTGTTACCATAGATTTGTGGGTGTTTGCAAAGAGTTTCTACCCTGCCCATGGCATCATGAAATACATAGATTACCATTCTAAGGAGGAGTTTTATGAGCCAATTAACTGTTAATTTATTAGAGAAGGTAGAAAAATTCTTAAGCGGTAAAAAACATTTGTATATTAATGGAGAATTTGTTGAAAGCAAGTCTCAAAAAACATTTGAAACATATAATCCTGCTACTGGAGAGGTTCTTGCAAACGTTTTCGAAGCAGGTCCAGAAGATATCGATCTAGCTGTGAAGGCTGCTAGAAAGGCGTTTGATGAAGGCCCATGGTCTAAGATGAGCGCTTCCAAAAGAAGCAGACTAATGTATAAGCTTGCAGATTTAATGGAAGAAAATGCGGCTGAATTAGCTCAATTAGAAACATTAGATAATGGAAAGCCAATTCGTGAAACAACGAATGCTGACATTCCCCTTGCAGTTGAGCATATGCGCTATTATGCAGGCTGGTCAACGAAAATTGTTGGTCAAACCATTCCAGTAAATGGTCCATTCTTCAATTATACACGTCATGAGGCGGTGGGAGTTGTCGGCCAAATTATTCCATGGAACTTCCCTCTTCTAATGGCTATGTGGAAGATGGGAGCGGCACTTGCTACAGGCTGTACAATCGTACTGAAGCCAGCTGAACAAACGCCGCTTTCAGCCTTATATTTAGCAGAATTAGTTCAAGAAGCAGGCTTCCCTCCTGGCGTCATTAATATTGTGGCAGGTTTTGGCGAAACAGCTGGCCAGCCGCTTGTTGATCACCCGCTAGTTGACAAAATTGCATTCACCGGCTCTACTGAAGTTGGAAAAATGATTATGGAAAGAGCTTCGAAAACGTTAAAGAGAGTTACTCTTGAACTAGGCGGAAAATCACCTAACATCATTTTACCTGATGCGGATTTATCAAAAGCCATTCCTGGTGCATTAAATGGGGTGATGTTTAACCAAGGACAGGTTTGCTGTGCTGGTTCCCGCGTATTTATTCAGAAGAAACATTTTGACAATGTAGTGGCAGACATGGCAAGCCATGCGAAGAATATTAAGCAAGGTGCAGGTCTTCATGCTGATACAGAGATCGGTCCACTTGTATCGATTGAACAGCAAAATCGTGTACTAAGCTATATCGAAAAGGGTTTAAGTGAAGGGGCACAGCTTGTTGTTGGCGGTGAAAAGCCACAAGAGCAAGGCTACTTTGTCTCCCCTACCATATTCGCAGATGTTAGTGATGATATGACAATTGCGAAAGAAGAGATTTTCGGACCTGTTATTTCTGCCCTGCCATATGATGATCTTGATGAATTAATTAATCGTGCAAATAGCAGTGAATACGGCCTTGCAGCAGGTGTTTGGACTCGTGATGTGGCGAATGCACATTATATCGCCAATAAGCTGCGTGCTGGTACAGTTTGGGTAAACTGCTACAATGCGTTTGATGCCGCTTCTCCGTTTGGCGGATACAAGCAATCTGGTATTGGCCGGGAAATGGGATCCTACGCATTAAATAACTACACTGAAGTGAAGAGTGTTTGGATTTCAATGAAATAAAACTCGCTTATTGAGCCAAAGGAATCGATATCCTTTGGCTTTTTCAATTGTTTAAAATAAATCCTCCCACCCTATATCATATGTTCACATATTATCCATAGGATTTATCTCACATTTTCATTATTCTTATAAAGGGAGGGGAAACAATGAAAAAACTATATATTATTTGCGGAATTGTTGTGATTTTAGGAATCTCAGCTGGAATTTCTTTTTTTATTATCCGAGATGTGACATCTAAAATACCAGATGACATTACACTTGTAACGATGCATGAAGAAAAGTATGCGTTTTCAGAATCAAATAAAAAGCTGAAGCTGGTCGAATTTATGTATACCCACTGCCCTGATATTTGTCCTACTACTACGCAGAAAATGAAATTTTTGAAAAAGGATTTAGAAAAAGCGGGTGTTTTTGGGGAAAAGGTTGAGTTTTTGACGATTTCGATTGACCCTTATCGAGATACGCCTGAAAAAATGGCCAAATACATGAAAACCTTCGAAATTGAAGATGACGGGAATTGGATTCTCCTGACAGGGGATCAGAACAATATTAAAGAGGATCAGGAGGAAATAAAAGAGCTTGCTGGCACTTTTCAATTCCAGTACAGAGATCCCGGCGATGGTTTCTATGTCCATAGTACCTTTGTCTATTTAATTGATGAAAATAATAAATTTATTAAGAGATTTCCAATGGGCGAAGAGTTTGACGAAAAGGCAATCTTCAACAAAATTATGAAAGAAATATAAATAAAAGGAAAAAACGTTAAACGTCATCTTGTTTAACGTTTTTTCCTTTATTAAGGTATGTTTGATGGTTAGTTTGGGCTTGATGATAGTCTTTTGTTTTGTGGGAAAGCAATAATCATTTTTGATCTTGGTTTTGTAAAGCTTACATTAATCCCTGCTTTTTTCAGACGATTTACTAAATCAACAAGTTGTTTTTTGGCCACAATAAAAACTCCTTTATCCTGCCTGTATATGTTTTATTGTACATGATAAATATGAAAAAACTATGAACAACTATGAAAAGTCGAAAAATTTTATCATAGAGTTTTGCTGAAATGATCTACTTTATGTATTCTATAATTTATGCTCATTTCCTGTATTTTTTCGTAAATTAATTTATTTTTTTTCTTGTCAAAACCGCCTTGTTTATTGAAGATATTAGCGATTGTTCAAAAAAGGTGGTATAATTTCATAGATTATGTTTTCTGGAGGAATTTTGATAAATGATAACAGTTAGTAATGTAAGTCTTCGTTATGGAGATCGTAAACTATTTGAAGACGTTAATATTAAATTTACACCTGGCAATTGCTACGGATTAATCGGAGCAAATGGCGCAGGTAAGTCGACTTTTTTAAAGATTTTATCTGGGGAAATCGAATCACAAACAGGAACCGTCCATTTAGGTCCTGGCGAGCGTTTAGCCGTATTAAAGCAAAACCACTTTGAATATGAAGAGTTTGAAGCCTTAAAGGTTGTCATCATGGGACATGCAAGACTATATGAGGTCATGCAGGAAAAAGATGCCATCTACATGAAGGCTGACTTTACAGATGAAGATGGCATGAAAGCTGCAGAGCTTGAAGGTGAATTTGCTGAGCTTAATGGCTGGGAAGCAGAATCTGAAGCAGCGATTCTTTTAAAAGGATTAGGCATTGGTGAAGAGCTTCACGAGAAAAAAATGGCTGACCTGTCTGGTTCCGAAAAAGTAAAAGTATTGCTTGCCCAAGCTTTATTTGGTAAACCAGATGTTCTCCTTTTGGACGAGCCGACGAACCATTTGGACATTAAAGCGATTCAGTGGCTGGAAGAGTTCCTAATTAACTTTGAAAATACTGTCATTGTCGTATCCCATGACCGTCATTTCTTAAATAAAGTATGTACGCATATTGCTGACCTCGATTTCAGTAAGATCCAAATTTATGTCGGAAACTATGATTTCTGGTATGAATCAAGCCAGCTTGCTCTTCGTATGGCTTCGGATCAAAACAAAAAGAAAGAAGAAAAAATTAAAGAGCTGCAAGCCTTTATTGCCCGTTTTAGTGCAAACGCATCTAAATCAAAGCAGGCTACTTCCCGTAAGAAGCTCCTTGATAAGATTTCTTTAGATGATATAAAGCCATCTTCAAGACGTTATCCGTATGTTGGATTTACACCAGAGCGAGAAATTGGCAATGATTTGCTTCGGGTTGAAGGAATCAGCAAGACTATTGATGGTGTGAAGATTCTAGATAATGTTAGTTTCATTATGAATAAAGACGACAAGATTGCTCTTGTAGGCACGAATGAAATTGCGAAGACAACGCTTTTCAAGATTTTAATGGGTGAACTTGAAGCTGACAGCGGCTCCTATAAATGGGGAGTAACAACTTCACAGGCTTATTTTCCAAAGGACAACTCTGAGTTCTTTGAAAATAGTGATTTAAACCTTGTTGACTGGCTTCGTCAGTTCTCCCCTAATGATCAAAGTGAAAGCTTCTTAAGAGGATTTCTTGGCAGAATGCTTTTCTCAGGCGAAGAAGTGTTAAAAAAAGCAAGTGTTCTTTCTGGAGGAGAAAAAGTTCGCTGCATGCTGTCAAAAATGATGTTAAGCGGTGCGAACGTATTAATGCTTGATGAGCCAACAAACCATCTAGATTTAGAATCAATTACAGCTTTAAATAATGGTTTAATTAATTACAAGGGCTCTATCATTTTCTCATCTCATGACCATCAGTTTATTCAAACGATTGCAAACAGAATCATTGAATTGACACCAAATGGTTATGTTGATAAGCAAATGACATACGATGAGTACTTAGACAACGCTGAATTACAAAAGCAAGTTGCTGAAATGTACAAATAAAATAATGAAAAGGATGGAAGCCTAAATTTCGAGGCTCCATCCTTTTCTTATGCCTATGTAACCATCTTATTTTTTCTTTTTGTGAATGGTTGAATCCGATGTTCTTTCACCTGTTTCGATATTGGTTGTTCCCTGCCCCTTCACTTCCGGGGAGCTTAGTCCAGCCTTAGATGGGTCCTTTTTTCTTTTCGACATAATAATCTCACCTCCCTTCTTACTGTTTCTTCTCTCCTGCATAATTATTCCCAAAAACGACAGAATAAAAATCAGGTAAGAAAGCCAATCTATCAACGGAGGAGGTGTAATATATAATGAAAAAAATTGCGGTAGAACAATCGTTAACAAATGTTTCTGATGCACTTCGTGAAAAGGGATATGATGTAGTCGACTTAAAGTCTGCTGCTGATGCAGAAAATTGTTCAGCATGTGTAGTAACGGGAATGGACAATAACTTTATGGGCATGCAAGACATCGCTACGAAAGCCCCTGTTATTGAGGCAAGCGGACTGTCAGCAGATGAAGTTTGCCAGCAGGTTGAGCAGAGAATACAATAATTAAATGAGATAAACAAAGCGCGGAAAATTGAATTCCGCGTTTTGTTTTTCCCATTAATGAAATGTTCAGCCTCCACTGCTCTCCATTTCCTGCTTTTTTATATAGTTATTAATTGTAAGATTTACTATAATTGAATTATACATATAATAGAGTGAGGGATTGAAAAACATGGGAGGTACATTTTTTAAGGTTTTAATTATTTGTTTTCTAGTAATATTAGGAGGCTGTACCTCTGATAAGGAAGCTGATCAGTCTAATAGTAATAGCCAGGAGAATATTGAGCTTACAATTTCTGCAGCTGCTAGTTTAGAAGATGCCTTTAAAGAAATAAAACCGCTTTTTGAAGCAGAACATAAAAATATTAAATTATTCTTTAACTTCGGTGGCTCAGGGGCTTTGCAAAAGCAAATTATCCAAGGCGCGCCTGTAGACCTATTCTTTTCAGCAGCTGAGGATAAATATGATGAGCTGGTTGAAAAAGGGATCATTGATGAAAACCAAGGTATTGATAAGCTAGCAAATACGCTTGTCTTAATCATACCAAAAGAATCAAAAAATTCGATAGAAGGATTTAATAATTTGGCTAATTTGGGAAATGGAAAATTAGCTTTAGGGACACCAGAGGCTGTACCAGCCGGAAATTATGGGAAACAAACACTTGAACATTTAGGATTATGGGATCAAGTACAAGGAAACATCGTATTTGCAAAAGATGTAAGACAAGTATTAACTTATGTAGAAACAGGTAATGTCGATGCAGGTCTTGTTTATAAGACAGATGCTTTAACATCTGATAAAGTGAAAGTTGTTGCGGAGGCAAGTTCAGAGAGCCATGACCCGATTATATACCCTGTTGGCATGATTAAAAATACAAAACATATGAAGGAAACTGAGCTTTTTTATCAATTTCTTCAAGATAAGAAAACTGCTGAGGTATTCGTTAAATATGGATTTAATGTATTGGATTGATTTCTATGAATGAATTATTTCTATCACCAGTTCAACTTTCTATTAAAGTATCATTCATTTCTTTACTTTTTGTATTCGTAGTGGGAACATTGCTGGCAAAATTTATGTTGGAAAAAAACTTTAAGGGAAAAGTAATAGTGGAAACGATGTTTATGCTTCCACTTGTCCTCCCTCCAACCGTTATTGGCTTTTTATTAATTATTATTTTCGGAAATTCTAGTCCTGTTGGCAAATGGATTCAATTGATCTTTAATCATCCCATTATGTTTACTTGGTGGGCTGCCGTTATTGCATCATCTATTGTTGCCCTTCCGCTCATGTATCAATCTGCGAAAACAGGTTTTTCTGAAGTTGACCGTGGGATTAAAGAGGCTGCTAGAGTGGATGGAGCTGGAGAATGGACTATTTTTTTCCTCATTACGATCCCCCTTGCTTATAAATCTTTAATAACTGGGGCAATATTAAGCTTCGCAAGGGCACTTGGAGAATTTGGCGCCACGCTTATGTTTGCCGGAAATATTCCCGGTAAGACGCAAACGATGTCAACTGCTATTTATATGTCTATCGAATCAGGAAATATGAACCTTGCATGGGCTCTTGTAGGGACAATGATTGTCATTTCCTTCATCATGTTATTGCTTGTTTCGTTTTTCAAATAAGAAAAGCGACAAACGTTACTATTCGTTTATCGCTTTTCTTATTTTTTGTGCTCCTATAAACAGTGCACCAATAATCAGGAGAAACATTCCAAATTTCCCGTAGTACCCCATTGTTTTATGATCAGTTTGATTCATATATGAAGCTGTTTCGCTTATTTCTTCCTTTTTTTCAACAAGGGCAACTGATTGAATGACATCCCCATTTTTATTTGTTAATTGCAGATGACCTTTTGACGTGACATTTTTTTGATAGAAAGCTGATGGGATTGTAATTAAAATATCACTATCATCAGTAGTAAACGTTTTGCCCGCTTTCTGAAAAACAGCAGATTTACTTATATAAGAATGTTTAAACTGTTCAAATCCGTAATCTAACAATACCTCTGTATCTTCATATACCCTGCTGTCATTCATCCCTTTCAAAACAATCGCCGTCAATTCCATCTTATTCTGAAGAGCTGTTGTAGCAAGTGTGAACTTAGACTCAGGTACATATCCAGTCTTTCCTCCGTTTACTGCTTCATAGGGGATTTCCCCCTTAAGCATTAAATGATGGGTTAAAAGAGTTGTGTCCCATGACTTCCCATGCCATTCTAGTTCCTTTTTTCCGTAAATTTCTCTAAATGTTTCATTTTGAAGGGCATAATTCGTTATTTTGGCTAAATCCTTTGCCGTTGAATAATGATTCTCATCGAAAAGACCGTGTGGATTTGTAAAGTGTGTATTCTTTACCTTTACTTTTACTGATAAATATTTATTTATTCCTTCTTCGTATTTGTCGCCATCAAGATGCTCGGCAATTGCAGCGGCTGCATCATTTCCTGAGTTAATGAGCATGCCCTGGATTAACTTTTTTAATGGAACTTTCTCCCCTTCCTCCAAAAACACACTTGTCCCATCCGTATCCGCCGCAGATTTACTAACAGTAACTAGATCCTTAAGGTTCCCATTTTCTATAGCATAAATAGCTGTGGCAATTTTAGTTAAGCTGGCTGGATACATTTTGTTATCAGCATTTTTTTCGAATAACACGGCCCCTGTCTCAGAATCTACAAGGATCGCCGCTTCACTTTCAATCTCCGGGCTGGAATCCTCAGCTGCGTTCACTATTTGAGCAGCTGATAGACATAAACAAAAAATTATTAGTGTTGAAAGAAAAGTTTTATTCATAATATTCCCATCCATATAATCATAATCTTGTCCATTATTGATTGTATCAAAACTTCTGCTGATTAAAAGATACGTCATGAAAATGTTACATAACTGTTAACCTCAAGATATTTATTGAAAAAATGCAAAAAATAAGCAATCCATCAGGATTACTTATTTCTTAGCTGCACCCTCCTCCACAGCTTGAACAGCTGGATCCTCCGCCTGAATCGCCACCTGAATCATTTGATGAGCAGCTGCTGCATCCATATCCAGAACAGGATGATCCTCCTCCACTCGCCTTTGCCTGTTTAATTGGAATTAGCGGATTCATATCATATGGAAACTCTTTCGGTGAATACATTGAGAAAAATACAGCAGCAGGAAGAAGTTTATAATAATCTTTGTCTGCACTTATACGAGAAAAGGAGCTGTCCTGCTCGTTATTCATCAGTACTTCTGCTTGGGATATTTCCAGCTTCATTTTACTGATTAAGTATCTTTTAATTTCTATCCAATCTTCTGTTGCTTTAAAATATCTTTCTAAAAGCTCATCATCTGATAGATTTTTAAAATCTTGAAGGATTTCTGGCTTTATTGGATGCCTTAAAAATCCGCCCCAAAGCAAACGGCTATTTATTGAGGACTGAAATAAACTTAAATAAATCCAATCAAAAAATGCTCTTTCTCCGGGTATCGGCTTTGAATCAATATTGGGTGTATGGTGTAAAAATCCTTTGTAAAACTTTTGCGAAAACTTTTCATAATCCTTTGTAAACATAAGCATTTCATGCCAAACTTCATCTACCCTCTCGCTAAACATCGGAACTGTCTTTAATAAACTGTTTAAAATAAAATATCTCTTCAACTCAAAATATGCCCAGTCAAAATCATGATCAGTCCAATTTGAGTTGTTTTGCAAAACACGATGCTTTAATTGATTTACATAGGTGGGAGGTAATGATGAGTGAAGGAGTTTTACGATATCCTTATCCCTAGGTTTTAAGATTCCTAGATTTGCAGGAATCGGATCATACTTTAGTTTAAATCTCCTTCTCTTTTTCCTGCTTTTTATAAGGAAAAAAACAATCAGAGCCCCAATAGCTAATAAGATAATGCCTTCCATATTCCATCCCCTTTCCGACATATGTATTTATTATATCTATAGTATGTATAATTTTTACAGCTATTTTGGCTAATTCAGGAAGAATGTACTAGTCATTACAATTCTAAAGTTATTATGAAAGAAAAATAAATAATTTAGACAAGTTCTGCCCCCCTATCAGCATATCTATAATAATGGACAAACATTTAATAGGGGGAGAAAGCAAATGCCATTTTTGATTTTGAAAAAAAGAGCCATCATCATGTTTTTAGTTATCTTCGCAGCTGTAGCCTCTGCTTCAATTTGGTTAATTGTTAACAAAGATGCTGTATCTGTATTTAGCCAAGAGCCAAATGAAAAGGTTAGAGAAATTCACATTGTGACAGGAGAATTTAAATCTAAGCTTCCAAATGGGAAAGAGATTGAGTCATACCGCTGGGACCCAGGAACGATTTTTGTGAAAGAAGGAGAAAAAGTAAATCTTATCATTTCTGGCGTGAATGGGGCTGAGCATCCATTTTCAATTGAAGGCACAGACATTAAAGGAATTGTGAAAAAGGGTGAGGATACGGTTGTCCCTCTTCATTTCAAAAAGGAAGGGATCTATAGATTAATTTGCCATACCCATCATGGAAAAGAACAAAATGGACCGATGATTGCTTATATTGTGGTGGACTAATTCAAGAAACAGCGTTGGGATTAATTCCCATCGCTGTTATTATTTATTTCCACCAATTGTCTTGCATGCTTGCCGGCATTCTTCTTTTATGCTCTGAAAGGTGATAGCGTTTTTCAATTTTTTCAACTGCATCTTTGCTTACTTGTTTACCCTCTAGATAATCATCCAATTCATCATATGAGATCCCAAGTTCGGTTTCATCTGCCTGTCCCGGTTTGAAGTCAAGAAGGTCTGCTGTTGGAACCTTTAAATAAAGCCTTTCGTCGGCACCTAATTCCTTGAGTAATGCCTTTCCTTGCCTTTTTGTTAATCCAGTTAGCGGAGTAACATCAGCACCGCCATCGCCAAATTTCGTGTAAAAGCCTGTTATGGCCTCTGCAGCATGGTCAGTGCCAATAACTAGCAACCCGTTCTCTCCGCCAAATGCATACTGGGCAATCATTCTCATTCTCGCCTTAACATTACCCTTTTGATAATCACTTAGCGGTTTATTGCTGACAAGTGAGTCATATTCTTGTTGTATCTCATCAACGGCTGATTTAATGTTAAAGACATATTCCCGATCAGCTTGAATAAATGAAAGTGCCAGCTTTGCATCCTCTTCATCCCCTTGCACTCCGTAAGGAAGGCGAACGGCGATAAAGGAGGCTTGATGGCCCTGATCCCTCAACTCTTCTACTGCCAGCTGAGCTAGCTTCCCTGCAAGTGTTGAATCTTGCCCGCCGCTAATGCCAAGAACATATCCCTTTGCTTTCGTTTTTATTAAATAATCTTTTAAAAAAGTAATTCTGCTTCTTATCTCTTCCTGTGGATCTATATGTGGATTAACATGCAATTTCTCCATTATTTCCTTTTGTATTGACATTTTCCTTCCTCCCGTTAAACGATGCTGACCTATTCCCCTTATCTCTTTTATAGCATGTTCACTTGATCTTTTATTCTTTGAATATGTTCCATTTTATTATCCCAACATTTCTGGCTTAAGTCGACCGGATACTCTGCTGGATTTAATGAACGTCTGTTCTCTTCCCACAGTAAAGCTAAATTGTCTTTAACAAATTGTTGAATGTCTGACAGTTTAGGAACCGTATACACAAGCTTACCATTTACAAATATATCTTTGTGCAGCTCTCTTGCTTCGAAATTAGAAACATATTTTTTAATATATGTGTGAACAGGATGAAACATTTTCAACCGTTTTTCCTCTTGTGGATTTTCATCCTCTAATGCAATATAGTCACCTTCAGATTTTTGGGTTTCTTTATTAATAATTCGATATACTTTTTTTAACCCTGGTGTTGTTACCTTTTCCGGGTTTCCGCTAATCTTGATCGTATCGACCATTTGACCCGACTCGTTCTCAATCGAGACGAGCTTATAGACGGCACCTAGAGCAGCTTGGTCATAGGCAGTAATTAGTTTAGTCCCAATACCCCATGAGTCTATTTTTGCCCCCTGCCCCTTTAAGTTTAAGATTGTATATTCATCCAGATCATTGGAGGCTACAATTTGGGCATTCGGAAACCCTGCTTCATCAAGCATTTTTCTCGCTTCCTTTGATAAATAGGCCAAGTCTCCGCTATCTAGTCGAATGCCAATAAAATTGATCTGATCTCCAAGCTCTTTTGCGACTTTTATGGCATTTGGTACGCCCGATTTCAATGTATCATACGTATCAACTAGAAAAACGCAGTCTTTATGTCTTCTTGCATATTTATGAAAGGCAGTATATTCATCTTGGTACGCTTGAACAAGTGCGTGGGCATGTGTACCTGAAACAGGAATATTAAAAAGTTTACCTGCCCTTACGTTAGATGTTGACTGAAATCCCCCTATAATAGCTGCTCTTGCACCCCAGATAGCTGCATCCATTTCATGTGCTCTTCTAGTTCCAAACTCCATTGCCGTTTCAGCGCCTAAGACTTCCTTAATCCGCGCAGCTTTTGTCGCAATTAACGTTTGATAATTAATGATGTTCAGAAGGGCTGTTTCAATTAATTGTGCTTGTGCAAGCGGTGCCTCGATTCGCATAAGCGGCTCATTCCCAAACACGAGTTCTCCTTCTGCCATCGAGCGAATAGATCCTGTAAATGTAAGGTTTTTTAAGTATTCGAGGAAATCCTCCCGATAACCTAAACCATCTCTTAAATAAGCAATATCACTTTCAGAGAATTGGAAGTGATTAATAAACTCTATTACTTTTTCCAGCCCAGCAAAGATTCCGTATCCATTATTAAATGGGAGTTTTCGAAAATATAAATCAAATACAGCCTTTTTATTATGAATTCCGTCTTCCCAATAGGTTTCTGCCATATTTATTTGATATAAGTCAGTATGTAGAGTCAGACTGTCGTCCGGATAATATTGATGCATGAGAAACCTCCTAGCAAAGTATTCATACTTCCATTTTACCCTCAATTTTCTATGATTACACGAAATTGAAAGCAATGTAAAAAACTAAACAAAATGACTAAATAGAAAAAGTCACTTTGTTTAGCTTTGATGTCTTTTTCTAACCAATTGATAAATAACAAAGGGCGTGCTTAGCAAAACTGGAAAAATATAATAGCTAAGCCGATAAAACATGATAATTAACAAGCTTAATTCTGCTGGAATCCCATAAGTCTCCATTCCAATAAGAAAAACGATATCAAATGACCCAATCCCACCTGGAATGAGGCTAATGATACCTGCACAAGCCGAAATAATCACAATTGGGAAAATGACTGAAAAAGGAACAGCAACACTCAATAAGTGGGCAATCCCCCATATACATATACCAACAAACAGCCATTCGAAAATAGAGATCGTTATTAACTCAGCAATAAAACCTTTTTGTAAGTTATCTAAGCTCCAAAACTTTTTTCTAAATGAAAAAAGAATAAGTAATACAGGTGTATAAGCAGCAATAGCCCATACGGCAAATTTCATAAACTTAATTTCATCATAAACATGCATATCCGTAAAGGCAACTTGCCAGGATAGAATCGATAATCCAGTTAAATAAAACAGAGATATCTTTGCAATGATTCGAATGACTGGAATAGAATCAGCCGCATATTTGCGATAATAAATGGATCGTAGGGTCGCTCCGGCTACCCCGCCAAACCCGACTAAATTTGAGAAAGCATTTGCAGATAATGAATAAAATATCAACAGTCTCTTTCGAACACGACTTCTAAAAATTTGAAAAAAAACGACATCATAAAAAAACATCGGAATTAAAGCGATCAATCCAAAGATAAATATCAAAATAATTCTCTCGAAAGAAAGCCGGTCTAAATATAGATCAATTAAATTCCAGTTAAAATCCCTAAATAAACCTTTTGCTTCATAGCTAATGATTAGCAAAATTAAGATAGGGAAGAAAACCTTTGCAATTGTTAATAACGTTTTCCGCTTTAAAAAAGACAAAATACCCCACCGTTCAATCAAATAGTCAATCCATCCTATATTCTATTACTTACTTAATTCTGGTACAACCATTATTATTTCGGTCTTACAAAATTGGATGGTGTTCTCAATTGCCCCATAGTAAAAAATGAATTATAATTTACCTAGTGCCCTAAAGTGCCGAGGTGAGTAAATGTTAGATTTTTTTATGGATGCTTTTAATATCCCAGCTGATTATGCTATCTATGTCAGTTTTATATTAGGGCTTATGATGAAGTTTTTATGGGTATGGAATATTCATTACTCTTTTCATGATTCATTAAATGATACAAATCGAATGGATTCTAATACAATTGCCCCAATTCAGCAATTGACGATGAATGATTATTGGAATCCGTTATTAAATTGGATATCAAAGTGTACAAGAAAAAAAGATGATCAATGTGATGACCCAGACAGTAACTCCTCCTATTTGCTAAGTTAAAACAAAACTAGGAGGAGTTTAACGAATGAAAAATAAGAAACATCTTTTTCTTTTTATGCTAATATCAGTCTCAACTTTATTATTATCGGCATGTTCTTCTCAAAATGGCCAAAGCAACGATGGATTTTTTCATAAAATTTTTGTCGAACCTTTCGCCTCTCTTATTCATGGAACAGCTGGTATTTTTCATGATAATTATGGGATTGCGATAATCATCATTACACTAGGCATTAGGCTGATTCTTATGCCGCTTATGCTAAAACAATATAAAAACCAGCGTGTCATGAAAGAAAAAATGGACGGGCTGAAGCCAGAAATGGACGAAATCCAAAAGAAATTGAAAGTAACAAAGGATCAGAAAGAACAGCAAAAGCTGCAGCAAGAATTAATGGGCCTTTACAAGAAGCATGGTGTGAATCCTCTAAATATGGGATGTCTGCCAATCCTTATTCAAATGCCTATTTTAATGGGCTTTTATTATGCGATAAGGGGATCAGAGGAAATTGCCGCCCACTCCTTCCTATGGTTTAATCTTGGCCATGCCGATATTTGGATTACAGCAGCTGCTGGGATTGTATACTTCTTTCAATTTAAGGTTTCACAAGCAACAATGCCTATTCAACAGCAGCAGCAGATGAAATTTATGGGGCTTTTATCACCGATTATGATTGTCATGGTCTCTTTAAATGCACCAGCTGCATTACCACTATATTGGACTGTCGGCGGTATATTCCTAACCATTCAAACAATAATTGGGAAAAAGCTTTACCCTTCGGAAAAAAAGGAAGTATTGCAAACATCCAGCTCAATAAGCGACAAATAAAACAGAGGGTGACTTGTTCACCCTCTTTATCTTTTCCCAATGATAAAGCCAAAAAATGCAAATGCGATGCCTAATAGATAGGTTAACGATAAATATGTAATAGCTTGAACCTTTTTATTCCTCTGCAGCAGCTGAACAGCCTCTAAGTTAAAAGTCGAATATGTGGTGAATGCCCCCATAAACCCTGTGCCGAGAAAAAAATGAATTTGCTCACTCTTCCCCATTCCGATAATAAGTCCTAATAAAAAGGAGCCCAATAAATTAACAAATAGCGTTCCAAAAGGGATTTTATTATGTTCCTGACTGTTCAATAGTAAAGAAAGTTTATACCTGCAAATAGCTCCAAAAAATCCGCCGATGCAGATCAATAATACATTTATAATCATTTTGCTTCCTCACGATTCCACAGGTCCACCATTGTAAAACCTAAGTAAATGGCAGCCAGCCCCCCAATTAAGCTAAAGAATACATATAAAAAGGCAAAAAAATACGAGCCCCGGTTCAATAATAGAACGGCATCCGTGCTTAATGTCGATAACGTTGTAAAGGAGCCGATTGCCCCCGTACTGATTGCCACCTTTAATTGCGGATTCATTTTCCCCCTTTGGCTGAATTTCTTTGTAAATATGCCTAAAAGCAGTGCTCCAATCATATTCGTTATAAGTGTTCCGATGGGAAATCCCACTCCCCAAAGGAATACAGAAATCGATATCAACAAAAATCTAAGAAGACTTCCTACTATACCCCCTATCCCGATAAAAACATATGTCAATATAATCTCCTGCCTTCATTATGGTTTATGAATCGAATCCGTCTGTCATTAATCACCTTTTATTACAAAAGTTCCATGGATATCATGGATATAAACATGGAAACATAATGGTGTAGTCTTAAAAAAGCAAAAGGGGGTACATTTATGAAAATGAAAGCGATCATTGCTTCATTATTTACAATGTCCATTCTAGCTGGATGTGGTGTTAATAATGATAATAATATGAATGATACAGCAATGAGAAACACCCGTGATAATTTGACAAGAGTAAACAATCCAGGCACGAATGATTTTAATGTTTTTGACGATAGGAATATGAGAAATACCAATTTAACTCCAGTTAGAAACAATAATAACGGGATAACTAATAATAACGCTCTAAACAATAATAACGCAAGAATGCGGGTAGCTGACCGTGTTGCTGACAAGATCGCTGCTTTGCCTGAAGTAGATCACGCAAATGTAATTGTGACAGATAATAACGCCTATGTGGCGGCACGATTAGTGAATAATCAAAATGGCTTATCCCGTGACATCGAACGGAAAATTGCTGATCAAGTGAAATCAGTCGATCGTAATATTAATGATGTTTATGTTTCGGTAAATCCTGATTTCTATGATCGAATGAACAATTATTCAACTGATATTCGTAATGGCCATCCGGTTGAAGGTCTTTTTGATGAGTTTACAACTAGTGTTCGTCGTGTATTCCCAAACCATTTTAATAAATAATTGTACCACAATAAAAAAGGACTTAACGAATAATGTTAGGTCCTCTTTTATTGATATTGGATAAATGTCTGTTTTCGCCTGCTCGTTTCCGAGTCATGTATCATTAGCTCATAAATAGTTTGTAATGCTTCAACGGCGTACTCCCCTTTATTTAACATAATACAATCCGCTTGAAGCCCCCTATACGTATCCGTTAGTTCAGCTCGTGATGGCATTCCTTTTTTTGTAAGTTGTTCAAGAACACCTGTCGCCCAAATAATAGGAATATGTGCAGCCTGACAAAGGGTGATTATCTCTTCTTGGATAGATGCTAATTTTGTAAAACCTAATTCAACCGCAAGATCGCCTCTTGCAATCATGATTCCAAATGAATCGAAATGAAGTCCTTCCATAATAATTTTTGATAAGTTATGAAAAGCTTCCTTTGTTTCAATTTTTGCTATGATCCCTATATTCTTCTTCGGCAATGGATGCAAGTGCATCCGAATTTTTTCTAAATCTCTAGGATGATGAACGAAGGAAAGTCCAATGGAATCCGCTAATCCATATACAAAAGGAAGAATATCAATATCAGTGTCTGTCATAGCAGGCATAATAAAGTGTACAAATGAATCTGGAAGGTTAAGCCCGCCTTCTTCACGAAGTTTCGTTATTTTTTTATTTGTTTTTAAAATGTTAATGCCTACCCATTGATCTGTAATAGAACAAACTTCACCGATGATTTTTCCGTCATTAAAAAACACCTTGTCTTTTAAAGAGACGTTTTGTAATGCTTTTGGCGAATTGATTGAAAAGACTTTAGATTCCTTTGCGAATAAATCTAGAGCAAGTTCATCTTTGATTATCGTAATCATATCTCCTGACAACACATTGAAATATGGTCTTTCTCCATCAACCTGCTTTTCAGGGTAATATATATTTTCCACTCTAATTTTTGGACCAGCTAATTCCATATGAATTTTACATGAATTTCTCTCCTGGCCAATTTCCAATTCCGCTTCTCGTATATGATCAACAAGCTTTTGCCATATTTCCGGAGAGTCATGTGCACAGTTGATTCTTGCAATATTCATCCCATGCGAAAGCAAATCCTTAATAATCTTTGGATTATCAAGCATGGATGAATGAAGAGTAACCATAACGGAAGTTTTTGTCCGACCGAACAGCCGCATATTACGGTCCTTTTTTATTTGATTGGAAATATGAGGACTTAAATGATATGGGGGAACTTGATCAATAACCTTTAAGTTATTTAACATTTTATTTATTGAGTAATGAATATGGGGGTGAATAGTTGAGAGAGATGATAGGCCTTCGTGTAAAAGATTGAAATTCACTTTCTCTGAAGAAATCTCTCTTAATTTAAGAAATGCTTTTAAATTTTCCTTACTAATAATAACTGGGGAGTTGTCTTTCATTTGTTGTTGTCCAACATACATAATGTTTTCATGTAGACTTGAAAGGATATTATATAATAAGTTTTGGTTTTCGTTCATAACATCTCTAATCATGCTTGCACCACCTCATTATGTATCACTCGCATATTAGTATATGGGTTCATCATTAAATGGTGTGATAAGATTTTTGAAATAAATAAAGCTGTCAACATGGGTTGACAGCTCCTTCGGATTTAAGCATTTTGAAAGTAGTCTTTATAATAACCACCGACATTGCCGGTATTATCAATGATAAAATAAAATTCATCTGTTTCATTTTTTACTTCATATTCTTTTCCAGCAGTTAATGCCCGATTGACAATATATTTTGCCGCATTTGTGTGGACACACTTTACTTTTTTTAATGTTGCCCGCTCATTCCAATTAAGATGAATCAATGTTGCCACTTCCTTTATTTTTAATCTTAGTATAATGAATATTAGCTGTTAGCTGCAACATGATTCTTGTTTTTTGTTGAACTTTGGGGATATCGGTAGAATTTTTTTCGTATGCTTTTAATTAAATGTTGTTCAAAAGTAAAGATCTCCGTTGTGATAACATTTTTCAACGTTATATAGCCAACCTCACAAATGTGATCTATTCTGATAAATTCAAGATGCTCATATAATGTATCTTCGTAAATCAATTCAAGTAAACGATAATCTGAGTAAGATTTCATTTGATGACCTTCTTTCTAAGAAGATGGCATTAGTTATTTACCACTTTCTTAGCCTGTTTAAAACATTACAGAAGGTCCTAATTATTAATAAAAATATTTCTACTGATATTATGTGCATTGGCAATGTGGGAGCTGATTAATGACCGGAAGTCTGCACAGCTTTTTCTTCATTCTGCTTTTTCTTTTTTCATATACATAATACGGAACTTTCTTATATTCCTCGGCTTTATATTGTTCCAGCTTTTCAATCACATAAATTTGCTCATACATATAAATTCCCCTCTCTGTTCTTCTTTCATTTTCATGATATCTAATTATTGGTAAATCCTCATTGACCATGAGAATGAATACTTATACAGCTTTAGACTGAGAGAGATAAATATAGAAAAACGCGTTGACATATGACAACGCGCACGAATTATTATTGATATTGTGAACCAAACAATGAAGTCGGCTGATTCAAAATTCTAGGCTCTAGCTTAATTAAAAATGGGCGTTCCCCCCGTGATTTTAACGTTTCATAGACAATTCCTTTTTCATCTAATGGTTCACAGAAGATAATTTCGGTTGGTCCGCAGTGAATCGTTGTTTTTTTCGTAAAGGAATCTGCATCGGATTCTATGTGTGTAATAGGAAAATCAAAAAGTTGTGACCATTCCTTAGCAGACTGCTCCCCATTATTACAGGCAATACTAATGGACTGAATGCGATGTTTTTCTAATTTCTGATCTATCATCCCAAGTTTTTTAAGTTCATTGAAACGATCCTCATCCTGCTGTTCCCATTCAATGAAAAAAGGCAATGGCAAGGTTGACTCTTGATTTATGAAGAGCATTTTCCATTTGATTGTCGTTCCATCCTTCCTTTTTCTGCTACCTGGAAAAATCGGAAACGTTTTGCACCCTTTATTTTCAAGCTCGTTCTTCACCGATAAAATATCTGTTGTACGGAAACAGATTTGACCAATCCCTTCTTCTCTTTGTAAATCTGTTACTAATTGTCCAATGAGAGGGTTGTCTGAGTTTTGTGCGATTTCTTCGTTTTCAATGGCAAGGAATTCGATATAGGAGGTGCTATTATAAATCAAGCTATTAAATGTTCCCCACTTTTCATGACTTCCACCCATGACTGCTTGAAAGCCAAGCTTTTCCCATTCCTCAATAGCCTTATTAGGATTTCCGTTAATAAAATGAACAATATGGTCAAGTTGCAGTTCCATATTAAACCACCTTCTCTATAATTAATTTGTTATTTAATCATACAAGCTCTAAATGGTTTATTTCAAATAATACTACTTACATACTCTTTTCATTTTTTTTGAAAATAGGGTTTTCAAATCGGACGGAAACGTTTAAAATGGAGTGAATAGAAAGAATATTCAATCCACTTACTTAGGAGGTAATGCTAATGAAGATTATGAGCAATGAACAGTTGGTCGTCTCTTATCGTGATGCATTAAAGTCTGGTTCAGAGAAAGAATGGGTTTGGATATTGAAAAAGGAAATTATTAAGCGTGGATTAAAGCCAATTAAGAAGTAGATTTTGATTTAGACCTGGGGCGGGAATTATTCTCGCCTCTTTTTATATGCAAAAAAGCAGAGTGGGTCTTCCACTCTGCCAAACATATTTTACGCTTCAAAAAGAAGTGATTCAGGGTCTTCAATTAATTCTTTCACACGTTTTAAGAACGTAACGGCTTCTTTTCCATCAACGATTCGATGATCATATGATAAAGCAATATACATCATCGGACGGTTTTCCATTCTCTCAGCATCAATAGCAACTGGACGAAGGTTGATCGCATGCATTCCTAAAATACCGACTTGTGGCCCATTTAGAATCGGAGTAGAAAGCAGGGAACCGAAAGTACCGCCGTTTGTAATTGTAAATGTACCGCCTTGAAGATCTTGTAAACCGAGCTTGTTATTTCTTGCTTTCGTTGCAAGATCCATAATGTCTTTTTCGATTTCAGCGAAGTTCTTACGGTCTGCATCACGGACAACAGGAACGACTAAACCTTCTTCCGTAGACACAGCAACACCGATGTCATAAAACTTCTTCAAGACAATTTCATCACCTTGAATTTCAGCATTTAAGAATGGGTTTTTCTTAAGTGCCGCAACTACAGCCTTTGTAAAGAAAGACATAAATCCAAGTTTTACATCATGTTCTTCAAAGAATTTATCTTTACGTTTTTTACGAAGGTTCATCACATTTGTCATATCTACTTCATTAAAGGTCGTAAGCATAGCTGCTGTTTGCTGTACTTCAACAAGTCGATTCGCAATCGTTTGGCGGCGGCGTGTCATTCGGATGCGCTCAACTCTTTTTTCTCCATCTTGCTTAATCGGTGCAGGTGCAGCCGCTTTTGGTGCTTGTGCCGGAACGCTGCTTGCCTGAGCTTGAGGGTTAAAGGTTGAAACATCTTGAGCGCGAACTCTTCCTAATGGATCAGCTGTAGGAACCTGACTTAAATCAATGCCCTTTTCACGTGCCATTTTTCTAGCCGCTGGTGAAGCAATTGGACGCTGTTGGTTTTCGTTAGCAGGAGCTTCCGCAGGAGCACTTGGCGCTGCAGGTTCGGCAGCCGCTTGTTCTTCTTGAACAGGTGCAGCAGGCTGTGCTGCTTCAGCTCCAGCTTGACCGCTTTCATCAATAATCGCAATGGTTTCACCAACATTTACATTATCGCCTTCCTGGGCTTTTAATTCTTTTAAGACTCCAGTAAAGTCAGAAATAATTTCCACATTTACTTTATCTGTTTCTAACTCAACTACGTAATCCCCTTTATTAACGAAATCGCCTGGCTTCTTTAGCCATCCCGCAATCGTTCCCTCTGTAATTGATTCAGCTAGTTCTGGTACTCTGATTTCGGCCACCTTAATTTCCTCCTTCATGCTTTTGCGTTAATGCTTCTTCAATAATGCGTGCCTGTTCAAGCTTGTGAATAATAGGGTCCCCTTCTGATGGGCTAGAACGGCGGCGTCTGCCAACATATACTACCTCTTCACCAAGGTCTGCAAGCATTTTCAATCGAGGCTCAACAAAAGTCCATGCCCCCATATTCTTCGGCTCCTCTTGAACCCAGAGAATTTCTTTAAGGTTTGGATAACGATTCATAATTTCCTTTATCCCTTCCTTAGGGAACGGATAGATCTCTTCCACACGTACAATATGGAACCAGTCTTGGCTCGCTATATTTTTAAGACTTTCAGCTAAATCAATGGCCATTTTGCCTGAAGCTAGTACTAAACGAGTCACTTTATCTGTTTCCTTGCCAAGTCCAGTCTGTTCAAGAACAGGCTTGAATTCACCTTCACTTAAGTCTTTCGCACTTGATGTGACAAGCTGGTGACGGAGCAGACTTTTTGGAGACATAATCACAAGCGGACGAACTTCTTCGCGATTTAAAATAGCTGCTTGTCTCCGCAAAATATGGAAATATTGAGCCGATGATGATAAATTTGCCACAGTCCAGTTATTTTCAGCAGCTAAAGTAAGAAATCTTTCCAGACGAGCACTAGAGTGCTCCGGCCCTTGGCCCTCATAGCCATGAGGAAGAAGCATTACAAGACCCGATTTCTGTCCCCATTTAGCACGGCCAGCTGCAATAAATTGATCAAACATCACTTGAGCAGAGTTAGCGAAATCACCAAATTGCGCTTCCCATAATACGAGTGTTTCAGGTGCAAACACGTTGTAACCATATTCAAATCCTAGTACCGCCATTTCAGATAACGGGCTATTATGAACAGCAAACGATGCTTTGGCTTTTGACATTAAATGTAGCGGAGAATACGATTTTCCGGTTTCGCTATCATATAAAACGATATTACGGTGAGCAAACGTTCCACGCTCAGAATCCTGACCTGTCAGCCGGATTGGAGTACCATCATTGATGATTGAGGCAAATGCTAATGTTTCCGCATGCCCCCAATCGACTTTTGCTTCGCCTTCTAATGCATCCAATCTTCTCTTTAAAATCTTGTCGAGTTTATTAAAAACAAGGAAGTTTTCTGGAAAGCCTAAAAGTTCCTTATTCATTTGCTTTAATGCTTCGATTGGGACAGCCGTATCAATTTTTGGCAAGCCCTTTTCAACCATTTCAGGCGGTTCCATATCTTCTATTTCAATCTTCTTATTTGGAACCTTTTCATAGGCGGATTTTAATTTATCGATGATGGCTTCTTCCATTTTCGAAGCTTCATCCCTCGTAATAGCTGCTTGGCTAATAAGCTTTTCCGCATATAAATCCTTTACCGTTAGTTCCTGATGGATGATTTTATACATTAATGGATTCGTTGTCATTGGTTCGTCCATTTCATTATGGCCAAACCTGCGATAACCAATTAAATCAATTAAGAAGTCTTTTTGGAATTTCTCTCTGTATTCACATGCTAATCTTGCTGCAGCCACACATGCTTCCGGGTCATTAGCATTCACATGAAGAATTGGAATTTCATAGCCCTTTGCTAAATCACTGGAATACCTTGTTGAACGGGAATCAGCAGATTCAGTTGTAAATCCAATCGTATTGTTCGCAATAATATGTATAGATCCACCAGTGTCATAGCCTTTCAGCTGTCCAAGGTTTAATGTTTCTGCAACAATTCCCTGACCTGGGAAGGCTGCATCACCATGAATAATAATGGAGAGCGCTGAACGGAAATCTACTTCAGGATATCCTTTTGCAGTGCGATCATCCTGTGCTGCGCGCGTATATCCTTCCACAACTGCCCCGACAAATTCTAAATGGCTTGGGTTATTAGCCAGTGTCAACCTCGCAATGGTTGTATTTTCATCTTTAATTTGCTTATCCAGACCAAGGTGATATTTTACATCCCCTGTCCATCCATAGCTAATGCCAATGGAGCCTTCAGATGGAACAAGTTCTTTATTAGGAGCGTGCTGGAATTCCGCAAAAATCATTTCATATGGCTTTCCTAGAACATGCGCAAGAACATTAAGGCGTCCACGGTGTGCCATCCCAATATTTATCGTTTTCGTTCCATTTGAAACGGATTCAGAAACGATTTCATCAAGTAAAGGAACCATTGAGTCAAGCCCTTCAATGGAAAACCTTTTTTGTCCTACAAAAGTTCGATGCAAATACTTTTCAAATTCCTCTACTTCAGTAAGTCTTCTGAGGATTTTCGTTTTTTCTTCAGCCTTTAAGTTCAAGTTTAATTTATTCGATTCTACCTTTTTTCTTAACCATTCTTTCTCATTCTCATCATCTACGTGATGAAATTCGAAAGCAATTGTGCCCATATAAACCGATTTCAAATATTCAATAGCATCGAGCCCGTTTCTAAGTGGAATCTTTGCTTCTGTACAAATAAGATTAGCAGGGATTGCATTTAAGTCTTCTTCCGTTAATCCATATCGAGAAAGTTCGAAAAGGTTCTTCTCTCGTTCTTGATTTTTTAATGGATAAATATCAGCTGCACGGTGGCCGTAGAATCTAATATTATCCGCAAGACGAATAGCCGCTAATGTTTTCTCTAACTGATTAGATGATGTGACTGCTGGCATTGTCTCTGATTTTGGGAAATGACTATTCTCAGCAACAGGTGAACCTGCTTCATCGAAATAAGCTCT
Organism: Bacillus sp. FJAT-29937; assembly: GCF_001509555.1. GTDB lineage: Bacteria > Bacillota > Bacilli > Bacillales > Cytobacillaceae > Cytobacillus. The sequence goes on along the minus strand of NZ_LMAS01000001.1, from coordinate 142,040 downwards.
CATTTCCGGATCAATGGAGTTAGGATCTTGTAAATAGTTTTCGTACAACTCAATGACATAGCCAAGGTTAGGACCATAAAACCCTTGATTAATTGGCCGCTCACCATTCAATGGCTTTTTCATGAAAAAAACCTCCACCACTATATTTGAAAAGTTTTATATCCATTATTCTTTCCCTAAAAAATGTTTCAATGAGAAAAACCGGATAAATGTATATTTAAATTAACATTTAAAAGAATAATAATATTTTTAGGGTTTAAATAATTTCCAAAGTCATTTTAACACGTTAAAGTTAGATATTCAAAGGTTTTACACATGGATATAGTAGAAAATAATCTCAATTAAAAATCTTATTTCACTAAAACAATTCCCAGTATTTTCTGAAACAGCTAGATTGCTTGATCTAATAGGAAAGACAGCGTTTTCATTATTTCTTGGCTTTCTGGCAAATGAAGCAAATCAAAAATTATTAATAAAAGAGGATTGACTTTTCTGAAAGTTAAAGTGTAAACTTATAGAAAATTAAAAATGATTTCTTATCAAGAGAGGTCGAGGGTAAGGCCCAACGACGCCTCAGCAACCATCAATCGCGAATTTGATTGAAAAGGTGCTAATTCCTGCAAGTTTTTTGTTATTAAAAACTTGAAAGATAAGAAGAGTGACTATGTAAACAATGAAAAGTCTTCTTCTTAAGAAGGCTTTTTTATTTGTTTTAAGACAAAAGGAGTGCTGACAATGTATAAAACGGACACGATTCTTGCGCAAATTGGTAATCGCAGTGAAACAGTCACTGGAACTGTAAATCCCCCTGTTTATTTCTCGACAGCTTATCGACACGAAGGGATTGGACAGTCCACTGGCTTTGATTATATCCGAACAGGAAATCCAACAAGATCCATATTGGAAAAGACAATTGCCGAGCTTGAAGAAGGAGATCAAGGTTATGCGTGCAGTTCAGGAATGGCTGCGATTATGACGGTCCTCTCCATTTTCCAATCAGGCGATGAATTAATAGTTTCAAAGGATCTATATGGCGGGACATATCGTTTATTCGAACAAGGATATAAAAAATGGGGATTAAGTTGTAGATACATCAAGGACTTTTCAGCAGAGAATCTGGAAAAGGAAATGACAGAAAAGACAAAGGCTATTTTCATTGAAACTCCTACAAACCCTTTAATGGAGGAAACAGATATTACAGAAGTGGCTGAATTTGCTAAAAAGCATCAGCTGTTGCTAATAGTCGATAACACATTCTATACCCCTATTTTACAGCAGCCAATTAAGCTCGGGGCAGACATTGTCATCCATAGTGCAACGAAGTATTTAGGCGGACATAATGATGTGCTAGCTGGATTAATTGTTGCAAAAGGAAAAGAGTTATGCGAGTCATTAGCTATGCACCATAATGCTGCAGGCGGGGTATTAAGCCCATTTGATTCATGGCTGCTTATTCGCGGAATGAAAACTCTCTCACTTCGGATGGAACGACATGAAAAGAATGCTCAAAAACTAGTTCAGTACTTATCCGACCATGAAGCTGTAATTGATGTCCTCTATCCTGGCCGCGGAGGAATGATTTCATTTCGCATTAAGGACGAATCGTTTGTGAATCCGTTTTTACAAAGTCTTTCCCTCATTTCATTTGCGGAAAGCCTTGGGGGTGCAGAAAGCTTTATCACCTACCCTGCTACCCAAACACATGCCGATATTCCTGAACATATTCGAATTGAAACCGGAGTTTGTAATCGATTATTGCGTTTTTCTGTAGGCATCGAGGATGCTGACGATATCATTCAAGATTTAGAATTGGCTTTCGCTAAAGTTTTGGAGGGGGTTACACTATGAGTAATGAAGTGAGCTATCAGTTTGAAACGAAGCTATTGCATAATAATCATAAGTACGATCCAGTCACTGGTGCTGTAAGTGTGCCGATTAACCATGCCTCCACCTTTCATCAAACAGATTTTGATTCATTTGGGAAATATGATTACGGCAGAAGTCTGAATCCGACACGTGAAGCTCTTGAAACAGTTATTGCTGAGCTGGAGGAAGGGACACATGGTTTTGCATTTGCTTCGGGAATGGCAGCGATCTCAACCGCCTTTCTTCTATTATCAAAAGATGATCACGTTTTAATAACAGAGGATGTTTATGGCGGCACCTACCGATTTGTCACCCAAGTATTAACCCGTTTTGGAATTGCACATTCGTTTGTTGATATGACGGACCTAGATGCCGTTCAAAAGGCGATATTGCCTAATACAAAGTTGTTTTACGTGGAAACCCCATCGAATCCGCTCTTAAAAGTGACCGATATTAAAGCAATTGCTGACTTGGCAAAAAAGCATGGGGCCTTAACATTCGTTGATAATACATTTTTAACACCGGCCTTACAAAAACCGCTTTCTTTAGGTGCGGATGTTGTTTTACATAGTGCCACGAAATTTTTATCCGGACATAGCGATGTCGTTGCTGGCCTTGCTGTCGTAAAGGATGCTGAGCTGGCTAAAAAACTAGGATTCTTGCAAAATTCTTTTGGTGCTGTCTTAGGTGTTCAAGATGCTTGGCTTGTTATAAGAGGGATTAAAACCTTACATGTCAGACTCGAACACTCAACGAATTCGGCTAGAAAAATTGCTTCATTTTTAAAGGAGCATCCTGCCATAAAAAATGTATATTACCCAGGATTTGAAGACCATCCGCAATATCAAATCCAATCTAAGCAGGCAAATGGGCCAGGAGCTGTTCTGTCATTTGAACTTGAAAATGAACAGGCAGTTAGAGAGTTTGTTTCTAAAGTGAAAATCCCTGTTTTTGCGGTTAGTTTAGGAGCTGTTGAGTCAATCCTCTCCTACCCTGCTAAAATGTCCCATGCTGCCATGCCTGAGGCTGAACGTGAATTTAGAGGAATTAAAAGCGGTCTTCTAAGGCTTTCAGTAGGATTAGAAAATCCAGATGATCTTATAAAAGATATCACTTTAGCTTTAGCTGAATCCGGTAAACTTGTAGAAATCAATTAGCACTAAGGAGGATGACAATGAGCTTCCTAGAGAAATTGAAAAATGAGATCGTGATTGCTGATGGCGCGATGGGAACGCTTCTTTATTCGTATGGAACGGATAGCTGCTTTGAGAATTTAAATCTTACTCATGCTGAGCAGATCCAGCAGATACATGAAGCATATATCCATGCAGGAGCAGATCTGATTCAAACGAATTCATATGCTGCCAATTATTTGAAGCTGCAAAGGTATGGGCTTGAGGATAGTGTAAAAGAACTTAATACGTTTGCAGTCAGAAATGCGCGGAAAGCAGCGAAAAAGGATACTTATGTAGCTGGAACAATTGGCGGGATTAGAGGAATTAAGCCCAATATGGTCGCTCTGGATGAAATAAAAAGGAGTTTTAGAGAACAGCTCTATTGCCTCCTGATTGAAGGCGTAGATAGTATATTACTAGAAACCTATTATGACCTTGAGGAGCTTGAAAATGTGCTGGCCATTGCTCGAAAAGAAACTGATTTACCGATCATAGCCCAAGTTTCGCATCATGAGGCTGGTATTTTGCAAGACCAAACACCTGTTTCTGAAGCCCTTTCAAGATTAGAATATTTAGGTGCAGATGTCGTCGGGTTAAATTGCCGGGTAGGCCCTTATCATATGCTTCAGACATTGGAAAATGTTCCACTGCCAAAGCATGCATTTCTATCTGCCTATCCAAATGCCAGCATTCCTGCTTATACAGATGGAAAATTTCATTATGAAGGGGATTCAGAATACTTTAGACAATCAGCACGTAATTTTCGAGACCAAGGTATTAGACTATTGGGAGGCTGCTGCGGCACGACTCCTGATCATATTCGCGCATTTGCATCAGAACTAAAAGGATTGCCGCCTATTAAGGAAAAAACCATTAAAAAACGCAGTGAAATAAAAATAACAAATTCTCCTACTGCTATTCGAGAAAACCCTCCTTTACATGATATAGTCAAGGAGAGGTCTTCTATTATCGTGGAGCTTGACCCGCCTAAAAAATTAAATACAAACAAATTTTTCGAAGGTGCACAAGCTTTGAAGGATGTTGGCATTGATGCGATTACGTTAGCGGATAATTCACTTGCTTCTCCAAGGGTATGTAATTCTGCCCTCGGCTATCGTGTTAAAAAGGAAATTGGAGTAAGACCATTGGTGCATATTACATGCAGAGACCGAAATATCATTGGCCTGCAGTCCCACTTAATGGGGCTTCATACACTTGGTTTGCATGATGTATTAGCTGTAACAGGTGATCCGGCGAGAGTTGGAGATTTCCCAGGGGCATCCTCCGTTTATGATTTATCATCATTTGAATTAATTCAGATGATTAAGCAGATGAATGAAGGCTTATCGAGTTTAGGAAAGGATTTAGGTGAAAAATCTGCCTTTTCCATTGGTGCCGCCTTTAATCCTAATGTCAGAGCAGTCGATAAGGCGGTACAGCGACTTGAGAAGAAAATTGAATTTGGGGCTGATTACTTTATAAGCCAGCCTGTTTTTTCAGAGGAAAAATTAATTGAGGTCCATCAAGAAGTAAAACATTTAAAAAACCCGATATATATTGGCCTAATGCCATTAATCAGCCATAAAAATGCAGAGTTCCTGCATAATGAGGTTCCGGGAATCAAAATATCCGATTCCATTCGGAAAATTATGGCTGATTACAAGGATGATCCAGTTCGCGCGGCACTTGAAGGGATTGCAATAACTAAATCTCTCATTGATGCTGCTGCTGAATTATTTAACGGAATTTATTTAATTACTCCGTTTATGCGATATGAATTAACTGTTGAATTATCAGCATATGCCCACGAAGCAAGTGCCAAGATTGCAAGGAGGAAACAGCATGCAGAAGTCACAATTAATTGAACAGCTAAAGAGTAAAATTCTCATTATGGATGGCGCTATGGGAACAATGCTACAGAACGCCAATTTAACTGCCGATGATTTCGGAGGCGAGGAATATGATGGCTGTAATGAAAATTTAAATATTACTGCCCCTTCTGTCATTGAAAAAATCCATCTGGAATATTTGCAAGCAGGAGCAGATATTGTTGAAACAAATACGTTTGGTGCAACAAGTATTGTCCTTGATGAATACAATTTAGGGCATAAAGCCTATGAAATTAATAAAAAAGCTGCCCTTCTTGCACGTAAGGCTGTCGATCAGATTTCAACCGCAAAATGGCCGCGATTTGTAGCAGGTGCTATGGGACCAACAACTAAGACACTTAGTGTAACCGGCGGAACTACTTTTGAGGCGTTGACACAATCATATGAAGAACAGGCTATCGGATTAATTGATGGTCAAGCTGATCTGCTTCTTCTTGAAACGAGTCAGGATATGCTGAATGTGAAAGCTGGTTTTATCGGCATTCAAAACGCATTCAAGAAAACAGGCAAAAAGCTGCCTTTAATCGTCTCAGGAACGATTGAACCGATGGGAACCACATTGGCCGGACAGTCAATCGAAGCATTCTATATTTCATTAGAACATATGAAACCGTTAGCGGTTGGTCTAAACTGTGCAACTGGGCCAGAGTTTATGCAGGACCATATCCGCTCCCTTTCAGGTCTTGCTTCATCAGCAGTCAGCTGCTATCCAAACGCTGGGCTTCCTGATGAAGAAGGAAATTATCATGAAACACCAGAATCACTTGCTTTGAAATTAGGCGGATTTGCGTCTGAAGGCTGGCTGAATATTGTTGGGGGCTGCTGTGGAACAACTCCTGCCCATATTAAAGCCATTGCTGATGAAATGGAGAAATATCAGCCAAGAAGCTATGAAAAAAGCACAACCCATAAAGTATCCGGAATCGAACCATTTATCTATGATGATCCAACTCTTCGACCTATCATGGTTGGCGAAAGGACGAATGTCATTGGGTCACGAAAGTTTAAGCGATTAATTAAGGAAGGAAAATTTGAAGAGGCTGCTGAAGTTGCCAGAGCACAAATTAAAGGCGGAGCTCACGTCATCGATGTTTGTCTTGCTGATCCAGACCGTGAAGAAATTCAAGATATGGAAAATTTCATCAAAGAATTGGTCAAGAAAGTAAAGGCCCCCCTTGTGATTGATTCAACAGATGACGCTGTTATCGAAAAGGCTCTTACGTATTCACAAGGAAAAGCGATTATTAATTCTATTAATCTTGAAGATGGCGAGGAAAGATTTGCAGCTATCGCTCCTCTTATTCATAAATATGGATCAGCTGTTGTCGTCGGGACAATTGATGAAAAAGGCATGGGTGTGACAGCTGAGAAAAAGCTGGAAATCGCCAAGCGTTCCTATGACTTACTCGTCGGCAAATACGGCATCCAGCCAGAAGATATTATTTTTGATCCGCTTGTCTTCCCTGTCGGTACAGGTGATGAACAATATATTGGAAGTGCAAAAGCAACGGTTGAAGGCATTCGTTTAATTAAAGAAGCAATGCCAGAAGTCCAAACTGTACTAGGTATAAGCAATGTTTCCTTTGGCCTCCCTCCTGTCGGGCGTGAAATTCTAAATTCTGTATTTCTTTATCATTGCACACAGGCGGGTCTCGATTATGCCATTGTGAATACAGAAAAACTTGAGAGATTCGCTTCTATTCCGAAAGAAGAGGTTAAATTAGCTGAGAAACTATTATTTGAAACAATGGACGAAACGCTAGCCGCTTTTACAGAGTTTTACCGAGATAAGAAAAAAGAACAAAAAAGCATTATGCCGGATATGACTTTAGAAGAACGCCTCGCCTATTATATCGTGGAAGGAACAAAGGAAGGCCTACTTCCAGATCTGGAAGTTGCTCTACGCACCTACCCTGCCCCACTTGATATCATTAATGGGCCATTAATGGATGGGATGAAGGAAGTTGGCCGTCTATTTAATGATAACCAGCTGATCGTTGCTGAAGTTCTGCAAAGTGCGGAGGTCATGAAGGCATCTGTTTCTTTCCTTGAGCCTCATATGGAAAAGGATGATACGAGTGCGAATAAAGGAAAAATTGTTTTGGCAACGGTTAAGGGAGATGTCCATGATATCGGAAAGAACTTAGTCGACATCATCCTAAGTAATAATGGATTTGAAGTCGTAGATCTTGGAATTAAAGTCCCTCCTTCTGAACTTGTAGAAACAATCAAGAAGGAAAAGCCAGATATGGTTGGCCTATCAGGGTTGCTTGTGAAATCTGCACAGCAAATGGTCCTTACTGCGCATGATTTAAAACAGGCTGGCATTGATATTCCCATACTTGTTGGCGGGGCTGCTCTGTCTCGTAAATTCACAGATACGAAAATCGCTAAGGAATATGATGGTCTTGTTCTCTATGCGAAGGATGCGATGAATGGCCTCTCGATTGCCAATCAGCTGCAAGATCCGGTTGAATTTGAGAAATTAAAAAGCGAACAATTAGAAAAGCAGGAAGCGGCTCAAAACGCGGTTCCGTTTGATAGAAGTTCGATTGCTGTCGCTACTGCAGTGAAAGTTAGACCAGCATTAAATACAAATGTACCTGTTTTTACACCACAGGATCTAAAAAGAAAAATATTAAATTCCATTACGATTTCACATATCGAGCCTTATATAAATAAGCAAATGTTAATTGGTCATCATCTTGGCTTAAAGGGTAAATTGGAAAAGCTTTTAGCAGAAGGTGATGAAAAGGCAGTTAAAATGAACGAAATGGTAAACGGGTTAATTGAGGATTCAAAGACGAATGGCTGGATTACGCCTGCTGCTGTCTATCAATTTTTCCCTGCACAATCAGATGGAGATAAGGTTCTCATATACAATGAAGAACAAACTGAAATCATTGAAACCTTTGAATTCCCAAGACAAGAGGCTGAGCCTTATTTATGCTTGGCTGATTTCTTAAAACCAAAGATAAGCGGACAGATGGATTATGTTGCCTTCTTTACCGTTACGGCGGGAAGAGGGATCAGGCAAGTGGCCGATCAATTAAAAGAGCAAGGACGGTTCCTTGAATGTCATGCCCTGCAATCATTAGCTTTAGAATCAGCTGAAGGGTTTGCAGAGCTCGTTCACAGGCAAATTCGAGATCGCTGGGGCTTCCCTGATCCAGTTGATATGACAATGAAAGACCGCTTTGCCGCTAAATACCAAGGTCAAAGGTTCTCATTTGGGTACCCAGCTTGTCCGAATTTAGAGGATCAGCAAAAGCTTTTTAAATTAATCACTCCAGAGGACATTGGAGTAAATCTGACAGAAGGTTTTATGATGGAGCCTGAAGCATCAGTATCAGCCATTGTTTTTGCTCATCCTGAGGCTAGGTATTTTAATGTTGCGAAGGCCTAACCCTTTTTCATGACAAAAAGCCAAAAACGTTGAAACTTTATTCAACCGTTTTTGGCTTTTTTTATTCTGTCATTCTTTAATGCTTCCAAAAGCAGTGATGAATGTAAATTATTTAGTTGGATAAAATAGGTTAGAAATGGGCTAAATTGGTAAATGAGGTTTTTATTCAATTTAAGTTTATTTTCTTATTCATAACATTCAAAAACTAACAATTGTCCCGGAGGTTTTTATAGATGATGAACGATAATATTTGGACTTCCATCGGTAAACCTGAGGAAAGATTCGATAGTGTAGAAAAAGCGGCTGGCAGCGTTAAATATATCGGTGATTTTGTAACACCTAATCTTTTACATGCGAAACTATCAACAAGTACATATTCACATGCCAGGATAATCTCGGTTGATACGACTGAAGCGTGGAAGGTTCCTGGCGTTCGCGCGATTGTGACAGGTGATATGTTCCCCTATCACATTGGGCCGATTTTGGCTGACCGTCCTCCTTTAGCTTTTGAAAAAGTGCGTTATTATGGTGAACCGATTGCTATTGTTGTGGCGGATGAAGAATATCGGGCGAAAGAAGCCGCTAATAAAATTATCGTGGAGTATGAGCCGCTGCCAGTCGTTAATTCGGTTCAGCAGGCTTTTCAAACGAATGCCCCATTAGTTCATGAAAACTCCGGACAGTATATGAAAATTATAAGTAACGTATATCCTAAGCAAGGAACGAATATTGGCAGCCATATAAAAATTCGCAAGGGAGATTTTATCTCTGCCTGGGAGAATTGCGCTGAACAAATTACAGCAAAATATTCCTTTAATTTATCAGACCATGTTGCATTGGAAACAAGAAGTGCAAGGGTTGAAATTAATCCTGCAGGTCAGGTCATTGTTCATTCCTGCAGTCAATCTCCTTTTACAATCAAAAAAGTTCTGAATCAATTTTTCAATCTTGAATTGGGGAAAATTGTCGTCCATGTACCTATGATTGGAGGTGCATTTGGCGGAAAAGGAACGGTCCAATTAGAACCCCTCGCCTACCTCGCTTCAAAAGCTGTGGGTGGAAAAATGGTTGTGTTGGATTATGAGCGCGAGGAAGATTTGATTACAGCCCCTGGCCATATTGGATTTGATGCTACGATAAAGCTTGGGGTAAGTAAAGATGGTAAAATCATCGCGGGTCAATATACATTTTTAATTGATTCCGGCGCCTATACGGATCAAGCAGCAGGTATTACAAGAGCCGCAGCACTTGATTGTACAGGTCCATACAATATTCCAAATGTTTGGTGTGATTCTTACTGTATGTATACGAATCATCCATACGCAACCTCCTTTAGAGGGTACGCCCATCCGGAGCTCACATTTGCTGTTGAAAGAACAATGGATATGCTGGCAAAGAAATTAAATATGGACCCAATTGAATTTCGCCTGTTAAATACAATCAAGCCTGGTGATACCTCCCCTACCCAGACGGTACTCAATGCAAGCAATATCGGAGATGCAGATAAGTGCATTCGGCGTGCTAAAGAACTTATTCAATGGGACGATGGCCAAGTGGTCGATATGGGCGGCAACAAGGTAAGGTCGAAAGGAATTAGCTTGTTTTGGAAGACATCTACGACCACAACGAACGCACAATCTGGCGTTATTATAACCTTTGAGGCCGACGGAAGTGTCAATTTAAATTGTGCAGCCATTGAGCTTGGCCAAGGAACAAAAACAATTCTGGCACAAATTTTGGCCGAAAAGCTGAAAATGGATATCAATAAAATTCACGTAAAGATGGAAGTAAATACACAATTCGATCCGCATCAATGGCGGACGGTAGCGAGCAGTACAACCTTTTTGGCTGGAAGAGCAGTGCTTGCCGCTGCTGAAGATGCGATTAATCAATTAAAAAGAACCGCATCCATCGTATTACAATGCTCCACCGAGGATTTAGAAGTAGGCGGAGGCCGTGTCTTTTTGAAGCCAAGCCCAGAATATGGCGTGCAAATTAAAGATATTGCCATTGGGTATAAATTCCCAAATGGGCACGCGATTGAAGGACAGGTTGTTGGCCACGGAAAATATATTCAAAGGCATTTAACACCGATGGATAAAGAGACTGGATTCGGAAAGCCAGGTCCATGGTGGTCCCTTGGTGCACAAGCAGTCGAAGTGGAATGGAATCAAAGAGATTTCACCTATAAAATTTTAAAAGCCGTAACTGTCTTAGACGGCGGTACGATTATAAATCCAGCTACCGCCATTCAGCAAATGCGAGGCGGCATGTACTTGGGGCTCAGCTTTTCCAGTCATGAATCGTTTATTTTTGACGAAAATGGGATTGTGCAAAATCCTCAATTGAGGTCCTATCAAATTATGAGATTTGGCGAACAGCCAGAATACTATGTTGATTTTATCGAATCGCCGACTATAGATGGACCATATGGTGCACGCGGAATAGGAGAATATGGTGTGATTGGAATGCCTGCCGCGCTTGCGAACGGATTATCAGCTGCGGCAAAAACAGATTTAAACCATCTTCCGCTTATTCCTGAACTCATTTGGAAGGCTAAAAAGGAGAACAACCAATGATACCTTTCAACTTTGAATATTATCGGCCCTCGACGATTGAAGAGGCTGTTCAAACTTTTCAAACACTTGCTGATCAAGAAAAAAACGTGATCTATTTTTCAGGTGGAACTGAATTTATTACGATGGCTAGAGTGAATCAGATGAAAGCTGACGCTGTCATTGATATTAAAGAGATCCCGGATTGCCAGGAGCTCGGCATTGATGGTAATCAAGTTGTACTTGGCGCCGCTGTTTCTTTAAATAAAATTTCCGAGACAAATATATTTCCTTTATTAGGAGAGAAAGCAAAGCAAATAGCGGATCATACGTCAAGAAACAAAATTACACTCGGTGGGAATCTTCACAGCAAGCTCATTTATCGGGAAAGCGTTTTACCGCTTTTACTTACAGACGCAAAAGTAAAAATAGCCGGTAAAGAAGGTGTGGAAACACTCCCTCTTGCCGATGTATTTGATAAGCAAATGAATATGAAGCATGGTTATTTTCTAACACAGGTTTTGGTAGATCGTCCCTATATAGAGCTGCCGTTTTTTAGCGTAAAAAAAACAAAGATGTCAAAGGTCGGCTATCCAATTGTATCACTGGCAGCATTCGTAAACGATCGTAAAATTCATGCTGCATTCAGCGGGGTCTGTGAATTCCCTTTTCGGTCAAAGGACATGGAGAGCATATTAAATGACACTTCGATTTCTCAAATGGAAAGAATTGATGAAGCAACCAAACTGCTCCCCGCCTCCATAGTCGATGATATTTGGGCAACAGCCGAATATCGTGAATTCGTTTTTAAAAACGCATTGCAGGAAACACTTGAAAGATTGGAAGTGGAAATATCATGATCTCAAACAGTACGTCAAAAACTGTCATCAATCTCCATATAAATGGCGATACGCGGGAGATACTAATTCGGTCGGCTGATACCCTTCTCCATTCATTGCGAAATGAGCTGGGACTAACCGGAGCGAAACGGGCTTGTGAAAACGGTGATTGTGGAGCATGTACAGTGCTAGTGAATGATGAGCCTATGCATTCCTGCCTCTGTTTAACAATCGAAATGAAAGATCAGCTTATTACAACGATTGAAGGTCTGGCAGATTCCCCGATTCAAAAAACATTTGTAGATAAATGGGCTGTTCAGTGCGGGTACTGTACTCCTGGATTCATACTAAATTGCCATGCTTTAAAATCGAATCACCCGAAGGCTGACGATGATGTGATTGAAGAGTGGATGCAATCGAATCTATGCAGATGCACAGGATATCAAGAAATCAAAGAGGCGATCAAAGCCGTATTACAGGAAGCGAACGAATCAGAAAATACCCCAAGCTAGGGGTATTTTTTCATATTAACTGCTATTTAGCCTTTTTTAAAACTTTTATTCCCGCTTTCTAAAGATTGAATAAGCTGAAGGGTTTGGGCTGCTTGCTCGATTTGCTGCTGTACTTGTTCTAATTGTTGCTGTTCTGCTGTCGTGGACTGCGTAACGGCAAGCCCTTGCATATGCGTTAGTTGCCCGGTTGCTTGCTGGAGCTGCTGCTGTGCTTGCTGAAGCGCTTGTAAATCCATTGAAGAGGCATGTTGTTGAATCGTTTGTTCCGCCTTGTGCATAGCATTTAATGCCTGTTGCTTCTGCATGTGAAATTGCTGTTCTAATTGTCCTTGATTTAACTGTGCCTCTTGTTGTTTTTGTTGCATTTGCTGTTCTTGAAAGCTTTGTTCTTGTTGTTTGTTTTGGTTCAACATTATTCCCTCTTTTCCGTTATGTGGATGATTTTTTTACACTAATACGAATTACCTTATCGTTTTTTGGATTAAATTCAATTTCAATAAACAAGCCGAATTCCTTGCCGCCTTCCCGCAGCCAAAGCTTAAATTTTTCAATTGAAGAATGGTCCTTGTTCTCCCTGCCGATATGCAAATAGTCGACAATATCTGCTTGCGGATATTTTTCCTTTGCTGTTTTTACAGCTAATTGCCCCCACTTTGCATATGGCGGTGCATCTGGCTGAGCATAGGAGAGTTGACTTGAGGATAACAACAAGACCGTAACAATGATGAACATTCTTCTTAATTTAATGTTCATAAAGTTTCTTTCCTTATATCTCGCATTTCTTCTCGTATCCGTTCTTCCTCCTCTTGGACAGAAATAAAGGCGCTTTGTACGGCGAAATAATGATGGAGCAGATCTTTTTCATCCGTGCATTTTATACTTTCATCCTTTAACATTTCGCTTCCCTCCCCTTTGTCATGCTTTCCTATAGAATTTGACATTAAGGTCTTGCTTATACAAGGCTGATGAACAAGACATACTTGAATATTATTTTTTTTTCATTGCAAGCTATTATTAGGAGGTGTGTTGGAATGAATCACGAAAAAGGGGTTCCAGATTTTACGGAAATGGATCACCAATTGAATGAGGCTGCATATACAACAGAAATGATTGTTACGAATTCAAATTTGGATTTAAACATTTCAACAGAAGAACAGAATACAGTAGAAGTAGTAAGCAAACATTTATAGAATAAAAAAGCATTGCCGTTTATTTGGCAATGCTTTCGTGATTTAAATCACAATAACTCGTTTGTTTTATGATTATAATCATACATAATAATAATAAATGAAATTTGAAAAAGGTGATGAAAATGGATTACAAAATTAATACCCTTTTTACTCAAATAGGCGGAGCGGAGACGATTGAGAACCTTGTCCAAGCATTTTATCCACGTGTATATGCGGATCCCAATCTCAGTCCATTGTTTGAAGGCGATATGGATGAAATCATGAGAAAACAGCGAATGTTTCTATCACAATTTACCGGAGGACCCGCACTTTATAGTCAGGAATTCGGGCCGCCTGCTATGCAGCACCGCCACCTTCCCTTCGAAGTGACACCGCTGCGTGCTAAGTGCTGGCTTCGCTGCATGAAAGAAGCTTTTGAGGAAATCGGACTCAATGAAAATCCTGCAGGTGAGGCGTTTTATGATCGACTAACACAAGTAGCAGGGATTATGGTAAACACTTCAGATTATGAATAAAATTTCATTGCCTAGGTTTGCTTAATTTTTCTTAATAAATTTTCCGAATGTGCAAAAATCAGAATGATAATTATTGCTGCTATAATCCATAAAAGCTCAATGGAATGATAAAGATAGGAAATAGAAAACGGAATTAGGCAAATGGCTGCAAGTCCTGCAATCGTAAAGCTTTTAGTTAAAGGATAAAATAGTAAAAATCCAATAATAATGACAAGTGCCACCAATGGCTCGAATGTAATGATTCCGCCGATAAAAGTTGAAACCCCTTTTCCGCCTTTAAATTGAAAAAGGATTGGTTTAATATGTCCGACTACAGCTAGGGTAAGGCCAGCCAGCACTTCTAGTTCCGTAAATTGCAAATGTTTTCCAATCAGGATGACAATACTTCCTTTACATGCATCACCGAGAAAGGTTATGACAAAAGCCTTTTTTCCATATAATCGTCCGATATTTCTTGCTCCTGGGTTTCCGGAACCTTGATTATGTACATTGCCTTTCCCAAGAAGCTTTAAAAAAATATAGGCAGTCAAAATATTGCCGATAAAGTAAGCGCCAATAAAATAATAAATATGGTTCATATCGATCTCCAGTCTTTTTTAGTGTTGGACTAGGAATCTAGGTGTCTAGTTCATCATTTTTGAAGATATATACTATATTATGGACAAGTATCATTGAATATTCAATTAAAATAACACCCAAAAAATGGGTGTTATTTTTTCAAGTTTAATTCCCCTTGTTGTACATACGAATTTAAGTCGTAGGACGATATTTTTGTTGGTGACAAGGCATATAGCGAGTCTCCAATATAAATAATCCGATTAATTTGATTTTCCCATTCCTCATATGGAGCTTGAGGATGTTGATGTGTTAATTTCGATTGTAAGTGAAAGCCCGTTCTTAAATCAATGTTGTAAACATATGCTCCTTGGAACTCAAATGTAGATTCATATTCACTATTTGGTTTATTTTGATGAACGGTAATTGGAAAGGCAAAAAGATTTTTCTTTTTATCGAACAACAGTGCTTTATGATCATGATTTAATGGCGAGTACGTACCTCTGCCTCCGATAATTTCTGTGAATTTCTCTTTGGGATTCGCCAAATCACTTACATCAAAAAGGGAAATTTTCACCCCATCCGTTAAAATAATTGGCTGGTTACCGGCACCTTTCCCGCCTAACTTTGTGTCATAACCAAAACCAATGAGATGATTTTCGTCATATGGGTGCAGATAATTGCTGAAACCAGGTATTTTCAATTCACCTAAAACCTTTGGATTCTTCGGGTCCTTTCCATCTATGACAAATAACGGGTCCGTTTCTCTAAAGGTCACGATGTAAATGCGATCATTCATAAACCTAGCCGAATAAATTCGCTCTCCCCTTGCGAGATCCTCTAGTTCACCTACCTGCTTTAGGTTTCCATCCAATATATAAAGATTATTCGCTGAAGGACGCTTGTCATCCCAAACTTGCCCTTTTGTTGTGGCAATGCGAAAATACCCATCATATTCATCCATGGAAAACTGATTTAATACCGTTCCCGGAACTTCACCCGAGCTATGGAAATCAACATTCATGCCATCCACTGAAAATTTATAAACAGTTGTATCAGGCTGATGAGATTTTCCGTCTATATTCGGAAACCAATAGTAGTTGCTGACGGCTAAATAGAGATTATTTTTTGACATATAAAGATTATTGCCGCTGCCTAAATAGGTCGATACGGAAATTTTTTCTGTCGGTATATCAAGATCGATTACAGCAATATTTGTAAAATTGGTTTCGCTCGATTCAGGAAAATACTGAATATGACCGAAATCAACTGGCTGCATGTCTGGTTTCACTAATGAATCAGAATACTTAGGACGTATATCCATTTCCGGATTGTCTCTCAAAATCCAAACATCCGGATATTTATTGGCAATAAGATAGACTTTTCCATTCATAAGCCTAGATGAAAGCAGTGACCCTTCGATTTCAAATTCTCTTATTTTTTTTGGTCTCTGTTTATTTTCGATATTATATATTATTGCTTTCGTTGTTTCATGTACAGGAGCAAGGGCGATCTCAGCTATTTTTTTCTGTGTCGGGTGCGGCATTTTCCCGTAACTATTACCCAAAATAATTAACTGATCCCCGTATATAAAAAGCTCGTAAGGAGAAAAGGAATGGTCAAATGAGAGCACAGACTCTAAAGTCATCTTATCGGCCGGAGCCGCTTTAATAATTTGAACCTTTCCGTCCACGACCTGATAAATATAAGAACCATCTGTTTTAACCGTATCAGCTTCATCGATTCCCTGAACCTGAACATTCGTTTCAGAATAATTAGATCCGCTTTTATCTGCTGCGGCATTTTCCTGAGCAGACTCCTTCATACTGAAAGAAATGCCCGTTTTGTATTTCTTCTCTTCATCCTTTACACGATTTAATAATAATTCATTTAAAGCAGTCTTCGATTTAATTGAAGGCAGAGTGTCTTTTACTTCGAAGGATTGACTCTTTCCAGAAAGCAGCTTTTTTCCGAAAGCAGATTTTATATCTGAACTTAGATGTAAAGTATAATATTTTGCCTCTAATGAATATCCGCCATAAGGGGGTTCTACTATAACGGAGGATCCCTCCTTGCCGACATTCACTTTCACTTTTTGATTTTGTCCCTTTTCATCCGTTACATAGACCGTTTTTTCATTTACACTTTTAGGATCCAGTTTAGAGGAAAAGTTAATTTTCCAAATTTTATTTTGCAGGACTGTGGTCTTATCATTTTTTGTATCCATGCCACTGACAACCTTTAACTGTGTTATGAGGAAAAATGAAAGTATGACTGTTATGACTGTAAAAATTCCGCCTATCGTTAACCATTTTCTCTTCATTGCTGACCCTCCTTTATAGCTTTTGACGGAATAGGACTCCCTTTAGTTACAGTCACTTCCTTTTCATCCATAGATTGACTTTAATAAAAAATATCCACTCGATTTGAGCGGATATTTGATGTTCGCATTATTCACCAGTCTTGTGTCTTTTCTAGTAATTTATCAATTTCAATTCGTCTGATTATATAGCTAAAATCACTTTCATTTGCCATTTCTTCGGTAGCGTCTAACAGTTTATCAATATCGGCATTAATTAAAATCATAATCAGAACTCCTCTAAGTGGTTTTTAATAAGTATTGGAATGTTTATTTTATTAGAGCATTCGATCTCATGAAGGATATTATGGGGGTAATCTTGAGAATTTTTTTAATAATGTACCCGAAAAAGGACTGGATGAAACCTCATTGTTTTAAAATTAAACTTTTTACAAGTCACAATTAAAATTAATCTTTAATATACTGTAAAGTGTATTCCCTGCTGAGTTCTTCATCAAATGATCATTAGAAGGTGTTCACATATGAGGCCGGAAGTAAATTCGTATGAGTTTGCAAAGGTTTTACAGTCAGCCCTAAAAAAAGGTCAAAATGAAAATCACCTGACGGTACATGAATTACTAAGTGAAATCGCTAGACAACTAGAACCCATAATAAAAAAATAAAAAAATAAAAACAAAAGAAATCGGTCTTTGCTGACGATTTCTTTTGTTTTTGCATGTAATTATTTCCGCTTGTTTATAAAATATAAAAACCAAACGGCATGATTTTGTTCATCTGATGCGGCTCGTTTGAAAGCATTTTTAATATTCACATCTGTTATCTCATCTGACACGCCAAGATAGAAATCTACAGTTTCCTGTTCATCTATAAAGGCAAAATCGATCCCTGCTTTGTATGTGTTAGGGCATTCTTCAATGATTTGGGGCTGTGGCTGCCTGCCCGTCAGATTCACATAAATTTGTGTAAATGTCTGTAAATGTTTTATTTCATCTTCTCGAATTTCAAGTATTTGCTTCCTTTCTTTTTCGCTTGGCGCCATATTAGCTATTTTCTGATAACATTGAACAGCACTATATTCTCCATTAATGGCTTTCGTTAAATCCCTAAGTAATTTATCTGTTTGTCTGTACATATTTCTGTAATCATAATAAGGATACAAACGAATCCCTCCTAAAGTTTTTCCTTATATACTATGAGATTCATATTTGGAAGTGATTATTAATCATGCCGATGTCAATTCCTCAATAGCAGATGCAAAAAAAATACGCCTCTGATTTTGCCAGAAGCGTAGTTAAGAAAATATTTAAGATACCTTTTTATCTGTAATGAGCAGTGTATTCTCTTTTCTAATAATCAATTGCGGTGCAGTAGATATTAATAGGACAACTGCGATTGAGCATAATATCCACGCTCCTAGCATAGTAGCTCCATTTGCAGCAAACGAGAAGAGGAACGGCGACATGCCCTCTGGCGCATATTCTCCAAAGAAAATCACGCCTGCAATGAAGTGCCAGAAATATCGTGCCAGGCTGCCAGCAAAAACAGCAGCGATCATCCAGCCCATTGCTTTCTTTTTCGAACCGAATCGGATTTCTTTTTGTATAAAATTATAGAATAGGCCAGCAAATCCGATACAGGCAAAGGCAATAAAATATTCTATAAAGGCTTGTGTTGGAGTGGCGATCCATGCGTCTCCCATTGCAATTTGCAGAACTCCCCAAAGCAACCCGGCTAATAGGCTGACCTTAAAACCCCAGCGAAAGGCAAGAATGAAAATTGGGACCATGGCGATTGAAATAGAAACGGATGGCATTGGTTTAATAGATGGCAGCAAATCTAGAACAATGGCAAAAGCTGCAAAAAATGAGGCTTCGATTAATGCAAGCAAACCTAATTTCTTCATAAAAAAATCTCCCCTTTAGTGTATTCCGTTACCTCAAGGGGAGAATAGAAAACAACAGAAAAAAACATTCTATTCATGCCACATTCCTGCGCTAGAATTAACTAACAGGTTCGAAGGGTCAGAACAGTCTCCTGTTCACTCTCAGCGAAAAGCTCCCCTTGTGGTTACGTTTATTTAATTATCATTCCAACATCAGTATAGTATAGTTTCCAACATTTGTGAAGGGATAACTTATGCAAAATTGGATCTATTCTTAAATGGCTGCATTTATATTTAAATTTCCACCTTTTTCATCCTTTTACATTAAAATGGCACTAGTCCTTCCTTCCTATGATCCTTATAATAATAAGGTAACAGTAAGGAGGGAAAAAGTTGAAATTACATTTTAAAAAAGCTTCAACGATTGTACCGATTATTGTTGGTTTCTTGATGATTGTGGCAGCTATTATATGGGCTGTTCAGGCTGGGAATAAAGCAGTAGCCATTCCCTTTTCCTCTGTTGAGAAGTTAATAGCCTCACAAAATGGAGAGTTGGTTACTATTAACGAGCATAAAGATGGAAAGCTTATGATTGTGACGAGTGATGGTGAATTTGAGTCCCATGTACCTCCGAATAGTCAGATGATTGATAAATTAGTAGAAAACTATCATGTTCAATATACATTTTCTTCGAGCAGTCCTTATACACCATGGATTCTTGGCGGTTTAGTGATTATTCTTGCGTCTCTTGGTATTTACTTATATAAATCTGGTAAAGGCGGACTTGGTGCCGCTAACACCATGAAGGAAAGCGTATCTAAAGCAAGGCCCCTCCCTTCTATTTCTCTTGCTGATGTCGGCGGTATTCAAGGTGAAATGAAAGAGGAGATTATGCAAACACTTTCGACTCTTAAAGATCCAGATCGTTCTTTAAAAATGGGTGTAAAACCGCCGAAAGGGATTTTATTATATGGACCTCCTGGCACAGGTAAAACCTTGCTGGCACAAGCGATTGCGAAGGAAATTGGCGCTGCCTTCTTTTCCACAAGCGGCTCAGCCTTTAATGAAATGTTTGTAGGTGTTGGTGCATCACGTGTACGTACTTTGTTTCAAAATGCGAGAAAACAGAAGCCAGCTGTCATTTTTGTCGATGAAGTTGATGCACTCGCTGGAAAAAGAAAGCAGCATGGCGGCGAGGAAAGTGAAAAAACATTAACTGAGCTTCTCGTTCAATTAGATGGCGGTCATTCGAATGATGGAATTCTTTTCATCGCCGCAACAAACCGTAAGGATATGCTCGATGATGCATTCCTGCGTCCTGGACGAATTGATTTCTCTTTTCATGTTCCACTTCCAGATACTAATGGAAGAAAAGAGATTATTGACATTCATACGAAAAATCGTGTATTAGCTGCAGATGTATTAAACTCACTTGATGAACTTGCAGAAAGCACGTCAGGATTTTCAGGTGCTGACCTCCATTCTCTTTTTGAAACTGCGAGCAGGAGAGCAGTGAGAAATGGTCAGAATGTTATAGCTAAAGAAGATTTAGATTTTGCTATAGACCGAACCATTCTTGGAAGTTCAACGAGGTCTCTGCAAGATCAGGATACAAAAAAGCGTGTGGCGATTCATGAAGCAGGCCACGCCCTTGTTGCTGCTATTACGAAACCAGGTTCTGTTCGTAAAGCAACGATTATTCCACGCGGGCAAGCGCTTGGTTATGTAGCACCGATTCCGAAAGAAATGCATTTATCAACAACAACAGACATGCTAGATCAAGTGGCTATGATCCTCGCAGGCGGTGTTGCGGAACGAACTTACCTTGGCGAACACAGCATTGGTGTAAGTGGTGACGTTCAGCAAGCGAAGCAGGTTATCGAACAAATGGTTGACACTGGCTTGCTTGAAAATGGGTTTACCCTTACTTTTAATAAGGTCGAAAAAGAAGTAAAAATGCAGGAGCTTTTCCAAAAAGCATTAGAAAAATCTGAACAGCTCATAAAAAATAATGGTCCACAATTTGAAATTTTAGTACAAGCCCTTATGAAAAAAGAAACTTTAGAAGGTACTGAAGTTCAGGAAATTGTTAATGGCGAGCAATTAAAGGATAGGGCGATTGTCTAAATTTGCCGACTCAAAACGAGTCGGTTTTTTATATTATTTACAATTTCCTGCGAAGATAAAAATAAAAAAAGAGGATACTTTGTCGAATCCTGATACTTTATGAAGAAAAATTATTATCGGAAAAACGCTGATAATTAAAGGATTAACTATGCCATTCGTTTAATTTAAAGATATACACAAAATAAGGCTAGAGGAATGGTTCTTTTGAAGGAATTTATTGCAGAATTGCTTTTTCACTTTTTTATCATGATGATCATCCCACTTGTGAATATCATTTTATCTCGTCAAAGCAGGAATAATAAAATTAATTTTATCTTTTTTCTTACTATTTGTCTTACACTTTTAATATCAGCTCTTTTTCCGGTGCGAATTACGGATGGACTAGAATTTGATTTAAAATTCATCCCAATTTTTATAGCCTTCTTTTATATCGGCCCGAGAACTGGTTTAATGGCACTTGGCATCCTTTTTGGGTTGACACTAGTTTTCGATGTGACAAAACTCCTAACTAACGTAATCAATTATTTCTTTATGACCATCTTATTTTTTATTGTTTATAAACCTTACATAAGAAAGAAATTAGTATTCAAGCTTTTAACCGGAGTCATATTTTATTTATTCATTTTTGTTACACGTGCGATCTATTTAATGCAAACTGGTGCAATGGAAGATTTTCTACACCTCATTTCATTTTCTATCGTTTCCATTATTACACTTTCCACTACCATTTATTTAATCGAGATGAATAAGCTCCAGCTTATCATGATGGAGCAGTTGAAAAAGGCAGATAAGTTAAATGCTATTAGCCAGCTTGCGGCATCCATTGCACATGAAATCAGAAATCCTATGACAACGATTCGCGGTTTTCTGCAGCTAATGAAAAATGAAAAAAATATTACTGCTAATCAAGGTATGTTTATTTCCCTATCCTTAGAGGAACTGGATCGAACGAATCAAATTATTAATGATTTTCTGTCCCTCGCACGTCCGATAAGTGAATTCACCGAAACGATTCCTTTATCAAATATAATGTTAGATATTTCTGACTTTATGAAACCATATGCTGTCATGTCCAACGTAAAAATGAACATTCAGTTGGAAGAAAATTTGTTTTTGGCGGGAAATGTGAATGAATGCAAGCAATTATTCATTAATCTTATTAAAAACGGAATAGAAGCTATGTCCGATGGAGGAAATCTAGATATAAACGTTTATCAGCAGAATGACAATGCTTTCATTGAAATAAAGGATAATGGCGTTGGTTTTTCATCCAATCAATTAGCTCAGCTCGGACAGCCTTATTATTCTACTAAAACAAAGGGTACCGGACTTGGATTAATGATTTCCTTTGACATTATTAAACGGTTAAAAGGCGATTATGAAATAGATAGTATTGAAAACAAAGGGACCATCTTTAAAATCACTTTTCCTTTGAAAAAATAAAAGTCACGACAACTTTCGCTGAAATCGGCAAATTGCGCGATATTCTGACGGCACAACTCAGGAAATGTCTGAATTTGCGCTTTCCCAAGAAATAACTTATAAAGTCAGTTGAATTATCATAATATTCTACATTTGCTGTTAGGAAATAAAAAAACAAGCCAGTTTTTTTACTAATCTGGACTTGTTTTGCATCATTTTATTTTTACATCATATACTATTGTCAAGGCCGTCCACCTCTTCTCATTTCGCTTCGTTGCGGGACTAACCAGATCGGAATGTGGGCGGTCTTTTTTTATTTGTCAGACTCTAGTACCGCTAATATTGAAAATAATCCGATTTGGAGCCTTTATCGGACACCAAAAAAATCCACAAAATATTTGGCGAAAAAATGAATCTAAAATAAAAAAACTGACCAGCCATTGAGCTAGTCAGTTTTCTATTATTTTCGATGCATTTTAAATTCTAAAAATAGATCATTATAATAGGCCAGCATTCTTTTCCCAAGGTTTTCGTATACTTCGAGCTTGGCTGTCATTTCTTCATCTGGATAAAAACGCTCATCACTGATGACTTCTTCATCCATAAATTCAAGTGCTCCTTTATTTGGTGTAGAATAACCAACATATTCTGTATTTTGGGCGGCAACCTCTGGATCAAGAATAAAGTTAATAAACTGATGTGCGGCTTCCGGATTTTTTGACGTCTTTGGAATGACCATATTATCAAACCAGAGATTGGAGCCTTCTTCTGGCACGACATATTCCACATCTTCATTTTCCCACATAATTTCTTGTGCCACACCAGACCAGACAAGGCCAATGCCAGCTTCGCCATTTTCTAACAGCATCCGAATTTCGTCCCCCACGATCGCTTTAATATTCGGCGTTAACAAATCAAGCTTTTCTTTCGCTTCGATCAGGTGCTTTTCATCTGTATCATTTAAAGAATAGCCTAAACTATTTAAGCCCATTCCCATTACCTCTCTGGCACCGTCAATAATCAATATTTGATTTTTGAACTTTGGATCCCATAAATCATCCCAGCTAGTTATTTCTAAATCACCAAGCATCTCTTTATTATACGCGATTCCGACTGTTCCCCAGAAGTAAGGGATTGAATATTCATTTCCTGGATCGAAAGGCAAATCCATAAACCGTGAATCGATATATTGAAGGTTCGGCACTTTTGAATGATCAATCGGGATGAGTAAATTTTCTTGCCTCATTTTATCAATAGCATATTCAGACGGAACGGCTATGTCATAAGAAGTTCCGCCCTGCTCAATTTTCGTCAGCATCGCTTCATTTGAATCAAATGTTTCGTAGATGACCTTAATTCCGGTTTCTTTTTCAAATCGTTTAACAAGTTCCTGGTCGATATAATCTCCCCAGTTAAAAATGGTCAGTGTATTTCCACTGGAATATCCTTGAGCAGAATTTAGTTTATTGACAAAAAGAATTAAACCAATCGAAACAATAAGTACAACTGCTAAGGCACGGACAAGCTGTTTCATTTCTTACCCCCCATTCCGGCCGGACGATTATTACGCTTCGTAATAAAGTAATAACCGACTACTAGCAGCATCGTGAAAATAAACAATAAGGTAGATAGGGCATTAATGTTTAATGAAACTCCACGTCTTGCAAGTGAGTAGATTTCTACAGATAATGTTGTGAACCCGTTCCCTGTTACAAAAAACGTAACGGCAAAATCATCTAGTGAATACGTTAAAGCCATGAAAAAACCTGCGAATATTCCAGGCGTGATAAATGGCAGAATGACCTTAGTTAGAACATCCCATCTGCTTGCTCCTAGGTCAAGAGCTGCATAGATCATGGATATATTCATTTCTTCTATTTTTGGCAATACCATGATAACGACAATTGGAACACTAAAGGCAATGTGGGCAAATAAAACTGAAACAAACCCTAATTTAATTCCAATAATTGTAAATAATATTAAGAACGACGCTCCGATGATGACATCAGGACTGACAATTAGAACATTATTAAGTGAAAGAAGGGTATTTTTTACTCTTCTTTTTCTGGCAAAATAAATCGCTAATGCACCTGCAATACCAAGGATGGTAGAGATCGCCGCTGATAAAAGGGCAATAATCGCTGTATTTAACACAATAATTAAAAGTCTAGTATCCCCGAACAGCTCGCGATACCAATCAAGGGTGAATCCTTCGAACTGATACATCGTTCCGCCGCTATTAAATGAGTAAAACATTAAGTAAAAAATAGGGGCATACAAAATTAGAAATACAATAATCAAATAGATTGCCGAAAGCTTTGTTTTCTTCCTCATAGGATCCCCCTCTTTCTTCTGCCAGTGAGTACCATAATGAGTACCATGGCAATAATTAGGAAGACAGCGATCGTTGAACCCATTCCCCAGTCTTGAGTGACGAGGAAATGCTGCTCAATGGCTGTTCCGAGGGTGATAACACGGTTACCGGCAATAAGTCTTGTCAGCATGAACAATGATAGGGCAGGAATGAACACGACTTGGCATCCTGACTTAACTCCATCCAATGTTAATGGGAAAATAACACGGGTAAATGTTGTCCATGGTGAAGCACCCAAATCATTAGATGCATCAATGAGTGATGGGTTTAATTCATCTAACGCATTAAAAATTGGCAAGATCATAAATGGCAGAAAGATATATACAGAAACAAAGATAAAGCTGAAATCTGTAAATAGCAGCTGTTTGCTGCCAACACCCATTACTTCAAGGAAGCTGTTCGCAGCACCATATGTGCCAAAAATACCAATAAACGCATAAGCTTTTAACAATAAATTAATCCATGAAGGCAGAATAATTAATAATAGCCATAGCTGCTTATGCTTCGTTTTTGTCAGTAAATAGGCTGTTGGATATGCAATAATAAAGGAAAAAAATGTAATTAAAAACGCATACCAAAATGAACTAAATGTCATCTTTAGATAGACTGGCGTAAAGAACTTTTTGTAATTATCAAAAGTAAATTGCCCTTCAATATCGAAAAACGAATAGTATACGACGAGAAGAATGGGTGTAACGACAAACAGCAGAATCCAAATCACATAAGGGATTAAATATAGATTACGGGAGTTAGTTCTCATAGCTTCCCTCTTCATATGCTTCTAGACGTTTGTCGAATTCTTCCTCGGTTTCTCCATGCCTCATGACATGTATGGCTTCAGGATCAAAGTGCAGCCCTATTTCTTCCCCTACATTTGCCTTTTTCGTCGAATGAACTAGCCATTCATTTCCATCCTGGTCGTAGCAGCTAATTTCATAATGAACGCCGCGGAAAAGCTGAGTATCCACTTTAACCCGTAGTTTTCCTGATTCTGGCTTAGTAATTTCCAAATCCTCAGGACGGATTACAATATCTACAACTTCATTTGGGTTTAAGCCACCATCCACGCAATCAAAGATTTTTCCAGTAAACTGGACAGAAAAGTCTTTAATCATCGTTCCTGGTACAATATTCGATTCCCCAATGAAATCAGCAACGAAGCGATTAATCGGTTCATCATAAATATCAGTTGGCGTTCCGCTCTGTTCGATTTTTCCGTTATTCAGAACAAAAATTTCGTCAGACATCGCAAGGGCCTCCTCTTGATCATGGGTTACAAAGATAAACGTAATACCCAATCTTCGCTGGAGCTCACGAAGTTCATACTGCATTTCTGTACGAAGTTTTAAATCTAGAGCTGATAAAGGCTCGTCAAGCAGGATAACTTCCGGTTCGTTGACAATCGCTCTTGCAATGGCCACACGCTGACGCTGACCGCCTGACATTTCTCTTATTTCGCGATTTTCATAGCCTTCAAGATTCACAAATCGAAGGGCTTCCTTTACTCTTCGATCTACTTCATTATTTTTTATTTTTTTAATTCTAAGTCCAAATGCTACATTTTCAAATACATTTAAATGCGGAAATAATGCATAGTCCTGAAATACTGTGTTGACTTGGCGTTTATTAGCGGGCACTTCATTGACTATTTTTTCATTTATAAATACCTTTCCTGCTGAAGGCTCAATAAATCCTGCAATCAGCCGTAAAATGGTTGTTTTTCCGCAGCCGGATGGACCGAGAAGCGTATAGAACTTCCCTCTCTCAATTTCAAAACTAACTTCTTTCAAAACGGGCGGATCATCATCAAATTGTTTTGTTACATGCTCAAAACGGATAATAGTGTTATTTGTCATTTTATCTCCTTCTATCAATAAAAATTTCAAATTATGAAACTCAGTTTTTATCGAAAATAATCGAATAATAGAATTTTGACATTCAAACGTTATAATACCATATTCCTACACATTGATGGGAGATGTTTTTTGAAAATATTGTCTAGTAAATACCTATTGTAAAGGAGAAAGGCTTCCTGAACATAGGTGAACTATGTGCAAGGGATGTGTTATCTATTGACTATTTTGGATAAACCATTGTATTTCAAGATGTGTATGCTTCATCTCTCTTACAATCAGTTCATCCTCTTCAACTAATGGAATGATCTGTCCATTAATGATCTTGAACACTGGTTTTACCATTGAATGACTGCCCATAACAAGCCATTTTCCATTGATCTTGATTAATTCGAGGTCAATGATGCCAAGATGATTTCCCCAATAGCCTGCTTGTACAGCTGGGACCCCATTAATCGTTCCAGTTTCTTCATTTATCCCGGTTCCATTGTATTCTTCCGTCGCTGGGAAAATTAAATGGCTATGACCATATAGAATGGCATTGATCCCTTTTACTTTACTTAAATCGAATACGGAATTTCCCTCTTTCTCCTTTAATCCTTTGTCAGGATCAAATCCAACATGCGCAAGAGCAATGATGATGTCTGCACCCATCTTTTTCATGATCGGCACAAAATGCTCAGCCGTTTCCTGGATATTTTTTATCTTTAATTTACCTTGAAAATACACCTTGTCCCATTCGGCTGCAATAGGGGTAAGGAAACCAATAACACCAATCTTTAATTTTTGCTTTTTTCCGTTAGTATCAATAAAGTTTCTATCTAAAATCAAAAACGGATTGAAATAATTAAGATCATCGCCATCGTATTGATTTTGATCATCTATATAAATATTGGCATTGACGTATGGGAAGTTGGCTCCTCGCAAGCTTTTATGCAAAAAGTCTAATCCGTGGTTGAATTCGTGATTTCCTAGTGTTGCCGCATCAAATTGGAGTCCATTCATCGCTTTAAATACAGGATGAAAGTAATGATAGTCCAAATAGTTGCTTCTATATACATATTCACCTAATGCACTTCCCACAAGTACATCACCTACATCAAATAGCAGTGAATTCATTTGCTCTTCCCGAGCTTGTTTGATGAGTGTTGAAGTTCTTGCTAACCCATATTCTAGATTTGGTCGATTTTTTTTATAATTAAAACCTAACATATGTGCATGCAAATCAGTTGTTTCTAAAATTCGAAGCCGCAAGTTAGATTCTATGATCCCATTGGCGTCTGTCCGATTTAAGGCAATGAGCAAAATACTGATGATCAGTATGAATTGAATGATCACTTTGATTCGTTTCATCCAAACACCCCTTACATATATTTTCTTATTTTCTCTAAATTAGGGAATATTAACCGGATTTCAGCAAAATGGTTAGTATTTCCTAGATTGTTAACAAAAGGTGCAGATCATTTCACGCATTAAAAAAGATGATAGAACATGCTCTATCATCTTGAAACGGTTATTTATTTAAGATTTTCAGAAAGGCTTTTTCCCAAAATGTCCATTTGAGCATATTTTTCAGAAATACGCTCCATTTTACTCCTTTGCCAATGGGATATCTTAGCTGAGGATTATGTTCCATAGCAATATTAGCAATCTTCATAGCTACCTCTCTGGGTTCACCGAATGATTCTGACCCATTGTAAATATATTGTTGAATCTGATTCATATATTGATAATAAGGAGAGCCTGCATGCAATGACCTTTCCGTCACATGCTTCCCGCTTGACCAAATATTTGTCTTATATGATCCAGCTTCGACCAGAACAACTTTGACGCCAAAAGGCATCATTTCAAGCCTGAGACATTCGCTCCATCCTTCTAGTGCATGTTTAGAAGAGACATAGGGAGACATCCCGGGGAATCCCATTCTCCCGCTGATGCTGCTCATATTGATAATTGTACCCTTTCCCTGGCTGCGCATTAGTGGTAAAAAGCTTTGAGTTACAGCAATTGCTCCGAAGAAATTTGTCTCAAATTGCTTTCTGAATTCCTCAATAGGAATTTCTTCTACAAAGCCTGCACTTGCATAGCCGGCATTATTGAACAGCAAATCAATACGGCCAATTTCTTCAACATATTCCTTCAATTTTTCAATGGATGGTTGAGAGGTAACGTCCAGTTCAGCTACTGTAATATTTTCTTCAACTCTATTTAACCTTGCCTCCGATAAAAGCGATTCGCTTTTCTTCGTATCTCTCATGGTCGCGATGACATCGAAATTATTTCTAGCGAGCTCGATAGCAGTTAGGAGTCCAAAGCCGCTTGATGCCCCTGTAATAACGGCGATTTTTCTATTCAAATGTTGACTCCTCTCCAAATCATTTAATTGTCATATATTTAGTCGATCCGATAAATACCTTTTTTTAACCCTGCAAGCATGAAGGCGATTGCCTGGGCAAAAAAGAATAATCCCCATAATTGAGTTGGGATAAACATAGTTGTTTTTGCTAAACCTGTAGCGTCCCCTGCTGCATGAGGCTGAATAAAGCTCAGCATGAGGATCGTAAAGGAAGAGGTCAGTGATTCTACTAAAAGGATACTAGCTATCATCAATAAACAATTTTGTACAAATGATGCGGAACCTTTGAATAATAACAGAAAAAATAATGAACCAAAGGAAATAAGCCAAAATATACCGTAAAAATTTCTAACCCATAGAAGCAGGTTTAAGCCAACAAATAGAAGCAAAATAATTATGAGCGGCTTATATTTTTTTCTGCTAATAAACCAAAAGGATAAAAAGGCGATAAATGAAGAAAAAACATATCCTCCTATCCCTGTAAAAAAGCTGCCAAACCAGTTCGAATGACTTGTATAAGTTACCCCTTCAGTGTTCATAAATAAAGATATAGTATGAACCTTCCCTCCAAATAGGGCTATTAATGCGTGTCCCGATTCGTGAACTAAAGTATTAATCATGCGTATATAGCTGCCTAGGAACGGAATATTTGTTAGAATAATAGCTATCACGATAAACAAACAGAATTTCCAAGTGATTTTTTGCTTGAGTACTCTCAAAATGGATTCTCCTTAATTTAGACGTAAAGGTCTCAACGTATTATTTTATATACGTTGTGCTCTCATATTAAGTTTCATTTTCGGCAAATTAACAGTTTGTCCTTTAAAATAAATAAAATCATTATGAATCTATAAAAAAGTATTATAAAATAAAAATAGTAAGAAATTCATATGGAGTTTTTACATCCATGCAAGGGAGGAATTTTTCATATAATGGAATCGATCCGGTCGTTTATAAATAATAATGCATTTAAAAGGCTGATTATTTTTTCAATTTTAGTATTTCTTCTCTATATGCTAAGAAGTATGATCAACCTAATCCTAATCACCTTTATTTTCTCTTTTTTACTGGATCGGCTTGTGAATATTGTATCAAATAAATTCAATTTGCACCGTAAGCTAACGGTCCTCATTTCCTATTTGTTAATTATTGGACTATTATCAATTGGGATCATTAAATACTTGCCAATCATTATTGTTGAAATTTCGCAGTTAGTCACACAGCTTCAGCTGTTTTTAACACAGCCGCATGATCATGTTCTAGTTAATTATGTATTAGGCATGATTGAAACAAAACAAATTTCTAATTACTTGGAACAGGGATTTACTTTCCTGCTTAAATATTTTAGCGGAATGAGTAAAGTCGGGATTCAAATTATGATGTCCCTTGTACTAAGTTTATTTTTCCTTTTGGAAAAACCGAAGCTTATTGAATTTACTTCTAAATTTAAATATAGTAAAATCGCTCCATTTTATAATGAAATTGAATTTTTTGCGAAAAAGTTTGTATTAACCTTTGGAAAAGTACTTGAAGCTCAATTTATTATTGCATTAGTCAACTGTGGCCTAACAACGCTGGCATTATGGATCATGAACTTCCCGCAGTTAATGGGGCTTTCCATTTTAATCTTTTTCCTTGGTCTCATCCCTGTTGCTGGAGTCATTATTTCACTAATTCCTTTATGTGCCATTGCATATACAATTGGCGGGATCATGCAGGTTATCTACATACTGATTGTGATCATGATCATCCATGCAATTGAAGCTTATATCTTAAATCCAAAGCTGATGTCTTCAAAAACAGACTTGCCTGTATTCTACACTTTTGTCGTATTGATTTTTTCCGAGCATTTCTTTGGTGTTTGGGGGCTAATTGTTGGGATACCAGTATTCGTTTTCTTTTTAGATGTACTAGATGTGAGGGATAAAAAGAATGTAAGCTAATCTAGATGTCAAAAAGCAGTGAGCTCTGACGAGTTCACTGCTTTTTTAATTTGATTTGTATTGACTTAAATTAGCTTTAAACCGCTGTATCGAACTGACTTTTGTACAAATTTGCGTAAAATCCACTCTGAGCAAGCAACTCGTCATGTGTACCTTGTTCGACAATATCCCCTTCATGCATAACTACTATCAAGTCAGCATTTCGAATGGTCGACAGTCTATGGGCAATAACGAAGCTCGTACGGCCTTTCATAAGGTTATCCATCGCTCTTTGGATAAGAATTTCTGTTCGTGTATCGACTTTGCTTGTCGCCTCGTCTAGAATAAGGATTTTTGGATCTGCTAATATTGCCCTTGCAATCGTTAGCAGTTGCTTTTGACCCTGTGAAATATTATCCGCTTCTTCATTAAGCACCAAATCATAGCCATCCGGCAATGCCCTTACAAAGTGGTCCACCTGTGCAGCGACGGCAGATTCCCTAACCTCATCATCAGTTGCATCAAGCTTGCCGTACCGTATATTGTCCGCTACCGTACCGTTAAACAGCCATGTATCTTGCAGCACAATACCAAATAAGCTACGAAGTTCATTTCGATGAAATGATTGGATATTATGTCCATCGATCTTAATCGATCCGCTATCAACATCGTAAAAGCGCATGAGCAGTTTCATGATGGTTGATTTACCTGCACCTGTCGGTCCGACAATGGCCACTTTCTGACCTGGTTTAATAGTTGCTGTAAAGTTACGAATGACAGGTTTTTCAGGATCATAACTAAAGGAAACATCGTCAAATTCTACATTCCCCTCAATCAACACATCACTTATTACCCTATTCTGCTCCGGTTTTTCTTCGTTTTCATCTAGAAACTCAAATACACGTTCTGCTGCTGCTGCAGTTTGTTGAAGCACATTGGAAATAGTCGCGATTTGAGAAACTGGCTGCATGAAACTCCGCACGTATTGAATGAAAGCTTGAATGCCACCGACCGTCATTGAACCTGTAACGGTTAAATATCCTCCAAGTATACAGATGACAACATAGATGATATTTCCGATGAACATCGCAATCGGCATCATAAGACCAGACAGGAAATTTGCTTTCCATGCAGATTTATACAAAGCTTCATTGTGCTCGTCAAATGTTTTTTCCGAATCCTTCTCACCATTAAAGGCCTTCACTATTTCATGGCTGCTAAACATTTCCTCTACATGACCATTCACATGCCCCAAATATTTCTGCTGATTTTTAAAATGAACTTGCGATTTTTTAATGATCCCGACAACCGAAATCATTGTCAGCGGGAGAATACAGATGGCAGCTAATGTCATTTGCCAGCTGATTGTGAGCATCATAATTGTAATGCCAATAAGTGAAGTGATTGATGTGATGATTTGCGTTAAACTTTGATTCAATGTTTGGCTGATTGTATCAACGTCATTTGTAATTCTCGAAAGAACTTCTCCATGGGTTATTTTATCGAAATAATTGAATGGCAATTTATGAATTTTTTCATTAATATCCGTTCGAAGCTGCTTTGTCACTTTCATACTAACACCTGTCATAACAAAGCCTTGTAAATAGGAAAACAACGCACTAAGTAAGTATAATCCGATGAGCCATAAAAGGATTTCACCAATTTTGCCGAAGTCAATCGACCCAGTTCCAGCGATTTGGTTCATCACACCTGAAAAAAGCTCATCAGTCGCTTGACCTAAAATCTTTGGTGATACAATCGTAAAAATCGTCGACAAAATGGCTAATATCCATACAAATATAATTGTCCATTTGTAAGCGCCTAAATATTGAACGAGCTGTTTCATCGTCCCTTTAAAATCTTTTGCTTTTTTACCTTCCATCATATTTGGCCCACCTCGCATACCGAATGGCGAATGAGCACTTTGCCTATTTTTCCCTTCGCTCATGCTAATTCCTCCTTCGACAGCTGTGATGAGGCAATTTCATAGTATTCGGGACATGTTTCCAATAGCTCGCGATGTGTTCCGCGCCCGACAATTCTGCCCTTATCTAACACGAGAATTTGTTCTGCATTCATGATTGTACTCACTCTTTGGGCGACTAGAATGATCGTCGCATTTGATGTATGTTCCTTTAAGTCTTTGCGTAACATGGAGTCTGTTTTAAAGTCCAATGCGGAGAAGCTATCATCAAATATTAAGATTTCTGGTTTTTTCATTAAAGCACGTGCAATCGTGAGACGCTGTTTTTGACCGCCTGAAACATTTGCACCTCCTTGTGATATATTCGACGCAAAATTCTCTGGTTTTTCATTAATGAAATCCATCGCCTGGGCAACTTTTGCTATTTCCTGCATCTCTTCATCCGTAGCGTCTTTTTTTCCGTATTTTAGGTTGGACTCAATGGTGCCAGTTAACAATACGCTCTTTTGCGGGACATATCCAATTTTCGACCGCAACTCCGACTGGTTCACATCTCTTATGTCAACACCGCCAATTAATATCTCGCCCTCATTCACGTCATAAAACCGTAAAGCAAGACTTGCAATCGTTGTTTTACCGGAACCTGTCGGACCAATTAAAGCCGTCGTTTGGCCAGGCTTAGCTGTAAAGGAAATATTATATAATGCATCTTCATTGGCCCCTTCATAACGGAAGCTTACTTTTTTAAATTCGAGAAGGCCATTGCACTTTTCGTTAAATGTTTTTGGCTTTTCTGGATCGGTGATGGACACTTCCGTTTCTAGTACTTCCGCAATACGACCGGCGGATACTGCTGCCCGAGGAATCATAATAAACATCATCGATAGCATCATAAAGGACATCAAAATTTGCATGACATACTGCATAAACGCCATCATATCCCCGACTTGCATGGAAGAAACGGCAATTTGATGGGCACCAACCCAAACGACTAGCAAAGTGACACCGTTCATAATGAGCATCATCATTGGCATCATAAACACCATTGCGCGAGTGACAAAAAGATTCGTCTTCGTCAAATCACTATTCGCAACTTCAAACCGTTCTTTTTCATATTCCTGCGTGCCGAAAGAACGTACAACCATCAGACCGCTTAAATTTTCCCTTGAAATCAAATTCAATTTATCGACTAGCTTCTGTATCATTTTAAACTTCGGCAGTGCAATCGCCATAAGGATTAGAATTAACCCAAGAAGGATGACGACAGCAAGCGCAATAATCCAGCTCATCGATGCTGACTTATTGACAGCCATAATGATTCCGCCAATCCCAAGTATCGGGGCATAGCAAATCATCCGGACACCCATCATGACTAGCTGCTGAACTTGCTGAATATCATTCGTACAACGTGTGATTAAAGATGCAGTAGAAAAGGTATCCAATTCTTTTTTCGAAAAGCTCTCTACCTTCGTAAACACTTGCTTCCGTATATTTCGTGCTACGCCAGTCGCAATTCGGGAAGAAA
Organism: Bacillus sp. FJAT-29937; assembly: GCF_001509555.1. GTDB lineage: Bacteria > Bacillota > Bacilli > Bacillales > Cytobacillaceae > Cytobacillus. The sequence goes on along the minus strand of NZ_LMAS01000001.1, from coordinate 107,833 downwards.
GAAAACCAACTAAAACAGTAGCGATCCCTCCTACGAGTGCAATGACTAACATATAGAAGCCAACTTTCATAATGTAAGCCGTTTGTTTCGCCCCTAAATCGACGCCAAGCTCATCATAGAAGCCTTTAGATAGCATAATCCCGCTTTGTTTTTGCATGACATCATTTTTCACCGCATCGTCATGTGCTGATTGAATTGCAGCATTTGGCAACGAATCCAAGACAGCTTGCATTTCGTAAATCTCTTTCAAATTAATAGATTTAGAGGAACTTTCTGTTGTGTTCTTATCAGAAGACTGTGAAAGTTCACGTAAAACATTAATGAATGTAGACGTTGCTGTCCCAAATGCGGCATCTAATTTTTCGCTATCGTTTTTTCCTAACTCCCCTTTTACATAAAATTGTTGATCCGCTTTAGGGTAAAGTTTGCTGTAAGGCTCCTCATTCGAATTTTGATCTGAAGGGGAAACCAACGAATAACTTTCTTCTATTATATTTGTTTCATGCTCTGTCGTGAAAGTAGTGATTAGCTTCATACCGTCCTCACTAATCGCATCTGGTGCAGCATGCTCAATGCCACCTTGCTGAATCCCAACATTGACGATTTCAGACATATAATTTGGCAAATTCAAATCACTAATCGCTTGCACAAACAAGAGTACGACCGCTAAAAAAATACCGGTTAAAAATGGCTTTAAATGTTTTGCCAACTTTCTCAAGTTATTAGTCTCCCTTCCGACTCTTCACAATGGATAATCTCTTTTTTCAATCCTTTTAGGATACCTATTAGTTTTCTTTCTTATATAATCCTCTTTTTAGCAATTCCATTTGCTGAACATAACTTTTTAAAGCTTCTTCATCCTTTAAGTCCTTTACGAATACTTGAATTAAGTTTTGAAAAGTGACAGCGATCATTATTTTTAAAATATCATGAAGTTCTTGTTCATTATTTAAATTTAGGCTTTTAGTATTTATTAAGCTAATCATAGTTAAATACTGGCTTTTCCGATTTTCTTGATAAATATTATTAGCTAAAATATTTTCCATTTTATAATTCATATTTAAAAAGGCATTTTTAAGAAAGTTTTTGTGTTCTTGATTTTTGTGGATTTGAATCATAAACTTAAATGAATCAGTAAAGGTTGCAAAAATATCTCCGTTATTCTCCTTTAAGAACGCAATAAAGCGATTATTATTTTTCTCTGAAATCTGATTTAACAGATAATAATATAGGTCCTCTTTCCCTTCAAAGTATTGGTAAAAGCTCCCTCTTGGGATTTCCGCTTCCTTAATAATATTGGCAATGGATGCTTCGTGTAAGGGAACCCGAGAAAATTCCTTTTTAGCAGCTTGAATTAAAGTGTCTTGTTTATCTTTAGGCAAGTGAAAATATGTTTGTTTTGGCATATTATTATTCCTCCTGTCAGACAGGTGACAACGTGTCACAATTACTGATGAGCTGATTATATATGACACGATGTCATGAGTCAACAAAAAAACGAAGGACAGAAAATGGATCCGTCCTTCATCTTTTTGAAAATCATAATATTTTTGGTTTGTTATTGAATTCTTCAAGCTGCATTTGCTCAAGTTCTAGTCTCATCTTTTGTGTCTCAATTAAATAATTTTCTTGCTTTAATTTTTCAAGCTCAATTTGATCCTGTATCATTTTATGCTGAATCTTAGATTGTTTTTGAAAATGAGATGTTACTATTGCAATGATTGGGATTGAAAAGACCATTACTACTGCAACCGTTCCCGTAAACATCATTCCACCTCTTGCTTACAAATGGGGTCCAACCATTTGTATTTATTTCCCTTTATCATATCATAAATTATGGAAAAGTCTGAGTGTTTTCTTATTTACAAACAAAAAAGAGCTGCCGAAGCAACTCTTTCGTTTAAACCATTACTTTACAAATATCATTCGTAAATTCGACAGGGTCCTGGATTGGCAGCCCTTCGATTAAAAGTGCCTGATTATAAAGAAGGTTTGTGTATAAAGTTAATTTCTCTTTATCACTTTCAAATGCCGACTGTAATGATTGGAATACCTCATGATTCATATTAATTTCCAAAACCTTATCTGCTTTAACATTTTGATTATCTGGCATCGAATTAAGGATTTTTTCCATTTCAATGGTTACTTCCCCATCGGATGATAAACAAACAGGGTGAGTTCTTAATCTTTTTGAAACTCTAACATCCTTTACTTTTCCTGCTAAAATCTCTTTCATAAAGTCAAAGAGGTCTTTATTTTCGTTTACTTCCTTATCTGCATCTTGATTATTTTCATTCTCTTCAATGCCTAAATCTGCGCTCGACACAGACTTAAATTCTTTTTCTTTATAGGTCATGAGCATCTTGATAGCAAACTCATCAATATCATCAGTGAAGTATAGGATTTCGTAACCTTTTTCTGCCACTAACTCCGCTTGTGGGAGCTTGGCAATTCTCTCATTCGATTCTCCAGATGCATAATAGATATATTTTTGGTCTTCAGGCATTCTGGATACATATTCATCTAATGTAACTAGCTTCTTTTCTTTTGAAGAATAAAACATTAATAAATCTTGTAAAACCTCTTTATGCGTTCCAAAATCACTATATACGCCAAACTTTAATTGTTTGCCAAAAGATTGATAAAACGTTTCGTATTTTTCTCTTTCATTTTTAAGCAAGCTTTGAAGATCGCTTTTTATCTTTTTATTTATGTTTTTCGCAATAAGCTTTAACTGACGATCATGCTGCAAGATCTCTCTCGAAATATTCAGTGATAAATCCTCAGAGTCCACCATTCCTTTAACAAAGCCAAAATAGTCTGGAAGTAAATCCGCGCATTTATTCATGATTAATACGCCATTGGAATATAATTCTAACCCCTTTTCATACTCTTTAGAGTAATAATCAAAAGGTGTTTTCTCTGGGATGTACAGAATCGCATTATATCTGATGGCACCGTCAGCACTGATGTGAATATGCTTAAGCGGCTTGTCAAATCCATAATGTTTTTCGTGATAGAAAGAGGTGTAATCCTCTTCGGTTAATTCATTTTTGTTCTTTCTCCAAATCGGAACCATGCTATTAATTATTTGTTCTTCTGTATAATCTTCTAATTCATTGTCACTGCCTTCTTTTGCCCTTTTACCTGAAATATCCATTTTGATCGGGTAGCGAATAAAATCCGAGTATTTTTTAATAATTGCTTTTAAGCGATATTCATCCAGATACTCATCATACGTATCTTCTTCATGATTTTCTTTTATTTTTAAAATAATTTCAGTGCCTACTTGTTCTTTTTCACATGGGACGATTGTATATCCATCCGCACCTTCGGATTCCCACTTGTACGCTTGGTCACTGCCTAAAGCTTTACTGATAACAGTTACAACATCTGCGACCATAAAGGCAGCATAAAATCCAACTCCGAATTGACCGATAATGTCATGGCCATCCTTTAGTTCATTTTCTTTTTTAAACGCTAAAGAACCGCTTTTGGCAATAATTCCAAGATTGGTTTCTAAATCTTCCTTCGTCATTCCGATCCCGGCATCAATAATTGTTAAAGTTCGATTCTCTTTATTTGGAACAACTTTTATGTAGTAATCTTCTTTGTTAAAGGTTAAATTTTCATCTGTAAGTGCTTTGTAATATATTTTATCAATGGCATCACTTGCATTTGAAATCAACTCTCGCAAGAATACTTCCTTTTGAGAATAAATGGAGTTGATCATCATTTCTAATAGCCTTTTCGATTCTGCTTGAAATTGTATTTTTTCCATTATTTCCTCTCCTTCCAACACTTTTCATCTAATAAGAATAGCTAGATTAGCACTCTTCCTATCAGAGTGCTAAACCACTAACAATTAAATACCATATCTATTTTTTCTTGTCAATTGAACGATCTTCAAATAATGGTAAAATGAATAATAAGCGCTTAGAAAATTTTTCTAACTATAAAGGAGAGATTGCAAAAGATGAAACAATGGATACATGAGGTGGAAATAGACGCCCCTATCGAAAGAATATGGAATCTCCTTAATGGCTCATTGGAGAATATGCAAAAAATAATGCCAAATGTAGTTGAAAACACACCAATAAAGATTACGGATGAAGGGATCGGTAGTGTCTACCGCCAAAAATATAAAGAAGGTAATCGAATCGAAGAATATGATGTTGAAACAATAGAGTATCTAGACTCGCCTACGCATAAAAAGCTAAAAGTAAGATTCACATTGGCCAACATGTTCGATATAACGGCTTTTTATGAATTAATACATATTAGCGATAGAAAGACATTATTCAAATATACAGTTACAAATCGACCATTAAAATGGTTTGTCAAATTACTTTTGCTCCTATCAAACAAGAAGGTTGTTGTTAAATTTTCGGATAGAGTTAAGCAAATCGCAGAATCTGAAGCTTGAATCATTTTGAAGAGGCAGGAAGCCCCCCTGTAGTTTTCTGCAGGGGGCATATTCTAACCAATAAAAATGTATTATCCCAATGCGATTTCAAGGTCATTCCAAATATCTTCAACATCTTCAATCCCAATGGAAAAGCGAACAAGACCATCAGAAAGACCAGCTTTTTCCCTTTCCTCTTTAGGTATAATTGCATGAGTCATCGATGCTGGATGTTGAATAAGTGTGCCGACATCCCCGAGTGATACAGCTAAAGTGCAAAGTTTTACCGAATTCATTAGTTTCACGCCTTGCTCATAGCCCCCTTTCAAGACAAATGAAATCATGGCCCCGGGTCCTTTCATTTGTTTCTCCATAATATTTCTATCTTCAAAGCTTTCAAGTCCAGGATAAAAAACACGTTCAATCGCTTTATGTTTTTCCAGCCGGTCAGCTAAAATTTGCGCATTTTCTTGGGAACGGTCCATCCGAACGTGCAATGTCCGAATACCTTGGCAGAGAAGCCATGCATCCATTGGCGCTAATGTGGCTCCCATTGTTTTTTGCACTTCTTTTCTCATAGGATTAATAATATCCTTGCTAGCCACTACTAGTCCGCCAATCAGATAGCCATGACCTGACAAATATTTTGTTGCACTATGGACAACGATATCAATTCCACATGAAATCGGATTTTGCAAATATGGTGATAAAAACGTATTATCTACTATTGTTAAAACACCCTTTTGCTTTGCAACAGCCGCTACACTTTTCATATCGACTAATGACATTGTAGGATTCGAAGGAGTTTCAAAGTAAATTACCTTCGTTTTATCTGTCATATATGGTTCAATTTCATCGCCTGTCTTAAAGGGAACAAATGTTACATCAATTCCGAATTTCTTTACGGTAGTGCTTAGAAAAGCGTGCGTCGCCCCATATAAGGCTGTGTGAGCAATTACATGATCACCAGCCTTTAAAATTCCCATAAGGCATCCTGTTATAGCTGCCATACCCGATGAAAAAGCAAGGCAGGCCTCCCCAAATTCTAATGCAGCGACTTTTTCTTCTAGTTCACGTACATTTGGATTTCCAAGGCGTGAATACATGTATCCTTCATCTTCCCCAGCGAACCGTTTGGCTCCTACCTCTGCATTTTCAAATACAAAAGTGGATGTTAAATATACTGGGGAAATATGAGAGCCATGCCCGAGATCCTTTTTAGTTTTTACTAGTTTTGATGTGTAGTTCATTTTTGTAACTCCTCCTTTTATAAATGATTAAATTCGGCTTGTTTCCCATTCTTCCTGCCAGTCTATTAAGAATTTAATTATCATTAAATTTTCACTTTATTACGCCGCTAGCCATATTTGTTGCCTAAAATCTGGAGCTGTTTTACACAAAAATGCACATATTCAGTATTTTTGATACAAATGCAAAGAGGGACTCCAAAGGCTGCATAATCCTTAGAAATCCCCTTTATCTTACAAATTATTTAAACCAACCCATCCTCCATAATACTAATAATAAGGAAGAACCAACCAACAACATAACCCCAAGCACCCCGAAATAGCCCCATTTCCATGTGAGTTCTGGCATGTATTCGAAGTTCATCCCATAGATGCTGGCAATGAAGGTTAACGGAATAAAAATGGAAGACATAACAGTTAGGGTTTTCATGATATTATTCATTCGGTCTGAATTTAGTGATATATAACTGTCTCGAATATCGTTCGTCATTTCACGATTTGACTCAATCATTTCCGAAAGCTTGAGCAAATGATCATAAATATCCATGAAATACATTCTCTCATCCTTTGGAATGATAACCCTTTCTGAATTTAAAATTCGATATAATAATTCACGCATGGGAAAAATCGTTCTTCGTAGTTTTAACAATTGGCTTCGTATTTCAAATACATCATTCATTAAATCTTTCTTGGCATCTTTTAATTCAATCTCATTTAGCTCATCCTCGATTTTATAAACGGCCGGAAAATACTCATCAACGATTTTATCCATCAATTGATAAAATAAATGTAAAGCTCCTTTTTTATAGTGTAAATCATTTGCTAATAACTTTTGTCTCACCATCGTAATTTCAGACGAAGGAGTTAAATGAAAGGTGACGATAAAGTTTTTTCCTACAAACACATCCACTTCTTCTGGCAGAAGGGTATGCTGATTTAAAGTGTGGATCACATAAAAGTCATATCCCTCATAGTAATCCAGCTTCGGCCGCTGCAGTAAATGCAAACAATCATCTATTGCTAATGGATGGAAGTTAAATTGGGTTTTAAGAAGATCCGTTTCCTCTTCAGTTGGAGATTCAAAGTCGATCCAAAACCATTTAATATCGTCTTGAAATAATTGCTCGATTGGCAGGTTCTCTGCAAGCTGATAGTCACTAGTTATCGAAAAAGAACGAATCATATGGATAAAATCCTCCTAACACGAATAGTTTGCTCGGGATGTGAATGAAACATGCTTGTATTCATCGCATAATGATCCGGGAATAACTCGTACTTATTGAAACATTATTATGCTTGAGATATTAGTGGATGCTTTATGTTTTCCGGAAATTTATTGTGCGAGGCTTCTCTTACGAAAAGAATTTCACTTCCGTTATAAATTTCCCTATTAAAATGTATCCCATCATAATCTGGAGTATAGTGAAACACTACTTTATATGTACCCTTTGCTGTTATTTTTGAAAGTATTTCTTCAATCTTTATTTCTTTTTTGCTAATGATGTCAAATATATGTATCTCGCTATCTTCTAGTTGATAAATCAGAATAACATTTTCATTTTCCAGATAATAAATATCATTAGGAAAAACATTTAAACAATAAAACATCAGCAGTTCCGATGTGTTGCTTGTTCCAAAAATTTGAGAAACAGGAATACTGTCAGCCGAGAAATGATAGATAAATTGGAGGTCCTCTGGATTTTTTCCATCCAGCTTGCGTATTTTGGCCGGTTCAAAATGTTCATTTGTAAACTCCATTGAATATATAACCTCTTGGACAGGTCGAAACCCGAACTTAGGATAAAAATTTAAAACAGTATGATTAGCTAATAAATACATATAATCATATTCATTCTTGAATTCTTCTAAAATTCGATTCATTAAATTTGCCGAAAGCCCTCGATTGCGGTAATCGGGATGGGTCATGACCGTTCCGATTTGAAGAGCTCTTTTTCTTTCGCCATTAATAATCATGTCAATGCGATTAACCGATGCATTTGCAATGATTTGATCACTATCTGCGAATGAGTAAGGGATATACTTTTCCGTCCAAAATCCATTTTCATGCCAACTCACAAAGTTTATTCCGAACACATCAACAGCCAAATTGAAAAAGCTTTTTCTTAGCTGATCATTATCTTGATAATCTTTTACAAAAACTAAATCTATCAATGAATTTCCTCTTTCCTAAGTCATTATTCAAAAGAAAAAAGAATAGGAGAAGTTCCTAATTCTTATTTTCCATTTTATAGTATACTGTTTTCTCTTAAATGTCTTTCTTTTTTACTTCCTTCATCAAATAATCAACAAAGATATCATCTCTCACAAGCCAGGCTGCATAATTTCTTTTTAAGTAACTCTCAGCCTCTTCAAAGCTTGAATAATTCTGATTCATCTTTTTATCATTTTGTTCAATACTCCATGTTTGATCATCATTTGAATATAAGAGAAATAGATCCTCCGTTCGATTTTGATAAAGAGTTCCAAAAGCAGATTGTTTCACATTATAGCGATTCTGCTTTGAATCCTCTCTTAGTGGCTCTAAATGAAATGTCTCCGCTGCAAATTGTCGATAAGCTTTGTCAGTTAAAGTACAGCCCGATGCTTTCGCATGGCCGCCTCCTCCATAATGTCCTGCCACTTCGGAAACATCTATATGATCATGGATGGTTCGGAATCCAAGTCGTTTTCCGCCGATATTGATTATGGCGATATAATCAAGATGAGGATATTCTTTTCCTAATTCATTCCCCAGCTCAGAATGGTAAGATTCTGCATAAACAATGCCAGCAAAATATTTTCCAATTTTCGTTTGGACCAATTCTCGCCTTTTCCGGCGTATGTAGCGTTCGATCTTATTTTCTTCCATATCAAGAATCTTTTGTTCGAACTCATCAAAACGGAAATGATCACTTGTATTAAGCCGACTAATCATTTTTTCTTCAAATTCCTCCACGGAAACTAGAAAAAAAAGTGCATTCAGCCGTTGAGCCTGCTGATTATTATTCTTTTCCCATTCCCACGTATCATATTGCCTGACAAGCTCGACAAATTCAGTAATAGCATTAGATGGATTTAACAGCTGCTTAGAAACTAGATATTCATAAAGCAAGGATGTAGCAGAGGTTAATTTGCCTTCTTCATCCTCAACAATGACATTCCCCCAATCATAATCGTTGTAATGCAGAGACGTTTTATGATGATCCAGCAGCTGTAATTTCCCTCCCATTTGGTAAAACTCATCAAGTCTTGATTCATTTTCTTTACTAACAGATAAATCTGTAATAAATAGAAAGGTATCCTTGCTATCGTTTTCTAAAAACCATTCCACTTCACGGTCCAGACCCGATACGGAATTGTAGCGAACCTTCACTTGCTTATCAAAAGCAAGCTTCGCCAATATTCCACAGCCAACCCCGTCCAAGTCATTATGTGATAATAGTTTGTACATGATCCTCACCTCTGAACGTAGTATGGTTTGTATTTTGAAAAATTATAAATAATTAAGGCCGTAAATATTTATAAATTGATAATTTCACGTTAATTAATTAAATTCATGTATAACACCTTTATAGTGATTGTTTTGGTCATGGGTTCATCAAAATGCGTACTATAAACCATTCATAGTGATCGTTGGGATCTCTAGGTCATCAAAACGCGTATTATAAACCATTCATAGTGATCGTTGGGATCATAGGTTCTTCGAAACACGTACTATGAACCGTCTATAGTGACCGTTTGGATCATAGGTTCATCAAAACGCGTACTATGAACCATTCATAGTGACCGTTTGGATCGCGGGTTCATCAAAACGCGTACTATGAAGGCATATTTATTAAACAATTACTTCCCTAACTATGATAATATTGGAAAAAACACATTTTGAAAAATAAAACGAAAGGTGGATTTGCATGAATTATTCTATCCGGACTATGACGATCGATGATATTCCACAGATACAAAATGTAGCTAAAACAAGCTGGAATTATACATATGAGGGAATCATTCCAAAAGACATCCAAGATAATTTCTTAGTATCGGCTTATAACGATGAAATGATGAAAAGAAGATTAGAGCATTCCCATTTGTATGTTGCTGAAATAGAGGGCACAATTGTAGGATTTGCCAATTTTTCACCTGTTAAGGAACATGGAGAGATTGAGCTTGGCGCCATTTATCTTTTGCCTGAATATCAAGGAAAAGGCATTGGCACAGCATTACTCAGTGAAGGAATTCATCAAATTGAAGGAATTAACGAGGTTTATATAAATGTAGAAAAAGATAATCATATTGGCAGAAATTTTTACGATGCCAAAGGTTTTACATTAGTATCTGAATTTGATGACAATTTTGACGGACATATTTTGAAAACCGTTCGAATGGTTCTTAAAAAACTAGATTGAGATTAGATTTTTCCCAAAAAAGCTCGCCATTTAGCGAGCTTTTTCACGATACCAATTTCAATCCAATTGCAGCACCAAGCACCATGCTTATAAATAAAAGCCTTTTCCACCCCTTTTGCTCACCATATAACACAATACCCAAAATGGCTCCGCCAGAGGCCCCAATTCCTGTCCAGATGGCGTACGCTGTTCCCATCGGCAATTCCTCCATGGCAAGGGCTAGAAAAAGAAAGCTTGCTCCGAAACCGATAAGCAGCATAATAAGAGACTGCCAATTGCGATTTTTGTGGAGACTGTTGATCATCAGAACACCAATCATTTCAAATATCCCTGCTAAGACTAGATAAACCCAGCTCATGATACCGCTTCTCCTTTCGAATCAGCTTCTTCTTCATTCGTAACAAGTTTAAGTCCAATGACTCCTGCTAATAAAATCAAAACGAGAATAATTTTCGATAATTTTAAAGGCTCATCAAAGAAAATAATTTCTGATAATACGGTCCCAGCTGTACCCAACCCAACAAAGACGGCATAAACCGTACCAACCGGCAATTTCTTTCCTGCCATGATCAGGACATAAAAGCTGACAATTATCGAAATGACTGTCCCCGTCCAAGTCCAAAAATCATTAGCATACTTTAGACCTATCACCCAAAACACTTCAAAAAATGCGGCAATAAATACTTTTAACCAATTCATGCTGCTTCCCTCCAATGCAAATTTTCCAAACAAAAAGCCTAAGAGATTGCTGTTACATAAACAGTCATCTCCCAGGCTTTTATCCTTCCGTGGCACAGAATTATCTGTGAGTTTTCTCTCGGACCAGACCAGCAAGAGCTACGGAACCCTAGAAAACATTTTTTTATTCATTTCCTTTTATTATATAAGAATTGAAACGATGTGCAAGAGTTACTATTTCCTGTTATCCCCTTTAAATTCTAGCCAAATTCCTTCTATCTCCATCATTCTCTGCTTTTCTTATACTTTTAAAGTCCATAGTTAGTAAATAAGGTTCCAATTCCAAGCTAGAAATCCCATGAAAATTAAGCCCCCTATTCCAGATCCAATGGAAACAAGTATTTTTTTCCAATAAATCTCATTTTCCCTTTCCTCCCGATATTTTTCAATAATATTTGTCTTGATTTCTTCGTATTCATATAGACGCCACCATTTAATTAAGTTTATTTGATACGTCTTGAATTCCTTTTCTCCTCCCCAAGGACTGTACACCTTTATAATGGTTTGATCCTCTAGATGAAATTGATGCAAATCTGAAAAATCAAATCCTTCCTCTGTAAAAGAAATGGATAGACGATTTAATTCCGAGCGTACACGTTCAACTAGGATATTTTTAGAAGTATGTTTAATGACTATGACTTGCCCAGTCACAAAAAATCTATATAAAATAATGGCGAAAACGATAATTAAGCTAATAATAAGGGGATAAAAGAAATTCTCATTAAAGATATAATAGCCGGAGAGAACCGTTTGAATAATGAAAAATGAAAAGGTGTAAATAGCCTCCAGCTTTGACTTAGCTGAGATCCCCCGATATTTATATACTCTGTAAGCCTCATATAAGCTTAATAGTGATGCGAATAGGCCAGAAATAATAAGAAAAATCTGCATATAATTATTCATAATTAAACTCCCTGAAATATTTATAAACTATCATTCTTACTTTTCTAAATCATACCAATTTTACCACACATTTATATTTAATCCCCGCTATTACAATATTTAGGAGAAAAATATTTCTTTCAATCTAAAATTATGCGAAAATAGATTTTAGTCAGTTGGCATATGATATAGAAAGAGCTTGAACGAAGAGAGGTTTTCAAAATGTATTGGTGTAAAATAGCTCGCACAGAAAGAGAATTTGCAGAAATTGCAAAATTAAATTATGAAACCTTTGTTGAAGAGATCCCCCAGCATGAACCAGACGAAAATGGCATTCGTGTGGATCCCTTTCATCATGAAAATAAATATATTATTGTTTTAAAAGATCAAGAGCTTGCTGGAATGATTGCGATCCGTGATCAGCGGCCTTTCTCCTTGGACAAGAAAGTCGGGCCTGTAGAAAACTTGCTCTCGGAAGACGCCTTATCAGGTAAGCTTTGTGAAATTAGGCTGCTTGCCGTAAGAAAAGAGCATCGAAATGGAAGAGTATTTTTCATGCTTGTCAGTGCTTTATCCGAGTATGCTTATGAACAGGGGTATAGTGCTGCTGTTATTTCAGGTACAATTCGTGAACAAAAGCTGTATAAACAAATGGGCTTTGAAGCTTTTGCCGGTACGGTTGGAACGGATGATGCCCAGTTCGTCCCTATGGTGTTAACTAGAAAGCAATATGAGAGGTCAATTGCTTCTAGATTAAAGCAAAAAAGATACTCATTTTATCCGGGACCAGTCGTTTTAAAAGACAATATTCGTACTGCCCTAACTGAAGAGCCTGTCTCCCATCGCTCATACGATTTTTCGATGACGCTTGAAAAAGTAAAGCAAACGCTGTTATCCATGAGCAAGGCAGCATATGTTCATTTATTAAATGGCAGCGGAACTCTTGCAAATGAAGCGATGATTGCTCAATTGAAACGACTTCCCGGGAAAGGGTTAATTTTAACAAATGGAGCATTCGGGGATCGATTAGTGAATCAAGCAAACAGATGGGGATTAACCTTTGATTGTTTAAGCTATGAATGGGGAAAGCCCTTCGATGAACATCAAATTTCTCTAAAACTGGAACAATCGAATTTTGAATGGATTTTAATGGCGCATGGCGAAACTTCCACTGGAATGCTCAATCAATTAGAAAAGATCCAAGAGCTATGTAAAATCCATGATATTAAGCTTTGTCTTGATTGTGTCAGCTCCTTTGGTTCCCTCCCGTTCTCGCTTGCGGAGATTTATTTGGCCACTGGGGTAAGCGGGAAAGCAATTGGAACAATGAGCGGGCTTTCATTTGTTTTCTCAAACCATGAAATGGAAGAAGATTTAGCCCTCCCATCCTATCTTGATTTAGGACTATATGCGAATGGAAATATTCCATTTACGTATTCTTCTCAAGCTTTAAAAAGCTTAGAGAGTGCATTACAGTATTATATGGACGAGGATCGGTATACTCTATTGAAAAATCGCTATGAACAAATCCTTTCTGCAGAGAAAAATGAGGAAATGGCATTTTTAACTCCATATGGCTATCCGATGATTGTCACATTAAAAGGAGACGACAGCTGTACAAACATGGCTGAGGATGCCGCCCTGTCAGGATTTGATCTTCATTTTAAAAGTGCCTATTTATCGGAAAGAGGTTGGCTTCAACTCTCAATTATTCAGCCGGATTTTGAAGAGGCTTGGAAAAGGTTCCGGAAGTGGCATTTGAATTATAAGGAATATCAAAGGAGACAAGGGTAGTGGATTTTTACCCAACAACCGGGTCAAAAAAAGCCGGCTTCCTGTTCGTGTAACAGATGGAAGTCGGCTTAATTTTTTTATATTTCCATCTCCAGCATAACCGGACAATGGTCACTACCCATGACGTCACAGTGAATTTGTGCAGCTTTTATTGCATTTTTCATTCGTTCAGAAACGATAAAATAATCGATCCGCCAGCCAATATTCCGTTCTCTTACTTTAGCCATGTAAGACCACCATGTATAGGCACCCTCTGCATCGGGATAGATGTATCTAAAGGAATCAATGAAGCCCGAATCAAGCAAGCGCGTCATTTTATTCCTTTCTTCTGTTGTAAAGCCAGAGTTGCCATCATTCGATTTCGGATTTTTTAAATCAATCTCATTATGTGCGACGTTCAGGTCGCCACAGTAAATAACTGGTTTGATTTGATCGAGCTCACGAAGATATTGAAGAAGTTCATTTTCCCACTCCATACGATAGGAAAGCCTGGCCAAATCTCTTTGTGAATTCGGCGTATAAACATTGACCAAGTAAAAAGATTCAAACTCTAACGTAATGATTCTTCCCTCTGGCTCCGTTTCATTCTCTCCTACACCATATTTTACGGATAGAGGCTTCTTTTTCGTAAAAACCGCCGTCCCCGAATAGCCCTTTTTGAGCGCGTAATTCCAATATTGGTAATAGCCTTCAAGCTCAAGATTGATCTGCCCTTCCTGAAGCTTCGACTCTTGAATGCAGAATATATCCGCATCAACTTCATGAAAATAATCTAAAAAGCCTTTTTTCACACAGGCTCGTATTCCATTCACATTCCACGACACAAATTTCATGTTGTTATGGCTCCTTTTTTAAAAGCTCTAGATTAATAGAATATCATGGAACTAGGTTGTGTGCGATAGAAATGCTAGAGAGCGGACAAAGAATCCCTTATTACCTTAAAGTTGGTATATTTCGCGATTGATAGGACACAGAATCAGTTATTCATCAAAAACACGAAAAAATACCCTTCTTTTTATGCAAAAACGGAACCAGGGTCCGCAACCTAGTAAAAAACAGTCTTTTCAGATAAATAACGGAACTACAGTCCTCTAAAAGCCTCCCTTTTACACCAAATTACAACTTTTCATCAAACTATCGTAAAATAAATACAAAGAGTAAATTTCCAAGGAGGATTTTACAATGGCTGAACACCATTTTCATTTAAAAGCACATTGGCCGGGGCTTAGAAACGATGTGGGAGAAATCGAAGCTGGTCAATTGAGAACTAAGGTCTCCATTCCGCCAGAAATGGATGGTCCCGGAATTGGGACAAACCCGGATGAAATGCTGCTTGGAGCCGCTGCTACTTGCTATATCATTACTTTGGCCGCAATGATGGAACGCAGTAAGCTAGAAAAGGTTGATTTATCAATGGAATCTGTAGGGATTGTAGATGTGACAAAGGGTGTGATTACATACAAAAAAATTATTCACCGCCCTGTCATCACTTTAAAATCCGAAGCAACAGAAAGGGACGAAGCATTAGCTCTAAAATTAGCCCTAAAAGCAGAAACATCCTGCATGATCTCGCGAGCATTAAAAGGCAATGTAGAAATTGAATTGGAGACAACAATTAATAGACAGTAGTGGCGTCTGTCCTTTAAGTTAAGAAACAATTAGTTGACCAATATTTTCAACCTTTAAATCAAGTACAGAATTTGTCCCGTCATCGAGACAAATTCAGTACTTTTTTTCATCTATAGGATAAACATAAATTGCTAATACTATAAAAGAAAATGAAAAAGGTCTGTCACCAATTTTTGAAAGGAGAACATGATGCAAAGTAAAGGTTTTCAATTAACATTACAAACGGGAAGCTTAGTTGCAGGTTTTATGGTATGGGTAATCCTCTCTTCCTTAATGCCCTTTATTAAAGCCGATATTCATCTTTTAGAAAATGAGATCGCATGGGTTACCGCAGCGCCTGTTATTCTTGGTTCATTGCTTCGCATTCCGATTGGTTTTTGGACAAACCGTTACGGAGCAAGGGTAATCTTTACGATAAGTTTTCTCCTTCTTGTATTGCCAGTTTTCATTATTAGTACGGCCAATTCCTTCTTCACCTTGATTCTTGGCGGATTAATGTTAGGTATTGGCGGAGCGGTTTTCTCTGTTGGGGTCACTGCCCTTCCTAAGTATTACCCTAAGGAAAAACATGGTTTTGTCAACGGGATTTACGGGGCGGGGAATATTGGTACAGCCGTAACATCCTTTCTTGCGCCTGTATTGGCAAACTCATTTGGCTGGAGATTAACCATTCAATTTTATATTATCTTAATGATTGCAGTGGCTATCCTAAATTTAATGCTTGGCGATCGTAAAGAAAAAAAGGTCAAGGCTGTTTTCTCACAGCAATTTAAAAGTGTATACAAAAATCCAAAACTTTGGCTGCTGAGCTTATTTTATTTTATTACTTTTGGTTCCTTTGTCGCATTCACCATTTATTTGCCTAATTTTCTTGTCAATCATTTTGGGCTAGAAAAAGTGGATGCAGGTTTCAGAACAGCTGGATTTATTGCAATAGCTACCTTTTTGAGACCTTTTGGGGGATGGCTTGGGGATAAATTCAATTCATTTCTCATATTAGTTTTCGTGTTTTCCGGTCTCACCTTTTCCGGCTTTCTCCTTTCGTTTACCCCATCTCTGCCCATTTATACTGTCGGCTGCCTAGCAGTGGCGATTTGCGCCGGAATTGGAAATGGAACGATTTTTAAGCTTGTGCCTATGTATTTCTCGAAACAAGCTGGAATTGTGAACGGGATTGTTTCAGCGATGGGTGGTCTTGGCGGGTTTTTCCCTCCTCTCATTTTAACGATTTTGTTTAATTGGACTGGCCACTATGCCATTGGATTTATGGCCCTTTCTGAATTTGCATTAGCAAGCACCATTTTGGTTGTTTGGCTGTATTACCAGGATAAACTTTCTCTTGCCAGCCAGATTATAGAAAGTACAAGCGAGGGAATTATGGTTACCGAATTAAATGGAAAGATATTAAGTGTCAATCCTTCCTTTACAAGAGTAACCGGATATACCCCTCAAGAGGTGATAGGAAAGACGCCTAGGATTTTGCAATCTGGAAAACATGATGCAGCTTTCTATGAACATATGTGGAAGACAATTGATGAAGACGGGTATTGGCAAGGCGAGATCTGGAATAAGCGAAAAAATGGCGAGGTTTATAAAGAATGGCTAACGATTAGCATGTTGAAGGATGAAAATGGAGATCTCAAAAAATACATTGGGATGTTTAGCGATATTTCAAAATAAAAGCAAAAAATCACTTTCGATTTCAGAAAGTGATTTTTTGTTTGCGAATTTTTCTTATTGCCTGCTATTTTTATACTCATCCCGGGCCCGATATTGCTGCGGGGCTCTTGCTGGATAACGTCCTGGAAAACTGAACATATGAACTAATTGTGTAAATGGAATGGCCGCAAATAAAATGAATGAAGTGATCACATGAATTTGGAAAAGGCGCGGCACTCCTGTCATCAGCTGATAGTCAGGCTGAAAGGTAAATAAACTCCGAAACCAAGGACCAATCGTCATGCGATATTCATATGCAACAACAGTTGTGTTATAGACAAGCGTCATATAGGTGCCAATTCCTGCTACAATTAATAGCCAAATCACTGTAAAATAATCTGCAAAAGATGCATGGGCACTGACCCTTGGGTTGGAAAACTTTCTTATTAGCAAAATAATCAACCCAGCTACAACCATTAGCCCTGCTACTCCACCGCCCGCTATTGCAAAGAAATGGTATAAATGATCAGTTACTCCCAAGGATAAATAGAAGTTCCTTGGGATCAACACACCCATCACATGACCAATAAAGGCAAAAAGGATTCCCCAATGAAAAAGCAATGAGCCGGCTCGCAGCCATTTTTTCTCAAATATTTCAGTTGAAGGGGCATGCCAGCTTTTGCCTCGAAAAACAAACCGATAAAATGAGGCGACAATTAAAATCGTCCCAACGATATAAGGAAAAATCCCCCACCAGAATAATCCATCCATGTCTGTCCTCCTTTGTTAGTTATGGAAGTCTTTTGAAACTTACCCGTACAGCATTGGATATGGCAGCTCATCCAGATCCGCATCCTCTCGATCTTTTTCCAGCCGGGCAATTTCTTCTTGATTGGGAGCTTCAAAAATATAGGTCATAAACAAATCGAAAACGTGATAATAAGGATTGCTGCTAGGCAGATTTGTAAAGATCCGATTAATCGCATAAGCCAGTCTTCTCTCTAGTTTGAGCGTTTCCTCTGTTTCTGGAGCAACGGCAATAAGTTCTAGCAGCATTGGGATGTAGTCGGCTAATTCTTTACCGACAGGCTCAAATCCAAGTTTCTCAATTAACTTTTGTAATTGAATGAGAGCAGTGCCACGTCTGCGGCTATCTCCCAGTTCTTGAGAAGTTAAATACAGGCCAGTTTTTTCTTTATAGTCGAATGTCTCAACATAAAGCTCTTGGAGTTCTATTAGTGATCTGTCAAAAAGGATTTTTAACCGGCTCGAAATCTCTTTCTGTAATTTTTTATCCGAGATGTTCTTTTTCACATACTCGTCGACACTTACACATTCTTCATAGAAGTCCTGTTCGGGATAATCCAGAAAACGTGAAATAAACAAAAGGGTTAACGCTCTTTCCTTCTTCATGCGTTTTCCCTTCTTTCATAAGGGTACGTCACCATTCCTTCAGGGGGTGCAATGTCCTCAATACTGCAAGAACCTTGACGGTAGTGTAAATTATTATCCATTTCCCGTCTGCCGGTTGGGATCACAAACCGTTCATTATACTTTGCTACTCCAAGCAGTCGTGCCATTTCTTCCAGTTCTTCCACGGTAGTATTGGCCTCCTGAAGCAATTTGCTTTTTTCCATTTCATCAATGCCCCCAACTGTTTTAGCCCGCATATGAACACGCATCGCAGCCATTTTCAAGAGAACTCTGCGAATGACGTTCGTATCATCAGCAGATAATAGCGAAGCCAAATATTCCATAGGTATTCTCATATCGTCTACTGCCGGAATCCATCCGTCCATGCTCAGCTCATGCTCATTTGTTATATGATTCATAATCGGACTAAGCGGCGGCACATACCACACCATTGGCAATGTCCGATATTCCGGATGAAGCGGTAGCGCAATCTTCCATTTCATCGCCATTTTATAAATAGGCGATTCTTGTGCACTCTTTATCCAGCTATCATTGATGCCTGCTTCACGGGCCTTTTCAATCACTTCAGGGTCATTGGGATCTAAGAAAACAGAAAGCTGTGATTCATATAAATCTTTCGGGTCCTCTACAGATGCTGCTGCTTTTACACGGTCAGCATCATACAAGACAACTCCAATGTAACGAATACGCCCTACACATGTTTCCGAGCATACTGTCGGCAGTCCTGCTTCTGTTCTCGGATAACAGAAATTACATTTCTCTGCCTTATGTGTGTTCCAGTTGTAGTACACCTTGTGATATGGACAGCCGTTCATACAGAAGCGCCAGCCCCGGCATGCATCTTGATCAACAAGGACAATTCCGTCCTCATCCCTTTTGTACAAAGCACCTGATGGGCATGAAGCTACGCATGATGGATTCAGGCAATGTTCACAAATTCTTGGCAAATACATCATGAACGTTTTTTCATATTCCATCTTGATATGTTCCTGAAGCTTTTGAACGTTCGGGTCCATTGGAACAATTTCACTTCCGCCCGCAAGGTCATCATCCCAGTTCGATCCCCATTCAGGTTTATCGATAAATTTTCCGGTAATCATTGATTTCGGACGAGCAACCGGTAAACTTTCCTTCTTCGGCGCTTTTTGAAGATGCTCAAAATCATATGTCCACGGTTCATAGAAATCATCGATCGTTGCCATATTTGGGTTGTAAAAAATATTCGCAAGCTTTGAGATGGGACCGCCAGCTCTTAAATGAAGCTTCCCATTCCTTAATGTCCACCCGCCTTTATAACGGTCTGTATTCTCCCATTCCTTCGGGTAGCCCGGACCTGGCCGGGTTTCCACGTTGTTATACCAGACATATTCCATACCTGGCCTATTTGTCCACACGTTTTTGCACGTGACCGAACAAGTATGGCAGCCAATACATTTATCGAGATGCATTACCATTGCTACTTGAGCCTTAATTCTCAAGCCAATCGACCTCCTTCAACGGGCGAATAACGGCCATTGTATCCCTGTTGCTGCCGGTAGGACCGTAATAATTAAAGCCATAGCTTAGCTGTGCATAGCCTCCAACCATATGTGTCGCCTTTGGATTAATTCTTGTCACACTATTATGTGTCCCGCCGCGTTTCTTATTGATCGTGTTCCCCGGAACACCCATCGTCCGATCCTGCGCGTGGTACATATAGGCAACTCCTCTTGGCAGCCGGTAAGTAAGAATCGCTCTAGCTGCAACTACCCCATTACGGTTATATACTTCAATCCAATCATTATCCTTAATTCCAGCCGAAGCGGCATCCTTTTCATTCAGCCATACAACTTGCCAGCCTCTAAATAGCTGAGACATTTGGTTCGTATCCGTGAACATCGTATGGATTCCCCACTTCTGATGGGGAGTCATATAACGAAGAGTAAGCGATTTTCCGGAGTTCTCAACCTCTTTTTCCCCTTTTAAAAACGGCCCCACATTAACAGGCGGCAAATAAAGTGGAAGTCCTTCTCCGAAATCAAGCATGACCTCGTGATCCAGGTAGAAGCTTTGTCGTCCAGTCAGTGTGTGCCAAGGAATGTTATATTCCTTATTGACAGTGAAAGGCGAATAGCGCCGATTATCATTTTCCAAACCGCTCCAAACAGGTGTAGAAATCGTTTGGCGAGGCTGTGCAGTCAGAGCATCCAGCGTGTAATCTTCCTCTTCCCGGCCTTCGGAGATATGACCAAGTTTCTTACCGGTCTTTTCCTCCATTGATTTCCAGCCTTCTACTGCCCGTTTTCCATTCGTTGCACCAGACATAAGAAGAATCGCATTAATAGCTTGTTTATCAGAATAAAGCTCCGGATGTCCTTTGCCGATGCCCTCACGATTTGAAACACCCAATCGATTTAACAGCTCCTGATACGTCTTCTCTCCATTTACCTTTACGCCTTTCGTTCCATAGCCATTGCGAATATTTTCTCCAACTGTTGACCACATGTTAAAGACATTTGGATAATCCCGTTTCAAGATTGTTAAATTACCCATCGTTTTCCCAGGGATAGCTTCAGCTTCCCCTTTTCGCCAATCTTTAACTTTGCCAAATTCCTGTGCAATTTCATTGATCGTATCATGTGCAAGCGGTGACATGATCAAATCCTCTTGAGCTGGGAGATGTTTTTCTGCTAGTTCAGAGAAAACTTTCGCAATTTCTCTAAAGGCATCCCAATCACTTTTTGTCTCCCATGGAGGGGAAATGGCCGCGTTAAAGGGATGGACAAAGGGATGTAAATCCGTGCTGCTAATATCAAACTTCTCGTACCAAGTGGCGGCAGGAAGAATAATATCTGAAAATAGCCCGGAGCTTGTCATCCGAAAATCCATCGCTACAAATAGGTCGGTTTTTCCTTCAGGCGGCTTCTCATCAATGTTGACGTTATGTGGCTGCCATGAATTTTCTGTGTCCGTCAGAACGGAATCGTCTGCTCCGATTAAGTGCTTAACGAAATATTCATGGCCTTTCCCGCTATCCCCTAATAAATTGGAGCGCCAATTAAAGAAAATACGCGGGAAATTTCGCGGATCATTCGGATTTTCAATCGCGTAATTTATTTTTCCGTCTGCTATCTGCTTGGCAACATCCTTAATAATTGCCTGGTCATCCTCTTTTAATCGCTCACGGGCCTCTTTCATGACATCAAGGGAATTTTCTGACCATTGCGGAAAGCTTGGCAGCCAGCCTAAGCGGGCAGATAAGGCATTAAAATCAGCAGGATGAACATGACTGTATTTACTGCCCCACTCTGTTTCCATTTCCTCCGCTTGATACTCATAGCGGAATTGCTCCGTTGCAAAATAGAAAAAGGACGTTCCATTCATGAATCGAGGAGATTTAACCCAATCGTTTGCAAAGGCAATTTGTGAGAATCCTTCAATTGGACGGACCTTTTCTTGTCCAACATAATGAGCCCATCCCCCGCCATTCACACCTTGAGACCCTGTTAAAAGAATGAGATTCAGGATGGAACGGTAGATTTGATCACTATGGAACCAATGGTTTGTCCCGCCACCCATGGCAATCATTGATTTTCCATTTGTTCTCGCAGCATTATCCGCAAATTCTCTAGCTACTTGAATAACATGTTCTTTTTTGACCCCTGTAATGCTTTCCTGCCATGCTGGTGTATACGGCTTATTCGGGTCATTGTAATCAGCAGGGTAATCCCCTTGAAGCCCTCGATTAATCCCGGTATGTGCCATCATTAAATCATAAACAGTTGTAACGACAAGCTCATTATCCGATTGATCCTTGATTCTTTTTACAGGAACACCGCGTGCCACGGTTCCCCCTTCTTTTTCAGCGAAATATGGGAATTCAACCATTGCCACATCATCAGAATCTTGAATAAAACTGAGCTTAGGATTGATATTTTTCCTATCCTCGCTCTGTAAATCAAGATTCCACTTATTCCCGCTATCCCAGCGAAATCCTTGGCTGCCGATAGGAATAACTATTTTGTTAGATAAGTCATCCCAGACAACCGTTTTCCATTCACCCAGTTCATGCCCACTCTCTACATCCGATGCTCTTAAGAACCGATCTGAACGATATTTTCCATTTTTTTCATTTAAAATAATTAAAAACGGGAGATCCGTATATTGTTTTGCATAATCTGTAAAGTAAGGGGTGTCTTGATCTACATAGAATTCTTTTAAAATGACATGTGTCATGGCCATGGCGAGCGCTCCATCAGTCCCTGGTTTAGCCGGAAGCCAAATGTCAGCAAACTTATCATATTCGGCATAATCTGGACTAACTCCAACAACTTTCGTGCCATTATAGCGGGATTCCACCATAAAATGTGCATCTGGTGTCCGAGTTTGCGGAATATTCGTTCCCCAAATAATGAAGTATTTAGAGTTATACCAATCTCCGCTTTCCGGGACATCTGTCTGATCGCCCCAAACTTGTGGAGATGCTGGAGGTAAATCAGCATACCAATCATAGAAACTGAGAATCGTTCCGCCAATCAAGGATAGGAATCTACTGCCCCCCGCATAGCTAATCATCGACATGGCGGGAATTGGACTAAAACCAACAATGCGGTCGGGGCCATATTTTTTGATTGTGTAGATGGTTGAAGCGGCGATTAATTCGCAAAGCTCCTTCCAGTTTCCTCGGACAAATCCGCCTTTTCCACGGGCCTTCACATATTTCGCCCGTTTTTCCGGATTGGTCACAATATTTTCCCAGGCTTGAACCGGATTATCAGCTGTTTTCAGCTCACTTTTCCATAATTCATATAAATCCCCGCGCACATATGGATACTTCACTCGAGTTGGACTGTATGTATACCAGGAAAAGCTAGCCCCGCGCGGACAGCCGCGAGGTTCATAGTCTGGAAAGTTTTCCCCTGTTGACGGGTAATCTGTTTGCTGTGTTTCATAGACAATGATCCCGTCCTTCACATGGATTTTCCAGCTGCATGAACCCGTACAATTCACACCATGAGTGGATCGGACAATCTTATCGTGCTGCCACCGTCTTCTGTATACATCTTCAGAATTTCGCGGCCGCGGACTTTCTTCTGTCCAGCCGTCATTCATTCGATTGCCCCTCTTTAAATGCTTCAATGCGTGAGCAAGCTTATTCTGCCTTTGCTCCATAGTCATCGTCCCTCCTTAGCAGGTATTTTCCGAGCGGGTTGAAATCCTCTCCTAAAATCCGTACAGCCTTCTCCCCTTCCTGTAATTCCTGCAGGAAAATCTCCCAGCGGGCAGAATTGGCCGCAGCTAAAATTAATCTTTGGAGAACGTTCATATCATTTATTTCATAGATTTTCTCTATTATTTCGCCTGGAATCATCCCGAATCGCATCTGCAGAACAGCGATTAAATCCTCTCTATCTTCTACAAGCATTGCATCTGATTCAAAAGAAAACACCTGTTTGACACTCCTTTTACAGCTTGATCATTTTGAAATAGTCAGTGATTAATTGACTTTTGCATTTCTCTGCTGCTTCCTCAAATAACCGATCTACTTTTTCATCTGGATTTTTAGCTTGTTCCTTGCTAATTGATATTTTTGTAATTTCAGATGCAGTTGCAACAGATCTAATCGTAATATCGAAGCCATCTTTGGCCGCCATAATCGTTCCCTGTACATCATAAGGATGTATATTTAACTTTTTAAAGGATTCAACCATTCTGTGATAGACATTCGGAGCAGCGAATCGTAATGATTGTTCTTTTTGCAGCTGAGGTTCCCCCATTTTCATCCTCCTTACACTTTTACCTTAATTTCCCTGCGTTAGTATTTGTTTTAGGCGAGGAGTTTATTCATTTCGTCCTCATTATGCAGTTCGTCCACAATAATGAGCCCATCAATCAATCGAATAAATTGCTCATTTGGTTCCCGATTCAAGAGGACTTTCTTCATATCCTCAACCACTCTTCTCATCAGGTCATGGTCTCGTGTTAGCTGAATCACCAATTCATTTAGTTCCGGATTTTCCTTGGCCATTTCTTTGTACAACCCATTTTCCTCGGATTCCGCATGTGCAAGTGTTCTTGATTCCCAATGCTCAATTGTAATCTCGGCCACATGCAGTGCCTTTTCCTTGTCTCCTTCCTCTAAACATCGGCGGTAAAGTTCCCTTAATTCCTTTGCTTCATTTAACGCCGCTTCGTGTATGGAAGAATGCGCATCCTGTTTCTTTAAGCTTGGTCCAGACATTGAAGTCCACTTCCTCTCTTGTTTTCGGTGTGTTTCCACATTTACCCATCAGCATGTCCATATTGATTGTGATAAAAACTTTTATTAATCAAAACTTTAGGGCTAATCTGTGAATGTTTTAGATGCTAGGCTAGTTTTGAAAAATACATTTTCCTTGTGATTGAAATCACCTACTGTCTTAATGCGGAATATTAAAATAAAAGTATGAGGTGAGAGAATGGGAAAAAACTGGTCAATTACATTGGAGCATGGGGAATATGAGGAGGATATGGAGTTACTTGTAAAGGATGCGATAAATGCAGTTGAGCAAACGAAAAAGGGCTACTATGTAAATGTTGTGACGCCTGCTGTATTTGACCATCCTGAATCCTATTTGACAGAAGCTTTAATTCTATATTTCGGCAGCAGTATTCAAATCAATTATATTGATCAATGCGGCTGCGGGGGGCATGTGCTAAGGGTATGGAAAAAAGAATCGAGCATTTAGGGGTATTATCCGAAATTCACAATGGTCAGGTAATTCTTAACTTTTATGAAAAAGACGATTTCCTTTATAAAAGGGACGGTTTTCATTTTGACTCAATCACTGTTAATGACTCGCAAGTTATTTTTCTAAAAAAAGACGATTTTCAGTATATCATTTCTTTAAAAGAGTATCCTGAATATTTTATTAATGATGCGTTTCAGCATTTCTTTACACTGCGTAATCAAACTGGCAAGTTGGATATTTATTTTCCCCATAATTAGAGGAGAGCGAACAGGAATCACTGTTTGCTCTTCTTTTTTCTCCTCAAAATAATCCTTGCTGTCGAAATCTACTGATTCTGATGAAATCCGTCTTGTTTTGATAGCTTTTGTCATGTAGCAGGAAAAAGACGTGGTCGATGCTGAATAACTCTTACATAGAAAAATGAACTCGGAATGGCCTTCCGAAACATTCATAACGACTAAAGACAGAAAGGGATGGAGAAACATGCCAAATCAATTTGTTAAAGCCTATACGATTCAAGAAGTATCAAAAATGATAAATATCCCCCCTGGAACACTGCGGCAATGGGAAAAGGATTTAGATGGACTGCTTGTGATCCCTCGCTCTAAGCAAGGGGCAAGATTTTATACGGATGAAGAGATTAAATTACTTGAAACCGTTAAACAGATGCGCACTAAAAATCTGAGTAAGGATATGATTAAGGAATTGCTTCACCAGCATATGTTTTCGGAACCAGCTTCCGAACCAGTCGAAACCTCATTAGCTCCGATTTCAGAGGAAGTCAACAGCAAGGAGGAAGTTCCAGATATATCCATGGTTTATGCGGCAATGGAATCATTTAGAAATCAGTTAATTGATGATGTTAGAACAGAAATTCGCACAAGTATTCGCAAGGAGGTTTTGGAAGAGGTAAAGAAAGAAATTTCGAAGGGATCTGTACACACCGTGAAAAGTCTATCTGACTCCATATATAAGTCGAATGAAAAAACGAAGCTTGAAATCCATGAGCTTTCTAATCATATACATAATGCTTCGGAACTGACTTCCGAATCGCTCGAAGCTCTATCGAAAAGGGTTGCGAAAGCTTCGAAGGGCACTTCCGAACAGCTGCGCTCTATCGTTCATCGAGTGACTGAATCATCTGAAGCGGCTTCAGAAGAATTTAAGACGATGATTCATTATATTTCTAGTTCTGCCGAGGTTACCCATACGGAGATAAGTGCGTTAATTGAAACGCTGAACACTGATAGAGAAATTTATATTGAAACGATTACGCGTGAACGGGAGCAATATTGGGAAGATGTCCATCAGCGGGAAATGATGTTTCAAGATTTAATCGTCAGCTTTCGAAAAGCTGCAGCTGCTGAAGAGAAGGTTGAAAAACCATGGTGGAAGTTCTGGAATTAACAAAATGAGATGAATTCATCTTTTCCAGCCCAATTTGGATGGTTTTTGGACAGGTATTCGGGGATTCCCCTTTTCCTGTCCAAATCAGCATGGTTTTTGGACAGGTTCCGATGAATTCCCCTTTTCCTGTCCAAATCAGCATGGTTTTTGGACAGGTTCCGATGGATTCCCCTTTTTCCTGTCCAAATCAGTATGGTTTTTGGACAAGTTTTCGAGGATTCCCTTTTTACCTGTCCAAATTAAGCTTTAGTTCATATTCGTCCCGTAAAAAATCTCATCCATTTCAGTTGTGAGTTTCTCAGTAATTTCGTCTACTTCCTCAGCACTCAGTGTGTCCTTCGTGTATCCAAAGAGGTAATTATTCAGATCGAAATCTCTAATGCGGCATTTTGTATGGAAAATATGCGACTGATAAATATTGACATCAATCATGTCAAATTCATTTTTGATTTCATCTGGGATGTAGTTTTGGATTGAGCTAATATTATGATCAATAAAGAGTTTTTGTCCATCTTTATCCCTTGTAAATCCGCGGACGCGATAATCAATCGTCATAATATCCGTATCAAAGGAATGAATCAAGAAATTTAGAGCCTTTAATGGAGAAATTTCTCCACAGGTCGAAACATCAATATCTGCCCGAAATGTGCTAATTCCTTCAGTTGGGTGATATTCAGGATAAGTATGTACAGTGATATGGCTTTTATCAAGCTGCATGACAACAGAACCCGGCAATGGTCCTGGTGATTCTAAAAAGGATTCGCTCGGAACCTCATCAACCGGTCCTTCAGAAACAAGAAAAGTTACACTGGCACCTTGTGGGTCAAAATCTTGCTTGGCAACGTTCAGCACATGAGCCCCAATGATATCAGTAACATTCTGAAGGATTTGGGTTAGCCTTTCGGCGCTATACTCTTCATCAATATACTCGATGTAAGCCTCACGCTCTTGCTTCGTTCTTGTATAACAAATATCATACATATTGAAACTTAACGATTTTGTTAAGTTATTAAATCCATGCAACTCAACTGGTTCGTTCGGAGTTAAGCTCAAAATCCATTCCCCCCTCATTACATATGAAATATTGTTATATTGCCCAACATCACTTCCAACCATTAATTTTATAAAACAAATCCATACCAATTTCATTTCCAAAATTAACTAAGTACATTTTATTTTATTAATTGTTTTTTAAATTTTATAATGAATGGGTAATAATTGTGATAGCATGAGAGGATTCACCTGATAAATTGAGAACAGACGGATGGTGAAACATTGAGGAAATTTTTTCGAACTTTATTATTATTATTGATCATATATTTATCATGGCCCTTCATCGAAAAACAATTGGAAAAAACTAATTTTTACCCGATATTGGATCGGTTTAAAGATGAGGTTCAAGCCGTTTCGGAAAATCCGCAGGTTACGGAAGCAATTGAGACGATTTATTCCGCCATTAATCAGTTAGCTGGGAAAGTGGATGAAAAGGTTGAGCTTCTTCCAAACAAAGATCCGAACCCAATAGATAAACCGAAACTATCCGTTCCTTCCAGCCAAACCTTTTCGATTCATAATATTGTTCTAGGGGAAAGTAAGGAGAATGTTGAAAAACTAGCGGGACCGCCGAAAAGATCTTCATATAATGAATATGGATCTAAATGGTATACTTATCATGAAAATTATTATAATTTTTTCATGGTCACATACGATACAAACGAAAACGTTGCGGGTCTTTACACAAATCAAGACTTAATTTCCTCTGGGAAAGAGATAAAACTTGGCAGCACAAAGGAAGCTGTACTTCAACAACTTGGAAAGCCTTTAAATCAAATTCGCAAGGGCTTAGTTTTTTACCAGTTTGAAAAAGAACGGGATTATGATGTATTTTCAATTGATCAGAGCTATGTAACTGTTTTTTACGATAAGCATGCCAATAATACGGTGACAGCCATTCAAATGATTGATGAAGATTTAGAGCAGGCTAAAAATCATTTTTATACAGATGGATCAGAGCAGTTGAAGGAAGGCTTCGAATATCAATTATTTGATTTAACGAACGCCGACCGTGTTAAACATGGAAAATCCGTGTTACAATGGGATGATCTAGTAAAAGAAACCGCACGGAAGCATAGCCTTGATATGGCTGATAAAAATTACTTCTCCCATACGAATTTAGAAGGGCAATCCCCTTTTGACCGGATGAGTGAGGACCAAATATCCTTTACTGTTGCTGGAGAGAATCTGGCAATGGGTCAGTTTAGCAGTATTTTTGCCCATGAAGGCCTGATGAATTCTCTTGGACACCGGGAGAATATCCTTAGACCGGAATATCAATATTTAGGTGTGGGTGTTGCGTTCAATTCAAAGTCCCAGCCGTACTATACTGAAAATTTCTTTAGAAAATAGCAAACAGCTGGAGATCATTTAGGTTTCCAGCTATTTGCTATCGAAACTCTAGCATGTAACAACTTCCTTTTTTTCCTTTTCATGAATGGTCAAGAATACTTCCTCCAGCGATTCACTGGCATGCTCACGATAAATTTCCTCCAAAGTGCCAAAGGACCGTACCCTGCCATTAAATAAAATCATGACTTTGTCGGCGATTTCAATGGCGTCTCGCATAATATGACTGCTGACAATCACGGTTTTGTGTTCATTTTTCAGCTTTTGTAAAATTCTTTTAAATTGAATAACCCAGTAAGGATCCAATCCATTCGTAGGCTCATCCAATATATAAATATCCGTATCTGCCAGCAAACATTGAGCAAGATTAAGGCGTTGGGACATCCCTTTCGAGAAGCCTCCAGCCTTTTGATTGCGCTCCTCCCATAAGCCGACGTCATGCAAAACTTGATTGATTTTTTCTTTGTCCACTTTCAGGAATTTCCCATAATAATTTAGAATTTCAATGGGCGTCAAATCAGGAGGGAAATTCATTTGGTCGGGCATATAGGCAAATGGCTTTTTCTTTTTTGAATGAAAGATAACATTTCCCGAAGAGGCATGGTCAATCCCTGTTATCATTTTGATCATCGTACTTTTTCCTGCACCGTTGCCCCCGCATAACACAACACAATCCCCTAGATTAATTTCTGCATTTACCGGATGTAAAGCCGTTTTATGCTTATATTTTTTGGAGAGATTTCTTAATTCAAGAATCATAACTAGACTCCCCTTTTCTTCAACATTTTAGTGGAGATGGCCATGGCAATCCACATTAGAAGCACAATGGAGATCATTAATGCAATGGACAGAGTACCGCTCTCATTCCATTTTTCAATCATTAGAAACTCTGGACCAAATACGTATTCTGCATTAAGCTTTGAAATGGACCATACTCGAATGGATTCTATCGGATTAAGCAAAATGAAGAAAAATAAACTTTTGAGTTTAAAAGCATACGGAATCCAATTGATAACCGTCATGATGACAAACTCGTAAATGAAAACAGTCAGGCACCAGAAGAACAATGCATATGACAGACCTTGCATCCTCGTTTTGCTAATTGCCCCAACGATCAAGGCAGCGGCAGAAAACACAATAATGAGCAGCATATTCACACTCAGGAATACTTGAAAGATCGAAGCTTGGAAGGATTTCCCGATGATAGAAAAAACAAGGCCAAATAATCCATAAGAAACACCCATAACGACAAACATGGAGATCACTAATGATAAAAACTTGCTGAGCATATACTTCCAATAGGAAACTTGATACGTATTATATAATCCCAGTCTGCCGCTCTCTTTGTCCCCAATAATGGAGTTTGCTCCTAGTATTAAACAAATAATCGGCAAAAGCCATAGGGATAAATTAATCAGAAGTGCGATAGAACGATTATACGCGGTTTGATTTATATTTGTTGTATTTTCTGGTTGCTTTGTGATCTCCTTTAAGCCGTAATACTCAGGATTCACGCCCATTGTTTCAATATTGCTATTAACCCCCTCTAAACCGTAAGTGACTTTGACGGGATCGAGTTTTACAGAGTTCAACCCATAGAAATAGAGCAGTCCAGATAGAAAAATAAAGAGAATCATAAAATTCAATAACCATTTACTTCTTAGGAGCAGACGCAGCTCATGTTTTACCATTGAATACAAAATATCCATCATTTTCCCTCCAATCTATGGATATCTCCTTCATTTAATGCCCGTGCTTAGTATCCTTTAACTCCTTTTCCAACAATTCCTTTACAGTATAAACCTCTCCGCCTTGTACCTTTTGCATATCTGATGCTTGTTTCTCTGTTTCATATGCGGCAATTCCATAATTCATAGGGCTGTGAATATTCTTACTTTGGACGAAAGTGCTATTATCGAACGAGATCCATTCCTTTGAATCGAAGTCGTGAACGAAGGCTGCTTCATACTTTGGCTGATGTTCTTGCATATAAACAACCATACAGCCAATATCATCGAATAACATTGGTTTCCCATTCTCTAAAATGATCTGTGCGGCCGAATGTAAGTCTTCAATGCCCATATGGCAAGTATCGCAATCTTCCTCATTTGCTTTTATTTCAACTGGAGCAGCTGTTTTACTAGAACATGCAGTTAAGAATAGCACGACAGAAAGTAGTATGATCGTCCATCTACACTTCATGCTTCTCCCTCCCAAACTTAAATAAAATATAGGAACTTACCGATAAAATGAGTAAAAATGAGAATACTTGAGACAAACTCATATCTCTTTTCTCTTTATAAGACAGTTCACTTTGACTTTTCTCCCAATAAATGGGTGCCGGGTTCATAAGCGGATATTCATCAATTACAAACGTATCAGATGGGATCGGGGTGTACTTTTCAATCATATTCCATAGCTCCACCGCAGGGCTTCGATGAAAAATTTGCAAATATGGCTCTTTACTTGTCATATTGTAAAAAACGTCTCCGCTTTTATAGGCAAAATCGACAATCTTATCT
Organism: Bacillus sp. FJAT-29937; assembly: GCF_001509555.1. Taxonomy (GTDB): domain Bacteria; phylum Bacillota; class Bacilli; order Bacillales; family Cytobacillaceae; genus Cytobacillus. Next base: position 76,600 of record NZ_LMAS01000001.1, on the reverse strand, counting down.
TTATTTAGGCTTAACGATTGATGATCATCGTAATAATTTCCATACTGGTCCTTGTTAAACATATTTTCATTCTGATTATCAGAAATAATTTGTTTTGTATTTTTATAAAAATTATTTAAATATACAAAATTTTGTTCGGAATTTTTTCTTAATTCCAATCCTGTATCGTTTTCTAGAAAAGTATTAAACTCAATCCGATTTCGTTTCGCATTTTCCATCAGGATTCCCTTATAGTTGCTCATGACGACATTGGAGGCAATTTTTGAATCGAAAGTGTCAAAGATAAACATCCCTGCCCCATCGATTTTTGTATTTAAATAAAAGATATTTTCTAGAATAAAAACTTCATAGCTTTGCATAATCATTAGCCCGTTCACACTTTCACGAACTTGATTTTGCGAGATGAGGACATTTCTGGAATCCATCGTATGAACCCCATACCGCGTCCGGATCATTTGATTCCCTTTCACTTCACAAGATTCGGAATAGGATACATAAACTCCATCCTGTGTATCATAAATAAAGTTACTATTGGCAGATGTATTCGGTGCCTTCACTAAATAAATCCCATAACCATTATGTTTGGAACTCTCGTCAAAACTTGTAATCGTATTTTGTTCAATGCGATGGCCATAGCTTTCATGAGCATAAATCCCATGAAATACATTTTTAATTAAATTATGATGAATATGAGAACGATTGCCTTTAATATAAATCCCGGCGTTCTGAGAACCGCTGCCTTCTATCTGCAGACCTTCAATTGATACGTCATCAGCTTCAATTGTAATAACATTGCTTTCATATGGACCGATGATCTTGGCTCCTTTTTCACCGATTAGCTGGACGGGATGGTTAATCGTAAATGACCCGTTATATTCACCTGCTTTGAGGTTTATCACAGACCAAGAATGATTTAATAGAGCCTCCTGAAGCTCCTTTGTATTGGATACAGTCAGCCCGGCCCCGTGTACTTTACCTGCAAAAATGAACCACGAACATACAATAAATAGGAGAACTTTTTTATACATTTGGGATACACCTCCCCAATCACTGTTCCGATTATACAGCTTGAAGGGCAGTGTTCCTACGTTTCATGTTTCAAACTTTCAGTAAATATGATAGGAATATCTGCCCTCTATTTTGAATTTTAAGGTTCACATTATTATTTTTTTCTAGTATACTTTTAGTTGTGTGATTTATATATTTATTAATGGCTCATTGTAGCCTTACCGTCGTCTTCACCTGTTTCGGTAACTTTAAGAATGGCGACGGCTCCTTTTTGAGCATGGTTGAATTGGTGTGTAACAATTGGATAGCTTCCGACTCTCGTTACAGTAAATTCAACTACAGCACCACCGCTGGCTGGCAGCATAACTGTTTGTAATCCTTTGTAATGGTTATATGGGTTACCGTCAATATAGACATCATCAAATATTGTACCAACTACATGGAATGAGCTTACTTCATTTGGTCCTACGTTGTTAATGTAGATTCTTACTCGGTCTCCTACTTTCGCTAACAGAGGCTGATCTTTTAGTGTAAACGTATCGCCATTTGTATGTCGGTCGCCTTCATGTAGAGCTTTTGTTGAGAATACGACTTGGCTTGGTACACCATTTGTGAAATCATCTAAATCGTTATATTTATACCATTCGTTTTGAATCATGACGAATTCTTTATTAATTCCTTGATCTGTTGGATAGCCATCTTTCGGTTTAACAATGATCGTACCGTGCATTCCGTTTGCGATATGTGAAAGGACCGGAGCTGTTCCACAGTGGTACATAAATACACCTGGCTTATTAGCTGGATAGCTGAAAGTACCTGATTCATTAGGCTTTACGTTAGAAAAATCTTTAGATGGTGCTGCATGAACAGCATGGAAATCCATACTATGCGGAATGGCTGGATCCATATTCTTTAATGTAAAGTTAATTGTATCTCCTTCATTTACTACTACAACTGGCCCAGGGGCTTCACCGTTAAATGTCCAAGCTTTGTACATATACCCTTTGTCAATTTCAATGTCTGTGATCTGTGAAGTCATTTCTACGTTTACTTCTGTAGGACCCACTCTTTCAATTTTTAAAGGTACCGGTTCTTGATTCAATCCTTTATGCGGGGCAATAACTTCATTATTACTTTTCTCGGCTGCTAATACCTTTTGTTCTGGCTGTGGTTTTTCTTGTAAAGATTGTTGGTTACATGCGGTTAATAAGCTTAGTCCAATTGCGGATGTTAGAAGATATTTCATACCTTTATTCATGTTAATTCCTCCTTATATTCCTTTTCCTTTACATCTTAATCATACCGATTCCATACTTGCGAATAGGTGATATTCCTCACAAAAGATCATGAGTCTGTGAAAAGTTTGTGAAGTATGTTCACAACAATTTGCATACCTTACATACAGTCTCTTCTTCTATTCATAAAAACCTTGAAAACGCTTTAATTCCATATGTCCTCTAATTCCATGGAAATGTAGGTTTTAATTGTGCTATACTTTAACAGCGATAAATATTGGCCGTTTTTTTAATCTTTTAATCTAAAAGTGTAGGATTTTTGCTTTCATCATCGTCTATTATAATGAAGGCGGAAAAAGCTATTAGGGACCCTACTTACAAAAAAGGAGAATTTCAGGAAAAATGATAGTAGATTTTATGATGATTTTAAAAGCAATCATTCTTGGATTAGTTGAAGGTTTAACAGAATTTGCCCCAGTCTCATCTACCGGGCATATGATCATCGTGGATGATATGTGGCTTCATACGAAGGATTTTTTAGCGGACTCTACAGCAAATACATTTAAGGTAGTCATACAGTTAGGATCCATACTTGCTGTTGTCATCATCTTTAAAGATAGATTTATTGACATGCTAGGTCTAAGAAGACGGAAAAAGGGTTCAGCGGTTCCAGAAAGACGTTTGAAGCTGACACAAGTTATTGTCGGACTGATTCCGGCCGGTATTCTCGGAGTTGTATTTAAGGATTATATCGATGAAAACTTATTTTCAACTAAAACAGTATTAATAGGCTTAGTTATTGGAGCTGTCTTTATGATCCTAGCAGATATTTTTGGAGGGAAACAGCCAAAAGTGGACACGGTGGATCAAATTACTTATAAACAAGCGTTTTCCATTGGATTAATTCAATGCTTTTCACTTTGGCCTGGATTTTCACGCTCGGGTTCAACGATTTCTGGCGGTGTATTGCTCGGATTAAGCCACCGTGCAGCGGCTGATTTCACATTTATCATGGCTGTACCGATTATGGCCGGTGCAAGTTTTATCTTCCTATTGAAAAACTGGCAATATTTCACGATCGATGCCTTGCCATTTTTCATCGCCGGATTTATTAGCGCCTTTGTTTTCGCCCTTGTATCGATTCGTTTCTTTTTAAAACTGATAAATAAAATAAAACTCGTGCCATTCGCCATTTACCGAATTGTTTTGGCATTAGTCATTTATATCGTATATTTCTAAAAGCGGACTAGCCTTAGTCCGTTTTTTGTGTGAGCATTTCATTTACCTGTTTTCATAAACATTGATAAAATACCTTTCATAGGCAAAACCTTTAAGTGAATATCGTATGAAAGTAGATGAATATTATGGCAGTACAGTCTGAAAATAAATCACTTAACGAAATTCGTTATTCTGTTTTAGATTTATCCCCAATCGTAGTTGGCGGTACAGCATCAGAGGCTCTTCGGAATACATTAGATCTTGCACAGCATGCCGAAAAATGGGGCTATCACCGATACTGGCTTGCAGAGCATCATAATATGCAAGGAATAGCCAGTTCTGCAACTTCGGTTGTCATCGGGCATGTTGCGGCAGGTACATCGTCCATTCGGGTTGGTTCCGGCGGTGTTATGCTGCCTAATCACTCTCCACTCGTGATTGCAGAACAGTTCGGGACTTTGGAATCCCTTTTTCCAGGGAGAATTGATTTAGGGCTCGGCCGTGCACCGGGAACTGATCAATTAACCGCCAGAGCCTTAAGAAGAAGCAGCCGTACGGATGGATCAGAATTTCCCGAACAGCTAGAGGAGCTTCGCACATATTTCGATCCGTCCAGAACTACAGCATCTATGCCTGTTCGTGCAGTGCCGGGTGAGGGATTAGATATTCCCATTTGGCTGCTGGGTTCAAGCGGTTTCAGTGCTCAACTTGCGGGGCAGCTTGGACTTCCCTTTTCTTTTGCCAGTCATTTTTCACCCGAGAATACGTTGCCTGCTCTTGATTTATATTACCGCAGCTTCCGCCCTTCTAATGTTCTTGAAGAACCTTATGCAATGGTTGGATTGAATATCATTACGGCAGATACCGATGAAAAAGCGAAGCGGCTTGCAACATCCCTTAAGCTGCAATTCCTTAATCTTATTCGCAATACACCTGGCCAGCTCCAGCCTCCAGTCGACAATATGGATGATCATTGGAGCGAATATGAGAAAGCACTGCTGCAAAAACAGCTTGGTTCCTCCATTATTGGAAGTCCGGACAAAGTGAAAGCTCAGCTGCAAAGCTTCATTCAAGACACAAAGGTTAACGAAATCATGGTCACCGCCCAAATCTATAAACACGAAGAAAGGCTGCGATCCTTTGAAATTGTCTCAGAGATTATGAATGGAGTGGAGTAGCAGTTAAATATCCGTCATCTTTTGATGACGGATATTTTGATAGTACTTTATCAAACATTTTTATTTCTCTTCGACAAGTTCATCGACGAGCTTTTCTGCTGCACGCCGATATAGATTGCTCATATGGGCTAGTGAGGCAATCATAAGCGATTTCTCTAATTCCTCGGAGTCATTCTCTTTCATTCCCCTTATCTCTTCATTAACATCCTTTCCTTTTTGCTCTATTTCTTCTTTAAATGCATGGATGTTTTTTTCAGTTAAGTGAAGAAAGCTTTCATAGAAATCATCTACATTCATGCTTTGCTTCATAATTTTTTCATTGATGCCAGACAATGTTTCTTTTATGTCATTAATCGAGAGAGCCCCTTTTAATTGATAAATAAAACTGATTAAAATGAGATGCTCTTTTGAATACTTTTTATTTTTGATTGGAAATAGCAGCTTTCCTTTCGCATAATTATTAATCATTGTTTTTGTCAGGATCTTTTCATCCTCATTGCGCTTCGTGCTGCTAAATTTATTTTCAAACAGCTGAATCACTTGATCCATATAAAGATCAATGTCAGGAATTTCATTTAAATAAATTTGGCTAGTTAAATTCAGTGATTCTATCATTTTTTGCAAATTTTCCATCTATATAAACCTCAATATTCTTATTTTATAAATAAATAATACTGTATAAAAAAGACAAAGTAAACAATTGACTATGTGTTGAAATGGATGTATTATGATAAGTAGTTATAGAAACTACATAGGGTCATATTAGGAGGATTACTGATGACATCTTATATTCGAGAGCCCATTAACGGTCTTACACACTTAGCAGGAGCGATTCTTTCTTTCATTGGACTGTTGGCAATGGTCATTAAAGCTTCAATCACAACCGCATCTCCGATTGCCATCACTTCTGTTATTATTTTTGGCATTAGCATGATTCTGCTATACTCCGCATCAGCCACCTATCATATGGTAGTTGCTAAGGATAAGGTCATTGTCTTTCTTAGAAGACTCGACCATTCAATGATTTTTGTTTTAATTGCGGGATCCTATACGCCCTTTTGTCTGATTAGCTTAAAGGGAGCAACAGGCTGGATTATCTTTTCAATTGTTGCAACAATCGCATTGTTAGGCGTCCTTTTTAAAATGATCTGGTTTAATTGTCCAAGATGGTTATCAACGGTACTTTATGTAGCAGTAGGCTGGATCATTGTTTTTGCCTTCTCGCCTTTATCTGAGTCTTTAAGCTCGGCTGGTACTCTTCTCCTATTAGCCGGGGGAATCCTTTACACAATTGGTGGCGTCATTTACGCGCTTAAGCCTAAATTTCTAGAATTTGATCATTTCGGTTTCCATGAAATTTTTCATATTTTCATTATGCTCGGCAGCATGGCTCATTTTCTCTGTGTTTATTTATATGTAATATAAGAAAGAACCCGCAAATAAAGCGGGTTCTTTCTTATTATTAATAGCCCATATTCATAAACATCGAAAAGAAAAATGCAAATAATAATATGACTCCAATTACAAGTAGAATAAATAAGGCAACAATAATCCATCCTAACACTTTTCTACCCGTCACTATTAAGTAAATCCCTAAACCCAATAGACCGAAAACAAATCCAAGAATTCCCCAAAGGACCGGGCTTTTCCCATGCTTTGGTGCATCTATAACCATAAATACTGTAATGGCGATACTTAATATTAAACCAATGCCATACTCCATTTCTTCAAGTGCCTCCTTCCCCTGCTCAAAAAACAACAGATATTAAATTTCTATACAATATTAACAAAAATATGCAATGGTTTTAAGCCTAAAAGATTGTCTTAATGGGATTAATATTCCAACTGGCCCCTTTCTCCCATATGCCCGAACCTAAATAGTACATAATTTCCAGCCTAATTGGAAAATTTATATAGAGGGAGGGATGAATGATGATTGGCGGACTTATCAAAAAGATGCTTGTAAGTAAAAAGAAGAACACAACATTTCATGAGAAGTCTAATACGAAAGAAATTGAATTAAAAAATCAGCCCATTCTCCCAAACTTAGAAAAAATGATTGAAATTTTCAATCATATTTATTCTATTCCCATAAATACAGATGTGATTATTCGTAGGATAACGATCGGCGGATTGGACAGGAAAGCAGCTACTATTGCCATCAATTCAATCGCAGATTTCAAGATGATTGAAGAGCATTTACTCTCACCACTCTTAAAAAATGAGAATCCAACTAAAGAAATTGAAGATTTAATAGAATTTCAATCGTTATCTAAGGCCATGATTATTCAAGAAGCTATTAACATAATTAATAATGGCGGTGCCGTCCTTTTCATCGAGGGCTTTACCTTTGCATATGGTATAGCTGCAGATGCAATGGCCAGCAGACAAATCGATAAACCAGAAAATGAATTAACATTGAAAGGTCCAAAGGAGAGCTTTGCGGAAAAGCTGGATATAAATGTTTCATTAATTAGAAAAAGAATTAAAAATGAAAACCTTATGTTTGAAAATTTATCTGTATCAAAAAGAGCACGAAATACAGCCACTCTTGTCTATATAAAGGATTTAACAAATGAAGAATTACTTCATAATGTCAGGAAAAAGTTAGAAAAGATTGATGTTGATTCCGTACAAAATATAGCATTGCTAGAACAGTATATTGAAGATCGAAAAACTTCCTTATTTCCAACCATTTTGTATACAGAGCGACCTGATCGTGCTACTGCCTATTTGGACAATGGTTATATTGTTTTAATCATGGATAGTTCCCCTGCTGCACTCATTGTCCCAGCTACATTTTGGTCCTTCTATCATACAGCTGAAGATCATTATATGCGTTTCATACCCGCAAATTTCACAAGGATCCTACGGATGTTGGCGATTTTCATCACACTTTTCATGTCTTCCATTTATGTGGCAATGACATCCTATCATTCGGAAATGATTCCACCGGATTTGTTATTAGCAATTGCCGCCACAAGAGAAAAAGTGCCATTACCCGCATTTCTCGAAGTATTTCTAATGGAAATAGCCTTTGATCTTATTCGTGAGGCAGGCTTAAGGGTCCCCGCCCCAATTGGTCCAACAATCGGAATTGTAGGAGCATTAATATTAGGACAGGCCGCCGTTCAAGCAAATATCGTTAGTCCAATTGTCGTCATTGTAGTTGCATTAGCAGGACTTTGTTCATTTATACTTGGGGACGTAAACATGGATTATACGATTCGTTTAAGCCGTTATATTTTCATTTTAACTGCAGCCGCATTCGGCATTTACGGCATGACTGCCGGTTTTATTCTCGGAATATTTTATATGGTTTCAATAAAGTCCTTTGGTGTTCCGTATTTATCACCTTTGACACCAAGATATTTCTCATCGAACGACACTATTTTCAGAAGATTGCTGAAGGATGAAGTATTTCGACCAGGATATTTGAAGCCAAAAGACATGAAAAAAAACTAGGAGAATGTTAAGTGGATCAATCAAAGGGACAAATTGGAATCAGGGAATTATTCGCTATCATTATTCTCACTGTAGGCACAAAGCTAAGCGATGATACTCCTACCATCTTTTTTAAACATTTAAATACTGCTGCATGGATGGCGCCATTAATTATTGGGGCTGTTTCCTTTTTGCCTCTACTCCTACTCCACAAGACGTTAGACTTATACGGAGATAAGAATTTGGCAGAAATTATTCTCGATATTTTTGGTAAATATATCGGTTTCTTCATTCTTTTGTTTTTATTTGCGATATCATTCAGTGCGCTTTCAGTTGATTCAGCCATTTATGGAAATCTTGTTAGTTCAATGTATTTTACCAAGACACCTTATATAGTCATTCATGGACTGTCAATGGCATTATGTGTCTACGGGGCAAAAAAAGGGATAAGTAATATTGGATCAGTCGCATGGGCCTTTCTTTTATATATTAAATTAACCCTTTTGATTGTTATCTTACTGCTTTTTGTTAAAGGTGAAACAAACTTTCTGTTTCCACTTTTCGGACCTGGCAAATGGGAGATTATTAAAAAAAGTGTGACACATACATCAGTATTTGCTGATTTATTTTATATGGCATTGCTCTTTCCTTTCCTTAAAGATAAAGAAAATTATAAAAAGGGCATTTGGATCGGTCTTCTGTTCGTGATGATTGAAATGTCAGCTTCCATTATTGGTTATATTATGCTTTTTGATTATGTAGGTGCGAAAACAATGAATTATCCATTTCATGAAGCCATTCGATATTTTCAAATAGGGTTTTTAATTAATGTTGAAATTTTCTTTTTTCCCTTTTGGCTTGTTGCTGCCTTTATGCGTTTTACCATTTATTTATATATAAATGCCCTATTATTTAGCCATATTTTTAAAATAAAAGATATCAATTATTTCATACCGATCATGACAGCATTGGCAATAGTTCTAGGGTTAATTCCCGATAGTCCCTCTTTTTCACTTATCCATCTGCGTGAACATATAATCTACCTTACTACCCCGGTATTTCTCATTTTCCCGATAGTGATTTGGTTATTTGGAAAGATAAAAGGAGTAAAAAACAATGAAAGCGTCTCTAATTAAACTTTTCTTTCCAATGTTGATTATTATGTTATTAAGTGGGTGTTGGGATTTTAAGGAAATTGATAAACAAGATTACGTTGTTGCTCTTGGATTTGATAAGGCTGAGGTTGAAGGGATTAAAGTCAATTTTTTGATTACAAATCCAGAAGTAGGTTCGGTTCAAATGGGTGGCCAAACTTCAGAGCCTCCGACCGAAATTATTTCTGTTGAGACGAAGGAGCTTATTACACCTGAAAGCTTAGCAACCACCATTATCGCAAGAGAAATTTCTTTTGACATGATCAGAATAATTATGGTCTCAGAGGAGTTGGCGAAAGACAATGATTTTGTAAGGTGGATGTTTAATTTAACAAAACTTAAGGATATTCGCAGGGATAGTTACTTTATTGTTACAAGGGAAGAAACTCTTAAATTTATGGAAATAAACAAGCCTAATCTTGAGACTCGAGTACATAAATATTTTGAAAATATTATTCATAGGGGAAATGAAACCGGCCTCATTCCCTTTTCCGAGTTGCATTCGTACTTGAGAGTAACAGAGGCTGATGCCGACCTCTTTTTGGGAATCTATGCAACTACCGAACATGGTGAGGATGGAACGAAAGAAATGAATAATGAAGATAATATATTTGCGGGTCAATTCAATCCTAGTGGAACGACGAACAAAACGGAGTTTTTAGGTTCAGCAGTATTTAAGGAAGGAAGAATGATCGGAAAATTGACAGGGGAAGAAACTCGAATGACTTACCTTTTAAATAACATTAAGCATGCCAATGATATGCTTGCTTCTTTCCCAGACCCATTCAATAAAAATTACAATATGGGCTTAAGGATCTCGCGACAGGCGGAAGCTGATATTCAAATGAATTTGGTAAAGGGAAATTCCACCATCCGTATAACCGTTCCGCTTGTAGTAGATGTATTATCAGACCAAAGTATGGTAAATTACGCTAAGCAAAAGGATAAACGTGAGGAATTAAAAAGGCAAATTGAAGAACGGCTTGAAAAGAGATTGAATGATTTTGTAAAAAAAACACAGGAGGAATTCAAGGGTGAGCCTTTTGGATGGTCATTATATGCGAGAAAGCAATTTTCCACCCTACCCGATTATCAAAAATTTGATTGGATGAAATCATATCCAACGATGGATGCAAAAGTTACCGTTAAAGTTAAAATTAATGATTATGGAAGACAAAGTAAATTGCCTAATATTAAAAAGGTGAGGGATTAAATTGAATATCAATATATTCGTTTGGATTACCTTAGTTCTTGTCATCCTTTATTCGTTAGGTTTTTGTATTTCACTTTGGAAAGAAAGGAATAAACTTGGAGCATTTGGCGTCTTCTTGTTAATAGGCGGAACCATTATTGGATCTATATTTGGCTTAATTATTTAGGGCTTTACTCACTGAGCAAAGCCCTTTTAGTAGATTTAACAGAGAACTAATAACCTAATTAGTCCCGTGGATTACTCCTAAGTCCTTTAAATACTGTCGATAAGCAATACTCATCCTATCGCTTACTAGCGAAAGCTCAACTTGTAAATCAAGCGGTAGTTCTTCAGGCTTTTGGTTCTCAACTACTGGTTTATCCTGAGCAAAAATTTCATTCTGGAACTTAATGATTTCTTCATCTGATAACCCTGTTTCGTAGTCGAATGAAAGAATTCCATAAGCTACAGATTTATCTTCTGTTTCTGGGCGGACTGTTAATAAAATCGTCATATGTGTCCCGTTTTCACGATCCTTCTTAGTGAAAAGGACGGTTAAAGGACGAATAATTTCATATGTGTAATAGACATATTTCGGATTTCCAGAACCATCTGGATCAGGCTGATAAATGGCGATTTCGTCTGAGAATATTCGATTCCCTTCTTTATTTACGGAATAATCGATAATTTCTCGATGAGATTCGTCTCCAAGGAATCCTTGATGGACGACTGCCAAATGGCCAACATCCAAGAAGTTTTCAACGATACGAGGGGGCTTGGCATTTACTGACTGCGGGCCCCAAATGACGTTATGGTAATCCGTTGTTTCCATTTCTTTATAATTAAAGAATTCCGGATTGTTATTAGCTAGGTTCACCCAAATAAAGCCATATTTTTCTGTGCAGCCATAAGCCGTTGCCTTTGCCTTCTTAGGAATCGCTCTGCCTTCCGGAAGCTGAGGAATCTTTACACAATCGCCATTATGATGAAACTCCCAAGCATGGTAAGGACAGACAAGACAATCATTCTTAACTTCCCCTAATGATAAGGCAGCTCCTCTATGAATGCATAAATCTTTAAATGCATGAACTCCTTCACTATTTCTAAAAATAACGAGACGCTCTCCCATCACGATTACTTGAATCGGCTTTTCCTTCACATCAACAGAGCGGCAGGCTACAATCCAATCTTCTAGCAACGTTTGATCTTGTATCATTTTAGACCCCTTTAAATATGTATTTTCTATTTTAATTGTAATAATATAGTTTTCATTAGTCAATTGCAAACACGAACAAAAATATTTTTTTTAAAAAAAATGTTCGTTTTTGATATACAAACGGATTGTTTTTTAATATAATCCAGTTGAAAAGGTGAAAAACGCAGAATATCAAGGAGGAATACCGTTTTGGAAAAGAAACCAAATAATGGGATTATCATTGGAGTAGATGATAAAATTAGTTATGGCAAGGCACTCCTTCTTGGAGCACAGCACGTATTAGCTATGGATTTGTATATTGCACCAATCATCATTGCTGGTCTTTTATCATTAGGTACTGAAAATACGTCTTTCTTTATTCAAATGTGCTTTCTGGCAACAGGGCTTGCTACTTTAATTCAGACAGGTGCCGGAATTAAGCTCCCGGTCGTACAGGGTCCTTCCTATGTACCAATTGGAGCGATTGCAGCTATTGGGGGAAAGCTTGGATTAGGAGCGATTGCGGGAAGTCTTATTCCTGGGGCACTTATCATTGCATTACTAGGATATCCATTGAAATGGTTTGCAAAGGTAGTGAAAAGAGTCATTCCTCCTCTTGTCGGGGGAACCGTTATTATCATTGTTGGGATTGCCTTAATGCCGGTCGGAATGAATAATATCTATATTGCTCCTGGCAATGTAGGCGACAACATTATCGTTGCTGCTGTTTCTGCGGGTGTCCTAATCATTTGTATGCTTCTTGGCCGGAAAATGAATGGAGTCGGTACTTTTTTCCGCTTGATTTCTGTATTGATTGCCATTGTTGCAGGAACTATTACAGCAAGCTTTTTCGGAGCCGTTGATTTCTCTCCTGTTAAGGAAGCCGCTTGGTTCTCATTGCCATCATTTCTTCCTTTTGGGAAACCAATTTTTAATATAAGTGCGATTATTACAATGGTTTTAGTTTATTTTATTATTTTGATCGAAACGACTGGTACGTGGTTTGTTGTTTCTACCGTGACAGGAAAAGAACTTGATGAGAAGCGTTTAAACCGGGCTTCCGTTGGTGAAGGTCTTGGATGTTTTGTTGGTGCCCTATTTGGAAGCACACCTATGACGGGTTATTCATCTAATGCGGGACTTCTTGCAATTACTGGAGTTGCCAGCCGATTAGCGATTATGGCCAGCGGACTTATCCTCGTCTGCTTAGGGCTTGTACCAAAGCTTTCTACTGCTATCACTTGTATCCCTGAGCCTGTCATTAACGGGATCTTTGGTATCGTTTGTGTAGCGATTGTGACGAATGGCATGAAGGTTATCCAGCCAATCATCATTGATGACCGTAATATGATGGTTATTGGGATCCCGATTCTTTTAACGATCGCAGTAACTGTTTTGCCAAAAGATGTGTTATACAGTGCACCTGAATGGGCAACATATATTTTATCTTCTGGAATTACAGTTGGCGCCCTTGCTACGGTCATAATAAACTTAGTCATTCCGACTGGCAGAGAAAGTTCTACATCCGAACCTGTAATTGAATGATCGATTATTTTAGCAAATAAATAAATTTGAAGGAACTAATTTTGCGATTAGTTCCTTTTTTATTTCCTTTGACAGGATAAAGAATTAGGTATACATTCGTATTATAGTATATTCAAATAATCAGATATACTAATATATGAATATAATAAAAATAAAGAAGGGATAATATGGAGCGAGAAAAATGGTTTTTCACTGGCAGATATAAAGGGTATTCTCTACAAGGCTTCCAAAAGGATCTTTTGTCTGGATTAGTTGTAGGCGTGATTGCCATCCCTCTTGGCATGGCATTTGCTATTGCATCAGGAGTCAAGCCTGAGTATGGAATTTATACAACGATTATTGCGGGAATCTTAATTGCCTTATTAGGGGGATCAAAATACCAAATTGGCGGTCCAACCGGGGCATTTATCCCGATATTATTTGGCGTTGTTATTACCTACGGCTACGAAAACCTTCTTATTGCAGGATTTATGGCGGGAATTATCCTTTGTTTAATGGGTGTATTTCGTTTAGGGGCATTAATAAAATTCATTCCAAGACCTGTTACAATCGGATTTACATCGGGAATTGCTGTCATTATTTTTACAGGGCAAATCGCCAATTTCCTCGGATTAGATGGCGTTAAGCAGCATGAATTCTTTCACGAAAATATTGTTGAAGTTTTTCGTCATCTGCAAACGATTAATATTTTTAGTGTGTTGACTGCTGGCATTTGCTTAATAACTATTATTCTCACACCTAAGCTATTTCCGAAAGTTCCCGGTCCTTTAATTGGATTGCTTTTATCAACGATTGTTGCTGCTATCTTTTATCCCGGAGAAGTTGCCACGATCGGATCTACGTATGGTGACATTCCAAGCTCATTACCGCGTTTTTCCATTCCGGACATTACTTTGGACAAAATCGTTCAGCTTATTAGACCTGCTTTTGTCATTGCCATTCTTGGTGCTATTGAATCGTTGCTTTCAGCCGTTGTAGCGGATGGGATGACGAACAGCAAACATCACAGTAATCGTGAGCTTGTTGGTCAGGGTGTCGCCAATATGATTACCCCGTTATTCGGAGGGATTCCAGCAACCGGTGCAATTGCCCGCACAGCTACAAATATAAAAAACGGTGCCGTATCTCCTGTCTCTGGGATCATCCATGGGTTCATGGTATTATTAATACTAGTCCTCTTTGCTCCTTATGCTTCAAGCATTCCATTAGCGAGTATGGCGCCGATATTAATGGTAGTTGCCTGGAATATGAGTGAAAGACATGTATTCTATCATGTATTAAAAACAAAAACGGAAGATTCCCTTGTCCTTTCTGTCACGTTTCTATTAACCGTATTTATAAATTTGACGGCAGCAGTTGAGGTTGGGTTGTTATTAGCCGTCATTTTATTTACAAAACGAATGAGTGACATCATGGTCACTGCGAAAGCATTGCCAGATCATCAGAACAAACACGAAAAAGTACAAACCCATATGGTTTCAGATAATCGTGATTGTCCACAAATAAGTATTTACAATATAGAAGGTCCCTTATTCTTTGGCGCGGCACAAACTTTTTCACATACGATAATGAGCACAATCAATTATAAACCAAAGGTATTGCTGCTGAGAATGTCAAAGGTTCCATTTATGGATACTACTGGAGAGGCTTCTTTAGCTAACATCATTAACGACTTTTCCAAGCATGGCACTGTCTTAATCTCCGGAATAAGGCCACAGCCGATGAAAATGATGAAAAAAACTGGATTATACGATTCAATTAGAGAAGATCATTTCTTCGAACATACTGGAGAAGCGATTAATTATGCATTACAAGAATTAAATAGAGAGAAATGCCTTGGCTGCAAACACTTTGCCTTTAAGGAATGCAAGGAGCTATCCTCCATGACACAACATTCTGGTAAAAGGGCATTTACTTCATAAAAATGCACTAGATAAAGAGAGGTTATTCAAATGAACCTTGAAATGCAAAAATTCAAAGCGGATTTCTTTAAAGCTTTAGCCCATCCACTTAGAATACGAATTCTTGAGCTGCTCTCAGATGGAGATAAAAGTGTAAATGAAATTCAATCACTCGTTGGAAGTGAAGGCTCTGCTGTTTCCCAGCAGCTAACAGTGTTACGATCAAAAAATATTGTAACTGGTACGAAGGATGGTAACCGGGTGATTTATTCATTAAGAGATCCAATGATTATTGAATTGCTTCAAGTGGCAAGACAGATTTTTAATAATCATCTTGTGGATACTATTTCAATGCTGGATAAATTATCGGAGATGGAAAGCAATGAGGAAACAGACTGACACAGCTTTTAATGGCTGTGTTTTTTTCATGTGATAAAGTAAAATCCCAATCATTTTTACATACTGTGAACTTGCAATTAAAGAATAGATCCCCTCCAATGGATAACACTAAAGCAGACCATTAAAATAGAAATTTCATCCAATCTTATGTACAATGGACATTATACTTAGTGTCCCTAAATATACTAAATAATCATTTTAAGTGTTACACAGGGGGAAATGATCATGAGCCACCATGTAGTAGATGATACCCTTCGGAAAAGAACGGGTTCCGATAAGATTTGGACGCGGGATTTTATCTTAATTGTCTTGTCCAACTTTTTTATCTTCCTTGGATTTCAGATGACGCTTCCAACGATCCCACTTTTTGTCGAGGAATTAGGAGGAAATGATCAGCTTATCGGCATAGTAGTAGGAATTTTTACTTTCTCTGCCCTGCTTCTCCGTCCCTTTGCCGGGCATGCATTAGAATCAAGAGGCAGGCGTTTTGTTTACTTATTTGGACTGGGAATATTTATAATCTCCGTAGGATCATTTGGTTTTGTCCCAAGTTTATTCTTCCTTTTCATTATTAGAATTGTTCAAGGAGTTGGCTGGGGCTTTTCCACAACCGCTTCAGGAACGATTGCGACTGATCTTATCCCGCCAAGAAGGCGCGGAGAAGGAATGGGATATTATGGACTTTCGGGGAATATTGCTTTAGCACTTGGGCCCACTCTTGGTCTCGCTTTAACAGGGACTATTTCTTTTAAAATGTTGTTTATCATTTGTTCACTTCTTGGACTAATAGCATTCATTCTATCTATGAAAATTCGCTATAAACAAGTTGATCCCGCAGCTGTCCAGCAGCCTCATAAAAAGTGGGACTTCTATGAAAAAAGCGCGATTCCACCTTCTTTGCTGTTATTCTTTTTAACGGTCACTTTTGGAGGAATCGCCACTTTCCTGCCCCTTTATTCTGCGCAAAAAGGGATTGAAGGAATTCAATGGTATTTTCTGCTTTATGCCTTTGCCTTATTGATATCAAGGACATTTGCGGGAAAAATTTATGATCAGAAGGGACATCAGGCTGTTTTTATTCCAGGAGCTGTTCTTGTATTGATCTCGATGGTATTCCTATCATGGCTGCCAAATAGCATGGTCCTCTACATAGCTGCTATTCTTTATGGCTTAGGCTTTGGCACCGTTCAGCCTGCCCTGCAAGCTTGGTCAATAAAGACAGCTCCAATTCATCGGCGAGGAATGGCCAACGCAACCTTTTACTCATTTTTTGATTTAGGGATAGGAATTGGAGCGATTGCTTTCGGCCAAATTGGCCACTGGTTTGGATATGGTACGATTTATTTAGTGGCAGCAGTATCCGTACTTTTTTCTATTATTCTTTACTTGTATATTGTAGCAAGAAGCCGTACACGGGCAGTTAGCGGATAGAAGAAAATATAAAACTAGGTCCCCTAAGCTTTGCGGACACAGGTTCCTTTATTTGAGGAAAAATGGGCTAATTTCATATATTTATGGACACAGGTTCCTCTATTTTGTTGTTATGCATAGATTTCCTGTGTTTTTTCGTTAATAGCGTATTCTGTGTCCGCTTAGCCCTTTAATTATTGTCATTTTATACAAATAACGGATTTAATGTCCGCTAAAAAAATTTCATTCTTTAAATATTGTATCTTTTTAGGTACAGAGTCATATTAATAGTAGGAATTATCTAACTCCCCTTTAAAATGGTCAAGAATTCTTAAACCTCTAACATTTTTTTATCCCTTCAAATTCCTTATGCAGATAATTCTGATTGGCTAAAAGATGGATTCGATACTTAAAAATTTTTCCACTAGATTGTGTCTTTTTAATATTTTTATTAGCTTAAAATCAGGAAATTTGGAGGGATAATTATGCAGGCGGTCGTTTATAAGCAATATGGCACGCCCGATGTTCTTGAACTAAAAGAGATTGAAAAACCTGTACCTAATGACGATGAAGTATTGGTAAAAGTTCATGCTGCATCCTTGAATTATGGGAACCTAGTTCTTTTAAAAGGTGAACCGTTCTTATCAAGGCTTGCGTTCGGGCTTTTGAAACCAAAATACCCCATACCCAGTGGTGATATAGCTGGCCGGGTTGAAGCCGTTGGTGTCAATGTGAAGGAGTTTAAGCCTGGTGGTGAGGTATTTGGGGACCTATCCCGCAGTGGCTGGGGTGGATTTGCCGAATATGTATCTGTACCAGAAAAGGCTCTAGCATTAAAACCTGCCAATATCTCTTTTGAAGAAGCTGCTGCGGTACCAATGGCAGGTGTTACAGCCTTACAGGGGCTTAGGGATAAAGGCAAGATTCAATCGGGACAAAAGGTATTAATTAATGGTGCCTCTGGTGGTGTCGGAACATTCGCCGTACAAATTGCTAAATCCTTTGGGGCCGAAGTAACGGGTGTTTGCAGTACGAGAAATATAGATATATTGCAATCATTAGGGGCAGATCATATGATTGACTATACAAAGGATGATTTTACAAAAAAATCTCAGCAATATGATCTGATTATCGCATGCAATGGCTATCACCCGATTACATCCTACAAACGGGCACTCACAAAAAATGGAACTTATGTGATGATTGGTGGTTCTGGACACCAAATGTTTCAGGCTATGACTTTAGGGACTTGGTTCTCAATGACCGGGAGCAAGAAAATGGGTAGCTTTTTGCAAAGAGCAAATCAAAATGATCTAATTTATATGAAAGAACTTCTTGAAGCCGGCAAAGTGAAACCAGTTATTGATAGATGCTATAAATTGAGTGAAATAACGGAAGCTTTTAGGTACTTTGAAGAAGGTCACTCTCAAGGAAAAGTGGTTATCACGATGTGAAAAATTTTTGATTTTTCGCCCATTGCCTTGCTAAACGAAAAAAAGTGCGACAAATTAACAGCTGTCGCACTTTTTTATTGCTAAGATTCTCTTCTAAAATGAACCTCATAAATTACAACTGCAAGGGCCTGTTTCTTACACAACCGGTAAAGCAAACTCTCTAAAACGCTCTACCGCCTTGTCGGTATCAGCTGCAAAGCCTTGTTCCTTTAGCGTTTCTCCAATTAGGACGATTGCTTTTTCAAGCATTTGATCGGTCGTATTTCCCATATGGCCGATTCGAAATGCTTTACCAGCCAAATGGGCAAGAGCTCCCGCTACGATTAACCCCTTTTCTGCTAAAGCAGCCCGGAAAGAAGCATCATCCATGCCTTCTGGATAAAGAATACAGCTTAATGTATCAGCCGCCACCTCTTCTTCTGCTAAAGCTTTCATTCCATATACAGCAAGGGCAGAGCGAACCGCTTTCCCAAACGCTTTATGACGTTTAAAGCGATTTTCCATCCCTTCAGCCAGTACGAGCTTCATCCCTTCGTCATATGCATAAATAAGATTAACTGGTGGGGTAGCAAAATATTTAGAAGGGTCATTCATAATTGGAATCCAATTGTTAATATCACAATAATAAGCAGGCACTCGTTTAATTTGTTCACGAGCGGCCAATGCCGTTTTATTAAAGGCAACAATTGCGACCCCCGGCGGAACGCCAATTGCCTTTTGCGAACCTGTTAAAATAACATCAATCTTCGCATCTTCATTCCCATAAGACTTACTCATATCCTCTTCCATTGCTGCTGTAGCGCAAACGCCGTCAAGAATGACAAGTGCTCCGTGCTTTTTAATGATTGGTACAAGCACATCCAAATTGGCTGCCACACCTGTCGAAGTATCGGCATGTGTAATCGTAACTGCCTTGAAATTTCCTGCCTTCAGTTTTTCTTCTACATCATTAGGATTAACCTGTTTTCCCCACTCCGCTTGAATGACCTCTACCTCAATCCCAAAGGCTTCCCCTATTTTGATGAAGCGGTCACCAAAAAATCCTTGGCTTATTACAAGAATTTTTTCGCCAGCTTCCACGGTGTTGACTATAGCCATTTCCATTGCAATTGTACCTGATCCTGCGATCACGAGTACCTCTCCATCAGTTTTAAACATTTCCCTAGTTTTTTCAATTGCACTCCGATAAATAGCCGTAAATCTTGGATCTGTATGGCTTCTCGTTTCCTCAGCAAGTGCATCATAAATAGAATCGACAACTGGTGTTGGTCCTGGAATTAACAGCATTTCTTTGTTTCGCATGATCATCCTCCTAATAAATTCTATATTTATCCTGCATACAATTACTACTTCTATACTTTTACTAAAAACCCTCTAATTTTTAAATAATTCTGAATTAATGAGTTTTATTTTATAAATAAGAAAAAATATTGACTTATAATTGATATTAATATTATGATAGTTTTATACTTAACTACACAAAAGCATAAAAGCACAAAAGCGTTGAACTATTTAAGTAGCTCATACATTCTTGAAAGACTAGAGACTTGATGGTGGTGAAAATCAGGCAAGGTGTATAGTGAAATACAGTTAGGGAGCTGTTTATCCGGTTTCGGCCGTTATCTAATAAGAGAGCAGAGTAATCTGCTAACTAGGGTGGTACCGCGGAGCTTCCGTCCCTTTTTGGGATGGGGCTTTTTTTGTTTTTTGCTCATTTCAAGGGAAGTAGTCGTTCAAAAAGTCCATGCAGCGATGCTGGATGGCAGGAAAGGAGAAAGATAACATGAAAAAGGAACTTAGCATTGGGATGTCGGTCATTCCAATACTTGCATTAATCATTTCTGCAGCTTTATCGATATTTATATGGAAAGCAGGCATGCATATCCCATTAATGATTGGAGTGATCTTAGCAGCAATTGTTGCGAAGGTTAGCGGCTGGGGCTGGGATGAAATCCAAAATATGATGGTTCAAGGAGTCGCTAGAGCTTTACCAGCTGTATTTATTCTGCTCATTATTGGCATGATAGTTGGCTCATGGATCGCAAACGGAGTCATCCCAACCATTATCTACTATGGTCTATCCATCATTAAACCAGAATTATTCGTCCCTATTGTTGCACTTGTCACCGGTATTGTGTCCGTAACATTAGGAAGCTCCTTCACATCTATAGCAACAATCGGACTTGCTTTCATGGTGATTGGGGAAGGGCTTGGATTTTCCCCGGGCCTTGTTGCTGGAGCAGTCATTTCAGGCGCTTATTTTGGAGACAAATTATCACCCGTTTCTGACACTACAAATATTGCACCCGCCATGGCTGAAACGGATTTATTTAGCCATATTAAACATATGCTTTGGGATACACTCCCTGCCTTTTTTCTATCCATACTATTGTATTGGATTGTTAGTAATTCCGGAGCGGCAAGTGTTGTTGCGGATGCAAGTGTCATTGAAACGGTAAAGGTTGGTCTTAATGATGTATTTACCATTCATCCGCTACTATTGCTGATGCCCGTACTGACAATCATCCTAATGATATTACGTACACCAGCCATCCCTGCATTAATGGGTGTTAGTCTATTAGGCGGTGTGCTTGCTATCTTCGTGCAAGGGGCAACCGTTTCTTCCATTATCCAAGTCATGACAAAAGGCTATTCCGCTGAATCTGGAGTTGCAGCGTTAGATTCCTTGTTAAATAACGGCGGCATGATGTCGATGCTTGGTACGATTGCTTTATTAATCATCGCGACGGCGCTTGGAGGGATATTAGAAGATACAGGAGCCTTTGAAGTATTAACACGAAAAATGATGGCGAAAGTCAAATCTGCTGGAACGTTAATTAGTTCAACGATTCTTGCTACTTTTGTTGTAGCCTTTGCAAGCGGTGCACAATTTTTGGCGATTATTTTACCGGCCAGAACCTTTGTAAGTAAATATAAAAATATGGAAATTGATACGAAAAACCTTTCAAGATGTGTAGAAGCGGCTGGAACGGTTGGAATTAACCTCGTACCATGGGGAGTCCCTGCTGTATTTGCCATGAGCATCCTTGGCGTTTCACCTGGCGAATTTATTCCGTACGCTTTCTTTGTTTTCCTAGTCCCGCTTATCAATATCCTATTCGGCTTCACTGGCTGGACAATTTCGAAGAAGAATTATCATGAAGAAGAAACAAAGCTTCTATAAGATTGGGGAGAAATTTTACAATGAGCGAAGTGATTTTACATGTGTTAGGAACAGCACAAGATGCTGGACTGCCACATCCAAATTGTTTTTGTAAAAATTGTACAGAGGCGATTAACAATCCTAAGCTTCGGCGCCTTGCTGCCTCACTGGCCATCGTTCTACCGAATGTGCGAAAATGGCATTTGATTGATGCGACGCCTGATTTAAAAGAACAGATGGTAAAGCTGCAATTACAATACGGCTTGCAGGGCCAGCTTATGGATAGCATCTTTTTAACCCATGCCCATTTAGGTCATTATCCTGGGTTGCTCTTTTTGGGGCGTGAAGCAATTGGTGCCACGGGAACTCCAGTGTTTGCAGGTGAAAAAATGAGTCAGCTGCTGCATGAACAGGCGCCATGGAGTCAATTAACTAAGCTTAAGAACATCGTAACCCATGAAATTCGGAATGGAAAATCCCTACCGATATCCGAGCACGTTTCAATTATTCCAATGGATGTTCCACATCGAAATGAATTTTCTGAGACATTTGGATTTGTGATAAAGGGGCCAAATAAAAAAGTCCTCTACATTCCAGATATCGACCGCTGGGATGAGTGGAACGAGGACATATATATGGTATGTCAAGAGGTTGACATCTGCCTGCTTGATGGGACCTTCCATTCATCGAAAGACCTTGAAAAAATCGGCCGGGATTTTCGGGAAATCCCCCACCCACTTATGACAGAAACAATGGATAGGCTTCAAGATTTGGTTGGAGAAAAGGAAATCTATTTTACTCATCTAAATCATTCGAACCCTGTTATTGACTCTGATCGTCAAATTAGACGGCAATTGGAGGATCGTGGCTTTCATATAGCGGAGGATGGGATGGAATTTAGATTGTGAGGTTTGTTGCAATCGGTGTATTTTTTAAGTAACAAAAATAATAGCCAGCCCGTTAGTATTTGTTGTACACGGGGCTGGCTTTATTTTATTCTTTGATTTTTTTATATTCCTTTTCAATATCCTGAAAAGTTTGTTTGATCTCTTCACCCCAATGATCATTTACTTTCTTGAAAATGATTTCCCCATTTTGATCCAAAATTCCGTAGCCGCGATAAGCAACATCCCCATTCTTCATTCCAAAACGGTCAATCAATTCCAATTTCGGGTCAGAAATAAACGGCAAACTTGTACCAAAATAGTCCTTTAGATGGCTGTATAATTCCTTTTGCTGTTCAGGTGTATCATGGCTGATAATAAACATTTCCATATCCATGTCATTAAACTTGTCAAGATTTCCATGCAACTCAACTAGTTGCTGCTGACAAAGTCCTCAGGTGTATGTTGTAATAAAAAAGAACAATGCTGGCTTCTCTAACGGAAATGTAACTTCATTGTTATCCTGATCTGCTAACGTAATCGGTTCTTCTAAACCCTTCTGACCACAAGCAGCAAGAAATAGTACTGCTGCTAGTGTCAGCATAACCATTCGTAATTTCATGTTGTCTCCTTTCTTGGTGCTGAAGCCTAATCCTTTTAAAAAAGGCATTCTAGCATTTCTACTATCATTTTATAACTATACTATAGACATATTATTATAATTTACCTCGTTAATCCACTTTTTAAGCACATATAAGGGATGAATTTATCTAAGTATGTCCTTTAACTGAGGTTTATAGGACACATTAGTGATTAAAATATCTAAGGCAAAAACCTAGCTAATGAAAACCCAGTATTCGAAAATAAAAATGACTCCTTCGTCTTTTATTATGGAAGGAGCCAAAAATTTATTGGTGCCACTTATTTTTTGTTTACATAATAAATTTATGGTAAATCAAGAACAAAAATTTACACCCCTCGTTTATTACCCCAAATATACGTATGAAGTTGCGGAAGGACCTTTACATTATTTAAATCACGGTCTTCGACAACCTTGTCAATCAACCAAGAATATTTTTCTAGTAATTGATGTACAAGTGTATCTTGATCGACTGTGGCAATATCATCATTCCCCACTTGTAAAAAGAACGGTACCTCAGGGTATCGCTTGTGAAGTTTTTTTGCATAATTAAAATCTTCATCATTGAAGATTACTACTTTTAAGCTAATCTGGCGAGTATGAAGTTTGCCAATAATCTCATCCAACATGTCAAAATTAGTAACCATTTTCGAGCTTGGCGGTTTAGGAGATATCGTTAATTCATCGATATTGTAAAACCATTCTTGCCATTTGCTCCCTTGTGTTTCAAGGCCGACTTTAATCGAATTTTCCTTTAACAGATCGACCAATTCACTTAAATTTTTCAATAGAGCAGGATTGCCTCCTGAAATGGTAACGAATGAAAATCGTTCTTCTCCCATTCGTTTGAGTTCTGCCCAAATTTCCTCTGCGTCCATTTGTGTGATTAAATCCTTGCCTGAACCATCCCAAGTAAAAGAGGAGTCACACCAAGCACAGGAATAATCACAGCCTGCAGTTCTTACAAACATCGTTTTCTGGCCTATTACCATCCCTTCTCCTTGTATCGTTGGCCCAAAGATCTCCATCACTGGAATTTTACTCAATGATCATCCACTCCCTTCTTGCCTCTGCATAACTTGTAGGAGTTTCATATAATCGAACAAATTCAACTCTTGCAGCGTCGTTGTATTTTCGGATATCTAGACTCTCTTGCATTTTTTCATAGATCCATACAACCATATTCTCAGCGGTCGTATTCATTGGAGGTAGCGTTTCGTTCAAATATCGATGATCTAAATAAATTTCAATGTCATTTTTCCAAATTTCTTTAATATCACCGAAATCGATTAATAATCCGCGGTGATCCACAAGCCCGCTAATACCAAAGATTACTTTATATGTGTGACCATGAAGGTTTTTACACTTTCCTTCATAGTCATGCAAGTGGTGTGCGGAATCAAAAGTAAATTCTTTACTTACTAGTACACGCTTGTTATGGTATTTCAATTGATCTCTCTTAATATCAAAATCTATCTTTTGAAGTTTATCTACTATGCGGAATCCATACATGGTCTATAACTCCCCTTTTTCCAGTAAGTATTCTTCTAAACCATTTTTTCTGAGCACACAAGCTGGGCATTCTCCACAGCCATCTGCAATCATTCCGTTATAGCATGTTAAAGTTTTTTCACGGACAAAATCGAATGCGCCAAGCTCATCAGCAAGCTTCCACGTTTCAGCTTTATTTAACCACATTAAAGGAGTATGGATAACAAAGCTTTGATCCATTGATAGGTTTAAAGAGACGTTTAAGGATTTAATAAAGACGTCCCGGCAGTCAGGATAGCCGCTAAAGTCTGTCTCACACACACCAGTTATGATATGCTTAGCCCCAACTTGACTTGCTAATACGCCAGCAAAAGAAATGAATAGCAGGTTTCTCCCTGGTACAAAGGTAGATGGCAACTCCCCATTCTCTCCATCCTTCACCTCGATATCTTCCCTTGTTAGAGCATTAGGAGCTAATTGATTTAATAGACTCATGTCCAGAATATAATGCTTAATCCCAAGCTCTTTTGTAATGTTTTTGGCACATACAATTTCTGAAACATGTCTTTGATTATAGTCAAATGTAACGGCAACCACTTCATTAAAATTTTCTAATGCCCAGAATAAACAAGTCGTACTATCCTGGCCTCCGCTGAAAACAACAACGGCTTTATCATTTTTCATTTTGAAAATCTCCTTTGTAAAAAAGAAAAAACAGCACCACTAAGAAAGCAGCACTGTTTTCCTTAGTTTTTTTGAGAGGGTAGCTAGAACCTCTACCGCATACGCGGAATTTATATATAATTCTTTAGTTATTATATCATATAAAAACGTTAACTTTTTAATGCACTAAGAAACAAATTATTTAAAAGGTTATTCATGTTCCCCTTTACTATTTGCAAAAGAACTAAAAATGAAAAAGATTTCTTGTAAAATATTTCTTAAATTTCGTGACTGCCCCTTATCATCATGCTCATTGACGAATGAACAATTCCTCAATGACAAAATCAAAAATTGACAGTAAATTATGTTCATGATATATTTATCTCGAATTAGAGATGTATGAATTAAATGAGATTTACTTAATATTTATTATTTAATGTTAGTGGGGATAAAGCAAAAAAGAAATACTATGAAAATGAACGATAGAAAAATGGAGGATATATCATGAACGAATTAAAAGGAATACATCATGTAACAGCCATTACAAGCAGTGCGGAAAAGAATTATGATTTCTTCACTTACGTCTTAGGGATGCGCTTAGTAAAGAAAACAGTTAATCAGGATGATATTAGAACGTATCATCTGTTTTTCGCAGATGATAAAGGGAATGCAGGAACAGATATTACATTCTTTGACTTCCCTGGCATTCCTAAAGGAATACATGGAACGAACGAAATCTCAAAAACATCCTTTCGCGTTCCGAGCGATACTGCTTTAGGCTACTGGGTCAAGCGTTTTGATCGTCTTGAGGTGAAGCATACTGGAATTAAAGAACAATTCGGGAAAAAGACGCTTTCCTTCATCGACTTTGATGACCAGCAATATCAATTGATTTCTGATGAACATAATGAAGGAGTGGCATCGGGAACGCCTTGGCAAAAAGGACCCATTCCTTTAGAATATGCCATTACCGGATTAGGTCCTGTTTTTGTCCGAATCGCAAATTTTGATTATTTTAAAGAAATACTGGAAAAGGTTCTGATATTTAACAAAATCGGTCAGGAAGGTGCGTTTCATTTATTTGAAGTGGGTGAAGGCGGAAATGGAGCCCAGGTAATTGTGGAAGATAATCCAAATCTTCCACAAGCGCAACAAGGCTTTGGAACCGTTCACCATGCGGCATTTCGAGTCGAGGACAGTTCCGTTTTAGAAGAATGGGATAAACGACTTCGTAGCTTCCGAATCCCAACATCAGGTTTCATTGACCGCTTCTTTTTCGGATCTTTATACTCAAGAGTGGCACCCCAAATATTATTTGAGTTCGCCACAGATGGACCAGGATTTATGGGAGATGAACCGTATGAAACACTTGGCGAAAAATTATCTTTACCTCCGTTCTTAGAAGGAAAACGGGAACAAATTGAAAAAATGGTCAGACCAATTGATACAATTAGAAGTACGCTGGAAATAGAAAAGGAATATTAAGTTTTAGACCTTTGAAAAATGGCCTGATCTCTTCATTCTTGGAGAATCAGGCCATTCTTTTTCTAATTCCTCTTTCTTTAATGCCTTTACGTGCCTTCACACTGATGCATACCTCTTTTTATACTTAGAAATCATCTTCCTTAATAAGCATTTTTAATGCTTATATTTTTCCATATCAGAAGCAACCTATTGATACAGGAGGTGCAAAGATGACAGAACCAAGCCAGCCAGGAAGCAAAAAGATGCCGGACTTTGATAAGCTAGATGATCGAATAATAGCCGAACAACGAACATCCGGACCTACCTTAGTCATAAAAACAAACCTAGATCCAAAAGACTCAACAGTCGATAATCCCTATTATGGAGATGATAAAACAACAGATATAAAGGAGTTTAGAGATTTCTTTGAGGATGATTGAGAAGCAATAATAACGAAGAAGGAGCCGGTATTTAGTATATCGGCTCCTTCTTGAACATTAAAATTCCTTCTTAGAAAATGGCAAAAAGAATTTAATCCCTCTCTTGTTAAAGGGCAGCAACTTCATGTCGGCAATTAAATGACCTACATAGCCCATTAGACAGGTAATAAATACACCTTCGTGCTCAAGTGATGTTTCTAAATGAAAGGATATGTAAGCAAAAAAGAGTACACCTAATAATGAATGCGTATAGCTTCTATGAGGAACAAATGAAGCTGCAATAATATAGAGTCCTAATAACCATAACCAATTTTCTTGAAGTGATATACCTCCAAATAGGATACCAATGCCGGTAATTGTCAGCATTCGTCTTTGTGTGATAAACGAGGATATTATGATAATAAGCATTCCTATCCCAATACCTATCCATTTGATTATTTCTGAACCAGTAAAATAACTATACAAAATAAGCAGTACAGCAATGAATTGCGCTGCTGTTCTTATGATCTTATGTGAAATGGTAATTTTATTACTTAGCTTACCGTCAATATCAATATCAGGCATTAAACCAGAAATTGCCCCTATTCCTATTAATAAAACGGTTCCGGTTGGATTTGTTTGCAGCAAATTAGCAGTTAAAAAGCCGGTTGCTGCACCGATGACTGTATGTGAAGTACCGTTCAACTTTTTTTTCCACCTTTTTCTTAAAAATGTAAGGATTTCTAAAACAAACTTTAAGAACGTATGTTCCTGATTTGATTATACTTTTAATTTTTGCAAACGGCAAGGGAAATCTTTATTTTTTTACTCTATAACCACACCCTTCAAAGTAAAAGAGGAGATTCAAGTTGTCAGTTTGACCAACGAGAATCTCCCACTATTTAAAACACTATCCCATAATATTATATCCAGCATCTACATAAACAATTTCACCCGTAACCCCTCTTGAAAGATGGCTCATTAAGGCAAGTGTCATATCCCCAACTTCTTCTTGCGAAACATTTCTTTTCAGAGGTGCTGTCTCTTCAATTTTATGAAGGATTTGGTTGAAGGACGGAACTCCTTTTGCAGCAAGCGTACGAATGGCGCCAGCCGAAATGGCATTGACACGGATATTGTCTTGTCCTAATTCAGAAGCTAAATACTTCACTGATGCTTCAAGAGACGCTTTGGCAATCGCCATCACATTATACCCAGAAACGACACGCTCTGCACCAAGATAAGACATCGCAATTATGGTGCCCCCTTCAGTCATGAAAGGCTTGGCCGCTTTCGCAACAGCAATTAATGAGTACGCACTTGTGTCTTGGGCAAAAGCATAACCACTTCTAGTCGTATCGATAAAATCTCCCTTTAAATCTTCAGCATGCGCAAAAGCAACGGAATGGAGCACTCCATGAACGGTACCTGCTTCCTCTCCAATTTTATTAAAGGCTTCTGCTATGCTTTCATCACTGTTCACATCGCATTGTACGATTAATTTCGCTTCTAAGTTATGATCACTTAGAAGTTTTGTCAGTTTTCCAAGCGAGCGTTCTTTCCGATATGTAAAAATGACATTCGCCCCTGCTTGATAAAGAGATCTTGCTACTCCCCAAGCAATGCTTCGTTCATTTGCCACTCCCATAACTACTATATTCTTGTCTTTTAATTTAAGTAAATCTTCCATATTAGCCTCCAAAGCAAAAAATAAAGTAATGTAAAAAATAATTTAAGCAAATCTTAGTATCTGCTCTTAAATATTCATTATAACATAATAATTTCTATTTCAATGTTATTTAATGTGAGTATAAAAATGTTGCTATGAAAGTGAATTGATCCCAGTATTGAAAGTTGACTGAGCAGCTGCATGCACATCTTTCCGACAAAATATTGTTTGCCGCCCCTCTTGTTCATTTTCTTCGAAATATAGGATGCCCCAATCTCTAAACTCTTTTATTAACTCGTTCGGCTTTAATTTATATCGGTCAGAGACTTGCCTTTTTTCACTTTGCGGTGATTGGAAGTATGTTTCCATGAAGAAATACCCATCCTTTTTAATAAGGTTCTTTACAATCGGAAACAACTTGCGATCCAGATAATATGTAATGATAATTAGATTAAAAGGCTCCTTCACCCAATTCTGATCAAGCGATTCTGTAAGGTCTCCAATATGTGTTTCGATATCAAGATGATCTTTTGCAGCTTGTTCATTAACAAATTGAATGGCTACGTCTGAAATGTCAATCGCCTGAACTTGATAGTTCATTCGCGCAAGGAACGAACTGTTTCCCCCAAGACCACACGCAAGATCGAGAGCAGTGCCTCCAAGAAGATAGTCAGACATCTTCTCTAATCTTGGATTAAAGGCAGATGTCCTTAACTGTTTAATGCGCTCCTGATGTTTCATGTTCCATTTGTTTCGTATGTTCATTTGAAATTTCCTTTCGTTGGTCTTAGGTAATTTGTCTGGCTTCTTGGTCGTGTTGTTCCACCCCAACAATGCTATAATTCTCATCACTTTTTTTTCGATAATATAAAAATACGGCCAAAAACATGATTGTCGCCGCTGCTAATACGATAAAATTATTTAATATCGGATTAATTTCCCCTTTGACTGTAAGGATAAGCCCACCACCATATTCTCCAGAGAGCCCATAGATGATTCCATAAGCCACATTTAGTCCAAAGTGAATTCCTGTATTAGCCCACACGGATCCAGTTTTAAGAAAAGAGTAGGTAAATGAACAGCCTAAAATAATTGAAAAAACAAAATTGGTCGTGGTCAAGTCTCCATTCCAAAAATCATCCACTGCATAAATACAAATGCTTATTCCAGCTAATGCATATGCTGGTATTTTCCCTTTTAATAAATTTAAAACATATCCTCTTGTGATCAAATCGTTTATTATTGACCCCAAAAAGAACCCTACTAATACTTGAACGATGATACTTATAGCTTCTATTCCAGTTTTGATACCTATTATTTCAAATTTTCCAAGCTCCCAATATGCAATATACATAAGTGCCCAAAATCCAAATCCAATAAAAAAACTAACAATAAAATGTCTCATCCAATGGCGTGTTTTCACTAAACCAATCCCTTTTAAACCTGGAAATCCATTTATTTTTGCAACAAATGAGGCAATCGGGAAAAAGAGTAAGAGACAAATAAATTGAATGACGCTATTAGAAATAAAATGGGTTGTTCCATTAAAATAAATGTTCAAAAATAAAAAACCACTTATACCTATAATGAACCTTTTCATAAATTCCCCTTACAATGGGACGTAGGGACACGAGATGACTGTTTAATTCCCATTTCTCTAAATTATTTAATTATTTATTTTTAAGTGTCTCAGTTTAAATAGCAAGGACAGGTATCAAGTAATATAGTGATATTAAACATCATTAGTTTACATAATAATATTATGAGATAGAAAATACAGTTAATAATAATAGCCTGACCCCTGCCGCGTTATTTCATTAACGTACATGAGTCAGGCGCTATATATTACTGAACTTTTTTTGGCTCTGGGTAGTCAAAGCCTTTTGTATCCACTTTCACCGTTTTCATTTTCTGATCTTCTAATGGCTTGTCCATATCCCCTCGTTCAGCAGTCACAATTGCATCAACTGTTTCCATTCCTTCAATTACTTTGCCGAAAGCTGCATATTCACCATCGAGATGTGGGGCTTCCTTAACCATAATAAAAAATTGCGATCCAGCTGAATTTGGGTCGGGAGTCCGTGCCATTGAAATGACCCCACGCTCATGTGAGATGTTATTTTCAAATCCGTTTGACGAAAATTCACCTTCAATCGAGTAACCGGGACCACCAGAGCCATTCCCCTCAGGATCTCCCCCTTGAATCATAAAATCAGGGATAACCCGATGGAAAATAAGGCCATCATAAAAACCGTCTTCAATTAATGAAATAAAATTGGCAACCGTATTTGGTGCTGCAGCCGGGTCCAATTCAACCACAATCTCTTTTCCATCTTCCATTGTTATGGTTACAATCGGTTTTCCTTTAACAGACAACGGGTAATCTGTTTTTTCAGCAGATTCCTTCGCTGTATTTTCATTTGTCTTCTCATTTTCCGTCTGTGTTCCACAGCCAGTCAAAACGAAAGCTGAAACCATTATCGCAAAAATAAAATAAAATGCTTTATTTCGTGAAAACATATCCCTTTATATACCTCCTGCTGAAGAATTTGGCAAAACCATTACTGATTTATTATAGCACTAAATGAATTTCTAAAAAGACCAATCTTGCAAAAACAACGATACTCCATATTAAGATCATTGTATCTTGTTTGTAACCTTAATTAATCTTTCCTTAACTACTTTCCAACCTAACCAATATACAATAAAGGTACATCATTTAGGAAAGAAGGAAAAAACATGAAAAAGAAACTTGTTTCCATCACAGGGGCTGTTGCATTAACGGCCATGCTAGCAAGCGCTACTTATGCATTTGAAACTCCAAAAGAAACAACAAAAATTGAATTTGCCAGCAACAATCAGAAACTGCCAATAGTAGAAAGTCAAAAACAAGAAATAGAAATGCTTAAGCTTCAAATTTCTTTATTAGAAAATGCCGTTGCACCCGTGTCTTCTTCAGACGCTGTAAACCAATGGGGAAAAGCACTTACCAACCGCAATGGTGCACACCAATACGCACTTTTCACTCCAGAACTTAAGGAGAATACGAAAACTTATTTTGATATCAATGGTTGGGTAACTGGTACATCAAGTCCTTGGATTAGCAGCTATAAAATCAAAAATGAAAAGAAAGTAAATAGCCATACTAACACCTATGTAGTTGAATTACAGCTAGCAACATCTACGGGACCTTTTGGGACCGAGACAGCAAACTTAACTGTGAGTAAGGCTGATGCTAACTGGTTCATTGATAAAGTAGATGTGAAGAAGGCAGCAGATATTTGGGAGCGAACACCTTATATTCCTCAGAAGCTATTTACTTATCGAGCAACAGAATATGCATTTTCAATTCCTGTAGAATGGGATACAAAATACCGCTCTGCTGAGAAGAATGGTCAGTTAGTTTTCAGCTATGTGCCGAAAAATAAAGCAATCTCTGAAAGAACGCTGTTTTCCATTGAGAAAATAAAGGAGCAAATATGGGAAGATGGCTATGAGGACAGCTTATATCAAAAGCTTGGTGTCAAAAATGGTTTTGTATATGCGATTTTGCCTGTAAGTGAAAATCAGTATGCAGATCGCCCAGACAGTATTGAATATAAGGAATTTGAGAAAATGAGCCTTGATTTTCAATTGCTGAAAAAAACCTTTATGTTTATCGAAAATTAAAGGGCTAAGATTCGACTGTTACTAGCTTGTACATGTTAAGAAGTACACTCCTTATAGCTTCCTACCTTATCACATTGGCAAAAATAATCACGGGCATCCAAAAGGTGCCCGTGTTGTACCTTATACCCTAA
The DNA here is from genome assembly GCF_001509555.1 of Bacillus sp. FJAT-29937. GTDB lineage: Bacteria > Bacillota > Bacilli > Bacillales > Cytobacillaceae > Cytobacillus. The sequence goes on along the minus strand of NZ_LMAS01000001.1, from coordinate 44,074 downwards.
TTATTGACCCTGTGCCCCATTAGATGTTACCCGGCGAACATGATTGTCTTCAAATCCATTTTTCCGCCGAGCTTCTACTTTGTCCTCAAGTAATTGCTTTTGATCGACTTGACTTGAGGGTGTTTGCTTGTTTTTTGCCGCCTAAAAACCTCCCTAAAAAATTCAATTAACACACCCTCTTATTTTGCATGAATTTATAAAAATTACCCTCATTTGATTGATTTTACAAATTACATATGACACTATTTTCGCAATGCATCAAGTTCCACAATATGTTCTGTACGGAAGATTTGATGATTCAGGTATTGTACAGTATATATTCTGTTCGGTTGTATAGTCGAATGGATTTGAAAGAGCTTTGAGCAATCGTTCCATTACACTGTAGTCCCCATTGTTAACTGCAGCTTCAAGCGCCTCTTCCACCCGATGATTCCGCGGGATAACAGCGGGATTACTGTTACGCATCAACTGTAGTGAGGCTTCCTTCGATGTTTGCTGCCTCGTCAATCTCGCCTCCCAGAGCTCACGCCACAGATTATAATCAGGCGTGCCAAAAAGCGGAGTATCCTCCATTTTATCTATTGTTAAAGCACGGAATGTATTCGTATAATCTGCCTTTACCTTATGCATGATGCTCAAAAGGTTTTCTATTAATAATGTATCTCCTGGTTCCTCATTGGTTAACCCAAGTTTTGCCCTCATGCCAGCAAGCCAATAGGATTGATAGATTTCACTATATTTCGAAATCTCATCTTGCGCCAGCTGAAGAGCCTTTTCCTCATCCTTATCCAGCAATGGCAAAATAGCCTCCGCAAAACGTGCAAGGTTCCAACCTCCAATAATTGGCTGATTGCGGTAAGCATAGCGCCCTTGTCTATCAATAGAACTAAACACTGTATCTGGATCATACTCATCCATAAATGCACAGGGACCATAATCGATCGTTTCACCACTAATAGTCATATTATCAGTGTTCATCACCCCATGAATAAAACCAACTAACTGCCATTTAGCAATCAATGCGGCCTGACGTTTGATCAATTGCTGAAGAAGTGCAAGATATCGATTTTCATCCTGTTCAATCTCTGGGTAATGACGATTGATCGTATAGTCGGCAAGGATTCTTAATTCTTCTACAGGTCTCCAGTTTCCAGCGAATTGAAAGGTTCCAACGCGCAAGTGACTGGCAGCGATACGGGTAAGAATCGCACCAGGAAGATCCGTTTCGCGAACCACTTTTTCCCCCGTTGTCACAACAGCTAGACTTCGGGTTGTTGGAATCCTTAGTGCATGCATAGCTTCACTGATAATGTATTCACGAAGCATCGGCCCAAGTGTCGCTCGTCCATCACCACCGCGGGAGTATGGGGTTCTCCCTGATCCCTTAAGCTGTACATCAAATCGCTCACCTTTTGGGGTTATTTGTTCGCCAATCAGAATGGCACGTCCATCTCCCAACATCGTAAAATGTCCAAATTGATGACCTGCATAGGCTTGTGCAAGGGAATACGCATTTTCAGGAACGTGGTTTCCAGCAAACACGGCAACACCTTCTTCACTTTTCAGTGTCGCAGCATTTAACCCTAGGACTTTAGCCAATGCTTCATTAAAAATGACCATTTTCGGTGAGCGAACAGGTGTTGGTTTAAGGCTGGTAAAAAGTGGCAGCGGCAATTTAGCATAACTATTGTTAAAATTCCAACCAGCTGCAGCTCCTTTAGTTATCATATAGTCACCATCCCTCCTTTACTAATCATTTCGATAAAAAAAGAACATCATAAACTAATAATCCTGCCTATTTAATGTCTGCCTCTCTAAGTTTATTATACCTTTCATGCAGGAACATTGAGTGGTTTAAAGGATTGCTTTTATTATATTCAATAAGTTTCTACATCCATTTTGTTACTTCGGTAATACTTTTTCTTTTCCCTGTCAATTCTTTCATATTTGGATAGCCGATGTAAATAAAACCAAGCATCAAAGCATGATCTTCAAGCCCAAAAAATTGGTTTATTTCAGGGGAATAACAAACCTTACCTGTTCTCCAGATCGCTCCTAAACCAAGGGCATGTGCAGCAAGAAGCATATTTTGAATCGCAGCATGGACCGCAGCATGTTCTTCGTTTACTAATACCTTTTCATTTATAGTTGGTTCCACTGAAACTGCAATAATAACTGGAGCCCTTAAAGCTTTTTGTGCAGTCTTTTCCAATTTCTCTTTGCCTTCATCACTTTGTGGCTCATCTAGACTTTTCTCTGCAAATGATGCCATTGCCCTTCCAAGATTTTTTCTCGCATCGCCAGTTAAAACAAAAAACCGCCATGGCTCGGTACGATAATGGGACGGCGCCCATATACCTGCTTCCAATATCTTTTCAATTAACTCCTTAGGCACAGGATCTGGTTTAACAACGCCAATGCTTCTTCTTGTTGAAATGGCAGTAAAGATGTCCATATTTATGTACCCCCTTCAAAATTTGCTATTACACTTCATTAATATGCGGTACATAGTGTCAAGTTCACTGTTCAATTTTGTTGTAGTAATGAAGCTTGCAGTAAGGACCGTCGTAGTAGTATAAAATCTCGATTCAGAAGCTTCCATATAAAAATAGACCTCATTCAAAATGAGATCTACTATTTATTATTATTATCCTATCCGATGGATAGCTGTTCTCAAATCCGCTCATTCCTCTCCGCTTCCCACTTGCCAACCTCTTCCCTTACTATTGGGGCCACTTCTTTTCCGAGCAGCTCAATGGCTCTCATTACCTCATCATGAGGCATCGTGCCAAGCGGGACGTGAAGCATGAAACGAGTAATGCCTACATTTTTCCTTAAGTGTATGATTTTTTCAGCAACAGTTTGCGGGTCGCCAACATACAAGGCGCCTTCTAATCTGCAGGCAGCATCGAAAGTGGATTTGGTATAAGGAGCCCAGCCGCGCTCTCTTCCTAATTTATTCATCACTTGCTGAGTGGAAGGGAAAAATTTATCCACTGCGTCTTCTGTAGTTTCCGCAATAAAACCATGTGAGTGCGAAGCAACAGACAGCTTGGACAAATCATGGCCCGCATGAGTTGCCGCTTTTTTATAAAGCTGTACTAGCGGCTCAAATTGAAGTGGACTTCCGCCAATAATCGCGAGTACAAGGGGCAGACCAAGCAGGCCAGCACGAACAACCGATTCCGAATTTCCTCCGCTTCCAATCCATACTGGCAATGGGTCCTGAACTGGGCGTGGGTACACACCTCGATCATGAATAGCCGGCCGATGACCGCCCTTCCATGTCACTTTTTCAGATGCTGTAATTTTCAGCAATAACTCTAATTTTTCTTCAAATAACTCATCATAATCCTTCAAATCATAACCAAACAACGGAAATGATTCAATAAATGAACCCCTGCCAGCCATAATTTCCGCACGGCCATTTGAAATGGCATCAACCGTTGCAAAATCCTGAAACACACGCACTGGATCGGCGGAAGAAAGCACTGTAACAGCACTCGTGAGACGAATTTTCTCCGTCCGAGAAGCGGCAGCTGCTAGTATAATAGCTGGTGAAGAAGCCGCAAAATCCTCACGATGATGTTCACCCACTCCAAACACATCCAAACCTACCTCATCCGCCAATACAATTTCCTCAACCACTTCCCGGATGCGCTGTGCATGACTGATGACCTCACCTGTTTTAACATCTGGCGTTGTCTCAACAAACGTGCTAATTCCAATTTCCATATAAAATTTCTCCTTTTTCGGGACTAATAAACATGTCAGTAATTAATAATACTAATCGATCCTAATTGCTATCTGCTTCTTTCACCATATATTGTATCAATTACATGATTTTAAAAGCAAAGAAATAGGACCCTAGGTTAACACTATCACCAAAAGGTAAAGGACCGAACATGATGGGTTCATGTCCGGTCCTTTGGATAAACTCTAAATTATTTAAAAACTCTTACTCACCCTTAGCGAGCCTTAACCTGTCCCCCGCTTATACAGGGTATACTCCATGTTTGCGCTCTGTGAACACAAGATATTTAGACATATAAACATCTAGTCTGGCTGCAAGTTCATCGCGCAGACGGTTTGGCTCGACGATATCGTCAATAATCAATTCAGAAGCGAGTCTGTAAATATCGATATCTTCACGGTATTCTTCACGCTTTTCCGCAATAAAGGCTGCTCGTTCCTCTTCTGGCAGCTCAGCGATTTTATTCGCATAAACGGCATTGACGGCCGCCTCAGGACCCATAACGGCAATGGAAGCTGTCGGAAGCGCAATACAGCAGTCCGGTTCAAAGGCAGGTCCGGCCATTGCGTACAACCCAGCCCCATATGCCTTACGGACAATAACAGTCATCTTCGGAACAGTCGCCTCGCTCATCGCGGAAATCATTTTCGCACCATGGCGAATGATTCCTGCTTTCTCCACATTTGTGCCAATCATAAAACCTGGCACATCAGCAAGGAAAAGAAGCGGAATGTGATAGGCATCGCAAAGATTGATAAATTTCGCCGCCTTATCAGCACTGTCATGGAACAGGACTCCGCCTTTCACACGCGGCTGGTTGGCGATGATCCCAATTGGCTGGCCATTAATTCTACCAAGACAGGTGATTAGTTCAGCCGCGAACAGCTTTTTAATTTCACACATGGACCCCTCATCGATTAAGCGATCAATCAGCTGGTACATATCAAATGGCGCATTTTGGTTTTCAGGAATCAGTTCCTCAATTGTTTTTTCGAATGCCGCTGGTGGTTTTGCTTCTGCTTTTACAGGCTTTTCGGAAAAATTATTTGGAAAATAAGTTAAATATTTGCGGGCATAAGCAATAGCTTCTTCTTCCGTTTTTGCAAGCACATCGCCGCAGCCAGAAATAGAGCAATGCATTTTGGCCCCGCCCATTTGCTCAAGCGTTACTTTTTCCCCGATTACCATTTCAGCCATGCGTGGGGATCCAAGGTACATGGAAGCATTGCCTTCAACCATGACGACAATGTCGCAAAATGCCGGAATGTAAGCACCGCCAGCTGCAGAAGGTCCAAACAATAGGCAAATTTGTGGCACTTTTCCTGATAGCTTAACTTGATTGTAGAAAATTCGCCCCGCCCCTCTGCGACCTGGAAACATTTCCAGCTGATCAGTAATACGGGCACCAGCTGAATCCACTAAATATAGCAGCGGGCAGCGAAGCTTTTCAGCCGTCTCCTGAATGCGGATAATTTTTTCTACCGTCCTTTTCCCCCAAGAACCGGCCTTAACGGTCGAGTCATTCGCCATAACACAAACCGTGCGCCCATGAATTTTGCCAATTCCAGTGACAACCCCGTCTGCCGGAAGATCACCCGCAAGGATATTCGCAAACATTCCATCCTCAGACTGCAAACCGTTATCAAACAGCATATTCAGGCGCTCGCGGACAAAGAGTTTCCCCTTCTCCTGATTTTTTTCATGATATTTTTCATGGCCACCCTGCAGGACAGAATCTTTTTTAATTTGATATTCAGATTTTGCTTCGGTTTCGTTCATTTTGCCCCCTCCTTAATTTCTACCTTATGAAACTGGCATCATTAGATCCATTGTAGAATCAATGCATTACCTGAACTTCGTGTTCTACTTACTTAAGTTATGATAGTCGTTCATTAAACGCTTTATAGTTTGTGTTTTCATCAGTACCTTTGCAAAACGAGTGTTATGAACACTTCATAGTGAGCGTTTTCACCAAATTCCTTAAAAAACGAGTGGTATGAACTCTTCATAGTGCGTGTTTCCAACTGGTTCCTTGAAAAACGAGCGTTATGGAGACTTCATAGTGCGTGTTTTCACCTAGTACCTTGAAAAACGAGCGTTATGAACACTTCATAGTGCGTGCTTTCACCTAGTACCTTGAAAAACGAGCGTTATGGAGACTTCATAGTGCGTGTTTTCACCTTGTCCCTTGAAAAACGATCGTTATGAACTTCCCATAGTGAGCGTTTCCACCTGGACCCTAGCAAAACGACCATAATGAATCCTTCATTGTGCGCGTTTTACCTGTACTCAAGTAAAACGCTCGTCATTCACAAGAAGCACTCCTACTCTCCTGCGTGAAATATATCCATCTGCCGACTTTTTAATCGCTTACCAAGTGTTCCTTCAATTAGCATGGCCGATTTTAAAAGTTGATCAAGCTTAATCCCTGTTTCAATCCCCATTTCATGAAGCATATACAATAAGTCCTCTGTAGCGACATTCCCTGACGCCCCTTTTGCATAAGGGCAGCCGCCCAATCCGCCAAGTGCACTGTCAAAAGTGGTTATGCCCATTTCAAGGGATTTTACTATGTTGGCAAGTGCCGTGCCCCTTGTATCATGGAAATGCATCGCAAGCTTTCTAGCATCAAAATGCGGCAAAAGCTCTTCCAATAGGGCTTCAACTTGATTAGGTACACCAACCCCAATCGTTTCTCCGAGGGAAACCTCATCAATACCCATTGAAAAAAGTCGGCCCGCCACTTCCCTAACCTTCGATGGTGCAACTGCTCCATCATACGGGCAGGCAATCACCGTAGACACATAGCCTCGGACAGATTTTCCTGCTTGCTTTGCTTCCTTGACTACTTCCTCAAGAATTGGGTATGTTTCCTCTATCGACTTATTGATATTGCTTCGGTTATGGCCCTCACTTGCGGACATGAAGACGCTCACTTCATCGACACCTGCTTCTAGTGCACGTTCAAGCCCTTTAAGATTAGGAACAAGGGCGGCATAAGTGACGCCCTGTATTCTTTTTATCGTCTTAAGTACATCGTAGGCATCGGCCAGCTGCGGAATCCACTTCGGGTGGACAAAAGAGCTAACCTCGATATAGGATAGACCCGTTTCTGAAAGCGAATCAATCCATGAGACTTTACCTTCCGTTGAAACCAGCATTTTTTCATTCTGCAGCCCATCCCTCGGTCCAACTTCCTTAATCGTAACTTTTTCTGGCAGTTTCAATATTCCGCCCCCTGTTCAAGCTTTTTGACCCTTTTACGAACGTTCTTCAAGTCCACTCTGAAGCTTAGAAGCTTGTACTCTACTCGGTCTCTACAAGTAAATCAGAGTCGTTCACAAATTCCCCTTCGTGGGCATGGACCTTTGTCACGATTCCATCTTCCTCAGCCGCAATCGGAATTTCCATTTTCATGGACTCAAGGATGACCACGTCCTGGCCCGCCTTTACCTCGTCTCCTTCTTTAACCAATACCTTCCAAACGTTACCTGCCATGCTTGCTTCAATTTTCGCCATCTGTCATTTCTCCTCACTTAGTTGATGTAATAAATGGTAAATAATGATCGTTCACAAATTGGGTCGTTGTGTATCCTGATAAAAATTGCTCATGGGCTACAGTGTTAATCAGCATTGGGATATTAGTCTTAATTCCCTCAATTTTATAATTTTCGAGAGCCGCCTTCATTCGGGCTGCAGCCTCATCCCTTGTTTCACCCCATGCAATTAATTTAGCGATCATCGGATCATAGAATGGTGTCACCTGAGAACCTGCTTCAATCGCACATTCGTTCCGGATTCCTTCCCCATCCGGCAGCTGGAATTCAGTTATTTTTCCAGGTGATGGGAAAAAGGTTTTTGGGTCTTCCGCATAGATCCTGACTTCAATCGCATGCCCCTTCCTTACTACCTCTTCACGGGTAAAAGAAAGCGGTTGACCCGCGGCCACTTTCAGCTGTTCCTCTACAAGATCAAGTCCGGTGATTTCCTCTGTAACCGGATGCTCAACCTGCAATCTAGTATTCATTTCAAGGAAATAATAGTTTTGCTCTTTATCTACTAAAAACTCAATCGTACCTGCATTCGAATAGCCAATATGCTTAGCAGCTGTCACAGCGGCGTCCAGCATCTTCATGCGTGTGTCTTCGCTAATAAAAGGTGATGGCGCTTCTTCGACTACCTTCTGATTTCGGCGCTGGATAGAGCATTCCCTCTCCCAAAGCGGTACAATATTTCCAAACGAATCAGCCAGAATTTGAACTTCAATATGATGAGGTTCAGCAATATATTTTTCCAGGAACATCGCCCCGTTGCCGAAAAAGGACTCCGCACGCTTTTTATTGCCTGCAAAAGCTTTGACAAGCTCTTCCTCTGAATGGACGAGCTGCATACCGATCCCACCGCCGCCCGCAGATGCCTTCAGCATAAGCGGATAACCGATCTTTTCGGCAGCCAATTTGGCTTCTTCTTCGTCCGCTAAAGGAGTGTTTATCCCTTCAATAATCGGTACTCCCGCTTCCTTCATCATCTTGCGTGCTTCGATTTTGCTGCCCATTGAAGCAATAATTTCTGGTGATGGACCAATGAATACAAGGCCTTCATTTTTACATCTTGCTGCAAATACGGCATTTTCCGACAAAAGGCCGTAGCCTGGATGAACGGCCTCTGCCCCGCTTTCTTTAGCAATTCGAATAATTTCATCCATATTTAAATAACTTTGGTTTACAGGAGGCTTTCCAACACAATAGGCTTCATCCGCGTTTCGAACGAAAAGGGAATCGGCATCAGCCTCTGAATAAATGGCAACTGTTTTAATCCCAAGCTTTTGGCATGTACGAATGACCCTTAAAGCGATTTCGCCGCGATTTGCGATCAATATTTTTGAAAACAAGAACATCACTCCTTCCGGTTGCTAGGTAGATCAAACCGTGATTAGGGGCACTTGCCCCTGCACTTAGTTAAATTGTTAATAGACTAATAGACTGCTCTCGAAGCTTGAACTTCTGGATTTTCCCTGAGGCGGTCATAGGGTAGGAATCTGTAAAATTTATATATTTAGGAATCTTGTGGCGTGCCACTTTACTTTTAAAATACTCCTTAATTTCTTCAGCCGTAGCCATTTCCCCATCCTTCAAAATCAGCCAAGCCATTACTTCCTCGCCATATTTCTCATCAGGAATCCCGATTACTTGAGCGTCAAGCACTTTTGGATGGGTATAAAGATACTCTTCAATTTCCCGCGGATAGATGTTTTCTCCCCCGCGAATAATCATATCCTTCAGGCGGCCCGTAACCCGGCAATAGCCATTTTCATCCATAACAGCCAAATCGCCAGTATGCAGCCAGCCATCATTATCAATGGCTTCCCTTGTTGCATCATCATTCTTGTAATAACCCTTCATTACATGGTAACCCCTCGTGCAAAGCTCGCCTTGTTGATTAGCTGGCAGTTCGTTGCTCGTTCCAGGTTCCACAATCTTTACTTCCACATTCGGAAGAGCTCTGCCAATCGTTTCTACCTTTAGCTCGATCGGATCATCTGTCCGGGTCTGAGTAATAACTGGAGATGCTTCGGTTTGGCCGTAGCAAATCGTAATTTCCGCCATATTCATTTTATTCATAACCGCTTTCATCACTTCCACTGGGCAGTTGGAACCAGCCATCACACCTGTACGAAGTGTGGAAAGGTCATATTTTTCAAAATTAGGATGGTTTAACTCAGCAATAAACATGGTTGGTACCCCGTGAAGGGCAGTACATTTTTCCTGTTCAACTGTTCTCAGCACCGTTTCAGGGTCGAATTCCTGAACAGGGACCATCGTTGCCCCAACACTGATACAGGCTAGCGTTCCGATGACACACCCAAAGCAGTGGAAAAATGGAACAGGAATACAAAGCCGGTCCTGCTTCGTTAACTCCATGCACTTCGCAATGTTATAAGCATTATTCGTCAAATTGCTATGTGTCAGCATGACTCCTTTTGGAAAACCGGTCGTGCCGGATGTGTATTGCATATTGATAACATCATCTGGCTCCAAAGTAGCCATTCTTTCCTCTAATTCTTCATCAGTAACCTGACTACCCATTTCAATAATATCGGACCAGTTGTAGGCCCCATCGTACTTCTTTTCACCAAGGATAACCACGTTTTTCAATAGTGGCAGCCTCTTCGATTCAAGTTTCCCTGGTTCTGATGTTTTCAGCTCTGGACACAGCTCATAAATCGTATCGATATAGGAATTTCCTCTATAATCTTCAATTAGGAAGATGGTGGTGCTGTCTGATTGTTTTAATAGGTATTCAAGTTCCGAGGAACGATAGTTTGTGTTGACTGTGACTAAAACCGCACCCATTTTTCCTGTGCCAAATTGCAGACTTACCCATTCCGGGACATTTGTCGCCCAAACAGCAACGTTTTCTCCCTTTTGAATACCAAGTGCCATTAAGCCCTTTGCTACCTGCTCACATAGATCATTAAATTCACGGTATGAGTAACGGAGGCCCCGATCAGGATAAACAAGGGCATCATGGTCTGGCATTTCCTCTGCTCTATCTGCTAAAAGCTGTCCTACACTTTTCCGGATTAATTCGGTCATCTTTGTTCCTCCTGCCTTTTAACAACCTAAATGGCGCGCAATGACCAAACGCTGGATTTCGGATGTTCCTTCCCCGATTTCCATTAATTTGATGTCGCGCAAATGGCGTTCAACATCATATTCTTTCATATAGCCGTAGCCGCCATGAATTTGGATTGCCTGGTTGCAGACGCGGAAACCAGCCTCTGATGCAAATAGCTTTGCATAGGCGGATTCCTTACCAAATGGTTTACCTTGATCCTTTAGCCATGCCGATTTATAAACCATATTGCGCGCCAATTCAATTTCCATAGCCATATCCGCCAATTTGAACTGGATGGCCTGGAAGTTAGAAATGGATTTTCCGAACTGCTGTCTCTCCTTTGAATATTGAAGAGCCTTCTCATAGGCAGCCTGCGCGATGCCGACAGATAGGGCTGCAATCGAAATTCTGCCTCCATCTAGCGTATATAAAAATTGGCTGAAGCCTTTTTTCTCATCGCCAAGCAAGTTTTCCCTCGGTACTCTTACATTTTCAAGGACAATTTCACACGTATTGGAACCGCGGACACCCATCTTGTCATAATTACAGGAAATCCTTACGCCCGGTGCATCAGTTGGCACGATTATCGCAGAGACAATATTGCGTCCATTGTCTTTTTTGCCAGTGACAGCGGTTACAATTACTTGCCCAGAATAGCCAGCATTCGTAATCCAGCATTTTTCACCATTAATAACCCATTCGTCACCATCAAGCACGGCTCTTGTTCTAGTA
>NZ_LMAS01000001.1:0-32666 GCF_001509555.1 Bacillus sp. FJAT-29937 | reverse complement strand
CCCCCCCCCCAGCACCGCCGTATTTTTCAGGAAAAGGAATCCCTAGTAAGCCAAGTTCTCCTAGCTTTTTAAAAGTTTCATAGCGCATTTGCGAAGTTTCATCCACTTCTTTTGCATATGGCTTAATTTCTTTCTCTGCAAAATCCCTTACCATTTCCTTAAGCATTTGCTGTTCATTCGTTAATTCGAAATTCATGTTTTTTCCTCCTCATTTTAAAGACCGACCAGTTGGTCTAAACAGAGAATAGGTATGCTTCGAATTGGGATCATGTTGTACAGGTCTTTGTATTGGCTGTTCCAATTGAAATACCGACTAGTCGGTCTGTCCTTTGTTTTTTAATAGCCAGCTAGAATGATAGAGGCTGACTTTTGAGTAAATATGTGTTTACGGCTTTATCCTTCATGCCCTTCTCCGTTAAAAGTGAATGGAGAATCAAGTCATTAAAAACGAGTGCAATTTCATCTATTGACAGTGGACCTTCTTTGCTAAACCATTTGTATGTCCAATTAATCATCCCTATAATTGACATTGTCGAGATTTCAGCAGGAACTTCAGAGCGAAAGTCGCCATTTGCCTGCCCTTCCTTAATCACCTGATCAATTAATTTGCGGTATTCATCCCGTTTTTCATTAATTTTTTGATAAAAATCTCCGACTAAATAGGTGCTTTCCTGGTAAAAAACAGTAATGTGAGGTTTGTATAAATCAAATACTTTCGTAAAAGACTGAATGATGGCACATAAGCGAGAAACAGGTGTATCAAAATTATCATATGCTTCTCTGGCTTTATCGAGTACATAGGAGATAAAAATATCGTGGATGTGATAAAGCAATTCATCTTTCGATTTAAAATTGTGGTAAAACCCTCCCTTAGACGTCCCACACTCATCAACAATTTGGCCAACCGTCACTCCGTGGTAGCCATACTTTTCAAACAAAACGAGTGCAGTCTCAACAATCCTTTCCTTGAGTGGAAACTTCTTCATATACATCATCCTTTGAAAAATATAGTAACATAGCAGATTAGAAGTATCAATTGAAATTTCAGAAAAGGGTATAAAATTCAGAAAAGGAGTTTACCCACTATTGATTAATAGTTTCTTTTTCTCCATTATCGGTTATAATATAGGTAAATATTTCATAAATTAAAAAAGACCAAACATGCTATAACATGTCCGGTCCAGCAATAGACGGTTCCCTCAAAAGGGGATTGGCTATGTTAGGGGAGTAATCCACCTGAGCCACAAACTCAAGGGTGGATTATTTTTTATGGTTAAATGACAGTATGGTTACGATCAAACCTCTTCCTACTCCACACTATTTAGAAAAGTACGAATGACTTTCAAATATTCTTCCTCTTCCTCCAGATAAGGCATGTGTGCACTGTTCTGAAAGATATGAAGTTTTGCATTCGGAGTGAGCTTGCTAAAATATTCAGTTGATTGCGGGGTGGCTTCATCATAAAGGCCGCAAGTATATAGTGCCGGAATATCTATTTCATTCAAACGTGCAGTACAATCAAAGTTTTTCAGATTACCAGTCACATGGAATTCTGATGGTCCCCACATGATATTGTATACTTCCGGATTTTTATATTGTGCTCCATGTTTTAAAAATTCAGGCATCGGATCGAGACGGCACACAAACCTATTATTAAATTCGGCAGTAGCCTTTTTGTACGCCTCAGAATCGGTTGACCCATTTTCCTCACATTCCCTAAGAGTTGCCTGAATGTCATTTGGCAGTAGCATCCGATTTCGTTCCTGATCCTCTGCCCAAAGCGGTGCACTTAAACAAGGACTCGAAAAAATAACACTTTTAACTCCCACTGGCTGTGTTAATAAATAAGCAGCTGCTAATGTAGTCCCCCACGAATGGCCAAGAATATGCAGATGATCAAGTGAGAGGGCTTGTCTGATTTGCCCTAATTCTTCAACAAAACGTTCAATCGTCCATAACGATTTATCCTTAGGCCTATCAGATTTCCCACAGCCTAATTGGTCATATAAAATGACAGGACGCTCATCCGCCAGCACTTTTAATCCCTGTAAAGAATAATGTGAAGAGCCTGGGCCGCCGTGTAAAATTATCACTGGCGTTTTCTTTGATTCGCTATTATGCAGCTGATACCAGACCTTTCCACCCGAAACTTCAATAAATCCTTCTTGTACGTTCATATATTAGTTCCCCCATACACTTATTCAACAACTATATCATGCAAACCGATAATAGATTAACACAAATGTAGACAGGACAAAGATAAAGTTTAGAAATACAAAGATAAACTGATCGACTTTTGTATGATGCATTTTGATCGGAGGGTTGTAGAAGGACACCCCTTCAATAATAAAGACGATTAAGACAATATGAATCATAAAATGACCGATGATTTCAGTCATACCAAATAGCATCGTTGTCATGATAAATATAACAGTAACAACAAATCCTAAAACCCGATTCAAAATTCCGACCACTAATAAATATCCGACTACGAACTCAATAAAGGCGGCCATGACAATAAACGCATCCGGCGCAAAACCAAAAGTTGGAACATGGTGGTTGGCTACAATATCTAAAGACATCGTTGGGTATACCCACTTTTCAACTGCTACCCAGCAAAGGGATAAACCCGTTCCTAAATATAAGAATGGAAAACCAACATTCTCAAATTTCGTATTTCCTACTAATAAGACCCCAATAATCGCGACATAAAAACCGTAATCCAACATGTGAAAAATTCCATTTTCAATCGTTATGAAAACGAATAAGCCTAATAATAAAACAGCCCCAAGTTTTGTTGAGATATGATGTGGAATCAGCAATAATCCGATTATTCCCCAAACTAGGTAAATAGCGAATGAATGTTCAAGATGAAATTCTGGTGCAAACAAGGTGCCGTTTGTTACTTGGATGATTAAAGAAACAGCTGTACCGTATTTCAATATAAGCCTGCTATACTTCCTTAAACTAGACAGCTTATTATCAATTTTTTTGATCGTGTTCCATTCAGTTGTTTTTGGAATAATAATAGCCAGTAAGGCAAGCACAATGGCTGCTAAAATAGCTAAGGAGATAAATAATGGCGATAAAATATTTTCAATCGCTTCCTTCTGTGGAGCAACCTCTGTGAACCACTTTACATGTGCATGTGTAAAAAACGGAGAAGCAATAATGCCTAACGCTAAAAGAAGTTGAAATAGCCTTTTCATAATCAAATTCCCCTTCTCTATATAAACAATATGAATACATTAATAATATACCCCAAATATGTCTTTTGAGCATGTCTTAAAATCGTCTATTATGTGAAATGATTCACACAATAGAAAAAGGCATATAATTTTATCTTCATAACATCATTGCTTCACGAAAAAATACAATGGAAGGTGAATGCACTTTTTCCCTCACTATCATAGTTTCACTTTTGAAACAAAAAAATATTTGACAAATTTGTGAACAAAATGAATAATGTATGAAAAGGGGGATGAAAATAATGGATTCTAAGTTAAAGATACTAAATGCAGCTAAATCGGTCGGTTATACTGTTCTCACTATTGGTTTAGCTATATTCTTATATGGATTTTTCGTAAGCGATTACAGCATAATTACAGGGATCGGGATTGGAACAGTTATGGGGGCTATTTTTATCTTCCTAATAGGGGTATTTTTCGTTGCTACAGAAGAGATGAATGAGAAAACAGATAAAGGGATCAAGGTTTATTAATTAGTTTTAAATCAGACATAAACTTTGAAATAAAATGTAAAAGGAGCGTCAAAATAGACGCTCCTTTAGATGTATTAAGCCATATCCCAGATCAAGATTAGTAATGTACCGAAAACGGTAACTAATGCAATGGCAAATGCATAATAAATATTCGTATAAATAGAACCTTTGTCTCCTGTTTCGCCAGCGTGCATAAAGACAACGAGCTGAACGCCTGCTTGCACGAATGCTGTTATTAATAGAATGGTCATACCCATTGCAAAGGATAAATCAAAGAAATAAACAGCAAGAGCAACAGCAGTGAGAACTAACGAAAAGACAAAACCCATGACTTGTTTGCGCGGGAATAATTCGCTCATGTTTACATCAATCCTTTCAAGTAGACGAAGCTGAAGATGAAAATCCAAACAACGTCTAAGAAATGCCAGTAAAGTGAAAAGATGAACGCTTTATTGGTTGTTTTCGGTGTTAAGCCTTGTTTTTTCACTTGGAGAATGATGAATAATCCCCAGAATAAACCAAGCGTAACGTGCGCTCCATGTGTTCCTAATGTTGTTAATAAAGCCGCAGTAAAGGCACTCGTTTGTAGACCTGCCCCAATGTGAACATAGTGAACGAACTCATAAATCTCAACACCTAAGAAGGTAAGGCCTAGAATAAGTGTGATGGCAAAAAAGGTCATCATCGCTTTTTTGCGCCCAATGCGCATCGCATGAACACCAAGCCCAATCGTGAAACTGCTCGTTAAAAGCACGAATGTTTCAATTAGCACTGGAGCAATTTCAAAAATCTCTGCACCTGATGGCCCGCTTCCTGTCCGATCAACTAATGTGAAGTAGGTTGCAAATAGTGTGCCAAAGAGCATAATTTCAGCTCCAAGGAAAATCCAGAAGCCTAAAATATTCATTTGATTTTGTTCTGTACTATATTCAAGAGGAAGCGCGTGATCTATTTTCATTAGCTAGCACCTCGCAATTTTTTTTCTGTATCTTCAACTTCTTTAACGGAAATATAATGCCCATCATCTTGCTTAAATGAATTATAAGCCATACAAGCAAAAATACCGATTGTTGTAATAATTAATGGAATCCACATGCTAAATACAAATGAGAAGCCCCATACGAAGAAAATACTGCTCATAATAAACGGAACACCACTGCTATTTGGCATATGAATTTTTTCAATTTTATCTTTAAAAATTGGTGTACCTTTTTTCTTATGATCCCAGAATGGCTCAATTGAATCCACTTGCGGTGTCACAGCAAAGTTATAAGCTGGAACAGGAGTATGTGTAGCCCATTCAAGTGTACGAGCATTCCACGGATCCGCACTGATATCCCTTGAAGCATAGCGTGTGCTGTAATAAACGTTATAGACGATTAACGCGAAGCCAATTGCAAGTCCAATAGCTCCGACGAACGATAGCATATTTAGCAGTCCAAAGCCAGTTTCTTCAGAGTATGTGTACATACGGCGTGCTTGCCCATCCAAGCCCGTGAAGAACATCGGGAAGAACGTAACGTTAAAGCCGATCGCAATAAACCAGAATGCCCATTTGCCGATTCTTTCACTCAACATGAATCCGAACATTTTTGGCCACCAGTATGTGAGACCTGCAAGCATCGCAAATACGACACCAGGAATAATTGTATAGTGGAAGTGAGCGACTAAGAACATTGTATTATGGTATTGATAGTCGGCACTTGCCATCCCTAACATAACCCCAGTTACCCCACCGATTGTAAAGATCGGAATAAATCCTACTGAATAAAGCATCGGAACGGTAAATTCAATTTTCCCTTTATACATCGTTAAGAGCCAGTTGAAAATTTTAATTCCAGTTGGAATCGCAATCGCCATTGTCGTAATCGAGAAAATACTATTCGTTAATGGCCCCTGCCCCATTGTAAAGAAATGGTGTGTCCAAACTAAAAATGATAAAAACGAGATGATTACAATGGAAGCAACCATTGATTTGTAGCCATAAAGGTTTCTGCGTGCAAAAGTGGAAATCACTTCACTGTAAACTCCGAATGCCGGTAAAATTAATATATAAACCTCTGGATGTCCCCAAACCCAGAATAGGTTTGCCCAAAGCATATCCATTCCGCCATTTGTCGTTGTAAAGAAGTTTGCTCCAAATAGTCGATCCATTGTACCGAGCAGCAGTGCAACTGTTAGTACTGGGAATGCGAATACAACGATAACGTTCGCTATGAACGCAGTCCATGTAAACATAGGCATTTTCATTAAAGTCATGCCTGGTGCTCTCATTTTTAAAATTGTCGTGATAAAGTTAATCCCAGAAATCAATGTCCCGATCCCTGCAATCTGAATCGCTATCATATAATAGTTCGTACCGACAGATTGGCTGAAGTCATTTCCTGCTAGTGGGAAATAAGAAGTCCAGCCTGCATCAGGAGATCCCCCAATGACGAATGAGATGTTGAATAACATCGCACCCATAAAGAATAACCAGAAGCTTAGTGCATTTAGACGCGGGAATGCAACGTCACGAGCACCAATTTGTAAAGGAACAACGAAGTTCATTAAGGCATAAATAAATGGCATTGCCATAAAAATGATCATAACCACCCCATGGGTAGTAAATACTTCATTGTAATGCTGAGCATCAAGCAGCGTATTTTCAGGTACAGCCGTTTGTGCCCTCATCATAATCGCATCTACCCCACCACGGAAAAGCATGAGAAGCGCAGAGATTAAATACATAATACCGATCTTTTTATGATCAACCGTTGTCAACCATTCACGCCATAAATAACCCCATTTTTTAAAATAAGTTAAACCGGCGATGATCGCGATCACCGTAAGACCTATCGCTACCATTGATGCATAAATCGCTGGACTTGGATGAGGAATGGCAAATCGATCAAAGTAATCCATTTTTTTGACTCCTTTCGGGTAAAAATATTGACTAACAAATAATTGTTATCAAACTTTGAATCTATTAGTGATTGTTATGTTCGGAATGACTTTTGTTTGAATTATCATGTGAATCGCCTGCTTCATGTTTATCACCAGCATGTTGTCCTTCATTTGAATCGTTTGATCCATGATTATGTTCTGGAGCTGGACTGAATTCTAGATGAGTATTGCTAAAGGTTAATTGACCAAGGTGGCCTGGTTCGAGCAGTTTATCAAATTTTTCTTCTGTTAAAGGTTCTGCAGTCTCTTTCACTTCTTCTACCCATTTATCAAACTCTTCTTCAGGCATTGCTTTCACATTGAATGTATTTTCAGCGAACCCTTTTCCGCTAAAGTTTGAATTTCGTCCCATATATTCACCAGGAACATCAGCTGCCAAGTGCAACGTCGTGACCATGTCAGCCATCGCATATTTTTGTCCTCCAAGCTGCGGAATCCAGAAGGCTGTGATTGGTCCATGTGAGTAAAGCTTAAATTCCAACGCACGATCGGTTGGGATATATAAGTAGTTAACCGTTTCGATCCCTTCTTCTGGATAACTAAAATGCCATTTCCAGTTAGAAGTCGAAGCATAAACGACTAAAGGCTCCTTATCCTCATATCCCTTCGGAGTAGCTTCAACCTCATAAGTCGATTTAACAGTTACGATTGAAAGGAAAATGATAATGATAACAGGAATCCCTACACAGATTGCTTCAACAATTGGATTCCCTTCAATATGTGGAGGTTCGTAATCTTCCCGTTGTTTCGATGCACGATATTTTAATAGAACAAAGACTAACAGGGCAAAAACGGCAATGACAATGATCGCCATCATCGCAATCGATATCCAAATGACATTGGCTGTCGTTTCGGCTTGAGGTCCTTTTGGATCTAAAACCATTAGCGGTTCACAACCTGTTATCACTGTGATAATAGTAATAACCAAACATAAAAAAGCCCATTTTATTTTCATTGAGGGTGCCCCATCCTTTCATTTAAGCTTTGTAGCATGGTTTAAATGTTTTTTCTGTGATTTTTATCACAACTTACGACTATCTTATTCCGATAAAACATTTAAAACAATGAAATTGGCGGGATGTCACAAAATGTTCATGATATAAAAGCGAAATTATTCACAAATTGTTCAAAGATCACTAGCAACAAATATATTCATATAATAAATACTGGCATTGTATGAAATAAGTGGATGAATGAAAAAAGGACCGAACATGTAATAAATGTCCAGTCCATTGGATTAGGTTTCTTTTGTTAAGAGGGACCTCCCCTCTATACCCAAGACTCTGCTAATCTTTTAATTCCTTCTTCAATTTCTTCTAGTGATAGCCCCCCATATCCGAGAATCACCATGTGAGTTTTCGGTTTTTTTATAAATGATATGGATGCTGGGTAAATACGGACTCCCGTCTCTGCTGCTAGTTGAATGGCGCTTTCTTCTGTTAGGTAAGATGGCAGCTTTAGGACAATATGCAGACCTGAATTTTCTCCGATTACCTCAAAGTTCTTGGGAAGATTTTCTTCTATGGCTTGTAGTAATGCTTGATGTTTTTTCCGATAAGTGGTGCGCATTTTGGCAAGATGTCGATCAAAATAGCCTTCTTTCATAAAATCTGCTACTGCTAACTGTTCGATGCGAGACACAGTCGACTTTCTGTGTACGTTATATTTTTCAAAACTTTCAACTAAATGTTTTGGCAGAATCATATAGCTCATACGGATGGAAGGAATGAAAGATTTGGAAAAAGAACCAAAATTAATGACATGCTGAAGTTGATCAAGCTGTGCTAATGATGGAATTGGCAGCCCATTATAGCGAAATTCTGAGTCATATTCGTCTTCAATAATAAAGCTTATTTGGTCATTGGCCCATTTTAATAATCCCATTCGCCTTTCAAAGGACATAATCATTCCCAACGGAAACTGGTGGGCTGGTGTCGTATATAATAAATCTAATTTTCTACTAGGTATTGATACTCCGTACTCATCAACCTGAATGGGGATCATTTTTAAACCTAAATTTGTAAGTACAGCCTTTGCCCGAATAAAACCAGGCTCCTCCATGCCAACACTTATATGTAAGCCAAAAAACTGACATAGATCTTGTAGCTGCATTTGTGTTCCACTATAAAGAAATATCTGCCCTGGTTCACATTGAACTCCGCGAGAACGTCCCACATATTTTGATATTTCACTGCGCAGCGCCCACTCCCCCTGCCATGGACAACTCGATAAGCTTGCTTCATCAATGTACTGACGAATAAACCGTTTCCAAATATGATATGGAAAATGGGCCGTATCCACATGTCCTGAATTGAAATCAATGGGTAATTGATTATTCGGAGATATGGCTAGATCCTTATTTGGTGGTTTGATCGTTTTAGGCAGCCATTCCTGCTCAAAAGATGATACAAAATAGCCTGACCGCTCCCGGCTCATGATATAACCTTCCGCAAGTAATTGTTCATACCCTTCCCGAACGGTATGAATACTAACTCCCAGTTGAGCGGAAAGCTCGCGTTTGGAAGGAAGTTTACTATTAGCAGCTACTGTTTTATTAAGGATGGCTGTTTTTATTTGCTCATAAATTTGGATATACTTCGCCTTTCCATTCTCTAAATAAATTGGGAGTTCCATAAGTTCCTCCTTTTGGTATGTTCAATATTTTTCATTTTGGTTATTTTTATCATACCAAAATTTTATTTTAATGGAGGAAAGGAGTGATTAATTCGTGAAAAATATCCAAATAGAAAATGAGATTGTATGTTTAAAAGAAATGAACCTAAATGACCTTAACGGAATTTATGAAGCTTCACAGGATGAATTAATTTGGAAGCATATGACGCTGCAGATCGCAACTATAGATGATGCAGTGGAATTTGTTGAAAAAGCAATTAGCTTAAAAGAGCAAGGAACAGAATATCCCTTTGTCATTATCAATCAAAAAACAAAGCAAATCATCGGTTCGACTAGATTTTTAAATTTACATTTAGAACATAAACGCTTGGAAATCGGTTCCACTTGGCTAAATCCACAATATTGGCGTACGAAAGTCAATACAAATTGTAAGTATTTGCTGCTTGAATATTGCTTCGAAACTCTTGGCCTTCATCGCGTTCAATTGAAAACTGATCATGAGAATTTCCGATCACAAAAGGCGATTGAACGAATCGGCGGAAAAAAAGAAGGGATTCTGCGCAACCATATGATTCGCCCAGATGGCACCACCCGTCATACAGTCATGTATAGTATCACTCACGAAGAATGGCCTACTGTAAAAGAGCATCTTCAACAGTTGCTTGGATAGTTGACACTCGTTTTGGCGGAGATCCAGGTAAAACGAGCACTATGAAAGATTCATAACACGAGTTTTGGTGGAGCCATAGTTAAAAAGAGTACTATGAATGCTTCATAACACGCGTTTTGGTGGAGTTACAGTTAAAACAAGCACTATGAAGACTTTATAACACGCGTTTTAGTGAAGCCATAGTTAAAACGAGCACTATTAAAGATTCATAACACGCGTTTTGGTGGAGCCACAGTTAAAACGAGCACTATGAAGACTTTATAACACGCGTTTTGGTGAAGCTATAGTTAAAACGAGCACTATGAAGGATTCATAACACGCGTTTTAGTGGAGCTATAGTTAAAACGAGCACTATGAAAGATTCATAACACGCGTTTTGGTGAAGCCACAGTAAAAACGAGCACTATGAAAGATTCATAACACGTGTTTTGGTGAAGCCACAGTAAAAACGAGCACTATGTAAGCTTCATGACGTTAGATTAAGGCGAAGATCTATTTAGTACGAACACATGGGAAATTTTATTCCCAGACCTCTTTCAATGTATCTCTAAAAAGCTGATTAAGTTCCTTAGTTGGATTCGGAACATCCAGATGTGTCTTCCCTGCATATCCTTCGAGATGTTCAATTTCTTCCTGAATAAATGAATGGAGAAAATCAATGTTTAAATCGGTGCCCCACTCTTCTCCATTCATTTTGAATTGAATTATTTTCACAATTTCATCAGCCAGGTCTCCTGGAACAACAAGCGTTTCTAACAAAATATGAAAGTTAACGGGAGGTATGGTTTGAAACTTTTCAATCCATTTGGCTGCTAGAAGTGGTCTTAATACATTGATATACCTCTTAATTTTTCGTTCATTCCCTTGAATACAGTCACGGAAATTCCCTTTTGCCATCCTAACATAATGATTTACCCCGACCACAGGTGAAAATACTTTCTTTGCCATCAGCCGCATTTGTTCTATGGCTGAATAGGCTTGATAATAAACAGTACTTGAGTGAAGCCATTCAAAAAGAGACGGATTGGATTTTCTTAATAATCTCAGTGCCTTCGTGAGCTCCCACCCGCTTAAATCTAATTGATCATTAATCGGAATCGAAACAGCATCCCGATTTGGAACTTCTATCGTATCCCTCTGTTGATCAATGGTTAGATACCAATCCATCCGGTGTACATAAATGAAACGTACATCGTAGTCACTATTTTGGGATGGGAACCCCCAGGCACGGCTTCCCGCTTCACATGCGTAAAGGACCTTTATTTTATAATCCAATTCAAGCTGACGGATTACCTGCTGGATATGGTCTAACATTTGCGAGCCTCCGTTTCTTTCAAGAATTGAGTTTGTCTATTTCTTTTTTAGTATGACAATATCTATGTGACTTAAGCAAATAAAAGAGAGCATCCATTATCAATTAATTTATAAAAGTAAAAAAATTATATTGACATATTATTCTCTATTTGCTAAATTAACTGTAATAACAAAATCAGTGACGAGAAAGAGTACGATAAGCAGCCCTGTTCAACAGAGAATCGGTATTTGGTGAAAGCCGATGTTCAGAACTTATCCGAAAATCATCTCCGAGATGCAAAGCTGAAATCAGTAAGCTTTGACGGGTTTCCGCCGTTACCATGGATCACGTATGATTGTACGTTGACTGAGAGCCGTAATTTTTTGTATTTTTATTACGGAATAAGGGTGGTAACGCGAGCGATAACTCGTCCCTACTATAGGGACGAGTTTTTTTGTTATTCAATTATAAAAAAAGGAGAGAGTTTTAATGAAAAAGTTAGACACATTATTTATTGGCCTTATGTTATTTTCAATGTTTTTTGGAGCCGGAAACTTGATTTTCCCTCCTGTTCTTGGATCTCAATCGGGCACAGCCTTTTGGCTTGCGATGGCCGGCTTTATCTTAACATCTGTTGGTCTGCCGTTTGCTGTCCTTTTCGCCGTATCACTAGTTAAGGATGGAGCAACGACAATCGGAAATCGTGTACATCCAGTATTCAGCACTATTTTCATGGTTGCTGTCTATCTATCAATCGGGCCATTTCTTGCAATTCCAAGAAATGCCAATGTTGCCTACGAGATGGGCTTGAAACCATTTTTAAATGAATCATGGAACAACTCAGTTGTACTGCTTCTATTTTCAGTCGTGTTTTTCGCTTTAGTTTATGTAGTCAGCTTAAACCCTGCTAAAATGGAAAAATATATGGGTCGCTTTATCACGCCTGTACTGCTTCTATCAATGGTTGTTTTATGTACAATTGGATTTATGAAATTGGATGCACCACTTGGCACGCCAACTGCTGATTATCAAGCTGGCGCATTCTCTAAAGGATTTATTGAAGGGTATAATACGATGGATGCCCTTGCAGCGTTAGCATTCGGGATTGTTATTCTTAGCGCAATTAAGAAAAAAGGAATTTCAGACAGAAAACAATTAACTAGCTTTACTTTAAAGGCTGGAGTTATTGCCGGAGGATTGCTATCTCTTGTCTATGTAAGCATTGGATTAATCGGAGGAAAAATGACAGATGCTTCATCTTATGAAGCGGGAACAGACATTTTAACAGCTGCTTCTACCCTTTTATTAGGTTCAGGCGGTGTAGCATTACTTGGTCTGATCTTCACTTTAGCTTGTTTTACAACATGTGTTGGTTTAACAACTGCGTGCGGGCAATACTTTTCAAAGGTTATTCCGGCAGCTAGCTATAAAACACTCGTCTTAGCCGTAACAATTGTTGGATTTACACTTTCAAATCTTGGTTTAAATCAAATCCTTAAATTTTCAGTGCCATTCCTTGTAACGGCATACCCATTAACGATCGTGTTAGTGACCTTGACATTTTTCAATCGCTTCTTTAAAAATTCAAGAAAAGTATACAGCAGCACGGTGTTATTTACAGGGGTATTTGCCTTAATGGGTGGATTAAAAACATTTGGACTAGACTTAGGACCGTTAGAATCTGTTAGAGCAGTCCTTCCATTCTCCTCGGCTGGATTGGAATGGATCGTGCCGGCCATTGCTGGGGCAGTGATTGGAATTCTATTGAGCGGGTTTGATAGAAAAGTAGAAACGGCAAAAACCTTAGAAGTTAAAGGTTAATAATCTTTTTTTGTGCGAATAATATTTTTTAAGTTTAGATGCTTTGAAATATTGGAATTGGAAAATAAGCGAACAGTGACTGTCGCTTATTTTCATTTTTTCCGCTTGATGAAATCCTTAATTTTTGTTACTTAATAATCGTTGCACCCAATGTTTTCTCAAAATGTGTAAGCGCCCATTCATGCCCGGTTGGATTGAAAGAAGCGACGGCGTCGTCGTAGATAAAGATTTTGTAACCTTGATTATAGGCATCAATAGCCGTATGGAGGACGCAGATATCTGTACATACACCGACTATATAAATATCAGTTATTCCTCTCTCTCTTAGCTTAATAGAAAGATCTGTCCCGGCAAAAGCAGAATATCTAGTTTTATCTATATAATGAACATTTTTTTTCGTCTTATTTTCATCATAAACCTCTTGCAATGAACCATATAAGTCTCTGCCTTTTGTATTCCTAATATTATGGGGCGGGAATAAGTCAGTTTCTGGATGAAATGGATCTCCTACTTCATGGACATCGATGGCAAAAACGACATAATCCTCATTATCTATAAATTCTTTTGTGATTTCTGTAATTCTCTCTTCTAGAGCTTGACCTGGTTTTCCGCATGTTAAAGCGCCGTCTTCTGCAACAAAATCATAGGTGTAATCTACATTAATTAATGCCTTTTTCATTGTTATGCACACTCCTACTATTTTGATTACTTTCATTCATCTTCCATTTCAATCTTATCTTTGCGCTTCTAAATATTCAACTAATTGAGAATGGGTATACAATTTGATTGACACTAATCTTGAGAAAAAAATTAGGAAGTTGAGAAAATCAACTTCCTTTCATTACAAATTTATTCAAATAACGGGCTCACAGCCTTTTCATTGTGAATACGATCGATTGCATCAACAAGTAATGGAGCAACAGATAGTGTAGTAATTTTATCTAGTTGTTTTTTCTCAGGCAGATTAATTGTATTTGTTATCACAAGTTCTTTAATGGATGAAGACTCGATTCGCTCAATAGCTGGACCCGATAGAACAGCATGGGTGCAGCAAGCGTATACCGCTTTTGCCCCATTTTCTATTAAAGCATTGGCACCTGTCGTAATGGTTCCCGCTGTATCAATTAAATCATCAATAATAATCGCGTTTTTCCCTTCAATATTTCCAATGATGTGCATGATATCCGTTTCATTATGCTCTGGACGCCGGCGGTCAATAAGGGCGAGTGGCACATTGAGCAAATTAGCCATCTTTCTTGCTCTAACCACTCCTCCATTATGCGGGGCCACAATGACAAGATCATCTAATGCCTTTTTCTCAAAATAATCGGTGAGAATCGGAATCCCGGTCAGATGATCCACAGGTATGTCGAAAAAGCCTTGCACTTGTGGAGAATGGAAGTCGATCGTCAGGATTCTAGCTGCTCCTGCCATTTCCAATAAGTTAGCAATAAGTCTAGCTGTAATCGGCTCCCGTGAACGGGCTTTTCGATCTTGACGCGCATAGCTATAGTAAGGCATGACCACATTGATCATTTTAGCGGAAGCTCGTTTTAAGGCATCAATCATAATGAGAAGTTCCATGATATATTCATTCGTTGGCTCTGAGGCCGATTGAACTAAAAATACTTCACTTCCCCTGACACTCTCTTCAATTTGAATTTGGATTTCACCGTCACTGAATTGTTTGCTTGAGCATTTTCCAAGCTCACAACCTAGAAGCTGTGCCATTTCCTCAGCAAGCGCTCGATTCGAGTTTAAGGTAAACATTTTGAAATTATCTTTTAATATGTATGACACCGTTTTTCCTCCAACGTTTCATATTTAGTTATTATCATTACTTTATATTACATGAAATGGAGTGATGAAGAAAGCTTTAACTGATTTTGCAAAACGTACCTCAGCTAAAAGAAATGATCAAACAACGGATATCTCAAAACTACGCAATACCGTAGTGCGCAAGTAAATTTTGCGCAAAAGTTCTTGTGTGGAGCAAAATAATCTTGCATATAAGTCAATAATAAACCATTGTACACCATATTCCCCTATTAAACTAGTCTTGGCATAGTTCTTGCAATATTGTATGGTAAAGCTTGTGGGACTACTTCTAAAGTAGGAACAAGCTTGCATTCTTATTACATTTTTCAAAAATCCTAGGGGGAAGTGTAGAAATGAGCACTTTTAGCAACATCATGATAATTGGAGTATCCATCCTTTTTATCATCACCTTATTACTGATTCTTTTTGTATTGGTTTCAGTATTGGTCATTAGAAAGCGGGATTTGTCACAAACTCAGCACTCAATCAGACGAAATTTCCCGATCCTTTCTCGTATTCGGTATCTTTCCGAACACATTGGACCAGAGTTAAGACAGTACTTTTTTGAAGGAGATCATGAAGCTAAGCCTTTTTCACGATTAGATTTTCAATATATTGTGAAATCAGGGAAATACGCAAAAAACATCATTGCATTCGGAAGTAAGCGCGATTTTGACAAACCCGGTTTTTATATTCGAAATGCTTTTTTCGCGAAACAACTCACAGATTTACAAACTGATAATGAAAAACCTATTCCCACACATAAATATGTGGAAGATAAAGATACACTTTTTTCTCGTCATGAGCATCGAGAGGAAGCTCAAATAAAACCTTGGCTCTATACAGATGCAGACAAGATTATTATCGGAAAAGATTCTTGCCGCTATCCTTTCACAATCAAAAGTCCTGTCGCCATGAGCGGAATGAGCTACGGAGCTCTTGGTGATCATGCGATTACTGCACTCTCATATGGGCTAAAAGACGCAGGCGCCTATATGAATACAGGTGAAGGCGGACTATCACCCCACCACTTAAAAGGCGGCGCAGACATTATGGTCCAAATTGGCCCAGCGAAATTTGGATTTAGAAACCCTGACGGAAGCTTCTCATATGATTTGCTTCGTGAAAAAGCAAGCAATCCACAGGTGAAAGCATTTGAACTTAAATTGGGACAAGGAGCAAAAATCCGAGGCGGTCACATTGAAGGCTCAAAAGTAACGCCTGAAATTGCTGAGATCCGAGGAGTAGAACCATGGAAAACCATTGATTCACCGAACCGTTTTGAGGAATTCGATGATTTGGATTCCATGATGGACTTTGTTGAAAGAATTCGGGACGAATCCGGAAAGCCTGTCGGTATTAAAATGGTCGTCGGCAGTGAAGAAACATTTGAAGAATTTGCTGCTTATATGGCGATTATGAAAAGATACCCTGATTTCATCACCATTGATGGCGGAGAAGGCGGAACAGGAGCGACTTATCAAGCGATGGCTGATTCTGTAGGACTTCCTATTAAACCTGCTTTAATGATCGCACAAAGAATATTGAAGAAATATAAGATACGAGACAAAGTCACGGTAATCGCCAGCGGAAAATTATTCTCTCCCGATCGAATTGCCATTGCGCTATCTCTTGGGGCAGATATCGTCCATATCGCCAGAGGCTTGATGATTTCAGTCGGATGTATCGGTGCCCAAAAATGTCAATCCAACGAATGTCCAGTAGGAGTGGCCACAACAAATCCAAAGCTGCAACAAGCTTTAGTCATTGACGAAAAAAGATACCGTGTGACAAACTATATTACTACGCTACGTGAAGAATTGTTTACGTTAGCTGCTGCTGCAGGTTTGACATCACCTAGACAATTCAATGAAAAACATGTCGTATTTGTGGATCAAAACTTTCATGTCAAAACGATTGAGAATGTAAAACAAAGTGAAGATAGAAGAAAACTTGTATCTATTTCATAAATAAGAGAAAGTCTGTTACAGGAAAATTGTGACAGACTTTTTTCTATATATATGCCTCCTAGTAGGATTTACGGCACTCGTTTTTGATAGCCTTATGAAAAAACACGCACCATGAAGCGTTCATAGCTCTCATTTTTGATGGTCCCATGAAAAATCACGCACCATGAAACGGTCATAGCTCTCGTTTTTGATAGTCTCATGAAAAAACACGCATCATGAAGCGATCATAGCACTCGTTTTTGATGGTCCCATAAAAAAACACGCACCATGAAGCGATCATAGCACTCGTTTTTGAAAATCCCATGAAGAAACACGCACCATGAAGCGTTCATAGCTCTCATTTTTGAGGGTCCCATGAAAAATCACGCAGCATGAACCGGACATATCATTTTACCGCTAGAACTTTCTTCCCTGAAATGGGAAATACTTCATAATCACATATTTTCTATGGTATACTCTATATTTGGATTGTTAATTCATATAAATGTTATAGAGTGTCAGAAAAAAGGAGGAATTTTGTGAAACGATATGCCTTATTATTGCTGATCCTTATTCCTATGATCCTTTTCGCTTGCAGCAATGACAAGGAGACAGAAACATCTAATGAGCCCGAAGAGGAAAAGCAACGTGAACAAAAGCAGGAAGATATGATTACCGAATCATTGAATATTAATTTAGAAGTTTCCGAAGAAAGTTTACTAGTCCTGCCGCATGGAAAAGTCATGGATGATCTGTCATATGAAAAGGATATTGAGGAAATCGGTTTCGATACACCTCAAATGGAGCCAGCACTTATAGAAAAATTGACACCTGAACTTGAAAAATTAAAGAATGAAACGACAGATATTGAAGAAATCAAGAAAGGCCTTGTTGCCCTTCTTGCCAGTCCTCACTATAAAGAGGTCATCGAAAAAGCGAATGCCTACCAGCCTCAGTTTGAGGAACCGTATTTGCCAGATCCTACAAAATCCGAAGACAGCGAAGAGAATGTCGCATCAGAAAAGACTATCATTCTTCTCGATGCCAGCTCAAGTATGCTGCTTTTAACTGATGGGAAAGTTAAAATGGATATTGCCAAGGACGCTGTGAAGAGCTTTGCTCAGACCATAGGACAAACAAGTGAGGTCTCACTTATCGTCTATGGCCATGAGGGTTCGGAATCAACGGCTGATAAGGAATTATCCTGCACAAAAGTTGAGGAAGTCTATCCGATGGGGAAATACGCCAAAGAAGAATTCCATCAAGCGGTCGATTCATTTGAAAGCAAAGGCTGGACTCCCCTAGCTGGCGCTATCCAAAAAGCGGCAGAAATGAGCAGCAGCTATGAAGGTGCAACGACAATTTACATTGTCAGCGACGGTGCTGAAACATGTGACGGCGATCCCGTTCAGGCAAGTAAGGACCTTGTTCAGATGAATAGCAATAATACCGTGAACATTATCGGCTTTGATGTAGACAGCAAAACCGAAAACCAATTAAAGGCTGTTGCTGAAGCTGGCAATGGTGAATACTTTAAAGCGGACAATCCCGAAGAATTAAAAAATACCATTCAATATGAGTGGCTGCCTTCTACACTAGATCTTGCTTTTGCCTTTACGATGGCTCCTGACGGATGGGAAATGGTCGCAGAATATAAAAATGGCGAAGAATATCCACTACAATTATGGACGATCGGCAGGCGGGAATCCCACCGAATACTTGATGCGATTAAGATCATGGCAGAAAATGAGTGGATTACTCATGAGCAAGAAACAGTATTAAGAGACTGGGGCTATGAGCGCAGTCAAAATATGAAAGACCTATACTACGCCATCTATAAGACAAATCGAGAAAAAGCTGATGCGAAAAGCCAAGAAATCAGACAAAGGGTCGATGAATGGGTCGAAAAAATGAGGGCTTTGAAGAAAGAACGAGGAGATACTTGGTAATACAGGAAGCCGGTCCATATTTAAAAGGAACCGGCTTTTTAGTATAAAACTATTAAATATAGAATTTGGAATTTACTAATTAACTGATTAAGAGTATGATAATATAAATAAAAAAAGAAAGAGGCCATTCTATGAATTCAACAGTTCTACAGACAGAATCAACGAAAACAAAAACATTAGTCATCTATGCACTTTTTATCGCATTAACTTTAGTATCGACAATGTTCATCAATATTAGGCTCCCCATTATGGGTAATGGAGGCCTAATCCATATGGGCAACGTGCCTTTATTTATAGCAGCATTAGTTTACGGCAGAAAAGCAGGAGCCATTGCAGGCGCCGTCGGAATGGGTTTCTTCGACATTCTCTCTGGCTGGGGAGCATGGGCACCGTTTACATTCATCATCGTTGGGACTATGGGCTTTTTAGCAGGCCTTATTTCCGAAAAAGTACCTGGCAAAAGAGTAGTCGTCAATACGCTGGCAGTAGCCGTTGCACTCATTATTAAAATCGTAGGCTATTATTTCGCCGAAGTAATCCTTTACGGAAACTGGGTTCTCCCATTTGGCTCCATCCCAGGAAATTTAATGCAGGTTATCATAGCGGGAATCATTGTAGTGCCAATTGCAGGTCGTTTAAAGAGAGCGTTACGGATTTAGGTTGGCCGCACTCAATAATAGGCATTATTTCTAAGGACAGATCCCTCACCAATAGTGAGGGATTTTTTTACTATAAGAGATCAGCAGACCAATCATATTGATTTGGTCTTTTTATTTTAGTTTGGCGGACACAGGTTCGTTCCGTTATCTGTACCAATATAGGGTGATTTCATTTGGTTGAGGACATAGATTCCGTTATTGATAAAAAAACAGTATTTTCCTTATGATTTTTCGATAATAACGAACTTGGTGTCCGCATAACCCAAAAATAGAGCCATTTAATGAAAATAACGAATCTATTGTCCGTATATATGTAAAAAACGAAAGAATCACCCATGCTGCTGTCATTTAAGAAATTCTTCTGTTCTTCCGTTATAATATAATTAATTACAACATACATTAAAAAGACCGGACAAGCGCTAACATGTTCAGTCTAGCAATAGACAGTTCCTGCAAAGGGGTCGGATATTTTGACGGCATAATCCACCTGGGTGTTAACTCAAGGATGGATTATTTTTTATGGTAATATGATAGGATGGCTACGATTAAACTTGCAAAAGCTTTCGAAATCAATATACACCGGAGGAAATAGATGAATTTCATTAAAAAATTTGTTTCACAATTCGACCTGGATCCTGCAGCAGCTAAGTATTTTTCGATTTTTCTTGATGTACTTTTTATTGCACTCATCTGTATAATCGCGAATTTTATCACCAAAAAGGTGGTTATCAAGATTATCACCCATATCGTATCAAATACCAAATTCCAATGGGATAATATAATTTTGGAACGGCAAGTTTTTCGTAAGTTATCTCATTTTGTTCCGGCGATCATTATTTATCACTTTTCATCCATCTTCCCTTCTTATCATTTGGTAATCGAAAAATGTGCGATTGCTTACTTAATTATTGTGGGATTATGGGTCATTAATAGCTTTTTGGATGCCGTTACTGATATTTATCAAACGTATGAAATCTCAAAGGTTAAGCCGATTAAAGGCTATATTCAGGTGACAAAGATTATTTCTGTCACGCTTGGGGTTATCTTAGTAATCGCGAACATGATAGACAAAAGTCCGTTTATTCTTCTAAGCGGGATTGGCGCCCTGTCAGCCGTCGTATTGTTAGTTTTTAAAGATTCATTATTAGGACTTGTTGCAGGGATTCAGTTGGCGGCCAATGATATGGTCCGGGTTGGTGACTGGATTGAAATGCCAAAATATGGCGCAGATGGAGACATCATTGATATTTCTTTAAATACCGTGAAGGTGCAAAATTTTGATAAAACAATAACGATGGTACCGAGTTATGCCTTGATATCTGATTCCTTTAAAAACTGGAGAGGCATGCAATCCTCTGGAGGCAGAAGGATTAAACGGGCTATATTTATCGATACGAATAGTATTTCGTTTTGTAATCAAGAGATGATTGAGCGCTATAAAGATATCCACTATCTGTCGGATTATATCATTAACAGAGAACGGGAAATTGCCGAATTTAATTCTATGAATGATATAAACCGAAACAACCCAGTGAATGGAAGAGCCCTTACAAATGTCGGTGTATTTAGGGCGTACATCAGTAATTACATTCAAAATCATCCGGGAATAAATCAAGAAATGTCGTTAATGGTTCGGCAGCTGGCGCCTAGTGAATACGGATTACCGCTCGAAATATATGCATTTACAAATGATGTCAGATGGGCAATATACGAAACTGTTCAAGCTGATATCTTTGACCACCTTTTTGCCGTTGCGCAGGAGTTTGGCCTGCATTTATTCCAAAACCCTTCAGGGCATGATTTAAAATCTATGGTCGATGCCTCTAAAAGGGATGGCATGATTAGAGAAATGGACCGTTAGTTGCAATCTGGCATGTTCACAAATGGAATCCCTCACAAGGGTGAGGGATTTTTAAACTTTAAGCAACTTTAATTGCTTTTCCAAATGGCACCCTTGGAAGAAACGTGCCTGGAACAAGCCAGAATAAATCATAATTCACTGCTTTGAGTTCATCGGGAAGAAAACCAGTTACATCTGTGATATAAAATAAAGTATCCACCTGATTTTCCTCTGCCCATTCAAGAACTAAAGTATAGGAAGATTTCCCATGTGAATAGTATTTAATAGAATCACTTTTCACAGGTCCAATACTTCTTATTTTAAAATCCGCTTGAATTAATAAAGCATCTGGTTTCACATGCTGAAATAACTTAACTATGTTGTTTATCAAATCCTTTGGTGCTTCATTTGTAGATGTATCGACAGCTATAGCCACTTTTTGATCTTGGCGCTGCTGCAGTATGGACAAAAGCGTTTTATGCCATTTCATCATGATCCAACTCCCCGTCGTAAAATCTCAAGGCACGCCTAGCATTGAAAGGCTTCTACAGAAGGTTGAATTCCTGCTGAAACCAGTTAAAATGTAAGACCCATCTTATTTTGGATGATTCTTTGGAGAGTTATGATTGAAACTTTAAGGTAAAAAAATACAATTTTTGTTATTTGATTCAACCCTAAAGTATTTGAACTTTAATAACTTTTTCGGTAATAATATGATTAAGTACCACATAAATTAAAAAAGACCGAACATGCTAGGTACATGTCAGGTCAAGCAATAGACGGTTCCCACAAAGGGATCGGCTACTAACTGGGAATAATCCACCTGAGCCAACTAACTCAAGGGTGGATTATTTTTTATAGTTAAATGACAGAATGGCTGCGATTAAACTTGCAAAAGCATATCGTTATCATCTAATTAACAAAAAATTCTTAATCAGTTCATCTTCTGAAATAACAATTCTGCGAGTTAAATCCTCGGTTCGCAATACAATTTCTTTTACCCCGATAAATTCAGATTCAGCGACTACGTAAAATTTCGATCCTTTTTTGTAGCCTTTAAATTCATTTTTCAACCGATAGTTCTTCATTAATATCCCCTGTGAGTATCTTTATTCAAGCATATAAAAAATACTCTAATTCCTCGTATGAGTCAATTAAATCTATTTCAAATCTTATAAAATTTTCTGTATATCATCCGTTATACACACTTGCACATGTTCCAGGTGCTGGTTCATAAAAACAATGTTGTTTAAATTGACCAGTAAATGGTTGGTTGTACCATGTAGGAGGACACGGACCATATGGATTAAAGTACCAAAGAGAATATTTCGCTGGGTGTTGTCGCCAAGATTCCAAATTCCGTCTCGCTAATCTTCTTTCGGATTCTCTTGCCCTTTGATAAAATACATTGCCTTTTTGAACAGCTTCAAAAGAATAATTTCCTCCTTGTACATGAAAAATGACTTGTTTAACAGTTCTCAAATCTTTAAAGTCAGTACATTCAGCTACAACACGGTTAACAATTACATTGCCAACATATAACATTCCTTGATTTCCTTCGCCTTCAGCCTCTGCCCTCATCATCCTTGCCATTAAGTCAACGTCCGAACTTCGGTAAGCGACTCTCGCCATTTTTCCACCCCCAAAATATAGTATGAATCAAAGCTTACAATCATGTCGTTTTAAATAAGAATCCTTCGTTTTTATGCATAAAGTTTTAAAGTTTAATTTATAATGGAAGTAGATGATTCTCAAGGGGTTGTTTTGGTTAGGGAAAGGACATTAAATCCATTTGGCATGTGTCCTTCTTCTTAAAGGCAAAGCTCTGTTATAACTGAATGTTGAGTTTTCCTTTTTTGAAAAATAAGCGGAAAAATTCCGTTTAAATTTGGAAATACTCATTTTTCCTTAAAAATAAGAGCAGCTTTTCCGCTTATTCTACTCAAACCATTGGATTTTGCCTTGTTTTGAGCA
Organism: Bacillus sp. FJAT-29937; assembly: GCF_001509555.1. Lineage (GTDB taxonomy): Bacteria > Bacillota > Bacilli > Bacillales > Cytobacillaceae > Cytobacillus. The sequence continues at coordinate 9,391 of NZ_LMAS01000001.1, read as the reverse complement.
GTTAATCGGAATATCTCCGTCTAAATCTACCTCTTAAGCTTCCTTTATATACATTAGCCGAAAATTCTCCGCCTATGATAATTATTAAAGGAAAACATATCCATTCCCCCTAAATCTATAAAATTATGGAGACAATAGATATAAATATACAAATAACTGCTAAGGTGAAAAACAGGGTTGAAACCTTTCGATTGATTCTCATATCTATACCTAAAGCACAAAAGAAAATGCCGGCAGATAATTTTGAAAGACTTTGAAAATAGTCATTGCCAGAAAAGTAAGAACTGCTAAAGACAACGGAAATGAGAAGAGTTATAGAGATTAACATTTTAAACCACAAAGGTTTTTTTGAATAATGTATTAACATTAATTTAATACGCTGCATGAAAATCCCCCCTCTTATTAATCACCATTCCATTCAATAAAATTAATTTCACTACCCTCACTATACGCTTATACCTTAATTAAGTTTCTTCAACTATTATAAAAGTTTTTCTTAGCTAATTTTCTGCCTCCACAAAACTGCACCTATAGTTGAATTACTTCAACAAAAAACAGCGATATCCCTTCTTAGATTATCTCCACAATTAATTAATGAAGTAAGCTTCAAAGGTGATTTTTAACCTATCCAGTACACACACAATCCTGCTGTAAGAAAGACAATCGCTAACAGTAGCATAAAAGGAATATGTGGAAACAAAATTATTATTGATAAAAAGACAAAGACGACGATTATCATCACAATCAATGAATAGAAAAAGCCTTTCCAAAGAGGAGCCGTTTGTATATACGAAGAAAAATATATAATTAGGAACAGTATGAAGACATATGCAATATCGGTTATTACATATTGTTGAGGTAGGATCAATGCTAACCCAAGTAATAAAATTATAATTAAATATCGTAATCGTTTTCGAATTCTGATTTGCTCAATCCAATTTGTCATAATATTTCCCTTTCACTTCCTTGATCATTTGCTAAATAACACACTTAGTTTACCTAAAAAAAAAACGTTAATCTCCTTAATCCGAAGCTCTTTTCCTACAAAATTGAATCTAATAGTTTATTTTTTTGAACAACAGTTATAATATATGTAAGTACTTCATAAATTAAAAAAGACCGAGCATGGTGAAAACATGTCCGGTCCAGCAATAGACGGTTCCCACAAAGGGATCGGCTATTTTGGCGGGATAATCCACCTGAGCCACTAACTCAAGGGTGGATTATTTTTTATGGCTAAATGACAGAATGGCAATGATATTTCCGCTTCTACCGAGTTCCAGAGACTTTTTTCAAAGATGGAACGTTTAGATTTAGCCTCAGGTAACGCGGATTTACAACAAAAAATCCAATTATGAATAGACGTGTTTAAATACCCAGTTTTTAAAGGATTGATATGCTTGTTCTTGTAATGGCTCCGGATAAGACATTAATACAACTGACACCGGGCTTTGCCCATTTGCAAGTGCTGGTTGAACATAACCCCACTGACTAAGGCTAAAGCCATTTCGTTCATAAAAACCAGCTCGCCTTTTTTCGATCCCCCCCTCTGGTGGTTCGATTTCAATCACGATAGGTTTTGCCTGTTGCTCAAGAAATGCTTGGAGTAGTTTCGACCCTAAGCCATCATTGCGAAAGCTTTCTTTAACGGCAAAATGCTCCAGGAAGAGAAAATCTGGTCCTTCCCATGTGGCAAAAAAAGCAGCAAGCTTATTATCTTTTTCATAAACGAATATTTTATAGTTAGGGCGAGAAAGTAAAGCATGTTGTGCTTGGTAGGGCCTATATTCATCGCTAGGGAAAGAATCTTCAATTAATTGATAAAGGTTTTCAAATTGTACTTCTTGTAAAATTGTTAGCATGTGATTTATTCTCCTTTCTGACAAATTAACATGAGTATTTTCTTATTTATGTTGATGCAGATGCCTGTACGGTAAATTTTTAAGAACAACCTGCAAAAGGATTTAAAATTGTATATTTGGAGAATTTGTGATTATGTGATACACTTTGTTTACCATTTGATTTACTGTTTACATGTGCCCTACTTATTCATGAGTGGGGTTCTTTGCTTAAATGATAAATAAAAAACAGACTCTCTAAAGAGCCTGCTTGAGTTTGGTTTTATTATTAAGCTTTACGCACGTTAGCTGCTTGAGCTCCACGTTGACCTTGCTCAACATCGAAAGTCACAGCTTGACCTTCATCTAAAGTTTTGAAACCTTCGCCTTGAATAGCTGAGAAATGAACGAATACGTCTTCTCCACCTTCACGCTCGATGAATCCGAAGCCTTTTTCGCTATTAAACCATTTTACTTTACCATTTTCCATTTTTGTTGCCTCCTAGTGTGAAAAACACACATTGTATTACTATCCTTGCTCTTAGTGATCATCAAGACGAAAAGTTTTTCTAACCCTATCCTTTACACCGAACAAAAATAATTCATATGTAGTATAACATTTTTCATATGTATTTGCAAGAAGATATGCAAGCTCGAGCTGATCCTGGCCCCTACCAGACAAATCTCCCGCTAAAAGTTATTATTTTTCAGTCACGAAATTCCCCATTTTATTTAAGGAAGTAAACTTTCGTTAGTTATTAATAACAAAAAATACCTTTGGCCGGTGTTTTTGTTATGGCTATTTAAAACTGTCTACATCTTTGTTAAGTATTCATCTAATTGATAAAAAGTTCCGGCACATTTATCTGGTTTTTGGAGAAACAAATTTGTTTCCGGAAATCCAAAAACGCCACGGGTAATGGACCGCCTCACCTGTATTCTGTATGCCAATTCTTGGTCCAGTTGCGATATCCTTAGGGGCTATGTCTTTTCCCTTTGCTATCCAAAGCGGGGATTTATCAAGTGGATGGCCATAGTCAGCCATTGTAATGCCAAGTGCTTCTGAAAGTTTACCCGGGCCGTTTGTCCATTGGATTTCATTTTTTGCTTTTGCTCTTCTTTTGGCCATTAATTCTTTACCGGAAAAGGGTTCTAATGCCCTAACGAGAATGGCATGAGGTTGACCAATTTCCCCACTTACCACGTCAAATAGACAATGGGTGTGCATGGAATATGTATAGGTGATACCAGGTTCACCAAACATAATTTCAGTTCGTTTTGTACGACGCCCACCAAAACTATGTGCCGCCCGATCATGCGGTCCCATATATGCTTCTGTCTCGACAATAATGCCCGATGCAATTCCAAAGGGCGTTTCCTTAATAAGGATGCATCCTAGCAATGCTTTTGCAAGTTCAAGTGTTGGTTGGCAATAAAAACCTTTCTCGAGAGGCTCCATCCAAGGGTTCTCCTTTACCTGTAGTCTAATCATACGATCTCCTCTATGTAATGAACATGCCTATTGGGCAGTTTCACCTATCTCAATTGCAAAATAATAATCCGATGGTGTAATTCCGTTTTTAAAATGTTTGCCAATTTGATTTTGTCATCCATTTTAATATTAACCCCTATTTTAAAAGTATTCGGAACAACGTACATTTTCACCTCTCCAGTTTAGGAAAAGTTAATGAAGACACTAAAAATCAAAATTCCTCCGGCTAATGAATTTTGCGGACTGTTTGTTCCGTTATTTTTATAAAAAAACGATCTATGATATCAGCGATTAAGGGGAATGCTACCCACTAGAATGAATAAAAAGTCAGAGTGGTTAGGTTATATTTAAAATAACAGGAAGTAAATGTAATCCATAAAGAATTTGAACTTCTACACAATAATCAGTTATAATAGGTTTATTACAACATAAAATAAAAAAAGACCGGACATGCTGTAACATGTCCAGTCCAGCAATAGACGGTTCCCACAAAGGGATCGGCTATAAACAGGGAATAATCCACCAGAGCCTCACTAACTCAAGGGTGGATTATTTTTTATGATTAAATGACAGAATGGCTACGATCAAACTTGCAAATGCAATCGTAAACATTAATGCTTCAAATACTGTTCATCTAATTGAAAAATAGTTCCGGCATATCCTTCTTGAGCCATCTCTTTTGAGTCCTCAAAGGTTTTGATCTCTTCCTTAGTCGGAGATGCCGGAGCCACTATCATTGTAAGACTTGTTTTACCTTCGTCCTCGGTTAGTGAAATGGTATTCAGGGTTTCCATAGGCCAATTTGCGTCAAAGGGTGAACGTACGGTGTTAGCTTCTTCATCAGAAAAGAAACTGCTGTAAACAATTTTCTCTGGTGCAATAATTTCACTATATACAAATTTAACCCACATATTGTTGCCGTCAGCAGGGTTCTGGCTGTAGTGAAAAACAGAGGTGGTGGTAAAAGTACCATCTTGCAGCTGTTGCTTCGGATGTATGATGGTACGAATAGTGTAATCCTAATTGATGGTGTAAATATATCAAATTGCGATAAGCATTCAAAAATCCTCTAAATTGTTTCCAATAAGAAAAAATCCTTTATTATTTAAAAAGGAGTCTTATATTTTTAATGTATTTGCTTTTCAAATAACACATATCTGTCATTATTTCTTGAAATTCTGCTCCATAATACCAGATTCACAATTAATATTCCTGCTGAAATCAGGATGATTAACTGAACTCCCAGTAAAAACAGTCCACTAACCTGGCCAATCATCATTGCAATTACAGGCAGAACGATAATTCCACCAAGGTTCTGGGCTTCCTGATACGTCTTCACCCTTGCTGATATTAAGATATTCAGCAGCACCGAAAGCAAGATAGCCATTGGGGAAAGACAAGTTATTAACGCCACCCAGTTACCCGATGGGAAGATCAGCTTGCCAAACAAAGGATACCCCAAAGAATTGATAATGACTCCACAAACTACAAAACTGATGACAGAAACAAATAATGGCGGTATGAAAGAAGCTAATATCTTGCTCAGAAATAACGTTTTAATGGAAATTGGTGAAAACAATAAACTTTCCAGCGTTCGGTTTTCCTTCTCTCCAACAAAGCTGTTAGCGGCCACTGTCATGGCTGTAATAATCGGAACCAGCAAAAATAAGGTTGGAAGCATAAAATTAATGAACATATAAATAATTTGCTGCTCAAGTGTATAAGAAGAAAACTCATCACCCGTTGTACTCTTGAGAAAAGCATCAATTAGCTTCTGTCCATCATCTCCGGCAATTTTTTCGATATCAAAAATCAAGGCACCGCCCAACACAACTGAAGGGAAAATAACAGTAAACACAATTGGGATGATAATCATGGTTACCAGCAATGTTTTACTTCTAAAAATATCTTTAAGGTCTTTTTTAATCAAAGCTTTACTAATATATGTGCCCATTATTTATACCCCCTTACCTTGAAGTAAATCGATTGTAAATCATTGTTCATGATCGTAACCGAATAAACAGGATCCGTCTTCAGTAAGCCATTTAGCAACTGAGGGATATCATTTTTAGAAGGCAGATCAAAAACCACCATGGATTCTCCCAGCACTCTGCAAGGAAACTTTGAATAATGCTTATCTTGTGGCTTAAATGTCGTATTTACTTTCACGGTGACGTTTTGAACATATTTATCCTCTAACTCTGTTAAAGTTCCTTGTTCAGCTATCGTCCCATTTTCGATGAAAGCAAAAGAATCGCAGATTGTCTCCAATTGATGCAGGACATGTGAACAAATGATAATCGTGGTCCCAGTTTCCTGATTATATTTTTTTAAATAGGACAAGACCATCTGAATTCCGTCAGGGTCCAGTCCATTTGTCGGTTCATCCAAAAACAGAATGTCCGGTTTATGCAACAGCGCCTTTGCCAAGGCCAACCGCTTTTTCATTCCGGTACTATACTTTCCCACTGGTTTATCCTGATGTTCTTTCAAATCAAACAGTTCAAGAAGCTCTGCCACTCTTTTCTTATCTGTTACCTCATATAATTCAGCGAATAATTCAAGATTCTCTCTTCCGCTCATCTGATGATACAGTCCCGCACTTTCCGTTACAATTCCAGATATTTTTCTAATTGCGTCTCCCTCTGAGACAGGATCCATTCCATTTATTGAGATCGACCCTTTTTCCGGTTTGATAACGCCATTCAATATGCGGATAAAGGTCGTTTTCCCTGCCCCATTTGGGCCCAATAACCCTACTATTTCTCCTTTTTTCACCTTGAAGTTTACATTTTCTAATACTATTTGTTGACCAAATGATTTATACAAACCTTCTACTATAATATAACTATTCATTTTTCACGATCCCTCTTATATGATTAAAAACCAAACTTGTGCAAAAATAGTTGTTGAAATGTTTAGGTGGCATGTGAAATAAATGATACTTCTAGGGCTTTTTTACAAAAAAACCGTCCGAAAACAACAGCGCCTATTCCATTTAATAAAATCATCCGAATCCATACTAAAGTTGTGACAGGTGCCACCATATTCGTTGCCCCGTAATGACCGACCGCAAATAACAGAGCGCTTAAGATGATAGTTTCCATTAATTATAATTTTTTTTATTACCTCCTTTAGTCATATATGGGTAAAACTTACCGTTATATGTATTCAATATAAAAATCGTAAATACCTGTATTTGCTAGAATAATTAAAGAAAAAATAACATCACATTTCAGCTTTCCCTGTCTCATGGCATGCTTCAATATCTAATGTTTCAGATGAAGTATGCTCATGGGCTTCGATCGTGCACTTTCAAATTATTCCTAAGCAGCTCCACATTAATATAAAACTATAAAAAAGGAAATTAGCTAATAAGCCCGTAATCACGTTTTTTGGGCCAATAAAATCTATCAGGTCGATTGAGTGGAAAAAGGATATTGGACTTCCTGCGTTGAATAAAAAGGGAGAAAAACGAGAAAAGAGAGGAGATTCATTTTGAAAGAGTACAATGACTCATTTATTCGGTTACAGGATAATAGAAAACTATCTTATTTAAGTTACGGGGATACGAATGAGAATACAGTTATCTTCTTTCACGGTTTCGGTTCGTCAGCTAGTTCCATTCATCCTGATACACAAATATTAGATAAATATAATGTTCGATTCTTTGCCATTAATCGCCCAGGTTATGGAGGTTCCGATGTAAAGTTCAAATATTCAATGGAGGATTTTGCCGACTCAATAAATGAGTTCCTTATTGCTAAAGGAATTGAAAAGGTTTCGATTATAGGGTGGTCTGCGGGTGGATTATACGCCCAAGTTTTCACAGGCAAATATTCCGAAAAAGTCACTTCCCTTAACTTAATTAGTAGTGCCATCCCATTAAACAGTAACGAAACTAAAAAGATTCTGCCTTCGAATTGGAAAAGCATTGTGATTATGAATAAGTACATACCGCTTATGACAAAGTTTTATTTTAAAAGCCTCAGTAAAAAGATAACAAAAAGTTTGGATTCTACCATAGAAAAATCTATACAACAAATGGTTGATGAGGACAAAAAAGTTGCAGATGACCCTATCATGAAGCCAGTCATTATCAAAGGTGCCGTGGAAAGCTACGATAATAAAGGCATCGGGGTATATTATGATGCTCTTGCTTTATGCCAAAAATTTGATGACAAAAGGAATCCTTTACTTAATGTAAAAGTAAATATTTGGCAAGGAGGCAAAGATACGATATGGACTACGGAAACTTCTAATTACCTTCGTGAAAAATATTCTAATTCGACTTATTCCTTTATAGAAAATGAAGGGCACATGCTTTATTTATCTTATTGGGATGAGATTCTTGGAAAATCGTTTAACTAAAGGCTGCTTTATTGGAGTAAGGCGAAATCATATGAAAAAAGCTTGGATAGCCAAGCTTTTTTTGTGCTGATAATAATGTTATTTTATATTAGAAATTAGGGTCTCTTCTTGTACGTTTTTAATTGTTATATCAACTTTTTCTTCATATTTTCGAAACTAGTAACTATGACAAGTTTGTCTCTTCTTCATCGAATGGAAGTGTTTGTAATGGTCGAAGTCTCATGTTTGAGGCAATAGGAAAATATTTTTTGGCATTGAGGAATTGAAATTCCAAGGATGGGCCCTAAGCCAAAAGCAATAATGACCGTACCAATTCCTACAGGGCCTCCTAACAACCAGCCTATAAGAAAAATGGTGATTTCAATTCCATTTCGTACCCAGGGAATGCTCCAGCCGGTTTTTTCGATAATCAAAAGCATAAAACTATCTCTTGGTCCTGCTCCAAGGTCAGCAGAAACATATAAACCAATTCCATACCCTAGAAAAATTACACCAAGCATATATACCAATGATTCCCCTATTAAACCATCAACTGGCGGAAGCAGCCAATTAAAAAAATCAATAAACAATCCGAGAAACACCATATTAAGCAGTGCTCCTATTTTTGGCCATTCCTTTTTAATTACTGAACTAATGAACAAAAGTAAACATCCACTAATGATCGACCAGGATCCAATGGAGAGCCCGAATTTAAGAAATAACCCGTAATGAAAAACGTCCCACGGTCCAATTCCCAATTGTTTCCCTTTAATAGTTAGAGAAATCCCAAAAGCTAAAATCATTAATCCAAAAACAAAAAAAGACCAGCGCAGAAACCATTCTCTTCTCATCATGACTGCTCCTTTATCTTATAGAATGCTATACTAATATACCATAAGAATGGAGGAATAGGGACATTAGGTCAGGAAATGTCTTAGGAGGCCTCGCAGCTAAATTAGGGAAAAACTTATTCTCAGATTAGTTATTTAGCTAAAGCTCTACTAATCAAAAAATCTGTGGAACTCCCATTTGTCATGGTTCGCACCTCCAAATCAAGAGTATTCAACTAATTAAGACAAACTTCTTTAATTCCCCTTTTAAAAAATCTTGTAGATTTAATGTTGAGTGGTATTTCCCTACTTAGTTTATAGTCTCCTGTCCCAATTTAAATAAATTACTTGGGAACTATCACTAATAATTACCTCAATAGGATGAAATAACTAATAACTATTGTTTTTCTACCGCAATCATTTAATAATAGAATATATAGGAATAAATGTTAATGAAAGCGAAGTGGATATGGTGTTAAAAGGGCTTCTTGATAAAATATTTAAACCAACCCAGCAGACATCCCAACAAAAGACTCAAAACATAAGCCAGGCCGATGTCGAGGCAATAATAGATGCAAAACTTAAAGAACATGCAGCAAACATTCAATCTACCAATGTAAATCAGCAAAATGTAAAACTGGCAGCCAATAGAAATGATTACAAATTAACAGCCAAACAAATAGAGTTTGCTCTTTCTCTAATTGACAAAGTCAGTAATGAATTTAAGCTTGCAATTGACCCATCTGAATTAACTGTAAAGGACTTGAATAGGCTCATTGCCTATCAGTAAGCGTAAAATAGCTCCCACCTTCATTAAGATGGGAGCCCATAGTACTATTTAGATAACTTATTAAAGATTATGCAATTTACAGGCATTGATG